>NZ_LMJF01000018.1 GCF_001429785.1 Lysobacter sp. Root916 | reverse complement strand
GGGCGAGGCGTTCGGCAAAGATCCGCCGAATCAGGACCCGGACCTGGACAGCACGGACTTCGTGCTCGACATGCGGTTCCCGGGGCAGCGGTATGACGCGGCTACGGGGCTGAATTACAACTACTTCCGGGACTTCGATCCCTCTAGTGGGCGGTATGTGCAGTCGGATCCGATTGGCCTGAGTGGCGGACTCAGCACATACGCTTACGTCGATGGGACACCTTTGTCGGCGATTGACCCATTCGGTCTGGTTATATTTGCAAAGCCATTTACGTTGCGAGTGCGGCCTCCTACGGGTCCGGGTCCGGGCACTCTAATGGCGAGGCAGCATCCTTGGTTCAATCAGCCACAGTTGCGTATCACTCCAAGAGGGGGGAAGCCAAAGAACGATATCCCGTCATGGGCTAGAGGTACCTCTCCTACAAATGGAGAAAAACCGAGTGAATACGCATATCGAGTATGTCGAGACGCCGATATGGCGCCAGGAAAAGGTCCTGGATCAAATTTAAATATACTTAGAAAGTACGCGGAAACTTATTTCAAACCGGATGGGTCTCCGCCGTCGACATTGGATCTAATTATTCTCAGATTGTTTGATGACTCGCCTCCCCCTTCCCCGGAAGTCTATTGATGATTTTAAATGGTCAGGATGAAATATTTCTAACATGCCTTGTCCTTGGGGGTAGAGACACTTGGTTCGCCTGGGTGACATCGCCGTCAGGTCGTGATCAATTCATGACCGAAAATGATGCCTTGCTTTGGTCGGATAGGGATAAGGATCTCAGGGGGCTCTTGGAAAGCAAGGGTTTTGTGGTTGAAAGTGAAACTAGCTACTTTGATGTTGAATCTCTTCTACATGGGCTTAGGGTCGGCACTGTTGTTAGTCCGGAGTTGGCTCTTAACGTCTGGAATTTGTGCACTGATTTTTATAACACCTTCAATGATGAGGCTGTCCCAAAGTTTTGTGCGGATGATGATTTGAATGGGCTCTACGATCGACTGTTCTCTTTGTGCGATGTTGCTAGGGCTGTTGATTTAGACATGAGTCGGTTGACTGCTGAGGATGTGAATTTACTGTGCGATATAGTGCAGAGAGGGGTCCTCATGATCTGCTCTCATGTCAATGGCCGAAATGAAGACGCTCGTAGCTCGAAATAGGGGGCAAGGACGTGAACAAACAAGGACACCCATAGTTCCGCAATAGCCTGACATCCAGATCAGTCTTTTCTGGCTGTGCGAATGGGGCCAATCGGCGAAGCTGGTCGTATGACTCAGGTTCGCTTCTTGTGGAGTGAGCACTGAACAAGGACACCCATAGTTCTACACTAGCCTGGCATCCGATTCAGATTGTTCTGGCCGCGAACAAGGGGCCGCGAACAAGGACACCCACAGTTCCACACTAGCCTGACATCCGATTCAGATTTTTCTGGCTGCGCAAGCACGACAGACGCGAGATGCTGGCCTCATGACACAGGCCCGCTCTTCGCTAATCCCGCCCGGCCAAGCCGGCACGTTTCATTGCGTACAGCGCTGCGTGCGTCGAGCGTTCCTGTGTGGAGTTGATCGCTACACCGGTCGGTCCTTCGAGCATCGGAAGGTTTGGGTCGAACAGCGATTGGGATTGCTGGCTGAGTGCTTTGCCATCGCCATTCATGCTTATGCCGTGATGAGCAACCATCTGCATCTGGTCGTGCAGTTGGAGCCGGCCCTTGCACAGCAATGGACGGATGCCGAGGTGGCGACGCGCTGGATACGACTGTTTCCGCCCCGCGAGGGCACTCCTGAGGCCCATGAGCGCAAGCGCGATGCGTTGATGGCTGACCCATCTCGTATGTTGGCTGCGCGTGCTCGCCTCGGGGACCTATCCTGGCTAATGCGCTGCCTGGCGGAGCCGATCGCGCGCGCGTCCAATGCCGAAGACGATTGCAAGGGGCGGTTCTGGGAGGGGCGATACAAAGCGCAAGTTCTCTGCGACGATCGCGCGGTGCTAGCGGCCATGGCCTATGTCGATCTGAATCCAATCCGCGCAGGCATGGCGAGCGATCTGGCCCAGTCGCATCACACCAGCGCGCACGTTCGACTGAGGGGCGTGAGCCACGATGCGGCTAAGGCAATGCTGCAGCCCGTTGCGGGCTCTTCGGTGGCCTGTCTGCCGATCCGATTGGGTGAGTATCTGGCGCTATTGGAGTGGACTGGAACGCAGGTTCGCCCAGCCAAACGAGGTTCCATTGCCTTAAGTGCGCCGAGCGTGCTGGCGAAGTTCGATGCGCGGCCCGATCGCTGGATGGCACGGGTGAAGTCGATTGGCTCGGGCTACTGGCGCGCGGTCGGTGAAGTTCAGGACCTGCTGGAGATAGCACGGCGTCTGGGGCAATGTTGGCTTAAAGGCGTCGGTGTCGCAGCTAAGCTCGCTTAGGGCGTTTCGTGCTACTCCTTCCCTCGCGCCTGCCGTTAGAGGTGCAAGGTATTCTCTTCTAATGTTTGGACCAGTGCGCGTGGTCTGATAGAACTTACTTCTCGCAGCCTTCGCGGCAGCGTCGACCGCCAGTCGCGGGCGAGAGGTCTATGGGTGTCATTAGTTGTTTTCTAGTCGCTGTTTTTCCCCACTGTTGGAAGCGCTAGTCCTCCAGGGAAGACAACAGAGATCGAATGTAGACACCCTTCTCCAACGTATAAGCAGCCTTGTCATCGGCGTGCACGATAGCTAGCCGTCGTTTCAGGGCTTCGTACTCGGATCGGTGGGCGTCGTCGGCGCGCAGTAGGTCGCGGAAGTGGAGATGTTCCCGCCAGAGTCGGCCACCTTGTTCGACGCAATGCAGGTGGATCCGCAGGTCGCCCGTGATGTCTTTGACGAAGTAGCGGCGCCGAGGGATCGCTGCCTCGTAGTGCGGCCGGTAGGTGTAGCCCAGGTTCACCATGTCCCCGATGCGGGCTTCGATCTTGGCGAGTGTCGGCGCGCCCAGCAGGAGGTCGATGACCGGCTTGGCCGCCAGCCCGGGCACCGAGGTGCTGCCGATATGCATGATCTCGATGGGCACGCCGGCGAAAGCCGGCACCAGTTCCTGCCGGAGGTCCTGGAAGACGAGCGGCCATGTGGGAGAGTAGGGAACGAGCATGATGGCGCTCCGCGGATCGGTCGAAGGTGGGCCAGGCATCAGGCGCGGCGGCCGCCATCGTGGGATGTCGTCGTCGTGACATTCTGCGAAGCCCGCACGACCCACAGGCCCAGCAGGCAGTACCAGAGACTTTGTGCGACGACCACAAAGGTCATGCCGGGGGCGTGGAGCGAAATCAATCCTGTGATGTAGCCGATTAGGCACATCAGACCCGCGATCATGCCGTAGGCGCTGCACGCGATCGCCAGCCGACCGGATTGGCGCAGCATCGAGGCAGACCACAGCACGATGCCGCCCAACATGCCGAGCGTGCCGAATCCCGCCAGCACCTGATTGGCGGAGAAGGCGAGCAGCACCGAAGGCAGCGCGTCCTCGGCGCGCGGGATCAGCGGCTGAACGCGCTGCAGATAGTCACTGATGAGGAAGCCGCTGATCAACGCCGCGCCCAGCATGGCGACGGCGCCCAGCGCGTAGAGGCGGACCGCAGCCCACACCCAGCCGTTGCCTGGCCAACGCCGAGCGAGGTGGGCCAACGACAGCCAGAGGGCGACGATGCATACGATCATCGCCAGATGCACGTGCCGGCTGAGCGAGGAGATCTCCGTGAGGCTGGTGAGCCGCGCTGCCACGTCGGCGCCTTGTGCGGTGGGATGAAAGGCCATGATGAGCGGCGCCAGCACCCCGCTGGCGATCAGCGTCACGCCGGAGAGCAGGGTGCCTTGCGTGCGGGATGAGGTCGTGGTCATGCGGTGCCCCTGCAAAGAAGAGCGTATAGGCTAGCGATGCGATCGTGGCGGGTTTCCGGACAATCGCGGCCCAATGTCCGGCAGGGTTCGTGGGATGATCCCGCCCATGACACTACTTGAGCCAAACGAAGATCCCCGTAGGCGGCGCACACGCCAGGACCTGATGGCGGCGTTCTTCTCGCTGGTGCTCAACCAGCGCTACCACGAGATCCGCGTCGGCGATGTGCTGACACGATCGGGCGTCAGCCGCTCGACGTTCTACGAACACTTCCGCAATAAGGACGAGCTGCTTGCCGCCAGCCTGGAAGGGCCATTCCAGACGCTGGCCAATCTGGTCGGTAGGCAGGCGGACGTCAACAAGGTGTGCGCGATCCTGGAACACTTCTGGCAGAACCGTGCACTCGCTCGCAGCCTATTCCAGGGCGCAGCGCTACGTATTGTCCGGCACACGCTGGTCATGCACGTGGAGAGCACGCTGTCCCCGGCACAGCGCAGCCGTCTGCGCATTCCCGTGCGCCTCGCCGCACATGGGCTCGCCGATGGTCTGTTCTCGCCGGTAGTGGCGTGGTTGCTGGGTGACGCCAAGTGCAGTGCGCAGGAACTCGCCGTTGCCCTGCAGCTGTCAACAGCGGCTGCCACGCGCGCACTACAGGCCGGCGTTCCCGCCGAGGACTAGGCAAATAGAAGAGGTGAAGATGATGCGGGTAATCCCGATGCTGCCGGTCCGCCATATGCCGACCAGCGTGGAGTTCTACGCCAAGCTCGGCTTTGCGGTGGAAAAGCGCAACGACGAATGGCGTTGGGCGATGCTGGTGTTGGACGGGTGCCGGCTGATGGTGGACGAGTCGATCAACCAGCCGCCGGACGCGCCACGCACCTCGGTGATCTACCTGTACCCAGACGACATCTTCGCCTACCACCGCGACGTGAGAAGGCGAGGCTTGGATGTGCCTTCTATCAGTCATCCCTTCTACGGCATGAGCGAGTTCCGTGTCGAAGATCCCGACGGCAATCGGCTATGGATCGGGCAGCAGACGGGGAACTGAGCTTCGCGTAGCGGGGCAAGGACACCCACAGTTCCACCGAAGCCTTTTTGGCTCGGGTTGCTGGTGTGTGGTCGGCGAAATTCAGGGCATGCTGGAGATAGCGCGGCGTCTGAATCAACGTTGGCTTAAGGACGTCGGCATCGCGGCCGAGCTCGTCTTGAGTATTTCGTGGCTGCTCCGCCCCTCACGCTTGCTGTTAGAGGTGCCCAGGCCGTGCAAGATATCCTCTTCTAATGTTTGGGCTAGTACGCTTGGCCTGACGGAGCTTACTTCTCGCAGCCTTCGCGGCAGTGCCGATCGCTAGTCGCGGGCCACAGGTCTATGGATGTCAGTTGCTTCAACTCTTCTGATAGTCGTCGGGCTACCTACGAGTGGTCCGTCTGCGCGCACGAGGTCGCTCATGGCCTGCTTGGATTTTCGGACAACATACGTCCAGGTGCTCCAACAGTAATGGCGATCCTGAATTTAAAGCGCAAGAATTGGATATAGAATTACTAAAGAATTCTCGTTATGTTAATCCTGACGATTGGGGGCTTGCGGATGCGAATAGTAATCCTGATCGGCTGCCTGTTAGTCATACCTCAATTTGTGGGTTGCAGCCCATCGTCAGAAGGGCTCCAGCCCAAGAGGAACGACGACCAACATCTAGCCCGCTCCGCCAATGCGGACCTGCTGTCAGCCGATGGCGAGCTGTTTCCGCTAAGTACCTACTTCGGCGTGTGCCTGCGGCGCGCAGCTGTCCTTAGGGCAACTTTTAGTAACGGAATGCTCAGCCCTCACTACACGACGTCCGCAGAGATCGTTGGGGATGGCGGACTGTTGAAGTTCGGCGTCGGAAAAATCGGCATGTATCCTGGCACCACACTGAAAGAAGTTTCTGCCACGGCTCTACCTAGACGCATCCAACTTGGACGTGATCGCTTCGGTACCTTCGTGCTGGTCTCCGAGTTCGAAGCGGCCGGCAATAACTCAGTGACTATCAGCTATGACGAAAAGGACCCTGAAGCCCAGTCTGCAGCCATACGCGTTGCCAACAAAGTAGTGGCTTGCCACGTATCGATGGCATCTGCGGGCCTCGCGGCCGGAAACGGCAAGCCATAGACAATAGGCCGCGAACAATAGAGGTAGATAAGGACACCCATAGTTCTGCAGTAAGCCGGAGCCAAGCAGCAGACCGGCGCCGAGGACGTCAACAGTTCCACAGAAGTCTATTGGCTCGGGTTACTGGCGTGTGATCGGTGAAGTTCAGGACATGCTGGAGATAGCGCAGCGTCTGGATCAACGCTGGCTTAATGGCGCCGGCATCGCAGCCAAGCTCGTCTCGGGTATTTAGTAGCTGCTCCGCCCCTCGTACCCGCTGCTAGAGGCATCCAGGCCATGCAAGATATCCCCTTCTAGTGTTTGGGTAGTGCGCTTGGCCTAGTGAACCTATTCCTCACTGGCTTTGCAGCAGTGTCGCAGACAAGCCATAAATCCCTTCATACCTCAACTTTAAGTCGGAGAGCATTAATGAGCAGGTCGATGATGGGATTTGCTTCGCTCTTAACGCTAATGGCGGGGGCGGCCGGGGATGTGCATTCTTTGGCAATTCCAGAAGGCGACATCGAGGCGCTCAAGCTTGCGGCGCTCGGAGGTGAATCCTCCGCGGCAAAACGCCTGTATGAGTACTACAGCGTCGCCTCCGTTCAGTACGAAGAGGGGAACGCGTGGCTGAGGATTTGTGCGGAGAACGGCGATGTGGTTTGTGAGTACAACTATGGATTTATTTTGACGAAATCTGCGGAGAGTGAAGAGCGTGTTCGTGGGAAATATTGGTTGAAGGAAGCCGCTGAACACGGTAGTGAGAGAGCGGTTGAGTACCTCAAGGAGCTGGAGGCGGCGCCCGAGAAAAAGCGGGCTAAACTTGATCGTCCATAGGTGGGCCCATGTGGAACATGATGAGGGCGTGTCGCTGGCGACGAATGCAGAAAATGAAAATTGCGATCCTCTCTTTGTGCTTCGCCGTCATCTCTGTGTCTGCATGCTACGGCGGGAAGCCAAAGGAGCTGCGGAATTTGGAGGGTATGAGCCTGGAGCAGGCCCGAACCCAGTTTCAGACGCTGCCGCCAGACATTCAGGTTCGAATAGTCGTCTGGGAACTGGAGCATCGGCGGCCGTCGTCCTCGCGATTCGACTATTTGTTGGACAAGAACGGCACGCGTGTTGGGCCGCTACTTCTTGCAGAGGCGGTCCAAACAGGCAATCTCACCATCAATGTGACTTTGTTGCTGGAGTTCGCACAACTGCAGCCGCTATCCATTTCGGACAGGGATGGGCGGCTCTCAGCGGCCTTGTCTCGTTGCTTCGAGTTGGGCGGGCGGGATAATCGTGAATGCTGGGAGCTTCAGCGTGAGCTTGCACAGCGAACAAGGACGCCCACAGTCCCACATTAGCCTGACACCCAGATCAGCCTCTGCTGGTTGCACGAACGGCCTGAGAGAATCGACGCCGATTTAGCCCACCGCCGCCAGACGGCGCGGCCGCGGCTCCGGCACCGGGCATACGCGCAAGGACACTTCGCGCGAGGCGGCCGCGCGTACCAGCGCGCGCAGGCTTTGGTTCACCGCCTGGGTGATGTCGCGCTGCGCTTCCGGCAAGGCATGCCGGTCGGCCATCCAATCCAAGTCGAGATAGCCCACGCGGGTGTGGCCGTCGTCGTGACGCCAGGCCAGTACCTTCATCGGCAGATCGATCGCCAGGGTCGGCTGTTCCAGCATCGCCACCGACGAGGCCAGCGGATTTCCGAACAGCAGCAGCTGGGTCGGTGGCATGCGCAGGCCGCAGCCGTCGGCGATGCGGGCGTGGTCGATGCGCGCGTACACGCGCAGCCCGCGCTGTTCGACCATCGCCACCAGGCGGTCGATGGTGGTGGTGACGGTGTATGCGCTGCGCATGATCTGCATGCCGGGCGGCGCGTGGGGGTTCGAAACCTGTTCGTTCATGCGGCGGCTCTCACTATGCTGCGATCGCGATGGATCGATTCGGCGCAGATCGCCCGACGGCTCGGTTTTTTCTGCGCTCTATCCACAACATCGCCGCGCCGCCGCGCAAGCGGACGCGCGCACGGCAGCGCGTAGTGGAACCGCGTTGCGCAACGCCTGCGTCTACGACCAAAGTCTAAGTGGCGTCGCGGCACCGGGGCGGTGCACGGCCGCCGCGGTGGCCGGGCTTATTCGCCGCCGGCGTAAGCGAGCTGACGCCAGGCCTCGAACACCACCACCGCGACCGCGTTGGACAGGTTCAGGCTGCGGTTCTCCGGGCGCATCGGCAGACGCAGGCGCTGCGCTTCGGGCACGCCTTCCAATACTTCGCCGGGCAGGCCGCGGGTTTCCGGGCCGAACAGGAAGGCATCGCCGGCGCGATAGGCCGGGCGATCGTGGCGGGTGCGCCCGCGCGTGCTCAGTGCGAACAAGCGCGGCGGCACGCCCTGGTCCTGGGCGATCGCCGCCAGCGCCGCGTCCAGGCTGTCGTGAACGCGCAGCGTGGCGTACTCGTGATAGTCCAGGCCGGCGCGCTTGAGCTGTTTGTCTTCCAGGCCGAAGCCCAGCGGCGCGATCAGATGCAGGCGCGCGCCGGTGTTGGCGCACAGGCGGATCACGTTGCCGGTGTTGGGCGGGATCTCGGGCTGGTACAGGATGACGTCGAACATGCGCGCATTATGCGTGGCTGGCTCCCCGCAGGGCCGGGCCTGGGCACGTACAGGCACAAAAAACGGGTAACGCAGGTCCGTCCCGACCCCCTACCTAACTTGTGGCCTAGTGCTCACGGCCGCCCGCCGCGACTAGGATGCAGGGTCCTGCGCCGGCCTCGTCCGCGCGTAATCCCTTCATTCGCAACCATCCGACCGTACCCAGGAGCTGCACATGTCCCCGATCTCGCCGACGTCCCGCGCCCGCCCGCGCGCCGCCGCCCTCGCTCTCGCCCTGACCGCCGCGCTGGGCGGTGGCGTCGCTGCGTCGGTGCCCGCGTACGCCGCCGCGCCCAAGGCCTCGGTCGCGATCCCGTACGAGGAGTTCACCCTGCCCAACGGCCTGCGCGTGATCGTGCACACCGACCGCAAGGCGCCGATCGTCGCGGTCAACCTGTGGTACCACGTGGGCAGCAAGAACGAGCAGCCCGGCCGCACCGGCTTCGCGCATCTGTTCGAGCACCTGATGTTCCAGGGCTCGGAGAACCACAAGGGCGAGTTCTTCGCGCCGTTCGAGCTGGTCGGTGTGACCGATCAGAACGGCACCACCAACCAGGACCGCACCAACTACTTCCAGAACGTGCCCACCACCGCGCTGGACATGGCGCTGTGGATGGAGTCCGACCGCATGGGCCACCTGCTCGGCGCGATCGACCAGAAGACCCTGGACGAGCAGCGCGGCGTGGTCCAGAACGAGAAGCGCCAGGGCGAGAACCAGCCCTACGGCCGCCGCATCAACGCCAAGATGTTCGAGGCCCTGTACCCGGTCGGGCATCCCTACCACTGGCAGACCATCGGCTCGATGGCCGACCTCGACGCGGCCTCGCTCGACGACGTCAAGACCTGGTTCCGCAGCTGGTACGGCCCCAACAACGCGGTGCTGGTGCTGGCCGGCGATATCGATCTGAAGACGGCCAAGGAAAAGGCCCTGCGCTACTTCGGCGACATCCCCGCCAGCGCGACGCTCAAGGACATGCCGACCAACATTCCCAAGCGCAGTCAGGACACCCGCGAGACGGTACCCGACCGCGTGCCGCAGGTGCGCGTGTACCGCGCCTGGCCGGTGGCCGAGAACGGCAGCAAGGATTCGACCCTGCTGACCCTGCTGAGCCAGGTGCTGGGCGGCAGCGCGTCCTCGCGCCTGGACACGCGCCTGGTCCACCAGGACAAGCTGGCCGATAACGTCGGCACCTCGGTCTGGAACAGCGAGATCAGCGGCACCTTCTTCATCACCACCACGGTCAAGGAAGGTGTGGACTCGGCCAAGGTCGAGAAGATCGTCGACGAGGAACTGCAGCGTCTGCTGACCCAGGGCCCGACCGCCGAGGAACTGGATCAGGCCAAGACCGCGATCCGCGCCGACTTCGTGCGCGGCATCGAGCGCATCGGCGGCTTCGGCGGCAAGTCCGACGTGCTGGCCGAATGCGCGGTCTACAGCGGCAAGCCCGACTGCTACCGCGAAGAGCTGGAAACCCTGATGGCCGCGACCCCGGAAAGCGTGCGTGCGGCCGGCCGGAAGTGGCTGGGCGTGGGCTCGCACACTCTGGTCGTGCAGCCCAGCGACAAGCCGGCTTCGTCGCTGCCGGAAACCGCCGCCGCGGCGCCCGCCAGCGCGCCGGCCGCGGTGCCCGCGCCGGATCCCAAGTTCAAGACCGTCAAGTCCGACGTCGACCGCAGCACCGGCGTGCCGGTCACCCAGACCTTCCCGGCGCTGAGCTTCCCGACCCCGCAGCGCGGCAAGCTGTCCAACGGCATGGAAGTGGTGCTGGTGGAGCGCCACGAAATTCCGGTGGTGCAGCTGTTGATGGAATTCCCGGGCGGCTACACCGCCGACCAGGGCCGCAAGCTGGGCACGGCCAGCTTCGCCATGTCGATGCTGGACGAAGGCGCCGGCGACTACGGTGCGCTGCAGCTGGCCGCGCGCAAGGAGGCCCTGGGCGCCGAGCTCGGCGCCGGCGCCAGCCTGGACAGCGCCTCGATCAGCCTGTCGGCGCTGAAGGACAAGCTGGATCCGTCGCTGGATCTGTTCGCCGATGTGGTCCGCCGTCCGCGCTTCGACGCTGCCGAGATCGAGCGCGTGCGCGCGACCTGGCTGGCCGGCATCAAGCAGGAGAAGGCGCGTCCGCAGACCGCGGCCCTGCGCGTGCTGCCGCCGCTGCTGTACGGCGCCGGCCACGCCTACGCGATTCCCTTCACCGGCAGCGGCACCGAGGCCTCGATCGCCTCGCTGACCCGCGACGATCTGGTCGCCTTCCATCGCGACTGGCTGCAGCCGGACAAGGTGCGCATCGTCGTGGTCGGCGACACCAGCCTCAAGGACATCGTGCCGCAGCTGGAAAAGCGTTTCGGCGATTGGAAGCCGGCGCCGAACGCGCCCGCGCTGCCTGAAGTGGCGACGGTGCCGCGCCCGAAGGCGCCGCGTGTGTTCCTGGTCGACCAGCCCGGCGCGATCCAGTCCAACCTTTACGTCGGCGAAGTGGTGCCGCCGACCTCGGACGCCGGCTCGATCGATTTCGACTTCGCCAACGGCGTGCTCGGCGGCGAGTTCAGCTCGCGCCTCAACATGAACCTGCGCGAGGACAAGCACTGGGCCTACGGTTCCTACAGCGGCGCCAGCAACACCAAGGGCCAGCGCCCGTGGATCGCCTCAGCGGCGGTGCAGAGCGACAAGACCGTGGATTCGATCAAGGAGCTCAAGCGCGAGATCGACGCCTTCGCCAGCGGCCAGACCCCGATCACCGAGGCCGAGGTGGCCAAGATCCGCGCCAGCAACACCCTCAGCCTGCCCGGCGCCTACGAGACCGCGAACGCGGTGCTGGGTCAGGTCGCCGGCAATCTGCGCTACGGCCGTCCGGACGACTACATCGTCCAGTACAAGGCCCGCAACGATGCGATGACCCCGGCGCTGGCCCAGGCCGCGGCCGAGACCATCGACCCGGCCGCGGTCACCTGGGTGGTGGTCGGCGACTTGTCGAAGATCGAACAGCCGATCCGCGATCTGAAGCTGGGCGAAGTGCAGTCGGTGGACGCGGACGGTAAGCCGAAGCAGAAGTAAGGGCGTGCCGCTGCCCTCATCCGCCGCATTTTTGCTTTAGCCCCTCTCCCGCGTGCGGGAGAGGGGTTGGGGTGAGGGCACGCGCAGCATCAAGCTAGCGCCGCCGCTTGCGATTCGCGCGCCCTCATCCGCCCTCCGGGCACCTTCTCCCGTCAGCGGGAGAAGGGACAGCAAACAAGCGTGAAGAGCGGTCGCAGCGCCCCCCGCATCACCAGTCCTCCCAAATTCACGCATACCCAGCCAGAATGCGCGTCATCCACGCCGCCTCACTGGAGCTCCGCATGAATCGTCCGCTCGCCGTTAGCCTGTTCGCCGCCCTGGTCCTCGGCGGTTGCACCTGGGTGCAGATGGCTCCGGGTGCGTCTGCGGTGCGCGTGCTCAGCGGCGGTGCCGCGCCGGCCTGCGAGAAGCGCGGCGAAGTCGCGGTCTCGGTCAAGGACTCGGTGGCCTTCTACGAACGCAACGCCCTGCGCGTGAGCGAGGAGCTGGAAACCCTGGCCCGCAACGAGGCGCCGGGCCTGCAGGCCGACACCATCCAGCCGCTGGCCCCGCCCGCCAATGGCGAGCAGCGCTACGCGGCCTACCGCTGCGGCGGCCCGGCGCCTACCGCCGGTCGGCCGGCCGCGGCCCCGGCCGAGTCCGCCAAGACCTACCCGGTCGGCGGCTGAGACCCGGGCCTCGACCCGCTGGGGGCCCGATTAAGGGCCGCTAAGGCCCGTTCCAGCGGCTTTAGCGTGCTTTAAGTGCCCCTGGGCACGTCCTGAACGCTTCAGCTGCCGGCGCCCGTTCGCCGGCCGGGGCGACACCATTTAATGCAGGGCGGCCTGGAACCCGTTAATCTTTCGTGTTTCCGCTCACGGTTCGCCGCCCATGCTGTTCCAACATGTCGCCATCGCCGGTCTCGCCCACATCGACGCCCCGCGTCGTCTGAGTTCGGACGAGATCAACGAACGCCTCAAGCCGACGCTCGACCGGCTCGGTATCAAGGCCGATGTGCTCAAGGACATCGCCGGCATCCACGCGCGCCGACTGTGGGACGGCGACATGCTCGCCTCCGATGCCGCCACCCTGGCCGGCGTGAAGGCGCTGGCCGATGCCGGCATCGAACCCGACCGGGTCGGCCTGCTGGTCAACACCTCGGTCAGCCGCGACTACCTCGAGCCGTCCACCGCCAGCATCGTCAGCGGCAACCTC
This sequence comes from Lysobacter sp. Root916, assembly GCF_001429785.1. Taxonomy (GTDB): domain Bacteria; phylum Pseudomonadota; class Gammaproteobacteria; order Xanthomonadales; family Xanthomonadaceae; genus Lysobacter. The sequence continues at coordinate 77,408 of NZ_LMJF01000018.1, read as the reverse complement.
GGCCTGTCCGAGCACTGCCAGAACTTCGACGTCGCCAACGCCTGCCTGGCCTTCATCAACGGCATGGACATCGCCGCGCGCATGATCGAGCGCGGCGAAATCGACTACGCCCTGGTCGTGGACGGTGAGACCGCCGGCCTGGCCTACGAGAAGACCCTCGAGCGCCTGACCTCGCCCGACGCCACCGCCGAGCAGTTCCGCAACGAGCTGGCCACCCTGACCCTGGGCTGCGGCGCCGCGGCCATGGTGATGGCGCGTTCCGAACTCGCGCCGGGCGCGCCGCGTTACCGCGGCGGCGTCACCCGCGCGGCCACGCAGTGGAACAGCCTGTGCCGCGGCAACCTCGACCGCATGGTCACCGACACCAAGATGCTGCTGACCGAGGGCCTCAAGCTCGCCCAGCGCACCTGGATCGCCGCGATCGGCGCGTTGGGCTGGGTTGCCGACGAACTCGACGAGTTCGTGATCCATCAGGTCAGCCAGGTCCACACCCAGGCCTTCATTAAGGCCTTCGGCATCGACCCGAAGAAGGTCCTGACCATCTTCAACGAGCACGGCAACATCGGCCCGGCCTCGGTGCCGATCGTGCTGAGCAAGCTGCGCGAGATGGGCCGCCTGAAGAAGGGCGACCGCGTCGCTCTGCTCGGCATCGGTTCGGGCCTGAACTGCTCGATGGCCGAAGTGGTCTGGTAAGCACGACAAATACGCGCGGCGACACGCGCGTTGTGCCACGAAAGCCCGCGCTAGCCAGCGCGGGCTTTTTCTTTGGCGGCGCCGCGCGCGCCGGCCTGATCGAAATCTTCATGTGCGCCGCGCTAGCATCGGGTTTCTTATCGCACCCAGCACAGGACTGCCCATGACGACCCCCAAGAGTCACCTCGAAATCGCCCTGGCCTCGATCCCGGTATTCACCAACGACGGCGAACTCGATGCCCAGGAATTCGACAAGCTGCTGGCGCTGGCCCTACGCGACCAGAGCATCGACGACGACGAGAAGCGCGTGCTCGGCAACATCTTCAAGCAAGCCGAACTGGGCGAGCTGGATGCGACCGTGAAGACCCGGATCGCCGAGGCGCGCCGTCTGCACGGGATCGCCTGAGCCCCGCAACCGGCCCGGCGGATCGCGGCGCACGCCCTGCCGCGAACCCGCCCGGCCGAGGTTGAACTTTCACGCACGCCTGCCGCACTCTGACCGCCTGCGTTCCGCACAAGGAAGAGGCATGCGTCAGGCTGCTGCTTGGGTGTTGTTGCCGCTGTTGGCCGCCTGCGCGTCGACCGCGCCGGCTGTGGATAAAGAGGGCGTCGGCAAGGCCGGCGCGTCCGCCGATCTGTGCGCGCAGGTGCGCGCCTGGAAGGCCTCTGGCGAGTACGAACGCGTGCGCATCGCCGCCAGCGGCGGCTCCGACGAGGGCGGCCTCAACTCCCGCTTCGATTTCGACGGCCGCCACGGCCTCAAATCGCTGTCCGCCGAATGCGGTGCCGGCAGCTACTCCGAATGCGAATTCTCGGTCGAGCGCGCCGACGGCGGCCGCTACGCCTTCAGCGAGTTGTCGCGCTTCGGCCTGATCGAGCGCGACGGCCGCTATTACCTGGTCTACGGCATCGTCGGCGCCAGCAAGGGCAAGGACCCGAAGGCCCAGCGCGTGGTCGAGCTGGCCGACCCGCCCAAGACCGTGTGCGACCAGATCGGGGATTACGCCGATCTGATGTGAACCAACGCGGTTCACATCGGAATTACCCACGCCCTAGGAAGGGCGGATCACCAGGAGCGAGAGCGTCATGGATTACAACGAGCTGACCCAAGAGCAATACAACGAACTGATCAAACGGCTGGTCAAGATCACCGAGTCGCTGCACGCGCGTTCGCAGGACGTCGGCGACGACCGCGCCACCATCGGCTACGGCTACACCTTCAACCGGTCCAACAACGTCGAGATCTGGGAGCGCTCGGGTATCGAGCTGACCCGCGGCGAGCGCGAGCTGCTGCAGCGCATCGACGAGGCCCCGGCCGCCGACCGCACCCGCCTGGGCCTGACCTTCCCGCGCACGCTCGATGCGGCGCAGGCCGATCGCCTGCTGGAGGCCTCGATTCCCGAATACGAGGCGCCGGTCAACGCCTTGGACATGCCGATGTCGCGCGAGAAGGCGGCCGCGGTGTCGGTGGTCTACAACCGCGGCGTCGGCTCCTACAACCGCAACATGGAACCGTTCCGCGACGCCGTCGAAGCCGGCGATCGCGCCGAGGCCTGGTTCGAGCTGCGCTACAACTCCTGGGGCTCGCACGCGCCGTCCGAGGCCGGCCTGCGCAAGCGTCGCTACATGGAAGGCCAACTGTTCGGCCTGTACGACGATCCGGCCAACGTCGACGCCGCCGAAGCGCGCGACGTCTACCGCAGCTTCCAACTGCACCGCGACCGCATCGTGCGCGACGAGCGCAACTGGGGCGAATCCATCGACGGCCGCAATGAAGGCCGCAACATGATCGACCAGGCCAACCGCGACTTCAGCAACATCACCGCCGACTACGGCGAGGTCCAGACCATCCGCGAGGCATTGGCGCCGGCGCGCGACGCCCTGCTCACCGATCTGCGTCGCGAGCATCCGGATCTGGCCGATCGCCTCACCAACGAATCCTTCGAGGCCGGCGCGATCTACCTCGATCCCGGCCGCAACACCGCCACCGTCGCGGTCGACGCCGAGCACGCCGCCACCCTGGACGCGCGCCGCACACGCAACGGCGCCGAGGTATCCAGCAACGATCTGCTGATCGGCGAGGGTGGCGACGATACCCTGCGCGGCGCGCGCGGCGACGACATCCTGATCGGCGGCGCCGGCCGCGACCGTCTCGAAGGCGGGCAGGGCCGCGACACCTACGTGGTCGGCGACGGCGACACCGTGCTCGACAGCGACAAGGTCGGCGAAGTGCGTTGGGGCGGGCGCGTGCTCAGCGGCGGCGTGCGCAACGAGGGCGATCCCGAAAACACCTACCGCAGCGCCGACGGTCTCTACACCTACCAGCTGCAAGGCACCGACCTGCGTATCACCGATCAGGCCGGCGCCACGGTCACGGTCAAGGAATTCGAAAGCGGTAACCTCGGCATCACCCTGGGCGCGAATCCCGGTGGCGGTACGCGCGAGGTGCCGGGCGGCGGCGTGCCCGCCAACGACGCGCCGGTGACCGCGCCGGGCGAGCGCAGCACCGGCCAGCGCAGCGAGGCCGCGCCCGAGCATCCGATGTACCGCGAGGCGCTGGGCCAGGTGGAATCGCTGTACGAGCGTCACGGCAAGCAGGTCGGCAACGAAGAACTGCAGCGCACCGCGATGGGCGTGGCGGTGGACGCGTGCCGCGCGCGCATGACCGGCATCGACCACTTGGTCTTCAGTCGCGACGCCCAGCATGGCGGCCCGGATCTCAACGGCAATCTGATCGCGGTGCAGGGGCGCCTCGACGACCCTGGCCACCGGGTCAGCGCAACCGCGCTGCAGGAGGCCGCGCGCACCCCGGTGGCCGAGTCGCAGCGCCAGCTCGAGCGGGTCGGCCAGGAGCAACTCAGCCAGGACCGCGCGCTGGCCCTGGCTCAGGAGCAGCAGACCCTGGGCGCGCGCCGTCTGGGCTGAGGCGCTCCCGGCACGCCCTGCGTGCCGGGGCCATCAGGGCGCTCGACCAGCAGGCACACCGCGACCGTCCGAGGGCGGTCCGGTGTAGCCGTGTCTTCGCCTTCGTATCGGCAACCCACTGTTTTTAATCGAATTTAGCGCCGGCTTCGGCGTGGCGCTGCCGTTCGTCGGAACATCACATGTGAGCACTTGAAGTCGTTACATGTGATGCGATAACGTGCGCTCCATGGAACGCAAATCCTCCGCCTACTACCAGCGCCTGCACCGCGAACGCCTGCGGCAGAAGGGGCTGGTCAAGAAGGAGGTGTGGATCCTGCCGGAGTTCGGCGACGAACTGATGGCGGTCGAAAAGCGCATGCGTCAGCCGCGCGGGACGATGGGCCCGTCGCCGGCACGACCCGATAAGGAGAGTGGAATGAGCGAATCGAAGACCTGGACGGCGACGGCCCTGTACGAGGCCCTGTCGGCGACCGAAGAGTTCCGCAATGGCGAGTCCCAGATCGAACTGATCGACGGCGCCGAGCCGGGCTTGCACGTGACGATGTCCGAATACGGCGACCTGCCGCTGTTCATGGCCGTGGTCGGCGAACAGATCGTGGTCGAGGCCTTGCTGTGGCCGGTGGCGCAGGTGCGCGACTCGGCGGCCTTCAACGACGAAGTCCTGCGCACCCACAAGATGTTCCCGCTGTCCACGGTCGGCATCGAGACCCTGGCCGACGGCGAGCGGGTCTACATCATGTTCGGTGCGCTCAGCGCCGGTTCCTCGCTGTCGAACGTGCTGTTCGAGATCGAGACCCTGGCCGACAACGTGATCAAGGCCACCGAAGCCTACGAACCCCAACTGCGTCAGGCCGCGTGACGCGGCCGGGCCAGGAGACGAGACGATGAACATCTGGAGCAAGCTGTTGACCGCCCTGCGCGGCGGCGCCAACGAAGTCGGCGAGTCGCTGGTCGACGGGCAGGCGCTGCGCATCCTCGACCAGGAAATCCGCGACTCCGACCTGGAGCTGCGTCGTTCCAAGGAAGCGCTGGCCGAGATCATGGCCAAGCACAAGCTGGCCGAGGACCGTCTGGCCAGCTCGCGCGACAAGGTCGCCGAATACGAGGCCTACGCGATGAAGGCATTGGAAGCCGGCGACGAATCGCTGGCGCGCGAGGTCGCGGCCAAGATCGCCCTGCTCGAAGGCAGCCGCGACGCCGACGAGCATCAGGTGCGGCAGTTCGCGGTCAGCATCGTCGACCTGCGCAAGGCGATCCTGCAAGCCGAGGGCAACATCCGCCGCCTCAAGCAGCAGCTGGACACGGTCAAGGCCACGGAAAGCGTGCAGCGCGCCCAGGCCACCGTCGCCCACCGCTACGCCGGCTCGCAGAGCCGTATGCAGACCGCGGTGGAATCGCTGGAGCGGATCAAGCTCAAGCAGGCCGAGCGCGGCGCGCGCATGGACGCGGCGGCCGAATTGGCCAAGGATGAGGGCCAGGACGCGCTGGACACCAAGCTGCGCGAGGCCGGCATCATCGCCGATGCTTCCAGCGCGGATTCGGTGCTGGAGCGGTTGAAGCAGAAGAGCGCGGGTTGATACCGCCCGCGCGCGCTGGCGCCGGCCGGGTAAGGTAGGCGCAGCGCGCGTCGGGGCGACGCGCGCGGGGTGGTGGCACAAACGGGGAGAAGGGTGTGTTCGTGTTCCTGCAGATCGTATGGTCGTTCCCGACCGTCATCTTCAGCCTGCTGATGATGATGGTGGTGCTGTACTGGCTGATCGCCGCCACCGGCCTGATCGACCTGGACATCCTCGATGGCGTGTTCGGCATTGGCGCCGAAGGGGCCGAGGGCGCGGGCGGCGATGGCGGCGGGCTCAGCGGCGCCACCGGTCCCCTGATGCGTCTGGGCCTGGGCGGCATTCCGCTGACCGTGGTGTTCACCGCGCTGGTGTTCTTCAGCTGGTTCCTGACCTATTTCGCCGAGTACCTGGTGCTGCGCCATCTGCCCGGGAACTGGATGCATACCGTGCTGGGCGTGGCGACCATGGCCGGCGCTCTGATCGCCTCGGTGTTTCTGAGCGGCATTGCGTTGCGCCCGTTGCGGCGCTTCTTCGCCCAGCTCAAGCCGTTGCCGGCGCGTCCGTTGCTGGGGCAGCTGGCGATCGTGCGCAGCCCCACGGTGACCGCGAGCATGGGCAGCGCCAGCGTCGAGGACGGCGGTGCCGGCCTGATCCTGCAAGTGCGCGACGACGTTGCCGATCGCTTCAAGCGCGGCGACCGCGTGGTGCTGATCGAATACTTCGCCGAGCAGAACGCCTACCGCGTGATCGGCGAAGACGAGTTCAACGGGCCGTAGCAGCCGCGTCGGCCCTCCGCCGCGCGCTCGGTCGTCATCCGTTATCGAATTGATTGGGTCAAAGGGGAATCTGAAATGAGTCTTGAAATCATCCTGCCGGGGCTGATGATCGCGGGCGCGGTCATGGTCGCGATCTTCGGCTTCTTTGGCCTGTTCAAAGCCTTCTACATCAAGGTGCCGCAGGGCACGGCCTTGATCGTGAACGACCTGTCGGCGACCCCGAAGGTGCATTTCACCGGTGCGCTGGTCTACCCGGTGATCTACAAGAAGGAGCTGATGCAGATCTCCTTGATCACCCTGGAGGTCGACCGCCGCGGCAAGGACGGCCTGATCTGCAAGGACAACATGCGCGCGGACATCACCGTGGCCTTCTACCTGCGCGTCAACGAGACCCAGCAGGACGTGCTCAAGGTCGCCAAGGCCGTGGGCACCGAGCGCGCCTCCGACCGCGGCGCGGTCAACGAGCTGTTCAACGCCAAGTTCTCCGAGGCGCTGAAGACGGTGGGCAAGAAGTTCGAGTTCACCGACCTGTTCGAGAACCGCCAGGACTTCCGCGACCGCGTGCTGGAGACCATCGGCAACGACCTCAACGGCTACCTGCTGGAGGACGTGGCGATCGACTATCTGGAGCAGACGCCCAAGGACTCGCTGGACCCGAACAACATCCTCGACGCCGAAGGCATCCGCAAGATCACCGAGCTGACCGCCACCCAGAACGTAATCACCAACGAGCTCGAGCGCAACGAGCAACTGGCGATCACCAAGAAGAACGTCGAGACCCGCGAGGCGATGCTGGCGCTGGAACGCCAGCAGGCCGACGCCGAGGCGCGCCAGAAGCGCGAGATCGAGACCATCAAGGCGCGCGAGGAAGCCGAGACCGCCAAGGTGCGCGAGGAAGAGCGGCTCAAGGCCGAGCAGGCGCGCATCGGCGTGCAGGAGCAGCTGGACATCCGCGAAGAGAACCGCATGCGCGAAGTCGAAGTCGCGCAGCAGAACCGCCAGCGCGCGGTCGTGATCGAGGTCGAAAAGGTCACCCGCGCCAAGGATCTGGAAATCGTCTCGCGCGAGCGCGAAGTCGAACTGCAGAAGATCGACAAGGAAAAGGCGCTGGAAGAGCAGCGCAAGGACATCGCCAACGTGATCCGCGAGCGTATCGCGGTCGAGAAGACCGTGGCCCAGGAAGAGGAACGCATCAAGGAAGTGCGCGCCGTGTCCGAAGCCGATCGCGCCAAGCAGGTCACCGTGCTGAATGCCCAGGCCGTGGCCGAAGAAGAGCTGGTGCGGCTGGTCAAGCAGGCCGAGGCCGACGAGGCCGCGTCCAAGCACAAGGCGGTGGAGATCACCACGCTGGCGCAGGCCGAGCTGGACGCGGCCGGCAAGCAGTCCGAGGCCAAGAAGCGCATGGCCGAGGGCATCGAGGCCGAGCGCGCCGCACCCGGCCTGGCCGACGCGCGCGTGCGCGAAGTCACCGCCAGTGCGATCGAGAAGGAAGGCCTGGCCGAGGCGCGCGTGATCGAAGCGCATGCCGACGCCAAGCAGAAGCAGGGCCTGGCCGACGCCAAGGTGCTGGAAGAGAACCTGTTCGCGCAGGCCCGTGGCGACGAACAGCTGGGCGCGGCCAAGGCCAAGGCGACCAAGGACCTGGGCCTGTCGGAAGCCGAAGTGCTGCTGCAGAAGTTCAAGTCCGAGGCCGAGGGCCTGGCGCAGAAGTTCGGCGCCCTGGATGCGCTCAGCGACACCGCGCGCGCTCACGAAGAGTTCCGCATGCAGCTGGAGAAGAGCTTCGAGCAGGCGATCGCGTCGATCGAGGCCAACAAGGAAGTCGCCAAGGAGCAGGCCGACGTGCTGGCCGCCGCGCTCAGCAAGGCCAACATCGACATCGTCGGCGGCGAAGGCGAGTTCTTCAATTCCTTCGCCAAGGCGCTGTCGGTGGGCAAGGCGATCGAAGGCGTGGCCGGCAAGAGCCCGATCGTGCAGGACGTGCTGCAGAAGCTGCTGTCGCTGCAGGGCGACAAGCCTGGCAAGTCCGGCGACGGCGCTTCGCTGGCGTCCTGACGCGGCAAGCCGGGAATTGGGAATCGGTAATAGGGAATAGGAATGGGTATCGGAGCTGAGCCGGCGCTGGATCGCGACGGCTCGAGCGATTCCCGATTTCCCATTCCCGACTCCCGCCAAAAGGAAGCGAAGATGTCGGAAACCAAGCCGCAGGCGCCGGACGCATCGGCCGCCGAAGCCATTCTCGACCAGGCGGTCGCCCAGGGCGGCGCCTACGAGGTGCTGCGCAAGCGCCTGGGCGAACAAGGCGCGCGTCTGCGCGCGATCGCCGATGCGCTCAACGCCCAGCGCCTGACCGAGTTCGGCAGCAGCCGGATGGACGTGGCCGGGCGGATGCGCATCCGCACCGAGAACAACTGCGTCGCGCGCGACATCGTCCAGGTCGGCGACTGCCTGCTGTTCGGCTACAACGTCTTCATCGGCCTGAAGAAGGAAACCCGCGTCGAGGACGTGTTCTCGCTGCATCGGCTGGTCGAGACCGCCGAGGGCTACGACGTCGAGGCGGTGGACCTGGCCGGCAGCTTCCTGGCCGCCGGCAGCTTCCCGCAGGATTTCCGCGAGCTCTACGCCTACTACAAGAACACCCGTCTGCTGCAGCTGGAGGCGCGCGACGGCAAGCTGCTGGCCGCGTTCCAGATCGGCGAGCGCCTGGACGACGTGCGCGTGTTCCGCTGGTCGGTCGAGGCCGACGGCCAAGTGCGCTATATCGACAACCGCGGCGAGCGCGACATCGCGCTGCCGGCGCCGTTCGACTTCGAATGGACCCGCGCCACCCGCGAGATGGCGGTCGAGGGCCGCCACCCGCATCTGAACATCCTCGACAGCGTGTTCGTCGAAACCGTCGGCGGTGACCTCACGGTCAAGATCGAGAACAACACCCAGGACGGCCTGGGCATCTACCGCGAGCCGGTCGCCGACCGCACCCAGTCGCTGGACGACGCCCAGGTCGAGTTCGCGCGCGTCGGCAGCCTGATCCTGCTGCGCGTGCTGCCGTACCGCGAGGAGCAGTGGCGGCATCTGGTGTTCAACACCCTGACCCGCAAGGTCCAGCGCATCGATGCGATCGGGCTGGCCTGCGTGCAGCTGCCCGAGGACCACGGCATCGTGTTCCCGGGCGGCTACTACCTGCAAAACGGCGAGTACAAGACCTTCGACTCGGCCATGGACGGCATGCGCTTCCAGCGCGCGATCCGTTCGCCCAACGGCGAGGACGTGCTGTACGTCTTTTACGAGCCGCAGGCCGGCCGCTCGGCCTTGTTCACCTACAACATGATCGAACGCCGGCTGCAGACGCCGGTGTACGCGCACGGCCACGCCCGCTACGAAGACGGGCGCATGGTGGTGTTCACCGCAGAGACCGAGGAGCCGACCCGGGTCCATCCGATGCAGGTCTGGCGGACCCCGTTCTCCAGCGACGAACACGCCGCGCGCCAGCCCGCGGGCAACAGCTTCATGGGCCGGATCGGCAACGCCGAGCTGGTGCGCGGCATCTCCGACCTGCTCAGCCTGTGCCGCGAGATCGACGCCACCGAAGTCTCGGTGCAGCGCTACAGCCAGCTCAGCCAGGCCACCCACCGCCTGTTCGACATCCACCACTGGCTGGGCGACCCCAAGGGCGGCGACGCCGCCTCGGTGTTGCGCGAGATCGCCGCGACCAGCGAGTCGGTGATCGACGAGTACGAAAAGGTCGAGGGCATCCGCAGCCAGTCCGAGCGTGCGATGCGCGAGGGCCAGAGCCGCCACAAGGCATTGCTGGATTCGCTGCTGCCCGACGGCTGGGACACCGTGCAGCAGCACGTCGACGCGCTCAACGGCATCGCCGCCCAGCGCGGGCACCTGCTGACCATCCGCGAATACCGCTATATCGACGTCGCCGCGATCGACGCGATGGAGACCGAATTGCTGGCCGCGCAGGAGCGCGTGGCCGCGGCCACCGGCGCCTTCCTGTCCGGCGACAAGGCCCTGCTGCCCTACGCCGAGCGCCTGCAGACGCTGGACGCGCAGGCCCAGCAGGCGACCAGCGTGGCCCAGCTGGAGGTGCCGCTGAAGCAGATGCAGGCCATGTCCGGCGACCTGGACATGCTGTCGCAGCTGATGGCGACGCTGCGCGTGGACGACGCGACTCAGCGCACCCGCATCGTCGAGGCCATCTCCGGCATCTACGCCCGCCTCAACCAGGCCAAGGCGCGCGCCGATCTGCGCCGCAAGGGCCTGGGTTCGGCCGAGACCGTGGCCCAGTTCGGCGCCCAGTTCACCCTGTTCGGCCAGGGCGTGGCCAGCGCGCTCGCGCTGGCGCGCGATCCGGAAAAGTGCGACGAGCAGCTGTCGCGCCTGATGGTGCAGCTGGAGGAACTGGAGAGCCAGTTCGGCGAGCACGAGAACTTCCTCAACGACATCCTCAGCAAGCGCGAGGAGCTGCTCGAGACCTTCGAGACCCACAAGCAGGCGCTGCTGGACGACCGCCAGCGCAAGGCGCAGTCGGTGCTGGATGCGGCCACCCGCATCCTTGAAGGCCTGGGCCGGCGCACCGCGCGCTTCGAAAACGCCGACGAACTCAATGCCTTCTTCGCCGGCGATCCGCTGATCCTCAAGCTGCGCGAACTGGCCGAGCGCCTGCGCACGCTCAAGGACAGCGTCAAGGCCGACGACGTCGAAGCCCGCCTGAAGGGCGCGCGCGATCAGGCGGTGCGCGCGCTGCGCGACCGCAGCGACCTGTTCGAGGCCGGCGGCGAAGTCATCAAGCTCGGCCCGCGCCACCGCTTCAGCGTCAACACCCAGGAGCTGGACCTGACCCTGCTGCCGCGCGAGGACGGGCTGGCCCTGCACCTGACCGGCACCGACTTCCTGGAGCCGCTGCGCGACGAGGCCTTCGACGCCCTGCGCGAGTACTGGCAGGTCGTGCTGGATTCCGAATCGCCCACGCTGTACCGCGCCGAGTATCTGGCTGGCTTGGTGCTGGAAGTCGCCGCCGCCAACGGCGAAGGCTTGAGCATGGACGCGTTGCGCCAGCAGCTGGCGCAGCCGGAGGCCCTGGCCCGCAGCGTGCGCGACTTCGCCGCGCCGCGGTATCGCGAGGGCTACGAGAAGGGCATCCACGATCACGACGCCAGCCTGATCCTGCAGGCGCTGATCCCGTTGGCCGACAGCGCCGGCACCTTGGCGTACAGCGCCGATGCGCGCGCGTTCGCCAGCGTGTTCTGGAGCCAGGTCATGACCGGCGAGGACGCCGCGCAATGGCCGGAGCGCGCGCGCACCGCCCGCGACATCCAGCGCCTGTTCGGCAGCGACGCCGGTCTGCTGGCCCTGCGCGCCGAAGTCGAGGCGGCGATGCGCGCCTTCCTGCAGACGCAACCGCTGGATCTGGATCCGGCCTCGTGCGCGCACGCCGCCGACTATCTGGTGACCGAGCTGTCGGCCGAGCACGTCCAGTTCGCCTTCAGCAAATACGCCCAGGCCCTGCTCAAGACCCTGCAGGAGCGCCTGACCGCCGCGCGCATGTGGGACGGCTTCGTGCAGACCCTGCGCCGCCTCGGCGATCGCCTGCCCGCGCGCTGGACGCTGGCGGCGAACTGGTTCGACGCGCTGTGCCGCGAGCCCGCGCACGCGGCCCTGGCCGGCTACGCGCGCGAAGCGGTGGCCTTGCTGCTGCTGGACGAGCGCGTGCCGCACCGGGTCAGCGAAGTCGAGCTGCGCGCGTCGATCGAAGGCCTGCTCGGCGAACACCCGCGCGTCCAGGCGCAGCGCCTGGACCTGGGCGTGGACGACTTCCACGCCCGCCTGCGCGCGCACCGCGAGCGCTTCCTGCCGGGCGTGCGCCGCTACCAGGCCCTGCGCCAGGAAACGGTCGCGCGCGAGCGCGAGGCGCTGCGGCTATCCGAGTTCAAGGCGCGCCCGCTGAGTTCGTTCGTGCGCAACAAGCTCATCAACGACGTCTACCTGGGCGTGATCGGCGACAACCTGGCCAAGCAGATGGGCACGGTCGGCGAGGGCAAGCGCAGCGACCTGATGGGTCTGCTGATGATGATCTCGCCGCCCGGCTACGGCAAAACCACGCTGATGGAATACGTGGCGCACCGCCTGGGCCTGATCTTCATGAAGATCAACGGCCCCGCGCTGGGCCACGAAGTGCGTTCGCTGGATCCGGCGCGCGCGCCGGATGCGACCTCGCGCCAGGAGCTGGAGAAACTCAACCTGGCCTTGGAGATGGGCAACAACGTGATGCTGTATGTCGACGACATCCAGCACACCCATCCCGAGTTCCTGCAGAAATTCATCTCGCTGTGCGACGGCACGCGCCGCATCGAAGGCGTGTGGAAGGGCCGCACCCGCACCTACGACCTGCGCGGCAAGAAGTTCTGCGTGGTCATGGCCGGCAACCCGTACACCGAGTCCGGCGAAGTGTTCAAGATTCCGGACATGCTGGCCAACCGCGCCGACATCTACAACCTGGGCGACGTGCTCGGCGGCATGGAGGACGCATTCAAGCTCAGCTACCTCGAGAACAGCCTGACCTCGAACCCGGTGCTGGCGCCGCTGGCCACGCGCGAGCTGGCCGACCTGTACCGTTTCGTCGACAAGGCCGCCGGCCGCGCGTTCTCGGCCAACGAACTCAGCCACGCCTACGGCGGCGCCGAGATCAACGAGATCGTCGCCACCCTGCAGCGTTTGATGCAGGTGCGCGACGTGGTCTACCGGGTCAATCAGCAGTACATCGCCAGCGCAGCGCAGGCCGCGCAGTACCGGGTCGAACCGCCGTTCAAGTTGCAGGGCAGCTATCGCAACATGAACAAGCTGGCCGAGAAGATCTCGCCGGTGATGAACGAGGCCGAGCTGCAGCAACTGATCGCCGATCACTACCTGGGCGAGGCGCAGCTGCTGACCGCGGGCGCCGAGGAGAACCTGCTCAAGCTGGGCGAGTTGCGCGGCACCCTGGACGCGGCCCAGGCCGAGCGCTGGGCGCAGATCAAGCGCGACTTCCTGCGCAACAAGGCCATGGGCGCCTCCGACGCCGACGTCGGCGGGCGCGTGGTCGCGCAGCTGGCCGATCTGGTCGAGGGGGTGCGCGCGCTGGACACGCCGGCGCCGGCGGCCGAGGCGCCGAAACCCGAGCCGGTGGAGGCACCTTGGCCGCAGATCGTGGCCCTGCTGGAGCGCGCCGCGAATCGTCCGCCCGCGCCGGCACCGGCCGCCGAGCCCGATCCGCAGGCGCTGCTGGACGGCTTGCGCGCCGCGCTCGAGGCCGCGCTGGGGCCGCTGATCGGCCGCCTCGGCGATGGCGCCGAGCAACAGGCGCAGTGGCAGGCGCGTCTGGTCGAAGCGATCCAGCACATGGGCGAGCGCGGCGCGGTCGCGACGGCGCACGTCCAGCATGCGACCGAGCAGCAGTTGCAGCTGCAGCGCGCGCTGGCCGACTTCGCCGACCGCCTCAACGAGCGCACGCCGCGCTGATGGGGACCGTCGACTACAGCGAGTTGGACCGCGCCCTGCGCGAAAGCGCAGCCGACCGCCGTCTCGACAACGACGAGAAATTCGAGCTGCGCGAACTGGGCGCGCGCCTGGACCCCGAACGCGTGCGTTACCTGCGCAACCGCGCCTTCGACATGGCGCGCGAACTGATCGTGGAGCGTCCGGCCGAATCGCTGGACGCGCTGCGCTGGCTGGAACAGGTGGTGCGCACCCTGGACGTGGTCGGGGCCGCGCCCAGCATCGAGTCCAGCGCCCATTTCACCCCCGGCGACGACTGCCTGCGCAAGCTGCGCGCGATGTGCATCGGCGCGCGCCGCAGCCTGGACATCTGCGTCTACACCATCTCCGACGACCGCATCACCGAGGCGATCCTGGATTGCCACCGGCGCGGGGTGACGGTGCGCTTGCTCACCGACAACGACAAGCGCTACGACGACGGCAGCGACATCGCCCGCCTGCGCGAGCAGGGCGTGAACGTGCGGATCGACGACAGCCCCTTCCACATGCACCACAAGTTCGCCGTGTTCGACGGCCGCACGCTCGCCAACGGCAGCTTCAACTGGACCCGCAGCGCCAGCACCGGCAACGAAGAGAACCTGGTGGTGACCGACGACCCCGCGCTGGTGCGCAGCTTCGCCGGCCGCTTCGAGGCCCTGTGGGGCAAGTTCGCGCAGGGCTACTGAGCTCCGCTTCGGGATAGGGGCGGCGTAAGCCGCGACCGCCTTGGCTGCTGGCGCCGGGTCGCGGCTTACGCCGCTCCTGCCCCAGGGCAAGGCGAATCGGGTCTTTTCGCGCCCGAAACCCCCCGCGCCGCCGCAATGCGACCGATAATGGCGCCCCTGTCCGCCCGGCCCGCGCTCCCGCGTGGGCGCCGCACGAGCCACCGATGACGTCGATCCGCGATCTCCCCGACTACCCGTTCCAGCCGCAACGTTTCGAGGTCCGTCCGGGCATCGCGATGAGCTACCTCGACCAGGGGCCCAAGGACGGCGAGGTCGTGGTGATGCTGCACGGCAACCCCTCGTGGAGCTATTACTGGCGCAAGCTGGTGCTGGGCCTGCGCGATCGCTACCGCTGCATCGTGCCCGACCATGTCGGCATGGGTTTGTCCGATAAGCCGCGCGACGACCGCTACACCTACACCCTGCAGTCGCGCATCGACGACGTCGAACGCCTGCTGCAGTACCTGCGCATCGACGGCCCGATCACCCTGGCGGTGCACGACTGGGGTGGCGGCATCGGTTTCGGTTGGGGCCTGAAGCATTCCGATCAGATCAAGCGCCTGGTGATCACCAACACCGGCGCCTTTCCGTTGCCGTCGGCCAAGCCCTTGCCCAAGCGCCTGCGCCTGGGCCGCGACTCGGCGATCGGCACCGGCCTGATCCGCGGCCTCAACGCCTTCGCCGGCAGCGCCGCGCGCGTGGGCGTGGTTTCGCCGATGCCGCGCGCGGTGCGCCGCGCCTATCTGGCGCCGTACGACTCCTGGGCCAATCGCATCGCGACCTCGCGCTTCGTGCAGGACATTCCGCTGGCCGAGGGAGACGCCGCCTGGCCGCTGGTGCAGGCCATGGGTCGCGAGCTGCCCGAGTACGCCGACCGCCCGGCCTTCATCGGCTGGGGCCTGCGCGATTTCGTGTTCGATCACCATTTCCTCAAGGGCTTCACCGACGCGCTGCCGCAGGCGCAGGTGCACGCTTTCGAGGACGCCGGCCACTACGTGCTGGAAGACAAGGCCGCCGTGCTGGTGCCGGAGATCCGCGCCTTCCTCGACGGCCATCCGATCGGCTGATTGCGTCGGCGGCGTGCGCTGCGCTCGCCTTGTGTGGGGGCGATACGGCGGCTCGGATCCGCCCGGACCCCCTACAATCCACGCATGAGCAACGAACCCTCCGCGGCGGACACCGCCGCGCGCGCGCCCGTCGCGCCCTGCAACATCGCCGCCTCCCTGCCGCGCCGCGCCGCCGAGGCGCCCGAGCGCGTGGCGATGCGCTGCCCCGGCACGCGCGACGCCAACGGCCTGCCGCGTTACGACCAGGTCCTGACCTACGCCGAACTCGATGCGCGCAGCGACGCGATCGCGGCCGGACTGGCCAAGCGCGGCATCGTGCGCGGCACCCGCACCGTGATCATGGTGCGGCCCTCGCCGGAGTTTTTCCTGCTGATGTTCGCCCTGTTCAAGGCCGGCGCGGTGCCGGTGCTGGTGGACCCGGGCATCGACAAGCGCGCGCTGCGCCAATGCCTGGACGAAGCGCTGCCGGAGGCCTTCATCGGCATTCCGCTCGCGCATGTCGCGCGGGTGGTCCTGCGTTGGGCCAGGACCGCGCGCATCCGCATCACCACCGGTCGCCGCGCCTGGCTCGCCGATGCGACCCTGGCCGAAGTCGAGCGCGATGGCGCCGGCGCGGGCTGCCAGCTCGCCGACACGCGCCCCGACGACGTCGCCGCGATCCTGTTCACCAGCGGCTCCACCGGCGTGCCCAAGGGCGTGGTCTACCGCCACCGCCATTTCGTCGCCCAGATCGAAATGATGGGCCAGGCCTTCGGCATCGTGCCCGGCGGCGTCGACCTGCCGACCTTCCCGCCGTTCGCGTTGTTCGATCCGGCGCTGGGCCTGACCTCGATCATTCCCGACATGGACCCGACCCGGCCCGCGCAGGCCGATCCGCGCAAGCTGCACGATGCGATCGCGCGCTACGGCGTCGACCAGCTGTTCGGTTCGCCCGCGCTGATGGCGGTGCTGGTCAAGCACGGCGCGCCGCTGACCGGCCTCAAGCGCGTGACCTCGGCTGGCGCGCCGGTGCCGCCCGATACGGTCGCGGCGTTGCGCGCGCTGCTGCCCGAGGACGCCCAGCTGTGGACGCCCTACGGCGCCACCGAGTGCCTGCCGGTGGCGGTGATCGAAGGCCGCGAACTGCAGTCCACGCGCGCGGCCACCGAGGCCGGCGCCGGCACCTGCGTCGGCCATGCGGTGGCGCCCAACGAGATCCGCATCATCGCCATCGACGACGCGCCGATCGCGCAGTGGTCGGACGCGCGCGTGCTCGCGGCCGGCGAAGTGGGCGAGATCACCGTGGCCGGCCCGACCGCCACCGACAGCTATTTCAATCGCGAAGCCGCGACCCGCATCGCCAAGATCCGCGAAACCCTGGACGACGGCCGCGAACGCGTGGTCCATCGCATGGGCGATCTGGGCTACTTCGACGACCGGGGCCGCTTGTGGTTCTGCGGCCGCAAGACCCATCGCGTCGAAACCGCACGGGGCCCGCTGTACACCGAACAGGTCGAGCCGGTGTTCAACGCCCACCCGCAGGTACGGCGCACCGCCCTGGTCGGCGTAGGCGCCGCCGGCGCGCAACGGCCGGTGCTGTGCGTGGAGCTGGCCGAGGGCGTGCTCGCGCGCGACTGGCCCGCGATCGAGCGCGCGCTGCGCGCGATCGGCGCGGCGCATGCGCATACCGCGGATATCGCCGATTTCCTGCGCCATCCGCGCTTTCCGGTCGACATCCGCCACAACGCCAAGATCGGTCGCGAGAAGCTCGCGATCTGGGCCGCCAAAGAGGGAGCGTGGA
Source organism: Lysobacter sp. Root916 (assembly GCF_001429785.1). Taxonomy (GTDB): domain Bacteria; phylum Pseudomonadota; class Gammaproteobacteria; order Xanthomonadales; family Xanthomonadaceae; genus Lysobacter. Next base: position 60,365 of record NZ_LMJF01000018.1, on the reverse strand, counting down.
GATGAGGGTACTGGTCACCGGCGGCGGCGGTTTTCTCGGCCAGGCCCTGTGCCGCGGCCTGGTCGAGCGCGGCTATGAGGTCGTCAGTTACAACCGCGGCCACTATCCGGCCCTGGACGCGCTGGGCGTGATCCAGATCCAGGGCGATTTGGCCGATCGCGAGGCGGTGATCGCGGCCGCGCGCGGTTGCGAGGCGGTGTTCCACAACGCCGCCAAGGCCGGCGCCTGGGGCAGCTACGACAGCTATCACCAGGCCAACGTGGTCGGTACCGAGCACGTGCTCGCCGCTTGCCGCACGCATGCGATCGGGCGCCTGGTCTATACCTCCACGCCCAGCGTCACCCACCGCGCGACCCATCCGGTCGAAGGCGGCACCGCCGACGACGTGCCCTATGGCGAGGGTTTCAAGGCCCCGTACGCGACCACCAAGACCATCGCCGAGAAAGCGGTGCTGGCCGCGAACGCGCCCACGCTGGCGACCGTGGCGCTGCGCCCGCGCCTGATCTGGGGCGTGGGCGACAACCAGTTGTTGCCGCGTCTGGTCGCGCGCGCCAGGGCCGGCCGTCTGCGCTTCGTCGGCGACGGCTACAACAAGGTCGACACCACCTACATCGACAACGCCGCGCAGGCGCATTTCGACGCCTTCGATCATCTGGCGCCGGGCGCGGCCTGCGCGGGCCGCGCCTACTTCATCAGCAACGGCGAGCCCAAGACCATGCGCGAGACCCTCAACGGGCTGCTCGCCGCGGTCGGCGCGCCGCAGGTCGACAAGACCCTGCCGTTCGGCGCCGCCTATGCGATCGGCGCGGTCTGCGAAGGCCTGTGGCATGCGCTGCCGCTGAAGGGCGAGCCGCCGATGACGCGCTTCCTGGCCGAACAGCTGGCGACCTCGCACTGGTACGACATGGCGCCGGCGACCCGCGATTTCGGCTACGTACCGCGGGTCAGCTTTCACGAGGGCCTCACCCGGCTGAAGGCCGCCTGCACGTAAACCGGCGTCGTCACCGCCTGAGCACCGGCGACTCAGCAGGATCGGGGCACACCCTCGGTCCTGCCTGATGCAGGGCCTCCTCAGGAGATCTCCATGCTCAGTTACGCCGTCATCTTCTTCATCATCGCCATCGTCGCCGCGGTCCTGGGCTTCAGCGGCATCGCCGGCGCCGCCACCAACATCGCCTGGATCCTGTTCGTCGTCTTCGTGATCCTGGCCATCATCTCGCTGCTGCGCGGTCGCAAGGTCTGAGCCCGCCGATCGGCCGGCGCTGAACATGCCCGTCCCGGCCCGCCCACGGGCCGGGACGCCGCCGTCTCGGGCCCGCCGGGCCGGGGGCTACAATGACGGCATGAACACCTCCGCCGATAGCTTGTTCCCGTCCATACTGAAGACCTACGCAGGCGGCGCGCTGGAAGCCGCGCTCAATCGCGCGCTGGCGCTGGACCCCGATACGCGCGACGCGCTGCGCGCGCTGGACGGCCGTCGCGTCGCCCTGCATGTGGCCGCGCCGCCGCTGGCGGTGCAGGTACGCGTCGAAGGCGACCGCCTGCGGGTAGGCCCGGTCGAGGCCGCGGTCGAACCTGATCTGTCGGTGCGCAGCACTCTCGCGGGCCTGGTCTCGCAACTGCCGTTCCTGCGCAACGACGACGCCCCGCCGGTGGGCAAGCTGCGTATCGAGGGCGATGCCGATCTCGCCCGCCGCCTGCAGCGCCTGGCCGAGCGCTTCGATCCGGATTGGCAGGGCTCGCTGACCGGCGTGTTCGGCGACGTGATGGGCGTGCAGATCGCCAACGCGATCGCCGGCGGGCTGCGCCACGCACGTGGCGCGGCCGGTGCCTTCGCCCAGAACGCGGCCGAATTCGTCACCGAGGAATCCCGCGACGTGGTCGCGCGCGACGAACTCAACGCCTTCCACGACGACGTCGACGCGGTGCGCGACGGCGTCGAGCGCGCGAGCGTACGCGTCGCGCGCCTGCGCGAGCGCATCGCCGCACGGAGCGACGCATGAAGTCGGCGCTGCGCGCCTGGCGCATCGGCCGGGTCCTGCTGCGTTACCGGCTCGACGACCTGCTCGACGGCACCCCGGCCGAGCGCTGGCTCAAGCTCGCGCGTCCGTTCGTGCCGCGCGCCTCGGCCGAGATCGCGGCGATGTCGCGTGGCGCGCGTCTGCGTCTGGTGCTGCAGGAGTTGGGCCCGATCTTCGTCAAATTCGGCCAGATCCTGTCCACCCGTCGCGACCTGGTGCCGCCGGACGTGGCGATCGAACTGGCGCTGCTGCAGGACCGGGTCAAACCCTTCGATGGCGAGGCCGCGCGCGCGATCGTCGAGACCGCCCTGGAGCGCGGCATCGCCGAGGCCTTCGAGGCCTTCGACACCACCCCGCTGGCCTCGGCCTCGATCGCCCAGGTGCACGCGGCGATCCTGCCCGGCGGCCGCGAGGTCGTGGTCAAGGTGCTGCGCCCCAACATCGAGAAGCAGATCGCCGGCGACATCGCCCTGCTCAAGACCATCGCCAGCGTGGTCGACCGCGCCCATCCCAGCGCCGACAAGATCCGTCCGCGCGAGATCGTGGCCGAGATCGAGAGCACCCTGGCCGCCGAGCTGGACCTGCAACGCGAGGGCGCCAACGCCAGCGTGCTGCGCCGGTTCTGGAAGGACAGCGAAGACCTCTACGTGCCCGAGGTAATCTGGTCGCACACCGCCGAGCGCGCGCTGACCCTGGAGCGCGTGTACGGCATTCCGTCCGACGACATCGCCGCGCTCGACGCCGCCGGCATCGACCGCAGCGCGCTGGCGGCCAAGGGCGTGCGGGTGTTCTACACCCAGGTGTTCCGCGACAACTTCTTCCATGCCGATGCCCACGCCGGCAACATCTGGGTCGACAGCGATCCCAAGCGCAAGAGCAACCCGCGCTTCATCGCCCTGGACTTCGGCATCATGGGCCAGCTGTCCGACGAGGATCAGTACTACCTCGCCGAGAACTTCATGGCGATCTTCAACCGCGACTACCGTCGCATCGCCGAGCTGCACGTGCAGGCCGGCTGGATGCCCGCGCATATTCGCATCGACGAGCTCGAAGCGGCCACGCGCGCGGTCTGCGAGCCCTATTTCACCCGCCCGCTCAGCGAAATCTCGCTGGCCGAGGTGCTGGTCAAACTGTTCCGCACCGCGCAGCGCTACGAGCTGACCCTGCAGCCGCAGCTGATCCTGCTGCAGAAGACCCTGCTCAACATCGAAGGCGTGGGCCGCCTGCTCGATCCCAAGCTCGATATCTGGGCGGTGGCGCGGCCGGTGCTGCAACGCATCCTGGTCGAACGCTACAGCCCGCAGCGCCTGGCCGCGGAATTCCGCAAGCGCCTGCCCGAGCTGGTCACGCACGCGCCCGAGATGCCGCGCCTGCTGCACGCCTGGCTGACCCAGCAGGTCAGCGGCGGCCACGAGCTGCGCATGCGTTCGCAGGACCTGGCCGAACTCACGCGCACGGTGAAGGACGCGCAGCGGCGCACGGTCGCGGCGATCCTGGGCACCGGCCTGTTGATCGTGGCGGCGGTGCTGTACGGCCTGGAAGCCGGCGGCCCGCGCTTCTGGTCGATCCCGGCCTCGTCGTGGATCGCCGGCATCGGCGGTTTGTGGGCGCTGCTGGCGGCGTGGCCGCGGCGTAGCGCTTAGGCGCTACGCGGTCCGGGCGGAGAGCAAATCCCCCTCAATCCCCCTTTTACAAAGGGGGAGGACAGTCCTTGTTTTTCAAGGGGGAAGGCACGCCCTGTTCTCGAAGTGCGAGACAAGCGGGCGCAGCGAAGCATCCAGACTCGCGGGGTTCCCCCCTTTGAAAAAGGGGGGCTAGGGGGATTTGCTTTTGCGCTTACTTGCCAGCACCGGTCAAGGCTTCGCTCCCCCAACCGCCGGCTTCGCCGCCGCATCGAAGTCGCCGGCCATGTACACGCTCAGCATCTCCGGCTTGAAATGCTTGCGGATCGCCGCATTCACCTCGTCCGGCGTCAGCGCCTTCAAGCGCGCGTCGATGCCCGCCTGAAACCCCATGTCGCGATCCAGGGACAGATTGCTGGCCAGGATGCCGGCGATCGCGCCGTCGGATTCGCGTCCCTGCGCGCGCTGGGTCAACAGGCCGGCGACCGCATCGCGCAGCTCGTCGGCGCCGACGCCGTCGCGGATCCAGCGCGCGTACTCCTCGCGCATCGCCGCCTCGGTCTTGTCCAGGTTTTGCGGCGCGGCGATGGCCTGGATCAGCAGGCTGCCGGCGTCGTCGCGGCCGACCCGGCTGGCGTCGGCGTCGAGGTTGCTGCCCACACCGTAGCTGAGTCCGTCCTTCTGGCGGATGCGATCGTACAGACGCGACTTGCCGCCGCCGCCGAAGATGTAATTCGCGACCATCAGGGCCGGATAGTCGGGATCGCGGTCGTTGAGCGAGAGGTTGCCGCGCGCCAGCAGCACGCCGTTGGCCTTGTCGGGGGTCTCGAAGCGCTCGCGTCGTGCGGCGAGGGCGCTGTAGTGGGTGGGGATGGGCGCGTACGCGTGCGGCGTGCGCCAATCCAGGAACAGACTCTGCAGCTGCGCTTTGAGCGCGACCGGATCGAAATCGCCGACCACGCTGATCTCGCCTTCGGCGCTGCCGTAGAAATCGCGATGGAAGGCGCGCAGGTCCTCGACCTTGAGCGCCTTCAGGTCGGCGATCGACTGATCCAGGCTGCGCCAGCGCAGCGGGTGGCCTTCCGGCCAGGGATCGAAGTACTGCGACATGGCCATGCCGGCGATGGTGCTGGGCTCCTTGCGCGCGGCCTCCAACCCGGTGATCGCCTGCAGGCGGAACTGCTCGAACTCGCTTTGCGGGTACTCGGGCTTGCGCAGGATCTGGACCGCCAGCGCCAGCGCCTCGGCGAGCTGGGCGCGGCGCGTGGTCATGCCGATGCTCGCGCTCTGCAGGCCGCCGCCGATGCCGGCCTCGGTCTTCAGGGCTTCGAAGCGCTGGTCGATCTGCTCGCGGCTGAGCCCGGCGGCGCCGCGCATGATCAGCGAGCCGGCGACGTTGCCGGCGGCCGCGCGGCCCTTGAGCGAGTCCGCGTCGCCGAAGCGGAAGCGCGCGCTCAACACCACGGTTTCGCCGCGGGTCTTCTTCGGCAGCAGGGCCACGCGCAGGCCGTCGCCGAGGGTGAAGGTTTCGGTGCGCGCCTGGATGTTGGCCGGCGTGGGATCGAACTGTTCGCCCGCAGCCACCGCGGCCTTGCCGGTGTAGCCCTGCAGCACGGTCGCGGCCGCGGGCGCGGCGGCGATCTCGGCGCGATCGGCGCGGTCGGTGGGCACGAAGCGGCCCAGCGTGCGGTTGCTGGGTTTGAGGTAGTCGCGCGCGACGCGGTTGACGTCGTCCAGGCCGACTTTCTCGAACGCGTCGCGACGCAGGAAGTACAGGCGCCAGTCGCCGGCCGCGATCGCCTCCGACAGACCCAGCGCGACCGCGTTGACGTTGGTGTAGCCGAGTTCGTAGCCGTTGCGGATGCGTTGCTTGGCGGCGTCGAGCTCGGCTTGGGTGATCGGCGTGGCGGCGATGTTTTCCAGCTGCGTCAGCAGCGCGGCCTCGGCCTTGGCCGCATCGCCGTCGCGCGGCAGCCCGATCATCGCCGTCATCAGGCCCGGATCGCGCAGGCTGTCGGCGCCCGCGCTGGCGCCCGCGGCCAGCTTGGTTTCGACCAGCTGCTTGTGCAGGCGACCGCCCGGCACGTAATCCAGAATATTGGCGAGCAGGCCCAGCGCGGCGCTGTCGGGATGGGTTTCGGCGGGCACGTGGTAGGCCGCCATCACCAACTGGATATCGCCGCTGCGGCGCACCGTCACGCTGCGCTCGCCGTCCTGGGTGGGGTCGGCGGTGTAGAACGCGCGCAAGCCGGTCTTGGGCCGCGCGACCGGCGCGAAGGCCTGCGCGATCTCGTTCAAGGTCTTGGCCGGGTCGATGCGGCCGGCCACGATCAGGGTCGCGTTATCGGGGCGGTACCAGCTTTTGTAGAAGGCCTGCAGGCGTTCGATCGGCACGCCTTCGACATCGCTGCGCGCGCCGATCGTGCTGTGGCCGTAGTTGTGCCAGAGATAGGCGGTGGATCGCACGCGCTGGGCGAGCACGCCGTTGGGGCTGTTCTCGTTCTTCTCCATCTCGTTGCGGACCACGGTCATCTCGCTGTCGAGGTCCTTCTTGGCGACGTTGGAATTGACCATGCGGTCGGCTTCCATGCCCAGCAGCCAGCGCAGGGTGTCGTCGTTGGCCGGGAACGAGGCGTAATAGTTGGTGCGGTCGACGTTGGTGGTGCCGTTGAAGCCGATGCCGCGCTTCTTCATCTCGGCCGGGATGTCGCTGTGGGTCGGCGTGCCCTTGAACAGCAGGTGCTCCAGCAGGTGGGCCATGCCGGTCTCGCCGTAGTTCTCGTGCATGGAGCCGACCTGGTAGGTCAGGTTGACCGTCACCGTGGGTTTGCTGGCGTCCGGGAACAGCAGCACGCGCAGGCCGTTGCCCAGGGTGTACTCGCAGATCCCTTCCACGCAGGGGCCGGCGGCGACGCCCTTGGGTGGCGCGAGCGAGGGCTCGGCCGCCCGCGCGGGCAGGGCCAGCGCCCAGGCCAGGGTCAGGGCCGAGGCCAGGTGAGACCAGGCCGGTCGGTAAGGCTGCGGGAACGATCGCATGGGGTGTCCTGGAGTGATGCCGGGGGAAAGCGTGTGGCTGGAGCTGCTATAGACGAAAATACCCGCCGAGCTCCCTACCGCCTGTGCCATAGAGCATGTCCGAAACCTACAGTTCCCTGGAGGCGCCCGCCGAACTGCCGGTGCTGTACGCCGACGACAGCCTGGCGATCATCGACAAGCCGGCGGGGCTGATGGTGCACGACAGCGCGCTGGCGCGCGGCGAGACCGATTTCGTCGCCGACCGCCTGCGCCAGCAGTTCGGGCGGCCGGTGTTCCTGGTCCACCGCCTGGACCGCGCCACCAGCGGCTGTCTGCTGCTGGCGTTCGAGCGCGAGGTGGCCTCGGCCCTGGGCAAGGTGCTGATGTCGCGCGAGTTCGAGAAGGACTATCTGGCGGTCTGCCGCGGCTGGCCGGAGGATGCGTTCACCATCGACTACGCGCTGGACGGCGGGCCGGGCAAGCCGCAGAAGAAGCCCGCGATCACGCGCTTCCGGCGCCTGGGCAGCTGCGAGCTCGCGCATCCATCCGGCGGTTTCGAGACCTCGCGCTACGCGCTGCTGCTGGCGCAGCCGGAGACCGGGCGCTTTCGCCAGATCCGGCGTCATCTCAAGCACGTCTCGCATCACCTGATCGGCGACACCAGCCACGGCGACGGCCGCCACAACCGCGCCTTCCGCATGATGGGCATCCATCGCATGCTGCTGCATGCGCAGCGCCTGGCCTTCCTGCATCCGGTCAGCGGCGCGCGCATCGTCGCCACCGCGCCGCCGGACCGCGAGCTGGCCAAGGCGCTGGCGCTGTTCGAGCAGGCCGCGTCGGCCGGATGAGGGCGGGCGCGGCGCGGGCCGGGCTTACTTGGTTTCGGCGCCGGCGCTCTTGCGCTTGACCGCGTCGTTGCGCGCTTCGGCTTCGATGTCCTGCTGCAGTTCCTGCATCATCGGCACCACCAGTTTCTGCATCGCGTTCATGGTGTTCTGCATCAGCACCGGCATCTTGTCGAGCAGGCGCTGGCCGGTCGGGCTGGCGTAGAACGCGATCAGGGCGTCGGTGTCCTGGCCGTCGAAGGTGTCGCGGTAGATGTCGCGGTAAATCGGTTCCAGCTTGTCCCAGGCCAGGCCCTTGCGCAGCTGCGCGCTGGAACGGGCGATCACGCTGTTCAAGCGCTCGCGTTCGGCGGGCGTGATCTCGCGGCCGGCCATCATCTGTTCGGCCATCTGCTGCTGCGAGGCTTCGATCTGCGGCAGCATGGTCTCCACGGTCTGGCGCGCGCGCATGACCTCGAGCAGGCGCGACACTTGGGCGTCGCTGGGCGGCGCGGCCAGGGCGGCCAGCGGCGAGGCCAGCATCAGGGCCAGGGCCAGGGCATAGGACTTCATCGGGGGCGATCCTCCTTGATGGGAACCGCATGGTCGGCGGCGGGTGCAGGCGGCGTCAACGTCCGGCCACAGGCCCGCACTATCATCGCTCCCGTCTACAATCGGGGCCGGAGGGACGCAATGGCCGATCCTGAAATCACCATACCCGAGCAGGAACTGGTCGAGCGCTTCGTGCGTTCGACCGGGCCCGGCGGGCAAAACGTCAACAAGGTCGCGACCGCGGTGGAGCTGCGCTTCGACGTGGCGCAGTCGCCGTCGCTGCCCGAGCCGGTGCGCGAACGCCTGCTCGCCAAGCGCGACCGCCGCGTGACCGGCGACGGCGTGCTGGTGATCAGCGCGCAGCGTTTCCGCACCCAGGAGCGCAACCGCGACGATGCCCGCGAGCGCCTGGCCGCCTTCATCGAAAGCGGCCTGCACGCGCCCAAGCCGCGCATCGCCACCCGCCCCAGCCGCGCCTCGAAAGAACGCCGGCTGGGGGCCAAGCGCGAGCGCAGCACGGTCAAGCGCGGCCGCGCCACGCGCGATTGGGACTGACGGAGACCGCATGCCGACGACCGCCGACGACGTAGTGCTGCCGCTGCCGCCGAACGCACCGCGGGTGCGCTCCAACCGCCTGACCCGCTGGATCGGCCGCAGCGTGCTGCGGCTGGGCGGCTGGCGCATGGTCGGGGCTTTCCCCGACATTCCCAAGCTGGTGCTGATCGGCGCGCCGCATTCGTCCAACTGGGACGGCGTCTGGGGCTTCGCGGCCAAGGCCGCGATGGGGCTGGACATCAAGATCCTGGGCAAGGATTCGCTGTTCAAGGTGCCGCTGCTGGGTGCGCTGCTGCGCTACCTGGGCGTGATCCCGGTCGACCGCAGCGCCGCCCACGGCGTGGTCGAACAGGCCGCGGCGATGATCCGCAACGCCGAGCGGTTCTGGTTCGGGCTGGCGCCGGAGGGCACGCGCAAGCCGGTGGACCGCTGGAAGGCGGGCTTCTGGAAGATCGCCAAGGCCGCCGATGTGCCGGTGCTGCCGGCGTATTTTCATTACCCCGACAAGGTCATCGGCATCGGCGAGCCGTTCTGGCTGGGCGAGGACATGAACGCCGATCTGGCGCGGATCCGGGCCTGGTACCGGCCCTGGCAGGGCAAGCACCACGGCACGCCGTAAGCGCACTCGCTGCGCTAAAACTGCACACGACTGGTCGAGCCGGCGATCGGGCGCGACACCCAGGCCGGATCGGCGGCCAGTTTCGCCCGCGTTTTGCGTGTAGCTTCGTTACGGGGCTGCGCGTCGCGGGGGGTGGCGCGGGTTCCCGATCAGGCAGGAGGTCGGTCGTGCCGGGCAGGATGTCGCTAGGGGGAGTGGCGGAGGCCACGATCGCCGCGCATGCGGAGTTGTCGGGCGCGGTCCGCGTCCGCGTGCGGGAGGTGGCCGGTGCCCGCCTTGCCTTGGTTCGCGCTTAGCCCCAACGGTCTGCTTAGTGCGGTCGGGCTGTGGCGCGGCGCCGAAGAGACCGTACCCACGCCGGTGGAAGACTGGCGTCAGGCGGTGGTCGACGTGGTGATTCCCGCGCGCCTGCAGCAGCACGACATCGCCCATTGCCTGGCGGCCCTGCTGGCCCAGACCCTGCAACCGCGCAGCGTGGTACTGGTCGACGACGGCGGCATCGAGCGCGACGGCACCGCCGCGATCGCCCGCGAGTTCGCCGCCGCCAACGGTTTGTCCCTGCGCGTGATCGAACGCATGTGGTCGATCGGACGCGGGCCCACGATCAAGCGCCAGGCGCGCGAATCCGACGCCGATGTCGAGTTCGTGCTCGACGGCGACACTCTGCTGCATTCGGCGGACTACATCGAGCGCTGCGTGCGCGAGCTCTACGAAGGCGTCGGTATCGCCAGCGTCTGCGGCGTGGTGCAGCCGATGCGCGGCGAACACCGGCGCGCGCTGGAGCGTTCGCCGGCGTTCCAGCGTTGGCTGCACGGCGAGGCTTATCGCGATCCGCGCGCGCGTCGCGGCCGGTTGCGGCGCGGTCTGCAATGGCTGGGCGACGTCCATCGCGAAACCAGTTGTCTGCTGCAGCAGTGTTTCATCAACCGCGGCCAGATGGCGCTGTTCGGCGGCGTGGTGGTGCCGCGCGGCAATGCGATCGCCTATCGCCGGCGCTACATCAAGGATCTGTTCGATCGTTACGAGCCGGTCCACGGCGATCAGCTCGACGGCGCGGAGGATGTGTTCATCGCCCTGGCGCTGGCGCAGGAGGGCTATCGCAACGTGCAGTTGTTCGGCGCGCTGGCGCATACCGAGCAGCCGCCGCTGGATCGTCTGCCGCGGCAGAGCTTCCGCCAGGCCGCCGCGTTCCTGCGCGGCTGTCGCGAGTTCAACGGGCTGTTGCTGACGCCGTTCAAGGCCTGGCGGCGCTGGCTGCGCCCGCGCCCGCGCGTGGCGACCGAGCAGCGGCGGGTGCGCGAGGCGTATCGGCAGCCGTTCGGCGAGCGCCTTACCCACGAGTACGGGCGGCCGATCGGCTGGGCGCTGTTTCTGATGGCGGCCGAGCGCCTGGCGTATCCGCTGCTGCTGCTGTGGTTGGCTTTCAGCGGGCGCTGGTGGTGGTTGGGCGGAGTGGTGGCGGCGGAAATTCTGGCCACGGCGCTGGTGTTGGCCGCGGTGTCGCGCGAAGGCCAGGCGGCGGCCTTGGGCAAGGCCTTGCTGGTGGCGCCGGTGCGCTACGCGATGGCGTTCGTGGAACTGGCGGCGGCGGTGGCGTTTTTGCCGAAGCGGTTTCGCAGGCCGCGGCGGCCGCGCTAGCGCCTTTGCCTCTTGTTCCCCTGCATCGTGCTGTCGCTGTCGTTCTTGCGCTCACTGTTGCCCGTCATCCCCGCGAAGGCGGGGCCCGCTGACTTTAGAGCGCGGCTCGAACGCCAGCGCTATTCGCCTCGACCGTAGGATGCGGTGAGCCGCAGGCGAACCGCATCGTCGCGATGCCGCAACCGCGTGCGCGGCCCGGGGCCCTCAACGATCCGACTGCCCCGTCGCGTAGTAATCGCCGCGGAAAAACAGATCCGGCTGGATCAATTCGGTGAACGCGCGCGCCTGCGGCGATAGGTATTTGCCCTTGCGCACCACCACGCCGTAGCTGCGCGAGGGGAAGTAGTCGGCCAGCGAGCGCGCGCTCAGGCGCGAGCGGTCAGCGTCGGTCAGGCAGATCGCGGTGACGATGCTGATGCCCAGGCCCATCGCCACGTACTGCTTGATCACCTCCCAACCGCCGACTTCCAGCGCGACCGTGTACGGCACCCGGTTCTGCTGGAACACCAGGTCGACCATGCGGTAGGTGGTCAGGCGCTGCGGCGGCAGGATCAGGCCGTAGGGCGAGAGGTCCTGCAGGCTGAGGTCGGGCTTGAGCGCGAGCGGGTGGTCGCGCGGGGTGATCAGCATGGGCTCGAAGCGGTAGACCGGGGCGTAGCTGAGGTCGCCGGGCACGTCCAGCATCGAGCCCACCGCCAGATCGACCGCGTCCGAGCGCAGCAGGTCCAGACCGCCGGCGCCGGTGACGTTGTGCAGGCTCAGGCGCACGTCCGGATGGGCGGCGCGGAAGGCTTCGACGATCCTGGGCAGCAGGTACAGGATGGTCGAGCTGCCGGCGGCGACGTTGAGCTCGCCGCCGTCCAGCCCGCGCACGCGCTCGCGAAACGCCCCGTCCAGGCCGTCCAGGCCCTCGACCAGCGGGCGCGCGAGTTCGTACAGCTCCTGGCCCTCGCGGGTCAGGCTGAGCCGGCGGCCGCTGCGCTCGAGCAGGCGCACCCCCAGATCGCGTTCCAAGGCCTGCAGTTGTAGGGTCACCGCCGGCTGGCTGAGGTAGAGCGCCTCAGCCGCGCGTGAGACCGAGCCCAGGCGGGCGGTCTGGCAGAACGCCCGCAGCGGCTTCAGGCGGTCGCCCTTGTACGCAAAACGGGGGCTGGCGGCACGCTTCGTGGTCACTGGGAAGACATATATAAGTTTTTCAAATGATATGCATTGAAAAAACTTGATTGTCAAATACAAGACGCCAGCGCATGGTCGGAGCCCTAACGAAACACGCTAGAGGCGTAGGAGCAGGGCATGTCGGCAGTGATGGCGCAACGCCAGGAGACGCACGGGATCGAGTTGACGGCCAGCCTGGCCGGGCAGGAGCAGCTGCTCACGCCCGCGGCTCTGGCCTTCCTGGCCGACCTGCACCGCCGCTTCGAACCGGCTCGCCAGGCCCGCCTGGCCGCGCGCCGCGAGCGCCAGGCGTTCTTCGACGCCGGCGGCCTGCCGGATTTCCGTGCCGACACCGCCGCGATCCGCAGCGGCCAGTGGCGGGTCGCGCCGCTGCCGGCGGCGCTGCTGGACCGCCGCGTCGAGATCACCGGCCCGGTCGATCCGAAGATGGTCATCAACGCCCTCAACTCGGGCGCCAAGGTCTTCATGGCCGACTTCGAGGACAGCACCGCGCCGACCTGGTCCAACCTGCTGACCGGCCAGCGCGCGCTGAGGAAGGCTGTGGCCGGCACCCTGGACTGGATGGCGCCGGACGGCAGCAAGCACTACACCCTCAAGCCCTTCGAGCAGCAGGCGGTGCTGATGGTGCGGCCGCGCGGCTGGCACCTGGACGAGAAGCATCTGCTGATCGACGGCGCGCCGATCTCCGCCAGCCTGTTCGACCTGGGCCTGTTCGCTTTCCACAATGCGCAGGCGCTGGCCGCGAAGGATCGCGGACCCTATTTCTACCTGCCCAAGCTGCAGTCGATGGAAGAGGCGCAGCTGTGGAACGAGGCGCTGGACCGCGTCGAGCAGGCGCTGGGCCTGAGCGCCGGCCAGATCAAGGTCACGGTGCTGATCGAGACCCTGCCGGCGGTGTTCGAGATGGACGAGATCCTGCATGCGCTGCGCACGCGCATCGCCGGCCTCAACTGCGGCCGCTGGGACTACGTGTTCTCCTACCTCAAGACCTTCCGCGCGCATCGCGACAAGGTCCTGCCCGAGCGCGGCCAGGTGACGATGCTGCAGCCGTTCCTGCGTGCGTATTCGGAACTGCTGATCCAGACCTGCCACAAGCGCGGCGCGCACGCGATGGGCGGCATGGCCGCGCAGATTCCGATCAGCGGCGACGAGGCCGCCAACGAGGCCGCGCTGGCCAAGGTGCGCGCCGACAAGCTGCGCGAGGTCACCGCCGGTCACGACGGCACCTGGGTCGCGCATCCGGCGCTGATTCCGCTGGCGATGCGCATCTTCGACGAGCGCATGCCCGGCCCGCATCAGCAGCACGTGCTGCGCGACGACGTGCTGGTGATCCGCGACGATCTGATCAAGCCCTCGCTTGGCACGATCACGCGCGCCGGCTTCGAGGGCAACGTCGAGGTCTGCGTGCGCTATCTGGCCGCCTGGCTGGACGGCAACGGCTGCGTGCCGATCCATTGGCTGATGGAGGACGCGGCCACCGCCGAGATCGCGCGCACCCAGTTGTGGCAGTGGCTGCACGCCTCCGGCCTGCACCTGGACGACGGCACGCCGGTCGATTTCGCCCTGCTCGAACGCGCCCTGATCGGTCTACCCAGCAAGCTCGCCGAGCGCATGAACCTGCCCGGCGCGCAGCGCCTGGGCGAGGCGATCGCGATGCTCGACCAGCTCACCCACGCCGACACGCTGGAGGAGTTCTTGACCCTGCCGGCTTATCAACGCATCGACTGACCCGCTTGCCCGACTTGGCGGCGTCTGTGGGCGCGGCGTAAGCCGCGATTGAGTTCCGCCCGCCGACGCAACTGCGCCGGAGGGCGATCGCGGCTTACGTCGCTCCCACAGAAAGCAACTTGCCTCGCCTAGCTCCACCTACCGCGTCCCACCCTTACTCGCGCCTCACCCCACGACCCATACGCAAGGAACGAAGTCATGAGCCACCTGCCGACCGCCGAGCAACTCCGCAACGACTGGGCCAGCAATCCGCGCTGGGCCGGCATCACCCGGCCGTATTCGGCCGAGGACGTGGTGCGGCTGCGCGGCACGGTCCCGGTCGAGCACAGCATCGCCAAGCTCGGCGCCGCCAAGCTGTGGAACTCGCTCCACACCGAGGACTTCGTCAACGCGCTGGGCGCGCTGACCGGCAACCAGGCCATGCAGCAGGTCAAGGCCGGCCTCAAGGCGATCTACCTGTCGGGCTGGCAGGTCGCCGCCGACGCCAACATCGCCGGCGAGATGTACCCCGACCAGTCGCTGTATCCGGCCAACTCGGTGCCGCAGGTCGTGCGCCGCATCAACAACACCCTGCTGCGCGCCGATCAGATCCAGTGCGCGGAGGGCACCGGCGACATCGACTTCCTGCAGCCGATCGTGGCCGATGCCGAAGCCGGCTTCGGCGGCGTGCTCAACGCCTTCGAACTGATGAAGGGCATGATCGAGGCCGGCGCCTCGGGCGTGCATTTCGAGGACCAGCTGGCTTCGGTCAAGAAGTGCGGCCACATGGGCGGCAAGGTCCTGGTGCCGACCCGCGAGGCGGTCGAGAAGCTGGTCGCCGCGCGCCTGGCCGCCGACGTGATGGGCGTGCCGACCCTGATCGTGGCGCGCACCGACGCCGAAGCGGCCGACCTGCTCACCGCCGATATCGATCCCAACGATCAGCCCTTCACCACCGGCGAGCGCACCAACGAGGGTTTCTACAAGACCCGTAACGGCCTGGACCAGGCGATCAGCCGCGGCCTGGCTTACGCGCCCTATGCCGACCTGGTCTGGTGCGAGACCGGCAAGCCGGATCTGGAGTTCGCGCGCAAGTTCGCCGAAGCCATCCACGCCAAGTTCCCGGGCAAGCTGCTGGCCTACAACTGCTCGCCCAGCTTCAACTGGAAGAAGAACCTGGACGACGCCACGATCGCCAAGTTCCAGAAGGAGATCGCCGGCTACGGCTACAAGTTCCAGTTCATCACCCTGGCCGGCTTCCACAGCCTGAACTACGGCATGTTCAACCTCGCCCACGGCTACGCGCGTCGTCAGATGAGCGCCTTCGTGGAGCTGCAGGAGGCCGAGTTCGCCGCCGCCGAAAAGGGCTTCACCGCGGTCAAGCACCAGCGCGAGGTCGGTACCGGCTATTTCGACGCGGTCACCCAGACCATCCAGGGCGGGCAGTCCTCGACCGTCGCGCTCAAGGGCTCGACCGAGGAAGAGCAGTTCCAGCAGGACAAGGTCGCTGCCTGAATGCGGCCGCGCGGCGCGACCGGCGAGGGGGCCGGACGCGTCGCGGCGGCGGAACCGGCTTAGTCCGGCGATCGGGGTCTACTCGATGGGCGCGGTGGCCCGCGCCCCGCCCGACCGGCGGCGCGCGCGGTGACCGACTTCCCCTGGCCAGGACGTTTGCTGTTCAGGTGAGGTGCTATCCTGCCTCTCCAGCCTCTGAAGGAGCCGGGGATCCGGGGGTCGTGGGATGAATCGCGATGGTGCTGCGCCGACCATGACGGGCGGTCAGTTCAATTCGGATCCGATACCGGCGCCTAACGAAGCGGCGACGGCAGCGCTTAGCCAAGCGGAATTCGAACTGTTCGCCGAACTGGGTCGCCCGCGTCACGTCGAGGCCGGCCAGGTGCTGTTCCGTCGCGGCGAACTGGGCACCACCATGTTCGTGGTCGCGCGCGGCGCGATCGATCTCGACTTCGGCGACGACCTGGTCACCAAGCGCCTCGGCCCGCGCGAATTCTTCGGCGAACTCGGCCTGCTGATCGGCGATCACGCGCGCAGCGCCGACGCCATCGTCGCCGGCCCCGGCCTGTTGATCGAACTGCGTCACGAGGAATTCCAGCGCCTGGTCGACCGCAACGCCGGTCTGGTCTGCCATTTCCTGCGCCGCGCGATCATGCGCGTGGTGCTCAACGAGCAGGGCCTGATCCGGCGCCTGCGCCGTCGCAACCAGGATCTCGAAGCCGCCCTCGACAGCCTGTACGCGACCACCCACCAACTCAACCAGACCGAAGAGCTGGTCCGTACCGACGAGCTCACCGGCCTGTACAACCGCCGCGGCCTCACCCTGCACCTGCAGGAAGCGCGCGCGCTGGGCATGCCGCAGACCCTGGGCCTGGTGCTGGTGGACTGCGACCGCTTCAAGCAGGTCAACGACGACCACGGCCACCTGGCCGGCGATCGCGTACTGCAGAGCGTGGCCAACATCATGCGTTCGGTGGCCGGCCCCGACGACATCGCCTGCCGCCTGGGCGGCGACGAATTCTGCCTGCTGGTCTCGGCCGGGCACGCCCACGACGTGATGCGTTTCGCCGAGTTCATCGTCGCCACCACCCAGAACCTGATGTTGATGCCGCAGTCGCCGCCGACCATCTGTCCGGTCAGCGTCGGCGCCTGCATGGTCGACCCGCGCGCGGATTGGAACGACTGGTACGCGCGCGCCGACGAAGCGCTGTATCAAGCCAAACGCAAGGGCGGCAACCGCGTGCATTGGCAAGACGCGGCCCTGGAACCGGTCTGACCGGCGCACGCGAACGAACAAGGATGCCGTCGCGATGAATGATGCCCACCGCCCTCACCCGGAAGCGCCGCAGCTGCGCACCCTGCTGCTGACCGACCTGTGCGATTCGACCACCCTGGTCGAACGCCTCGGCGACGGCCCCGCGGCGGAACTGTTCCGCGAACACGACCGCCTGGTGCTGCAGCTGCAGCAGCAATGGCGCGGTCGCCTGATCGACCGTTCCGACGGCCTGTTGCTGTTGTTCGAACGCCCGATCGACGGCCTGGGTTTCGCATTGGATTACGAGCGCGGCCTGCGCGAGATCGGACGCGAGCGCAAGCAGACCCTGCTCGCGCGCGCCGGCCTGCACGTGGGCGAGGTGCTGACCTGGCGCAACAGCGACGAGGCGGTCAAGGTCGGCGCCAAGCCGCTGGAAGTCGAAGGCCTGGCCAAGCCCATGGCCGGGCGCCTGATGGCGATGGCGCGCCCCGGCCAGATCCTGCTGTCGGCGGTGGCCGAACCGCTGGCGCACCGCGCCGCGCGCGAGCTGGGCGAACGCGGCCAACAGCTGTTGTGGAAGTCCTACGGGCGCTGGCGCTTCAAGGGCGTGCCCGATTCGCAGGAGATCTACGAAGTCGGCGAGCCCGGCATCGCGCCGCTGCGCGCGCCGCCGAACTCGCCCAAGGCCTGGCGCGACGTGCCGCTGTGGCGGCGCCCGGCCGCACTCGCGGCCGAGGTCGCGGTATTGGCCGCGATCGGCGTGGGCGTGTGGTTCGTGACCAAGCCGCAGCCGGCGATCGCCTTCAACGAGCGCGACTGGGTGGTGGTGGGCGACCTGCGCAACCTCACCGGCCAGAGCGTGCTCGACGATTCGCTGGAGCAGGCGTTCCGGATCAGTCTGGAGCAGTCGCGCTACGTCAACGTGCTGTCCGACCTCAAGGCGCGCGACACCCTGGCGCGCATGCAGCGCAAGTCCGACACCTTCCTCGATCGTTCGGTCGCCTCCGAGATCGCGCTGCGCGACGGCGCGCGCGCGGTGATCCTGCCGACGGTGGCCGAAGTCGGCGGCCGCGTGCGGGTGAGCGCCGAGGTGGTCGATCCGCATACCCAGACCACGGTCTACGCCGAGTCCGTCGACGGCGTCGGCGCCGGCTCGGCGCTGTCCTCGATCGATCAGGTCACCGCCAGCCTACGCAACAAGTTGGGCGAGGCGCTGAAGTCGATCGACAACGACTCCGCGCCGTTGCCGCAGGTGACCACCAAGAATCTCGACGCCCTGCGCGCCTACGCGCTGGGCACCAAGGCCTACGCCAAGCGCCAGTTCCCGGAAGCGCTGCAGTACTTCCAGCGCGCGCTGGAGCTGGACCCGAACTTCGCCCTCGCCCACATGGGCGTGATGCGCGTGTATGTGAGCAACGCCGACAACGCGGCCGCCCAGCCCTCGCTCAAGCGCGCGCTGGCCCTGCGCGAGCACCTGCCCGCGCGCGACGCCTTGTACCTGGACGCCTGGGCGGCCGAATTCGGCCCGCAGCCCTCGCGCCGCGCCGCGCCCAAGTGGAAGCTGCTGGCCGGCCTGTATCCGGACTACTACGCCGGCCAGAGCCGCTTGGCCTGGTTCGATTTCACGTCCGGCCGCTACGACGCCGCACTGCGCGGCGCGCAGGCGTTCGCCGCGCCGCAGAACGCCCTGCGCGACATCGCCATGGAGCTCAAGGGCCGCGTCTACCTGGCCCAGGAGCGGCCGGCGCAGGCGCTGGAAAGCTTCAAGCAGGCCGAAACCGCCGGCCAATATCCGCCCACCCGCCGCCACGCCGCCGCGCTGGCGACCCTGCGCCGCTATCCCGAGGCCGAGAAGGTCCTGGCCGCGCTGCCCGCCAACGACCGCAGCCTGGGCGCGCTGGTCAACGAGTTCGAACGCATCTCGATTCCGCTGGACCAAGGCCGCCTCGGCGACGCCCAGCGCAGCGCCGACCGCGCCGCCGCGGCCGCGCGCGACGCCAACCCGCTGTTGCGCTATCCGTTCGCGATCGCCGACTACTGGACCGATCTGCTGCGCGATCCCCAATCGGTGCCGCCAGCCAAGATCGCCGCGCTCGCCGATGCGATCGTCGCCGACGCCGCCAACCCGGCCGGCCAGGCCGACCGCGACGATCTATTGGTGATGGCCCTGGCCGCGGTGCGGCTGGGCCAGCGCAGCGGCGACCGCGCGATCGGCGAGCGCCTGCTGCCGAAGTTGAGCGCGATGGCCGAGGAGTCCGGCCATGCCGGCGCGATCAAGTTGCTGAGCGTGGCCAAGGCCGAACAGCTGCGGCTGTCCGGCAAGCCCGCCGAGGCGGTTGCGCTGCTGTCGCGCGAAGTCGACGGCAGCGAGCCGTTCCAGTTGCGCGTCGCCTTGCGCGACGCGCTGCGCGACGCCGGCAAGGCCGAGGAAGCGCTGAAGCAGGACCGCTGGCTGGCCGCGCACCGCGGCCTGGCCTATATCGAACCGTTGGGCGGTCAGGCCCTGCAGGCGATGAGCGTGGCCGACGCCAGCCTGGCGCCGCTGGACGCGGCCGAACGCCTGGTCGGTCTCGGTCGCCCGGACGAAGCGCGACGGGAAGCCGAAGCCTTCCGCCGCGCCTGGGCGAGCGAGACCTTGCCGCCTTACTTGATGCGCAGGCTGGACGCGACGCTGCCCGCTTCGAAGCAGTGAACCACCGTGTGGGTGTCCTGCGACGTCAGGTAGCTGCGCAGCTCGTCCCGCGAGGCCTGGATTTCTTCCTTGGGGGCGATATTCGCCACCATCATGCAGCTCGTGTCCGATAGCGCGGCCTTGGTCTGTGCGGGCGCCAGCCCGACCCGGCCCAGCGCCGCCGCCGGATCCTGAACGAACAGTTCGCGGAAATGATCGTCGTTGCCGAGCTTGTCGAGCAGCTTGTCGGCGACCTTCGGATCCAGAGGCGGATGCCCCTTGGTGTTGTCGTTGCCCATCGGTACTCCCCCTAGCAGAGCCTGTTGCGGCCCCGATAGGCGACGAATCTATCCTTGTCCCACGTACGGGACAACCTCAAACTCCGTAAAAAATGCGGCGCGGGAGCTGAATATGCGGGTGCGGCGATGCGCGGTGGTGTTCCTGGAACCGCGCGAGGAGATCGGCTTCGATCTGCGATCCCTGCTCAGCGGCGGCGCCGGACTGCGGCGCAGCCGACGTTGGCTGGCCCTGGCGGCGCATCTGGAGGGCGAAGTCGAGATCGACGCCGACGAGCGCGAATTGCTGGGCGGCGTCAGTCCGGGCGAGTGGAGTTCGGCCGAGACGCTGGCCGCGGCGCCGGCCGACGCGCTGGCGCGTTTGCTCGAGGTCGGCCTGCTGATCGACGAGGACGCGGCCGATGGCGCGCACCGCGCGCGCGATCAGGCCGTGCGCGATGGCCATTGGTGGCCGGCGTCGGCGCTGCTGCATCGGCAGGCGCGCTGGGACGGCGTGGACGGCGTCGCCGACATGGAGGCCAAGGACATGACCACCGTGTCCGGCCTGCTCGACAAACTCGGCGCGCCGCCGCCACCGGTGCACGAACGGGTCGTGCCGCAGTCGCGCATCGCCTTGCCGGAAATCGCGCCCGACGCGTTCGACGCCTTGCTCGCGCGTCGCGCCACCTGCCGAAACTTCGACCGTGAACGGCCGCTGCCGCAGGTCCTGTTCGCGCACATGTTGCAACGCACGTTCGCCGCTCAGGCCCAGCTGCGCACCCACGACGACGCGGTGTTCCTGAAAAAGCACACGCCCTCGGCCGGCGGCCTGCACCCCACCGAGGCCTATCTGGTCGTGCAAAACGTCGAGGGCGTGACGCCCGGGCTGTATCACTACCACCCGGTCGCGCACGCGCTGGAGCCCTTGCCGGCGCCGGACGAAGCGCTGTCGGCATTCGCCTTGCGCGCGCTCGCCGGCCAGCACTGGTTCGCCGATGCGCACGCGCTGGCGGTGCTGACGCCGCGGTACGCGCGCTGCTTCTGGAAGTACCGCCACCACGCCAAGGCCTACCGCGCGCTGGTGCTGGACAGCGGCCACCTCTCGCAGACCCTGTACCTGAGCGCGACCGAGCTGGGCCTGGGCGCGTTCGTGACCTGCGCGATCAACGAGGTCGACATCGAGCGCGCATTCGGCCTGGACCCGCTGCAGGAAGGTCCGCTGGCGGTCTGCGGCTTCGGCTGGCGCGCGGCCGAACGGCGCACCGCCGAGTTCGACCCGGGCGGGGCGGTCTGGCCGTCCTAGCGGGGATGGCTGGCGCTGCACGAGGGCTCCTCAGGGGCATGGCCGACGCCGGTGGATCCTGAATGCGGGCCAGGTCGGGCCGGTCGTTTCCTGGCCCGGCCCACGCAGCGGCGCCTGCCTGCCGGCCACGGTTCGGCGCAGGTCGGGCACGGTTGATCGCATCGGCGTGGCGCCCAGGGGTCGCCGGTCCTGCGCTTCGGGCGCCGATGTCCTTAGCGCTAAGCCCATGACGATATTAGGTTTTAGTCGGAATCGGCATGCCCGGCCCGGCGCTGCGCCGGCGTTCGATTAAGGTTGAAGCTCACATTTTGCGCGCGTAACGTCGGTCGCTCGCAATCCAGCTATCCGTACCCCAGGAGTCGAGCCATGAAGTTCCGTGTTTGGGCCTTGTCGCTGTTGCTGATGGCCCCGGTCGCGTTCGCGTCGGTCGATCGCGGCGTGCTGCAGTTCGAATCGATCCGTTCCCAGCAGACCGAAATCCGCACCGCGGTCCAGGCCGGCAACGGCCGTTACAAGGACATGTCGGTGGGCACCCGCGGCGAATTGCTGGCCAAGCAGGATCACCTGTTCCAGCTGATGCAGGGCAAGCAGTCGACCCAGGACCTCAACGAAGACCAGAAGACGGACGTCTTCAACACCCTGGAATGGATCGAGGCGGCCATCAACAAGGCCGACGACGAGCGCATGATCTGCGAGCGCCGCCCGGTGCTGGGCAGCACCCGCAAGGAGCGCGTGTGCAAGACCGCCGGCCAGATGCGCGCCGAGCGCGAAGCCACTCGGGATCGCTTGGATAATCGCGAAGTGCGGCAGTAGAGCCTGTAACGAGTAACGAGTGGCCAGCCACTGGTTGCTCGTTACTGACAACTCGTTACTCGCGACTGGTACCCGGTCCGTAGTGGCGCAGCGCTAGCGCCGGGACAGGTCTGCCCGATCGGGGCCTGGCGGGCCGGGGCTGCGCGCGAACGGCGCCAGACCATCGACCGCCGCCGTCGGCATCGCTAAAGTGGGCGCAGCCCGGCTGTGGGCACCGACTTCGGGGACGGCGATGCGTGCATTGGCCAGTTGGACCTTACTGTGGGCGGCGTCCACCGCCGTCGCCGGCGAGCAGGCGCAGTCGCCTCCGCCGCTGCCGATCCTGGCGATCGTGGAGCAGCAAAAGCAGATCCGCGCCGACGACGTCGCCCGCCGCGGCCGCTACGGCCAGTTGCCCTTGGCGACCCGCGCCGAACTGTTGTCCAAGCAGGTCGAGATCCTGAGTCTGGTGGAAGACAAGGCCAGCACGGCCGATCTCAGCCGGCGCGAGCAGGTGGAAGTGTTCAATCGCCTGGAATGGATCGAAGCCGCCGTCAACGACACCGAAGAAGAGCGCATGATCTGCCGGCTCGAGCGAACCCTGGGCAGCAATCGCATGGTGCGCACCTGCCGCACGGTGGCCGACGAGCGCAAGGCAAAGGAAAGCGCGAACCGCAACCTGGATCGGCGCCCGCGTCAGGTCGGCGGCCAGGAAATCTGAAGCGGACCTGGGGCGACGGGCGAGCGCTCCGGCGTCGCGTGTCTGCCCGATTCTTGTGCGTTCACTCCACTGTTTTTACGTAAATATTGCCAATCGACAGCGGCTGGTAAGCCCGCTAGCGTGATTCGTTCCGAATAACCGGGTGCGCGGGGAGCGAAGTTCATGCGTGGTTTGATTTTTGCGGCGGTATTGCTGGCGTCCACGGCTGCGGCCGCGAGTGACGTGGCGCCCCGTCCGCCGTTGGCGATCTCGGCCATCACCGCTCAGCAAAAGCAGATCCACGACGACGTGATCGCCCAGCGCGGGCGTTACAAGGACATGCCGGCGAGCACCCGCAGCGAGCTGTTGTCCAAGCAGGCCGAAGTCCTGGCCATGATCGAAGGCAAGAACAGCTCCGGCGACCTGAGCCAGGAACAGCAGGTGCAGGTGTTCAACCGCCTGGAGTGGATCGAAGCCGCGATCAACAACGCCGAGGACGAGCGCATGGTCTGCAAGCGCGAGAAAACCATCGGCAGCACCCGCATTACCCGGGTCTGCCGGACCGTGGCGCAAGAGCGCGAGGCCCGCGAGGCCGCTCGCGACGAGCTGGACCGGGCCGACGTTCAGAATCGGCGTTGATGCCGACTGCGTGCAGGCGGGCCTGGCGCCTCCTGCACGTCTCTCCCGGGGCCGAATAGAGCGGCCTCAACCGGTGCGGCTACGCGCATATTCGACTCGGCGCATAACTGAAAAAATGTGCCTGTAGGCAGTCGACACGGCAGATTCGGCAAAGTATGTTCGGTGGCCCCGAAAGCCCACGGACCGTACCCATGTCGATGAAGAAAGCAATGATGGCCCTCATCCTAGGCGGCTTGCTGGCGGCGCCGCTGGCGTTCGCTTCGGTCGACCGCAACGTGCTGCAGGTCGAGTCCATTCGCAGCCAGCAGGCCGAGATCCGCAGCGGCGTCGAAGCGCGCACCGGCCGCTACAAGGACCTCTCCGCCGACACCCGTTCGCAACTGCTGAACAAGCAGGGCGAAGTGCTGCGCCTGCTCGACGGCAAGCAATCCACCAACGATCTCAACGAAGCGCAGAAGACCGAAGTCTTCAATGCGCTGGAGTGGATCGAAGCGGCGATCAACCAGACCGACGACGAGCGCATGGTCTGCGAGCGCCGCCCGATCCTGGGCAGCACGCGCAAGGAGCGCGTCTGCAAGACCGTCGCGCAGATGCGCGAGGAGCGCGATGCCGCGCGCAATCGCATGGATGCCCGCGGCGCCTGCGCGGACTGCAAGAGCAACTGAACTCAGGCGCGCACGCAGCTTGAACGGGCGGCCGCTGGCCGCCCGTTTTCGTTGCGGATCCGCCGGCCTGCGCGCAGGGCGATGATGGTCGCGCCCGACCGCGGTGGGCGCCGATGTGGCGTGGCTCTGGCGAAGGTGGGGACGGGGCGCCCGGCCCTGTCCGCATTACGGCGGACGGATGAGCGCGCAGTCCCGCCTGCGATCGACAGGGCGGCGCTTGCGCCGATGGCTAGCGCATCCGCTCGCGCTGCGTAGGCGCTAACGGTGTGGCGCTCGATGCTCCGATAGGCGGCCTGATACACGCCTGTTTCGTTGCGATCTTCAGGATAGGCCCGGTGGCGGTCGGTGCCGCGGGTGTTATAAGGGCAACATCCGCTACGACTTGGTCATCGAGCCGCGATGAAGCGCTTCGACCTCATGCTGGCCAGCGCTTGGTGCCTCCTGGGCCTCGCCGTCGCTGCGCCGGTCCGGGCCGACGATGCGCCCGGCTTCGACCGCCCGGGCATCGCCTTCGGAACCGATACCCTGCCGCGCGGCGGCATCGCCTGGGAACAGGGATTGCCCGACGCCAGCTGGGACAACAGCGAGGGGGTGCGCACGCGTACCTGGGTCGCCGACACGTTGCTGCGTTTCGGGCTGGCCGAAACCGTCGAACTGCAACTGGGTGCGGACAGCTACGGCGGCGTGCGTCGGCGCGGCCTCGGTGCGCGCACCAGCCAACACGGCGGTGGCGATGGCCGGCTCGGCCTGAAATGGGTGCCCAGCACAGGCGGCGATGCCTTTTCCGTAGGCGTGCTGGCGACCGCGTCGCTGCCTGTCGGCCAAGCCCCTGTGGGCGATGGCGGCCATGTTTACGATTTGGGCATCACTGCGGCGTGGGACCTGCGGAACGATCGCAGCGTCGCTTTGTACCTGGACCGCAGTTGGGGCGACGGCGGTGGCTGGCTGTTCTCGCCGAGCTATGGATTCCAGGTGTCCGAACGGGTCGCCGGCTATGTCGAAGCCGGCATCGGTAGCGGCGCCCAGCGCCAGCGCGTGGCGGGCGGTGGCCTGACCTGGGCGGCGACGCCACGCTTGCAGTTCGACGTGTCGTTCCTGCGCGGACTGGATGCGGATAGCGTCGATTGGCAGGCGGGCGTGGGAATGGCGCTGTATTTCGCGCCGAGGCGTTGAATCCTGGCGCTGCGATCGAGCGCGCCATCGATCGCCGATGCGCGTGGCGACGATGGGATGCGCGACCGCGCGATTCGCCTTGGGATCGCGCGCCATGTTGCCGGTTCACAACATCACGCGCCCGCCGGCCACGTCCAACACCACGCCGGTGATCCAGGACGAGGCGTCCGACAGCAGGAACAACGCGGCCGAGGCGATGTCCTCCGGCTCGCCCAAGCGGCCCAGCGGAAAGCCGGCGCGCATGTCCCGCTGGCGCTCGGCCGGGATGGTGTTGCGGGTGCGCTCGGTCAACACCGCCGAGGGCGAAATGCAATTCACCCGGATCCCTTGCGGGCCGAGCTCGTGCGCGAGATGGCGGCTGAGCATGACGACGCCGGCTTTGGCCGCGCCGTAACCCGCCGGCGCGCCGGAGGCGATGCGGCCGCCGGCCGAGGCCATGGTCAGGACCGCGCCGCTGCCGCGTTCGAGCATGCCGGGCAGGAAGCTCTTGACGGTGAAGAAGGTCGAGCTGAGGTTGTGGTCCAGGCTGGAGCGCCAGTCCTGTTCGCTGATGTCCTGTACCGGCATCGGCCGCCCGCTGCCGCCGCCGGCGAACGCGAGCAGATAGTCCGGCGCGCCGGCTTCGGCGGCGATGCGGTCGCGCAAGCGTTCTAGCTCCGCCAACTGCGAGCAGTCGGCGGGCGCGCCGCTCGCCGTGCCGCCGGCCGCGCGTATGGACGCCACCACCGCCTCGATCGCGGCACCGTCGCGGCCGTTGACATAGACCCGCACGCCCTGGCGCGCGAGCGCGTGGCAGGTGGCCGCGCCGATGCCGCGCGAACCGCCGGTGACCACGGCGAGCTTGCCGCGCAGGTCCGGATAGCGGGCCTCGCTCTCGTGCGCGGTCATGCCTGCGCTCCCGCAGCGGCCGCCGCTTCGGTGTAGCAACGCAGCTCCAGGTTGTGTCCGTCCGGATCGTAGAAATACAAGGAGCGCGCCCATCCGCGCGCGCCATGGGCCAGCGCGTCGGCGTTGCCGTCGCGCGCGAAGGGCGCGCCGCCGTAGGCCAGGCCGCGCTCGCGCAGACGCGCCAGCACCTGGTCGAAGCCGCGCCGATCGAAGGCGAAGGCCAGGTGCTGGCGCTCCGGCGCGGATTGCTGCAGCAGGTCGACGATGCAGTGGGCGTTGATCCGGATCGCGCAGGACGCGTTGCGGTCGCGCTCGAAGCCGAGCACTTCGCGATAGAAGCGCAGCGATGCCTGGGTATCGGCGACGCGCAGGATCAAATGATCGAGCAGCGGTGCTGAGCTGTCGTTGGCTGCGGTCTCAGACATAGCGGGCCACCGCCATGCACAGCGCCGCGACAGCCAGCAGGCCCGCGGCCACGCGCTGGCCACTTAGCGCACGCCCGCCGCGCAGCAAACCGAACTGGATCAGTGCGGCGATCAGCGCCGCCGCCGCGCCGGTCGCCAGCACGTGCTCGGCCCTGCCGTCGCCGCCGCGATGCAGCAAGGCCCACAGCGCGATCCCGCTGAGGATGGCCGCCGTCGCGGCCGCCATCTGCGGCCTGCGCAGGGCGTCCAGGCCCAATCCACCACTGCGACTCAAGGCGAACGTGGTGCCGGCCCAGAAGAGGCTGGACAGCACGTGCAAGGCGACGGCGACGACGACGAATGCGAGGCTCATGGGGGATTCCTGCGACGGTTCGAATATTGACTGTACATATTGTATAGTTAATAAACAAGCTGCCGTGCCCGCACCTTCTGGGGCAGGATGCGGGCTGACCGTCCCTGCTTCGCCCATGAAACCGGACAGCCCCGAACCGCCGCGCCCGTACCACAGCCCCCAGCGAGCCGCCGCCGCGGCGCAGAAACGCGAACGCGTGGTCGCCGCCGCGCGCGACTTGCTGGCCGGCGACGAGGGCCTGGGCGGCTTCTCGCTGGAGGCGGTGGCCAAGCGCGCCGGCGTGACCCGCCTGACCGTCTATCACCAGTTCGGCTCGCGCCGCGCGCTGCTCGAAGCGGTGTTCGACGACCTCGCCGTGAGCGGCGGTCTGCAGCGCATCGCCGCGGCCATGGCAATGCCGGACCCGCAGGCCGCGCTGGCCCAGGTGGTGCTGGTGTTCTGCGAGTTCTTCGTCGACGGACGCACGGTGATGGCCCCCTTGCTGGCCGCGGCCGCGAGCGATCCCGAGCTCAAGCAAGGATTGAGCGAGCGCAACGAACGCCGCCGCCGCGTGTTGCGCGTGCTGGTCGAGCGCATGGACGTGCGCGCCGGCGCGGCCGACGATCTGGTCGACGTGCTGTGGGCGCTGACCGGCGCTGCGTTCCTGATCGAGCTCGCCGCGGGCGGACGCGGCACACAAGCGGTGGCCGCCCTGGCGCAGGCTTTGGCGGCGGATGCCGTGCAACGAGCGTCGCGGCCCCGCTGACGAGCGCGCGTTGTCTTTCGCCGTCCGGGCCAGAAGGCTGCGGTAGCGCCGCTGCTCTAGGCGAACGGCGCGATGTGCAGACCGATCGTCGCGAGCGGCCCTTTACGCCGCCCCGCACCGAGCGACGCAGATCGCGGTCCGCCGGCGAAGCCGCCTCTCATGCGGCCTGCATCGCCGACCCACGCTCCGCGCGACGGTAGCCGATCGCCTCGGTGAGGTGCGCGCTGTGGATGCGCGGGCTGCCGGCCAGGTCGGCGATGGTGCGCGCCACGCGCAGGATGCGGTGGGCCGAGCGCGCCGATAGTTGCAGGCTTTCCACCGCGCGTTCGAGCAGGTTGTAGTCGCGATCCTCCAGGCGGCAGGTGGCCGAGGTTTCGGCCTGGGTCAGTTGCGCGTTGACCTTGCCGGCGCGACTGCGCTGCAATTCGCGCGCGTGGGCGACGCGGGCGCGCACCTCGGCGCTGGATTCGCTGGGCGGGGCGTCGGCGCGCAGCTCGGTGGGCATCAGGCGCGGCACTTCGATGTGCAGGTCGATCCGGTCCAGCATCGGCCCGGACACGCGTGCGCGATAGCGACGGATCGCGTCGATGCCGCAATGGCAGCGGCCGCTGCGATCGCCGGCCCAACCGCAGGGGCAGGGGTTCATGGCGGCGACCAGCTGGAAGCGCGCGGGGAATTCGCTGCTGCGCGCGGCGCGCGAGATCGTGACCACGCCCGACTCCAGCGGCTCGCGCAGCACTTCCAGCGCGCGCCGGTCCCATTCGGGCAGTTCGTCCAGGAACAGCACGCCTTGATGCGCGAGCGAGATCTCGCCCGGACGCGGTTCGGCGCCGCCGCCGACCAGGGCGACCGCGCTGGCGGTGTGGTGAGGCGAGCGGAACGGGCGTTCGCGCCAGCGCGCCGGGTCCAGGCCGCGTCCGCTGACCGAGGCGATGGCCGCCGCTTCCAGCGCCTCGTCTTCGTCGGCTTCCGGCAGCAGGCCGGACAGGCGCGAGGCCAGCAGGGTCTTGCCGCTGCCGGGCGGACCGATCAGCAGCAGGTGGTGGCCGCCGGCGGCGGCGATCTCCAGCGCGCGGCGCGCCTGGCTCTGGCCGCGCACGTCGGCCAGGTCCGGTCCGGGCGTGCGCGTGGCGGCCACCGCGACCGCGGCCGGCAGCGCCTTGCGCGCCGACAGCATGGCGCAGACCTCCAGCAGGGTGCGCGCGGTCATGGCCTCGACCCGGCTGGCCAGCGCGGCCTCAGCGCCGTTGTCGGCGGGCACGACCAGCTTGCGTCCGGCGTCGGCGGCGGCCAGCGCCGCCGGCAGCACGCCGTCGACCGCGCGCAACTCGCCGGTCAGGCCCAGCTCGCCCAGGAATTCGTACTCGCCCAGCCCCTCCAGGGGAATCTGTCCGCTGGCGGCGAGGATGCCCAAGGCGATCGCCAGGTCGTAGCGACCGCCGTCCTTGGGCAGGTCGGCCGGAGCCAGGTTGACGGTGATGCGTCGCGCCGGGAACTCGAACTGCGCGCATTGGATCGCCGCGCGCACGCGGTCCTTGGCCTCGCGCACCGCCGCCTCGGGCAGGCCGACGATGGACATCGCGGGCAGGCCGCCGGCGAGGTGGACCTCGACCCGTACCGCGGGCGCACGCACGCCCGTACGCGCACGGCTGTGCGCGATCGCCAGATTCATGCGGGTGGACTCAGTGCTGGGGCGGTGCGGATTGACCCAGCTGGGCTTCCAGCTCGGCCACGGTGCGCTGCAGTTCGTCCAGCTTCTCGCGCGTGCGCAGCAGGACCGCGCGCTGCACTTCGAACTCCTCGCGCGTGACCAGATCGAGCTTGGCCAGCCCACTCTGCAGCACAGCCTTGAAGTTCTGCTGGATTTCCTCGCGGCCGTCGCGCACGCCCGGCGGCAGCAGCGAGCCGAGGCGGCGGGCGAGGTCGTCGATATGGTTCAGGTCGATCATCGGGGTCGGGACTCAATCCGGGGGACGTGGCCAGCATGGCCTCGTGGCCGGGACGGCGCCGTCGGTGCGGACCGCGCCGCGCTGTCAGAAAAATCCGACATTGCGGTGAGGCATTACACCACGGCGGCGGACGCGGGCGCGAGGTAGCCCATCCTCGGGTGCGCCCAGGCGAAGGCCGCGTGAACGCCGCGGGATAGGGCCGCAGCCTGCGGCTCGGCTATGCTGCCGCCCAGACGAGGCGCGCCAAGTGCGCGGATAGGAACCGGAGAGCGACGATGAAGATGGTCATGGCGGTGATCAAGCCGTTCAAGCTGGACGACGTGCGCGAGGCCCTGGCCGAAGCGGGCGTGGCCGGCATCACCGCCACCGAGGTCAAGGGCTTCGGCCGCCAGAAGGGTCACACCGAGCTCTACCGCGGCGCCGAATATGTGGTCGACTTCCTGCCCAAGATCAAGCTCGAGGTCGCGGTGACCGACGAGCAGGTAGACGGCGTGGTCGAGGCGATCATGAAGGCGGCCGGCACCGGCAAGATCGGCGACGGCAAGATCTTCGTCTGGGATCTGGAGCGCGCGGTGCGCATCCGCACCGGCGAAATGGACGGCGACGCCTTGTAAGGCGGCTCGCGTTTGCGGATGCCGCGCGTCGAATGACGCAGGCGCCATCGGCCGCCGCGCATCTATCGTGCGCCCGGCTTGCGCTGACCCGATCGTGCCGCGATCGCTTGCGCATCCAGCGCCAGAAACGCGCGCAAAGCCGGCGCCTGCGGGCGATTGACCAGTTCCAGCCGATACAGCGGACGGGTGGCGTCGGCGCGGCCGATCGGCGCGATCGCGCGCAGGCGGCCCATCGCCAGCAGATCGGCGACCACGGGTTCCGGCAGCAAGGCGATGCCCGCGCCGGCCGCGACCGCGCGCGCGATGGCCTCGTTGCTGCCGACTTCGATGCTGCGCGCGGGCGCGAAGCCCTGCGCCTCGAACCAGGCCTGCGCGGCCTGGCGCGTGCCCGAACCGGGCTCGCGCAGCAGCCAGGTCTGGGCGGCCAGCGCGGCCGCGCCTGCGCGCTGGCCCAGTCCGGGCGTGGCTTCGGCGTCCGCGGACGCGACCACGCGCAGAGGTTCGGTGCGCCATAGCGTGGCCGCCACACGCGCATCCTCGACTTCGCCCTCGACATAGCCCACATCGATGCGGCAGTCGATCAGCGCGCGACTGATCTCGTCGGTGTTGCCGACCACCAGTTCCAACTCCAATGCCGGGTGCCGGCGCACGAAGGCGGCGAGGCTGCGCGGCAGCCAGTACGCGGCCACCGTGGTGCTGGCACCGATGCGCAGCCGGCCCTGACGCAGTTCGACGCGATCGCGCACGTCCTCGCTGGCGGCGCGTTCCAGGGCGAAGATCGCGCGCGCATGCTCGAACACGGCGCGGCCGTGTTCGGTCAGCACCACGCCGCGCTGGGCCTTGCCGTCGCTGCCGCCGCGTTCCAGCAGCGGCAGGCCGAGTTGATGCTCCAGTTCGCGCACCGCCTTGGACACCGCCGACTGGCTTACGAACAGCAGCTCGGCCGCGCGCGAGTAGTTCTGGGTCTCGACCACGGTCAGGAAGCTGCGCAGCAGGTGCAGGTTCATAAGTATGAGTTCAGCTCATCGATCATCGAATTATATGTATTGGACGCTAGCATCGTGCGGGCCTAAGGTGGCGTCGATTTCGCCAGGCGCCCGGCGCTGGAGTGTTCTGTCCCGTGTCGTCCGCCTACGAAACCGTTGCCCCGTCCCCCGTTGTGGAGGCATCGGCGCCGCGACCGGCGATGCGCTGGGTTCCGGGCCTGGCGCTGGCCGCGGCGCTGGCGGCCTTGGCCTGGGGCCTGGCCGAATGGGCGCCCATGCGCGAGCTCGGCTTGAGCGCGCTGACCCTGGCGATCGTGCTCGGCATCGCGGTGGGCAACACCGGTTTCACGCGTATCGCCGCGATCGCCGCTCCCGGCGTGGACCTGTGCCGCAGCCGGCTGCTGCGGCTGGGGATCGTGCTGTACGGGTTCCGGGTCGGCTTCCACGATCTGGCCGCGGTCGGCGTCGCCGGCCTGGCGGTGGATGCGGTGGTGGTGGCGTCGGTGTTCGCCACCGCAGTGTGGCTGGGCACGCGCTGGCTGAAGCTGGACCGCGAGACGGCGATGTTGATCGGCGCGGGGAGTGCGATCTGCGGCGCGGCGGCGGTGATGGCGACCGAGCCGGTGCTGCGCGCGCGCGCGCATCAGGTATCGGTGGCCGTGGCCACGGTGGTGGTGTTCGGCACCCTTGGCATGTTCGTCTACCCATGGCTGTACCCGTACCTGGGCTTGAGCGAGCACGCCTACGGCGTTTACGTGGGCTCGACCGTGCACGAAGTGGCGCAAGTGGTGGTGGCCGGCCGCGCGATCGGTGAGACCGCCGCGGCCACGGCGGTGATCGAGAAAATGCTGCGGGTGATGCTGCTGGCGCCGTTCCTGTTGCTGCTGTCGGCGCGCATGGCCGGCCGCGGCGGCGACGGCGCGCGCGCCAAGCTCGCCCTGCCCTGGTTCGCGCTCGCCTTCATCGCAGTCAGCGGCCTGCACTCGCTGCTGCCGCTGCCGCCGGCCTGGGTGGCGGCGATCGTGCAGCTGGATACCGCGCTGTTGGCGATGGCGATGGCCGCGCTGGGTCTGCGCACGCAGATCGGCGCGATCCGCCAGGCGGGGGCCAAGCCGCTGGTGTTGGCGGCGGTATTGTTCGCGCTGCTGACGGTGGGCGGGTATGCGCTCAACCTTGCGGCGATGCGCTTGATCGGTGGCGGCGGATAAGTCCGCGCGTAGTACTGCAGCGCTGATTCGCCGGAGGATCCGGCGCAGTTGCGCCCGGCGGTAATCGAGCAGTTCGCCACCGGCCACATTCCTGCGCGCGAGGAGTTCATTTTGTATCTGCGCTGCGCGATGGTGATGACAAAATCCGCGTGGTGATAGAGTCGGCTCATGCGTCGGCCGTGCGTCAGGCCGTTTGCGCACCGCTCGTCCGGACATTCCCAGGGATACGCGATGTCGAAGCCACCGGTGGCCTATGCGATGACCGCTGCGCGGTGGCTTGCACTCGCGATGCTGAGCGCCGCCCTGCCGGCATTGGCCTGTACGCCGGCGCCGCCGCTGAGCGGCGTGGCGGCTCGCGAGGCCAAGCAAGTGTTCGTGTTCCAGCTGACGGCATCGCGGCTGGCTGCGCCTCCCGAAGAGGTGGAGGGAACGGTGTACGGCGAGATCCGTGTGCTGAAGGTCTTGCGTGGAAACGCGGCCATCTCTCCGAAGATGCGTTTCTACACCGGCGTATGCGCCGGCACCCGCCTGGACACCGGTCACTACTACGTCGCGTTCGTGCCCGACGCCCGGCCGGGTTGGTGGGCCAGCCAAGGCTCGGTGATCCATCTGGGGGCTTCGCCGCCCCTGGAGGGCGACGCTGACATGGCTGAAGTACGCAAGGTCTTGGATGGGCGTATTGCGCTTGAGCACACCTCGCTGATCGCAGGCCGCGATTTCGTCGCCAGTGGATGGCCGCCGCCGCCACCGCTACCGCTACCGAGAAAGGCAGCGAAACCCATCAAGCCACGTATGAAGTGAGCTTAGCGCTTTGAAGGAAAGCCCCGCATCGCCGCGGGCTTCGTTCTAGTGCGCTCATGCCGGGCGGGCAATCGCGCTAATCACTCACTTGCTACACATCTTGTGTGCCATCGATTTTTCGATGCCGGAATGTGTGATTCGCGTTGCATGTTCGAAACGCAAATGAGGGGTTTCCGATCTGTTGCGGATGCGGGCGCCGTGCCTAACTCGAATCCGTTCAAGGCGGATCGTGCCCTCACACGGCCGCGCTATCGCGGGCGGCGGTCGTCGATACGGCTATGAACGAGGCGGGCGGCCGCGGTCGCCCTCGATGCCCACACTCAATGCTGTGTTCAAGGAGAGATCCACATGCAGAAGGCTATTTTGGTAATGTCCATCGCCGGCCTGGTCGCCGCCACGGTCAATGTCGCCGATGCGCAGTCGGCGGCGGTACCGGAACTGTTCCAGGCCCATTCCGCCAAGGCCGCGGCCGCGGCGCCGGCGAGCGTCAACAACATGCTGCGCGACAAGACCGCGCTGTGGGCGGCCTCGGTGTCCGTCGACCGCAAGGCGCTGCTCGGTGCGCAGCGCGAGTTGAGCTTGAGCATGCCGGAAGGCGCACGCCTGCGCATGCGTCTGGCGAAGTCGTATCGCACCGCCGAAGGCGACGTGGTCTGGTCGGGCGCCGACCGCTTGCTGCCCGGCGGCCAGTTGCAGCTCGGCGCCACGCCGCCGTCCACCGCTTTGTTCGTGGTACGCGGCGAGCGCGTGACCGGGCAGATCGTCTCCGCCAGCGGCGAGGTGTACGAGGTGCTGACCTCGGAGGACGGCAAGCAGCAGTTCATGGTCAAGCGCGACCCGGCCAGCCTGGAAGGCGCGGACGATACCCCGGCCCGGGTCGATCTGGCGCCGCAGCAGGATCGCGGCCCTGGCGTTCGTCCGGCGGCCAACGCGCTGCTGGCCGATACCATCGTCCGCATCCTGCAGGTCTACACGCCGGAAGCCGTCACCGAGCTGGGCGGCCAGAACTCGGCCAACGATCGCGCGGCCTTCTTCATCGCTCAGTCGAACACGGCATTCGCCAACAACGCCTTGGCGCTGCGCTTCGAAAGCGCCGGCGTCCGCTTCACCTCGCAGGCGCAGTCCAGCGACGTGGCCGGTACGCTGGTGGCGCGCATCCGAAACACCAGCGATGGCTGGTTCGACACCTATGCGACCACCGAGCGCAACAACACGGCCGCGGACATCGTGGCGCTGGTCACCCGCGACGGTCTGAACAACGGCTCCGGCGGCGGCCTGTGCGGCCAGGCCGACGCGATCGGCGCAACCGCGAGCACCGCCTTCTTCGTGCAGAACCAATCCTGCAGCACCTACACCTTCGTGCACGAGGCGGCGCACTTGTTCGGCGCGCGTCACGACAACGATCCGAACACCACGCCGTTCTCCTACGGCCATGGCTACGTCAATAGCAGCGGCAACTTCCGCACCATCATGGCGGTGAACTCGAATCCGCAGCCGCGTATCGGCTACTTCTCCACGATCGACCAGACCTACACGGTGGGTGGCGTGGCGCGGGCGCTGGGCACCAGCACCCGCGACAACGAGCGGGTCATGCGCACGCGTGCGGCGACGATGGCGGCCTTCCGCTGAGGCCAGCGGAAACGAAGCGGCGGCCGTGAAGGCCGCCGTGCAGTCGCGTGTCGGGCGCGGCGCCGGGCATTCGCCTGGGCCGCGTCCGATGCCGGATCAGCCCTCGCCCAGGGCCGTGGCCACGAACGGCGGCAGGCTCTGCGCGCCGCGGTGGATATCCGCGCTGTAGTACAGGGTGTCGAAGCCCTTGCCGCGCGCGTCGGCGTCGCGGAAAGCGAAGCCGCCCCGCTCTTGGTCGGCGTGTTTGCGCGCCAGGGTGCAGCTCCACCAGCCGGTGGGGTAGCACGGCTGCGGGAACGGCAGGGTCTGGAAGCTGGAGAAGCCGGCCTTGCCCATCTCGGCGCGCATTTCCTTGATCAGGTCCAACAGGACCAGCGGCGATTCCGACTGCTGGACCAGGATGCCGTCGTCCTTGAGCGCGCGGAAGCAGCTTTCGTAGAAAGCCTTGTTGAACAGGCCCTCGGCCGGGCCGACCGGGTCGGTGGAGTCGACGATGATGATGTCGACGCTGCCCGGCGCGCGGTTGGCCATGTAGGCGATGCCGTCGTCGAACAACAGCTGCGCGCGCGCGTCGCCGTTGCGCTCGCACAGTTCCGGGAACCACTTCTCGGCCATGCGCGTGACCTGCTCGTCGATATCGCACTGCACGGCTTCTTCCACGCCGGGGTGCTTGAGCACTTCGCGCAGGGTGCCGCAGTCGCCGCCGCCGATGATGACCACGTTCTTGGGCGCGGCGTGGGTGAACAGCGCCGGGTGCGACATCATCTCGTGATAGAGGAAGTTGTCGCGCGTGGTCAGCATCATCGCGCCGTCGATCAGCATGAGGTTGCCCCAGTCGGTGCTCTCGAAGATCTCGATCTTCTGGAACTGTGATTGGACCTCGTCGAGCTTGCGGGTGATGCGGTAGCCGATGGCCGAGCCGGCGCGCTCGAAGTTCTCGTAATGCCAGGTGTCGGAGCTGCTCATGCGGGTGATTCCAAAAGAAGTGGGGCGCGCCTGCCAAGGTAGCCGTCGCGGATGACGGCTGCGCTGCGCCACGACGTGCGGGCGCTGCGCCAGGGCGGGGGGCGGCATTGTAACGGACCGGGCGTGAGGCGCCCGGCCTGGCCTAAAATGGCCGCAGACACGGGGGCGGAGCAGGGGGCTGCAAGGATGGCATCGGTCGCGCGGTACCAGGGGCTGGTCGAGCGCCTGGAGCGGGAGGCGCAGCAGGCGCCGGGACGCTACAAGTTCAAGTTGGCCCTGTTGGCGGGCCTGGGGTTTGCGGTGCTGGGCGGCACGGTGCTGCTGGCGCTGGGCATGTCGGTCGGCCTGGTGCTGGCCTTGCTGGCGATCAGCCCGATCCTGCTGCTCAAGCTGCTGAAGGTGATCTGGATACCGGTCGCGTTCGGCTGGTTCGTGCTCAAGGCGCTGTGGGTGAAGTTCGAGCCGCCCACCGGCTACGTCCTGGGCCCGAACGAGGCGCCGGAGCTGCGCGCCGAGATCGAGCGCCTGCGCGCGCAGACCGGGGCGCCGCCGCTCAAGCAGATCCTGATCGATCCCAATCTCAACGCCGGCGCGGCCAGTGTGCCGCGCGCGCTGGGCCTGTTCGGGCATACCCATTACCTGGTGCTGGGCCTGCCGCTGATGCAGTTGCTCAGTCGCGAGCAGTTCGCCGCGGTGGTCGCCCACGAGTTCGGCCATTTCGGCGGCGGCCACGGCCGTTTCGCCGGCTGGATCTACCGGGTGCGCGCCAGTTGGAACCGGTTCCTGGGCGAGTTGTCGCAACGCCGTTCGCGCATGGGCGCGCTGTTCCTGCGCTTCTTCAATTGGTATGCGCCCTATTTCGACGCCTACAGCTTCGTGCTGGCGCGCGCGCAGGAGTACGACGCCGACGCCACCGCCGCGCGCGTGACCGGCGCGCCGACCATGGCCCAGGCCCTGCAGCGCGTGGGGCTGGGCAGCGTGCGCCTGCAACGCGATTTCTGGGCGGACGTGGAGCGCAGCGTCGAGACCCAGCCGCGGCCGCCGCAGGCGCTGTACCGCGACATGGCCGGCAGCTTCGCCGCGGTCGGCGCCGACGACGCGCCGATCCTGCAGGAGCTGCTGGACGAACAACCCGGTCTGGAGGACACCCACCCGACCCTGGCCCAGCGCTTGCAGGCCCTGGGCCAGTCGCCGGCCGCGGTGCCGGCGCCGGCGCAGTCGGCCGCCGAGGCCCTGCTGGGGCCGCTGCGTCAGACCCTGGAGGAGCGTTTCAGCCGCGAATGGCACGAGCACGTCGCCGAGACCTGGCAGCAGCGCCACCAGGCGCTGGGCCAGGACCATGCGCGCCTGGCCGAACTGGAGGCGCGCGCCGACGCGCTGGCCGGCGCCGAGCTGGGCGAGTACGCCGTCCTGGTCGACCGCCTGCGCCCCGACGCCGACGCCGTGCCGCTGTATCGCGCGGCCCTGGCCGCGCGCCCGGACGACGCCCTGGTGCTGGCGCGCCTGGGCGCGCAGTTGGTCGACCGCCAGGACGCGGAAGGCGTGGGCCTGCTGGAGCGCGCGATCGAGCTGGACCCGGACCTGACCGAGCAGGGCCTGCAGGTGCTGATGCAGCACCACCACCGCGCCGGCGACGAGGCTGCGTTCGAGGCCGCGGCGAAGCGGCTGCGCGCGCTATACCAGCGCCGCGACGGCGCCTTGCTCGCGCGCGAGGAGGTCGATCCCAAGAAGGACCGCCTGCTCGAGCACGGCCTGGATGCCGAGGCCCTGCGGATCGCCACGGTGGGCCTGCAGGCTTCGGGCAAGGTCAAGCAGGCCTGGATCGTGCGCAAGGAGATCGCGGGCGACGACAGCGGCATCCCGCACTACCTGGTGTTGCTGGCGCTGCGCGGCGTGGCCTGGACCGAGGGCGGGATGCTGCAGAAGGTGCTCGACGGCCTGGAGCTGCCCGGCAGCATCGTCGCCCTGCACGAATCCAGCCATCGCGCGCTGGCCAAGCGGATCAAGGCCATGCCGGGCACGCTGGTGTACACGCGGGCTTGAGGCCTGCGCGCCTGAGCCGCTGGCGGCGCCTCGCGGCCGTTCAGGCAGCGATGGCCGGGATCGAGGCATGGGGACGGTAGAATGCGCGTCCTCTCCGTCCCACTGGTGCCACGCCGATGTCCGACTGGTCGCTCGATCAGGCCCGCAAGACCTACTCGATCCCGCATTGGTCCGAAGGCTACTTCGACGTCGATACGGCCGGGCGGATCGTGGTGCGGCCGCACGGCGAGCGCGGGCCGGCGATTCCGCTGCCCGACGTGGTCGACGCCGCGCGCGCCAACGGCGCCAAGCTGCCGGTGCTGGTGCGCTTCCCCGACATCCTCGGCGACCGCCTGGACAAGCTGCAGGCCGCGTTCGCCCAGGCCCAGGCCGAGTGGGACTATGCCGGCGGCTACACCGCGGTCTATCCGATCAAGGTCAACCAGCACCGCGGCGTGGCCGGCACCCTGGCCTCGCACCACGGCGAAGGCTTCGGCCTGGAAGCGGGCAGCAAGCCCGAGCTGATGGCGGTGCTGGCGCTGAGCCGACCCGGCGGCCTGATCGTGTGCAACGGCTACAAGGACCGCGAGTACATCCGCCTGGCCCTGATCGGCCGCAAGCTCGGGCTGGAAACCTACATCGTGGTCGAGAAGCCGTCCGAGCTGGCGCTGGTGATCGAGGAAGCCAAGGCCCTGGGCGTGCAGCCCGGCCTGGGCGTGCGCATGCGCCTGGCCTCGCTGGGCGCGGGCAAGTGGCAGAACAGCGGCGGCGACAAGGCCAAGTTCGGGCTGTCGCCGCGCCAGGTGCTGGACCTGTGGAAGAAGCTGCGCGACGCCGGCATGAGCGACTGCCTGCAGCTGCTGCATTTCCACATGGGCTCGCAGATCTCCAACGTGCGCGACATCGCCAACGGCATGCGCGAGGCCACGCGCTACTTCGTCGAGCTGTCCAAGCTGGGCGCCAAGGTGCGCTACATGGACGTCGGCGGCGGCCTGGGCATCGACTACGAAGGCACGCGTTCGCGCGGCTACTGCTCGATCAACTACGGCATCGGCCAGTACGCAAACAGCATCGTGCAGCCGCTGGCCGAGGCCTGCGTCGAGCACGGCCTGACCCCGCCGCGGGTGGTCACCGAATGCGGACGCGCGATGACCGCGCACCATGCGGTGCTGGTGGCCAACGTGTCGGAAGTCGAGGAGGCGCCGGAAGGCCGCATCCCCGATTCGCACGACGACGAGCCGGCGGTGGTGCGCCATCTGCGCGAGATCCACGACGAACTCGATCGGCGCCCGGCCGTGGAGTTGTTCCACGAGGCTCAGCACCACCATAGCGAAGGCTTGTCGCTGTACGCCCTGGGCCAGATCGATCTGACCCAGCGCGCGCGCATCGACGATTTGTTCTACGCGATCGCGCATGCGGTGCGGCAACGCCTAAACTACGACGAGAAAAGCCATCGCGAGCTGTTGGACGAGCTTAACGACCGCCTGGTCGACAAGTACTTCGTCAACTTCTCCGTGTTCGAGTCGATTCCGGACGTGTGGGCGATCGACCAGGTGTTCCCGATCGTGCCGATCGAGCGCCTGGACGAAACGCCGGAGCGCCGCGGCATCCTCGCCGACATGACCTGCGACTCCGACGGCACGGTCAAGACCTACGTCGAGAACGAAGGCCTGGACACCTCGCTGCCGCTGCATCGCCTCAAGCATGGCGAAAGCTACCGGCTGGGTTTCTTCCTGGTCGGCGCCTATCAGGAGATCCTGGGCGACATCCATAACTTGTTCGGCGATACCGACGCGATGGAAGTGCGCGTCGACGGCGACGGCTACCGGATCGCGCAACAGCGCCGCGGCGACACCACCGACGTGATGCTGGATTACGTGGGCTACCAGTTGTCCGACCTGCGCCAGGCCTACCGCGACAAGGTCGCCGCGGCCGGGTTGTCGGACGAGGAGTCCGAGCGTCTGAACGAGGCGCTGGAAACCGGCCTGACCGGCTACACCTATCTCAGCGACGCGCCGCTGGCGTGACGACGGCGGGAGCGCGGACATGAAGCAGTATCTGGTGCTGGCGATGCGCGAGCCGAACTTCGATGCGGGCGCGATCGAGCCGCACCGCGAGTTCATCGCCGCGCTGCGCGCGCAAGGCCGGCTGGAGCGCTCGGGCGGGTTCTCGGACAAGAGCGGCGGCGCCTACGTGCTGCTGGCGCCGGACCTGGACGCGGCGACCGCGCTGGCGCATACCGATCCGCTGCACCTGACCGGTGCGTCGCGGCTCACGATTTACGAATGGCAGGTCTGAACACCCTCACGGGACGGAAGGTTGAAATGAAAGTCGGATTCATAGGCCTGGGCGCGATGGGCGCGCCGATGGCGCGTTACGTGCACAACCGTGGGCTGCTGACCGCGGTCGGCAATCGTACCCAGGCCAAGGCCGACGCATTGGCGGCGGAGTTGGACGTGCGCGCGGCGCGCTCGGCGGCCAACTTCGCCGACTGCGACGTGGTCACCCTGTGCGTATCGCTGGACGCGGACGTGCTGGAGAACGTGGCCGCGTTGGCCGAAGTGCTCAAGGCCGGTGCGATCGTGGTCGACCATTCGACGGTGGCGGTGGAAACCGCGCGTCGCTGCGCGGCGATGCTGGCCACGCACAACATCGGTTTCATCGACGCGCCGGTGTCCGGCGGCGTCGAAGGCGCGCGCAACGGCAAGCTGTCGGTGATGGCCGGCGGCGACGCCGAGGTGTTGGAGCGCGCGCGCCCGGCGATCGAGGCCTATGCCGCGCGCATCAGCCACATGGGCGGCACCGGCGCGGGTCAGGCCACCAAGGCGGTCAACCAGGTATTGGTCGCGGGCATCAACGAGGCGGTCTGCGAAGGCCTGGCGCTGGGCGAGAAGCTGGGCCTGGACCCGGAGCGCCTGCTGCCGACCCTGCTGGCCGGCGCGGCCAACAACTGGTTCCTCGACAAGCGCGGCGCGACCATGCTGCGCGACGAGTTCGCGCCCGGCTTCAAGTGCGCGCACATGCTCAAGGACCTGCGCATCGTGCAAGGCATCGCGCGCGACAGCGGCATCCGCACCACCGTCATCGACCAGGCCCTGGCCGACTACGCCGAGCTGATCGAACGCGGAATGGGCGAGTCCGACACCTCGGCGCTGATCGCGATTAAGCGCGGCGGATCGCACAGCTAAACCGGTCGCGCGCGTTGCGCCGGCTCCCTGTGGGGGCGGCGTAAGCCGCGATGCTGTTGCATTCGCTGCGTGAGCTGCGAGCTACGTTGCGATGGGGCCGCACGATCGCGGCTTACGCCGCTCCCACAGGAGGCA
Source organism: Lysobacter sp. Root916 (assembly GCF_001429785.1). Taxonomy (GTDB): domain Bacteria; phylum Pseudomonadota; class Gammaproteobacteria; order Xanthomonadales; family Xanthomonadaceae; genus Lysobacter. Next base: position 19,740 of record NZ_LMJF01000018.1, on the reverse strand, counting down.
GCGGCGCCACGCTCAGGACGCAGCGGCCTTGGTGCGCCGATTGGCCAGGGTCTCGCCGATCGTGGCGCCCAGCCAGGCCGCCAACAGACTCAGCACGATCGCCGCGCCGTTGTACTTCAGCATCGCCGGCAGCGAGGCCATCGGCGGCGGGCTGTCGGGGGCGATCATCGCCACCAGCACGGTCAGGATCGACAGCCACACGATCAACACCATCAGCACCGCGACCGCACGGAATTTGCGCCGCGCGATCGCGCCGCCCACCGTCATCGCCAGCAGCACCATCAAGACGTCGCCGACCGGCACCCGGCCCAGAGGCGTGTGCAGGATCTGTCCGCCTTCGCTGTTGGCACCGGCCAATTGCGCGGCCAGACCGCCCAGCAGCAGCACCGACAGTGCGGCGATGCAGCCCAAAAGTACGCGTTTGTCCATGCTTCACCCTGCCAGGAACCGGGCGAGTCTACCTCGGCTGCATGCAAGGCAAAGCGCGCGCTGTTCGGGCTGTGACCGCGCTCGCGCTTGCCGACGGATCGGTGGCCTGCGCGTGCGTTTTTCCGAGTCGTCGCGGTGGGCGGGTCGGAGTGCGTGTGGGGAGGCTGCGGCGGTCAAGAGCAAATCCCCCTCGGTCCCCCTTTTTCAAAGGGGGAAGACAAGCAGGGGCGGCGGAGCGGGTGTCGGTCGCAGCTACTGCGCGTGCGTTCTTCCGAGTCGTCGCGGTGGGCGGGTCGGAGTGCGTGTGGGAGGCTGCGGCGGTCAAGAGCAAATCCCCCTCGGTCCCCCTTTTTCAAAGGGGGAGGACAAGCAGGGGAAGACAGGCCGGGGCGGGCGGCGCGGTCGTCGGTCGCAGCTACGCGACGATGCGGTTCGCCTTTGGCTCACCGCATCCTAAGAGGCAGAGGTGTCGTCCCCGCGTGGGCGAGGTGTCGTTCCCGCGTGGGCGGGACGAGAGGTCGAGGCGGCCGCGCTTGGGCGGCCGGCCGATTCGGCTTACTTGACCTTGATGGCCATGCCCGGCAGGCCGCCGCTGGCGAGCTTGCGCTTGGCTTCGGCCAGATCGCTGGCGGTGCCGTAAGGCCCCATGCGCACGCGGTACACGGTCTTGCCGCTGATCTGCGCCGATTCCACGCGTGCGCCCAGGCCCAGCAGGGCGATCTTGGCCTTCATTTCCTCGGCCTGGCCGGAGGCCTGGAAGGCGCCGGCCTGAAGCAGATAGCGCGTGCCGTCGTCGACCGCCGGGGCCGTGCTGGCGGTGGCGGTGGCCGCGGCCGGCGTCGTGGCGGCCGCGGCGTTGTTGGCGGCCGGCGCGCTGGTGCCGGCATCGACCGGCTTGGGCAGCGCGGCGCTGGCGTTGTTGGCGGCTGTGGCGTTGGCCGGCGTGACGGCCGTGGCCGGCGCCGTGCCGTTCTGCGCGGCGGCGGCGGCCTGCGAGGCCTGCTTCTGCTGCTGGGCCAGGCGCGCGGCTTCGGCGCGCTCGGTCGCGGCCAGCTCGGCGTCGGTCAGCGGCACTTCCTTGCCCGGCAGCAGGGTGTAGAAGTCGTATTCGGGGCCTTGCTTGGGCGCGTCGGCGGCGGGCTTGGCGTGGGCCGGACCGGCGTCGTTGTCGGGCGCGACGGTCTCGTCCTCGGCCACCGCGACCGGTGCGGGCTGGGCGTCGGGATTGGGCTTGGGTCGGAAGAAACCGTCGCCGTCGGACTTCAGGAATTTCGGCGCCGACAGGATCAGCACCACGCCCAACAGGACGCCCATGACGCCCCAGGCCCAGCCGGGCAGGCCGCCGCCGTTGCCCTGGTTGCGCTTCGCTTGCGATTTGCCACGTCGTGCTGCCACTTACATCACCTCGGGGGCGCTGACGCCCAACAGATCCAGACCGTTCGCCAGCACCTGGCGCGTCGCCGTCGCCAGCGCCAGGCGCGCGTTGCGCACGGCGGCGTCGTCGACCAGGAACTGGTGGTCGTTGTAATACGTCTGGAAGGTCTGCGCCAATTCCAGCAGATAGACCGCGATCTGGTGCGGCTCGAGGTCGCGCCCGGCCGCGGCCACCACATCGGGGTAGCGCAACAGGGTCGTCACCAGTTCGTGCGCGGCCTCGTCGTCCAGATCCAGTGGCTGAGCCAGGCCCTGCGTCAGGTCGAAGGACAGGCCGCGCTCCTTGAGCTGGCGCATCAGGCCGCACATGCGCGCATGCGAGACCTGCACGTAGTAGACCGGGTTGTCCATCGACTGCGAGCGCGCCAGATCGATGTCGAAGGTCAGCTGCGAATCGGGCTTGCGCGCGATCAGGAACCAGCGCACCGCGTCGCAGCCGGCTTCGTCGATGAGATCGCGCAAGGTCAGGTAGCTGCCGGCGCGCTTGGACAACTTCACTTCCTCGCCGCCGCGCATCACCGTGACCATCTGGTGCAGCACGTATTCGGGCCAGCCTTGCGGAATGCCGGCGTCCAGCGCCTGCAGGCCGGCGCGCACGCGCGCGAGCGAGCCGTGGTGATCGGCGCCCAGTTCGGTGATCGCGCGCTCGTAGCCGCGTTGCCACTTGCTGAGGTGATAGGCGACGTCGGGCACGAAGTAGGTGTAGGTGCCGTCGGACTTGCGCATCACGCGGTCCTTGTCGTCGCCGAAGTCGGTGCTGCGCAGCCACAGCGCGCCGCCCTCTTCGTAGGTGTGACCGTGCGCGATCAGTTCGCGCACGGTCTCCTCGACCTTGTCGTCGGCGTACAGCGAGCTTTCCAGGAAGTACACGTCGAAGCCGACGCCATAGGCGGCGAGATCGCCGTTCTGCTCGCGGCGCAGGTAGGCCACCGCGAAACGGCGGATCGCGTCGAGGTTGTCGATGTCGCCGACGCCGATCACGGACTGGCCGTCGACTTCGACCGTGGCGCCGTCGAGATAGGCGCGGGCCACATCGGCGATGTAGTCGCCGCGGTAGCCGTCTTCCGGCCAACCTGGCTCGCCCGGGGCGATGCCGCGCGCGCGCGCCTGGGTCGAGATCGCCAGGTTGTTGATCTGCACGCCGGCGTCGTTGTAGTAGAACTCGCGCGCCACGTTCCAGCCGTTGGCGGCAAGTACGCGCGCGATGCAGTCGCCGATCACCGCGGCGCGACCGTGGCCGACGTGCAGCGGACCGGTCGGGTTGGCCGAGACGTACTCGACGCCGGCGCGATGGCCGGCGCCGCTGTCGTTGCGCCCGTAGTTCGCGCCGGCGGCCAGCGCGTCGCCCAGCAGACGGCGCCAGGCCGACTCGGCGACATGGAAGTTGATGAAGCCGGGGCCGGCGATCTCGACGCGGGCGATGTCGCCGTTGGCCGGCAGGGCATCGACCAGCTTCTGCGCGATCTCGCGCGGATTGGCACGCGCGGGCTTGGACAACAGCATCGCGGCGTTGGTCGAGAAGTCGCCTTGGGCGCGGGTCTTGGGACGTTCGATCACGAAATCGGGCGTCGCCAGCTCGGCCGGCAGGGTGCCGGCGGCGCGCAACGCATCGATGGCCTGCGCGACCAGCGCGCGGAGATGGGTTTTCACGGGGATTCTGCGGGGTGCTGCGGATCGGCCATTGTACGCGAGGGCGGCCCCGCGGGCGGGCCGCGAACGCCGCCGCGACGCAGCTCGTCGCGCCGGCGCGAGGTTCGCGGCCGCGGCCCGCCGGCGCCGGCCGCGGCGCGGCCTCAGAGCATGCCGCGCGCCGCCATCGACACCGGCGGCCCGTCGGCGATCACGAAGTGGTCGAGCAGGCGGATATCGACCAGGTCCAGGGCGTGGCGCAGGCGCGCGGTCACGGCGCGGTCGGCGCCGCTGGGTTCGGGATTGCCGCTGGGGTGGTTGTGGCCGACGATCACCGCCGCGGCGTTGTGCGCCAGCGCGCGCCGGACCACCTCGCGCGGGTGCACCTCGGCGCCGTCGATGGTGCCGCGGAACAACTCCTCGAACGCGATCGCGCGGTGGCTGGCGTCCAGGAACAGGGCCGCGAACACCTCGTGCGACAGCCCGCGCAGGCGCTGGGCGAAGTAGCGGCCGGCCGCACCGGGGTCGGCCAGGGCCTCGCCGCGCTCCAGCTGGGCCGACAGATGCCGGTTGGCCAGCTCCAGCACGGCGGCCAGGGTACAGGCGCGTGCCGGGCCCAGGCCGGGCAGCTGCAGCAACTGGGTGGGGCTGCATTCGAGCAGGGCGCGCAGCGGGCCGTGCGCGTTCAGCAAGCCGCGCGCGGTGGCGACCGCGTCGTGGCCGCGCAGGCCCGAGCCGAGGAAGATCGCCAGCAGTTCGGCGTCCGAAAGCGAGCGGGCGCCTCGTGCCAGGAGTTTTTCGCGGGGCCGTTCCGCGCTGGGCCAGTCTTGGATACGCATGGCCGCAGCTTGCTCCGTAGCGTGATGCCTGCCGATCGGGCGTTACGGATGCATCGGGTAAGCTAGGGCCCCGTTCCGGCGTGGGAATTCCCTTACGGGCCGCCGCCCACGCCGGGGCCGCACCGCCGCACCAGGACATACAGCCGAACATGGCACTAGACGCGCCACCCACCCTGCAAGGCCAGCACGTGCTGCTTTGCGTCTGCGGCGGCATCGCCGCCTACAAGGCCGCCGAGCTGGTGCGCCGCCTGCGCGATGCCGGCGCCGACGTGCGCGTGGCCATGACCGAGAACGCGACCCGCTTCGTCGGTACCGCAACCTTCCAGGCCCTGTCCGGCCAGCCGGTGCGTACCTCGCTGTGGGATGCGCAGGCGGAAGCCTCGATGGGCCATATCGAACTGGCGCGCTGGGCGCAGCGGGTGCTGATCGCGCCGGCCACTGCCGACATGATCGCCAAGCTCGCGCATGGCTTCGCCGACGACCTGATCACCACCCTGTGCCTGGCCACCGACGCGCCGCTGACGGTGGCGCCGGCGATGAACCACCGCATGTGGGCGCATCCGGCCACCCAGGCCAACGTCGCCACCCTGCGCGAACGCGGGGTGCGTCTGCTCGGGCCGATGGACGGCCCGATGGCCGAGCCCGAATCCGGCCCCGGCCGCCTGATGGAACCCGACGACATCGTCGCCGCGCTAGCGCAGGTGACGGCATGAGCGCGGCCAGCCTGCAGGGCCTGCGCCTGCTGATCAGCGCCGGTCCGACCTACGAGGACATCGATCCGGTGCGTTTCATCGGCAACCGCAGCAGCGGCAAGATGGGCTTCGCGATCGCCGAGGCCGCGGCGCGGCGTGGCGCGCAGGTCAGTCTGATCGCCGGCCCGGTGTCGTTGCCCACCCCCGCCGGGGTCGCGCGCACCGACGTGCGTTCGGCCGCGCAGATGCGCGAGGCGGTGCTGGCGGGCCTGCCGGTCGACGCCTACATCGGCGCCGCCGCGGTCGCCGACTACACCCCGGCGCAGGTCGCGCCGGGCAAGATCAAGAAGAACGAAGCGCGCTTCGCGCTGGAACTGGTGCGCACGCCCGACATCCTGGCCGAGGTCGCCGTGCACGCCGCGCGCCCGCGCCTGGTGGTGGGCTTCGCCGCCGAGACCGACGACGTCGAACGCTACGCGCGCGGCAAGCTCGAAAAGAAGAAGCTGGACCTGATCGCCGCCAACCGCGTCGGCGTGCCCGGCAGCGGCTTCGAGAGCGACGACAACGCCCTGACCGTGTACTGGACCGGCGGCGAACGCGCGCTCGGTCCCGCCCCCAAGACCCGGCTGGCCGACGAGCTGCTGGACCTGATCGCGCAACGCCTGCGGACCGCATGAACCACACTCTCGAACTCAAGATCCTCGACCCGCGCTTCGGCGACGAATGGCCGTTGCCGCAATACGCCACCGCCGCCAGCGCCGGCCTGGACCTGCGCGCGGCGCTGGATCAGTCGCTGGTGCTGCATCCGGGCGATACCGCGCTGGTGCCCTCGGGCCTGGCCATCCACCTCGGCGACCCGACCTTGTGCGCGGTGATCCTGCCGCGATCGGGCCTGGGTCACAAAAACGGGATCGTGCTGGGCAACGGCACCGGCCTGATCGACGCGGACTATCAGGGGCCTTTGCTGATCAGCGTGTGGAATCGCGGGCGCGAGGCTTTTACGATGCAGCCGGGGGATCGCATCGCGCAGTTGGTCGTGCTTCCGATCGTACGGGCGACGCTGCAGGTGGTCGACGAATTCGAATCCAGTGCGCGCGGGGCCGGCGGCTTCGGCCACACCGGCGTGCGCTGATCAAAGGAACGGGACGATGGTGGATCTGAAGATGGAACGGCCCAAGCTGTCGGCCGAGCAACTCAAACCGCTGCGCTCGGTCGCGATCGTGCTGTGCGCGCTGCTGGCGGCCTGGTTCGCCTGGAGCGGCTGGCAGCAGCACCGCGACAACGCGCGCCGCAGCGGGATCGAGCGCGCGCGCGACGCCGCGATCGAAGCGGCCAAGACCGGCCTGGCTGGCGAGCTCAAGCGCCTGGACGAACGCCTGGCCTCGGCGCCGGTGCAGACCGCGCTGAGCGCGGGCGATCTGGCCGCGGCCGCGCGCGAACTCGCAAAAGACTGGCCTGGCGCCAGCGATGCGGTGGTCCTGCGCAGCGATCTGGCGGCCGAGTACGCCGCGCTGCCCAAGGGCGGCTACGGCCGTCTGGCCGCGATGGAAGCGGCGATCGCCAACGACAAGCCGGTGGCCTGGATCGCGCGCGACGGCGCCCAGCCCAGCCTGGCCCTGGCCGCGCCCGCGCGCGCCGGGCAGCAGGCGGTCGGCGTGGCCTTCCTGCGCCTGCCGCTGCAGCGCGTGAGCCAGGGCATCGAAGGCGCCTCGGTCTCCAGCGACAGCTACCTCGCCCTGCGCCAGGGCGGCTACAGCGTGATCGAGCGCGGCGACGCCTCGCTCGCCGACGGCGCCGAGGCGCTCGCGGCCAAGATTCCCGACAGCGACCTGCGCGTCGCCGCCGCCATTCCCGACATCGCCGGCGGCCCGCTGGGCCTGGGCGCGATCGGTTGCTTCGGCGCCGCCGCGATCCTGGCGCTGTTGGCGCTGCTGGCCTGGCGCGCGCCCAAGTTGCGCCGCGGCGCCGCGGTCGTCGCCGAAGAAGAAGGTCCGTCGCAGACCCTGTCCGAAGCGATGGAGCAACAGCCGGTGCCGCCGCCGATCGAACTGCCGGTCGACGTCAAATCGCCGCTGCCGACCAAGGCGGTCGCGATCGACCGCAGCATCTTCCGCGCCTACGACGTGCGCGGCATCGTCGGCAAAACCCTGGACGCCGGCGTCGCCGAGCTGATCGGCCACTCGGTCGGTTCGCTAATGCACGAGCAGGGCCTGACCGACATCGTGGTCGGCCGCGACGGCCGCTTGTCCGGCCCGGCCATGGTCGAAGGCCTGATCGCCGGCCTGCGCAAGGCCGGCCGCAACGTGATCGACATCGGCATGGCGCCGACGCCGGTGATCTACTTCGGCGCCTACCACCTGCGCGCCGGTTCCTGCATCTCGGTCACCGGCAGCCACAACCCGCCCGACTACAACGGCTTCAAGATCGTGGTCGGCGGCGAAACCCTGTCCGGCGACGCCATCACCGATCTGTACGCGCGCATCGCCGACGACCGCCTGCACCTGGGCGATCTGGGCTCGCTGTCCGAGCGCGACATCGGCGAGGACTACGTCCAGCGCATCGCCTCCGATGTGCAGATCGACCGCCCGCTCAAGGTCGTGGTCGACGCCGGCAACGGCGTGGCCGGCGACATCGGCCCGCGCGTGCTCACCGCGATCGGCGCCGAGGTCACGCCGCTGTACTGCGACATCGACGGCACCTTCCCCAACCACCATCCGGACCCGAGCGAGCCGCACAACCTGGCCGACCTGATCAAGATGGTGCAGCGCCTGGACGCCGACCTCGGCGTGGCCTTCGACGGCGACGGCGACCGCCTGGGCGTGGTCACCCGCGACGGCCAGAACATCTTCCCCGACCGCCTGCTGATGCTGTTCGCCGCCGACGTGCTGGAACGCAACCCCGGCGCGATGATCATCTACGACGTCAAGTGCACCGGCCGCCTGCCCGGCCAGATCCTGCGCCACGGCGGCAGCCCGCTGATGTGGAAGACCGGGCATTCGCTGATCAAGGCCAAGATGCGCGAGACCGACGCCGAGCTGGCCGGCGAGATGAGCGGCCACTTCTTCTTCAAGGAGCGCTGGTTCGGTTTCGACGACGGCATCTACGCCGCCGCGCGCCTGCTCGAAATCCTGGCCGCGCGTCCGCAAAGCGCCAGCGAAACCCTGTCCGCGCTGCCCGACGGCGTGTCCACGCCGGAGATCAAGGTCGACGCGCCCGACGGCGACCCGCACACCTTCGTCGACCGTTTCCTGCAGCAGGCCCAGTTCGAGGGCGCGCGCCTGTCGACCATCGACGGCCTGCGTGTGGACTACGCCGACGGCTGGGGCCTGGTGCGCGCCTCCAACACCACCCCGGTGCTGGTGCTGCGCTTCGACGCCGACTCGCGCGAATCGCTGGGCCGCATCCAGGCGGCGTTCCGTTCGCAGCTGCTGGCGGTGGATCCCACGCTCAACCTGCCGTTCTGATGAGGGGCGGCGTCAGCCGAACCTGAAACGCAAAACGACCGGCCCAGGCCGGTCGTTTTGTTTGGGCGCGACGATACCGTCAGGCCGCTTGCGCCGGCCGGCCCCTCAGTCGGCGGCCACCGACACCGTATCGACGTCGAGAATGGCCGGCGCCGCGGCCGGCGTGCCGCCGATGGTCAGGATCACCCGCGCCGTTCCCGCCACCGTGGTCGTGCTGAGGCTGGCCGACGCGTTGGGAGGATCCAGCGCGTGCGCGCGCACCATGTAGTTGTTCCACGACCAGCCTGTCAGCGTTATCGCGGGCGCGGCATAGGTGGCCAATACATTCCAGTTGGCGTCGTACTGCACCAGCTTCATCTGCACCTGATCCAGATTGGAGCGCAGGTAGGCGTTGAAATGCAGGCGCTTGCCGGGGCCGATGTCGAAGGCGTCGGCCTGCATCCAGATCACGCAGGTCGCGCAGGCCTGCTGCGCTTGCAGGCGCGCATAGTGATCGCGCGTCGCCGCCTCGCCGGTGTTCGCGCCGCCGGACACGAACAGCGACACGGGCGGCGCGTTGTTGGACGGCCCCCAGCTGCCCTTGTCCCACAGTTGCGGCAGTTGGCCGACCTGCGACGCGTTCTCGAAATCGGCGTTCGGAATCAGGCCGCGCTGCTCGGCGAGTGCGCCGAGCACGTCCTTGGGGGCGTGGGGCGAGTAGCCATAGGCATAGACCTGATGGTCGGGATCGGTCGGAGCGAAATCGGCACGTTTGGGGGTGTTGTCCCACAGCATCCAATGCAGGTAGTAGGGGATGCCCTTGGTTCCGGATCGGCCGATCAGATCCAGCTCGGTCGCTTGCTGTCTGGGCTCGTCCCAATAGCGTTCGGGCGACAGGTCCGACGGCAGGCGCGGGCAGTTTCCCGGGTAATTGGCGCTGTCGTCGGTAGGGTCGTTCTGCGCGATGGCCGCACGCCCGAATTCCCCTAGCAATACGGTGGTGCCCGCGGCGAAACGGCTGCGGATGTGGTCGTACACATACTCGATGTCCCAGTGTAGTGGGCACCGATGCGAAGGCATCACCGGATAACTGTGGAAATCGACGTAGGCCAACGAGCCATTCAGTACCTGCAGCTGGCTGGGGATGCTGGGCCAGTGAGTTGGATCGACGTCCTTGCTAATCTCCAGTATCGAGATGCCGCGCTTGGTGTCCGGAATCGTGCTCTCGGAGTAGATCGTGCGGAAGTAATAGTCGATATTCGCCGACCGAGAGTCGTACTCGTTCTGTATGTCGTAGTACAGAATCGAGTTGCGAGTCCTGCCTGCCAGATCGACCATTCGGTCGATCCATTCCTTGGAGCGCATCACAAACCAATAATAGCCGTCGGACTGAGCGTTGTAGCCCAGTGTTGGGTCCTCCCAGTTGTCGTATTGGCCGTTCTGGTGTCTGTACAGATAGGTATTCGAGAACGCGATTATGATCTTGAATCCAGCGTTCTCGATGAGGTCCAGCAGGTCGGGCAGGTGCTTGCAAGTATCCCGTGCCGTGACTGCGTTGATGCCTGGCTTGTAGCCGCTTGTTTCCATGTACAGGCTCAGCCGGAGCGTGTCCGCTCCCAGACTTTTCATCAGATCGAGGTCGGCAGCGATCTTCTGCTGCGCAACCGGCCAATTGGCATCCGTCAAATCCTCACAGCCTTTGTAGTCCTGAGGCCAATAGTTGAAGCCGAACCCAGGCGTGTCGTTGCCGGCGGCCATCGCCATCGGGCTGATGCAGGCCAGCAATAGCGCGGCTGCCAGGGCATGGCGACGCGAGCGGCGCCGGGGGCTCGTGGTCGAATCGATGCTGTGCGACATGGGCGACTCCTGACGCTCCGGTGGTCGCCAAATCCTAGGCCTCACGAGTCTCAATTGCCGCGCCAAAAACCAAACGGCCGGCATTGCGCCGGCCGTATGTGTATGCGATGTGGATCGAAGACGTCAGCCGCCCGCGCGCGCCGCCTCGGCGGCCTTCATGCTGTTGTAGCGCTGCAGCGCCGCGTTGAGGTCCTCGTCGATCGTCGCGCGCTCGGCTTTCTGCTGGGCCAGGATGCTCTGCTGGCGCAGCAATTCGGCGTGCTGGTTGCGGATGTTCTCGGACAGGCCGCTGCCGACGGGCTTGCCGCTGAGTTCGTGCTCGCCGGCTTTGCGCAGCAGGCTGAGCAGACTCTGGCGGCGGCCTTCGACGCCCAACTGCGAGGCTTTCACGGTTTCGTCCATCACCGCGATGCGTTCCTGGAACGCGCGCCGCAGGTCGGCCTCGGTGGCGTAGGACTGGGCCATGGCGATGTCGCGGCGGGCCTTGGCCTCGTCGGCCATCGCGGCGATGCGCGCGGCCTCGGCCTGGGCGGCGGCGGCCGCACGCTCCTCGGCGGTCAGGGCGCGACCGACCTGGGCGGTGGCCAGGCCGCTCTTGGCGCTGAACTCGGTGCGCGCGCTGTCGACCGCGCTGGCGGGCAGGGCGTCGCCGCAGACCTTGCGGCCGTTTTCGTTCCAGCAGTAGAGCTTCTTCTTCGGCGCGTCCTGGGCGACCGCGACGGTGGCGGTCAGCGCCAGCAGCACGGCGCCGGTCAGCAGCGAGTGGATCTTGTTCATGTCGGCTCCCTGCCATCGCGATGCATGGGTCATGGGACAGAACTGACGCAAGAGTTGGGCCATATCAGCACCTCGCGCGTGCAACCGGCGTCACGATTTCATCAACGCATCCGGCCGGGCGGACCCGGCCAGACGCGCATCGGCGGAATTCAGGCGCCGGCGTGGCTGCCATAGCGCTCGCGGTAGTCGAGCAAACGCGCGCGCTGGGCGCCGAATTCGGCGCTTTCGCCGGTGAAGGCGAGCAGATCGGCCAGGCTGGCCACCGCGATCACCGGCAGGCCTTGTTCGATTGCGACAGTTTCTGCCGCCGAGCGTCGCGATGTGGCCGGGTCGACGGCTTCCTGGCGGTCCAGCGCGATCACGATGCCGGCCGCGCTGCCGCCGGCTTCGGCGATGATCGCCAGCGCTTCGCGGATCGCGGTGCCGGCGGTGATCACGTCGTCGACGATCAGCACCCGGCGCCCGGCCAGCGGTGCGCCGATCAGGCTGCCGCCCTCGCCGTGGGTCTTGGCTTCCTTGCGGTTGAACGCCAGCGGCAGGTCGCGGCCGCGGCGGGCGTACTCGCAGGCCAGCGCGGTCGCCAGCGGGATGCCCTTGTAGGCCGGCCCGAACAGCAGGTCGAAGCCCAGGCCGTGCGCGTCGATGGCGTCGGCGTAGCAACCGGCCAGTTCGGCCAGCGCGGCGCCGGAGTCGAAGCGGCCGGCGTTGAAGAAATACGGGCTGCTGCGCCCCGATTTGAGGGTGAACTCGCCGAAACGCAGGGCGTCGGCACGCAGGGCGAGTTGGAGGAAGCGGGTGCGGTGGTCGGTCATGGGGCGTGCTTGTGGGGGCGTTGGATTCAGTCGGTGACGGGCGGCTGCAGCCGGCGCAGCATCAGGTGCTGCGGGCCGGCGGCGCCGCCCAGGAACAGTTCGCCGGTGTCGACGAAGCCCGAGCGCCGGTAGGCGGCGATCGCGGCCAGGTTGCGGCAGTTGACCGTCAGCGCCAGCAGCCGGCGTTGCGGGTGGCGCTGGCGCAGGTCCTCGCAGCAGGCGTCCATGGCGCGCGCGCCGTAGCCGCGGCCCTGGCGCTCGCGGTCGATCACCACCGCGCGCAAGCCCACGCTGGGCTCGTCGAAGGCGCGCCCGCCGACCGAGCCAGGACGGAAATCCAGGCGGTAGAAGCCGACCACTTCGTCGTCGGCCAGCACCGCCATGGCCTCGCTGTCGGGGTCGCGGCGGGTGTCGTCGAGGTTGAAGGCGGTGTCGCCGACGAACTGCAGTTGCTCGGGCGCCACCTGCAGCGCGCGCACCGCATCGGCCAGGCGGTCGTCGACGGGGACGACGCGGACGATCGCGGGCGCGGCAGGGGCTTGAGGCATGCCGGCATGATAGGCCACCGGCGCCCGGGCCATTGCTATGATCGCCCGCATCACGCTCGGGAGTGCGCATGCGCATCATCAGCTTCAACGCCAACGGCCTGCGGTCGGCGGCCACCAAGGGCTTCTTCGACTGGTTCCGCACCCAGAACGCGGACGTGCTGTGCATCCAGGAAACCAAGGCCCAGGAGCACCAGCTCACCGGCCCGGCTTTTCTGCCCGAGGGTTACCGCGCCTATTTCCGCGACGCGATCACCAAGAAGGGCTACAGCGGCGTCGCCATCTATTCCAAGCGCGAGCCCGACGAGGTCCGCACCGCGATGGGTTGGGCGCCGTTCGACGACGAAGGCCGCTACATCGAGGCCCGTTACGGCAACCTCAGCGTGGTCTCGTTCTACATCCCGTCCGGTTCCTCGGGCGAGCTGCGCCAGGGCTTCAAGTTCGAGGTGATGGACTGGCTCAAGCCCAAGCTCGACGAATGGCTGCGCAGCGGCCGCGAGTACGTGCTGTGCGGCGACTGGAACATCGTGCGCAGCCGCCTGGACATCAAGAACTGGACCAGCAACCAGAAGAATTCCGGCTGCCTGCCGCCCGAGCGCGAATGGCTGAACGGCGTGTGCGCCGACGACGACGGCTGGGTCGACACCTACCGCGCGCTGCGCCCGGAGGGCCAGGACTACACCTGGTGGAGCAACCGCGGCGGCGCGCGCGGCAACGACGTGGGTTGGCGCATCGATTACCAGCTGGCCACGCCGGGCCTGCGCGAGCGCCTGCGCGCCTGCGCGATCCAGAAGGAACCGCGTTTCTCCGACCACGCGCCGTTCATCGTCGACTATGAGCTCTGAGGCCGCAGCGGCGAAGCCGCGCCCCGGCTGGCGGCAGGTGCTGAAAAGCCTGCGCGAGCCCAAGGTGCTGGCGATGCTGTTGCTGGGCTTCAGCTCGGGCATTCCGATCTACCTGGTCGGCAACACGCTCGGGTTCTGGATGCGCGAGAACGCGATCGAGCTGTCGACGATCGGCTTCCTGTCCTGGGTCGGCCTGGCCTATTCGCTGAAGTTCCTGTGGGCGCCGCTGGTCGACAAGACCGACGCGCCGCTGTTCGGGCGCTGGCTCGGCCGTCGCCGCGGCTGGATGCTGCTGACCCAGATCGTCGCCAGTGCCGCGCTGCTGGGCATGGCCCTGGTCGAGCCGCACAAAGGGCAGCTGATGCTGGGCGGGGTGGCCCTGAACCACCTGCTGGTATTCGGGGTGCTGGCGCTGGTGGTGGCGTTCGCCTCGGCGACCCAGGACATCGTGATCGACGCCTGGCGCATCGAGAGCGCCGACAACAACGAGGAGCAGGGCCTGCTGACCGCCAGCGGCGCGTTGGGCTACCGCACCGCGCTGTTGGTCACCGATTCGCTGATCCTGATCCTGGCCGCGCGCGTGGGCTGGGCGGTGTCCTACGAGATCATGGCCCTGCTGTTGGGCGTGGGCATGGCCGCTGTGTTCCTGGCGCGCGAATCGACCCGCTCGGTCGCCCAGCCCGTGCTGGAGATCGTCGATCCCGAGCAGGCCAAGCTCGGTGTGTCGGACGCGATGGTGCTGCGCTGGGTCGCGGCGCTGGCGATCGGCGTGCTCGCGGTGGCGTACGAAGTGGCCAAACACAATTTCTGGGACGCCACGTGGGGCTATCAGGACGCCGCGTTCGCCGTCGGCGTGACGCTGGCGCTATGGCTGTTGATGCGCCGCCCCAAGGACGGCAGGCCGGTGCCCGAGGCGACCTGGACCCGGCCGTTGGTGGGGCCGCTGCTGCGCTTCTTCGACGCGGTGGTCGGGCCCTTGCTGATGTTCCTGCGCACCCACGGGCAGTGGGCGCTGCTGATGCTGCTGGCGATCAGCCTGTACCGGCTGCCCGACTTCGTGTTCGGGCCGATGGCCAACCCGTTCTACGCCGACCTGGGCCTGGCCAAGGAAACCGTCGGCGCGGTGCGCGGTTCGGTCGGCACCGTCGCCACCATCGTCGGCATCGCCGCCGCCGGCCTGAGCGCGATCCGCTTCGGTTTCGTGCCGACCCTGCTGGTGGGCGCGGTGCTGGGCCCCGGCTCCAATCTGGCCTACGCCTACCTGGCCATGCACGGCAGCGATCCGACCGTGTTCGCGATCGTCATGGCGATCGACAACTTCAGCAACGGCTACGCCGGCGTGGCCCTGGTGGGCTACATGTCCAGCCTGACCAGCGTCGGCTACACCGCCACCCAGTACGCCCTGCTCAGTTCCTTCTATGCCATGCCCGGCAAATTCCTCAAGGGACTGTCCGGCGTCGCGGTGGAGCACCTGGAAACCGGGCGCACCCTGCTGGAAGCCTATTCGCTGTTCTTCATCGGCACCGCTCTGATCGGCATCCCGGCCTTGCTGCTGTGCCTGATCCTGGTCATGCGGCGTCCGGTCGCGGCGCCGGCGGCGGCCTGAACATGAGCGACGGCGCTCACGATTCGCCGACGTTCATGCACAAAAGCGGGGGTTTGCTGAGGTAGAGTGCGGAAATGACCGATATCGTCCTGCACAACATCGATCCGGTGCTGGCCGAACGCATCCGCCGGGTCGCCGAGGCCCGCAACTGGGCCCCGGACCAGACCCTGATGCACCTGCTCGAGCACGGTCTGTTCGCCTGCGAGACCGAACTGGCCGCGCGCTTCAGCGATACCGACGCCAATGCCCTGCAGGCCGCGATCGCGGCCTTGGAAAGCGTACCCAGCGATCCGGGGTATTCGCTGATCGGGCGTGCGCCGCGCCCGGTCGACGAGGGCGAGTGGGGCCATCGGGGCGTCAGCCAGATCGACGCCGACCTGCAGCAGCTGATCGACCAGGTCCCGGCCGGCAAGAATCAGGGCGGGTAAACCACCCCGAGCACGCGCGGGCCGCGCGCGCCGGTCACGCTGGGCACATTGCCGGGCAGCCCGGCCAGGGTCTGCCGCGCCAGCCAGGCGAAGGCCATGGCTTCGACGAAGTCCGGATCCAGCCCGTAGCCCGCGGTCGATTCGATCACCGTATTGGGCAGTTGCGCGCCGATCGCGCGCAGCAGCTGCGCATTGCGTACCCCGCCGCCGCAGACCAGCACCCGCCGGGTGTTGGGCTGCTGCGCGCGCAGGGCATCGGCGATGGTGATCGCGCTCAGTTCCAGCAGGGTCGCCTGCACGTCCTCGGGGCGCTCGCCGCCGCTCAGACGCGAGCGCACCCAGTCGAGGTGGAAATGCTCGCGGCCGGTGCTCTTGGGCGGCGCCAGCGCGAACCAGGGCTCGTCCAGCAGGCGCGTCAGCAGCTCCGGGTCCAGCTCGCCCTGCGCCGCGTACTCGCCGTCGGCGTCGTAGGCGCCGCCGCGGTGCAGCAGGTGCCAGGCGTCCATCAGGCAGTTGGCCGGGCCGGTGTCGAACCCGCGCACCGGGCCGTGCGCCGGCAGCAGGGTGTAGTTGGCGATGCCGCCCAGATTCAGGACCGCGCGGTCCTCGTCGGACGAATGCAGCAGGGCCGCGTGGAAGGCCGGCACCAGCGGCGCGCCGTGGCCGCCGGCGGCGACGTCGCGGCGGCGGAAGTCCGCGACCGTGGCGATGCCGCAGCGCTCGGCGATGCCGTGGCCGTCGCCGAGCTGCCAGGTGAAGGGATGGCGGCCGTCGTAGTAGGCGCCCTCGGGGCGATGGCGCACGGTCTGGCCGTGCGAGCCGATCGCGTTGATATCGGCCGCGCCGACCCCGGCCTCGGCCAACAGCGCCAGCGTCGCCTCGGCGAAGGCCTCGGCGATCTGCACGTCCAGGGTGCCCAGCTCTTCCAGCGACTGCGCGTCGCCGCCCTGGCCCAGCACCACCAGGCGCGCGCGCAGCGCGTCGGCCCAGGCGTAGGTGCGCCCGAGCACGAGCTCGCAATGCGGCGATCGGTCAGCGTCGAAGCGGACCAGCGCGGCGTCGATGCCGTCGGCGCTGGTACCGGAGATCAAACCGACGAACAGCCCCGCGGCGGGGGCGTGGGCGGGTTCGGGCACTGCAGGCCTCAGGCCTTGGTCTTCTTCTTGGGCGCCAGCGCGCGCGACATCGGCGAGACCGTCGGAGTGGCGTCGGCGTAGATGATGTTCTCGACTTGGCGGATGCGCGCCAGCGCCACGCCGGTCTGCGAGCGGAACTGCGCCAGCGGGGCGCCGCTCAGCGGCTCAGGCGGCGGCATCGTGATCGACAGCGGGTTGCGGTGCACGCCGTTGACGCGGAATTCGTAATGCAGGTGCGGGCCGGTCGACATGCCGGTGCTGCCGACATAGCCGATCACCGTGCCCTGGGCGATGCGCTGGCCCGGCCGGATCTTGCCGATGCGCGACATGTGCCCGTACAGCGTGGTGTAGCCGCGGCCGTGGTCCAGCACCACCGCGTTGCCGTAGCCGCCCATCCAGCCGGCCGATTTCACCCGCGCGTCGCCGGCGGCCATGATCGGGGTGCCGCTGCCGGCGGCGTAGTCCACGCCCTTGTGCATGCGCATGCGGCCCAGCACCGGGTGGCGGCGCGCGCCGAAGCCCGAGCTCAGCCGCGCGTACGGAATCGGCATGCGGATGAAGCTCTTCTTCAGCGGGCGGCCGTCGCCGGTGAAGTACTCGGCCTTGCCGTCGCGTTCGAAGCGGAAACCGGTGTGAAGTTTGCCGTCGCTGGTGAAGGTGGCCGCCAGCACCGGGCCGGTGTTGACCAGCTCGCCTTCGCGCCAGGTCTGTTCGACCACCACGCTGAAACGGTCGTTGGCGCCGACGTCTTCGTTGAAGTCGATGTCGTATTTGAAGATATCGTCGGTGAGGGTACGGATGTTGTTCGGGGTCAGGCCGACCTTGCGCGCCGAACGGAACAACGAGGAGCCGACCTTGCCGCTGAGCACCACGGTGCGGGTTTCGCTCGGGCGCGCGATCACCTTCTGGTAGATCTTGCCGCCGTCCAGCTTCAATTCGACCTGATGGCTGTCGTCGCGGTCGTAGCGGAAGCTGCGCAGCGAGCCGTTGACCGGCATGTCGAAGGCTAGCTCGGTGCCCGGCTTCATCCGGGTCAGCGCCTGCTTGGCGCCGGGCTGGTCGAGAATCTGCTGCATGGTCGAGGACGGGATGTTCAACTGCTTGAACACCGCGCCCAGGGTCTGGCCGCGGTCGACGCGGATCAGCTGCCAGCTGTCGCCGATCTGGCCCTTCGCGCGCGCCATCGGCAGCGGCGGCAGGGCCAGCGCCAGCGACTGGCGCGCGGCGTGCAGCGGCTTGGCGTTGCTCGGGCTGAAGCCCGGCACGATCGCCAGCACCAGCATGCCCATGGTCGCGAACAGGCTGGCCTGCACCCACTGGCGGCGCGACCAACGACCATTGAATCCATCGGAAATATGACGTGCCAGCACCGGGCGGTGCAGAGCGGCTTCACGCAGTGCCTTCAGGCGTTCGCGCCGGTCCGTACCGGGTTCGGGTGCGGTCATAGATGGAATCCCCTGCGAAAGGTGTGAAGGCTGCGTAGCGGCGTTACCATAGACATGCGAGCAACGTGCGTCAAACCCTTGACCTGAATAGGGTTTTTGTCCGGCAGACAATGCGGTAACGTTTAACTCCTTGTTAACTCCATTCATTGACCGCGGTCGCATTCCGGCGGCCGCGTCCCGCCACGCGAGTCCCCTCCTTTGTCCGCTCCCAGCCCCGCCTCCGTCCAAGACGCCCTCGACCTGATCCGCCGCGGCACCGATGAGATCCTCAAGCTTGACGAGCTCGAGGCCCGTCTCAAGCTCGGCCGCCCCCTGCGGATCAAGGCCGGCTTCGACCCGACCGCGCCCGATCTGCACATCGGCCATACGGTCCTGCTCAACAAGATGCGCCAGTTCCAGGACCTGGGGCATCAGGTGATCTTTTTGATCGGCGATTTCACCGGAATGATCGGCGACCCGACCGGCAAGAACGTCACCCGCAAACCGCTCACCCGCGAGGACGTGCTGGCCAACGCCCAGACCTACGCCGACCAGGTGTTCAAGGTGCTGGATCGCGACAAGACCGAGGTGCGTTTCAACTCCGAATGGTTCGGCAAGATGAGCGCGGCCGACATGATCCGCCTGGCCGGCCAGCACACGGTGGCGCGCATGCTCGAACGCGACGATTTCGCCAAGCGCTACGCGGCCCAGCAATCGATCGCGATCCACGAGTTCCTCTACCCCCTCGTGCAGGGTTACGACTCGGTCGCGCTGGAGTGCGACGTCGAGCTCGGCGGCACCGATCAGAGGTTCAACCTGCTGATGGGCCGCGGCCTGCAGGAGCACCACGGCCAGCCTGCTCAGATCGTGCTGACCATGCCGCTGCTGGAAGGCCTGGACGGCGTCAACAAGATGTCCAAGTCGCTGGGCAACTACATCGGCATCAACGAGCCGGCGATCGACATCGTCACCAAGACCATGAAGATCGACGACGTGTTGATGTGGCGCTGGATCGACCTGCTCAGCTTCGACATCTCGATCGCCGACGCCGCGCGTTTCAAGGCCGAAATCGAGGCCGGAACGCTGAATCCGCGCGATCTCAAGCTGCGCCTGGCGCGCGAGCTGGCGGCGCGTTTCCACGGCGCGGACGCGGCCGAAACCGCGGTCGCGGGCTGGAACGCGGCCGTGCGCGGCGAGGGCGACACCGCCTCGCTGCCGCTCACCGACGTGGTCGTGCCGGTCGAAGGCCTGCGCATCGCCGCCCTGTTGACCGCGGCCGGGCTCACGCCCAGCAATTCCGAAGCCAACCGCAAGCTCAAGGAGCGCGCGGTGCGCATCGACGGCGAGATCGTCGAGGACGCGCAACACGTCTATACGCCGGGTTTCGAAGGCGTACTCGCGGTCGGCAAGCGCACCTTTGCACGCGTACGCCTCGTCGCCGGCTGAGGCCGACGAAAAAACTTTCGAAAAAACGCGATTTCGGGCTTCCCAAATTCGTTGTGCGTGTGCACAATGCGCGCCCCGCCGAGCTGCATGGATTGAGCGCGGCGGGGCGGATCGAAAGCGGCATCGAAAACGGTTGACGGATTCGGAGGCTGCTGTAAGATGCGCGGCCCACCAGACGGGACGGCTTTAGGGCCTGAACGGAGCGGCGGGAAGCGGTAGAAAAAAGGTTTCGCAGGGTGTTGACGGTCGCGAAATCTGCTGTAAGATGTGCGGCTCCCTCGGGCACTTTGGTGACGAGGTCGGAACAAGGCGCTGAGGCCGGTTCCAACGATCTTTGACAGTGTGCGCAGGTGACTTGTGCGGGCGTCTGGCCGGTGGTGTTAGTCCATCAGCAGACG
>NZ_LMJF01000017.1 GCF_001429785.1 Lysobacter sp. Root916 | reverse complement strand
GGTTAGCCTCGGCGGCGCTGCGCGCCGCCGAGGCTAACCAGAGCGCCGCCCCTGGTCAAACCGGCGCAGGAGCCATGGGCGTGGCCGTCGCCCCGCGCCCAAAAGAAAACCCCGCAGCGCGGGGTTTTCTTCTGTTCCGGTGGTGACGACCGCTTATGCCGCCTGCACGATCCGCAGCGGATTGCGGTACTGCTTGATCAGCTCCGCTTCGCGCTCCTTGGCCTTGTGCAGGTGCGCTTCCTTGACGTGACCGTAGCCGCGGATGTGTTCCGGGATCGAGGCGATCTCGGCCGCCAGATCGGCGTTGCCGCTGTCCAGGGTGCCCAGCAGTTCGCCCACGGTGCGCTCGTAGTCGGCGATCAGCTGGCGCTCCATCTTGCGCTCCTCGGTGTAGCCGAAGATGTCGAGCTTGCCGCCGCGCAGCTTGCGCAGCTTGGCCATCCACTTGAACGCGGTGAACACCCAGGGGCCGAACTCCTGCTTGATCAGGCGGCCCTGCGCGTCCTTCTTGGCCAGCAGCGGCGGGGCGAGGTGGAACTTGAGCGTGTAGTCGCCGTCGAACTGCTGCTGCAGGCGGCGCTGGAACTCGCCGCTGGTGTACAGGCGCGCCACTTCGTACTCGTCCTTGTAGGCCATGAGCTTGAAGAAATAACGCGCGACCGCCTCGGTCAGGTCGGTCGAACCCGGCGCCTTGCGCTGCTCGGCCTCGCGCACCTTGGCGACGAAGTCGGTGTAGCGCTTGGCGTAGTTGGCGTCCTGATAATCGGTGAGGAAGGCGACGCGGCGCGAGATCAGCTCGTCCAGCGAACGCGACAGGCGCAGGTCGTCCAGCGGCAGGAAGGCGACGTTGTCGCTGTCGGCCTGAGCCGGCACGTGGCGCAGTTCGTCTTCGTTGCGGGTCGCGCGCGGGGCCGAGGTGGCGCCCCATTCGTTGCCTTCCCACTCGCCCGGCGCCAGGTGCGGCAGGTCGTGCGGGGTGGCTTCGGCGCGGGTCTGGGCGTTGCGCACCAGGCCGGCGGCCTCGGCCACGGCGGCCGGATCGACCACCGCCAGGCGACCCCAGGCGAAGGCGGTCTTGTTCATCTCGATCGCCGCGCCGTTGAGCTCGACCGCGCGCATCAGCGCATCGAACGCGATCGGCACCAGGCCGCGCTGCCAGGCGTAGCCGAGGATGAACAGATTGGTCGCGATCGCATCGCCCATCAGCGCGGTGGCCAGCTGGGTCGCGTCGACCACGTACGGGTCCTGGCCGCCCAGCGCCAGCTTGATCGCGGCGACGATGTCGGTGGCCGGGAACTGCATGTCCGGACGCGTGGTGAAGGTGCCCGGCATCGCTTCATAGCTGTTGAGCACGACCGCGCTGCGGCCGGCGCGCACCTTGGACAGCGCCCAGTAGTCGTTGACCACGACCATGTCGCAGCCCAGCACCAGGTCGGCCTCGCCGGCGGCGATGCGCACGGCGTGGATGTCCTGCGGGGTCTTGGCGATGCGGATGTGGGTGGTGACCGCGCCGCCCTTCTGGGCCAGACCGGTCTGGTCGAGCACGGACGCGCCCTTGCCTTCCAGGTGACCGGCCATGCCCAGCAACGCGCCGATGGTGACCACGCCGGTGCCGCCGACGCCGGTGATCAGGATGTTCCAGGGCTGATCCAGCGCGGGCAGCTGCGGCAGCGGCAGATCGCTGAGGCGGTCCTTGGCGTTGCTGCCCTTCTTCTTCTTCAGGCCGCCGCCGTGCACGGTGACGAAGCTGGGGCAGAAGCCGTTGACGCAGGAATAGTCCTTGTTGCAGTTGGACTGGTCGATCTCGCGCTTGCGGCCGAACTCGGTTTCCTTGGGCAGCACCGACACGCAGAACGACTTCTTGCCGCAGTCGCCGCAGCCTTCGCAGACCAGGCTGTTGACCATCACGCGCTTCTGCGGATCGACCATCTTGCCGCGCTTGCGGCGACGGCGCTTCTCGGTGGCGCAGGTCTGGTCGTAGATCAGCACGCTGACGCCCTTGACCTCGCGCAGGCGCTTTTGCACCTCGTCGAGTTCCTTGCGGTCGTAGAACTCCATCTCGCCCGGGAAGATCTCGCGCTTATGCCACTTGGCGATGTCGTCGGACACCAGCACGATGGTCTGCACGCCTTCGCTGCGCACCTGGTGCGCGATCTGCGGAACCGACAGGGTGCCGTCGACGGGCTGGCCGCCGGTCATCGCGACCGCGTCGTTGTAGAGGATCTTGTAGGTGATGTTGACGCCGGTGGCGACCGACTGCCGGATCGCGAGCGAGCCGGAGTGGAAGTAGGTGCCGTCGCCGAGGTTCTGGAACACGTGCGGCGTTTCAGTGAACGCCGCCTGGCCCGACCAGGTCACGCCTTCGCCGCCCATGTGGGTGAAGGTGTCGGTGCTGCGGTCCATCCAGGTCACCATGTAGTGGCAACCGATGCCGCCCAGCGCGCGCGAGCCTTCCGGCACCACGGTGGAGGTGTTGTGCGGGCAGCCCGAGCAGTAGTGCGGCACGCGCGGGAACGCGGCGCGCGGCAGGGCCAGTTCGGATTCCTTCTCCTCCATCCAGCGCAGCACGTCGCGCATGTGTTCGCTGTCGTGGAAGCGCTGGATTCGGCGCGCGATCACGCCGGCGATGCGGGCCGGGGTGAGTTCGCCGGTGGACGGCAGGATCCACTCGCCGCTCTCGTCGTACTTGCCGACGATCGACGGACGCTGGCCGCCGTCCCAGTTGTACATCGACTCCTTCATTTGGCTTTCGATGAAGGCGTGCTTCTCCTCGACCACCAGGATGTCCTGCAGGCCGCGCGCGAACGCACGCAGGCCGACCGGCTCCAGCGGCCAGGTCATGCCGACCTTGTAGACGCGGATGCCCAGCTCCGAGCAGGCGCGCGCGTCCAGACCCAGGTATTCCAGGGCCTGCAGCACGTCCAGGTAGCTCTTGCCGGTGGTGATGATGCCCAGGCGCGCGTTCGCCGAATCGATGACCAGGCGGTCGATCTTGTTGGCGCGCGCGAACGCCTGCGCGGCCTTGACCGCGTACTGGTGCAGGCGCATTTCCTGATCCATCGGCGGATCGGGCCAACGGATGTTGAGACCGCCCGGCGGCAGCTGGAAGTCGTCGGGGGTGACGATCTGCAGCGCCAGCGGATTGACGTCGACCGAGGCCGAGGACTCGACGGTCTCGGCGATCGTCTTGAAGCCGACCCAACGGCCGGTGTAGCGCGACATCGCCCAGCCGACCAGGCCCATGTCCAGGATGTCCTGCACGCCGGCCGGGTTCAGGATCGGCATCATCGCGCTGACGAATTCGCCTTCCGAGCCGTGCGGCAGGGTCGAGGAGCGGCAGGCATGATCGTCGGCCGCCAGCGCCAGCACGCCGCCGTACTTGCCGGTGCCGGCCGCGTTGGCGTGCTTGAACACGTCGCCGGTGCGGTCCACGCCCGGGCCCTTGCCGTACCACATGCCGTACACGCCTTCGACCTTGGCGCCCGGGAACAGATTGGTCTGCTGGGTGCCCCAGACCATGGTCGCGCCCAGGTCCTCGTTGAGGCCCGGGGTGAACTTCACGCCCGCCGCCTCCAGATGCTTGCGCGCGCGCCACAGCTCCAGGTCGAAGCCGCCCAGCGGCGAGCCGCGGTAGCCGGAGATGAAGCCGCCCGTGTTCAGGCCGGCGGCCTGATCGCGCAGTCGCTGCATCAGCGGCAGGCGCACCAGCGCTTGCACACCGGACAGGTAGATGCGGCCTTCCTGACGGGTGTACTTATGGTCCAGCCCGTAGTCCGGGTCGAGGACGCTGTTGGTCAGGGCGGTGTTCGCCGACGAGGGCGAGCTGAGTTCTGCGGTGCTGGTCATGGCGGGCTCTCGCGGCGGTGCCGCGGGTGGGCTGGCGGGGGAGGGACGACGGCGTCCGGCCGGGAGCCGGCGACCGCCGGGTCCGAGCAAAGACTCGGAATTATAGCCTTTGTGCGTATGGCGGCCGCGAGGCGGCCCGCCGCGGCCGCAATGGCCTGGACGGGGCGGGCCTGCGGGCACGCGTAATGTGGCGGTGGTTTCAATTGAAACCGATTGCCCCCGGTCGCTCGCGTTCGCCGCGCCCTGTCGCTAAGGTCGCGGCCATGCGCGTGTACCTCGACGACGAACGAACGACGCCTGACGGCTGGGTACGGGTCTATTGGCCCGACGAGGCGATCGCCTTGCTGCGCCAGGGCACGGTGACGCAGATCAGCCTGGACCACGACCTCGGCGACGACGCCCGCGGCACCGGCTACGACGTGATCGCCTGGATCGAAGAAGCGGTGGCGCTGGACGGTTTCCGCCCGCCGTCGATCGCGGTGCACTCGGCCAATCCGGCGGCGCGCTTGCGGATGGAGGCGGGGATCGCGGCGATCGTCAGGTTGGCGGCGCAGGCTACGCCCTCATCGAACGACGTGGCGAACCATTGATCGAACCGGACTCGCGCCATGCCCCAAGACCTCTATTGCTGGCGTTGCGACAGGGTCCTGCCGATGCTGACCGACGAAGAGTGGCAGTCGATGGAGCCGTTGCTGATGCGGGTCATCGAGGATGTCCAGCGCCACCGTGTCATTACCGACGGCGGCCTCGCGGCGGCGATGCAATCCGTCGACAGCCTCCGCGCGTTGAGTTTCTACGAGCGTTTGACCGGCTTCCGCGAGACCAACCCGAATGCGCTGTGGCATCACCGCGCGTCGCTGTACGGCCCGCCCTGTACGAACTGCGGAAAACCCTTGCGTACGCCGCAAGCGAGTTACTGCCCCGCCTGCGGCGCGAAGCCGTCCGAGCATGTATTCGAGAAGGGCTAAGCCATGAGTCGTCCGCCCATGCCCGCTCACGCAACCGTGTTGTTCGAACTGACCGCGCGCACGCACGCCGGTAACGTCAAGCGCGTGTTGTCCGGTTACCGGCCGCTGTACGCGATCGGGGCCGACGAGTGGACCTCCAGCTATCACGAATTTATCGGGGTGCCGCACGTGGAAACCGGCGGCCGTGCGCGTGCGGACGTGTGGTTTCTGGCGCCGGAGCAATATCCCGGCACGCTATGGGTGGGTCGCGTGCTGAAAGTGGCGGAAGGCTCGCGCGATGTGGGCGTGGCGACGGTGCTGGCGGTGCATCATTCGGTGCTCGTGCGCGATCGCCCGCTGTAAAGAGTAGGCGCTCGGTTCGGCCGCGACGTGGCGCGCGATGGACGGCCGACGTAAGATTCGAGTCGCACGCCGTCTTCGGGGAACGTCTGCGTTATGTCGATACTTGCGACTGTCCTGTTGGCCGCGGGTGCGCTGCCGGTACATGGTGAACTGCCTTCGGGTTGGCGCCCGCCGAACGCCCGCGAGCTTGCCGATCCGATGCTCCAGCAGTCGCCGAACAAATTCACCCGTGCGATCGCCGACTTCAACGCGGATGGCCGGCAAGATACGGCCTTGCTGCTCATCCACCGCAAGTCCAGCGACGAAGCGCTCTGGGTTCATTTGTCGGATCGGGATGGCGGTTACCACTGGATCAAGCTTGATCACATCAAAGGCAGCGCAAGCCATCCGGATGCCTCCCTGGCGATGGCGATAGACGTGGAGCCGCCGGGCGTCGTCGCGTACGCTTGTTTCGATTACGCGGAAGATTGCAACTTCGGTCCTGATTCGGGCCGACCAAAACTGAAGTTGTCCTCCCCAAGTCTCATGTACTTCAGGCCAGAAAGTGCCGCCTCGCTCTACTTCTGGAGCAACTCGAAACAAAAATTTCTGCGGGTCTGGCTCAGCGACTAATACGCAGCGGTTGGCTTATGAGCATTCCGTCCTGCCGTGACCTTGCGTCGGGTACAAACGGTCTCGTCGTGGGTCGATAGACATCGAGGAACCGCATCCCGCGGGTGCTTGAGGTGCGGGGCCTCTAGCCAATCGAGGCGAGGCGCCGGGTAGGGCGATAGTGCGTTTCGCTGCGCTCAACGCACCCTGCGTTCGTCGATCTTGCGCGCGGACGCTTAGGCGCGGCCGCCGATCCAGGTGCCGGTAACCCGCAAGGCTTCGTCCAGCACCACCAGATCCGCGCGATACCCCGGCGCGATTCGGCCCAGCTCACGCCCCAGTCCCAGGAACTCGGCCGGATAGGTCGAGGCCATGCGGCAGGCCTCGTCCAGCGGCAAGCCCAGGCGCTGCACGGTGTTGCGCACCGCGCTGGCCATGTCCAGGGCGGAACCGGCCAGCGTGCCTTCGGCGGTGCTGCACTTGCCGTCGCGGCAGGTCATGGTCTGGCCGTAGAGCACGAAGTCCTCGCGCTCGCCGCCGACCGGCGGCATCGCGTCGGTGACCAGCATGATCTTGCCGCGCGGCTTGGCGGCGATGGCGATGCGCAAGGACGCATCGTGCACGTGTTCGCCGTCGAC
Source organism: Lysobacter sp. Root916 (assembly GCF_001429785.1). Taxonomy (GTDB): domain Bacteria; phylum Pseudomonadota; class Gammaproteobacteria; order Xanthomonadales; family Xanthomonadaceae; genus Lysobacter. The sequence continues at coordinate 134,940 of NZ_LMJF01000017.1, read as the reverse complement.
GATCACGCCGCACCAGCTGTTCGGGTCCTCGATCGCCGCGCCGACGCCGCCGGGTTCGCGGCTGCCCATCGGCGTCATCGCGTTGAACAAATGCGTCACGCCGCGCACGCCGTGGGCGAAAGCCGCGCGCAGGCGTTCGTAGTCGGCCGCGGTGTGGCCGGCGCAGACCAGCACGCCGCGTGCGGCCAGGGCCTGCAAGGTGGCATCGTCGAAACGTTCCGGCGCCAGCGTGAGCATGGTCTTGCCGACGCCCAGCGAGGCGATGCGGTCGAGTTCGTCCTCGTCCGGGGTGTGGAACTTGTCGGGGTTGTGCACGCCCTTGCGCGCGCTGGCCAGATAGGGGCCTTCGAGGTGGATGCCGAGAATGCCCGGCACGCCTTGCGCGATCGCCTCTCGCACCGCCGCGATCGCGCGCAGCATCACCGCGACATCGTCGCTGATCAGGGTCGGCATCAGGCCGGTGGTGCCGTAGCGGCGGTGCGCCTCGGCGATCCGGTGCAATCCTTCGACCGTGGGCGCATCGTTGAACAACACGTCGCCGCCGCCGTTGACCTGGGTGTCGATGAAGCCAGGCACCAGATAGCGGCCCTGCAGATCGACCACCTGCGCGCCGGCAGGCGCGGCGCCCGGGACCATGGCGACGATGTGGCCGTCCTCGACGATCACGCACAGATCGGATTCGAAACCGCGTTCGCTGAGCACGCGGCCGTTGACGAAGGCGGTGGCGACGGAAGCGGACATCAGACGGTCTCGGTGACCTTGTTCAGATGCGGCGGCAGATCCGGATTGTGCCCGCGCGCCACCGACAGCGCATTGGCCGCCTTGTAGAAGCTGGCCACGGTCAGCAGCGGCGTCATCGCCGGGTGCTGCGAGCGCGCCAGGGGCAGGCTGCCCGCGCCAGAGCGCCCGGGCGCGGCCAGCCACACCGGCGCGCCGCGCGCGCGGAATTCCTCGGCCACCGCGACCGTGCCGTCGCCGGTGCCGTCGTCCTGGGCGAAGGCCAGCACCGGAAAGCCGGGGCCGACGATCGCCATCGGGCCGTGCTTGACCTCGGCGCTGCTGAAGGCCTCGGCGTGCAGGCCGCAGGTTTCCTTGAACTTGAGCGCGGCTTCCTGCGCCGCGCCCAGACCCAGGCCGCGACCGACCACGAACAGATTGCGCGCGTCGACCAGGCCTTCGACCAACGGTGACCAGTCCTGTTCGAACGAGGCGCGCAACGCCTCGGGCAGGGCATGCACGGCGTTGAACAGGGTGGCGTCGTTGCTCCAGCGCGCGGTCAGCTGCAGCAGCGCCGACAGCGAGCACAGATAGCTCTTGGTCGCTGCCACGCTGGTTTCCGGGCCCGCGTGCAGGCCCAGCACCGTGTCGGCGATAGCGGCCAGCGGCGAATCGAGCACGTTGACCAAGGCCACCACATGCGCGCCGGCGGACTTGGCGATCTCGGCGTTGCGCAACAGATCCGGGCTCTTGCCCGATTGCGAGATCGCCACGAACAGGGCGTCGTCGAGCTTGGGCCGGATCGCGTAGACCGAGCCCACCGAGGGCGAAGCCGAGGCGGTGACCAGGCCCAGCTGGGTCTCGAACAGGTACTTGCCGTAGGTCGCGGCGTGATCGGAGCTGCCGCGCGCGCAGGTGACGATGAAGCGCGGCGGGCGCTGGCGCAGGCGATCGCTGAGGTCGTCGATCGCGTCGGCGTTGGCCGCGAACTGGCGCGCAACCGCGTCGCCGGCTTCCTGCGCCTCGGCGTACATGCGCGTGCTCGTCGGGTCCAGCAGGGTTTGTGTGCTCACGGCGTGGTTTCGCTCTGCAGTTCGGCGACGAAGTCGTAGGCGTCGCCGCGGTAGAAGGATCGGGTGAATTCGACGACGCGGCCGTCGTCGAGGAAGGTGCGGCGTTCGATGAACAGGCCGGGCGCGCCCTCGGGCAGGCCCATCAGCCGCGCTTGTTCGGCGTCGAAGGCGATCGCGCGCAGGCGTTGCAGCGCGCGCGCCGGGCGGATGCCGAGCTTGGAGAAGGCTTCGTACAGCGAGTTCTCGACCAGGCCGGGATCGGGCAGCACCGCCAGCGGCACCACCGTGCGCTCCAGCGCCAGGGCCACGCCGTCGGCGGTGCGCAGGCGGTAGTAGCGGATCACCGAGGCGCCCGGCGACAGGTTCAGCGCCATCGCCTCCTCGGGCGTGACCTCGCCGACGCCGCGCTCCAGGAAGGTCGAGCGCGGGTCCAGCCCGCGCGCGCGCAGGTCGTCGGTGAAGCTGGTCAGGCGCGAGAAGGATTTGACGATGCGCTCGGCCACGAAGGTGCCCGCGCCCTGGCGCTGCACCAGCAGGCCGTCGGCGACCAGGCCGGCGATGGCCTTGCGCACGGTCACCCGCGACAGGTCCAGCAGCTTGCCCAGTTCGCGTTCGCCGGGCAGGGCCTGGCCGGCGGTGATCTCGCCGTTCTCGATCGCGTGCTGCAGGGTCCGGCGCAGGTGCTGGTAGGCCGGCGCGCGACGCGTCTGGGCCTGGCGGCGGAACTCGCTGACGAGGTAGGGCTCCATGGGGAAAAGATACCAGTCACAGACCACTGGCGGCAACCTGGGGCCTCTATCTCATTATAAGCGATTGATTTAGCGTGAATTTGCGTAACTGGTATCTCACTGGTATCTTTACCGGTATGGTTTTGCCCATACCAGTCCGAGCCCGTCCATGAGCGTGTACTCCGTGCCGTCCCCGTCCCAGGCGCCGCATTCGGCGCCGTTGTCTCCCTTCGACCTGGTGATCTTCGGCGGCACCGGCGACCTGGCCATGCGCAAGCTGCTGCCGGCGCTGTTCCACCGCTATGCCGACGGCCAGATCGTCGCCGGCACCCGCATCGTCGCGATCGCGCGCGACAGCCAGAGTGACGACGACTACCGCGGCCGGGTGCGCGAGGCCTTGGCGCAGTTCGCCAATCTCGATGCGCGCGAATCCGACGCCATCGACGGCTTCCTCGCATTGCTGTTGTACCGCCGCCTGGACCTGAGTTCGGACGCGGCCTGGCCGGAGTTCGCGGCCGAGTTCGCCGGCGACGAACGCGTACGCGTGTTCTACCTCGCGGTCGGGCCGGATCTGTTCGGCGTCGTCGGCGACCGTCTGCAGTCGCACGGCCTGGTCGGGCCGAAGACGCGAGTGGTGGTGGAGAAGCCGCTGGGCAAGGACGGCGCCAGCGCCGACGCGATCAACGACGCGCTCGGGCGCGTGTTCGCCGAAACCCAGATCTTCCGCATCGACCATTACCTGGGCAAGGAGACGGTGCAGAACCTGACCGCGCTGCGCTTCGGAAACGCGTTGTTCGAGCCGCTATGGAAGGCCGAGCACATCGACCACGTCCAGATCACGGTGGCCGAAACGGTGGGCGTGGAATCGCGCGCGCCTTACTACGACAAGTCCGGCGCGCTGCGCGACATGGTCCAGAACCATCTGCTGCAGCTGCTGTGCCTGGTGGCGATGGAACCGCCGTCCTCGCTGGCCGCCGATGCGATCCGCGACGAGAAACTGAAGGTGCTGCGCGCGCTGCGCCCGATCGAGAACGGCAACGCGGCCCAGTACACCGTGCGCGGCCAGTACAAGGCCGGCGCGGTCGACGGCCGCGCGGTGCCGGGCTATGCGCAAGAGCTGGGTGCGCAATCGCACACCGAAACCTTCGTCGCGCTCAAGGCCGAAGTGAAGAATTGGCGCTGGGCCGGCGTGCCGTTCTACCTGCGCACCGGCAAGCGCCTGGCCGAGCGCGTCTCGGAGATCGTGGTGACCTTCCGTCAGGTCCCGCATTCGATCTTCGAAGAGCTCACCGAACAGGACCCGTCCAGCCGCCTGGCGCCGAACAAGTTGGTGCTGCGCCTGCAGCCCGACGAGGGCGTGAAGCTGTGGCTGATGAACAAGGTGCCGGGCCCGGGCGGCCTGCGCCTGCGCCACGTGCCGCTGGACATGAGTTTCGCCGCGGCCTTCGGCGGCCGTCAGGCCGACGCCTACGAGCGCCTGCTGATGGACGTGGTGCGCGGCAACCCGATGCTGTTCATGCGCCGCGACGAAGTCGACGCCGCCTGGAAGTGGATCGACCCGATCCGGGCCGCCTGGGCCGCGGGCGCCGAGGCGCCGCGCCCCTACACCGCCGGCAGCTGGGGCCCCAGCGCCGCGGTAGCCCTGATCGAACGCGACGGGAGGACCTGGCATGAAGATGCAGGCTGAGCGCTTGACCGTGATCGAACCGCTGCCCTTGCCGCTGCACGAGCGCCTGTTCGAGGATGCCGAACAACTGGCGCAGGCCTTGGCCAAACAGGTCGCGGCCGATCTGCGCGGCGCATTGGCGCGCCACGGCGAGGCCTGCATCGCGCTGTCCGGCGGCAACACGCCCAAGCGCTTCTTCGAGGCGCTGGCCACACAAACCCTGGACTGGGCGCGGGTGACGGTGCTGCCGGTGGACGAGCGCTGGCTGCCGCCCGAGCATCCGCGTTCCAACGAGAAGCTGCTGCGCGATCACCTGCTGCGCGACAACGCCGCCGCCGCGCGCCTGCTGCCGATGTACCGTCCCACCGAAACCCCGGAAGCGGCGCTGATGCCGGTGCTGACCAAGATCGCCAACGAAGGCCTGCCGTTGGACGTGGCGGTGCTGGGCATGGGCGAGGACGGCCATGTCGCCTCGCTGTTCCCCGACCTGGGCCGCGACAACCCGGCGCTGCGCGAGATCGGCCTGCAGCCGCGCGGACGCGCGCCGGTGATGGCGGTGCGCACCGAGGCCATGCCGGAGCCGCGCATGAGCCTGACCCTGAGCGCGATCTTCACCGCGCCGGCGCTATACCTGCATATCGAAGGCGCGAAGAAGCGTGCCTTGCTGGACGCCGTGCAGCGCGATCCGCGCAGCGTCCTGCCGATCCGCGCGGTGCTGGCGGGCGCGCCCTCGCCGCCGACCCTGTATTGGAGTCCGTGATCGCTGCGGGCTTCATAGGCAGCGCCGCCGCGGAGTTCGCCCCTCCCACCCGCGGCGCGCTGTCGCCCTATGCTGGACGACGTACCGACCCGGACCTCCATCGCCCGCGCTTCGCAGCCAACGAGTCCCCGTGAACACCTCATTGCATCCCGTAGTCGCGCAAGTCACCCAACGTATCGTCGAACGCAGCCGCGTCCGTCGCGACGCCTACCTCGCGCGCATCGACGCCGCCCAGGGTGGCGGACCGCAGCGCCGGCGCCTGTCCTGCGGCAACCTCGCCCACGGCTTCGCGGCCTGCGCGCCCGGCGACAAGCAGGCGCTGCGCTCGGGCCACGCGCCCAACCTGGGCATCGTGACCTCCTACAACGACATGCTCTCGGCGCACCAGCCGCTGGAGCGCTTCCCCGATCTGCTCAAGGCCGCCGCGCGCGAAGCCGGCGCGACCGCGCAGGTCGCCGGCGGCGTGCCGGCGATGTGCGACGGCGTGACCCAGGGCCGTGAGGGCATGGAGCTGTCGCTGTTCTCGCGCGACGTGATCGCGATGTCGACCGCGATCGCGCTGTCGCACGATATGTTCGACGCCGCGCTCTACCTGGGCGTGTGCGACAAGATCGTGCCGGGCCTGCTGATCGGCGCGCTGCACTTCGGCCACCTGCCCGGCATCTTCGTGCCGGCCGGGCCGATGACCTCGGGCCTGCCCAACGACGAGAAGTCGCGCGTGCGCCAGCGCTACGCCACCGGCGATGCCACTCGCGACGAACTGCTGGAAGCCGAGGCGCGCAGCTACCACGGCCCCGGTACCTGCACCTTCTACGGCACCGCCAACTCCAACCAGATGCTGATGGAACTGATGGGCCTGCATCTGCCCGGCTCCAGCTTCGTCCATCCCAACACGCCGCTGCGCGACGCGCTGACCGCGTCGACCGCGCAGCGAGCCGCGCAGATCACCGCCCTGGGCGAGGACTATCGCCCGATCGGCCGCATCGTCGACGAGCGCGCGATCGTCAACGGCGTGATCGGCCTGCACGCCACCGGCGGTTCCACCAATCACCTGCTGCACCTGATCGCGATCGCGGCAGCGGCCGGGATCGAGCTGAGGCTGGAGGATTTCGACGCCCTGTCCTCGGCGATCCCGCTGCTGGCGCGCGTGTACCCCAACGGCAGCGCCGACGTGAATCATTTTCACGCAGCCGGCGGTCTGGCGTTCCTGATAGGCGAGCTGCTCGACGCCGGTCTTCTGCATGGCGATGTCGAGACGGTGGCCGGCCCCGGCCTTAACCGTTACCGCGTCGAAGCGCGGCTCGAAGGCGATGGGCGCATCGCCTACGTGCCGGCGACCGGCCGCAGCGGCGACCCCTCCGTACTGCGTCCGGTCGCCGAGCCGTTTCGCGCCGACGGCGGCCTGCGCGTGCTGGTCGGCGAACTCGGCACCGCCGCGATCAAGGTCTCGGCGGTGCCCGAGGACCGCTGGGTGGTCGAAGCGCCGTGCCGGGTGTTCAGCGAGCAGTACGAGGTCAAGCAGGCCTTCGAACGCGGCGAGCTCGAGCGCGACGTGGTGGTGGTGGTGCGCTTCCAGGGCCCGCGCGCGAACGGCATGCCGGAACTGCACCAGCTCACTCCCACGCTGACTGTGCTGCAAAAGCGCGGCCATCGCGTCGCCCTGGTCACCGACGGCCGCATGTCCGGCGCCTCCGGCCAAGTGCCGGCGGCCATCCACGTCACCCCGGAAGCCGCCTGCGGCGGCCCGCTGGCGCAGCTGCGCGACGGCGACGTCGTGCGCGTGGACGCTATCGCGGGCACGCTCAGCCTGCGCACCGAGGACGATTGGACCCAGCGCGAACATGCGCGCGCGGATCTGTCCTCGCATCACGTCGGCATGGGCCGTGAATTGTTCGCCGCGTTCCGCGATTACGCCGTACCGGCGGATCGGGGGGCGGGGGTGTTTGCGCGGGAGGAGGGATAGGACCGCGTTGATGCATTAACCCTTGTCGCTATCGCACCGTTATCGCGACGTCACTACGGCCGTCATTCCCGCGAAGGCGGGAATCCAGTGACTTGGCTGTTGCGGCAATCGTGATGAGGTCGAACGCAGCCATGATGGATCTGCCGCGCTCCTTCCGCCGTCATTCCCGCGAAAGCGGGAATCCAGTGACTTAAGCGCCATGTAGCGTCAACGGCGAGTGCTATGAAGAACGGCAATGCGAGCCACCTCCGTTCGAATCCATCGCAATCGCTACGACAACCAAGTCACTGGATTCCCGCCTTCGCGGGAATGACGCAAAAAAAGCAAGAAAGATTTCGCAGCAGTCGCAGCCCCGCAAAACTGAAGCCCCCTTAGCCCCCACCTCTGGAGCCCCCATGCCCGCCCCCGTCCGCACCGCCTTCCTGTTCGACCTGGACGGCACCCTGGTCGACAGCGTCTATCAGCACGTGCTGGCGTGGAAGCAGGCCCTGGATGCCGACGGCATTCCGCTATCGGTGTGGCGCATCCACCGCAAGATCGGCATGAGCGGCGGGCTGTTCACCAACATCCTGCTGCGCGAGACCGGTATCGACATCACTGCGGAGCGGGTCGAGCGTCTGCATAAGCTGCATGCCCAGGCCTACGGCGCGCAGGCCGCGCAGATCCGGCCGCTGCCTGGCGCGGTCGAGCTGCTGGCCTACCTCAGCGAGAACGAGATTCCGTGGTCGATCGCGACCAGCGGACGCATGGAAACCGCGCGCCACAACCTGGTCGCGCTGGGCGTGGATCCGGAGAAAGTGCCGGTGATCACCCGCGACATGGTCCGCCACGCCAAGCCCGATCCCGATCTGTTCCTGGCCGCGGCCGACAAGCTGGGCGCCGACATCGAGCATTCCATCGTGGTCGGCGACAGCATCTGGGACCTGCTGGCCGCGCGGCGCGCACGCGCGCTGGGCGTGGGTCTGCTATCGGGGGGCTACGGCCAGGACGAGCTCGAGCGCGCCGGCGCGTTCCGGGTCTACGAGGACCCGGCCGACCTGCTCAAGCACATCGACGAAGTCGCCGCGCGCGCTTGAGCGTCGGCGGCGCTCGCGCGGCGACCAGCGCAACGCGCAACGGGCCGGGTGACCGCCGGGTGCGCAGCCTCTACGATGCGGTTCGCTGCGCTCACCGCATCCTACGCCGTCGACACCGCCGCACTGCGTTTGGCTATACCAGCCGTGCATCTATCCATGGAGCTTGCAATGAACTCGATCCACGATCTGCAGGAACGCATCGCCGCCGTGCTGGCGCTGGCGCCGGTGGTGCCGGTGCTGGTGATCGAGGATCTCGCGCACGCGGTTCCGCTGGCGCGCGCCTTGGTCGCCGGCGGACTGCCCGCGATCGAGGTGACCCTGCGTACCCCGGTCGCGTTGGACGCGGTGCGTGCGATCGCCAACGAAGTCGAGGGCGCCGCGGTCGGCGTCGGCAGCGTGCGCCGGCCGGCCGATTTCGCCGCCGCGCAGAAGGCCGGGGCGACCTTCGCGGTATCGCCGGGCGCCTCGGCCAGTCTGATCGCGGCCGCGCAGTGCACCGATCTGCCGTGGCTGCCGGGCGCGGCGACCGCGTCGGAGGCGATGACGCTGGCCGATCACGGCTACCGTTATCTGAAGTTCTTTCCGGCCGAGTCCATCGGCGGCACCGGCGCCCTGCGCGGCCTGGGCGGACCGCTACCGGACCTGCGCTTTTGCGCCACCGGCGGCATCGGCCCGGACAACGCGCCGCAGTACCTGGCCCTGGCCAACGTGCCCTGCGTCGGCGGCTCCTGGGTGTGTCCGCCGGCCGCGGTGAACGCCGGCGACTGGGCCCGGATCGAAGCCCTGGCGCGCGTAGCCTCGCAACTGCGCGGCTGATCGCACGACCGCATTCCGCCTTGGGGTAGGAGCGGCGTGAGCCGCGATCGCGCAGGCCGCCGAAGATTCGCAATCGCGGCTTACGCCGCTCCCACACGAAGCCAGCGCATCGCGCATGGATAGCGATGAAACGTCGTGCTCTCGTGGGAGCGGCGTAAGCCGCGATTGCGCAGTAGCCGTAGTTTCGCGGTCGCGGCACGCGCCGCTCCTACCCCAAGGCTGGGGGCCTGAGGCTGTGAGGCGGGGCGTCGCTGATTGGCGCGCTCAAGCCTGCGGCGGTCGCGGCGGCGCGGTCGAACCGCGCACCACCAGGATCGGGCTGAACCCTTCGTTCGCCGGCACCTGCAAGGGCTGGTCGGTCTCGCGGCGCAGGTCGGCGATCAGGCGATAGGCGGCGTGGCGCGCGATTTCCTCGGTGGCCTGGCGCGCGGTGGTCAGGGTCGGCCAGGACTGCTTGGAGAACGGGCTGTCCTCGAAGCCGGCGATCGACAGGTCGTAGGGCACATGCATGCCGCTGGACTTGGCCGCCGCCAGCACGCCGGCGGCGATCTCGTCGTTGCTGCCGAAGATCGCCGTAGGCCGGTTGGGCAGGGCGAACAAACGGCGCGCGCCGCGGAAGCCGTCGTCGAAGGAGTAGTCGCCCGGCAGCACCAGGTCCTCGTCCTCGCCGATACCGTAGTCGGCCAAGGCTTGCGCGTAACCCTTGTAACGTTCCCAACTGGAGCGGTGCGACTTGCCGCCCCAGAGGAAACCGATGCGCTGGTGGCCGAGCTGGATCAGATGCTCGGTGATGTCGTATGCGGCGTCGCGGTCGTCGACCCAGACGCAGGGCGAGCCGTCCTTGGGATCTTCGGCGGCGGAGACGATGCGCACCAGGCGTATCCCGTGCGCGACCAGCTCGCTGACCAGTTCCATGCGTTCCGACATCGGCGGCGCCAGCACCAGTCCGGCCAGGCGCGCGCCCTGGACCAGGTCGATCAGGTCGGCGGCCAGCAACGGCGAGGACGAATCGCAGGGATGGATCTGCAGCCCGTAGCCGGTTTCGCGGCAGGCCGCGAGCACGCCGTTCTGCACGCTGATGATGTAGTAGGGGTTGGGGTTGTCGTAGACCACGCCCAGCGCATACGGCATCGCGCTGCGCAGGCTGCGCGCCGACGGGTCGGGGCGGTAGTCGAGTTCGGCGATCGCCTGGTTCACCCGCGCGCGGGTGCGGGCGCGCACGCTGGGTTCGTCGTTGATGACCCGCGATACGGTTTTCAGCGAGACCTGCGCGCGTTCGGCGACATCTTTGATCGTGGGTCGGCGCACCGCTGCCTCGGGGTAGTCGATCGGAGTCGCCGCCGCGTTCGCACGCGTGGGCGTTGCGCCTAGCCTACTCGGGCGCCGACGCGACGCAAGCGGCGCGCGCGGTCGGCCGGTTTCGGCACAGGCGCGCGCCGGCGGTTCAGGTGTCCAGTTCCAGGGTCACGTCCTCGAACGCCCGGGTCTTGCGGATCGCCAGCTGGTAGCCGCGCTCGACCAGTTCGTACTGGCCTTCCAGCGTGCGCAGCAGACCGTCGATGCCCAGCTTGGGCGTCTGCGCGGCGATGCGCGCGATCGCGCGGTCCTGCCAGCGCTTGCCCAGCGCGCGCCAGAACTCGCGCACCAGCTTGTTGGGCTTGCTGGCCTCGTAATAGGCCGGCGGCATCCACAGGTAGTCGTCGAAGATCATCAGCCCGCCGACCTTGAGCAGCGGCCAGGACATCACGCCGTCGGCGAGCGCGCCGAACGCGGTATGCCAGCCGTCGACGTAGATCATGTCGTAGGGGCCGGTCACCCGGCCCAGCTGCTCGGCGCTGGGACCGGCGTACTCGGTCACCCGCTGCTTCCACGGCGCGACGTTGGCGCGGAAGCGCTGGTGGTAGTCGCCCTGCAGCGGATCGGGGCGGAACAGGTCGATGCAGTCGATGCGGCTGTCGGGCTGGGTCAGCACGTTTTGCAGCAACCACACCGTCGAGCGGCCCTCGAAGCTGCCGATCTCGAGGAAGCGCAAACCCGGGCGATCGCGGAAGCCGTCCAGCCAGCGCTCCCAGTTGCGCACATGGGCCTGGAACCAGTCCTTGGTGTACTGGGTATCGCCGCTGGCGATCGAACGGGTATCCGCGTGCTGCATAAAGTCCTGGCTGACCCTGGCGCCGGTATCGGCCGCCTATGGTATCGGCGTTCGCGACGGACCGGAGGCATCCCCGGTCCGTCGCGTCGCGCTCAGCCGCGCTGGGCCGCCGCGGCGCCGACGTTGGCGTTGCGGCGCAGCCCGACGCGATAGCCGCGCAGGGCGAAGTACAGGATGTAGAGGTAGCAGGGGATCATCAACAGCGCGAACACGGCTTGGAAGTCGTAGTGCTGCTTGAGGTGCACGAACAACTGCGGAATCACCGCGCCGCCTGCGATACCCATGATCAACAGCGCCGATCCCTTTTCGGTGAGACGGCCCAGGCCGCGGATCGCGAGCGGGAATATCGCCGGCCACATCATCGCGTTGGCGAAGCCCAGCGCGGCGACGAAGCCGACCGAGACCATGCCGTGGGTGAGGTAGGCGCCGATGGTCAGGGCCACGCCGAGCACTGCCGACAGGCTGAGGTAGCGTTCCTGCGAGATGAAGCGCGGGATCGTGACGAGGCCCACCAGGTAGCCGACCAACATCGCGCCCAGAGTGAACGAGGTGAAGAACTTGGTCTGGTCCAGTGGCAGGCCGAAGCCGTGGCCGTAGGTGCCGATCGCATCGCCGGCCATCACCTCCGCGCCGACGTACACGAAGATGCACAGTGCGCCCAACCAGACATGAGGAAACTGCAGCAGTCCGGCCGGCCTGCCGCCGGACTGGGCGTCCGAACCGTCGGCATTGACTTCTTCGGCGCGAATTTCCGGCAACGGCGAGAACAGGATGCCCACTGCGAGCAGGGCCAGCAGTCCCGCCATCACCATGTAAGGGGTATGAATGCGAGCGGCGAACTCGTTGAGCACCGCCGCCTTCGTTGCGGCATCCGCGCCGTCGACCTGGCTGGCGACGTCGCCCATGCCATGCATGACGAGCGTGCCGATGACGAAGGGGGCCGCCCAACCGGCGAGTTTGTTGCAGATGCCCATGACCGCGATGCGCTGCGCCGCACCCTCGATCGGTCCCAGGATGCTGATGTAGGGGTTTACCGCGGTCTGCAGAATCGCCAGACCCGCGCCGATCACGAACACGCCCGTCACCGCGCCCGGATAGATGCGCTGCGTCGTGTAGTGGCCGAACACGGCCGCGCCGACGGCCATCAGGAACAGGCCCAGCGCCATGCCCTTCTTCATGCCCGTCTTCTTGAGGATCGACGACGAAGGCAGGGCGAGGCAGAAGTACGAGATGTAGAAGGCGCTCGGGATCAGGAAGGCCAGCGATTCGCTCACGTCGAACGCCAGCTGCGCGAACGAGATCAGCGGGCCGTTGAGCCAGGTGACGAAGCCGAAGATGAAGAACAGTGCGCCGACGATCGCGATCGAGCCGAGATAGCGCTGCGGCGGGCCGCCGGTATTGGGCGTGGACATGTGATCAGGACTCCCCTCCAGGAACGCGGGGAGCGCCCCGCGGCGTTACGGCACTGTCGCATTTGACTTGCACGACATCCGTTGGCTCAACGGTGTCACAACTTTGTCCGACAAGCCAGAAGGCAGCCCGAAACCCTGCCTGGGCCTGGGCCGCACGAGCGCGTCCCTATGCTGCGTCGCATCATGGAAAATGCCGCTAGTTCGCAGTTTTAGTGCCTTTGTTAGGGCTGCGTGACCGCGAGTTGACAACGTTGTCAAATGGTGGGCAATCTCGGCACCGCCAGCGGGGGCTGGCCGGGATCAATGGAGGGAAGCGATGCAGTGGGATTCCAAGCGGACGGCGGTTTCGCCCCGTGCAGCGCAGCCGATGCGCGCCGAAAGGGCGGGCGGTCAAAACGCCGTTGCCGCAACCACCGTCCCGGAGCGGACCGCATGAGCGCTGCCAGCAAGCTGGCTCCGGCCGCGTCCCCGTTCATCGCCGCCGACGTCGGCGGTACCCACACCCGGGTCGGCCTGGTGCGCGCGGGCGGTCCGGGCGAAAGCGCGGTCGCGGTGCTCGCGCATCGCAAGTACGTGTGCGCCGACTACCCCAGCCTGTCCGCGATCCTGGCCGACTTCCTGGCCGGCGCGGGCGCCGGCGCCGGCGCCGACCGGGTCGCGATCGCCTGTGCGGGCGTGGTCCTGGACGACGCGGTCATCAACTCCAATCTGCCCTGGCGGATTTCGCTGTCCGAGCTGCGGCGCGAGCTGGGCCTGCGCGAAGTGCTGTTCATCAACGATTTCCAGGCCGCCGCCCACGCCGCCCAATGCATGGCGCCCGCCGACTCCACCCTGCTCACGCCCGGCGTCAGCGATGCCGCACCGGGTCCGGTGCTGGTGATCGGCCCGGGCACCGGTCTGGGCGCGGCGGTGCGCATTCCGTTCCGCGACGCCACCGTGGTGCTGCCGACCGAATCCGGCCACACCGCGTTCGCGCCGGGCGGCGCGCGCGAGATCGAGATCCTGCGCTGGATGCAGCAGCGCGGCGCGCACGTATCCACCGAACACCTGGTCTCCGGCCCCGGCCTGGTCAACCTGTACGACGCGCTGTGCGCGATCGACGGCGTCGAACCCAGCCTGCGCGCGCCGGCCGCGATCACCCAGGCCGCGCGCCGCGGCGACGCGATCGCGCGCGAGGCGGTGCTGACCTTCTGCGCGCTGCTGGGCAGCGTGATCGGCGACCTGGCCGTGGTCAGCGGCGCCAAGGCGGTGTTCATCGCCGGCGGCATCCTGCCGCAGCTCAAGGATTTCCTCGACGCCAGCGCGTTCCGCGAGCGCCTGCTCAACAAGGGCGCGATGCGCCCGGTGTTGGAGCGCGTGCCGGTGCGCCTGATCGAGAACGAACAACTCGGCGTCATCGGCGCCGCCAGTTGGTACCTGGAGCACGCCAATGAGGCCTGAGCCCGGCAGCGCGCTTCGCGTTATCCGCTGAATTGCCGGCGCCGGCCACCAACGGCGCTGGAACAGACGTACCAGGCTTCGCCCAATCGACGCAGATCGAGCGGCGGAGAGGACCATAGCCCGAGGGAGAGAACCCAATGAAAGTTCGCAAGACCATTCTGTCCGTCAGTATCGTCGCGGCCCTCGGCTTTGCCGGCCAGGCCGTGGCGCAGGACGCAAGCAGCGCATCGCCGGACGCCAAGGACCTGGATACCATCGTGGTCAAGGGCATCCGCGGCGCGATCGAGCAGTCGCTGGACACCAAGCGCGACGACGTCACCCGCGTCGAGGTCATCACCTCCGAAGACATCGGCAAGATGCCCGACAAGAACGTCGCCGACTCGCTCGCGCGCGTGCCGGGCGTGAACATCTCGGCGGCCAGCGCCAACGAGGGCGCGTTCGACGAGAACGACCGCGTGTCCATGCGCGGCACCAGCCCCAGCCTCACCCAGACCTTGATCGACGGCCACAACATCGCCACCGGCGACTGGTTCGTGCTCAACCAGACCGGCACCGTCGGCCGCAGCGTGAGCTATTCGCTGCTGCCGTCCGAACTGGTCGACAAGGTGGTGGTGCGCAAGTCATCCGAGGCCAAGCTGGTCGAGGGCGGCGCGGTCGGCAGCGTCGACATCGTCACCCGCAACCCGCTCAACTTCGAGAAGGGCTTCAGCATCTTCGGTTCGGTCGGCGGCGTGTACGCCGAGCAGCCCAGCAAGACCGATCCGCAGATCTCGGTGCTGGGCAACTGGAAGAACGAGGACGGCACGTTCGGCATCACCGTGCAGGCCTTCAGCGAAGAGCGCCATCTGCGTCGCGACGGCCAGGAGCTGCTGGGCTACGAAGCGATCGGCGCCAACACCGCTGCCGGCGTTGCCCATCCCGATCTGGTCGGCGTGTTCTTCCCGACCCTGCTGGGCTCGGCGCTGTTCGAACAGGAGCGCAAGCGCACCGGCGGCATGTTCACCGCGCAGTGGAAGCCGGCCGACAACTTCGAACTGGAAGCCAACTACTTCCGCTCGGACATGAAGGCCGACAACTACAACCGCAACTACATGATCTGGGGCAGCCGCATCATCAACGGCCTTGACGGCACCAACGGCCAGGTGCCGCTGCCGGGCTACGTGGTGCGCAACAACACCCTGGTCTCGGCCAACTTCGCGCCGACCCCGGGCGCCACGCCGTCCAACGCCTTCGGCATCTACGACCAGATCTCGCGCCCGGGCGCCAAGTCCAGCACCGAGTTCTTCAGCCTGGAAGGCAAGTGGGACGTCAGCGACAAGCTGCGCTTCTCGGCCCAGGCCGGCACCTCCGAAGGCCACGGCGAAACCCCGGTGCAGGACGTGGCCGAGTGGGACGTGGGCCTCAACAGCGGCGGCGGCTGGGGCCTCAACGGCGTCGGCGCGGCCAACTGGCACCTGGGCAACGCCAACACCGGCGCGCCCGGCATTCCCAACACCGACTACCGCCTGGACTGGATCTTCGGCTTCCAGGACATCGACGTCGAAGACAAGGAGGACTGGGGCCAGATCGACGGCACCTACTTCTTCGACGGCGGCCTGGTGACCTCGATCGATTTCGGCGTGCGCCAGGCGCGTCACGAGCGCAATCTCGACCAGGTTACCGCGCAGGGCCCGAACTTCGCTCTGCCGCAGGATCCGTTCAATCCGGCCAACTGGCCGCAGGGTTTCAGCAACTACCCGGGCGATTTCGCCAACGGCATCGGCGGCAACTTCCCGCGCAACATCTGGTACTTCTCGCCGGAAAGCCTGGCCGCTTTCAACCGCCTGGCCAACCGCGATCCGGTCTCGCGCTTCTACTACCTCGGCGCCTACGGTCTGGAGGAAAAGAGCACCGCGGCCTACGGCCAGCTCAACTTCCAGGGCGAGCGCTGGACGGCCAACGTCGGTCTGCGTTACGTGGAGACCCAGGAAGACGTCACCAACTACGTGAGCACTTCGGCCACCGATCCGGCCGCGATCACCACCTCGGCCTTCGGTCCCTACAAGACCGTGCTGACCAAGAACACGTACAAGGATTGGCTGCCGAGCGCGAACCTCAAGCTCGACATCACCGACGACGTGGTTCTGCGCCTGGCCGCTTCGCGCACCCTGACCCGCCCGGATTTCTCGGCCATCGCCGGCGCGGTCTCGCTGCTCCCGCCGGCCGCGGCAGGAGGCGTGGGCAACGGCACAGGTGGCAATCCCAACCTCGCCCCGATCCTGTCTACCAACCTCGACGCGACCGTGGAGTGGTACTACGGTGAGCGCGCGCTGTTTTCCTTCGGCGTGTTCAGCATGAACATCGACAACTACGTTTCGCTGGCCAACGTGCGCCGCCAGTACTTGACCATCGATGCGCAGCGCCCCAATGGCGCCATGGTCGACTACGACGTGACCATCCCGGTCAATTCGGGCGCCAAGGTCAACGGCTTCGAGCTGGCCTGGGAAGGCCCGATCGGCGACTACTTCGGCGCGTTCGCGAACTACACCTACGCCGAGGCCGACACCGACGACGGCACGCCGATGCTGGGCACGTCCGAGAACACCTACAACGTCGGCCTGTGGTTCGAGAACGATCGCTTCAACGCCCGCGTCAACTACACCTACCGCTCCGAGTTCTACAGCGGCCTGGATCGCAACTCGGCGTTCTATCAGGACGAAATCGACACCGTGTCGGCTTCGTTCGGTTACAAGATCAACGACCACATGGCGTTGAGCCTGGACGCGATGAACCTCAACAACCCCAAGACCACGTACTACGCCACCAAGGACCGTCCGCGTTCGGTCTACGAGAACGGCCGCCAGTACTACTTGAACTTCCGCTTCAACTACTAAGGTCCGGATGTAGGGTGCGGCTTACCGCACCCTACGATCCAGGCACTACCGCGCCTTTGGGCGCTCCGGTAGCTTTCAGCTGCGACAACGGGCCCGGTTACGCCGGGCCCGCTTGTTGTATGAGTGTCGGACGGACAACGAGGGGTCGGGGATGAGCGGTAAACGCATGCGCGCGGCGGTGGCCGCGACGGTAGTGCTGTCCATGGTGACGGCGATCACATTGTCGGCCTGCCAGCGCGGCGGCCAGGACGCGACGGCGGACGTGCCCGCCGCCCAGGCCTCGCAGATCACGCCGGTGATTCCGTTGCCAGCCAAGGTGGTCGCGCGCGAAGGCGCGTTCGTGCTGGACGTGAGCACGCGATTGCAGGCCGCCGGCGGCAACGCCGACGCGGCGCGGATCGCACGCGACTTCGCCGCGCGCCTGCAGCGTCTGCGCGGTTTCGCGCCCAACGTCGACGCCAGCGGCAACGCCGCCGGCGAGGCCGCGCACACCGTCGTATTCGCGATCGATCCTCAGGCCGCGCTGCCCAGCGACGAGGCCTACCACCTCGACATCGGCCCACAGGGTGCGCGCATCGAAGCGCGCGCGCCGGCCGGTCTGTTCTACGGCGCGGTCACGCTGTGGCAGCTGGCCACCGCCGACGGCGGCCGCGGCGCGGCGACGATCGCCGCGCAACGCATCGAGGACGCGCCGCGTTTCGGCTGGCGCGGGCTGATGCTGGATTCGGCGCGCCATTTCCAGAGCGTCGACCAGGTCAAGACCCTGATCGACCAGATGGCCCTGCACAAGCTCAACACCTTCCACTGGCATCTCACCGACGACCAGGGCTGGCGGATCGAGATCAAGAAGTATCCCAAGCTCACGCAAGTCGGCAGCTGCCGGATTCCGGCCGGCGCTTCCGGCCACGACCCGGTCACCGGCGCGGCGCTCCAGTACTGCGGCTACTACACCCAGGACCAGATCCGCGACGTGGTGCGTTACGCCGCCGAACGCTACGTCACCATCGTCCCCGAGATCGAAATGCCGGGCCATGCCCAGGCCGCGATCGCCGCCTATCCCGAGCTGGGCGTGAGCGACGTGCTCAAGGCGCCGCCGCCGGTGTCGCCGGACTGGGGCGTGCACACTTATCTGTTCAACACCCAGGACGCCACCTTCGGTTTCCTGCAGGACGTGCTGGCCGAAGTCACCACCCTGTTCCCCGGTCGCTACATCCACATCGGCGGCGACGAGGCGGCCAAGGACCAGTGGCAGGCCTCGCCCAGCATCCAGGCGCAGAAGACCGCACTGGGGTTGAAGGACGAGATGGCGATGCAGAGCTGGTTCGTGGCCCGCATCGAGAACTACCTGGGCAGCCACGATCGCCGCCTGATCGGCTGGGACGAGATCCTCGAAGGCGGCCTGCCGCCGCGTGCGACGGTGATGTCCTGGCGCGGCATCAAGGGCGCGGTCGAGGCCGCGCGCGCCGGACACGACGTGGTGCTGGCGCCGGCGCCGGACCTGTATTTCGATCACGTGCAAAGCGACAACGACGACGAAGCCACCGGCCGCCTGGCCGCGATGACCTTGAAATCGGTGTACGGCTTCGAGCCGGTGCCGGCCGAGCTCACGCCCGAACAGGCCAAGCACGTGCTCGGCGCGCAGGCCAATCTGTGGACCGAGCACAAGCGCAGCTTCGACGCGGTCGAACGCGCCTACTTCCCGCGCACGGCCGCGCTGGCCGAAGCCGTGTGGTCGCCCAAGGGCGCGCGCGACTGGGACGGCTTCCTGCGCCGGCTGGTGCCGCAGATGGGGCGCTATCAGGCGCAGAAGGTTCAAGCCTCGGATGCGGCGTTCGCGGTGCGCTTCGAAGTCGAGCGCGACGGCCAGGGCCAGCCGCTGCTGAAGTTGTCCAATCAGGTCGGTTTCGGCCAGATCCGCTATCTCGAAGGCAAGGGCGAACTGAGCACGCAATCGCCGCTGTATGCCGCGCCGCTGGCGCTGCGCCCGCCGACCGTGTTCCAGGCCGCGACCTATGTCGACGGCCGCCCGCTGTCGGCGCCGCGCCGCTACGCCCCGGCCGATCTGGCCGCACTGAGCCAGCGCACCGGCAACCGCCTGCGCCAGTGCAAGGGCGGTCTGAACCTGCGCATGGAGGACGACGCGCCGGCCGACGGCATCGGCGGGCGTTCGCCGCGAGCGACTCTGCTGGCCGACGTGTTCGACCCGTGCTGGATCTATGAAGGCGCGGCCTTGGATCAGGTCGGCGCGATCGAGGTCCGGGTCGGCCAGGTGCCCTTCAATTTCCAGCTCTGGCACGACACGCCCAAGGTCGTCACCCGCGCCGCCAACGGGCCGGAAGGCGCATTGGAAGTGCGCGCCGACACCTGCGAGGGCGCGCCGATCGCGGTGCTGCCGCTGGGCTCGGCGCGGCGCACCGCCGGTCTCACCACGCTGCGCGCCAAGATCGCGCCGACCGCGGGCACCCATGATCTGTGCCTGGTGTTCGCCAGCGGCAGTCACGACCCCTTGTGGGCGATCGAGCGGGTGACCCTGCAGCCGCGCTGAGGCCGGCCCCCTGTCTGCACGCCCCGGCCCGCGCCGGGGCGTCGCCCTGCCCGATTCAGCGCAGAAAGCGTGATGAACGGCGCGATCCGGACCCCGCTCGGGTTAGCATGGCGGGGTATTACGGGGGATTCATCGATCATGCGTATTCGTAGTGTGTTGTTGTTGACGGCCCTGCTGGCCGTGTCCGGAACCGCCGCGGCCCAGACCGCCGCCACTCAGCCGCTGCCCAAGCCCGCCGAGTTCTATTTCGACGCCGACGCCAACACCACCAAGCCGGTGGTGGTGGTACGCGATACCGGCGAAGCGGCGATGCAGAAGCTCAGCCGCATCATCGAACGCAAGGCCGGCGCCGACGCCGAGGCCGCGCAGCTCGCCCACCTGGCCATGGAAGCCGGCCGCGTCGAGCTCGGCCGTCAGCTGTACGCGCGCGCGCTGTCCGGCCTGGACGCCACCGACGGCATCTGGCGCTCGGTGATGTGGAACTACGGCTGGGACCTGTACCGCGCCGGCGACGACAAGGGCGCCTTCGAACAGTGGCGCACCCTGGCCACCACGCGCGGCGTGACCGCCAGCTGGATGCCGCCGACCTTCGCCCTGGTGCTGTGGTCGATGGGCCGCAAGGACGAGGCCGTGCAGTGGTACGCCGCCGCCGTGCGCACCGAGCCGCTGCAGTGGAACACCACCGCCCAGTACGCGCGCCTGCTGCCGGCCTGGACCGAGGCCGAGCGCAAGATGCTGACGGAAGTGCAGGCGGCCTGGGCCGCCAATCCGCCCAAGTATCCCTGAGCGCGGACCTACCTGGGACCTAAAAAAGCGGAGCCTCGGCTCCGCTTTTTTTATGCGCCGCAGGCGTCAGCGTCCGCCCGACGACCGGTATCGCCGCCCTGAGAGGCAGGCGGGGCGGGCCTGCGGGCCCTGCGCCCTCGTCCATGCCGGAGCCGCGACCGTTCGTCGGCGCCGTTCCCGTTGAACGCTATGCACGGATACAGTCGGGCCGTTGCGATCGCGCCGCCCCGCATCGTGGCCACGGCAGGGCTCTCACCAGGGAACGGCATGTCGATTACGACGCTTAGCGTGATGGTGGTGGAGGATCACGGGTTCCAGCGCCGCATGGCGCTGCGCCTGCTCGCCGAGCTGGGCGTGGTCAACGTGCTCGAAGCCGCCGACGGCGCCGGCGCGCTGCGCCTGCTGGAGGAAGTGCGCACGCCGCCGGACGTGATCCTGGTCGATCTGGACATGCCCGGCATGGACGGCATCGAGTTCATCGACCACGTCGCCCAGCGCAGCCTGGCGCGCTCGGTGGCGGTGGTCAGCGCGTTGGATCCGGCCCTGCTCAACACCGTGCAGACCATGGCGCGCGCCTACGGCCTGCGCGTGCTGGGCAATGTCGAAAAGCCGTTGACCCTGGCCAAGCTGCAGCAGGCGCTGGAAGGCTACGAGCACGCCCTGCACGCGGCCGAGGCCGACGAGCCGGTCGAGGTCACGCCGCTGCTGGTCCGCGAGGCGCTGGCGGCGGGCGAGATCGGGCCGTGGTTCCAGCCGCAGGTCGAGTTCGGCAACGGCAAGCCGGTCGGGGTGGAGGCGCTGGCGCGTTGGCGCCGTCCCGACGGCCGCATCGTGCGCCCGATGCATTTCGTGCCGATGATGGAGCGCGAAGGCCTGGTCGATCTGCTCACCGATCACATGCTGGTCGAGGGTTGCCGCTGGAAGCGCAGCTGGGATCAGCAGGGCATCCGCCTGAATCTGTCGGTCAACGTCTCGCCCGCGACCCTGGCCGACAGCGGCGCGGCCGACCGCTTCCAGCACCTGGTGCGCGAGGCCGGGGTGGAGCCGGAGGAAGTGGTGCTGGAGATCACCGAGAGCTCGCTGATGAGCGACGCCGCGCGCGGACTGGGCGTGCTGGCGCGCCTGCGTCTGAAAGGCTTCGGCCTGTCGATCGACGATTTCGGCACCGGCTATTCCTCGCTCTCGCAGCTGTCGCAGATTCCGTTCACCGAACTCAAGATCGACCAGGGCTTCGTCTCCGGCGCCAAGGAGCAGCCGCGCAAGCGCGCGGTGATCGAGGCCAGCCTGGACCTGGCGCGCAAGCTCGGGCTGGACGTGGTCGCCGAGGGCGTGGAAACCGTCGACGACTGGCAGATGCTGGCCGAGCTGGGTTGCGGCATGGCCCAGGGCCATCTGATCGCCGAACCGGTGCCCGGCGAGGATCTGCCCAGCGTGCTCGGCCGCTGGCGGCGGCCGGAGTAGAGCGCGCCGCATGCGCGCCTGGCTGGGCACGCTCAGCATCCGGCGCCAGCTGTGGGCGCTGTTCGGCCTGCTGCTGCTGACCGGCGCGGCGGTGCTGGTGATCGACGAGGTCGCCCAGTACCGCGCCCGCGAATCGCTGCTGACCCTGCGCGACGATTCCCTGCGCGGCCTGCGCCGGATCAAGATGGTCTCCGACGCCTACGGCCTGGACGTGGTCGACACCACCTTTCGCGTGCGCAACGACCTGGTGCCCTGGCGCGAGGGCGTGGCCACCATCGACCAGGCGCGCAAACGCATCGACGAAAGCTGGGCGGTGCTGGCGCGGCTGCCGCGCACGCCCGAGGAGCAGGTTCACTTCCGCGCCGCCGCCGACGCGCGCGTGGCCGCCGACGCGGCCGCGGCGGAGTTGCGCGCGATCCTGGTGCGCGAGGATATCGACGCCCTGGGCCGTTTCGCCGACACGCGTTTGTACCCGGCCATCGATCCGGTCACCCAGCGCCTGAAGCTGCTGTCGGACCTGGCCATGGTCGAGGCCGACGGCGTGGTCCGCAACGATATCGCACGCAACCGCCAAGCCAGCATGCTGCGTATCGGGCTGTCGGTGTTGGCGCTGCTGATCGCGGCGGTGGTCGGGCGCCGGGTGTTGCGCAACGCCTACCGCGGCGTCGAAAGCCTGACCTGGCTGGCGCGGCGCATGCGCGAGCACGATTACACCGCCACGCCCAAGCACGAGCCGCGCGGCGAGCTGGCCACGGTGATGCAGGCCTTCATGGAAATGCGCCGCGACGTGCTGGGCTTCGAGAACGAACTCACCGGCCAGCTGATTCGCAACGAACGCACGCGCGCCGAGTTGGAGCGTCGCGAACAGTTCCAGCGTTCGTTGCTGGACGCGGCCCAGACCGCGATCGTCGCGGTCGACGCGCGCGGCCAGTTCAGTCAGGTCAATCCTTTCGCCGAGCAGTTGCTGGGCTGGCACGCCAGCGATCTGCTGGCGCGCGAGCGCTTGCACGCGCTGTTCGAACCCAAGGCGTTGCAGACGCTGGCGTTCGAACTCGGCGACCGGCTGGGGCGGCCGGTGCAGGCCGATTGGACCGCGCTGCGCGAGCTGGCGCGAATGCGCGCCGCGCCGCGCGAGATGATGCTGCGCCATCGCAACGGCACCTGGGTGCCGGCGCTGGTGGCGGTGTCGGCGATGAACGAGCCCGACGGCGGCGACGGCGGCTTGTTGCTGGTCGCCGCCGATCTCAGCGCGATCCGGCGCCTGGAACGCGAGCTGCGCGCGAGCGAGGCGCGCGCGCAGGAGGCCAGCCGCGCCAAGTCCTCGTTCCTGGCCGCGATGAGCCACGAGATCCGCACCCCGATGATCGGCGTGACCGGCATGATCGAAGTGCTCGCGCACTCGCGCCTGGATCCCGATCAACGGCGCGCCTTGAACGTGATCCAGCAGTCGTCCGCTTCGCTGCTGCAGATCATCGGCGACATCCTGGATTTCTCGAAGATCGAGGCCGGCCGTCTGGAGTTGTCGCCCAGCGTGGTCGCGCTGCCGACGCTGTTGCGCAGCACGGTCGCCAACTACGCCGGCGCCGCCTCCAGCAAGGGCCTGAACCTGTTGTGCGAAATCGATCCGCGCGTCGGCCCGGCGCACCGCGCCGACGGACTGCGCCTGCGCCAGGTGGTCGGCAACTTCCTGTCCAACGCGCTCAAGTTCACCGCCGAAGGCCTGGTCCAGGCGGCGCTGGAATGGCAGTCCAGCGCCAAGGACGCCGACGGCACGGTGCGCGACACCTTGTGCTTCCGCGTCACCGACACCGGCATCGGCGTGGGCGAAGAGCAGCAGCGCCATCTGTTCCAGCCCTTCAGCCAGGCCGAGGGCGACACCACGCGCCGTTACGGCGGCACCGGCCTGGGCCTGGCGATCTGCCGTCGCCTGGCCGAGTTGATGGGCGGCGAGGTGAGCATGGAAAGCAGGCCCGGCCTGGGCACCAGCATGCGTCTGACGGTGAGCCTGGCGCGCGCGCCGGAATCGGAACTGCCCGCCGAGCCCGACGGCGCCGAGGCGCCGGCCACGATCGCGCCGCGCCCCATGCCCAGCCTGGAGCAAGCCGAGCGCGAGCGCAGCCTGGTGCTGCTGGCCGACGACCATCCGACCAACCGCATGGTGATCGCGCGCCAACTCGCCCTGGCCGGTTACGCCAGCGAGGCGGCCGAGGACGGCCTGCAGGCGCTGGAGCGTTGGCGCAGCGGCCGCTATGCGCTGCTGTTGTCGGATGTGCACATGCCCGGCCTGGACGGCTATGCCCTGGCGCGCGCGATCCGCGCGGCGGAGGTCGAGGAAGGCTTGGAGCGCACGCCGATCGTGGCCCTGACCGCCTCGGCGCTGAAGGGCGAGGCCGAACGCTGCCTGGCCGCGGGCATGGACGACTACCTGAGCAAGCCGGTGTCGGTGCCGGTGCTGGCGACCTGCCTGCAGCGCTGGCTGCCGCATACGCTGCCCCACGGCGTCGATGCCGCGACCGCCGAGACGGGCGCGACGACGGCCTTGCCGCAGCTCGATCAGGCCCGAACCTTGGACGCCGAGGTGCTGGGCGCGCTCACCGGCGGCGCGCCCGCGGAAGCGCGTGCCCTGCTCGAGGAATTCCTGGCCGCGACCGCGCAGGACGTGGCGGGCCTGCACGCGGCGCGCGAGGGCGGCGATACCGTCGCGCTCACGCGCCAGGCGCACAAGATCAAGGGCGCCGCGCGCATGGTCGGCGCGACCGAACTGGCGCAGGCGGCCGCGGCGCTGGAAACGGCCGGCCGCCACGGCGACTGGCCGGCGATCCTGCCGCTGTCCGCCGATCTGGACACCGCCTTGCAGCACCTGCGTCTGCTCGCGGCGCAACTGCCGTCGAGCTGACCTCGGCGCAGGCGACCGAGCCCGCGCCGCATCGCCGCGCTGGGGGTAGGAGCGGCGCGAGCTGCGATCACGCAAGCCCGAACGCCCGCGCCGTACGCCTGCACTCCAGACCACAGGTTCCGCGCGTGCTCCCCCGCATACGCCGCCGTCGGGTGCCCCTCGGCGCGACCGTGCCGCTCCCTCCCGCGCCGGTCTGCGTTATCGTCGCGGTCCGATCCGCGGAGCCGCGCCATGACCTCACGCCTCGTGCCCCACCGCTTGCCGCTGCTCCTGCTCGGCGTGCTGCTCGCCGCCGGCCACGCCGCGCCGGCCGCCGCCGCCGACCGCGTCACCGGCAAACCCTTCGCGACCCGCAGCGAGGTCTACGCGCCGCACGCGATCGCCGCGACCTCGCATCCGCTGGCCACCCAGATCGCGCTGGACGTGATGAAGCAGGGCGGCAGCGCGGTCGACGCGGCGATCGCCGCCAACGCCGCGCTCGGTTTGATGGAGCCCACCGGTAGCGGCATCGGCGGCGACTTGTTCGCGATCGTCTGGGATCCCAAGACCAAGCAGCTTTACGGCTACAACGGCTCCGGGCGTTCGCCCAAGTCGCTCAGCCTGGCCGAGTTCCGCAAGCGCGGCCTCAGCGACGTGCCGTCCTACGGCCCGTTGCCGGTGACCGTGCCCGGCGCAGTCGACGCCTGGTTCGCCCTGCATGGCCGCTTCGGCCGCAAGTCCATGGCCGACGACCTGGCCCCGGCGATCCGCTACGCGCGCGAAGGCCATCCGGTGCACGAGGTGATCGCCTACTACTGGAACGCCTCGCTGCCGCGCCTGTCGAAGTGGCCCGGCTTCAAGGAGCAGTTCACCATCGACGGGCGCGCCCCGCGCACCGGCGAGACCTGGAAGAATCCCAACCTGGCCGCGACCCTGGAGAAGATCGCCAACGGCGGCCGCGACGCGTTCTACAAGGGCGATATCGCGCGCACCATCGACGCCTACTTCAAGGCCAACGACGGCTACCTCAGCTACGACGATCTGGCCTCGCACCAGGGCGAGTGGGTCGAGCCGGTCAGCAGCAACTATCGCGGCTACGACGTCTGGGAACTGCCGCCCAACGGCCAGGGCATCGCCGCGCTGCAGATCCTCAACATCCTGGAAGGCTACGACCTCAAGGGCTACGGCTTCGGCAGCCCGGAGCACGTGCACCTGTTCGCCGAAGCCAAGAAGCTGGCCTTCGCCGACCGCGCGCGCTGGTACGCCGATCCGGCCTTCGGCAAGCTGCCGGTCGAACAGCTGATCTCCAAGCGTTATGCCGAACAACGCCGCAAGCTGATCTCGATGGACAAGGCCGCGCGCGAAGTGCAGCCGGCCACGCCCAAGGAACTGGACGAGGGCGACACCATCTACATGACCGTGGCCGACGCCGACGGCATGATGGTCTCGTTGATCCAATCCAACTACCGCGGCATGGGCAGCGGCATGGCCGCGCCGGGCCTGGGCTTCATCTTTCAGGACCGCGGCGAGCAGTTCGTGCTCAAGGAAGGCCACCCGAATTCGTTCGCGCCGGGCAAGCGCCCGTTCCACACCATCATTCCCGCGTTCGTGACCAAGGACGGCAAGCCCTGGCTGTCGTTCGGCGTGATGGGCGGCGCGATGCAGCCGCAGGGCCATGCGCAGATCGTCATGAACCTGATCGACTTCGGCATGAACCTGCAGGAAGCCGGCGATGCGCCGCGCATCCAGCACGACGGTTCCACTGAGCCGGCCGGACAGGCCACGGTGATGAGCGACGGCGGCGAGCTGGATCTGGAAACCGGCTATCCCTACGAAACCGTGCGCGAGCTGATGCGCAAGGGCCATAGCGTGCGTTTCGCCAACGGCCCTTACGGCGGCTACCAGGCCATCATGGTCAATCCCCACGGCGGTTACGTCGGCGCCAGCGAATCGCGCAAGGACGGCCAGGCGGCGGGCTACTGATGAGCGATCGCAGGCCGCTCGCGCTACGGCGTTCGGGCGATCGTGCCGCGGTCGGCGGCGGCACGCCGGCATGAACGCCGTTGCAGGTCTGCTGCGCGAAGCCTACGCGGCCTTGCAACGCGGCGACGCGGCGCAGGCGCGCCTGCGTTGCGAAGCGGTGCTCGCCCAGGATCCGAACAACTTCGATGCCTGGCGCATGCTCGCGGTCGCCGCGCAGGCGCTGGGCGACGCGCCGCGCGGACTGGCGGCGGCGACGCGCGCGCAGCAACTGCGCCCGGACGACGGCCCGGCCGCCTTGGACCTGGGCACGCGCCTGCTGCACGCCGGCCAGGCCGCGGCCGCGGCGCCCTTGCTGCAACTGGCCATGCAGCGCCTGCCGCAGGACGCGCGCGCGGCGTTCCGCTACGCCAACGCGGCTTTCCAACTGGGCGACTACGCCGCCGCCGCCGCCGGCTTCGCTGCCGCGACCGAGCGCGATCCGAACTGGCCCGAGGCCTGGAACAACCTGTCCGCGGCGCACAGCCGGTTGCAGGAATATCCGCAGGCGATCGCGGCCGCGCGCAACGCCTTGCGGCTGGCGCCGCAGGACCCGGAAGCGCACCAGGCCTTGGCTGTGCTGCTGTCCAATCTGTTCGATCGGCCTTCCTTGCTGGAGGGCCTGCGGTCGGCCGAACGCGCCCTGCAACTGGACCCGAACCTGGCCGCGGCGCATCGCAACGCCGCGGTGCTGCTGCGCAAGCTCGGCGAGCCGGTACGCGCCGAAGCGCATGCGCGCCGGGCCTTGCAGCTGCAGCCCGATCATCCCGGCAGCGTCGAGATCCTCGGCGATCAATTGATCTTGAACGGTCGCGGCGGCGATGCCGCTGCGATTTACGCCGACGCGATCGGTCGCGGCCTGGACACGCCGGTGCTGCAACGCCAGCACGGCATAGCACTGCTGCACGCCGGCCGGGCCCGGGCCGCGCACGAGCAGCTGAGCGCGGCGCTGCGGCAGCAAGGCGACGACCAGCGCAGCATCGCCCACCTCGGCGTGGCGCTGGCCGCCGATGGCCGCGTCGCCGACGCGGTCGACCTGCTTGGGCTGCAACGTCACATCCACGCGATCGATCTCGCGCCGCCGCCCGCGTATGCCGATGCCGCCGCCTTCCATGCCGAGTTGGCCCAGGACATCCGCCGCCACAGCCAGCAGCGTTGGGAGCCGGCCGGTCTGGCCGCGCGCAAGGCCTATCTCAGCGGCGATCTGCTCGCCGATCGCACCCCGGCCATCGTCGGCTTCGAGCAGCGCCTGCGCGCGGCGATCGACGCCTTCATCGCCGATGCGCGCCAGCGCCAGGCCGGCACGGACGCGCACGACGACGTATTCCTGCGCAACGTGCCACTGCGCTACCGCCTGCACGTGTGGGCGACCCAGGCCGCCGAGAGCGGCTACATCGACACCCACATCCACGAGGATTCCTGGCTGTCGGGCGCGTACTACGTCGAACTGCCCGAGGCGATCGTCGACGCCGCTCCCGATCAAGACGATCTCGATCAAGCCGATCCCGATCACGCCAATCCCGATCACGCCGGCTGGATCGAATTCGGCCGGCCCTACGCGGGCCTGCCGCAATGGCCCGCGGATGCGTTGCGTCTGGTGCGCCCGCAGGTGGGCCGCCTGCTGCTGTTCCCGTCCTATGTGTTCCACCGCACCTTGCCTTACCAGGGCAGCGGCGAACGCATCAGCATTTCCTTCGATCTCGCGGCTGCCTAGGGCGGCGCCGCGCTCGCCCAGAACGCAAGATGAGCACCGACGACGCCCGCGACCAGGCCCTGTTCTCCTACGGCACCCTGCAGGACGCAGGCGTGCAGCGCGCCACCTTCGGCCGCCTGCTGCAGGGCGAGGCCGATGCCCTGGTCGGTTATCGGCGCGCCGCGTTGAAGATCGAAGACGCGCAGGTCGTGGCCATCAGTGGCCAGGCCCATCACCCCATCGTCGAGCGCAGCGACGACCCGGCCGACCGCGTTAGCGGCGCGGTGTTCGCGATCACCGCCGAAGAGCTGCGCCACGCCGACGCCTACGAAGTCGACGCCTACCAACGCGTCGAGGCGCCGCTGGCCTCGGGGCGACGCGCCTGGGTGTACGTGAAACGCAACGGCGGCTGATCCGGTCCCCAGCTTCGATCACCGCTCTGCCTCCCCCTTTGCAAAGGGGGATCGAGGGGGATTTGCTTTTCAAGCCGCGCCTCCAGCCGCGTAGGATGCGCTGAGCCCCAGGCGAACCGCATCGTCGCGCCATTACGAGCGCCCGCGCGCCCCATCCGCCGACATCGTCGCGCAAGCTCGCAACTGCACGCCGCCACACGCCACGGGCCTCAGCCCGTCGCGGCGTCGGCGCTAACGCCCCGTGCGGCCACCCCGCGCGCGCCACGCAAGAGCGCGCGCAAAGCCGGAATGCACGGCAGATACAGCGCCGCACCCACGACCCAGGCCCAGCCGTTCCAATGCCCGGCGCCGGCGACGTAGACCGCGCCGAACACCAGCGGGCCGATCACCGCGGCCAAGCTGGCGAGGCTGGCCAGCACGCCTTGCAACGCGCCCTGGCGGGCTTCGTCGGTGTGCGTGCTGGACATCGCCAGCAAGGCCGGCCCGCCGATGCCGCCGCCGGCGGCCAGCAGCAGGCCCGGCGCCACGGTCCAGCCGCTGCGCGCGAACGCGAAGGTCAGGTAACCCAGCACATCGCTGACCACGCCGCCGACCAGGCTGCGCGCGGGGCCGAAGCGTTCGCTGATGCGGCCGGTCGCCAGCGCCTGGAACAGCGCGTGCATCACCCCGAACGCGGCCAGCGACAGGCCCACCGCGGTCGGATTCCAACCGAAGCGGTCGTGGCCGTAGATCGCCCACAGCGTGCCCGGCACCTGGCCGGCCAATTGCATGGCCAGGTACAGCCAGAGCAGCGGCGCCAGGTCCGGCAGCCGGCCCAGTTCGCGCAAGGAATGCCACGGCACCAGTTCGCGCAGCGCCGGCGCGCGGCCGCGTTCGCGCGCCGGCTCGGGCAGCGCCAGCCAGGCCAGGCAGAAGTTCAGCGCTGCCAGCACCGCCGCCGCGACGAACGGCGCCCGCAACCACATCGCACCGAGCAGGCCGCCGATCACCGGCCCCGCGATCAGGCCCAGGCCGAAGCTCGCGCCCATCCAGCCGTAGCGGCGCGCGCGCTGGGACGCGTCGGAAATGTCGGCGATGTAGGCCCCGGCGACCGAGCCGCTGGCGCCGCTGATGCCGGACATGGCGCGGCCCAGATACAGCAGCGACAGCCAGGGCGCGCAGGCCATCAGCAGGTAGTCCAAGGCGCTGCCAAGCAGCGAGAACAGCAGCACCGGGCGGCGGCCATAGCGGTCGCTGAGCGCACCCAGCGCCGGCGCGCACACGAATTGCATCAGCGCGTACAGCGCGGTCAGGGCGCCGGCGTGCAGGGCCAGATTGCGCTGCAGGCCGAAGGAGTCGAGCAGCTGCGGCAGGACCGGCGCGATCAGGCCCAGGCCGATCGCGTCCAGCGCGACCGTGGCCAGGATCAGGGCCAGGGCGTAGCGGGCGGGGGACCGGGTCGGCGGCGCAGGCCGGCCGGAGGGTAGGGTGCTCATGGCATCTCCCTATCAGCGATAGATTGTGCGCATGCTAATCTATCGCCGATAGGGGAACAAGGCCCATGGCCGGAGCGCAATGAAACTGCAACGGGACAAGGTGGTGGCCGCCGCCCTGAAGCTGCTGGACGAGGTCGGCATGGACGGCCTGACCACACGCCGCCTGGCCGAGGCGCTGGGCGTGCAGCAGCCCAGCCTGTACTGGCATTTCAAGAACAAGCGCGAGCTGCTCGACGCCCTGGCCGACGCGATGCTGGCCGAGCAGCGTCCGGTGGACCGCGCCGCTTACCCGGACTGGCGCGATTGGATGACCGCCCAGGCGCACGAGTTCCGCCGCTGCTTGCGCGCGCACCGCGACGGCGCGCGCGTGCACATCGGCACGCGCCCGCAGGCCGGCGAATTCGGCGACGGCGAGGCACAGCTGGC
The DNA here is from genome assembly GCF_001429785.1 of Lysobacter sp. Root916. Lineage (GTDB taxonomy): Bacteria > Pseudomonadota > Gammaproteobacteria > Xanthomonadales > Xanthomonadaceae > Lysobacter. The sequence goes on along the minus strand of NZ_LMJF01000017.1, from coordinate 104,571 downwards.
GTATCTGGTCGCGGCCGGCTTCGCTCCGGCGGACGCTTTGCGCGCGATGATCTCGCTCAGCTACTACACGATCGGCTGGCTGCTGGAGGAACAGGCCGCGACCGAGGCCGGACGCGGCCCCGGGCAGGCGCCGATGGCGCCGGATCCGCAGCGCTATCCGCTGCTGGCGCAAGCGCAGGCGGTGCTGAGCCAGAACGATACCGAGGCCGATTACGACTACGGCCTGCGTGCGCTGATCGCGGGGTTCGAGACGTTGATGGTGCGGCCGCAGGCGTAAGCGCTCACCGCGTCGCATCGCCAAGCGCCACGTAGGATGCGCTGAGCCAAAGGCGAACCGCATCGTCGCGCGAATTCGTAGCGATGCGACGGTGCGGCTACCGCCGCACCCTACGACACACGCGTTTCTCACAAACCACTCGAAGAGCACCCGCCTCAAGCCCAGCTTCGTAGGATGCGGTGAGCCCTAAGCGAACCGCATCGCCGCGACACCACGATCGCCCGCGCCGCCGATCAATCCGCCGGCACCGTCCGCGAACGCGCCCACTCGCGCAAACCCTCGACCTGCTCGGCCATCATCACCGACAAGGGCCGGGTCTGCTTGAGCTCGGCGCGCAGCTGGAAATCCGCCATCGGCGCGCCGGCCGCGTGCGCGGCGTACAGCGCGGCGACGATGGCCTGTTCGATCTCGGCGCCGGAAAAACCGTCGCTGGCCGCGGCCAGCGCGGGCAGGTCGAAAGCGTCCGGTTCCAGCGAGCGCTTGCGCAGATGCAGGGCGAACAATTCGATGCGCGCCGAGGCGTCGGGCAGGTCGACGAAGAAGATCTCGTCGAAGCGGCCCTTGCGCAGCAGCTCCGGCGGCAGCGCGTCGATCTGATTGGCGGTGGCCACCAGGAACACGCGCGACTTGCGTTCGGCCATCCAGGTCAGCAGATAGCCCAGCACGCGCCGCGACACCCCGCCGTCGCCGTCGCCGCCATCGCTGGCCAGGCCCTTCTCGATTTCGTCGATCCACAGCACGCAGGGCGCGAGCTGTTCGGCCGAGGCCAGGGCCGAGCGCAGGTTCTTCTCGGTCTCGCCGTGGAACTTGTCGTACAGGGTGCCGAAATCCAGCCGCACCAGCGGCACGCCGAAGCCGGCCGCGACCGCCTTGGCCAGCATGGACTTGCCGCAGCCCTGCACGCCCAGCAGCAGCACACCCTTGGGCGGGTCCAGGCCCGGCGGCGGCTCGCCGCCGGTGAACACCGCACGGCGCTGCTCGACCCAGCGCTTGAGCCGGCGTGCGCCGGCGACGTCGCTCATGCGCGCGCTGTCGTATTCGTAATGCAGGTGCCCGGAGCGGTTGAGCAGTTCGAACTTGAGCTTGGCCAGCTCGGGCAGGTCGTCGGCGGCGATCGCGCCGTCGCGGAAGATCAGATGGCGCGCGATCCGGCGCGCATCGACCGGGTCCAGGCCCTGCAGGTTGCGCACGATCTGCTGGACCACCTCGGCATCGGCCTCGACCCGGCGCCCGCCGTGCTCGCGCATGTAGTTCGCCGCTTCCTCGCGCACCAGCTTGAGCAGGGCGTTGGCGTCGGGCAGGCGCGGGGTGTAGCGCACCGCCAGCGAGTCCAGGTCCGGCGGCAGCTCGACCTTGTGCCCGATCAGCACCAGCACGTGCGGCTGGCAGCCGCGCCGCTGCACGATCTCGCGCAGCTGGCGCTGGGTGCTGGCATAGCCCAGGTAGGGATGGGCGTCGAACAGCAGATAGATGCCGCGCTGGTCGGCGTCGCGGATCGCCTGCAACGTCGCCGAGATGTCGGGCGCGACCCGGGTCTCCTCGTCGTCGCGGTCGAAATCGACCCGGCGCAGGCCTTCGGTGATCGACCAGCGGTACAGCGCGCGCCACACCTGCATCAGCGCCTGCCGGAACAGTTCGACCACCCGGGTTTCGTCGCGGGTCTCGATCACGATCAGGGAGGTATTGGCGCGAATCAGCGCGGTCAGGTCTTGCAGGTCGGTCATGGAGGGATCTTCGAGGTCGCCGCCATGATATCGGCGCGCGCCGCCGAACGCTTGAGCGCGCGGGCCGCAACCGCGACCATGGCCCATCGCGCCCTGCGGCGCGCCGACCGCGAACGCGATGGCCTTCGACGCCTTTGCCCTGGTGCTGGCGCTGCTGGCGCTGGGCTATCTGTTCCAGCGCCTGCGGGCGCTGCCCGACAACGCCGCCCAGACCCTGAACCTGGTGGTGCTGTACGTCTGTCTGCCGGCCGCGGTGCTGCGCTACGCGCCGCGCCTGCAGCTGGAGCCGGCGCTGCTGGGCGTGGCCGCGGTGCCCTGGCTGCTGCTGGGCGCGACGGTGGCCTTGGTCAGCGCGCTGTCGCGCTGGCTCAAGTTCCGCCGCGACGAACACGCGGTGCTGCTGCTGACCGCGGCCCTGGGCAACACCAGCTTCCTCGGCTATCCGCTCACCCGCGCCCTGATCGGCGAGCACGCCTTGCCCTATGCGGTGGTCTACGACCAGTTCGGCGCCTTCCTGATCCTGTCCACCTTCGGCCTGTGGGTGCTCGCGCGCTACGGCGGCGACACCCCGCCGAACGCGCGCGACATGCTGCGCCGGGTGTTGCGCTTTCCGCCGCTGTGGGCCTTGCTGATCGGCTTCACGGTGATGCCGGCGCAGCCGCCGAGCTGGATCGCCGGCGGCCTGCAACGCCTGTCCGACGCGCTGCTGCCGCTGGCCATGCTCACCATCGGCCTGTCGGTGAAACTGACCTTGCCGCGCGACGAACTCAAGCCGCTGCTGTCGGGGCTGGCCTTGAAACTGGCGGTGATGCCGGCGCTGGCCTGCGTGCTGGTGCCGCTGCTGGGCCTGCACGGCGAGATGGCTCGCACGACCGTATTGGAATCGGCGATGCCGCCGATGGTCACCGCCGGCGCCCTGGCGATCGCGCAGCAGCTGGCGCCGCGCCTGGCCGCGGCCATGGTCGGCTACGGCCTGCTGCTGTCGCTGGCGACGCTGCCGCTGTGGGCGCGGGTGGCGGTGGGTTAGCGAAAAAAAACGGCGCCGGATCGCTCCGGCGCCGTCGACCTGCCCGCGCACGGGCCGCGGACTAGGTCTGGCTCAGTTCACGGTCGAGCAGGTCGCGCTGTTGTTGGTGCGCAGCTGGTCGTAGCTCAGCTGGCCCGCGGGCAGCGGCGAGGCCTGTGCCGGCAGCAGGCTGCGATAGGCCGGCGCGTACAGCGCCGACAGGAAGCAGGCTTGCGACTGGGCGTGGAACTTCAGGCGCCCGTTGCCGAAACTGCTGTCGAACCCGACCGCGCCCAGATCGTTGCCCTGGGTGCCGGACACCTGCACCAGCGCGTCGTAGGTCGCATCGGCCAGCAGGCTGCGACGCTGGCTCAACAAGGCGGCACGGTCGGCCTTTTGCTGCGTGGTGGCGTTCGCGGGCAGCGCCGCCGGCTCGGTGGCGTTGCTGCGCTGGCGCTGATGCTGCAGCCCCAGCGCCGCCAGCGCGGCGATGTGCGGAGCGGCGGCGGAGGTGCCGTTGAACGCGTTGTCGCCATAGGACACCGTGTCGACATTGGCGAAGCTGCCCATGTCCGGCTTGGCGTTGCCCGCCGCCTGACCGGCCGGGCGCGCGCCGCCCGCGGCCAGCACCGGCCCGCGCGAACTGTACGCTTCCAACGCCGAATCGGCCGCGTTCAACGCCGCCACCGTGATCACGCTGGCCGAGTCGGCCGGATGCAGGATCGAGCGCTCGTTCTGGGCGTACTGCAGCGGCAGCTTGCCGGTGGTGATGCGCAGGAAGTTGGCCGCGCCGGCGCTCTTGCGTACCACGCGCAACGCGAACATGCCGCCGCCGGAGATGGCCGCGCCGCCCAGGCTCAGGCCGCGGTAGGCGTCGACGCAGCGCGCGGTGGCCATGTTCGAGGACGGCACGAAGCTGAAGCCTTCCAGCGGCTCCTGTCCGGCACCGCCGTTTTGCGACTGATCGGACTGCGTGGCCGCGACCCAGCCGGCCGGCGTGACGATGTTGCCCCAGCGGCCGGTGACCGGATCGCGCCCGAAGGTCTGGGTCTGGTCGCGCCAGCGCACCAGTTCCAGACGGTAGTCGGTATCGACGAGGTTGCCGTTGGACGCCCAGTCGTTCCAGCTCAGGTAGGCGGTGATGGGCAACTGGTTGGCGACGGCCGCGCCGGCCGCGGTGAAGAGCGGGTAGCACTGAGCGAAGGCGGCGCCCTGGCCGACATTGATCGAGAGGGTGTTGGTGTCCTGGACGCCCGCGGTGGCGGTGTCGAAGTCCTGCGCCACGTTGGCGATGGCGGCGCCGCCGCTGTCGCCGTCCCAGTGCGCCTGGGCGTGGTTGCCGGCGGCGTTGATCACGATCACGCCGTTGCGGCTGGCCGCGTCGATCGCGTCGTACAGGCCCTTGTAGACGCCCGAGGTGGCGGTGCCGTCGCCCGGCGCGCCGGCGATGCCGCCCTGCGAGGCGGTGATGACCTGGGCGCGCGGTTCGCCTTGCGGCTGGTTCTGCGCGTTGAGATTGGCTGCATTCTGGATGCCACGGACCCAGTCGGCGTTGGCGCCGGCGTCGTAGACCCTGAACTTGGCCTTGGGGGCGATGTCGTAGACGATCTCGGTGACCGCGTTGCCGTGTTTCGCGCCGCCCGCGCCGAAGGCTTTGCCGGTCGGCGGGGTCATCACCAGGTTGTCCGGCTCGGCGGCGGTGTTGCTGGGCCACTCGTTCGCGGTCTGTAGCGCCGCGATTTCGCCGGCGGTATTGCCGAACTGGTCCATGATCGCAATGGTCAGGCCTTCGCCCTGCAGGCTCTTGCGCAGCGCTTGCGGCAGTTCGGCGGCATTGCCGAGCGCGCGCAGCTGGTCGATGCCGCTGGCGGTGGCGCCGTCGGAGAACGCGACCGTGTCGGCCATGTGCATCAGGCCCACGCCCGCGACGGCGTCCTGGCCGGCCACCCATTCCAGTTGCGCCAGCGGCACCAGCGCTTCCAGCACCGGCGAGCCGGGGATGTCCTGGGCCTGGATGCCGCCGGCGCGCAGCACGGCAAGCAGTGCGCCCGAGGCTTGGGCCAGCAGGTGCGGGTTCTGGATGGCGGCGTAGTCCAGCGCCAGGTCGACGTTGACCTTGACCTTCTCGCCTTCGCGCCAACGCTGCGGGATGCCGGCGCGGTCCAGCGCGGCGATCTGCGCGCGCACCGAAGCGGCGGTCGCGGCCTGCGCGGACGGGGTGCCCTGCGCGGCCGCGGCAAGCGCCTGCGCGCGCAGCTCCGGCGGCAGCGTCTGCACGGCTTCCAGCAACTGGCCGGCGCCCAGCTTGGCCTGCGCGGGCGTGCGCGGCGTCGGCGCGGTGTAGGCCACGCGCAGCGAGGCCGGCGGTGCGGCGATGCCGCTGGCGTAGGTGCTGCTATTGGCGTTGCCGTTCGGCTGCGATGCGGCGTCGGGGTTCGGAGTCGCATCGCGTTGCGTCCACAGCAGCACGGCGGCGCAGGCCGCCGCCAAACCGATCGCTGCGTTCTTCTTCAAAATCGCCTTCTTCATTCGAGGTGTTCCTGATGACGGGCCGTAGGGGATCGCTGCGCCGCACGTTCGTGCGCACATAAGGGAGACGGCGGATGGGCGTGGGCGATCGTTCGTGCCGAGCGCGACGCTCTTCGTCGCGATCGAAGGGCGGCGCTGTCGCTCGGCACACTTTGTTCAACGCGATGAGGTCGGCTACCCCTACCCGAAAATTTCTCTACTGGAAAATTTTTTGCTGGGATGTCGCGTCGCATGGGGTGCTACTGCGGCCAATGCACACAAAAACTGTGTAGAAAGTGCGCCACGAAAGGGCATCGACGAGCGCTTGCGCACGCCGCGATGTGCGCCACCGGTTCAACGCAGCGCATGCCGACGGGCGGGGCTGGCGCCTTGGCCGCGCGCGGCGGCTGTGCTTTGCTGCGGATCGCGGTGGACGCGATCAGCGGCATACAGGGACGAGGTCGATGAAGGAGCGGGGACGAAGGTCGTGGATAGGGATCGCATTGCTGGCGGGCTGCGCGATCCTGGCCGTCATCGGCCTGCGCCTGCTCTCGTCGCCGCCTGCGCAAGCGCGCGGCGCGGGTGTCGCGGTCCGGGACTCGGCCGCGCCGGAATCGCCGCCCGCGACGGCGGTTCATGCCGCCACACCGGCGGCTGCCGCGTGCGATCCCGGGGTCTGGATCGACCAGTACCGGGAGGCCAGCGAGGCCTACGCGCGCGGCCTGCTGACCCAACCCGACGCGCGCGCCCGCCTGATCGCGGCTAGCCTGCTCGGTCACTACGCGGACGACACGGAGGCCCGCATCCAGGCCGCCGCCGCTTACGCCGATGCCGTGCGCTTCGGCGCCGACGACCCGCTGGTGCGTTGGGTCGAAGCGTTGCGTTGTCCGGCCGCGTCCGCCGACTGCGACCCCGGTCCGGCCTTGCGGCGCCTGCAACAACTCGAGCCCGACAACGCCGCGGTCTGGTTGCTGGCTTTGCAGGCGCGCAATCGCGACGACGCGGCGGCCGCGGACGCCGTGCTGCAGCGTGCGGCCAGCGCGCGCCAGTACCGGCTGTTCAATACCGAGTACGCGCAGGAGACGACCCAGCTCCTGCTGCGCGTGCCCGGCCCGGCGATCGGCGCCTGCACCGCCGCGCGCATGCGGCCCGAGACCGGCTTCGCCGGCACCCAGGCCGGTGCGATCGGTTTTTTGGCGCAGGACTTCGTAAGCGCCCTGCCGACGCCCGTATTCACCGAGTTGTCCGAACTGTGCGCGCAGCCTCCGCCGCGGCGTCGCCAAGCCTGCATCGATGTGCTGAGCCGGATGGCGACCGACGCCGACGACGTCGCCAGCCGCGGCCTGGCCACGGCGCTACTGGTGGGCTCGATCCCCGACGATTCCGATGCGCTCTGGCGCGAACGCCTGCGTCGCCATCGCTGGCTGGCCCTGCGCCTGTCCGAGTCCGCCGATCGTTTGCGCGCGGAGCAGCCCCTGCGCCTGCTGCGCGAGGGCGAGATCCCCGGATTCGAATCCTGGCTGGCCGAAACCGGCCAAGCCGGCATTCCGCCGCTGGACTGGCTGCCGCCCGATCCCGGCAGTCGTGCCTTGATCCTCACCGGCCGAGCGGATTCCGGCGCCGCGGATGGGTACCGCTTGGCACCGCGGTAGGTTCGTGCAGGTCCGCTGAGCGGCGGCGCGCAGGCGGCCGTCGCGCGCGATCCGACCGCCGAGGGCGCCGATGCCGGTAGGCTGGCCCTGCGGCCGGTCGCCGGTAAGGGAGTGGGGATGCGGAAGGTTTGGGCGACGGTCGTCGCGTTGATCGCGTTGGCGCTGGTGTCGTTCGTGGGCGCGCGCCGGGCCGGGTGGTGGGAATCGGCGCAGCTCGCGACCGTGGCGCCGCCGCCGAGCGCGACGGCGCAGCGAGACGAGGCCTCCGCGGCGCGGCTCGGCGACGCGGCCACGAAGACCGCGTCAGCGGCCGCGTCGGCCGACTGCGACCCGATGCAATGGAAACGCGCGTTCGCCGCCGCCACCAGCGAGCGGGCGCGACGCACCATGGTCGATCCGGATGCGCGCACGGCGCTGACCGCGGCGTTCTTGTTCACGTCGGGGAGCGCGGTACTGAACGACTCCCTCTACGAGGAAGCGCATGGCGAAGGCGCCGCCGCGATGACCACGGCCTTGCGCCTGGGGGCGGACGAGCCGTTGGTACAGTGGATTGCAGCCAGCGGCGGTTGCGCCGGCATAGGGGAGGATTGCGATCCGGACCGCGCCGTGGCTCGACTGCAACAGCTGGACCCCGACAACGCGGCCGTTTGGCTGGCCAGCCTCGCCCGCGCCATCGAGCGCGGCGACGACCTGCCCACTCAGGAAGCCTTGCTGCGGCGCGCCGCGCGCGCCGATCGCTACCGCATCCATTTCCGTGAGCTCGGTAGCGTCATGTACGCGGCCCTGGACGAACTGCCGCCACTGGCGGTGTCCGCATGCGCACAGAAGGCGTACGCCGCGGCGTCCGATGTGCCGGCCACGCGCGAGAACCTTATCGGCGTTGCGGCAATGAATACCGCTATGGCCAACGGGTTTCCATCGATCTCGCCGATCGCGGAACTGTGCGAACAACCACCGCCGTCCAGGCGCGAGTCCTGCATCGGCTTGCTCGCTCACATGGCCAGCGGCAGCGAAATGATCGATCAGGTGATCGGCCTGCACTTCGGCGTGCCGCTGGTCGCCAATACCTCCGAGGGTGTCGCCTGGCGCGAGCGCCTGCGCCGCCTGAGCTGGCTGCGCCATCACTTCCCGGGAGAGAACGGTCAGCCGACGCCGCCGGACTGGCCCCTGCGGGTGTTCGCACAGGGCGAAATGCCGGCCGCGGAGGCTTGGCTGGTCGAGCGCGGCCAACGCGTCGACCCGCCACCGGGTTGGCTGCCGGACCATCCCATGCAGCGTGCGCTGATCCAGACCGGTCGCCGCCCGCCCCGGGCCACGCCGCCCCCGGCCCCCGCCCCGCGATAGCTCCAACCCCACCCCCGGTGTACGCTGCGGCTTCCGCCTAGAGGGAGCTCGCATGAAGACCGTGCTGGTGGCCAGTTCCAAGGGGGGCGTGGGCAAGACGACCATCGCCACCCATCTCGCCGCGCAGTCGGCGCTAGAAGGCCTGCGCACCGCGCTGGTCGACGCCGATCCGCAAGGGTCTTCGACCCGATGGGCGCAGCGCCGCGCCACCCTGGACAGCGCGGTCCTGCCGCTGGACGGCACCCGCCGCAAAGCCTGGCGCAAGGGCCTGCCCGAGGACACCCAGCGGGTCGTGATCGACGCCCCGGCCGGCGCGATGGCCGAGGACCTGGAGGCCTTCCTCGAGGTCGCCGATGCGGTGATCGTGCCGGTGCAGCCCTCGACCCTGGACATCGAAGCCACGGTCCCGTTTCTGGACACCCTGGCCAAGCACCCGCGCGTGCGCCGCGGCCAGCTGCGTGTGGGCCTGGTCGGCAACAAGCTCAAGCCCTGGACCAACGCCTCCCAGCAAGCGGTGGAGCTGCTCAGCGAATGGCCGTATCCGGTGGTCGGGCAACTGCGCGACAGCCAGGCCTATGTGGTGATGACCGCGCTGGGCAAAAGCCTGTTCGATTACCACTCCGCGCAGATCCGCGAACACCAGGCCGACTGGCAGTCGCTGCTGAAGTGGTTGAAGAAGTAGGCCCGAGCGGCGGCGCGCGCAGCCCATGAAGGCAGTGGCGTATTGAGCGTGCCTCGCATCGCTGCGTTCACATGGCCGGCGCAAGCCGACGGCTACCTTTCTGCGTCGCCGACAGGCATCCTCCTTCCCAAGTGCTGCGCGTTCGCGCGTCGCGCGTCCCCTTCCACTCGTTAGCGGCCTAATCCATGCGCGAACTGATCCTGCTCCGCCACGCCCATGCCGAGCCGGCCGCCCAAGGCCAGGCCGATCTCGACCGCCCGTTGTCGGCCGAGGGCTTGGCCGAGGCCGAGGCCGCCGGCCGCTGGCTGGCCCAGAACAAGCTGGTGCCCGACTGCGTGCTGTGCTCGCCCTCGCGCCGCACCCGCGAAACCCTGGAGGCGGTGCTGGCCGCGATCGGCTACGTCGATCAGCGCATCGAACCCTCGATCTACGAAGCCACCCCGGGCACCCTGATCGCCCTGGCCGATCTGCATGTCGAAGCCGAGCGGCTGATGCTGGTCGGCCACAACCCCGGCCTGGAGCGTCTGGCCGCGCTGCTGCACAGCGGCCAGTCCGGCGACTACCGCGGCATGCCGCCGGGCGGCATCGCGGTGCTGAACGTGCCGGCCGAGACCAGCCTGGAGCCGGGCGTCGCCCAGCTCAGCGCCTTCTGGTGGCCGTGAGGCCGCAGCGACCTAAGGCCGCACGCACCTCCGCCGCGATCGGCTTCCTGCTTTGCGCCCTGGTCTGCGCCCCGCTCGCGGCGCAGACGCCGGCGCCGTCGTCGTCCGGCTTCGATCCGTTCTACACCCGCTTCGGCTTCGAGCTGCGCACGCGCTGGGGCCAGAAAGTGGAAGGCGCCTTCCCCAGCTACGAGGGCGAAGTCGTGGTGCTGCCCGACGGCCGCCACCAGGTCCGCATCGCCCTGGCCACCGGCGCGGTCCAGGTCGGCGATTCGACCCGCTACACCGAACTCGCGCGCGGCCGGCGCTTCTTCGACTCGGCGCGTTTCCCGCGCATCGAGTTCCTGTCCGAGCCGCACCCCGCCGATTTGGTGCGCGCAGGCGGTAAGCTGCGCGGCCGTCTCACCCTGCACGGCGTCAGCCGGATGGAAACCTTCGTGTTGGCGCCCTCGACCTGTCTGCGACCCGGCAAGGACTGCGACGTGCTCGCCCATGGCAGCGTCAGTCGCGACGACTACGGCCTGGACGGCTGGCAGCTGGCCTTGAGCGACCGCGTGCGCTTCACGTTGCGCGTGCGCCTGAAGCACGACCTGGCCGGGAGCGCGACGCCGTGAAGCGCTGGCAACGGATCGCGATCGCCGCGCTGGCGATGAGCCTGTCGGCCTGCGCCGGCCTGTCGCGGGTGCAGCGCGATCGCGCCTCGCAGATCGCCCTGGCCGCGCGGCCTACCCAGATCGACTGCGCGGCGCCCCACGCCTGCGCCCAGGCTTCGCCGCTGCGCGACCTGGCCACGCGCGCGCTGGACGAGTCGAGCGCGGACGCGCCGCGCCATTACGCCCTGATCCTGGACCACGGCCAGGACGCCCTGCTGGCGCGCATCAACCTGATCCGCAGCGCGACCACCGCGATCGACCTGCAGACCTATATCTACGACGAAGACGACGCCGGCCGGCTGGTGCTGGACGAGCTGATCGCGGCCGCGCGCCGCGGCGTGCGCGTGCGTCTGCTGCTGGACCAGCTGGCCGCGCTCAAGCATCTCGATACCCTGGCCGCGCTGTCCGGCGCGCACGCCAACTTCGAAGTGCGCCTGTACAACCCGGTGCTCAAGCGCGCGCGCATCAGCTACCCGCAATACCTGTTGGCCGCGGCTTGCTGCTGGCGCCGCCTCAACCAGCGCATGCACACCAAGCTGCTGCTGGTGGACGGCGCGGTCGGTATCACCGGCGGGCGCAATTACCAGGACGACTATTACGACTGGGACGACGAGTACAACTTCCGCGACCGCGACCTGCTGGTGGCCGGCCCGACCGCGCAGGTGATGGACCAGGACTTCGTGCGCTTCTGGGACGACCGCCGCAGCGTGCCGGTCGAGCGCCTCAAGGACGTAGGCACCTATCTGCTGCGCAGCGGCGTGCCGGCGCTGCCGCCGGCCAATTACGAGCGCCCCGAGCGCGCCCAGGCCATGCGCCGCGACGCCAGCGACGTCGAACTGGTGCGTTCGCGCCTGGTCGCGCGCGCGCTGCCGGTGGGCGCGGTGAGCTACATCGCCGACTCGCCGGACAAGCACCGCGGCAACGGCATCGACGGGTCTCAGTCCTCCGCCTCGCTGCGCGGCCTGATCGAATCGTCGCAGCGCGAAGTGCTGCTGCAGACGCCCTATCTGGTGCTCTCGGACGCGGCCCAGGACCTGTTCCGCGACCTGCGCAAACGCCCGCAGCCGCCGCGCGTGATCGTGTCCACCAACAGCCTGGCCGCGACCGACGCCTTCATCGCCTACGCGCTGTCGTACAAGTACAAGCGCCGCTACCTGCGCGAGTTCGGCTTCGACATCTACGAGTACAAGCCGTTCCCGGCCGACGCGCCGATCGACATCGCCGCCACCGGCGCGCCGCTGCCGGACCTGGGGCTGGACCTGCCGCCGCAGCCCGAGCCCGCGGCGCTGCGGCGCGAGCGCCTGGACCGCTCCAGCGTGATCTCGCGCGCCCAGTACCGCACGCCGTTGTCGCGCGAGTACGCGGCCATGCGCTACGCGCGTCGGCGCGCCAACGAACCGGTGCCGCTCAAGCGCGCCGGCGTGCGCATCGGCATGCACGCCAAGTCGATGGTGATCGATGAACGCATCGGCGTGGTCGGCACCCACAACTTCGATCCGCGCGGCGACCGCTACAACACCGAGAGCGCGGTGGTGATCGACGACGCCGCGTTCGCCGCCGAACTGGCCGCCAGCATTCGTCGCGACATCGCGCCGGCGAACTCGTGGGTGATCGCGCGCCGCGACAAGCCGCCGGTGTTCTCCGGCTTGGAGTACTCGATCACCAAGGTGTCCGAGCATCTGCCCTTGTTCGACCTGTGGCCGATCCGCTACGCCACCAGCTACGAATTCGTGCCCGGGCCGAACTGCCCGCTTCCGCTGTACCGCAATCAGCCGGGCTTCCGCGCCTGCTATCGCCCGGTCGGCGACTTCCCCGAGGTCAGCCTGGGGCCCAAGCGCCTGATCACGCGCATGTTCACCGCCTTCGGGGCGGGGCTGGCGCCGATTCTTTAGTCGGCTGGGGCGGCCTGCGGCCGCTAAAAGCAAATCCCCCCTAGCCCCCCTTTTCCAAAGGGGGGAAGCAAAGCCTGTGGCCGCTTAGCGCCGCCACGGGCTCCGAAACGCTGCGCTCCGACGCGCGCCTCCACCCGCTGCGAATCAGTTCCCCCCTTTGAAACGCGCGCCTCCACCCGCCGCGAATCAGTTCCCCCTTTGAAACGCGCGCCCCCACCCGCCGCGAATCAGTTTCCCCCTTTGAAACGCGCGCCCCCACCCGCCGCGAATCAGTTCCCCCCTTTGAAAAAGGGGGGCTAGGGGGGATTTGCTTTACCGCGACGACCGTGGAGCCCCATTCGGGCCCCCGCCCCCGCCACAGCCCCTCCCAGCCCGTCACATCCGCCGGCATAGGTCGTCAGTCATGGGCGGATCGATGCAACCCCTGGCCCGCAAACCTCATCTCTATCAGCAAGTTCCAGTGTTGCAGCCCCGCCGCAGGTGCTAGGTCTTAGGTGGGGTGACTTCCGGCATATGGAACAAGAGCTCAGGTGTTGTACTCTACCAACACACCGAAGCACTATCACTCCCCCACCGACCAAGGACACCACCATGAACGTCTCCAAGCTCTTCGACCGCAACGTCGCTTCCACGAGTTCCCAGAACCGCACGGCGCCCGCCGCTCCGGTCCGCCACGTCCACCGCGAACGCGATTTCGGCGTCGGCTACGGCAACAGCTCCGGCTACGCCAGCAGCCGTCGTTACACCAACGACTGGGCGCAGCCCCGCTTCCGCTTCGCGTAATCCACGGTGTCCTCTTGGTCGTGTGTCGGTCCGCTCCATAACGCCGGGACCGGCGCGCTGCGCCCCTCTCCACGCAGTGCGCCGGTCAGAAGGCCGAGCCCGCCGACCGTAGTTCCCACCAGCAGCACCGTCCTACCCCCTAAACGCAGGACAGCCCCGATTCCCGGCTAAGGAATCCCCAGGCTGACCCTGCGTTCTTTTTTTCCCGGGCCGCGCCTGGGCTATCGTGGCGGCATGAAAGCCAGCGACCGCCCCGTCTTCCGCAAGCCCAGCACCCTGGAACAGCTCAACGCCAGCTCGCGCAACACCGCGATGGAGCCCTTGGGCATCGTCTTCACCGAGATCGGCCCCGACTACCTGCGCGCGACCATGCCGGTCGACGCCCGCACCCACCAGCCCTACGGCCTGCTTCACGGCGGCGCCTCGGTGCTGCTGGCCGAAACCCTGGGCAGCTCGGCCGGGATGATGGCGGTGGGCGAAGGGCAGGGCGTGGTCGGGATTGAGATCAACGCCAACCACCTGCGCGGCGTGCGCGAAGGCACGGTCACCGGCACCGCGCGGCCGCTGCATCTGGGCGGGCGCACCCAGGTCTGGGAGATCCGGATCGAGGACGAGGCCGCGCGCCTGGTCTGCGTCTCGCGCCTGACGGTGGCGGTAATCGCGATCTGAACCGGCGTCTGCCGCGATCGGCGCGCCGCGCTCGCCACGCCCTCGGCGCTTCGGTATCGTGCACACAATGAATGCGCCGTCTCCCCACGCCGGCGCGGCCGCGCGCTCCGGCGCGTCGTCCGCGCGCGCGCTGCGTTACCTGATCCGTGTGCCGCTGTTGTCGTGGCACCTGCTGATCGACCTGCCGCTGGTATTGCTGCTGATCTCGCCCCTGACCGCCGGCATCCGGGTCGGCGACGAGCGCCTGGAACATCGCGCGATCCGGGCCTGGTCGGCCGGGCTGATGCGCATCTTCGGCTTCCGCCTGCGCCGGGTCGGCACGCCGTTGCCGGGGGCGGCGATGTTCGTGGCCAACCACGTCAGCTGGATCGACATCGAGGCCCTGCACAGCCAGCGCATGATGGGCTTCGTCGCCAAGCGCGAGATCTCCAGCTGGCCGGTGGTGGGTTGGCTGGCCGCGCGCGGCGAGACCATCTTCCATCACCGCGGCAGCACCGAGTCGCTGGGCGGCGTGCTGCACGAAATGCTGGCGCGCCTGCGCGCGGGCCGTTCGGTCGGCGTGTTCCCCGAAGGCGGTACCCGCGGCGGCGGCGAGATCGGTCCCTTCCATGCACGCATCTTCCTGGCCGCGGTCGAAGCCGGCGTGCCGGTGCAGCCGGTCGCGCTGTGCTACGGCGAGGGCGGCGACGCCCAGGCCGTGGTTGCGTTCCAGAACCGCGAAAGCTTCTTCGCCAACTTCGTGCGCCTGCTGGGCGAACCCTCGCGCAGCGCCGAAATCCATTTCCTGCAGCCGATCCTGCCCGGCGAGACCGACGGCCGCCGGCGCATCGCCGACTTGGCGCGCCAGCGCATCGTCGAGGCGATGGGGCGTTGAACGCCGGGGCCGGCGATCCCTACGATGGCGCTGCGCGCAGCCACCGCGCACGCCCACTCGATGCCACCTCCCCGATGCTGACCGCCGCCGACTACCGTCCGCCACGCTGGCTGCGAAACGCGCACCTGCAGTCGGTGCTCGGCTCCAGTCCGCTGCGCCGGCGCCGCGCCGAACGCCGCCTGGCCGAACTCGGCGCGACCACCACCGAACACCTGATCGACGGCGGCGACGGCGTGCGCCTGCACGGCCTGCACAGCGTCGTGCCCGGGATCGAACCGCGCGGACTGGTGCTGCTGCTGCACGGCTGGGAAGGCAGTGCCGACTCCAACTACATGCGCATGACCGCGGCGCAGTTGCTCGGCCGCGGCTTCGAGGTGTTCAGGCTCAATTTCCGCGATCACGGCAACACCCACCATCTCAACGAAGGCCTGTTCCACTCCAACCGCATCGGCGAAGTGCTGCACGCGGCCTGCGATGTCGCGCGCCGCTTCCCGTGCCGGCCGATGTCGGTGGCCGGCTACTCGCTGGGCGGTAACTTCGCCCTGCGCCTGGCCCTGCAGGCGCCCGAGGCCGGGCTGGCGCTGACCCACGCGGCCGCGGTGTGCCCGGTGCTGGATCCGGCCCGGACCATGGAATCGATGGAGCAGGGGCTGCCGATCTATCTGTGGTACTTCGAGCGCAAATGGCGCGACTCGCTGGCGCGCAAGCGCGAGCTGTTTCCGCAGTTCCACGACTTCGACGATCGCACCCTGGGCCTGCGCATGCGTCCGCTGACCCAGTGGATGGTCGAGCGCCACACCGATTACGGCACCCTGGACCGTTACTTCGACGGCTACTCGGTGGCCGCCGACCGGCTGTCGCGGCTGCAGGTGCCGGTAAGCATCCTGATGGCCGAGGACGACCCGGTGATCCCGGTCGAAGGCTTCCGCGCGCTCAAGCTGCCGGCGAACGCGAGCCTGGAGATCGCGCCCTGGGGCGGACACTGCGGTTTCCTCGAAAGCGCGCGCCTGGACGGGTTCGCGGAGCGTTGGATCGCCGATCGGCTGGAATCCGTCGCTTCGGCCTAGGCACTCCGCGACGGTCCCTGCTCTCGCTTGCGGGAGAAGGCGCCCGACGGACGGGTGAGAGCGGCGCACGAGATTGAAGCCCGCTGCCTGCGTCGACCCTCACAAACCCACGCCCCGGCCCGCCCGCGCCGCGGTGGGGCGTTCCGTGCAGCGCGCGCCTGCCGCTCGCAAGCGCCAGCCCTCGCCCCGCAAGCGGGAGAGAGGCCAACAGCGCCCATACGCCGCCGCCCGCCCGCCCCCGATCCTCCCGCTACAATGCGGGTTTGGCCTGAAGTCCCGAACCCATGTACGAGACCACCCTCGATGCCCTGCGCCGCGGCGCGGCGGCAGAGGCACTGTCCGCCGCCCAGGAACTGGTGGCGGCGCAGCCGCAAGACCCGCACGCTCACCGTTTGCACGCCGCCGCGCTGCGCGCCAGCGGCGATCGCGACGGCGCCATCGCCGCGATCGATCGCGCCCTGGCGATCGCGCCCGAGGACGCCAACCTGCATCTGGAGCGCGCCGGTCTGTTGCTGGACGGCCGTCAGCTCGATCAGGCCCAGGCCGCGCTCGCGCAGGCCATCGGCCTGGACCCGAATCAATTTCCCGCCTACATCGTGCAGTCGCAGCTGGCGATCTCGCGCGGCGACCTCGACGAAGCCGAACGCCTGATCCGCACCGCCGCGCGCATCGCGCCGGATCATCCGCAAGTCGCCGCCGTCGAAGGCACCCTGCTGTTGCGTCGCGGCGACGCCGACGCCGCCTTGGCCCTGCTCAGCGGCGCCGCCGAACGCGCGCCGGACGAACCCCAGCTGCGCCACGCGCTGGGCTTCGCCTATCTCGCCAAGGGCCACTACGCCTTCGCCGAGCAAGCCTTCCGCGGCATGATGGAGCGCTCGCCCGCGTCCACCAGTTCGCTGCGCGTGCTGCTGGTCGAGCTGATGCGCCTGCAGGGCCGCGCGGTCGAAGCCGCCGACGAACTCGCGACGCTGGTCGAGGCCGATCCCAGCCCCGGCCTGCAGCGCTGGTTGGGCGAGATCGAACTCGAAGCCGGCCGCGCCGACAGCGCGCTGCCGCGCCTGCGTAACGCGCTCGCCGCCGAGCCGCGCGACCGCCGCACCCTGTCGGCGCTGATCGAAGTCTGGCGCCGTCTCGGCGACGCCGACGACGCGCGCGCCACCCTGGAAGCGGCCCTGGCCACGCATCCGCAAACCGACGATCTGTGGCGTGCGCGTCTGCTGTTCGAACCCTTCGCGGGCGACGAAGCGCGCGTCGTGGTCGAGCGCTGGATGGCGGCGATGCCCGACTACATCCCGGCCATGGAAGCGCGCGCCACCATCCACGATCACGCCGGCGAGCGCGAACAGGCCGACGCCATCGCCCATCGCATCGTCGAGCTCAATCCGGGCGACACGCGTTCGGAGCTGCGCATCATCGACAGCCTGATGCAGAGCGATCCCGACGCCGCGGTCACGCGCGTGGAAAGCCTGCTCGCGCGCGCGCCGGACGAACAGGTCAAGCTGACCCTGCGTCACTTGCTCGCGCGCACGCTCGACAACGCCGGCCAGCCCGGCGCCGCCGCCGCGACCTGGGCCGAACTGCAGGCCGAAGCCGCGTCGCAGCGCCTGCCGCTGCCGCCGGTGACCACGCCGCGCACCAACTGGCCGGACCTGACCCCGCTGCCGGAAAACGCGCCCGGCGTGTTGCTGCTGTGGGGTCCGCCGGGTTCGCTGGTCGAACGCATCGCCTTGACCTTCGACCTCGCCCAGGGCCCGCTGCGCGCCGACCGTTTCGGTTCCAACCCGCCCAACGATCCGCTGCAGCGCTACGGCACCGCCGAAAGCTTGCTCAACGGCACGATGGACCCGGCCTACCTGGTCAATCTGTGGCGCGCGGCGCTGCCGACCCGCGGCATCAACGACGGCGCGATCTTCGACTGGCTGCTGTGGTGGGACAACGCGCTGCTGCTGGCGCTGCGCCCGCACCTGCCCGAAGCGGTGCTGATGATCGTGCTGCGCGATCCGCGCGACATGCTGCTGGACTGGCTGGCCTACGGCTCGCCGGCGCCGTTCAAGCTGGAGTCGCCGGAAGCCGGCGCGCGCTGGCTGGCGATGGTGCTCAACCAGGTCGCCGCGCTGCACGAACAGGACCTGTTCCCGCACCGTTTGGTCAAGCTGGACGCCATCTCGCAGGACCCGCAGGCCATGGCCGACGCGATCGCCCAGGCGCTGGACATCACCATCGCGCCGATGCCGCCCGAAGCCGTGGGCCCGCAGCGTTTCGCTCCCGGCCATTGGCGCGCCTTCGCCGAGCCGCTGGCCGAAGCCTTCGCGGCGCTGACGCCGGTGGCCAAGCGTCTGGGGTATCCGGAAGCCTGAGTTCTACAGCGTTCCAAGCGGACGCCTGAAACACGGACGCGGGATGCGCATGCATCCCGCGTCGGGTCGCCGGAGAGGGCTCCGGCGGCTGTAAGCAGAGGAGACGATATTGAGTTACATCATGGTAGACATCGAAGCCGACGGTCCCATCCCGGGCGACTACTCGATGATTTCGTTCGGCGCGGTCGTGGTCGAACCCGGTCTGGATCGCAGCTTCTACGCGACCTTGCGGCCGATCTCCGAACGCTGGATCCCCGAGGCTCTGGCCGTCAGCGGAAACAGCCGCGAAACCACCTTGACCTTCGACGAACCCGAAGCGGCGATGCGCGCGTTCCGGCAATGGCTGGATGGCAACGTCCAGGGCCGGCCGATGTTCGTCTCGGACAACAACGGCTTCGACTGGCAGTTCATCAACTGGTACTTCCATCATTTCCTGGGCGCCAACCCCTTCGGCCACAGCTCGACCAACCTGGGCTCGCTGTACAAGGGTTTGGTCGGCGACACCGCCAAGAACTTCAAGCACCTGCGCCGCACCCGTCACACGCATCACCCCGTCGACGACGCCAAAGGCAACGCAGAAGCCTTGCTCGCGATGAAGGCGGACATGGGACTGCGTATCGCTCTGGTGTAATTTGTCCCGTCAGTCGATGCCGCGACATGCAGGCATCGATCGCGAATCCTTCTCTGGAGGCGGTATGCGTATCCACAGCGACAGTTTCGAACGCGGTCAGCGTCTGGCCGCCGAATTCGCCGCCGGCCAGCCCACCGCCGACGGTTTCGGCTTCGCGCCCAATCGCAATCCGCACCTGGCCTGGACCGACGTGCCCGCGCAGACGCGTTCGTTCGCGCTGCTGTGCATCGACCCCGACGTGCCCACCGTGGCCGAGATGGTCGGCCGCGACGACGTGCAGATTCCGGTCGCGCAGCCGCGTGCCGACTTCTGCCATTGGGCGATGGTCGACCTGTCGCCGGAGCTGCGCGAGATCGTCGCCGGCAGTTGCAGCGACGGCGTGGTCGCGCACGGCAAGGCCGATCCGAACGGCCCGTCGGGCGCGCGCCAGGGTTTGAACGACTACACCGGCTGGTTCGCCGGCAACGCCGACATGGCCGGCGACTGGCGCGGCTACGACGGCCCGTTCCCGCCGCCCAACGACCTGCGCCTGCACCGCTATTTCTTCCGCGTGTTCGCGCTGGACGTCGAGCGCCTGGACCTGCCGCAGCGCTTCGGCGCCGCCGACGTGCTGCGCGCGATGCATGGGCATGTGCTGGCCGAGGCGGCGACGTATGGCACCTACAGCCTGAATCCCGCGCTCGCGTAACCGATCTGCGTTCGCGCAGGCACGAGGGCGCGTTCCTCTAGCCGCCCCGTATCGGAACTGTTAGTTTCCCCTCATTCCTGGGGGGGAACGATGGACGAGCACAATCCTTACAGCGCCTCGACGGCGGCGATCTCCGACGCGCCGCAACTGCTGGACATCGAGTCCACCACCAAGGTGCGGCGCTTCCTCAACTGGCTGATCGACAAGATCGTGTTTTACGTGATCTGGATCGGCATCGGCGTGGTCGCGGTTCTGATCGGCGGCGAGTCGGCCATGAAGTGGTTCGACGAGCTGCATTGGAGCATGGACTACGCGCTGACCTACGCCACGCTCGTCGTCTACTACACTTTCATGGAAGGTGCGTTCGGCTTCACCATCGGCAAACTGATTACCCAGACCCGCGTCGTCGACCAGTACGGTCGGCAGCCCACGTTCTGGCGCGCTTTTCTACGCAGCTTGGGTCGGCTGATTCCGTTCGATGCGTTCTCGTTATTGATGAGCGAGGATCACATCCGCCGGGGCTGGCACGATTCCCTGGCCAAGACTTACGTGATCGATCGTCCGCGCGACGGCATGCCGGCGGGCAAGCCGCGCCATTCGATCAGCGATCAATTCGCCGGTGGTGTTCTGCCGCAAGCGGCTCGCCCCAACGCCGTAACCACGACGGCCGAGATTTCGCCTTAGCCGATGGCGCGCACTCGCCCGCATAGGGGCGAGTGCGATCAAGGCGCGCGGACCTACTTCGAAACCAGCTCGCTCTCGACCACCATGTCCAGCACGTACGCCACCGACGAGGCGTCGGCCGGCGGGTTCTTGATGTCGTACTTCTTCACCCGCAGCACGTTGCGCACGCCCGGTTCGTGGGTGTAGCCCTCGATGTCCTGGTACAGCGGCTCCCAGGCGGCGTCGCTCTTGATCGCCACGCCGTTGGCTTCGTAGCGGCGCTCGCGCACCTGCAGGCACTGCATGTTCGGAATCAGCGGATGCGAGCACGGCGCGCGCTGCGGCGCGACCTCGAAGAACACCGTGGTGCCTTCGCCGCCGTAGCGGGTAGCCGGCGTCGGGCTGCCTTCGAAACGCAGCTGGTCGCCATTGGCGGCGGTCAACTGCAGGCTGGGCGCGTCGTTGCCGCCCTCGATCCGCGCCGGCAGCGCGCCGCGCAAGCGTTCGCCGATCGCGCGATCCAGCTCCATCAGGCGAGTGTCGGGGCAGGCCATTAAGGTCTGCTCCATGTCGCCGAAGCTCAGCGTCTTGGCGTCGCGCGTGTAGCTGCCGCCGAGGCGGTTGCAACCGCCGCTGATGCTGGCCCGGCCGCTGTTGAAGTCCAGTTGCAGGGGACGCTTCGGGTCCGGCGCAAGCGCGGCGATCGCCTTGCCGCTGCTGTCGTTCGCGCTGGTCAGGCGCCAGTGGTAGGCGTCCAGGCTGAGCGCCGCGCTGGCGGTGCTGGTGCCGGCCTCGCTGCCGGTGGCGGCGGCGTTGCCGCCGGGCGCGGTATCGGACGCGCAGGCGGCCAGGGCCAGGCTGAGCAGGGCGGGGGCGAGCATTTTCATGTTTCGGTCTTCCATTGCGATTAACGAGCCGATACCAACGCATCGGCGCGTTGCGCGGGGTTGCGCCTATTCATGATCGTTCAGCTCACGAAAAGGGCGGGTGAAATCCGCCCCTCAGCTGCCCGACGGCATCAACAGCAGCAGCGCCGCGCCCAGTGCGAAGCGGTAGTAGGCGAACACGGTGAAGCGGTGGCTCTGGATGTAGTGCAGCAGCCACTTCACCGCCACGAACGCGGTCACCGCCGAGGCCGCGAACGCGACCGCCAGCGCGGTCCAGTCCTCGTTGGCCGCCGCCGGCGTGCCGATCACGTCCAGCAGCTCGTAGGCGGTGGCCGCGAACATGGTCGGAATTCCGACCAGGAACGCGAATTCGGTCGCCGCCGCGCGGCTGGTGGTGCCCGCAAGCAAGGCCACGAAGATGGTCGCGCCCGAGCGCGAGGTGCCCGGGAACACGCCGGCGATCACCTGCGCCACGCCGACCAGGATCGCCACCGTCCAGGTGATGTTGGTGCGTTCGCCCAGCGTCTGCGCGCGCTTGGCCGCGTAGTGCTCGGCCAGCAGCATCCAGATGCCGCCCAGCACCAGCGCCCAGGCGATCGGCAGCACCTTGTCGGGCAACTCGAAGCCCAGTTTCTTGACCACGATGCCGAGCACCGCGGTCACGCCGAAGGCGACGATCAACTTGAGCAGGTAGTCGCGGTTCTCGCGCTGCATGAAACCGGTCGCCAGCTGCCACAGGCGCTGGCGATAGATCAGCACCACCGCCAGGATCGCGCCGGCCTGGATCGAGATGTTGAACAGGTCGGAGCGGTGCCCCAGCCAGTGCTGCGCGATCAGCAGGTGTCCGGTGCTGGAAATCGGCAGGAATTCGGTGATGCCTTCGATGATGCCGAGCAGCAGCGCGGCGAGCAGATCGGTCATTGGACGGCCGGGATTCGGGATTTGGGATAGGGGATTCGTAGAGCGGCGGGTGCAGCGGTAACGAGCAGCTCAAAGCGGTCGCACCAAATTGGCGCGAATACTTAGATTTACGCACCACAATAGGTCATTGCTGCGATGCGTCAGACTTTAATTCTATATAAATCAATTTCTTAAGAACAGTAGGGACTTGGCACGCTGCTTGCTTTAGCTAGTAAGCAGGCGGCTCCACGCCCTGAAGTTTTGCACGAATCCCCCTTCCCGAATCTCTAATCCCGGACCCTAATCCATGTCCCTCGAACACGTCGAAAAGCTCATCAAGGACCACAAGGTCGAATTCGTCGATCTGCGCTTCACCGACATGCGCGGCGTCCAGCATCACGTGACCTTCCCCAAGTCCATCGTCGAGCCGGCGCTGTTCGAGGACGGCAAGATGTTCGACGGCTCCTCGATCAGCGGCTGGAAGGGCATCAACGAGTCGGACATGATCCTGCTGCCCGATTCGACCACCGCCTTCCTGGATCCGTTCACCGCCGATCCGACCCTGGTGCTGACCTGCGACATCCTCGACCCGGCGACCATGCAGGCCTACTCGCGCGATCCGCGCGGCGTCGCCAAGCGCGCCGAGGCCTACCTCAAGTCCAGCGGCGTCGCCGATCAGGCTTTCTTCGGCCCGGAGCCCGAGTTCTTCATCTTCGACTCGGTGCGTTACGCCAATGAAATGGGCCACACCTTCTTCCACATCGATTCGGAAGAAGCGGCCTGGAACTCGGGCAAGGAATACGAAGGCGGCAACAGCGGCTACCGTCCGGGCGTGAAGGGCGGTTACTTCCCCGTCGCTCCGCTGGATTCGCTGCACGACATCCGCGCCGAGATGTGCAAGACCCTGGAGCAGGTCGGCATCGAAGTCGAAGTGCACCACCACGAAGTCGCCAACGCCGGCCAGTGCGAGATCGGCACCAAGTTCAACTCGCTGGTCGCCAAGGCCGACGAGCTGCTGACGATGAAGTACATCATCAAGAACGTCGCCCACCGCAACGGCAAGACCGCGACCTTCATGCCCAAGCCGATCGTCGGCGACAACGGCAGCGGCATGCACGTGCACCAGTCCTTCGCCAAGGGCGGCGTCAATCTGTTCAGCGGCGACGGCTACGGCGGCCTGTCGCAGCTGGCGCTGTGGTACATCGGCGGCGTGTTCAAGCATGCGCGCGCGATCAACGCCTTCACCAACTCCGGCACCAACAGCTACAAGCGCCTGGTGCCGGGCTTCGAAGCGCCGGTGATGCTGGCCTACTCGGCCCGCAACCGTTCGGCCAGCTGCCGCATTCCGTACGTGGCCAACCCGAAGGCGCGCCGCATCGAAATGCGCTTCCCCGATCCGATCCAGTCGGGCTACCTGACCTTCGCCGCGCTGATGATGGCCGGCCTGGACGGCATCAAGAACCAGATCGACCCGGGCGCGCCCAGCGACAAGGACCTGTACGACCTGCCGCCGGAAGAGGAGAAGGGCATTCCGACCGTCTGCCATTCGCTCGACCAGGCCCTGGAAGCGCTGGACAAGGACCGCGACTTCCTCAAGGCCGGCGGCGTGTTCACCGACGACTTCATCGACAGCTACATCTCGCTGAAGATGCAGGAAGTGACCAAGTTCCGCGCTGCGACCCATCCGTTGGAATACCAGATGTACTACGCCGTCTAACGCGCGCCAGGGGCGGCGGCCCGCGCCGCCGTCCCGCGTTGCCGCACCGCAGTCAGGAGCACCGATGCAGATCCGCGCAGGCGAACTGGACCATCCCGAGGTGATCGCGCTGCTGCGCGAACACCTGCAGGGCATGGCCCAACTGTCGCCGCCGGAGAGCATCCACGCGCTGGACCTGGACGGACTGCGGCGGCCGGAGATCAGTTTCTGGAGCGCCTGGCAGGACGGGCAACTGCTCGGCTGCGGCGCGCTCAAGCAGCTCGATGCCGGGCACGGCGAGATCAAATCGATGCGCACGGTTTCGCGGCATTTGCGCAAGTGCGTGGCGGCCGCGATGCTGGATCATCTGATCGACGAGGCAGGGCGGCGCGCCTATCGGCGGCTGAGCCTGGAGACGGGTTCGATGGACGGCTTCGAGCCGGCGCGCAGGCTCTATGCGCGCTACGGCTTCGAACCCTGCGGACCCTTCGCGGACTACGTCGACGACCCCAACAGCGTCTTCATGAGCAAGCACCTGTAGACGCACCCGACGGCCCGTGGCGAAAGCTACGGGCCGTTCGCTTTTCCAGTCCACCACCACAACCAGGAGGTCTCAACGACGGGCTCGCCCCGCCGCAAGGCGACTGCGTCCCAAAAAAAGCCCGGGCAACGACGAAACGCCCGCGCCGCAACAGCACGAAGCACTGACCGGGGAGGGGCCACCGCTTATGAGGAGCCTGCGTCATGTCGTCTCGTACCAACGCCTGCACCACCGCGACCGCGCACGCCGCGCTCGCTCTGTCCGTGTTCGCCGCTTGCCTGGGCGCACCGGCACTCGCGCACGCCGGTACCTCGGGTTCGGTGAGCTTGACCAGCGATTACATCTTTAGGGGAGTGTCGCAGACCAACCAGGAGCCGGCCCTGCAGGGCGGCATCGAATACGCCGCCGACAGCGGCTTCTACGTCGGCGCCTGGGGCAGCAACGTCAGTTGGCTGTCCGACACCGTCGTCGTCGGCGACGACATCTCCAGCAGCCTGGAGCTGGACGCCTACGCCGGTTACCGCGGCAAGGCCGGCGACATCTTCGCCTACGACATCGGCGCCTTGTACTACTGGTATCCGGGCGACTACCCGGGCGGCTTCAACAGCCCGAACACCGCCGAGTTCTATGTGGGCGCCACCGTCACGCCGGTGGAGACCGTCGCCCTGGGATTGAAGTACTCCCACGCCCTCACCGATCTGTTCGGCTACGCCGATTCGGACGGCAGCGGCTATCTGGACGCCTCGGTCAACTGGACCTTCCAGCCCGGCTGGACCTTGAACCTGCACGGCGGCAAGCAGTGGATCAAGAACAACGATGCCTACGAATACACCGACTGGAAAGTCGGCGTGACCAAGGCCTTCGACCACGGGTTCTCGATCGCCGCCGCCTACACCGACACGGATGCGGAGCAGGCGCTCTACACCAACGCGCACGGCAACGACATCGCCGGCGACGCGTTCACCCTCACCCTCACCAAGGCGTTCTGATGCGCCAACGCACCTACGGAGCTGCG
Organism: Lysobacter sp. Root916; assembly: GCF_001429785.1. GTDB lineage: Bacteria > Pseudomonadota > Gammaproteobacteria > Xanthomonadales > Xanthomonadaceae > Lysobacter. Next base: position 79,400 of record NZ_LMJF01000017.1, on the reverse strand, counting down.
AGATGAAACTGATCACCGCCATCATCCGGCCGTTCAAGCTCGACGAAGTGCGCGAGGCGCTGACCGAGGTCGGCGTTTCCGGCATCACCGTCACCGAGGTCAAGGGCTTCGGACGGCAAAAGGGACACACCGAGCTGTACCGCGGCGCCGAGTACGTCGTCGATTTCCTGCCCAAGCTGAAGATCGAATGCGCGGTCCCCGAGGGCCTGCTCGAGGCCGCGCTGGAAGCGATCCAGAACGCCGCGCGCACCGGCAAGGTCGGCGACGGAAAGATCCTTGTGCTGCCGGTAGAGAGCGCGGTGCGCATCCGCACCGGCGAACTCGACGACGACGCCCTCTGACCCTGACGCGAGATCCGATATGAAGACGCATGCATTGAAGTCCCGCTCGCGCGAGCGGTCGTTGCCAACCCTGGCCCTGGGCGCGCTGCCCCTGGCTGCACTGCTGGCTCCGCTGGCGGCGCGCGCGCAGGACGCCGCCGCCGCGGTCGAGCCGGTGGTCGACAAGGGCGACGTCGCCTGGATGCTGACCTCGACCCTGTTGGTGCTGTTGATGACCGTGCCCGGCCTAGCCTTGTTCTACGGCGGCCTGGTGCGCTCCAAGAACGTGCTGTCGGTGCTGATGCAGGTGCTGGCGGTGTTCTCGCTGATCGTGCTGTTGTGGGTGGCCTATGGCTACTCGCTGGCGTTCGGCGGTGGCGGCCCCTGGATCGGCACCTTCGACAAGCTGTTCCTGGCCGGCGTGAACAAGGAAACCCTGGCCGCGACCTTCACCGCCGGCGTGGCCTTGCCGGAGTACGTGTTCGTCGCCTTCCAGTCTACCTTCGCCGGCATCACCGGCGCGCTGATCGTCGGCGCCTTCGCCGAGCGCATCAAGTTCTCGGCGGTGCTGCTGTTCTCGGCGCTGTGGTTCACCTTCGCCTACCTGCCGATCGCGCACATGGTCTGGTACGGGCCCGACGGTTATCTGTTCGCCAAGGGCGCGATCGACTTCGCCGGCGGCACCGTGGTGCACATCAACGCCGGCGTCGCCGGCCTGGTCGGTGCCTATTTCGTCGGCAAGCGCGTGGGCTACGGACGCGAGGCGATCAAGCCGCACAACGTCGCCTACACCATGATCGGCGCCTCGTTGTTGTGGGTGGGCTGGTTCGGCTTCAACGCCGGTTCCAACCTCGAAGCCACCGCCGGCGCGGCCCTGGCCTTCCTCAACACCTTGCTGGCGACCGCGGCCGCGGCCCTGGCCTGGAGCCTGGTCGAGGCGGTGATCAAGGGCAAGCCGTCGATGCTGGGCGGCGCCTCGGGCGTGGTCGCCGGCCTGGTCGCGATCACCCCGGCCTGCGGCACGGTCGGGCCGATGGGCGCGATCGCGATCGGCGCGATCGCCGGCGTGGTCTGCGTGTGGGGCGTGCACGGGCTCAAGCGTCTGCTGCGCGCGGACGATGCATTGGACGTGTTCGGCGTGCATGGCCTGGGCGGCATCGTCGGCGCGCTGCTCACCGCGGTGTTCAGTTCGCCCTCGCTGGGCGGCTACGGCCTGGGCGCGGGCAACGACACGATCGCCGCGCAGCTGGGCGTGCAGGCGCTGAGCGTGGGCATCACCGTGCTGTGGTCGGGGCTGGTGTCGGTGCTGGCGTTCGCTGTGGTCAAGCTGGTGTTCGGCCTGCGCGTGGCGGAGGAAGCCGAACGCGAAGGCCTGGACATCACCTCGCACGGCGAATCGGCCTACGAGCATTGACGATGACGGGCCGGAGGCACGCCTCCGGCCCGGCAGGCGGCGCGCGCCGCCGACCCTTCGCAGCAGCGGCGCGGACCGCGTCCGACTGCAAACGCCGTAGCGGCACGAACCGTGGCCCTGCGCGGCTCCGCGCCGCTGCTGCGAAGGATCGGCGTCCCCTTTGAAAAAGGGGGATTGAGGGGGATTTGCTCCCGCTGTGCACGCGCTGCGTCCACCAAGACCGCCGACCCTGCGCCACTACATTCACGGTGCTAGCATCCCCCCATGCACGTCACCACGCTGCTGCAAGGCCCGCTCACGGTGGTCGACTACCGCTGTCAGTCCGGCCCGCAGGATGCGCCCTTCGTCGAGGTGCACGGCCGCCATTCGCTGGCCTATGTGCGTCGCGGCAGTTTCGGCTACCAGACGCGCGGGCGCCGCTACGAACTAATCGCCGGCTCGGTGCTGGTCGGCCGCCCCGGCGACGAATACCTGTGCAGCCACGATCACCACCTGTGCGGCGACGAATGCCTGTCCTTCCACTTCGCCGAGGAGCTGGTCGACGAGCTGGCCGGTGCGCGTCGTAGCGCGGCCAGCCACTGGCTCGCCGCGGGCCTGCCGCCGCTGCCGGAACTGATGGTGCTGGGCGAACTGGCGCAAGCCGCCGCCGACGGACGCAGCGATCTGGGCGTGGACGAGCTCGGCCTGCTGTTCGCCCAGCGCTACCTGAGCGCGGTCGGCGCGGGCGACGCCGGCGCCCCACGCACCCAGGCGCGCGATCGCCGGCGCGCGATCGAGGCCGCGCTGTGGCTGGACGCGCACGCGCACGAGGCGGTGGATCTGGAGCGCACCGCCGCCAGCGCCGGCCTCAGCGCCTTCCATTTCCTGCGCCTGTTCTCGGCCGTCCTCGGCGTCACCCCGCATCAGTACCTGCTGCGCGCGCGGCTGCGGCGTGCGGTGCCCCTGCTGGCCGACGAGGGCCGGCCGATCACGCAGGTAGCCTACGACAGCGGCTTCGCCGACCTGTCCAATTTCGTGCGCACCTTCCGCCGCGCCGCCGGGGTATCGCCGCGCGGTTTCCGCCGCGCCGCGCGCGGCGACCGCAAGATTCTCCAAGAACGCATCGGCGCCTACGTCGCAGGCTGAGCCTCCATCCAAGGAGGTTCCGCCATGTACGACCATATCGGCCTGAAGGTTCGCGATCTCGACGTCAGCCTGCGTTTCTACGAAGCCGCTTTAGGCGCGCTTGGCCATCGCCTGGACTCGCGCTACGAGGGCGGCGCCGGCCTGGGCCCGCAGGGCGCGCCCGCGCTGTGGCTGTACGAGGACGCCAACGCCGTGGGCCAGAGCCACGTCGCCCTACGCGCGCCCGACCGCGCCAGCGTCGAACGCTTCCATGCCGCCGGCGTGCAGGCCGGCGGGCGCGACAACGGCGCGCCGGGATTGCGCGCGGACTACAGCCCGACCTATTACGCCGCCTTCCTGATCGACCCCGACGGCCACAACGTCGAGGCCGTGTGCATGGACTGAGCGGGCGGCCTCAACCCAAACGCGCGCTGCGCACCTGGCCGATTTCCGAGCGCGGCGGCGCGCCGAACAGGCGTTTGTACTCGCGGCTGAACTGCGAGGCGCTCTCGTAGCCGACCTTGTGCGCGGCCGCGACCGCCTCGATGCCGTCGATCAGCATCAGCCGGCGCGCTTCGTGCAGGCGCAGCTGCTTCTGGAACTGCAGCGGCGACATCGTGGTCACGGCCTTGAACTGGTGATGCAGCGAGGAGGTGCTCATGTGCACCGACTGCGCCAGGTCGTCGATGCTCAGCGGCTGCAGGTACTGCTGGCGCAGCATCTCGACCGCGCGCGCGATCCGGTGCGAGCGGGTGTCGGCCACCGCCAGATCGCACAGGCGATGGCCGAGGTCGCCGACCAGCACGCGGTAGAAGATCTCGCGCAGCGCGATCGGCGCCAGCACCGGCAGGTCGGCCGGCGTTTCCAACAAGCGCATCAGGCGCAACACCGCGTCCAGCAGCGGCGCGTTCACGCGCGCGGCGTACAGGCCGCGGTCGATGCCGGTAGACGGCGCCTGCGGGCCGGCGTCCAGGATCAGCGCGGCGATCTCGTCCGGATCGATGTCCAGGCGCAGGCACAGGTAGGGCTTCTCCGGCGTGGCCTGGGTGATCTGCCCGATCATCGGCAGGGTCACCGACACCACCAGATAGTTCAGCGGATCGTAGTGATAGGTCTCGCCGGCCAGCATCGCGACCTTGCTGCCCTGGGCGACGATGCACAGGCGCGGCTCGTACAGGGTCGGCTTGCACGGCGTCGGGGTGCTGGAGCGGATCAGGTACAGCTGCGGCACGGCGGTGGGGTGCACGCCGTCCTCGGGGGTCAATCGGGCAATCCGGTCGGCCAGCTCCGCCTGCGGGGCGCAGACCCCGTTGCGGGCGACAGACTCGGCGGAAGTGTTGGCGTTCATGGCTTCCAGCATCCGGCAGGGACGCTGCGATTATGTTTGCGGATCCTGTCGTTCGGCAGGCCCGGTTGGCGAAATTGCAGGATTGGGCAACGATTCGACAGCATCGTACTAACTGCCGACGCCCCCCGGGGCCTAACGTACGCCTCACCCCCCGACCCGACCGGGCCCGCCCCGGCGCGGCGCGCGCGCGCCTCGCCCCGACGCCCCCGGCCGAGGTTCCCTCGCACCGGGAAACGCCGCGATGTGGATCGTTCAATACGCGCTGGACCGCCGCTACACCATCGGCGTGCTGGCTATCCTGATCCTGCTGTTCGGTACGTTGTCGGCGCGGCGCATGCCCACCGACATCCTGCCCGAGGTCGGCATCCCCTCGATCAACCTGATCTGGACCTACAACGGTCTGCCGGCCGCGGACATGGCCGCCAAGCTCACCTCGTTCTCCGAGGTCGCGATCATGAACACGGTCGACGACCTGCGCGAGGTGCGCTCGGAGTCGATCAACGGCGCCAGCATCGTGCGCATCGACTTCCAGCCCACGGTCAGCCTGGACCGCGCCCTGGGCCAGATCACCGCGGTCTCGCAGACCATCCTGCGGCGCATGCCGCCGGGCACCTCGCCGCCGCTGGTGATCCGCAACAACGTCTCCAGCACGCCGGTGCTGCAGTTGGTGCTGTCCTCGGACTCGCTGACCGAAGCGCAGTTGTACGACTATGCGCGCCTGCAACTGCGCTCGCAGATCCAGACCATCCCCGGCATCCGCCTGACCCTGCCCTATGGCGGCGCGGCGCGCCAGATCATGGTCGACCTGGATCCCTCGGCGCTGCAGACCTACGGCCTGACGCCCAGCGACGTGACCTCGGCGCTGGAACGCGGCAGCCCGACCCTGCCCTCGGGCGCGATCCGCGAGGGCGCGCGCGAGCTGCAGATCTCGCTCGACACCAGCCCGGCGACCGCGGCCGACTTTCTCGATCTGCCGGTGACCGCGCGCAACGGCAGCGTGATCTACGTGCGCGACGTGGCCTCAGTGCGCGACGGTGGCGCGCTGCAGACCAACGTGGCGCGTATGGACGGTTCCAGCGCGGTGTCGGTGGCGCTGATCAAGCTCGGCGGCGCGTCCGCGGTCGAGATCGTGCGCGCGGTGCGCGCGCGCCTGCCCGAAATCGAAGCCTCGGCGCCGCCGGGCATGCGCATCCAACCGATCTTCGACCAATCCGTGTTCGTCGATCACGCGATCGGTTCGATCCAGCACGAGGCGCTGCTGGTCGGCTTGCTGGTGGCCCTGGTGGTGCTGGTGTTCATCGGCTCCTGGCGCTCCAGTCTGATCGTGCTGTCGGCCATTCCGCTGGCGCTGCTGGCCTCGGTGTCGCTGCTGCACCTGCTGGGCTACACCTTCAACGTGATGACCCTGGGCGGCCTGGCGCTGGCGATCGGCATCCTGGTCGACAACGCAGTGGTGGACGTGGAGAACACCAACCGCAACATCGCCCTGGGCAAGGACGTGCGCACCGCGATCCTGGACAGCGCGCGCGAGGTGGTGTTCCCCGAGTTCGTCTCCACGGTGGCGATCTGCATCGTGCTCACCCCGATCCTGCTGATGACCGGCCTGTCGGCCTGGGTGTTCACGCCGCTGGCGCTGGCGGTGATCTTCGCCATGGCGGCCTCGTTCCTGCTCTCGCGCACCCTGATCCCGGTGCTGTGCTATCTGCTGCTGCCGGCCGACATCGAAAGCCGCGCGCGCCCGCGCTGGCGCGCCGAGCGCGCGCTGCTGGCGATCAACCACCGCGTCGAGCACACCCTGGAATCGCTGCGCGAGCGCCATCACGACCTGCTGGTGCGGCTGGGCCACCACGGCGGCGTGCTCGCCCTGGCCGCGCTGCTGACCGTCGGCGTGGGCGCGGCCTCGGCGTTGATGCTGGGCCGCGAGTACTTCCCCCAGGTCGATGCCGGCCAGCTGCGCCTGCAGGTGCGGATGCCCTCGGGCATGCGCCTGGAAGAGACCGCGGCGCGCCTCACCCAGATCCAGCGCGAGATTCGCGACATCATTCCCGCGCGGGAACTGGAAACCGTCTACGAACAGATCGGCGTGCCCGACGCGGTCAACCTGGCGATGGTCGACAGCGCCGTGGTCGGCTCCTTCGAGGCCGAGGTGATGCTGCAGCTGCGCTCGCCGCACGCGCCCAGCCGCTTGTACCTGCAGCGACTGCGCGAACGCATCGCGCAGAAATTCCCCGACGTCAAAGTGTTCGAGCGTCCGCCGGACGCGACCAGCCGCACCCTGTCCGGCTCGGCCGCGACGATGCTGGAGATACGCCTGGTCGGCCGCGACAGCGCCGGCAACCTCGCCCTAGCGCGCGAGATCGAACAGCGCCTGCGCCAGGTGCCGGGTGCGGTCGACGTGGCCCTGCGTCAGGTCCTGGATCTGCCGGAGTATCAGGTCAAGATCGATCGCACCCGCGCCGCCCAGCTCGGCCTGGACACCCAGCAGGCCAGCCGCGCCGTGCTGGCGGTGCTGGGCTCGGCCGGCACGGTGTCGCCGGTGTACTGGACCGACACCGTCAACGCGATCGCCTACACCGTGCAGGTGCAGGCGCCGCCCGCGCGCCTGGGCGACATCGACACCCTGTTGAACACGCCGCTGCGCATCGGCGCCAACGGCCAGGCGGTGCTGTTGCGCAATATCGCCACCGTCACCCCGCGCACGGTGCCGGCCAGCATCGGCCGCACCACCCTGGCGCCGACCATCAGCGTGCTGGCCAACGTGCAGGGCACCGACCTGGGCTCGGTCTACGATCGATTGACCGCGATCACCCACGAACTCGAAGCCCGCCTCAAGCCCGGCAACCGCATCGAGATCGCCGGCCAGGCCGGCGAGATGCAAAGCGCCTACGGCGAACTCGCGGCCGGTCTGCTGATGTCCGCGGTGCTGGTGTTCCTGGTGCTGGTGGTGAACTTCCAGTCCTGGATCCAGCCGCTAGTGGCGATGTCGGGCCTGCCGATCGCGATCGCCGGCGCCGCCTTCGGCCTGTTCGCGACCGGCACGCCGCTGAGCGTGCCGGCGCTGATGGGCGTGATGATGGTGATCGGCGTGTCGACCGCGAACAGCGTGCTGGTCACCAGCTTCGCGCGCGGCCTGATCGCCGAAGGCCACGATCCCGAACTGGCCGCCTACGAATCCGCCGCGGTGCGCCTGCGCCCGGTGCTGATGACCGCCAGCGCGATGGTGCTGGGCATCGTGCCGATGGCGATCGGTCTGGGCGAGGGCGGCGAACAGAACGCGCCGCTGGGCCGCGCGGTGATCGGCGGCCTGCTGTTCGGCACCCCCGCCACCCTGGTGCTGGTGCCTTCGATCCTGGCCGTGCTCGGCCGCCACATCAAACGACGCGCGGCGCGCCACGCGCACGCCGTACCCACCGCCGCCGGCGCCGCCGAGGCAGGAGCGACCCCATGAATCTGCTCATCCATTCCGACCGCACGCACGCTCGCTCCGCCCGCGCCGCGGGCGCCTTGAGTCTGGCGATCGCCCTCGCGCTGGGCGCGGGCTGCAGCCGCAGCGAAGCCGAGACCACGCCGGCCAAGGGCTTGCCGGAAGTGCTGGCGGTGGCGGTGAAGCCGGCCGACAGCGAACTCGAACTGCGCCTGCCGGCGCGCGCCTACGCCGGCGAGTCGGCGCAGATCTACGCGCGCGCCACCGGCTTCGTGCGCGAGCGCCAGGTCGATCTGGGCGATCGCGTCGCCGCCGGCCAGGTGCTGGCGACGATCTCCGCGCCGGAAGTCGATCAGGCCGTGCGCGAGGCCGCGGCCGATCTCAACCAGGCCAACGCCGATCGCGAGCTGGCCCAGGTCAACTTCGACCGCGCCCAGGTGCTGGTCGGCTCGGGCGCGATCTCCAAGGAGATGTACAGCGACCGCAAGGCCAACCGCGACGCCGCCGCCGCCGCGCGCGCGGCCGCCGAGGCGCGTCTGACCAGTGCGCGCGAGCGCAGCGCGTTCCAAAGCGTGCGCGCGCCGTTCGCCGGCGTGGTCTCGGCGCGCAATATCGAGCGCGGCGACCGCGTGGTCGCCGATTCGGCGGCCTCGGCGCTGCCGATGTTCGAGATCAATGCGCTGGACCCGCTGCGGATCGTGATCGACGTGCCGCAAAGCGCCGCGCTGCAGGTGCACGCCGGCCTGCAGGCGGAGGTGCGTTTCCCGGAATTGCCGGGCGAGACCTTCAAGGCCGAAGTCGCGCGCAGCGCGCAAAGCCTGTCGCGCGATCTCGGCGCGATGCGCGTGGAGCTGCGTCTGCCCAACGCCGATGGCCGCATTCCCGCCGGCATGGTCGGCGAAGTGCGCCTGAAGGTCGCGCGCGCCGCGCCGGCGGTGCTGGTGCCGGTCTCGGCGGTGATCCAGGGCGGCGCCGGCCCGCGCGTGGCGGCGCTGCGCAAGGACGCGACCCTGGAGTTCCGCAGCGTCGCCCTGGGCCGCAACCTCGGCGGCGAGATCGAGATCGTGTCCGGCCTGGCGCCGGGCGATACCGTGGTGCAGGCCCCGAACGCGCTGCTGGGCGAAGGCGACAAGGTGCGGATCAAGCCGTCGCCGGCACCGGGCAAATCCTGAGTATCGCCGCGCACGCGCGCGGCGCTTGGCCCCCAAGGCTCTAAGGCTTCGCGCCGCCGGTCAGGGCGCGCACGCGTTCGCTGTCCAGCAGCGCGATGCGGCTGTACTCGACCCGGATCAGCCCCAGCGCTTCCCAGCGGTTGAGCTCCTTGCTCACGCTTTGGCGGGTCGCGCCGATCATGCGCGCCAGATCCTCCTGCGGCAGGTGCAGGTCGATCACGATGCCCGCGCCTTGGGTCGCGCTGCCGTACACGCCGGCCAGCTCCAGCAGACGCTTGGCCAGCCGCGCCGACAACGGCAGCGTCATCATGTCTTCGACGAAGTCCAGCGACATGCGCAGGCGCCGGCACAGCAGTTTGGCGAAGGCCCGGTAGAGCTGATGGTGCTGGTCCAGCAGCGCCATGAACTTGGCCCGCGGCAGCAGCATCACCTCGGTGTCGCCGACCGCATGCGCGTCCTGCGGGCGCGGGCTGGCATCGAACATCGACACCTCGCCGAACCAGCTGCCGGGCTCGAACCAGGTCAGCAGCACTTCGCGGCCGTCGGCATGGGTCAGGCTGATCCGGATCCGCCCGCTCACCACGCCGTACAGGCCGTCGGCGTCGTCGCCGCGCGCGTACAGCAGCTCGCCGTGGCGCAGACGCTTGCGCAGCGACATGCTCGCCAGCAGGGCCGTCACTTCGGGCGGCAGGTCGCGCAACCACGGGTCGGCGTTCGCGTTCGACAAGGGCATGGCCAGAGTGTCGGCAATCCGACGGACTCCGTCCAGCGCGGCTGCTAGCGTGCTGCGCTTCTGGTCCGAGGCGAAGCCATGAGCACAAATACGCACGCTACGAGTGCCGGATTTTCGGCGGAAGAATGGGCCCTGCGCGTGGATCTGGCCGCCGCTTACCGGCTGGTCGCCCTGTTCGGCTGGGACGACCTGGTGTTCACCCACCTCAGCGCGCGCATCCCGGGCCCGGAGCACCACTTCCTGATCAATCCCTACGGCTACATGTTCGACGAGATCACCGCCTCGTCCCTGGTCAAGATCGACCTGCAAGGCAACAAGCTCGACGACTCGCCGCATCCGGTCAATCCGGCCGGTTTCACCATCCACAGCTGCGTGCACGCCGCCCGCGAGGATGCGCAGTGCGTGATGCACGTCCATTCGATCAACGGCATCGCGGTCTCGGCGCAGCAACAGGGCCTGCTGCCCTTGTCGCAGCAGTCGACCCTGGTGCTGTCGTCGCTGGCCTACCACGACTACGAAGGCCTGGCGCTCAACGAGGACGAAAAGCCCAGGCTGGTGCGCGACCTCGGCGACAAGACCTTCCTCATGCTGCGCAATCACGGCCTGCTGACCGCCGCGCGCAGCATCGCCGATGCCTTCCTGGCGCTGTACATCTTCGAGGCGGCCTGCATGATCCAGGTGCGCGCGCTGGCCGGCGATCGCGCGCTCGTCCGCGTGCCGCAGCCCATCGTCGACGGCATGCAGGCCCAGGCCGCGCAGGTCACGCGCGGCCTGGGCGGCGCGTTGGTGTGGCCGGGGCTGCTGCGGCGTCTGCAGCGCTTCAACCCCGGTTACGACAGTTGACCTTCGGGGCCGGTTCGGGCGTCAATCCAGAATCAGCGGATTCCCACTCTCCGGCCCAGGGGTAAGCAGGCATGGAAGACAGCCGTTTGTTGCAGGTGCTGCTGCCGATCGCGATCGCGTTGATCATGACCGGCATCGGCATGTCGTTGACGCTCGCGGATTTCCTGCGCATAGGCGAACGGCCCAAGCCGGTGCTGGTCGGTGTGCTCGGTCACTATCTGTGGCTGCCGGCGCTGGGCTTCTTCATCGCCTGGGCGTTCGCGCTGCCGCCGGAATTCGCGGTCGGCCTGGTCCTGGTCGCGGCCTGTCCCAGCGGTTCTTCCTCCAATGCGCTGACCTACCTGGCGCGCGGCAACGTGGCCCTGGCGGTCAGCCTCACCGTGATCAGCGGCCTGGTCACCTTCCTGAGCGTGCCGTTGCTGGTCAATCTGGCCCTGCAGTGGTTCGCCGGCGAGCGCGCCGATCTGCAGGTGCCGTTCCGCAGCACCGCGCTGCATCTGGCCGCATTGGTGCTGGTACCGATCCTGGTCGGCATGGGCGTGCGCCGCCTGGCGCCGGCGTTCGCGCTGCGGATCGAGAAATGGACCGGCGCGTTCGCGCTGCTGGTGTTGTTCGCGATCATCGTCGCGCTGATCGTCCAGCAATGGGCGAATCTGCCGACCTTGCTGCGCGGCGTCGGCCTGCCCGCGTTCGCGCTGGCCTGCGGCGCCACCGCCGGCGGCGTCGCCCTGGGCCGCCTGCTGCGCCTGGATCTGCCCGATGCGCTGACCATCGGCATCGAAGTCGGCGTGCAGAACGCGACCCTGGCCGCCCTGCTGGCGCTGAGCCTGATGAAGTCCGAGCAGATCGCGGTGCCGGCGCTGATGTACGGAATGATGATGTACCTGCCGGCCGCGGTAGTGGTGATGTACGGACGGCGCGCATCGCGGCGCGCGGCCGTGCCGGCGACCTAGCGCAAAGTTCCGGCGTTGCGACGGGCCGGTGCGCGCCCACGCCTCGCGGCCCGTAGGCTAGCTCGTCGCGGCACGTATGGTGGCCGCCTGTCAGCTCGCAAGAAGGAAGCCGCCATGCCCGTCGAGTCCGCCTGTCGTCCATCGAACTCCGCGCGCGGCACCGGCATCGGCCTGCGCCTGCGTTGCTTGGGTTTGGCCGCGTGCGTCGTCGCGGCGACGGTGCAGGCGCAGCCGCCGACCGAACCGGATCCCTTCGCCGCTCTGGATCACGGCCTGCGTCCCAGCGTGATCGCCGCCGGCCAGGCGCCGCCGCGTTGGTCGCTGGCCGAGCGCATGCGCCATTACCACGTGCCCGGCGTGGCGATCGCGCTGGTGAAGAACGGCGAAGTGGTGCGCGCAGCCGGCTACGGCGTGCGCGAGGCCGGCACCCAGGACAAGGTGGACGGCGACACGCTGTTCTCGGTGGGCTCGATCAGCAAGGTCGCCACCGCGACCACCACCCTGCGCCTGGTCGCGCAGGGGCGGCTGGATCTGGACCGCGATGTCGGCGACTACCTGCGGCGCTGGAAGCTGCCGGCCGCCGTCGCGGACGCATCGCCGCCGCGGGTGAGCCTGCGCATGCTGATGTCGCACACCTCGGGCCTGGGCGTGCACGGCTTCGCGGATTACCAGCCGAACGAAGCGCTGCCGACGCTGGTGCAGGTGCTGGACGGCCAGGCGCCGGCCAAGGGCGAAGCGGTGCGCTTCAAGCATGCGCCCGGCGCGGTCGTGGACTACTCCGGCGGCGGCGTCACCGTGGAGCAACTCGCGCTGGAAGACGTGTCCGGCCAGTCCTTGCAGGCGCTGGCGCAGGCGCAGGTATTCGCGCCGTTGGGCATGCGCCGCAGCACCTTCGAAAGCCCGCTGTCGGCCGCGCGCGGCAACATCGCCAAGGCCCACGACCTCGATGGCGACCGGGTCGCGCTGCCGCGCGGCTGGGAGAGTTTCGGCGAGGGCGGCGCGTCCGGGCTATGGACCAGCGCGAACGATCTGGGCCGCTTGGTCGGCGCTTTGATCAAGAGCTATCAGGGGCGCGGCGATTTCCTGCCGCAGCCCTTGGCGACGGCGATGATGACCGAGGTCTCGCCCAGCGTATTCGGCCTGGGTCCGCGTCTGGGCGGCTCGGGCCAGAGCCGTTATTTCTTCCACATGGGCGCCAACGAAAGCTATTTGGCCCTGATGGAGGGTTATCCGGAAACCGGCGACGGCTACGTGGTGCTGACCAACGCCAGCAACGGCGGCGTGCTGATCGACGAAATCCGCAATGCCCTGGCCGACGCGATCATGCCGGGCGCTCGCCCGCCGGTACGGGCGGTGGCCCAGCGTCTGCCGCCGTCGCCGGATTTTGTCGGCGCTTATCGGCTCGACCCGCAGACGCCGATGGATCTGCGCCGCGCCACCGCCGACAACTTCGATTACCCGGGCTTCCGCGTGAACGTCGCCGGCGACACCGTCGAGCTGCTGATGGCCGGACGCGAGCAGCCGGTGCGCTTGCAGTCGCTGGGGCCGGCGCGCTACGTGTATGCCGGGCTCTACACCATCGTCTTCGACTTCCGTCGCGACGCCTGGGGCAAGGTGCGCGGTCTGACGGTGGCGATCCCGGAAACGGATTCGGTGACCTACTACCTTAGGGAGTAGTGGAGGTCCGCGCTCGGCCGCGGCGCCGTGCAGCGCGCCCCGACCGCGAGGCGCTCGCAGCGCTCGTCGCCGCGCCGGCTATGGTGTGCCGGCGGCATCCGTCGGCGTCTGCGCCACGATCAGGTCGCCGGCGCGCGCGCCCGGTCGCACGGACCAGCCGGGCGCCAGATCGAGCCGCCAGCCCTCGCCCTTGATTCCGGACGGGTCCGCGCCTTTTACGGACACCGTCGCTTGTTTGGCGGTCAGCAACGCGCCGCCGCTGTCGACCTGCAGCGCGCCCCATTCGCCGGTCAAGCGCAGGGTCGGGTAGACCATGCCCAGCTCGCCCAGCGGGATCAGGGTTTGCGGATTGAACTGACGATTGCTCTTTTTGAGCGCGATGATCAGGACCGGGCCGTCGACCAGGCGCGCCGTCAGCTCCGCCGCCTGCGCGCGCTTTTGCCGGTCGCGCGCCTCCTCCGCCGATCGCAGTGCGCCGTCGTCGTAGTGCGTGGCGCGCGCGGCTAGCGTCTTCGGGTCCGGATCGGGCAGGCGCATCGCCGCACTCAACAACTGGTCCAGCCGCTGTCCGGAACCGAGCTTGTCGCGCCAGGCCGGATCGGCCTCGTCCAGCAGCAGGCCATAGGCCGGGCCCGTGGCGTACGCGAACGAACGCACGAAGCTGGGCGCCTGCACGAACGCGGACAGGTCGTACTCGGCGTGGGCGATGCGCGCCTTGGGATCGTTGAGGCCGACCTTGACGCCGGTGTATTCGGGCACGCCCTCGTTGATCTCGAGCTGGCCTTCTTCCAGCGCGGCCTGCGCGAACAGGCGATAGCGTTCGTGCCGGAACAGCAGCGCGTCGCTCAGGGCCGCCTGCCGCAGCGCGGGCGTCGTCGCTTTCAGGGCCTGCGCCAGGGCGCGCCATTCCAGCTGCAACAGATAGCGGCCTTCCAGCGTGTCCAGGTGCCGGTTGCCGACTTCGTTGCGAGTGAGGCCCAACGTCGGCTGGATGCGATGGAACAGCTCGTGCGCGATCAGCACCTGGCGTTTGTCCGCCTCCGTGGGCAAAGGCCACAGCAGCTGGGTCCAGCGCACGCCCGCCCATTCGGTGGGCGTGTTGGCGATGATCACGCTCTCGGGCAAGGTCCCGGCGAACAGCGCGCCGGACGCCACCAGCCGGCCTTCCTTGTCGGCGACGTTGGCCACGACCGAACGATCCGTGTAGTCGACCAGCAGGATCGGGCCGCACAAGGAGGTTCCCCACAGCGCGCCCTCGTCGCGCTCGCACAGGGCTTTCGCCTCGGCGAACACGCGGGCCGCGTCGGCGGGGTCGGGGGCGGCGGTGGCGCGCGACGGCAGCAACAAGGCGGCCAGGGCGACGGCCAGGGCGGAACGGGTCAGGCCGGAGAGCAGGTCCATGCGATCCCTCTACGATTGTTGTCGTACTTATCTACGACGCGCATCGTATATCAGGGCCGGGCGGGTGGCTAGCCGCGCGCATTCCAACGGATTCGCCCATTCGCGAACACCCGCAAGGACACCGCCGGGCGTCGGTTCGCGCCCAGCAGCAGGACCGTATCGCCCTGCTGGATGATGCGTTCGCTGGGCACGGCCTGGCGTTCGATCGAAGCCTGCACGACCCGGCCCTGGCGGATACGCAAGGCGAAGCTGCCGGCCGGGTCGCGCGCGTTGACGACCACGGTGGGGCCGAACCCGCTGGCGATATAGCGGTCCTGCATGCGCGCGGCGTTGAGGCCGGGCGCGGCCAGGGCCAGCGCGGCGCCAAGCACCGCCAGCACGCCGACGGCGCCGCCCGCGCGTGCGCGCAGCGAGGGCGCGGCGCGCTCGGGCGACAGCAACCGATGCAGGCGCACGCTCAGCGCGGCGCCACCGGAAGACGCCATCGCGACCGGATGCGCATGGCGGTCTTCCGCCAGGCGCAGCAGCCCCTGCGCGAGCGTCTTCGCCGCGGCACCCCGACGCACCGCGGCCGCGTCGCAGGCGGCCTCGCGCTCGAAAGCGAGGCTGCGATACAGCGCCCAGGCTGCGGGGTGAAACCACACCAGCATCAGGCCCAGGCGCTGCAGCAGGTTGCAGGCGAAATCCTGCCGGCGCGCGTGCGCCAGCTCGTGCAGCAGGACGGCCTCGCGCTCCGCTGCCGGCAGGCGGGCCATGAAATCCGCCGGCACCATCAGGACCGCGCGCCGGAAGCCGATCACCTGCGGCCCGGCGACCGCGGCGATGCGCGTCTCCAGCCGACGGTGCCCGCCGTCGTTGACGCGCAAGCGATCCACGGTAGCGACCAACGCGGCCGGCGCCGCGTGCAGCGGCATGGCCGCCAGGCGCGCGAGTTCGCCGAACAACCCGATCGCCTGCCAGCCGGCGCCGCACAGCCAGCATGCCGCGACCGACGCCAGTAGGCCCAGGTAGGCCGCGCTCACCGTCGGCGGCGGCAGATCGATGGCCGGCTTCTCGCGCGAAATCTCGCCGCCCATGGTCGCGAACAACAGATGGAACGACACGATCGTGAGCACGGGCAGGGCCGCCAGCAGCGCGAAATGCGCACTGGCCACGCGATAGCGAAGGCCGGGGCGGGCAACGGGAATCAGCCGGCTGGACAGGCGCCACGACGACCACAGCAGGACGCCTTGCAGCAGCGTCCCGCCCAGAGCGAACGCCAGCAGCTCGAAGACGTACGCCAGCGTCGCCGGTGCCATGCTCAGTCGGAACCGGCTTCCAGCCGTTGGATCACCGCCTTGAGTTCGGCCAGCTCCTGCTGATCGATCGGGCGCGCGTCCAGGGCCTGCATGGCCAAGGCCAGCGACGAACCGGAGAACGCGCTGTCCATCCAGCCGCGCACCAGCCGGTTGAGGGTGGGGCGCTCGGACACGGCGGCCTTGTAGACATGCTGGCGCGCGTCGGTGGCGCGCGAGACCAAGCCCTTGGCCAGCATGTTCTGCAGGATCTTCAAGGCGCTGGTGTAGCCGGTATCGGTGCCGGCGTACACCGCTTCATGCACCTGTTTCACCGTCGCCGGCCCGTCCCGCCACAGGATGCGCAGGATGGCGAGTTCGGCGGCGGTCGGTGGCGATTTCTTCACCGGATCAGGATGCGACGATCGCGCCCGCAAGACAAGGCGCATACTCGTGCCGGGACGGGTTGGCCGACGTGTCGGCTGCGGTGAAGACCGGCGGCGGGACGACTCCAGGTGGACGATATGGCGCTGCTGGTAGGCGAGGCATTCTCTCCATGGACCCTTAAGGCGCGCTGGGCGCTGGACCGTTGCGGCGTCGACTACGCCTATCGCGAATACACGCCTGGCATCAGCGAGCCCTGGCTGCGCTGGCGGCTGGGACTCTGGCGCCAGCCGGTGTCGGTGCCGGTGCTGTTGACGCGTGCGCAGGCGATCCGCGGTTCTTGGAATATCGCCGAGTACGCGGCGCAATGCGCGGGCGACTCACGTCTGGGCGCGCTCGCCGAGGCGCGGCCCTGGGACGAGATCAGCGAACGCGGCCTGGCCGCCGCACGAACGCGAGTGGTGCGCGCGGTGCTCGCCGACGACCGCGCCCTGGACGAGTCGGTGCCGCTGCTGCGCGGCGGCAGTCGCGCGTTGCTCAGGCCGGTGGCGCGCCGGGTGGCGCGACGTCTGGATCGCAAGTACGCGCATCTGGTGCAAGCCAACGCGCACCGCGAATCGCTGCTCGCGCTGCGTGCGGGGCTCGCGCGCGCGGGCACGGGCTACTTGTTCGATCGTTTCGGCTACGCCGACATCAGCATGTCGGTGCTGCTGGAAGCGGTGGTGCCCAGCGCCGGACCCGAAGCGCTGGGTCCGGTCCAGCGCCAGTGCTGGCACGATGCCGCGCTGGCCGCGGAATTCGCCGACCTGCTGGACTGGCGGGATGCGCTCCATCGCGTGTACGGGCGTCGCCCCCGATAGCCATGCCGCTGCCTGCGGCGCTGCCGGGACGGGTGCGCTGGCGCAGCGAATAACCGTTGCAACAAGGAGGGTCGCATGAAACGCACTTGGACCATCATCGGCGTCACCGACGTAGCCACCAGCTTCAAGTGGTATCAGTCGCTGCTGGGCCTGCCGGCCACCGAGCCGGCGCATCGCTACTTCGGACAGATCCTGGATACCGACGGCACGGTGCTGCTGTGCTTGCACGAGTGGGGCGCGCACGAGCATCCGACTCTGGCCAGCCGCGAGCGCGCCGAACCCGGCAACGGCTTGCTGCTGTTCTTCCGCGTCGACGATTTCGCCGCGGCGCTGCCGCGCGCGCGTGCGCTGGTCGCGGCCCTGGAAGAGGAGCCCGGCGTGAATCCGAACACCGGCACCGAGGAGTTCGCCCTGCGCGATCCCGACGGCTACTACGTGATGCTGAGTGCGCTCTGAGGCGCGCGACGCACGCTCAACGCCGCAGCGGCGCCGACTAGGCCAGCAAGCGCGCCGCCGCCGCAACGCGGGCGGCGACGTCATCGCCGCTCATTCCAAGGGCAGGGCCAGTGCATCGCGCAGGCGCTGCACCTGCTTGTTCAGCGCGCCCAACTCCTGCGCGCTCATGCCCGAACGTTCGCCCAGGGTCTCGGCCAGGCAGCGGGTGCGCGCGCGCAGCTCGCGCCCGGCGGTGGTCAGGCGCACATGCACCTGGCGTTCGTCCTGCGCGCTGCGTTGGCGCTCGACCAGGCCGGCCAGTTCCAGGCGCTTGACCAGCGGGGTGATGGTGCTGGGCTCCAGCGCCAAGCGCGTGCCGATCGCGCCGACGGTGAGCCCGTCGTGTTCCCACAGTGCGCTCAGCACGAGGTACTGCGGGTAGGTCAGCCCCAACGCGTCCAGCAGCGGCTTGTAGGCGCGATTGATCGCGATGCCGGCGCCGTACAGCGCGAAGCACAGCTGCTCGTCCAGCGTAAACGGGGTCTTGCCGGCCATGATCGGAGTCCTCGAAGCCTGTTCAGGCAAGCACTTAGCTGAAATAAGCTTATCACGATAAAAAATATCTTGACAGTCTTTTGGGCTCGTGTAGTCTTATCGTTATCGCGATAAATGATATTGCGATATTCATCCCTCAGCCCTCCAGGAGTAGACCCATGAACACCTCGCGCCCCCGTGCTTCCGCCGTCCTGCTGCTCTCCCTGGCCCTGTCGGCGGCGATCTCCACCGCCTCGGCCGCCGAAGCGGCCGCTCCGGCCCCCGCCAAGGACGCCACCACCGTGGTCCTGGTCCACGGCGCCTTCGCCGACGGTTCGTCCTGGAACAAGGTGATCCCGCTGCTGCAGGCCAAGGGCCTCAAGGCGGTCGCGGTGCAGAACCCGCTGACCTCGCTGGAAGACGACGTCGCCGCCACCAACCGCGTCATCAATGCCCAGACCGGCCCGGTCGTGCTGGTCGGCCACTCTTGGGCCGGCACCGTGATCACCCAGGCCGGCACTCACGACAAGGTCAAGTCGCTGGTCTACGTCGCCTCGTTCGCGCCTTCGCTGGGCGAAAGCTCGGGCGAGGGCACCAAGGCCTTCCCGGCCAGCCCCGGCCTGGCCCGCGTGATCGCCGATGCCGACGGCTACCTGACCCTGCCGGCCGATGCCGTCGCCCAGGACTTCGCCCAGGACGTCAGCGCGCAGGAAGCCAACCTGATCGCGGCCACCCAAGGCCCGGTGCGCGCCGCCAACTTCGAACAGAAGGTCACGGCCGCCGCGTGGACCGCCAAGCCCTCCTGGTACATCGTCGCCGCCCAGGACCGCATGATCGATCCGGGCGCGCAGCGTGCGCTGGCGAAGAAGCTCAAGGCCAAGACCACCGTGCTGCAGACCAGCCATGTGCCGATGTCGTCGGATCCGGAAGCGGTGGCCGAGGTGATCGCCGACGCGGCTCGCGCTGCCCGCTGATCCAAGCGTGACGCAGGCGCGGTCTTGCATGTCGCGTGTCGTCGCGAGTTCGCTCTTGTCGGTGCGCATCCCGACGCATGCGTCGCCAGACAGCGGCAAGGAGAACCCGCCTCCGGGTTCTCCTTGCGCCTTGTGGCGCAGCAGCTCGAGCACGCGGCTTGCGGCCGTGTTGCTGGCGGTGGTCGGCAACGGTACCTTTGCAGAGGGCGGCGGGTAGGCGATACCCGGCCGACGCAGGGGTAGGAAAGGGCTGCGGGCTCGCATGGATCCGACATTGCGGGCGCCGCCAGGCAGTGCTCATCACCGGTCGCTTAGCTGGCATGAATTCTCTCGCGCTGCTGCTGATCCTCGCGTGTGCGCTACTGCCGCTGGCGACCTGGCATGCGGCGCGACGCCACGGGCGCCGCGAAGAGTCGCGGCGCCTGATCGCGGTACTGGATGCGTTGTCGTCGCACACGCCGGTCGCATTCGTCGCTTGGGAACCGCGCGCTGGCATCGTGCTGTGGAGCGCCGGCGCGCAACGCCTGTTCGAGGTCGATGCCACGCGGATGCTGGGCCAACCGCTGCCCGCGGGCCTGGATGCGCTGCACCAGGCGGCCGCAGGACTGGAAGGCGCCCGGCCCGCCACGCGCCTGGAATTGCGACGTGCCAACGGCGCCACGGTGGACGCCATCGTCTCGTTCGCCGGCGGCGGCGATGGCGTGATCGTGGCCGCCATCGAGGACGCCGTGTCCAGCGCGGCCAATGCGCACTCGGCGGAGGTCGCGCGCGCGCAACGCGATGCCCTGGTGCGCGAGGTCCACCATCGCATCAAGAACAGCCTGCAAGGCGTGACCGGACTGCTGCGCCAGCACCTGTCCGACAAGCCGCTGCTGAAGCCCCTGCTCGAAGCCGCCTCCGCGCAGGTGTCGGCGATCGCGGCGGTGCATGGCTTGCACGGCGAGGCCAAGGACGGTCAGATCAATCTGCGCATGCTGATGGTGAGGGTGGCCGCGTCCGTTTCCGGCATCATGCACGCACCGATCACGGTATCGGATCGGTGCGCGGCGCTGGAAAGATTCAGCGTCAACGAAGAGGAGTCCGTGCCGGTGGCGATGGTGCTGAACGAGCTGATCATGAACGCGGCGAAGCATCGATCGCGCTCTGGCGTGAATGGCATCGTCGCCATCGACGCGATCGCGCATGCGCAACGGGCGGAAATCCTGGTCAGCAATCCGGGCTTCCTGCCCGCGAACTTCGACTTCAGCGCCGGCGTCAGCCTCGGTAACGGATTGGGTCTGATCCGCTCGCTGTTGCCGCGGCGCGGCGCCAGCATCGGCCTGGCCGAAGAAGGCCGTCGCGTCGTGGCCACCCTCGCGCTGCACGCGCCCGATGTGCTCAGCGAAAGCACGAAAGACCAAGAGGCGATCGCATGAACCGCATACACCGTCTGCTGGTGGTGGACGACGATCGATTGGTGCTCGCGACGGTCTGCCGCGGCTTGCAGGCCGCCGGATATCAGGTCGAATCGGCGCAATCGGTGGACGAAGCGGTCGCGCTGCTGGACGGCTGGCGACCGGACCTGGCCTTGCTGGACATTCGCATGGGCGAGCGCGGCGGTTTCGAACTCGCGCGCGAGCTGCAGGCGCGCGATGGGATTCCTTTCATGTTCCTTTCCGCCTATGGCGACGAAGCCACGGTCGACGAGGCCACCGAGCTGGGCGCGGTGGGGTTTCTGGTCAAGCCGATCGATATCCCGCAAATCATGCCCGCGGTGGAAGCGGCCTTGAAGCGCGCCGCCGATCTGAGCCGCTTGCGCAGCACCGGGCGCCAGCTGGAGCAGGCGCTGGACCAGCAGCGAGGCATCAGCGTCGCGATCGGCATCCTGATGGAACGACACCGGCTGTCGCGCAGCGAAGCGGAGCTGCGCTTGCGCGACACGGCGCGTTCGCAGCGGCGGAAAATGACCGAACTGGCCGAGGGCATCGTGTTCGCCGCCGACGCGCTGGCGGCCTCGGCACTGAATGGCGACCGATCGGATTAGTGATCGTCGTCGCATTTTCGAGAATTGACACGCCCTCGCGATCCGGACTAGCGTCTATCCCAGCCCTGGCGCCCCGCAAGCGCGCTGCGGCGTAACGACTGCCTCGAACCGGCAGGCCATCCGTTCCACTCGGCCCCGCACCCGCCGATCGCATTAGCGATTCCAGGGGAGTGCGCGCCGATGAATACAGACCCTATTTTCGATCCGACGCCCGCTTGCGCGGCGTCCGAACGCGATACTGCGCCTCTCCGCCTGCTCGTCGACGGTCTCGACGCCGACGAACACGCGACGCTCGATGCGATCCTGAAGGTGGTCGCCTCCAAATCCCTGCGCGGCTGGATCTGGGCGCAGAGCACGGACACGGATCTGTATCTGCACACGCGCACCCTGCGCCGGCCCGGCGTGCGCGCCGGCGTGTCGGGCTTGCTGGTGCGCGAACACGAACCGGCCGCGCCGGCCGAAGCGCTCGCTTTGGCGGTTCCGTTCCGCGTCATGGCGGTGCTCGAACTGCTGGATGGCGCGATAGATCGCCTGCAGCAGGAGCAGCTCGCCGTCCAGGGCGGCGTCGCCGCGGCGGCCGAAGCCGTCGAAGACGAAAAGACCCTGGCCTCATCGCTCGCGCGGCTGCTGGTGCGCCCGGTCGAACACACGCTGCGCGTACGCGTGCTGGGTCACGGCACGGTGTACTTGTGCACGCGCAGCCGCACGTACTGCATGGACTTCGAGCAGGCGCAATTGGGCAAGGCGCTGGAGAGCAAGCGCTTCGTGCTCACCGCGATCGCGCCGGATTCGCCGGAACTGGCGGCCGAGCGCGATCGCGGATCGCCGCTGGACGAATTGCTGTGGCCGATCGGCCTGTTGGCCTCGCGCGAGCACGCGGCCCGCCACGAGCGCCACCGCTTGCGCCAGTGGCCGGATTTCGCGCGCCTGCCGCACGATCCGCGGCATTTGCAAGCTTGCGCGGCGCTGGCGGCGGGCGCGATGGACGCCTGTGAACTGGCCGCGGCCACCGGCATGAGCGAGACCGAAGCCGATCACTTCATGCATGCCTGCCAGTTGTGCGGCGTGCTGGAAGTGGCCGCGGTCGCGCCGGCGCCGACTCCGCCCCCGCAAGACAGAGCGACCGGCGGCCTGTTCGACCGTCTGTGGCGACGTTGGATGAAGTAGGAGATATCGATGGCTCGCGAATACATCGTGCTGGTGGCCGGCCCCATGGGCGCTGGCAAGACCACGGCCATATCCGCGCTGAGCGAGATACCGGTCGTGCGCACCGAAGCGGGCAACACGGATCTGCAGCGCAATGCCAAGGCCACCACCACAGTGGCGCTGGATTACGGCGAGATCTCGCTGGGCGATGGCGACAAGGTCCGACTCTACGGCGTGCCGGGCCAGGATCGCTTCGACTTCATGTGGCGCATTCTGGAGAAGCGCGCGCTGGGGATGATGCTGCTGTTGGACAACGACGGGCCTGACCCGCTGTCCGAGCTCGAGCGCTATCTGCATAGCTTCGAGGCCTTGGGCACGCGCGGCGCGCTGGTGATCGGCATCACCCGTCGCGACGTCGGCCGCGGCCCGGCCATGGACGCCTACCACGTGCGACTGACGCAGCTCGGGCGGGTCTTGCCGGTGTTTTCCGTCGATGCCCGCAACGCCGCGCAGGTGCGGACGATGTTGGGCGCCTTGATCGCGATGGTCGAGGCCAAAGCGGCCGCGGCGCTGCCCACCGGAGCCCCCGCGTGAGCGCGCACGATCTGCACCCGCCCTGCCGCGACGTACTGGAGGTCCTGGTCAGCCAGACCCTGGGCGTGGACTCGGCGGCGGTCGTCACCGGCGACGGCTTCGAAGTCGCCGCGGTCCTGCGCGACGGCATCGCGGTCGAAAAGCTCGCCGCCATGGTCAGCTCGCTGCTCGCGCTGAGCGAAGCGGTGGCGCAAGAGCTGCAGATGAGCGGCTGTCGAAACGTCATCGTCGAAACCGACGGCGGCGCGGTGGTGACCTTGCGCATACCCGTGCCGGGTCGCGAACTGTTGATGAGCGTTCTGTGCAGCGACGCCGCGAGTCTGGGGTCGGTGCTGTACGCCGCGCGCGACACGGCGCACGCGCTGGGGCGACGCCTGGCGACTTGATCCGCATACCGGCCGCGGACGTCGCATCGGGTCCGTGGCCGTTCCGTTTCCGGTGCGAAACCGAGGAGGTGGGCCATGGGCAATCTGACGCAATCCCTGGAAGAGCTGATGCTGATCGACGGTGCTTCCGCTGCCGCTGTGGTGGATTCCAACAGCGGCATGGTGCTGGGCAAGGCCGGCGGCGGCGTGGACCTGGATGTCGCCGGCGCCGGCAACACGGAGGTCGTGCGCGCCAAGCTCAAGACCATGAAGTCGCTGGGTCTGAAGGACAACATCGAGGACATCCTGATCACCTTGGGCAAGCAGTACCACGTGATCCGGCCCATGACCGAGCGCTCGGGCGTCTTCATCTACCTGGTGCTGGACAAGGCCAAATCGAGCCTGGCGCTGGCGCGCATCAAGACCGCGGAAATCGAGTCCGCGATGTCGCTCTGAGCCGGGCTCCCCCCGGCGACCGGCGCCGCGCCGGCGCCGGGTTTCGGCGTCGGCGGGGCCGCATACCGGGCAGTTGAGATTCGCCGGCAACGGCGTACATTCGCTGTCACACATGCCAGGCTCGGGGGGGCGGTCATGCAGTACAGGGATGTAGCTGCTGTGCGCAACGGAGCCTGGTGCGCGACGTCCGGCATCAAGCAGGCGCCCTGGCGTATCTGGATGGGTTTCGTCGCCCTGGTGTTCGCGGCGGGGCTGGCCACGGCCATCTCCGCGGCCGTCATCGAGATCCAGGCGGGCGCGACCGCCTACCTGGTCGGCGAGGGCCATTGGTCCCGGGCCCGCCTGGAAATCGTTTACCACCTCGACCGCTACTCCTTGCGGGGCGATCCGCACGAGCTGGCGCTGGCGCGCAAGGCGCTGGAAGTGCCCATGGGCGACCGCGCGGGCCGATTGGCGCTGGAGCGCCGCCCCGTGGATCTGAAGGCAGCCGAACGCGGCTTCCGCGCCGGCCGCAACGCCGAAGCGGATATCCCGCGCCTGATCTGGGTGTACCGGGCCTTTTCCCGGGCCCCGTTCTTCGCCGACGCGGTCGCGATCTGGCGCGAGGCCGAGCCTCGTATCTACCGGCTGCAAGCCATCGCCGATCAGTTGGAGGCGCATTGGCGTCGACCGGGCGCGACCGCCGCCGGACCGCAGGTGCGCGCGGAGCTGGATAGCATCGGCCGCACGCTGCAGCCCATGGAACGCAAGTTCGCGAGCACCCTGCTCGAGGGCGTAGCGCAAGTGCGCGCGCTGTTGCTGCTGGTCAGTGGCGTCCTGTTCGTCGTCATCGCCGCCTTGGCGGTGCTCGCCTATCACTCCTCGTTACGCCGCATCCGCGCCACCGAAAGCCGGTTCCGCGCGGCGTTTCAGCAGGCCAGCGTGGGCATGGCCAAGCTCAACAGCGAAGGCCTGGTGCTGGCGGCGAACGAAGAGTTGGCGGCGATGCTGTCCTATTCGGCGGAATACCTGGTGGGTACGCGTTTCAGCGACCATCTGGTCGACGCCAGCCCCGCGGGCGATGCCTGGATGGACGGTTCGGTCCCGGTCGAACGCAAGGTCCGGCGTTCGGACGGCAGCGAGTTCTGGGGGCGCGTCACGCCGTCGAACGTGCAGGTCGAGGCCGGAGCCGGCCGGATCTTCCTCATCATCGAGGACGTGTCGGAGGCGCGCGACCTGGCGCAGATCCTGACCTTCCAGGCCAGCCACGACGGATTGACCGGCCTGATCAACCGGCGCGAGATCGAGCATCGTCTGGACGAATTGCTGGTACAGGCGCACGCCGACGGTCGCCGCCACACGCTGTGCTTCCTCGATCTCGACCAGTTCAAGCTGATCAACGACACCTGCAGCCACGCCGCCGGCGACGAAGTGCTGCGGCTCATCGCGACGACCCTGCCCGGCCACCTTCGCCCCGAGGACTGGATGGGACGCCTGGGCGGCGACGAGTTCGCGGTGCTGCTGCGCGATACGCCCGTCGAGGCCGCGACCAGGCTCGCCGGCCGCATCAACCAGGTGCTGGCCGACACGTGCCTGCTGTGGGAGGGCCACCATTTCGCGTTGACCGCGAGCATCGGGCTGGTCGAGATCAACGCCGAAAGCCCCAGCGTGGCCTGGCTGCTTCGCGCCGCCGATACCGCCTGCTATCTCGCCAAGGACGGTGGCCGCAACAGCGTTCAGGTGTATGTCGAAAGCGACACCGAGGTCGCCGAGCACCGGCGCGAGATGCATTGGGTCGATCAGACGCGCTCGGCGATCGCCGAGGATCGCCTGCAGCTGTATGCGCAGCGCATAGCGTCGCTCACGGCGGGAACCGGTGGGCTGCAGTACGAAATCCTGGTCCGCTTGCGCGACGTCAGCGGCAACCTGTGCAATCCCGGCGCGTTCCTGCCGGCGGCCGAGCGCTATGGCCAGGCCAGCATGATCGATCTGCAGGTGTTGAACCTGACCTTGCAGGCGCTGTCGCGAAATCGCGCGCATCTGGAGCAGCTGGAGCTGTGCCACGTGAACGTGTCCGGCCAGTCGGCGGCCTCGCGCGATTTCTGCCGGCGCGCCGAAGCCTTGCTGGACGCGCACCCCGAGGTCGCTCGCAAGCTGTGCTTCGAACTGACCGAAACCGCGTCCATCGACCGGCTCTCCCAGGCCCATGCCTTCATCGACGCCGTGCATGCGCGCGGTTGCCTGGTGGCGCTGGACGACTTCGGCAGCGGACTGTCGTCGTTCGCGTATCTGAAAAGCCTGCCGGTCGACATCCTCAAGATCGACGGATTGTTCGTGCGCGACATCGATCGCAACGATCTGGACTACGCCGTGGTCCGCGCGATCACCGAAGTCGCCCGCTCGCAGGGCAAGCGCACCGTGGCGGAGTGGGCCGAGACCGAGGCGGTGCTGCAGCGCTTGCGCGAGATCGGCGTGGACGCGGCGCAAGGTTATGCCATCCACAAGCCCTGCCCCTTGCAGGAGCTGATCCGGCAGGTCAGCCCGCTCGCCGCCAGGGCCAACGTGGCCTGATCGCGAGCGCGGCGCCGGCGCGCTGGGTTCGGTCCTTGGCGTGTCACCAGTGAACCCGCTCGCACTTGCACTAAGATGGTGCAATGCCCCCCGATTCCATCCCCGCGCCGGCCCTGGACAGCCTCACCACCCCGCTCGCCTGGAGCGATGCCGGCGGGGCGATCCTGGGCTGCAATGCGGCGTTCTCGCGCTGGCTCGGGGTCAGCGCGCGGCGCCTGCCGGGCTGGCCGCTGGCCGGGCTGGATGCGGGCGACGGGCGGCTGGCAGCGGCCTTGGCACGTACCACGATGGACGAGTCGCTGCGTTTGCGCCGCACCCGCCTGCGCTATGCCGATGGCGAGGAGCGTTTCGCCGATCTGTGGCTGAGCCGGTTGGACGATGGCGGCTGGCTGCTGGAGGTGCACCCGGTCGATGAGTTCCCGGGCGACGATCCGGCCTTGCTGTTGCCCTCGGCCTTGTCGGCGTCGTTGAAGGGATTGGCGCACGAGCTGCGCAATCCGCTCGCGGGCGTGAAAGGCGCGGCGCAGTTGCTGGCGCGCCGGCTCGATCACGGCAACGCGGGCAACGGCGATTCGCGCGAGCTGGTCGGTCTGATCGGCAGCGAAGTCGATCGCCTGACCGCGCTGCTGGATCAGCTGCTCACGCCGGCGCCGCCGCGCGCGCATGCGGCGCTCAATATTCATGCGGTGCTCGAACGCGTGCTGCGCCTGGCCGAGAGCGAGGCCGGTTGGGCGGTACGGCTGGTGCGCGATTACGACCCCAGCCTGCCCGAGTTCGCCGGCGACGCCGACCGCCTGATGCAGGCGGTGTGGAACCTGGTGCGCAATGCGATCGAGGCCGGCGCGACCCAGGTGACCCTGCGCACGCGCGCCGAACACAGCGTGCGCATCGCCGACATCGCGCATGCGATAGCGCTGCGCCTGGAGATCGGCGACGACGGCCGCGGCGTGCCCGAGGAGCTGGCCGAGCAATTGTTCCTGCCGCTGGTATCCGGCCGCGCCGAAGGCAGCGGCCTGGGCCTGGCGTTGGCGCAGCAGGTCGCGCGCGAACACCGCGGTTCGCTGGCCTACCGTTCGCGGCCCGGCCATACGGTGTTCACCCTGTTGGTGCCGATGTCGATCGAACCGGAGGCTGCGCCCGAATGAACGTCCCTTCCGCGCCGGCCCGGGTCTGGGTGGTCGACGACGACCGCAGCGTGCGCTTCGTGCTGGCCACCGCCTTGCGCGAGGCCGGCTACGCGGTCGACGGTTTCGAGAACGCCCAGGACGTGTTGGACGCGCTGGCCTCGCGCGGCGCGCCCGAGCTGTTGTTCACCGACGTGCGCATGCCCGGCGACGACGGCCTGGTGCTGCTGGACAAGCTCAAGGCCGCCGCGCCGCATCTGCCGGTGATCGTGATGAGCGCCTACACCGACGTGGCCAGCACCGCCGGCGCGTTCCGCGGCGGCGCGCACGAGTTCCTGTCCAAGCCTTTCGATCTCGACGACGCGGTGGCGCTGGCCGCGCGCGCGCTAGGCGCCGAACGCGGCGCGCCGGCACCGGCCGAAGCCGGCGACGCGGCCGCGGCCGATGCCTTGATCGGCGACACGCCGGCGATGCGCACGCTGTTCCGCGCGATCGGCCGGCTCGCGCAGGCGCCGCTGTCGGTGCTGATCACCGGCGAGACCGGCACCGGCAAGGAACTGGTCGCGCGCGCGCTGCACCGCGAATCGCCGCGCGCGCAGCGCCCGTTCGTGGCGCTCAACACCGCCGCGATTCCGGCCGAGCTGCTGGAAAGCGAATTGTTCGGCCACGAAGCCGGCGCCTTCACCGGTGCCCAGCGCCGCCACATCGGCCGCTTCGAACAGGCCGACGGTGGCAGCCTGTTCCTGGACGAGATCGGCGACATGCCGCTGCCGTTGCAGACGCGTTTGCTGCGCGTGCTGGCCGAGGGCGAGTTCTTCCGCGTCGGCGGCCGCGAACTGATCCGCGTCGACGTGCGCGTGATCGCCGCCACCCATCAGGACCTGGAGACGTTGGTCGGCGAGGGCCGCTTCCGCGCCGATCTGTTGCATCGCCTGGACGTGGTGCGCCTGCGCCTGCCGCCGCTGCGCGAACGCCGCGCCGACATCGGCCAGCTCGCCGAGCGTTTCCTGGCCGCGGCCGCGGCCAAGTTCGCGGCCGCGCCCAAGCGCCTGTCGAAGGCGGCGCTGGAGCGATTGCAGGCGCACGACTGGCCCGGCAACGTGCGCGAGTTGGAGAACGTGTGCTGGCGCCTGGCCG
Organism: Lysobacter sp. Root916; assembly: GCF_001429785.1. GTDB lineage: Bacteria > Pseudomonadota > Gammaproteobacteria > Xanthomonadales > Xanthomonadaceae > Lysobacter. The sequence continues at coordinate 51,155 of NZ_LMJF01000017.1, read as the reverse complement.
CGCTGGCGCCCGGCGACAGCATCGGCCGCGCCGATCTGGACGAGGCGCTGGCCACCAGCGCGCGCGCGCGCGGCGACGACGACTGGGACGCGCGCCTGGCCGCGTGGGTGCGCGCGCAACTGGCCGAGGGTGCGCAGGACATCCATGCGCATGCGCGCGATCGGTTCGACCGCACGCTGCTGGAAGCAGCGCTGGAGCATACCGGCGGCCGTCGCAGCGAAGCCGCGACGCGCCTGGGCCTGGGCCGCAACACCTTGACCCGCAAGCTCGGCTCCGGTCGCAAGCGCAGCTAGTTTCACCGGCGCTGAACCGAGCGCGCGCTAGCGTGCCGGGGCCGCTATCCCATTCCTTATCCAACGCATTCGATCGAACCCAGGAGTCGTCATGAACACCGCCGCCCGCACCGCCCTGATCGCCGTCACCGCCGTGGTTCTGACCGCCTGCGGGTCGGCGCCGAAGAAGACCGCGCCGCCGGCGCCCAAGCCGGTGTCCACCGCGCAGTCCGGGCAGGCGATCCTGGCCTCGGCCTCGGGCAGTCTGGTCAGCGGCAAGCTGCAGATCGTGCCGACCGCCGACGGCGTGCGCCTGACCGGCGTGATCGGCGGCTTCGCGCCGGGCAGCGTGCATGCGATCCATATCCACGAGAAGGGCGATTGCAGCGCGGTCGACGCCAGCAGCGCGGGCGGCCACTTCAATCCGGGCATGAGCGCGCACGGCAAGGTCGACAGCGGCAGCCATCACGGCGGCGATATGGACAACCTGGTCGCCGATGCCGACGGCGTGGCCAAGGTCGACGCGCACGCGCGCGCCGTGACCCTGGGCGGCGGCGCCGGCAACGACATCGCCGGCCGCGCGGTGGTGGTGCATGCGGCGCCCGACGACTACGTGAGCCAGCCGGCCGGCAACGCCGGCGCGCGCGTGGCTTGCGGCGTGATCTCGGTGTCGCACTGAGTTCGGCGATCGGCGGCGCCGCGCGTCGCCGTCGTGGCATAAGGGCGGCGACGAACCAGCGCCGCCCGCTTATCCTGACCGCCCACGCCTAGACACGCCGCCATGACCCGCCTGCGCATCCGCGACGCCGAAGCCGCCGACCGCGATCTGATCGCCGACTGGATGATCGCGATGGCCTGGGAAACCGAACACAAGCGACTCGATCCGGACACCGTGCGCGCCGGCGTCGAGGCCGGTCTGGCCGATGGCGCCAAGGCGCGTTACTTCATCGCCATGCGCGAAGTCGAAGTCGCCGGCCGCGAAACCATCGCCGCCGCCGCCGGCACCTTGATGTTCACCCACGAGTGGAGCGACTGGCGCAACGGCGACTGGTGGTGGATCCAGAGCGTCTACGTCGCCCCCGAGCACCGCCGCCAGGGCGTGTACCAGGCCATGCACGGCCACGTCGCCGCGCTGGCGCAGGCCACGCCGGGCGTGATCGGTCTGCGCTTGTACGTCGAACGCGCCAACACCGCCGCGCAAAGCACTTACCGTGCGCTGGCCATGGACGATGCGGGTTACGCGATCTTCGAAAGCGAGTTCGGCAAAAGCTGAGCGCGCCGGCTCAGGCGCGCTTCAAAGCTGATCGCGCGCCTGCTCACCGTCTTCGCAATGCACGAAGGTCACCGGCACGCCGTGCGCGCCCAGCACCGCGGCGATCTGGCGCAGGCGCGCCTCGAAATGCTGGTAGCGGCGATTGAGCTGGGCGCGGCAGTCGTCGCTGTCGCAGGGCGCCTCGGGCGCGTAGCGCGCATGCCAGGCCGGCGGCGAGAACATCGCGATCCGCGCTTCGCCGTCGGCGTAATGGATCAGCGGCTCCGGCGGCGTGTCCAGCCACTCCTCGCCGTCGGGCTGCAGCAGCGCGGTTTCCAGGATCGGCCACAGCGGCGCCAGGCCGGCGTGCTCGTACTGCATGGCCATCATCGCGGCCAGGTCGTGCACGGTCAGGTAGCGCGCGTGCTCGACCTGCAGGCCGAACGCCTCCTGCGCGGCCAGGGCGGTGTCGGCGCCGGCCATGCCGCGTTCGAGCAGGCTGGTTTCGAAGGCGTCGCCCACGCGCGCGGCGATGTCGGGGTCGCCGCCGAGCAGGAACGGCACCAGCCGCAGCGGGCCGCCGGCGAAGTCGGGCGAGGGCGGCAGGGTGCCGGGCAGGCGGTCCTCGTGGGCGCCGAAGGCCACGATCCGGCCCTCCGCCTCGCGCCGGCCGGGCGCGCGCGCGGCCAACTGGTCGAGCTCGTGGTGCAGCGGCCAGCCCGGGCGCAGCACCTCGACCGGGTCGTAATGGGCGCCGACGACGACCAGCTCCAGCGCCGCGGCTTGGGGCGCGAAGCCGGCCAGATCGCGCGCGATCAGGTCGGCCAGCGGCCCGACCTGGGCCTGGGACAGGGCGTGGCGGGCGACGGCGGCGTCGCCCCGGAGCTCCAGCGCAAGCGCCCCGAGCACGTGCAGCGGGGCGGGAGGCGCTGGGCGGTGGCTGGCGTCTGAGGTCATCGTCGGGCTTGGATACGCTGGCGTTTGGTTGCGCGCGGAGGCGGCGCTACACTGCGCCATTATGCCCGTGATGATGTTGCGGGCCGGTCTCCAGCTTCACCCGCCTTCCCGCTGTCCCGCCAACCCGAGGTATCCCGATGCGTCCTGTCCGTCCCGTCGCCGTGCTCGGTGGCGTTCGCATTCCGTTCTGCCGCCAGAACACCGCCTACGCGGACGTCGGCAATCTCGGCATGTCGGTACGGACGCTCGGCGCCCTGGTCGAGAAGTTCGGCCTGCACGGCCAGCAGCTGGGCGAGGTCGCGATGGGCGCCGTGATCAAGCACAGCAGCGACTGGAACCTCGGCCGCGAGGCCGCGCTGTCCTCGGGGCTGTCGCCGCTGACGCCGGGCATCACCCTGCAGCGCGCCTGCGGCACCTCGCTGGATTCGATCATCACCGTCGGCAACAAGATCGCCACCGGCCAGATCGAGGTCGGCATCGGCGGCGGTTCCGACACCACTTCCGACGTGCCGATCGTGTACGGCAAGCGCCTGCGCCGCCGTCTGCTCGAGGCCGCGCGCGCCAAGACCACCAAGGACAAGCTGGCCGCGTTCAAGGGTTTCCATCTGCGCGAGCTCAAGCCCGAGTTCCCGGGCGTGGCCGAGCCGCGCACCGGCAAGAGCATGGGCGACCACTGCGAGGACATGGCCAAGGAGTGGAACATCGCGCGCGACTCGCAGGACGAGTGGGCGCTGTCCTCGCACCAGAAGCTGGCCGCGGCCTACGAGCGCGGCTTCTTCGAGGACCTGGTGGTCAGCTTCCGCGGCGTCTCGCGCGACAACAACCTGCGCGCCGACAGCAGCCTGGAAAAGCTGGCCACGCTGAAGCCGGCGTTCGACAAGGTCTCCGGGCGCGGCACCCTGACCGCGGCCAATTCCACCCCGCTCACCGACGGCGCCGCGGCCTGCCTGCTGGCCTCGGAAGAGTGGGCGCGCGCGCACAACCACGAGGTGCTGTGCTACCTGCGCGATTCGCAGGTGGCGGCGGTGGACTTCGTGCACGGCGAAGGCCTGCTGATGGCCCCGACCGTGGCGGTGCCGGAGATGCTCAAGCGCAACGGGCTGACGCTGCAGGACTTCGATTTCTACGAGATCCACGAGGCTTTCGCCGCGCAGGTGCTGTGCACACTGCGCGCCTGGGAGAGCGAGGACTACTGCAAGAACCGCCTCGGCCTGGACGCGCCGCTGGGCCGCATCGACCCGGCCAAGATCAACCCCAACGGCTCCTCGCTGGCGGCCGGCCATCCGTTCGCGGCCACCGGCGCGCGCATCGTCGCCACCGCCGCCAAGGAGCTCAAGCAGCGCGGCGGCGGCCGTTGCCTGATCTCGATCTGCACCGCCGGCGGCATGGGCGTGGTGGCGATCCTCGAGCGCTGAGCCTCGCCCGCACGCGTCCTGCTACCTGTGGGAGCGGCGTGAGCCGCGATCGGCGCCCGGCGCCCTCGCGACTCGCCCCGCTCCCATCGCGTTAACGGGCATCGAGTTTTTCACCCAGGAGCGCCGGCATGTCCCTCGAAGCGATCCAGGCCAACATCGTCACCCTGGACGTCGACGCCATCGTCAATGCCGCCAACAGCTCGCTGCTGGGCGGAGGCGGCGTCGACGGCGCGATCCATCGCGCCGCCGGTCCCGAGCTGGTCGCCGAATGCCGCCTGCTCGGCGGCTGCAAGCCCGGACAGGCCAAGCTCACGCGCGGTTATCGGCTGCCCGCGCGCCATGTGATCCACACCGTCGGCCCGGTCTGGCGCGGCGGCGAGCACGGCGAGGCCGACACCCTGGCCGCGTGCTATCGCAATGCGCTGGAGCTGGCGCAGCGGTACGCGCTGCGCTCGATCGCGTTCCCCTCGATCAGCACCGGCATCTACGGCTATCCGATCGACGCCGCCGCGCGCATCGCGATCGCGACGGTGACGTTGGCCACGCAGTCGTACCCGCTGCGCGCGATCTTCTGCTGCTACTCGGCCGAGGACCTTGCGGTGTATCGGGATTTGCTCGCGTCCGGCTAGGCAAGCCGCTGCGCGGCCTCTATCCTCGTCGCAGGCACGGCGCGCAGTCATGGGGATGGCGCGCGTCCACCGGCGCGGCCTTGCGAACACGGGCGCGCCGAGTCGCCGGCGACAGGGGATCCGATGACTGCGTTCAATCCGTATGAGGCGCCGAAAGCGCCGCTGTATGTCGCGCCGACGCGGGTCGAGCTGGACGGCGACTGCTGGCGGGAAGGCGCGGTGCTGGTGGTGCGCGCGGAGTGCAAACTGCCGCCGCGCTGCATCAAGTGCAATGCGCCGGCGGTGGAGCCGATCAAGCATCGCCGTTATTACTGGCACACGCCGGCCTGGTACGTGCTGATCCTGTTGAATCTGCTGATCTACGCGGTGATCGCGGCGATGGTGCGCAAGCACACGCGCGTCAGCGCCGGCCTGTGCGAACGCCACCTGCGCCGGCGGAGGATCGGCCTGGGCATCGCCTGGGCCAGCGTGCCGCTGGGCATGACGCTGATGTTCATGGGCGTGGATATGGAGCGCGGCTGGCTGATCCTGGCCGGCGCCCTGCTCATGTTGGGGCTGTTGATCGGCGGCGTGGCCATGGCGCGGATCCTGATGCCCAGCCACATCGGCCCGGTCTATGCGCGCTTCAAAGGCTGCGGCCAGGCGTTCCTGGCGACGCTGCCGACCTACGTCGGCGGCCGCTGAGTCCGCTGCGCGAACGCGCGGCGATCGCCGCGCATCGATGCCGGACGCCGCTCAGCCGCGCAGACGCGGCATGCCGTGTTCGTCGCGTTCCTCGACCACGGCCTCGTCGAAAATCTTCTGGCGCAGGTCGCGTCCCGGCAGCTCGCTCGCGGCCTCGCCACGCGCGGCGCGCAGGGCATTGGCGTAACTCAGGCGCGCGCGCGCATCGTCGCCGGCGGCGGCGAAACCGTGGCCCAGCTCTTCCCAGGCTTCGCTGTTGGCGCCCTGGGCCAGCGCGCGATGCAGATAGGCCTCGGCCTGCGGCCATTGGCCCTGCGCGCGGGCCAGGCGCGCCAGCGTGACCAGCAGCGCCGGGCTGGCCGGATGCGCCGACAGCCAGCGCTCGGCGTTGCCGCGGCGCGCGTCGAGGCGGCCGATCGGCAGGCGCCCGTAGAGCGCGGCCAAGGATTCGTCCCAACGCGTGTCCAGCGCCTGTTCCAGGCTCTTGGCCGCGGCTTCTTCCCAGCGCAGCGCGGCGGCGCGTTCGGCGTAGGCGGCGACCGCGGCCGGCTCGCTCTTGAGCGGCTTGGGCAGCGCTTCCCAGCGATCGGCCAGCACGTTGGCGTCGGCGGCTTCGCGCAGCGAGGCCTCGGCCCACTGCGCTTCCAGCAGGCTCAGGCGCTCGGCCGGCACGGCCTGTTGCTGGCGCAGCGCACCGAGCAGCCCGTAAGCCTCGCCGGCGCGGCCCAGCGCGGCCAGCGCGCGCGCGCGCAGCAGCAGTCCGCGCGGCGGCAGCGGCTGCGCGGCGGGCGCGTCCAGCGCGAGCAGGGCCTCGTCGGCGCGATCCGCGGCCAGGGCCAGTTCGGCCGCGGCCAACGCGCGCGTGGTCGGGTAGCCGGCATTGCCCAGGCTGTCCAGATGCTGCGCGCTGGCGGCGGCGTCGCCGCGCGCGGTCGCGGCCTGGGCGGCGCCGACATGCGCGATCGAGGCGACGTCGTCGCTGCGTGCGGCCAGGGCCAGGGACTTTTCCGCGCGCGACCAATGGCCCTGATGCAAGGCGTCCAAGCCGTCGATCAAGCGCGCGCGCGCCTGCTTCTTGCGATGCCGGCGCACCGCCGCGAACGGCAGCGACAGCACCTTCCAGGCCAGCCACAAGCCGATCAAGGTGGCGCCCGCGATCAGGATCGCCTTCGGGACGTTGGTGGTGTAGTCGTTGCCGCCGTAGCGCACCAGCACGTAGCCGGGGTCCTGCACCAGCAGTTGCGCGACCAGGGCGCCGGCCAGCGCCAGCACGATCCAGAACAGCAGATTGCGGAACAGATTCATCCGGGCTCCTCAGCGCGTGGTGCGCAACTGGCGCAGTTGCTGCAGTGTGCTGCCCAGCGTGGGAACCGTCAGTGAAAGCGGCATGGCGGCCAGCGATTTCAGGCTGTCGCGCTGGCGCGTCTGCGCCGCCGAGGCCGGCGCCAGGCGTTGCAGCCAGCCGTCGGCGCGGCTCAGCGCGTTGCGGTAACCGGCATCGTCGCGGCGTTCGGCGGCGGCGCGAGCGAGCGAGATTTCCAGTTGCAGGCCGGCCAATGCGATCGCGCGATCGGCCGGGCGCAGCGCGACCGCGCCGTCGCTGGGCTGGATGTCGACGATGTTGCCGAACGCGCGCTGCCACCACGGCGCACGCGGCGCGGCGGGCTGCGCGTCGCGCACCGGCGCCAGGCTCAGCGTGCGCGCGAACGCGTCCAGCTCGGCCATCGCGCGCACGCGCGGGTCGATGCCCAGCGCGTCCAGCGCGGCGCGCTCCTGCATCAGGGTCTGGCGCAGGCTGAGGTAGGCCGGGTCGTCGATGCCGTCGAGCACGCCGCCGGCCAGCGCATAGGCGCGGCGCGCGCCGGCCAGGTCGCCGGCGATCTGCAGGCGTTGCTGGCCCAGGGTCAGCAGCAGTTCGGTTTCGTCCAGGCGCATGGCCTGGGCGCCGTGGCGATCGGGGTCGGCGAGTTTGGACACGCTGTCTTCGATCAGGCTGGCGCGCGTGCCGATGCCGTGCAATTCGTCGCGCAGCACGCGGTTGGTGGTGTCGGCCTGCTGCAGGCGGCGGTTCTGCGAGCGCTGGTCGTTGCGCAGCGCGTTGATGCGCTCGTCCAGCGCGTCCAGGCGCAGGTCGGCGTCGGCGACCGCGGCGCGTTCGCGCGCGGCACTCGCTTGCATTTGTTTCCAGTAGTACCAGCCGCCGGCCGCGAGCAGCACGAGCAACAGCAACCAGAGCCAGGAGTAAGAGGAGCGTCGGGGGGCGGGCGAGGGCGAGGACACGTCGGAGGCGGGCCGGGAGGTGGGGGAGGCCGGGGCGGAAGAATCGGGGGAGGCGCTCATGACACCGCCATGCTACCGGAAGGCCCGTCCTCGCAAGTCATGCGGATCGACGCAACTCGTCCGGCACGGCCGCCAGCAGCTCGCGCGGACGCGGGCCGGCGGCGACCCGGACCCGGGCGAAGCCCAGTTCGCGCGCGAGCAGGGCCAGGCGCTGGCTGGCGGCCAGCGCGGTGGCGCCGCGCAGGGCGCGTGCGGCGTCCTCGGGCAGGGTCTCCAGGGCGCGTTGCAGCGCTTCGCCGCTGGACAGGGCCAGCACCGCCGGCGCATCCAGCGCGCGCAGCCGCGCGATCGCGCGCGGCGCGGGCGCGATCGGCACGCGCGCATAAACGTCGGCGCGCAGCACCCGCGCACCGCGCGCCTGCAGCTCCGGGGTCAGCAGGCCGCGGCCGCCGGGCGCGGTGATCAGGCCGACCGCGCGGCCGGCCAACTCGCGGGTGTCGAGCGCGGCGAGCAGGCCTTCGCTGTCCATTCGGCGCGGCACGTGCACGCGCGCGATGCCGGCCCGGCGCAAGGCCGCCGCACTGCCGGCGCCGACCGCGAACCACTCGCGCCGGCCGTCGTCGCGCAGCGGCCGCAAGGCGTGCGCGGCGCGTACCGCTTCGGGACTGGTGAACACCGCATAGGGCGCGCTCAGCGCGACCTCGAGGGCGGCGCGCGCGGCCTCGTCGTCGCGCCGGCGCCAACGCCACGGCGACAGGGCGATGAAGTCGGCGCCCAGCCGCGCCGCGCCCCGCCGCAGGGCGGCGTGCGCGCCGCTGGGCCGCAGCGAGATCACGTACCATCGCGGCGGTTGTGGCGGTGTGTGCGGACGCATGCCGGCAGCTTGGCATAGCCGCGCAGGCCGCGGCATCCCGTCCGCCTCCCCCAACGCGTGCCCCATGAGCCTCGAACAAGCCCTGCAACGCCTGCGTCAGCACTACCAATCGATGCCGCCGGTGGCGGCGATGCAGCTCAACGTCGCCGACTACGACGGCCAGCGCCTGCGCCTGCACGCGCCGCTGGCCCAACACGTGAACGACAAGGGCTGCGCCTTCGGCGGCAGCCTGGCCTCGATGATGACCCTGGCCTCCTGGGGGCTGGTCTCGCTGCGCCTGGAACAGGCCGGCCTCGACGCCGACGTTTATGTGGCCGACAGCCAGATCCGCTACCTCGCCCCCCTCTACGCCGACATCGACGTCGACGCCGAGCTCGCCGCCGACGCCGACTGGGACAGCTTCCTGAGCACGCTGCGCGAGCGCGGACGCGCCCGCACCGGCCTGGTGGCGCGCGTGCGCCTGCCCGAAGGCGGGGTCGCGACCGATTTCACCGCCCGCTACGTCGCCATCGCGCGCGGCTGAGGCGCGCGACACAACACCGCGCCCGGAACCGGCTAGCATGTCGGCCGACGCGGTCCCTTGCCGGAGACACCCGATGCGCCTGTTGAAAGTCCTGCTGCTGCTGTGCCTGTGCGCGGTCGCCGGCGGCGCCCTGGCCAGCAAGAAGACCAACGAACTCGAACGCAACCAGTACGCCTGGTCCGGCGCGGTGCGCTGGGGCGAATTCGAACAGGCGCAGAACCTGATCGATCCGATCTACCGCAAGGCCCACCCGGTCACCGCGCTGGAGCTGGAGCGCTACAAGCAGGTCCAGGTGTCGTCCTACCGCGACGTCGGCTCCAGCCTGGACAAGGAACTCGGCCTGGCCGTGCGCGACATCGAGATCGGCGTGATCAACCGCCACACCCAGGCCGAACGCACCGTGCGCTACCGCGAGGAATGGCGCTGGGACCCGATCGCCAAGACCTGGTGGCTGACCTCGGGCCTGCCGGACCTCTGGGACGGCATGTAACCCCGCCCAGGGCCCGTCGCGACGGGCCCGAGCCGGTTTTTTTGCGCCGCCCGCCGCCGTGGGCGACAATCGCGCCCCCATCCGTCGTCCCCGTGATCCTGTGACCTTAGAAGAACTGCTCGCCTTCGGCAGCCGCCACATGTTCCTGTCGATGGGTCTGGTCGGCCTCACCGTCGCCCTGGTCTACACGGAAGGCGCGCGCCTGTTCCGCGGCTACAAGGCCCTGCGTCCGGCCGAGCTGACCGGCCTGATCAACCGCGAGAACGCGCTGGTGGTCGACCTTTCGCCGACCAGCGATTTCGAGAAGGGCCACATCGCCGGCAGCCGTTCGGTCTCGCCCGGCCAGTTCGATCCCGAGAACAAACTGCTGGCCAGCGCCAAGTCGCTGCCGGTGGTCATGGTCTGCCGCAACGGCCAGGCCTCGGCCGATGCCGCCAAGCGCCTGAAGAAGGCCGGCTTCGAGCAGGTCTATTGGCTCGACGGCGGCGTGCAGGCCTGGCAGCAGGCCGATCTGCCGCTGGTCAAGGGCCGCGCCTGATCCTGCCCGGCGGCGGCGGCCGTGCGCGGCCGCCCCTTGCGCGCGGCGCGCGGCGCCCCCACGCCTGAACGCGGGGCGTGGTTCGCACGCATGCCATAATCGGCCTCTTTCCGCGGTTTCGACCGCATCGTCAAACACTTAACACCGCTGGAGTCATCCGATGTCCGAAGAAAACGTCAACGGCGCCGTCGCGCCGGTCGAAGCCGCCGGTCCGGCGTTCACGGTCGAAAAGATCTACGTGAAGGACGTCTCCTTCGAAGTCCCCGGCGCGCCGGCGGTGTTCAACGAGACCGCGCAGCCGCAGCTGCAGATGAACCTCAACCAGAGCGTGCAGCGCCTCAACGACGCCGCTTTCGAAGTCGTGCTGGGCATCACCCTGACCTGCAGCGCCGGCGACAAGCCGATGTACCTGGTCGAAGTGAAGCAGGCCGGCGTGTTCGGCCTGGCCGGTTTCGACGAGGCCACCCTGGACGGCATGCTGGGCACCCACTGCCCGAACGTGCTGTACCCGTACGCGCGCCAGCTGGTCAGCGACCTGATCCAGTCCGGCGGCTTCCCGCCGTTCTTCCTGCAGCCGATCAACTTCGACGCCCTGTACGCCGAAGGCCTGCGTCAGCGCGCCTCGCAGCAGGCCGGCGGCCTGGCCGACGCGGAGACCGCGGGCAACGCCTGAGGGCCGCCCGCGATCGGACCACGGCATGGACACGGACGCGACTTCCGGTGATGCCTCGCCGCGCGTGGCGGTGTTGGGCGCGGGCTCCTGGGGCACCGCGCTCGCCGCCCTGATCGCGCGGCACGGTCATCCGACCGTGCTGTGGGGCCGCGACGCCGACGGCGTCGCGGCGATCGAGTCGCAACACGAAAACCCGCGTTACCTGCCGGGCATCGCCCTGCCGGAGACGCTGCGCGCGACCGCCGACATGGCGGCCGCGCTCGCCGGCGCCGATCTGGTGCTGGTGGTGGTGCCCTCGCACGCCTTCGCCGAAACCTTGCGCGCGCTCGCGCCGCATCGGCCCGCGCACGCGGGCGTGGCCTGGGCGACCAAGGGTTTCGAACCCGGCAGCGGCCGCTTCCTGCATGAAGTCGCGGCCGAAGTGCTGGGCGACGACGTGCCGCTGGCCGTGGTCACCGGTCCGTCCTTCGCCAAGGAAGTCGCGCAAGGCCTGCCGACCGCGCTGACCGTGCATTCCGACGACGCCGCGTTCGCGCGCGCGGTCGCCGGCGTGCTGCACGGCCCGAGCTTCCGCGCCTACACCGGCGACGACATGCTCGGCGCCGAACTCGGCGGTGCGATGAAGAACGTGCTCGCGGTCGCCACCGGCGTCGCCGACGGCATGCAGCTGGGCCTCAACGCGCGCGCCGGCCTGATCACCCGCGGCCTCAACGAGATGCTGCGCCTCAACCACGCCATCGGCGGCCAGCCGGAAACCCTGATGGGCCTGGCCGGTCTCGGCGATCTGGTCTTGACCTGCACCGGCGACCTCTCGCGCAATCGCCGTCTCGGCCTGGCGCTGGGCCGCGGCCAGAGCATCGAAGCGGCGGTGCGCGAGATAGGCCAGGTGGTCGAGTCGGTGCAGACCGCCGACGAAGTCATGCGCCAAGCCGAACGCCACGGCATCGAACTGCCGATCTCCAGCGCGGTCCAGGCCGTGTTGCACGGCAAGATCACGCCCGCCGACGGCCTGCGTCAGCTGCTCGCGCGCGAACAGAAGCCCGAGTACCCGCACGAACTGTTCGGCTGAGTCCGGCGCCGCGCGGTTCGCGGCCGCGCCGTCGCCCATCTTGGCCTGAGCCCCGCGCGAGGCCACACTAGCGCGCCCTCCCCGTCGAAACGGACTTCCGATGCGCGCGCTACTCGCGGCCCTGCCGCTGCTGCTGTGTTTCTCCGCGCCCGCCTGGGCCGCCGTACCGCCCTGCGGCGAGTACCAACCCGACGACGAATACGCCCCGCTGCTCAACTTCGCCGGCAACAGCGTGAGCGCGCGCGACCGCCAGGGCTTTCTCAGCACCAACGCCTGGCGCTACCGCATCGACGGCGACACCTTGTTGATGCGTCACGCCGACAGCCCGCTGCTCGACATCTACCGCATCGAGGCCGACGGCGAGCGGCTGGTACTGCAACCCGACCGCATGCGTAGCCAGGCGCTGACCTATCGCCGCAGTGCGCCTGCGGTCTGCGTCCCCACGCTGGGCGCGGGTGTCGCGAACGCGCCGCAGGGCACGCCCGAAGCCGATCAGGATCGTCTGGCCTGCGCCGCCGGCGACATTCAGGCCTGCGTCGGCGAACTCGCCTACGACCGCGAAATGCCGGCCGAACAGCGCGCCCAGCGCTTGGAGGCGTATTGCCGACAAGAGGCCAGCCCTTATGCCTGCGAAGAGTGGGTCAAGGCGCTCGCCCCTAAGGACCCGAACGCGCCGCTGTACCTGTTCCGCACCGCGGCGGTATCGGCGCCGGAACTGGCCGCCCTGCGCGCCGGCTGCCGCGAAGCGCGCTCGGCCAAGGCCTGCACCGCGTTGGCCGAACAGGACTGGATCGCCGGCCGCTACGCCAGCGCGCGCGACACCTTGGCCAGCGCCTGCGAATGGCGGCTGGACGCTCAGGCCTGCGAGCACGTCCAGGGCTTGAAGGTGATCGAGCTCAGCGACGCGCCCGCGCGCCGCAAGCCGCAACAGCCCTGCGGCACCTACGCCAGCGGCGCCGGCGGATTGTTCGATGTCTTCCGTTTCGGCGACGACCGCGCGGTGGCCGCCTCCAGCGACGGCGAAGCGACCATGCGCTATCGCCTGCGCGAGGACCAGGTGCTGGTGCGCCACGACAAGGGCGACGACTTCGTGCTGCGCTGGCTGGGCGACGATACCCTGGTCGGCATGGACGACTGGACCCGATTCACCGTCTATTTGCGCGGCATGCCCGAGACCTGCGCGGCGGTGCCGCTGCCGATCGCCAGCGACCAGATCATCGAACGGCCCTACCGCATCGACCACTGCGCGCTCGCCGCCGGTGCCAGCGTCGAGGCCTGCTGCGCGAGCGGCTCGATGTCGGCCTGCATGGGCGCCGGCCATACCGCCGCGCTCGGCGGCGATTGGGCGCGCGCGGCCGGCTACTACGACCGGGTCTGCGCGATGCACGTGCGCGAAGGCTGCGGCAACGTGGTCGAGGCCTATCACAACAGCGGCGACGACAAGCTGCTGGCCGGTATCCGCAAGGTCTGCAAGGACGAGCCGCGTTCGGTCGCCTGCGAGGAATTGGAACTGGCCAGCGCCGCGGCGATGAATCGCAAGCAGATGGAGCGCGAACTCGAGCAATCGCTGCGCGAGGTGCTGGAACGGATTCCGGCGGAAGCGCCCGAGACGGAGCCCAGCGCGGAAGAGTGAGCTGGGCCGGCAATCGGGCGCGGGGCGCGCTCAAGCGCGGCATCGTGTGGCCGCGGCCCGCCGCGCTTGGGAAGGTTTGCGCGGCGATGCGGTTCGTCTTCGACTCACCGCATCCTACGGGGCTGCCGGAGCGTCTACGCATCGATCGAACGCGCAAAGAAAAAGCCCGGCAAGCCGGGCTTTCTCTTATCGTTCGACCGCTTCGATGGATCAGAAGCTGGCGCGAGCGCCGATCATGTACTGGGTGGTGTCTTCGACGAACTCGACCTCGGCCACGACGCCCCAGGTCTGGTTGAACTTGTACTGGCCGCCGAGGGTGCCGACGAAGTCGCCTTCGAAGTCGCCGCCGTCGATGTAGCCGGCCTTGACCCAGCCTTCCAGGTTGTCGGTCATCTCGCCGCGGATACCCAGGTTGAGCTTGCCGCCCTTGCCTTCGCCGCTGCTGTTCTCGACCGAGATTTCCTGACGCAGGTACGACAGCTCGGCGATGAAGTCGGCGCGGTCGCTGATGTCGGCGTGGTAGCCGAAACCGATCTCGGCGGTTTCGAAGTCGGTGTCGAAGGTGCCGGGGATGCCGTTGACGCGGACATCGTCCTGGGTCTTGCTGTAGTGACCGAAGACGGTGAAGTTTTCGCCCAGCTCGACCGAACCGCGGATGTAGCCGCCGTCCAGCTCGGGATCGAAGCCGGCGACGCCGGTGTCGACGTCAACGCGGGTGTAGCCGCCTTCGACGTAGGAATAGCTCAGGCCCTCGGCCGAGGCGACGAACGGGGCGGTGGCCAGCAGCGCTGCCAGCACGAGTTGCTTCTTCATGAATTCTCAATCCTGATGTTTGGTTTGCGTCCATGCCGCATTGCGGCGGGGCGCACGATAACGAAACATTCACATCGCCACAACTGCCAAAGGCGACACGGATTACGTGTGACCGCCTCCAGGGTGGGGCTAAACCGGTTCGGCGCAAAAAAAGAGCCCGGCCGGGGCCGGGCTCGATCGCGACGTTCGGGGGAGAGAGAGAAATCGCGATTGGTACGGGGTGACGCGCCCGCGCTTAGAAGCTGACGCGCGGGCCAACGAAGAACTGGGTATCGCCGTCGACGAACTTGACGTCGCCGTTCACGCCCCAGGTGTCGTTGAACTTGACCAGAGCGCCGACGCGGCCGTAGAACTCGCCGTCCGACTTCTCGTAGTCCTCGTAACCGGCCAGCGCATAACCCTGGATGTTCGGGGTCAGCGTGCCGTTGACGCCGGCTTCGACGCTGTAGCCGTTGAAGTCCAGACCCTGGCCGGCGTCGAACTTCTCGTAGGCCACGCGGGTCAGCAGGTCCACGCGCGAGTTCAGCTCGTGGTTGTAGCCCAGGCCGACGCGCCACTGGTCGAAGTCGATATTGGTGTTGTCGATCTCCTGCTTGCTGTAGCCGCCGAAGATGTGGAAGTTGTCGGCGATCGCGCCCGAGCCGTTCAGGGCCCAGCCGTCGGCGTCGCCGCCATCGGTGTTGGTCTTGGCGTAGCCGCCTTCGACGTAGGTGTAGGACACGCCCTCGGCCGCGGAGGCGGCGAACGGCAGGGCGGCGAGCAGGGTCAGGGCAAGCAAAGTGCGCTTCATAAAGGTCTCGGCCTCTTATTGGTTTTGTGCGTCCGAATCGCGGCGCCTCGGGGTGGGGCGGCTCTTGTGATTCGGATGTGGCGCAGTATCCAAGCGGCGATTCAATCGAAGCTGAATTTTGTACTTGAAAGTTTAGGAACTCTGCGGTTCGTGCACGGTCACGCCGAAAGTCATGCCTGTTAAATACTTGTAAACAAAGGATTTACAGCGAATTTGCCGAACAAAACGGCGGATGAATGCGCGCTGGCAACGTTTACAGACGGCGTCGAAAGGCACCGGATATGCGCAGGTTTTCCGGGTCTGGATCGTGTCAGGCGGGGTCGACGGCGGCCTCGCGCAGCTGTTCCCAATCCAGCCCGTAGCGCGCCAGGTATTTGCGCAGGCGGTCGGCGTCGTTGGTGCTGGCGCGCTGGCTGCGCGAAACCGCGAACAGCTCGCGCCCGGCCTGCGACAGCGACTTCGCGCGCGCGCACACGCGCGCCACGTCTTCCAGTTGCACGCGGTCGAAACGGTCCAGCGCGTCCCAGCGTTCGCCCAGCAGGGCCTGCAGCGGCGACAGCGGCTGGCCCGAGCGCCACTGACGGCGCAGGCGTTCGATCTCCTCTTCGACCTGGGCGGTCTGGATGCGCCCGGCGTTGGCCAGGGTCGCCATGCGCATCACCGAGGCGCCCAGGTCGCGGAAGTTGCCGCTCCAGGCGGCCTCGGCGCTGGTGGCGTAGCGCAGGTAGCGCTCGCGCGCCTCGCGGTTGAAGGTCACGCGCTGGTGCTGCTCGCGCGACCAGCGTTCGAGTTCGAAGTCCAGATTCGGCTCGATGTCCTCGGCGCGCTCGGCCAATCCCGGCAGGCGGTAGGTCCACAGGTTCAGGCGCGCCAGCAGGTCGTCGCGGAATCGGCCCTGCTGCACCGCCTCGTGCAGATCGCGGTTGGTGCCGGCGATCAGCTGGAAGTCGCTTTCGACCTCCTTGTCGCTGCCCACCGGCAGGAAGCGCTTCTCTTCCAGCGCGCGCAGCAGCATCGCCTGCTCGTCCAGGCCCAGCTCGCCGATCTCGTCCAGGAACAGCAGGCCGCGATGGGCCGAGCGCAGCAGGCCCGCGCGGTCGCCGGCCGCGCCGGTGTAGGCGCCTTTGACATGGCCGAACAGCGAACTCATGGCGCCGTCGCCGCGCAGGGTCGCGCAGTTGACCTCGACGAACTGCCCGGGCAGCTGGTGCTTGAGCTTCTTCAGTTCGAACACGCGCTTGGCCAGCTGGCTCTTGCCGGCGCCGGTCGGGCCCATCAGCAGCATCGGCGCGCGCGAGCGCGTGGCCACCGTTTCGATCTGCTCGATCATGCGGTTGAAGGCGGCGTTGCGGGTGGCGATGCCGCTCTTGAGCAGGTCGCGATCGTGCAGCTGCTGTTGCTGAAAGCGTTGCGCGATCAGGTCGTAGCGCGACAGGTCCAGGTCGATCACCGCGTAGGTGCCCGGATCGGCGCCGCCCTGCTTGCGCGGCGGCGAGGTCTGCAGCAGGCGGCCCGGGAAGTGCCGGCTCTCGGTCAGCAGGAACCAGCAGATCTGGCTGACATGGGTGCCGGTGGTGATGTGGACGTAGTAGTCCTCTTCCTCCGGCTTGAACTCGTAGCCGGCCAGGAAGTCGTGCAGCGCCGCGTACACGCCCTCGAAATCCCAGGGGTCGGCCAGGTAGGTGTCGTGGATGCGGACTTGCGTCTCGGGCGAGGCCTGGCCCAGGTCCTCGCGCACGGTCGCGGCGAGCTTGCCGTAGCGGCGCTGGTCCAGCAGCAGTTCCAGGCGGTCGAGCAGGAAGTCCTGGTGCATGCCCAGCGACACCGTCGGCCGCCACTTCTCCCAACGCCCGGGCCCGGTGCCGCTGTCCAGCATGGTGCCGAGCATGCCGATCACGACCTGACGCTTGCGCATATCCATTCCTATAAGAGGCGCGCCGAGAATATACGAAATTAAGATGGCCACCGAACTCCGTCCGCGCCGATACTGAAAATAGTCCTTCAATATCAACGGGATATTGCGTTTGCGCGAAGTTGGCACGGCGATTGCTCTGGTACGTAGGCACCCGGCGGTTTCGGCGGGTGCGAGCAGGCAGCGGCGCCTGGCTGGCAATGGGGCCAGCCGGGCCGGCAGTAACGGCGCGCCAAGGCGGCGGCCACCGGCCCGGCGCTATGGCGCGGGCCCGACGCGGTACCACCAACGAATAGAGTGAAGGTCATGAGCACCCAGAATTACGACGTCATCCAGGAGCCCGGCTCCGCCCCGATCAAGCTGTGGACCCGCGGCGTGCCGCTGGAGGACGAGGCGCGCCAGCAGTTGCAGAACATCGCCAAGCTGCCCTTCATCCACCGCTGGATCGCGGTGATGCCGGACGTGCATCTGGGCAAGGGCGCGACCGTGGGTTCGGTGGTGCCGACCATCGGCGCGATCGTGCCGGCCGCGGTCGGCGTCGACATCGGCTGCGGCATGATCGCCGCGCGCACCAGCCTGACCGCGAGCGACCTGCCGGACGACCTGGCCGGGCTGCGCAGCGCGATCGAGCGCGCGGTGCCGCACGGCCGCACCGCCGGCCGCGGCGTGCGCGATAAGGGCGCCTGGCAGAATCCGCCCGAGCGCGCGATCGAGGGCTGGACGCAGCTGGTCGCCGATTTCCAGCGCATCTGCGAGCGCCATCCGCGCCTGAAGAACACCAACAACCTCAACCATCTGGGAACCCTGGGCACCGGCAACCATTTCGTCGAGGTCTGCCTGGACGAGGAGCAGCGCGTATGGTTCATGCTGCACTCCGGCTCGCGCGGCGTCGGCAACGCGATCGGCACCCACTTCATCGAGCTGGCCAAGCAGGACATGCGCCGCTGGATGATCAACCTGCCTGATCAGGACTTGGCGTACCTGCCCGAGGGCAGCGAGCATTACGCCGACTACGTGTTCGCGGTCGACTGGGCGCAGCGTTATGCGCGCATCAATCGCGAGATCATGATGCAGCACGTGGTCGCGGCCGCGCGTGGGGTGATCGCCAAGCCTTTCGAGGCCGCGGCCGAGGCGGTGAACTGCCATCACAACTACGTCAACCGCGAGCAGCACTTCGGCAAGGACGTGTTCGTGACCCGCAAGGGCGCGGTGAGCGCGCGCAAGGGCGAGTTGGGCATCATCCCCGGCAGCATGGGTGCGAAGAGCTTCATCGTGCGCGGCCTGGGCAATGCCGACAGCTTCCATAGCTGCAGCCATGGCGCGGGCCGGGTGATGAGCCGTACCCAGGCGCGCAAGCTGATCAGCGTGGCCGACCACGTCAAGGCCACCGCGCACGTGGAATGCCGCAAGGACGCGGAGGTGGTCGACGAGTCGCCGGCCGCGTACAAGCCGATCGAAGCCGTGATGGCCGCGCAGAGCGACCTGGTCGAGGTCGTGCATACGCTGCGTCAGGTGGTGTGCGTCAAGGGTTGAGCGCGTCGCCCGCGGGCGACGCGGTATTTACATGGAAACGGACGGGGCCGGGCCCCGTCCGCATCGTTATTCGGAATTCGCAATGGACATGATCGAACTGGACGGCTCGGCGGGCGGCGGGCAACTGCTGCGCACCGCACTGAGCCTGAGCCTATGCACGGGCATCGGCTTCAGCATGCAGCACATCCGCGCCAAGCGTTCGCGCCCGGGCCTGATGCGCCAGCACCTCACCGCCGTCAACGCGGCCGCGACCGTCGGCCGCGCCTTCGTGCACGGCGTCGATTTGGGCGCGACCAGCCTGCGCTTCGAGCCGGGCCAGGTCGTGCCGGGCGACTATCGCTTCGCCACCGGCACCGCAGGCTCGACCACGCTGGTGCTGCAGACGGTGTTGCCCGCGCTATGGAGCTGCGACGCGGCGTCGCGGTTGGTGCTGGAGGGCGGCACCCACAATCCGCTCGCGCCCAGCGCCGACTTCATCGCCGACAGCTATCTGCCGGCGCTGCGCCGGATCGGCGCGGAGGCTTCGCTACGCCTGGAGCGCCACGGCTTCTATCCGGCCGGCGGCGGCATCGTCCACGCGACGGTGGCCGGTGGCGCCCAATTGCAGCGCCGCGTGTTCGATACCCGCGGCGAGCGCGAGTCGGTGCGCGCGACCGCGCTGCTGTCGGCGCTGTCGGCCAGCATCGGCCGCCGTGAGCTGGAAGTGTTGGGCGAGCGCCTGGGACTGGGCGAAAGCGAGCTGGAGTTGCTCGGCGTGCGTCCGGCGCTCGGCCCGGGCAATGCGCTGAGCGTGCAGGTGCGCCATGCCGCGCACTGCGAGACCTTCACCGGTCACGGCGAGCGCGGCGTGATGGCCGAGGACATCGCGCGCAAGCTCGCCGACGAGGTGCGCGCGTATCTGGATTCGCCCGCCTGCGTCGGCGAGCACTTGGCCGATCAGCTGCTGCTGCCGATGGCCCTGGCCGGTGGCGGCGAGTTCACCACCACCACGATCAGCGAGCACCTGAGCAGCAACGCGCGCCTGATCGAGAAGTTCCTGCCGGTGGAGATCGATTGGCAGGCGCTGGGGCCGGATCACTGGCGGGTGGTGGTTGCCAGCTGATCGCGCCCTCACCCCATCGACAACGCCGGCGACGGCGTTGCCGATGCGCGCGTGGCGTCGACCTCGCCCGACGGCCGGCGCAACACCACCCACAGGCACAGGCCGAGTGCGACGAACTGGCTGAAGGTGGACAGCGCCAGACGGCCCATCAGTTCGGGCAGCGGCATGCCGCCGAATGGCAGCACCGCGCTCAGCGCGAGGTAGGCGATGGCCAGCGCGACGATGCGCGGCGGCTGCAGGCGGCTGCCCGCGGCGACCAGCAGCCACAGCCAGATCGGCGCGAACAGGCCGTTGTGGTCGGGCACGAAAGGGCTGCGGTAGGCGGCCAGCGCCAGCAGCGCCAGCCAGGTCGAGACCAGTTCCAGCCGCGACATTCTCGACGCGCGGCGCGCGGCGAAGATCGCCAGCGCGAACACCGCCAGCGTCCAGACCCAGGACACCGCTTTCTCCACCGCCGGCGTCATGCCGCCCACGCCCAGCAGCTCCAGCTTCAGGGTCAGGCCCGGCACCGAATCGTTGATCGCCACCACCGGCTCCAGCCCGTCCAGCCACAGGAAGGCCCAGGATTCGTTGCTGAGAATGCGCGGCGCCTGGAACTGGAAGAAGGCTTCGAAGGGCGCGGTGCCCAGCCAGAGCAGCGCGATCACGCTGTACAACGCCGCGAACGCGATCGTCCACGCCGCCTCGCGCCAGCGCCGCGCGGCCAGCAGGTACAGGCCGAGCAGGCCGGGAAACAGCTTGAACACGGCGAAGCCGAGCAGGGCGCCGCCGGCGATCGGGCGGCCGCGCCAGAACAGCATCATCGCCAGCAGCGACATCGCGATCGCCGCGATCTGGAAATTGCCCAGCTGCAAGGTCAGCAGCACCGGCGTGCTCAGCCACAGCGCGGGCATCAGCAAGGCGATGCGGCGCCCGGCCGCGCCGCCGATCCAGCGGCCCAGCACGAACACGCTCGCCGCCAGCACCGCGCCTTCGATCGCGAACCACAATGCGCGCAGTTCGAGGAAGCCGTCGCTCACCGCGAGGCCGGCGCGCGGCAGGATCAGGAACTGCGGCAGGTAGAGGAAGTCGTCGAGCTTGAAGCGGCCTTCCATGCCGCCGTAGTGCTCGGGATCGTAGAGGTTGGGCACGCCCTGCGCGGCCAGGCCGGCGGCCTTCCACATGCCGGAGAAACAGTTGTGGCGCACGTAGAACTCGTCGAACCAGTAGGCCGAGGCCTGGGCCTGGGCCGGATCGAGCATGAACAAGGCGACGCCGGCGGTGCGCGCGATCGCGGCCAGCGCGATCAGCAGCCACAGCGCGCTCCAGATCGGATGCGCGCGGCGCAGGCCGTCCCATTCGCCGGGCAGCCGGCGCGCGAGCCAGGGCGTGGCGAACACCGCCAAAGCCAGCGCGATCGCCAGCGCAACGCTGGGCGCGAACGCGGTGGGCACATACGCGCCCACCGCCACCGCGGGCAGGGTCGCCAGCAGCAGGCTCGACAGGGCGGCGACGACCCAGCGTTCGCTGGAAATCCGGTGCGCGGCGAGGTTCATGCGGTCTGGCTCCGAAGGACGGTGCGGCGCGAGCGAAGGCGTGCGGCGTTCATTGCGCGGCCCAGCCTTCGACCTTGCCCGAGAACACGTAGCGGCTGAGTTCCTCGAAATCGTCGAACACCAGGTCCGGCGCCGACTCGCGCGCATGGCCGTTGTGGGCGCGATCGACGCGCAGCAGGGTGGTGATGCCGAAGCGGCGCGCGCCGGCGATGTCGCTGGCCGGGTCGTCGCCGATCATCCAGATGCGCTCCGGATCGATGCCGAGCTTGTCGATCGCCAGCTGGAACGGCGCCTCCTGCGGCTTGTCGGCGCCGGCCTCCTCCGAGGTCACCACGTAGTCGAAGCAATCGTCCAGGCCGAAGTAGATGATCTTGCGGAATTGGATCTGCGAAGTGAGGTCGGTGATGATCGCCGTGCCGATGCCGCGGCTGCGCAGCGCCATCAGGAACTCGCGCACGCCCGGGAACAGCTCGCAGTGGGCGAGGAAGGTGCGCCAGTAGGTCTGTTCCAGATCCAGCGTGATCACCAACTGGGTCTTGCGCCCGAGCAGCTCGATGCCGCGCTGGAAATACAGCAGGCGGCTGTGCGAGCTGGCGGTGCGTCCCAGGCGCTGCTTCACTTCCAATCGCGCCTGCGAGAAAGCCTGACGCACGTCGGCGACGTCGCAACCGAGCAGGCGCACCGCCTTCTCCTCGGCGGCCACGGTCGCGCAGGCGTGCGGGTGACCGTAGGCGTAGAGGGTGTTGTCGGTGTCGAAGATGATCGCCTGCGGCGCGCGCAGGGCGGTATCCGCGTTGTGGATGTTCAGGCTCATTGGATTCGGTTCTTCAGGGCTTCTTCGGTGTGCACCAGGACCAGCAACTGCATGATCCCGCTCATGCCGTCCTCCCATTGGGGACGGATGTCCAACATCTCCTGCAGGCCGGGCACCAGACTGCGCGCGGCCAGGGCGATGTCCTCGGCGACCACGTCGCCTTCGATCTCCATCTCGACTTCGCCCGAGTCGTCGGCCAGCTGCACGTCCAGGTGCAGGCCGCACACGCCGATCAGGATCCGCGCCACGCGCTCGTGATAAGTGCCGTTGCGGATCAGCGCGACCAGCTTCAGGCGCACCTGATCGGGCGGGATGCCGCGCTCGAGTTGCTGCGGGTTGACCGGTTGCAGGCGCAGCACCAGGCTGGCGACCGCCTTCTGCGGATGGATGTAGCGTTGCGAATCCGGCGCGCGCCGCTCCAGCGAGCCGGTGACCGCGGCCAGGTCGTGGCCGCGCTGATGCACGTCGCGGTGGATCTTCCAGGCCCGGCGCAGCGATTCGTCCACGTCCAGGAACACGCTGACGTCGTAGCGCCGGCGCAGGCGCGGGAAGTGCAATGCGTGCAGGCCCGAGGCGATGATCACGTCGTTCTTGGCCAGCAGGGTCGGCTTCTCGAAGCGCCCGGCGCTGTGATCGTAGCGGCGGCAGACGATGGCCTTGCCGTCCATCAGCGCCAGCACGTCGTTGCCGAAGCGTTGCAGGTCGTTGGCGCGCGGATTGAGATGGGTCAGGCCCTTCCACATCGGCGCGTAGCGGTCCCAGATGTGGTAATCGTCGCCCGATACGTGCACCACCGAGTGGTCGCCGAACACGCCGGCCAGGGCGCGGCTCAGGGTGTCCTTGCCGGAGCCCGAATCGCCGGCGATACCCAACGCCAGCGGCTTCTGGGCGATGCGGTAGTAGTCGTTGCGGCCGACGCGTTCGCGCAACATCTGCACGATCAGCACCAGGCCCGACGCCACCATCAGGGTCATCCACAGCGAGTGCACGTGCGGGGTGATGCGCGCGGCCACCGTCGCGATCGCCGGTGCCGGATCCCAGCCCAGCAGGGGCGCGCTGGCGCCGCTGGAAATGAACACGTGCATCGCGATCAGCAGCAGCGAGAAACCGCCGGCCAGCACGCGCGCGCTGCGATCGCCCTGCAGCTGGTGCGCGACCAGGAACGGCACCAGCCACAGGTACCAGCCCGGCGGCGCCGGCGTGCCCAGCACGACCAGGAAAAACGAGAGGCCGGTGCTGGCGATCAGCAGTTCGAAACTGATGCGGCGGAAACGCCAGGCCGCGTAGGCCGCCAGCAGGTACAGGGTAGGGGTCAGGTAGAGCTTGAGTTCCTCGCCCAGCGGCAGGGCCAGGTCGAACACGCGCCCGAATTCGCGCGAGCCGAACACCATGCTCACGAAGCCGGACGACGCCAGCCAGGGCAGCGTCAGCAGCGTCGCCAGCACCGCGCAGGCCAGCGCGAACGGCGCCAACATCGAACGCAGGCGCTTGTTGCGCCACAGGTAGATGCCGATGAAAGGCGCGGCCAGGCCCATGCTGAGCTTGGCCGCCAGCGCCAATCCGAGCGCGGCGCCGGAGGCCACCGGACGATAGCGTCGGATCAACAGCAGCGACAGCAGCAGCAAGGCGATCGGCACGATGTCGGTCTGGCCGTTCCAATAGGTCACGAACAGCACGATCGGCGACCACCAGTACAGCCACAGCAGCATGCGCGGGCGCTCGGTCGGCAGCAGCCGCCGCAACAGCAGCAGGCAGGCCAGGTCGGCGCCGAGCAGACCCAGGCGGAAGCCGATGCCGGTGTAGGCGGCGCTGCCGGTGGCGGCGTCGACCAGCCAGCCCAGCACGCTGCCCGGCGCGTGCGCGAGCAGCATCACCGGGCCGTAGGGATAGGCCAGCGGCGTGCCGCCGGCGGCGAGGAAGCTGGACCACGGATCCAGACTGGGAAAGCGGATCGCGTGATCCAGGAACGGCAGGAACCACTGCTGCTGAATCTTCGGCACCAGCAGCACGATCAGCGCCGCGCGCAGCAACAGGCCGGCGCGGAACTCCCAGGTCCGCAGCATCGGGTCTCGCCACAGCCGCGCCAGACTCATCGCCAAAGTTCGGTCTCCTTGGTGCAGACCGCGTCCACGGCGATGCCGTCGCGCGCGAGCCGCTCGCGCAACTCGGCGATGCCCTGGGCGGCGTTGCGGCCCTGCAGTTCCGGCGAGACCAGGCACAGGCGGAAGCCGGCCGCGCGCAGGCGATCGGCCTGGGCGCGATCCAGCGGAAAGCGGGTGAAGCAATCGACCCAGACCCAGCCCACCCGACCGGCCAGCGACAGCGCGGTGTCGATCGATTCGTACTCCGACACCCGCACCGCGCAACGCGATTCGCCGCGCGCGGCGGTGCGGACCAGGAACGGGAAGGACTGGTCCAGGAAGAACCAGTCCTGGATGCCGCGCTCGCGCATCAGCGCGATCAGGCGGTCCTCCAGGCCCTCCTCCTTGACGTTGAGGATCAGCAGGCGATGGCGGTAGTCGTCCAGCCAGTCCTCGAAATCCTCGCCGTCGGCGAAGGCGTCGTGGTGGATGATGATGGCGTCGCCGCGGCTGCGCAGATCGAGCTCGATCCCGAACTCCGGCGAGGTCGCGCGCAGTTCCGCGCGGGTGTTGCGGCGGTGGCGGACGATGATCATGCGGGGTGCGAGAGGTCTTTGCGCAGGCGCAGGCTGAAATCCACGGTGCGGCGGATGAAGCGCGCCTTGGCGCGCCAGTTCACGTTCCAGTGCGAGCTGCCGTAGGCGCGCTCGCCGAAGCGCACCCGGAAACGGCGCACTTGCAGGCCGCTGCGACGGGCCTGGTAGTAGGCGTACAGGTCCAGCGAGAAATCGTGCGGCGGCGCCTGCCAGCGTTCGAAGAAGGCGCGCGCGAACAGGGTCGGCTGGGCGTTGATGTCCCACAGCCGGCGCCGCAGCAGCAGAGTCTCGAACAGCGACATGCCGACGGTGAAGACCACGTCCGCCACCGGCCGGCCGTAGCGGCGGCCTTTGACGAACAGCGTGCCCGGGTCGCGGTCGTCGAACAGGGCCAGGCCCTCCAGCGCGTCGGCCGGATCGGTCTGCATGTCGGCGTGGGTCCAGCCCACGATCAGGCCGCGCGCGGCGCGCAGGCCGGCGAGGATGCCGTAGCCGTAACCCTGGTTGCGTTCCACGCGGACGCTGCGGATGCGTTCGACGCCGTCCAGCAGTTCGGCCAGCACCGCCGGGGTGTCGTCGGTGGAGCCGTTATCGACCAGGATCGCTTCCACGTCCTCGCGCACGAAGGTCTGACGCAGGCGCGCCACCAGCAACGGCAGGTTGCGGGCTTCGTTGTAGCAGGGGATCACCAGGGACAGGCGCAGGGAGATGGTCACGGCGTTTCGATCTTCCTCAGCACCACCGAACGGCCCATCGCGAATACCGACGGCAGCAAGCGGACCAGGGCGCGGTCGGTGGCGTCGATCAGCTTGAGCAGGAAGCGCGGCAGCTCGACGGTCTTGGCCTGCACCACCACGCCGCCGGAGACCAGGAACACGAAGCACTCGTTGAGCTGGTTGCGTTCGATCGCGAAGCCGGGCAGGTGGCGGCGGAACGCGTCCTCGTCGCGGAACAACAGCAGCGGGATCGCGCAGTTGGCCGACCAGGGATCGCGCGGATCGTTGGCGACCACGTTCTCGTCGAACACGTCGATGTCGTAGGACCAGCCCTCGTGGCGCATCGCGCGCAGGGCCAGGCGCAGCAGGAAGCAGGTGTTGAGGTCCTGGATCAGGATCAGCCCGCCCGGCGCGAGCTTGCGCTGCATGACCTGGAAGAAGCGCACCGGATTGGGCAGGTGGTGGATCATGTGGCTGAACACCGCCACGTCGATCGAGCCGTCCGGATACGGCGGGTCCATGGCGTCGGCGACGTCGTCGATCCACGGCCGCGCCTCCACGTCGGTGATGCGGAAATTGTCGTGGCGGATGAATTCCTTGCTGAAGCCGGAGCCGGCGCCGAACTCGACCACGCGCTGGCCGGGCTTGAGGTAGGCGTTCATCCAGTCGTAGCGCTTGTGCAGCAGGAACTCGAGATTGCGCGGGCGGTGCTTGAGGAAGAACTCGCGCGCCAGTCCGACTTCGCCTTCGTGCGCGAAGCGGTTCTCCTCGTGCGTGGGGAAGTAGGTGCTAGGCAGGACCATGGGACGACTCTCCAGCGGAACGGGCAGCGATGTTGCGAACGGCGGCGAAAGCAGGGATCAGCATCGGAAGCGCTCCGGCTCGCGCATGCGGTAGCGCTCGGCCAGGGCCGGGCGCGCGTGCGCGGGCACTCGCGGGTCGTGTTCGATGCGGTAGGGGTGGGCGTCCCACTTGTGGAAGCAGGACTGCCAGTACTCGAAGGTGCGCAGGTCGTCGGGCGTGCCCCAGCACAGATAGTGCGCGACTTCGAACACGCGGCAGTTGAGGCCGGCGGCGACCGCGTCGTTGATGCAGCTGTCGACGTAGAACTCGCCGTTGACGCGCCCGTCGCGCGCGATCATCGCGTTCGCGGCGGCGGCGAAATCGGCGGCGCGGCGGAACGTGAAGGTACCCAGCACGATCGGATCGCGGGCGGTATCGGCCAGCGGCTGCTTGACCGACACCGACAGCACCCGGCCGTCGACCTCGTCGACCCAGCCGTAGTGCGTGGGTCGGCGCGCCGCGCCCGGATAGCCGCGCGCGACCCAGACGATCACGTCCACGTCCTCGTCGTCCAGCAGCGCCGACAGCGCCTGCGCGTCGAACACCGCGCCGTTGTCGCAGGCGCCGATGGTCAGCGGTTGCTCGGGGTCGACGTCGTCCAGGCCTAGCAGGCAGGTGCGGGCCTGGCCGTCGGTCACGCGCTCCAGATCGACCAGGGCGCAGCCGGGGAAACGCGCGCGCAGCGCATCGGCGATGCGCGCGGCGCCCTCCAGGTCGCGGCGCTGCACGAACACGCGCCGCGCCGGCTCCGGCAGGTCGCGCGCGGCCTGCACCACCATCGGTTCGCCGGAGACCGGAATCAGCGGCTTGGGCTCGCGATAGCCCTCGCTGGCGAAGCGCGCGCCCAGCCCGGCCATCGGTACCATCACCGCGCCGCGCTGGCGCGGCGGCGCCTGCGGGCGGGCCGGATCGGCCAGGCGCCGGAACGCGTCGGACCAGTAGCGGTATTCCTCCAGGTCCTGCGGCGTGCCCCACTGCATGAAGTGGTTGAGCTCGTACACCGCGACGCAGGCGCCGTCTTCCAGCATCGGCTTGTAGGCCAGGCTCACGTAGTGCTCGCCGCCCAGGCTGAGATCCTCGCGCGCACTGCAGCGTTCGAAGGCGTCGCGCATCAGCGCGCCGGACCTGAAGTAGTAGCTGCCGCTGGAGGCGTACTCGCGCGTGGGTTGGTCGGTGTAGGGCTGTTTTTCCTGGATGTCGAGCACGCGCGCGCCGTCGGTGCGCACGTAGGCGTAGTTGGTCGATCCCATCATGTGCGGATGGAAGCCGGTGTAGCACGGAATCGCGCCGTCGCAGCCGCTGTCGAGCACGAATGACTTGAAATCGCGGTAGTCCCAGGCGCAGGCGAAATCGCAGTAGTTGACCAGGGTGGGCGCGTCCGGATCCAGCAGCTCCATCGCCTGCAGCACCGCGTGCACCGGGCCGCGCTTGTGCGGCGCGATCCCGAGCACCCGACCGCTCGGACAGATCCGCGCCAGCTGCTCGGCCATGTGGTAGTCGTCGCGATCCAGATGATCCTGGTTGCACACGAACACGAAATCGGTCTCGCCCGGGAACAGGTCGACCACGTGCGCGATGATCGGCTTGCCGTCGATTTCGATCAGCGGCTTGGGCACGCGATAACCGGCGCGGCGGAAGCGCTCTCCGAAACCTGACATGGGGACGACGATCTGCATGGGCTCCTTCCGTGGCGTCGTGCGGTGCGTGGGGGTCAGTGCGCGGGCCGCGCCAAGGCGCGGCGATAGGCTTCGGCTTCCCAGTCCACCAGGGCGGCGACGTCGTCGTCGCCCAGGTAGACCAGCGGCTCGTCGCCGCGCAGGCGCAGCGCGACCAGGGCCAGGCACAGCAGCATCGCCTGCGCGCCGGCCGACAGGCCGGGCGCGACCAGCACGCCGGCGCCGGGCAGCAGCGCGAACGCCGGCGCGACGCCGCTGGCGGCGGTGCAACGCGCGACCGCGTCCGAGAGCGCGTCGGTGCCGTCCAGCACGGCCGCGCGCGCGCCAAGGAACACCGCGTGGTCCGGATACAGCGCGCCGTCGCGGGCGATCGCCAGCGCGGCCGCGTCGACGCCGAGCGCATGCACGCGCGGGTCCTGCGGTGCTTCCCAATTCAGGTCGTTGACCGCGCGCAAGCGCGCCGGGTCGGCGCTGCGCGTGGAGCGCTCGGGCAACGCCAATCGACGCTCCACTTCGTTCAGCAACGCATCGGCCGCGACGCAGTCGCCGGCGCCGACGACCAGGCCGTGATTGGCCAACACCAGCACGTCGGCCGCGCGTTCATTCAAGGCCTCGCGCACCGCCTGGGTGAGCGGATAACCGGGGCGCCGATACGGCACCCAGGCCCAATTCAGGTCCTTCAACAGGGCATCCAGTCGCGTGCGCGCATCCGCGCGTACCGCCCAGGCGATGGTGTTCACCGAATGCACGTGCGCGACCACCGGATGCGGCAGCAATGCGTGCAGCGAGGTTTCGATCGAGGGCCGCAACGCATGCGCGGCGCCCAGCCGCGCCAGCCGCGCTTCGCCGTCGGCGTGACCGAGCGCGGCGCGCGCCTCGTCCAACGGCAGCGGCACGAAAATATCGCGCTCGCGCGCCTGCGCGAGCCAGGTGCCGGAGGCCTTGACCCACAAGGTGCCGTCTTGTTTGACCGACGTGTTACCGCCGCCGCCCTGTACCAGCAGCGGATCGGCGCCGATCCGCGCCGACCAGGCGATCAACGCGTCGAGAGCGGCTGCGATGTGACCCATCACGCCCCCGCCAGCGCGGCGTCGGTGCGTGGTCTGGGCGTCGTTCGGTGCTGCGAGAACGGTCGATCCATGTGTTCCCCCTCCCTGCTGGCTGTTGCTCCTGAAACCCCTAATACTCGGTTTGGACTTGCAACCGGCCGTCCCACGGCCGGATAACGCACTCCCCGCAACGGTTTCCCCAGCCGGGCATTGGACGTCCCGGCAACCGATGTGGTCCGCATTTGCCCCCTGACCACGTTATGTGGATAGGATATAGACGGGGGGCACCACGGATGGAACGCCAAGGATGATCGCGAACATGGTTCGCGTGCAAGAGCATCTCCGAAGCGACGCGTGCTGGATGCCAAAGGGAAACCGACCGGATCAGGTCGGCCGAGGATGCTCGTAAGTCAAGGAAGTTCAGGGATGAGTGATATCGACCCGCGTATCGCCGAGCTATCGCCTGCGAAACGCGAACTGCTGCGTCAGTTGAGCGCGCGTCAGCGCGTGGGCCAGAACCGGATTCAGCCGCGCGCGCGCCCCGAGCGCATCCCGCTGACCTTCGGCCAGCGCCGGCTGTGGTGGCTGGACCGTTTTCTACCCGGCATGACCGCCTACAACCTGCCGGTCGGCCTGTGGCTGGACGGCGAACTCGATCGCGTCGCCTTGCGCGCGGCCCTGCAAACCCTGCTCGATCGCCACGAAACCTTGCGTACGGTGTTCCGCGCGCAGGACGGCGATCCGTATCAGCACATCCTCGCGCGTATCGACCTGCCCTGGCAGGAGCTGAGCGCGAACGGCGCCAATGCCGACGAGCGCGAGGCCGAGGCCCTGCGTCTGGCGCGCGTGGAAACCGCGCGCGCGTTCGACCTGGGGCGCGACGCGATGATGCGCGCGACCCTGATCGACGTCGCCGCGCAGCGCCATCTGCTGGTGCTGGGCTTCCACCACATCGCGATCGACGGCTGGTCCACCAATGCGCTGCTGGAGGAATTGCAGCGCGCCTACGACGCCCTGCGCGCCGGGGGCGCCGCCGACACCGCTGCGCCCGCGTTGCAGATCGCCGACATCGCGCTGTGGCAGCACGAGACCCTCGGCGGCGACGGCCTGCAACCGCAGCTGGATTACTGGAGCGAGCGCCTCGACGGCGCGCTCACCTCGCTGGATCTGCCCGCCGACCGGCCGCGTCCGGCCGCGCAGAGTTTCCGCGGCGCGCTGTACCTGAGCGAAGTGCCAGCGCCGGTTTACGAGCAGCTCGAGCGGCTCGCGCGCGAGCGCCAGGCCACGCTGTCGATGGTGTTCCTGGCCGCGTATCAGGCCCTGTTGTCGCGCTACACCGCCCAGGACGACATCACCGTCGGCATGGGCGTGGCCGGCCGCGCGCGGGTCGAGCTGGAGCCGGTGATCGGCTTCTTCGTCAACACCCTGCCGATGCGCACGCGCATCGAAGGCGATCCGAGTTTCGCCCAGCTGCTGGCGCAGGTGCGCGAGAGCGTGCTGAGCGCGATGGAGCACGCCGACGCGCCGCTGGACCGGATATTGGAGACCCGCCGCCTGCCGCGCTCGGCCAGCCACACGCCGTTCGCGCAAGCGCTGTTCTTCTTCCAGAACTATCCCGCGCTGGGCCTGGGCATGGGCGGCATGCAGGTGCGCCAGGCGCATCTGACCGATCTGGCCCCCGGCACCGCCCAGGGCGATCTGAGCCTGTTCGTGAACCAGCACGGTCAGCGCGAGCTGATGCTGGAATACAGCACCGATTTGTTCGACCGCGCGCGCATCGAGCGCTTGTGCGGGCATCTGCTGCGCCTGCTGGCTTCGGCCGCGGCCACGCCCGACGCGCCGCTGAGTACGCTGGAGTTGCTGACCGACGCAGAGCGCGAAGAACTCGCGCGCTGGAACGACACCGCGCGCGAGCTGCCGGACGATCCCACCATCGCCGCCCAGGTCCAGGCCCAGGTCGAGCGCACGCCCGACGCGATCGCGCTGCGCTGCGGCGCACGCGAGATGTCGTACCGCGAACTCGACCGCCGCGCCAACGCGCTCGCCCACGAATTGCGTGCGGCCGGCGTCGGTCCCGGCGAGCTGGTCGGCCTGTACGTGGAACGCACGCCGGAAATGCTGATCGGCCTGCTCGGCATCCTCAAGGCCGGCGGCGCCTACATGCCGCTGGACCCGACCTATCCGGCCGATCGCCTGGCCTACATGCTCGAGGCCTCGGCCGCGCGTGTGCTGGTCAGCCAGCGCGCGCTCGCCGACAGCCTGCCAGGCGATGTCGCGACGGTGATCTACGCCGACGCCGATGCGGCGCTGGACGCGCGCGCCGAGCGCGCGCCCGACGGCGGTGCCGCGGCGCGCGATCCGGCCTATGTGATCTTCACCTCCGGTTCCACCGGCAAGCCCAAGGGCGTGGAAATCCAGCAGCGCTCGGCGGTCAACCTGCTGCGTTCGGTCGCGCGCGAGCCGGGCCTGGCGCGCGGTCAGGTGCTGTGCGCGATCAGCACGCTGTCGTTCGACATCGCCTTGTTCGAGCTGGTGCTGCCGCTGACCGTGGGCGCGACCATCCTGCTGGTCGACCGCGACACCGCGCGCGACGGCCTGCGCCTGCGCCGTCTGGTCGACGACACCGCGATCGACGTGATGCAGGCCACTCCCGCGACCTGGCGCATGCTGCTGGAGCTGGGCTGGAGCGGCAAAGCCGGGATCAAGATCATCTCCACCGGCGAGGCCCTGCCGCGCGAACTGGCCGACCGTCTGTTGCCGTGCGCGCGAGAACTGTGGAACCTCTACGGCCCCACCGAAACCACGGTGTACTCGGCGCTGTGCCGGGTGCACCCGGGCAGCGGCCCGATCCTGGTCGGCAAGCCGGTCGACAACACCCAGATCCACATCGTCGACCGTCACATGAAGCGGCTGCCGGCGGGCGTGCCGGGCGAACTGCTGATCGGCGGCGACGGCCTGGCCACCGGCTATCGCGGGCGCCCCGATCTGACCGCGGAGAAGTTCATCTCCGATCCCTTCGGCGCGCCGGGCGGCCGCCTGTACCGCAGCGGCGATCTCGCGCTGTGGCGCCGCGACGGCACGATCGAGGTGATCGGCCGCATCGATCATCAGATCAAGCTGCGCGGCTTCCGCATCGAACTGGGCGAGATCGAATCGGTGCTCGCGCAGGTGCCGGAGGTGACCCAGGCGGTGGTGCATTGCCGTGAGGACCGGCCCGGCGACCAGCGTCTGGTCGCGTACGTGACCGCCAACGGCGTCGCGCCGGCGATATCCGCATTGCGCGATCACCTCAAGGCCGCGCTGCCCGATTACATGGTGCCCAGCGCCTTCGTCGTGCTCGAGCGCTTCCCGCTCACGCCCAACGGCAAGGTCGACCGCCGCGCGCTGCCGGCGCCGGAAGCCGTGGCCGGCGGCGACGACGACGCCAGCTACGAGGCGCCGGTCACGCCCGAGGAATTGACGCTGGCCGCGATCTGGCAGCAACTGCTGGGCGCGCCGCGGATCGGGCGCGGCGACAATTTCTTCGACCTCGGCGGCCATTCGCTGCTGGCCACGCGTTTGCTGGCGCGGATCGAGCAGCAGTACGGCGTCGAGCTGCCGCTGCGCGCGCTGTTCGAGGACGCCACCCTGGAACGCCTGGCCGCGCGCGTCGCCGCGGCCAGCACCG
Source organism: Lysobacter sp. Root916 (assembly GCF_001429785.1). Lineage (GTDB taxonomy): Bacteria > Pseudomonadota > Gammaproteobacteria > Xanthomonadales > Xanthomonadaceae > Lysobacter. The sequence continues at coordinate 18,739 of NZ_LMJF01000017.1, read as the reverse complement.
AGCTGGCGCCGGAGGACCTGGAAAGCCTGCTCGCGAGTCTGGAGCACCTCAGCGACGAGGAGGCCAGCGCGCGTCTGGCCGCGACCCTGTCCGGAGGCGCGCATGGCTGAAATCCACGAGCGCCTGGCCGGCCTGTCGCCGGAAAAACGCGCGCTGCTGCTGCAGCAACTGGCCAAACAATCGCCGTCGGTGCCGCGCAGCGAAATCGGCCGGCGTCCGCGCCCGGCGCGGATTCCGCTGTCGTTCGCGCAGCAGCGGCTGTGGATCCTCGACCAGATCGATCCCGGTTCGGCGGCCTACAACGTGCCGACCTCGCTGTGGATGCAGGGCCGTTTGGACCAGGCGGCGTTCGCGCGCGCGCTGGACGAGATCCAGCGTCGCCACGAAAGCCTGCGTACGCTGATCGCGGCCGACGAACAGGGCCCGCACCAGGTCGTGCAGCCGCCGTCGGCGGTACCGATCGAACGCCATGATCTGCGCGCGCTGCCGGCGTCGGAGCGCGAGTCGGCGGCGTTCGCGCTGGCCCGCGCCGAAGCTCGGCGCGCATTCGACCTGGCGCGCGGGCCGCTGCTGCGCGCGCTGCTGGTGCAGGTCGACGACGAGCGTTATCTGTTCACCCTCAACGCCCATCACATCGCGGTCGACGGCTGGTCGCTGGGCGTGCTGCACGAGGAACTGCGCCAGTTGTACAGCGCCTACCAGGCCGGCGCGGCCTCGCCGCTGCCCGAGTTGCCGGTGCAGTACGTCGACTACACCCTGTGGCAGCGCGAGTTGCTGGAAGGCCCGACCCTGCAGACCCAGCTGGACTACTGGCGCCAGCGCCTGGCCGGCCCGCTGCCGGTGCTGGAACTGCCCGGCGATCGCGCGCGTCCGCCGGTGCAAAGCTACCGCGGCGACGTGCTGCGCAGCATGCTGTCGATGCAGACCTGGGACGCGATCAAGCGCCTGAGCAGGCAGGAGGGCGCGACGCCCTTCATGATCGTACTGGCCGCCTATCAGACCCTGTTGATGCGCTACTCCGGCCAGCACGACCTGGTGGTCGGCGTCGGCGTCGCCAATCGCCGCCGCGAGGAACTCGAGCCGCTGGCGGGGTTCTTCGTCAATACCCTGGCGCTGCGCAACGACCTGTCCGGCAATCCCACCTTCCGCACCCTGCTGGCGCAGGTGAAGGACACCACCCTGGGCGCGTACTCGCACCAGGACCTGCCGGCCGAACGTCTGATCGAGGAACTGCAGCCGGAGCGTTCGCTCAGCCACGCGCCGCTGTTCCAGACCATGCTGTTCTTCCAGAATTTCCCCTCCGAAGAGAGCGATCTGGCCGGGCTGAGTCTGGTGCCGGTGGATTTCGACACCATCAATCCCGGCACCGCGCGCTCGGACCTGGCCTTGTTCGCCAGCGAACACGAGGACGGCCTGGCCCTGTTCTTCGAATACGCCAGCGACCTGTTCGACGCCACCACCATCGAGGCCTTCTCCGCTCACTTCCAGCAGCTGCTGCGTTCGATCGCCGACGACCCGGACCAGCGCATCGGCGAGCTCGAGATCCTGCCGCCCGAAGCGCGCCAGCGCCTGCTGTCGGAATGGAACGACACCGCATTGGATGCGCCGGTGGATACGCCGCTTCATCGTCTGTTCGAGCGCCAGGCCGAGCGCCGGCCCGAGGCGATCGCGGTCGAATGCGGCGCGCAGCGCCTGAGCTACGCCGAACTCGATGCCCAGGCCGACGCCCTCGCGCGTGCCCTGGCCGCGCGCGGGGTAGGCCCCGGCGAGTTGGTGGGCCTGTTCGTCGAACGCTCGCCGCGCATGCTGGTCGGCCTGCTCGGCGTGCTCAAGGCCGGCGCGGCCTACGTGCCGATGGACCCCAGCTATCCGGCCGAGCGCCTGGGCTACATGGTCGAGGACGCGCGCATGCGTCTGATCGTGAGCGAACGCGCGTTGCAGGCGCAGCTGCCGGCTTGCGACTGCGAGCCGCTGTGGCTGGACGATCTGGACGCCGCGCCCGGCGCGCGCGTCGACAGCGGCGTCGGCCCGGAAGACCTGGCCTATGTGATCTTCACCTCCGGCTCCACCGGCCGGCCCAAGGGCGTGCAGATTCCGCACCGCGCCGCGGTCAACTTCCTCAGCGCGGTCGCGCGCGAGCCGGGCCTGGGCGAGGACGACGTGATGTGCGCGGTCACCACCCTGTCCTTCGACATCGCGGTGCTGGAACTGCTGCTGCCGTTGAGCGTGGGCGCGCGCATCGCCCTGGCCGATCGCGCCACCGCGGCCGACGGCGCGGCGCTGGCGCGCCTGATCGACAGCGCCGGCGCCAGCGCGATGCAGGCCACGCCCGCCACCTGGCGCATGCTGCTCGACGCCGGTTGGCGTGGGCGCGCGCAACTGCGCCTGCTGTGCGGCGGCGAAGCGCTGCCGCGCGAGCTCGCCGATCGTCTGCTCGCCCACGGCGCGCAACTTTGGAACCTGTACGGCCCCACCGAAACCACGGTCTGGTCGGCGGTCGAGCGCGTGCGCGCCGACGACGCGGCGATCAGCATCGGCCGTCCGCTCGCCAACACCGAGATCCATATCGTCGACGCGCGCGGCCAGCTGGTGCCGGTGGGCGTGCCCGGCGAGTTGCTGATCGGCGGCCTCGGCGTCGCCCGCGGCTACCTGGCGCGGCCCGAACTCAGCGCCGAGAAATTCGTGCCCGATCGCTACGGCGCGCGCGTCGGCGCTCGCCTGTACCGCACCGGCGATCTCGCGCGGCGCCTGCGCGACGGCCGCATCGAGGTGCTGGGGCGCATCGACCATCAGGTCAAGCTGCGCGGCTTCCGCATCGAGCTGGGCGAGATCGAGGCCGTGCTGGCCGAGCATCCGCAGGTGGGTCAGGCGGTCGTGGTCTGCCGCGAGGACCGGCCCGGCGACAAGCGCCTGGTCGCCTATGTGATCGGCCAGGCCGACGCCGCCGAGCTGCGTGCGCATGCGCGCCAGCGTCTGCCCGAATACATGCTGCCCTCGGCCTATGTGGCGCTGGCGCAGTACCCGCTGACCCCGAACGGCAAGGTCGACCGCAAGGCGCTGCCGGCGCCGGACGCCGAGGCGCTGGAGACTCAGGCCTATGTGGCGCCGCGCAACGGCGAGGAAGAGACCCTGACGCGGCTGTGGGCCGAGGTGCTTGGGCTGGAACGGGTCGGCATCCACGACGATTTCTTCGAGCTCGGCGGCCATTCGCTGCTGGCCACGCAGCTCATCACGCGCGTGCAGAAGGCCTTCGGCGGCGAAATCGCCTTGCGCGCCCTATTCGAGGCGCCTAGCGTGGCCGGCTTCGCCGAGCTGCTGCTGCGCCAGCGCATGGACAGCGTCGACGCCGACGCGCTGGCGAGCATGCTCGACCAGCTCGAAGGGCTGTCGGACGACGACATCCAACTGTTGTTGGCGGGCGAGGGCGCGGAACGATGAACGCGACGATCGCCTTAGCGGTGGACCGCGCATGAGCCGGCCCGACGACAACGCGCCCGGCGCAATGGCCGAGCGCCTGGCCCGGCTGACCCCGCAGCAGCGCGAGCTGTTGAGCCGACGCCTGTCCGCGCGCGACACCGACGCGGCGGAAGACAACGCGATCCAGCGCCGCAGCCGACCGGGCGAATCCCTGCCCTTGTCGGCCGCGCAGCAACGGATCTGGTTCTTCGAGCGGCTGCAGCCCGGCAGCGGCGCCTACCATGTGTACGGTCACCACATTCTGCGCGGCGCGCTCGATCCGGTCGCGCTGGAGCGCGCGCTGGCCGACGTGATTCAGCGCCACGATGCGCTGCGCATGTCGTTCGCCGAAGTCGCCGGCGAGCCCCGCCAGACCGTGGCGGCGCAGGTCGAGGTGACGGTGCCGCTGATCGACCTGCGCGGCCTGGACCTGATCGCGCGCGAAGCGGCGGCGCGCCGCTACGCCGACGAGGAAACCAAACGTCCGTTCGATCTGGCACGCGCGCCCTTGCTGCGCGCGACCTTGCTGCGTCTGGACGACGAAGAACACCTGCTGTTGATGGTGATGCACCACATCGTCTCCGACGCCTGGTCCGGCGGCGTGCTGTTCGACGAACTCTCGCGTTGCTACGACGCGCGCCTGGACGGCCAGACCCCGGCCCTGCCGGAGTTGCGCCTGCAGTTCGGCGACGCCGTGCTGTGGCAGCGCGATGCGGCGCAGGAGCGCCAGGTCGCCGACCAACTGGCGTTCTGGCGCCAGGCCCTGGAAGGCAGCAGCGGCCTGCTCGACCTGCCCGGCGACCGTCCGCGCTCGCCGACGCCCACCGGGCGCGGCGCGCGCCATCACCTGCGCATTCCGCTCAGCGTCGCCGCCGGCCTGGCCGATCTCGCCCGGCGCGAGCACGCGACCTTGTTCATGGCCCTGTTGGCCGCGTTCCAGAGCCTGCTTGGCCGTCACGCGGGTCAGGACGATGTGGTGATCGGCTCGCCGGTCGCCAACCGCGGCGTCGACGGCGTCGCGCCGCTGATCGGTCTGTTCGTGAACACCCTGGCGCTGCGCGGCGACCTGTCCGGCGATCCCAGCTTCCGCGATCTGCTCGCGCGCACCCGCGCCCACTGCCTGGATGCGTTCGAGCATGCGCAGGCGCCGCTGGAGCGCGTGATCGACCAACTGCGCCTGGAGCGCGTGCCCGGCCGCACGCCGCTGTTCCAGACCATGTTCGTGCTGCAGAACGCCGGCACCGCGCCGCTCACGCTGCGCGGTTTGAACGTCGAATGGTTCGAGCCCGAAGTGCACACCTCGCGCTTCGAGCTCACCCTGTCGCTGGGCGCGTCCGAAGCCGGCCTGGACGGCGTGCTCGACTACGACAGCGACCTGTTCGACGCCTCCACCATCGCGCGCCTGGCCGATCAATACGGCGTGTTGCTGCACCGCGTGCTCGCCGATCCCGACCTGCCGTTGTCGCGGCTGTCGCTGCTGGACCAGGACGCGCGCCACGAAGTGCTGGCGCTGGGCGACGGCGGACCCGCGCCGCAGCCGCCCGCGCCGACCTTGTACGCCCTGTTCGAACGCCAGGCCCAGCGCAGCCCGGAGGCGATCGCGATCGTCGAGCCGGGACGCGAGTTGAGCTATCGCGACGTCTACCGGCGCGCCAACGGCATCGCCCAGCGCCTGCGCGCCTTGGGCACGGTCGCCGAAACCCGCGTCGCGGTGCTCGCCGACCGTTCCACCGAGGCGCTGATCGGCGTGCTCGGCGTGCTCGCCGCAGGCGGCGCCTATGTGCCGATCGATCCTGCCCACCCGGACGAACGCATCGCCTTCCTGCTCGCCGACGCCGGCGCGCTGGCCCTGGTCGCGCCCGCGGCGCTGGTCGCGCGCGCCGATGCGGTCGCCGGTGCCGTGCCCTGCGTGATCACCGACGGCGTGCCGCCGGCCGAGCAGCCGCCGGCGGAACTGGCCGGCGCCGACAGCGCCGCCTATGTGATCTACACCTCCGGTTCGACCGGCGCGCCCAAGGGCGTGGTGATCGAGCACCGCGGCGCGGTCAATCTCACCCTGGGCTTCATGGCGCGCCACGACTTCGTCGCCCAGCGCCTGTTGATGATTCCGCCGCTGGTGTTCGACGCCTCGGTCGGCGACATCTTCCCGGCACTGGCCAGCGGTTCGGCGCTGGTGCTGCATCCGGCCCCGGCCGAGCTGGGCCCGTACGAGCTGGAAAGTTTCTGCCGCGATTACGGCGTGACCGCGATCGACGCGCCGGCCGCGCTGTGGCGGCGCTGGAGCGAGGGCTGGTTCGCGGCCCAGCGCACCCGCCCGCTGTTGCCGGCCTTGCGCCTGATGATGATCGGCGGCGAGAGCGTGCCGCTGGAGCAGGTGCGTCGATACGCCGGCGTCAGCGGCGGCCGGGTCGCCTTGTGCAACCACTACGGCCCGACCGAAGCCTCGGTCTGCGCGACCATGCTGTCCACCCGCGACGGCGGCGAATTCGCCGGCGCCGAGCTGCCGATCGGTACGCCGCTGCCGGGCGTGCGCGTGTACGTGCTCGACGCCGAGCTGGGTCTGGCGCCGCGCGGCGTGATCGGCGAGCTGTGCATCGGCGGCGCCGGCATCGCGCGCGGTTACCTTGGCCAGCCCGCGCTCACCGAAGCCGCGTTCCTGCCCGACCCTTACGCCGATACGCCCGGCGCGCGGCTGTACCGTACCGGCGACCTGGCGCGCTGGAACACCGACGGCAGCCTGCAGTTCCTCGGCCGCCGCGATCATCAGGTCAAGCTGCGCGGCGTGCGCATCGAACTGGGCGAGATCGAAACCGCGCTGGCCGCGCACCCGCAGGTGCAGGCCGCCGCCGCCGCGCTGCGCGAGGACCGGCCCGGCGACAAGCGCCTGGTCGCCTACGTGGTCGCCGAGGCGGGACTGGAGCCGGCGGCGTTGCGCGAGTTCCTCGCCCAGCGCCTGCCCGACGCCTTGGTGCCGTCGCTGTTCGTGGCGCTGCCGTCGCTGCCCTTGAATCGCAACGGCAAGGTCGATCGCCACGCCCTGCCGGCGCCGCCGGCCACGGCCGCCGCCGAGCGCCGCGTGCGCGCGCCGCAGGGCGAAATCGAAACCGGCGTGCTCGCGGTCTGGCGCGAAGTGCTGGGGCGCGAGGACATCGGCGCCGACGAGGATTTCTTCGCGCTCGGCGGCGATTCGCTGTCGACCCTGCCGCTGGTGTTCAAGCTGCACGCCGCGTTCGGCGTCGAGCTGCCGTTGGCGGCGGTGTTCGCCAGCCCCACGGTGGCCGGCCTGGCGCGCGCGATCGAAGCTCAGCGCGCCGGCGTGGCCGACGCGCGCACCGATCTGCGGGCGCGCGTGGTGTTGCCGCCGGACATCGATCCCAGCGGCGCGCGCGCGCCGGCCGCGCGCGCGCAACCGGCCTCGGCCCTGGTCACCGGCGCCACCGGCTTCCTCGGCGCCTATCTGGTGCGCGAGCTGCTCGACACCACCGACGCCGAACTGTTGTGTCTGGTGCGCGCCGACAGCGAGGCCGAGGGCTTGCGCCGCATCCGCGCCAACCTCGATACCTACGAGCTATGGCGCGCGGGCGACGAACATCGTCTGCTGCCGGTGTGCGGCGATCTGTCGGCGCCGCGCCTGGGCCTGGACGCCGAGGCGTTCGACGCGCTCGCGCAGCGCGCCGAGGTGATCTTCCATAACGGCGGCCAGGTCAATTTCCTCGCGCCCTACGAACATCTGGAAGCGGCCAACGTCGGCGGCACCCTCGAGGTGCTGCGCCTGGCCACGCGTCACCGGGTCAAGCCGGTGCATCTGGTGTCGACCCTGGGCGTGTATCTCACCGAGCGCCACATGGATCGGGTGGTGCGCGAATCCGATCCGCCGCCGGATGCCGAAGGCCAGATGGGCGGCTACAACCAGAGCAAGTGGGTGGGCGAGCAACTGGCGCTGGCCGCGCGCGCGCGCGGGCTGCCGGTGGCGATCTACCGCCCGGCGCGCATCACCGGCGACAGCCGCCTGGGCACCAGCAACGTGGGCGACTACTTCAACGCCTGGATCAAGGGCTGCGTGCAGCTGGGCTATGCGCCGCACCTGCCCGACGAGTCCTTCGACATGGCGCCGGTGGATTACGTCGGCCGCGCGATCGTGCGCCTGGCCTTGGGCGCGGGCGATGCCGACGGCCAGTACCACTTCTTCAATCCGTGTCGCCTGCCCATCGTCGAAGCGGTCGAGACCATGCGCGACGCCGGCTTGGCGGTGGAAGAGATCGACTACCCGTCCTGGCGCAAGGCGCTGCTGGCCGAAGCGGCGGTGTCGCGCGAGAACGCGCTGGCGCCGTTCGCCGGCTTGTTCCCGCAGGATCCGGACCCGCGCGAACCGCGCTTCGATTGCAGCGCCACCCTCGACGCGGTCGCCGCGCTGGGCTTGGTCTGTCCGCCCGCCGACCGCGTGCTGTTCGCGACTTATCTGGATTTCCTGCGCAGCCGCGGCGCCCTGCCGCTGGCGGTCGAGGAGGAGGAAGCGTGAACCGCTACGCCGGCCTGCGCGATTTCCTGCTGATCTGGGTCGGCCAGCTGGTGTCGGGCGTGGGCTCGCGCCTGACCTCGTTCGCGCTGGGCATCTGGGTGTACCAGAGCACCGGTTCCACCACCCAGTTCGCATTGATCTTCGTCGCCATGGCGGTGCCGGCGCTGCTGATCTCGCCGATCGCCGGCGCCCTGGTCGATCGCTGGGACCGTCGCCGCACCATGATCGTCTGCGACGCGGTCTCGGCCCTGACCATGGTCGCGCTGGCCGTGCTGTACGCCACCGACGGCCTGGCCTTGTGGCATGTCTATGCCGGCGTTGGCATCTCGGCGATCGCCAACGCCTTCCTGCAGCCGGCGTACGCGGCCAGCATTCCGCTGCTCGCCAGCCAGGAGCAGCTCACCCGCGTGAACGGCCTGGTCCAGACCGGTTTCGCGATCGCCCAGGTCGGCGGGCCGCTGCTGGCCGGCGTGCTGGTCAGCACGATCTCGATGCAGGGCGTGCTGATCGTCGATGCGCTGACCTTCGTGATCGGCGTGATCGCACTGTGCTTCGCGCGCGTGCCGCGCCCGCAACGCAGCGCCGAGGCCGAGGCCGAGGACAGTCTGTGGCGCGAAGCTGCCACCGGCTTCCGCTACGTGCACGATCGCCCGGGCCTGTACGGCCTGCTGCTGGTGTTCGGCGCCACCAACTTCCTGTTCGGCATCGCCAGCATCGCGATCACGCCCTTGGTGCTGTCGTTCGCCGACGCGGCCCTGCTGGGCGTGCAGATGGCGGTCGGCGGCTGCGGCCTGCTGCTGGGCGGCCTGGCCATGAGCACCTGGGGCGGACCGCGTCGGCGCATCCACGGCGTGCTCGGTTACTCGCTGGCCGCCGGCGTGCTGTTGGCCGTGCACGGCCTGGCGCCGTCGTTCGCGCTGGTGCTGGTGGCCGGTTTCGGCTTCTTCCTGACGTTACCTGTGCTCAACGCGTCGAATGCCGCGCTGTGGCAGAGCAAGGTGCCGGCCGATCTGCAGGGCCGCTGCTTCGCGATCCAGCGAGTGCTGTCGGAAGCGGCGATGCCCTTGGGCTATTGCCTGGCCGGTCCGCTGGCCGAACACGTGTTCGAACCGTTGATGGCGCCCGGCGGCGCCCTGGCCGGCACGGTCGGGGCGTGGATCGGCGTCGGTCCGGGCCGCGGCCTGGGCCTGATGTTCATAGTCCTTGGGGTCCTGATGACGGCGGTCGCGGCCAGCGCCTATGCGGTGCGCGCGATCCGTCGGGTCGAGGACGAATTGCCCGATGCGCCGATCCTGGCGACGGGTTCGGCGGCGGGAATCGGCGCCGCGGCTTGAGTTGGGATGGAGGTTGCATGCAAGGAGAAGAGATGGATCTCGGCGCGTATCGGGTGGTGGTCAATCACGAAGACCAGTACTCGATCCTGCCGGTGGCATACGCGATTCCGCAGGGCTGGCGCGACGCCGGCTTCGAGGGATCGAAGGACGATTGCCTGGCTCGCATCCGCGAGTGGTGGACCGACATGCGCCCGCTCAGCGTGCGCGATGCGGCACGCGGCTGAGCCAGGAACCAGGAGCGAGGCGATGAGCCCAGATAACGATTCCTTCCAACTGCCCGACCCGGACGCGGCCATGATGGCCGGCCGCAGCCATGTCGAGAGCGCGGGCGCGGCCGCGCGTGGCCAGCTGCTGCGCGCCTCCGACGTGGAGCGCAACCAACCCGCCAGCGCGCCGCTGCCCACCATCGTCAGCTGGGTGCGCGAGTTCCTCGCCCAACCGCACCCGGAGCTGGGCCGGACCGGGCCGGTGTGTCCGTTCACGCCGCTGGCGTTGGGCCTGGACACGATCTGGCTCACCGAGGTCGCCGACGCCGAGCCCGATCCGGAGCGCATGGCCGAGCTGATCGCGCACTACCGCGGCCTGTTCCTGGAGATCGAACCGCGCTCGGGCGCGGCGGCGGTCAACAAGTCGATCCTGATCGTGTTCCCCAACCTGGGCGTCGACGGCGCCAGCGTGGTCGATCGCATCCAGGCCGAGAACAAGGGCGGCTTCGTCGAGCTGGGCCTGATGCTGGGCGAGTTTCACGCCCACAACAGCAGCCCCGGCCTGCGCAATCCCGATTTCTTCCCGCTGCGCAGCCCGGTGCCCATGCTCGCGATCCGGCACATGGTCGAGTCCGACCTGCCGTTCCTGCGCCGCGAGATCGACGCGCCGGAAACGCGCGCGGCCTATCTGCGTTCCTACCTGCGCCGACTCGGGCCCAATCTGCGCCGCAACAACTTCGAACAGGCGATCGAAGCCCTGGTCGAGGCCGAGCTGCAGCTGCGCCTAGCCGCGATCGCGGTCGAAACACCGCGCCTGAGCGCGCTGCCGCGCACCGCCGCGCGTGCGGGCGGCGCACGCACGGCGCGCGCCGCCGCGGGATCCGCGCTAGATGACTGACGCCTCCGCCACATCCACCGCCGCCGCACGCGTGGCGATCGTCGGCGGAGGCCTCGCCGGCTCGCTGCTGGCCCTGCGTCTGGCCGCGCTCGGTCACGGCGTCGACGTCTACGAACGCCGCCCCGATCCGCGCGTGAGCGGCGCCGAGGGCGGGCGCTCGATCAACCTGGGCCTGTCCAAGCGCGGCATCCAGGCGCTGACCGAGGCCGAGCTGATCGATGCGGTGATGCCGACCTCGGTGACCATGGCCGGTCGTGTGATCCACGCGCCCGACGGCAGCACCCGCTACCAGCCCTACGGCAAGGACCGCGGCGAAGTGCTGCACTCGATCGACCGCAACGAACTCAACCGCCTGCTGCTGGATCGCGCCGAGCGCCATCCGCAGGTGCGCCTGCATTTCGGCCATCGCCTGGTCGCGGCCGACAAGGTCGCGCGCGAACTCGAATTCGACACCGGCGGCGCGACCTTGAAGGTGCGCCCGGATTGGGTGGTCGGCGCCGACGGCGCGTTCTCGCGCGCGCGCCAGGAAATGCAGCGCGGCGAACGCGCCGACTACCACCAGGAATACCTGGAGTGGGGCTACAAGGAGCTCACCCTCAAACCCTTGGCCGACGGCAGCTCGGCGATCGAACTGGAGGCGCTGCACGTGTGGCCGCGCAGCCACGGCCTGTTCGTCTCGCATCCCAATCGCGACGGCTCGCACACGCTCACCCTGTTCCTGCCGTTCGAGGGCCCGGATAGTTTCGCCACCACCCGCAGCGAAGACGACGTGCGCGCGCTGTTCACCAAGTACTTCCCCGATCTGCTGCCACTGCTGCCGCAGCTGGTCGAGGAATGGATGGCGCATCCGGTCGGCTCGCTGGTGACCACGCGCACCGCGCCGTGGAGCCGCGAGGACTGGATGGTGCTGGTTGGCGACGCCTGCCACGCGGTCTATCCCTTCTACGGCCAGGGCATGAACTCGGCGTTCGAGGATTGCTCGGCGTTGATGGCCGCACTGGCGCGTCATCCGGGCCGGCGCGCGGACGCGTTCGCCGATTACGAGCGCTCGCGCCGCCCGCACACCGACACCCTGGCCGAATTGTCCAAGGCCAACTTCGTCGAACTGCGTCAGAAAGTGCAGTCGCCATGGTTCCTCGCGCGTAAGCGCCTGGACGTGACCTTGAACCGACTGCTGCCGCGTTCCTGGCTGCCGCTGTACACCATGATCGCGCACACCACGATGCCCTACGGCGATGCGCTGGCCAAAGCGCAACGGCAGGAACGCATCCTGGTCGGCGCCGGTGCCGGCATGCTGGCGATCGTCGCGGTCGGGGCGTGGTGGGCGTTGCGCGGCTAAGAGCCACCGTTTTGGCGCACTTTGTGCACGGTTCGGCGCTGGATGACCCTGCACAAAGTATGCGTTCTGTGTGCCATCAATCCCGACGCTTCGAACAGTTTCGAAACCTCGATGCGCGGCACTTGACGCCGCCCTCGGCCGTGGAGAAGCTGGCCCCACGCCGTACCGGGCTGTAACCCGCGTGCTGGGGCGAACAGTAACCGCTGCATCCCACCGGGGAGCCACGCAGTGACGCATAAGGAATGTGGGCCCGCCGACCGTTCGCCGTCGGCTCCTTCGCATCGATCCATTCGCCGATTCGCGCCTGTCGTGGGCCTGTCTTGGTGTTGGCCGAAGGTGGGCGCAAGCGCCGCGAGGAAGCCTGGGCGCGTCCGGTTTTGCGCCGTGTCATCGCTTTGTTGGACTTCTTATAGAGGCTGTCGCAGCGACCGCGACGGGTAGGCCTCATCGTGGGTCATGCCCGGCTCGCGCCGCGCACGCCTCAGCAGCAAACCACGCCGTCCGCAAGGTCGGCGCAGACAACAAGAAGGGGATGGTATGGGTTACGAAGGATTGAACCGCCGCCGCTCCATTGCCGTGCGCGCTCGCTCGCTCGCGGCCGCGCTGGGCTTGCTGGCGCTACTGAGCGGCGCCGCTTCCGCGCAGGAGATCGGCCAGGTCTGGACCAGCGATTTAGCCTTCAACGGACCGCACCTCACCGAGCGCGCCGTGCAGCAGGACATGGAAAGCATCCATGCCGCCTCGCTGCCCTACGGCCCCTTCAGTTTCGAAGTCACCAAGCAGACCGTGCTGAGCGACCGCACGATCTACCAGTACGAATTCGAGCGCGTGCCGCCGGTGGTGGGCGAGTGGAGCCACCACAGCCTGCTCGACCCGCAGCAGCCGAACGCGACCTTGCAGATGGTGGTGGACCAGATCAAGCAGCGTCTGGACGCGGACAGCACCGGGCAAGGCTGTCCTGCGTCCACCGTCGTGACCGTGTCGCCGAACTGGCAGGTGGACAGCAGTTGGGACAACGGTCAGAGCCTGAACGAGAGCACCACCTACACGGCCAGCTATACGGTCGGCTCGCCCGGCAGTTGCACCAGCACGAACGAGAATGGGGCGATCCTGCGTAACCGCTCCATTCAATGCCCCAACATCACCGTGCATGCGTGGAGCGCCGCCAAGCAGGCCTGCGCGGGCGTGCCTGGCTCCGAGATGAGCTACGCCAGCGCACCGGTGCGAACCTGCCCGACAGAGGAGAACTGCCAGATCAGCAGCGGCACCCTGGCGGAGACCACCAACGACTTCGATCTGGGCTGGGTTTCGTTGCAGCGCAGCTATCAATCGGGTGGTTCCGTCGCCGGCGGGGGGTTCGGCGGGGGCTGGACCAACTCGCACAACGTCCGCTTGGCGATGGGCACCGATCCGATTGGCGGCAGTTCGACCGTGCACTACGGCCTGGTCGATGCGGACGGGCGGCACACGGCGTTCAAGTCTGTGGGCGCGGCCTACGAGGCCAGCGATGGCAGCGGCGACCGGCTGGTCGCCTCCGGCACGAACTGGGTCGTGTACCGCGGCGATCGCACTCTGAGTTTTGATGCCGAAGGACGATTGTTGCAGCAGGCCTACGAAGACGGCACCACGTTGGTCTACGGCTACGACAGTTTGCAGCGACTGAGCACGATTACCCACAGCAGCGGACGAGTACTTGAGTTCACTCGCACCACTGGTAAGGGTGGCGCTCCAATCGCATCGATCAGTTCCGCTGGCGTGGTGTTGGTTAGCTACACCTACACCTCATTGGGGCAGGTCGAGACCGCGACCTATCCGGACGGCGCGCAGCGCCGTTACCACTACGGTATTGATGGGATACCGATGCTGCTGGTCGGCGTTACGGCGGAGGATAATCGGCGCCTCAGTACCAACGTATACGACGAAAAGGCGCGTGTGCAGTCACGCACGCTAGGAGATATCACCGACGGATTGTCGCTGACGTATTCGGCGGCCGGCACCGCCACCGCCACGAATGCCTTAGGTCGTCAGAACGTCTACGCGCTCACCGCGACGCCGCCCAGCGGTGCGCCACGCAAAATCGCATCGGTCGCCAACAGCGCCGGGACGACCAGCTTTACCTACTACCCCGAAACCACCGACTTCCGCCGCCGCATCGACACGGTCACTGATCCCAACGGAACCGTGACCAAGCACCAGTATGCGGAACTCACCGATACCGTGTCGGGCCTTCTTGCTCGCGCTCATACCGTGGTCGAAGCGCAGGGCGCGGCGCAGGCGCGCACCATCGAGCAGCGCCACGAGCTTGCGGTCAACCGCGTGCTGACGACTCTGATCGGCAACCGTGAGACTCGCATCACTCGCAACGCACGAATGCAGCCGACCTCCGTCACCGTGCGCGACACCGCCACCAGCGCCACCCGGACCACGGCCTACGTCTACTGCGAAGCCGCCGATGTCGCGGCCAGCAACAGCACCTGCCCGCTGCTCGGCCTGCTCAAGTCGGTCAATGGCCCACGCACGGACGTCAACGACGTCACCGCTTACGCCTACTACCCCAGCGACGACGCCAGCTGCGCATCCGCGCCCGCGACCTGCCCACACCGCAAGGGCGACCTGTGGAAGACCACCAACGCCCTGGGGCAGGTCACCGAGGTGCTGCAGTACGACGCCCAAGGCCGGGTGCTGTCGCTCAAGGACATTGCCGGCGTGGTCACCGACTACGAATACCACCCGCGCGGCTGGCTGACCGCCACCAAGGTGCGTGGGCCTAACGCCGCCAGCGAAGCCGACGACCGCATTACCAGCGCGATTTACGAACCTACCGGCCTGGTCCAGCGCCTGACCCAGCCTGACGGCAGCTACATCACTTTTGCCTACGACGCCGCGCAGCGCCTGACCGACGTCACCGACAACGCCGGCAACACCATTCACTACACCTTGGACAAGGCCGGCAACCGCATCAAGGAAGAGACCAAGGACAGTGGCGCAGTGCTGCGCCGGCAGCTGTCGCGTTTCTACAACAGCCTGGGCGAGCAAACCCAGCACAAGGACGCCGGCAACCACATCACCGGCACCACCTACGACGCCGACGGCAACCCCAACCTGGTCACCGACCCGCTCAGCCGCGTGGTCGACCACGACTACGACCCGCTCAACCGCGTCTCGCGCACCGTGCAGGACCCGGGCGGCATCGCCGCGGAAACCGGCTACCTCTACGACGCGCTCGACAACGTCACCCGCGTGACCGACCCCAAGGGGCTGCAGACGAACTACAGCTACAACGGCTTCGGTGACGTGACCCAGATGACCAGTCCGGACACCGGGCTGACCCAGTACGGCTACGACAGCGCGGGCAACCTGGACAGCCGCCTCGACGCCAACGATGCCCAGGCGCACACCTACGATTACGACGCGCTCAATCGCCTGACCTCGGTCTCGATGCTGGCCACCAGCGGCGGCAACGACATCGTCTATCACTACGACACCTTCAACACCGGCTGCGGCGGCGACCCAGCGTTCGCGCAGGGCCGCATGACCGGCACGAACAAGAACTTCGGCGCCGCGATGCGCTACTGCTACGACCGCTTCGGCCAGGTCGAAACCAAGATGCAGATCGTCGGTGGCCGGTTCTTTATGGTCGACTACACCTACACCGCTGCGGGCGATGTGAAGTCGATCAGCTACCCCGACGGCGCCGTCGTCGACTACGTACGTAACGCTCAGGGCCGCATCACCGAAGTTGGCGTGACCCCGAACGGCGGTAGCCGCACGGTGCTGCTCAATCAGGCCGGCTACGCTCCATTCGGCCCGGCGGTCGGCTGGGTCTACGGCAACGGCCGCACCCTGGCGCGTCAGCACGATCTCGACTATCGGCCCGTCACGATCCAGGACAACGCCAGCGGCGGCCTGTCGCTGCACTACGGCTACGACGCCGCCGGTCAGCTCATCGAGCTCAAGGACGGCCTGCAGAGCGCGTTCCTGGCCCGCTACGACTACGACAATCTTGGCCGCCTGACCATCCTGCGCGACGGCCTCAGCAGCATCCCGATCGAGACCTACACCTACGACGCCACCGGCAACCGCACCAGCCTGCTGCACGGCGGTATCACCACCAACTTCGCTTACCCCGGCAGCAACCATCGCCTGAGTTCGGTGGGCAGCGTCGCGCGCAGCTACGACGGCGTGGGCAACACCACGGCCATCGGCGGCGCGCTCAAGCAGTTCAACTACGCCGAAGACGACCCGACTACGACAACCTTGGTCGTCTGACCATCCTGCGCGATGGTGTCAGAGTATCCCGATCGAGACCTACACCTACGACGCCACCGGCAACCGCACCAGCCTGCTGCACGGCGGTATCACCACCAACTTCGCTTACCCCGGCAGCAACCATCGCCTGAGTWCGGTGGGCAGCGTCGCGCGCAGCTACGACGGCGTGGGCAACACCACGGCCATCGGCGGCGCGCTCAAGCAGTTCAACTACGCCGAAGACGACCGCATGAACAGCGTGTCGCAAAACGGCACCATGCTACGCAGCTACGCCTACAACGCCCTGGGCGAACGCGTGCTCTCGACCATCCCGGCSGTTACCKGCAACCCCGATGGCAGCGGCGGCACCCCGGCCGTGAACACCTACACCGTCTACGACGAGTCGGGCCGCTGGCTGGGCGACTACGACCACAACGGCGCGGTCCTGCAACAAGCGATCTGGCTGGACGACCTCCCGGTCGGCCTGCTGGCCGGCGCGGGTGCCMACCAGAAACTGCACTACATCGAGCCCGACCACCTGGGCACCCCGCGTGCCGTCATCGACCGCAGCCGCGACGTCGCGATCTGGACCTGGGCGCTACAGGGCGAGGCGTTCGGCAAAGATCCGCCGAATCAGGACCCGGACCTGGACAGCACGGACTTCGTGCTCGACATGCGGTTCCCGGGGCAGCGGTATGACGCCGGCGAGGCGTTCGGCAAAGATCCGCCGAATCAGGACCCGGACCTGGACAGCACGGACTTCGTGCTCGACATGCGGTTCCCGGGGCAGCGGTATGACGCCGCTACTGGGCTGAATTACAACTACTTTCGGGATTACGATGCGGGGAGTGGGCGGTATGTGCAGAGTGATCCGATTGGGTTGGGCGGAGGTACTGCTTTATTTGTATATGCCGACAATACCCCTGTAACTGCATTTGATCCCCATGGTTTGCTGACTATTGAGGCTTTTCATCGTGGTGGTGGCATGCAGGCGATGGCTTGGGAGTTCAAATTGAACTTCAAGCCCATTTCAGCTAAGGATGTCCCGGGGTGGGGTGGGAGGATCAGGAAGAGTGTTGATAAACTGGGCTCCCTTATAGACGCTACAAAGCCCGATTCAGTCGGGCCTAAACGCCCGTATACGGACTATCTTGAATGCGGTCTGCTTGATTCAAAGCTGCTTAAGGACTACGAAGCCGCAGGCTTTCGACGCAGCGAGCTTAGCTATTCACAGGCTCTAAAGTTTTTGAATGAGATGTACTCAAAGTACTCGGAAATGCGAACTTTGTATCACCTGCCTAAGGTTATGCTTGATGGGGCTATAATCGAAGGTCAAAGTCACTTTTTTAATCAATATAGGGAGTATATACATGGGCCAGCAGGTAGGGAGTGAAAGCTACTTTCGTCGGCTAATAAATGCTGTTGGCATAACCTGGCTCACTCTGGCTTTTTATAACTTGGCCATGAGGGCGATGGGCAGGCTTGATCTGGAGTTGGTGCTAATAATTGTCGGTATAGCCTTGTTGGCGGCTTTGGTGGCTGGGGCGATTGCGGCAGCGGTTATTCGACGTCGTCCGGTTGCTTTGGTGGTTGCAAGTCAACTGATTGGCATGGCGATTGTTGCGATTGCGGCAGCGCGCTGATTTCTTGGGGCGAAGCGAACACGCGGAGGGGGGCGAGTATGGGGACGAGGACACCCACAGTTCCGCCTATAGCCGACTGCTCGCTCCAAACAAGGACACCCATAGTTCAGACGGTGAACAAGGACACCCACAGTTCCACACTAGCCTGACATTCGATTCAGACTTTTCTGGCTGCGCGAGCACGGCAGACCCGAGATGCTGGCCCCATGACACAGGCCCGTTCTTCGCTAATCTCGCCCGGCCAGGCCGGCACCTTTCATTGCATACAGCGCTGCGTGCGTCGAGCGTTCCTGTGTGGAGTTGATCGCTACACCGGTCGATCTTTCGAGCATCGGAAGGTTTGGGTCGAACAGCGATTGGCATTGCTGGCTGAGTGCTTTGCCGTCGCCATTCATGCTTATGCCGTGATGAGCAACCACCTGCACTTGGTCGTGCAGTTGGAGCCGACCCTAGCGCGGCAATGGACGGATGCCGAAGTGGCGACGCGCTGGATACGACTGTTTCCGCCCCGTGAGGGACACCTATCAGTGAACAAGGACACCCACAGTTCTGCAGTAGCCTGACATCCAGATCAGACTTTCCTGGCTGTGCAAACGAGGTGGGTCGGCGAAGCTGGTCATATGACTCAGGCTCGTTCCTTGTTGATCCCTCCTGGCCAGTCCAGGACCTTCCACTGCGTGCAGCGCAGTGTACGTCGTGCGTTCCTATGTGGAGTCGACCGTTACACCGGGCGCTCTTTCGAGCGCCGTAAGGCCTGGATCGAACGGCGAACAAGGGCACCCATAGTTCCGCAGAAGTCTTAAACAAGGACACCCACAGTTCCGCAGACACCGAGCTCAAGGACGGCCTGCAGAGCGCGTTCCTGGCCCGCTACGACTACGACAACCTTGGTCGTCTGACCATCCTGCGCGATGGTGTCAGCAGTATCCCGATCGAGACCTACACCTACGACGCCACCGGCAACCGCACCAGCCTGCTGCACGGCGGTATCACCACCAACTTCGCTTACCCCGGCAGCAACCAACGCCACCGGCAACCGCACCAGCCTGCTGCACGGCGGTATCACCACCAACTTCGCTTACCCCGGCAGCAACCA
>NZ_LMJF01000016.1 GCF_001429785.1 Lysobacter sp. Root916 | reverse complement strand
CGAAATCGTGATGCCGCGCGCCTTCTCTTCCGGCGCCGCGTCGATCGCGTCGTACGCCTTGAACTCGCCGCCGAAACGCTCCGCGCCCACCTTGGTCAGTGCTGCGGTCAGCGTGGTCTTGCCGTGGTCCACGTGGCCGATGGTGCCCACGTTCACGTGCGGCTTGGTGCGCTCGAATTTACCCTTGGCCATGACTCGCTTCTCGCTTGGTTTCTTTAGGTGGCTTGCTGCGTTTGACGTACTGCTTGGATGGTGCTCACGAAAGGAATCGAACCTTCGACCTCCTCCTTACCAAGGAGGTGCTCTACCGACTGAGCTACGTGAGCGTGAAACTTTTCTACCGCTGTAGATGGTGTCGCCTGGAGCAGAATCAATGGAGCGGGAGACGGGGATCGAACCCGCACCATCAGCTTGGAAGGCTGAGGTTCTACCATTGAACTACTCCCGCGCCGAAAACCGCTACAGCGTTGGAACTAACTGGTGGAGGGAGGTGGATTCGAACCACCGAAGGCGTAAGCCAGCAGATTTACAGTCTGCCCCCGTTGGCCGCTTGGGTATCCCTCCAAAAGAGCCCGCAATTCTGGCGCTCGAAACGGAGGAAGTCAACGTGTCCGGACACAAGTTTCGCAGATTTTTTTCCGGAGCGCGCGACTCGGCCCGTTCCGAGCCTCAAACGTTGAAACGGAAGTGCAGCACGTCGCCTTCCTGGACCCGGTATTCCTTGCCTTCCAGGCGCAGGCGGCCGGCGTCGCGGGCGCCGGCTTCGCCCTTGTACTTGATGAAATCGTCGTAGCCGATGGTCTCGGCGCGGATGAAGCCCTTCTCGAAGTCGGTATGGATCACCGCCGCAGCCTGCGGGGCGGTCGAGCCGGCCTTGACGGTCCAGGCCCGGACTTCCTTCACGCCGGCGGTGAAATAGGTCTGCAGGCCCAACAGGGCGTAGCCGGCGCGGATCAGGCGGTTCAGGCCCGGCTCGGCCAGGCCCAGATCGGCCAGGAAGGCGTCGCGGTCGGCGTCCTCGAGCTGGCTGAGCTCCTCCTCGATCGCGGCCGAGATCGGCACCACCTGGGCGCCCTCGCCGGCCGCGCGGGCGCGCACGGCGTCCAGATGCGGGTTGTTCTCGAAGCCGTCCTCGAGCACGTTGGCCACGTACATGACCGGCTTCAGGGTCAGCAGGAACAGGTCGCGGACCTGGGCCACGTCGTCCTCGGACAGGCCCAGCGCGCGCGCGGGCTGGCCGGCGTCGAGGCCGGCGCGGACCCGGCCCAGCACTTCGGCCCGGAGCTTGGCTTCCTTGTCGCCGGTCTTGGCGCTGCGCTCGGCACGCTGCAGGGCCTTTTCCACCGATTCCAGGTCGGCCAGGGCCAGCTCGGTATCGATGGTCTCGATATCGGCGATCGGGTCGACCTTGTTGTTGACGTGGATCACGTCCGGGTTCTCGAAGCAGCGCACCACGTGGGTGATCGCGTCGACCTCGCGGATGTGGGCCAGGAACTTGTTGCCCAGGCCCTGGCCGCTGGCCGCGCCGGCGACCAGGCCGGCGATGTCGACGAACTCGACCGCGGTCGGGATCAGCTTCTGCGGCTTGACGATCTCGGCCAGTGCGTTCAGGCGCGGATCCGGCACCGGCACCGCGCCCACGTTGGGCTCGATGGTGCAGAACGGGAAGTTGGCCGCGGCGATACCGGCCTTGGTCAGGGCGTTGAATAGGGTCGACTTGCCGACGTTAGGCAGGCCGACGATGCCGCATTTGATGCCCATGGCGTTCAATCCGGGATTCGTGATTCGGGATTAGGGATTCGCAACAGCCTGAGCTTGTACGAATCCCTAATCCCCAATCCCTAATCTCGGCTCGTATGTAGCCGCTTCATCGCCTCGTTGACGTCGCCCTGCACCGCCAGCGGCAGCACGTCGATGGCGTCGTCGATGGAGCGCAGGATCGAGGCCTCGTCGTCGCGGCCGGGACGTCCCAGCACCCACGGGGTGACCTTGTCCTTGTGGCCGGGATGGCCGATGCCCACGCGCAGGCGGTGGAACTTGCCGTGCCCGAGCAGCTTGATGGTGTCGCGCAAGCCGTTCTGGCCGCCGTGGCCGCCGTCGAACTTGAGCCGCGCGGTGCCCGCCGCCAGGTCCAGCTCGTCGTGCGCCAGCAGCGCCTCTTCGGGCTCGATCTTCCAGTAGCGCAGCGCCGCGGTCACGGACTTGCCGGACAGATTCATGAACGTGGCCGGCTTGAGCAGCCAGACCGGACGCCCGCCGATCTCAACCTTGGAGGTCTCGCCGAACAGCTTGGATTCCAGACCGAAGCGGCCGCCGAACTTCTCGTTCACGGCGTCCACAAACCAGAACCCGGCATTGTGCCGGGTCCGGGTGTATTCGGCGCCGGGATTGCCCAGGCCGACGATCAGGCGCAACCCCGCCATGGATCAGTACAGTCCGCGAACGCGAACCGGCGCGCCGGTCAGGGCGCGCCGGCAGGCGATCACTTCTTGTCTTCGTCCTTCTTGGCGACCTTGGCCGCCGGGACTTCGGCCGGAGCCTCGGCCGGCTCCTCGACTTCTTCCTTGCCGTGCTTGGCGATCACGATGGCGACATCGTGTTCCTTGCCCAGCTTCAGCTCGGGGATCTCGACGCCCTTGGGCAGCTTGATCTCGGACAGGTGGACGATATCGCCGACCGACAGCGCGGACAGGTCGATTTCCAGGAACTCCGGCAGGTCCTTCGGCAAGCAGCTGACTTCGACTTCGTTGAGCTCGTGGGTGACCACGACGTCGGCCGACTTGCCGGCCGGCGACTTGTCCTCGTTGAGGAAGTGCAGCGGCACGGCGACGCGGATCGCCTGGTTCTCATCCACGCGCTGGAAGTCCAGGTGCATGATGATCTGCTTGAACGGGTGGCGCTGCATATCGCGCAGCAGCACGCTCTCGGCCTTGCCGTCGACGTCCAGGGTCAGAATCGAGGAGTAGAACCACTCGTTCTGGCTGGCCAGCCAGACCTTCTCGTGGTCCAGCTGGACCGGCTGCGGAGCGGCCTTGCCGCCGTAGATGATGGCCGGGATGCTGGCGGCACGACGCAGGCGGCGGCTCGCACCCTTACCCTCGACGCTGCGGCCAGTGGCCTTGATGATGTGTTCGGACATTTTCGTTTACTCACATTTACTGCGTTGAACCGCCTCGCGGCGGTAAAGAACGCTCACCCGCGACCAGGTGAGCGGTGTTGCGTTCCCGGCCGGGGCCGGAAACGCGGATTTCGTCGGTCCGCTTTCGTCAATCCACGTACAGCGAACTCACCGACTCGCCGAAGGCGATGCGGCGGATGGTTTCGGCCAGCAGCTCGGCCACGCTGAGCTGGCGGATGCGGCCGCAGGCCCGGGCCGCGTCGGTGAGCGGGATGGTGTCGGTCACCACCAGCTCGTCCAGCTGCGAACGGGTCACGTTGTCGATCGCCGCGCCCGACAGCACCGGATGGGTGCAGTACGCGACCACCTTGGTCGCGCCCTGCGCCTTAAGCGCGGCCGCGGCCGCGCACAGGGTGCCGGCGGTGTCGACAATGTCGTCGACCAGCACGCAGGTCTTGCCCGCCACGTCGCCGATGATGTTCATCACCGTGGAGACGTTGGCGCGCGGACGGCGCTTGTCGATGATCGCCAGATCGGCGTCGTCGAGGCGCTTGGCGATCGCGCGGGCGCGGACCACGCCGCCCACGTCGGGAGACACCACCACCATGTTGTCGGTGCCGTGCGCGCGCCAGATATCGGCCAGCAGCAGCGGCGAGGCGTAGACGTTGTCGACCGGGATGTCGAAGAAGCCCTGGATCTGATCCGCATGCAGATCGACCGTGAGCACCCGGTCGGCGCCGACCGCGCCGAACATCTTGGCCGCGACCTTGGCCGTGATCGGCACGCGCGAGGAACGCATGCGGCGATCCTGGCGGGCGTAGCCGAAGTACGGCACCACCGCGGTCACGCTGGTCACCGATGCGCGCTTGAGCGCGTCGATCAGCACCAGCAGTTCCATGAAATTCTCGGCCGTAGGCGCGTTCGTCGGCTGAATGACGAACA
Source organism: Lysobacter sp. Root916 (assembly GCF_001429785.1). Lineage (GTDB taxonomy): Bacteria > Pseudomonadota > Gammaproteobacteria > Xanthomonadales > Xanthomonadaceae > Lysobacter. Next base: position 278,201 of record NZ_LMJF01000016.1, on the reverse strand, counting down.
CCTCCTGGCGGCGCACGTTCTCTTCGATCTCGACCTGGACTTCGCCGTCGGAGAACCGACCGACCAGCGCCTTGCCGAGACGGATGCCGAGTTCCTTGCATACTGCCAAGGCGAGCGGGCGGTTGGCGTTGCCGCTGAATACCAGCAGGCTGCGATCGTTCTGCACTTTGTCTTCTCCGCTTCGCTCTGACCGTGGCGGGCGACGTCCATGTCCGATCCGGAGGTCTGGGCCGGATCGGGCCTATTCAAAAACCGTTGTTACTGGCAGGGGCGGTAGGATTCGAACCTACGGATGCCAGGATCAAAACCTGGTGCCTTGGGCCTCTTGGCGACGCCCCTGCATAAGGTGTGTTTCGAGTACGGCGTGCAACGGAGACCGTGCGACGCCGGCCGCCGTCCAGGCCCGAAGGCCGGAAGGCAGCGCCGCCAGCGCCGATTCGGCGGATTCGCGCGTGGCGAACTCGACGAAACAGCCGCTGCCGGAGCCGGTCAGACGCGGCGAACCGACTCGCGACAAGGCGACGAACGCGGCTTCCACAGCCGGCTCGCGCAGGCGCAGAACCGGCTCGAACGCATTCCCGAGCGGCATACCCGAAACGAAGTCCGATATTGTCGCGGCCGCGGCATCCCGCGTCAATTCAGCCGATTGGAATAAGGCCGCGGTCGGCGCGTGCACGCCGGGGTCGACCAGCAGGTACCAGGCCGGCGCCAGGGCGATCGGCGACAGCGCCTCGCCCACCCCTTCGGCCCAGGCGTTGTCGCCACGCACGAACACCGGCACGTCCGCGCCCAGCCTTAGGCCCAGCTCGGCCAGGCGATCCACGCCCACAGCGGTGCCCCAAAGCGCGTCCAGGGCCACCAGCACGGTGGCCGCGTCGGACGAACCGCCGCCGAAGCCGCCGCCGGCCGGGATGCGCTTTTCGATGATGATATCGACACCTTGAGCGACGTTAGTAGCTTCTTGCAGCAACTTCGCCGCACGGACGGTAAGGTCCTGATCTTCCGATACGCCCGCGACCGAGGCACCGTGACGCACGATGCGGCCGTCGTCGCGCACGCGCAGGCGAATCGAGTCCCCCCAATCCAGGAGACGGAACACGGTCTGCAGCAGGTGGTAGCCATCGGCGCGACGGCCGGTGATGCGCAGGAACAGGTTCAGCTTGGCCGGGGCGGGCCAGAGGGACCAGGGGTGTTCGTGGGGGGCGGACATGGCGGGCGCGGCGGATCGGGAGGCTGCGCGATCAATCGGAGGTCGTAAACGGAGCAACCGGATGCTCCCGTACCCACTCGCTGAGCGCGCGGTTATACGTCAGCGCGTAAGCCTGAGCCTGGCGCAGCAACCGCTCATAGTCAGGACCGACGATGACGTCGCCGGTTCCAAGCAGGATGCGACCGCCCTTAATACCGGGCTCATGGCCAGTCAGTCCGGGCGGTTCGCAGCTGTAGCCGCAGATACTGATCGAACCCCGATCGCCCCGCGCGACATTCGCGCGCATATCGGCGGCGGGATCGAACAAATTCACAGCCGCCAACGTTTTGCGTAGTTGAGTCGTCGCCGAATTGTCGATCGGCGCCCACGGCGCCTGCTCCGCGGTGGGCACCGAAGCCGGCCCCTCCCACTCGTCCACGATCAACTTCACCTTGGCCTGGCCACGGATCGCATCCACCCGCGACGGCAACGCAGGAGCATCGGTCGACGGCCAGCGGTAATCGATACTCCAGCCGCCTTGCTCGATTCGAGCCGGGCGGCCATCTGCGCCGTAACGCACGCTCGCCGGCCCCTGTCCTGTGGCGCGCAGGCCGCGCACCCAATCGCTCAGGGCCGCGACCGGGATTTCCCAGCCCGTGGCCTCGCGCAGCAGCGCGGCGGCGTCGGGGCCGCTGCGAGTACCGCCTTCCAAACCTTCCAGGCGCGCGCCGGCGATATCGCCGCTCAAACGCCAGCTCTGCCGGGTCACCGGGGCACTGAGCGCGACTTCGTAGCGATCGCCGTCCTGCCGCCATTCGATCCGCCCGGAGCCGCCGTTGCGGCCGTTGCTGAGCGCGATGCGGCCGCTCAGGGACCACCCGGTCTGAGCGCGCAATTCGCTCTCGCGCGCGGCCTGGGCGGCCTCGGCAGCGGCGGGAGCCAGCGGCGGCGGTGCCGGGCCGCGCACAGCCTGCCCCGCGCACGCGCTCAGCACTGCGGCCAGGGCCGCCACGGTCAGCGCGCGCGCCTTCATGCGCCGGTCTTTTCCAGCGCGCGCTTAAGAGCGCGATTCTCGGGATCCAGCTTGCGCGCCTGCTCGAAATACTTGCGTGCCTCGTCCTTCTTGCCGACCGCCCACAGCACCTCGCCCAGGTGCGAGGCGATCTCCGGATCCTTCTGCAGGGTCAGGGCGCGGCGCAGTTCCACCAGCGCTTCCTGATTCCGGCCCAGGCGATAGAGCACCCAGCCGTAGCTGTCGATGATGGCGGCGTTGTCGGGCTCGGCGGTGCGCGCGCGCTGGATCAGCTCCAACGCTTCCTGAAAGCGCGTGGTGCGGTCGGCCAGGGTGTAGCCCAGCGCGTTGAGCGCGGCCACGCTGTCCGGCTCGGCGACCAGGATGCGGCGGAAATCGGCCTCGGCGCGCGGGATGTCGTCGCGGCGCTCATAGCTCAGGGCGCGCGCGTACAGCACTTCCGGCTCATCCGGGAACGCGGCCAGGCCGCGCGCGAACGCGTCCAGCTCGCCGGCCTCGTTCTTGTCCTCGGCGCGCAGCGCGGCCTCCAGCAGGTAGGCGTCGCGGCGGGTGTCGTCCTCGGCCGAGGCGTCGGACTGCAGCGCGCGCAGGGCCGCGTAGGCCTCGTCGGCGCGCTTGAGTTCGTGCAGCACGTTGGCCGCGCGCAGCTTGGCGACCCAGCGCTGCGGGCCGCCGGGCACGCCGCGGTACCAATCCAGGGCCTCGTCGTTGCGCTCCAGGAATTCGGCGATCTGGCCCAGCAGCAGGCGCCGGCCCGGTTCCGGTTTGGCGGCGTTGCGGCGCAGTTCGTCGTAGAGCTTGGTGAGGGTGGGCTTGTCCTCGGCGCGCGCCATCAGCGAGGCGCGCAGGGCGTAGGTCTGGTCGTCCTGCGGGCCGCGGCCCAGGATCGCGGCGGCCGCCGGCAGGTCGCCGAGGGCGTCGTATTCCTGGGCGATCAGGCCGCGCATCTGCGGGTCGGTGTCGGCCTGAGCGGCGATCGACTCCAGCACCTTGCGGGCCTCGTCCTGCTTGCCGTCCTCGCGCAGCTGGCTGGCGCGCAGCAGGCTCACCCGCGGATTGCCGGGGAAACGCTCCACCACCTCGGCCACGATGCGCTCGGTCAGCTTGGGCTGGTCCAGGCGCTGGGCGTACAGGCCGAACGCGACCCAGGCCATCAGGTCCTTGGGCATCTGGCTGCCGTCGATCAGCTTTTCCAGCAGGCGCGCGGCCTGCTGCGGGTCCTTGGAGCCGGTCGAGAGCACGCCCAGCACGCGTCGCCAGCCGGTGTCGTCGGCCAGCATCAGGCGGTCCAGGTCGCGCAGGGCGGCGCGTTCGTCGCCGCCGCGCAGGGCCAGAATCGCCTGCGAGGCCAGCAAGGGCGCGCCCTCCCCGCCCAGCTCGCGCCACAGCGCCAGCGATTCGCCGGCCAGCTTGTCTTCCTTGGCCACGATCGCGATGTCGGTCGCGCGCGCGGCCAGTTCCTTGTCCTTGGCGGCGCGGGCGGCGGCGGCGTAGGCGGTCGCGGCCTCTTTGAGCTTGCCGGCCTGGAGCGCGAACTCGCCGGTCAGCAGCGGCTCCAGGGCCGCGCTGGTGGCGGCCGAGGCGTCGGCGGACACGGCCGCGGCCGGTTTGGCCGTGGGCGCCGCGAACACGGGGGCCAGCAGGACCGTCAGGACGGCGCCGGCGAGCAGGCTCAGCGCGCGCGCCGGGGCGCGGCGGCTTGAGACGGAGTGAATCGAACCCATCGAATCCATCGACATCGAACTCATCAGAATCCGTCGAAACCCACGGGGCCGGTAGAATGGCGGCCTTCAGCAGCCCGCAGCTTATCGCAAGCACCTGAACGGATGTCTCCCACTTCGCCCCGTCGACCGCCGTCGGCCCCTGTCCCTGGACGCCTCGCGTTCCGATGAGCTTGTTCGTCCTAGGCATCAACCACCAGACCGCGCCGGTCAGCCTGCGTGAGCGCGTCGCGTTCTCGGCGCAGGACGTGCCGGCGGCGCTGGACGCGCTGCGCGCGCTGCCGCAGGTGAGCGAGGTGGCGCTGCTGTCGACCTGCAATCGCACCGAGCTCTACGCGGTCGCCGACGACGACGGCCGCGCGCTGGCCGACTGGCTGGCCACCCATCCGGACGACATGGGCGATCTGCACGCCTACCTGTATCGCCATCGCGACGCCGAAGCCGTGCGCCATCTGTTCCGGGTCGCGACCGGCCTGGACTCGCTGGTGCTGGGCGAGCCGCAGATCCTCGGCCAGGTCAAGGACGCCTGGGCCACCGCGCGTAGCGCCGGCAGTCTGGGCAGCCAACTCGATCGTCTGTTCCAGCAGGCGTTCTCGACCGCCAAGCGCGCGCGCACCGACACCCGCATCGGCGCCAACCCGGTCTCGGTGGCCTCGGCCGCGGTGCGCCTGGCGCAGGAGTCCTTCGCCCGCCTGGAGGACTCGACCGTGCTGCTGATCGGCGCCGGCGAGACCATCGAGCTGGCCGCGCGCCATCTGGTACAGGCCAAGGCCAAGCGCCTGCTGATCGCCAACCGCACCCTCAGCCACGCCCAGGACCTGGCCACGCGCCACGGCGGCGTGGCCCTGCCCTTGTCGGAACTCGACCGCCACCTCGGCGAAGCCGACATCGTACTGTCGGCCACCGCCAGCCGCGAACCGATCCTGCGCCGGCCGCAGGTCGCCGCCGCGCTGGCCACGCGCAAGCATCGGCCGATGCTGCTGCTGGACCTGGCGGTGCCGCGCGACATCGCGCCCGACGTGGCCGAGCTCAAGGACACCTTCCTGTACACCGTCGACGATCTGGAACGCGCGATCGAAGACAACCGGCGCAGCCGCCGCGAAGCCGCGACCGAGGCCGAGGCCATCGTCGACCTGCAGGTCGCGCGCTTCGTCGAAACCCTGGCCGCGAGCACCCGCACCGCCCCGCTCAAGCGCCTGCGCGCGCACGGCGAGGCCGCGCGCGCGGAAGTGCTGGCCAAGGCGCGCCAGCAGCTCGAGGCCGGACAGGACCCGGCCGAGGTGCTGAACTTCCTCGCCCACACCCTGACCAACCGCCTGCTGCACGCGCCCACCATCGCCCTGCGCGAAGCGGCGCTGAGCGGCAACGCCGAACTCGCGCGCGCCGCCGACAAGCTGTTCCCCGAGCAGCCGGGCGATGCCGCATCGGATGCGGATTCGGACCGCGAAGCCTAGCGACGCCCCTACGCGTCGCCCGCTTTTGCCAATCCCGAATCCCGTCTCCCGAATCCCGGCTCTTATGACCCCTACCCTGCGCCGCAAGCTGGAAGCCCTCGCCGAACGTCGCGAGGAGCTGGAGCGCCTGCTCGCCGATCCATCCGTGATCGGCGATACCGACCGCTTCCGCAAGCTGTCGCGCGAGTTCTCGCAGTTGGAGCCGGTGGCGACCGCGCTGGCCGCGGAAAGCCGCGCCAAGGCCGACCTGGCCGCGGCCGAGGCCATGCGCGCCGACCCGGAACTGCGCGAACTGGCGGAAGAAGAGATCGCCGCCGCGCGCGAACGCCTGCTGAGCCTGGACGCGGAACTGCTCGCGCACCTGATCCCCAAGGATCCGCGCGACGAGGGCGACCTGTATCTGGAAGTGCGCGCCGGCACCGGCGGCGACGAGGCCGCGATTTTCGCCGGCGATCTGTTCCGCATGTACGCGCGCTACGCCGAGCGCCAGGGCTGGAAGGTCGAGATCGAATCCTCCAGCGCGGGCGAGCACGGCGGCTACAAGGAAATCATTGCCCGCGTCGAAGGCCGCGGCGCCTACTCGCGCCTGAAGTTCGAGTCCGGCACCCACCGCGTGCAGCGCGTGCCCGAGACCGAATCGCAGGGCCGCATCCACACCTCGGCGGCGACGGTGGCGATCATTCCGGTCGAGCCCGAGGGCGAGCCGATCGAGATCAATCCCGCCGATCTGCGCATCGATACCTTCCGCTCCTCCGGCGCCGGCGGCCAGCACGTCAACAAGACCGATTCGGCGATCCGCATCACCCACGCGCCCAGCGGGATCGTGGTCGAAAGCCAGACCGAACGCAGTCAGCACGCCAACCGCGACAAGGCGATGAAGCGCTTGAAGGCGATGTTGGCCGAAGCGCAGATCGCCAAGGCTGCGGCCGCGCAGGCCGAGACCCGCAAGCTCCAGGTCGGCAGCGGCGACCGCAGCCAGCGCATCCGCACCTACAACTTCCCGCAGGGCCGCATCACCGATCACCGCGTCGAAGGCCTGACCCTGTACGACCTGCCCAACGTGATCGCCGGCGAGCTGGACGCGCTGGTCGCGCGCTTGATGCAGGAGCATCAGGCCGACGAATTGGCGCGGTTGACCGACGACTGATCGCTGCCGGCTGCCTGTGGCAGCGGCGTGAGCCGCGATCGCGGGGCGGCCATTGGCGGCGCAGGCTGCGCAGTATCTCGATCGCGGCTCACGCGGCTCCCACAGAATGCAGGTGGGTGGGCTATCGCCGCACACGTGGGCCGGCGCCATAATCGGGCCACGCCCCCTCTACCAATAGTACCGCCCATGCCCGTCACCGTCCGCCGCGCCTACCTCGACGATCTCGACGCCCTGGCGCCGCTGTTCGACCGCTATCGGCACTTCTACACCCAGCGCTACGACGAAGCCGTCTCGCGCGCCTTCATCGCCCAGCGCCTGCAGCGCGAGGAGTCGGTGGTGTTCCTGGCCGAACTCGACGGCGCGCCGGCCGGTTTCACCCAGCTCTATCCCAGCTTTTCCTCGGTGCGCGCCGCGCGCGTCTGGGTGCTCAACGATCTGTTCGTGGAAGCCGATGCGCGCCGTCGCGGCGTCGCCCAGGCGCTGCTGAACGCCGCCGCCGAGTTCGCGCGCACCGATGGCGCGGTCCGGCTGGAGCTGGAGACCGATCCCGACAACGCGACCGCGCAGGCCCTGTACGACGCCAGCGGTTGGCACCGCTACGACGGCACCCTGCGCTACCACCTGCCGCTGAGCGCGGCCTGACCCGGCCATTGCCTTGAACGATCCGCGCGTCGAGCTGCGCCTGGCCCTGCAGCGCAATCCAAGCGACGCGATCGCCTGGATCGTGCTGGCCGAACACGAACTCGACGCCGGCGACGCCAACGCGGGCGCGAACGCCGCGCAGCGCGCACTCGACTTGCGCCCGGGCCACCCCGAAGCGCTGGCGCGTCTGGGTCGCGCGCAATGGATGCTGGGCCGGCGCGAGGACGCGGTGGCCTACCTGCGCGAGGCCGCGCGCAACGCGCCCGACCACCCCGGCATCGCGGTCTGGCTGGGGCATGCGCTGGAAGACACCGGCGAAGCCGAAGCCGCTTCGCAAGCCTATGCGCGCGCGCATGTGCTCGCCCCCGACGAACCGCAGCTGGCGGCCTATCTGCTGGCCTGGCGGCGCCGGCTCTGCGATTGGCGCGATCTGGACGCGCTGTCGCGCCAGGTGCGCGACGCGGTCGCGGCCGGACGCGCGGCGGTGGAACCCTTCGCCTTCCTCAGCGAGGACGCCGACGCCGCCGAGCAACTGCGCTGCGCGCGTTTGCGCGCGAGCGAGATCGCACGCGCCGTGCGGCCCTTGCCCGCGGTGGCCGCGCGCGCCGACGACGGCGCGCCGGTGCGGGTGGGCTTCCTGTCCAACGGTTTCGGCGCGCACCCGACCGGCCTGCTCACGGTCGCCCTGTTCGAGGCCCTGCGCGCGCAGACCGCGCTACAGACCCATCTGTTCGCGCTCACCGCGGACGACGGCGGCCCAGTGCGGCAGCGCCTGCACGCCGCCGCGCACGCGCTGCACGATGTTTCGCAACGTCCGCACGCGCAGGTCGCCGCGGCGATCCGCGGCGCCGGCATCGAAGTGTTGTTCGACCTGCGCGGCTGGGGCGGCGGCGGCGTGCCCGAAGCCTTGGCGCTGCGGCCGGCGCCGGTGCAGGTGAACTGGCTGGCCTACCCCGGCAGCTCGGGCGCGCCGTGGATCGACTACGTGCTGGCCGACCGCTACGCCCTGCCCGACTGGATGGCGCCGCATTACAGCGAAGCCGTGGCCTGGCTGCCGCGCTGTTTCCAGCCCTCCGACACCGCGCGCGCGCTCCTAGCGCCGCCGTCGCGCGCCGACTGCGGCCTGCCCGAGACCGGCACGGTGTTCGCCTGCTTCAACAACAGTTACAAGCTCAACCCGCGCAGCATGGCGCGCGCGCTGGCGGTGCTGCGCGCGCTGCCGGGTAGCGTGCTGTGGCTGCTGTCGGGCCCGGGCGAGGCCGACGCGCGCCTGCGCGCGTACGCACAGACGCAGGACGTCGCGCCGCAGCGGCTGGTGTTCATGCCCAAGCAGCCGCACGCGGAGTATCTGGCGCGCCTGCGCCATGCCGACCTGTTCCTGGACACCGAGCCCTACAACGCCCACACCACCGCCTCCGACGCGCTGTGGGCGGGTTGCCCGGTGCTGACCCGGCCCGGCGTGACCTTCGCCGCGCGCGTGGCCGGCAGCCTCAACCATCACCTCGGCCTGGCGTCGCTGAACGTCGACAGCGACGAGGCCTTCGTCGCGCGCGCGGTCGCGCTGGGCCGCGACCCGGCGGCGCTGGCCGCGCTGCGTGCCGAGCTTGCGCAGCGGCGCGCCGACAGCGGGCTGTTCGACATGAACGCCTACGCCGCCGACTTCGCCGCCGCGGTGGTGGCGATGGCGCAGCGGCATCGGCAGGGCTTGGCGCCGGCGGCGTTTTCGGTGTGCGGGTAAGGCGTAAAGCAAATCCCCCCTAGCCCCCCTTTTTCAAAGGGGGGAACCAACGAGCGTCGGTCGCCCCTGCTTATCTTCCCCCTTTGCAAAAGGGGGATTGAGGGGGATTTGCTTTTGCGACCTCACGTCCCCCACAAATGGCCCATCGGGATTTGCTTTTTTTCAGCCCCCAGCCCAGGCTGCGCGCCATGACCGCAGAACGCGATTTCATCCCCTTGCGACTGTGCGTGCTGACCGTGTCGGACTCGCGCACCCTGGCCGAAGACAGCTCCGGCGACTACCTGGCGCAAGCGCTGAGCGAGGCCGGGCACCGCCTGAGCGAACGCCAGCTGCTGCCCGACGACCGCTACCGATTGCGCGCCGCGGTGTCGCAGTGGATCGCCGACCGCGACGTCGACGGCGTGCTGGTCACCGGCGGCACCGGCTTCACCGGCCGCGACTCCACGCCCGAGGCGCTGCTGCCCCTGCTGGACAAGGAAATGCCCGGTTTCGGCGAACTGTTCCGCGCGCTGAGCTTCGAGGAGATCGGCACCTCGACCCTGCAGTCGCGCGCGTTCGCCGGCTTGGCCAACGGCACCTTCGTGTTCTGCCTGCCCGGCTCGACCTCGGCCTGCCGCACCGCCTGGGACAAGATCATCCGCGCCCAACTCGACGCCCGCACCCGGCCCTGCAACCTGGCCACGCTGCGCCCCCGTTTGCTCGAACCCGCTCACAAGGAGTGATCGCCATGCCGCTTGGTACCACCTTGCGACTGCTCGCCAAGGCCCGCGGTATGAACGCCGCCGACATCGCCACCGCCATTCCGCGCGCCGGCGTGGCCACCGTCAGCGCCTGGCTGCAGGGCGAGAAGCTGCCCGGCAAGGACCAGCTCGATGCGCTCGCGCGTACCTTCGGCGTCCCCGCCGGCGCGCTGCTGTCGGAGCTGGCCAGCACCTTCGACCCGGCCCGCACCCAGGGCGAACACGATCTGCTGGCCGCCTACCGCGCGCTCAACACCACCCAGCAGGGCGCCTTGCTGGAAGTGGCCACCGCGATGGCCGGCACCAAGCGCAGCCGCGCCCCGCGCGCGCCGGCCAAGAAGGCCAAGCGATGAGCAAGCTCAAGCGCAAGGACTACGAAGCCCAGCTCGAAGCGCTGCAACTGGACCTGGCCGACGTCGCCCGCTGGGTCCAGCACAGCGGCCGCCGCGTGGTGATTCTGTTCGAAGGCCGCGACACCGCCGGCAAGGGCGGCGCGATCAACGCCATCACCGAATACCTCAATCCGCGCCAGTGCCACGTGGTCGCCCTGCCCAAGCCCAACGACCGCGAAAGCACCCAGTGGTATTTCCAGCGCTACGTGCCGCACCTGCCCGCGGCCGGCGAGATCGTGCTGTTCGACCGCAGCTGGTACAACCGCGCCGGTGTCGAGCAGGTCATGGGCTTCGCCAAGCCCGAGCAGGTCGCCGCCTTCCTCAAGCAGGCGCCGGCGTTCGAGAAGCTGCTCACCGACGACGGCATCGTGCTGTTCAAATACTGGCTGTGCTGCGACCAGGCCGAGCAGGAAGAGCGCTTCGCCGAACGCCTGGCCGACCCGCTCAAACGCTGGAAGCTGTCGCCTATCGACGTCGAGGCGCGCAAGCATTACGACGACTACACCCGCGCACGCGAAGCCATGCTGGCCGCCACCCACAGCAAGCACGCGCCCTGGACCCTGGTCGACTTCAACGATCAGCGCCAGGGCCGGCTGACCCTGATCCGCGATCTGCTGTCGCGCGCGCCGGAGCACAAGCTGCCCGAAAGCACGCTGGAATTCCCGCCGCTGCCGGGCAAGCCGAAGAAGGAGCGCTACGGGGCGCTCAAGCCGATCGCGAACAAGAAGAAATAAGGGTGCGCGGTCGTTCGGAATGACGATCGCGGCTTACGCCGCTCCCACAGAAAGCTCGAGGCGGCGTCTGTGGGAGCGGCGTAAGCCGCGATCGCTTTACCGAAGAACCCGCCCTGGCGTTCACCGCAGCGCCTACCCCGCCTGAGAACGCCGATACGGTTGGAACAGCTGCAGCAGCCACGGCTTCTGCGCCAGCACCAGGCTCACGCCGACGCGCTCCTGGGCGCTCAAGGCCGCGTCGCGCGCCAGCAGCGCGTCGAACTCGCGCGCGACCTCGCCCAGGCGCTGCTTGAGCTGGCGGATGCCGGCGATGCTGAGGCTGCCGCTGAGCAGCAGCAGCACGTCCTGCTCGCCGTCGAAGGGGTCGGCGAAAAAGTCGCCGAGCAGGTTCAAGCGGAAGTACCGCTCCATCGGGCCGTCGGCGCGCCAGCGGAAATTGCGCGAGGTCAGCGGACGGCCGCGGTTGCCCGGCATCAGCTCGATGATGCCCAGCCGGTCCAGACGCACCAGCAGCCGGGTCCACTGCGCGTCGTCGAACAGGAAGTGTTCCTGCACGTCCGATTGCTTCCAGCGGTTCAAGGTCAGAAACAGCGCCAGCAACAGCGCCGGCTCGTCGACCAGGGCCTGCTCCTGCGCCTCGCTGAGCTCGGCCATGACCTTGCGCCCACGCGCGGCCTCGGCGCTGAGATCGGCCAGGCCGACGTCGAGCACGTCGCAGATCTGCTCCAGCCGCTCCAGGCTCATTGCGCGCTTGGAGAACATGCGTTTGACCGCCGCCTCGCTGAGCTTGAGGCGGGTCGCGAGATCGCGATAGGTGAGGTCCTGCGCGCGCAGGAAGCGCTTGAGGGCGTCGACGAGTTCTAGGGACAGGGCCATGGGTATAAAAATACGCTACCCGACGGCGCTGCGGGAGCCACCTCGCCGATACCCGTTGAAATCGGCGTGGGCGCGTTCCAGCGTGGCCCCAGGCCCAGACGAGCAAACACGATGCGCAGGTCCGCTCCACACCGGTTCGCAGCCCGCGGGTGTTTCCCCCTCGTCTTGGCCGTTTCGGCCGCGATCGGTCTGCTGGCAGGGATGCCGGCGTTTGCGGCCGCGCAGTCCGACGGCGCCAGCCGCCAGTCCGAGGCCAGCCTGGCCGCGTCGGTGGAGGTGCCGGCCGCGGTTTCGCTGGCCTTGTCGGAAGGCGCCAAGTTCGCGGTCGCCGGCATTGGCGCCAGCGCCCAGGGCGTGGCGGTCACGGTCTCGGCCGTGGGCATCGGCGCCTCCTTCGTGGTCTATGTGTCGGCGCAGGCGGCCAAGGAACTGGGCCTGCGCGTCGGTCAGGCCGTGCAGGTCAGCGCGCTCGCCACCGGCTGGCTGATCAGCGCGGCCGGCCAGGCCTTGTGCTTCGTGCCGAACGAACGCACGCGCCCCCTGCTGCACAGCCGCCGCATCGGCTGAACGAGGTCTCGCGCGTGCGCACCGGATTACTGTCGGGCTGGAGCGCCTACGTCCTGGCCATCGCACTGACGCTGGCGCTCGCCGCCGCGCCGCGCGCCGAGGCCGGCACACGCTGCGATGCACAGACGGTGTCGGCGGACAAGGTGGCCGCGGCCGCGGCCACCGCCTTGCGCGTAGCCGAGGCTTTGGACGAACGCGATGCGCCGGTGGCCCTGATCGCGCGCGTCGGCACCGATCTGTCGGCGCAAGGGCTGGTCTACAGCCACGTCGGCTTCGTCGTGCGCGATCACCCGAACGGGCGCTGGACCGCGGTCCATCTGCTCAACGAATGCGGCAGCGATCGCTCGCACCTCTATGCCCAGGGCCTGGTGAATTTCTTCAGCGACGATCTGGTCAACCAGGACGCGCGCATCGTCTGGCTGCAAGCCGCGCAGGCGCAGCGCCTGGCCGCGCACCTGCGCGCGCTGCCGCGGCGCAGCCTGCATCAGCCGCATTACAGCCTGATCGCACGTCCCGGCAGCGGCGACTATCAGAATTCCACAGCCTGGGTGCTGGAACTGCTGGCGGCGAACGCGCCGGATGGCATCGCCATCGACGATCGCCGCGCGGCCTACGCCTGGGCGCAACGCGACGGCTTCCGCCCAGACCGCATCCACATCCCCTATTCCAAACGCGTGCTAGGCGGTCTGTTCTCGGCCAACGCCGCCTTCACCGACCACCCGGTCGGCACGCGATTGTCGGGCGAGTATCCGGTGGTGACGGTGCGCTCGATCTTCGACTATCTGCAGCGGCGCGGATATGCGAGCGAGCAGCGCGAGTGGCGCAATGGGCAGTTGATGCCCGCGCCTGGGCCGGTTTGAGTCGGCAAGCAGACGAACCGCGCAGCTGGAACCGCGTGAGTCGCATGCTTTCGCCGTCATTCCCGCGAAGGCGGAGCCGGTTTTCGCGGGAATGACGGCCGGAGGGAATCGGGGGACCGAAGAGACACGCAAACGAGCAAGACGCTCAGCTGCAAACGAAGCCCTCGCCCGCCTCGGCCCCATCCGCATCCTCACGCGCCAAAGCCTCCACCCGCGCGTTGGCCGGGCCGCGCCGCAACCAGATTTCGAACCGCGCCAGCGCCGCTTCATCGCCGACCGCGAGTACTTCGACGCGGCCGTCGGCGAGGTTGCGCGCGTAGCCGCGCAGGTCCAGCGCCAGCGCCTGCTCGCGCGCGCTGGCGCGGAACCATACGCCCTGAACCTTGCCGCTGACGTAGTAGCGCGCCGCGCTCACGACTGGCCCGGCTTCGCCTCCACCGGCGCGGCGGGACCGCCGGCCTTGGCGATCGCGCCCTCGATCATGGCCGCGGTCACCGGGCCGAGGAATTTGTCGGCGATCTTGCCGTCCGGCCCGATCAGATAGGTCATCGGCAGGCCGCGCGGCGTGTCGAAGGCCTTGGGCGGGTCGTAGGTGTCGACGATCGCGATCGGGTAGACCACCGGATGCGTCTTCAGGAACGCGCGCATGTCGGCCGGCTCGATTTCCTCGTAGGCCAGGCCGATCACTTCGATGTGCTCGCGCATCGCGTCCATCGCCGACAGCTCGGGCATTTCCTTCAGACAGGGCGCACACCAGGTCGCCCAGAAATTCACCACCACCCACTTGCCGCGATGCGCGGCCAGGTCGAACGGGCCGTTGTCCAGGGTCGCCAGCTTCAAGTCCGGCACCTGCGAGGGCGCGGCCGGCGCCGCGGCGGGCTTGGGCGCCTCGGGCACCTCAGGCGCCCCGGGCGCTGCGGCGGCCTTGGGCGCCTCGGGCGCGGCGGCGGACTGGGGCGCCGGCGCCGGCTTATTGCAGCCCGCGAGCGCGACGGCCAGCAGCGACAGCGCGAGGATCGGGGCGAGGCGGCGTAGCGTCATCGGGTTCATTCCTGGTCGGCGTGGATGGTGGACACGGGGCGTTTGAGCAAATCGCGCAGGGGCACGCGCAGTTCGTCCATCGCCGCGACCGCGGAGCGGCCCAGCGAGTCGTCGCGGCAAGGCAGCATGGCCTCGGCGATCGGAATGCGCAGCCCGCAGGCTTCGTAGAGTTCGGCCAGCGACAGATCGTCGAGGTCGCGCGACAGCAGCCATTCGCCGCCCTCGGCGCGCGCGACCACGTTGATCGAGTTGAGCTGCGAGAGCATCTGCTGGACCAGGGTGTCGGTCAGCATGGGCTCGAGCTGTTGGATCTCGTCGCTGTGCAGGCCGCGGCCGTCGGCGCGGGCCTCGTTGAAACGCGCCAGCAGACGCAGCAGCCCGTACATCTCGAAGCCCAGCGGCAGGCGCATGCCGATCGGCTGGTAACGGAAGGCGGAAATCGAGGACGCCAGCGAGGCGCCTAGCAGCACCGCGATCCAGCTCAGGTAGATCCACAGCAGGAAGATCGGCACCGCCGCGAACGCGCCGTAGATCTTGGAATAGGAGCCGAAGCTGCCCAGGTACAGGCCGATGCCCCACTTGACCAGCTCGAACAGCGTGGCCGCCAGCAGCGCGCCGGCGAAGGCGTGGCGCCAGTGGATCGTGCGATGCGGGACCACACGGTAGATCGCCGCGAACGCCAGCCATTCGATCGCCACCGGCGCCAGCTGCAGCATCACGCGCTCCAGCAGCCGTCCGGGTTGGGTCGCGAATACTTCCATCGAGAAGAACTTGGCCGACACCGCCAGGCTGGCCGCGGCCATCAGCGCGCCCAGGGTCAGCACCGTCCAGTACACCAGGAAGCGCCCGACCTGGGGCCGTGCCGCCTTGACCCGCCAGATCCGGTTGAAGGTCGACTCCACCCCATTGAGGGTGATCAGCAGCGACACCACCAGCGCGATCACGCCGGCCGCGGTGAGCTGGCCGATGTTGGCCGAGAACTGCTTCAGGCTGGCCTCGACCGAGCGCGCGGCCGAGGGCACGAAGTTGGAGAAGATGTAGTCGCTGAGGCGGTCGCTCCACTCGCCGAACACCGGGAACGCCGACAGCACCCCGAACACCACCATCGACAGCGGAACCAGGGCGAACACGGTGGTATACGACAGCGCGCCGGCGGCCTGGAACAGGTTGTCGTCGAGGAAGCGCCGGGCCAGGAAGCGGAAGAAGGTGCCGACGCGCGCGCGGTCGCGCATGCGGTCGCCCCAGCGATTGATCGTGTTCAGCGGCTCCATCGACCGGAGGGTAACCGATGGGGCGTGCGGACGGGATGCAGGGCCGCGCCCGCCCCTGCCCACCGCATCATCTATCCTTGTCGCCACAGGAGAATGCGATGACCGAAGTTCTGGTGCTCTACTACAGCCGCGGCGGATCGGTGGCACGACTGGCGCGCCAGATCGCGCGCGGCATCGGCGAGGTCGACGGCGTGCAGGCGCGCCTGCGCACGGTGCCGCCGGTCGCGGCGGTGACCCAGACCGCGGCGCCGCCGGTGCCCGAGGACGGCGCGCCCTATGTCGAATCGCGCGATCTGGTCGAATGCGCGGGCCTGATCCTGGGCAGCCCGACCCGCTTCGGCAACATGGCCGCGCCGGTCAAGCATTGGCTGGACGGGCTGGGCGCGGAATGGGCCAGCGGCACCCTGGTCGGCAAGCCAGCGGCGGTGTTCACCTCCACCGCGACCCAGCACGGCGGCCAGGAATCGACCCTGCTGACGATGATGGTGCCCCTGCTGCACCACGGCTGCGTGATCCTCGGCATTCCCTACACCGAGCCCACGCTGAGCAGCACCCGCGGCGGCGGCACGCCCTACGGCGCCAGCCATGTCGCCGGCAGCCAGGACGATCCGCAGCCCAGCGAGGACGAAGCCAAGCTCGCGCGCGTGCTCGGGCGCCGGGTCGCCGAACTGGTGGTCAAGGTGAGCCGATGAGCCTGGCGCGCAAGATCCTGGCGCTGGCGCTGATCGCGCTGGTGGCCGTGTACGCGATCTGGTTCGGCGGCCGTACGTCGCCGTCCTGGGGCGCGCTGGCGGTGTTCGCGCTGCCGCCGGCCTGGCTTGCGCTGGGCGTGCTGCGCGGCAGCGCGCGTGCCGGCTTCTGGTCGGCGGTGCTGGCGCTGGCCTGGTTCAGTCACGGGGTGATGGTCGCCTACTCGCGTCCGCCCGAGCGCACGCTGGCCTGGATCGAACTGGTGCTGGCGGTGGTGGTGGTGTTCGCGGCCAGCCTGCCCGGGCTGAAGTCGCGCTTCGGCGCCAAACCCGCGGCCTGAGCGGCGCCGACCTCGTTTTCTGTGGGAGCGGCGTGAGCCGCGATCGAGTACCTGCGCAGCGTCGGCATCGCGTCGGCCGTTGATCGCGGCTTACGCCGCGCCCACAGAAGCGCGGTGCGCGGGCCTATAATTGCGCCGTCCCCAGCAATGCGACCCACTTTCGATGGACCAGCTCTGCATCGTCACCACCGGCGGCACGATCGACAAGATCTATTTCGACGACAAGTCCGACTACCAGATCGGCGAGCCGCAGATCGGCGGCATCCTGCGCGAGCTGGGGGTGACGTTCCAGTTCAACGTGATCCCGATCATCCGCAAGGATTCGCTGCACATCACCCAGGAAGACCGCGAGCTGATCCGCGCCGCGATCGCCGCGCAGCCGGCTCGGCACGTGCTGATCACCCACGGCACCGACACCATGGTCGAGACCGCCAAGGTGCTGGCCACGCTGACCGACAAGACCATCGTGCTGACCGGCGCGCTGAGCCCGGCGCGCTTCCGCGGTTCCGACGCCGAGTTCAACGTCGGCTGCGCGGTCGGCGCAGTGCAGTCGCTGCCGCCGGGCGTGTACATCGCCATGAACGGCCTGATCTGGGACCCGAACAAGGTGCGCAAGAACGTCGCGGCCAATCGCTTCGAAGCGATCTGAGCGCCTCGACCTCGCACCCATGACCCCCGGCTTGCCGGGGGTTTTCGTTTATGCGCCGGGCATAAAGAGAGCCCCGGCGCGAGGCCGGGGCTCGGGGAACGACGGTGCCGACGCGCAGCGCCGGCATGCGCGATCAGAAGGTGATGCTCCAGCTATCGATACGGCCCGTGTCCTGGGTGGCGTTGTCGTTCACGCGCAGGTTCCAGGTGCCGTTCAAGGCCTCGCTGCTCAGGTTCTTGATGAAGGTGCCGGTCACGTTGTCGGCGCTGCCGCCGGTGCGGTTGTGGATGTTGTAGAGCGTGCCGTCCGGCGCGACCAGATCGACCTTCAAATCGCCCTTGTAGGTGTGCAGGATGTTGACGGTGATCGAAGCGTTGCTGGGCGCGTTGCCGCTACGCCCCGATACCGCGATCGGGCTGTTGACGGTGGCGTTGTCGGCGATCGGGTAATCGGTGCCGTTGCTGTAGGTCTGCGCACCGGTGCCGCCGACCGTGACCGAAGCGGTCTTGGTATTGCTGGCGCCGTCGTCGTCGGTGACCGTCAGCGTGACCGTGTAAGTGCCCGCGCTCGCGTAGGTGCGGCTGGGGTTGGTCGCGGTGGAGGTGGCGCCGTCACCGAAGTTCCAACTGCGCGAGACGATGCTGCCGTCGCTGTCGCTGGAGCTGTCGCTGAAGCTCGCGGTCAGGCCCGACACCGTAGCGCTGAAGTTCGCCACCGGCGCGGTGTTGCCGGGGCCACCGCTGGCCGTCTTGGCGGCCTCGCCCAGGAAGGCCAGGCCCAGCTTCGCGAACGGCACGCTGTTGGTCGCCGAGTTGCCCATGTTGGCCAGGGTGTCGCCGGAGGTGTGCAGGTTCGGGAACAGCCGGCCCTCGTGGTACATCGCCGACGGAAAGCCGGCCGCGGTCCAGGAGGCGTGGTCGGAGCAACCGTAGCCGCAGGCCTCGGTGGCCAGGTTGAGCCCGCTACCGCCCATGTAGGCGGTGAACAGGTCCTGCAGAAACTGGACCATGCCGGCGTTGGAATAATCGGTGATCACTTTGACGTGCGGATCGGAGCCGGTGCGGTAGTTGGTCATGTCCAGCTGCAGCGCCGCGACCACGTTCACGCCCTGGCTCTGGTACGCGGTGGCGATCGCCTTGGAACCGCGCAGGCCGACTTCCTCGGCCGCGTAGCCCATGAACTTGACCGTGCGCTTGGGCTTGTAGCCGCTGGCCATGGCGATGCGCAGCACTTCGGTCAGGGTGGCGATGCCGGACGCGTCGTCGTCGGCGCCGGGTGCGTTCATGGTGTTGCCGCTGCCGGAGTTGGAGATCGAGTCCAGATGCGCGCCCAGCACCACGACCTCGTTGGGCAGATCGGTGCCCTGGATGGTCAGAATCACCGAGGGCTGGGTCGAGCAGGTGGTGCAGCCGGTGTAGAGCTCGGCGCTGACGTCGCTGCGGCCGTTAGCCAGGCTCAGCCAGGTGTTGCGGATCCACTCGGCCGAGGTCCGGCCGGTGGTCGAGGCGTAATAGCGGTTCGGGTACTGGGTGGACAGGTGGCTGATGGTGGAGCGGATGTTGGCCTCGCCGACCTGGCCCAGCCAGGGCGTCACCGTGGCCTGGTTGTCGATGGTGTAGGCGGCCAGGAACTTCCCGGCCATCGCCTGCGCGCTGCGGTCGTTGCGCACGAAGGCTTCGGCCTCGGCGCGGGTGGCGAAGGCGAAGTAGCCGCCGCAGCGGCGTTCCTTTTCGTGCACGTGCCGGGTGATGTCGGCGAGCTGATGGGTCTTCACTTCCGAGATCACCAGCGGCGCGCCGGTGGCGCCGACGCGGGCGCTGGATTGGCGGGCCAGGGTCTTGACGCCGGCGTCGTAGGTTTCGCGCGAGGTGACCACGTAGACCGGCGCGAACGGGTCGTCGCTGGCGTCGGCGGGACGCATGTGATCGTGCTCATGCGTGGTCTGCGCGAGCGCGGGGACAGCGGTCAGAGCTAAGGCCAACGCAAGCAGCGTCGGCAGCGGGGCGTGAACGGGGTTCATGGTGCGACTCCTGGTGGCTGCGCCCGATGTGGTTGGGTGTGGGGCGCGACGGAAAGACGGCCGGAACCTGGGGGTCGCCCCGGCCGCGCGGGCGACGATGCGGCGCTGCCGCTCCGGCGCCGGCCGGAGCGACGGGCGCGCGCACGGTCAGAAGGTGATGCTCCAACTGTCGATCGTGCCGGTGTCGGCGCTGGCGTTGTCGTTGACGCGCAACTTCCAGGTGCCGTTGAGCGGCTGGCTGCTCAGGTCCTTGATGAAGGTGCCGGTCACGTTGTCGGCGCTGCCGCCGCTGCGGTTGTGCAGGTTGTAGAGAGTGCCGTCGGGCGCGACCAGATCGACCTTCAGATCGCCCTTGTAGGTGTGCAGGATGTTGACGGCGATCGAGGCGTTGCTGGGCGCGTTGCCGCTGCGACCGGACACGGCTATCGGGCTGTCGACGGTGGCGTTATCGTTGATCGGATAGTCGGTGCCGTTGCTGTAGGTCTGACTGCCGGTAGTGCCGACGATGACCGACGCGGTCTTGGTATTGCCGGCGCCATCGTCGTCGGTCACCGTCAGCGTGACCGTGTAGGTGCCTGCCGCGCTGTAGGTCTTGCTGGGATTCGTGGCGGTGGACGTCGTGCCGTCGCCGAAATTCCAGCTGCGCGAGACGATGGAGCCGTCGCCGTCGCTGGAGCTGTCGGTGAAGGCCACGCTCAGGCCGCTCACGGAGGCGCTGAAGTTCGCCACCGGCGGGGCGTTGCCGCCGCTACCGGAGACGGTGAAGCGCACCGCATTGGGCGTGCCGGGCTTGCCCGACGCGTCGGTGGCCTGCACATAGACCGTGTGCACGCCCGGGCTCAGCCCTGTCGTCGGCAACGCCACCGTCACCGTCTCGGTGCTGGCGTTGTAGCTGCCGTCGCTGGCGTTCATCGCCACCGCCACCGCGCCCGCCGCCCAGGGCGGCGCATCCAGATAGGCGCGCGCCGAGGCGATGCTGTGCACCGCCTCGCTGCCGTTGCTCTGGTTGTAGGCGGCGTCGCTGACGCTGGCGGTGATCGTCACCGGCGTACCGGCCGGCACGCTCACCGCCGAGGCGCTGACCGACTGGGTGTCGGGCCCGGACGGATATTGATACGGCGCATACAGATTGCGCGCGGCGTAACGCAGCGCGCGCAGGTTGTTGGGCAGGGTCGCGCTCTGGAAGGTCGAGCAGCTCTCGAAGAAGGCCACGCCCAGCTCGATCGTGTAGCTGGGCACGCCGAGCAGACCGTACATGGTGTCGTCGGTGGTGCCGTCGGTGGCGTAGAGCTCGTTGGACTGTTGCGGGCGGTAGTTGTTGAAGTAGGCCAGACGCCGGCCCAGGGTCTGCAGCGGCGCGCTGTTCGGCGCCGGCGTGGTGGTGTCGCCCCAGGACCACAGCACCAGTTGCGAATAGCTGTGGATGTCGAAGAACAGGCCCTGGTAATCGTCGGGCGCGGCGCTGCCGATGGCGTCGTCGCGGCGGTCGGGGAAGATGCCCCCGGTGTAGACGCCGCTGGCGTTGCGGGTGCCGGCGACCAGGCGCACCAGGTTCTGGGTTTCCGGTTCGGATGAGCTGGCCGGGCCACGGTAGGTTTCGGCGCAGGCGTTGCCGCTGGAACCGCCGGCGGCGCTGTTCCAGTGGAAGGGGAAGTTGCGGTTGAGATCGACGCCGTAGGACGAGGCGCTGCAGCTGCCGTTGAGGTTGTCGGTGTTCTTGCGCCACGACGCACCGGCTTCGGCTTTCTTGCGGCCGTCGGGATTGGCCTGCAGCACCAGCTGGAAGGCGAAGTTGTCCATCAGCCAGGTGGCCTCGGCATCGCTGCCGTAGCCGTTGACCAGCCACTCGGCGAAGCGCGTGAGCAGCTCGGCCGGGGTGTATTCGCGCGCATGAATCGAGCCGAACACCACCATGGTCGGCTTGTTCGGCAGCGCCGCGTCGGTGGCGGTGTTGGTCAGCCGCAGCACCTTCATTTCGTAACCGGTGGCGGCGTTGCGGCTCTTCTGCCAGCTCGGCCCGATGTTGGCGATGCGCGCCAGGTTCGGCTTGGCCGCGGCCAGGTCGTCCATGGTCGTGTAGGTCTCTTCGACCGTGCGGTAGCAGGCGTAGCCGGGAATCGCGGCCGGCCCCAGCAGGGGCGCGTTCGCCATCGCCGACTGCATCGCCTGCAGGCGCCGGGTCGCGTCGGCGTCGACTTCGACGCGGAAGCCGGCGCGGCGCAGCGCCTCGATGTCTTCGGGCAAGGCCTCCACGCGCACGGTGCGCGCTACCCGATCGACGATCAGATGCTGGAAGCGGGAAGCGACGCGCTGCAGTTGCGCGCGGTCGCGGTAATGGGCGGTGACGAACACCGTGGCGTCATCCTCGGCGGCGGGCGCCGCGGAGGCGAAAGCGAACAGCAACACAGCAGCGTGGACGAGGCGCATGGCGTGACTCCGTGACGTGCGGGCCCGGGCCCGCTGCGAACGTGCCGGAACGATCGGCGCGAGCCGACCCGTGGAAGGGGACCAACGCGCGCGCACGCGGACTCCCGCCCCCGCGCGGACGGCGCGGGAGCGGGAGGACGTGCACGGCCGGGTTTACGCTCCCGTAGCGTGTCCTCTCCGGCCGAAGCCGGAGAGGACGTGTCGGATCAGAACGTGATGCTCCAGGTGTCGAGCACGCCGGTATCCGCGTTGGCGTTGTCGTTCACGCGCAGCTGCCAAGTACCGTTCAGCGGTTCGCTGGTGAGGTCCTTGGTGAACGTGCCGATCACGTTGTCGGCGCTGCCGCCGGTGCGGTTGTGGATGTTGTAGAGCGTGCCGTCCGGCGCGACCAGATCGACCTTGAGATCGCCCTTGTAGCTGTGGTTGATCGTGACCGAGATCGAAGCGTTGCTAGGACCGTTGCCGGTGCGGCCGGAGACCGAGATCGGACTGTTGATGGTGCTGTTGTCGTTGATCGCGAAGTCGGTGCCGTTGGTGTAGGTCTGCACGCCGGTGCCGCCGACCGTGACCGAGGCGGTCTTGGTGTTGCTGGCGCCGTCGTCGTCGGTGACCGTCAGCGTGACCGTGTAGGTGCCCGCGGTCGCGTAGGTGCGGCTGGGGTTGGTCGCGGTGGAGGTGCCGCCGTCGCCGAAGTTCCAGCTACGCGAGACGATGGTGCCGTCGCTGTCGGTGGAGCTGTCGGTGAAGTTGGCGGTCAGCGCGCTGGTGGCGACGCTGAAGTTCGCCGTCGGCGCGACGTTGCCGCCGCCGGACGAATCCAGGCCGTCGATGAACTGCACGCCGGTGCCGCCCGCATCCAGCCAGTTGCTCAGACGGGTGGCGTTGGTGCCGCCGCCGGCCCAGGACACCGAGATGCGGCCGTAGTAGTCGGCCTTGGCGTTATCGGCGGCCGAGCACGAGGACGGGCCGCCGTGCAGCTGGCCGATCACGCGCTTTTCGGGGCTGAACAAGGGCGAGCCCGAGGAACCGCCCTCGGTGACGCCGATGCCCGGGATCCAACGCACGAAGATGTGCGAGCCGTCGCCCGGCGAGGTCGGGTTGGTCTGCGCGCCGCCGTAGCTGGTGGTGCGGGTGGCGCTGGTGCCGTGGCTGATGCGCTTCTCGGCGACGTTGGGATGGTGGATGCCGGTGGCGCCGCTGAAATCGCCGCTACGCGCATCCCAGCCGTTCCAGAACAGGTTGTAGGCGGCGGGCGCGGCGTCGTCCAGTTCGACCAGGGTGAAGTCGGACGCGGCGTTGGAGGCGCGGTGAAAGGCGCCGGTCAGGGTCTGGGCCAGCGAGCCGTTACCGTTCTGACCGCTCTGGGTGCTGCCGGGCGCGCGGCAGGTCGAGTTCTGGTAGTTCCAGTACGTGACCAGCGAAGCGGCGTTGGAGGCGCTGATGCCGCAGTGGTTGGCGGTCAGGAAGTACATCTTGCGATCGTTGGCGGCGTTGTTGAGCAGGCTGCCCGAGCAGAACAGGCTGCCGCCGGTGGAGATCGCCGCGACCGAACGGATCTGCGCGCGCCAGGCGTCGCCTTCCGGGCAGACCACGTCGACGTTGCAACTGCCCGAGGTGCCCTGCGCGGTCACCATGTCGGACTGCAGCTGCTGGGCCATGCGGGTGAAGCCGCGGTAGTCGTGACCGACCTTGGCCAGGCGCAGCTTGAGCTGGCCGACTTGATCGCGCGGCACCACCACTTCGATCACCGCTTCGGCGCCGTTGACGATGGGCGTCCACAACTGGCCGTGCGACTCGTTGTCGGCGGCGGTGTACATGCGCACCACCGACGGATCGGAGGCGGCGGCGCGGCTGAGGTTGGCCGGATACACCAGCAGGCGGCCGCCGGCGGGCATCTTGTATTCGCTGAAACCGAAGTTCAGCGACAGCGCGCCGCGCGACTGCACGCGCAAGCGCCAGACCATGTCGTTGCCGACTTCTTCCCACACGCCGGAATTCAGCGGGGTCAGATCGACGGACAGCGATTGCGCGTAACGCGGCGGCAGATCGTGCGCTTCGCGCTGGCGATCCTCGGCCTGCAGCGCCGGCACGTCCACCGCCTGCATCGTGCGCATCTCGACGCGGTCGAGCGCGGTCAGGCTATGGTCGAACGCGGCGGGACGCGCACCAGGCGCCGCCATGGCGACGCCGAGCGACGAAAGTCCCAGCAGGACCAGGGAACCGTACATTCGTTTCATGAGTCTCTCTCCATCCGTAGTAGAGGGCATGACCGGCTCGCCGCTCAGAATCGCCGGCCGTCATGGCCTTAGATGGCGAGCGCGGATCAATCGTTTGGCATGCGACCGACGGTGTCGGCGTGCATCCGGCGAGTTGATACGTGTTTGACACGGGCAATGCCGCATCGCGATGAACCGGCGATGCGCTCGAACGATGAAACCGGGCGAACCCCTTTTCGCCCGTCACGACGCTAAGCGTGCATTAACTGTGGAACAAGCGTGATCCGTTGCGATTCGACAACGCATTCGTGATGCACGTCATGCATATGACCAGTAACCGCTTCCAGTCATTTTTGTATACGACTACCTGATGTATAGGCGCCCCGCTCCGGCATGCGCGGCGATATCGATCGCGCAAAAAAAGACCCCGGCCGTAGCCGGGGTCGGAGAGAGCGTTCGCGGCGTCCTTGCCGGCGAATTCGCGCTTAGAACGTGACGCTCCAGCTGTTGATGTAGCCGGTGTCGCCGCCAGCGTTGTCGTTGACGCGCAGCTTCCAGGTACCGTTCAGCGCTTCGGTCGACAGGTTCAGCGTGACCGTCTTGTTGATGTTGTCGGTGCTGCTGCCGGTGCGGTTGTGGATGTTGTAGAGCGAACCGTCCGGAGCCACCAGGTCCACCTTCAGGTCGCCCTGGTAGGTGTGCACGATCGCCACCGTCACCGAGGCGTTGCTGGGGGCGTTGCCGCTGCGGCCGGAGACCGTGATCGGGCTGTCGACCGTGGCGTTGTCGCTGATGGTGTAGTCGGTGGTGTTGCTGTAGGTCTGGGTGCTGCCGCCACCGCCGGTGGTGTAGCTACCGGTCAGGCTGGCGCCCGAGAACGTCGAGTAACCGCGCACCAGCACGTGGTAGGTGCCGGCCTGGGCCGTGGCGATGTTGCAGGTCTCGGCGTTGGTGCTGCCTTCGGACTTGCAGTCGTAGCTGGCCGTGGTCGGCGCGCTGCCGAACTTCACGAACAGATCGGCATCGCCGCTGCCGCCGGCGGTGACGAACTTCAGCGCGCTGGCGCCGGCCGGAACCACCATGGTGTAGCGCAGCTCGGTGCCGGCGCTGCCGGCCAGGCCGGTGACCGGGGTGCCGTTGGTCAGCGTGCCGGTCTGCGGCGGGGTGGTGCCGTTGACGGCGTCGACCGCGGCCTTGGCGTTGAGGATGCCCGGGCCGATGCTCTGCGACGGGGTCGACGGGAACGCGGTGACGTTGGCCTTGATGATCGACTCGATCTCGGCCGGCGTCTTGGGCGTGGTCGCCACGGCCTGCATCAGCGCCACCACGCCGGCGACGTGCGGGGTCGCCATCGAGGTGCCGTTGTAGGAGGCGTAGGTTTCCGAACCCGGCGTGGTCGAACCGGAGTTGAGGGTCGACAGGATGTTCGAGCCCGGTGCGGCGATGTCGATCAGCGCGCCGTAGTTGGAGAAGCTCGAACGCGCGCCGGTGCTGGTGATCGAAGCCACCGCGATCACGTTGTTGCAGTTCGCCGGCGAGGCGTTGGACACGTTGACGTTGTCGTTGCCGGCGGCGATCACCAGGGTGGTGCCACGGCTGACCGCGCTGTTGATCGCGTTCTGGGTGGTGGTGCCGCAAGCGCCCGAGCCGCCCAGCGAGAGGTTGATGACCTCGGCCGGGTTGGCGTTGGCGGGCACGCCGCTGACGGTGCCGCCCGACGCCCAGATGATCGCGTCGGCGATATCGGAGTCGTAGCCGCCGCAGGTGCCGAGCACGCGCACCGGCACGATCTTGGCGCCGTAGGCGACGCCGGCCACGCCCTTGGCGTTGTTGGTCACCGCAGCGATGGTGCCGGCGACGTGGGTGCCGTGCCAGCTCGAACCCTGCGCGGCATGAGTGCCGCCGCACTGGTTGGCGCTGACCCAGTCGCCCGGATCGCTGGGATCGCTGTCGCGGCCGTTGCCGTCGTTGGACACGGTGGTGTCGATGATGAAGTCGTAGCCGGGCAGGATGTTGGCGCTGAGGTCGCTATGGCTGGTGATGCCGGTGTCCAGCACCGCCACGACCGAGCCGCTGCCGTTGGTCACGTCCCACGCCTGGTTGGCCTTGATGCCGTAGGTGCCCGAATAGCCCCACTGTTCGCTGTAGCGGGTGTCGTTCGGGGTCAGGAAGGCGTGGTTGAGCTTGTCGACTTCGACGTACTCGACGTTGGCGTCGGCGGCGATCTGACGCATCAGCGTCTCGGCTTCGACACGGTCGAGCGCGCGATCGCTGCGCACGACTTCGGCGCCCAGGGCGGTGCGGCGCAGCGAATGGATGCCCAGGGCCTTGCCGGCGCCGGCGGTGGAAGCGGCCGTGCTCAGCGAGCGCTGCAGCGTGCTGGCGTTGGTGGTCGGGGCGCTACCGTCCTTGAACTTGACGATGAAGCGCTGAACTTTTTCGGAAGACTGCAGGCCGGCGAGATTGACGCGGCCAGCGGCGAACGCCGGGGCGGCGATCATGCTCGAAGCCAGTACGGCTGCCGTGGCGGCGGCCAGGGCGTGCACGCGAATGCGACGCGAGGACAGCTGAGACATCTATGTAACCCCCGAAGCTGGAATAAGCCGCTAAGCGCGGCAAAAAACCGCAAGAACCTCTCTCCGACCGGCGGGATTACCGCGGCCTTAGGCTCGAACGGTGGATACGGACAGGTGACAAAATGTGTCCGCAAAGTGACGCTAGTCGACCTTTCGTACCCATCGCAACGGGGATATCCACTCAATGTGCACAGGTATTTGTGACTATCGTCACAATTTATTGCGGTAACCGCTTTCACGTGAAATCGACACGAGAATATGCCGCATCGCAACATGCGGTTGCGCGCCTGAGACGGGAAACCCAGGTTAAGTCGCGGTTTTAGCAGGGAATCTTGGGCTCAAACCGGCCATGGCTTGGCCGTTTCGAGGTGCCGTCAGGCACAAGGCAGGCGGCACCACCGATGGCGGGGCCGCGTGCCGCTGCAAACGGCGCCTACAGGATTGGCCTAGGCCCTACCCCGCCAGCGCCCCAGGCCTTGAGGCGTGTGGCGCAAGGTGCGGCGAGCGGCCGCACCGTAAATTCGACCCCGCACCACCGCTTTCGCGATGGCGCCCAGCGGTCGCCTCAGCGGTCCAGGCTGCCGCCGATCGGCATGATCGAGACGACGCCGTCGATCTCGATGTACTCCACGTCCGGATCGGCCGCGAAGGTCTGCATCAGTTTCTGCGCCTCGGCCTTGCTCAAGGGGCGGTCGGCGCGAAACACGTCGGCGGCCACCGACAGGCGCAGCTTGTGTTCCAGCTTGATCGCGCCGCCCCCGCTCTTCAGGCCGCTGTTGCCGGCGGTGCTGGCAAACCTAGCCTTGACGCTGTCTTGCTCGCGCGCGGGCACGCTGCCGTCGCGGTACTTGACGATGAATTGCTGGTACGGGCCGTTGCCCTGCAGCTCGCCCACATGCGCCTTCGGGGCACCGCCGTCGCCGTTGGAGGGTGCGGACGCCATGCAGGCGCTCATCGCCAAGGCCAGCGCGGCTGCGCTGACGGCGAGCACGGATCGGCGGAAAGGGCTGGACATGGCATCGGCTCCTGGGTCATGGCGTTCCTGATTCCGAAACGCACCGGCAGTGCGAATAGGGTTGAGGCTAGCGTTCGTACGCTAGTCGGCCCGCGCTGAACGCCGCGGAACCGGCGCGCTCGCAGGTGCGGCCGGCGACGCGGGGGTACGCGCCGCCGGACCGCCGGACAATGGTGCGCCCGGACTCGGGGTCGGGTCCGGACGCACCCGCGTGCCGGGTCCGCCGTTCGCGCGGCGGACCCGACCCGCTTGCCCGTTGGCTCAGAACGTGAGGCTCCAGCTGTTGATGCGACCGGTATCCCCGGCGGCGGCGTCGCGCACGCGCAGCTTCCAGGTGCCGTTGAGCGTCTCGCTGGTCAGGTTGCTCACCGTGATGGTCCTGTTGATGCCACCACTGGATCCGCTGCGGTTGGCCAGGTTGTAGACCGAGCCATCGGGCGCGATCAGGTCGACGACCAGGTCGCCGCGGTAGGTGTGCACGATGTCCACCGACAACGAGGTGTCGGCCGGCGCGTTGCCGCTACGACCGGACACCGTGATCGCGCTTTCCGCCGTGGCGAAATCGCCGATCGCATAGTCGGCGCTGTTGGTGTAGGTCTGGCGCACGTTGCCGGACGCGGACACCGTGACCGAGCCGGTCTTGGTGTTGGTGGCGCCGCCGTTGTCCGTGACCGTCAGCGTGACGGTATAGGTGCCCGCGGCCGCGTAGGTCTTGCTGGGATTGGCGAGGGTAGAAGTGGTGCCGTCGCCGAAGCTCCAGCTGCGCGAGGCGATCGTGCCGTCGCTATCGCTGGAGGTATCGGTGAAGCTCACGGTCAAGCCGCTGGCAGAGGAAGCGAAGTTCGCCACCGGCGCCGCGTTGACCGGACCACCGCCGCCCGCGGCCGCCACTGCCGCCGCCGCGTCGATCAGGCCCGGGCCACAGCCGCCGGGGCAGTTGGCCGCGGAGATCGGACGCGCGGTATTGGCCAGGATCTGGCGCACCTGCTCGAAGGTCTTGGGGGTGGCCGATACCGCCTGGATCAGCGCGACCACGCCGGCCACGTGCGGCGACGCCATCGAGGTGCCTTGCTCGAAGGCATAACCATCATTCGAGTACGTGGACAGGACGCCCTGCGCATCGTGGCTGCGCGTGCAGTCGCCGGCACGGGGCACGCGATTCAAGGGCAGGAACTCGTTGGTCGGCGAGCAGGTCTCGCCGCCCGGCGCGGTGATGTCGATGGTCGCACCGTAGGTCGAATACCAGGCGCGCTTGCCGCCCTGGTCGCTGGCGGCGACGCTGATCACGTTGTTGCAGCTGGCGGGCGTGGAACCGGCGACGTCGATGTTGCTGTTGCCGGCGGCGGCGACCACGATCGAGCCGTTGGCGGTCGCGGTGTTGATGGCGGTCTGGTAGGCCGGTGTGGCCGAACACGGCGCGTCGCCGCCCAGCGACATGTTGATGACCTCGGCCGGATTGGCGTTGGCGGGCGCGCCGGCGACGGCGCCGCCGGAAGCCCAGACGATGGCGTCGGCGATGTCCGAGGTGGCGCCGGAACCCTCACGACCGAGCACGCGGATCGGCACGATGCGCGCACCGTAGGCCACGCCGGCCACGCCGGAGGCGTTGTTGGTGACCGCGCCGATGGTGCCGGCGACATGGGTGCCGTGATAGACCCCCGAGGAGTCGTTCGGGTTGGCATCGCGGCCGTTGCCGTCGTCGGACGCGCCGCAGCCGGCGACGCCGCCGCAATCGGTCGCCGAGAAGCCCGTGGTGGAAGTGACGAAGTCGTAGCCGGTCAGAACATTGGCGTTCAGATCGGGGTGCGAGACGATGCCGCTATCGATCACCGCCACCACCACCCCATTGCCGCTGGTGCTGTTCCAGGCGGTCGGCGCATTGATGCCCACCGCGCTGTTGGCGTAATGCCACTGTTCGTTGAAGCGGGTGTCGTTGGGTACGGCAAGCGCGTGCATGATGTAGTCGGGCTGCACCCATTCCACGTTCGGATCGGCGGCCAGCTGCTGGATCACCGCGCGCGCTTCGTCGCTGTTGAGGGCGGTGTCGTTGACCACCACGTCGGCGCCCATCGCCATCCGGCGCAGATGCTTGAGGCCCAGGCGCTTGCCCTTGGAGGCGGCCGGCAGCACGGTGCGCGCGGAGGCCGCGCCCAGGGACGACGCGACCGAGGCGGTGCTGGCCGTCGGTGCGCTGCCGTTCTTGTATTTGACGATGAAGCGGCTGTAGTGCTCGCCGGACTTCAGGCCGGAAACGACCGCATGCCCGGCGAAGGCGGGCGCGGCGATGGAGGTCAGCGCCAGCGCGGTGGCGGCGGCGAGCGCGCGTACGCGCAGCGTGGTGTTCGAGTTCGACATCGTAGAAAGATCCTCGAATGAAGCCCATGGGTAGGCCGCGGATTGCGGCGATGGAGGCTGGGCGGGCACGGGCGCCCACCGGACCGTGAATCGCGACGCGTGCCGCGATGCAGATCGAAGCTACGTTTCGGCGCACGCAGAAGGCACAGGAAACCCGCGCGTTCCACGGCCTTAAACGTGACCCACATCGCAATTTCACTAATTGAAATTAATGCTCCACCATAAAGCCACAATCATCGTGTTTTTAGGCACAAAAAGGACTCGCGCGCGCCCAACGCAGAACTAGGCCGCCCTCCCCACCCTTTTAATATCAATGAATTAGACAAAAACCTCGCGCCACGCGCCGCGCCACCGAAAACCGCGAACGCGCCGACCACTGCCTCGCCAAAACAGAAAATATGCCTGGCGGCACACCACCGCACGCCACCGCCCGCCCGGCGGGCACGCAAAGAAAAGCCCCGGCCGAAGCCGGGGCTGAGATGCGCAACACGACGACGCTCGCGACGCGGAGGGCGCCGCGATCGCCGGCCTGCGATCAGAAGGTGATGCTCCAGCTGTCGATGTAGCCCACGTCCTGACCGGCCCGGTCGGCCGCGCGCAGACGCCAGGTGCCGTTGAGCGCTTCCGTCGACAGGTTCTTGGTGAAGGTGCCCGAGACGTTGTCGGCGTCGCCGCCGGTGCGGTTGTGGATGTTGTAGACCGAGCCGTCCGGCGCCAGCAGGTCCACGATCAGATCGCTCTTGTAGGGATGGACGATGTTGACCGTGATCGAGGCATTGGTCGGGGCGTTGCCGGTGCGGCCAGAGACCACGATCGAGCTGCTCACGCCGGTGGCGTTGTTGTCGGGAATGTTGACGTCGGTGCCGTTGCTGTAGGTCTGCACACCGCTGCTGCCCACCGTGACCGTGGCGGTCTTGGTGTTGCTGGCACCGCCGTTATCCGTGACCGTCAACGTGACGGTGTAAGTACCGGCCGCCGAGTAGGTCTTGCTGGGGTTGGCGAGGGTGGAGGTGGTGCCGTCGCCGAAGTTCCAGCTGCGCGAGGCGATGGAGCCGTCGCTGTCGGTGGAGGTATCGGTGAAGGTCACCGTCAGGCCGCTGGCCGAGGACGTGAAGTTCGCCACCGGTGCGGCGTTGCCGGTACCGCCCTGCGCAGCCAGCACGGCCGCGGCCGCGTCGACCAGACCCGGACCGCAACCGCCCGGGCACTTGGCGGCCGTGATCGGACGCGCGGTGTTGGCCAGGATGGTCTGGATCTGCGCGGGCGTCTTCGGCGTCGGCGCCACCGACTGCATCAGCGCGACGATGCCGGCCACGTGCGGCGCGGCCATCGAGGTGCCCTGGTTGAAGAAATAGCCGTTGGCGTTGTAGGTCGAGAGCACGCCGCGGGTCTCGTGATTCTGCTGGCACTTGCCGGCGGTGGACTCGCCCAGGGCCAGGAACTCGACCAGCGGCGAGCAGGTTTCGCCGCCCGGCGCGGTGATGTCGATGGTGGCGCCGTAGTTGGAGTACCAGGCGCGATTGCCGTTGATGTCGCTGGAAGCGACCGAGATCGCGCCCGGGCAGTTGGCCGGCGAGAAGCCAGACACGTCGCTGTTGCTGTTGCCCGAGGCGATGACCATGGTGGTGCCGCGGTTGATCGCGGCGGTGATCGCGTTCTGGTAGGTCAGGCCGCAGGAACCGGTGCCGCCCAGCGAGAGGTTGATGACTTCGGCCACGTTGGCGTTGGCCGGCACGCCACTGACGGTGCCGCCGGAGGTCCAGGTGATCGCGTCGACGATGTCGGAGGTGTTGCCGTAACCGCCGTTGCCGAGCACGCGCGCGTGCACGACCTTGGCGTTGTAGGCCACGCCGGCGACGCCGAGGCTGTTGTTGGTGACCGCGGCGATGGTGCCGGCGACGTGGGTGCCGTGCTTCACGTTGGAGGCGTCGGTCGGATCCGCGTCTCGGCCGTTGCCGTCGCCGGAGCCGCCGTTGCCCGTCGTGGTCGAGGTGACGAAGTCGTAGCCAGGCAGGGTGTTGGCGTCGAGATCGTTATGCGCGAGGCGGCCGCTGTCGATCACCGCCACCACCACGCCGGTACCGGTGGCGGTATCCCAGGCGCTGGAGACATTGGCGCCGACGGCGTTGGTGGCGTAGTGCCACTGCTCGTTGTAGCGCGGGTCGTTCGGCGTCGCCAGCGCCTGCATGACCAGGTCGGGCTCGACGTAATCGACGTTGGGATCGGCGGCAATCTGCCGCATCAGCGATTCGGCCTCGGCGCGGCTGAGTTTGCGATCGCTGCGCACCACGTCGGCGCCCAGCGCCATCCGACGCAGCTGCTTCAGACCCAGGTGCTTGCCGGACACCGCCGGCAGCGCGCGCGCGGCGCCGCTGAGCGAGGACTGCAGCGCGGCCGCGCTGCTGCGCTCGGCCGACTGGTCCTTGTACTTGACGATGAACTGGTCGTAGTTGCCTTCGGCCTTCAGGCCCGACGCGTTCATGCGGCCAGCGAACGCCGGCGCGGCGAAGGCCGTCAGCGCGACGGTCGTGGCGACCACGAGCGCGCGTACGCGGAACCGGCCTTGAGTGGAAATCGACATCCTTGGAACCCCCGATGGAAAACAAGCGCCGCAAGTCCGCGGCAGGGACCGCCCCGGTCCGGGCGCGGCCGCGCATGCGGTCGTCGCGATCGGCTCGGGGCGGAAGCTCGACGTGCAGCACTGCGCTGCACGGGGACCACGCTAAGGAGCCCGCGAAGGCCGGGACAATGAGGTAAGCCACCTAGGTCACACGGAAATATGTGACATCACTCACATATTTCTTGACGAGCATCATTTGCTGCACTGCAAAGATACTGACCCGTAGTGAGCAAAAGGGTCCTTAACGGCACACTATTTGCAGCCGTCATCGCGGCGGCGCCGCGGCCGCGGGCCAGGCCTGCCCGCCCTGGCGATGGGCAACAAAAAACCCCGGCCAAGGCCGGGGTGGGTGCAGGATCGAAAAGTCGACGAGCCGCCGCGGCGCACTCGGGGGCGAGGTACGCCGCGACGACCGTCGAAAACCGATCGGTTCAGAAGCGGGCGATCAGAACGTGACGCTCCAGCTGTTGATGTAGCCCACGTCCTGCGGGGCGCGGTCGGCCGCGCGCAGCTTCCAGGCGCCGTTGAGCGTTTCGCTGCTCAGGTCGATCACGCGGTCGGTGATGATCACGTGGTCGGTGCCGTCGTTGACGTTGGGGCGGTTGAACAGGTTGTAGACCGTGCCGTCCGGCGCGATCAGATCGACGATGACGTCGCCGCGGAACGGGTGCTGCACATTGACCGACACCTTGGCCGTGCTGGGGGCGTTGCCGGTACGGCCCGACACGGTGATGGTGCTGCTGGCACCGGTGGCGTTGTTGTCGGGAATGTTGACGTCGGCGGCGTTGCTGTAGGTCTGCGCGCCGGGCGGATTCGGATTGCTGCCCGCGAGCAGCGCATCGACGGCCTCGAAGGCCTGCACCAGGCCGTAACCGAACTCGTTGTCGCGGCCGGCCGGGCCGAGATCCAATGCGGTCGACAACAAGGCCTCACGCACTTCCGCCGGGGTCGCACTGGGCTTGGCGCTGAGCATCAACGCCGCCACGCCCGCCACGTGCGGGCTGGCCATCGAGGTGCCGCTCAGAACGGCATAGTTGTCGACGCCGTAGACGTAGGTGGGATTGACGGTGACGGTCTGCCCGACCAGGCCGCGCAGCGCCTGCCCGGAAGCCTGGCTGACAGCTACGCCGGTAAGCGTGGACGGATCCTTGAGACCGGTGCTGTAAGCGAACGGATCGGACACGTTGTTGTACAGGATGATGGCGCGGCCGCCGCCGCTCTTGACGTTGGTGACCTTCTCCAGCGTGGTGTTATCGCCGCGCTCGCACAGCACCACCTTGCCGCTCCAGCTGCCTGCGCTGGCGCAACGACCGCCATCGATCAGGGCCGCGGCCACGGTTGCCGATGCGCTGTTGGCCATCGGCAGCGTGTCGTAACTGCCGCCGCCGACCACGCTGATCGGCGTGCCGCGCTTGGGATAGGTGCTGGAAACGTCCTGACCCGGCGCGGCGATATCCACGCCGTCGTTGAACTGCGAGAACGCAGCCTTGGCGTTGTTCGAGTCCAGCGCGGCCACGGAGATCACGCTGGCGTAGGACGCCGGATAACTCTTGGTGCTGGTGCCGTCGTTGCCCGCCGCGGCGACCAACACGATGCCCTGGTTGTACAGATTGGCGAAAGCGGCACTTTCGGCGCTGCTCTGACCGGCACCGCCCAAGCTCATGTTGATGACCTTGGCGCCGGCCTGCGCGCACTTGTCGGCGGCCGCGATCAGGTCGGAGCTGAAAGAGAAGCTGCAGCTGGGGCCGTCGAAGTACTTGACGATATGCAGCGAGACCTTGCCCGGGCTGACGCCGGTCACGCCCTTGCCGTTGCCGCCCACCGCGGCGATGGTGCCGGCCACGTGGGTGCCGTGGCCGCAGTCGTCGGTGTTCCAGGTGCGGCCGCTGTCGGCATAGCCGGTGATGCTGATGCCGGCGAAGTCCTCGTGGTTGCTGCGCAGGCCGGAGTCGATCACGCAGACCTTCACCCCGTTGCCGTTGGCGCCGGTGGCGACAGTGTCGGGCGCCTGCACGCGGGGGATGCCGAAGGGTACGTACTCGGCCAGCGGATAACGCGGCATGTCGCGCTCGATGACCAGATTCTTGTTGTTGCGCAGGCTGCTCAGCACCTGCGGCGACAAGGTCATGACCACCGAATCGAGCTGATCGAATTCGTGGTGGGTCTTGCCTTCGGTCAGCGCGGCGACGCTCAGCCCCTTGGCCGACGCGGTGGCGCGCAGCGCCTTGACCGACTGCTGCAGCTGGGCCTTGAACTGTGCCTTCTGGCCGCGCGGGAACCGGATCCAGACCCGGTTCGGATCGCCGGACGACTGCGCGCCGGTCGGCAGCAGCTCCGTCGGCGGTGCGGCGCCGACCGCACCGGCCACGCCGAGCGCCATGACGGCGATCAGCGCGACCAAGCGCGCGCGGTGCTTGGATACTTTACGAACTTCCATTCCCCTTCCCCTAGATGTATTCGATTCGGAACGAGCGGCAACGGACGACGCCGACGCGCGTGATGGGCAGCGCAAGCTTGTATCGGAGCTGACGCGATGCGATGGACGACCCGCACTCGGTGCCGCGCGACCCGAGCCGCGCGGCGACCGTGTCGGCGAACGCACGCCCGGCCAAGGCCGGGACGTGCGCTGCCGGACTCATGCGGCAAGGATCAGAACGTGATGCTCCAGCTGTTGATGTAACCCACGTCGTTCGCGGCCGCATCGCGCACCCGCAGCTTCCAGGTGCCGTTGAGCGCTTCGCTGGTCAGGTTGCTCACGGTGATGGTCTTGTTGATGCCACCGGAACTGCCGGCGCGATTGGCGAGGTTGTAGGACGAACCATCCGGTGCGATCAGGTCCACGATCAGATCGCCGCGGTAGGTGTGCACGATGTTCACCGCCAGCGAAGTATCCGACGGCGCGTTGCCGGTACGGCCGGACACCGTGATCGGGCTTTCCACCGCCGCACCGTTATCGACGATGGTGTAGTCGCCGCTGTTGGTGTAGGTCTGGCGCACGTTGCTGGACGAGGACGACACCGTGACCGAGCTGGTCTTGGTATGGGTGGCGCCGCCGTTATCGGTGACCGTCAGGCTGACCGTGTAGGTACCGGCCGCCGAGTAGGTCTTGCTGGGATTGGCCGAGGTCGAGTTGGTGCCGTCGCCGAAGCTCCAGCTGCGCGAAGCGATGCTGCCGTCGCTGTCGGTAGAGGTGTCGGTGAAGCTCACCGTCAGGCCGCTGGCCGAGGAGGTGAAGTTGGCCACCGGCGCTTGGTTGCCCGGCGTGCCGCCGCCGACCGCGGCCACGGCCGCCGCCGCGTCGATCAGGCCCGCGCCGCAACCGCCCGGGCAGTTCGCCGCCGCGATCGGACGCGCCGTGCTTTCCAGGATCTGCTCGATCTGCGCCGGGGTCTTCGGCGTTGCGGAGGCCGCCTGAATCAGCGCAGCCACACCGGCCACATGCGGTGCCGCCATGGACGTGCCCTGCCATTCGCCGCCGGCGTAGCCGTTGCCCTCGATCGTCGACCACACCGCATTGGCGGAGTTGACGACGACCGGCTGGACGCATGCGCCCCTAGGGCTCTGCCCAAGCGGCAAATGTTCCGTCGACGGCGAGCAAACTTCGCCGCCCGGCGCGGTCACGTCGATGCTGGCGCCGTAACTCGAGTAATAGCTGCGGCGACCGCCGGGATCGCTGGCCGCAACGCTGATCACGTTGTTGCAGCTGGCCGGCGCGTTGTTGGCGACGTCGTTGTTGAAGTTGCCCGCGGCGGCGATTATCACCGAGCCGCGGGCCACCGCGGCGTTGATGGCGGCCTGCTCGGCCGGGCCGCAGGCGCGCGTGCCGCCCAGGGACAGATTGATCACTTCAGCGGGGTTGGCATTGGCCGGCACACCCGACACGGTGCCGCCGGAGGCCCAGGTGATGGCATCGATGATGTCCGAACCACCGCCACTGCCATCCTTGCCCAACACCCGAATCGGAACCACCTTGGCGTTGTAAGCCACGCCGACCAAGCCGCGGTTATTGTTGGCCACGGCGGCGACAGTGCCGGCCACATGCGTGCCGTGCACGACATTGGAGGCATCGTTAGGGTCTGAATCGCGACCGTTGCCGTCCTCGGATGCGCCGCAGGTGCTGGTGCTTCCGCAGCTGGCGAATCCCAGCCCCGTGGTCGAGCTGATCATGTCGTAGCCCGGCAGGATATTGGCGTCCAGATCATCATGCGGCAGGATGCCGCTGTCGATCACGGCCACCACCACGCCCGTGCCGGTGCTGGTGTTCCAGGCCACCGGAGCGCGGATACCGGCGGCATTGTCGGCGTAGTGCCATTGGCTGGAGTACAGCGGATCGTTCGGCACCGCCAACGCGTGCACGACGAAGTCGGACTGCACCCACTCCACGTTCGGGTCGGCGGCGAGCTGGCGGATCAGCGCAGCGGCTTCATCGCCGTTCAACGTGGTGTCGCTGGTGATGACATCGGCGCCAAGCGCCATGCGGCGCAGATGCTTCAGACCCACGCGCTTGCCCTTGGAGCCGGCCGGCATCAGGGTGCGCGATGCCGCAGTGTTCAAAGAGGAAGCGAGCGCGGCGGTGCTGGTGGTCGGCGCGCTGCTGTTCTTGTACTTGATCATGAAACGACCGTACTGGCCGTCGGCCTTGAGGTCGGCGACATAGGCTTGGCCGGCGAAGGCGGGCGCGGCCAATGCGGCCAGCGCAACGGCCGTCGCGGCCGCCAGTACGTGTACGCGCAGTTTGCTGTTGGTATTCGACATCGTTTTCATATCCCCAGATGTGAAACGCAATGGGCCGCTAGGCGGCTATGGCGGTCCGAACCAGGAGCGGAAACCTGCATCGCTCGCGGGCTGGACCATGGCGGAGGCATCGAGATGCCAGGGCCGTGGGCCAAGCTACGAGCCGGATCTGAGGGAAACGCCTGGCGACCAGGACGAATTGCGGCCGTAAATGTGGCGATCGTCACATTTTCGTAAATTGAAATTTTTTGCTACTCAAAGAAGTCACACTTCGTGCGTAGCGATGGGCCAGGAAACGAAAATCGAGGGTGGCCGGCGCATCGACGGACCGCCGTCACGCAACGATTTCTCCTGCAAATACCCTACCTTCGGCGAGTTTCCGGGACTGGCCGCGGATAGCCGAAAGCGGCTCCGAAACGCGCTTCGGAGCCGCCGTGAGGGTCCATCGTAATTTTCTGATACGGAAAAACGCCGCTGCGAGATGGCGCGGCGAACGCCCAAGCCGACTCCAGGCCCAGACCGGCATCGCCCAGACCGGGATGCCCGCCACGACGCCCAGGTTCTGGACAACCGACGCCCGCAGGCTCAAAAAACGAAACCCCGGCCTGAGCCGGGGTTTCGAAACCAAGCGCACCGCTCGGATCTAGGCGCCGATCAGAACGTGACGCTCCAGCTGTTGATGTAACCCGTGTCGAACTGAGCGCGGTCGGCCACGCGCAGCTTCCAGGCACCGTTGAGCGGCTCGCTGCTCAGGTTGACTACGCGGTCGGTGATGATCACGTGGTCGGTGCTGTCGGTGGTATTGGGACGGTTGAACAGGTTGTAGACGCTGCCGTCCGGCGCGATCAGATCGACGATCAGGTCGCCACGGAACGCGTGCTGCACATTGACCGACACCTTGGCGGTGCTGGGGGCGTTGCCGCTGCGGCCCGACACCGTGATGGTGCTGCTAGCGCCGGTGGCGTTGTTGTCGGGAATGTTGACGTCGGCGGTGTTGCTGTAGGTCTGGGTGCCACCGGTGCCGCCGACCGTGACCGTGGAGGTCTTGGTGTTGGTGGCGCCGCTGTTATCCGTGACCGTCAGCGTGACCGTGTAGGTACCGGCCGCGGCGTAAGTGCGGCTGGGGTTGGTCGCGGTGGATGTGCCGCCGTCGCCGAAGTTCCAGCTGCGCGAGGCGATGCTGCCGTCGCTGTCGGTGGAGGTGTCGGTGAAGCTCACCGTCAGGCCGCTGGCCGAGGAGGTGAAGTTGGCCACCGGCGCCTGGTTGCCGGGGCCGGCGGAGAACAGGCTGTGCAGCAGGAAGTTCGGCGATCCACGCAGGTTGCCCGTGACCTTGCCGGGCGTGG
This sequence comes from Lysobacter sp. Root916, assembly GCF_001429785.1. Lineage (GTDB taxonomy): Bacteria > Pseudomonadota > Gammaproteobacteria > Xanthomonadales > Xanthomonadaceae > Lysobacter. The sequence continues at coordinate 239,808 of NZ_LMJF01000016.1, read as the reverse complement.
CGTTGTTCATGATCGCCGCGTGCACTTCGTCCGGCGTGGCCGCGGGGTGCGTGGACAGGTACAGCGCGACGACGCCGGCCACGTGCGGGGTGGCCATCGATGTGCCGCTCATGGTGGCGGTGGAGGTCGAGCTGCTGATGCCGGCCGAGACGATGTCGCTGCCGGGTGCGAACAGATCCACGCAACTACCCCAGCCGGGCGCCTGGCCGTTAGGCCAAAGCGAACGCGCGTCGTTGAGGTCGGTGGCGGCGACGGTCAGCGCCCGCGGCACCCGTCGCGGCGATCCGGTACAGGCATCGTCGTTGCTGTTGCCCGACGCAGCCACGACCACCACACCGGCGTCGATCAGGTTGGTGATCGAGTTATCGATAGCGGTGGAACCGGGGTAGCCGAAGCTCATGTTGGCCACCGCGGGTTTCACGTGATTGGCCGCCACCCAGTCGATGGCCGCAATAGTCTCCGAGACTAGCGCATTGCCGGTGCAGTCGAAGACGCGAACCGGATGCACGGTGGCCTTCTTGGCCACGCCCCGGGTGATGCCGGCGACGGTACCGGCCACATGCGTGCCATGACCATGACAGTCGTTGGTGCTGGGATCGCCCGGCCTGACCGAGAAGCCGTTGCCCATGCGCCCGCTGAATTCGGTGTGGTCCGCGCGCACGCCGGTGTCGAGGATGTAGGCGTGGACGCCGGTGGCGTCGGTGTCGTAGGTGTAGGTGGTGCTGAGCGGCAGGTTGCGCTGATCGACGCGATCGATGCCCCAGGTCGCGTTGTTCTGGGTGGCATAGATCGAGCCCACGCCATCCTCTTCGACATAGGCCACGCGCGGATCCTTCAACAGCTGCGCCAGCGCCGCGTCGTCGGCATCGACCACGAAGCCGCGCAGCACGTGCTGGTAGCTGCGCAGCAGCTTGGCGCGATGCTGGGTGGCCATGCTGCGCGCGACCGAAGGCACCTGCGCCATGGTCACGCCGGTGGCGCTGCGCGCCGACGAGCCGGCGACCGGCTCCTTCAGCACGACGATGTAACGGCCTTCGACCGGCCTGTCGACCGTCAACAATTCCGCGGCCAACCCCGGAAGCGCGGCGCATACGAGCGAGGCACCGATGGTTACCGACAAGATACGACGATTCATTCACATGTCCTTGTAGTGAGCGGGCCCGATCCGCAGCGGCGAATTGCGCCGACGGTGCGTGTGCGACGAGCGGCGTCCCGCTCCACGCGCGCCGATGCGCCGCATCGCAGCGGGCATTGGCCTTGCACCGGACAGCAGCACGCTACGGATCCGCCTCCAAGGCGGATGCCGGCAGCGCCTTCACGGCAGCTACGTTCTTTACACCCGGTTGTTTCGAAGGCCGCGTTTCGCGGCAGGTAACCGTCATGCCTGCGCGTCGCACAGCGTGCTGGACGCGTAGGCACAACGGGATTCACGACCGCTGCGTTTGCGTGGCCGCGATCAACAACCTAGGTAGGCGGACCAGCCGAGTCCATGCGCTAAAAACGGTTCCAACCGGCGCAAACCGTGAACCCCGCTGCATTTTCTCAATCGGATATTTTGGCGTACACAGAAAGTGTGGCCATAAGCGGTATACCCGCTGCGGGGCATGCCGCCTGCTCAGAACATGCCGGTTTCCAGCCGCGCGGCCTCGGACATCATGTGACGCCCCCACGGCGGGTCGAACACCAGCTCGACGTCGGCCTCGGCCACGGTCGGGATCATTTCCAGCTTGCTGCGCACGTCGTCGATCAGGATGTCGCCCATGCCGCAGCCCGGCGCGGTCAGGGTCATGCGCACCTCGACGGTGCGCTGGCCGTCGTCGCGCGGCTTGACCAGGGCTTCGTAAACCAGGCCCAGGTCGACCACGTTGATCGGGATTTCGGGGTCGAAACAGGTGCGCAGCTGCTTCCACACCAATTGTTCGACCGCCTCGTCGTCGGCGCCTTCCGGCAGTTCCAGCGGTTCGGGCGCTTCCTTGCCGATCGCGTCGGCGTCCTTGCCCGAGATCCGGAACAGGTTGCCTTCGACGAAGACGGTGTAGCTGCCGCCCAGGGCCTGGGTGATGTAGCCGACGCTACCGGCGGGCAGGGTCACCTGCTCGCCCTGCGGCACAAGGACGACGGCGCAATCGCGCTCGAAACGGACGGGTTCGCTGCTACGGGAGTACATGCCGGAAAGATTGGGGTGCCGCGCTCCGGCACAAGGCGCGCAGTCTAACAGGGCCTCGTGCGGCACCTGGCCCCCGGGATGGATCGCAGCGTCGCCGGGACGTGGCCAAACCGGCGCCCGCGCGCCCGTCCCGGGCGGCAGGCGGACTTCAGGCACTGCCTGCGCGCACGCGGCCGGCTATGCTGTGCGGCTGGATTCCCCCGCCCGCCGAGCCCTCGATGACCCCTGCGCCGCCCGCCGCCGCGTCCCCACCGCCCCGAACGGCGCTGTCGTGGACCTTGTCGTGGTCGCTGCTGCTGTTGGGCACCCTGGGCTTTGCCACGGTGTGGTTGCTGCTGAGCCTGTACAGCGGGCGCCAGAACAGTTGGATGGCGGTGATCGGTGCGATCGACCTGGCCTGGATGCTGCGCCTGGGCGGCTGGCCGCGCGGATGGGGACGGGCCGCGATGGGCATGCTGGGCACGGCCGCGATCGTGCTGATCTACAGCTGGAGCATCGCCTCCACCCAGATCGGCCTGTCGCTGGGCGTCGGCCTGCTGGACTCGCTGCCCAAGCTGGGCGTGCACCACGCTTGGCTGCTGACCCAGCTGGCCAACGGCCCGGCCGACTGGGCCTGGCTGGCGCTGGGGCTGGTGGTGGCGTTCTTCGCCTCGCGCTGAGCAGACTGGACTCGTCCGCGACGCCGGCGCAGCGCATCCGCCGCCGGAGCCTGGGCCATCGATGAGAACACCGACCGCGTTCGAACACGTCGCCGCCGACCGGGACATCGCGCCCGGCCCCTATCCCGCGCAGGGCTTCATGGCGGTCTGGGACGCGGCGCTGGGCAACGGCGACTACTTCGGTTGCTACTGGCCGCTGGGACGCGAACAGGCCGAACCCATCGTCTGCGAGATGTACCACGACGAAGGGACCTTGCAGCCGTCCTACTCCTCCACCGCCCGGTTCGTCGAATGGCTAGCCCTCAATAACGGCGAACGCGGCGAATACGAGGTCGAAGACCCGGGCTTCGGCCCGCATTGCTACGCGCGTGCTCGCGTGGCGATGGCGGCGGGCCGCGTGGACGCCGCGATCCTGGAGCTCGAAGCCGCCTGCGCGTCGGTGCCCGACGTCAGCGTCTATTGGTTCGCCCTGGCCGGGCAGCGGCGCAGACTCGGCCAGACCGATGCTGCGGTCGAGGCGGCCTTGAACGCCGTATTGGCCAACTGGTCGTTCGGTCGGGTGGCCGACGGCGCCTTACGCATGCTGCAAACCCTGGGCGCGGGCAGCGCCTTGCGCGACGACCCGCTGGTGCGCGCCAGCGCCGAACTCACGTTCGCGTTCGGCGGCAGCAAGCACAACCCGGACTACGCCGTGCTGCGCGCGTGCATCGACGCCTACTTCGAACGCGGCCAGGCCCTGCACGCGTTGCGGCTGTCGCACAACTACGCCTACGCGATGCATGCGGAAACCACCGCTTTCCAGGAACGCCACGCGTTCTCGCCGACGCAGTGGCGCGCGGACTACGCGCGACTGTGCCTGCAGCATCTCGGCGACGCGCGCACCGGCCTGGATTGAACCGCACCCGTCCCGCGCCCTGCCCGCTGGCTCAGGGCGCGGTCTCGCGCAGGCACTCGCCGAACAGCTTGGTGGCCTCGCCGATCTCCGCCACCGACATCGCGCCGAAGCCCATCAGCAGGCCGGCGCGGTCCGGCGCGTTCAAGTAATACGGCGCGATCGAATACAGGCCCAGCGCGCGCGTGGCCGCATGCGCGATCAAGGCCTCGCCCTGGGCCGCATCGCGGCCGCGCAGCCACACCAGCAGGTGCATGCCCGCGTGCGAGTCGTCGATCTCGAGGAATTCGCCGCCATGCGTGCGCAAGCCTTCGAGCAGGGCTTCGCGGCGCTGCTTCAGGGTCTTGCCGGTGCGGCGCAGGTGGCGCTCGAAACTGCCGTCGGCCATGAACTGGGCCAGCGCGGCCTGCTCGATGCCCGGCGATCCGAAATCGTCGACCCACTTGGCCGAGATGAAATCGTCGCGCAGGCACGGCGGCACCACCACGTAGCCCAGACGCAACGAGGGGAACAGCACCTTGGAGAAGCTGCCGACGTAGACCACGCGACCGGACTCGTCCAGCGAACGCAGCGCCGCGTGCGGCTGGGCGTCGTAGCGGAACTCGCCGTCGTAGTCGTCCTCGAAGATCCAACAGTCGTGGCGATTGGCGTAGTCCAGCAAGGCCAGGCGGCGCGGCAGCGACATCAGCGCGCCGGTCGGGAACTGGTGCGAGGGCGTCACGCAGATCAGGCGCGGCGGCTCGCTCGGCAGATCGTCGGTGCGCAGGCCTTCGCGATCGATCGCGACCGGAACCAGGCGCGCGCCATGCGTGTACAGCGCCTCGCGCGAGGCGAAGTACTGCGGCTCCTCGATCACCGCCGCGTCGCCCGGATCCAGCAACACGCGCGCGGTCAGGCTGATCGCCTGCTGGGTGCCGGCGACGATGATGATGTCCTCGGGCGAGCAGATCACGCCGCGGCGATGGGCGATGTATTCGCTGGCGGCGGCGCGCAGCGCCGGCGAGCCGTGCGCGGTGGGATAGGTCGGCGGCGTGTACAGCGCCGCATGCGCGAGCGCGCGCGACCAGGCCGAGGTCAGCAGCGGATTGGTGAACGGCACGCCGTACTGGAAGCTGTAGCGCGCGCCCTCGACGCGGCGCCCGGGCATGCGCGGGTGATCGTGGCACGCGCGCAGGCGGCGCACGTAGTCGGTTTCCGGCAACCCGCGCTGCGCGGGGCGCGGCACCGGCGCGGCCGGCGTGATCGGGGTGGCGACATAACTGCCGGAACCGACCCGCCCCTGCATGAAGCCTTCGGCGCGCAGTTGTTCGTAGGCGGCCAGCACGGTATTGCGCGACACCGCCAATTGCTGGGCCAACGCGCGCGTGGGCGGAAAGCGCACACCCTGCGCTACCCGGCCCGACAGCACGGCGTCCTTGAGCGCGCGCACCAGCTGGGTCTGCAGCGGGCCGCGGCCGTCTAGCTCCAGATGCATGGGGGTTTCCGAAAGGCTCCAGTGCGCGGACGTAGGCGATCCGCCCGACGGCCAATCTATCGGGCCGGAGGATGCCGGCACAACATGACCAATGGGCGCGTCAACACAAATCGTCACTTCCGCGCAGTCACCGCACGAGTCCGGCATAGCTTTTCAGTCGCCGCCCGCGCAACTCCGATCGTTAAGGATTCGTAATTTCACTGAGCCGGCCAACGCATGGCCCTAACCCAGCGGAGTTACGCAATGCCCTCGCACACCCTCAGTCATGCCATCCGACGAGCGCTGTTCGCCACCGCCGCGGCGTCCACCGCGGCGCTGCCGATCGTGGCGCACGCCCAGGCGGCGGAAGAATCCCAGCCCACCACGCTGGATCGCATCGAAGTGACCGGTTCGCGCATCAAGCGCACCGACATCGAAACCTCGCAGCCGATCTTCACCCTCAGCCGCGACGACATCAGCTCGCAGGGCCTGACCTCGGTCGGCGACGTGATCCAGAACATCACCGCCAACGGTTCCGCCCCCAACAGCACCGTCAACAACGGCGGCGACGGCCAGACCCAGGTCGACCTGCGCAACCTGGGCCCCAACCGCACCCTGGTGCTGGTTAACGGGCGGCGCTGGGTCGGCGGCGCCGGCCTGGGCGGCGTGGTCGATCTGAACACCATCCCGACCGCCGCGGTCGAACGCATCGAAGTGCTGAAGGACGGCGCCTCGACCATCTACGGTTCGGACGCGATCGCCGGTGTGGTCAACGTGATCCTGCGCCAGAACTACGAAGGCGCCGAAGCCAACGCCTATGTCGGCACCTACTCCGATGGCGACGGATTCCGCGAAGCGGTCGATTTCACCATCGGCGCCGCGTCCGACCGCTGGACCGCGATGTTCGGCCTGGCCTACGTCAAGGAAGAGCCGGTGCTGGCCGGCGACCGCAAGATCTCCAAGGAGCCGGTCGCCGGCACCGGCAATTTCTTCGGCAGCTCGACCGTGCCCAACGGCCGCTTCGCGCTGTGCAACGGCACCTTCGACCCGATCTTCGGCACCTGCTCGGTGGCCGAGACCCGTCCCGACGGTTCGGTGGGCCAGTTCACCTACAACGACGGCCAATCCGGCGCGAACTGGCGCAACCGCACCGGCAACGACGTCTACAACTTCGCCCCCGACAACTACCTGCTCACGCCGCAGGAGCGGCGTTCGGTGTTCGCCTCCGGCTCGCTCGACATCAGCGAGAACCTGCGTTTCCGCACCACCATGACCTACAACAACCGCCGCTCGGAGCAGTTGCTGGCGGCCATGCCGATCGTGCTGGGCAGCGGCCCGGGCGCGGGCCTGCAGCCCAAGACCGTCACCATCAGCCCGGACAGCATGTACAACCCGTTCGGCACCACCGTCTCGCGCATTCAGCGCCGCGCGGTCGAGACCGGCGGTCGCTCGTTCCGTCAGGACATCGACACCTTCGCGGCCAATCTCGGCTTCGAGGGCACGCTGAACTTCGCCGACAAGCCCTACGACTGGGAAGCCGGCTACTACTACGGCGAGAACAAGCAGAACACCGTCACCGACGGCCTGTTCAACCTGCTCGCGCTGCGCAACGCGCTGGGCCCGTCGATGATCGACACCGTCGCCGGACGCTCCACCACCGGCCGGCCGATCTGCGTGAGCAACCCCGGCGATCCGACCTCGATCATCCTGGGCTGCGTGCCCTTGAACCTGCTCGGCGCGGCCGGCTCGATCACGCCCGAGATGCTGGCCTACTCCAGCTTCGTCGCCCACGACTCGGTCGGCTTCAAGCAGAAGACCTACTACGCCAATATCGGCGGCGACCTGTTCGATCTGCCGGCCGGCCCGCTGGCGTTCTCGTTCGGCCTGGAACACCGGGCCGAAAGCGGCTACTTCCAGCCCGATGCGCTGATCGCCTCCGGCAACACCACCGGCAACGCGGCCGCGCCGATCTCCGGCGGCTATTCGCTGGACGAGGCCTACCTGGAACTGGCGGTACCGGTGCTGGCCGACATGCCGTTCGCCAAGCTGCTGGATTTCTCGATCGCCACGCGCTATTCGGACTACAGCAACGTCGGCGACACCCTCAACAGCAAGTTCGGTTTCCGCTGGAAGCCGTTCGACGACCTGATGATCCGCGGCAACTGGTCCGAAGGCTTCCGCGCCCCGGCCATCGTCGAACTGTTCGCCGGCACCGCCGACGCCTTCCCGACCATCAGCGACCCCTGCGACCTGTCGCGCTTCCCCAACCTTTCGGCCGCCGCGCAGGCGCGCTGCATCGGCCAGGGCGTGCCCAACGGCGGCTACGACCAGGGCAATCCGCAGATCCGCATCAACGTCAGCGGCAACCCGTTGCTGGAGCCGGAGAGCAGCGAATCCACCACCCTGGGCTTCGTCTACAGCCCGTCCTGGCTGGAAGGCTTCGACGTGACCCTGGACTGGTGGAAGATCGACATCGACAACGCCCTGGTCGCGCCGACCGGCCAGTTCATCCTCGACGAGTGCATCGTCGGCAACGTGCAGCGCTTCTGCAATTACACCCGCGCGCCCGGCGGCGCGATCTCCAACCTGCTCTCGCAACCGACCAACATCGGCGGCCTGCGAACCCAGGGCTACGACCTGACCGTGAACTACAAGTTGCCCGAGACCCGCTGGGGCCGCTTCAGCTTCAACTGGGACAGCAGCTACGTGGCCAAGGCCGAGGTGGATTTCGACGACGACGGCGTGTTCGGCGAACGTCTGGAAGGCGTGCCGCGGATCGGCCAGCGCATCGAGGACTGGCCGATCGACGAGGCCGCCAACGAACCCGGCGAATACATCACCGGCAGCAACAGCTGGCGCATCCGTTCCAATCTGATGGTGCGTTGGGAGAAGGGCGATTTCGGCGCGACCTGGAACCTGCGCTACTTCTCGCATCAGGACGAACGCTGCCAGGTGCTGGTCGACAACGGCTTCAACGACCTGTGCAGCGACCCGGACCGCATGATCTCGGTGCCGGTGGACCTCAACAACAACGGCGTCTGGGACGGCCCGGCCGGCGGCGACGCCCTGCAGGCGGTAGCCGAGGCCGAGAACAAGATCGGCGCCACCACCTACCACGACGCCAGCGTGTACTGGAACACGCCCTGGAATTCCAAGGTCACCATCGGCGTGAACAACGTCTTCGACAAGAATCCGCCGTTCTCGGCGCAGGCCTTCGCCAACAGCTTCGACTCGGCCTACGAGGTGCCGGGGCGCTTCATCTACTTCCGCTACACCCAGAAGTTCTGATCCGCGTAATCGATGCGTAACTCAGGCGGCCCCGCGAGGGGCCGCTTTTTTTCGCGTCTTGTGCATAGCCGAACGCCTACGCGCGTCGATTCTGGCCTGCGCGCGCGGAACAGCGTCGACGCGGTGACCGGACCAATATTTGCGGCGTCAGCGGTGCCTCATCTCTCTCTCCGAAGCAAGGTCGACGCTCGTCCGGCACGCAGGAAACCACGGCACAGCGCACCCACCGTCCGCAGGCATGCCCGGGATCTTCCCGGGCTCTTTTTTCGGACCCACGCACGCGGGCCCGATTGGCTCCATCGCATTCGAAACAATTGGTCCTCCAGTCCGCGCGCGACGCTGGGTAGGGTGGACACAACGGCGCCGGACGCGCCATCGAATCGCGAGAGCCCCCCGTGAACCTGCGCTATCACCCCCTACGATTCGCCGAGAATCTCGATCTCAGCGCCCGCGGCGGCGACGAACTGCACCTGATCCGCGCCTCCGCGCGCGGCGCGCAGGTGGAGCTGCCCGGGCAATGGATTTCGTTCTGCCTGCCGTTGTCGGGCCGCCTGCGCTGCGAGGCCCAGGACAGCGCGTGGGAGATCGACGCCGGCCACGCCCAGGTCTGGCGCGAAGGCCCGCTGCGCTGCAGCGCGCGCCAGCCCTGCGGTTGGCTGGCTCTGGCCGGCTCGCACGCGGCCTGGGCGCGCTACCTGCGCAACCAGCACGGCGACGAGGTCGGCGGCGACGCCGGCGGCGCGGACCTGTTTCCCTGGGAAGGCCCGGCCGGCCGCGACCTGCGCCGCCTGACCGTGCGCCTGGCGCGCCGCACGCGCGACGTCGAGGTCGATATCGAGCCGCTGCTGGAAGCGCTGTGCGCGGCGCTGGTCGACCAGCAGCGCGATCTGCACCAGCGCCTGCAGCGCTGCAGCGGGCGCACCCTGCGCCGGCGCCAGCAGACCCTGCTGCGGCTGCTGCGCGTGCAGCACCTGATCCGCCGCCACCCCGATGCGCGCCTGGACCTGGCGCGACTCGCGCGCAGCGCCAGCTACTCGCCCTGCCACCTGATCCGGATCTATCGCGACGTGTTCGACGAGACCCCGACCGAGTACGCCGCGCGCCTACGCTCGGACCGCGCCTGGCGCATGGTCCGCGAAACCCGCATGCCGGTGTGCGAGATCACCGAGGCCCTGGGCTTCGAAAGCCAGAGCGCGTTCTGCCGCGCCTTCAAGCACTCCTTCGGCCTGACCGCGACCGAAGCGCGCCGGCTCGAATGCGCGCAATCGCAGGCGGCCTGACCCGGCGTAGCCCCCCGCTTCGCATCGCCAGCCCCGTACCGCCCCTACCGCACCGACGAGGACCACCGCATGCCCCGCTCCGCCTTCCCCACCGCCCGCACCCTGCTGCTCTACGTCCTCGCCGCGGGCCTGGTCGCCGGCACCCTGGACATCGCCTACGCGACCAGCTTCTGGGGCCTGAAGGGCGTGCCGCCGCAGCGCATCGGCCAGAGCATCGCCGCCGGCGTGCTCGGCAAGGACGCCTTCGCGGGCGGCAACGGCGCGGCCGCGCTGGGGCTGTTCCTGCACTACGTGATCGCCACCGGCATGGCCGCGGCCTACGCCCTGGTCGCGCGGCGCTGGCCGGCGCTGATCGCGCACCCCGTGCGCTACGGCCTGCTCTACGGCCTGCTGCTGTACGCCCTGATGACCTACGTGGTGGTGCCGCTGTCGGCGGTGCCCGGCGGCGGCGGTGGCGGCGGCGCTTTGTGGATCGGGTGCAGCATCGTCGCCCACGCCGTGCTGGTCGGCTTGCCGATCGCGCTGATCCTGCGCCGCGGCTTCGGCGCCGGCGATCGCGCGCACCACTCGGGCTACGCCGCCGATGCGCGCTGAGACCCCGACCCTGCGCCCGCGCCTGGCGATCGCCGCCGCCCTGGCCTGCGTCGGCGCGTTCGCCTCGATGCTGGCGATGCCGGCCGGCCACGCCGCGCCCGAACCCGAAGCGCAGGCGCCGATCGGCCTTCCGCAGGGCTATACGCGCTGGACCCATGTCAAAAGCGGCCTGATCCCCGCCGGCCACCCCGCCTTCGCCAGCTACGGCGGCCTGCACCACATCTACGCCAACGAAACCGCGCTGGCCGGCTACCGCAAGGGCGAGTTCGCCGACGGCTCGGTGCTGGCCTACGACCTGTTCGAAACCCGCACCACGCCCGACGGCAGCATCGACCAGGGCCCGCGCCGCCACGTCGATGTGATGGTCAAAGACGCGCGCCGCTACGCCGCCACCGGCGGCTGGGGCTATGCCGAGTTCGCGGCCGGCGCATCCCAGGATCGCCTCAGCCAGCCCCAGCGCGCCGGCTGCGCGGCCTGCCACGAGCACCGCAAGGCCCAGGGTTACGTTTTCAGCGAGCTCCAGGACTGAGGCCTGCCCCTCGCCTTCCCCGACGGCGGCCAGGGACGGCTGCCGCTTCCTGAGGCCCGTGCGGGCGTTGCCGACCGATAGCGACGCGCCCGTACGCGCGCGCGTGCGAAAATCGCCGCTTCGCGGAACCGGTACGACCGGCCCGCCCAGGCAGGACAGGCGATGATCACCAACGACGTATTGCGCAGCATCCGCTACATGCTCGACCTCAGCGACAACAAGGTCGTGGAACTGGTCCAGCAGGCGGACCCGGATTTCGCGCTCGACAAGGCGCAGGTCCAGGCCTTCCTCAAGAAGGACGAGGACGAGGGCTACGCCGAATGCAGCGACGCGGTGCTCGCGCGCTTCCTGGACGGACTGGTCTATCACTACCGCGGCCGCGACGAGAGCCTGCCGCCGCGCCCGTTCGAAAAACGCGTCAGCAACAACCTGGTGCTGAAGAAGCTGCGCGTGGCCTTCGAGCTCAAGGACGTCGACATGCACCAGGCCTTCGCCGACGCCGGCTTCCCGGTCTCCAAGCCGGAACTGAGCGCGCTGTTCCGCCAGCCCGATCACAAGAACTACCGCGCCTGCGGCGATCAGCTGCTGCGCAACTTCCTCAAGGGGCTGACGCTGCGCGTGCGCCGCCCGTCCTGATCCGCGCGCCGCGCATCAGTCCCGGCGCCGGAAGCCTTCGATGCGCCGCCACGGCGATTGCGCCGAATCGCGCTCCCAGGCGCTGCCCACTTCGGCACGGACGATGTCCAGCAAGCTTTCGTCCATGCGGATGAAGCTTTCCATCGGGCAGATCTTCGGCGGATTCGCATCCAGCCACGCTTGAGTTTCGCTACCGCTTTGGAATATCCAACCCGAGTCGTGCGGATTGTTGGGTTTCGAGCGATAGGCGTAGCACACCGGCAGCCGTTGCGGCCCCATCACCTGGTCCGAGGCCAGCACCAGCGGCGCGAACGCCGCCAACTTGGCGTCGCCATCCGTAGGCGGCGGCGACTTCTTCTTGAACGGCCACATGGCGCGCGCTCCATTCCTAGCGTGCGACGGAAACGGCGGCTAGTGCCCGCCGTCCAGCGCCTTCAACTCCGACACCAGCGCGCTGGCCATCTCGGCGCCGTCGCCGAACAGCATGCGGGTGTTGTCGGCGTAGAACAGGGCATTCTCGATGCCGGCGAAGCCGGTGCCCTTGCCGCGCTTGATGACCACCGTGTTCTTGGAATTGACCACGTCCAGGATCGGCATGCCGTAGATCGGCGAGGCCGGATCGGTCTTGGCCACCGGATTGACCACGTCGTTGGCGCCGATCACCAGCGACACGTCGGTGTTGGGGAATTCCGGGTTGATGTCGTCCATGTCGACGATCATGTCGTAGGGCACGCCCGCCTCGGCCAGCAGCACGTTCATGTGGCCCGGCATGCGTCCGGCGACCGGATGGATCGCGAACTTCACCTTGACCCCGCGCTCGGTGAGCTTCTGGGTCAGCTCCCAGATCTTGTGCTGGGCCTGCGCCACCGCCAGGCCGTAGCCGGGCACGATCACCACGCGCTCGGCGAAGGCCATCATCGCGGCCACATCGCCGGCCTCGATCGGCTTCTGGCTGCCGCTGATTTCCTGGGCCTGGCCGCCGCCGCCGAAGTTGGAGAACAGCACGCCGGTGATCGGCCGGTTCATGGCCTTGGCCATCAGGCGCGTGAGCAGCATGCCGGCCGCGCCGACCATGGTGCCGGCGATGATCAGGGCCTCGTTGCCGAGCACATAGCCTTCGAAGGCCACCGCCAGACCGGTCAGGGCGTTGTACAGCGAGATCACCACCGGCATGTCGGCGCCGCCGATCGGCAGCGTCATCAACACGCCCAGGGCCAGGGCGACCACGAAGAAAGCGATGATCGCCGGCACGTTCAAGGTCAGCACCACGATCGCGCCCAGCGCCACCAGCGCCAGCGCCACCGCGGCGTTGAAGATCTGCTGGCCCGGGAACACCACGCGCCGGTCGAGGCGGCCGTCGAGCTTGGCCCAGGCGATGATCGAACCCGACAGCGAAACCGCGCCGATCGCCGCGCCGATCACCGCCAGCACCACGGTGACGGTGGGCTGCTGCATGTCGACGTGGCCGGACTGCAGCTGCGCCAGCAGCGGATCGCTGGTCTGCAGGCTGGCGAAGCGCAGCAGCTCGACCGCGCCGATCGCCGCCGCCGAACCGCCGCCCATGCCGTTGTACAGCGCGACCATCTGCGGCATGTCGGTGATCGCGACCTTCTTGCCCGAGATCCAGGCCAGACCGGTGCCGATCGCCAGCGCCAGCACGATCAACACCAGGTTATGCAGGTCGGGCAGCAGGAAGGTGGCCGCGGTCGCGATCACCATGCCCATGCCGGCCCAGCGGATGCCGCTGCGCGCGGTCACCGGCGAGGCCATGCGTTGCAGGCCCAGCAGGAACAGGGTGGCGGCGACGAAATAGCTGGCCGACGCCAGCAGCACCTGCGCGCTCATGCCTGGCCCCCGGACTTGGCGTCGGGCTTCTTGCTGGCCTTGAACATCTCCAGCATGCGCTCGGTGACCACGTAGCCGCCGGCCGCGTTACCCGCGCCCAGCAGCACGGCGACGAAGCCGATCGCCTTCTCCAGGGTGGTATCGGCGTGGCCCAGGACCACCATCGCGCCGATCAGGACGATGCCGTGGATGAAGTTGGAGCCGGACATCAGCGGTGTGTGCAGGATCACCGGCACCCGCGAGATGATCACGTGGCCGGCGATCGCCGCCAGCATGAAGATGTACAGCGCCACGAACCCGTCGCCCATCTTTGCCTTCCCCTTGCGATGTCTCCCGCATCATAACGTTCCATGAACCCGGCGCCAGCGCTGTCAACCGTGACGGCGATCGGGCGTTTGTCTCCTCGCAAGGGTTCAAACGCATCCACGACGAGGAGAGCCGCATGAAAACCACAGCTTATCTGGCCGTCCTGGCCTGTCTGGCCGCCTTGGGACTGGCCGGCACCGCCGTCGCCGGCGACCGCGGCGACCGGGTCGAGCACCGCATGGAGCGCCACGGCGAGCGCATCGACCACCGCCTGGACCGGCGCGGGGACCGCATCGAGGCCCGCAGCGACCGTCGCGCGGATGCCCTGGCCGCGCACGGCCATGCCCGCGCCGCCGCCCGCGTCGACCGCCATGGCGAGCGCGTCGAAGCGCGCCTGGACCGTCGCGGCGACCTCGCCCAGGCGCACTGGGAACGTCGCGGCGAGCGTTACGACCGCCACTGGGACCGCCGGCATTAAGCCTTGAGCCGTATGCTGCAACTCGTGTCCGCCGAAGCCGACGACCTGGCCCTGGTCGCGCCCGCCCTGGGCGCGGCCGAGCGCAGCCCCGCGACGCTGGAGGAATTCCTCGCCGGCATCGGCACGCGCGCGTTCCGTTTCGCCGAACTCGGCCTGCGCCAGCGCGACGACGCGCTGGACGCGGTGCAGGACGCGATGATGAAGATGCTCGGCTATCGCGAGCGCCCGGCCGCGGAATGGACCCCGCTGTTCTGGAGCATCCTGCGCAGCCGCATCGTCGATGTGCAGCGCCGGCGCGCATTCCGCCTGCGCTGGCTGATGCCGGGCGCGCGCGAGGACGAAGCGCCGATCGACTGGGCCGACGACGGCCCCGATCCGGCCCGCACCCACGACGGACGCGAGGCTTATTCGCGTCTGGCCGACGCCCTGGGCAAGCTGCCGCGCCGACAGCGCGAGGCCTTCAGCTTGCGAATACTGGAAGAACTCGACGTCGCCACGACCGCGCAGGCGATGGGCTGTAGCGAAGGCGCGGTGAAGACGCATCTGTCGCGCGCGCGCGAAGCGCTGCAGCGGCAATTGGAGGACTGGCGATGAACCACAACGACCCGCGCTACGGCGCCGACCCCACGGCCGACGGCGACCGCGCCTTCGACGAGGCCGCACGCGCCCTGCACCGGCGCGCGCTGGGCGAGATATCGGCGCCCACCCGCGCCCGATTGCGCCTGGCCCGACACGCCGCGCACGCCGACGCGCGCGCGCCACGCCGCGGTATGGGCTGGGCCCTGGCCAGCGGCTGCGCGGCGGTGTTCGCGCTCGCGATCGGCCTGCAGTTGCAGCGCACGCCGCAGCCAGCGGCGCCGCCGGTCGCCGCGCCCGCGGTCGCAGGCCTGCCCGCCCCCGAAGCGGCCGCCTACGACAGCAGCACCGCGCTGGCCTCGCTGGACGAGAATCCCGATTTCTACCTGTGGCTGGCGTCCGCCGACGACCTGCCCGCAACGGAGTAAGCCCGCATGATCCGCCTTCCGCATCGCACCGCATGGGCCGCCCTGCTCGGGTTGTGCCTGCTCGCGCCCGCGGCGTTCGCCGCCGGGCCGCAAGCGGCCGCGTCCAAGGCCCCCCCGCCTCCGGCCTGGGAACAGCTCAGCCCGCAACAGCGCGAACAACTGATCGCGCCGGTGCGCGACCGCTGGAACGCCGAGCCCGACGAGCGTCAACGCATGCTCGACCACGCCCGCCGCTGGCAGCAGATGACGCCCGACGAGCGCAAGCGCGCCCGTCACGGCATGCGCCGCTGGGAAGGCATGAATCCGGAGCAGCGCGAAGAGGCGCGCGCGTTGTTCGGGCGCATGCGCAATCTCAACGAGGCCGATCGCGAAGCCCTGCGCGAACGCTGGCGTGCGATGACGCCGGAGCAGCGGCGCGAGTGGATGCAGAACAACGCGCCCAAGCCGCGCGATCGCGACGACGACCGCGAGCGCCGCGGCCCGAAGGACGCGCCGCGCCCGCAGCGTTGACCTATTCGCCCCCCCCCTTTGAAAAAGGGGGGCCAGGGGGGATTTGCTGTTGCTCCTGAGCTTCTAACAGCCCAAGAGCAAATCCCCCTCAATCCCCCTTTTTCAAAGGGGGAGGACAAGTTTCGAAGGGGGAGGACAGGCGGACATTCCGACGATTGCCGCCGGTCCGAGCGTAGGCGTCGAGTTGAGCAGGAGCCCTCCTGCGCTTGTTTCTGATGCCCTATGCGGTTCCCCCCTTTGAAAAAGGGGGCCAGGGGGGATTTGCTGTTGCCCCTGAGCTTCCAAAAGCCCAAAAGCAAATCCCCCTCAATCCCCCTTTTTCAAAGGGGGAGGACAAGTTTCGAAGGGGAGGACAGCGGACATTCCGACGATTGCCGCCGGTCCGAGCGCAGTACTTCGATCGTCATTGCATTGAGATCGTCGTCCATGCCAGGGCTCCGCTCAGGGCCCCGTGCAGCTTGCGCGCACTCAGGTTGAGCGCATGCAACCGAACGCCAAATAGCAATGAGCTGAGCCTTGATCAGCTTTCGCTAACGCGAACACCGTGCGCGCGGGCTAGGGACAGAATCGGCCCCAAGGCCTCCTGCACTTGGCGGGAGGGTAAGCAGTGCGCGCAATTTCGCGAGAAAAACAGCAACAGGAAACCGCCTTGTTGCTTCACCTGCAAGATCGCTTTCCAAGACTGCGTCCATTCCTCGGTCTCGCTGAAGGCGCGCAAGCCGAAGTCGCCGAAGCGGTATCGGTAGATCCGTCCTTTGTGGGTCCGGGAGAAGTGCACCGTGGCGGTCAAGACAGCCTGCATCAACAACGGGAATGCCAACGCCAGCACCAGCGCCGCCAGTGCGGGGCCTTCCGCATCGATCGAAAAGCCCCGATACAGTTGCACCAGCAGCAGCACCGATACGATCAACGGCGCCGCCAGTATCCCCAGGATGCCTACCGGGGTCTGCCACGACATCACCAGGGCCGAGCGGAGCCGATCCCAATAGCTGTAGCGGAACCGAACCTCGATCTCGGACTGATCCGGCGCCGACGAACTCATGCCGCCGCCGCGCGCTCCGGCCACACCGTCTTGGCCAGCAGTTCATCGTTCCAATCGAACTTGAGCTCGCCGTTGTCGACGAACAGGCTGACGAAATTGAACACGTTGCGCGCATACATCTCGCTGGCGTGCACGGCGCCGCTGCTGGCCAGGTTGAGCGGGCCGGCGATGGTCACGCCTTCCACGTCCACGGTTTCGCCGGGACGGGTGAGCTCGCAGTTGCCGCCGGTTTCCGCGGCCAGGTCGACCAGCACGCTGCCCGGCTTCATGCCGGCGATCATCGCCGCGCTCACGATCTTCGGCGCCGGGCGGCCCGGCACCGCGGCGGTGCAGACGATCACGTCGATGTTCTTCAGGTGCTCGCCCAGGCGGCGCTGCTGTTCGGCGCGCTCCTCCTCGGTGAGCTGGCGCGCGTAGCCGCCCTCGCCCGCGGCGCTCACGCCCAGGTCGAGGAACTTGCCACCCAGCGATTCGATCTGTTCGCGCGTTTCCGGGCGCACGTCGAAGCCTTCGACCTGCGCGCCCAGGCGCTTGGCCGTGGCGACGGCCTGCAGTCCGGCGACGCCGGCGCCGACGATCAGCACCTTGGACGGACGGATGGTGCCGGCCGCGGTGGTCAGCATCGGGAAGAAGCGCGGCGCCAGTTGCGCGGCGATCAGCACCGCCTTGTAGCCGGCCATACCGGCCTGCGAACTCAGCACGTCCATGGCCTGGGCACGGGTAGTGCGCGGCAGGCGCTCCAGCGGGAACGCGACCAGTCCGCGCGCGACGATCGCTTCGCCGCGCGCGGGGTCGGCCTGCGGCGCCAGCGAGCCGACCAGCACCGCGCCTTCGCGCAGGCGGCCCAGACCGGCCGCATCCGGCGGCTGCACGCACAGCACCAGATCGGCGTCGGCGAGCGCGGCGGCGGCATCGTCGGCGAGTTCGGCTCCGGCCTGCGCATAAGCCTCGTCGCCGAAGCTGGCGGCGCGGCCGGCGCCGCGCTGCACGCGTACGCGCGCGCCGCGCGCGACGAGCTTCTTGCAGGTTTCCGGGGTCAGCGCGACGCGTCGCTCGCCCGCAGCGGTTTCGCTCGCAACGCCTATGGTGATGCCCGCCATGCTTCGCTCCATACCCGGTGATGGTGTCTCGCCGCATCCTAGCCGAATAAGGCGAGGAACGAGCGCAGAGGAGCGAGGAGAGCGCTGGGCGCCGTCGGCGCCGCTAAGGATGGGGTGAGCCGTTAATCAGCCAGTGCAGGCGCGGCTGCACTGTGGCGCGCCAGCGACCACGGAGCAGGAGCCGCTTTCGCTCGCTCCTTCACCCTCCCCACTTTTCCTGGACGCCGCTGGCGCCGCTACGGATGGTATAAGCCGCTAATCAGCCAGTGCAGGCGCGGTCGCACTGTGGCGCGCCAGCGATCACGGAGCAGGAGCCGCTTTCGCTCACTCCTCACTCCTCCCACTCTTTCCTGGCTTTCAGCGGTGGCCGACCGCGCGATCGAGATGGCGGCGGACCTGGCGCATGGCCTCATCGAAGGCGTTGCGTTCGGCGCCGATGCTGAGGCGGCCTTCGCTGGCCAGGATCGCGAGTTCCTCGGCCGAGGCCGCGAACACGCGCAGGCCGCGGCGATTGACCAGCAGGTAGCGCGAGGTCAGCGGGCTGACCCAGGCCACCTTGGCCGCGATCTGCTCGCCCTGCAGGTCGGTCACGCGCAGCCAGTCGCCCGGATCCAGGCCGCGCATGCGCTCGGCCAGGACCGGATCGTGCTGCGACACGTCCTTGCCCGGCGGCAGGAAGCGGCGGGTTTCCTCGATCGCCTCGTCCTCGGCCGCGGGCAGCGGCGAGGCCGGACGCGTGCGGCGCGCCGAATCCGGCGTCGCCAGTGCCCGCACCAGACCGGCCATGCCGTGCTGGGCGGCGCTGTCGTCCAGGCCGGAACTGGCCAGGCACTGCACGATCAGCGGTTGCAGGGAGATCAGGCGGTCGGCGAGTTCGCGGCCGCGTTGTTCGGCGGCCAGGCGGTCGGCTTCGATCAGGGCGTCGCCCAGCGACAGGGCTTCGTCGCGGCGCGCTTCGCCGCCTTCGCGCAGCAGCACCTGGACCAGGTGATGGCGCCAGGGCATGGCCAGGAAATCGGCCACGGCCTGGGTCAGCGGCGGCTCGGCCAGGCGCTCGCGCAGGGCGTGATCGGCCTGGTTGCGCGCCGCGCCGAGACGCTCGCGGCCGTAGGTGGCCTTGGCTGCGCGCTGTTCCTGCAGCTCGACCCGGCGGCGCTGCTGCGCCAGCAGGGCGTCGAGCTCGGCGTGCGCCATCTCGAACACGGCCACGTCTTCGTTGTATTCGGCGACCACGCGCTGCGAGATCTCGGTGGCGCGGTCTAGCAGTTCGCGGTCCTGCGGGGTCTCGCCGTCGTTGCCTTCGCAGGCCTCGGTGATCGCGTCGAGCAGGCGGCGCGCCGGGTGCTCGCGCTTGACGAACACTTCGTTGTCGGTCAGCGCGACCTTGACGTAGGGCAGCACCAGGCGCGCGTAGAGACGGCGCGCGCGATCCTGCAGGGCGTGATTGCGGAACAGCGAATCGAACAACAAAGCGACCAGATCGATCGCGTCGTCTTCTTCGGCGCTGAAGCAGGTCTGGTCGGGGTTCAGGCCGAGCCGGCGGGCGCCGTCGTGCAGATGGTCGCGGATGCTCTCGCCCAGGCGCCCGGACACGGCCAGGGCGCGCGCGAACGCGTCCGGCGGTTCGGGCTGCAGTAGCGAAGCCACGCTGACCACTTCATCGATACGCAGCTCGCGGCGCGGCGCCATCGTGCGCTGCGGGGCGTGGGCGTTGGGAACCGCGTCGGACCGCATCAGTCCTTCGCGCCAGGCATGCAATTGACTGCGCAAATCGGCGAGCTCGCTGGCCATGGCCGCGATATCGCTGGGCGACATCGGCGGACGTTGGGGGTCGTGTTGGGCGGTCGAGCCGCCGTGGGGCGGCGCGACGCCGCCATACGCGCCGTAACCGCCGGCGCCCGGCGCAGGCCCCCCAAAGCCCGCGCCATAGTTCGGATCGAAACTGTCGCCGTAGCCGCGCTCGCGCGCCGGCTCGCGCGCCGGCTTGGCGCCCAGGCCCGGGCCTAGCCCGACCCCATAGCCGCCGCTGGACAGCAAGGTGTTGACCCGGCCGTACAGATCGCCGAGCACGCGTGCCAGCTCGTGTTCGTACTGGCGGAACAGACGCGCGCGCAGGGCCTCGGGCAGCTGCGCGTCGACGAAGGTTTCGACGAAGGCGGCGACCAGGCGCTGCGGGCCGATCGGATTGGGGCCGGGCGCCAGGCCCATGACCTCCGAAACCGCGGCCAGACGGCCCTGGACCATATCCAGGGGGCGCGCATAGCGGCCGCACAGGGATTCGGTCAGGCGTTCGCCGGCTAGGTCGAATTCGAGCTGGTTCTCGTCCACCAGCCGCATCGGCACCTCGCCGCCGCTGCGGATGCGCAGGGCGCGGAATTCGTCGAAACCCTTGGCCACCTGCTGGCGGAACGCCATCACGTGGGTAGCCTGATGCTGCCGCAGCACCCACAATGCAGCCTGGTCTTCGTATTGATGCTGTTTGCCGTCGCCCTTGAGCGAGTCCACCTTCATGGCGTCCTCGATCGGGCCGTACAGGGTTCCCGGCAGGCCGCCCAGCTGCTCCAATGCCAGGCGCTTGATCTCCTCGAGCATGCGCAAGGGATCGGTACGCGTGGCTTGAGCTACGCCGTGCGGATGAGCAGACACTGCGTGTTCCCCTGTTCCCGTGAAGGGCTTGAATCGTGTGGACCGAACGTGCCGTTTTTAGGCAGTTGGCAGCAGCATAGTGGCAAGATACGACAGCGCATGCACACACAAAATAGGCTTTTGTGACTGATGTCTCGAATCGATACCGACTTCCCTCCTGAATCCGAAAAAGCGTTAGCGACTCTGGACACTCGGCGCTCGGTGCCAGCAAAACAGCTGACCGAACCCGGGCCGGACCCGCGCGAACTCGAGCGCATGCTGCGCTCGGCGGTGCGGGTGCCGGACCATGGCAAGCGGGTGCCGTTCCGCTTTCTCAGCATCCGCGGCGACGCCCGCCACGCCCTGGGCGAGCGCCTGGCTGCGCGCGGCCGCGAGCGCGACCCCGGCGCCGGCGAGGCCGCGGTGGAGAAGGACCGCGGGCGGTTCTCGCACGCTCCTTTAATAGTGGTGGTGATCGCGCGGCTGGGCCCGGACGAGAAGATCCCCGAGCAGGAGCGCCTGCTGACCGCCGGCAGCGTCTGCTTCGCCCTGCTCCAGGCCGCGCAGGCCCTGGGCTACGGCGCGGTCTGGCTGACCGGCTGGCCGGCCTACGACCCTCAGGTCCTGTCCTGGCTGGGCCTGGGCGCCGACGAGCGCGTGGCCGGCTTCATCCACATCGGCACGCCCAAGCTCGAGGCGCCCGAGCGCGAACGCCCCGACCCGCTCGCCCTGCTGACCGACTGGACGCCCGAATGAGCGCCGCGCGCCCGCCGCTGTACCTGGTCGACGCCAGCCTCTACGTGTTCCGCGCCTGGCACTCGATGCCCAACGAGTTCGAGGACGCCGAGGGCTGGCCGACCAACGCCGTGCACGGCTTCGCGCGCTTCCTGGTCGAACTGATCGAACGCGAACGCCCGCGCCACATCGCGATCGCCTTTGACGAAGCCCTGGACTCGTGCTTCCGCAACGCCTTCTACCCGGCCTACAAGGCCAACCGCGAGCCGGCGCCGCAGGAACTCAAGCGCCAGTTCGCGCATTGCAAATCGCTGTGCCGCGCGCTGGGCCTGCCGGTGCTCGCCCACAGCGAGTACGAGGCCGACGATCTGATCGGCAGCGCCCTGGCCGCGATGCGCGTGCAGGGCTACCGCGGCGTGATCGTCTCGGCCGACAAGGACCTGTCGCAGCTGCTGGACGGCGCCGACGAACAATGGGACTACGCGCGCGGCCAGCGCTGGCGCGCGGACGGCGTGCCGGCGCGGCACGGCGTCGAAGCCCATCAGATCGCCGACTACCTGGCCCTGTGCGGCGACGCGGTCGACAACATCCCCGGCGTGCCCGGCATCGGCGCCAAGACCGCGGCGGCCCTGCTCGGCCACTTCGGCACCCTGGACGCCCTGCTGGCGCGGGTCGAGGAAGTCCCCTTCCTGCGCGTGCGCGGCGCCGCCAGCGCGGCCGCGCGCCTGCGCGAACACCGCGAACAGGCCCTGCTGTGCCGGCGCCTGACCACGATCGCCCTGGACGCGCCGCTCGGCGACGACGCGCCGTTCCTGCGCGGCTCCGGCCTGGCCCCGGAGCTGATAGGCCTGTGCGAATCCCTGCGTTTCGGCCCCATGACCCGGCGCCGCCTGCACGAGGCCGCCGGCCTGGACTTCGCCACGTCATCGCTTCCGTCGTAGCATCGCAGCGAACGAACGCCCGGACACGCGATGAACGAACCAGTCGAAACCCTGTACGACGGCCAATGGCTGCGGATGATGCGTCGCGGCCGCTGGGAGTACGCCGAGCGCACTCACGGCAAGGGCATGGCGGTGATCATCGTCGCGGTCACGCCCGAGGATAAGCTGCTGTTCGTCGAGCAATACCGCGTGCCCTTGAACGCGCGCACCATCGAAATGCCGGCCGGCCTGGTCGGCGACGACCACGACGCCGACACCCTGGAGAGCGCCGCGCGCCGCGAGCTGATCGAGGAAACCGGCTGGGAGGCCGAACGCGTCGAAGTGCTGCTGACCGGCCCGACCTCCTCGGGCATGAGCAGCGAACGCATCGCCTTCGTGCGCGCGCGCCAGCTGCGCCGCGTCGGCGAAGGCGGCGGCGTCGACGGCGAGGACATCGTGGTCCACGAAGTGCCGCGCGCCGATGCGCCGGCCTGGCTGATGCGCAAGCACGCCGAAGGCTACGAGCTCGACCTCAAGCTGTGGGCCGGCTTGTGGATGATCGAACACAATCCGGATGGGTCGCGCGCGGATTGAGCGAGACCGGCCGCAGACGCCTGCGGCATGGGCGTCGCCAGGGGCACTTTGAGACCACGTCTTTTCCGTCTATTTCCGCACGGAGCCCGACGCTAAGCTGACGCGTACCCCATCGGCGCCCCCCCGCATATGCACCTATCGATTCGCGGCGATGGCTGCCGCCCAGGGCCGCATGCAAACCGCGTCGACGCGGAACGCCAAGCGAACGCCTCCGCGCTCCGACGCCGACGCAGCCGTCCCACGCAGCGCTTGGGCTGAGCCCGCGATGCCATTCGATCTGCAAGTATCGGATGACCTGCTGTTCGCATTCCACGCGCGCAAGGTCCTGCTCGGCTACAACAGCCCGGCGCCGAAGGACGGCGTCTACGGCTGGCTCAAGCGCGGACAGACGCTGCGCCTGCACAACCCCATCGTGATCGAACGCAATTGCGGCCTCTACGGCGGCGCCTACGTACCCTTGGTGGGCGGCCTGCCCTCCTGCGGTCTGTGTTCGATGGGGGCTTTCAGTTACTCGTATTCCGGACTTCCGGACGGATTGACGGTGGGACGCTACGCCTCGATATCCACCGGGCTGCGCTTCATCGATTCGTTCCATCCGCTGGATACGCTGACGACCTCGGCGATCACGTTCCGTCCGCACAACCATCTGTACGCCGAGTTCGCGAGCGATCGCGTCCGCGATTTCGCCGCCGGCTTCAGGATCGGCGGCACCCGCCCTTATCCCACCGTGGGCCACGACGTCTGGATCGGCGCCAACGTGACCCTGGCGATGGGCATACGGCTGGGCACGGGCTGCGTGGTCGCGGCCAACAGCGTCGTCACCCGCGACGTCGCGCCGTACACGATCGTCGCCGGAAATCCGGCCAAGCCGGTCCGGTTACGCATGCCCGAAGAAACGGCGGCGCGATTGCTGGACAGCGCCTGGTGGGAGCTCGATCCGAGCGCGCTCTTCGCGCTGGACTTTGCAGCCCCGGAGCGCATCCTGGACGCGCTGGCGTCGGGCTCGTGGCCGAAGTTCGACTTCCTGCCGACCCGCATCGAAGCGCCGGCCGTGTCGGAGCCGTAGCCCCGCACGCGCAGGCGCGCAGCGGCCTCACCGCTTATAGCGTCGCTGCTCCTTGGCCCCGAACTTGGTCCAGTGCGCCTTGGCGGTATCGGCGCCGGAGACGCCCGTCGTACGCAGCACCGGATTCATGTCCACATACACCGCGTGCGAGAAATCGTTGGGCGCGCTGTACCGGTGCAGCCGTCCCTCCTGCTGGCCGTACTGCAGATAGTGCGTGGTCGCCCCGATCTGGTTCGCGTGCCCGGCCAGCGCCACGTCCGGATTGAGGAACAGATAGCTACGCCAATGGAATCCGTCGGGGCAACGGTCGAAGTCCAAGGTTTGCGAGTAGCCGTCGGCGAACAGGCCGAAGTTGGCGTTCAATACCCGTCCATACGCGCTCATCGGAGCGCCGTGCACGTAGACGCGCTTCCAGAACGAATACAGGCCGACGGCGCGCGGGTCGTCGACGCAGGCGACCGGCATGTGCTTGTTCTGATAGGGCACGGCGATGCCGACCACCGCGTGGCCGGCCGTGCGCATGCAATCCTCGACGAAGGCCAGCGCGTCCGGGCCGAGCGGATCGCGGTAGTGATGCTTCCACACCGCCAGCATCGCGCGGCGGAAACCCAGGCGCAGCGCGGTATGGAAATCGCCGCGGTCGTAGCACTGCAGCACGACCCGGTCCACCAGCCCCTGCCTCTCGGCCTCGGTGTAGACCTGTTGGGCGATGTATTCGTAGTCGGCGTCGGATCCGATGCTGCAAACCAAGGCCTTGTCGCGCCGCGCGCAAGTCCGGATGGCGTCGCCCAGCGCGATCGGGCGCAGGCGCTCATCGTAGCGGGCGGCCAAAAACTCCTGCACGGATACCTCGGCGAACGGTCGATCGAAGCCGTAATGGGCCTCGTTGCCCTCTCGCGCGACGATCACGCCGTCGCCGCATCGCAGCAGATCCAGTTCCACCACATCCAGCACCCGGATCGCGCGCTCGACGGCCTCGGCCGAATTGCTGGCGTGATAGCCCAGGCAGTCGCCTCCCTTATGGGCGATCGTGGCGTTGCGCGAGAAGAACAAATTGGCCATCGCCAGAGAGTCGGCGTGAACCGCGGGCGAGACGCCGCGCAAGGCTCGCTTTGCGGCCACGTCGTCCAGTTCGCAGGCCCTGACGATCTCGCTGACGATCGAGTCGGCGCTGTCCTCGCCGATCGCGGTCCCGGCCAGGATGCGCCGCCGCATGCGCAGCAATGCGTCGGCCACGTGGGGATCGTCCGACATCACCGCCTCCACCGCGGCACGGATGCAGCCGGGCCGGGTCGGATAGCCGCCGCAGAACAGATCGGCGCTGCCGGCCGCGTATGGAAAATCGTACAGCGTGGCATTGTTGTCCGAGTACTCCCTGAGCAGGACCTGCACCACCGGCTTGCCCAGCGCGGCGGCCTCGAAGATGGTCGAGGACAGGTCGGAAATCAGGCAATCGGCGTGCTTCAACAACTCGCTCATGGTGCCGCTGACGTTGGCGGCGACGTTCATCCGGGACACGTCCAGATGCGCCGTCTCCGGATGCAACAGCGTCACATGGTTATCCAGACCGGCGATCTCGTCTATCGCCTTGGCCATATCCAGGTTGTTGGAGATATGCCAGGTGGGCGCGAACAATATGATCGGCTTGGCGGGATCCAGCCGATACCGGCTCGCGATTTGCTCTCGCGTAGCGGTCGGCGCGGACAACAACTGTTTGGCCTTGATGAAGCCCGCCGAGCGGACCTTGTCGGCGTGGCCGTCTCCATCCGGGAAGAAGGTCAACAGGGATCGGGAATGATCCGGCCCCGCGGTCACGATGACATCGAAAAAGTTGAATCGATCTTGGTTGGCCAGAAACCATTTGAGATTGCTGGCGCCATGGTCGACCAACACCCTGGGTTTATCCGCATAGGCACCGCGTGGCGGACTCACCGGCAGATTGAAGTAGACCAGGCAATCGCAATCCAGCCCTTCGGGAAGTTCCGAGGCGGTGGTAAAGATGGGCGCCACGTTCGCCGCGGTCAGTTCGTTGACCAGACTGAGCGCGCAGTCGTAATGCTTGCCGATGTAGGTATCGCCGAACAGCACTCGCTTGCACTTGAGCCGGTCCTCGATGCCCACCTTGACCTCGGTCGACGACACCCCGGGCGTGCGCGGCAGATAGACGACCTCGCAACTGACCCAGTCGAACTTGCCCTCCCAATCGTCGCCCATGACCAGCACATCCGCCTGATGTTCGCGGATGTAGTGGTCCTTCTCGGCCAGGGAATCCTCGTAGAACACCTCGTCGACCGCCTTGAGCGCCGCCACGCACTCCAGCCTGTGGCGCTGATCGAAGAAAGAGCGCTTGCCCTTCTCGGCGTTCAACCTGTCCGTGGACACACCCACGACCAGGTAGTCGCCCAACGCCTTGGCGCGCTCCAGGATTCTGAGGTGACCGTCGTGGAGCAAATCGAAGGTACCGAAGGTGATGACTTTCTTCATTCTTGAATCGGAACTCGTGCGGAACCGCGACTACCCGAAGCCGACCTCGCCTCAGAACCAGAAACGCGACGGGGCGAACCTGCTCAACGAAAAATCCGCGACCCTGCGCGCGATCCCCGGCTCGATGGCGACGGCCGGTTCCTGCAGCAGGTGCAGTTGGTCGCGCCCCACAGCGCCCTCGAACTCGTCGCGCAGGCGACGCGCATGCTCGTCGCTGCTCCACTTCCGGGCGAGGTAGTAGCCGCCGGTGAGCATCGCCTGGCGGCGAGCGCGCTCCTTGGCCTCGTCCTTCGCCGCGGAGAATCGCGGTGTCACGTCGTGGACGAAGCGAGCGGTCGGGCACACCTTCAAGAGGCCGCCGATCAGCTTCACCCGCCAGGACAGATCGACGTCCTCGCAGTACATGTGGATCTTCTCGTCGAAGCCGCCGATCTGCTGCCAGATCTTGCGCGACATCGCGAAGCAGGCGCCGGAGACCCAGGACGTATCCAACCGCACCGGGTCGTGCCACTTCGGGTGATCGATAGGCGCGGTCGCGGCCTCGATCAGCGCCTGCCCTTGGTAATGGTCCGAGAAATCCACCAGCGCCTTGACGCAGCCGGGAGTGAAGTAGCCGTCGGGATTGGCGCCGATGTACAGCCGGTCGAGGTCGAAGCAACGCCGCATGAGCGCGTTGTGGGCACGGCCAAAACCGATGTTCTCGCGGTTGCGGTCCAGGATCAGCCTGTCGCCCAGGATCTTCCGGTAGCGAGATTCGTTGGCTGCGTCGTTGACGTAGCACGCCCAATCGATGTCGTATCCCTTGCTGATCGCCAGCTCGTTCTGGATCGAAGCCTTCAGGCGTTCGACCTCCTCGTTGGAGTTCTCGTACAGCACCACGCCGATGAAGGCCGCGCGCGCCTCCTTGCGCGCCTCATGCCGCAACGAAGGAATCGAGGCCTGCGCATACGGCGTGGGCCAGGCCGGCCCGGCGATGCTGCCGGTGCCGCGGGTGCCGGCAAGGAAACCCCTGAGGTCCTTGTAGCCCTCGTTTCCGAACAGGTGCGCGGAGTTGCGCAGGAAGGCCTGGCTAACGCGCTCGTCCGGCGAGAAGCGCCTGCTTTCGGACAGGCCGTACTGGACGAAGTGAATCAACGGAATCACGTTCGCCGCTTCCAGATCCGCGTTGACGCGCATGTAGTACGGCATGCTCGCGAAGCTCGAGCACTCCAGATACTCGTTGCCCCAGCGGCCGCCTGCGTTGAGGTATTGCTCGATCGGCACCCCGGCAGCCTCGCAGGCGCGCCCCTTCATGTCCGCGCGGAACACCGCGTTCTCGAAAAACGGCGAGGGGTTCGCATCGGTCGTCAGCAGCAGTTCGCGCAGACCCGAATAGCGCTCGAAGATCGGATAGCGGCCGCGCGCGTCGGCTTCGCGCGCCTGGCGTTCCGGGTCTATCTGATCCAGAACGAAATCGATATCGAGCAGCATCGTCGGCGACCGGCCCTCGAAGAACCCATGCCGGATGTAGTGCAGCAGCGGATTCATGTCCGCACCGCGGATGTCGACGTTCTCCTCGAGGTAGTGGCGACCGTCGAACAGCGCGGATGTCGCGGCCGTCCAGTACTTCTTGTTTTCCAGGTAAAGGAACTCCAGCGGCACGCCTGCCGCGCCGTTCCGGTCCAAGCCCAGCGTGCGCGCCAGGTAGTCCAGGTCCAGCAAGCCGGAGTCGCGCATGACGGATATTTCGGACAGTCGATCGTTCAGCATGGCGGTTCCTAGAAGTCGGACGCGAACAGCTTGATGGGGTACGTGCTGCGAAGCTGATCCAGCTTTTCGCGGTTCTTCTTCCACACTCGCTCCTTCTCGGCGTCCTCCTTGCTGCCGTTACGGCTGGGCGTGCTGTTGCTGTTGTCGCTACGGATGATGTAGAGACCGATCCGACGGTCCAACGCGGAGAAATCGCAGGGACTGGGCCCGGCCACGCGCAACAGGAAGTCGTAGTCCTCCACCCGCGACAACTCGGAGTGGAAGTAGAGCAGCTCCCTATCGACCTTCGCGCAATCGATCATGTAGGAGTGCAGAGGGCAAAAATTGTCCCGGATCAAGTCCAGCTTGTTCTTGCCGCTGTAGGGACTGGTCACCTCGTAGATGAAATCGTAGTCGCGCAGACCGACGGCGCGCGCCTGCTCCATGCCGGCGAAGGACACCGCCGCCTGGCTGCTCGCCAGCGGCTTGCGCAACACTTCGTAGGCATGGGTGTACAGAACGTCGTCGTAGTCCAGGAACGCCAGATAGCGGTTATTGCGCTTAAGGTGCTCCTGTATTCCCGCATTCATCAGGGCCGAGCGGGCGTCGCCGGATTTTCCGTCCGCGTAGTTGATGACCAGCGGCTTGGGCAGCCATTTGAAGAACCACTGACGCTGCACGGCCTGCACGGTCTTCTGCAGGTCGGCCTCGGCAAAGCGCTGGGTCACCACGATGGGCTGGACGGCGACGCCGGTCTGCGCATGCAAGCTCTGTATGGCGCGTTCCAGCTTTCCGAGCGACCCGCAGTCGTGGAAGCGAACAACGACGCTGACCACATCCAGCATCGCGCCGGCGGCCCCCTGATCCTCCGGAGCGCCGCGCGATACTGTCTTGTTCACGATATCCATGATCTTCATTCAGCAGACCTCCACCACGGCCGCTTTCGCCATCGGCAAGGGCGCGCCCAACCGCTCCATCGAGGACCCCGCGCTCACCCTCAGGCCACGCAACAGATCTTCGGCATCCTGATCCTCCGGCGCGGGCAGGCTGACCCGGAAGCCGAACCTCCCCGAGCCCTTGGCCAGGTACAGACGCACGTCCTCGCGGTCCACGCGCTCCGGCGCGGCCGGCCCTTTGGTCCCGCCCGCCTCCACGCACACCACCGCGACCTCCCTGCCGCGCTCGTCGATCGCCCAGCCTTCCAGCTCGATCCTGCGGTCGACGATCCTGACCCGCTCGATCATTCCGGACGAGCTGCCGAACAGCAGAGGATCGTTGGCCGCCACTTGCGCGCGCAGCTCGGCGCTGGCCGCCGATACGATGCTGCGATAGACGGACACGCCTTCGTCGATATCGCCGTAATAGCGCATCCGTCCCTGGTCCAGCACCAGCGCCTTGTTGCACAGCCGCTTTTGCAACTCGGCGCTATGGCTGGCCAGCACCACGATGCGGCTACCGTTGATGCGCCCGGTCAGGCGATTGCGCGCACGTTCGACGAACACCGCATCGCCGGTCGCGATCCATTCGTCCATCAGCAGGATGTCCGGCTGGATCGCGGTGGAGATGGCGAACCCCAGCCGCATGCGCTGACCGGCCGACAGGGTGTGCAAGCGATGGCTGGCGCGGTCGGTCAGGCCCGCGAAATCCAGTATGTCTCCGAGCACGCCCTGGATCTGGCGCAGGCGCAAGCCCATCGCGGTGCCGCGCAGCATCACGTTCTCGATCACGGTCGCGTACTCGGCGAAGCCCAGGGTCGCGTTGAGCAGCGATTGGGTGAGGCCGCGGCTCTCGATCGTACCCGTGCTGGGCACAAAGGCGCCGTTGAGTACCCGCAACAGGGTGGTCTTGCCGGCGCCGTTAAGCCCCATCAGCGCGACCCGGTCGCCCTCCTCCGCGGCGAAGCTCAGCCTGGACAGCACCTTCACGTAGCGGCGCGTGCTGCCCGTCATCGTCGAGCGGAAAAAGGATGCGTCCGCCCGGGACGCGTGCTGCGCCTCCATCGGAAATTCCAGCGACACTTCGCGTGCGCGCAAATAGACCATGGTTGCCAAATCCTCAAAGCCAAATGGGAATGCGTCGGGCCGCGCTTCGATAGACCAGCGCCGCGCCGATCAGCCCCAGCAAAGTCATCGCGCCCAGATAGACGTAGGTCGCCGGCTCGATCGCTTCGCCCAGCAAGGGCCCCCGGATCGCGAGCATCAGATGATGGAAAGGGTTGGCGCGCATCAGGGTGCCGTGGGGCGTTCCGGCCGGCGCGGACTCCGGATACCAGACGATGGGCGTGATCAGGAACAGCACCATCATCGCGCTCGACATGAACTCGTGCATGTCGGGGAACCGCGCGCCGGCCGCGCCGAGCAGCACCGCATACAGGAACAGGTTGATCATGACCACGACCAGACCCAGCAGGGATCCGGCGATCCCCATCGGCTGCACCGTCGGCGATGCGATCACGACGATGGCGACGATCGGTTGCGATAGCACGAAGTAATAGAAGGCTCGCGCCTGGGTGCGCAGCACGTAGTCGGTCAGGCGCAGATGTCCGTCGTAGATGTACGACTTGTACGTCGAGAACATGGCCGTGGCGTCGCTGAGCACGGTGGACATCAGCCGGAAGACCACGAAGCCGACGCCGATATGGGCCAGGAAACGCGCCTGGTCCAGGCCGGGCTGCAGCGCGGCCAGGAAGCCGCCCAGTCCCCACACGTAGACCGCGGTCGGCACCAGGGTCCACAGGGCGCCCAGCCGGGTCTTGCGATACTTGGTGACGGTGTCCAGCCAGCTGCCGTACACCCAATGATCGGGGCGGCGCAGGCTTTGCAGGAAGTGGGAGAACAACAAGGTCATGACGCTACCTTAGGAAGCACAGTCATACGTCCGCCGCGGCTCGTTCGGCTGATGGTCGTGCGGGGTGGGAAGGCGAGCTCGAAGTTCGGGCTGTCCAGGGACAGATTTGGGTTGTAGGCCGGGTCGTTGCGCAGCAGTTCGCCCCAGCGGCGCAGCATGGTGTCGGACTCGGCGAGGAAGCGGGCGCGCTTCTCCGGCGTGTTGTCCTGGCCGCGACTGGCCGATTCGTGGTGGTACAGCTCGGCGAACGGCGTCCAGACGTTGCGATAGCCGTTCGCATCGATGCGCAGGCACAGATCGATGTCGTTGAAAGCCACCGCCAGGTTTTCGTCCATGCCGCCGACTTCGTCGTAGACGCTGCGCCGAACCGCCAGACAGGCACCGGTGACGGCGGTGAGGTTGTGCACGACTCGGGCGCGACCGACGTAGCCGCCGCTGCCGCGACGCAGGTTGAGATGGGCGTGCCCGGCGACCCCACCCTCGCCGATGCCGAGAATCACGCCGGCATGCTGAATGGTGTCGCTCGGGAAATACAGCATGCAGCCGACCGCTCCGACCTCCTCGCGCATCGCATGCGACACCAGCTCGTCCAGCCAGTCCGGGCCGATCACCTCGGTGTCATTGTTGAGCAGGCACAGAACCTGCGCGGAGCTCTGCGCGACGGCGTGATTGACGATGGCCGAGAAATTGAATTCGTACGGGTAGTCGACCACACGCACGCATTCGCGCCCGCGCAGCCCGGCCAGATAGTCCACGGCCTGCGGCTCCACCGAGCCGTTGTCGACGACCATCAACTCGAAATTCGTGTAAGCGGTCCGATCCAGCACGCTTTCGACGCAGGTCCGCAGCAGTTCGGCGCGGTCGCGGGTCGGCACGATCACCGTCACCTTGGGCGCCTGCGGCTCGCACGCCGGCAGCGCCCTGAAATAACCGTGCTCGGTGACCTCGACGCGCGACGGCCGCCCTATCCTGGCCAGGTGCGCTTCGACCGCGCGCCGCCCCGCCTCGCAAGCCGCCACGGCAGGCTCCGCTGCCGTCGCCTGCGACGGCCGCCTGGCGTGATACAGGATCTTGGGGATGTGCACGATCTGCTCGTCGCGCAGGCGTTCGACGCAGCGCAATACGAGGTCGTGATCTTGCGCGCCCTGGTAGCCTGCGTGCAGGCCCCCGACCTCCCGCAGCAGGTCGGCGCGGATCGCCACGAGATGGCAAAGGTAGTTCTGCGCCCGCAGCAGGTCGGGATTCCAGGCCGGCTTGAAGTTGGGATCGCTGCGCAGCCCTGCGGCGTCGATCTTGTCTTCATCCGAGTACAACAGACGCGCGTCGGCACGCTCGACCACAGCGCGCGCGAGCTCACGCAGCGCATCGGCGCATAGCTCGTCTTCCTGCCCGAGGAAGGCGAGGTAGTCGCCCTTGGCCAGACCGATCGCCTCGTTGGCGGCCTGCTCGTCCTGCGCGCAGCGCTCGCTGAATTGCAGGCAGATGCGCCGATCGCATAGCGCGTACTCGCGCAGCAGGCGCTTGGTGGCGATCGAGGCGGCGACGTCGGCGACCACGCACAGCTGCCAGCGGCTGTAGTTTTGCGCCAGCACGCTGTCGATGCTGCGTTTGAGCAGCTCCAGACGAGGCTCGCGCACGACGAGGACCACGGAGAGGTCGGGCGCGCCGGTGCGCAGCTCGACGCGATCGCGCGTCTGCTCGACGGCGGGCCGGCTATCGAAGCGTGCCACCCATTGCTGGTAAGACAGGGCCTGATCGCGCAAGGCGCCGCGATAGCGTTGCTTCAAGGACTCGGCCGCCGCCGCCGCGCCCTCGCGCAGCGCATGGCGCAGAAAGCCGAGCAGGTCGGCGCCGAGGCGATCGCGCGGCGACTCGCCGGCGCAACGGCGGATGCCTGTCAGCATCTCCAGCACGGCGCGCAGGCGCGAGATGCGCCGCATCCGGAATCCGCGCATGCCGAACCTGGCCGCGCACTGGGTCGGGTCGAAACGCAACGCTCTGACCGGAGCATTGATGAGCACCACCGTGTACACGTACTCGCCCGAGCGCGCAGGCTCGGCGACATCGATCCGGCTGTGCTCGCTTTGGCCTTCGCCATAGTCCGGGTACAGGCAGGGCGCGACGATGCCACCCTCGCCCAGCTCGAACGCCACCCGCAGCTGGTACCAGCCCGGTGCCGGCAGGGCATAGCCCGGGCGAGCGCGCAGGTCGATCCGCGGGTCGTTGCCTTCGGCGATGCATTCCCACGCATCGCCGCGCCTATCGACATGCAGCTGATGGACCGGCACCAACTCCAGCGCCAGCGCGCGACCTGGAATCCGCCGCGCGATAGCCCGCAACACCCGCCTCAAGATCAAAAGCCCTTCCCTCATGCATTCCCGCCGCTGCATCTCGCTGAGCCGGCACCTGTCGATCCGGGCGCCGCAACGCAACTAAGCCGAGATCTCCCCATCGCGCCGACGATCCTTCCATCCTATTTGGAGAATATCAACCTAATTAGGACCTGATCTTCCAAAACGAATATCGACTCGACCCGCCATCAATGTGACTTACGACCACCTAAGTTGCGCCTATCCGTCCGGAACCGGCGCATTCAGGCAACGCAATTCATTGAAACTTGAAGGAGAAATCGCGCATCACTCGCGCAGGCGGACACCCACAACAAGCCAAAGCAAGCAGCGCGCGCGATACACACTAAATGTGTGGATGTTTTCCACGTAGAGAATTGAGCCCGAGGCCGGCTCGCGGAACCTGCGGGCGTACAAACGAAACCGGCCGGTAGCTGCGCGCTACCGGCCGGTTCGGGGCACTGCCTGAGACGGGAGCGCTTAGCCGGCGGCGTAGCGATCGGTGGCGCGGACCAGGGCGTCGACGTTCTCGGCCTCGAAGGCGGAGTGGCCGGAGGCGGGGGTGATGCTGAGCTCGGCGCCGGGCCAGGCCTGCTTGAGGTCCCAGGCGTTCTGGACCGGGCAGACCACGTCGTAGCGGCCGTGCACGATGGTGCCGGGGATGCCGGCCAGGCGATGGGCGTCGCGCAACAGCTGGTCCTCGACCTCGAAGAAGCCGCCGTTGACGAAGTAGTGGTTCTCGATGCGCGCGAACGCGAGCGCGAACGCGGCGTCTTCGTGGCCGCTGACGAAGTCCTCGTCCACGTGCAGGAAGCTGGTGGCGCCTTCCCACACGCTCCAGGCGCGCGCGGCGGCCAGGCGCTGGCGTTCGTCGTCGCTGGTGAGGCGGCGGTGGTAGGCGCTGATCAGGTCGTGACGCTCGACCGGCGGGATCGCGGCCAGATAGTGCTGCCAGGCGTCCGGGAACAGGCGCGAGGCGCCTTCCTGGTAGAACCACTCCAGCTCCCAGCGGCGCAGCATGAAGATGCCGCGCAGGACCAGTTCGGTCACCTGCTGCGGATGGGTCTCCGCGTAGGCCAGGGCCAGGGTCGAGCCCCAGGAGCCGCCGAACACCTGCCAGCGCTCGATGCCCAGGCGCGTGCGCAGGCGCTCGATGTCGGCGACCAGTTCCCAGGTGCCGTTGTCGATCAGGTCGGCGTGCGGCGTGGAGCGCCCGCTGCCGCGCTGATCGAACAGCACGATGCGGTATTTGGCCGGGTCGTGGAAGCGCCGCATCTTCGGGCTGCAGCCCGCGCCGGGGCCGCCGTGCAGCAGCACCACCGGCTTGCCGTCGGGGTTGCCGCATTGCTCGTAATACAGGGTATGGCGGTCGTCGACCTGGAGCGTGCCCACGTCGTAGGGTTCGATCTCGGGATAGAGCGTGCGCATCGCGGAATCTCGCTGACGGAATGCGCCGAGTCTACCCAGGCGCGGCGCGCGGGCGATACCGTATGCAGGCCTTGCGCGCGCTCAGTCGGCGGGCGCGCGTCCCAGGGTCACGCGGTCGCGGCCTTCGAGGTCGCGTTCGGTCGCCACTTCGACCAGGCCGGCCTCGCGCAGCAGGCCGCGCACGGCCATGCCCTGCTCCCAGCCGTGTTCGATCAGCAGCCAGCCGCCGCGCTGCAGATGCGCGAGCGCGCCGGCGGCGAGCGCGCGGATCGCGTCCAGACCGTCCTCGCCCGAGGCCAGTGCGCTGCGCGGTTCGTGGCGCAGATCGCCCTGTTCGAGATGGGCGTCGTCTTCGGAGATGTAGGGCGGGTTGCTGACGATCAGCTCGTAGCGCTCGCCCTGCAGCGGCGCGTACCAGTCGCCGTTGCGGAACTCGACATTGTTCAGGCCCAGCGCGCGCGCGTTGTCGGCGGCCACGCCCAGCGCCGCGTCGCTGGCGTCGGTGGCGGTCACCCGCGCGGCCGGGCGCTCGCGCGCCAGCGCCAACGCGATCGCGCCGCTGCCGGTGCCGAGGTCGGCGATGCGCGCGATCCGGCCGGCCGGCAGGCGCGCCAACGCCAGCTCGACCAGCAGTTCGGTTTCCGGGCGCGGGATCAGGGTGGCCGGGGTCACGCGCAGGTCGAAGCTCCAGAAGCCGCGCTGCCCGAGCAGATACGCGACCGGCTCGCCGTCGGCGCGGCGCGCGACCAGGGTGCGGTAGCGGCGCGCGAGCTCGTCGGCGATCACGTCGTCGCCGTGCGCGAACAACCAACTGCGCGGCTTGCCCAGGGCATGCGCGAGCAGCAGTTCGGCCTCGGCGCCGTCGTCCAGACGCGTCCTGGCTTCGCGCAGCAGCAGATCGATGCGGTTCATCGGCGGCGTCCTTTCAGAACTCCACGCCGTATTCGGACTTCGCGTCCTCTATCGCCTTGTCGAGCTTGGCCAGCTTGCCGGGCTGGGCGGCGTACTTCTTGCGAGCGGCGGCGATCTGCGCATGAATCAGGTCCGAGTCGCAATCCAGCTCGTCGTTGGTTTGACTCAGCTCTTGCTCGCGCTCCGGATCGCCGGAGCCGACCTCGCCCGCCAGATGCGCGCAATCGAACACGCGCTCGGCCAATGCGTCGGGCTCGGCCGACTTGGCGGCCGCCGGCCCTTTGGCGCCGACGGCGAACGGGGCCGCGAACAAGCAGGCGCTTGCCACGAGCAGCAGACGGGGCATCGTGTTCTTCATGGGGCAATCTTCCCTGATTGGAGTTCGCTCGGCGGCGCGACGCCACCAGGATGTGTTGGGAATCGGCCGCGGGCGATTCCGCGCCCGCCGAATCCAGCGGCACATCCTACGCGAGCGCGGGCCGCCGCCCGCGCCCTGCGGCACAAAAACGACCGCCGGCACAGGGCCGGCGGTCGCGAGGCAAGGCGGACGCGCGGACCGTTCGGGCCCGTACGCGCTGACATCGGGGGCCGATCAGGCCGCGTGCTGCTCCAGGGTCACCGCGACGGCGTGCACCACGGCACCGATCTTCAGCGCGCTCTGCACACCGAGGGCGCTTATTTCGTGCTTACGCAGCACGCGCTCGTGCGAATCCATGCAGGCGCCGCAGCCGTTGATCGCCGACACCGCCAGCGAGGCCAACTCGAAGGACATCTTGTCGATGCCGGGGTTGGCCATGATGTTCATGCGCAGGCCGGCGCGCAGCTGGCCGTATTCCTGGTTCTGGATCAGGTGGGTCGCGCGGTAGTAGATGTTGTTCATCGCCATCACCGCGGCGGCGGCGCGGGTGCCGTCCAGCTCTTCGGGCGAGAGCTGCTCGGCGGCGAAGGCTTCGATCGCGGCGACCAGCGGCTGGTAGCGCGAGGCGATCGCCGAGGCCAGCGCGATCGCGCGGATCTGCTTGCCGTCCAGGCCCTGCGCGCCGGCGTCGCTGAGCACGCTGTCGAGGTTGAGCTTGAGGTCCTTGGCGTAGTCGGGCAGCGAGTTGCGAAGATCGGAAAGGCTCATCGAAGGGCTCCTGGATACGGCTGAATCGGGGGAGGTGCGCGGCGCGGCACCGACGCTGGCTGGCATGCGGCGCGCGGCCTGCGGCTGGCGGGCGATGGTGGCGCTGGGCGCGGGCGCCGCGGAAGGCGGCGCCGCGATAAAAAGCAGCCGGGGCGAACCCCGGCTGCGGGCATCCCGCACGGGAGGGAGGGGGAGCCGGGGGTGAAGCCGGCCCGCGTGCGGGTGTTGCCTGAAAAGATCTGCGCCGACCGCATACGCAGGCGGCGCAGGTGAAACCGGGCGACGCTAAGGGAGCCGGCCGCGACCCACGGAGATCCGCGGCCTGGCTCGCCGATCCGACTGACGGATCAGGCGACCTTCAGCGTGTTGTCGCCCGAGTTCCAGTTGCAGGGGCACAGCTCGTCGGTCTGCAGCGCGTCGAGCACGCGCAGGACTTCCTGCGGGTTGCGGCCGACCGAACCGTCGGTGACGTAGACGAAGCGGATGATGCCTTCCGGATCGACCAGGAAGGTCGCGCGCTGGGCCACGCCGTCTTCGCTGAGGATGCCCAGCGCCGAGGTGAGGTCCTTCTTGATGTCGGCCAGCATGGGGAACGGCAGATCGCGCAGATCCTTGTGGTCCTTGCGCCAGGCCAGGTGCACGAACTCGCTGTCGGTCGACGCGGCCAGGACCTGGCAATCGCGGTCGAGGAACTGCTGGTTCAGGTCGCCGAAGCCCTTGATCTCGGTCGGGCAGACGAAGGTGAAGTCCTTCGGGTAGAAGAACACCAACAGCCACTTGCCCTTATAGGTGTCGTTGTCGATGTCGGCGAAGGCGCTGTCCAGGCTCTCGATGCCGACGGTGGCCTTGACCTTGAATTTCGGGAACTTTTCGCCGATGGAAAGCATGCGTACGACTCCTTGATTAACGGATGGGAAGGGGGTGGAAAGGGGGTTGGATGCCGCGGATCGCATCCGATGAGGCTATGTTGCAGGACAGCATTTGATTAATGAAATGAATTGTTCCTATGATGGCGATAGCCTACCTCAATGAACATTCGTTCTGAAGCCCTGAGCCGACCGCCGCATGAATCTTCGTGACCTCAAATATCTGGTCGCGCTCGCCGATCACAAGCACTTCGGTCGCGCCGCCGCCGCCAGCTTCGTCAGCCAGCCCACGCTCTCGACCCAGATCAAGAAGCTCGAGGACGAGCTAGGCGTGTCCCTGGTCGAACGCGCACCGCGGCGGGTGATGCTGACCCCGGTCGGGCGCGATATCGCCGAACGCGCGCGCAAGGTGATCGCCGACGTCGAACAGATGAGCGAGATCGCGCGGCGCAGTCAGGACCCGGAAGCCGGCACCGTGCGCCTGGGCCTGTTCCCTACCCTCGGCCCTTACCTGTTGCCGCACGTGGTGCCGGGCCTGCGCAAGCGTTTCCCGCGCCTGGAACTGCTGCTGGTCGAGGAAAAGACCGATCAGATCCTGGCGCGCCTGCGCGACGGCCGCCTCGACGCCGGCCTGCTCGCGCTGCCGGTGCACGACGACCAACTGCACATCGAGCCCTTGTTCGACGAGCCCTTCCTGCTGGCGGTGCCGCAGCAGCATCCGATGGCGGGGCAGGATTCGCTGGAGCTGCACGATCTGGACGATCAGCACCTGCTGTTGC
This sequence comes from Lysobacter sp. Root916, assembly GCF_001429785.1. Taxonomy (GTDB): domain Bacteria; phylum Pseudomonadota; class Gammaproteobacteria; order Xanthomonadales; family Xanthomonadaceae; genus Lysobacter. The sequence continues at coordinate 201,567 of NZ_LMJF01000016.1, read as the reverse complement.
TGGAGGAAGGCCACTGCCTGCGCGATCAGGCCCTGGACGTGTGCCGCCTGGCCGGCGCCGACGAACGCGACGGCTTCCGCGCCACCAGCCTGGAAACCCTGCGCCAGATGGTCGCGGCCGGAGTCGGCATCACCCTGCTGCCGATGCTGGCGGTGCAGCCGCCGGTGCCGGCCTCGCCGGACATCCAGTTGCTGCGTTTCCGCGGCGACGCCCCGCACCGCCAGATCGCGATGCTGTGGCGGCGCAGCTCGGCGATGTCGGACTTCCTCAGCGAACTCGCCGCCGAACTGCGCAAACTGCCGCAGGCGCTGCTGCAACCGCCCAAGGCGCCGACCAAAACGCGCCGACGCGCGGAGCGCGCCCACTGAGGCCGGCATCGCGCGGGCTGCGCGCGCTAGCGCGGCCCACGCAGCGAACGTCGCCTGCTTAGGCGCCCACGCCGATCGGGCAGCTCACGCCGGTGCCGCCCAAACCGCAGTAGCCCGTCGGGTTCTTGGCCAGGTACTGCTGGTGCTCGTCTTCGGCGTAGTAGAAGGTCGGCGCCGGGAATGCGATCTCGGTGCTGATCTCGCCGTAACCGGCTTCGCGCAGGCGCGCCTGGAAGGCGTCGCGGCTGGCCAACGCGGCGCGGTACTGATCCTCGTCGCTGCAATAGATCGCCGAGCGGTATTGGGTGCCGACATCGTTGCCCTGGCGCATGCCCTGGGTCGGGTCGTGGTTCTCCCAGAAGGTCTGCAACAGCGCGTCGAACGAGACCTGGGCGGGATCGTAGACCACCAGCACCGCCTCGGTGTGGCCGGTCTGGCCGCTGCAGACTTCGCGGTAGGTGGGGTTGGCCGTGTAACCGCCGGAATAGCCGACCGCGGTGGTGACCACGCCCGGCAAGGTCCAGAACTTGCGCTCGGCGCCCCAGAAGCAGCCCATGCCGAACTGCACCTGGGCCAAGCCGGCGAACGCATCGGGGCCGCCGCGCAGCGGGCGGCCGTGCACGTAGTGGGCGTCGTGCAAGGGCAAAGGCTGGTTGCGGCCGGGCAGCGCGTCCTGCGGTTGCGGAAGACGTTGTTTGTTGGCGCCGATACCCAGCATGTCCGACTCCGGTGCGATCACGGGGAAATCCGTGGCTCAGAAATGCGGCGCCGGGCCCGTAATTTCAAGGGTTTGCGGGCGCTGCCGGCGCGCGCCTTGCCCGCCCGGAATGGCGACTCGCGCTGGCGATCGCGCGCCCATCGCCCGAACCGAGACCGCGTTCGCGGTCCGTCGCGCGCCATCGCAGGATGCTCGGCGGACGCCGCCCGGTCCGCAGGGGGATGCCGCCCCGGCGGCATCGCGACCGAGGCGAGGAATCTCCCGCCATCGAAGGAACCGACCCGAATGCATGCGAACGCGAGCTTGCGCGCCTGGTGCGCCACCACCCTGCTGTCCGCAGGCCTGCTGCTGAGCGCCGCGCCGGCTTTGGCCGCCGACGAGTTCGGCGGCGATTGGGACGACCCGCGCACCGCCGACCCCGCGGTCGCGCGCCCGCCGACCGCGCATTGCACGGTCGAGATCCTCGACACCCATTTCGCCGACTTCGATTGGCACTACGGCCAGATCGCGCCGCCGGCCGCCTGTCCCGGCCCCTGGAACAAGGTCGTGCTGGAGATCGACGGCGCGGTCAAGGGCGTGCAGTACGACCGCCTGGGCTATCTGCAGATCGGCGGCATGACGGTGTTCTCCACCAGCACCCCGGAGCCTTCGCGCGAAGGCATCCAGTGGCACGTGGAGAAGGACATCAGCGCCTACGCCAGTCTGCTGCGCTCGCCGCAGCAGGTGCGCATGTATCTGGGCAACGTGGTCAACGAGACCTACACCGGCGTGATCCACATCAAGGCACGGGTGACGTTCTACAACGCCGACCGCCGCCATCCGGCCGTGGCCGCCGCCGACAGCGTCGTCGCGCTGACCGGCGAACGTCGCGACGGCGCCGATCTGATCGGCGACATCGCCCTGCCCGCGAACGCGCAGCGCTGGGTCGCCGAGGTGTACGCCACCGGCTCCGGCGGCGGTTGCGAGGAGTTCTGGTACTTCACCGCGCCGCCGCAGGCCGACTATTCCTGTCCGGCGCAGAACGGGCCGTATCGCGAAGTGCAGGTGCTGATCGACGGCCGCGTCGCCGGCATCGCCATGCCCTACCCGCACATCTACACCGGCGGCTGGTCCAATCCCTTCCTGTGGTACGTGATGCCGGCGCCGCGCGCGTTCAACATCGAACCGATCCGCTACGACCTCACGCCCTACATCGGCCTGGTCAACGACGGCCGCCCGCACGAGCTGCGCTTCCGCGTGGCCAATCTGCCCGACGGTGCGTCCGGCTGGACCCTGCAACCCAATCTGCAGGTCTGGCGCGATCCGCGCCGCGCGGTCACCCGTGGCGGCCTGCTCAGCTACGAACTCACCGCGCTGGCCAACGATCCGGCCTATTCGACCCTGCCCGACGGTCGCCATCAGGTCGACACCCGCGGTGGTCATCGCCTGCGCGCGAGCGGCTGGCTGGAGACCTCCCAGGGCCGCGTGATCACCCACGTCGACCGCATCGTCGGCAATCGCAATCTGCACCTGTGGGACGAGGGCGAGTACCACGACGGCGTCGAGGGCGATTGGGACGACACCGAAACCGTGACCCGCATCGGCGGCGGCCTGCCCTCGCTGGCGGTGAACTCGCAGAGCTTCGGCTTCGACGGCCTGCTCAGCTTCGAGCCGGTCGAGGACCACTATCGGGTGACTACGCGGCTCAAGATCTACGACGACGCCAACGCCCTGCAGACGCCGGCGCCGGGCACGACGCCGCTGGCGCAGGTCAAGCGCAACCGCTTCGACGGCGAGGCCGGTTGGAACTACGGCGTGCCGCGCGATCAGCGCCATGCGGTGGGCCATTCGACGCAACGGCATCAGCGTTTCGGCAGCCAGGGGTGCTACGACCACGAGATCGGTCAGAGCAATGGCTTCGTCGACGTGGACAAGTACCGCTGCGGGCAACCTTGAGGGTTCGAGACGTTCGCGCTGTGGGCGCGGCCCTCACCCCAACCCTCTCCCGCAAGCGGGAGAGGGAGCCGGTCGGTCACGAAGAGATCGGGCGGAGCAACGGTTTCGTGAATCTGGATAAGTACCGCTGCGGCCAGCCTTGAGGTACTCGCGCCGGTGGCGCAGCCCTCCCCCATCCCGCGCAAGCGGGAAAGGGAGCCGGTCGGTCGCGAATCGGCATCGTCGCGGTTCTGCGCTGATCGCGACGATGCGGCTCGCTTTCGGCTCGTCGCGGCCTATCGGGGCGGTCGAGTCGTCAGGTGCCCCAGGCCCACCGTCGCGACAGCGGGCTGCGTCGCCACAGCGCAGGCGCAGGCGAAATCAATAACTCAACAAAGCATGCAAGCGCGCCGGCCCCTGCCAGCGCGCGCGTCCGCCCAGGTCCGCCAGTTCGATCAGCACGCTCGCGCCCACCAGTTCGCCGCCCAGGCGCTCGACCAGGCTGCGCGCCGCGTCGAGCGTGCCGCCGGTGGCGAGCACGTCGTCGACGATCAAGGCGCGCTCGCCCGGACGCAGCGCATCGCTGCGTGCCTGCAGGCGGTCGCTGCCGTACTCGAGCTGGTAGTCCACCGACACCAGCGGCGGCGGCAGCTTGCCGGGCTTGCGCAGCGGCACGAAGCCGGCGTGCAGCTTCTGCGCCAGCGCCGCGCCGAAGATGAAGCCGCGCGATTCGATCCCGCACACCGCCTGCACGCCGCTGCCCTGCCAGGGCTCGGCCAGCGCGTCGATGCACCGCGCGAAACCGCCGGCGTCGGCCAGCAGGGGCGTGATGTCGCGGAACACGATGCCCGGCTTGGGGAAATCGGCGACGTCGCGGATCAGGGATCGAATCGATTGCATGCGGGTCCTGCTGAAGAAAAAACGTGGAAATGCCGGCACCGGCCTGCGCGGGCGCCGAGTAAGTCGGGAACGGGCGTCGAACGCGGCCGGCTCAGGCCGGCAGCCAGCCGATCGCGCCGGGGTCGGGTTCGTCGTCCTGAGCGGCGTCGGCCTGCGCCGCCTGGCCCAGCGACAACTGCTCGACGACGTCGCGCGCCTGCGGCCAGGCCGCCTCCGGCACGCAGACCTGGACCATGCCGAACACCGGCAATTCGCCGACGCCGCCCAGCAGAGCCTCGCCTTTGAGGAAGACCGGGATCTCGACCGCTTCCAGGGCGTGCCGCACCAGGTGCGCGTCGATCAGATTGGCGGCTTCGTAGACGACCTTCATCGTCGCGATCCTTCGGCCCACCGGGCCATTCGGGTCCGTCGCCAGCATACGCCGGCCCTGCCCGCTCCGGGGCAGGCGCAGCGCCAGCGGCGACCGCATGGCGGCCGCAGACGCGGTCGCCGTGCGCGCCGCGCCTACCCAAAACCACGGCACGGTTCCAGCCGCGCCAGTCCCGTCAGGGCAGGAAAACCCGCCAGCGGCTAAACTGGGCGTTCTCCCCTGCCTTCAAGTGCCGCATGTCCGTCGAGTCCGCCCCCGCCACCGATTCCTCCCCCGACGCCGCGCCGGTCAAGAACGACTTCATCCGGCAAATCGTTCGCGAGGACGTGGCCTCGGGCAAGCACGCGGCCATCCGCACGCGCTTCCCGCCCGAGCCCAACGGCTACCTGCACATCGGCCACGCCAAGGCGATCTGCCTGGACTTCGGCATCGCCCAGGAGTTCGGCGGGCGCTGCAACCTGCGCTTCGACGACACCAACCCGGCCAAGGAAGACCCCGAGTACGTCGCCGCGATCCAGGAGGACGTGCGCTGGCTGGGCTTCGACTGGGCCGAGCTGCGCCACGCCTCGGATTACTTCGAGGTGTTCTACCTGGCCGGCGAGAAGCTGATCCGCCAGGGCGACGCCTTCGTCTGCGACCTCAGCGCCGAGGAAGTGCGCGCCTACCGCGGCAACCTCACCGAACCGGGTCGCAACTCGCCCTATCGCGAGCGCAGCGTCGAAGAGAACCTGGACCTGTACCGGCGCATGCGCGCGGGCGAGTTCGCCGACGGCGCGCGCACCCTGCGCGCCAAGATCGACATGGCCTCCGGCAACATCAACCTGCGCGATCCGGCCCTGTATCGGATCAAGAAAGTCGCCCACCAGAACACCGGCGACGCCTGGCCGATCTATCCGATGTACGACTTCGCCCACTCGCTCAGCGACTCCTGCGAAGGCATCACCCATTCGCTGTGCACGCTGGAGTTCGAGGACCACCGCCCGCTGTACGACTGGTGCGTGGCCAAGGTCGATCTGCCCAACTCGCCCGAACTGCTGGCGCCGCTGCTGGCCCGGGGCCTGCCGAACGAGGCCGCGATCCCGCGCCAGATCGAGTTCTCGCGCGCCAACCTCAACTACACCGTGATGAGCAAGCGCAAGCTCATGGTGCTGGTGCAGGAGAAACTGGTCGACGGCTGGGACGATCCGCGCATGCCGACCCTGCAGGGCATCCGCCGCCGCGGCTACACCCCGGCTTCGCTGCGCCTGTGGGCCGAGCGCCTGGGCGTGAGCAAGCAGAACTCGGTGATCGACTATTCGGTGCTGGAAGGCTGCCTGCGCGAGGACCTCGACGCGGCCGCGGCGCGGCGCATGGCGGTGATCGACCCGCTCAAGCTGGTCATCAGCAACCTCGACGACGCGCACGAGGAATTCCTGCACTTCTCCAACCACCCGAAGGACGAAAGCTTCGGCGCGCGCCAGATTCCGTTCTCCAACCAGCTGTGGATCGAGCGCGAGGACTTCGAGGAAGTCCCGCCCAAGGGCTACAAGCGCCTGATCCCGGGCGGCGAAGTGCGCCTGCGCGGCGCCGGCATCCTGCGCTGCGACGAGGTGATCAAGAACGCCGCCGGCGAGATCGTCGAGCTGCGCGGCAGCCTCGATCCCGAGTCGCGCCCCGGCATGGCCGGCGCCGACCGCAAGATCAAGGGCACCATCCACTGGGTCAGCGCGCGCCACGCGATCGCCGCCGAAGTGCGCCTGTACGACCGTCTGTTCGATGTCGCCGCGCCGGACGACGACAGCGACGGCAAGACCTACCAGGACCACCTCAACCCGAACTCGCGCCGCACCACCATCGGCTACGTCGAGCCGTCGGCCGCGCAGGCCGCGCCGGAGACCGCGTTCCAGTTCGAGCGCGTGGGCTACTTCGTCGCCGACCGCCACGACCACAGCCCCGCGCATCCGGTATTCAACCGCAGCGTGACCCTGCGCGACATCTGGGCCAGCAAAGCTTGACGCCATGACGCGCCGACTCTTCGCATTGTTGCTGGGCACGCTGCTGCTGTCGTTGCTGGCCGCGTGCTCCTCGCCCGCGCCTGCGCCCGCGGCCGCAACCGACGCCGCCGCGCCCACCGCCGCACCCGCGGCAGCGACGGCCGCGCCCGAACCGGCCGCGCCCGCGCCGCAGTTTCCGGCGCCGGGCCAGCATTCCGAGGCGCTGGAACCGGTGGCGATCGCGATGGACCTGAGCTGCGCCAGCGACAACGACTGCGTGGTCAAGAACGTCGGCAACTGCTGCGGCCAATTCAACGCCTGCGTCAATCGCGGCAGCCCGGCCGACCCCTCGGCGGTGATGGCCCAGTGCGCGAAGGAAGGCAAGATGTCGATGTGCGGCTCGCCGGTGATCGCCGGCTGCGCCTGCGTCCAGGGCCAATGCCGCGGCGTCGCCGCCCAGCAGGGAGTGCCGATGTGAGCGCCGCCCACGCCCCTTTGCAGGCCCGCGTCGAGCTGCTGCTGCCCGACTGGATCGATGGCGCGGTCGATCGCGAGCGCCGCTATGTCGGCGACGAGGACAAGGTCGCCCTGGCGGTGGAACTGTCGCGGCGCAATATCGACGTCGGTAGCGGCGGCCCGTTCGGCGCCGCGGTGTTCGACCACGACGGCCGCGTGATCGGCGTGGGCGTGAACCGGGTGGTGCCGCAGACCTGTTCGGTCGCGCACGCCGAGATGATGGCCTTCATGACCGCGCAGACCGCGCTGGGCCGCTACCGCCTCAACGAGACCGGCGCCATGACCCTGGCGACCTCGGCCCAGCCCTGCTGCATGTGCTACGGCGCCAGCTTCTGGGCCGGCATCGATACCCTGCTGATCGGCGCGCGCTCCGAAGACGTGATGGCGCTGACCGAGTTCGACGAAGGCCCGCTGCCGGCGGACTGGATCGGCGAACTCGAGCGCCGCGGCATCGCGGTGCGCCGCGACCTGCACCGCGACGCCGCCCGCGACGTGCTGCGGCGTTATGGCGAGAGCGGTGTGGCTTATTGAAGCCAGAAGTGAGCGTAGAGAAGTGAGGAGTGAGTAAAGGCCGTATGCTGGCTCGGGACTCCGTCTCCATCGCCCGTTCGCCGTTGCTCACTCCTCACTTCTCCAAGCCCACTCCTGCCCTTATGACTGAGCAAGCGCTGTTCTGCTGGTGCCGCGCCGGCTTCGAGCCCGAACTGGCGGCCGAACTCAACGAGCGCGCGGCGATCGCCGGCCACCCCGGCTACGCGCGCACCGAGCGCGGCAGCGGCTACGTCGAATTCCTGTGCGAGGACGCGGCCGCCTTGGCGCGCGCGCTGCCGCTGTCGCAACTGATCTTCGCGCGCCAGAAGCTGCTGCGCATCGCCGACCTGCGCGGCCTGGATCCGCGCGATCGGATCACCCCGATCCTGGCCGCGCTCGACGCCCAGATCGCAGCCGGCGCGGTGCCCGCGCTGTACGGCGAGTTGTGGGTGGAGCATCCCGATTCCGACGCCGGCAAGCCGCTGGCCGGCCTGGCGCGCAGCTTCGGCAACGCCCTGCGCCCCGCGCTGCGCAAGGCCGGCCGCCTCACCGCCAGCGACGACACGCAGCGTCCGCGCCTGCACATCGTGTTCCTCGACGGCGACCACGCCATGGTCGCGGTCGCCGATACCCGCGACGCCGCGCCCTGGCCCTTGGGCATCCCGCGTCTGCGCATGCATCCCGACGCGCCCAGCCGTTCGGCGTTGAAGCTGGAAGAAGCGCTGCTGACCCTGCTGGACGACGAAGAGCGCGAGCGCCTGGTGCGCGACAACATGCAGGCCGCCGACCTCGGTGCGGCGCCCGGCGGCTGGACCTGGGTGCTGATGCGCAACGGCATGAAGGTGACCTCGGTCGACAACGGCCCCTTGCGCCAGGCCTTGCTGGACAGCGGCCGCGTCGATCACCTGCGCGCCGACGGTTTCCAATGGCAGCCGCGCCGCACCGTGGACTGGATGGTCTGCGACATGGTCGAGCAGCCCAGCCGCGTCGCCGAACGCATGGCGACCTGGCTGCGCGAAGGCTGGTGCCGGCAGACCATCTTCAATCTCAAGCTGCCGATGAAGAAGCGCTGGGAAGAAACCCGCGTGTGCCTGGAGCTGTTCGAGCATCAGACCCATCGGCCGTTGATCGTGCGCGCGCGCCAGCTGTATCACGATCGCGAAGAGATCACCGTGTACGCGCGCCCGCGCTGAGGCGCACGTTCATCGCGCATCGACGCGTTCAGCGGGCGTTTCGTTCGTATACATCGGATTGACCGCGTGGGGTCTAGGGTCGCCATTCCCCCACCCGCACGAAGGTCACGATGAATAGGCATGCCTACAAACGCGTCACGTCCCTGAGTCGGATCACCTTGCTGGCTCTGGCGATCGCCGCCACCGGCATCAGCACCCAGGCCGCGGCCCAGCAGGCCAAGTCCAAGGTCGGCGCTCAGATCAATGCGAGCACCGACGCCAAGGTCGCCGTGGACGATGCGCGCAATGCGCGCGACGATGCCGCTGCCGCGCAAACCGCCGCGCAAGCCGCGATCGCGGCGCGCAAAGCCGGCGCGGTCACCGAACACGGCGCGGCCACCGCGGCGGCCACCTCTTATCAAGCCAAGCAATCCTCGATCGACGCCCAGACCGCGGCGCAGCGCGCGGTGAGCGCGGCGCAGGAAGCGCAAGCCGCGCAGACCGCGGCGCAGACCGGCGCCAACCCGGTCGCGGCCGCCGCCGAAGCGGGCCAGGCCGCGCTCGCTGCGCGCGACGCCAGCAGCGCGGCCGCCGATGCCAGCCTGCGCGCGCAGGCCGCCGCCGACGCCACCGCTCAGGCCACCACCGCGCCGCCGGCATCGCGCGCCAGCGTGGGCTACCGCATCGACTTCCCGGCCCTGGACGGCGATCGCGACGGCCGCATCAACCGGGCCGAAGCCGGCGGCCACGCGGCGCTGACCGCCGACTTCCTGCTGCTGGATGTCGACGGCGACGGTTACCTGAGCCCGCGCGAACTGGAAGGACGGATGTAAGCGGCAGGCGCGCGACCGGAACGATCCGGTCCGTCGCGCTCCCACGCGGCATGGCGACGCCCCGAGCGATCGGGGCGTCGCGCATTGTCTTGCGGACCTCGGTCCGTGTGCCATTTGTCAGATGCGGCCGCGCGCGGGCTGCGTATAGTCGGGCGGTCGCCAGCTATCCGCCCCTTACGAGACCCGCATGAACCAGCTCATCCCGCTGATCGCCGCCGCGCTCATGGTCGTGGCGCCGGGCGCATACGCCGCGTCCGCGACCACCGCGCCGGCGACCCAGCCGGCCGCCGATCCGCTGTTCGACACGGTCTCGGCCTTGGACGCCGCGGTGTTCGATGCCTTCAACACCTGCGACAAACCAGGGCAATTGCAGAAGCACGCCGACTACTTCGACGAAGGCGTCGAGTTCTATCACGACAACGGCGGCGTCACCTGGTCGCGCAAGGACATGCTCGCCAACACCGAGAAACACGTGTGCGGCCACTTCCGCCGCGAGCTGATACCCGGCAGCCTCAAGGTATTCCCGATCAAGGACTTCGGCGCGATCGCCCAGGGCTCGCACCGCTTCTGTCAGTTCGACAGCGGTCGCTGCGACGGCATCGCCGATTTCGTGATCGTGTGGCGGCTGAAGGACGGGGTCTGGCAGATCACCCGCGTGCTCAGCTACGGGCACCGCCCCAACACCTGAGCGCGCACGTCGCGAAACGCAAACCCGGGCGCACGCGGCGCGCGGGCTTTGCCGTACATTGCCGGTTCCGTCCGCCGCCGCCCACGCCCGATGACCGATCTCCCCGCGCCCCCCGCGCCCGCCGCACGCGCCCTGGATCGCAAGGACCTGCGCACGCTGTCGCTGGCCGCACTGGGCGGCGCGCTGGAGTTCTACGATTTCGTCATCTTCGTCTTCCTGACCGAGAGCCTGCGCCAGCTGTTCTTCCCGCCCGACATGCCGGGCTGGCTGTCGACCCTGCAGGTCTACGGCATCTTCGCCGCCGGTTATCTGGTGCGACCGATCGGCGGCATCGTCATGGCCCACTTCGGCGACCGCTCCGGGCGCAAGCGCATGTTCACCCTCAGCGTGTTCCTGATGGCGCTGCCGACCCTGGGCATCGGCCTGCTGCCGGTGTACGCGCAAATCGGCATCGCCGCGCCGCTGTTGCTGCTGGCGCTGCGCATCGTCCAGGGCATCGCGATCGGCGGCGAAGTGCCCGGCGCCTGGACTTTCGTGGCCGAGCACGTGCCGCCGAACCGGGTCGGCTTCGCCTGCGCCAGCCTCTCGGCCGGGCTCACCGCCGGCATCCTGATCGGCTCGCTGATCTCGGCCGCGGTCAACACCTGGTTCGCGCCGGCGCAAGTGCTGGACTGGGCCTGGCGCCTGCCGTTCCTGATCGGCGGCGTGTTCGGTTTCTTCGCCGTCTACCTGCGGCGCTGGCTCAGCGAGACGCCTGTGTTCACGGCCATGCGCGAGAGCCGCCAGTTGGTGCAGGAACTGCCCTTGAAACGGGTGCTGCGCGAGCACGCGGGCGGCGTGGCCTTGTCGATGCTGGTGACCTGGCTGCTGACCGCCGCGATCGTGGTGATCATCCTGATGACCCCGACCATCGTGCAGCAGCGCTTCGGCATCGCGCCTGCACAGGCCTTCCTCGGCAACAGCCTGGCCGCGTTCTGCCTGACCCTGAGCGCGGTCGGCGCGGGCCTGCTCGCGGACAAGATCGGGCGCGCGCGCGCCCTGCTGATCGGCGCGCTGGGCGTGCTGCTGAGCAGCTACGCGCTCTACTACGACCTCAACCACGGCGCCCAGCATTTCCTGCTGATGTACGCGCTGGCCGGCACCTTCGTCGGCGTGGTCGGGGTGATCCCGGCGGTGATGGTGGCCGCGTTCCCGGCGCCGGTGCGATTCTCGGGACTGTCGTTTTCCTACAACGTCGCCTATGCGGTGTTCGGCGCCAGCACGCCGCCGCTGTTGGCCTCGCCGTGGATGCGCGGGTTGGGCGGCATGGCGCCGGCCTACTACGTGATGGCGGTGGCCGCGATCGGCGTGGTGGTGGCGCTGTACCTGTTGCTCAGACGGCCGCCGTCCTACGTGGGCTGAGGCGCTGCGCGCGTACTCACACGCCCGCCGCGCGGCGCCAGAATGCGTGGGTGACCGGCGGCAGCTTGCCGGCCAGGCCCAGCAGCGGGCCGCGCAACAAGGTCGCGGCGACCGCGTCGTTGGAGAACAGACGATTGAGGCCGTCGAAGCCGTAGGCGGCCAAGGCGTTCTCGCTGCGGCGTTCGCGCTCCCAGCGCTGCAGGCGAGTGGCGCCGCCGGGATCGGCACCGCGACGTTGCGCGCCCGCTAGCACGCCGCGCAGCGCGGCGATGTCGCGCAGGCCCAGGTTCACGCCCTGCCCGGCCAGCGGATGCACCACGTGCGCGGCGTCGCCGGCGATCGCGACGCGGCCGCTCACGTATTTCTGCGCGAGCTGTCGACGCAAGGGAAACGCGACCCGCTTGGACACGCCCGCGATCGCGCCCAGGCGACCGCCGAAGGCATGGCCAAGCTCGCGCAGGAAATCGGCTTCATCGATGTGGAGCAGGCGCTCGGCCTCGGCATCGGGCAGGGTCCAGACGATCGAGCTGCGGCGCCCGTCGTGCCCGGCGTAAGGCAGGAACGCGAGCGGCCCGGTCGGCAGGAAACGCTGCCAGCAGGTCGCCTGATGCGGCAGCTCGTGATCGACGAAGGCTACCAGGCCGCGCTGGCCGTAGTCGTGCGCCGGCGCCTCGATACCGGCCAGGCCGCGCAGCTGCGATTCGGCGCCATCGGCGCCCAGCACCAGACGCGCGCGCAGGCGGTTGCCGCTGGCCAGCAGCAGTTCGGCGCTATCGCCCTCGGGCGTCTGTTCCAGGCCGACGACTTGTTCGGGGCAATGCAGGCGCACGCCGGCGGCCGGCAGGGCCGCCCACAGGCGATCGACCAACAAGCCGTGTTCGACGATCCAACCCAGTTCGCGCCGGCCGAAGGCGTCGGCCTCGAAGCCGAGCTCGCCGCCGCCGGCCGCATCCCAGACCCGCATCGCGCGATACGGCTGCGCGCGCGCGTCGAGCACGCCGCGCCACACGCCGAGATCGTCGAGCAGAGCCGCGTTGTCGGGCGCGAACGCGTACACGCGCAGATCGGGCGCGTCCTCGCGCCAGCGCGGCGGCTCGCGGCTTTCGACCAGGGCCACCTCCAGACCGTCGCGCGCGAACGCCAGCGCGGCGGCCGCGCCGACCACGCCGGCGCCGACCACGATCACGTCCAGCGGACCGCGCCGGCTCATGCCTGCGCTCCGCGGCACAGCGCGGGCACATCGCCGCGATAGCCCATCGCGCCGCCGACCAGATAGGCCTGCACCGACGGCAGACGGTCGGCCGCGAACAGGCCCAGGCTGCGCAGCGGCCGCAGCAGCGGCGATGCGTTGGCGGTGACCCGGGCCAGTCCGTCGGAGAAGGCGATGGTGCGTTCGCGGTCCTCCTGGCGGCGGCGCTCGTAGGCGTCCAGCAGGGCCGGTGCGCCGCAGTCGGGCTCGCCCGCCGCGGCGCGCGCCGCTTCGATCAGTTCGGCCAGGGTCAGCGCGTCGCGCAGGCCCAGGTTGAAGCCTTGCGCGCCGATCGGGTGGATGGTCTGGGCGGCGTTGCCGATCAGCAGCGCGCGCGCGCCGACCCGGCGCTGGGCGAGCACGCGGATCGCCGGATAGGCGTTGCGTGCGCCGCAGGCGAGGAAGCGGCCGACCCGCCAGCCGAACGCGTCCTGGGCCTGGGCCAGGAAGCCGGCTTCGTCCAGGCCCGCGACCGCATCGGCCTGCTCGCGCCGCACGCCGTGGACCAGGCCGTAGTGGCCGTCGCCGCGCGGCAGCAGCGCGGTCGGCCCGCCTTCGCCCAGGCGTTCGTAGGCGGTGCCGTCGGGGGCGCGCTCGGCGCGCAACCGGGTCACGAACAGGGTCTGCTCGTAGTCGTGTTCGTCCACGCCTATCCCCAGCGCCTCGCGCACGCCGCTGCGGGTGCCATCGGCGGCGACCAGCAGGCGCGCGCGCAGCACGCGCTCGCCGGCGCCGTCGGCGACCCGCACCGCGCGGATGCTGCCGTCGTCCTCGGCCAAGCCCACGAAGCGCACCGGACGGTAGCGCAGCAGCCGCGGCAACTCGGCCAGGCGCGCTTCCAGGGCCTCGCCGAAGTCGCGCGCGGTCACCACCCGGCCGAATTCCTCGCGGCCGTAGCGGTGCGCGTCGAGCAGGCTGCGGCCGAAATCGCCGCGCCGGCTGATGTGGATGCGACGGATCGCGCCGCTGGGCGTGCGCAGCTTCTGCAGCACGCCCAGCGCGCCCAGGGCGTTGACGGTGGCCTCGGCGAAGCTGAGGTTGCGCTCGTCGAACACCGCCGGCAGCGCGCCGGGCGGCGCGGCCTCGATCAGGCCGACGCGCAGGCCGCTGCGGTCCAGGGCGATCGCCAGGCTAGCGCCGACCAGGCCGCCGCCGACGATCAGCACATCGTGGAGGGTCTGCGCCGGATCGGAGGGCGCGTGGGCGTCTTGATTCATGCGTTCATGATACGACCGCGCCCGCGACGAATCCGTGGCCGTCGCGCGCATTCGCGCTTTCGCGCCCCGCCGACATCCTCCGATCAAGCACTTAGCGGCCGGATACGGCACTTTCGCCGCAGGTTCCTTAGAATGGCGGGATTGGCGCGCCAGTCCGGCGTCGGGAGCCTTAGCCATGAAGCCCACCACCCAACGCAGTCTGATCCTCGCCCTGCTGGCCTTGTTGATGGTCGCCACGCGCGTCAATCACTGGGCGCCGATCCCGGACGCCTCCTGGGCGGTGTTCTTCATCGGCGGCTTCTACCTGCGCCAGTGGACGCGCTGGGCGTTCCCGGCTCTGATGGCACTGGCGGTGGCGGTGGACTACGCGGTCATCACCGGCCAGGGCCAGAGCTTCTGGCAGCACTACTGCGTGTCGGCCGCGTACTGGTTCCTGGTGCCGGCCTACTTCGCGATGTGGGCCGGCGGCCTGTTCGTTGCCCGCAACTACTCGCGCAGCTGGCGCACCCTGGCGCTGACCGCGGTGGCGCTGGTCGCCTCGACCCTGGTCTGCCAGTTGCTCAGCCAGGGCAGCTTCTACTGGCTGTCGGCCTCGGTGGCCGAGAAGACCGTCGCCGGCTGGGCCGCGAACTACGTCCAGTGGCTGCTGCCCTACATGCAGACCGCCGCCACCTACGTCGGCATCGCTGCGGTGGCGCACGCGATCGTCGTCGCAGCGGTCAAGCCGACGACGGCCAACGCCGACGTCGCCAAGCCGCGCTGATCCGCGTCGGGCGATGGGCAACCGTCTCTCCAAGATCTACACCCGCACCGGCGACGACGGCAGCACCGGCCTGGGCGACGGCAGCCGCGTGGCCAAGGATTCGGCGCGGGTCGGCGCCTACGGCACGGTCGACGAGGCCAACTCGACGATCGGCCTGGTCCTGGCCAGCGAGCTGCCAGACGCGATCCGCGGCCAGTTGGTCGCGATCCAGCACCAGATGTTCGACCTCGGCGGCGAGCTGTGCATCCCCGGCCACGCCGCGATCTTCGATGCCGACATCGATCGCCTCGAGCAGTGGCTGGACGCGCATAACGAAGACCTGCCGCCGCTGAAGGACTTCATCCTGCCCGGCGGCGGCGAAGCCGCGGCGCGCTGCCACATCGCGCGCACCGTGGTCCGCCGCGCCGAGCGCGAGACGGTGGCGCTGTCGCGCCTGGAAGACGTGCGCCCCGAGGCCGTGCGTTATCTCAACCGCCTCTCCGACCTGTTGTTCGTGCTGGCCCGCGTGCTGGCGCGTTCCAGCGGCCACGGCGAGGTGCTGTGGAACCACGAGCGCCGCAAGGGCTAGCGATGCGCGTCTACACGCATCCGGCCTGCACGCGCCACGACCCGGGTCCGGGTCATGCCGAGCGGCCGCTGCGTCTGGTCGCGGTCACCGAGGCCCTGCGCGAATCCTTCGACGGGCTGGATTGGCGCGAGGCGCCCAGCGCCAGCCGCGGCCAGTTGCTGCGCGCGCACGACGACGCCCTGCTGGCGCTGGTGCTGGACACGCCGCTGGACGGGCCGATGCAACTGGATCCCGACACCGTGCTCGCGCCGGGCTCGGCCGAAGCCGCCCTGCGCGCGGCCGGCGCCGGCGTGGCCGCGGTCGACGCGGTGCTCAAGGGCGAGGAGACGCGCGTGTTCTGCGCGGTGCGCCCGCCCGGCCACCACGCCACCGGCTCGGCCGCGATGGGCTTCTGCCTGTTCAACAACATCGCCGTCGCCGCCGCCCATGCCTGCGACAAGCACGGCCTGGCGCGGGTGGCGGTGATCGACTTCGACGTCCACCACGGCAACGGCACCCAGGCGATCTTCGACACCGATCCGCGCGTGCTGTACGTGAGCTCGCACCAGATGCCGCTCTACCCCGACACCGGCTACGCCGACGAGCGCGGGATCGGCAACATCATCAACGCGCCGCTGCCGCCCGGCGCCGGCAGCGAGACGTTTCGCAAGGTCTGGCGCGAACGCCTGCTGCCGGCGATCGACGCGTTCCGGCCGCAGTTGGTCCTGATCTCGGCCGGCTTCGACGCCCACCGGCGCGACCCGCTCGCGCAGTTGGAGCTGGACGGCGACGACTACCGGTGGATCACCGCCGAACTGGTCGCGATCGCCGATAAGCACGCGCTGGGACGCGTGGTCTCCATGCTCGAAGGCGGTTACGACCTGGCCGCCCTGCGCGAATGCGCGGTGGCCCACGTGGGCGCGCTGCTGGCGCCTGCGCGCTGATCGCAACCGCCGGCCCGGGCTAACCGCGGCGGCGCCGGCCGGCCTATATTCGCAATCGCCTTCCCTCGCGGCGACGGACCCGGTCCGTGGCCGCGCCACCGTTTCCGCGACTGCCTACAAGGACCGTTCCATGACACGCTCCGGTTTCTCCCGCACCCCGCTCGCCCTGGCCCTGGCGCTGGCCGCGCTGATCCCCGTCACGACCGCTACCGCCGCGACGCCCGCGACCGCGACCGCGGCCACGCCCGCGACGGCGCTGCCGTCCAAGCAGTACCGCATCCAGGACTTCATCGACACCGTCGGCGTGGCCGGCGCCTCGTTCTCGGCCGACGAATCGCGGCTGCTGTTCTCGTCCAACAAGTCCGGCATCTGGAACGCCTATTCGATGCCGGTGGAAGGCGGCGAATGGACGCCGGTGACCCGCTCGACGGTCGACAGCACCTATGCGGTGGCCTATTTCCCGCACGACGACCGCGTGCTGTTCACCCGCGATCAGGGCGGCAACGAGCTCAATCACCTCTACGTGATCGGCGCCGACGGCAAGGAGCGCGACCTCACCCCGGGCGACAAGCTCAAGGCTTCGTTCGAAGGCTTCAGCCACGACGGCAAGCACTTCTACGTCAGCAGCAACGAACGCGACCCCAAGGTGTTCGACCTGTACCGCTACGCCAGCGGCGACTATGCGCGCGAGCTGGTCTATCGCAACGCCGACGCCTACCAGCTCGGCCCGATCTCGGCCGACGGCCGCTGGATCGCCCTGGCCAAGCCCACCACCACCAACGACGCCGACCTGTTCGTGGCCGAGCTGGGCAGCGGCCAGGCCACCAAGGTCTCCGCGCACACCGGCGAAGCCATGTTCACCGGCCAGGACTTCAGCCCCGACTCCAAGTGGCTGTACTACACCGCCAACGACCAAAGCGAGTTCGCGCAGCTGCGCCGGGTCGAGGTCGGCACCTGGAAGCACGAGCCGGTCCAGAAGACCGACTGGGACATCACCGACAACTATTTCTCGCACGACGGCAAATACCGCGTGGTGGCGATCAACCAGGACGGCAGCACCGCGATCCAGGTGTTCGACTACGCCAGCGGCAAGCCGGTCGCGCTGCCCAAGCTGCCGGCCGGGGAGATCCGCAACGTCAGCATCTCGCGTTCGGAAAAGCGCATGGCGTTCTACCTCAACGGCGACCGCCAGCCCAACGACCTGTACACGCTCAGCTTCGGCGGCCAGCCCAAGCAGCTGACCCGGTCGCTCAATCCCGCCATCGCCGCGACCGATCTGGTCGATTCCAGCGTGGTGCGTTTCAAGAGCTTCGACGGCATGGCGATCCCGAACATCCTGTGGAAGCCGCACCAGGCCACTGCGCAGGCCAAGGCGCCGGCGCTGGTGTGGGTGCACGGCGGCCCGGGCGGCCAGACCACGCGCGCGCACAGCGCGGTGATCCAGTACCTGGCCAACCACGGCTACGTGGTGCTGGGCATCAACAACCGCGGCAGCTCCGGCTACGGCAAGACCTTCTTCGCCGCCGACGACGGCAAGCACGGCCGCGAGCCGCTGCAAGACACGATCTCGGCCAAGAAGTACCTGCAGTCGCTGGACTACGTCGACCCGGACCGCATCGGCATCATCGGCGGCAGCTACGGCGGCTACATGACCGTGGCCGCGCTGGCCTTCCATCCCGACGAGTTCAAGGTCGGCGTCGACATCTTCGGCGTGACCAACTGGCTGCGCACGCTGGAGAGCATCCCGCCGTACTGGGAAAGCTTCCGCCTGGCGCTGTACAAGGAGATCGGCGATCCGGCCACCCAGCGCGATTTCCTGATCGCGACCTCGCCGCTGTTCCACGCCGACAAGATCAACAAGCCGCTGATGGTGCTGCAGGGCGCCAACGACCCGCGCGTGATCAAGCCCGAGTCCGACGAGATCGTGGCCGCGGTGCGCAAGAACGGCGTGCCGGTGGAGTACGTCGTGTTCGACGACGAAGGCCATGGCTTCAGCAAGAAAAAGAACCAGATCGAGGGCTACGGCAAGATCCTGAACTTCCTCGACACCTACCTGAAGGGCGACGGCGCGCCGCCGCGCACCGGCCAGCCCTGAGCCCGGGCGCGGCGCAGTCCGCGTGCCATGCCGCATCCGCCGCCCGGCCGCATCACGGCCGGGCGGCGCTGTATCCGGCGTTGGGGCCGCGTCCGCCCGCGCCCCCCCGCAGGGCGCCCGCGCGGGCCCCGCGGCGGCCGTCCGCGCTCGCAAAATGAACGACGCGGGCCCGCGGCCCGCGTTTCGCGTTGCCCCCCTGCAAGGGATGCGGCAAGCTAACGGCCGATTTCTGTTCGCCGGATGGCCGCGTGCACAAACCCCTACGCCTGCTTCCCTTGTCGCTGTGCATCGCCCTCGCGCTGCCTGCCCAGGCCGCCTCCGGCGACGACGAGGAGAACTGGGGCCTGTGCCCGATCCAGGATGTGGTGCCCGCGTTCACCGACGCGCCCACCCCGGTCGGCACCGCCGAGCAACGCACCAGCACCCCCACCGATATCGACGGCGGCGTGCTCGAACGCGCCGGCGACGACGAGAACATCGTCGTCCAGGACAACGTCAAGCTCAGCCGCGGCGACCAGTTCATCGGCACCGACAAGCTGTCCTACAACGAGAACACCGGCAAATACACCGCCGACGGCAACGTGCGCTACCAGGACAACGGCATGCGCATGACCGCGCAGCGCGCGTCCGGCGACCAGAACGCCGACACCCACCGCATCGAGGACGTGCAGTACCAGCTGACCCAGCGCCGCGGCAACGGCGGCGCCGAGCGCATCGACCTCACCGGCGCCAAGGGCAAGCTGGTCGGCTCGACCTATTCGACCTGCCCGCCCAACCAGCGCGTGTGGGAACTGCGTTCGCGCCAGATCGACCTGGACACCGAGGACGGCTTCGGCGTCGCCCACAACGCGACCCTGCGCATCGGCAAGGTGCCGGTGCTGTACGTGCCCTGGTTCAAGTTCCCGATCGACGAGCGCCGCCAGACCGGCCTGCTGTATCCGGCGATCTCGCTGTCGGGCAAGAACGGCTTCGACTACAAGCAGCCGATCTACCTCAACCTGGCGCCGAACTACGACGCCACCTTGTACCCGCGCATCATGGCCAAGCGCGGCGGCGTGCTCGGCGGCGAGTTCCGCTGGCTGTACCCGGACGGCAAGGGCGAGGTCTACGCCAACTTCATGCCCAGCGACAAGCTGCCGGGCGACCGGCCGTCGCGCTATACCGATTACGCCGACCTGGCGCTGCGCCCCGAGGAACTGCCCGACGACAACCGCGGCCAGTTCGCGCTCAAGGCCAGCCACAGCCTGGACGGCAACTGGTACGCCTCGACCAACCTGGCCTGGGTCAGCGACAAGTACTACCTGCAGGACTTCAGCAACAGCCTGTACGGCGTGTCCGCGTACTCGATCCGCAGCGATATCGGCCTGTACGGCCGCGGCCGCCACTGGGAAGCCGGCGTCATGGCCGACCACTACCAGCTCGCCGACTACACCCTGACCGAACGCAGCCTGCCCTACGACCGCCTGCCGCGCGCCTACTTCCGCTGGGCGCAGCCGTTCGGCCGCTGGTTCGAGGCCGGCGTCGACTCCGAGCTGGTGCGCTTCCAGCACACCGACGAAATCGTGCGCTACGCCCAGGCCGACGGTAAGCGGGTCTCGCGCGACGTGGCCCTGCCCGGCGGCAGCCGTTTCGACGTCAAGCCCTACATCTCCTTGCCGCTGGAAGGCGCGAGCTGGTTCATCCGGCCCAAGCTGGCCTTCCGCTACACCGCCTACGAGCTGGAAGCGGCCAAGGCGCGCGAACTGGCGACCACCAACGCGCGCGCCTATGCCCAGCAGCAGGGCATTGCCTACACGCCGGACATGGACGCGCGTTTCTACGACAAGTCGCCCAACCGCAGCCTGCCGATCACCTCGGTCGACGCCGGCCTGTACTTCGACCGCGACACCGAAATCCGCGGCGACCGCTACCTGCATACGCTGGAGCCGCGCCTGTTCTACCTGCGCGCGCCCTATCGCAACCAGGACGGCCTGCCGATCTTCGACACCGACCCCATGACCTTCAGCTGGGGCCAGCTGTTCCGCGAAAACCGCTACAGCGGCGCCGACCGCCAGACCGACGCCAACCAGCTCACCGTGGCCCTGACCACGCGCCTGATCAGCGAGGACGACGGTCGCGAGCGGCTGTCGGCCAGCATCGGCCAGATCCAGTACTTCGACGACAGCCGGGTCACCGTGCCCGGCGAAAGCCCGATCGAACAGGGCAAGTCGGCCTGGGTCGCCGACGTCAGCGTCTCGCCCAGCGACCGCTGGACCATCAACGGCACCTACCAGTACAACCCCAAGTTCAGCGGCCAGGACCTGGCCAGCCTGCGCGCGCGCTATTTGTTCGGCGACGCCGGCATCGTCAACATCGGCTACCGCTACCGCCGCAACCCGGTCACCCGCAAGGATCTGCTGGAGCAGGCCGACCTGTCGTTCCTGTATCCGATCAACGAAAACTGGAGCGTGGTCGGCCGCTACTACTACTCGTTGCTGGACAAGAAACCGCTGGAACAGATCGCCGGCCTGCAGTGGGAAAGCTGCTGTCTGGCGGTGCGCGTGGTCGCCCGCCGCTACCTGCGCGACCGCTCCGGCGACCTCAATAGTTCGCTTCAGGTCGAGTTCGAACTCAAGGGCCTAGGCTCGGCCGGACAGAACACGGAGCGGGTATTGCGCCGTGCTATTCTCGGCTACGATCGCGACGATCTTTATCTCGTGCCGCCCTCGTCCGTGACCCGCGGCCAGACCGATCCCACCCCCGACCCGACCCTATGAAGAAACTACTCGCTTGTGTGCTGGCCGTCGGCGTGCTGTCCGGCGGGGTGCTGCTGCCCATCGGCGCGGCGTCCGCCCAGGAAGTGCAGCCGATCGATCGTATCGCCGCGGTGGTGGACGAGGACGTGGTCCTGCGCACCGAACTCGACCGCGCCGTGACCAACATCCTGGCCCAGTACGCCGGCCGCGAGAACCAGCTGCCGCCGCGCGACGTGCTGGAACGGCAGGTGCTCGAGCGCCTGATCCTGCTCAAGATCCAGGTCGCCTACGCCCAAAACAGCGGCGTGCGCGTGACCGATCAGGAAGTCGACCAGGCCATCGGCGGCATCGCCCAGCAGAACCGCATCAGCCTGGAGCAGCTGCGCCAGCAGCTGGCCCGCGACGGCGGCAGCTACAACGAATTCCGCGCCTCGATCCGCGACGAACTGCTGACCCAGCGCCTGCGTCAGCGCTTCGCCCAGACCCGCGTATCGGTCAGCGACGCCGAGATCGACGCCGCCCTGGCCGCGCAGGCCAATTCCGGCACCCAGTACCACCTGGCCCACATCCTGGTCGGCCTGCCCGAGGGCGCCACCGCCGAGCAGATCGCCACCGCCCAGAAGAAGATCGAGGGCGTGAAGGCCCTGATCGACAAGGGCGAGATGGACTTCTCCGCCGCCGCGGTGCGCTACTCCGACAGCCCCAACGCGCTGGAAGGCGGCGACCTGGGCTGGCGCAGCACCGACGAAATCCCCAACGCCTTCGCCGAGCTGATGCGCAACATGAGCGCCGGCCAGGTGACCGCGCCGATCCGCGGCCCCAGCGGCTTCCAGCTGCTCAAGCTGGTCGAGACCCGCGACGCCTCGCAGGCCGCGCCGGCCATGGTCACCCAGTACAAGGCCCGCCACATCCTGGTCCGCGTCACCGACACCGTCACCGAAGCGCAGGCCAAGGCCAAGGCCGAGACCCTGCGCGCGCGTCTGGCCGGCGGCGCCGCCTTCGACGAAGTGGTCAAGGACAGCGAAGACCTGAATTCGCGCGCCAAGGGCGGCGACCTCGGCTGGTTCACCCAGGACGAGTTCGGCCCCGAGTTCGGCGGCGCGGTCGCCGGCCTGCAGGACAACCAGATCTCGCAGCCGATCCGCACCCCGGCCGGCTGGCACATCGTCGAACGCACCGGCAGCCGTCAGACCGACGTCGGCGACCGCAACCGCCGCGCCCAGGTCCAGGAAACGATCGGCCGGCGCAAGCTCGAGGATGAGTGGAACCGCTTCCTGCGCGAGAAGCGCGGCGAAGCCTTCATCGACATCCGCGTCGGCAAGGCCGCCGCTACCGACGCGCCTGCAGCGCCCACCGCGCCCGCCAGCGGCGGCTGAGTGCACCCTCCCCGGCTCGCGCTGGTGCCGGGCGAGCCGGCCGGCGTCGGGCCGGAGCTGTGCCTGCGGCTGATCCAGCGCCCGCGCGACTACGCCCTGACCGCCTACGCCGACCCGCGCAGCCTGCGCGCCGCGGCCGAAGCCCTGAACCTGCCCCTGAAGTTGCTGCCGCCCGAACAGGCGGCCTTGCGGCCGGGCGAGCTGTCCCTGGTCGAGATCGAACAGGCCCGCCTGCCCGCGTTCGGCAGCCCCGACCCCGCCAACGCCGGCGCGGTGATCCGGGCCCTGCACGAGGCGGCTCAGGGCTGCCTGCGCGGCGACTACGACGGCCTGGTCACCGGCCCGGTGCACAAAGCCGCGATCAACGAGGGCGGCATTCCCTACACCGGCACCACCGAACTGCTGGCCGCCCAGGCCGGCTGCGAGGTGGTGATGATGCTGGCCAACGACCTGGTCCGGGTCGCTCTGGCGACCACCCACCTGCCGCTGCGCGCGGTCGCCGACGCGATCCGGCCCGAGCCGCTGGCGCGCACCCTGCGCATCGTCCACGCCGCCCTGCGCGCCGATTTCGGCATCGCCGAGCCGGCCATCGCCGTGCTCGGGCTCAACCCGCACGCGGGCGAGGCCGGGCATCTGGGGCGCGAGGAGATCGAGGTCATCGAACCGGTGTTGGCGCAACTGCGCGCCCAGGGCCTGAACCTCATCGGCCCGCTGCCGGCCGACACCGCCTTCCTGCCGGCCAAGCTGCGCGGCTTCGACGCGGTGCTGGCCATGTACCACGACCAGGGCCTGCCGGTACTCAAGTACAGTGGCTTCGAGCGCGCGGTGAACCTGACCCTGGGCCTGCCCTACCCGCGCGTCGCCGTCGACCACGGCACCGCCCTGGACCTGGCCGGTCGCGGCCTGGCCGACCCTTCCAGCCTGATCGCCGCGGCCGAGACCTGCGCCCGCATCGCGCGCACCCGCCAGCACGGAGCACCGTCATGACCGGCACGGCCAAAGCCCACGCCAAAGGCTTCACCGCCGACGCCAAGAAGCACCTTGGCCAGCACTTCCTGCACGACCGCGACATCATCGCGATGATCGTGCAGGCGGTGGATCCGCAGCCCGGCGACCGCCTGGTCGAGATCGGCCCCGGCCAGGGCGCGATCACCTTCCCGCTGCTGGACCGCCACGGCGAGCTGACCGTGATCGAGTTCGACCGCGACCTGATCTTCCCGCTCACCGAGGGCGCGCGCGCCCACGGCACGCTCGAGGTCATACACCGCGACGTGCTCACCGTCGATTTCGGCGCGCTGGCCCACAACAACGGGCCGATCCGCCTGGTCGGCAACCTGCCCTACAACCTGTCCTCGCCGATCCTGTTCCATGCCCTGGAACACGCCGAGGCGATCGTCGACATGCACTTCATGCTGCAGAAGGAAGTCGTCGACCGCATGGCGGCCGGCCCCGGCAGCAAGGTCTACGGCCGGCTCGGGGTGATGCTGCAGGCCTACTGCGAGGTCACCGCCCTGTTCGACGTGCCGCCGGCCGCGTTCCGGCCGCCGCCGAAGGTGGATTCGGCGGTGGTGCGGCTGATCCCGCGCGCGCCCGAGCGCATCGGCATCGACGACCACGCGCGCTTCGCGCGGGTGGTGCGCGACGCCTTCGGCCAACGCCGCAAGACCTTGCGCAACGCGCTGTCGCAGATCTGCGACGCGGCCGCGATCGAAGCCGCCGGCGTGCGCCCCGATGCGCGCGCCGAGCAGATCGAGGTCGCCGATTTCGTGCGCCTGGCGAATTCGCTCAAGGGCCTGGCGCCGGAAAACTGAGCCGGAATACCGGTTCCGACGGGCGTCGATACGGTCTCCGACCGCGCCGGCGCGCCCGCATCGCGACCTGGTACGCGAATGCTCATTCCCGCTTCATGCCCGCTTTGCTTACACTGCCTGCATGGAACACCGCCACGACTACGCTTTCGACATCGCCGTCGCCACCCGCTACCTCGACGATCAGTCCGAGCCGGAGCAGGACCGCTACGTCTTTGCCTACACCATCAACATCCGCAACGCCGGGCGCGTGCCCGCGCGCCTGCTCTCGCGCCACTGGGTGATCACCGACGCCAACGGCAAGGTCCAGGAGGTCGAGGGCGAAGGCGTGGTCGGCGAGCAACCCTGGCTGCGTCCGGGCGAGGACTTCGAGTACACCTCCGGTGCGGTGCTGGAAACCAGCCTGGGCACGATGGAGGGCAGCTATGCGATGGTCGCCGACGACGGCACCCGCTTCGAAGCGCCGATCCCGGCCTTCACCCTGACCGTGCCGCGCACCCTGCACTGACGGCACGGAACGATCGGATATGAGCGTCTGGGCCATCGGCGACCTGCAAGGCTGCTACGACCCCACCCAGCGATTGCTGGAGCGGATCAATTTCGACCCCGCCCGCGACCAGTTGTGGTTCTGCGGCGACCTGGTCAACCGCGGCGGGCAGTCGCTGGAGACCCTGCGCCTGGTGCATTCGCTGCGCGCCAACAGCGTGGTCGTGCTGGGCAACCACGACCTGTCGCTGCTGGCGATCGGCGAACGTCGCGAGGAAGAGCAGCGCAAGGTCAATCCCGATCTGCAACGCATCGTGCTAGCCCAGGATCGCGACGAACTGCTGGGCTGGCTGCGCCGGCAGAAGCTGGTCCACGCCGACCGCTCGCTGGGCTGGATGATGGTGCACGCCGGCCTGGCGCCAAAGTGGACCACCCAACTGGCCGAACGCCACGCGCGCGAGATCGAAGAGCGCCTGCACAGCGATCAGTACCAGCGCCTGCTCAAGAACATGTACGGCGACCGCCCGGCCTGGAACCCCAAGCTGGCCGGCATCGATCGTCACCGCGCGATCATCAACATCTTCACCCGTCTGCGTTATTGCACGCCGCGCGGCCGCATCGCGTTCGAGGACAAGGGCAGCCCGGGTACCCAACCGGTCGGCCTGTACCCCTGGTACGAAGTGCCGGGCCGGGTCGAGCGCGACCTCAAGATCGTGTGCGGCCACTGGTCGACGCTGGGCTTGTTCATCGGCCACGGCGTGCATGCCATCGACACCGGCGCGGTCTGGGGCGGCAAGCTCACCGCCCTGCAGCTGGACACCGACGAGTTGCGCCTCGTGCAGGTGCCGGGCCGCGACGTGCCGGCCAGTCCGCCCAAGCCGCGTCCGCCGCGCCCGGCATGAAGCCGCGCATCGCGACGCTGCTGCGCTACGCGGCCGTCGCCTTGCTGGCCGCGGCCTGCGCGGCATGCGCGGACCGCTCCAACGACAGTCCGACCCAGCCTGCGGCCGCGCAGGCGCCCGCCGCCGCGCCGCCCGTGCCTGCGCGCGCGAGCGCGCCCACCCATCCGTTGGTGCGCGCGGCGCGCGCCCAGATCGGCGTGGTGCGTTACTACGATCCCGCCTACGTGCGTCTGGACTATCCCGGCGGCGACGTCGCCGCCGACCGCGGCGTGTGCACCGACGTGGTGATCCGCGCCCTGCGCGCGCAGGGTCTGGACCTGCAGCAGGCGGTGCACGAGGACATGCGCGCGAATTTCGCGCGCTATCCGCAAAGCTGGGGCGCGCGCGGCACCGACCGCAGCATCGACCACCGCCGCGTGCCCAACCTGCGACGCTGGTTCGAACGCCAGGGCTGGCAGCAGACCGTCAGCGATCGCGCCGTCGATTACCGCCCCGGCGATCTGGTCACCTGGGACCTGGGCGGCGGCACCCCGCACATCGGCATCGTCTCCGACCGCAAAGGCTGGCGCGGCGACCCGCTGATCCTGCACAACATCGCGCGCGGCACCGAGGAGGGCGATCTGTTGTTCGTCTACGAGATCACCGGGCATTACCGGCCGGAGTTGGCGGCGGTGAAGCAGGAAGCAGGAGTGAGCGGTGAGGAGTGAGGAGTGAGCGGATGCGGTGGCCGGCGGCTGCGGCGGCAACCACGCCATCGCCCCATCCGAATCCGCGCGGCGATGCGGTTCGCCTAAGGCTCACCGCATCCTACGGGGCGGTGAATGTCGCTGCGGCTACGCCAGCCGTAGGCTGCGGTGACAACCCCACCATCGCCATCTCCCGCTCCGTCGCGGTGATGCGGTTCGCCTGCGGCTCACCGCATCCTACGGGGTCGATGGTTTGGGGCGCTGTGCCTGGGCTCAAGCATCCATGCCGATACGCGCGTAGTCGACGAATTCGAACGCGAAGGCGTGGCGCTCGTCGGCAGCGTGATGTTCGCGCGCGAGCACACGCCAGTCCTGGAGGTCGAAGCGCGGGAAATGCGCGTCCGCGTCGGCGACCACGGTGTCGACATAGGTCAGGTGCAGATGGGTCGCGGCCGGCAGGCACAGCGTGTAGATTTCGCCACCGCCGATCACGCACAGCTCCGGCGCGCCGTCCTCGTGCGCGAGCGCGAGCGCGAGCGCTTCCTCCACCGAGGTCACCGCCTGCATGCCCGCGTACGGCACCTCGCCCGAACGCGTAAGCACCAGGTTGCGCCGGCCCGGCAGGGCGCGCCCCAGCGACTGCGCGGTCTTGCGCCCCATCAGCACCGGCTTGCCCAGGGTCAGCGCCTTGAAGCGCTTGAGATCGTCGGGCAGGCGCCACGGCAACTCGTTGCCGCGGCCGATGCCGCGCTCGTGGTCCAAGGCCGCGATCAGCGACAAGCGCATCATGGCCGCTTACGCCAGACGCGGTCGAGCGAGTAGCGTCCGCCGCCGGTGAACATCAGGCACAGCCCAACCGCGACCAGGGCCAGGGCCGGAAACGCGCCGGGATACGGCGCTTTCGAATCCACCATCCACACCGCGACCACGAAGTTGATCGCGATCACCAGGCCGGTGAAGCGCGTGCACAGGCCCAGCACCAGGGCCAGGCCGCCGAAGAACTGGCCGATCACCGACAGCACCGCGCACAGCAGCGGAAACGCGAAGCCGTGATGGGCCATGAAATCGCGGAACTCGAGCATGCGCGCCCAGGAAAACACATTGTCCTGGGTCATGACCATCAGGTGCGCGCCGATCGCGACGCGCAGGATCAACAAGCCCAGATCGGCACGCCGCGCGCACGCGTCCTCTACCGCTTGGTGCCATCTCGCTATCGCGTTCATCCGCTCACCTCATTCGCAAACCGGGCGCCTCTCCCTGCGGTCCGCCGCTTCCCGCGGCGGGACGCGGCAACGCGCTTACTTCTTGTCGCGCGGGCAGGTCATCATCACCGGCACCAGCTTGGTGACCATGTCGGTCATCATGGCCTTGAACGCCGGCGATTCGTCCATCTTGTCGGTCATCTCGGTCATGGCCTTTTCGACCTCGACGTTCGAGGCCTGGCTGTGCTGCAGGTACTGCTTGCCGGCCGGCGTGTCGACGAAAGCCAGGTAGGCGTTGAGATCGGCCTCGGTGAGCTGCTTGCGCATGGCCGCGAGGATCTGCGCCTTGAGCTCCGGCGAATGGAAGTAGTCGGTGATGGCCTTGCGGAACTCGTTCTTGGAAAACTCGTCAATCGCCTTGCCCAGCGCCGGGCAGGCCTTGGCCTCGGGCTTGGACATCGCGCCCTCGCGGAACTTCTCCGACAGCTCGTCGATGCCGAGCTGCTCGATCTGATGGCCGTAGGTCATCGCGTAGTAGCGTTCCAGCGCGGCCTCGTACTTCGGCGAGGTCGCCGCCTGCGCGTTGCCCAGGCCTACCACGATGGCCAACGCGAGCGCGCCGGCGGACACCATCCCCTTGAAATTCGACACTGCACTTCCCCTCGTAGTGATAGCGATCTGTTGCGACGGCACGGCCACGCGCCCGCCGCTCCCCGTTAACGGCATGCTTAACCCGCGCCCTGCTCTGCGCGGCATCGCGCCAACTGCGCGCGCGCGTTTTGCACCGCATCGACCATGGCAGCGGCGAAGCGGCCGTCCTGGCTGACGCTGCGCAGGAAATCCGCGCTCAGCTCGCGGAACGAACCAGCTATCTTGGCCGACTGCTCCGGACGCGACGGCGCATTGCCGCCCTCGGCGGTCATGCGCAGTTGCTCGGCATCGTAGACATCCACCAGGATGTCCTCCACGCGTCGCTGCATCTGTTCGCTGAAGAACAGCTCCAACACCAGCGCCGTGGTGTCGCGCTCGAGATCGGCGCGCGCCTGCTGCTTGGAGGCGGCCTCGCAACCGTCGAGCGCGCTGGGCTCGCCGCTGGCCAGACTGTCCGCATAGGCTTTCTTCATCATTTCGCGCAGCGCCGGCTGGATACGCGCGTAAGCGCGGGCGGCCAGCGCGCGCTCGTCGTCCGCGGTCTGCGCGGATGCGGCCGGCAGCCACAGCGCCGCCGCCAGCAAGGCCGCGAACGCGGCCCGGCTCAGGGCGGCGAACCACATCGCAATTCCATCCTTTCGATCGCCACGATCATCTCGTCGTCGAGCGCGAAATCGGCCGGGCGCTCGTAGCGCAGCACCGCCATCTTCTCGCCCATGGGCGCCATCCACATCGTCGCGGCGCCGCCACCGTCGCGCACCGAGTCCATGCGGTAGGCGCGTCGTTCGCCCAGCGTCACCCAGCCGTTGACCTTGCCCAGGGTCTGGCGCTGCATCACGGCCAGTCCCTGCATCAGGATCTCAAGGTTCTTCTCGCTGCGCAGGTCCGGCGGCGCGCTCGCGCAGGATTGCAGCAGGCTCGCCTGCGCGGTCTTGCCGTTGCGGGTGTGACGCAGGACCTGGCTGCTGCGCGGGCCGCTGCCGGTGGTCTGCAATGCCGGCGGCTCGGCCTCGATGCCGGCCGGCAGGCGGATGCTGCCGGCGGGACCGTCGGCGCGGGCCGGCTCCGGATCGGCGGCCAGCAGCGCGGTCGCGCACAGGGCCGCGACCAGGCCCAGCGCCCAGGCGGCGGTGACGGATCCTCGTCCCCTCATGCGCCCTCCCCCGGGGCTATGCCCTCAGACCGCGACCGGCGCCTTGATCGCCGGCAAGGGGTCGTAGTGTTCGATCGCGATGTCGTCGTAGCGGAAACCGAAGATGTCGGTCACCTGCGGATTCAGCCTCAGCGTCGGCAACGCGCGCGGTTCGCGCGACAGCTGCTCGCGCGCCTGCTCGTAATGGTTGGAGTACAGGTGCGCGTCGCCCAGGGTGTGCACGAAATCGCCCACGCCCAGCCCGCAGACCTGCGCGACCATGTGGGTCAGCAGCGCGTAGCTGGCGATGTTGAACGGCACGCCCAGGAAGATGTCGCCGCTGCGCTGATAGAGCTGGCAGCTGAGCTTGCCGTCGGCGACGTAGAACTGAAACAGGGTGTGGCAGGGCATCAGCGCCATGCGCGGCAGGTCGGCGACGTTCCAGGCGCTGACGATCAGGCGGCGCGAATCGGGATTGCGCTTGATCTCGTCGATCACCCAGCGGATCTGGTCGATCTCGACGCCGTCGGCGCCGGCCCAGCGCCGCCACTGCTTGCCGTAGACCGGGCCCAGCTCGCCGTCGGCGTCGGCCCACTCGTCCCAGATGCCGACCTTGTTGTCTTTCAGGTAAGCGACATTGGTGTCGCCCTGCAGGAACCACAGCAGCTCGTGCACGATCGATCGCAGGTGCAGCTTCTTGGTCGTGACCAG
The DNA here is from genome assembly GCF_001429785.1 of Lysobacter sp. Root916. Classification (GTDB taxonomy): domain Bacteria; phylum Pseudomonadota; class Gammaproteobacteria; order Xanthomonadales; family Xanthomonadaceae; genus Lysobacter. Next base: position 171,679 of record NZ_LMJF01000016.1, on the reverse strand, counting down.
CGGGAAACCCTGATTCAGATCGAAACGCAGCTGCCAGCCGAACACGCTGCGCGTGCCGGTGCCGGTGCGGTCGGATTTTTCGCTGCCGTGTTCCAACACGTGCCGCAGCAGGTCGAGGTATTGGCGCATCGGTCAGCCCTCCTTCGGCGCGACGGCTTGCGGTTGCAGGGTCGGCGAGCGGCGCGACAGCCACAGCCAGTACAGGCCCAGCAGGATCAGCGGCACGCTCAGCAACTGGCCCATGGTCAACCAGCCGAAGGCGATGTAGCCGGGCTTGGCGTCGGGCACGCGCACGAACTCGACCAGGAAGCGGAAGCAGCCGTACAGCAGCGCGAACAGGCCCGATACCGCATAGCGCGGACGCGGCTTGCTGGAGAACCACCACAGCAGCACGAACATGGTCAGGCCCTCGAGCGCGGCCTGATAGAGCTGCGAGGGATGGCGCGCGAAATGGTTGAGCGCGCCGGTCGCGTACTGGCTCTGGATCTGCTGCGCGGTCCAGTTACCGAACTCCGGCGCGCGCGGGAAGATCACGCCCCAGCCGGCCTCGGTGAACTTGCCCCAGAGCTCGCCGCCGATGTAGTTGCCCAGGCGCCCGAAGCCCAGGCCCGGCGGCACCAGCGGGGCGACGAAATCCATCACGTCGAAGAAATGCAGGCGCTGCTTGCGCGCCCACCACAGCGCCGCGGCCATCACGCCCAGCAGGCCGCCGTGGAAGCTCATGCCGCCTTCCCAGATGCGGAACAGCATCAGCGGGTCCTGCAGCAGATCGCCGAAGGCGTAGAACAGCACGTAGCCGAAACGGCCGCCCAGCACCACGCCGAGCATGGCGTAGAACAGCAGGTCGCCGTAGGCCTGTTCGCTCACGCCCGGCAGGCGCCCGGCGCGCACCCGGCGCTGCCCCAGCCACCAGGCCAGGCCGAAGCCGATCAGGTACATGATCCCGTACCAATGCACTTGCAGCGGGCCGAGATGGATGGCGATCGGATCGATCTGGTGCAGGTAGATCATGCGGCGTAGCGACCCGGCGGTTTGGGGATGCCGGTATTGTGCCCGAGGGGCATGGCGCGTGCCTTGCCCGGCCGTGACCGGAAGGCGATTGCGGCGAAACGGAGCGTCGCGGCCGTCGAGCCGCTCGGCGGGGCCCCGCCAGTCGCTTTGAGGTAGGAGCGACGTGAGTCGCGACCGGACGCCCTGCGGGCGGCGCGGCCGATGAGGTGGCGCGGTCGCGGCTCACGCCGCTCCTACCCCACGGCTGCGGCCTTCAAGCCCCGATCAAAGAATCCGCGGCAGATCCGGCAGCTCGTTGACGTCCTGATCGCCGTCCGCGCGCGGGTAGTGCTCGGCCAGCAGCGCCGACAGCGCCTCGATCCCGCCCAGCACGGCGGCCTCGGCATCGCCCGAGCGCAAGCGTTCCTCGACCAGCTGGCAGACCCCGCGCCACTGCTCGGCGCTGACCCGGCCCTCGAAGCCGCGGTCGGCGACGATCTCGATGCGGTGATCGGCCAGCAGCAGGTACAGCAGCACGCCGTTGTTGGCGCGCGTATCCCAGACCCGCAACTGCGCAAACGCGTCCATGGCCGCGGCGCGCGCCTGGCGGCCGGCCCAGACCGCGCGCGGGTGCAGCGCGGGCTCGACCGCGAAACAGATCTCGCCGGTGTGGCGCAGCTCGCTGGCCGCGATCGCCGCGGCGATGCGCCGCAACAAGGGCTCGGGGAACAGGCGCGTGGCCGAGGGCGCGAACAGGTGTTTGAGTAGGCGCATGGGCGTGGTCTCCGTCACCAGCTACCGGAGGCGCCACCGCCTCCGCTCATGCCGCCGCCACCGGACCAGCCGCCGCCACCGCCACCGCCGCCGAAACCGCCGCCTCCCCAACCACCGCCGCCTCCGCCCCAACCGCCCCAGCCCGCGTCGCGGGCGAAACGGCCGCCGCGCGGCGTGCTGATCAGGCCGATCACGAAACCGATCACCGCGCCGATGCCGCCGACCAGCAACAGCGAGGAAATCAGCCAGGCCACGCCGCCGGCCGCGCCGGCGCCGAGCAGGGCGCGCAGCGGCCGCGGCGCGCTGCCGAAAATGCCGCGCGCGACCTGGGCCACGATGAAGGCCACGAACAAGGCCATCAGAAAACTCTCGCCGCCGCCCTGGTCGCCGCGGTTGTCGGCCATCAGCGCCGGTAAGGGCTCGCCGTCGATGAGCTTGGTCAGCGCCGCGCTGGCCTCGGTGATGCCGCCGGCGTAGTCGCCGCTGCGGAAATGCGGCACCAGATATTCCTGGATCACGCGGCTGGCGGTGGCGTCGGGGATCGCGCCTTCCAGGCCGTAGCCGACCTCGATGCGGACCCGCCGATCTTCCTTGGCGACCACCAGCAGGACGCCGTCGTCGACGCCCTTGCGGCCGATCTTCCACTGCTCGAACGCGCGCACCGCGTACTGGGCGATGTCTTCGGGCTGGGTGGTCGGCACCACCAGCACCTGCAGCTGGCTGCCCTTGCGCTGTTGCAGCGCGCGCGCCTGCGCTTCCAGGTTCTGGCGGGTGGCGGCGTCGAGGGTGCCGGTGGTGTCGATCACCGGCGTATCCAGGGCCGGAATCGGCGCCAGCGTCTGCGCCTGCGCGACCGCGCAGACCAGCCATAGCAGCAGCAACGCGCACCAGCCGCGCGCCAGGGCGCGGCCGGTGTTCGCGAATGCGCGCTTCATCGCCCGGCGTCCGCCGCCGCGCCGATCAGCCCGCCGGCGCCGGCTGCTGCTGCGCGGGCGCCGGCTGCGGCGCGGGCTGCGCGGCCGGCTGGCCGAAGTCGACCTTGGGCGCTTCCTGGATCTGCTGCTCGTTCTCGACCGAGAAGTTGGGCTTGGCCTTGTAGCCGAACATCATCGCGGTCAGGTTCTGCGGGAACGAACGCACGTAGGTGTTGTAGTCCTGCACCGACTGGATGTAGCGCTGACGCTCGACGGTGATGCGGTTCTCGGTGCCTTCTAGCTGCGCCTGCAACTGCAGGAAGTTCTGGTCGGCCTTGAGCTGCGGATAGTTCTCGCTGACCACCAGCAGGCGGCCGATCGCGCTCTTGAGTTCGCCCTGGGCCTGCTGGAACTGCTCCACCGAGGCCGGATCGTCGGCGTTGACGTTGATGCTGCCGACCTTGGCGCGCGCCTCGGTCACCTGGGTCAGCACCTGCTGCTCGTGACTGGCGTAGCCCTTCACGGTCGCGACCAGGTTGGGCACCAGATCGGCACGTCGCTTGTAGACGTTGAGCACCTGCGACCAGGACGCCTTCACCGCTTCGTCCTTCTGCTGGATGGTGTTGTAGCCGCAACCGCTGAGCAGGGCGGCCGCCGCGACCAGCAGCAGGGACATCATGAGCTTACGCATGGCGCAACTCCTTCGTGAGGATGGCGCATTGCACCACCCGCGCCCCACGCTTGCAATGGACGCCGTGTGAGGGTCGCGTCGCGATTGCGGCGCCGCCGCGTGGGCGGCGCCGTGCGGGCGCGCCTGCCTCAGTCGGGCTGAACCCGCGCCATGGCGCGGCGCTTGGCCCACAGGTTGAGGCACTCGACCAGGGCCGAGAAACCCATCGCGCCGTAGATGTAGCCCTTCGGGATGTGCAACTCGAAACCGTCGGCGACCAGGTACACGCCGACCAGGACGATGAAGGCCAGGGCCAGCATCTTGATGGTCGGGTTGCGGTCGATGAACTCACCCAGCGGCTTGGAGGCCAGCAGCATCACCGCCACCGCCAGCAGGATCGCCGCGACCATCACCGGGGTGTGGCTGGCCATGCCGACCGCGGCGATCACCGAGTCCAGCGAGAACACGATGTCGATCACCGCGATCTGCGCGATCACCGCCATGAACGAGGCCGCCGGCTTGGAGTGCACGTCCTCGGACTCGCCCGCGCCGACGATCATGTCGCGCATTTCCATCGAGCCCTTCACCAGCAGGAAGGCGCCGCCCAGGATCAGGACCAGGTCGCGCACCGAGATGCCCTGGCCGAATACCGAGAACAGATCGCTGGTCAGACCGGCCAGCCAAGCCAGGGTCAGCAGCAGCGCGATGCGCGTGATGCAGGCCACCGCGATGCCGAACTTGCGGGCCTTCTCGCGTTGCGCGTACGGCAGCTTGCTGACCGCGATCGAGATGAAGACGAGGTTGTCGATGCCCAGCACGATCTCGATCGCGCTCAGGGTGACCAGGGTGATCCAGACTTGCGGATCGGTTAGCAGTTCAATCACTAGCGGGTTTCCTAGGCTTACAAAACGGGGGCTGCGCGCGATGCGCGCGGCGGATTAGGGCACGGTTGCGCTCAGAACAGGCGCGGCACGACGATCGCGCCCCAGGTCAGCAACACGTTCATCATCAATACGAACACTGCCGCCGACCCCATGTCCTTGGCGCGGCCGGCGAGCTCGTGGAACTCCGGGCCGTAGCGTTCGATCACCGCTTCCACGGCCGAGTTCAACAGTTCGATGCTCAGCACCAGCAGCATCGAGCCGATCAGCAGCACGCGCTCGACCGGGGTCTGGCCCAGCCACCAGCCCAGCGGCGTCAGCACCACGAACAGATAGACCTCGAGCCGGAACGAGGATTCGTGCAGCCAGGCCGCGCGCAGGCCCTGCATGGACCACATCGTCGCCTTGAGGATGCGCGCGGGACCGCGCGGCAGGTGGCCGAATTCGTCTGCCATGGCGGCCTCAGGGAGCGGAAGGGGGAACGACGCCGGCGCGACTGGCCGGTTGCGGCAAGACGGACGGCGCGGCGGCGCGGCCGCGGCGGGACTGCTCGGTCATGGGCATGAGGGTCGGGCTCTCTCCGGACGGGCCGGCGGGGCGCAGCCGGCGGCCGCTACAGGGCATGGATTTTGCCATAAGCCCCGCTCGGCCGCCCCGGCGGCGACCGTGCCGGATCCGGTTAACGCGGGCCCAGGCCGGGCTTCGCGCCCGCTTAGCGCGGCCGGCGCTAGCCTGCCCGCCCCTGACCGACCGAAATGCCTTGCGCCCATCCGGCCCGGCGCTGCGGGCCGAAGCGTCGAATCCGGCCCGCCCGCGGCCTGCCCGGCCGGCCCGCAGTCGCAGCCGGTGAGAATCGCGCGGTTCAGCATCTGCGCCCGGGCAGCACCGCGTCCGCTTCGATCCGCCCCGGCGCATCGGGCCTTCGCGCACGCAGCGCCGCGCCGAACCCACCACTCACGGAGACACCGACATGGCCGTACAGCCCCGCCCCGATGGCTACCACAGCGTCACGCCCTACGTGATCGTGCACGACGCCAACGCCGCCATCGATTTCTACGTGCGCGCCTTGAACGCGACCGAGATCTACCGCCTGCCCATGGGCGACAAGATCGGCCACGCCGAAATCCGCATCGGCGACAGCGTGATCATGCTGTCCGACGAGTGGCCCGAAATGAACGCGCTCAGCCCCAAGACCCGCGGCGGCGCCACCACCGCCTTCATGATCTACGTCGACGACGCCGACGCCGCCTTCGCCCAGGCGACCCAGGCCGGCGGCAAGGTCGACAAGCCGCTGCAGAACCAGTTCTGGGGCGACCGCACCGGCACCATCGTCGATCCCTTCGGCCACAAGTGGACGCTGGCCACGCACGTCGAGGACGTGTCGGAGGAGGACATGCAGGCGCGGATGCAGGAGTGGTCGTCGCAGCAGGGGGCGTGAGGGCGACGGGCCTTTGATCTTCCCTTCTCCCGCGCGCGGCGACCGAAGGAAGGGCTGGGCCGAGTAGGTGCGCCTTTCGGCAGGCTCAGCACAGGCTGCGGGCGGATGAGGGCGGCGACTGGGTGGACTTACGCGCCTGCGCCGGCCCCCGCCCCAATCCCTCTCCCGCGTTGCGGGGGAGGGGCTGGCGAACCTCACTCCTCTTCGTGTATCGCCGTCCCCCGGCTCCCGTCCGGCTTCACCCAGCCGCGGAACATGCTGCCGCTGTTGAACGGCATCGCGATATGGCCTTCGCGGTCCAGCGCGATCGCGCCGCCATCGCCGCCGGCGGCGGGAATGAGCTTGTTGATGACCTCGTCGGCCGCCGCCTGCAGGCTGTCGCCGCGGTAGGCCACGCGCGCGCAGATGTCGTGGGCGGCGTTGTAGCGGATGTAGTACTCGCCCCAGCCGGTGCCGGACACGCCGCAGCGGTCGTCGGCCCAGGTGCCGGCGCCGATCACCGGCGAATCGCCGACGCGGCCGTAGCGCTTGTTGGTCATGCCGCCGGTGCTGGTGGCCGCGGCGATATGGCCCTGGCGGTCCAGCGCGACCGCGCCCACCGTGCCGAAGTACTTGCCCGGATCGACGGCCGCGTTGGCCTCGCGCTTGCCCTTCGCCGCTTCCTCGCGCTGCGCCTTCTCCAACTGCTGGCGGCGCTTGGGCGTATCGAAATACGTGTTGGGCACGCGCTCAATCTCGGCCCGGGTATCGGCGAAAGCTTCCGCGCCCGCGCCGGCCAGCATCACGTGCGGGCTGTGTTCCATCACCGCGCGCGCCAGCTTGATCGGGTTCTTGATCGTGGTGACGCCGGCGACCGCGCCGGCGCGGCGGGTGTGGCCTTCCATGATCGAGGCATCGAGTTCGTGGCCGCCGCGGGCGTTGAACACCGCGCCCTTGCCGGCGTTGAAGATCGGCGAGTCCTCCAGCACCACCACCACCGCCGACACCGCGTCCAACGCGCTGCCGCCGCCCTGGAGCACGCCGTAACCGGCGTCCAGAGCGCGATTGAGATCGGCATGCGCGGCCTTGCGGTCGGCCTCGCTCAGCGCGTCGCGCGGCACGAAGCCGGCGCCGCCGTGGATCACCAGCGCGATCGGGCGTTCGCCGCTGGGCGGGGTCTGGGCGAGAGCGGCGGGGCTGGACATGGCGGCAAGGCTCAACAGCAGGATCGGCAGGCGCATGGCGGTCTCCTTCAAGACCGCGAGAATAGCCGCTTGCGGGCGTTAAGGCTGCTGGCCCGCCGCGATCGTCACGTCGCGCTCCCAATAGCCGCGCAGCTGGTTGCGCTGGCGCGGGCTCAGGCCGTCGGCGCAGGCATCGAACAGCGCCTGCGCGGCGGCGGCATCGCCCAGCGCCCAGGTCTCGCGCGCCGCCTCCAGCAGCGCGCGCCGGCGCACATCCAGATTGCCGAACGGATCGAAGTAGGAGTCCACGCGCGCGGCGTCCTTGACCCCGTTCCAGGCGAAGCGCGCATCGCCGGCTTCGGCGGCGATGGCGCGGTAGCGCGCGATCGCATCCTCGCGCCGGATCCGCGCCTGCAACAGGTCCAGACGCGTGCGCAACAGACGCGTCTGCGCGGTGGCGCCCTGGGCGTCCAACGCATCCAGCGCGCGCCCGACGTAGGCGTAATCGACCTGGCCGGACTGCGACTGCAGACCCAGCAGGTTGAAGCTGGCGATCGCGGTGCGGTACTCGGGCCGGTCGTGCGCGGCGATATCGGCTGCGCTGGGGCGCCCGTAGCTGGAGGGCTGGACCAGGCGCAGGCCGGGCTCGTCCTTCAGGATCGCCTCGATATCGTGCTTGTGGAATTCGCCGACCACCACCGCCACGCGGCCGCCGGGATGCGCGCGCGCGGCGGCCAGAATGCGACGCGCCTGCATGTAGGTCCGATACAAATACAGACGGCGCGCCAGATCGTTCTTGGCGCTGGCGGCCGGCGTCGCGGCCCACTGCGTCACCTTCTGCAGATTGGCCGGATCATCGGCGTGGAAGAAGTCGCGCTGCAGCGTTTGCGCGCCGAAACTGAGGAAGCTGGGGAAACCCTTGAGCAGACGCAGCTCCGGCGGCGCATCCAGGGCCATGCCGAAACCCAGGCGCTGCTCTTCGACCGGCGGCTCCCAATCGATCGGACACAGCTCGATCCCGCTGCGGCGCGCATACGGCACCACCACGTCCTGCACCTCGTAGGTGAACTCGTAGTAGTCGCCGCGCGCGTAGGCGTCCGGCGCGCGCTCGATGCAGATCGCATCGGGCTTCACGCGCGCCAGGAAGGCCTCCAGCAACGCCGGCGGATCGCGCGGCGCGACCAGCTGCGCGGCGTGATCGACGCCAAGGATGGTCACCGTCGTCGGCGCCGCGGCCGTATCCGCGGCCTGGGCCGCGAAGGTCATCGACATCAACAGGGCCAGGGGCCACCACTTGCTCATATCCGCTCCGATCGGGCTGGTCGCACGCACCATGCCAGTCCGCGGCGGCGCCCACCCGTGCCGGTGGTCGTGGTTAGCGTGCGGCGACCGCCGCACGCGAACGCTTACTGCTGGCGCAGCGCCTCGATCGGATCCAGCAGCGAAGCCTTGCGCGCGGGATAGTAGCCGAAGAACAGACCAGTGGCGATCGAGAACGCCGCCGCCAGCCCCACCACCTGCGCGTTCAGCGCCACCGGCAGCGAGCCCAACTTGCCGACCAGCAGCGCGCCGACCACGCCGATCGCGATGCCGATCACGCCGCCGATCATCGCGATCACCATCGCCTCGGCCAGGAACTGGCGGCGAATGTCGCGCGGCCCCGCGCCTACCGCCATGCGCAGGCCGATCTCGCGGATGCGCTCGGTTACCGACACCAGCATGATGTTCATGATGCCGATGCCGCCGATGATCAGGCAGATCGTGGCCACCGCGCCCAACAGCTTGGACATCAGGTTGGTGGTGGCGGTGCGCGTGGCCACCACCTCGGCGATGTTGCGCACGGTGAAGTCGTCGTCGGCGCCGGGCTGGATCTTGTGGCGCTGGCGCAGCAAGGCCTCGATCTCGCCTTGCGCGTAGGTCACGTCCTCGGCGCGCCCCACCCCGACCGCGATCTGCATCACCGCGCCCGGCGGCAGGCCCATCGCGCCGAGCAGGCGGCGGCGTCCGGTTTCCAGCGGTACCAGCAGGATGTCGTCCTGGTCCTGGCCGAAACCGCCCTGGCCCTTGGGCTTGAGCGTGCCGACCACGGTGAACGGCACCCGGCCCAGGCGTAGGGTCTGGCCGATCGCGTCCTCATCGCCGAACAGCTCGCGCCGCACGGTTTCGCCCAGGATCACCGACTTGCCGCCGCCGCTGTAATCGCGCGACTCGAAGCCGTTGCCGGAGGCGATGCTCCAGCCGTTGATGTCGAAGAACTCCGGCTGCACGCCCTGCCACTGCGTGGACCAGTTGTTCTCGGCGTAGACCACCTGGGTGCCGCCGCGCAGGGAGCCGGCGACGAACTGCACCTCCGGGATCTCCTGCCGGATCGCGTCGACGTCGCCCTCGTTCAAGGTGAAGAAACTGGATGCGCTCTGGCGCGCGCCGCCACCGCCACGACCGGCGCCGGAGCCGATGTCCAGCCGGTTCGACCCCAGGCCCGACACCAGCTTGTCGATCTCGGCCTGGGTGCCCTGGCCCACCGACACCATCACGATCACCGCGGCGATGCCGATGATCACGCCCAGCGAGGTCAAGGCGCTGCGCAGCCAGTTGCCGCGCAGGGCGAATACGGCGGTGCGCAGGACTTCGAGGAAGTTCATGCCGCGCCCTCTTGCTGCTCGTGCAGCTCGCCATCGCGCATCGCGAACACGCGGTCGCAGTGCGCGGCCACGTCGGGATCGTGGGTGATCAACACCACGGTGTGATCATCGGCCTGCAGGCGCTTGAACAGGGCCAGGATTTCTTCGCCGGTCTTGGTGTCCAACGCGCCGGTGGGTTCGTCGGCCAGCAGGATCGGCGGGCGGTTGATCAGCGCGCGCGCGATCGCCACGCGCTGCTGCTGGCCGCCGGACAATTCGCTGGGCCGGTGACTGGCGCGTTCGGCCAGACCGACCGAGGCCAGAGCTTCGCGCGCGCGCTCCAGACGCTGCTCGCGCGGCACGTTGGCGTAGCCCATCGGCATCGCCACGTTTTCCAGCGCGCTCATGCGCGGCAGCAGATTGAAGCCCTGGAACACGAAGCCGATCTTCTCCAGGCGCAGCGCCGCGCGCTCTTCCGCGTCCAGGGTCGCCACATCCACCCCGTCGCACAGGTATTGGCCGCTGCTGGGCGTGTCCAGGCAGCCGATCAGGTTCATCAGGGTCGACTTGCCCGAGCCCGACGGCCCCATGATCGCGACGAACTCGCCGCGGCCGATGCGCAAGTCGACCGCGTGCAACGCGATCACCTCGGCCTCGGTGCCCGGCGAATAGACCTTGCCCAGCGCGCGCGTTTCGATCACCGCGGCGCCGGCGGCGGACGCCTCGCTCATGGTTCCTTGCGCCCGCTGCCGACGATCACCTCATCGCCCTGCTGGATGTTGCCCGACACCTCGGTCCAGCTGCCGTCGCTGGCGCCGACCCGGACCACGACCAGCTCCGGCTTGCCGTTGACCAGCTTGTACAGCGGTGCGCGGCGCGCGTTGAGCAAGGCCGCGACCTCGCTGTCCCAGCGCGCCTGCTGTTCGGGATTCAAACTGCCGCGGAACTCGGCGAACTGCTGGTTGAAGCGCTCCTGCATGCGCTGACGCAGGGCGCCCGCGGCCGCGCCGGCGTTGCCGCCGCCGCGGATCACGATGCCGCCGCCACCGCCGCCGGGGCCGCGGCCGCCGAACAGCGGGCTGCCGCCGCCGTTCGCGGGCGGCGTGGCCTGGCGCGCGGCCGAGCGCTGCTTCATCGCTTCCAGCGCGGCGTCGAAGGTCACCTGCTGCGCCGAACTGAGCTTGAGTTGCTGGGCCACACGCGGAAGATCGTTGGCCATGCCGCCGCGTCCGCCGCCCTGCCCGCCGGGACCGCCAGCGCCGCCCGCGGCTTGCGCGGCCGGGTCGTCCTCGGCCGGCTTGTAGCGCAGCGCGGCGTTGCCGACCCGCAGCACGTCGTCGCGACGGCTGACTTCGATCTCGGCGTTGGCGGTCATGCCCGGCAGCAGAATCTGCTCGGCGTTGTCCACCGACACCACCACCGGGTAGGTGATCACGTTGCTGGTGTTGGTCGCCGACAGGCGCACCTGTTGGACCTTGCCGCGGAACTGGCGATCGGGAAAGGAATCGACGGTGAAGCTCACGCCCTGGCCGGACTTGACCTGGCCAATGTCGGCCTCGTCGATGGCCAGCACGATTTCCATCTTCGACAGATCCTCGGCGATCTGGAACAGCACCGGCGACTGCAGGCTGGCGGCCACGGTCTGGCCGGGCTCGACGGTGCGGGTCAGGACCACGCCGTCCACGGGCGCGCGGATCACGGTGCGCTCCAGGTTGAGGCGCGAGGTCTGGGTGGAGGCGATCTGCTGGTTGATCTGCGCTTCCGCCGCGGAGACCTGGGCGCGCGCCTGGTCGCGCGCGGCGCGCGCGAGGTCGGCGTCGCTGCGCGCGACCAATTGGCGTTCGACCAGGGCCGATTTGCGCTGGAAATCCAGTTCGGCGTTGCGCAAGGTGGCCTGTGCGGTGGCCAGGCTGGCGCGCGCGCTGGTGACCTGGGCCGAGCCCTGGGCGATCTGCGCCTGGTAGGTGCTGGGATCGATCTTGGCGATCACCTGGCCCTTGTGCACGCGGTCGTTGAAGTCCACCAGCACGTCGGTGACCTGGCCCGAGATCTGGCTGCCGACATCGACGGTCGAGATCGCCGCGAGCGCGCCGGTGGCCGAAATCGCGACCCGGATGTCGCCGCGCTCGGCCTTGGCGGTGCGATAGGCCGAGGCTTCCGCCTGCTCGTTGCGCTGCGTGTAGTAGTAATAACCGCCGCCGGCCAGGGCCAGCAGCACCGCGGCGACGACAGCGCGACGGATCCAGGGCGAGGGTTTGCGAACGGGCGACTGCGGCTTGCGGGCTGCGCTCATGAGGTTCTGATTGAGAGGTATGGAGCCGGCAACGCGCGCGGCCGCTTTCGGTTGACAGGCCGGGGGGCGGTTTCGTTCCCGGGCGGGGCCGCTGCACGGCGGACTCAGCTTAGCGGGCCTGAGCCTACTATGGATGCCGGCGGGCCCCGAAGCGTCGCGGGAAGGGGCAGCTAGTAACGGGTTGGACCAGGAACGAGCAACTGGTAGGGGCGGTGAGCCACGCCGTCACTCGTTACTCGTTACTGCCCACTAGTTCCTGCCTCAATGGCTGAAACGGATCACCGCCAGCGTGCCCTGCCCCGGCACGCTGCTCAGCTGCACCGGCCAGCCGAAGCGCTCGCCCAGGCGGCGCACGATCGACAGCCCCATGCCCTTGCCGTCCACGCCGGAGAAATCGGCGCGATAGAACGGGTCGAAGGCGCGGTTGAGGGTTTCGGCGGACATGCCGATGCCGGTATCGCGGATTTCGATGCGGTCGCGCGCCAGATGCACGTCGATGCGGCCGGCGTCGGTGAAGCGCACCGCGTTGCTGAGCAGGTTGCCGACCATCACGCTGAGCACGTGCGGCGGCGCCAGCAGGCGCGGCCCGCCGTCGTCGACCACATTGAGCTCGACGTCCTTGCCGGTCAGCATCGGCCGCACCCGCTCGACCTCGTGATCGACGATCTCGCGGACCGGGAACTCCTCGCTCTGCGGCGCGATCTCGGCCTCGCGCGCGAGGATCAGGAAGGCGTCGATCACCGCCTCCATGTCGCGCCCGGCGCGCTGCACGCGCGCCAGCGAACGCTGCGCGCGCACCGGGGTTTCCGGATCGGCCAGCATCAGGTCGGTGGCCACCCGGATCACGGTCAGCGGCGTGCGCAGCTCGTGGCTGGCGTCGCGGGTGAAGTCGCGCTCGCGCTGGACGAATTCGCCGACGCGCTGGGCCAGTCCGCGCAAGGCGCTGGAAAGCTGGCGCACCTCGGTGCCGATCTCGCCGGGCAGGTCCTCCAGCGACGCCGCGACCGCGCGCGGGTCGCGCGGGTCCCAATGCGCGACCGCCGCGGCCAGGCGATTGACCGGCGTGACCAGGCGCTTGGTGTTGCGGTAGGTCAGCCAGGAAATGAAGTACATGGTCAGCAGCGACAACAGCAGCGATGCCAGACCGGTGAACAGGATCGCCTCGTCGATCAGCTCCGACGAGTACAGCAGGTAGAACGCGCCCTCGGCGCGGCGATCGACCAACATCACCCGGTCGTCGCCGGGCAGCTCGTTGAGGCCCTGTCGGCTGGTGCCGCGCGCGACCGCCGGCAGCCCGTCGTTGCTGGCGCCGGCGGGAATGAAATAGCCGACCGTGGTCGACGTGATCGGCAACGGGTGCTGCGGATCGCGCGCATGCCCGGCCCAGAACGCATCGGCCTCGCGCTGCATGCGCTGTTCCAACACCAGGTTGCGCACCGCCAATCCCGCCAGGCCTATGCCCAGCGTGATGACGATGCTGCCGATCAAAGCTTGCGCGATGAAGGCAAGCTTGATCTTGCGCGGCAACCCCTGCGGCATGGCGGCAGGCTCAATCCGGCGGCTGTGAGATGTCCGCGACGCGGTAGCCGGCGCTCTGCACGGTGTGCAGCAGCTGCTTGCCGAACGGCTTGTCGATGGTCTTGCGCAGATTGTAGAGATGGCTGCGCAGGGTGTCGGAGTCCGGCAGGCCGTTGCCCCAGATCTCGCGCTCGATTTCCTGGCGGCTCACCACGCGCGGCGATTCGCGCATCAGAATGGTCAACAGGCGCAGCCCGATCGGCGACAACTGCAGTTCGCTGCCGCCGCGGGTCACCCGCAGGCTGGCCGGGTCCAGCACCAGATCGGCGACCTTGAGCACCTCGCCGCCGACCTGGCGGCGCTCGCGACGGATCAGGGCGCGCAGGCGCGCTTCGAGTTCCTGGATCGCGAAGGGCTTGGTCAGGTAGTCGTCGGCGCCGGCACTGAGGCCGGTCAGCTTTTCGTCCAGGGTGTCGCGCGCGGTCAGCATCAGCACCGGCGTCGACTTGCGCGCTTCCTCGCGCAGGCGCTTGCACACCTCGATGCCGTCCAGACGCGGCAGCATCAGGTCCAGCACGACCACGTCGTAGCTGTTCTCGGCCGCCAGACGGTAACCGTCCAGGCCGTCGGCGGCGTAGTCGACCTCGAAACCACGCCCTTCCAGGTATTCGCCCACCATCTCGGAGATGTTGCGATTGTCCTCCACGATCAGGACCAAGCCCCCGTCTCTAGTGCCCTGCATGCAGCTCTCCAGTTTCCTTCAGTTTTGTGAAGACTGCCGGGGTCGGGGTGGACGCCCCGTGAAGGACCGGCGTTAAGCTGCCCACTTTCCCTTGCGAACCGCCCCCTATGCTCGCCGACCGCCTGTACCCGATCCTGCTGCTGCTGGGCTCCAACCTGTTCATGACCTTCGCCTGGTACGGCCACCTGAAGTACAAGTCGGCGCCGCTGACCGCCGCCATCCTGGTCAGCTGGGGCATCGCCTTCTTCGAGTACTGCCTGATGGTGCCGGCCAACCGCATCGGCAGCGCGGTCTACTCGGCGCCGCAGCTCAAGGGCATGCAGGAGGTCATCACCCTGCTGGTGTTCGCCGGCTTCTCGGCCTGGTACCTGGAGCAGCCGTTGAAGTGGAACCACTGGGCCGGTTTCGGCCTGATCGTGGTGGCGGCCTGGCTGATCTTTCTGGACTGAGCCTCAGAACCGGATCTTGCCGGTCAGGATGTCCTTGAACATCACCCAGTCGCCGACGAAGGAATACAGCGGGTGCTTGAAGGTCGCCGGGCGATTCTTCTCGAAGAAGAAATGCCCGACCCAGGCGAAACCGTAGCCGCAGACCAGCGCCGCCAGCAGCAGCCAGGGCCGGCCCTGGATCACGGCCAGCGCCAGCAACACCAGCACCCCGCAGCTGCCGATGAAGTGCAGGCGCCGACTGGTGCGGTTGCTGTGTTCGCTGAGGTAGAAGGGGTAGAACTCGCTGAAGCTCGCGAATCGATTGGCCATGGCTGCCTCCTAGTCCTCGTCTAACGGACGGTCGCTGCCGGCTCCTGAATCGTCTCTGGAACGGGCGGCCTCGTTGAACACGGTTCGCTGTTTGATCTTAATCAGCTCCGACAGCGTGTTGCCGGTCAAGCAGTACGCGCGGTCGCCTTCGATCCTGAAATGCCGGGGTGGATAGATCCGACGATTCTCGGCCGCGCTCAGCTCGGTGTCGACCGGCAGGTAGGCATCCGATCCGAAGGCCATCGGCTTCGCGGCGGCAATACCGTCGCGCTGCTCCGCATCGTACTCGTCGGACGGCGCACAAGCCGCCCACGCGCCGTTCCGGGTCAGGAAGACGGGGTAGTACTGGTACTTCGCGTGGTAGTAGCGGTCGTCGGACCGGTTCACAAACAGCAGCACATGGGGATAACGCTCGAAGCGCGGCCGCCCGTAGTGATCGTAGACCGTGAATTCGATGACGTCGCCTGGATCATCGCCTTGCACGACCTGCCGCACCCGATAGCGGGCCTGGAACACGCTATCCAGCATGATCTCGCCCGGCTCCAACGCCGGATGAACCTGCTCGAGCAACAGCTTCTCGCCGACGAAGATCGTCATGTGTTCCATTGTCGGCGCGCGCCCCGTAACCATGACGACGGGGCCGTCTTCTGCCATCGCGATCGAGCAGGTGCCTACCATCAGCACCAGCGAAGCGGTCAGGCGGAGCTCTACTCGCATGCGCTAACCCCGATCATTGCGTCGATCTCGACACCGGATCTACTCGCCCCGCTCCTGTCGCTTGGCACTGGCCCAGTAGGCGTCCTGTGCGTCCAGCGACAGACCCGACAAGGGTGTGCGGTCGCCAGCCGCCAGCCGTTCCATCGCCCGGAACCGCCGTTCGAATTTCAGATTCGCGCGCCGCAGCGCGGCGCCCACGTCGACCTTGCCGTGCCGGGCCAGATTCGCGGCCACGAACAGCAGGTCGCCGATCTCGTCCTCGAGGCGGTCGCGCGCGGCCGCATCGTCCGGCGCGGCGGCGACGGCGTCGAACTCGGCGCGCACTTCCTCGATTTCCTCGTGCAGTTTGGCGATCACCGGGGTCACGTTGGGCCAGTCGAAGCCGACCGAGGCGGCGCGCTTTTGCAGTTTCACCGCGCGCTGCCATTCCGGCAGGCCGCGCGCGATGCCCGCGAGCGCCGAGGTGTCGGCTTCGCCGGCCGCCTCGCGTTCGCGACGCTTCTGTTCTTCCCAGGCCACGGTCTGGGCCTCGACGTCCTCGACGCTGGCGCCGGCGAACACGTGCGGGTGGCGGCGCACCATCTTGTCGCTGATCGCGGCGACCACGTCGGCGAACGCGAACGCGCCCTGCTCCTCGGCCATGCGCGCGTGGAAGACCACCTGCAACAACAGGTCGCCGAGTTCGTCCTTCAGCGCCGGCAGGTCTTCGCGGTCGATCGCATCGGCGACTTCGTAGGCCTCTTCGACCGTGTACGGCGCGATGGTGGCGAAGGTCTGCTCGACGTCCCAGGGGCAGCCGCCGTCCGGGTCGCGAAGGCGCGCCATGATCGCGATCAGGCCGGCGATGCCGTCCGGCAGCGGCGCGCCCTCAGCCATCCAGGCAGTCCCGCCAGGGCAACGAAGGATCGCCCAAGGCGATGAAATCGCCGTTGAGGATGCGCGCGCGTTGGTTGTAGCGGAACGGCCGTCCCTGTGGATCCAGCACCTGCCCGCCCGCGGCTTCGAGCACGCATTGGCCGGCGGCGGTGTCCCATTCGCTGGTCGGGCCGAAGCGCGGATAAATGTCCATGCCGCCCTCGGCGATGCGGCAGAACTTGAGCGAGGAGCCCAGGCCGATCGGCTCGACCTGGCCGCCGGCCAGCGCCGACAGGCGGCTCATGAAGGCTTCGGTGCGCACGTCGCGGTGCGAACGGCTGGCGGCCACGCGCAGCGGCGGGCTGGCCGGGATGCGCACCTGCAAGGCCTGTTCGCGCTCGCCGTCGCGGCGGAACGCGCGGCCGCCGCGCACGCCGTACCAGAGCGCGCCGCCGACCGGGGCCTGGACCACGCCGAACACCGGCACGCCATCGTCGATCAGGGCCAGGTTGACGGTGAACTCGCCGTTGCGCTTGACGAACTCGCGGGTGCCGTCGAGCGGATCGACCAGCCACAGCCGCCGCCACTGCCGGCGCAGCTCGAACGACACCTCGTGCGCGGATTCCTCCGACAGCACCGGGATATCGGGGGTGAGCCGGGCCAGGCCGTCGACGATGCAATGGTGCGCGGCCAGGTCGGCCGCGGTCAGCGGCGAGGCGTCGGCCTTGTGCTCGACGTCGAAGTCCTGCTCGTAGATCGCCAGGATCGCGGCGGCCGCGTCGCGCGCGATCGCGATCGCGCCTTCGACCAGGGCCTGGTCCACGTAATCGGGTGCGGTATCGGTCATGCGGGGGGATGCTCTACCTGGGTGCGCAGCCATTCGCGCGCGATGAACAAGGCGGCGATGCTGCGGCCCTCGGAAAAGTCCTCGCACAGGATCAGCTCGTGCAGGCGGTCGAGTTTCCAGGGCACGACCTCGAGCTCTTCGGGCTCGTCGCCGGGCAGGCGCTGCGGGTACAGGTCGCGCGCCACCACCAGCTGCGCCTGATGGCTCATGTAGGTCGGCGCCAGCGACAGCGAGCGCAGCAGGGTCAGGGAGTGCGCGCCGTAGCCCGCCTCCTCCTTGAGCTCGCGGTCGGCGGCCTCGATCGCGGTCTCGCCCTCGTCTATCCGGCCCTTGACCAGGCCCAGCTCGTAGCGGTGCACGCCGGCGGCGTACTCGCGCACCAGCAGCACGGTCTCGGCGTCGATCATGGGCACCACCACCACCGCGCCGTGACCGCGCCCGAGCAGGCGCTCGTAGCGGCGGCGTTCGCCGTTGGAAAACTCCAGGTCCAGCCGCTCCAGCTTGTAGGGCCCGGCGTCGTGCTCGGTGACCCCGTGGATGATGGGCAGGCGCCGGCTCACGAACGCACTCCCGCGGTGCGTGTGCGCGGGGCAAAAGGCGGGATAATGGCGGGATGCAAGATACGAATCAGCATGCCGCGATGCTAGCAGAGGGCGGCGTCTCCGAGGCCGACGCCTGGCGCAAACGCGACCTCGCCGTGCTCTGGCACCCGTGCACCCAGATGCGCGAACACCCCGACACGCTGCCGCTGCTGCCGATCGCCGGCGGCCAGGGGCCGTGGCTGATCGGACGCGACGGCCGGCGCTACCTGGACGCGATCTCGAGCTGGTGGACCAACCTGTTCGGCCACGCCGAGCCGCGCATCGCCGAGGCCATCGCGACCCAGGCGCGCACGCTGGAGCACGTGATCCTGGCCGGCTGCTCGCACGCGCCGGCGGTGGAACTGGCCGAAGGCCTGCTGCGGATCGCCCCACGCGAAGCCGGGCGCGCACCGCTGGCCAAGGTGTTCTACGCCGACAACGGCTCGGCCGGGGTCGAGGTGGCGCTGAAGATGGCCTTCCATTGGTTCCGCAACCGCGGCGAGCCGGGACGCACCAAGTTCATCGCCCTGGACAACGGCTACCACGGCGAGACCCTGGGCGCGCTCGCGGTCGGCGACATTCCGCTGTACCGGCGCGTGTACGCGCCGCTGCTGGCCGAGGCGCTGTTCGCGCCCTCGCCCGACGCCTACCTGTGCGAGCCGGGCGAGACGCCGGCGCAGCGCGCCCAGCACGCGGCCGACGGCCTGCGTGCGCTGCTCGAACGCCATGCCGGCGAAGTCTGCGCGCTGATCCTGGAGCCGCGCGTGCAATGCGCGGGCGGCATGCGCATGCACGACGCCTCCTACCTGCGCCACGTGCGCGCGCTGTGCGACGAGTTCGGCGTGTTCCTGATCGCCGACGAGATCGCGGTCGGGTTCGGCCGCACCGGCACGATGTTCGCGTGCGAACAGGCCGGCATCGCGCCCGACCTGCTGTGCCTGTCCAAGGGCCTGACCGGCGGCGCGCTGCCGCTGGCCGCGGTACTGACCACCCAGGCCATTTACGACGGTTTCCTCGACGATTCGCGCGAGCGCGCCTTCCTGCACTCGCACAGCTACACCGGCAACCCCTTGGCCTGCGCCGCGGCGTTGGCCGCGCAGGCCATCTTCGCCAGCGACGATATCCTGGCGCGCAACCGCGCCACCGCCGCGCGCATGGCCGAGCTGGCCGCGCCGCTGGCCGCGCATGCGCACGTCGCCGACGTGCGCCAGGCCGGCATGATCGTCGCCTTCGAACTCACCCAAGGCGGCGACAAGCGCACTCCGTTCGAGGCCTCGGCCCGGATCGGCCTGCGCGCCTACCGGGCGGCGCTGGAGCGCGGCGTGCTGCTGCGTCCGCTCGGCGACGTGCTGTACTGGATGCCGCCCTACTGCGTCGACGACGAGGCGCTGACGCTGCTCGCCCGAACCACGCGCGAGGCCATCGACCACGCGGTGGCGGAGGCCGGCGCATGAGGCTGACGCGCGTCCACGTCGATCAGCCGCTGCGCGCGGGCACCGAACTGGCCCTGCCCGAGGGCCCGGCCACGCATCTGGCGCGGGTGCTGCGGCTGGGCGTCGGCGATGCCTGCGTGCTGTTCAACGGCGACGGCCACGACTACCCGGCGCGCATCGTCGCCCTGGGCAAGCGCGAGCTGCGTGTCGCCATCGATGCGGCCATGCCGGTGGAACGCGAATCGCCGCTGCGCCTGGTGCTGCTGCAAGGCATCGCGCGCGGCGAGAAGATGGACCTGATCCTGCAGAAGGCGACCGAACTGGGCGTGGCCGAAGTGCGCCCGCTGTGGTCGCAGCGCAGCGAGGTCAAGCTGGACGAGGCGCGCGCCGAGAAGCGGCTCGCGCATTGGCGCAGCGTGGTGGCCTCGGCCTGCGAGCAGAGCGGCCGCGCGCGCGTGCCCGAGGTCGCCGCGCCCTTGTCGCTGAGCGCGGCGCTGGCGGCGCTGCCTGCCGGCGGCCTGCGCCTGATCCTGGACCCGGAAGGCGAGCTCGCCTTCTCGACCCTGAGCGTGGACGCCGACGCGGCGGTCCATCTGGCGATCGGCCCGGAAGGCGGCTGGTCGCCGCTGGACCGCGAACAACTGCGCGCCGCCGGCTTCCTCGGCCTGCGCCTGGGCCCGCGCATCCTGCGCACCGAAACCGCCGGCCTGGCCGCGATCGCGGCCTTGCAGGCGCGGTTCGGCGATCTGGCTTGAGGATGGCGTGCGAGGCGGCTCGCTGCGCTCACCGCATCCTACGAGGTGCGCGGTTTCGTCGGGAACGTAGGATGTGGTGAGCCATAGGCGAACCGCATCGCGCGCCGCCACGGCGGCTAGATCTTGAAGTAGATCCGACGCATATCCAGCGCCCGCACCACGACCCACCACAGCGCGACGAACGCGAGTGCATAGGCCAGCGAAGGCAGGTAGGGTCCGAAGCGCGGGGTCATCCAATCCGCGAACGCATGCCGGTACAGCGGCTCCAGCCAGCCCGCCGCGGCCAGGGCGTAGAGCAGAAAAGCCGAGCCGGCATAGGCCGCGATCGCATTGACGCCGAAAGCGCGCCCCAGCGCCGGCCAGCCGCGCACATCGATGGCGCGGTGGAATACGGCCAGAATCCAGCAGGCGATACCGCCGGTCCACAGCACGTAGCTGGGCGTCCACAGATTCTTGTTGAGCGGCTGCGCATACGACAGCAGGTAGCCCAGCGCCATGCACAGCGCGCCGGCGATCCACAGCGCGCGCAAGCGCCCGTTTCGCAGCCAATCGCCTGCGCGCAGTCCGAGCAAGGTGGTGGCCAAGGCGCCGAGCGTGCTGAGCAGGCCTTCGGGATCGTGACCGCGCCCGCTGCCCGTTTCCAGTTGGTAGACGTGGACACCGAGCAGTTGGCTGTCGAAGCGGCTGGCGATATTCGCGTAGAGCTCGTAGCCGCCACCCGCCGCCAGCAGCAGGCCGTATCCCAGCAGCACGGCGGCCAGCAGGCCCCATTGCGCGCGCGCCGGCAGCCACAGCGCGCACAAGCCGGCCGCGCCGAAGCACAGGCCGATGCGTTGCAGCACGCCCATCGCCCGGTAATGCTCCAGATCGAAGGCCCACCAGGCGCACAGATGCAGCAGCAGGCCCAGGCCGAAGATGCGGGCGGCGCGCGCCAGCACGCCGCGCGCGAGCGCGGGTTTGGCGTCGCCGCGCTCCACGCGCGGATTCAGCGCCAGCGCGATCGACACGCCGACGATGAACAGGAACATCGGGAAGATCAGGTCGGTCGGCGTGCAGCCGTGCCAGTGCGCATGCAGCAGCGGCGCATACACGTGGTTCCAATCGCCGGGATTGTTGACCAGCAGCATCGCCGCCACGGTCAGGCCGCGTAGCGCATCGACCGATGCGTAACGCGGCGGCGCAGCGGAGGTCGCACAGGCGCCCACGCCGCGCGGGAGGCCGGACTCAGGCGGCCTGCGCGAGCGCGCCGCCGATCAGGGCTTCCACGGCTTCCAGGTCGGGCACGAAGGCCACGTCCTCGTTCAGCACCACGCGCGCGTGCACGCCCTGCGGGATGCCTTCCTGGTTGGCGTCCAGCAGCAGGCCGTCCTGCGACACCGTGACCAGGCGCGGGAAGCCCTGGGTCAACATGGCGAAGTACGGTGCGCGCGGATCGCCGCCCAGCGCCTTGAGCACCACGACCTTGCTGCCCAGCGCGGCGTTTTCCTGGGCGAACCCGGCCATTTCCGCGAACGCGATCAGCGGCAGCTGCCAACCGCGCCAGCGCAGGCGGCCCAGCAGCCAATGCGGCGCATCGGCGATCGGCTCCGGCGGCGCGTACGACAGCACCTCGGCGATGGTGGCGTTGGGCAGCAGCAGGCGCGCGCCCGAGACCTGGATCAACACGCCTCGGATGTCGCTGGGCACGGTGGTGTTCTGCTCGGACATATCGTTCGCTTTCCTCAGGACCAGCGCGCGGCCAGGCGCGCGGCCAGTTCGGCCGGTTGACCCGCTTCGCCGCCGCGCGCGATCAACGCGTTGGGCGCGGCCGCGTCGAAGCAACCGTCGGGCGCCTGGCCGGCGACCAGCGCGCCGGCCCAAGCATGATTCATCGCCGCGTCGACCAGGGCCGGATCGCTGCCGCTGAGCATCAGCACTGCGCTGTCGGCGGGCGGCAGCGCCGCCAGCACGTCGGTGCCGTCGCCGTTGAACTGGATGCCGGAGTCGCCGACGTTGATGCCGACGCCCGCGGGCAGGATATAGATCACGCCGGCGATCGCGCGCGAGCCCGGCTCGGCCAGCTTGACCAGCACCGAGGTCGCGCGCTGCATCTGCGCGACCAGCTTGTCGTAGCGGCCGCCGTCCAGACGCTGCTGCACCAGCAGCGGACGCGGGAAGTCTTCCGGCATCGCGCCCAACAGCTGACGCACCGCATCCGGGCCGCCGATGCCGGCCAACACCAGCACGGCGCCGCCGACGGTCTCGGTCGGGCGGTCGTCGACCAGTTCCAGCGAGGAAATGCGTTGTTCGATCGCGTCGAGATCGCGATGCAGGTTGCCGTCGGCGTTGTCGCGGGCGCGCGGCTCGGCGGCGGCGCGCAGCGCCGGCGCCTCATCGTCGAAGCCCCACTCCGGCGCCACCGGCACGGCCACTTCGGCCGCGGGCGCGGACGCCTCGGCGACGGGCTCGTCCTGCGGCGGCAGCGGCGGCGGCACGCGTTCGGACACGAATTCGAACTGGGTGGAGTACATCACCACCGGCGCTTCGGTGGGCGCGCCGGGCATCGACACCGGCGCGGCGGGCTCGGCCTCGAAATCGAAGCTGGACTCGAACGGCGCCAGCTCCACCGGCGCTTCCGGCGCGGCGGCCGCGGCCGGATCGGCATCGATGTCGAAGGTGGATTCGAACGGTTTGAGCTCGATCGGCGCATCGTGGAGCGCGCCTTCGATCTCGATCGGGGCCAGCTCGGACGGAAGCTCCGGCGGCAACTCGGCGACGTGATCGGGGGCGACGAAGGACAGCCCGCCGCTGGGGATCTCGACCGCGACCGGGTCGAAACCGGCGTAGGACTCTTCGCGCACCGGCGGCACGTAGGGACGGTCGGCCTGGGGCGCGAACAGCGCCTGCTCCGGTTCCGGCTCGCGGCCCGGCGGCAGCACGTCGTTGTGGTGGTGCAGCTTGGCGCTGAGGTGGCGCACCCAACGCGCCGCATCCCAGCCTTCGCGGGCGGCGGCGAGTTCGGCTTCCTCGAACAGCACTTCGATCGAGGGGTCCACCAGCACGCTTTCGAAACGGTCCAGCGCGTCCTCGGTGACCTGATCCAGCGCCACCACGACCACGTTCGGCGCGGCGGCGCTGAGCTCGGCCGGCAGCAGCCGGGTCGGATCGGCTTCCAGCACCAACTGCGCGCCGGCGTCGTTAAGCGCGCCACGCAGGCGATCGCGGGCCGCGCCTTCGCGCGCCAGCAGTACCACGCGTCTGCTCGAATCACTCATGGTGTCGCGCGATTCCCAGCAATTCGAACACGTTGCGCATCAGTTCCGGCTCCTGGTAAGGCTTGCCCAGGTAGCGTTCCACGCCGATCTCGAACGCGCGCTGACGATGCTTGTCGCCGGTACGCGAGGTGATCATGACGATGGGCACGTCGCGCAAGCGCGCGTCGGACTTCATCTGCGTGGCCAGCTCGTAGCCGTCCATGCGTGGCATTTCGATGTCGAGCAGCATCAGGTCCGGCACCACATCGGTCATACGCTCCAGCGCATCCAGGCCGTCCTTCGCGGTCAGAACCTCGAAGTTGTGGCGCTCCAGCACGCGGCCGGTGACCTTGCGCATGGTGACCGAGTCGTCGACCACCATCACCAGCGGCACGCGGCGGGTTTCGACCGGCACCACCGGCGCCGGCACGTAGTCGCGCGGCAGCAGGGCCTGACGGCGCACCAGCGGCGCGACGTCCAGAATCACGACCACGCGGCCGTCGCCCATGATGGTGCCGCCGAAGATGCCCGGCACCGAAGCGACCTGCGGACCGACCGGCTTGACCACGATTTCGCGGTTGCCGACGACCTGGTCGACGGTGACCGCGGCGCGCAGATCGCCGGAGCGGATCAGCAGCAGCGGCATCTGCAACTGGCCTTCGGCCTTGGCCGGGGCGTGGCCCAGCAGCAGGCCCAGGTCGTGCACGGCGTAGTCTTCGCCGCCGTAACGGTAGTTGGCGCCTTCGGCTTCCAGGCCCTCGCGCGCGATCCGGCCGACGCCACGCACCGAGGCGATCGGCACCGCGAAGGTCGTATCGCCGATACGCACGAACACCGCCTGGGTGACCGCGAGCGTCTGCGGCAGGCGCAGGAGGAAGGTGACGCCCTTGCCCGGACGCGATTGGATGTCGAGCGTGCCGCCGAGCTGACGCACTTCGCTGGCGACCACGTCCATGCCGACGCCGCGGCCGGCCAGGCGGCTGACCTCGTCGGCGGTGGAGAAGCCCGGTTCCAGGATCAGTGCGTCGAGGTCGCTGTCGGCCAGCACCGCTTCGGCGCGGACCAGACCGCGCTCTTCGCCGCGGCGGCGGATCGCGGCGCGGTCCAGGCCGGCGCCGTCGTCGGCCACTTCCAGCACGACTTCGGAACCTTCGCGGCGCACCGCGATGCGGACCGTGCCCTCTTCCGGCTTGCCGGCCTGCCTGCGTTGCGCGGGCGCTTCCAGACCGTGCGCGACGGCGTTGCGGAGCATGTGCTCCAGCGGCGCGGTCATGCGCTCCAGCACGTTGCGGTCGAGTTCGCCCTGGGTGCCTTCCAGCTTGAGCTGGACCTGCTTGCCCAGTTCGCCCGAGGCCTGACGCACGACGCGACGCAGACGCGGCAGCAGCGCATCGAACGGCACCATGCGCGTGCGCATGAGGCCTTCCTGCAGATCCGAGCTGACGCGCGACTGTTGCAGCAGCAGGGTTTCGTACTGGCGCGTGAGGTCGTCCAGCGTGGTCTGCAAGCTGCCCTGGTCGGCCGCGGACTCCGACAGCGCTCGCGAGAGCTGCTGCAGATTGGAGAAGCGGTCGAGTTCGAGCGGATCGAAGGACTGGTCGCTGGCGTCGCCCTCGCGCTGGTAGCGCGCGATGATCTGGGCTTCGGTTTCGATTTCCAGACGGCGCAGCTGGTCGCGCATACGCGTGTTGGTCTGCGCCATTTCCGCGATCGCGCCGCGGAACGCACCCAACTGCTGTTCCAGGCGGGCGCGGTAGATCGCGACTTCGCCGGCGTAGTTGACCAGGCGGTCGAGCAGGTCGGCGCGGATACGCACCTGTTCCTGCGGCGCGCGCACGCCGATGTCGTCGTCGTCGCCGACGGCGACCTCGACCATCGGCGCCGACAACGGCTTGAGTTCGACCTTGGGCGCGCTGGCCGGGACGATGGTGCCGTCGTCGGTGACGGTGGGCGCGGTGTAGATCTCGCCGCGCGCACGTGCGTCGAATTCGGCGATCAGCGCCTCGGGCATGGCGATCGCGCGACGCGTGCCGACCCGGGTGACCATCGCGTGCAGGCGGTCGAAACCGCGCTCCAGCAAGGGCACGCCGTCGCGGCCGAGTTCGCTGCGCTGATCGACCACCGCCTCCAGCAGCGATTCCATGGCGTGGCCGAGTTCGCCCACGGCCATGATGCCGGCCATGCGCGCGCCGCCCTTGAGGGTATGCAGATCGCGCTGCAGGCCGACCAGCGGCTCGCGTTCGTTCGGGGCCTCGCGCAGCTGCGCGAGCAGGCCGTCGGAATGGTCGAGCAGGTCGCCGCCTTCCTCGACGAAGATGTCGACCAGCTCGGGATCGAGCTCGGCCAGATCCAGCGCTTCGTCCGGATCGGGGTTGGCTTCGATGATGCGCTTGAGCGTTTCCGGCAGCGGCGCGGCCTCGGCGACTTCCACCGTTTCGACCGCGACCGGCTCGGCGACGACGTGGCCGTCTTCGACCGGATCGTCGTTGAAGTACTCGATTTCCGCGAGCTCGTCTTCGGGCGGTGCCTCGAGCGACTCTGCTTCGAGCGACTGGGCTTCGAGCGACTGGGCTTCGAGCGACTGGGCTTCGAGCGACTGGGCTTCGAGCGACTCGGCTTCGCCCGACTCGGTTTCGTCGTTCGCGGCCGGCTGCGGCGCCAGAGCGTCGGCGGGCGGCGCCAACGCCGCGGCGATCGCGGCTTCGGCGGCGGCCTGCTGCTCGCGGGCCACGCGCTCGGCTTCGGCGTACTCGGCTTCCAGGAGCGCGTACTCGCGTTCCTCTTCGGCCAGACGTTCGGCCTCGGCCTGCTCGGCGGCGAGGCGCTCGGCTTCGATACGCTCGGCTTCGGCCTGTTCCGCGGCGAGGCGCTCGGCTTCGAGACGCTCGGCTTCGGCCTGCTCGGCGGCGAGGCGTTCGGCTTCGACGCGTTCGGCTTCGGCTTGCTCGGCGGCGAGGCGTTCGGCTTCGACGCGCTCGGCTTCGGCTTGCTCGGCGGCGAGGCGTTCGGCTTCGACGCGTTCGGCTTCGGCCTGCTCGGCGGCGAGGCGTTCGGCTTCGACGCGCTCGGCTTCGGCCTGCTCGGCGGCGAGGCGTTCGGCCTCGGCGCGCTCGGCCTGGGTTTGCTCGGCGGCGAGGCGCTCGGCTTCGATGCGCTCGACTTCGGCCTGCTCGGCGGCAAGACGTTCGGCCTCGGCGCGCTCGGCCTGGGTTTGCTCGGCGGCCAGGCGCTCGGCTTCGATACGCTCGGCCTCGGCCTGCTCGGCGGCAAGGCGTTCGGCTTCCGCCTGTTCGGCGGCGGCACGTTCGGCCTCGACCCGTTCGGCTTCGGCTTGTTCGGCGGCGATACGTTCGGCTTCGGCCGCAGCGCGTTCGGCGTCCGCCGCGGACGACAGGGCGTCGTCGCTGGGAATCGCCGCGGCGATGGCGCCCGCGATCACGCCGACGAACTCGCCGGCGGCGGAGGTTTCGGACTCCGGCTCATCCAGATCGGCGGCGCTGTGGCCGCGTACCAGACCGGCGGGCACGGCTTCGTCGTCGAGCTGGCCGAACGCGCTCAGGTCCAGCGCGGTGAGTTCGCTGTCCAGGCTGGTGTCGGCGAACGGCGATTCGGCCGATTCCACCGTCTCCAGATGCGGTTCTTCGATCTGCAGGCTGGAACGCGCATCCGGCAGGCTGTCGCGCAAGGCGATCATGCGCTCGGCCAGGCCCGGGAACACCGGCACGCTCTGCGGTTCGGACTTGAGACTGGCCAGGGTGCGTTCGATCGCGACCGCGACCGCGCCGATGGCGGCGACGCCCTCGGCGCTGGCCGGACCGCCCGCGGCCAACAGGCGCTTGACGTAGACCTCGGTCGGCGCGATCACGTCGGTGATGACCGGAACCTCGGTCATCGCGAACGCACCGTTGAGGGTGTGGATCGCGCGTTGCAGGCCGTCGTCGGCCGGCGACGGCGCGGCCTGCGCGGCAGCCAGCCAGCGCTGGATGGTGACCAGGTGACCGGTGACTTCGGTGTCGAGGATTTCCAGCAGCACCGCGTCGACCGAGGCCGGCACGCCGGCGGTGGCGACCTCGACGGCGGCGGGGGCCTCGGGCTCGGCGTCCACGGCCAGCGCTTCGGGCTCGACATCCAGCACGAAACTTTCGCTTTCGACCTCGACCGGAACCGGCACGTCTTCGACGATGGTTTCCAGCACCGGCTCGATCGGCGCCTCGGCCGCGGGCGCGGCCGGCGCGACCAGGTGCATCGGCCGGTAGAAGGCTTCCTCGCCGGTGGCGAGCAGGTCGGCATGGGCCTCGATGCCAGCCAGATCGGCGGTGATCGGCCCCTCGTTGCGCAGCGCCGAGTACAGCTGCGGCAGCGCGCGATGGGCATGACCGACCAGATCGATCAGCTCGGGGCTGACCACGCGGCCATGATCGCGCACGCGGTTGAGCAGGCTTTCGATCTTCCAGCTGAACTCGCCCAAGGTCTTGGCGCCGACCAAGCGGCCGCTGCCCTTGAGGGTGTGGAAGACGCGACGGATCGGGTACAGACGCTCCAGATCGTCCGGCGCTTCGCGCCAGGCCGGCAGCAGGTCGTCGAGGTTGCCGATTTCTTCCTTGAACTCTTCCAGGAAGATGTCGCGGATCTCGTCGTCGATGTCGTCGCTGTGGGCGAAACCGCCGGTGGCGGCGGACTGGCGCGGAGCCTCGGCGAGCGCGGGAGCGGGAGCGGGAGCGGGTTCGACAGGCGGCGCGACCGGCGTCGGTGCCAGGGCTTCGGGCGCGACGTAGTCCAGATGCGCGCGGCCGGCGACCATGGCGTCGATCTCGGCCGCTTCCGGCAGTTCGATGCGGCCGGCGGCGGGCGCCGCGATGGAAGCGCTGGCCGGATCGGGCGTGCGCACGACTTCGGGCAGCGGCCAGTAGCGCAGGGCTTCCAGGCTCTGGCGCGCGATGTCGAGGATGTCGTCGCGGTTCGGACGCTGCTCGCGCAGCGCCTCGAGGTAGTACTCCAGGCTGGCCAGGGCGTCGGCCAGGGTGTCCAGCTGCTGGCCGTTGGGCACGCGATGGCGGCCGATCAGCTCGACTTCGGTGTAGCGCTTGACGCCGGTTAGGTAGTCGGCGGGCAGCGGCAGTTCCAGCATGCGCAGCGCGCCGGCGACTTCGTCCAGCACGCGCGGCACTTCGACCAGCTCGGCGTGATCCCAGTTGGTCTCGACGAAGGCGACGAAGGACTGGCGCGCGTCGCCGAAGTTGGCGATGGCTTCGCGCACGACCACGTCCAGCACCTTGCGCGATTCGCCGGCCAGCAGGTCTTCGTCGGCCTTCTCTTCCGGCAGGCCCAGGCGCGAGACCTGGTCGTCCAGCGAGGCGTCGACATACAGCAGGGCGCCGGCGACATCGAGCAGGGCGCCTTCGTCGGCCGGACGCTTGCCGTCGACGATTTCGATCATGGCGTCGCGCTGCTGCAGCACCACGGTGCGGGCGACGCCCAGCCCCATCATGCCCAGGGTGTCGCTGACGCGGGCCAGGGCCTCGATCTGCGGACGCAGTTCGCTGGCCTCGGTCTGATTGGTGCGCAGGTGCAGGTCCAGCGCGTCCTTGACCCGCAGCAGGTCTTCCTTGATCGCCGCCGATACGGTATCCAGCAGCGCGCGGTTGCGGCCGCTGAGGCTGCCGCGCGCGTGTTCGAGTTCGGACTCGCTGGGCAGGTGCGACGCCAGTTCGAAGGTCTGGCGCAGGTCGTCCAGGGCCGGATGGCGGCCGTCGCTATGGGCGACGTGATAGAGCAGCTGACGGGTCGGCTCGGCCGCGGGTTCGCCGCGCGGGCTGGAGAAACCGTCGTCGGCGAGCATCTGCCGGGCTTCGCGTTCGACGCCGCCGAAGGCCTGGCGCAGCGCGCGCGTGGGCGGCAGGGCGCCGTCGCGCAGGGCGCCGGCGACCGACGAGGCCACCCACAGCATGCGCCGCACCGGCTCCAGCACGACGTCGGCGAGCAGGCCGTCGACCGCCTGGGCAAGCTTGCCGGCATCGGCCGGGGCGCCGTCTTCCGGCCACGCCGCCAGCGCATCGCGCAGCGTGGACAGATGCATATTGGTACTGCCGCGCGCGGGCGAGCTCGGCGGCGGCGGCGCGAGGTGCGCCGGCAGCGGACGGTCGAGATCGGGCGCGAACAGCACGCTTTCGTTGAGGCCCGCCTCGCCGCGCGAGGCGCGCAGTTCGTTGAGCAGCGGCAGCAGCACGATCGGAATGTCGCGATGACCGCCCTGCAGGCGTTCCAGGTAGTCGGGCAGCAGCACCACGCCGCGCATCAGCGCCGCGCAGGCTTCATCGCGATCGCCGACCTGGCCCTGTTGCAGCGCCAGCGCCAGGCGCTCCATTTCCTCGGCGACCATGGCCGGCGCGTACAGCTCGACCATGCGCAGGGTGCCGTGCACCTGATGCAGGTGGCTGGCGCAGAAGCGCATGCGACTGGTGTCGGTGGGATCCTCGGCGTAGGCCTCGATCTCCTGGCGCGCCTGGCGCAGGGTCTCGTCCAGCTCCGGCTTGATCCAGCCCAGCGTGGTGGTATCGATCGCTTCTCGCAGTGCGGTCATGCCGCCCCCCGCCCGTCAGCGAGGCCTCGGCGTGTTCGCCGGTCCTGGAGAAGCCTTGCGGCTGGGATCTTCATCCTGATTGCGACCTCGTCGTCCTGGGCTTGGCTTAGGCCGGCAGCTTGAAGTCGGCGACCGAGCGGCGCAGGTCGGCGGCCAACTGCGCCAGATTACCGATCGACTCGGCGGTCTGGTTGGCGCCTTGGGAGGTCTGCGAGGTGATTTGCTGAATCGTGTTCATGGTTTGAGTGATGTTCGAGGCCGCGCTGGACTGCTGCTGCGCCGCGCTGGAAATGCCTTGAATGAGGTTGGACAAGTCGGACGACACCTTTTCGATCTCGCCCAGCGCGGTACCCGCGTCCTCGGCCAGTCGGGCGCCGGCGACCACTTCCGAGGTCGTCTGCTCCATCGAGCTCACAGCTTCGTTGGTGTCGGACTGAATTGTCTGGACCAGCGTCTCGATTCGCTTCGTCGCGTTGGACGCGCGTTCCGCCAGTCGCTGCACTTCGTCGGCCACGACCGCGAACCCGCGGCCCGCTTCACCGGCCGAGGCGGCCTGAATGGCGGCATTCAGCGCCAGGATGTTGGTCTGCTCCGAGATGTCGTTGATCAGTTCGACGATCGAGCCGATTTCCTGCGAGCTCTCGCCCAGGCGCTTGATTCGCTTCGAGGTTTCCTGGATCTGGTCGCGGATCGAGTCCATGCCCTGAATCGTCTGCCGCACCACGCCCGCGCCCTTGGTCGCGATCTGCACCGAGCGCTGCGCCACGTCCGCCGATTCGGCCGAGTTCTTGGAGACCTGGTCGATCGAGGCCGCGATTTCGCTGATGCGGTCGGAGGCCGAGTTGATCTCCTGGGCCTGGTGTTCGGCGGCCTCGGCCAGATGCATGGCGGTGGCCTGGGTTTCCTGGGCCGAGGAGGCCACCTGCACCGAGGTGTCGGTAATCGTCTGCACCAGGCTGCGCAGCTGTTCGACGGCGAAGTTGATCGAGTCCGCGATCGCGCCGGTCATGTCCTCGGTGACCGTCGCCTTCACCGTGAGGTCGCCTTCTGCGAGCGAACCCATTTCGTCCAGCAGGCGCATGATCGCCTCCTGGTTACGGTCGTTGAGTTCCTTGGTGGTCTGGTAACGCTTCTGCTGGGCGCGGTTCAAGGAGAACAGCAAGCCGGCGATAGCGAGCAGCGCGACGATACCGGAGATGATCGAGACCAGGATGTGGCCGAGCGGGTTGGTGCTGCGCACCGAGCCGAACGAGGTGAAGGCGCTGAACAGGTTTTCGCTGTCGTTGAGCAGCTTTTCCGAGCCGCTGGTGATCGATTCGGCCGCGCTCTGCGCGGCGAACAGCTTGGGCGAGCTGGCCGAGATCGCGTCCAGGTCCTTCTTCATTTCGGCCCACAGCGCCTCGGCCTGGCCGAGCGCGGCGAGCGCGCCGCCGTTGCTCAGCGGCAGCACGCCGGTGGAGGTGTCGCCGCCCTTGCGCAGGCCGGTGAGCACGTTGCCGAACACCGCCGCGTCGCGGCCCAGCGCGTCGCCGGCCAGCGAGGCGCCGCTGCCGCCGGCGCGCATTTCGGTGATGCGACGGGCCATGTTGCCGGCCAGCAGGACCTGGCGCAGGGCGATGTAGACCTGCGAGGACGGCGAGCCGGAGGCCGACATCGCGCGCACCAGCTCGTCCAGGCGCGCCTGCAGCTGCGGCACGCGGCCGGAGAAGCTGTCGAAGTTGCCGGCCAGGTCCAGGACCTGCTTCTCGGAGTTCAGCACCTGGTCGGCGTTCTTGCCCAGCAGGTCCCAGGTGTTGGTCACGGTCCCGATCGGGGTGGACACCTCGAAGGTGCCGCCGTAGACGTCGTTGAGCTGCTTGATGTCGCCGTCGATCTTGGTCTTGGTGGCCTTGAACGCCGCGAAGGCCTCCTTGGCGCCGCCGACCGCTTCACGCCCCTGCACCGCGAGTCTCTGCGAGTTCACCTGCAGCTGCGAAGCCGCGGTGCTGGCGCCGCCCAGCCGCGCCGCCTTCCAGGTCGCGTAGCCCGTGTTCAAGCCGAACACCGTCACCGAGATGCCCAGGATGATCAGCCAGGTGTTGACGCCCAGGTTGCGGCCCTTGCCGGCCACGTTGTCCATCACAGTGCTCATGTTCGACCTCAGAAAGTGTTGCTTATGCGGATTTGATGGTTTGGGCGGGGGAGCGGTTCGGGGTGCAGCGGTGTTGCCAGGGCAATGCGTAAAGGTCCGGACCGGGCCCGTCAGGCCGCGGCCTGACGGAACTCGGGCGTGCGGGCCAGCCGTTCCAGGCTGAAGATCCCCCACGGGTGATCGGCCAGGCGGTAGGCCCGGTCGATGAAATTGGCGTAGCGGCCTTCGGCCATGCGCTCCAGCGCGATCTCGTCGGCCGCGACCAGTTGCTGGTCGTTGAAGCTGCGCTGGCCGTAAAGCTCGTCGATCAGCACCGCGACGTCGCCGCCGGGCTGGCGCACCAGCAGCACGCGCTGACTTTCGTGCAGCACGGTGCGGGTGCCTTCGAGGAATTGCTTGAGGTCGACCACCGGCAGCAGGTTGCCGCGCACGTTGGCCAGTCCCAGCATCCACGGCTGCGCGCCGGGGACCGCGGTGACCTGCGGCAGCGGCAGGATTTCCACCACCTCGTCGAAACCCGAGGCCAGGCGGCGATCGCCGATGCGGTAACCGACGCCGCGCCAGAGGCCCGGCGCATCGAGCTGCTCGGGCAAGCCGACCACGTGCGCCAAGCTGCGGCGCTCGTAATCGACCAGCACATCGAACGGCGACTGCGTGTTCATAGACCGTACCTGATGGCGTCAGCCGCCGAGCAACGCGCTGATGCGCGCGATGAGCTCATCTTCGCGCGGCGGCTTGACGATGTAGTCCTTGGCGCCCTGGCGCATGCCCCAGGCCTTGTCGGTGTCCATGCCCTTGGTGCTCACGATGAGCACCGGGATGGCGCTGGTCGCGGCGTCGCGCGACAACGCGCGAGTCGCCTGAAACCCGTTCATGCCCGGCAGCACCACGTCCATCAGCACCAGATCGGGCAACTCGCGCTTGCACGCCTCGATTCCGTCCTCGGCGCTGCCGGACGCGAACACCTGGTGTCCGTTGCGCTCCAGCAGCTGGGTCAGGACCGCCGTATCGGTCGGCGAGTCCTCGATCAGAAGAATGCGTGCCATGTGATTGCCCTACCCCCCGGTCAGGCGTGTACGTGCTTGCGAATCGCGTCGAGGAGTTCCTCGCGCGTAAATGGTTTGGTGAGGTACTGCTCCGAACCGACGATGCGTCCTCTCGCCTTATCGAACAGACCGTCCTTGGAGGACAGCATGATCACCGGCGTGCTCTTGAACAACTGATTGTTCTTGATCAGCGCGCAGGTTTGATAGCCGTCCAAACGCGGCATCATGATATCCACGAAGATGATTTGTGGATGCTGGTCGGCGATCTTCGCCAGTGCTTCGAATCCGTCCGTGGCCGTGACCACCTCACAACCTTCGCGTTTCAACAGCGTCTCGGCGGTACGACGGATGGTCTTGGAGTCATCGATCACCATGACCTTCAAACCGTCGAGGCTGCCGTTACGAGCCTCATCGAGCATTCTTTGTATCCCCCGGAGCGAAACGCCGCGCAATCCCCGGCGCGTCGCGAAGATGCCTTTATTCCAAGCCGCGCGCATGCTGTCAAGCACGCGTTTTCCCAGCAATAAAGCTGAACGCGTGGACCATGGCGCCCGCCGGGCCCTGAGGCTGCGGCTGGCGCGAGGGCCCGTTCGCGTCCGAGCATGCGCACGAATTGGGTCGGTCCCGTCGGGAATCCGGCGAAGGCCGACCCGACGAGTCAGAAAGGGCCCGGCAAGGACCAATCCTGACGCTACATGATGGCAGATATCGATGACCCGCCTGCTACCATCGCGCACATTTCCAGGTACGAATCGCCCATGCCGCTCGATATCGTCGTCGTGATGGACCCGATCGGGTCGATCAAGATCGCCAAAGACTCCACGTTCGCGATGCTGCTGGAAGCGCAGCGGCGTGGCCACCGACTGCACTATGTGCGCCCCGGTGCGCTGAGTTTGCGCGACGGCGACGCCCTGGCCACGGTCGCCCCGCTGAGCGTGCGCGAGGACCCCAAGGGCTGGTACGAACTGGGGCCGTGGTCACAACTCGTACTGGGCCGCGGCCATGTGCTGCTGATGCGCAAGGACCCGCCGGTCGACGCCAACTACCTGCACGACACCCAGATCCTGAGCGTGGCCCAGAACGCCGGCGCCCTGGTCGTGAACGACCCCCAGGGCCTGCGCGACTACAACGAGAAGCTGGCCGCCCTGCTGTTCCCGCAGTGCTGCCCGCCGACCGTGGTCAGCCGCGACCCGGCCGTGCTCAAGGCCTTCGTGCAGGAGCACGGCGAAGCGGTGCTCAAGCCGCTGGACGGCATGGGCGGGCGCTCGATCTTCCGCGCCCGCGCGGGCGAGGCCAATCTCAACGTGATCCTGGAGACCCTGACCGGCGACCACGGCCTGGCCCTGGCCCAGCGCTATCTGCCGGAGATCGCCCAGGGCGATAAGCGCATCCTGCTGGTCGACGGCGTGGCGGTGGACTACTGCCTGGCGCGGATCCCGCAGGGCGACGAGTTCCGCGGCAATCTGGCCGCCGGCGGCCGCGGCGAAGGCCGCCCGCTGAGCGAGCGCGACCGCTGGATCGCCGCCCAGGTCGGGCCGGAGCTGCAACGCCGCGGCATGCTGTTCG
This sequence comes from Lysobacter sp. Root916, assembly GCF_001429785.1. Lineage (GTDB taxonomy): Bacteria > Pseudomonadota > Gammaproteobacteria > Xanthomonadales > Xanthomonadaceae > Lysobacter. Next base: position 137,173 of record NZ_LMJF01000016.1, on the reverse strand, counting down.
TGGGCCTGGACGTGATCGGCGACTACCTGACCGAGGTCAACGTGACCAGCCCGACCTGCATCCGCGAGCTCGATGCCCAGTTCGGCCTGAACATCGCAGGCAGCCTGTTCGACGCCATCGAAGCCCGGGCGGCGCAGGCGGCATGAGCGCGACGGCGGCCCCTGCCCCCGGCGGTGCCGGCCTGGATGGCGAAGGCCGTTTCAGCGCGACCATGGTGCTGTCCCTGCTGATCCACGGCGTGTTCGTGCTCGGCGTGGGCTATGCCCTGGAGCAGGCCGCGCCGGTGATGCCGACCCTGGACGTGATCCTGACCCAGACCTCGACCGCGCTCACGCCCAAGCAGGCCGATTTCATGGCCCAGGCCAACAACCAGGGCGGCGGCGAGCACGACAAGAGCAGCCGCCCGCGCGAGAACCAGTCCGGTCCGGCCCCGCAGCCCGAGCCCGGGGTGGCCGCGCGCGCCCTGCAGGCGCAGTCGCCGGCGCCGGCCCCGCCGCCGCAGGCGCGGGTGATCAGCTCCGCGCGCGGCGAATTCGTGGCCGCGCGCGCCCAGGCCACCACCCCGCCCAGCGAACGACCGCTGCCGGTGGGCCCGGAAAAAATCGACCGCGACATCCGCATGGCGCGCCTGGCGGCCGAGATCCATCTGCGCTCGGAGCGCTACGCCAAGCGTCCCAAGCGCAAATTCGTGTCCGCCAGCACCCAGGAATACGCCTGGGCCGGCTATCTGCGCGGCTGGGTCGACCGGGTCGAGCGGGTCGGCAACCTCAACTACCCCGACGAAGCGCGCCGGCGTCGCCTGCAGGGCCAGGTCGTGATCAGCGTGGCGGTGCGCCGCAACGGCAGCGTCGAGCGCGCCGACATCGTCCAGTCCAGCGGCATCCCGCTGCTGGACGCCTCGGCGCTGCGCATCGCCCGCCTGGCCGAGCCCTACCCGCCGCTGCCGCACACCGACGAAGACCCCGACATCCTGCATGTGACCCGGACCTGGCAGTTCCTGCCGGACGGGGCGCTGGTGGACGAGTGAGCCAGCGATCGCCGCAAGCGCCGGCCCAGCAGGCGCCAGCGCTCGGCCTACCTCACAGCGACTTCCAGACCGGCCCTTCGCCGCTGCGCCAGTACACGCCCAGCGCCTTGGCGTACAGCGATTTCGCCGGCACCAGACCGAAGTAGCGACCGTCCTGGCTGTTGCCGCGGTGGTCGCCCATCACCAGCACCTGACCCGGCGGAATGATCGCGTCGAGGACGTCGGGCCCGCCGCCGGCATCCAGATTCAGCAGCGCGCGATGCGCGCCGAACCGTTCGACCAGCGGCTCGCTCGCCGAGGCCATCGGCGCGCCGTCGATCGCCAGATGCCCGTCGATCACGCTGACCCGGTCGCCGCCGATCGCGACCACACGCTTGATCAGACGGGTGCCGTCGGTCGGCGACTTGAACACCACCACATCGCCGCGTTGCGGCTCGCCGCGCGCCAGCAGGGTGGTCTCGGTGAACGGAATTCTCAGGCCGTAGGCCGACATATCGACCGCGACCCGATCGCCCGGCATCAGGGTGTGCTCCATCGAGCCGCTGGGCACCACGTAGTGATTGGCGAACGAGGTGCGCGCCACGGTCAGCAGCACCAGCATCAGCAATAGGGACCGGCCTTCGCCGCGCATCCAGCCGCGCAGGCCGGAGGCTTGCTCATTCTTCGCCATCTCGCTTCTCCTTAAGGGCGAAGCTAGTGACCGGCGCGGAATCGTCGGAGTTCCCGTGCGCCTAGGCCGGAGGTCAGGGCGACCGATGGGTGGGTAGGCGACTGGAACACCGGCAGAGCGCGCTCAAGCGCCGCGCAGTTGCTTCAGCAGATGACGGCTCAAAATCTCGCACGGATCCAAGGCGATCAGACGTTCGATCAGCGCCCGATCGCATTCGCCCGGGCGTTTGATCCAGTGCCAGTACAGGCCATTGCGATAGTGCTCGGCGCCGGGAATTCCATCGCCGGTATCGTCTTGCGCGGCGCCGCCATCTTCGAGGAAAAGCTGCAGCTGCGCTTGGAAAAACTCGTCGGGATACAGGTCCAGATCCAGCCACTGGCGAGGCAGCCGGATGAGCGCGGCAAACTCGGACTTATCCATCGTTCTTGCGACGACCGCGATCAACGGCTCGCGCGCAGCGCGCGCTGCTGCTCGATCGTCAACGCAACGTTGTTGCGCAGATAGGCGGGCTCAACGCGTTCCGGCGCCAGCGCTTCGCCGCGCGCGTAGGCGGCGACCGCGAGCCGCGCCACGTCGGCGGCGGTCGGCAGGGCGCTGGCGTCGATCGCCAAGAAGCGCGTGCCGAGATGCCGCGCCAGCGCACCGTCGGCAGCGCCGAAGCCGGTGCCCACGCCCAGCCAACCGTCGCGGTCGTCGGGCAGTGCGGCGGCTTCGGGCGCGAGCACGGCCTCGGCGTCCAGCGCGAACGCGTCGCCGTCGCGCAGTTCGAAGGCGCCGGTGTAGACCTCGCCCATGCGCGCGTCGATGCAGGCCAGGACGCGCTGGGGCTCGCCGATGCTCGCGTCGGCAAGCGGAGCGCGAATCATGTCGATCGCGCACGGCGCGGTGCGGGCGCCCAGGGCCAGGGCCGCGAGGGTCGACACCGCCACGATCGGGCGGTCCAACGCCAACGCGATGCCCTGCCCGATCGCGATCGCCAGGCGCACGCCGGTGAACGCGCCCGGGCCGCGGCCCAGCGCGATCGCGTCCAGCTGCGACTTGCGGATCCCGGCTTCGGCCAGCAGTTGCTCGGCCCAGGGCAGGGACAGTTCGGCGTGACGGCGCGGCGCCAGCTCGTGGCGCTGACGCAGTTCGCCGTCGATCCACAGCGCGACCGAACAGGCTTCGGTCGCGGTTTCGAAGGCGAGCAATTTCATGCGGCGTGGCTCATGCGGATCTCAGGCCGGCGGCGCGGTCGAGGCGTCGTCGGGCGCGGGCTGCCACAACTCGATCAGCGCACCTTCCGGATCGACCACGTAGCCGAACTTGCCCTGCTCGCTTTCCTCGTAACGGTCCAGCACCTGGCAGCCCTCGGCGCGCAACGCGGCCAGGGTGCCGGCGAGGTCGTCGACGCGGTAGTTCAGCATGTAGGGCTTGTCGCTGGGCTGGAAGTACTGAGTGTCGGCCTTGAACGGCGACCACACCGTGCAGGCGCTCTCGCCGGTGTCGGCGCGGTTCCAGAACATCAGCGCGCCGCCCCAGTCCTGGGCGTCGATGCCGAGGTGGCGCGCGTACCACTGCGACAGCGCGGCCGGGTCCTGGGCCTTGAAGAACACGCCGCCCAGCCCGTGCACGCGCGGCTTGCGGCCTTGATCGGTGTCAGTCATGGTCCTGCTCCTGGCTGGGGTCCGGTCCGGATTCTAGCGATTCGTCGCGCGCCGCATCGGCGCCCGGGGCGAAGAACGCGGCCACATCGGCGATCTCGCGGGTGCGCGGCAACGGCGGCAGCGACTCCATGAACACCCGGCCGTAGCTCTTGGACTGCAGGCGCGGGTCGCACAGCACCAGTACGCCGCGGTCGGTCTCGGTGCGGATCAGGCGGCCGGCGCCCTGCTTGAGCGCGATCACCGCCTGCGGCAGCTGCTCGTCGCGGAAGGGGTTGCCGCCGCTGCGCCGGATCGCGTCCAGGCGCGCTTCGAACACCGGGTCGTCGGGCGCGGCGAACGGCAGCTTGTCGATCACCACCACGCTCAGCGCCTCGCCGGCCACGTCCACGCCTTCGCGGAAACTGGCCGCGCCCAGCAGCACGCCGTTGCCGGAGGCGCGGAAGCGCTCCAGCAGCACCGGCCGCGGCGCCTCGCCCTGCACGAACAGCGGCCAGGGCCCGCCGCGCAGCAGCTCGGCGGCCTCGCGCAGGGCGCGGTGCGAGGCGAACAGCACGAAGGCGCGGCCACCAGAGGCTTCCAGCACCGGCCGCAGCTTGTCGACCAGGCTTTCGTTGTAGTGGCGCACCATCGGATCGGGCAGCCCGCGCGGCAGGTAGCACAGCGCCTGGCGCTCCCAATCGAAGGGGCTGGGCGCCAACAGGGTCTGCGGTTCGACCAGGCCGAGCTTGTGCGCGTAATGCTGGAACTGGCCGCCGACCGCGAGCGTGGCCGAGGTGAACACCCAGGACGCGCGCGAGCGCTCGCGGTGCTCGGCCAGCGGACCGGCCACGTCCAGCGGCGTGCGGCTGAGACGGAAGCCGCGCGCGGTGAGCTCGTACCACAGCACGCTGGCATCGGCCTGCGGCGGCGTCGGCTCCTCGCCGAAACCTTCGTCGTCCACGCTCGTCGGTAGCGGCATGCGCACTTCGAAGTCGTCGCCGTCCTCGTCGACGATGTCGTCGGCCTCGCCATGGCGGCGCGGTTCGCCGCGCCAGCGGCGCAGGCGCGATTCGAATTCCTTGGCGCGCGCGTGGCAGCCGTCGAAGCCGGGCGCGGCCTCGCGCAACGGCGCCAGCGCGGTCTGAATCTGCTGCAGCGACGCGGCCAGCACGTCGAAGGCGTACTCGACCGCGGGCAGCTCGGCGGCGCGCTTGCGGGTCGCGCGCACCGGCAATTCGTCCATCGCCGCGCGCAGCGCGCGCACGGCCTGTTCCAGGTCGCGCGCCGGCCCCTGCATGACCGCCAGCGAGCCCGGCGAATGCTTGCACTCGGCCAGGGCGTCGCGCGCCAGCTCGACCAGCGGGCGCGCGCTCAGCGCCTCGCCGAAGAACTGCGCGGCCAGGTCGGGCAGCTGATGCGCCTCGTCGACCACGAAGGCCTGCGCGCCCGGCAGGATTTCGCCGAAGCCCTCCTGCTTCAGGGCCAGGTCGGCCAGCAACAGATGATGGTTGACCACCACCACGTCGGCGGCCTGGGCGCGCTGGCGCGCCTGCACCACGAAGCAGTCGCCGAACATCGGGCACTCGCTGCCCAGGCAGTTTTCCGCGGTCGAGGTGACCATCGGCAGCAGCGGCGAATCCTCGGGCAGGGCCTCGAGTTCGGCCAGATCGCCCATGCGCGTGCGCCCGGCCCAGGACACGATGCGCTGGAACTGCACGGCCAGCTCACGGCTGCCGAAGCGCGGCTCGCCCTGGGCCTGCTTCAGGCGGTAGAGGCACAGGTAGTTCGCGCGGCCCTTGAGCAAGGCGGTCTTGAGGCCGACGCCGAGCGCGTCGCGCACGCGCGGCAGGTCGCGGTGATAGAGCTGATCCTGGAGCGCACGGGTGCCGGTGGAGACGATGGTCTTGAGGCCCGACAACAGCGCCGGCACCAGGTAGGCATAGGTCTTGCCGGTGCCGGTGCCGGCCTCGGCCAACAGGGTGCCGCGCGATTCGAACGCGTCGGCGATCGCCGCCGACAGCTCCTGCTGGGCCGGGCGCGGCGCGAACGCGGCGATGCTGCGCGCGAGGTCGCCGCCTTCGCTCAACGCGGCGCGGCTGGCGACGCCGAGGCGGCCAGGTTCCATTACGCCCACCCCCTCGCCTTCAATACCGCGGCGGCGCGGAAACGGTGCAGGCGTCGGCCTGCGCGCGCGCGGCGGCGACGTCACGGCCGGCCTGGGAGATGCGCGCCAGCACGGCGTCGAACTCCTCCTTGTAGACCGGCGTGGTCTTCAACACGTCCAGACGCGACTGGCGCACCGCCGCGATCGTGCTCCAATGCCGGCGGCACAGCGGGCCGACCTTGGAACCGCCGTCGTAGGCCTGCTTGGCGTAGCGCTCGGCGTCGTCGAGCTTGCGCAGCAGCAGCGCCGCTTCGGCGCGCTCCTGCAACAGGGCCGGGTCGCTGGCGTTGATCGCCAGCGCCTGGTCCAGCGCGGCGGCGGATTCGGCGTACTTGCGCTGCTTCTCCAGCGCGCTCGCGCTCTGGCGCAGGTCCTCGACGCGATTATCGCGCAGGGGCTGCACGTCGAGCTCGCGCGCGGCCACGGCCGACTTGCGGATCGCGGCGACCGCGGCTTCGGCGTCGTAGGGCGGTTGCGGCGGCGCCTGCGGGGCCGTGCTGCAGGCCGCGCACGCGGCGCTCAGGACCCACAGCACGCTGGAACGGAACCTCATACCCACTTCACTGCTCCTGCTGCTCCGGCGCCGGCTCGGCCGGCGCCTCTTCGTCGTCGCGCTTGCCGATACCGAACCAGTCGCGCCAGCCGCCGCCTTCGGACTCCGGCTCGGCCTGCGGCATCGGGCACGGCGCGTAGTCGGGGGCGAAACCGGCGACGAAGGCGAAGCGGCGCGCGCTGGCGCAGCCCGGGTCGGTGGTGTTCTGGTTGACGATGAACTGCCAGTCGATGCCCTTGTCGCCGACCTGCAACGGCGCGCTGGGCAGGCGCGAGAAGATCGACGACCACACCCGCATCGCGCCGGTCGCGCCGTACAGGCCGGTTTCCTTGTTCTGGTCGTTGCCGACCCAGATCACCGCCAGATGATCGCCGGTCCAGCCGGCGAACCAGCTGTCGCGGCCGTCGTTGCTGGTGCCGGTCTTGCCGGCCGGCGACAGGCGGCCGAGGCCGTCGTTGACGAGCTGGCGGCCGGTGCCGCTGGACACCGCCTGCTGCAGCGCGATGGTGATCAGACGCGCCGCGATGGCGTCGCCTTCCTGGGCCGGTGCCGGCTCCTTGTCGTAGCGGTTGACCGCCTTGCCGTTGGCGTCCAGCACGCCGCGCACCGCGTGCAGCGGCTGGATCTCGCCGCCGGAGGCGAGGAACTGGTACAGCTGCGCCATCGCGTACGGGCTTTGATCGACCGCGCCCAGGATCAGCGAGGGATTCGGATCGGCCTCGATGCCGGCCAGGGTCTTGATCAGGCCGGCCACGCGCTCGGGCGCGACCTGCATGCCCACGCGCACCGTGGCCTGGTTGTAGGACTGCGCCAGGGCGTCGACCAGACGCACCGTGCCGTGGCTGCGGCCGTCGGAGTTGCCCGGGTTCCAGCGCTTGCCCTTGCCCAGGGTGACGGTGACCGGCGAATCGTCGACGTAGCTGGCCAGCGAGTACTTGCCCGGCTGGGCCAGCGCGAGCAGATACACGAAGGGCTTGAGCAGCGAGCCGACCGGCCGCTGCGCCTCGACCGCGCGGTTGAATCCGTGCTGGGCGACGTCGCGGCTGCCGACCACGGCCACCACTTCGCCGTTGTGCACGTCGGTGACCACCAGGCCGGCCTGCAGCGGCGGGCGGCGCTTGCTGTCCAGGCTCTTGAGCGTGCGCGCGACCGCGCCTTCGGCCTGGGCCTGGGCCGACGGCGCCATGCCGCTCATCACGCTCAAGCCGGCACCGGCCAGCGCGTCGGCCGGATAGTCGCGCGCGAGCTGGCGGCGGATCAGGTCGACATAGGCCGGGAAGCGGTTGGCGGCGGTGCTGCCCGGCGTCTTGGTGATGCCCAGCGGGGTCTTCAGCGCACGCTGGTACTCGGCGTCGTCGATCAGCTGGGTCTCGTGCATCTCGCCGAGCACGAAGTTGCGCCGGTCCAGCGCGCGCGCAGGATTGCGGCGCGGGTCGTAGTGGGACGGGCCCTTGACGATACCGATCAGCAGCGCGATCTGCTCGGTGCTCAGATCGCGCAGGTCGCGGCCGAACCAGAACTCGGCGCCGGCGGCGACGCCGTGGATCGCCTGCGAACCGCGCTGACCCAGATAGACCTGGTTGAAGTAGGCCTCCAGGATGGTGCGTTTGTCGTAGCGCGCCTCGATCAGCAGCGCGTACAGGATTTCCTTGGCCTTGCGGGTCGGGGTCTGCTCCTGGCCGATGCCGAGCAGGCCGCTGCGCGCGAGCTGCTGGGTCAGCGTGCTGGCGCCCTGACGGGTGCCGGTCGCGGTCTTGAAGGCCGCGCGGATCATGCCGGAGATGTCGATGCCGAAGTGGCTGTTGAAATCTCGGTCCTCAACCGCCTGCAGGCCGGTGACCAGCAGCTCGGGCACATCCTCGATCCGGACCAGGCGACGCTCTTCCTGCTTCTGTCCATACAAGGTGGCGATGCGGGCCGGATCCAGGCGCGCGACCTTCAGCGATTTCTTGTTGCCGGCCTCGCGCAGGCTGGCCACGCGGCCGCCCGACAGCACCACTTCGATCCGGCGCCCGGCGACCGCGCCGTCGACGTCGTTGTAGCCGCGGCTGGAGATGGTCCAGCGCCCGCCCTCGCGGGCGTAGGTGCCGGTGCGCGCGCCGGCGCCGTCGTCGCGGTAGGCCGAGGCGTCCAGCTCGGTCTTGAGCGTGGTCGCATCCAGGGTTAAGCCGGGAGTCAGTTCCAGCGGACGGGCGTAGACGCGTGTGGGGATCTGCCAGCGCAGCTGGCCGAAGCGCTGCCCGACCTCGTGATTGAGGTAGAGCGTATACGGGATCAGGAAACCCAGCCCCAGGCCGATCGCGGCCAGGGCCCAGGTCACCAGGCGCCGTTTCCACGTCGGGGCGGCGCCGTCGTGCGTGCGGGCGTCGTCGGAGCTGTCGTCTTCGTCGTAATCGATTCGGGCCACGGCATGGGACAATGACAGGGCTGCGCCCTCGTAGCCATCGAGTCTAACGCAGCCGGCCGGCGCCGCCGCGCGGCGGGCCCGGCCACCGTATCCGTATTAGGGAATCCCTTCAGCAATGGCGAGCGTTCGATGGCGATGAGTTGGACCGATCTTCGGTTTCTGTTGGACCGGGGAACGGGCCTGGCGCGACGCGGCCTGATCAGCCTGCGTACCCGCGGTCTCGCCGCCTCCTGGCAGCGCGTGCTCCGGCAGTTCCGGCGCGTGCCCGACGCCCAGCGCGCGGCCTTGTGGCTGCCGCAGGAACAGCCGTTCGCGCCATTCGCGCTGCCGACCTCGCCGCAGCCGCGCGCCAGCGTGGTGATCCCGGTCTACAACCAGTTCGCCCACACCCTGGCCTGCCTGCGCGCGCTCGCCGCGCGCCCGCCCGAGGCGGCGTTCGAAGTGATCGTGGTCGACGACGGCAGTTCCGACGCCACCGAGGCCTCGCTGCGCCAGGTCGAGGGCCTGCGCTACCACCGCCGCGCCCGTAACGGCGGCTTCATCGCCGCCTGCAACGACGGCGCGGCGATGGCGCGCGGCGAGTACGTGGTTTTCCTCAACAACGACACCATCCCGCAGCCGGGCTGGCTGGACGTGCTGCTGGCGACCTTCGACGAACAGCCGAACGTCGGCCTGGTTGGCGCCCAGCTGGTTTACCCGGACGGCCGCCTGCAGGAAGCCGGCGGCATCGTGTTCGCCGACGCCAGCGGCTGGAACTACGGCCGCTTCGACGCCCCCGACCATCCGCGCTACGCCTTCCTGCGCGACGCCGACTATTGCTCGGGCGCGGCGATCGCGCTGCCGACCGCGCTGTTCGAGCGCCTGGGCCGTTTCGACACGCGCTACGCGCCGGCCTATTACGAAGACACCGACCTGGCCTTCGCGGTGCGCGCGGCCGGGCTGCGCGTGGTCTACCAGCCCAAGTCGCGGGTGGTGCATTGCGAAGGCATCACCGCCGGCACCGACACCGGTTCGGGCGTGAAGGCCTACCAGGTGCGCAACCGCGGCGTGTTCGCGGAAAAGTGGCGCGAGACGCTCGACGCGCAATGGCCGGCGAACACGCCGGCCGAACGCGCCGCGTACGCGCGTGGGCGCCGCTGCGTGCTGATCGTGGACGCGCTGGTGCCGCAGCCGGACCGCGATTCGGGTTCGCTGCGCCTGGTCAATCTGATGCGCCTGTTGCTGGAGGAGGGCGCGCAGGTGGTGTTCCTACCGGCCAACCGCGCCAACGACGGCCGCTACACCGAAGACCTGCAGCGCATGGGCGTGGAGGTCTGGCATGCGCCGTACGCGCAGCGCGCGCCGGGCTGGCTGCGCGAACATGGCCCGCGCTTCGACACCGTCATGGTCTGCCGCCACTATGTGCTGCGCGAATTGCTGCCGCTGCTGCGCAAGTACGCACCGCAGGCGCGGCTTGTGTTCGACACCGTCGACCTGCACTACCTGCGCGAGCGCCGCGGCGCCGAGGTCGCCGGCGACCCGGCGCTGGCGCGCGCGGCGGAGGCCACGCGCAAGCTGGAGCTCGACATCATCGCGCGCTCCGACGCGACCTTCGTGGTCAGCGAGGTGGAGCGCAGTTTGTTGGCCCAGGATGCGCCGCAGGCGCGGGTCGACATCCTGTCCAACCTGCACCGCGTCGCCGGCGCCGGCCGCGCGTTCGAACAGCGCCGCGACCTGGTCTTCGTCGGCGGCTTCCGCCATCCGCCGAACGTGGACGCCGTGCGCTGGTTCGCGACCGAGGTGTTCCCGCTGATCCGCGCCGAGCTGCCGGAGCTGCGCTTCCATTGCATCGGCGCCGACGCGCCGCCGGAGATCGCCGCGCTCGCGGCCCAGCCCGGCATCGAGATCCTCGGCCACGTGCCCGACCTGGACCCGTACATGGACGGCGCGCGCATCGCGGTGGCGCCGCTGCGCTACGGCGCCGGCGTCAAGGGCAAGGTCAACCTGAGCATGGCCCACGGCCAGCCGGTGGTGGCCACGCGCTGCGCGGTCGAAGGCATGCACCTGCGCGACGGCGAAGACGCGCTGGTCGCCGACGACGCCGCCGGTTACGCGCAGGCGGTGCTGCGCCTGTACCGCGACCCGGCGCTGTGGCAGCGGCTGTCGGAGAACGGGCTGCGCAACGTCGAAACGCATTTCTCCCTCGACGCCGCGCGCGAAGTGGTGCGCAGAGTGCTTTTGAGGCAGGAGTGAGTTTGGAGGAGTGAGGAGTGAGGAGTGAGGAGTGAGGAGTGAGGAGTGAGGAGTGAGGAGTGAGGAGTGAGGAGTGAGCGACAGCGTTCTCCTCCGGGCACAGCCGCACACACGCCTCGGCCTCGCACGCACCGCCGCGTTGCGGCGATCGTGGCCAGATCGCAAGCCGATTTCTCGACGCCCTGCGACACCGCGCGAACGATGCGGTTCGCCTACGGCTCACCACATCCTACGACCGGCATGGCGCGTGCCGTTGCTCTTGCCATTGCCGTTGCCGTTGCCATTGCCGTTGCCGTTGCCGTTGCCGTTGCCGTTGCCGTTGCCGTTGCCGTTGCCGTTGCCGTTGCCGTTGCCGCAGCATTGAAGTCCAAAAGCAACGCACCCACACGACCAACCGTAGACCCGAAGGGCGGCGCGCAGGACGCGCGCCGTTTTTCGAATGGACAGGGATGTCCATTCGAAAAATCCCGGCGAAAGCCTCGAACTCGCAGGGGAGGGTTGGTCACGCTAGCCCTTCTCTTTGGTTACTTTTGACCGAAGGGAATCCAGACGGACTCTTGGGCTAGCAAGAGAAAGTGACCCGCATGCGCAGCAGGCGGAAGCCTTTGACTTCCGTGAAGAACCCGCACAAGCAACAGCAAGAGCAAATCCTCCCCAACCCTCCTTTTCAAAGGAGGGAGCTATAAGCACAGAGAAAGTGACCCGCATGCGCAGCGGGCGGAAGCCTTTGACTTCCGTGAAGAACCCGCACAAGCAACAGCAGGAGCAAATCCTCCCCAACCCTCCTTTTCGAAAGGAGGGAGTTAGGAGCAGAGAAAGCGGCCCGCATGGAGCGCCGACCGCGCTCAGTTCGCCCCAGGCGCAGCCGCGCGCACGCGCTTGGCGAAATCTTCCAGACCCGCCGCCCCCGGGTCCAAGCGGCGCGCCGCATCCAGCGCCGATTGCGCCGCGCGCAACTCGCCCGCGCCCAGACGCTCGTCGCCGACCGCGATCCAGCGCTGGGCCAGGCGTCGGCGCGCATCGCCCAGCGCCGCGCCCTCGCCTTCCAGCGCGCGGCGCGCGTCCAGGCATTCGCCGGCGCGGCTGAGGCGATTGCCGCGCAATTCATCCTCGAAACAGCGCCGCGCTGCCGGCAGCAGGCGGGCGGCGGCGGCGCGCACCTTGGGATCCTGCGGCGCGATCGCCTGCGCCGCGCGCAGCTTGTCGTAGGCGCTGTCGCCGGGCGGCGCCAGCAGTTCGCCGCGCGCTTCGGCCGCCGCGGCCTCGTCGAGCAGGCGGTGCAGACGCTGCTGGCGCTGCGCGAGCGGCAGCTCGCCGCCCAGGCGTTTGCGCGACTGGCGCGCGCGTTCCAGGTGCTGGCGCGCCTCGCTCACCGCCGCGGTCGCCGGCGCGATCGCGTCGGCCTCGCGCAGTGCGGCGGCCGCCTCGTCGAAACGGAAATCCGCGGCCAGGCGTTCGCTGCGTTGCGCGTATGCCGTCGCGACCGCGCTCAGGCCGCGCTGGGCCGCGGCGTCGTCGGGCAGCGCCGTCAGGATCTCGCGATAGCCCGTGGCAGCCTCTGGCAAACGGCCGCGGCGCAGCGCGCGCTCGGCCTCGCCGCGGCCGGCATCGGCGCGGCGCGCGAGGTCGGTCAGCGCGTCGGGCAATTCGCTGTGGCCGGCGTCGGCGGCCTGGACGCGGCGGATGCGCGCGGCGCCGGCCAGCAGGTCGCCGTGGGCCAGGGCCTGACGCGCCTGCTGCAACAGATCGGCCAAGGTATCCTCGCGGCCCTCCAGGGCTTCGACGCGCTCGGGCTGCAGCGCCAGCACGCGCTGGTACAGCGGCAGGGCGGCGCTTTCGCCGTCGTCGAGGTGGCCGGCCGCGCGCGCGCTGGCGGCCTGCGCGAGCAACTGGTCCAGGCCGGCGTCGGCGGCTTCGCGCGCGCGCAGGCGCCGCTCCAGCGCTTCGGCCTGCGCACGCGGCACCGCCAGTTCGGCGGCCAGGGTCAGGGCGGTGTGGGCCTCGGCGTAGCGGCGCTGCGCGATCGCGCGTTCGGCCTGCGCCAGCGCGGCCTGGCCGACCTGGGTCAGGCCGGCGCGCGCTTCGTCGCGGTCCGGGTCCAGGGCCAACGCGGCCTCATAGAGTTGGCGCGCGCCGCGGCCGTCGGCGGAACTCAGGCGGCCTTCGCGCAGGGCCTGGGCGGCGTCGCTGCGCAGTTGCTGCAGGCGCGAATCCGGCCACAACCGGTCCGACAGCGGCCGGCGCAACAGCACCAGCGCGAGCAGGACCAGCATCACCAACCCCGCCGCACCCCAGCCGAACCAGGGCCGCGCAGCCGGCGCCCGCTGTGGGCGTTCGCGGCGATCGAAACGCAGCTCGTTCCAAGGCCCGAATTCGGGCTCGATCCGCGCCGGCGCGGTGGCCGGCGTGCGCGCGCCGGGGGGCGGGTTGCGGTCGTTGCGGGGCGGGCGTTCTGACGTCACGGCCGAAGCATAGCCCCGTCGCGGCTGCGTCTGAGTGACGGTGGCGGCGGGCGCGGGATGGCGAGGCGCCGGACGCGCCTCAGCAGCGCTGCGCCTGCTCCACGCCGGGCAGCGAGGACAGCTTGCCCAGCAGGGTCGAGAGCTGGCCGTAGTCGGCCACGCGCAGGCGCAGACGCAGGCGCACCCGCGCGCCGCTGCGTTCGACGTCGCTGCGGATGCTGACCACATGGGCGTTGCCCTGCGCGATCAGATTGGTGACTTCCTTCAGCAGCCACTTGCGGTCCAGCGCCAGTACTTCGATGTCGGTCTCGTAGCCGCTGCCCTTGCGCCCCCATTCCACCGGCAACACGCGCTGCGGCTGGCCCGCGGCCAGGCGCTCGAACGCGGCGCAACCGGGCCGGTGCACGCTGACGCCGCGGCCGCGGGTGAGGTAGCCGACGATGGGCTCTCCCGGCAGCGGCTGGCAGCAGCGCGCCAGCTGCACCAGCAGGTTGCCGACGCCTTCGACGGTGAAGTCGGTGCTCTTGCTGGGGCGCCGGCGCGGGGCCGGCGCCAGGGTGGTGGTGCCGGTCGCCGGCGCTGGCGCAGCCGCCGCGCGCTCGTGTTCGTGCAGGGCGCGTCCGACCTGATGCGGGCCCAGATCGCCCAGCGCGACCTGCACATAGAGTTCGGCGTCGTTGCCGAGGTTGAAGCGTTCGCGCGCGGGCGCCAGATCGGCACCGAGCAGGCCGAGCCGGCGCAGTTCCTTGTCCAGCAGCTCGCGTCCGGCCTGTTCGTTGCGCGCGCGGTCGAGCTTGTGGAACCAGGCCCGGACCTTGTCGCGCGAGCGTCCGCTGGCGAGGAAGCCGTTGGCCGCGACCAGCCAGTCGCGGCGCGGTTCGCCGGTCTTGGCGGTCAGGATCTCGACCCGGTCGCCGCTGCGCAGCTTGTGGTCCAGCGGCACGATACGGCCGTCGACCTTGGCGCCGCGGCAGCGGTGCCCAACCTCGGTATGGACGTGATAGGCGAAATCCAGCGGCGTCGCCCCGGTCGGCAGGTCGATCACCTCGCCCTTGGGGGTGAGCACGTAGACCCGGTCCTCGACCAGCTCGGTGTCGAGCTCGCCGGCCAGGGTCGCGTCGCCGCCGTCGCGGCCGCCCTCGCCATGGGCGTCGAGCAGCTTGCGCATCCAGGCGATCTTGCGGTCGAAGGAGGCGTCGGCGGCCTGGCTGCCGACCTCCTTGTACTTCCAATGCGCGGCCACGCCGAGTTCGGCCTGGCGGTGCATGTCGTGGGTGCGGATCTGTACTTCCAGGGTCTTGCCTTCCGGCCCGACCACGGCGGTGTGCAGCGAGCGGTAGTCGTTGCGCTTGGGCCGGGCGATGTAGTCGTCGAACTCGCTGGGGATCGGCGCCCACTGGGCGTGGACCACGCCCAGCGCGGTGTAGCAGGCGGCCAGGTCTTCGACCATGACCCGTACCGCGCGCAGATCGTAGAGCTCGCCGATCGGCACGTCCTTGCGCTGCATCTTCTTCCAGATGCTGTAGATGTGCTTGGGCCGGCCGGCGACCTCCGCGCCCTGCAGGCCGGCCGCGGCCAAGGCCCCGCGCAAGGTGCGTTTGACCTGTTCGATGTAGCGCTCGCGGTCGCCGCGCTTCTCGTCGAGCAGGCGCGCGATCTTCTGGTAGGTCTGCGGTTCCAGATAGCGGAACGCCAGGTCCTCCAACTCCCATTTCAGTTGCCAGATGCCGAGCCGGTTGGCCAGCGGGGCGTGGATGTCGCGAGTCAGCGCGGCCAGTTCGCGGCGCGCATCCGGCGCCAGGGCGTCGGCGTTGCGCATGCGCGCGAGCTGGCGCGCGAGCAGGATCGGCACCACCCGCAGGTCGCGCACGATCGCCAGCAACAGCCGGCGCAGGCCTTCGTGACCGGAGCGCCCGCCGTGCTCGGCGTGCAGGGTCCAGACCTGGGCGGCGGCGCGCTGGCCGTCGAGCAGGGCCGCCACCGCCGGGAACTGCTTGTCCAGCGCCGTGCCCAGCGCCGCCGCCAGCCCGGGATAGGCGTGCAGCAGCGCGGCCGCGACGGTGTCGCCGTCGGCGCCGAGCAGGCCCAGCGCGTCCAGGGTGGCCGCAACCACCGGCGGTGCGTCCAGCGCATCGCGCGCGGCGGCCGGGTCCAGCGCGGCCTGGTCCAGGCGCTGCCGCAGCGGGCCGGCGATCGTCGCCGCCGAGGCGTGCGCAAGCGCGGTCTGGACCGGAGCGGGGGCGGAAGGCGATGCGTTCATCGCGGATTGCGTATCGGGATCGAAGCGGTTTGGGGGAGCGTCTACACTAGCCGCCAACCGACCCGAGGAACAGCACATGCTCCGCACCCGTCCGCTGATCGTCGCCACCCTGCTCGCGCTGGCACCGCTTGCGGCTTTCGCCCAATCACTGCCGCCGATCCAACAGGAGATGACGCCCGAGCAGTTCAAGGCCGCGGGCCTGGACAAGCTCAGCGCGGAAGAGCTGGGCCGCCTCAACGACTGGCTCAACCGCAAGATCGGCGACGAGAGCGCCAAGGCCGCCAAGAGCGCCAAGGAAGTGATCGAAACCGAGCACCGCGGTTTCTTCAACTTCGGCGGTTCCAGCGACCCGATCGCCTCGCGCATCAGCGGCGAGTTCCGCGGTTTCGGCCGCGGCCGTCAGTACACGCTCGACAACGGCCAGGTCTGGCAACAGTCCGACGACGCCTCGCTGGCCGGCGTGAAGCTCAGCAATCCGGAAGTGAAGATCAATCCGGGCCTGATCGGCAACGTCTGGTATCTGTCGGTGCAGGGTTACAACGCCCGCGCCAAGGTCCAGCGCATCAAGTGACGCAATGGCCCGTGCGCGCAGCGCACGGCTTTGCCATTGCGTCACCCCCGCGTAGGCGGGGGTCCAGAGCGCCAACGCGCTCCCGTGCGCGCAGCGCACGGCTTTGCCATTGCGTCACCCCCGCGTAGGCGGGGGTCCAGAGCGCCAACGCACTCCCGTGCGCACAGCGCGCGGCTTTGCCATTGCGTCACCCCCGCGTAGGCGGGGGTCCAGAGCGCCAACGCACTCCCGTGCGCGCAGCGCATGGCCTTGCCATTGCTGCCACCCCCGCGCAGACGGGTGTGAGCGGATGCGCCTGCGTGCCACTGGCTCGCGCAGCCGCGAACGCCCGAGCGCTATGCGCTCGGGCCGGTGCGGAATAACGAATCGCGTCGTACCAATGGCGCCGACGCCAGGGTCGCTCTTTACAGCCCGAGCGCATGGCTCGCGAGCCCCCACCCCGCCTTCGCGGAGATGACGAGCGAACGGCAACGCTGACGACGACGCCCGCAGTCTCGGCTGCGCGGCCGCTGGCCACCCTCGCCCGTGTCAAGAAACTGTCACGCCACCGCAATAGTGTGGGCGGCCTGAGCGCCGCCCGCCATCGCCGCATACCGGCTGGCGGCCCGCCCGAATCCGACTCCGCCGTCGCCAGGCCCGAATCCATGCTTCGTCTCCCCCGCACCGCCCTGCTGCTCTTGCTCGCTCTGCTGCCCGCTCTGGCCGGCGCGCAGACCGCCTACCGCGAGGTCGAACGCCGCCTCAGCCCCGAACAATTGCGCGAGACCGGCCTGGACGCGCTGACCCCGGCGCAGCTGGCCCTGCTCAACCGTCTGCTGCGCGAGGATGCCGAACGCGAGGCCGCGGCCGCGCCGCCGGCAGCCACGCCGGCATACGCAAGCGCGACGCCCGGCCGCGACGACGCCGGCCTGCTGGAAGGTGCCGCCGACGGTCCGATCCGCAGCCGCTTGGTCGGCACGGTGTCCGAATGGGCGCCGGGCACGGTGTTCGCGCTGGAGAACGGCCAGCAGTGGCGCGTGCTCAAGGGCGCGCTGAAGCTGGCAAAACCGATGCAGGCTCCGGAGATCGTGGTGGTGCCTGGTGTGAGTGGGCGCTGGTTCCTGCAGGTAGACGAGGATCTGCCAAAGGCGCGGGTGCAGCGGATCAAGTGAGGTTTCGGCCCACGCGCGCAGCGCGTGGCTTTGCCGAAACGTCACCCCTGCGGAGGCAGCGGTCCAGAGCGCCGACACATTCTCAACAGCGCTCAGCGCGGCCGGCGCGTGCCCAGGACTTTCGCTTGGTGCGGGCCAAGTCGCATGCCCCTCATGACGCCGAAGTCGCTGGATCCCCGCCTACGCGGGGATGACGAGCAAAAGCGAAAGCAGAAGATTCGGCGAACAGCGAACAGCGAACAGCGAATAGCGAAAACGGCTGATCGCCGCGCCCTAATTCCGCAACTGCGCCAACCGGTTCGCCAGCTTCTTAGGCGACACCCCGCCGCGCACGCCCAGCTCTTGCGCGAACAGCGACACCCGCAGTTCCTCCAGGTCCCAGCGCAGCGCCTGCCAGCCCGTCGATCCGGCCGTGCCGGCGGCGTTCGCGGCCGCCAGGGCGTCGGCGAAAGGCTTGAGCTCCAGCATCCGCGCCTGGTCGCGCACCGGGTCGCGCAGGGCACGCTCGCCGCGCAACGCCAGGGCCTTGAGGTAGCGCGGGTATTCGCGCAGCGCCTCGGCCGGCACCTCGCGCAGGAAGCCCGGCGGGGTCAGCGTCGCCAGTTGCTTGCGCATGTCGTCGAGATTGCCGCTGGCCCAACCCATCAGCGGCGACTCCAGCTTGGCGCGCGCCTCGGCGACCGCGCCCAGGATGACTTCGGCCTGACGCAGGCGCTCCATCGCTTCCGGGAACAGCTTGCGCGCGGCCGTCTCGCGGCGCGCTTCGAACGCGGCCGCATCGCGCACCTGCTGCAATTCGTCGTCGTCGCCCAGCAGCGAGCGCAACGCGCCGCCGGCCAGGTCGTCGCGCAGGCGGTCGCTGTCGCGCGGGCCGTCGGCGCGCGGCGCGGCCGATTCGATCGCCGCGTACAGCAGACCGGTCTTGGGCGATACCGGCAGTTGCTTGCGCGCCTGCTTGAGCTTGTCGGCCAAAGCGATCGCCAGCAATCGGCGTACGCCGTCCGGATGCGCGCGCAGCGCGGCCTCGCGCTCGGCATGCACGCGCAGGGAAACGCTGTCGCCGTCGTCGTGCAGGGCCGGGAACGCGGGCACGCCGGCCGCGCCCGGCACCGACACCGGAATCGGCTGCTCCGGGAACGCGACCAGACCGCGCTGACCCAAGCCGTCGGCGGCGCGTGCCGCGAATGCGCGCGCGGCGCGCTCGCCGAAGCGCGCGCGCAGTTCGTCCAGATCGCGCGACTCGGCCAGCACCAGCGGTTCGCTCTTGCGGCCGCCACCCTGGTCGTCGCCGCTATCGAGCAGACGCAGGTTCATGCGCAGATGCGCCTCGATCGCGCTCGGATCGAAGTCGGTGGCCGCTACCTCGGTGCCGGTCAGCTTGCGCAGGAAGCGCGCGAGCGCGCCGGCCAGATCGTCGGCCTCGGGCTGGGTGTGCGCTTGCTGGAAGGCCTTGGCGAAATCCGGCGCCGGCACGAAATTGCGGCGCAGGGTCTTGGGCAAGGACTTGATCAGCGCTGCCGCCTTGTCGGCGACGAAGCCCGGCGCCAGCCAGGACAGTTGGGCCGGGTCCAGCGCGTTGAGCAGATGCAGCGGCACCGCCAGGGTCATGCCGTCGTCGGGCGCGCCCGGCTCGAAGCGATAACGCACCGCCAGACGCGCGTTGCCGAGCTGCAGATAAGGCGGAAACCGCGCGGCCTCGCTCTCGCCGCCGACTATCAGGTCCGCATTGGACCATTCCAGCGCCGCCTTCTCGGCCGCGGGCAGCTTGGCGTACCAGGCGTCCAGGGCCTGCGCGTTGTGGATCTGCGCGGGCAAGCGGTCCAGGTACCACTGCGCCATCCATTCCTCGTCGACCACCAGGCCGGCGCGACGCTGCTTGGCCTCTTCGTCCAGCGCCTTCGCAAGCGTGGCCAGGTTGCGCTGCAGGAAGGCGGCGCGGGTGTTGATCTCGCCGGTGACCAGGGCATCGCGGGCGAAGATCGCGCGGCTCTCCTCCGGGAACAGCGCGCCGTAGTGCACCGGCCGCTTCGGCGCCAGCACCAGGCCGAACAGGCTGATCTGCTCGCTGCCG
Organism: Lysobacter sp. Root916; assembly: GCF_001429785.1. Lineage (GTDB taxonomy): Bacteria > Pseudomonadota > Gammaproteobacteria > Xanthomonadales > Xanthomonadaceae > Lysobacter. The sequence goes on along the minus strand of NZ_LMJF01000016.1, from coordinate 117,980 downwards.
ACCACCCGCCCCTGCGAACGCGCCCAGCGCGGGTCGTGATAACGGCGCGCAAGCAGGTGCGGCAGCTCCTGGATCGCCCAATCCGGCTCGATCCCGGCGTTGGTCATCGACCACACCCGCTCGGTGTCCAGCAGGGTCGCGGCCAGCACCCACGGCGGCGGCTTCTTGGCCAGCGGCGACCCCGGGAACAGTTGGAACTTGCGACCGCGCGGGCCGTCGTAAAAGCCCTTGTCTCCGCGCTGGCCGATCTGGCTGGGCAGGCCGGCCAGCAGCGCGCGGTGCAAGGTGGCGTAGGCGGAGGCGTCGTAGCCGCCGGCGGCGTCTTCGTCGGGCTTGCGCGCCTGCCCTCCCTGACGATGACCCTGGCGCTGTAACGGCAGCTGCGCGGCGTCGCGGCTGCGTTCGCTCGCGACCGCACGAGCCGATGGCTCTTGAGCGCGGTCGCTCGCCCAGCCCAGTTCCTCGCACAACAACTTGAGCTGGCGATGCAGCTCGCGCCATTCGCGCATGCGCAGGAAACCCAGGAAGTGCTTTTCGCACCAGCTACGCAGCTTGGACTGGGTCAGCTCCTCGTGCGCGTTCTGGTAGGCGTCCCACAGTTTGAGGATGCCGATGAACTCCGAACGCGGGTCGGCGAACTCGGCGTGCGCGGCGTCGGCCGCGCCGCGCTGATCGGCCGGGCGCTCGCGCGGGTCCTGGATGCCGAGAAAGGCAGCGATCGCGATCATCTCGCGCAGGCAGCCGTGGGCCTGCGCGGCCACCAGCATGCGCGCCAGTTTCACGTCCACCGGCAGGCGCGCCATGCTGCGGCCGACCGCGGTCAGGCGGCGCTGCTCGTCGACCGCGCCCAACTCGGTCAGCTGCTGCCAGCCGTCGGCGATCGCGCGGCTGTCGGGCGGCTCCAGGAACGGGAAGTCCTCGATGATGCGCGCCGCGCCGCCGGCTTCGGCATCGCCCGCGCGCTTGCCCGCGCGGCCGTCGATGCTGCCCAGACCCAGCGAGAGCATGCGCAGGATCACCCCGGCCAGGGCGGCGCGGCGGATTTCCGGATCGGTGTAGCGCGGCCGCGATTCGAAATCGGCCTCGCTGTAGAGCCGGTAGCAGGTGCCCTCGCTGATGCGGCCACAGCGGCCCTTGCGCTGGTCGGCGCTGGCTTGCGACACCGGCTCGATATGCAGGCGGTCGAGCTTGCCGCGCGGGCTGTAGCGCTTTACCCGCGCCAAGCCGGGGTCGACCACGTAACGGATGCGCGGCACCGTCAGCGAGGTCTCGGCGACGTTGGTGGCCAGCACGATGCGGCGCTTGGGGCCGGGGTTGAACACCCGGTCCTGATCGCGCACCGACAGCCGCGCATACAGCGGCAGCACTTCGGTTTCGCGGTACTTGCGCCGTTCCAGGGCCTGGTGGGCGTCGCGGATCTCGCGTTCGCCGGACAGGAAGATCAGCACGTCGCCGCGCGGATCCTCGCGGGTGATCTCGTCGCAGGCGGCGACGATGCCGTCGTTGACTGAAAGGCCGGGAGTCGGGAATCGGGAATCGGGAGTCGTAGCAGCGGCTTCGCGACGGCTCGGTTTTTCGGTTCCCGATTCCCGATTCCCCATTCCCGTATCGTCCAAAGGACGATACCGCACCGTCACCGGATAGCCGCGGCCCTCCACGCTGACCACGGGCGCATTGTCGAAATGGGCGGCGAAGCGCTCGGTATCGATGGTCGCCGAGGTCACGATCAGCTTGAGGTCGGGCCGCTTCTTCAGCAGCTGCTTGAGATAGCCGAGCAGGAAGTCGATGTTGAGGCTGCGTTCGTGGGCCTCGTCGATCAGGATGGTGTCGTAGGCCGACAGCCAGCGGTCGGACTGGATCTCCGCCAGCAGGATGCCGTCGGTCATGAATTTGATCGCGGTGCGCTCGCCGACGTTCTCGTTGAAGCGCACCTGGTAGCCGACCGCGCCGCCGACCGGGGTGTTCAGCTCCTCGGCCACGCGCCGCGCCACCGCGCGCGCGGCGATCCGGCGCGGCTGGGTGCAGCCGATCATGCCGGCCGCGCCGCGCCCGGCCGCCAGGCACAGCTTGGGCAGCTGGGTGGTCTTGCCCGAACCGGTCTCGCCGGCGATCACCACCACCGGATGCGCGCGGATCAAGGCCACGATCCGCTCGGCCTCGGCCGCGATCGGCAGCGAGGCCTCCACCGGCGCGCTGGGCAGGGCGGCGGCGCGCGCCTCGCGCTGCGCCACCGACACCGCCAGGGCCTGCGCGAACGCCTCGCGCGCGGCCGCATCGGCGGGCTTGCCGTTCCAACGCGACCACAGCCCGTGCAGGCGGCCGCGATCGCGGCTCATCGCGCCGTCGATGGCGCGCCGGGCCTGGCGTAACGCGGCGCTAGCGTTCGTGGCGCTAGCATCGTCGGCAGGTGATTGTTTGGAGGACTCGTTCTTCATCGATAGATCGTCTGCATCGCAGCGCTAGGCACAAACCATTTCACATCGGCGGCGACAGCGCCTATTGTCGTCGCAATGCCGTAAAAACCCTATCCGGCGCCGTTCGCCACCCTCTCGCACCTCACACAAGGACAAGCCCCCCATGGCCAAGCCGAACAAGTCCGACAAGACCAAAACCAGCAAAACCAAGGCCGCCAAGCCGCTGGCGCAGGCCGCCTCGCCCGCGCCGGGCAGCAGCGCGCCGTCCATCGATATCGGGATCTCGCCGGCCGATCGCAAGAAGATCGCCGAGGGCCTGTCGCGCTTCCTGGCCGACAGCTACACCCTGTACCTGAAGACCCACAACTTCCATTGGAACGTGACGGGCCCGATGTTCAACGCCCTGCACGTGATGTTCGAGACCCAGTACACCGAGCAGTGGACCGCGCTGGACGAGATCGCCGAGCGCATCCGCGCGCTGGGCTTCAATGCGCCGGGTTCGTACGCCGAGTTCGTGCGCTTGAGCTCGATCCCGGAGGAACCGGGCCTGAGCGACGCCGCCGACTGGCGCGAGATGGTCCGCCAGCTGGTGGTCGGCAACGAAGCCGTCTGCCGCACCGCGCGCAAGGTACTCGACCAGGCCGACGACGTCGATGACGCCCCGACCGAGGACCTGCTGACCCAGCGCCTGCAGACCCACGAGAAGTACGCCTGGATGCTGCGCTCGCTGCTGCAGTAAGCGCTTAAACCCTGCCACCTGTGGGAGCGGCGCGAGCCGCGATTCGGCGCGGGACCGGCGCTGCGCGGGCCCGCCGAATCGCGGCTCGCGCCGCTCCCACAGGGGCAGGCACCGATGGCCGTCGGCCATCGCCGCCCCCGACGGCCGGTGGCGGCCGCGTGACCCGGATAGCGCGCCCTGGGCCGCCCGCGGCGAATTCCTACAGCGGGCCACGGCATCGGCTTAGCGGCCATAAGGGCGACGCTCGTTACACTAGCGCCATGTCAGACCACGCCCTCGACCTGCTGCGCCGCACCTTCGGCCATTCCGACTTCCGCGGCGAACAGGCGCAGATCGTCCACCACGTCAGCGAGGGCGGCGACGCCCTGGTGCTGATGCCCACCGGCGGCGGCAAGTCGCTGTGCTACCAACTGCCCTCGCTGCTGCGCGACGGCTGCGGCATCGTGGTCTCGCCGCTGATCGCGCTGATGCAGGACCAGGTCGAAGCCCTGCGCCAGCTCGGCGTGCAGGCGGCCTTCCTGAACTCCACCCTGGACGCGACCGCCGCGGCCGAGGTCGAACGCCAGCTCCTAGCCGGTGAACTCGACCTGCTCTACGTGGCCCCCGAGCGTCTGCTGACCGGGCGCTTCATGTCCCTGCTCGATCGCGCCCCGATCGCCCTGTTCGCGATCGACGAGGCCCACTGCGTCTCGCAATGGGGCCACGACTTCCGCCCCGAGTACCGCGAACTCACCGTACTGCACGAGCGCTGGCCGCAGATTCCGCGCATCGCCCTGACCGCGACCGCCGACGCTCCGACCCAGCGCGAGATCGCCGAGCGCCTGAACCTGGAGGACGCGCGCCGCTTCGTCAGCTCCTTCGACCGCCCCAACCTGCGCTACCGCGTGGTCCACAAGGACAACGGCACCCGCCAGCTGCTGGATTTCCTGACCGCCCACCGCGGCGACAGCGGCATCGTCTATGCCTTCTCGCGCCGGCGCGTGGACGCGGTGGCCGAGCAGCTGGTCGAAGCCGGCATCCGCGCCCTGCCCTACCACGCCGGCATGGATGCGGCCACGCGCGCCGCCAACCAGCGCCGCTTCCTGCAGGAGGACGGCGTGGTCATGGTCGCCACCATCGCCTTCGGCATGGGCATCGACAAGCCCGACGTGCGCTTCGTCGCCCACATCGATCTGCCCAAGTCGATCGAGGGCTACTACCAAGAAACCGGCCGCGCCGGCCGCGACGGCGAACCGGCCGAGGCCTGGCTTTGCTACGGCCTGGGCGACGTGGTCAACCTGCGCCAGCTGATCCAGCAGGGCGAGGCCGGCGAGGAGCGCAAGCGCCTGGAGCTGCGCAAGCTGGACGCCCTGCTCGGCTATTGCGAATCCACCCAATGCCGGCGCCAGGCGCTGCTGGGCTGGTTCGGCGAACCGCACCCGGGCGCCTGCGGCAACTGCGACAACTGCCTGGAGCCGCCGCAGAGCTGGGACGGCACCCAGGCCGCGCGCAAGGCGCTGTCCTGCGTGTACCGCACCGGCCAGCGCTTCGGTGCCGGCCATGTGATCGACGTGCTGCGCGGCGTGGAGACCGAGAAGGCGCTCAAGTTCGGCCACGATCGCCTCAGCACCTGGGGCATCGGCAGCGACCTGGACGCGCGCCAATGGAGCAGCGTGTTCCGTCAGCTCGTCGCCGGCGGCCTGCTCGAAGCCGACATCGAACGCCACGGCGCCCTGCGCCTCACCGCCGACAGCGGCCCGGTGCTGCGCGGCGAGCGCGACCTGCGCTTCCGCACCGAACAACCCAAGACCGCGCGCAGCCGCAAACCGCGCGCCGGCGCCGCCGCGGCGCCGATGATCGACCTCGACCCGGCCTCGCTGGCGCGCTTCAACGCCCTGCGCGAATGGCGCTCGAGCACCGCGCGCGAACAGAACGTGCCCGCCTACGTGATCTTCCACGACGCCACCTTGCGCGCGATCGCCGAAGCCGCGCCCGACGACCTCGACGACCTGTCGCAGATCCCCGGCATCGGCGCCAGCAAACTCGACCGCTACGGCGAGGCCGTGCTGCAGCACCTGCTCGATCACGCCTAAGCCGCACCACCACCGCCTGCGCAAACCATCCATCGCAACCAACCTGCCCCGCCCCCTGTGGGAGCGGCGCAAGCCGCGACCGCGCACCTCACCCTCCGGCGCAAGCCCAGCATCGCGACGCCCCTCCCTACCCCCTGTAGGAGCGGCGCAAGCCGCGACCACGCACCTCACCCTCCGGCGCAAGCCCAGCATCGCGACGCCCTCCCTGCTCCCTGTGGGAGCGGCGTAAGCCGCGATCGCGAAATTCCCCCATCGACGCGAGCCACGCTCCGCCGCGACACGCCGCCACGCGATCGCGGCTTATGCCGCTCCCACAGGGTAGGAATCTCGCTCTCGATCGCCCGCGTCGCCTCTGCCTACCGGCCCACCGCCCGACTACCGCCCCACCATCGTCCGCATCGCCGCCTCACCGTATGCTTGGCGCAACACCCAAGGAGCGGCGCCATGCGCGAGCTGTACCCCGAGATCCAGCCCTACCGCACGCATCGCCTGGCGGTCGACGATCTGCACGAACTGCACATCGAGGAATGCGGCAATCCCGACGGGCTGCCGGTGATCTTCCTGCACGGCGGCCCCGGTGCCGGGGTCTCGCCCTACCACCGCCGCTTCTTCGATCCGGCGCGCTACCGCATCGTTCTGTTCGACCAGCGCGGCGCCGGCAAATCCACGCCGCATGCCGAGCTGCGCGACAACACCACCTGGCACCTGGTCGCCGACATCGAGCGCATCCGCGAACACTTCGGCATCGACCGCTGGGTGGTGTTCGGCGGCTCCTGGGGATCGACCCTGGCCCTGGCCTACGCCCAAGCCCATCCCCAGCGCTGCCTGGGATTGGTGCTGCGCGGCATCTTCCTGGGCCGGCCCGGCGAGCTGCGCTGGTTCAACGAACTCGACGGCGGCGCGCGCTGGATCTTCCCGGAACGTTGGGAGCGCTACGTCGCGCACATACCCGAAGCCGAACGCGACCACCTGACCGAGGCCTACTGGCGCCGCCTCGACAGCGAGGATCCGGCTGTGCGCCTGGCCGCCGCTCAGGCCTGGGGCTATTGGGAGGGCGGCAGCACCACTTTGATCCACGACCCCGACGAGGCCGGCAATTTCGAGGAACCGCACCTGGCGATCAGCGTGGCGCGCGCCGAAGCGCATTACTTCCGTCACGACGTGTTCCTGGAACCGGATCAACTGCTGCGCGACGTCGGCCGCATCCGTCATATCCCCGCCACCATCGTGCAGGGCCGCTACGACGTCATCTGCCCGGTGAAGAGCGCCTACGACCTCGCCCAGGCCTGGCCCGAAGCCGAGTTCCGCGTGGTGCTGGCCGGGCACAGCGCGGCGGATCCGGCGATCGTGGACGTGCTGGTCGCTGCGACCGACGCCCTGGCCGATCGGTTCGCGTAGTCGGCCACCTGGCCGGTCGCACCGAAGGAGCTCATCGGAATCATGGGGTCGCTCTGGGGCAGCACCTGCGAGTGCCGGAACTGCGAGTTCCGGTTCTCAAGCCATCATTCGTACGGCAGCTATCGCGGCGACCCGCCGATGGGCGGATATTTCTACGTGGTGTGCGCCGACTGCGCGGCGCAGCACATGGTGCCGACCCGCGGCGCGCGCGGCCCCGCCGACGGCGAGCGCATGGAGCTGTGCGCCGTGTCCACCGAGCGGGGTCAGGTCCGGCTGCAAGGCAGCGGCGAGTACCTGGAGTTCTACAAGCTCGCCGACGCCGCGACCTGGTCCGACCTCTTCACGCTGGCCACCACCGCCTGCCCGGTCTGTTGCGCACAGGGCGTGCTTAAGGTCGAACTCCATGCCGGTAATGCCTGCCCGCGCTGCAAGCGGATGGCGCTAAATTGCGATCGGATGCCCTAGGCTTTCCGAACGCTCGCTCACGGCCTTTGGCGTTACAGGAGTACTTCATGCGCACCCCGCTAGCCACTCTGGCCGCCCTCGACGAGGACGATCTGTCCGAGGCGCTGATCTGGATCGACTGGCGCTCGTTCGAGTCCGAGGTGGTCACCGGCTTTTCCGATGAACTGGCCGAAGACGACGCGATCGGCATGCTGGACGAGGACGAGCCCCGGGAGCTGGTCCATCGCGGCGCGACCTATGCGATCCCACTGACCGAGAGCGGTCGCGACCGCTACGTCATGATCGCGTCGATCGCGCAGATCCTCAAAGACCGCTACAGCGTGTTCGTGCACAGCGATTCCTACGGCGGCTCCGACACGCACGGATTCCTGGTGCTGACGAACACGGAAGCCGACCTGGCGCGGCGGCAGCACGCCGATTGGCTGAGCCGGAACTTCGAACCGTTGCCGATGGGCATCGACGGCTTCAGCGGCAAGCCCATTGCGTATCTGGGCTACACGCCGCCCGAGGGCGAAGCCGAGGAACCCGCACCGAGGAAAAAGCCGTTCTGGAAGATCTGGTGATCGGCACGCCGTCGCCTACGCAGGCGGCGCTGACGCCCGCACCGCCGTTCGAATCGCGGACCGGGCCTGAAGCCCGCGACGGACGCCGCCTGCGCGCGGCGGCGCCCACCGGCATGCAGCGACGCGCGCAACGCGCGCCGCCGCGGATGCGCTCACTCCCGCGCAGGCGCGAACTTCATGGTTTCGTACAGCTTGGCCATGCCGGCGCTGGCGGCGCTCTCGTTCGCAGCCAGGGTCTGGGCGTAGATCAGACAGACCCAACCGTCGCCGCAAGGCTTAAGCGCATACAGGTCGACCCGCTTGGCGTACGGCGAATCGGCGCCGAACACGGTATGCGTGTAACGCGACACCAGCGCCGGGAAACGGCCGCCCAACTTGTAGTCGGCGTGCTTGGGTTCCGAGTAGTTCTCGGAGCCGTCGATCTGGCGCTGGACCAGGAACTCGGCCGCGCCCTCCAGCGACGGCGCGATGTCGTCGGGATAGACCTGCAGCGTGATGTCCAGGCCCAGGGTCTCGAAGTCCGGCTTGTCGGCCTCGATCCCGAGCGCGCGCCCGCCACCCTCGTCCATGGCGGTGTTCTCGGTCACCGTCCAGTTGCCCGGCAGCGAAACGCTGATGCCGTCCTGGGCGTATTGCTTAGCGTGAGCGACATCGGGGGCGGCGATGGCGGGCGTGGCGATCTTTTCGGCGTGAACCGGCGTCGCGGCGGCCAGCGCCAGCAACAGGCAGAACGAGGAACGGAGCATGGGATTCCTTTCGATGGGGGATGAACGCCGCAGGGGCGCGGGCCACGATAGACGCTGCCGAGGTCTTCGACAATCGCAAACCGGACGCCGCAGCGGCAAGCGCGCGGCCTTCGCGCGATCGGCGGTGTCGTCGATTCGGCCGCCGGCCGCGTTCGCACCGATACCCGCGCTTCCGGCACAATTCGCGTCCACTCGCGCGATCGGGACCGCATGACCGACATCGCTCTACCGGTACTGGGCCTGGCCGTCGTCGACAGCGTCAACCCGTCCGCACTGGCCGTCGCGCTGTGGTGGATGGCGCGCCCGGGCGCGGGGCCGCGCCTGCTGGCCTACATAGCCGGCATCGCCGTCACCTACACAGCGCTGGGCATCGCCTTGATGCTGGGCTTGGGCACCACGGTCGAGCGCTACGGCACCGTCTTCGATCATCCGCTGGTACTCGCGCTGCAACTGGTGCTCGGCCTGGGCATGCTGGCCTACGGCATCTTCGCGCCCAAACAGGGCAAGCACCCGCCCGAGCAACCGCAGCCGCGCGTCGGCGGCCTGATCGGCATGGTCCTGCTGGGGATGACGGTGACCGCGATCGAGATGGTCACCGCCTTGCCCTACTTCGCCGCGATCGCCCTGATGACCTCGGCCTCGCTCGCGTACTGGCAATGGCTGCCGCTGCTGCTGGTCTATAACGCCGTCTTCGTCGCGCCGCCGCTGCTGTTGCTGGCCTTGTACCTGTTCGCCGGTCGCCGCCTGCAGAGCCGCTTCGAACGCTGGCGGCTGTCCCTGCAGCGCGGCGCGCGCGAAACCCTGCTGTGGATCGTGGCGATCGCCGGCGCGGCCCTGGCCGGCGACGCGGCCGGCCGATTCATGGGCAAGCGCAGCGACCTGGACAAGATCCTCGCCCGCGAGCGCTGCAACGCCGCCGCACGCGAGCCCATGGCCCATGCCGGCTCAGCGCGCCCGCACCATGCCGTGTGCGTCGGCCTGGCGGAGCAGGCTTAGTCGGTCGCTGCCGCCTACCTCAGTTCGATTTCCCGAAAATCGCGCTGCAACTGTTGCTGTAGCTCAGGCTCTGCAGGCTTTGGCCCTTGGTGACGTAGTCGACGATCATGCCGTCGCGGATTTCGAAGCTGGCGGTGCAATCGACGTTGGTTTCCGATCGCGCCGGCGCGCCGCCCACGCACATCATGCCGCCGTTCCTGGAGTTCGGATCGGGCACGTACATATTGCCCGCCCCGCAGCCCTGCGACGGATCGGGACCGAGCAGAACGGTGGCCTTGTAGTAATGCAGGATGCGCTGAGCGCCCTTGTCCTCGAAGGTGGTCGGCTTGCCCCAGGCGCCGACCAGTTCGGTTTCGCCATGCCCGATCCAGGGATCGAGGCCGTTGCGCACCTCGCGCGGCTCCCGCTTCTTGCGCGCCTTGGCGATGCTGGCGTTCGCCGCGGTCAGCGCCATTACGTCGGCGGTGCGCTGCTGGTCCTGCTTATCGGCCTCGACGACCTGGCCGGCGATGGCATTGGCTTCGGCGAGCGCCGCTTTCCTACGCTCGGCGAGCTCGGCCATTTTTGCGTCCATCTCCTGCTTGGACCGCTTGCTGGCGACCACCGGGCGCTTGCCGTCGTTCCAGAAGTTCTTCCAGGCGAACTCGCGGATGTCGGACGTCGTAAGCGGCCCCATGAACAGCAAGCCGCGCTCGCTGTTGTTGAGCGCGCGCATGGCCTTCCGCTCGGCCTGATTCTTCGGCCCCATCTCGCAGGCGAACTCGACCAGCTTGTGGCCGACCGCATCCTTGGGCGGATGCGCGGGCTGGTCGGGCACGGTCTGGATGAAATCGTCGCGCGGCGAGACCTGAATCAGCTTTTCCTCCAGCGTCTTCCGGTCGCAATCGATGAAGATGTTGGAGGTCACCGAGTCGGGCGACTTCGGATGCTCCATCAGCGAGAAGGTTTCCAGCTTGTAGGTGTTCTTGGCGAAGGGCACCGGGTCGAGAAAGGCCTCGTCGACCGCCACGATCAGGCGCCCGGGCTTCTCGCCGCCCATGAACACCAGCCACCATTCGCCCGCCATCGCGGGCGTTGCCATCATCGCGGCCACTACCGCGACGACCATCCTGCATTTCTTCATATCGGGCTCCCGCGCACTGGCGAAAACTGTGAGTCATGCGGCGATCGAAGTCGAGGCGATCGCCCCGCGATTCAGCGCAAACTCCGCGCATTTCGGCGCAAACTTCCGTTCCCAGACATGGCCGGCGGCCGGCGCTACCACCGCGCATGGCGTAGCGCGCCTATCCGATCTTCGCTAAACACCCTTTCGATGAGCAGGCCCTAGCCCATCCGCCTTTGCGCCCGCACGGCGGGCGACGAGCCGCACGCGCGAACGGCCGCGGCGCCTCGAGAGCGTTTTGCCGCCCTCAGGCCTCGCCGCGCGCGAAGCTCGCGCGTATGCAGCCTTCGAGCGTGCGCAGCGCGGCGCCGTCCGCGCCGGGCAGGCGGCGCAGATTGACGTAGTAGTGCGGTAGCGCGGGCAGGCCGTGACCGCGCAGCACGTCCAGACCATCGGGCACGCTGTTGGCCAGGAAGGTCGACACCGCCATGTCGGCCTCGATCGTGCCGGTCACCGATTCGAGATGGCCGAGGTGGCCGATCGGGCGCCACGGAATGCCCGCATGGCCCAGCGCCTCGATGGTCGCCGCGCGCACGCCGCAGCGTTCTTCGTGGCAGACCGCGACCGGCAGCGGCCGGCGTCGCGGCGCCTCGCCGCCGCGCGCGCCCACCCAGACCAGATCGTCGCTGAGCAGCAGCTCCTCGCCCTGGCCCGGCTCGCGTTCGGCCAGCACCGCCAGGTCGACCTGGCCGCCGCGCAGCAGCTCGCGCATGCTCTGGTTATTGTCGCTGAGCAGGGTCAGCTGCACTTCCGGATGGCGGCGGCGGAACGCCTGGAATACCGTCGGCGCCATCAGTTCGGCGACGTCGTGCGCTACGCCCAGACGGATCTCGCCGGGCTCGTCGGCACCGCGCATGGCGCGCACCACTTCGTCGTTGAGCGCGATCAGCCGCTGCGCATGGGCGAGCAGGCTCTGGCCGGCGGGCGTGGGCTTGAGGCTGTCGCCGCCGCGATCGAATAGGATGGCGTCGAGCAGTCCTTCCAGACGCTTGATCTGCTGGCTCACCGCGCCCTGACTGAGATGCACCACGCGCGCGGCGGCGGTCATGCTGCCCGTGCTCACCACCGCCACGAAGGCGCGCAGCAGGGCTATGTCGATATCGCGTACGCCTGTCGCCATTCGATGTCCTAATGAGCGCCAGCAAGAAAATTGGCTGGATCAGCATGGGGGCACGGCGATAGCGTCGCAAGACGTCAACCTCCACAGGAAGCCCTCATGAGCCACCCTTCGCACCACGCCGATCCGCATGCCGCCAGCGCGCCCACCGGCGCCACCTTCGTGCTCGTGCTCGTGCACGGCGCCTGGGCCGGCGCCTGGGCCTGGGCGGGCGTGGCCGCGCGCCTGCGCGCGCGCGGACATCGCGTGCACGTACCCACCCTCAGCGGCCTGGGCGAACGCTCGCACCTGCCCGGCCACGTGATCGACCTGGACACCCATATCGACGACGTGGTCAACGAGATCCTCTGGAACGACCTCGACGGCATCGTGCTGGTCGGCCATTCCTATTCCGGTTTCGTGGTCACCGGCGTGGCCGAGCGCATCGCCTCGCGCATCGCTTCGATCGTCTACCTGGAGGCCTTCATCCCGGAGGACGGGCAATCGTTCGCGGACCTAGCCACCTGGATGGACCCCTCTGTGCCGATGACGCCGGTCCCGCCCTCTTCGCCCGGCGACTACCTGCGCGAAAGCGACCGCACCTGGGTCGACGCCAAGGCCACGCCGCAACCCACCGGCAGCTTCACCCAGAAATTGCGCGTCGGCGGCGCCTATCGCGACCTGCCCAAGAAGGCCTTCGTGCTCGCCACCGGCTGGGACGGCCCGTTCGCGCAGGCGCTGCAAAACGCGCGCAGCACGCCGGGCTGGAGCGCCTACGAAATCGACTGCGGACACGACGTGCCGGTCGACAAGCCGGACGAACTGGTCGCGATCCTGGAAGCCTGCGCCTGAGTCGCAGGCGCCGAACGAGAGCGGCTCCGGGATCGCTCCCGGGCCGCCTCTCAGCCGCGAGCGATCTCCGCCAGCACCTTGGACAGCGTCTGCACGCCGCGCACGATGTCCGCCTCCGGCACCCCGCCGAACCCCAGGACCAGACCGGGGTCGCGGCTGTCGGCGACATAGCAGCTGGAGAGCGCGATCGCGCTGATGCCGCGGGTGCGGGCGCGCCGCACGACTTCGGCGTCGTCGTAACCCGCCGGCAGCCGCGCCGTCAGGTGCATGCCCGCGTCCGCGTTGACGATGCTCAACACGCCGCTCAGACGCGCCTGGATTTCCGCGACCAGCGCATCCCGACGGCCCTGGTAGATCGCGCGCATGCGCCGCACATGGCGGGCGAAATGCCCCTCGCACAGGAAGTCGGTCAGCACCAACTGGTCCAGAGTCTGCGGAAACAGATCCAGGGCCAGGCGCTGGGCGATGAAGGCTTGCACCAGCGACGGCGGCGTGACCAGATAGCCGATGCGCAGCGCGGGGAACAGCACCTTGCTGAAGGTGCCGGTGTAGATGACTCGATCCGCGCCGTTCATGCCTTGCAATGCGCCGAGCGGGCGGCTGGAAAAACGGTAGTCGCTGTCGTAGTCGTCCTCGACGATCCAGGCCTGGTGACGCCGCGCCCAGTCCAGCAACGCCAAGCGTCGCGACACGTTCATCGAAACGCCTAGCGGATACTGATGCGACGGCGTGACGTAAACCGCGCTGGCGCCATCCTTGGCGGGGCGCATCGCCTTCACCGCCAGCCCCTCCGCATCCACCGGCACCGGCCGCACCGTCGCGCCGGTCGCGCCCAACGCCGTTCGGGCGCCGGGGTAGCCGGGATCCTCGAAATAGAGCGTGTCCCCCGGCTTGAGCAACACGCGCGCGCACAGATGCAGCGCCATCTGCGATCCGGACACGATCAGCACCTGACTGGCATCGCAGGCCACCGCCCGCGCCGTGCGCAGGTAGTCGGCCACGGCATGACGCAGCGGCAGATACCCCGCGGGATCGCCGTAGGCCATCGACTCGGCCGACATGCCGCGCGCATGTCGCGTAACCAGGCGCGCCCATAGCCGGTTCGGGAACTGATCGAGCGCGGGCAGGCTGACCCGGAACGCACCCAACTCGGCTTTTCGCTCCCGCGCCCGCGCCGCCTCGGACGATGCGGTCGCGGTCGCGGTTGCGGTAGCGATCGCGCGGCGACGTGGATTGCGCGGGTGCGCGGCGCGCGCGCCCGGCGTGGCCGCGGCCGCGGCCGGCAGCTCGTGTATGGACGAGGCCACGAAGGTCCCCGAGCCCGAGCGCCCTTCCAGATAGCCCTCATGCAGCAATTGCTCGAAGGCGGTCAGCACCGGCAGCCGGGAAATGCCCAGTTCCAGGGCGAGCGCCCGGGTCGAGGGAATCCGTTGCCCGGCGCGCAGCCGGCCCTCCAGTATCGCCGCGCGGTATCCGTCGTAGATCTGGCGATACAGCGGACGCGCATCCGCCGCGACGGCGACGAAGGGAACGAAGGTCTCGCGTGCGGATCGCTTGCCCAAGTGGTTATCCACAAAACAGGCCTAGTGGTCATTGTGTCATAGCCGCCTGGACGGCACTTTGAGCGCCACGCCCGCGCGACGATGCGCAGGGCGGCCAGGCAGGCTGCCGACCGTGGCACCCGCCAAGTCCGCTATCGATCCACGGAGACCGTCATGAAACTAGCCGCGCTTCTGCTCGCCTTGGGCCCATCGCCGGCGCTGGCCGCGGAGCTGCCGCCAGACCTGGCCCAGGCGGTGGCGGCCTACGACCGCGCGCAATTCGACAACAACGTCGCCACGCTCGCGCGACTCGTCGACGACGACTACGTGCTGGTGAATTCGAACGCGTCGGTGGAGGACAAGCGGCAATTTCTCGCCGACTTCCATCTGCCCGGATTCAAGATCGAGCCCTACACGATCGAACAGCCGGTGCGGAAGGTCTGGGGCGACGGCGCGGTGATCGGCGGACTGGTGAACCTGCGCTGGACCCAGGACGGCAAGCGGCAGACGCGCCGGCTGCGCGTGGCCTATGTCTGGGCCAAGCGCGACGGTCGCTGGCTGGCCACTTACGCGCAGGTGACGCGCGTCCCTTGAACGCCACGCGCCGAGATGTTGCTCGACGCAGTCCGCTATGGAGTCGCCCCTCATGTCGCTCATGAAATCGCTCGCCACGCTGTTGACGCTCGTCGCTCTGGCGGCGGGCGCCTACAGCCCGGCCACGTCGGCTCAACCCGCCAAACCGGCCTACAGGACCACCGAGGTCGCGCCCGGCCTGTACAGCTTCGGCGCCGGCATGGCCTTCAACGCCTTCATGGTCACCGACGAGGGCGTCGTGGTCATGGACAGCTTCGACCAGGACTTCGCCGCGGCCTCGCTGGCGGCCATCCGCAAGGTGACCGACCGCCCCATCCGTTACCTCATCTACTCGCACAACCACTACGACCACATCAGCGGCGGCGCGGTGTTCAAGGCGGCGGGCGCCACGATCCTCAGCCACGCGACCAGCGCCGACTGGCTCAAGCGCCATCCCAGCCCGGACGTGATCCCGCCCGACGAAACCTGGTCCGGGGCCAGGTCGGAATTGAAGCTGGGCAGCAGGCGGATCGAGTTGCTGTACTTCGGCGCGAACCACGGCGAAGGCATGACCGTGTTCCGGTTTCCGCGCGAGCGCACGATCTACACCGTCGACCTGGTGGTGCCGAAGCGGGTGGCCTTCGCCTACATGCCCGACTTCGCTCCTCGGGAATGGGAACGCACGCTGGCCGAGATGGACGCGCTCGACTTCGATCGGGTGATGTACGCCCACAACGCGCCGGTAGGCCCCAGGACCAGCGTGGCGGATCAGCTGCGATTTCTGCGCGACCTGAGGGCCGCGATTTCTGCCGAACTCGAAAAGGGCACGCCGTTCATGCAGATTCCCGACACGGTGAAACTGCCGCAATACGCGCACTGGGACGGCTACGAGGCCTGCCTGCCCATGAACGCCTGGCGGGTCCTGCTGGAGATCGCGATGGGCGTGTGAGGGCCTCGCCAGCGCAGACCTCTTGCGCGCTCGGCCAGAGGCAAAAAAGCGAAACGCCCGGGATCGCTCCCGGGCGTTTTGCGTATTTGGTGGGCCGTGTAGGATTCGAACCTACGACCAAAAGATTAAAAGTCTTCTGCTCTACCGACTGAGCTAACGGCCCGGTGCAACGCCGGCAGCGCGCCGGAGTCGGACATTCTAACAAGCCCTAGTCGCGGAGTCAGGCCCCGGCTCTGCGCGGCCCGGTCAGGCGGTTCAGACGTAGCGCGTGGGATCGGCCACGCCGGCGGCGGCGAAGCCGTCGGCGCGCAGGCGGCAGGCGTCGCAATGGCCGCAGGCGCGGCCCTCGTCGTCGGCCTGATAGCAGGACACGGTCTGGGCGAAATCCACGCCCAGGCGCAGGCCCTCGCGCACGATGTCGGCCTTGCTCATGTACTGCAGCGGCGCGCGCACGCGCAGGCCCGCACCCTCGACGCCGGCCTTGGTGGCCAGGTTGGCCAGGCGCTCGAAGGCCTCGACGAACTCGGGGCGGCAGTCGGGGTAGCCCGAGTAGTCGACCGCGTTGACGCCGCAGTAGATATCGGCCGCGCCCAGCACCTCGGCCCAGCCCAGCGCCACCGACAGCATGATGGTGTTGCGCGCCGGCACATAGGTGACCGGAATGTCGTCCTTGGCCGCGTCCACGCCGACCGGGTGGTGGTCGGTGTCCAGCGGCACCGAGATCGCCTCGTCGGTCAGGGCCGAGCCGCCGATGCTGCGCAGATCGACGTTGACGGTCTTGTGCGCGACCGCGCCCAGGGACTGGGCCACGCGCGCGGCGGCGTCGAGCTCGGAGGTATGGCGCTGGCCGTAGCGCACGCTCAGCGCATGCACGGCATAGCCTTGCTCGCGCGCGATGGCGATGACGACGGCGGAGTCCATACCACCGGAGACGAGGACGACGGCTTTTTTCATTTCGGGATTCGGGATTCGAGATTGGGGATTAGGGATTGGTCGGAGCGGGCGATGGGAAGAACGCAGAATCCGGCGGAGTCGGAAGCCGCTGTTGCGAATCCCGAATCCCCAATCCCGGCCTCAACGCCCCGGCTCGTCGTTCCAAAGAATCTTGTGCAGCTGCAGTTGGAAACGCACCGGCAGGCGGTCGGCGACGATCCAGTCGGCCAGGTCACTGGGTTTGATCTGGCTGAAGCTGGGCGAGAACAGCACGTCGCAGACCTCGGTCAGGCGATGCTGCGCGACCACGTCCTTGGCCCAGTCGTAGTCCTCGCGGCTGCAGATCACCAGCTTGACCTGATCGCGCGCGGTCAGCAGGGCGAGGTTGCTCCAGAGGTTGCGGTGCGCTTCCTTGGAATCCGGGGTCTTGATGTCGAGCACGCGCGACACGCGCGGGTCGACCTCGGCGATGTCGATCGCGCCGGAGGTCTCCAGCGACACCTCGTAGCCGGCGTCGCACAAGCGCTCGAGCAGGCCGATGCAGCGCTTCTGCGCCAGCGGCTCGCCGCCGGTCACGCAGACGTGGCGCGCGCCGTGGCCGGCGACCTCGGCCAGGATGTCGTCCATCTGCCACCACTGGCCGCCGTGGAAGGCATAGGCGGTGTCGCAGTACTGGCAGCGCAGCGGGCAGCCGGTCAGGCGCACGAACACGGTCGGCCAGCCGATGCTGCGGGCTTCGCCTTGCAGGGACAGGAAGATTTCGGTCAGCCGCAGGCGCTCGGGCGACGCCAGGGCCGCGTCGGTCGATACGGCGTTCATGCGCCTAGTTTATCGGAGCCGGACCCCGCCGGCCCGAACGGCACTGGAATGCTGCGGCGCGCGAGCGCGACGGTGAGCCAGGTCGGCAACCCGCAGGCCGCGGGGGATCCGCTGGACGCGGTCGCGGCTTACGCCGCTCCTACAGGGAGCGGCTTGGCGCCCGGCTCAGCGCAGGCGGCCGAGCTGGAGCGCGTTGAGGCGGTCGGAGGCCGCGCGCGCGGCGTCGGTGCCCGGGAAACGCGCGACCACTTCGCCCAGGGTGCGTTCGGCCGCGTCGATCTGGCGCAGGCCCTGCTGGGACAAGCCCAGCTTGAGCAGCGCGCCCGGGGCCTTGTCGTGGGTCGGGTAGCGCTCGTACAGCGACTGGAACTGGACCAGCGCGAGCTGGTAGTTCTGGGTCACGTAGTAGCTCTCGCCCAGCCAGTACAAGGCGTTGGGGGTGTAGGTGCCGTTCGGGTAGGTCTCGATGAAGGCCTGGAACATGCGCGCCGAGTCGGCGTAGAGGCCGGCCTTGAGCGCGTTGAAGGCGATGTCGTAGGCGCTGCGCTCGTCGGCGCTCTGGGCCACCGCGCCGGGATCGCCGTAAACCGCCGGCGGGCGGTCCTGGGCGGCCGCATGCGCGGCCGGCGGCGGCGCTGCGACGGTGGGCGCGGCGGGCTTGGGCGCGGCGGCGGCCGGCGCGGAGGCCGGGGCCGGCGGCGCCCCGCCTTCGAGCTGGTTGAGGCGGCCGTCCAGGTCCAGGTACTGGTTCTTGCTGGACTGCTGCAGCTGCTGGTTTTGCTGCTGCAATTCCTCGACCTGCGAGCGCAGGGCCTGCAGTTCGGACTTGAGCTGGGTCACCTGATTCAACAGGTCGACGTTGGCCTGATTGTTGGCCGCGCGCTGCTCCAGCACCGCGACGCGGTCGGCCAGGCTGGCGCGTTGGGCGTAAGCGGGGGCGGCGGCCGCGAGGGCCGCCGCTCCGCAGACGATCGAAGCCGCTAGGGTCTGTGCGAACGTGCGCATCGATCGTGGGTCCGATTACTTGGCGGTGTACACGATCTCGACGCGACGGTTCTTGGCCCAGCAGTCCTCGTTGGAGTCGGTGCAGACCGGGCGCTCTTCGCCGTAGGAAGTCACGGTGATCTGGCTGCCCGAACCGCCGTTGGCCTGGATCGCTGAGGACACCGCATTGCCGCGGCGCTCGCCGAGGCCGAGGTTGTACTCGCGGCTGCCGCGCTCGTCGGCGTTGCCTTCCAGGGTCATGCGCGAGGACGGACGGTCGCGCAGGTACTTGGCGTGGCAGCCCACGATGGCCTGGAATTCCGGCTTCAGGCTGTCCTGATCCAGATCGAAGTAGACCACGCGCTGACGCAGGCAGGCGTCGGTGTCCAGATCGTTCGGGCCGTACGCGCCCGAGGCGACCGGACCGCCGCCGTCGGACGGCTGGGTGGTGCCGGTGTTGCCGGTGCCGCTGTCGGTCGGCGGAACTTCCTTGACCTTCTTCGAGCAGGCGACGGCGAGCGTGCAAAGCAGTGCGGCGAGCACGACCTTGCCGACGGTGGCGGGAGCGATCTTGTTCATGGGTTTTCCTCGTCTGGTGGAACAGGGGGCAGGATTAGCGGACAACAGGTGCCGGGGGATCGATTAGGGAGAGGGCGCGGATTCACTGCGGCGTGCGGTAGGGACCCCACGCCGGTTCGCGCACGTCGCCGTCGTCCAGCACCACGCGCTCGCGCACGCGCGCGTCGGCGGAAACCGAATACAGCACGCCGCGGCGGCCTTCGCGCGCAGCATAAATGATCATGGCGCCGTTCGGAGCGAAGGTCGGGGACTCGTCCAGCGAGCCCGGCGACAGCGTGCTCCAGCGCGCCGAACCCAGGCTGCTGTCCATCATGGCGATGCGATAGGTGTTGCCCGCGCCCTGCGCGACCGCGATCTTCTTGCCGTCCGAGGACACGCTGGGGGTGGCGTTGTAGCTGCCCTGGAAGGTCACGCGGGTGGCGCCGCCGCCGCTGGAGGCGACCTGGTAGATCTGCGGCTTGCCGCCGCGATCGGAGGTGAAATAAATCTTGCTGCCGTCGGCGCTCCAGGTCGGCTCGGTGTCGATGCCGAAATGGTTGGTCAACTGGGTCAGCGCCTTGCTGCCCAGGTCCATCACGTAGATCTCGGGGTTGCCGCTGCGCGACAGGGTCAGAGCCAGGCGGCGGCCGTCCGGCGAGAACGACGGCGCGCCGTTGATGCCGCGGAACTTGGCCACCAGCTCGCGGCTGCCGGAGCTGATGTTCTGGATGTAGATCGAGGAATTGCCGCCTTCGAAGCTCACGTAGGCCAGACGATTGCCGTCCGGGCTCCAGGCCGGCGACAGCAGCGGCTCGGGCGAGCGCACCACCGGCTGCGGATTGAAGCCGTCGGAGTCGGCGATCTTGAGCACGTAGTCGGCGCCGCGGCCGGTGCCGTTGGCGGTGACGTAGGCGATGCGGGTGTAGAAGGCGCCGCGCACGCCGAGGATCTTCTGATAGATCGCGTCGGCGATCTGATGGGCGGCGTCGCGCACCACGTTGGCGCGCGCGGTGTAGGCGAAGCCGGCCAGGCGTTGCTGCTTGGCGACGTCGAACAGTTCGTACTCGATGCGGTAGGCGCCGGCGCCGCCGTCGACCACGCGCCCGACCACGATGTAGTCCTGGTTGATCGCGCGCCATTCCGGATAGTTGATGTCGGCGCCGCGGCTGGGCTGGCTGGCCATGCGCTCCACCGGCAGGCCGCGGAACTGGCCCGAGCGGTTGAGGTCGTCGCGGATCACCTTGGCGATATCGGTGCTGGGCGCGGTGCCGGCGCCCTGATACGGCATCGGCACCACCACGATCGGCAGCGCCGCGGCCTTACCGCCGACGATATCGACATCCAGCCCCTGGGCGGCGGCGGAGAACGGAAGCAGCAGCGCGAGCAGCGCGGCCAGCCAGGACAGGGGTCGGTTCATCGGCACTCCATTACGGGTCATTCGGACGCGGACACTTGTTCAGCTTGGGATTCTTAACAGTTTGGAGGTGAACGCCGCCTCAAAGCTGAACGAATTCAAGCTGAACCACCCAATCGGGCCGGGCTTACTCGTCCTGGGCGGTGAAAGTGAAGTTGAGCTGGCGGTTGAACACCTTTTCGAAGCCCGCGTAGGGCAAGGGCTGGGCCTTGAGCACGGCGGCCTCGATCGAGCGCTGGGCCTGCTCGTCGTAGGAACACGGCGACGATACCTGCACGTCGATGACGGCACCGCCTGTGATCTGGCGGATGACCAGCTTGCATTTCGCGCCCAGCGGCACGCTGTCCGGCCGGGTCCACTTGGCCTTGATCGCCGCCTGCAGCGCAGCCTGGTAGGCCGCCATCAGGCCCGGATCGCCCTGGCCACCCGCGCCGGGGGTGGGCTGGTTGGCGTCAGCCTGGGCCGAGGAGGCGTTGCGGGCCTGGGCGTCGGCGAGCTGCGCCAGCCGCTGCTCGGCTAGGCTGGCCTCGCGCGCGGCCGCGGCGCGCTTGCGCCGGATGTCCTCGAGCTGCTTCTGGCGCTCCAGTTCCATCGCGGTCAGGCGCTGCTGGCGCTGGATCTCCAGCTGACGCTCCTGCTCGGTCAGATCGACCTGATCCTGCTGGCGCTTGGCCTCCTGCACGGTCTGCTCGGTGGCCTTGTTCGGGGTCGGAGTGTCGACCACCTGCTCCTGAACGCTGTCGTCGGGCACCGGGATGAAGTCCTGCGGCGCCTGCTGCTGCGGGGTGGGCGCGTCCTGCGGGATCGGCTCGGGCTCCGGCTGCGGCAGCGCGTCCTCGGGCTCGGGCTGCGGCAGCGGGTCCTGCACCGGCGCGACCTTGCTGCGCAGGGTGCGCTGCATCGCCGCCGACAAGTCGGAGGCGTCGGTCAGTTCGGTGGCCATGGGCGAGCCACCGCCTTCCGGCGCGCCACCCCACTGCAATGCGCTCAGCAACAGCGCCACGATCAGCAGCCCGTGCAGCGCCAGGGCCAAACCGACGGCTTGCGCGGTGTCGGCTTTGGTTTCCCTCATCGGGCTTTGCTCTTCTCGGGCTGGCTGATCAGGCCGACCTTCTCGACCCCGGCGCCCTGCAGGATGTTCATCACATCCATCACGCGCTGGTAGTTCGACTGGCCGTCGCCGGCCACGTAGACCTGGACCTTGTCCTTGCCGTTCTCGGCGACCAGCGCGCTCATGCGCGTGCGCAGGGTCTGCGCGGTCACGCCTTCCTTCTTGTCGGCCTTGACCGCCAGGAAGTAGTTGCCGGCCGCGTCGACCTGCACCACCACCGGATCGTTCTTGGTCTCGATCGACTTGGCGTTGGAATTGGGCAGATCGACGTCGATGCCCAGGGTCAGCAGGGGCGCGGTGACCATGAAGATGATCAGCAGCACCAGCATCACGTCGATGTAGGGCACGACGTTGATTTCGGCCTTGAGTTTGCGCTTGCGATGGCGGCGCGCGGAAATGCCGGACATGGCCTTACCTCTCTTTCTTTACGAGGCCTTCCGCGGGGGCGGAAGGCGCAGGCGCGAATACGCGCTCGGATGCGGATGCGTGCGGAGGGCCCGCATCAGCCTTCGTCGAGGTGGGACTGCCGTTGCAGGATCGAGGAAAACTCCTCGGAGAACGCGTCGTAGCGCACCGACAGGCGTTCCACGCCGGTGGCGAAGCGGTTGTAGGCCCAGACCGCCGGGATCGCCACGAACAGGCCCATCGCGGTGGCCAGCAGCGCCTCGGAGATGCCCGGGGCGACGTCGGCGATGCCGACCTGCTTGGTGGTCGAGATCAGCGAATGCATGGTGACCATGATGCCGAACACGGTGCCGACCAGGCCGATGTACGGCGAGGTCGAGCCGATGTTGGCCAGCAGTTCCAGGTTGTGCTCCAGACCGTCGAGCTCGCGCGAGCCGGTCGCGCGCATCGCGCGCTGGGCGCCTTCGAGCTGGGCGCGCGCATCCACGCCGCGACGCTGGCGGATGCGGTTGAATTCGCGGAAACCGGCTTCGAAGATCGCCTCCAGGCCGCCGACGCCGCGGCCGCGCTCGGTGGTGCCGGCGTACAGCTTGCTGAGCTCGGCGCCGGACCAGAAGCGTTCCTCGAACTGGTCGGCCTCGTGCTTGGCGCGACGGATCACCTTCCACTTGCGGAAGATGATGATCCAGGAGGTGACCGAGGCCAACACCAGCAGGGCCATGATGAACTGCACCGGCAGGCTGGCGTCGCGCAGCAGCGCCAGCAGACTGAAGTCGCCGCCCGCGGCGGCGGCGGCGGTCGCGGCCTGCGTCACCGCGCTGGCGGCCTCTTCCGGCAGGGCTTCCACGGTCGTGGCCAGTAGCGCGATCAACGATGACGTCATGCTTGTTTCTCCGTAGCCCGCAACACGGGCCTGATGGTTACGTTGGTTCTTGCGGCGCCGGGGTGACCAACGCTTGCAGCGGCTCGTACAGCGCCGCCGGAATCGGGCGCGGGCGGAAGTCCCGCGGGTCCAGTGCGGCCAAGCGCACCGTCGCCGTGAACAGACGCTCCTCGCCGCGGTGGATGGCCTGCGCGAACACCAGGCTGGCGCGGCGGCACTCGCGCAGTTGCGCCGACACCGACAGGGCGTCGTCCAGGCGCGCGGGCTTGAGGAAGTCGATCTGCATCGCGCGCACCGCGAACACCAGCTCGAACTCCAGCCGCAACCGCTCCTGGCCGTAACCCTGCGCACGCACCCATTCGCTGCGCGCGCGCTCCAGAAACGCCAGATATTGCGCGTGGTAGACCACGCCACCAGCGTCGGTATCTTCCCAATAGACGCGTGTCGGCCAACTGAACGCCGGTGCAATCACTCGCTCAATCCTCTTCGAAAAGCCCGACGGCATTGGCTTTGGGCCTCAGGCCGACATGCCGGTAGGCCTTGGGCGTGGCCATGCGGCCGCGCGCGCTGCGGACCAGATAGCCCTGCTGGATCAGATAGGGCTCGATCACGTCCTCGAGCGTGCCGCGCTCCTCGCTGAGCGCGGCGGCCAGCGACTCCACCCCGACCGGGCCGCCGTCGAAGGACTCGATGATGGTCAGCAGCAGGCGCCGGTCGAGCTCGTCGAAGCCCTGCGGGTCGACCTTGAGCATGGCCATGGCGGCGTCGGCGGTTTCGCTGTCGATGCGCCCGTTGGCGCGCACCTGGGCGAAGTCGCGCACGCGCCGCAGCAGGCGGTTGGCGATGCGCGGGGTGCCGCGCGAGCGCTTGGCGATCTCGGCCGCGCCCTCTGGCACGCAGTCGATGCCCAGGATCTGGGCCGAGCGGCGCACGATCTTGGTCAGTTCCTCAGCGCTGTAGAACTCCAGACGCTGGACGATGCCGAACCGGTCGCGCAGCGGCGCGGTCAGCAGGCCGGCGCGGGTGGTGGCGCCGATCAGGGTGAAGGGCGGCAGGTCGAGCTTGATCGAGCGCGCCGCGGGGCCCTCGCCGATCATGATGTCGATCTGGTAGTCCTCCATCGCCGGATACAGCACCTCCTCGACCACGGGCGAGAGGCGGTGGATCTCGTCGACGAACAGCACGTCGTGCGGCTGCAGGTTGGTCAGCAGCGCGGCCAGGTCGCCGGCCTTCTCGATCACCGGGCCCGAGGTCTGGCGCAGGTTCACGCCCAACTCGTTGGCGATCACGTGGCTTAGGGTGGTCTTGCCCAGGCCGGGCGGGCCGAAGATCAGGACGTGGTCCAGGGCCTCGCCGCGGCCCTTGGCGGCCTCGATGTAGATCTTGAGCTGCTCGCGGACCGGCTGCTGGCCCAGGTACTCGTCCAGACGCTTGGGCCGGATCGAGGCCTCCAGGGCCTCGTCCTCGCGGGTCGCGCCGGGGGCGATGATGCGGTGGTCGGTCATGCGCCTATGTTCGCATGGCCGCGCGCGAGCCGCCCACGGCGCGGCGCACGTTCCGGCGACGCGGCGGTTCAGGCGTCGACGAAATGCACGTCGTAGCGCTGCGGCGCCTCGTCCAGCGCGCGTGGGTCGGCCTCGCCGCGCAGGATTTTGGGCAGCAGGCGGAAATAGTCGAAACGGTCCACGCCCGGGGTCAGGGTGACCAGGACGTCGGCGACCGCGTCGGGGCCGGCGCCGAAGGAATGCACGACGCCGGGCGGGATCACCACCAGGCCGCCGCGCTCCACGCTCACCGCTTCGCCGTCGACGACCATGCGCAGCACGCCGTCGAGCACGTAGAAGGCTTCGCTGGAACGCGCGTGATAGTGCGGCTTGGCGCCGGCCGCGCCGGCCTCCAGACGCAGGCGATTGGCGCCCAGCGCGCCGCAGCAGTCGCTGGCGTCGGCGAGCAGCCACAGGCGGCTGCCGTTGCCGGCGATGGTTTCGGCGTCGCGCTCCTGGACCAGGTAGGCCTTGGGCCGGGAGGACGCATCGGGATCGGATACCGCGCTGGCGTTCGACATCGCCGGGTCTCGAGGGGAGGAGCGCTCGAGGCTAGGCAGCCGCGCGCGGCGCGGCAATCCATGCGCTGGAACGCTCATTCCCGTCCCGCCGCGCGCATCGCAGCGTTGCGCGGCCGTGCTTGCGGATCAGATTTCGACCTGCGCGCCCAACTCGACCAGGCGATTGCCCGGAATGCGGAAGAAGCCGGTCGCCGGCGCCGCGTTGCGGTGCATGAAGGCGAACAGGCGGTCGCGCCAGATCGGCATGCCGCGGTGGCGGCTGGCGACCACGGTCTCGCGGCTGGCGAAATAGGTGGTGTCCATCGGATCGAAGTAGATGCCGCCGGCGTCGCAGGAGCGCATCAGCGCCAGCGGCACGTCGGGCACTTCCATGAAGCCGAAGCGGATCAGCACGCGGTAGAAATCGTCGCCGATGGCCTCGATCTTGAGGCGCTTCTCGCGCGGCGCATGCGGCACGTTCAGGGTTTCCACGGTCAGGAACACGTTGCGCTCGTGCAGCACCTTGTTGTGCTTGAGATTGTGCAGCAGCGCGTGCGGGACCACGCCCTTGTCGGCGGTCATGAACACCGCCGTGCCGGGCACCCGGATCGGCGGCGCCAGCATCAGGCCGGGCAGGAAGCTGTCGAGCTGAATGCCTTCCTTGCGCACCTCGTCGTGCAGCAGCTCGCGGCCGCGGCGCCAGGTGCGCATCACCGTGAACACGGTCAGGCCCAGCACCACCGGGAACCAGGCGCCGTCGAAGAACTTGGCGCCGTTGGCGACCACGAAGCCGACGTCGACGATGAAGAACACCACGCACAGCGGCAGCACCCAGGCGCGCCAGCGCGGCCACAGCGAGCGCGCGACCAGGGCCAGCAGCAGCGTATCGATCAGCATCGTCGCCGACACCGAAATACCGTAGGCGGTGGCCAGCGCGGTCGAGCTGCGGAAGGCCAGCACCACCGCGATCACCGTGATCGCCAGGATCCAGTTGATGTAGGGCACGTAGATCTGGCCGATGGTGTCGTGCGAGGTGTGCTTGATCTGCATGCGCGGGATGTAGCCCAGCTGCATGGCCTGGCGCGCCACCGAATAGGCGCCGGTGATGACCGCCTGCGAGGCGATCACCGCCGCCATCGTCGCCAGCACGATCATCGGGTACAGGGCCCAGGACGGCACCGCCTCGAAGAAGGGATTGCGCACCGCGTCGGGGTGGCCGAGCACGAACGCGCCCTGGCCCAGGTAGTTCAGCATCAGGCAGGGCAGCACCATGATGTACCAGGCGTAGCGGATCGGGCGCGCGCCGAAGTGGCCCATGTCGGCGTACAAGGCTTCGCCGCCGGTCACCGCCAGCACCACCACGCCCAGGATCAGCACCGAGTGCAGGCCATGGTCGATGAAGAAGCGCGCGCCCCAAATCGGGTTCAGCGCCTGCAGCACTTCCGGCGCGTCGACGATGTTGTGGATGCCGATCGCGGCCAGGGCCAGGAACCACAGCACGGTGATCGGGCCGAACACTCGGCCGACCTTCTCGGTGCCGAAGCGCTGGGCCAGGAACACCATCACCAGGATCACCACGGTGATGGGCACGATGAAACGGTGCAGGCCGGGCGCCGCGACTTCCAGGCCCTCGACCGCGCCCAGCACCGAGATCGCCGGAGTGATCACGCTGTCGCCGAAGAACAGCGAGGCGCCGAAGATGCCCAGGATGCCGACCACATAAGCCGAGCGCCCGCCCTTGGCCAGGGTGCGCTGGGCCAGGGTCATCAGCGCCATGATGCCGCCCTCGCCCTCGTTGTCGGCGCGCATGATGATGGTCACGTACTTCAAGGTGACCACGATCATCAGCGCCCAGAACACCAGCGACAGAATGCCCAGCACGGTGTCGTGGAACGCGGCCGGGGTGATGTGCGGACCGATCAGGCCGAAGTGCGGCGAGAACGCCTCCTTCAGGGTGTACAGCGGGCTGGTGCCGATGTCGCCGAAGACCACGCCGATCGCGCCCACGACCAATCCGGCCAAGCCCTTGCTGCCATGGCCGTGGCCGTGACCCTGGGCGTCATGGGACTTCTTGCGCGGCTGCGCATTGGCGGAAGGAACGGTGGAAGCCATGGTGCGTGTGCTCCGGGCGGGGTGTCCGCCGTGGGCTCAGCGAAGCGCGGACTTTAGCGCTTTGCGGATGATGGCGGCGGCGTCGTCGCCGGCGGCGGTGGCATCGCGCGCCATGCGCGCGGCCTCGGCGGGCTTGTAGCCCAGTTGCTGCAGGGCGACGGTGGCCTCGCTCTGCGGGTCGGCGGGCACGCCGTTGCCGCCGAGGACGGCGCCGGAGCCCACAAAATCGCCTGCGCGATCGCGCAGCTCGACCACCATGCGTTCGGCGGTCTTCTTGCCGATGCCGGGGATGCGGGTCAGCGCGGTCACGTCGCCGGCCTGGACCAGGCGCGCGAACTCCTCCACCGGCACGCCCGACAGCACGGCCAGCGCGATCTTGGCGCCGATGCCGCTGACCTTCTGCACGTCGCGGAACAGACGGCGCTCGGTCTCGCGCAGGAAGCCGTACAGCGAGACGCTGTCCTCTTTCTGCGCGTAGTGGGTGAACAACGCGACCTCGCGCCCCAGCTCGGGCAGGTCGTAGAAGGTGCTCATCGGCGCTTCCAGCTCGTAGCCGACGCCGTTGACGTCCACGACGATCCAAGGGGGCGCCTTGTGCACCAGGATGCCTTTGAGACGACCGATCACGGACACACTCCCCTGGGATGACGGTACGGCGCGCTCACGTGCCGCGCCTGCGCAGTTGCGCCGCGGTCAGGCCGGTGCGGGCGGCGGTAGCACTCATATGCGCATGCGTCAGGGCCACCGCAAGGGCGTCGCCGGCGTCGGCCTGCAGCTTCATTTGCGGCAGGTTCAGCAGCAGACGCACCATGTGCTGGACCTGTTCCTTGTCGGCCGCGCCGCGGCCGACCAGCGACTGCTTGATCACGCGCGGCGCGTATTCGCTGATCGGGATGCGCCGGCGCACCACCGTCGCCAGGGCGGCGCCGCGGGCGTGGCCCAGCTTCAGCGCCGACATCGCCGATTTGTCCATGAACACCGTTTCGATCGCGACCTGCTGCGGCTGCCATTCGTCCAGCGCCGCCTCCAGGCCTTCGCACAGCAAGCCCAGCCGCGACGGGAAGTCCTCGGCGTCGAGCAGCTTCAAGGCATGCGCGTGCACGTAGGTGCAGCGGCCGTCGGCCGCGACGTCGATGACGCCCAGGCCGGTTCGCTGGGAACCGGGGTCGATGCCGAGAATGCGGATCACGCAGGCAGTCTACGCGTAGGCGTCGGCGCCGAGTTCGGCGTTGGAATAGACGTTCTGGACGTCGTCCAGGTCTTCGAGCCAGGCCAGCATCTTGACCACCTGCTGCGCGGTCTCGCCGCCGACGGCGATGTCGTTCTCGGCGCGGTAGGTGACCTCGGCCTGCTCAGGCGCCAGACCGGCCGCCGTCATCGCCGCCTTCACCGCCGCGAACGCGTCCGGCGCGGTCAGCACGTCGATCGAGCCGTCGTCCGGATAGACCACGACATCGTCGGCTCCGGCGTCGATCGCCGCTTCGGTGATCTGGTCCTCGTCCGAACCGGCCGGGAACCACAGCACGCCGCGCTTTTGGAACAGGAACGCGACCGAACCGTCGGTGCCCAGGTTGCCGCCGAACTTGCCGAAGGCGTGACGCACGTCGGCGACGGTGCGGACCTTGTTGTCGGTCAGGCAGTCGACGATCACGGCGACGCCGCCGGGGGCATAGCCCTCGTAGCGGATTTCTTCGTACTCCACCCCTTCCAGGGCGCCGGTCGCCTTCTTCACCGCGCGCTCGATCACGTCCTTGGACATATTGGCCGACAGGCCCTTGTCGATCGCGGTGCGCAGGCTGGGATTGCCGCCGGGATCGCCGCCGCCGCGGCGCGCGGCCACGCTGATCTCGCGGATGATCTTGGTGAAGATCTTGCCGCGACGCGCGTCCTCGGCGTTCTTGCGCGCTTCGATCGACGGACCTCTACCCATGGCGTTACCGGCTCAATCTGTGAACAAGCCGGCGATTTTACTCGATAAGTGCGCGCCCACCGGGTCGCTGGTCCCGAACCAGGCCCGAACCGGGCCGGCGGGGGCTCAGGCGCGCAGGCAGCCGTGGCGGAAATAGGCCGCCGCCATCTGCGCGGCCTGCGCCGAGAACAACAGGCCGGTGTGGCTGGCGGGGATCACGGCATGGTCGCTGAGCCCGTCCAGGCGGGTCTCGGCGACCGCCACCGTGCCGTCGCTGTCCGGTCCGAGATCGCCGAAATAGCGGCCCAGACCGCGCGGGGTGGAGCCGGCGATCACCGCCACTTCGGCCCGCCCGCACCAGGGCGGGCAGCCGCGCAGCAGCAGTTCGGCGCTGCGGCCCAGCGCGGCCGCGGTCCAGGCATGCCGCGCCAGGCCGCCGGCGGCGGCGCTGCCGCACAACGGCGAGCCCAGGCAGACCACGCGCCGTACCGGCAGCTCGGGCTGCGCGGCCAAAGCGCTCAGGGTCATCAATCCGCCCAGGCTGTGGGCCAGGACGTGGGTGGGGCCGGCGCCCAGGCGCTCGGCCAGCCCGGGCAGGGCGGCGTCCGGGCCGCCGGCGGCGCCGGCATAGGCGTGCAGGGCGGGCTCGAAGCCGGCCTCGGCCAGGCGCGCGGCCATCCAGCGCATGGACAGCGCCGGCATCCAGATGCCGTGGATCAGCATCACCTTGCGCGTGCCATCCGTCGTCGCTCGCTCCATCGCCGCTCCGTCGTTCGCCTTTGAGGCGATATCGGGTCTGCGGCGATGCTAACCAAGTCGCGCCGCGGCGGTCGCGTGCGGGAGCGGCGCGAGTCGCGACCACGACGTGCGGGCGACCCGCACAGGTTCGCGAGCATGAGGGTCGCGGCTTACGCCGCTCCTACCCCAGAGCGCCGTGCGATGGCGGGCGTCGACGGCGCGAATCGCGTGGAACAAGCGTGACCTGGCTAGCGGAACGGTTGTCCCATCCACGGGACGCCCTGGACTGTGATGCCGCGCCCCTCCCGGCGCCGCGGGCAGCGCTCACCATCGCCGCGCCCCCCACTCACGGAGTCCACATGGACCTGCGACCCGTATTACCCGGCGTCCTCGCCTTCGCGCTGACCGCCGTGCTCGCTCTGTCGCCCGCGCACGCCGGCGAAACCACGCCCGCGCAAAGCAACGACGACCTGTCCAATCCCCACCGCGGCTTCCTGCTGTGGGGCACCACGGTCGGCGCCGACGGCGGCTTGCCCGACAACTACTACGGCGCGTCGATCTACCAGATCTACCTGCCCTGGCGCGAAGTCGAAACCGCCGACGAGCGCTACGACTGGGACGGCTTCGAGCAACGCCACCTGGCGCCGATCCTGGCCGAGGATCCCAACGCCACCTTCGTGCTGCGGCCGCTCGCCGACTACCCCGACAGCGTCGGCAACAACATCCATCACTACTACGACAGCGAACAGCCCGAGCGCGACTACCCCAAGTTTCTCGGCCAGGCCCCGCTGAACATTCCGGGACGCGTCTACAACAGCTGCGGCGGCGACGGCCCCGGCGTGGCGCCGGACTACAACACGCCGGCGATGCGCGAGCAGTTGCAGCAGTTCGTGCACGCGTTCGCGCGCCGCTACGACGGCGACCCGCGCATCACCGCCGTCCATGTCGGCCTGCTCGGCTTCTGGGGCGAATGGCATACCTCCGGCTGCGCCAGCTACGAGCCCGACGCGACCACGCGCGCGCTGGTGCGCGACGCCTACACCAGCGCCTTCGCGCAGACGCCGCTGCATACCCGCTACGCGCGCGCCAGCGACGTCGGCGGCGCCGGGTTCGGTTTCAGCGAGGACTTCTTCCCCTCCTACACCGCGATGTGCAATACCTATTCGCCCGTGCTCAAGCGTTGCGACGACACCGGCTGGTGGAACCTGGAATGGGGTTATCGCAACGAGGTCCCGGCCGCGCGCGAGAACTGGCGGCTCAATCCGATCGGCGGCGAAAGCCCCTACGCCGATCAGAAGAAGCTGTGGACCGACCGCACCGCCGACATCGTCAAGCTGGTGCGCGACTACCACTTCACCTGGCTGGGCCCGGCCGGGCAGCACGAGAACACCGGCACCGCGGCGTTCCGCGCCAAGCTGCTCAGCATCAAGCGCGCGCTGGGCTACGAGTTCACCGTGCGCCGCGTGGCCTGGTCCGATCAGGCGGTGGTCGGCGCCAGCCTGCCGGTCACGCTGAGCATCGAGAACACCGGCGTGGCGCCGCTGTACCAGGTCTACCAGGCCGAGCTGCACTGGCTGGACGCGGCCGGCACGCTACGCGCGAAGTCGGTGCTGGACTATCCGCTGACCGGGCTGTTGCCGGGCGCGCCGCACAGTCAGGCCATGCAGGCGAACGTGCCGGCGACGCTGGCGCCGGGCCGTTACACGCTCAAGCTCGCGCTGGCCGACAGTTGGCCGGGCCGCCGCGGCATCGCCCCGCAGAACGTCGGCCGCGACAGTAACGGGCGCCTGACCTTGGGTGCGGTGGACGTGGTGGCGGCGCGCTGAGTCTTGCGCATCGCTTGGGGGTAGGAGCGGCGTAAGCCGCGACCGCCATAACTCGACCGCCTGCGCGATGACCATCGCGCAGGCGGTCGCAGGTCGCTGCGGAATCGAAAGCTCGTCGGTGTGCGGGTTCGCGGTCGCGGCTTACGCCGCTCCTACCCCACCGCATGTATCGGCCGGCCGCTCAGGCCTGCGCCGGGCGCCGCAGAATGAACTCGTGGTCGCGGGTGTCGCCGACCACGAAATCGTAGTCGCCGACGTGCACGAAGCCGTGGCGCGCATAGAAGCGCTGCGCGCCGTGGTTCTCGGACCACACGCCGATCCACAGCGTGCGCGGACCGTCGCGCAGCAACCAGTCCAGCACGGTCTGGAACAAACGCCCGCCCTGCCCGCCGTTCTGGGCCTCGCGCAGCACGTACAGACGCTTGAGCTCGCCGTCGCCGGGCGCGACCTCGGCATGCGGCAGGCCGCAAGGACCGGCCAGGGCGTGGCCGACCGCGACGCCGTCGCGCTCCAGCAGCCACACGGCGTAATCGGCGTCGCCCAAGGTGCGCGCCTGCGCCTGGGCCGAATAGGCTTCGTCGATGAAGCGCTGCAGGTCCTGCGGCGGATACAGGTGTCCGAAGGTCTCGGTGAAGGTACGCGCGGCCAGGTCGGCCAGCAGCGCCGCGTCGTCGGGCGTGGCGCGGCGGATATGGTAGTCGTCGCTCATGACCATCAGCTTCCTGTAGGAACGGCGCAAGCCGCGACCGCGCAACCGCACACAGCTGCGCGAACGACCAGCGCACTAAACCGCTACTACGCCGGCGGCCGGTGGGGCGCGGTCGCGGCTCGCGCCGCTCCTACCCCACAGCAGGATCGGCCTTAGGCCGGATCCTTCGGTCGCACCATCACGTGCACTTCGGCCAGCTGCGCGTCCGGGATCGGCGACGGCGCGCCGGTCATCAGGCATTGCGCGCTGGTGGTCTTGGGGAACGCGATCACATCGCGGATCGACTCGGTGCCGGCCATCAGCGCGGCGATGCGGTCGATGCCGAAGGCGATGCCGCCGTGCGGCGGCGCGCCGTACTTGAGCGCGTCCAGCAGGAAGCCGAACTTGGCCTCGGCCTCTTCGGCGCCGATGCCGAGCAGATCGAACACCGCCGACTGCATCTGCGGACGGTGGATGCGGATCGAACCGCCGCCGATCTCGTTGCCGTTGAGCACCATGTCGTAGCCGCGCGACACCGCGGTCTTGGCGTTGGCGCGCAGGTCGGCGATGTCGTCCACGGCCGGCGCGGTGAAGGGGTGATGCAGGGCGACGTAGCGCTGCGCCTCCTCGTCCCACTCGAACATCGGGAAGTCGGTGACCCACAGCGGCTTCCAGCCTTCGCCGATCAGGCCCAGGTCGCGGCCCAGCTTCAGGCGCAGCGCGCCCATGAAGTCGCTGGCGGTCTTGTAGTCGGCGGCGCCGAAGAAGATCGCGTCGCCGCTCTGGGCGCCGCTGGCTTCGACGATCTTGGCCAGGGTGGCGTCGTCGAAGAACTTGGCGATCGGCGAGTTGATGCCCTCGCGGCCCTTGGACGCGTCCTCGACCTTCATCCAGGCCAGGCCCTTGGCGCCGTACTTGGCGGCGTGCGCGCCGGCGTCGTCGATCTGCTTGCGCGACCAGCCCGCGGCGCCCGGCGCGCGCAGCGCGATCACGCGACCGTCGGCGTGATTGGCCCAGTCGGTGAAGACCTTGAACTCGCAGGCCTTGACCAGCTCGGCGATGTCGACGAACTCCAGCTCGATGCGCAGGTCCGGCTTGTCCGAACCGTAGCGACGCATCGCCTCGGCGTAGGTCATGCGCGGGAACTGTGCGTCGAGCTCGACGTCGATGGATTCCTTGAACACCACCCGGATCATGTCCTCAACGGTGTCCTGCACGTCGCGCTCGGAGACCCAGGCGAACTCCATGTCGAGCTGGGTGAATTCGAGCTGGCGATCGGCGCGCAGGGCTTCGTCGCGGAAGCAGCGCGCGATCTGGTAGTAGCGGTCGAAGCCGGCCACCATCAGGATCTGCTTGAACAGCTGCGGCGACTGCGGCAGGGCGTAGAACTCGCCCGGGTGCATGCGCGCCGGCACCAGGAAGTCGCGCGCGCCCTCGGGCGTGGCCTTGGTCAGGATCGGGGTTTCGATGTCCTGGAAGCCGCGCGCGTCCAGCCAGCGGCGCAGCGACTGCACCAGGCGGATGCGCGTGCGCATCATCTTCTGCATCTCAGGACGGCGCAGGTCCAGGTAACGATAGGTCAGGCGGGTTTCCTCGCCGGCGTTCTCGTGGGCATGGAACGGCAGCGGCTCGGCCTTGTTCAGCACCTCGATGGTCGCGGCCAGGATCTCGACCTTGCCGCTGCGGATCTTGTCGTTGGCGGCCTGGCGCGCGCGCACCGTGCCGGTCACGCGCACGCAGCTCTCCACGCTCAGGTCGCTGGCGATCTTGAACAGCTCGGCCATGTCGGAATCGACCACGATCTGGACCACGCCCTCGTGATCGCGCAAATCGGTGAACACCACGTGGCTTTGGACGCGGTTGGTGTTGACCCAGCCGCACAAGGTGACGGTCTGGCCGATCAGCGCCTCGTCGACGAGGCCGCAGAAGTGGGTACGCATGGAAACTCCGGGATCGAAACGGCGGCCGGCGCAGGGCCGGCACGGTGGGGGGCGCCGGGCGGAGCCGGCGCGCGTCCGGGCCTGGGCCAGGAACACGCTATCTTAACGGCTCCAGCCGGTTACTTGTCCCGCAGCGGCGCCCAAGGCTGGATTTCGTCCACATCTAATCCGCCCACTGCCCGCCCCATACGCACCCGCACCACCGGCCGCGGCCCGGTTCGCCGCGTGCTCCATCCGGCTAGGGGATAGGCCATGCTGAAATTGCTCAAACCGTTGTCGCTGGCGTTGTGTCTGGSGGCCCTGGCCGCGCCCGTCCAGGTCCTGGCCCAGCCCCAGGCGCGGGCCTATGCGCCCGAAAACCTGCGCAACCTGTCCTACAACGACCAGGTCCGGGTGATCAGCCTGGAGTACTCCGAACAGTCCAACGGCCGGCGCATTCCGGACGACCAGTTGCGCTTCTATATCGATCAAGTCAACCGCTCCAACTGGACCTTCAGCCGGATCAAGACCGACATCTCGCAGTCCCTGACCGGCAACGGCGGCGGGATCGGCCCCCAGCCTGGCGGCACGATCCGTTGCGAGAGCAGCGACGGCCGCCCGCGCACCTGCCGCACCAGTTGGCCCGGTTATTCGCGCCTGCTGCGGCAGCTGTCCAAGACGCCCTGCACCGAGGGCAGCACCTGGCAGTCGCGCGACGGCAACATCTACGTCAGCGGCGGCTGCCGCGGCGAGTTCGGCCCGGGCCTGAGCCCGCCGGTGCCGCCGGTCGGGCAGACCGTGCGCTGCGAAAGCAGCGATAACCGCCCGCGCACCTGCTCGGTGCCCTGGTACGGGCCGACCCGGCTGTCGCGCCAGCTGTCCAGCTCGGCCTGCGTCGAGGGCCGCACCTGGCAGTCGCAGAACGGCCAGGTCTGGGTCACCCAGGGCTGCCGCGCCGACTTCGTGGCCGGCGCCCAGATCCAGCCGCCGCAGCCCGGCGCGCGTCGGGTGACCTGCTCCAGTGTCGACAACCGCACCACCACCTGCGCCTGGCCGCCCGGCTACGGCGTGCCGCGCCTGTTGCGTCAGATCTCCAAGCAGCCCTGCATCCAGGGCAATACCTGGGGCATCAGCTCGCGCACCGCGATCTGGGTCAGCCGCGGCTGCCGCGGCGAATTCGGTAACTGATAGGCCCATGGCGGGCGCCGCAACGGCGCCCGTCGCATCCGGCTCGCATGAACCCGCCCCCGAATCGCTCCGGGGCGCGGTTCAGTCCGAGGACGCGGCCGGCTTGGCGGCCGGCTTGGGCTCGCTCTTGGCCGGCTCGGCCTTGGTTTCGGTCTTGCTCTCGGCCGGCTTGGGCTTGTCCGAACCGCTGGAACCGGCGGCATCGGCCAGATTGCGCTTCTTGTCGCCGTCCTTCTTGAAGTCGGTCTCGTACCAGCCGCCGCCGGCCAGACGGAACTGCGGCGCGGTGAGCTGACGGCTCACGGCTTCCGCCCCGCAGGACGGGCACACGCTGGGATCGGCGTCGGACAGCTTCTGCAGACGGTCGAAGCTGTGCCCGCAGGCGCTGCACTGGAAGGCGTAGATAGGCATTGCGGTTCGGGTTTTTCCGGGACGGACGACAGCAAGGATGGGGATTTTAACCGCCGATTCAACCGCGGTCGGGTTCGCGGGGAGGCGCAAGGCCGGCGGCGGCGCCAGGCAGGACCCGCCGAGGCACTGCTGGAAGGTCGGGCGTACGTTGACGTAGACCTCGTAGTTGCCGGTGTAGCCGGGCGGCTTCAGCTCGAACTGGGTGTGCAGCTCCTCGATGCCGTACAGGCGGTCGCCCACCCGCTTGAGCGGCCGGAAATACCGGATCCGGGTCGGCGCGCAGGCCTGCGCTCCGTCGGCGAAGGCGCTGGCGCAGTCGCTCACGAAGCGCGTGCCCCCGCTGGGGAAGCGGGCCCGGGTTTGGGTTTCGTAGAGGCGTTCGCTCGCCACCTGCCAGCGCATGAGGATGGTGTAGGCGCCGCTTTCTACGCTGTCGTCGCGGTACTCGCCGCTGCCGTCGGCATTGCGTTGGATTTCCAACGTGTAGTGCAGATTCGGATAGGCCGCGGCCTGCGCGAACGCGGTGCCCAGGGTCCAGGTGCCCTGCGCCTGCGCGGCGGTGTACGGCACGCTGTCCACCGCCAGCGAGCCGCTCACGCCGACCACGGTCTGCCCCAGCACGCCGCTGGAGGTGCCGGTGGCCAGGTAGATCACGGTATCGGCGTAGTCCTCGCCGTCGATGCTCCAGTAGCGCAGCGACACCTGTGGCGTCTGCATGAGCAACTGCGTGCGCTCGACGATCCAGCCGAAGTCGCTGCCGGCGCCGGCCGGCTGCGGCTGCATGTTGGCGCCGACCTTGTTGCCGTGGTCCTCGGTGACGCCGCTGCCACCCGGGTCGAAGCGGTGTTGGACGAAGCCGCACTCGCCGAGCAGCTCGTGGTGGGTCGGAATGTTCACCGGTATCGCGCAGACCCAGGGCAGCGCGCGTCGGCTCGGCGCCGCGATCCAGGTGTTGGCGCGTGCGATCGCATGCAGGTCGGACACCGACCACAGACTCACCGGGTGATACGCCTGCGGCTCGCGCGACGGATCGTCCGGGAAACTGCGCGTCCACTCTTCGCGCGTGACCCACAAGTCGTGGCGATCGCCGTCGAACATGCGTCGCAGCACGATGCGCGCCAGCGTCATTCGGGTGCGCCCGATGCCTTCGTAGCGGTCGATCACGCGCGGCGACTTCGGCAGCAGCACGACCTCGCCGGACGCATCCAGCTGTGCGTTGTAATTGGGGCGCCCCGGCTCGGCCTGGCCATCGTGCAGGCTGTAGCTGCCGTCGGTATTGGCCAGCAGCAGTTGCGGCGCCGACGAGAACACCGGCACGTTGTCCAACTGCACGGGCGCCATCAGCAGCATCTGCGACGGCAACTCGGACAGGTCGCGCAAGGGCGCGTAGTCGGCCTGCGCGAACGCGAGCTCCGGATCGGCCGGCCACGATACGCTGCCGATCCAGTTCCGATAGGCGTTCTCGTCTTGCAGAAACTGCTGCCCGTCGGTGTAGCCACCGGGTAGCGCCGCTGCGCCCGAGGCCACGCCGGCCAGCAGATTGTTGGCGGTGAACAAATCCGCGCCCGACACGGCGCGGGTGGCGCGCTCGAACTCCTGATCGCTGACCGCATCGCGGCCTTTCAGCGCCGTGCGCACCAGAAACGCCAGCGCGCTGCTCCAAGGCGATACCCGCAGCGTCGGCAGCTCGACGGCGTCGACGCGACGGTCGCCGCCGGTATGCGCGATCAGCTTGCCGAAGCTGCCGACCACGCTGCGATAGCGCACGCGCTGCGACAGCACTTCGACGTCGACCATCTCGGCGGGGTCCAGGGCGTCGACCGTCGCCACGTAGCCGCCGCCTTGAATCTGGCCGGCGAAGCTGCGGTTGCCGACCCGCACTAGGATCGATTCCGGAGCCGCGCCCGGCGCCAAACCGCTGATCTCGCCCGCGATGGTCAGGCTGACCGGCGGTCGCTTGGGCTGCGAGCCGCGCGCCTCGATCGGTTCGGCCGGATCGCCCGGCGCGGCCTGCAGCGCCACGCGCACGCTGGCGGCGCGCGCCAGCGCCGCCTGGATCGCCTTGTGGAAAACGGGTGCCGCGAACGCGGCCACCATCACGACCGCGGCCGTCGCCGCCAGCCACTTCCTGTTTCGACTCATTCCCATCCCCAGTGGTAGGCGCAGCGAGCGATCGCGCCGCGCGGCAATCTAAACCAGCATAAGCACAGGGTCGATACTTGCCGGGCTGCAAACCGCCGACTTTGCTGCGGGCGGTGGATCGGCGCGCCGAATCGGGCCACTGCGCGCGCGGACCCGCGGCTAGAATCCCCGGTTCGCTCCAGGTCCGCCGCGCGCGGCCGCCGTCATCAGGAAACGCATGTCCCGAAATCTCTGGCTGGCACTGGCGATCGGCCTTACCGCCGCCGCCCTGGCCGCGACCTACGTCTTCGAACCCGGCGCGCTGCGCAAGCCCGCGCCCCCCAAGGTCACGCCGCTAGGTTGGAGCGGACCATTGCAGTTGCGCGCGGGCGACGGCGTGCAAGGCCTGCGCGATGGCGTCGGCGCGCAGGCGCGTTTCTCCGATCCTTACGGCCTGGCGCTGGGCCGCGACGGCACGCTGTACGTGGCCGACGCCGGCGACAACAACCGCATCCGCACGATCCGCGCCGACGGCAGCGTCGCCACCTTCGCCGGTTCCGACGAAGGCTTCCGCGACGGCGTCGG
Source organism: Lysobacter sp. Root916 (assembly GCF_001429785.1). Classification (GTDB taxonomy): domain Bacteria; phylum Pseudomonadota; class Gammaproteobacteria; order Xanthomonadales; family Xanthomonadaceae; genus Lysobacter. The sequence goes on along the minus strand of NZ_LMJF01000016.1, from coordinate 79,766 downwards.
CGCTGCCGCTGCGTTCGACACGCCCTCGGGCCTGGCCCTGGACGCGGCCGGCAATCTCTACGTGGCCGACACCGGCAACCACGCGATCCGCAAGATCGACCCGCAAGGCGCGGTCAGCACCGTGGCCGGCGACGGCAGCGCGGGTTATCTCGACGGCCCGGGCAAGGCCGCGCGCTTCAACGGGCCCACCGGCGTGGCCGTGGACGCCAAGGGTCAGGTCTACGTCGCCGACACCTACAACGACCGCATCCGCGTGATCGGCCTGGATGGCCAGGTGCGCACGCTCGCCGGCGGCGAACGCCCGGGCTATCAGGACGGCCCCGCCGCATTCGCGCGTTTCGACACCCCCACCGCGCTCGCGCTGGACCGTCACGGGCGCGTGCTGGTGGCCGACCTGCGCAACAACGCGATCCGGCGCATCGGCCTGGACGGCGCGGTGAGCACCGTGCTGCAAGGCCTGCCCGAGGATCCGCCGGACGCGTTACGGCGACCTCTGAGCCTGGCGGTCACCCACGACGGGGTGATCTACGTCGGCGAGATGGCGCGCGGGCGCGTACTGCAGATCGGCGCCGATCGCGTGCTGCGCACCATCAGCGGCGCGGTCGCGGGGCAGCGCCTCGCGCGTCCGTCGGCCTTGGCGCTCGCGCCCGACGACAGCCTCTACGTCGCCGATGCGTTGGGCTATCGCGTGCACCGCCTGGCGCCGGCCGTGCCCGGCGCGGCCGCGATCGCCGATGCCGTCGGCCCCTCGCCGCTCAACCCCTTGCCGCGCAGCGAGGGCCGCTGGCCGCTGGCACCGCAGACCGCTTGGCACGAAGTGGTAGGCACCCTGGGCGAAGTGCGCGGCGACGGCGATGGCGAGAGCCGTCACCACTTGCACGGCGGCCTCGACATCGCCGGCGACGTCGGCCAACGCGTGCTCGCGATCGCCGATGCCAAGGTCAGCAGCCCGCACGCGACCTGGGGCCTGGGTCAGTTGGGAGAAGGCCTGGGTCTGGACACGCTGGGCTATGTGCACATGCGCGTGGGCCGCGATGCGCGCGGCGACTCGCTCGACCCCACGCGCTTCCATCCGCTGTTCGACGACACCGGCAAGCTCGAACGCGTGCGGGTCCCGCGCGGTACGCGTTTCCGCGTCGGCGACGCCTTGGGCACGATCAACGCGATGGCCCATGTGCATCTGATCGTCGGCGCCGAGGGCTACCAGCGCAACGCGATCAGCCTGGGATTCCTGGGCTTCGCCGACCGCTACGCGCCGCAGATCGAGCGCGTGGCCTTGCTGGACGACGCGGCCCAGCCGCTGGAACAGCGCGAGCAAGGGCGCGTGGTGGTGTCGCGTGTCCTGCCCGGCGTGCAGATCGTGGTCGACGCCTGGGATCAGGTCGACGGCAATCAGGCGCGACGCCGGCTCGGCCTGTACGCGCTGGGCTATCAATGGCTGAACGCGGCGGGCGCGCCGATGCCGGGCTACGAGATACCGCGTAGCAACATCCAATTCGATCGCATGCCGTCCGAGGACGAGGCCACCAAGGTGATCTACGCCGACGGCAGCGGCATCACCGTGCACGGAAGCGCGATCACGCGCTTCCGCTACGTGCTGACCAACACCGCCCGCGACGGCAAGCTCGCGACCGGCCTGTGGGTACCGACCGAGCTGCCGCCAGGGGATTACACGCTGCGCATCACCGCCAAGGACTACAGCGGCAACGTGGCCGGAGCCAAACGCGATCTGGAAGTACGTTTGCAGTAAGGCTATAGACAGCGACGCCGAAAACAGTCGCCCCCGCTCCGGACCTCGAAGTTGCTTCGAATGCAGCCATTGCCGTTGCCGTTGCCGTTGCCGTTGCCGTTGCCGCGGCATTGAAGTCCAAAAGCCCCGCACTCACCCGACCAACCGTAGACCCGAAGGGCGGCGCGCAGGACGCGCGCCGTTTTTCGAATGGACAAGGATGTCCATTCGAAAAATCCCGGCGAAAGCCTCGAACTCGCAGGGGAGGGTTGGTCACGCTAGCCCTTCTCTTTGGTTACTTTCTCTTGGGCTAGCAAGAGAAAGTGACCCGCATGCGCAGCAGGCGGAAGCCAACTCGCAGGGGAGGGTTGGTCACGCTAGCCCTTCTCTTTGGTTACTTTCTCTTGGGCTAGCAAGAGAAAGTGACCCGCATGCGCAGCAGGCGGAAGCCGTTGACCTTCGGACCGAGCCGACGAGGCAACAGCAAAAGCAAATCCTCCCCAACCCTCCTTTTTCAAAGGAGGGAGCTAAAAGCAAGAGGAAGTGACCCGCATGCGCAGCAGGCGGAAGCCGTTGACCTTCGAGCCGAAGCGGACGAAAAAACAGCAAAAGCAAATCCTCCCCAACCCTCCTTTGAGAAAGGAGGGAGCTAAGAGCAAGAGCTTGCTGGCGTTCAGCTGTGCACGAACCTGCGGTTCGTAAGCCGCGCAGCTTCACCCTTTTCCAAAAAAGGCGACGTCGCAAGACTTACGTGCTAGGGGGCGCTAAAGGCACTGGATCCCCGCTTTCGCGGGGATGACGAGCAACAGCTAAGGGAACGTGGCCCGCATTTTTCTGTGGGAGCGGCGTAAGCCGCGATCGAATCAGCCGATCGCGACGAAACTCAAGCCGCGTCGTACAGCGCCAACCACTCCGCCTCGGCCTGGGCCAACTCGGCCGCCACCGCCTCGCGCTTGCGCGCCAGCTCGGCCGCGTTGTCGCCGCCGCCCACGTACTTGGTCGGATCGGCCAGATCCATGTCCAGCGTACGCAGCTTGGACTCCAGCTCGGCCACGCGCGCCTCGGCCTGGGCCAACTTGTGCGGATTGACCTTGGCGCGCGGCTTGCTCGGCGGCGCCTCCGGCACCACCGCCGCGGCGGCCGCGGCGATCGCTTTGGCCGCGGCCTTGCCGTCGTTGCTGCTGTCGCGGGTGCGCAGCCACACCGCGTAGGCGTCGAGGTCGCCGTCGAAGGGCTGGGCGACGCCGTCGGCGACGCGCCAGAAGGTCTCGCAGACCAGGCCGATCAGGTGGCGGTCGTGCGAGACCAGCACGATCGCGCCGTCGAAGCTGCTCAGCGCTTCGGCCAGGGCCTCGCGCATGTCCAGGTCGAGGTGGTTGGTGGGTTCGTCCAGCAGCAGCACGTTCGGGCGGCGCCAGGCGATCAGGGCCAGGGCCAGGCGCGCGCGCTCGCCGCCGGAGAAGGAATCGACCTTCTCGAAGGCGCGGTCGCCCGGGAAATTCCACTTGCCCAGGAAGTCGCGCAGCTGCTGAGTGGCCACGCCCGGCGCGATGTCGGCCAGGTGGTCGATCGCGGTGGTGCCTTCGCGCAGCGATTCGACCGTGTGCTGGGCGAAGTAGCCGATGCGCAGGTCCGGGTGGCCGCCGCGCTCGCCGCTGAGCAGCTCCAGCTCGCCGACCAGCGACTTCACCAGGGTCGACTTGCCGGCGCCGTTGGGGCCCAGCAAGGCGACGCGGTCGCCGGCCTCGAGGATGAAACCGACCTGGTTGAGCACGGTATGGTCGCCGTAGCCGCAGTCGGCGTGCATCAGGCGCAACAGCGCGTGCGGCAGCTTCAGCGGTTCCGGGAAATCGATGCGCAGCGCGCGTTCGGCGCGTACCGCCTCGGTGCCGGCCATCTTGGCCAGGCGCTTGACCCGCGACTGCGCCTGCTTGGCCTTGGCGGCGCTGGCGCTGAAGCGGTCGATGAAGCTCTGCAGATGCGCGCGCTCGGCCTGGGCCTTCTCGTGGGTGATCTGCTGCAGGCGCAGGTGCTCGGCGCGCTGGCGCTCGAAGGCGGTGTAGTCGCCGGTGTAGAGCTTGGCCTTGCCGTCGTGCAGATGCAGGGTGTGGGTGGTGACCTCGTCCAGGAACTCGCGGTCGTGCGAGATCAGCATCAAGGTGCCCGGGTACTTCAGCAGCCACTGCTCCAGCCACAGCACCGCGTCGAGGTCGAGGTGGTTGGTGGGTTCGTCCAGCAGCAGCAGGTCCGACGGCGTCATCAGCGCGCGCGCCAGGTTCAGGCGCACGCGCCAGCCGCCGGAGAATTCCTTGACCGCGCGTTCGTGGGTGTCGGGCGAGAAGCCCAGGCCGTGCAGCAGCTTGCCGGCGCGCGCGGTGGCGTCGTAGCCGTTGAGCTCCTCCAGACGGTGGTGGGCCTCGGCCACGGCCTCCCAGTCCTCGCGCTCGACCGCGGCGCGCTCGGCCATCAGCACCTCGTACACGGTGGCGTCGCCGGACAGCACGAAGTCCAGCGCCGGATCGTCCAGCGCCGGGGTTTCCTGGGCCACGCTGGCCATGCGCACGCGGCTGGGCATGTCCAGGTTGCCCAGATCGGACTCCAGCTCGCCCTGGATCGCCGCGAACAGCGAGGACTTGCCGGTGCCGTTACGGCCGATGACGCCGATCCGCCACCCGGCTTGCAGGGTCAGGTCGACTTTGGACAGGAGCAGGCGTTCGCCGCGCCGAAGGGCGAAATCACGGAAGGCAATCATGCGCATAGTGTAGCGGGACCGAGGCCGTCACCGCCTGCGCGATCGCGCCCCGGCCCGTCCGCGCGGGGCGCCGGCGGGGCCCGGGCCAGGCCCTGCGCGCCGCCTCCGGGCGCGCTCGCGCGCCCGTCGCCACGCGCGATCAGGCTTATCGCCGATGGGCGGCAAGGCGTGCCGGATCGGCGCTCGCGCGGCGATTACGGCCGAATTTCAGGCCCGAACTTCGAGCCGCGACTTGCATCGAGGGGTGTCGGCCCACATTCTTGGAAGCCGACACGACAGGAGATCCGATGCATCACACCTCCCTGATCGCGATCCTCGTCGCCGGCTTCGTACTGGCGTTCATCTTCGGCGCGCTGGCGCAACGCCTGCGATTGTCGCCGCTGGTGGGCTATTTGATCGCGGGCATCATCGCCGGCCCCTTCACCCCCGGCTTCGTCGGCGACCAGACCCTGGCGCCGCAGCTGGCCGAGATCGGCGTGATCCTGCTGATGTTCGGCGTCGGCCTGCACTTCTCGATGCGCGACCTGCTGGCGGTGAAGGCGATCGCCCTGCCCGGCGCGGTGGTTCAGATCGCCGCCGCCGCCGCGATGGGCTGGGCGCTGGCGCGTTTCCTGGGCTGGTCGCACGGCGCCGGCATCGTGTTCGGTCTGGCGTTGTCGGTGGCCAGCACCGTGGTGCTGCTGCGCGCGCTGGAAGAGCGCCGCCTGGTCGAGACCGTCAAGGGCCGCATCGCGGTCGGCTGGCTGATCGTCGAGGACCTGGCGATGGTGCTGGCGCTGGTCTTGCTGCCGGCCCTGGCCGGCGTGATCAAGGGCGAGGCCGGCGACCCCAGCGAGGTCTGGGCGGCGCTGTTCAAGACTTTCGCCAAGGTCGGCGCCTTCGTGGCGGTGATGCTGATCGTCGGCCGGCGCGTGATCCCATGGATCCTGGAGCGCGTGGCCGGCACCGGTTCGCGCGAGTTGTTCACCCTTTGCGTGCTGGCGATCGCGCTGGGCGTAGCCTTCGGTTCGGCCGAACTGTTCGGGGTCTCGTTCGCGCTGGGCGCGTTCTTCGCCGGCATGCTGCTCAACGAATCCGAGTTCAGCCATCAGGCCGCCAACGAAACCCTGCCGCTGCGCGACGCGTTCGCGGTGCTGTTCTTCGTGTCCGTCGGCATGCTGTTCAACCCGATGATCCTGATCGAGAAGCCGCTGCCGGTGCTGGCGACCTTCGCGATCATCGTGGTCGGCAAATCCATCGCCGCGTACGCGATCGTGCGCGCGTTCGGCAAGCCCGGTCCGACCGCGCTGATGATCTCGGCCAGCCTGGCCCAGATCGGCGAGTTCTCCTTCATCCTCGCCGGCCTCGGCCTGCAGTTGGAGATCCTGCCGCAGGAAGGCCAGGACCTGATCCTGGCCGGCGCCCTGCTCTCGATCGTGGTCAACCCGCTGTTGTTCGCCTGGCTGGACCGCAAGCAGGCTCGCGAGGCGGCCGCCTTGCAGGAAGCCGCGGTCGACCCGGTGGTGCCGCCGGTGCCGGCCGATATCGCCGACCACGTGATCCTGATCGGCTACGGCCGCGTAGGCAGCGAACTGGCACGGCTGCTGACCGAGCGCAGCGTGCCGCTGGTGGTGATCGACGGCGAGGACAGCCTGATCGCCAAGGCGCGTGCCGCCGGCCTGCCGGCGATCCTGGGCAACGCGGTCAACGACCGCGTGCTGCGCGAGGCCGTGCCCGAGCGCGCGACCACGGTGATGCTGGCGATCCCGCAGGCGCTGGAGGCCGGCGAGATCATCGCCAAGCTGCGCGCGATCAACCCCGGCCTCAGCATCGTCGCGCGCGCCCACAGCGACAACGAAGTCCGCCATCTGATCGAGCACGGTGCCGACGGCGCGGTGATGGCCGAGCGCGAGCTCGCCCACAGCCTGGCCGAAATGGTGCTGGCCGCGCCGATCTACCGCGGCACACGCAACCTGCCGCCCTCCACCGCGCTGGTCTGAGCGCGGTCCGCGACCTTACGGCCCAGGGCCGCATCGTCGACGGAAGCGCGATATACCCAGACACCCCCAAAAATCCGCAGCGAGCGATCATGAGCGAGACCGACAGCCCCACCCCTTCCACCGAAGCCGACGCCGCGCCCGAAGCGCGGCTCACCGCGGTCGAGGCGCGCATCATCGGCTGCCTGATCGAGAAGGAAGCGACCACGCCCGACGTCTACCCGCTCACCCTCAACGCCATCGTCGTGGCCTGCAATCAGAAGACCGCGCGCGAACCGATGATGCAGTTGGAACAGGGCGAAGTCGGCAACGTGCTGCGCCGGCTGGAGCCGCGCGGCTGGGTGAAATCGCAGCACACCGGCCGCTCCGAGCGCTACTCGCACCGCGCCGGCACCCTGCTCGACCTGACCCGGCCGCAGACCGCGCTATTGGCCCTGCTGATGCTGCGCGGCCCGCAGACCCTGCACGAACTGCTGTCGCGCAGCGAGCGCATGGCCAAGTTCGACAATGTCGGCGACGTCCAATACGCGCTGGAACGCCTGGCGCAGCAGTCGCCGCCGCTGGTGCGCCTGCTCGGCCGCCAGAGCGGACAGCGCGAAGACCGCTACGGCCACCTGCTCAGCGGCGAACCGGTGTGGAACGCATCCAGCAACGATGGCGACGAAGACAGCCGCGGCGGTGGCGGTGGCGGATCGGCGCTGGCCGAACGCGTGGCCGCGCTGGAAGCGCGGATCGCCGAATTGGAAGCGCGACTGGATGCGGCCGGGGCCTGATAGGGCCTTCCTCAGGCGAGGAGCGGAGGTGGCGCGGCGGAGCTAAGGCCGGCCCGCATCCGCCAAGGCTGCGATGGCCAGCGCGATACCGCCGAACGTACATGCGAACAAACGCAACCAGTCCGCGCGCTGCAGGGCGCGCAGGTCCGCGAACGTCACGCTGAAGTCCTGAGGCAGGTTGCGTCGCGCTCGGCTGCGCGTGAAAACACGGTCGGTCCCCAGCAGCAGCAACAGGACGGCCGCCAGCAACAAGACGATACTCAATGGCGACTCGCCGCTGGCGGCCATAACCACCGCCAAGACAGCGCAGAACGCCAGGACCAGACCCTTGGTAGCGAATGCGTGCATGCGGGGCGCTCGACGGCTGAGAATGGCGACGACTCGATCGCAATGTATCGCAGGACAAGTCGATACGTGTAGCGCGCGGACCGGCGCACCTAGGCGTCAGACGGATCGCGCAGCGGCAAAAAGATATCGGTGCGCAGCACCGCCTCCGGCGTTTCGTCGGGATCGTCCAGATACTCGTGGTGCAGCGGCGCGTCGCGCAGGCGTTCGCCGCTGTCGGGTAGCCACTGCGCGAGCAGCGCGTCGGTCAGCGCTTCCAGGCCGTCGAAGGGCCCGACGTGGCGCAGGCGCGCATAACGCCCGCTGCCCATCGGCACGCGCCGGAACGCCTCGTCTTCGGGCTCGAACGGCGCGTTCAAGGCGATCATGCAATCGAAGGCGCAGTCGGCCACGGCCACGTCGCGGCGGTCGTCCCAAGGCACGCCGTACAGACCGCTGAGCTGCTCCATGCGCTCGTGCTCGGCGGCCCAGGCGAACAGGCGTCCATAGCCTCGATTCTGCTGCGGATAGCCGCCGGTCACGCGCAGCGCCAGCACCTGGAAGGGATCGACCTCGACCACTTCGACCCGCAGCGGTGCGCTCGAAGCGGCGCTACCCGGCGGCTGCGCCAGGCGCGCGATCTCGCGGCGCAGACGTTCGGGTTCGGCGCGCAGCTCGCTGGGCGTGGCGCCGATCCCCTGGCGGAACGCGCGGCTGAAGGCCTGCGGGGTCTGGTAGCCGACCGCGAGCGCGGTGTCGGTAATGCTGCGGGCCTCGCCCGCGAGCAGACGCAAGCTTTGCAGCAAGCGCAGACGGGCCACGGTCTGGCCGCTGGTCTCACCGGTCATGGCGCGGTAGACGCGGTGGAAATGGAAGGGCGAGAACGCCGCGGCCTCGGCCAGGCGCGCGAGTTCGGGCGGATCCTCGCCCTGCGCGATCGCGCGCTCGATCAGCGCGACCGCGCGTTCGATGCGGCGCCGGTAGCCGTCGCGCGTATCGGCGCGCTGCGGATCGACCTTGCGCGTGGCGTCGGGTTCGGAACGCGGGTTGTCGGAGTCGGCGGCCATCGGCGTGCACCTGGGTCGGTAGTCGGTCGCCAGCATGGCGGCCGCCCGCGCCGGCGGCGGTTCCTATCTTGCGCTCTCGCGCGGCCCGATTCGTGCCGGACGACCTCAGTACGTTAGGGCCAAGCTCACCAGCACCACGGCCTCGATGATTTCGGCCAGGGCGCCGCAGGTATCGCCGGTCATGCCTTGCAGGCGGCGCAGGCAAGCGCGTCGCCACAGCGCGAACGTCAGCGCCGCGACCGCCAGCGCCAATGCGCCGCGCCAGCCCGCGAACGCGCAGGTCGCAACGCCCGCCAACACACTGGCAATGGCCGCCGTGCGCGGCGCATCGACCAGCGCGCTGCCGATGCCGCCGCTGCGCGCGTACGGCGTGCTCACGAACGCCAGCGTCAGCGCCGCGCGCGCCAGCACAGGCGCCAGCAACACGGCCGCCCAGGCCGGCGCGGGCAGGCTGGCGAGCGCGGCGAACTTCAACAGCAGCACCAGCACCAGCGCGACCACCCCGGCCGGGCCGCTGCGCGGGTCTTTCATGATGGTCAGGGTGCGTTCGCGGCGCTCGGCCGCGCTCGCGCCCATGCCGCCGATCCAGGCATCGGCGCTGTCGGCCAGGCCGTCCAGATGCAGCGCGCCGGTCAGCGACACCCACACCAGCAGGATCAAGGCCGCCGCCAGCAACGGCGGCGCCGACTGCAAGGCCCAGGCGAGCAGGCACAAGAGGCCGCCGACGATCGCGCCGACCCAGGGGTACCAGACCAGCGAGCGCGAACGCGCGCGGGAATCCTCGAACACCGAAGCCGGCACCGGCAAGCGGGTCAGGAAGCCGATCGCGTGCAGGAAGGCGCGCATCAGGCCGAGACGGCGCGATGCGCGCCGCTCCATTGCAGGGGATGCAAGGACGCGTGCGCGACGTCGATGTTGGCCATGTCGCCGAAACCGCGGCCCTCGTGCACGCAGCGCAGCAGGCGGATCGCGCCGCCATGGGTCACCACCAGCACGCGCCGCGCGGGCCAGGCCGCCGCGGCCTCGTCCAGGGCCGCGACCAGGCGCAGTTGGAAGGTCGCGAAGGGCTCGGCGCCCGGCGGCGGATGCGCGACCGGATCCGACCAGAAGCGCCCCAGCGCCTCGCCCTGCTCCGCCGCCAGAGTCTCGATGGGCACGCCCTGCCAATCGCCGAAGTCGTACTCGGCCAGACGCGCGTCCAATTGCAGCGGCAGCACGCGCGCCTGCGCGAGTTCGCGCGCGAACTCGGCGCAACGCCGCAAGGGCGACGACACGATCGCGTCCCAGTCACGGCCGACCACGGCCGCACGCAGTTGCGTCCAGCCCAGTTCCAACAACGGATCGTCGAGCCGCCCGCGGTAGCTGCGCTGGCCGGTGTCGCCGTGACGCAGCAGCTCGATCGCGGTGGCGCTCATGCGCGTTCCGACACGCCAGCCTGGGCGAAGGTGGCCATGCCCTCGTGCAGCGCGCAGGCCAGGCGCAGCAAGGGCACCGCCACCGCCGCGCCGCTGGCTTCGCCCAGGCGCATGCCCAGGTCCAGCAGCGGTTGCGCGTCCAGCGCCTGCAGCAACAGGCCATGTCCGCGTTCGTGCGAGCGATGCGCGAACAGCAGCCACTCGCGCACCCCCGGATTGAGCCGGGTCGCGGCCAGCGCGGCCACGGTCGCGATATAGCCGTCCACCAGCACCGGCACGCCGGCCTGGGCGGCGGCGATGAAGGCGCCGCTCAGGGCCGCGATCTCGAAACCGCCCAGGCACCGCAACTGCTCGCGCGCGTCGTGGACGTCGGCATGCAGCGCCAGCGCGCGCTCGATCACCGCGACCTTGTGGGCGATACCCGCGGCATCCAGCCCCGTGCCGGCGCCGGTCAGCTCGGTCGGCGCGCGGCCTAGCAGCGCGCAGGCCAGCGCGGTGGCGGCCGTGGTGTTGGCGATGCCCATCTCGCCGCCGATGTAGAGCTGCGCACCGGACGCGCGCGCCAGCCCTACGCTCTCGGCGCCGGCATCCAGCGCGGCCTGCAATTGCGCCGCGCTCATCGCCGCCTGCGTGCAGAAATTGGCGCTGCTGGCGGCGACGATCGCACGCCGCACGCCGACGATTTCGCCCGGGTCGTTGACCGTGCCCAGGTTGACCACGTCCAGGGTCGCGTCCAGCGCGCGCGCGAGCACGCTGATCGCGGCACCTCCGCCGGCGAAGTTACGCACCATCTCGCCGGTGACCGCCTGCGGAAACGCCGACACACCCTCGGCGGCGACGCCGTGGTCGGCCGCGAACACGCTGATCCAGACCCGCTCCACCTGCGGGTGCGCACGACGCTGCAATGCCGCCAGCTTCACCGCCAGCGCTTCCAGCGCCCCCAGCGAACCCGGCGGCTTGGTCAACTGGGCCTGGCGCGCCAGGGCCTGCGCCTGGCAGTCGGCGTCGGCGACGGCGCAGGCATCCAGGATCCAGTCGCGCGACAGCGACGGGGTCACGACATCGTTCAAGGCAGATCTCCTTTGAGCGCCAGCGGCAGACCCGCGGCGACGAACAGCACGCGCTCGCAGCGCGTGCCCAGGTGTTGATGCAGGCGCCCGGCCTCATCGACGAAGCGCCGCGTGAGTTCGCCCAACGGCACCACGCCCAGGCCGACTTCGTTGCTGACCAGGACGATTTCGCCCGGCAGCATGGGCAGGTCGTGCAATAGCGCGTCGCGCTCGCGTTCGTAGCGATCCGTCGCCTGCGCTTCGTCGAGCAGATTGCTGAGCCACAGCGTCAGGCAATCGACCAGCACGCAACGCCCCTCGCGGGCGTACTCGCGCAAGGCCTCGGCCAGCGCCAGCGGTTCTTCGACGGTGCGCCAATGCGCGGGGCGGCGTTCGCGATGATGGGCGACGCGCGCAGCCATCTCGCCGTCGCGCGCTTGCGCGGTGGCGATGTAGACCACGTCCGCATCGCGCGCGGCCAGACGTTCGGCCAGGGCGCTCTTGCCCGAGCGGGCGCCGCCGAGGATCAGGGTGCGCATGGCGCCGCTCCGGTCGTGGCCGGCAGGCCGAGCAGCGCGGCCAAACGGGCGGTATCCAGGTGGGTTTCGACCGCGTCGGCGAGTCTGTCGATGCCGGCCTCGCGCAAGGCGTGCATGTCCAGAGTTTCGACCTCGTTCAATCCAGCCCAGCGCAGCAAGGCGGTCAAGGCGGCGGGTTCGTCGAACAGCCCGTGCAGATAAGTCGCGAACACCTGGCCGTCCTCGGAGCAGGCGCCGTCGCTGCGGCCATCGTCCAAGCGCACGCTGGCGCACGCCAGCGCTGGCCCTTGGCTGATCCCGCAATGGATCTCATAGCCGCGCACCGGCGCGTCGTCCAACGCGAGCCGGCCGGCGACGTTGCGCAGCTGCTTTTCGGGCTCCAGCGTGGTGTCCAGATCCAGCCAGCCCAGGCCGGCGCTGGAGCCGGGCGCGCCCTCGATGCCGAGCGGATCGTGCACCGCGCGCCCCAGCATCTGCAGGCCGCCGCAGATGCCGATCAGCTTGCCGCCGTAACGCAGATGGCGCGCAATCGCGTGATCCCAGCCGTTCGCGCGCAGCCAGGCCAGATCGGCGCGCGTGGACTTGGAACCCGGCAGCACGATCAGATCGCAGGCCGGCGGCGCTTCGCCGGGACCGACGTAATGCAGCTCGACCTGTGGATGCGCGCGCAACGGGTCGAAGTCGGTGTGGTTGCTGATCCGCGGCAATGCCGGCACCGCCACCCGCAAGGTCGCCCGCGCCTTGCGTTCGCGCTCGCGCGGCAACGCGTCCTCGGCGTCCAGGTGCAGGCCCTGCAGATAGGGCAGCACGCCCAACACCGGCTTGCCGGTCTCGCGCTCCAACCAGTCCAGCCCGGGCTGCAACAAGGCGATATCGCCGCGGAAGCGATTGATCACGAAGCCGGCCACGCGCGCGCGTTCGCTCTCGGACAGCAGAGCCAGGGTGCCGACCAGATGAGCGAACACGCCGCCGCGATCGATGTCGGCGATCAGCAGCACCGGGCAGTCGACCGCCTCGGCATAGCCCATGTTGGCGACATCGCCCGCGCGCAGGTTGATCTCGGCCGGGCTGCCCGCGCCCTCCACGATCACCGCGTCGTAGCCGGCGACCAGGCGCGCGTGCGAGGCCAGCACCGCCTGCATCGCGACGCGCTTGTAGTCGTGGTAGCCGCGCGCGTCCATGTTGGCGACCGCGCGCCCGTGCAGGATCACCTGTGCGCCGGTGTCGCTGTTGGGCTTGAGCAGAACCGGATTGAAATCGGTGTGCGGCGCGAGCCCGGCGGCCTGCGCCTGCACCGCCTGGGCGCGGCCGATCTCGCCGCCGTCGGCGGTGACCGCCGAATTCAGGGCCATGTTCTGCGGTTTGAAGGGCGCCACGCGCACGCTGCGGCGTTGCAGCCAGCGGCAAAGCGCGGTGACCAGCGCGCTCTTGCCGGCGTCGGAGGTGCAGCCCTGCACCATCAGCACGCGCGCGCTCATGCGGGGCTCCGCGCGGCGGCGATCTCGGCCAGGGCCGCGTCCAGGCGCGCGTAGGCCGCGTCGTCGCCGGGCAGGCCGAAGCGCAAGCTGGCCGGCGTCTCGAACAAACGGGTGAGGATGCCGCGCCGCGCCAGCGCCTCGTGCAGCTCGACGGCGTCCTCGCAACGTCGCCACTGGAAGTAGGCGCAGCCGGCGTCGGGCGCGAAACCGCGCGCGCGCAGCACGGCGCCCAACCGCTCGCCCTGCGCCAGCAGACGACCGCGCATGCGCGCCTGCCAGTCGCGGTCGGCCAGCGCCAGTTGCACCGCATGCCGGCTGGGGCCGCTCAGCGTCCACGGGCCCAAACGTTCGCGCAGCGCGGCCAGCAACGGCGGCGCGGCGCAGACGAAGCCCGCGCGCGCGCCGGCCAAGCCGAAGAACTTACCGACCGAACGCAGCACGATCAGCCCGCTGCGCGCGCTATCGGCGCAGAGGCTGCGTTCCGGCGTGGCGTCGATGAAGGCCTCGTCGATCAGCAGCCAGCCGCCGCGCGCGGCCAGTCGCGCGTGCAGGTCCAGCAGGGCCGCGCGCTCGTAGCGCTCGCCGCCGGGATTGTTGGGATGGATCAGCACCACGACGTCGTAGCGCTCGCTCTGCGCGAGCAAACGCTCCGACTCGCACAGCTCGACCGTATGCCCGGCCTGGCGCCAGGCATGCGCGTGCTCGGCGTAGCCGGGTGCGAGCACGCCGACCCGCGCCTGCGCGCGCAAGCGCGGCAAGGCCTGGATCGCGGCCTGCGAACCGGCCACGGCCAGCACCTCCGGCGCGCCGTAGTAGTCGCGCGCGGCCGCGTCCAGGCCGTCCTCGTCCTCGGGCAGGCGATGCCAGGCGCGTGCGGGGATCGCCGGCACTGGCCAGGTCTCGGGGTTGATCCCGGTGGACAGGTCCAGCCAGTCCGCGGGCGCGATGCCGTAGCGCTGCGCGGCGCGCAGTAGACGACCGCCGTGCTCAAGCATGGATGAAGGCTCCAGATGGCGATGCGGGCACGCGATCAGTAGTTGAAGACATAAGTCGCCACCGCCGCGATCACAGTAAGTACGCACAGCCACAACAGCGCGCCGCGCCGTACCAGCGACTGCGCGCGCACGATCGCCGCGGCGTCGGGCGCGTCGCCCTCGCCCAGCAGCGGGCGCGATTCCCAGACGCCGTGATACGGCGCCGCGCCGCCCAGACGCACGCGCAGCGCGCCCGCGCCGGCCGCCATCACCGGGCCGGCGTTGGGGCTGTCCCAGGCCGGCGCCTGGCTGCGCCAGCAGCGCAGCGCGGCGCCGGCGTTGCCGAGCGCGGCGTAGGTCAGCGCGGTCAGGCGCGCGGGCAGATAGTTGAGCGCGTCGTCGCTGCGCGCGGCGGCCCAGCCATAGCGTTCGTAACGCGCGGTGCGGTAGCCCCACATCGCGTCCAGGGTATTGGCGAGCCGGTACAGGACCGCGCCGGCCGGGCCCAGCAACGCGAACCAGAACAGCGCGCCGAACACCGCGTCGTTGCCGTTTTCCAGCACCGACTCGGTCGCCGCCGCGGCCACGCGTTCGGCATCCAGGGCCTGGGTATCGCGGCTGACGATGCGTCCGACCGCGGCGCGCGCGGCCTCCAGGTCCTGCGCACGCAGCGCGCGCGCCACCGGCGCGGCGTGTTCGTCCAGGCTGCGCAGCCCCACGCACAGGTACAGCACGCCCGCCGAGTAGAGTGCCGCCAGCCACGGCGAGACCCGCAGCGTCGCCCATTGCAACGCCGCGGCGCACAGGGTCAGCGGCAACACCGCCAGCAACCAGGCCATGACGCCGCGCGCGCGGCTGTCGCGATACAGCGCGCGTTCGATCGCCTGCGCGAGGCGCCCGTAACCGACCAGCGGATGCGCGCGCCGCGGTTCGCCCAGCACGCGATCCAGCAGCAGCGCTACCCACATCGCGGCGACGGCGAGCACGGCGCTCACGGCTGCAGCAGGCGCAGCGCCGCCGTCGGATTCGACGGGAAGTAGAAGTGCACGAAGCTCGCGCTCATGCGGCGGTCGCGGTACACCGCCTCGCGGCTGGGCCCGCCATTGGGATTGACCGCTTGCGCGATCGGCTCGGCGGCGATCTCGGCGCGCGCGTAGTGGAAGGTATGACCGCGCAGCTCGCCTTCCGGAAGGTTCACCGACTGCATGCCCAGGCCGGCCAGGCGCGGCTGCAGGGCGGCGCTGCCCGCGAGCAGGCCGGCCATGGTCTGGCGCCCGCCGTCCCTGTCGGTCAGCGCGTCGAGCAGGTACAGCAGCCCGCCGCATTCGGCCAGCAGGGCCTTGCCGGCATCGCGGTGCGCGTGCAAGTCGCGTCGCAAGGCCTGGTTGCCCGACAGCGCCGCCAGATGCAGTTCCGGATAACCGCCGGGCAACCAGACCGCGTCGCAGTCGGGCAGGCTGTCGCCGGCCAGCGGCGAGAAGAACTTCAGGTCGGCCCCGGCCGCGCGCAGCAGATCCAGGTTGGCCGGATACAGGAAGCAGAACGCGGCGTCGCGCGCGATCGCGATGCGCCAGCCCGACGGCAGCGTCGGCACGGCGGCGGGTTCGGCCGGCGCGAACGCGACCGGCGGCGGCAGCGCGGCCTCGGCGTGCGTGGCCCAAGCATCGGCCAGCGCGTCCAGGCGCGCATCCAGATCGCCGAGCTCGCCCGCGGACACCAGGCCCAGATGACGCTCGGGCAGGGCCAGCGCGGGATCGCGCGGCAAGGCGCCCAGCCAATGCAGCGACGCCGGCAGGCTCTCGCGCAGCAATTGCGCGTGATAGGCGCTGCCGATGCGGTTCGCCGCCACGCCATGCACCTGCAGGCCGTCGCGGTAGCGCGCCAGGCCCAAGGCCAGCGCGCCGAAGGTCTGCGCCATCGCCGAGCCGTCGATCACCGTCAGCACCGGCAGGCCCAGCGCCAGCGCGAGATCGGCGCTGGACGGCTTGCCGTCGAACAGGCCCATCACGCCTTCGACCAGGATCAGATCGGCCTCGCCCGCGGCTTCGTACAGCCGCGCGCGCACCTCGTCCTCGCCGCACATCCACAGATCGAGCTGATAAGCCGGCGCGCCGCTGGCGCGCTCGTGCACCATCGGATCGAGAAAATCCGGCCCGGTCTTGAACACCCGCACCCGTCGGCCTTGGCGCGTGTGCCAGCGCGCGAGCGCGGCGGTGACGCTGGTCTTGCCCTGGCCCGACGCGGGCGCGGACACCAATAGCGCCGCGCAGCGGCGCGGGGATTCGAGATTGGGGATTCGGGATTCGCTCATAGCGCTCGCACCGCCTTCCGAATTCGCGGACCTAAGCTAGGTCCGTCGGGCTTTGCCCCGTCGGCAGCCATGCCACGCATAGCCTGCGCTTTTGCGAATCCCCAATCCCCAATCCCGAATCCCGGCTTCACAGCTCGATGCCCTTCTGAGCCTTGATGCCGGCCTGGAACGCGTGCTTGACCACGCGCATCTCGGTCACCGTGTCGGCGACCTCGATCAGGCGGTCGGGCGCGCCGCGGCCGGTGATGACCACGTGCTGCAAGGGCGGGCGCGCGGCGACCGCGGCCAGCACGGTGTCGAGTTCGACATAGCGATGCGCGAGCGCGATGTTGAGCTCGTCCAACAGCACGAAGTCGCAGGATTCGTCGGCCAGCATCTGTGCGGCTTTGGCCCAGGCCGCCTGCGCGGCCGCGATGTCGCGCGCCTTGTCCTGGGTTTCCCAGGTGAAGCCCTCGCCCATCACGTGGTAGGCGAGCTGGTCGCCCTCGAAGCGGCGGAAGAAGGCTTCCTCGCCGGTCGAGAAGCTGCCCTTGATGAACTGCACCACGCCGCAGCGGAAGCCGTGGCCCAGCGAGCGCGCGAGCATGCCGAAGCCGGACGAGCTCTTGCCCTTGCCGTTGCCGGTGTTAACCACCAGCACGCCGCGCTCGATGGTGGCGCGGGCGATCTTGCGATCGACCAGCTCCTTCTTGCGCTGCATGCGTTCGCGGTGGCGTTCTTCCTGGGTCGGGACGGTGTCGCTCATGCGCGGGCTCCCTGCTGGGCGGTACGTAGGGCGCCGATGCCGCGGACTATCGCCAGCAGCGCGAACGCGGTGCCGACATAGCCGGCCAGGGTGCCGAGGCTACGCGGATAGTACTGGCCGATGCGCGCGGCGAAGCCGGCCAGCGTGGGATCCGGGTAGCGGCCGGAGAAGAAGTAGAAGCCGCCGCCGGAGAAGACATAGGTCGCGAACGCGGCCACCGCCAGCACCAGCGCCAGACGCGGCAGCGTGGTCCAGCGATCGCGGTGGATGCGCGCGTAGAAATGCCCGGCCAGCCACAGCGTGGCGTAGGCCGGCGCCAGCGCCCAATACGCGGGCGACAGACACCAGTCGCCGATCGTCCCCGAGGCCAGGCTGACGATGTCCAGCAGCGAGGCCAGCACGAACAGCAGCGGCAGCATCCACATCAGCCGCAGCAGCGCGCCGGCGAGGAAGAAGATCGCCCACGACGCGCTGGGCAGGCGGTCGATGGTGGCGAAGTGCTGGCCGCGGGTGGCGATCATCAGCGCCGCCAGAGCGACGCCGACCAGGATCTGCGCGCGCGGCGAGCTCAGCGGCAGGGAATGCGTGGGGCTTGCGGTCATGCTCGTCATCCTCGATCAGGCCTGGGCGTCGCGCGGCGCGACCCGCAGCGGCAAGGCGCGCGCGATCAGCGCATAGGCGGCCAACGCCACCGCGATGTAGCTCAGGGTGGTGCGCACGAACAGCGGCCCCCACTGCCAGACCCGCGCCAGGTACTGGCTCAGGTTCGGATCCTCGTAGCGTCCGCCCAGCCAGTAGAACGCGCCGTTGGAGATCAGGAACGAGACCGTGGCCGCGACCAGGCCGACCGCGAGCGCGCCGAGCAGCGCGCGCGGGGTCGCCTGCAGCCGCTGCGCATAGGCGCGGCCGCCGTACCACAGCGCCGCGTACGCCAGCAGCAGGAAGGCGTACGACGGCGTGACGCAGTAGTGCTGGAAGAAGCTCTTGCCCTGGGCCTGGATCGCGATCCAGTCGATCGCCACCGCCAGCACCAGGAAAGCGACGAAACCCAGGTGCTTGCGCAGCCAGAGGCCGCCGAGGAAGAACACCGCCATCGACGCATCGGGCAGGTGCAGCGCGTCGCCGAAGTGGTGGAAGCGGGTGGCGACCATGACCGCGGCGAGTGCGGTGAACAGACTGTAGTGGACGGATCGGCTGAGAGCGTTCATCGGCGGCCTCGGTGGCGTGGACGGGACGGTGGTGGCGAAAGCGCGGCGATCAGTTCGCCGCGCGGTAGCGCAGGGTCAACAGGTAGTTGCGGCCGGGCTGGTTGTAGTAGGCCGCGGTCTCGTAGCGCTGGTTGAACACGTTGTTGGCCGCCAGCTGCAGGCTCCAGGAATCGTCGAAACGGAAGCCCAGGCGCAGGTCGGTGGTGGCGTAGCCGTCCAGACGGCGCGTGTTGGCCAGATCGTCGAAACGTTCGCCGGCGACGTAGACGCTGCCGCCCAGGCTGAAGCGACCGTAGCGACGGTCGGCATCGAAGCGTGCGCTTTCGCGCGCGCGGCGCGGCAGGATCTTGTCGCGGCTGGCGCCGCGGCTGTCGTTGCGCGGATCCAGCCAGGTCGCGCTGGCGCGCAGGTCCCAACCGGCCAGGACGGTATCGACCGTGGCCTCCACGCCCTGGATGCGCGCGCGATCGATGTTGCCGGGCAGACCGATCGAAGCATCGAACGCGATCAATTCATCGACCCGGGTCTCGTAGGCGTTGAGCGACCAGCCGCCCCAGGCGTGTTCGCCGCGCAGGCCGAGTTCGAAGCTGCGCGACTCCTCCGGCTTGAGATCGGCGTTGCCGAAGCCGGGAAAGTACAGTTCGTTGAAGGTCGGGGCCTTGAACGCGGTGCCGTAGCTCGCGGTCAGGCGCAGCTGTTCGCTGAGGTTCCAGCCCCACAGCGCGCTGCCGGTGGTCTGGCCGCCGAACTGGCTGTCGTCGTCGCGGCGCAGGCTGGCCTGCAGCGCGTGCGCGCCAGATTCGCGCTGGTACTGGCCGAACAGGCCGCGGTTGATGCGGTGATCGTGGGCGTAGACGGTGCTGCTTTCGACCTCGTCGCGCTGCCAGTCGTAGCCCAGGGTGAGCAGGCCGCCGCCGAGGCCGAAGTCGCCCTGCAGCGAGCCCAGCTTGCGACGCGTATTGAAGGTGCTGGAGTAGACGCCGTTGCGGTAGGTGTCGCTGAGGTCGCTGCTGCGGCCCAGGTTGAGGGTCAGCGTGGCCTGTTCGCTGGGCGCGTAGCGCAGGCGTCCGCCGGCGACCTGCTGCACGGTGTCGGCCTGGTTGTTGGTGCTGCCGTCGTATTCGTTACGGCCTTCGGCGCGGAACAGGCGCGCTTCGGCGTCCCAGGCGTCGTTGAAGCGGTAGCCGCCCTGCGCGGTCAGCGACAGGTTGCGGTAGCCGTCGCGGTCGGGCGAGTTAGTGAAGCAGCCGGCGCCGCCCGGCGAGGGCTTGCCGCGACAGGCGTTGATGCCGTCGGTGTCCTCGCTGGCGGCGTTGATCGAGTACCAGCCGTTGTCGCTCTTTCCGCCCACGCCCAGGGTGCCGCGACGCGTCTGCCAACTGCCGATCGAGGCGCTGGCGTGCGGCGCGAACGCGCCTTGCGGGCGGCGGGTGAAGATCTGGATCACACCGCCCAGGGCCTCGGAGCCGTACAAGCTGGAGAACGGGCCGCGCACGATCTCGATGCGCTCGATCTGTTCGACCGGAATGTCCTGCAGCGAGGCGCCGCCGCTGGTGGCCGAGCCGATCTTGATGCCGTCCACCAGCACCAGCACATGGTCGGACTCGGTGCCGCGCAGGAACAGCGAGGTCGACTTGCCGGGGCCGCCGTTGTTGGCCATCGACAGGCCGGGCGTGCCGCGCAGCAGGTCGGGCAAGTTGGTCGGCTGCAGGCGTTCGATGTCGTCGCGGTCGATCACGGTGACCGAGGCCAGGGTCGCGTCCTGGGTCTGCGCGGTGCGGCTGGCGGTCACCACGACCTGGTCGAGGTCGGTGGCGGCGTCGGCGGCCCAAACCGGGACCACGACGGACAGCAGCGCCGTCGCCAGCGCGGTGCGGCGAAGCGCGTAAGGGTGGAAATTCAAAGCATGGCTCCTGATCCGCGCCTACCCGCGCGGAAACGATGGGTCGGAGACACGCGGAGGGAACGACGAGGCGGCGACGCGCGGACGCAAGGCAGCCCCATGACAGCGCCCACCGCGTGTCGGGTCAGCCTCAGGCCGGTCTCCGGGCTTGCAAGCGAGGGCCTCCAGCCCTCCGATCCGCGCCTTCCCATGCATGCGCACAGTGGCTTCATTGCAGATCGTTCGTCTTACTTACCGTTGCGGGGGCAGCTCCGGAATTGCCGTCGCTCCGTTCGGAGGACTGGCGCACCGGATTCCCGTTTCAATCGCCGGCGGGGCCGGCGATCACCTCAAGCCCGCGCATGGTAGCAGCCCCGGATCGGTCCGCCCCCATGAGCAAACGGCATGAGCCGGGCCCCGGGCCCGTGGCGATAACCGCCTGCAGCCGGGTTAAGCCGGCCTGATGTGCCACCTGGCATAGCTGATGCGCATCCGATGTCTAAAACCATGACGTACGGCTATCTACCTATACGAAAGTGGGTTTGACCCAGTTGTTATAACCGTGTTAAACCAAAATGACATCGTTACCAATCCCCCCGCCGCAAGGAGCCGCGCACCATGTCCGTAGCCGTCCGCGCCGTACGCCGTCCGCTCGTCCTCGCCCCCTTGTCGCTGGCCCTGATCGCCGCGCTCGCCTCCCCGGCCTATGCCCAGGACGCGGCCGCCCCGGGCGAGCCGGCCTCCGAGGCCCATACCCTGGACCAGGTGATCGTCACCGGCACCCGGGTCAGCGATCGCACCGTCGCCGAGTCCAGCGCGCCGATCGACATCATCACTCCGGAGGCGCTGGAAGCCACCGGCACGGTCGAACTCGCGACCGCGCTGGCGCGCGCCCTGCCCTCGCTGAACTTCCCGCGCCCGGCCATCACCGACGGCACCGACGCCGTGCGCCCCGCGCAGCTGCGCGGCCTGGCGCCGGATCAGGTGCTGGTGCTGGTCAACGGCAAGCGCCGGCACACCACCGCGCTGATCAACCTCAACGGCAGCCAGGGTCGCGGTTCCTCGCCGGTCGATCTCAACGCGATCCCGATCGCCTCGATCGAGCGCGTGGAAGTGCTGCGCGACGGCGCCTCGGCCCAGTACGGCTCCGACGCGATCGCCGGCGTGGTCAACATCGTGCTCAAGGGCAGCGACCACGGCGGCAGCATCGCCGCGCGCTACGGGCAATACAGCGCCGGCGACGGCGAGCAGTACCAGCTGTCCGGCGACGCCGGCTTCAAGCTCGGCGAAAACGGCAAGCTGCACCTGGCCGCGCAGGGCGGCCACCAGGACCAGACCAACCGCGCGCGTCCGTTCCAGGGCGTGGTCGAACAGCGCTACGGCGATCCCGAGATCGACAGCGGCGCGGTGTCCTACAACGGCGAATACAGTCCGGTCGACTACCTGACCTTCTATTCCTTCGGCAGCTACAGCAAGCGCGACGTGCTCTCCAACGGCTATTTCCGCTTCGCCGCCGACCCGCGCAACATCCCCTCGATCTACCCGAACGGCTTCCTGCCGCAGATCCACAACGTCAGCAAGGACCGCTCGGCGGTGGTCGGCCTGCGCTCGGAAACCGCCGGCGGCACCCAGATCGATTTCAGCTACAACTACGGCCACAACGAACTCAGCTTCGACATCGAGCACACCCTCAACCGCAGCCTGGGCCCGACCTCGCCCACCGAGTTTTACGCCGGCGCGCTCGAGGTCACCCAGCACGTGCTGAACCTGGACTTCGCGCGTCCGGTGGATTTCGGCTGGCAGTATCCGGTGACCTTCGCCTGGGGCGCGGAGTGGCGCGGCGAGGAATTCTCGCAGCACGCCGGCGAACCGCTGTCCTACGCCAACGGCGGCGTGCCCGCGTCCAACGGCCAGATCATCCCGGGCGCGCAGGTGTTCTCCGGCTTCCGCGCCAGCGACGCCGGCGATTTCGACCGCCACAGCTATTCGCTCTATGCCGACGTCGAAGCCGACCTGACCGACAAGTTCTCCGCCGGCATCGCCGCGCGCTTCGAGAGCTACAGCGATTTCGGCGACACCACTTCCGGCAAGCTGTCGGCGCGTTATGCCTTCACCGACAAGGTCGCGTTGCGCGCCACCGCCTCCACCGGCTTCCGCGCGCCCTCGCTGCAGCAGCAGTTCTTCCAGTCGATCGCGACCAACTTCATCAGCGGCGTGCCCTACGAGATCGGCACCTTCCGCGTCGACAACCCCGCCGCGATCGCGCTGGGCTCGGAATCGCTGAAGGCCGAGGAATCCACCAACTACAGCCTGGGCCTGGTGCTGCAGCCCAGCGACAGCCTGTACATCACCATCGACGCGTACCACATAAAGGTCGACGACCGCATCCTGCTGTCGGAAAACCTGACCAGCACCGCGGTGCGCAACTACCTGCAGGCCAACGGCTACCCGGGCATCGGCGGCGGCCGCTACTTCACCAACGCCGTCGACACCAAGACCCAGGGCGTGGACATCATCGCGACCCAGAACTGGGACCTGGCCTCGGGCAAGTTCGGCCTCACCCTGGGCTACAACTACTCCAAGACCGAGATCGAGAAGATCGCGCCCAACCCGGCGCGCCTGGCCGCGATCGACCCGGCGGCGGTGCGCATCGGCCGCACCGAGATCGGCCGCATCACCAAGGGCGCGCCCAAGGACAAGTTCTTCCTGGCCGGCGATTGGGATACCGGCAACTGGAGCTTCAACGCCACCGCCACCCGCTACGGCGAGTTCACCGAGCTGCACGCGACCAATCCGCTGCTGGACCAGACCTTCAGCGCGAAGTGGACGCTGGACCTGGCCGCCACCTACCACCTCGATCAGTGGGACTTCACCGTCGGCGGCGACAACGTGCTCGACGAGTACCCCGACGAGTCCAAGCTGGTGCTGGGCACGCGCAACTACCTGCCCTACAACACCGCCTCGCCGTTCGGTTTCAACGGCGCCTTCGTCTACGTGAAGGCCGGTTACAAGTGGTGATCTGAACGGCGTGGTTGGAACGCCCGCATGCGACGACGGCCCGGACTCCCGGGCCGTCGTCTTTTTCGACCGGCGAATGCCGCCCCCGTGCGCCCAAACGATGGCGGCGGCGCATTCGCGGGGCCCGGGATCGGCTATAAGGAGTCACCCCGCCGCGCCGGCCTTGCGGATTCCCGAAGCCGCGCGCGGTTCCGACGTCTCCGCCCAAGGAGGGCCGCCATGCGCTTAGCCGGATCGCTGCTGCTGTCGTTCGCGTTGCCCGCCGTACTCGCGTTCTCGATCTCCGACGCCCTCGCCGCCCGCCGCGAACAAGTGGTGCTGATGCAGGGCAACGTCGCCGGCAAGCAGGTCGTGGAAACCGCGGCCGACGGCAGCGTGAAGGTCGAATACCACTTCACCGACCGCGGCCGCGGCGACCGCAGCAAGACGCGTTGGAAGCTCAATGCCGACGGCACCCTGGCCGACTACGCGGGCAGCGGCAACGACTATCTGCTCAATCCCTTCGAGGAGCGCTATCAGGTCCGCGACGGCCGCGCGAGCTGGAAGAACCCCAGCGAAAGCGGCGAGCGCGCGCTGTCCGCGCCGGCCTTCTTCCTGCCGCTGCAGGCGGCGCCGGAAATCTCCGGCGCGCTCGCGCGCGCGCTGCTGCAGGCGCCCGAGCGCAAGCTCGCGATCCTGCCCGGCGGCGAGGCGCGTCTGCAGACTTTGGGCGAGTACGAAGTCGCCGGCAAGAACGGCCCGGTGTCGCTGACCCTGCAGCGCATCGTCGGCCTGGACTTCACCCCGCGCTCGGTATGGTTGCGCGGCGACGGCGAAACCGCCGCGCTGATCGTCGCCTCGGGCTGGTTCGTGATCATCGACGCCGATCTGCAAGGCGCGCTGCCGAAGCTGCTGGAGCTGCAGGAGCAGGCCGACGCGAAGTGGGCCGCCGAGATGACCCAACGGCTCACCCATGTGCCCAAGGGGCCGCTGCTGATCCGCAACGCACGCGTGTTCGATCCGCGCGACCTGGCCGCCACCCCCGGTACCAGCGTGTTGATCGAAGGCGAGCGCATCGTCCGGGTCGCACCCGACGCCCAGCTCAAGGCGCCGGAGAACGCCGAGGTCCTCGACGCGCGCGGCCGCTTCCTGATGCCGGGCCTGTGGGACGTGCACAAGCACTATGCGTCCATCGAGGACGGCGCCCTCGACATCGCCGCCGGCGTGACCAGCGCGCGCGACGTCGCCAACAACTTCGACACCTTCCCCGAGCGCGTGAAGCGCTTCGACGCCGGCAGCGAAATCGGCCCGCGCGTGCTGATGGCCGGCTTCATCGACGGCCCCGGCCCCTACGCCGGACCGACCAAGATGTTGGTCGACACGCCCGAGGAAGCGCTCAAGGCCGTGGACTTCTATGCCGACCGCGGCTACGTGCAGATCAAGACCTATTCCTCTTTGAAACCGGAACTGTTCCCGATCATCGCCGACCGCGCGCACGCGCGCGGCCTGCGCGTGAGCGGGCACGTGCCGGCCTTCATGTCGGCGCGCCAGTTCATCGAAGCCGGCGCCGACGAACTGCAGCATCTGTTGTTCGTGGAACTCAACTTCATGTACCCGCGCGTGCAGGACACCCGTACCAAGGCGCGCCTGACCGAGGTCGGCGAGCACGCCTACGAGTTCCCGCCGGACAAGCCGGAGGTGCGCGAGTTCATCGATTTCCTCAAGCGCCACTACACCGTCATCGACGCGACCATGGCGCTGGAAGAGGACCTGTACAGCGGCGATCCCGACGCCAAGACCCCGCCCGGACTGCGCGGTGTGGCCGAGCGTTTCCCGCCGCAGGCCCAGCGCGGCCTGAGCTGGGGCGCGCTGAAGCCGCCGCACGGCAAGGAAGAGGCCTACAAGCAGGCGCTGCCGAGCATGATGCGTCTGCTCAAGGCCCTGCACGACGCCGGCGTGACCATCCTGCCCGGCACCGACGCGCTGGCCGGCTACATGCTGCATGCCGAGTTGGAGGTGTACTCACGCGCCGGCATCGCCAACGCCGAAGTGTTGCGGCTGGCGACGCTGACGCCGGCACAGGTGCTGGGCGTGGACAAGGACCGCGGCGTGATCGCGGCGGGCAAGCTCGCCGACCTGGTGCTGATCGACGGCGATCCGCTCGCCGACATGCGCGATATCCGCAAGGTCGACGCCGTGTTCAAGGGCGGCAAGCGCTACGACCCGGGCGAGATCGAGCAGGCGTTGGGGATCGTGCCGAGGAAGAAGCCCGCGGTCGCGGAATAAGGTCGCGACCGTAGCTCGATCCGGCTTACGCCGCTCCCACAGGAAGCGGCGCTCCCGCGACATCGATGGTCTCGCTGTGTGGGAGTGGCGAGCGATGGCTCGCTCTGCGTGGGAGCGGCAAGCGATCGCGCTGCGCGTGTGGGAGCGGCGTAAGCCGCGATCGAATCCCACAAACGACGTAGATCATTGAGCGCGAAACGGCCCGCCACAGCGGGCCGTTTCGCTCAGCCCTCAACCCTTGCGGAACACCAGGTGCCCCGCCTCGGCCTCGACCTGGATGACATCGCCGCTGACGAACTCGCCGCTGAGGATCTTCTGCGCCAACGGGTTCTCCAACTGCTGCTGCACCGCGCGCTTGAGCGGACGCGCGCCGTAGACCGGATCGAAGCCGACGTTGCCAATCAACGCCAGCGCCGCGTCCGACAAAGCCAGCTTCAGGCCGCGCTCGCCCAGACGCTTCTCCAAGCCAACCATCTGGATCTTGGCGATCTCACGGATCTGGCTCTTGTCCAGCGGATGGAACACGACGATGTCGTCCAGGCGGTTGATGAACTCCGGACGGAAGTGCGCCTGCACCACGCCCATCACCGCCGCCTTCATCTGGGTGTAGCTCTCGGCGCTGTCGTCGGCCGACAGCTCCTGGATCATCTGCGAGCCCAGGTTGCTGGTCATCACGATCACGGTGTTGCGGAAATCGACCGTGCGGCCCTGGCCATCGGTGAGGCGGCCGTCGTCCAGCACCTGCAACAGGATGTTGAACACGTCCGGATGCGCCTTCTCGACCTCATCGAGCAGGATCACGCTGTAGGGACGGCGGCGCACGGCCTCGGTCAGATAGCCGCCTTCTTCGTAACCGACATAGCCCGGAGGCGCGCCGACCAGGCGACTGACCGCGTGCTTCTCCATGAACTCGCTCATGTCGATGCGCACCATGGCGTCGCTGGAGTCGAACAGGAATTCGGCCAAGGCCTTGCACAGCTCGGTCTTACCCACGCCGGTCGGGCCCAGGAACAGGAAGGAGCCGCTGGGGCGGTCGGGATCGGACAGGCCCGCGCGCGAACGCCGCACGGCGTCGGAGACCACGCGGATCGCCTCGTCCTGGCCGACCACGCGCTGGTGCAGAGCCTGCTCCATCTTCAGCAGCTTCTCGCGCTCGCCTTCCAGCATCTTCGACACCGGGATGCCGGTCCAGCGCGCGACCACCTCGGCGATCTCTTCGGCGGTGACCTTGTCCTGCAGCAGCTTGAAGCCCTGGGTTTCGGCTTCCTGCGCGGCCTTGAGCTGCTTTTCCAGCTCCGGCAACTTGCCGTACTGGATCTCGCTCATGCGGCCGAAATCCTGGGTGCGCTGCGCGGCTTCCAGTTCGAGCTTGGCCTGCTCGATCTGCTCCTTGATCTTGGTCGCGCCCTGCAGGGTCGCCTTCTCGGCCTTCCAGACTTCCTCGAGGTCGTTGAAGTCGCGCTCCAGGGTGGCGATCTCGGCTTCGAGGTCGGCCAGGCGCTGCTTGGATTCGGCGTCTTTCTCCTTCTTCAGCGCCTCGCGCTGGATCTTGAGCTGGATCAGACGGCGTTCCTTGCGGTCCAGTTCCTCGGGCTTGGAATCGATTTCCATGCGGATGCGCGAGGCGGCCTCGTCCATCAGATCGATGGCCTTGTCGGGCAGCTGGCGGTCGGCGATGTAGCGGTGCGACAGGGTCGCCGCGGCGACGATCGCCGGGTCGGTGATCTCCACGCCGTGATGCACCGCGTAGCGCTCCTTGAGGCCGCGCAGGATCGCGATGGTGTCCTCGACCGTGGGCTCGCCGACGAACACCTTCTGAAAGCGGCGCTCCAGCGCGGCGTCCTTCTCGACGTACTTGCGGTACTCGTCCAGGGTGGTCGCGCCGATGCAATGCAACTCGCCGCGCGCGAGCGCGGGCTTGAGCATGTTGCCGGCGTCCATCGAGCCTTCGGCCTTGCCGGCGCCGACCATGGTGTGCAACTCGTCGATGAACAGGATCACCTGGCCTTCGTTCTTGGACAGGTCGTTGAGCACCGCCTTCAGGCGCTCCTCGAACTCGCCGCGGAACTTGGCGCCGGCGATCAGCGCGCCCATGTCCAGCGACAGCACGCGCTTGCCGCGCAGGCCTTCGGGCACTTCGTTGTTGACGATGCGCTGGGCCAGGCCCTCGACGATCGCGGTCTTGCCCACACCGGGCTCGCCGATCAGCACCGGATTGTTCTTGGTGCGGCGCTGCAGCACCTGGATGGTGCGGCGGATTTCCTCGTCGCGGCCGACCACCGGATCGAGCTTGCCCGATTCGGCGCGCGCGGTCAGGTCGATGCAGTACTTCTCCAGCGCCTGGCGCTGCTCTTCCGCATTTTCCGATTGCACGCTCTCGCCTCCGCGCAGTTTGTCGATCGCCGGTTCCAGCTTGGCCTTGTTGGCGCCCGCGGCCTTGAGCGCGCGACCGACTTCGCCGCCGTCGTCCAGCGCGGCCAGCAGGAACAGCTCGCTGGCGATGAAAGCGTCGCCGCGCTGCTGGGCCAG
Organism: Lysobacter sp. Root916; assembly: GCF_001429785.1. GTDB lineage: Bacteria > Pseudomonadota > Gammaproteobacteria > Xanthomonadales > Xanthomonadaceae > Lysobacter. The sequence goes on along the minus strand of NZ_LMJF01000016.1, from coordinate 51,732 downwards.
CTTGTCGGTGACGTTGAGCAGGCGCGCCAGGTCGTTACCCAGCGAGACGTTGCCGGCCTGGCCACTGACCTTGGGCAGTTTTTCCAGCGCTTCGCCGAGGCGCTCGCGCAGCAGGGGCACGTTGACGCCGGCCTGCGCCAGCAGGGGCCGCGTGCTGCCGCCGCTCTGCTCCAGCAGCGCGGTCAACAGGTGCACGGGTTCGATCACGCTGTGGTCGCGACCGACCGCCAGCGATTGCGCGTCGGCCAGCGCCTGCTGGAAACGCGAAGTGAGCTTGTCCATCCGCATGGAGGTTTCTCCGAAAGGTGTGGCGGCCCGGCGCGAGTGTCGCGCGACGGCCGCGAATGACCTGTTAATGCGGGCTGGATGGGGCGATTCAAGCGGCGCAGGGTCGCGGCTGGGGCGATGCTTCAGGCTGCGCTGCGGTACGGGCGCGATCGGTTGCCCTTACGCGGGCATGAAGAAAATCCCCCCTCTCCCCCCTTTTCAAAGAAGGGGAAGAGAGTCATCGCCCCCTTTGAAAAAGGGGGCGGGCGCCTGGGATGGGTGGATGCTGAGTGATGTTGAGGCGCGGGGGATTTGCTGTTGCGCGGGCAGGAGCAAATCCCCCCTAGCCCCCCTTTTTCAAAGGGGGGAAGAGAATCMGTCATCGCCCCTTTGRAAARGGGGGCRGGCGCCTGGGATGGCTGGATGCTGAGTGATGTTGAGGCGCGGGGGATTTGCTGTTGCGCGGGTAGGAGCAAATCCCCCCTAGCCCCCCTTWTYMAARGGGGGAAGAGAATCAGTCATCGCCCCCTTTGGAAAAGGGGGCRGGCGCCTGGGATGGCTGGATGCCCTGTGATGGTGAGGCGCGGGGGATTTGCTGTTGCGCGGGTAGGAGCAAATCCCCCCTAGCCCCCCCTTTTTCAAAGGGGGGAACAGCAATGGCATCAGACCCGGCTGGTCGGCTGCAGGATCTCGACCCAGTAGCCGTCCGGGTCCTTGATGAAGGCGATGTCCTTCATGCGGCCGTCGGTCAGGCGCTTCTGAAACTCCACGCCCAGTTGCTCGAAGCGCGCGCAGGCGGCTGCGACGTCCGGTACCGAGACGCAGATGTGGCCGAAGCCGCGCGGCTCGCTGTTGCCGTGGTGGTAAGCGAACGCCGCATCGTGTTCGGTGCCGTGGTTGTGGGTGAGTTCGAGCACGCCGCGCTGGCTCAGCAACCATTCGCCGCGCGCGGGCTCCTCGGCCGGGATTTGCGCCGGGTCCGCCACCAGCACCAGGAAGTACAGGCTGAATTGCGCCTCGGCGAAATCGCGCTTGCGCACCAGGGTGAAACCGAGCACGCGGGTGTAGAAATCCAGCGACCGGGCCGGGTCCTTGATCCGCAGCATGGTGTGGTTGAACACGAAGTCGCGGGTGGCGGCGTCGGGCCGGGCGGTCACGCCGGGCACGGCGTCTAGTTCGGTCTGCAGGGACATGGCGGGGCCGGAGTCGAAGGGGGAATCGAAGATATGAGGACGCGCGACGGCCGCCTCAAGCCGGCGCGTCGTCGCCGCGGCGCTGCAGCGACAGCAGGGCCATCAGCGCCGCCAGCGCCAGATAGGCGCCGATGAACTGCCAGGCGATGATGCGCGGCAGGCCTTCCAGCGCCCACGGCAGATAGATGCCGCCGCGCGGATCGACCGAGTGGATGATGCCGAACAGCGCCAACGCCGCGCCCGCCAGCAGGAAGGCCGATGCGCGCAGCAGGCGGCCGTCGACCATGGCCGCGACCGCCGAGGTCCAGATCATCGAGGTCATGATGAAGCCGTTGCCCAGGGTCACGATCACCGCCAGTTCCGGCAGGCCGTGGCCGTCCAGCGCGCTCATCAGCTGGGCGTGGTGCTCGGGCGCGATCCAGCCCGGATTGCCGGTCTTGATCGCCAGCATGTAGGCCACCGATGGCAGGAAACCGAACACCATCGCGGTGGCGTGCTTGCTGGGCGTGGCCTGGAAGGCCTGGGTGGTGATGTCCAGCGCGACGTAGACGATGATCGGCGCCAGCACCGCCAGCGGCAGCCACTGCACCAAGCCGGAGACGATGCCGAGCATGCCGCCCAGGCCCACGAACAGACCGGTCAGCAGGGTGTAGCCGCTGCGCGCGCCCATGTGCTTGTAGGCGGGCTGGCCGATGTAGGGCGTGGTCTGGGCGACGCCGCCGCAGAAGCCCGCGACCAGGGTCGAGAAGGCCTCGGCGAGCAGGATGTCGCGGGTGCGGTAGTCGTCGCCGGCCGCGCGCGCGCTTTCGCTGACATTGATGCCGCCGACCACCATCAGCAGCCCGAACGGCAGCAGCAGCGGCAGATAGGGCACGGTCGCGGGCAGGCCTTCGATGAAGCCCAGGGTCGGCCACGGCAGCACCAGGCTCGGCGGCACCGCCTGCGGCCAATGGAAGCCCGGCGCGCCCAGACCCAGCGCGCCCAGGCCGTAGTACAGCGCGGTGCCGAACACGAAGGCCACGAACACGCCTGGCAGGCGCACCGGCAATCGGCCCTTGGCGATCAGCACGTACAGCAGCAGGCCGAGGGTGACGAAGCCCACCAGCGGCGAACGCAGAGTTTCCACCAGCGGCAGGAAGCCCATCAGCACCAGCGCCACGCCGGCGATCGAGCCCAGCAGGCCCGCGCGCGGGATCAGGCGGGTGACCGCGTCGCCGGCGAACGAGAGCACGAACTTGAGCACGCCCATCACCACCAGCGAAGCCATGCCCAGCTGCCAGGTCGCGATCGCCGCGGCCTGCGGGTCCAGCCCGGATTGCTGGTAGGCGACGAAGGCCGGGCCCAGCACCAGCAGGGCCATACCGATGCTGGTCGGCGCGTCCAGGCCCAGCGGCATCGCGGTGACGTCGTCGCGGCCGGTCTTGGCGGCCAGGCGGCGCGCCATCGCCGTATAGATCAGGTTGCCGACCAGCACGCCGAAGGCGGTGCCCGGAAACATGCGCGTGTACACCACCTCGGCCGGGAAGCCGAATATGCCGATCAGGGCCGCGGCGATGAAACCCAGGATGGACAGGTTGTCCACGACCAGGCCGAAGAAGCCGTTGAAATCGCCGGCGACGAACCAGCGGCGCGAGGGGGAAGCGGTCATCGGCGGATCCTGGGCGAACGCGGGCACGACCTGGGATTGTGCGGGCTGGACGGGCCGCGCGAACAGCGCCGGGGCTAGAACGAAACGTCCGCCCGTTGGCGCGACCACAGCACCGACTGGTGCCCGCTCATGCGTTTCCAGGCCGCCCGGATCGCCTCGATGTCGGCGCTGCGCGCGGGCGTGTCCTCGTGCAGCACCACCAACACCTTGGCGCGCTGGCGCTCAGGCGCGGCGGCGCCGCGGAACAGCCACTGGCCGTAGCCCTCGAACACGGTCAGGCCGTCGGGAAAGCGCGGGGTGACTTCGCGGTCGAGGAAGGCGCGCCATTGCGCCTCGTCGATCCGGGTCTGGTCCTGGCCTTCGGTGCCGACGCTGAAGTAGAGCTCGCTGCGAATCCAGGCCTGCGCGGCGGCCGGGCGCGCGGCATCGCCGTGCAGGGCGGGATCGACGGTCGCCGGCGCGACGCTGGCGCAGGCGCTCAGGACTAGGCACAGGGACAGCAGCAGGCCGTGACGTGGCATGGTCGGGCGCTCCGGGGCGGTCGTTGCATGGTTGCCGGCCCGGTGGGGCGGCGCAAGGGTGGCGGCGATGTTGGTGGGTGTCGTGTCGTGCTTGTAGCGAGGTGTCGCACATAGCGACGAACTTGCAGGGTAAAAGCAAATCCCCCTCAATCCCCCTTTTTCAAAGGGGGAGGACTGGCGGCGGCGCTGCTATTTCGGGCTTCGCCAGGAGGTTCCAAAGTGTGGAGGCACCGGGCTTTGCACCCTCCTTTGGAAAAGGGTGAAGCCGTGCGTTTACGAACTGCAGGTTCGTGCACCAATGAACGCCGGCAGGTTATGCCTGTCGGCCGGGCGGGTTGGGAGGATTTGCTATTCGGGCGTTGGTCGGCCTGCGCTGCGCTGGCAAGGCTTCAATCGAGAAAACGCGCGCGCTGCTCCGGTGTCGGCAGCAGGCAGTGTTGGTAACGGCCGAACCAGCGATAACGGTTGCGCGCGACCAAGCGATAGAGCGGATCGCGCAGCGCGCGCGGCAGCCAGCGCAGGATCGCCGCGAGGCGCCAGACGCCGCCCAGACCGACCAGCACGCGCGCGATGGCGTCGGTGTCGGTCCAGGCCTGCCCGCCCTCGATCAATAGGAACGACATCGGATCGTCCGGATCCAGTCCGTGCGCGGACAGCAAGGCGCGGCCCTGCTCGCCCTGCATCGCCGCGAATCGGTAGCGCTGTTGGCGGTCGTGGCGCAGCAGGAAGCGCACCCAGCCGTTGCACAGCGCGCACACGCCGTCGAACACGATGATCGCGTCGTGGCGCGGGCCGCGATCCTGCGTCGTCGTCGCGCGCTCGTGGGTTTCAGTCGACATCCAGCCAGCCCCGGTAGTGCACCAGCAAACCCGCCAGCGGCAAGGCTGCACGCACGTCGAAGCGATAGCGCCCTTCGCGCTCGGACTCGCTCGCGCTCACGCCGTCGAACCAGCGCGCCGGCAGCGGCAAACCCAGCGCGTGCACGCGCGCGACGCGCCAGCGCACCGCGGCGTCCTCCACGTCCAGGGCGAAGCCGAAACGCACCAGGCCCAGGCGTTCGCACAGCAAGCCGTCCTGCGCCCACAGGCGCGAGGGCATGTCGTGGCCGGCGAAACGGCGCAGCCAGCGTTCGGATTCGGGGCTGGCGACGATCTCCACTTCGATCGCGTCGCGGGTGGCCGGCGGCAAACGCGTCGCCCAGGCGCACAGACGCGATAGCCAGCCGGTACCGCGCTCGGATTCGACTTGGCCGCGATAGCGGTGCAGGCCGGCGCGTTCGTGCAAGGCACGCACGCTCGGCGGTAAAGCCTCGTAGCGCGCGCCCAGCAGTTGCCGATACAGCGAAACCGCGGCGACGCTCATCCGATCGGGCCCCGAGCCGAGCGCCCGTCGGGCCGATGCGCCAGTCGCGTCCATCGGCAAGCGCACGAAGATCCGGCGTGGACGGCGCGCGCCATTCGCTTCAGTCCAGACCGCGCAGCGCGGGCGGCACCGCGTACTCGCGGCCGTCGTAATACAGGCGTTCGCGGCTTTTGCGCGCGGGGCTTTCGACGTTCGAACACTGCCCGTCGCTTGCTTGTTCGTTGCGATGGGCGCTGGCGCTGCTGGCCACCAGCAGGCCGGCGTAACCGTGATCGCGCTTGCCGTCGATGGCGACGGTGCGCTGCACGCTTTCGAACTCGCCCGCGCACTGCGTGTCCCATTCGCCGCGATCCAGCGCGACCTGCAGCCGGCTCAGCACCGGACGCAGGCGGGCGCCGTCGGGCACGTACAGGCTCAAGGAGGTGCTGCTGTAGGGATTGGCGCGCGAGGCGCCGGTGTAGCTCACGCGCAGGCCGAAGGCGGTGGTGCGCTCGTCGAGACGGTAGCGCGCGGTATCGAGGCTCAGGCCGCTGACCCGGATCGCGTCGGAGTCCAGCGCATTGGCCTCGCGGTAGCGCTGCAGGATTCGGGGGCGCGCGGAGTCGGCGACCAGCAGCTCCAGATCGGCCGGTTCCACCTCGAGGTCGGTGGCGGCTTCGTGCTGCAGCTTGAGCGCCAGCAGGGTCTTGTCCGGCGCGGCCGGCCAGACCTTGCAGACCACCTCGCCGAGGTTGATCCAGCGCGCGGGCGATTCCGGCAGGCGCAACAGTTCGCCGTTGTCGCCGGTTTCGCCTTGCGCGCCGGGATAGGCGGCCTGGAGCAACTCGTAGACGCGCGACTGGCAGTCGGCGGCCATCGCCGGCAGCGGCGCGGCCATCGACAGGAGAGACAGCAGCAGGCATCGGCTGGCAGCGCGCATCACGTGATCCATATCAGGCTGGCCATGCGCCCGCCGCGTTGGTCGCGGCGGTGCGAATAGAAACGGTGCGGATCGGAGATCGTGCTCAGCCCGCCGCCATACACCCGGGCGGAATCCAGCCCGGCCGCGACCAGGCGGCGGCGCGCGAGCGCGTACAGATCGACGCGCCAATGTTCGGCGCGGCTGGCGACGAAGGCCTCGGCGGCGCCGGTATCCTGGGCGACGAAGGCTTCGAAGACCTCGGCGCCGATCTCGTAATCCCGCGGGCCCGCCGCCGGTCCCAACCAGGCGCGCAGCCGCGACGGCGGCGTGCGCAGGGCCGCGACCGTGGCTTCGAGCACGCCCGCGGCCAAACCGCGCCAGCCCGCGTGCGCGGCGCCCACTTCGCTGCCGTCGTCGGCCGCGAACAGCACCGGCAGACAGTCGGCGGTGAGGATGGCGAGCACGCAGCCCGGCGTGGCGGTCACCGAGGCGTCGGCCTCGGGTTCGCCGGCGCTGGAGCCGGCCTCGCCCTCGAAGCGCGCCACCTCGACGCCATGCACCTGACGCAGCCAGCGCGGCGGCGACGGCAGCGCGGCGTGTTCGATCAGCGCGGCGCGGTTGCGCAGCACCGCATCGGTCTCGTCGCCGGCGCGCAGGCCGAGGTTGAAGCGGTCGAACGGCGGCGCCGATACGCCCGGGCCCGTGCGCAGCGTGGTGAAGCCGCGCACGTTGGCCGGCGCGGGCCAGTCGGCTTGCAGCCAGGCGTCGCCGTCGCGCATGGCTCAGCGCGCCTTTTCGGCGGCCGCGACGGTGTCGTCGTGCAGGGTCTTGATCAGCGCGCGCATGTCCGCCGGCACCGGCGCGCTGCAACGCACCGGTTCGCCGGTCACCGGATGTACGAACTCCAGGGTTTCGGCGTGCAGGGCCTGGCGGCGGAAACCGCGCAGGGCCTCGATCAACTCGGGGGTGGCGCCGCGCGGCAGCTTGAGCGGGCCGCCGTACAGCGGATCGCCGATGATCGGGTGCTTGAGGTGGGCCATGTGCACGCGGATCTGGTGGGTGCGCCCGGTCTCGAGCCGGCACTCCAGCAGGGTGTGGGCGCGGAAGCGCTCGCGCAGACGGTAGTGGGTGACCGCGTCGCGGCCGTCCTCGCGCACCGCCATGCGGATGCGATCGCGCGGATGGCGGTCGATCGGCGCGTTGGCGGTGCCGCCGGAGACCAGCGCGCCCACCACCACGGCCAGATACTGGCGGTGCACCTCGCGCGAGGACAACTGCTCGACCAGGGCGGTGTGCGCCGGCAGGGTGCGCGCCACCACCATCACGCCCGAGGTGTCCTTGTCGAGGCGGTGGACGATGCCCGCGCGCGGCAGCGCGGCCAGGCCGGGGTCGCGGTGCAGCAGGGCGTTGACCAGGGTGCCGGCCGGATTGCCGGCGCCCGGGTGCACGACCAGGCCGGCCGGCTTGTCGATCACGATCACGTGCTCGTCTTCGTACAGCACGTCCAGCGCGATGTCCTCGGGCTCGGAATGGGTCTGGATGTCGAGCACGGCGGTCAGGGTGACGGTCTCGCCGCCGCGCACCGGATCGCGCGGGCGGACTTCGCGGCCGTCGAGGCGGGCATCGCCAGACTTGATCCAGGCGGCCAGCCGGGAACGCGAATAGTCCGGGAACAGCTCGGCCAGGACCGCGTCGAATCGGCGCCCGGCGGCGCTGTCGGGCACGGTGGCCTGGAGGGGGTTTACGGACTCGTTCATCGGATGGGCAGGATTCAGGGGCTGGGCGCGGGGACTGCTATTATCGGCGCTTCGTGCCTCCGGCGCCCGCGAACCCTGCCATGACCCTTCGTTTCGCCCGTTCACACCGTCTCGTCCGACTGCTGTCCCTGCTGCTGATCGTGGTCCTCGCCGGTACTGGCTGCGGCCGGTTGGGCAAGATGTTCAAGGACAAGGACGCGGACGAGGGCCAGCCGGTGGAGGCGTTGTACGACAAGGCCCACACCTCGATGACCAATGGCAACTGGGCCGCCGCCGAGAGCACCTTCAAGCGCCTGGTCGCCCAGTACCCCTATGGCCCCTACACCGAACAGGCCCTGGTCGAGACCGCCTACGCCCAGTTCAAGTCCGGCAAGCACGACGACGCGATCAGCAGCATCGACCGCTTCATCCGTACCTACCCGACCCACCGCTACGCCTCCTACATGTACTACCTGCGCGGCCTGGTGAACTCCAGCCGCGACACGGTGTTCCTGCAGCGCGTGTGGCGCCTGGACTCCAGCCGCCGCGACCTGGCCACGCCGATGCAGGCCTACAACGACTTCTCGATCGTGGCCGATCGCTATCCGAACAGCCGCTACGCCGCCGATGCGCGCCAGCGCATGATGGCGCTGCGCGACACCTTCTCGCGCCACGAGCTCGACGTCGCCCTGTACTACCTGCGCCGCACCGCCTATGTGGCCGCGGCCGAGCGCGCCAAGTACCTGCTCGAGACCTACCCGCAGAGCAAGTACCAGAACGACGCCGTCGCCACCCTGGCCGTGGCCTACGCCGGCCTGGGCAACGAGACCCTGGCCGCCGACGCCAAGCGCGTGCTGCAGCAGAACGACCCCAACCACCCGTATCTGCAGAGTGGCGAGTGGCCGGACTACCCGGGCAACTGGCGCAAGCTCAACCCGTTCGCGGGCGAGAAGTCGGCGCTGGACAACCAGGACCGCAAGGCGAACTAAGCCTGCGACCGCGCCGGGATACGACAGACGCCGCCTTCGGGCGGCGTCTGCGTTTGCGGGGTGTGGTGGGCGGATTCGGGATCGTCGCGCCGACGGCTTTGGCGGCATGGCGCTGAAGTCACCGGATCCCCGCCTTCGCGGGGATGACGAGCAAAAGAGAAAGACCTCCCCAACCCGCCGACAGCGCAGTTGCTGGGGTGCTGCGCGTCGTTCTGTCGTCTACGCGCGGCCCGTAGGATGCGGTGAGCCGTAGGCGAACCGCATCGCGCACGTCGGCGCGTTTACATGCGCTGCACGCCCAACACCACGTTGAGGCGGCGCACCTTGCGCATCACATCGGCGAGGTGGCGGCGGTCGCCGACCTCGATCGAGAAACGCATGATCGCGATGTTGGAGTCGCGCTCCAGATACTCGACGCGGTCGATGTTGGACTCGGCCTCGGCGATCGCCGCGGCGACCTGGGCCAGCGCGCCGGGGCGGTTGTCGACCTCGATGCGCAGCGCGGCGCCGAAATCGCCGCTGACCTGGCGGTCCCAACCGATCGCCACCCAGCGGTCGGGCGACTTTCGGTAGTCGGCGACGTTGGGACAGTCCAGGCGGTGCACCACGATGCCCTTGCCGGCGGTGTGGTAGCCCATGATTTCGTCGCCGGGCAAGGGCAGACAACAGTTGGCGAAGCTGATCACGCCGCGCTCGGCGCCGGTGATCAGGATCTTGTCCTCGGTCATGCGCGGGCGGTCGATCGCGCGACCGCGCGGCTTGCCCGGGGTCTCGCGCGCGAGCGCCAGCGCGACTTGGTTGGGCATGCGGTTGCCCAGGGCGATGTCGGCCAGCAGGGCCTCCAGGCGCGGGTAGCGGCTCTCGCCCAGATAGGCTTCCAGCCGCAGCGCCGGCACCCGGTCCAGCGAGGTCTCCAGCGCTTCCAGCGCGCGGTCGAGCATGCGGTGGCCGAGCTGGACCGCATCCTCGTGTTCGAGCTGCTTGAGCTGCTGGCGGATCGAGGTGCGGGCCTTGCCCGAGACCACGAACTCCAGCCACTGCGGCTTCGGCGTCGAGGACTTGGCGGTGATGATCTCCACGCGCTGGCCGCTGGCCAGCTTGGTGCGCAACGGCACCAGCTTGCCGTCGACGCGCGCGGCGACCGCGCGGTTGCCGACGTCGGTGTGCACGGCGTAGGCGAAATCCAGCGCGGTCGAATTGCGCGGCAGCGAGAGGATGTCGCCCTTGGGCGTGAACAGGTAGACCTCGTCCGGGAACAGGTCGACCTTGACGTTCTCCAGGAACTCCAGCGAGGAACCGGTCGAACGCTGCGACTCGACCAGGCTGGCGATCCAGCTGTGGGCGCGGGTCTGGGCGCTGTTGGGGCCTTCCCCGCCGTGCTTGTAGGACCAGTGCGCGGCGATGCCGCGCTCGGCGATCAGGTCCATCTCCTCGGTGCGGATCTGCACCTCCACCGGCGAGCCGTAGGGGCCGAACAGCACGGTGTGCAGCGACTGGTAGCCGTTGGCCTTGGGGATGGCGATGAAGTCGCGGAAGCGCGAGTCCAGCGGTTTATAGGCCGAATGCACCACGCCCAGCGCGTGATAACAGTCCGGCACGCTCTTGACCACGACGCGGAAGCCGAACACGTCCATGACCTGGGTGAAGCTTTTATGCTCGTGGTGCATCTTGGTGTAGATGCTCCACGGCGATTTGACCCGGCTGATCAGGCGGTGCTGCAGTTTTTCCTTGGCCAGGCGCTGGGCCAGGTGCGCCTCGATCTGCACCAGCGATTCGCGCCGCACCACCGGCTGGGTGCGGATGCGCTTCTCGATCACCGCGTGGCGCCAGGGATGCAGGGCGCGGAAGCCCAGGTCCTGCAGCTCGGCCTTGATCAGGTTCATGCCCAGGCGCTGCGCGATCGGCGCGTAGATCTCCAGGGTTTCCAGGGCGATGCGCTCGCGCGCCTCGGCGCTCTGCGCGCCCAGGGTGCGCATGTTGTGCAGGCGGTCGGCGAGCTTGATCAGGATCACGCGCAGGTCGCGCGCCATCGCCAGCAGCATCTTGCGGAAGCTCTCCGCGGCCGCTTCCTGGCGGTCGCGGAACTGCAGCTTGTCCAGCTTGGTGACGCCGTCGACCAGCTCGGCCACGGTCTCGCCGAACTCGGTCGCCAGGCCCTCGCGGGTCAGCGGAGTGTCTTCGATGGTGTCGTGCAGGATCGCCGCGATCAGGGTCTCGACGTCCAGGCCCTGGTCGGCCAGCACCTTGGCCACCGCCACCGGATGGGTGATGTAGGGCTCGCCCGACTTGCGGGTCTGGCCGGCGTGCGCGGCGGCGCCGATCGCCCAGGCGCGCCGCAATACCTGGCGCTGCGCCTCGGGCAGGTAATGCGCGGATTGCTCGAACTCGCGCACATAGTCCGGCAGGTCCGCGTCGTCGTGGGCGGGAACCGGATAGGACTGCAGCGCGGGCTCGGCGGGGGTCATAAGGGCAATCTACGCGGGCGGCGGCGCGGCTTGCAACGCGGTCGCATGCGAATCCGGCGCCGGAAACATGAATATGGTGGCGATTATCGGAATCCGTGTGTGGAATGCCGGTATTCCGGGGCTAAGGGAAGGCCCGTTCGCGGCGGCCGCGACTGCATTCCCCTGCTTCCTGTGGGAGCGGCGTAAGCCGCGATCGCGCGGTCCCGACCCGGGATTCAATCGCGGCTTACGCCGCTCCCACATCAAGCCCGGAAACCGACGCCACAGCCGCCAAGGCTCCGCAATCGCATCCGCATACGAAAACGGCCCCGCCGAGGCGGAGCCGTTGGTCTCGCGGGCGCGGCCCTGAGGCCGCGGCCGGGATCAGTCGTCGCCCTTGGACAGGTCGTCGTCGGCGACCACTTCGGCGGCGGCCCATTCCAGCGCCTCGCGCTCCTTGCGCTCGCGCTCGGACTTCTCGACCGCGTCGATGTATTCGGGGTTGATCTGGCGCGCGGCGATCTCGCGCAGCGCCAACACGGTCGGCTTGTCGTTGGCTTCGCTGTTGTCCAGCTGCGGCTCGACGCCGTTGGCCAGCTGACGGGCGCGCTTGGCGGCCAGCATGACGAGTTCGAAGCGGTTATCGACCACTTCCAGGCAATCTTCGACGGTAATGCGGGCCATGGGGCTCCTGGCGGCCGGTGCGGCCGTCTTTACAGCGGATGGGGACCGGGAAGTTTAGCCCCGCCCGCGGTCCAGAGCAAGATTCGGGCCCTTTCAACATTAAGAATCAATCACTTAACCACGCCACAGTGGTGCAGCGACTGTAGGAGCGGCGCAAGCCGCGTCCGCGCCAATGGGCTACGGCGTCACTGCGGGTAGGTCCAGGGGTCGCCCGGTCGCGGCTCACGCCGCTCCTACTCCCAGGCGGGAAGGCCGGCCTACCTCTCTCAGCCCTCGTCGGCGAGCAGGGCGGTGATCAGGCGCGAATGGCGCGCCACCTGCGGATCGCGGCGCAGCCGGCTGGCGACGAAGATCGCGCACATCTCGTCGACCGCGGTGTCGAAGTGCTCGTTGACGATCACGTAGTCGAATTCGCCGTAATGCGACATCTCCTCGCGCGCGGCCGCGAGCCGCTGCTGGATGACTTCCTCGCTGTCTTGCCCGCGCGTGCGCATGCGCGATTCCAGGGCCTGGCGCGACGGCGGCAGGATGAACACGCTGACCGCGCCGGGCACCTTGTTGCGGACCTGGCGCGCGCCCTGCCAGTCGATCTCCAGCAGCACGTCGCGGCCACTGGACAACTGCGGCTCCACCGATTGGCGCGCGGTGCCCTTCCAGTCGCCGTGCACGCGCGCGTGCTCGAAAAAGTCGCCCGCCTCGACCATGCCCTCGAACTCCTCGGCGCTGACGAAGTGGTAGTGCTCGGCGTGGCGCTCGCCCGGCCGCGGCTGGCGCGAGGTGAACGAGATCGACAGGCTGATGTTCGGATCGCGGGCCAGCACCGCATTGACGATGCTGGATTTTCCGGCGCCCGAAGGGGCTGCGACGATGTAGAGGGTTCCGCGCATTAGGCTGGGATTCGTGATTGGGGATTCGGGATTAGCAACGGCGAACCAGCAGCGGGATCAGAGCGTTCGGCCGATTCGCGATGGCTTTGGCCAATCTCGAATCCCCAATCCCAAATCCCGGCCCTATTCGATGTTCTGGATCTGCTCGCGGACCTGATCGATCAGCACCTTCAGCTCCACCGCCGCCGCCGAACTGCGCGCGTCGACCGACTTGGAACCCAGGGTGTTGGCCTCGCGGTTGAATTCCTGCAGCAGGAAATCCAGCCGACGACCGACCGCCTCGCGCAGCTTGAGCACGCGGCGGGCTTCGGCGACATGGGAATCGAGCCGATCCAGCTCCTCGTCCACGTCCAGCTTTTGCAGCCACAGCACCAGTTCCTGCTCGACCCGGCCCTGATCGAAACCGCCGACGCCGCTGGACTGCGCCAGATCGGCCAAGCGCGCCTCCAGCTTGGTGCGCTGACCGGTGCGGATGCCCGGCATCATGCCGCGCACGTCGGCGGCGATCGCGGCGATGCCGTCGACGCGCTCGGCGATCACCGTCGCCAGCTTGGCGCCCTCGCGCTCGCGCGCGGCCAGGAATTCGTCCAGCACGCCGTCCAGCAGATCCAGCGCGGCGGCCTGCAGCGCGGCCTGGTCGGTGGCCGGGGTCTGCAGCACGCCCGGGAACTGCAGCAGGTCGGTGAGTTCGGTGCGCAGGCCGGGGAAGCGCGCCTGCAGGTCGATCGCCAGATCGCCCAGTTCGCGCAGGCGGCTGGGGTTGAGCTGCAGCGCGGCGGCGCCCTCGGGCGCGCGCAGGCGCAGCACGAAATCGAGCTTGCCGCGGCTGACGCGGCTGGCGATGCGTTCGCGCAGCGCCGGTTCCAGCGCGCGCAGCTCGTCGGGCAGGCGCAGGCCCAGCTCCAGGAAGCGGTGATTGACCGAGCGCAGCTCGCAGCCGAGCGTGCCCCATTCGGTGACGCGTTCGCCGCTGGCGAAGGCGGTCATGCTGCGGATCATGCGGTGGTCCAAGGCCTACAGGGAGCGAATGGTAAACTCGCCGGCCACCAAAACGGTAACTCATGGCCATGACCGGCACTTCCGCCGCCCCCACCGACGCCTTCGCGCGTCCCAGCGGGCGCACGCCCGGGCAGATGCGCGAAGTCCGCATCGAACGCGCTTATACCGCCCACGCCGAAGGCTCGGTGCTGGTCAGCTTCGGCCAGACCCGCGTGCTGTGCACCGCCAGCGTCGAAAACAAGGTGCCGGCCTTCCTGCGCGGCAAGGGCGAAGGCTGGGTCACCGCCGAGTACGGCATGCTGCCGCGCGCCACCCACACCCGCAGCGACCGCGAGGCCGCGCGCGGCAAGCAGGGCGGGCGCACCCTGGAAATCCAGCGCCTGATCGGCCGCGCCCTGCGCGCCTGCATCGACCGCAAGGCCCTGGGCGAGCGCACCATCACCCTGGACTGCGACGTGCTGCAGGCCGACGGCGGCACCCGCACCGCCGCGATCACCGGCGCCTATGTGGCCCTGGTCGACGCGGTGCGCTGGCTGCAGGCGCGCCGCGAGATCGCCAAGGACCCGATCTTCGGTGCGGTCGCGGCGGTCTCGGTCGGCGTCTACCGCGGCGTGCCGGTGCTGGACCTGGACTACGCCGAGGACAGCGACTGCGACACCGACATGAACGTGGTCATGAACGACGGCGGCGGCTTCATCGAGCTGCAGGGCACCGCCGAGGGCCATGCGTTCCGGCGCGAGGAACTCGACGGCCTGCTAGGCCTGGCCGAGGCCGGCATCGCCGAACTGATCCAGCACCAGCGCGACGCCCTGGCGCGATGAGCGAGACGGCGATGCGACGCACACTGGGCAGCCTGACCCTGGTCGTGCGCGACTACGACGAGGCGATCGCCTACTACACCGGGGCGCTCGGCTTCGTCCTGCTCGAAGACATCGACCAGGGCGGCGGCAAGCGTTGGGTGCGGGTGTCGCCCTCGCCGGGCAATGAGACCGCCCTGCTGCTGGCCCAGGCCGTCGGCGACGAGCAGCAGGCCGCGATCGGTCACCAGACCGGCGGCCGGGTCGGCTTCTTCCTGCACACCGACGACTTCGCCCGCGACCACGCCGCGATGAGCGCGCAGGGCGTGCGCTTCATGGAGGCGCCGCGCCACGAGGCCTACGGCACGGTGGCGGTGTTCGAGGACCTGTACGGCAACCGCTGGGATCTGTTGGAGCTGAAGCGATGAAACTGGTGCTGGCGAGCAGCAATCCAGGCAAGTTGGTCGAACTGCGCGAACTGTTGGCCGACACCGGCATCGAGCTGGTCGCGCAGAGCGATCTGGGCGTGGAGGATGCCGAGGAAACCGCCAGCACCTTCGTCGAGAACGCCCTGCTCAAGGCGCGCCACGCCTGCGCGATCACCGGGCTGCCGGCGCTGGCGGACGATTCGGGCATCTGCGTCGACGCCCTGGGCGGCGCGCCGGGCCTGTATTCGGCGCGCTATTCGGGCGTGCACGGCGACGCCCAGGCCAATATCGACAAACTGCTGCTGGCGATGAAGGACGTGCCCGAAGGCCAGCGCGCCGCGCATTTCTACGCCGTGATCGTGCTGTTGCGCCATCCCGGCGATCCGCAGCCGATCATCGCCGAGGGCGTGTGGCCGGGCCGGATCATCGACCAGCGTCGCGGCACCGGCGGTTTCGGCTACAACCCGGTGTTCCTGGACCCCGACTACGGCCTGACCGCGGCCGAGATGGACACCGAGCTGAAGAATCGCCTCAGCCACCGCGGCCGCGCCCTGGCCGCGCTGCGCGAGAAGTTGCTCGACGCGATACGTTAAGCACCCTTCCGCGTTGCGCTGGCGGCTTTACGCGCGGATCGACGCGCAGGTAGGCGCAGCGACCCTGTCCCGGCGCCGTCTCGGCCGCTTCGCGGTGCATGCAGGCACGACCAGTAAGGCCCGGCGCCGGAACGCGGCAGGCGTCACCGGCCGACGAACGCCACCCGCGTATCCTCTTCGCCAGCGCGCGGCTGCCCCGGGCCGATGCGTCCGCCCCATCCCACCGACCCGATCCGCATGCCGCCTTCCTTCCCGCTCCGCCCCGCCGCGCTGGCCCTGACCGGCGCGCTGCTCCTGACCGCCTGCAGCTCCCTGGACGGCCTGTCGCCGCTGACCTGCAGCCGCAACGAGATCCGCGAACAGGGCGACGCCACGCCCGCGCAGCGCCGCTACGCGTTCCCGTTCCGGATCGAGTACGAACAGGACGGCCGCCGCGGGGTGGTCGAAAACAGCCTGATCTGCGTTTATCGCGGCCGCGAGTACCTGGGCGACTGCGACAACGCCAACCGCTGGAGCATGTCCCTGGCCCAAGGCCGCGGCCTGTACGTGGGCCTGGGCGCGCCGCGCAAGGACCGCCAGGTCGCCTACGACCCCGGCGATTGCGAACTGCTGGTCAACCATGGCCAGGACCAGCCCTCCTACGTGGCGATCGGCCCGGACGCCGGCGAAGCCGACGACGCGGCCCTGCTGGATGCGCTGTCGATGCGCCGCGACTACGGCATCCGCATCGTCGACTACCGCATCGACCTCGGCGCGCGCCAGCCGCGCGCCGCCCGCTAAGCCGATGCTGTCGCTGCCGCCCCTGTCGCTGTACGTGCACCTGCCCTGGTGCGTGCGCAAATGCCCCTACTGCGACTTCAACTCGCACGAAGGCCGCGGCCCGCTGCCGTTCGCGGACTACGTCGACGCCCTGCTCGCCGACCTGGATCACGACCTGCCCCTGGTCTGGGGCCGCACCGTGCAGACCGTTTTCTTCGGCGGCGGCACGCCCAGCCTGTTCCCGCCCGAGGCCATCGACTGTTTCCTCCAGGCTGCGAGCGCGCGTCTGCGCTTCGCGCCGGGCTGCGAGATCACGCTGGAAACCAACCCCGGCACCGCCGAACACGGCCGCTTCGAGCTCTACCGCGGCGCCGGCGTGAACCGCCTGAGTTTCGGCATCCAGAGCTTCGACGACGGCTGCCTGCGCCGCCTCGGCCGCATCCACGACAGCGGTGAGGCCGAAGCGGCGGTCAAGCTGGCCCAGGACGCCGGCTACGACAACCTCAATCTCGACCTGATGTACGCCCTGCCCGAGCAGAGCCTGGCCATGGCCGAGCGCGACCTGGAGCGCGCGTTCGCGCTGCAGCCCGCGCACGTCTCGCACTACCAGCTCACTCTGGAGCCGAACACGGTGTTCGCCGCGCGCCCGCCGCAGGGCATCCCCGACGACGACGGCGCCTGGGACATGCAGGAGCATTGCCAGGCCCTGTTGGCCGCGCACGGCTACGCCCAGTACGAAGTCAGCGCCTACGCGCGCCCGGGCCGGCGCTGCGCGCACAACGTCAATTACTGGCGCTACGGCGATTACCTGGGCATCGGCGCCGGCGCCCACGGCAAGATCACCCTGGGCGCCGAGCAGGCGGTGCTGCGGCGCTGGAAGCTCAAGCATCCGACCCAGTACCTGGCCCGCGCCGGCAGCGCCGAGGCGATCGGCGGCGACGACCGGATCGGGCCGGAGCGGCGCCCGTTCGAGTTCATGCTCAACGCGCTGCGCCTGGTCGAGGGCTTCGCCCTGAGCGATTTCGAGGCCCGCACCGGCCTGCCCGAGGCCAGCATCGCCGCGCCGCTGCAGGCCGCCTACGCCCAGGGCTGGCTGGAGCGCGACGGCGCGCGCGTGCGCCCGACCGAGCTGGGCCGGCGCTACACCAACGACGTGATCGCGCTGTTCCTGGAGGACTGAGCGCCCGCATCCGCGCGCGTTTCGCGCGCCCGCCGTGCTGTCCCGCAGCATGGCGCCCGACTGTCGTCCAACGCGCGCTGGCCGCGCCTGCCGCCGGCCCGCGTTCGAATCGGTGGTCGCTCCATTCCGGCCGCTTGGCCGCGACAGGGCTGGCGGGTCTCAAGGGGGCGTGATTAGATCGCCCGATTCGGTATTGGTGAGTCCTGCATGTCCGCGACGTTCGAACCGCTAGGCAAATCGTTTCCGCGGCCCACGCTGGCCTCCGCGGCGATGCCCAAGCGCGTGCGGCGGGTGCTCGAGCATCTGTACGCCCTGGTCTCCGACGAAATGGCGCGGGCGCTGGACCTGATGCTGATCGAGTACGAGCAGCAGCTGTTCCGCCAGGCCGATCAGGCGCGCAACCCCAGCCTGCAGTCGGTGCACCTGGAAACCCTGCGCCTGGTGCGCTTGAACCGGGTCGACCTGGTGCCGCGCTACCTGGTCGGGCTGGAAACCGCGCTGACCAAGGTGCGCGAGCCGGTGGTGGCCGCCGAGGATCAGCAGGCCCTGCCGACCTTCCGCGACCTGCGCCTGGTCGACGATCGCGAAATCGACGAACACACCGCCCTGCGCACGATCGCGACCCGCCAGGAAACGCGCGCCGGCCTGCCGCTGATGCTGCTGGGTCAGCGCTTCGGCGTGCTCGCCGGCGCACCCGCCTACGACGCCGAGCGCCTGCCGCTGGGCCCGCACAGCCTGGGCCGGATCCTGGCCGAGGCCTGCTCGGTGCTGCAGATCGGCCAGGAAGCCAAGCTCGACCTGTACCGGATCTACGACGTGCAAGTGATGGCCGGCTACGCGCAACTGGTCGAAACCATGAATGCCCTGCTGGCGCGCGAGAACGTGCTGCCCAGCCTGTCGTTCGTGCCGATCCGCGCCCGCCCGACGGCGCAGAACGTCGAGCGCGGCGAAGACCCGCGCAGCGCGCGCGAGGACGGCAGCCGCGGGCCGCGCGGCGCGCGCCCGTACACCGCCTGGACCGGCCAGACCGACGTCGCCGCGATCGCGGCCGGGGGCGACGAGGGCGGCGACTACGCCTCGCTGCAGCAACTGCTGTCCGGGCGCCGCGACCTGCTCGGCAAACTGCGCCCCGGCGCGCAGCCTGCCGCGCGCCCGCCGCTGCCCACCGACGACCTCATCGACGCCCTGCGCGCGCTCCAGGCCACGCCCGCGCAGGCCGCGCCGCCGCAGCGCAGCGTCTCCGACCTGCGCCAGACCCTGCTCGCCCAGGCCCGCCAGCAACGCGGCGAGGCCGCGACCCTGTCGCGCGAAGACAGCGACGCTTTCGAGCTGCTGGACCTGTTCTACGGCGAGATCGAGCGCGAACTGCGAGGTGACGCCGCCACCACCGGCCTGCTCGGGCGTTTGCAGGTGCCGCTGCTGCGCCTGGCGCTGCAGGACCGCGCCTTCTTCGTGCGCAGCCAGCATCCGGCGCGCCAGTTGTTGAACGCGGTCGCCGAAGCCGGCGCGAGCTGGATTCCGAAAGAGGAATCCGATCCGCAGCTCAACGAGCAACTGCGGCGCGCGGTCGATCATGTGGTCGAGCACTACGACGGCGACGCCACGGTATTCGAGGCCGCCAACCAGAGCCTGCAGGACCATCTGCGCACGATGGCGCGCAAGGCCGAAGTCGCCGAACGTCGCCACGTCGAAGCCGCGCGCGGCAAAGAAAAACTGGAGATGGCCAAGCAGCAGGCCGGCGAGGCGATCCAGTCCGCGGTGCACGGCCAGGCCCTGCCCAAGTTCGTGCAGGCGCTGCTGACCCAGGCCTGGTCCGACGTGTTGACCCTGACCCTGCTGCGCCACGGCGAAGAATCGGACGAATGGCGGCGCCAGGTCGAGGCGACCCGCCAGATCGTCGCCGCCAACGTGGTCGGCGCCAGCGAACGGGCGCCCGGCGGACTGGACGGCGATATCGAACACGCCCTGACCCTGGTCGGCTACCACGCCGACGAGGCCAACGCGATTTCGCGCCAGCTCACCGTCGGCGCCACGGCCGCCAACGACGACGTGGCCTCGCGCACCGAGCTGGCGATGAAGCTCAAGGCGCGCGCGCGCCTGGGCGAGGACAACAGCGCGGTCAAGCGCGACCTGCCGCCGCGCGGCGAGCAGGAACAGATCTGCTGGGAGCACATCCGCACCCTGCCCTTCGGCACCTGGTTCGAATTCGTGGTCAATCAGCAGGGCGATGCGGTGCGCAGACGACTGTCGTGGTTCAGCACCGTCACCGACAACGCGCTGTTCGTGAACCAGCGCGGCCAACGCATCGGCGAGCAGTCGCTGGACAGCCTGGCGCGGATGATGGCGCAGGGCCAGGCGCGCGTGGTCACCGCCGAGAAGGGCCGTCTGGTCGATCGGGCCTGGAACGCGGCCCTAGGCGTGCTGCGCGGCTTCGTCGGCGGCCAGAAGACCGAGGAGGCGCAGGCATGAGCGAGGAATTCCGCCGCGTGCGCCGACGCCGGGTGCAGGACACCGTGCAGGTCGTGGACACCATGACCGACGTGGTGATCGGTCAACTCAGCAATCTGTCCGAGACCGGCATGCTGCTGATCGCGAACACGCCGCTGGTCGACGACGCGCTGTACCAGCTGCGCTTCAGTCTGCGCGATGCCCCACACCACGCTTCGCCGATCGAAGTCGGCGCGCACCTGCTGTGGCAGGACCGCACCAGCATGCCCGGCCAGACCTGGAGCGGCTTCCGCTTCATCACCATGCTCGAGAGCGAGATGCTGCAGCTACGGCAGTGGCTGGATTCGCCGGGCGGCACTTACGAGTGAAGCGGGTAAGGCAGGAGTGAGCGGGGAGGAGTGAGTAGCGAGCGGGAGAGCGCTTGCGACGCGCGCCATGTTCGATACATGGGATGGCGTGTCGAAGCGGTTCGGCGAAGCGCGACGATGCGGTTCGCCTTCGCCTCACCACATCCTACGTCCGTCGTCCGATTCGGTGGCCTGGCCGGCCCGCCGTAAGGTGCGGTGGCGACCGCACCATCGCCATCGGCCCGAACCGCCGCATCAAGGCGCTCAACGTCGATGGAACGGCACCGGCTCGGGCTGGTGCAGCGCGTAGCCCTGCGCGTAGTCCACGCCCAGCGCGCCCAGCTCCAGCAGAATCTCGTCGCTGGTCACCCACTCGGCGATGATCTTCAAGCCGCGCTGATGGCCGATGTCGGTCACCGCCTTCACGATCGCATGACTCATCGGGTCGGTGAGCAGGTCGCGGATGAAGGCGCCGTCGATCTTGATGATGTCCACCGGCAGATTCTTGAGATAGCCGAACGAGGACATGCCCGCGCCGAAGTCGTCCAGGGCGAAGCGGCAGCCGACCGCGCGCAGGCGCTCGATGAAGCGCGCGACCTGGGCCAGGTTGCGCACCGCCACGGTCTCGGTGATCTCGAAGCAGACCCGCTCGGGTGCGACCGCGTGGCGCTTGAGCAGTTCCAGGATCAGATCGGCCAGGGTCTCGTCCTCGATGCTGGCGCCGGACAGATTGATCGTCGCCGTGCGCAATTGCGCGCCCGAAGGATGCAGGCGGTCGAAATTGGCCAGCGCGGTTTCGATCACCCAGCGATCGATCATCGGCATCAGGCCGTAGCGTTCGGCGGCCGGGATGAAAGCGCCGGGCACCACCAGCCGGCCCTCCTCGTCGCGGAAGCGCAGCAGCAGTTCCAGGTGCAGGCCGGATTCGGCGCTGGGCGACAACGGCCAGACCTCCTGGTACTTGAGCAGCAGACGGCCCTCGTCGATCGCCCAGCGCAGGCGGTTGGCCCATTCCATCTCGCTGCGCCGGCGCGCGGCGTTGTCGTCGTGCTCGGAATAGAAATGCACGCGGTTGCGCCCGCTCTCCTTGGCCATGTAACAGGCGGTGTCGGCCTGCGATAGCAGGTCCTTGAGGGTCACGTTGGGCCGGTCCAGCATCACCCCGCCTATGCTCGCGGTGATGGTGTAGGTGCGCTGCTCCCATACGAACACGTAGCCGTCGATGTGCTCGCGCAGGCGTTCGGCGACCAGCGCCGCGCCGGCCTGGTCGTGGACTTCGGTGGCGAGCACGCCGAATTCGTCGCCGCCCAGGCGCGCGAGCACGTCGCCGCCGCGCAGGTGACTGCTCATCATGGTCGCCAACTGGCTCAACAGCTGATCGCCGGCGACGTGGCCGGAGGTGTCGTTGATGAGCTTGAACTGATCCAGGTCGATATACAGCAGCGCGCAAGGCGAACCGCCCGCGGCAACGCCCGCCAGCACGCGCTCGATCCGGCGCTCGAACTCGCGCCGGTTGTAGAGCTCGGTCAGGGTGTCGTGGCTGGCCTGATAGGTCAGCAGTTCGGTGAGCTGGCGCTGCTCGGAAATGTCGGAGGCCACCATCAGCAGCCGGGCGCGCCCCTCCAGGACCACGCTGGTGATCGACACGTTGGCCCAGAAGCGATCGCCGTTGACGCTGCGCAGCATCGCCTCGGCGTTGGCGCAGTCGACCAGATCGGCAGCGCGCAGCTTGTCTCGCAGCAGCGCATCCTCGAACAGCTCCGGCAGCGGTACTTCGTAAACGGTCTCGCCCAGGCGCGCGCGCGAGGCCTGGTTGGCGTAGGAGATGCGGCCGTCGTCGCGGCGCGCCAGCAGCACCAGCGCCGGCAGCAGTTCGTTGAGCGCGCGGAAGCGCTCCTCGCTCTCGCGGTAGCGCCGGCTCATGCGCGAGCCCAGCTCCAGCGCGAGCCGGCGGGTACGCGCGACCGACCACACCAGCAGGGCCAGCAGCACGCTCGCGAGCAGGCCGGGCAACAGAATCCAGTTGCGCTCGCTGGCCACGTCGGCGATCGGCTGCAACGCGTGCATGCGCACCCGCCAGCGGCGGCCGCCGTAGTCGAGCTGGCGTTCGAAGCGATAGCCGGTGTCCGTCGCTGGCGCCGGGCCGGTCGCGAACAGCAGCGCCGCGCCGTCGCTCATGTCGCTGACCTCGACCTGCAGCTCGCGGCGCGCGTCCTCGCTCAGGCTGCCTTCGATCAGTTGCCCGGCATGGAACGAGATCGCGATCGAGCCGCGCATGCGCGCGCGCCGCTGTTGGATATCCAGCGGCGGCGGTCCGGCCGAGAACACCGGCAGGCGCATGGTCACGCCGTCGCGGCGCGGATCGGCCGCGCCCTGCTGGGCCAGGCGGAACGGCGCCGACAGCACCGCCTGGTCGCTATCGCGCGAGCTCAGCACGCCGACCAGGTTGGTCGGTTGCAGATTCACGTCCAGGCCGATCAGGCGCTCGTTGCCGCGCAGCGGCGCGACTAGCTCGGTGATGTAGTGATCGCCGTCCACGCGCGACTCGCGGCGCGAATAGGCCATGGCCTCCAGACTGGGGAAGCGGTCGCGCGGACGCACGTTGGCGTAGAGGTTGGCGTACTCGTCGGCGGTGATCGCGTCCGAGGTCAGGAACAGGGTCTGGACCGAGCGCAGCAGCAGTTCGCAGGACTGCAGGCGGTCGACGATGGCGTGGTAGCCGCGCTCGGCGCTGCTGTCGAGCGCGGCGGTGCGGTCGTCGACCACGCGGCGCTGCTGCGCGCCGCCCAACCACAGGGTCAGGCCGACGCCGAAGGCCAGCGCGAGCAGGCTCCAGGCCCAGGCCGGGATGCCCAGCGGCGCGATCCGCTCGGGCACGCCCCCGCCCGGCGGCTCGGCTGCGCCGCCATAGCGACGAGCGCCGCCCAAGGCGCCGGCCTGCGAGGACGAAGAGACTCCTGATAAATCCCTGGACGTCCCCAAGCGACCCTCCATGATGTCCCACGATCCGGCGATCCTATACCGCGTCGATCTCGTTGAGCTTCGACGTTGCGTTCACAAAGCCTGGGCGTGCCGGTGGCCATCGACGGCACGTGCGAACCGCGTCCGCGCCTCGGGTCCCGACACACCTATAAGAAGCCTTACGCAATCAGGGCGATGCGAGCGGCCATCGGCGACGTAGGCGCCGTGATCGTGTCGGCGCGCCGGTTCGATTTTGTGACGTGGGCAGCACGATTTTGTGACGTGGGCGACAGCACGGCGAGCATCGGCGGTGTCTGTGCCACGCTCGCCGGCTGGATAGACCCGGAACGCAGCAGCGATCGGGCCGTAGGTTGCGCTAGGCGGGGCTCATGCTCAGCGGTCGACCTGGATCATCCGCCGAGCGCGGCGCAGGCATCCCAGCCCTGCGGCGTGCCGGCCGTGGAATCGCCGTTGAAGTTCTCGCGTAACGTCGTCTGCGCCCATTCGTCGGCTTCGCCGCGCTGCGCCGGGCTCAGGCTTGCGCCAGCCAGAGCGAGCTGGCGATCGATCTGGGCGATCCGGAAGCTCTCCGCTCCCAGACGATAGAGTTTGAGGTAGCGATAGTGCTGATAGGGGTCGGAGCCGACCAGGCCCGCGAGCATGCTCTGCGCGCCCGGCTCGTAGGCGCTTTGCAGCAGGTCCACCACGCGCCAGTCGCCAGCGGCCAGGCCGCTCTCGATCAGCCGGGTCGCCTGCTGGCGGTAGACGCCCAGCGCGCCGGGCTGCTTGAGCAGGCCGCGCGTGTCGTACAGCGGCCCGCGGCTGAGGTAGCAGGCGCGCGCGTCGGCGTCGCCGAGCCGAGCCGCCTGCGCCAGGTTCGCGTTCAAGGTATCGAGTATCTCGTCGCTGACGCCCTCGCACAGCGTCCGTCCCTGGTCGACGTCGCGTTGGCGAATCGCGGCGGTGTCGAGCAAGGCCTGGTAGGTGCGCAACTGCGCCGCGCTCAGATTCTCGGTCTTCTGTTCGGTGAGATCGTGGGTGTTGCGCATCGTCGACCACTCGATCGCGCGCTGGCGGCTGCAACGGTTGAGGTCGCGCAACAGGCGCGCCGCGGCCCGGCCGTCGCCGGCGTTCGCCTGCGCCTGCAGTTGCGCGTACACCGACTTGAGCGGCGCGTCCAAGGGCGGCAGCCGCGCGCCGCGATCGAAGGTCAGCGAGGCCTGGGCGACCATGGCCAGGTTGCTGCCCGGCGCTCCGCCGACCGGCTGCTCGGTCGCCGCGGCCGA
This sequence comes from Lysobacter sp. Root916, assembly GCF_001429785.1. GTDB lineage: Bacteria > Pseudomonadota > Gammaproteobacteria > Xanthomonadales > Xanthomonadaceae > Lysobacter. Next base: position 27,302 of record NZ_LMJF01000016.1, on the reverse strand, counting down.
CACCGGCGGCGCGGGCGCGCGCGCGCCTTGGTTGCGGCCGTACAGGTAGGCACCGACGATGGCCGCCAGGGCCAGGGCGGCCAGAAACAGTAGTCGATATCGGCTCATGTCGAAGTCTTGCTCGCTGGGGCCGGCACAGGCCCGATTCGGTGGCCGATTCGTAGCGAAACCCGCAACGATGGAAGCCAGAAAGCATTCATTCTTGAGACGTGGCGAATGAGCATGGATCCCAGCCGGGTGCGGTCGAATCGGTGGAGTTGCTGCTGCTGAACTCGTTCTGGAATTTTTCCTGCGCCCACCGATCGGCATCCGCGAGCTGTTCCGGTTGGATCCGCGCGGCCGCCAGCGCCAACTTCCGATCCATGTCGGCGGCGCGGCCGCGTTCCGCGCCGAGGCGGTAGAGCTTGAGGTAACGGTAGTACTGGACGGCATCCGAACCCAAGGTGCCGGCGAGCATGCCATCCGCGCCAGGCTCATACGAGCGGCGCAGTATGTCCACCACTTTCCAATCGCCCGCGGCCATGCCGGCGTCCACCATCGACTTGACGCTGCTGCGGTACTCCTGGATCCATTCCGGATGACGCATGAGTCCGCGTGCGTCGTAGCCGGGGCCGCTGGCGAGATAACAGGCGCGCGCATGCGCCTCGCCCAGTTGCGCCGCTCTTTGCAAACTCGACAGTTGCGAATCCAGCATGCCGCGATCGAGCCCGTCGCAGAGCGCGCGGGTCTTCTGGATGGCCTGCTTGTGCGATTCCACCGCCTCCAACTGCACCCGATAGCGCTCCAAGGCCTGCGCGCTGGTCCCGTCGATCTTGTCGGCCAGGGTCTCGTCGGCCACCCGTGTCAGGAACCATTCCAGATTGTCGAGGCTGGCGCAGGTACGAAGGTCCTGGTACAAGCGCGTGGCCGCCGCGACATCGCCGGCATCGGCGCGCGAGCGCAGGTCGTTGAAGATCCGCTTCAACGGCACATCGCGTGACGGCAGCGACGCCATCATCCGGACCGGGTCGCTCGATGCGGCATTCGTGCCTGTCTGCGGCCCCCGAGCGGTGGCGATGGACGCAGCCGCCGCCGGTGCCTCCGGACTCCGGCCTCGCCCCAGGAAGTAGGCGCCGATCAGCGCGGCCAATCCGAACAAGGCGATCAGGATGTAGCGCAATTGCATTCCCGAATCCACTCCAGAACCGCAAGAAGCATCGGCAACGGGACTAGCCGCCTGCCGTTGTCGCGAGATGCCGGCCGCTGTCGCGACGCCCCAATCAACGCCGAACCGGACAGGGCGGCCCCTCGCGAGGCCGCCCTGCGCGCACCAGTGAAGCGCTACTGGTACGGCGAACCGTCCCGCACGTATGCGGCGGCGGCAATGCCGGTATCGCCCTTCAAGATCGCCTGGTTCTTGCCTGCGGCCGACGGCAATCCCACCTTAAGATTAACCGCACCCGAGACCAGCGAGTCGAGCAACTGGGTCAGGATCGGCAAACCCAGGGCGATGTTGCCGCAGCCCTTCGCCGCCGGCACGGCGAACGTATTGTCGACCAGGATATTGCCGGTGTTCTGGAAATACGCGTACGGGTCGTTACCCACCTGGATGGAATCCAGGCTGCCGGGGCTGCCCGAGATCGGCGCGGTGGGCGCCGGCGGAGCGGTGGTGCCGGTTTGCAGCTTGACCACGACCGGATTCTGCGCGGAACCGATGTAGCAGGAGTTGCCGAGGAACGGATTCTGCAGGCGCACGCGCAGCGCAAGCCTCACCGCGGTCGGGTCGCCACCCCAGTTCGGGTTGAGCGCCGCACCGAAATCGGTCTGTATCGTCTGCACCGGCTCCATCGTGGCGGTCACGTCGTTGACCGAATTGACCACGCTCCAGAATGCCTGCCACAAGGGCAGCGGCCAATTCGGCGCCGGGTTGACGATGCCGAGCAGGCCGCCCGGGACCTTGCCCGGCGGGGAATTGAGCGTCGGCGCGCCTACCGCCTCGAACAGCGGCGAAGGCTGGATCCCGGTGATACCGCCCTGCAAGACGATCGGCTTGTCGATCGGCAAGGTGGTGGTGCCGATGGTGAACGAGCCCGAGGTGGTGACGCTGTGCACGCAAGCGGTCCCTTCTTCCTGAAGGGGCAGGCTTTCGTACGGGCAGAACTGGAACCTCTCGTAACCTGCGGCCGGTGGTGCCGCCGTCGCGGCAGGCGTGACGACGACTCCGGCCAACGCCGTGGCAAGGGCCGTGAATAGCAATGCCTTGGACATGATGAACTCCTGAATCTAAGGAAGAATCCTGATCTGCGCCCAGCGGACGCAAGTCCGCCGCCCGTTGGCGATCGCCGCATCACCGGGCTATCGCTGCATGCGCCGGTTCGATCGAGCCCCATCCAACCGGAGGGGCCCGATGCTCCGCCCCAGCGCCTTCGATACCGCCCGCCAAGAACGCCGCATCAGGCGCGTGTCTCGCGCGCCTGATGCAGCGGATGGCTAAGCGGCTATTTCCACGACATCCCCGCGTCCCTCGGCAATCGCTCCAAGCAGCGAGGAGATTCGCGCCCTACTTACATGAAGCGAAGCGGCGCGTTGGCCGTCAGCGTCGAGGTGGACCTGACGTTGGTGCAAGGCGACGGTGCGGGGAGGAACTGCGCGGTGAAGGTGAACGTCGCGTTGGTCGCGGTGTTGTTCAGGTTACTGAGCGAACCGGCGGCGACGCCGCCCGTGCACACGCGCGCCGGCGTGTTGAACCTGACCTGGATCGGGTTCGGATAGGACGTTCCGCCGATCGTCACGCTCGAGCTCGTCGCGCCCGACCCCACGCCCGGGGAAACGCCCCAGCTCAGGTTCTCCGCCGTCACGTTGCCCGTGCAGGCCGAGCCGCCGGTGAAGGTGGCGCTGGCGATCGACGCAGCGCCGCTGGTCAGCTGCATGTTGAAGGTGGCGCTGGAACACGGAACCGCGATACCCGAGACCGTAGCGGTGGTGCTGCCGGTGATCGTCACGTAAGTACCGGCGGGCGTGGTGTCCACCCAGGCGCTACCGTTCCAATACTCCCAACCGGCGAACGCGGGCGAGGCCACGAGCGGGCCCACCGCGATCAGGGAGGCGAGAAGGGTGGCTTTCAACTTAGTCATCGTATTTGCTCCACAGTCGATAATCGAAATCCCCGAACGCGAAGCGCGCGGAGGTCGTGCCACGGGGGAAAGGCAAGTGCCGTGGCGGCACCGAACCGAGGGGCACCGAACATCAGCCTGTTCGAACTCTTGCTCTCATTCGCCAGAGCGCTGAAACAGATGCGTCCTTGGTCTGTATCGACCGCCCACGGATGCGGGCGGTTGATGGGGTGAAACCGCTACTCAGAAGAACCCCTTGCGGATCGAGAGTCCGAAGATGCGCGGGTCCTGCAGGAACACGTTCGACGTCAGGCCGCTGTCGTCGCTGTTGAGGAAAGTGCCGGTGATCGCCTCGCCATCCAGCGCGTTCTTGACGTACAGCTGCACGGTCAGATCCTGCTCGGGCTTGTACCAGGTCAGCGACAGATTGACGTTGCCCCAGTCGTGCAGGCGATCGATCCGGTCCTGATAGACGCGCGCCCAGCTCTTGCCCTGGTAATAAAAGTCCGCGCGCAAGGTCAGGTCGCTTTCCGCCAGCGCGAACGTGTACTGCGGGCTGAGGCTGACGGTGATCTTCGGCGCATTCGGCAATTCGTGGCCGCCCACATTCTTGGCGAATCCGGCGCCTCCGTTGGGCGCATCGATTTCCGGATTGTAGAAAGCGCCGCCCAGCAACCACGCATTGTCGCCAGGGCCGCCATTGAGGCCCCGATCCTGGGTGAAGCCGCCCAGGCCGGTGGGCAGATTGACCGTGCAGAAGCTGTTCAAGTAATTGGCGAGGCTGCTCTCGTCGAATATCTGATAGAAATTCTCGAAGAACCGCTCCACCATCGCCTTCGGCGCGATGCAGTTCGACGCCAATTGCATCCACGGCCGCACGACCACCCAGTCGGGATTGCCCGCCGTCCTATCCATCACGTCGATGGAGTACTGGTTGGCGCCGATACGCGTGCGCAACAGGCCGACGTTTCCGCTGAGCTGGAACTGCGAGGTAGGCCGCCACACCGCTTCGATCTCGGCGCCCCAGGTCTTGGCGTCGAAGTTCTCGTTCACCGTCTGCCGGTCGATGATCTGCGAGACCTGATAGCCCTTGTAGTCGTTGTAGAAGGCGGTCGCGTTGAGGATGAACCGGCCGCCGCCCATCACGTTCTTCATGCCGACTTCCAAGGCATTGACGTACTCGGCCTTGAAGCGCGGGTCCTTCGGAATAAAGGACAACACCTCCGGATTGGCGCCGATGCCCGGGGAGTTGGTGCCGCCGGCCTTATAGCCCCGCGACAACGACGCATAGACCATGGTGCTGTCGGTGAAGGAAAGATCGGGCGACCAGTCCAGCACCAGACGCCCGGTCGGCTCGTTCCAGGTCTGCTTGATCGTCCCGCCGGCCGGATAGCCGTAACCGACATAGCCGCCGCCCAGCAGCGGGAAGTCCGGATCCGTGGAGCTCGCCAGCAGCAGCTGGCTCGGCACGGGGGTGGTGGTCTTGACGTCGCGAGTCCAGCGCAGGCCGGCGGTCAATTTCCACTTGTCGTTGATCTGCCAGTAGCCCTCGCCGAAGACCGCCGAGGAGCGGGTGTTGGCGATGTTGCGGCTACGGAAGTAGTTGTGACCTTGGCCGTTGATGGATCCCAAGGGATTGGGATCGATGTACACGCAAGGAAAATGCCTTCCGAAGAAGTCAGTCTCCACCGAAAGGGCCGTCCCTGGCGTACAGGTGGCTGGACTCAGCACACCGCCTCTTCCGTTGAAAAAGTTCTGAGCAGCAGCAGTGAAGAGGTTACTGAAAACGTAGTAGCTCTCGTCGATCTTGAATTCGAGGTAGTTCGCGCCGACGCTGAAATTGAACGGACCGTCGTAAGAGGACTGCAGGCGGAACTCCTGCGACCATTGCCGGCTGTCGGCATCGACCAGATCGACCAGCAGCAGGCGGTCGGAACAACCCAATTGCGGGTCGCAGAACACGCCGCCGGGCGTAAGCGGATAGGCGGGAACGAGGTTTCCGTCCGGATCGAACTGAACCACCTTGTTGGAATCGGTAAAGATCGGGTTGGACTGGAAGCGCCCGTAGTCTTGAGTGGAATAGTACTGATCGCGGGTATACAGCGACTGCGACACCAAGTTCAGGTGGTCGCCGATTCCGACATCGAAATTGAACTGCAGGATGTCGTTGGTGGCGTGGAACTTCGGATCGTAGCTGGTCGCGATCTCGCGCAGATCGCGCGATTGCTTGACTCCGGAATACGGATCGACGCCTTGCGAGATCAGGTATGCCGGATTGAAGTTGTCCGCGAAGAATCCCAGGGCGCCCGCCGTGGTCTGCGCGGCCAGCACCGACGGCAGGCTGTTGCCGTTGGGCACGCCGAAAGCATCGTTGTCGTACAGCGATCCGTCCTTACAGGCCTGGCTCAGGAATCCGACGTCGTTCGGCCGCAATGTCACGTTGCCTATCGAGGTCGGCCCGGCATCGTTGTGACACAGCTGCTTGCCCGTGCGCGAGCGCGTGTCGTCTTCCTGGAAGTGCTCCCACACCAGGCTGGCGTTGAAGCGGTCGCTGGGCGTATAGCTGGCCGACAAGCGGGTGGAAAGCAGATCGCGATCATTGATGTCCTTGCCGGTGACCGTGTTGTGGTCGTAGCCGTCGCGCTTGGTGTACTGGGTGGCGAGGCGCAGCGCGAAGGTATCGCTGAGCGGCACGTTGATCATGCCGTTGATGCGTCGCGTGTTGTAGTTGCCCACCTCAGCCTTCACGTCCGCATCGAAGCCATCCAGGTTGGCCAGATTGGGAATCATATTGACCACGCCGGCGGTGGCGTTGCGACCGTACAGGGTTCCCTGCGGGCCGCGCAGCACCTCGACCCGCTCGACGTCGAAGTACTCCTGCTCGAACAGGCGGTTGCGGATCATCGGCGTGCTGTTGAAGCTGATCGCCACGGCCGGGTCGGTGGTGACCGACAAGGCCTGGGTGCCGATGCCGCGGATCTGGAAGTTGTAGCTGGCGAAGTTGGTCTTGCTGAAGCTGACGTTCGGGGTCGCGGTGACCAGGTCGCCGCCGGTTTCGATCTTGCGGCTGCCCAGATCGTCGCCGCTGAAGGCGCTGATCGCGATCGGCACCTTCTGGATGTTCTCGACCTTTTTCTGCGCGGTAACGACGATGGTGTCGAGATTGGTCGCCGCCTGCGCATTGGCCGCGGCGGTGGGATTGGGCGCCGTCGACTCTGCCTGGGAATCCGCTGCCGGCTGCGTCTCAGCGGTCCCCTCTGCGTTTCCCGGCGGTACCGCGTCGGAAGGCGGTTTGGCGTCCCCTGCCGCCGAACTGCCGCCCGCGTTGCCGTTGATGAGGATCGCGCCGGAGGCGCTGGTGGAGTATTGGAGACCGGTGCCGCTGAGCAGTTCGTCGAGCGCCTGCAAGGCCGGCTTCTCACCGCGCACCGCGCGCCCGGTCTTGCCGACCGCGAGCTCGGGCGCGTACAGCAGCTGCTGGCCGCTCTGGCGCGCGTACTCCGACAAGGCGGCGTCGAGGCGCTGCTGCGGGATGTCGAACTTGGCGGTGGCCGCATCGCCGCGCGCGTGGGCGCTCAGATACGGCAGCAGCGCCAGCAACAGCACGCAGGGTTTGAGTACACGCCTCGACAGTCCCTTCTGGTCTCCCACTCGCATCGACTCCCCTCCGGTTGCGGGCCCACTTCATGTGGCCTGGTCTCTATAGGGACGCAGCGTCTCCGAAAACCCGAACCCGTCCCGGCACGATCGTGGTGCCACGCGCGATCGCGGCCGCGAATAGCGCGTGTTTCGCCTGGCAATCGTTTTGCAGCGCAGCAAATTCGCGCGCGCCATCGCCCCGACGCAGCATCGGCCTGCGTCGTCCCATTGCCTGAGAATGCCGCCGCGCGCGGGCGCGCGAGGGGCGGCGGATGCGCATGGCGGCATGGCGCATTGCTGCGCCGCGCCATGCGTCGGGATGCCGCGGGTATCAGCCGCGCTCGGGCGCGCGCGGCTTGAGTACGATCGCTGCGTTCTTGCTGGTCGCGCGTTCGATCGGGAAGTACGCGGTCACCGCCTCGACGAAGGTGTCGGTGTCGCCGGTGTTGAACGCGCCGCTGATCTTCAACGAGGCCAGACGGGTATCGCCGAGCACGATGCGGTTGCGCGAGTAGCGATTGATCTCGGCCACCGCGTCGGCCAGGCTCTCGTTCTCGAACACCACCTGGCCATGCCGCCAGCTCACTTCACGCCTGACGTCGGCCACACGCACCTGCGGCACGGTCGCGGCCAGCGCGACGAACTGCTGGCCCGGCTGCAGCTCCGCGGTGGGCGCGGCGGCCATCGCGGCGGTCCGGGTGCGCTCGCGGGTCACGGTTACGCGGCCCTCGAGCAAGGTGACCTCGAACAGGCGCTCGGACATGTGGACTTCGAACTCGGTGCCCAGCGCCGTGACCTGGCGGCCGTCGGCGGTGACGATGAAGGGCCGGGTGCGGTCCTTGGCCACCTTGAACAGGGCCTGCCCGCGTTCCAGCGTGACCGCGCGGGTCTTGCCCTGGTAATGCACGGACACGCGGCTGTCGGTGTTCAAGGTGATCACCGAGCCGTCGGCCAGGGTCACTTCCGAGCGTTCGCCGACGGCGGTCTCGTGGACATTGCCGGCGATCGCGTCCTGCACGCCCTGGACCATCCGGCCGGGCGCGTCGGGCCGCAGGATCAGCAGGCCGACCGCGGCGACCACCAGCAGGGAGGCCGCGATCGAGTAGCCATAGGTGCGCGCCGCGCACGACAGCCGCGACTTGGATGCGCGCGCCAGCGTCTCGCGCCGCAGCGCCAGCATGTCGGGCGCGTCGGCGACCGCCTGCGCGAGCGAGCGCGCGGCTTCCACGCGCCGGAACGCGGCGGCGTGCGCCTGCGAACGGTCGCGCCAGGCCTCGAAGGCCGCGCGCAGGGTGCCGTCGGCGCCGTCGGCGTCGCTCAGGACCTCGCTCCAGCGCGCGGCCGCTTCGTCGATATCGTCCGGCAGCGGGCCCGGTCCGTTGGCGATGGGGGTGGTCTGCCATTTCATCCGACACCCCCTAGCGACCGCTTCGGTCCGGCGGCGCGGCACCAGGAGCCCGGGGCACAGGCCCGGATCGGCGTGGCCCGGCTCATTCCGGCTTCTCCGCGTCCATCGCGCGGCCCAACTGCGCCAGCGCTTTGGCCATGTGCTTTTCGGCGGCGCGCACCGAAATTCCCAGCATGTTGGCAATGTCCATATATTTCCGCTTCTCCATGGTGCGCAACACGAACACGTCGCGCGTACGCTGCGGCAGCGCGCGCAAGACGGCGACAGCCAATTTCACCGCCTCCTCCCCTAGTAAGACGCGCTCCGGCGAGATTTCCGTAGCGGGTTGATGAATTTCTTCGTCGAAGGACACGTGCGCGTCCTGGTCGCGGGCCTGGCGGCGGCGGCCCCAGTCGCGCAGGGCGTTGGCGGCGATCTGGAAGACGTACTGTTTGACGTGCTCGATCGGGCCCCCGCGCGCGCGCCGGAGCAGGTGCAGGAACACTTCCTGGGTCAGGTCCTCGACTTCGGCGGGATCCTTGACTCGCTTGGAGAAGAATCCGCGCAGTGGCGCGCGGTACTGCTGGGAGATGTTCTCCCATTGACTGGAGCAATCCTCGCCGTAGTCGGCGAGCGATGCCGGTTCGCGCGTAGACGGCGCCGGATCGGCCATCGAGTCCCCTCCCATACGCGTTGGTATGCGCAGGCCGGCAGCATACTCCGTCGGAGCGGCGCGGGTGTATCGGCCCGCACGCGGTCCGGCCGGATGTTGAGAACCGGCGATTTTCCCGGGAAAAACCGCGATTCATTCGACCGCCATCCGATGCGGCGGCGCAGCATTTCGGATGCGCGCAAGCCAGTTGCGGCGACGGCGGAACCTCGACGGACGTGGCGCATCCGACCGCCGCGCGCACGCCCGACCCGCAGCGACCGATCCGGCAAAGTCGCGCGCGCCGATGCGCATCGCCGCGTCCTGCGGCGGCGAGCGGAATCCGTCAAAATCCCCGCACGCCCCTCCACGAGACCTCCCACGATGTCCCACGATCCAGCGAGCCTGTACCCCGCCCACCTCGCCGAGCTGCAGCGCCGCGTACACGAGGCCCTGGAGCGCGCCGGCCTCGATCATCTGGTCGTGCCCAGCGGGAACTCGCACTACCAGGTGTTCGACGACCGCGACTACCCCTACGCGGTGAACCCGCAGTTCAAGGCCTGGCTGCCGCTGACCCGCAACCCCGGCAGCTGGCTGGTCGCGACGCCCGGCCGCAAACCCAAGCTGATCTACCTGCAACCTTTCGATTACTGGCACGTGGTGCCGCAGGCGCCGAGCGGCTATTGGGTCGACCACTACGACATCGTGGTGATCCGCAAGCCCGAGGAAGCCCTGGCCCATCTGCCGGCCGACCCCGCGCGCTGCGCGATCCTGGGCGAGCCGCGCAGCGCGCTGGGCGCCTACGTGCCCAACAATCCGCAGGCCGTGATCGACTATCTCGAGTTCCACCGCGCCTACAAGACGCCCTACGAAGTGCAGATGATGCGCGCGGCGACCCGCCGCGGCGTGCGCGCGCACCGCGCCGCCGAAGCCGCGTTCCGCGACGGCGCCAGCGAGTTCGACATCCACCTGGCGTACTGCGCGGCCGCGCGCCAGGAGGGCGCCGATCTGCCTTACAACAACATCGTCGCCCTCAACCACAACGGCGCCGTGCTGCACTACACCGAACTCGAGCGCGAGGCGCCGGCGCAGCTGCGCAGCTTCCTGATCGACGCCGGCGCCAGCCACCACGGCTACGCCTGCGACATCACCCGCACCTACGCCGCCGACGCCGGCGGCGAGTTCCAGGCCCTGATCGACGCGGTCGACGCCGCCCAGCTGAAGATGTGCGACCAGGTCCGCGCCGGCCACGACTACAAGCGCATCCACCTCGACGCCCACCTCGCCCTGTCCGGCATCCTCAAGGACTTCGGCGTCATCAAGCTTTCGCCGGAATCGGCGCTGGAGACCGGCGTCAGCAACGTGTTCTTCCCGCACGGCATCGGCCACGGCATCGGCCTGCAGGTGCACGACGTCGCCGGCTTCGCCGCGTCCGACCGCGGCGGCACCATCGCCAAGCCCGAGGGCCAGCCCTATCTGCGCCTGACCCGCGAGCTCGCGCCGGGCATGGCGGTGACGATCGAACCGGGCGTGTACTTCATCGACCTGCTGCTGGACGGCCTCAAGCAGGGCCCACATGCCGACGCGGTGGACTGGAACCGGATCGACCAGTTCCGCCCCTACGGCGGCATCCGCATCGAGGACGACGTGGTCTGCACCGACGGCGCCCCGATCAACCTCACCCGCGACGGCTTCGCGGAAGCGGCCTGAGACGCGCGCGCCCTTGCAACGCACGCCCCCGCATCGTGTGCTGTTCGTGTGCGGCCACAACCGGCTGCGCAGCCCGACCGCCGAACACCTGTTCGGCGACCGCGCCGATCTGGAGGTCGCCTCGGCCGGCCTCAAGCACGACGCCGAGCAACCGCTCGGCGCCGAGCTGGTGGACTGGGCGCAGCTGATCTTCTTGATGGAGAAGGCGCAGCGCGCCAAGCTGCAGCAGCGCTTTCGCGCGCAGCTGCTGGGCAGGCGCGTGGTTTGCCTGGATATACCGGACGAGTACGACTATATGGACCCGGCGCTGGTGCGGCTGTTGGAAGCGAAGGTGCCGCGGTACTTGTGAGCTAGGTTCGCGCGACGGCCGGTGCGGTTCCCTGCGCGGCACCGCCGCGCCCGCGCCACTATCCGCACGGGCGCCGCAAGCTCTTACCAGACCCGATACACCCGACCGCTCTGCACGCCTTCGACACTGCGCTGGTAAGCCAGCGCGGCGCGCGCGGCGGTCACCGGCTCGAAACCGGGGAAGAACGCGCCGTAGTCGCTCCAGGATTCGGCCAGCACACTCGGGCTGACCGCGTTGATGCGTACGCCGCGCTGCAGTTCGAACGCCGCGCCCTGCACGAATCCTTCCAAGGCGCGATTGACCGCGCTGGCGTTGGCGCCGGCGCGGATCGGTTCGTCGGCGACGATGCCGGTGGTCAGGGTGATCGAACCGCCGTCGTTGAGCGCATGCTGGCCCAGCAGCGCTAAGCGCACCTGGCCCAATAGCTTGTCGTTGAGGCCGATCGCGAACTGCGCCGGGCTCATTTGCGGCAGCGGGCCGAAATGCAGCACGCCGGCCGCAGACACGATGGCGTCGACCTTGCCGGTCTTGCGCAGCAGCGCCGCCACGCTGGCGTCGTCGGTAATATCGACCGGGTACTCGGCGCTGCCGCGGCTGGCGGCCAGCACCTCGTGATGGGACAGGGTCTGGGCGATGGCGCGGCCCAGCGTGCCGCTGGCGCCGACTAGCAGGATTTTCATGGCGGAACTCTTACGGTAGGAATGGTCCACAGTGTGCGCGCCCAATCCGGGCCGTGGCATGCGCTAGCATTTCGGGCACCCCTAACTGAGAGTTAGCCATGGATCTGCTGCGCGCGATGGCGGTCTTCGTTTCGGTCGCCGACACCGGCAGCTTCGCCGCGGCCGCGCGCGCGCAGCGGGTGTCGGCGGTGATGGTGGGCAAGCACGTGCATCAGTTGGAAACCCACCTGCGCGCGCGCCTGCTCCAGCGCGACACCCGCAAGCAGCGGCTCACCGAAGTCGGCGCGGCCTTCCTGGAAGAGGCGCGGCAAGCGCTGGAGCAAGTACGCCGCGCCGAGACCGTGGCCGAACGCCTGCAGGACCACGCGCGCCCGCGCGGGCACCTGCGCGTGACCGCGCCACTGACCTTGGGCACCGCCGCGGTGGCGCCGCTGGCCACCGCGTTCCTGCGCGCGCACCCGGACGTGTCGCTGGACCTGGTGTTGGCCGACCGCATGAGCGACCTGATCGCCGAAGGCTTCGACGCCGCCATCCGCATCGGCCCCCTGCCTGATTCCGACCATCTGGTGGCGCGCCCGCTGCGGCCCTATCGCATGATCGTGTGCGCCTCGCCCGAGTACCTGCGCGAACGCGGCACGCCGCACAGCCCGAGCGAACTGGCCCAGCACAGTTGCCTGAATCATCTGCTCTGGCACCCCAACGCGGGCTGGCTATTCGCCAGCCTGGGCGGCGAGCCGCTGCGCCTGCGCGGCCGCTTCGCCTCCAATCACGGCGACGCCCTGCGTCGCGCGGCCTTGGACGGCTGCGGCATTCTGCTGCAGCCCGAAGTGCTGCTGGCCGACGACCTCGCCGCCGGCCGATTGCTGCCCTTGTTCGAACACGACCTACCGCCGCCACGCCCGGTGCACCTGCTGTACCCACGCGACCGCCAGCCCCTGCCCAAACTCAGCCGCTTCGTGGATGCGGTGTTGGCCGCGATGGGGCCGTAGGCCCGAGGGCCGGGCATGCGCTGGCCGCTGCGCATGTCAACCTAAAGCCTGCATCACCCCTCGCCGGCACCGGCCACCACGCAACGATGCGGTTCGCCTCCGGCTCACCACATCCTACGAGCCCGATCGCGCCCGCAAGACAGCGCCAGCACGCCGTTACCGTTACCGTTACCGTTACCGTTACCGTTACCGTTGCCGTTGCCGTTGCCGTTGCCGTTGCCGTTGCCGTTGCCGTTGCCGTTGCCGCGGCATTCAAATCCAAAAGCCCCGCACTCACCCGACCAACCGTAGACCCGAAGGGCGGCGCGCAGGACGCGCGCCGTTTTTCGAATGGACAGGGACGTCCATTCGAAAAATCCCCGCGCCAGCTCCGAACCCGCAGGGCGCCAGACCCGAAGGGCGGCGCGCAGGACGCGCGCCGTTTTTCGAATGGACAGGGACGTCCATTCGAAAAATCCCCGCGCCAGCTCCGAACCCGCAGGGGAGGTTTGGTCACGCTAGCCCTTCTCTTTGGTTACTTTCTCTTGGGCTAGCAAGAGAAAGTGACCCGCATGCGCAGCAGGCGGAAGCCCTTGACCTTCGGTCTGAAAAGACGAAAGCAAAGCAATAGCAAATCCTCCCCAACCCTCCTTTGATAAAGGAGGGAGCTAGGAGCAAGAGAAAGTGACCCGCATGCGCAGCAGGCGGAAGCCTTTGACCTTCGGTCAGAAAAAGACAAAAGCAAAGCAACAGCAAATCCTCCCCAACCCGCCCGGCCAGCAGGCATAGCCTGCCGGCGCTCAGCCGCGCACGAACCTGCGGTTCGTAAACGCACGGCTCCACCCTTTTCCAAAGGAGGGAGTCAAAAGCGAAAGCGGGCTTGCATGTGAGTGCATGCTAAAGACACTGGATGCTCGGCTCCGCCGAACTAAAGCAGAGCCTGCCTTCGCGGAGATGGCCAGCAACAGCAAGAGCCGGCCTAGGCTGGCCCGAAGCGCGAGAGGTGGTGAGCACAGCCGAGCGGCGGCTACGGCTACGGCTACGGCTACGGCTACGGCTACGGCGACAGCGACAGCGACAGCGCGCGACTAGAACGAGAGGCGCGGGCGAAACCCACTCCCCCTACCCCATCAACGCCTCGATCTCATCAGCGCTGCGCGCCAGTTTGTCGGTCAGCACCTGATAGCCATCCTTGGTGACCAACACATCGTCCTCGGTGCGGATGCCGATACCCCGCCACTTCGGATCCACGCTGGTGTCGTCGGCCGACACGTACAACCCCGGCTCGATGGTGAACACCATGCCCGGCTCCAGCAGGCGCGACTCGCCCTCGATTCGGTACTCGCCGACGTCGTGCACGTCCAGCCCCAGCCAATGCCCGGTCTTGTGCCGGTAATAGCGGCGGTAGCTGCCGTCGGCGATGTTCTTCTCCAGCTTGCCCTTGAGCAGGCCGAGTTTGAGCAGACCCTCGGTCAAGGTCTCGACCGCGGCATTGTGCCCCGCCTCGTAGGCCACGCCCGGGCGCGCCTGCGCCAGCGCTGCGGCCTGGGCCGCGCCGACCAGATCGTGCAGCGCGCGCTGCGGCGCGCTGAAGCGGCCGTTGACCGGGAAGGTGCGGGTGATGTCGGCGGCGTAGCCACGGAATTCCGCGCCGGCGTCGATCAGGACCAGATCGCCGTCGCGCGCCACGCCGTTATTGGCGCGGTAATGCAGCACGCACCCATTGGCGCCGGCGCCGACGATGCTGCCGTAGGCCGGCTCGGCGTCGTGCATGCGGAACACGCGTTCCAGCTCGGCCTGCAGTTCGTACTCGCGCACGCCCGGGCGCGCCGCGCGCATCGCCACCTCGTGCGCCTGCACGCTGATGTCGGCCGCGCGCTGCATCAGCTTGAGTTCGTCGCGGTCCTTGAACAAACGCATCTCGTCGAGCAGATGACCCAGCTCGAGGAACTCGTGCGGCGGCTGCGCGCCCTGTCGCACCATCGCGCGCACGCGGTTGAGCCAGCCGATCAGCTTGAGGTCGAACTCCTGATCGCGGCCGAAGTGGTAGTACACCCGCGAACGCCCTTCGAGCAGGCCGGGCAGGATGTCGTCGAGATCGGCGATCGGATAGGCGTCGTCCAGGCCGAAGGCCTCGACCGCGCCCTCGGGGCCGAAACGCGGGCCGTCCCAGCCTTCGCGCTCCAGATCGCGCTCGCGGCAGAACAGCAGGGTTTCGCCGTGCTTGCGGCCCGGCACCAGCACCAGCACCGCCTCCGGCTCGGGGAAGCCGGTGAGGTACCACAGGTCGGAATCCTGCCGGTACGGGTAATGGGTGTCGCGGCTGCGAATCAGCTCGTTCGCCGACGGCAGCACCAGGATGGCGTCGTCGCCGGCCATGCGCATGAGCTGCTTGCGGCGGCGCGCGTAGGCCTTGGCGGAAATCTGGCTGGCGATGCCGGCGGTAGTCATCGTCGCGACGCCCTTGGATTCAGTTCAAACGTTGCCGGTGCTGGCTGGCCAGCACACAGTCGCCGTGCAGCAGCAGCGCGGCCACGCGCACGAATTCCTCGATCTCCACCAACGCTTCCTCGTCCTCTTCGTCGCCGTCGTCCTGCGGCTGGGCGACGGCGAGCTTGGCCAGATCGCCCAGCGCCTCGCGGCCTTCCACCGACAACGCGTTGGCCGAAGCGCCGGCCAGGCCGAATCCGCCGAGGAAACCGCGGCACCATTCGAACAGCGCGCCGCTGCGCTCGGACAGCGAGGCCTCGGCGTCGGGCAGCAGCAGGGCGAAATCGAAACTGCGGTCGGACAGCTGCGCGGCGCTGGCCAGACGCAGCTGGTCGAGCGCGCTGTCGGCCTCCGGCGCGGTCAGGGCATCGTCGGCCAGCACTTTGGCCGGCCATTCGCGCAGCGAGGCGCCGCCGCCGGCCAGCCAGCCGCACAGGGCCCCATGGAGTTCGGAAGGCGACGCGGCGAGCGCGAGTTGGCGGCTCTGAGCGTCGACGGCGGACAGGTCGGGCAGTTCGATGGAGGGCACTGGCATGGCTGCGTGGGGGTTGCGTCAGTTTAGCAACGCAGCGACGCGGCTTGTTGCGGCGGACGACGCCTGCCTACACTGCGCGTTGCCACGCCCTGTGCCCCGGTGTCCGTGCGTCCATCCCCCATCGCCGCTATTCGCGTCGCCGGCCTGCTCAGCGCTCTGCTGGTGTTGGCGGGCACGGTGTTGCCGGTCGCAGCGGCAACCCGGGACTATTACTTCACCCGTCTGGGCAGCGAAATCGGCCTGGCCCAGAACTCGGTGACCGCGCTGGCCCAGGACGCCCAGGGCTTCGTCTGGGTCGGCACCCAGGGCGGCCTGCACCGCTACGACGGCCAGCGCTTCGTGCCCTATCGCCACGATCCGCGCGATCCGGCCAGCCTGCCCGACAGCTACGTCACCACCCTGGCGCTGGAAAGCGAGCGCGCGCTCTGGGTCGGCACCTACTCCGAATACGTGGCCCGGCTGGACCTGGCCACCGGCCGCATCCGCCGCTACTCGGCCGCGGGCGGCAGCCAGGCCTCGCGCCAGGTCATGGCCCTGCTCTACCGCGGCGGCCGGGTCTGGGTCGGCAGCGTGGCCGGGCTGGAGCGCCTGGACCCGGCCAGCGGCCGCCGCCAGAACCTGCTGAAGCTGCCCGACAGCACGCGCGACCGGCCCTGGCAGAAGCTGGTGTCGGACAGGGACGGCAATGTCTGGTACGGCAACGCCGCCGGCCTGTACCGGATCGGCACCGACGACCGGGTCGAGCGGATCGAGCCGCAGCCGGTCGCCAGCCTGTTGCGCGACCACCGCGGCCAGATCTGGGTCGGCCGCAACGACGGCCTGTTCCGCGTGCACAGCGACGGCCGCAGCCTGATTCGGGTCCTGCCGGCCGACACCGACGCGCCGGCGTCGCCCGCCGACGTGCGCGCGATCGTCGAGGCGCCCGACCGCCGCCTGTGGCTGTCGGTGTTCGGCGACGGCCTGCGCCGGTACGACCCCGATAGCGGCAGGATCGAAGCGGTGCGCGAGGACGCCGGTATCGACGCCGGCCTGCCTGAGGACACCATCGCCAGCCTGATGGTCGATCACGGCGGCCTGCTCTGGGTCGGCGGCACCTTCCGCGGCGTCGCCCTGGCCGATCCGCGCGGCACCCGCTTCAGTTACGTGCTCGATATCGACAGCGGGCGGCCGCGCAATGCCGCCGCCGACGACAGCATGCGCGCCATCATCGAGGACGAGGGCGGCGCGCTGTGGCTGGGCAGCGACAACGCGCGCCTGCTGCGTTACGACCTGCAGCAGGACCGGTTCGACGACTACACCCGCCTGATCGGCGAAGGCGTGCGGGTGATGGCCTTCGGCCGCGCCGACCGCGGCCGGCTCTGGGTCGCCACCAGCCAGGGCTTGCGCCGGCTCGACCCGGTCGCGCGCCAACTCGAACGCATCGACCTGGGGCCGTACAGCGCGACCGCGCTGCGCAGCCTGATCGTCGCCCACGACGGCACGCTGTGGCTGGGCAGCACCGGCACCGGCGCCTTGCATTACGATCCCGCCAGCGGCGCGATCGCCCAATACGGCTACCGCGAGGGCGACCCCAAGGGCCTCAGCCATCCGGTGGTGCACGCCTTGCTGGAGGACCGCCAGAACCGCATCTGGCTGGGCACCGGCGACGGCCTGGACCTGCTGGAACCCGCCAGCGGGCGCATGCGCCACTACCGCCACCAGGCCAACAACCCCAACAGCCTGGCCGGCAATCTGGTGCGCGCCCTGCACCAGTCCGAGGACGGCACGGTCTGGGTCGGCGGCCACGCCGGGCTCGACCGCGTGGTCGAACGCGGCGGCGAGATCCGTTTCGTGCATCCGCTGGGCGCGGCCTTGAACGAACGCCCGGTGCCGGTGGTGTTCACCGTCGCCGAAGGGCCGAACGGGCGCCTGTGGCTGGGCACCGACGCCGGCATCCTGCGCTTCGACGTGGCGCCGGGCTGGGTGCGCCGCTACGGCCTGGCCGACGGCCTGCAGGACCTGGAGTTCAACGGCGGAGCGGTCACCCAGCTGCGCGACGGCCGCTTCGTGTTCGGCGGCGTGCGCGGTCTGAACCTGTTCCTGCCCGCGCGCATGGTCGATTCGCGCTACACCCCGCCGGTGCGCCTGCTCGGGGCCTGGATCGGCGCCGAGGCCACGGTCGACAGCGGCGCGCTGTGGCAGCCCGCGCGCCTGGACGTGCCCGCCGCGGCCGGCATCCTGCGCCTGCGCGTGGGCGCGCTGGATTTCGCGCCGGATTCCAGCATCCGCTACCGCTACCGCATGGACGGCTTCGATCGCGGCTGGATCGAGAACGGCATGCGCCAGGACATCACCTACACCCGCCTGCCCGCCGGCCGCTACACCTTCCGCGCCCAGGCCACCAACCGCGACGGGGTGTGGAACTCGCGCGAGCTGGTCATCCCGATCCACGTCGCGCCGCCGCTGTGGCGGCACCCGATGGTGATCCTGGCCGCGGTCCTGGCCCTGGTCGCCCTGCTCGCCAGCGCCGGCTGGCGCTGGCACCGCGCGCGCCAACGCGAGCGCGGCTACTTCCAGCAGATCCGCGAGCGCGAGGAGCGTTTGAAGCTGGCCCTGTGGGCATCGGGCGAGCAGTTCTGGGATTACGACCTGAGCCGGCGCGAGATGCACCGCATGCGCGTGGACGAACAGCACGCGCAGACCCCGGACATCGGCGTCCAGACCCACGTGGTCGACGATCACGAGATCCACACCGACGACCAGGCGCGCGTGCTCGACCTGCTCAAGCAGCACCTGCGCGGCGACGCCGCGCTGTTCCTGTCCGAGCACCGCATCCGCAACCCAGGCGGCGGCTGGAGCTGGATCCGCGCGCGCGGCAGGGTGGTCGAGCGCGACCCCAAGGGCCGCGCCCTGCGCGTGGCCGGCACCGCGCGCGACATCACCGCCAACCGCAGCGCCGAGCGCGATCGCCGCATCTCCAGCGAGGTCCTGCGCAGCATGGCCGAGGCGGTGGCGGTGATCGACCGCGACTTCAACTTCGTCTCGATCAACCCTGCCTTCACCCACATGACCGGCTACGGCGACGCCGAGGTGATCGGGCGGTCGGCCAGCCTGCTCGACAGCCGCCAGCACGACCCCGAGTTCTACCAGGAGATGCGCGCCGAACTGCAGCGCAGCGGGCGCTGGTCGGGCGAGATCTGGCAGTCGCGCAAGGACGGCGCCGAGTTCCTGTGCTGGCTGCAAGGCAGCGCGGTGCTGGATACCGGCGGCCAGCGCAGCCACTACGTCGCCGTGCTCAGCGACATCACCGACCAGAAGCGCGCCGAGCAGGAACTGCGCTACCTGGCCAACTACGACACCCTGACCAGCCTGCCCAACCGCACGCTGCTGTCGGAGCGGCTGTCGCGCGCAATCGTGCGCGCGCGCCGCCAGGGTCACCGCATCGCGGTGCTGTTCCTGGACCTGGACCGCTTCAAGGACATCAACGACTCGCTGGGCCACGCCGCCGGCGACCGCATCCTGCGCGCCGCCGCCACCCGCCTGCAGGAAACCGTGGGCGCCGAGCACACCGTCGCCCGCCTGGGCGGCGACGAGTTCACCGTGGTGCTGGAAAACATCGACACGCCCGAGGACGCCGAGGCGGTCGCGCGCCGGCTGATGCGCGCGTTCGAGACCCCGCTGGATTTCGACGAGCGCCACGACGTGTCGATCTCGCCCTCGATCGGCATCAGCCTCTACCCCGATCACGCCCAGGTCCCGACCGACCTGCTCAAGCACGCCGACACCGCGATGTACCAGGCCAAGGCCGCCGGCCGCCGCACCTACATGCGCTACACCGAGGCGATGGACGTCGAGATCCGTCGCCGCGCCACCATCTCGGCGGCGCTGCGCAAGGTCCTGGACCGCGGCGAGCTGCGCCTGGTGTATCAGCCGCGGCTGTCGCTGCAGGACCAACGCATCACCGGCGTAGAGGCCCTGCTGCGCTGGCGCAGCGCCGAGTACGGCGACATCTCGCCGGCGCAGTTCATCCCCCTGGCCGAGGAAAGCGGGCTGATCCTGGAGATCGGCGAATGGGCCATGCACGAGGCCTGCCGGACCCTGGAACGCTGGCGCCAACAGGGCCTGGACCAGCTGTCGATGTCGGTCAACGTCTCGGCCCTGCAACTGCTGCGCAGCGATCTGCCGCGCACGGTCGCACGCGCCCTCGACGAAAGCGGCATCCCCGCCTGGCGCCTGGAGCTGGAACTCACCGAGAGCGTGATCATGGCCAACGCGGTCCAGACCGCGGCCACCCTGCAGGCGATCCGCGACCTCGGCGTCGGCCTGGCGGTGGACGATTTCGGCACCGGCTACTCCTCCCTGGCCTACCTCAAGCGCCTGCCGATCAACACCCTCAAGATCGACAAGGAGTTCGTCGGCGACCTCGGCCGCGACCCCGACGACGAGGCGATCACCAGCACCGTCATCACCATGGCCCACTCGCTGGGCCTGAACGTGGTCGCCGAGGGCGTGGAGTCGGAGGCGCAGATGGAGTTCCTGCGCGAACACGGCTGCGACGAGATCCAGGGCTATTGGCTGGCGCGGCCGCTGGAGGTCGAGCAATGCCTGGCCTTCATCCTCGCGCGCACGCCCGCCGTGGCCGCGCCCCCGCCGGCCGCGGACTGAGACCGCCGGCCCGCTCCGACGCATCCGTTCACCTGGCGGTCCGGTCCGCGCCGTCGCCTGCTTGACCGGCTCCCGGCTCCCTGCCTATCGTGGCCGTATGGACCGCGCCGAACTGCTCGCCCAAATGCAATCGCTCGCCGACCGCGTCGACGAGTTGGCCGAGCGCGCGCGTCGTCTGCACGACGAGAACCGCAGCCTGCGCCAGCAACAGGAACAGCTGGCCGGCGAACGCTCGGCCCTGCTGGCCAAGAACGAGCAGGCGCGCACCCGCGTCGAAGCGATGATCGCGCGGCTGAAGTCGCTCGAGCAGCACACCTGAGCACGAGCCGATGAGCGCCAGCGAACCCGTCAGCATCCGCCTGCTCGACCGCGAGTACACGGTCGGCTGCGAGCCGTCCGAACGCGACAGCCTGCTGTCGGCGGCTAAGCTGCTGGACAGCAAGATGCGCGAGATCCGCGGCGGCAACCGCATGGCCGCGCTCGACCGCGTGGCGGTATTGGCCGCGCTGAATCTCGCCCACGAACTACAACAGTTGCGCGGCGAGAACGAAAGCCGCGATCGCGAACTCGCGCGCACCCTGGGCGACCTGCATCGCAAGCTCGACGGCCTGTTCGAGACCGCGCCGCGCTGAGTCCGCGCATGGTCGAATCCGCACCGCTCGCGCCCAACGCGCGCTGGCGGCGCCCGTGAACGCAAGCCGATCGGCCGTTTGCGCCGACGCGATCACATGTTCGATGAATCGCAACGCAGCATCGCCGACGAGCGGGCATGCGCACCCGCACTCCCGCGCTATACTTCGCCAACGTCCTCTGCTGTGCGCGACGGCGTGCACAAACATTCGCCTTGTCCCTTAATTACGACCACGGGGGCGCAGCGGAAGCCCGGAGTGCAAGTCCGCCTCGTAGCGGGAAGCCCGAAGGCAGCCAAGCGTCCCCACTTGAACCCCGGGTTCAAGGTCGTTTGGCATGCATCGCCATTGGCGGAGGACTACTTATTCCGGACGGGCGCCTCGCGGCGCCCGTTCCTTGTTGGCGCGCCGCCGCGAGCGGCCGCGTGCCGCCCCCAGATGGAAGCCCCGCCGCATGACGGCTGACCGTGCGGCATTGCGCCGCGACCTGCGCGAGCGCCGCCGCGCCTTGAGCGCGGCCGACCGCATCGCCGGCGCCGAGCGCCTGGCCGCGCGGTTGCTGGGCCTGCCGTTCGCGCCCCAGGCCGGCTACGTGGCCGGTTACTGGGCCCTGGACGGGGAAATCGGCCTGCACGTCTGGCAACTGCGGCTGCCGCCGGAGTGCATCTATTGCCTGCCCGTGCTCGGCGACGACGGCGCCCTGCGCTTCGCGCCCTGGCGCGCGGGCGACCCGCTGGTCAGCAACCGCTACGGCATCCCCGAGCCCGACGTGGCCGCGAGCTCGCTGCTGGCGCCGCAAGACCTGAGCCTGGCGGTGGCCCCTCTGGTCGGTTTCGACCCGCGCGGCCACCGGCTGGGCATGGGCGGCGGCTGGTACGATCGCAGCTTCGCGTTCCGCCAGCGCGAGCCCGCGCCGCCCTGGCTGGTCGGCGCCGCGTTCGAGGTCCAGCGCGTCGACGCGCTGGACCGCGCCGACTGGGACGTGGCCCTCGACGCCGTGTGCAGCGACGCCGCCGTCTACGACTGCCGACATTCCCTGATCGCGTGAACGCCCCCATGACCGCACGCCGCCGCTACTGGCTGATGAAGTCCGAACCCGACACCTTTTCCATCGACGACCTCGAGCGCGTGCGCACCGAACCCTGGAACGGCGTGCGCAACTACCAGGCGCGCAACTACATGCGCGACGGCATGAAGGTCGGCGACGGCGTGCTGTTCTACCACTCCAACACCGCCGTGCCCGGCATCGCCGGCCTGGCCAGCATCGCCAGCGCCGCCTACCCGGACCCGACCCAGTTCGACGCCAAGTCCGATTACCACGACCCCAAGAGCACGCGCGAAGACCCTCGCTGGCTGCTGGTGGACGTGGCCTTCGACCGCAAGCTCAAGCGCGTGATCACCCTGGACGAGATCAAGGCGCGCGCCGACGAACTCGGCGAGGACTTCGCCCTGACCCGACGCGGCAACCGCCTGTCGGTGCTGCCGGTGACGGCGGCGCAGTGGAAGCTGCTGTTGGCGATGGAGTGAGTGGAGCCGGGATTCGTGATTGGGGATTCGGGATTCGCAAAAGCGCCTCGAGACTCAAACGAATCTGCGAAATCCGCGCCGCCGCCCGCTCTAACCAATCCCGAATCCCCAATCACGAATCCCTACTCATGACTGAAGCCAAGCGCCTGGCCGGCGAAAAAGCCATCGACTACATCGAGGACGGCATGATCGTCGGCGTCGGCACCGGTTCCACGGTCGCCTACTTCATCGATGCGCTGGGCCGGATCAAGGAGCGCATCAAGGGCGCCGTGTCCAGCTCCGAGCAGAGCACCGCGCGCCTGAAGGCGCTGGGCATCGAAGTGCTGGACCTCAACGCCACCGGCCCGCTCGCGCTGTACGTCGACGGCGCCGATGAGTGCGATCCGCACAAGCGCCTGATCAAGGGCGGCGGTGCCGCGCTCACGCGCGAGAAGATCATCGCCGAGGCCAGCGCCAAGTTCGTCTGCATCGTCGATCCGGCCAAGCGCGTTGACGTGCTGGGCAAGTTCCCGCTGCCGGTGGAAGTGGTGCCGATGGCGCGCAGCCTGGTCGCGCGCGAGATCCTGGGCATGACCCGCGCCCAGCCGGTCTGGCGCGAGAACGTGGTCACCGACAACGGCAATTGGATCCTCGACATCCACGGCCTGGCCATCACCGACCCGGTGGCCCTGGAAACCGCGATCAACCAGATCCCGGGCGTGGTCAGCGTCGGCCTGTTCGCGCGCCGCCCGGCCGATGTCGTGATCGTCGGCGGCGAACCGCCGATCGTGCTGTAAGCGATTGATCCTGAAATAAATCTCAGCATCCGAGACGATCCGCCGGCATGCTCGGCGGATCGCCGGCCGGCGGCCCTCGCAGGGCCCGTCGCGCGGCGCGATACTTCGCTACCCCTGCGTGGCCCGCCGCCGTGACCCTGCGCTGCCTGTTCGTCGACTTCAACTCCTACTTCGCCTCGGTCGAGCAGTACGACCGGGCGGATCTGCGGGGGCGTCCGGTCGGCGTGGTGCCGGTGATGGCGGCGACCACCTGCTGCATCGCCGCCAGCCGCGAAGCCAAGCGGCACGGGGTCAAGACCGGCACGCCGGTGCGCGAAGCGCTGGAACGCTGCCCCGATATCGCCATCGTGCAGGCGCGACCGGCGCGCTATGTCGAGCTGCACCATCAACTGATCGCGGCGATCGAGGACTGCATCCCGATCGACGGCAAACCGCTGTCGATCGACGAGGTCGCGTGCCGCCTGATGGGGCGCGAGCGCCAGCGCGACAACGCCATCGCGATCGCCCAGCGGATCAAGCAGACCTTGATCGATCGCGGCCTGAGCCCGGCGATTCGCTGCTCGATCGGCATCGCGCCCAATACCTTTCTGGCCAAGACCGCTTCCGACCTGGAGAAGATCGACGGCCTCACCGTGGTCGAGTTGGCCGACCTGCCGCATGCGCTGCACGGTCTGGACCTGCAGGACCTGTGCGGCGTCGGCCCCTCGATGCTGCAACGCCTGCACGACGCCGGCCTGAGCACGGTCGCGCAGCTTACCGCCGCGCCGCGCGAACACCTGCGCGCGATCTGGGGCGGCATCGAGGGCGAGCGATTCTGGGCCCAGCTGCGCGGTATCGAGCCGCCTTCGCGCCAGCGCAAGGCGGTGGGCTCGGTCGGCCACTCGCATGTGCTGGACCCGCAGATGCGCAACGCCGAAGGCATGCGCTCAGTGATGTTCAAGCTGCTGGCCAAGGCGGCGATGCGGTTGCGCCAGGAGCGCTGCCAGGCGCGCGGGCTCAGCCTGCACGTGCGCTTCATCGGCCGCGAACAGCGCTACGACCGCGGCCTGTCCTTCGCCGCCTTGGACGACACACCGACCCTGCTGCAACTGCTGGCCGAGGCGATCGAACCGCTGATGCGCGCCGCCGCCAGCGGGCGCTGGAATCTGCAACGCCACCCGCCGCTGTCGGTGGCGGTGTCCCTGATCGATCTGCAGCCCTGCGCCGCCGAGACCGGCGCCCTGTTCGCCGACCGCCATCGCAACCAGGCCCTGACCCGCGTGCTCGATCAGGTCAACCAGCGTTACGGCAACAATCGCCTGTACTTCGGCGCGATGCACGAGGCCCTGGCCCAAGGCGCCGCACCGATGCGCATTCCGTTCGGCCACATCCCCGACGAAGCCACCGAAGCCGACCTCGGCGCCGCGCCGCTGGTCGCCGATCCGAGCATGGACGAACTCTGGCTGCAGCGCCTGCGCCAGTTCAACGTACTGGCCGAGACCGTGCACCGCCAGGCGCGCGACGGCACCGAGCCGAAACCGGCCGCCGCCGCCACGCACCAACCCTCGGGCGTCGGCGGCTGGGTACGCAAACGCCGCGGCCAACCCGGCGATGGCGAGCGCGGAAGCACGGGCTCGCTGTTCTGAAAACCCAGCCTCCTTCGCATTGGCCTCTCCCGCAAGCGGCAGCAAACACGGCAAAGCGCCCCGCTTAAAGCCCCTCTCCCGCACCGCGGGAGAGGGGTTGGTGTGAGGGCCGCCGCAAGTACTACAAAGCGCCCTGCTTAAGCCCCTCTCCCGCACCGCGGGAGAGGGGTTGGGGTGAGGGCGGCCCCAACGCTTAAGCATCCACCCCCACAAACCCACCCGTCTGCCGCTTCCACAAACGCGCGTACAAGCCGTCGTGCGCGATCAGTTCCTCATGCGTGCCGGTCTCGATGATCCGTCCCTGGTCCATCACCACCAGCCGGTCCATGCGCGCGATCGTCGACAGGCGGTGCGCGATCGCGATCACCGTCTTGCCCTGCATCAGCGAGTCCAGGCTGTCCTGGATCGCCGCCTCGGCTTCCGAATCCAACGCCGAGGTCGCCTCGTCCAGGATCAGGATCGGTGCGTTCTTCAACAACACGCGCGCGATCGCCACACGCTGGCGCTGACCACCGGACAACTTGACGCCGCGCTCGCCGACCAGCGCCTCGTAACCCTGGCGGCCCTCGCCGTCGACCAGACGCGGAATGAACTCGTCCGCGCGTGCCTCGCGCGCGGCCGCGCGCATCTCGTCCTCGCTCGCATCCGGTCGCCCGTACAGCAGGTTGTCGCGGATCGAGCGATGCAGCAGCGAGGTGTCCTGAGTGACCACGCCGATCTGCGAACGCAGGCTCTCCTGGGTGACGCCGGCGATGTCCTGCCCGTCGATCAGGATGCGGCCGCCCTCGAGGTCGTACAGGCGCAGCAGGATGTTCATCAGGGTCGACTTGCCCGCACCCGAAGGTCCGACCAGACCGATCTTCTCGCCCGGCCGCACCGTCAGATCGAGGTCGGCGATCAGTCCGCTGTCGCGGCCGTAGTGGAAATGCACGTTCTCGAAGCGCACCCCGCCCTCGGCCACGGTCAGGGCCTTTGCGTCCTCGCGATCGACCACCGTCAACGGCCGCGAGATCGTCTCGATGCCGTCCTGCACCGTGCCGATGTCCTCGAAGATGCCGTTCACCGTCCACATGATCCACCCGGACATGTTGTGGATGCGAATCACCAGGCCGGTGGCCAGCGCGATCGCACCGACCGTGATCGCGCCGCGGTGCCACAGCCACAGCGCCAGGCCGCAGGTACCAACGATCAGCAGGCCATTGACCACGGTGATGCTCATACCCATCAGCGTGGTCATGCGGGTCATGTCGCGCGAACGCGCGGTCTGCTCCTGCATCGCCTCGGCCACATATTGCTCTTCGCGCCGCGAGTGCGCGAACAGCTTGAGCGTGGCGATGTTGGTGTAGCCGTCGACGATGCGCCCCATCAGCTTGGAGCGCGCGTCCGAAGCGCGCCACGAACGCAGCTTCACCCGCGGCACGAAATAGCGCAGCAGGCCGATGTAGACCACGATCCATACCAGCAACGGCACCACCAGCCACGCATCCGCCTGCGCGAACAGGTAGATCGCCGAACCCGAATACACGATCACGTACCACAGCGCATCGAAGGCCTGGGTGGTGGATTCGCGCAACGATGGCCCGGTCTGCATGATCCGGTTGGCGACGCGGCCGGCGAAGTCGTTCTGGAAGAAGCCCAGACTCTGCCGAAGCATGTAGCGATGGGTCTGCCAGCGCACCAGGTTGGTCATGCTGGGATGCACGGTCTGGTTGAGCAGCAGATCGTGCAAGCCCAGGAAAAACGGCCGCGCGATCAGCATCACCGCCGCCATCCACAGCAGGTCGCCGCCGTGTTGCGCGAACAGTCGGTCGGGCGAGGCGGTGTTGACTAGGTCGACCACCTTGCCCAGGTAGTCGAACATCACCACCTCGACGATCGCGACGAAGAAACCGACCACGGTCAGGACCGCGAACACCGGCCAGGCCTGGCGGATGTAATGCCAGTAGAACGCCGCGACCGTGCGCGGAGGCATGACCTCCGGCGCGGGGCGGAAAGGGTCGATCAGGGATTCGAACCAACGAAATATCATCATGGCCTTGAGCCTAGGTTGAGCGTGGAAACTCCCGCCGCGCGGCGAGCGTTCCGGGACTAGGGCCCGGGAACACGAACGCGCGTAGGCGAACAGGCGCCAGTGGCGCCGGATCAACGAATCGGGAGTGGGGCGGCGGACGAGCGCGCGCGATCAGTGGCCACAACAGGCCCTGACGACGGACGGTCTGCCTGGCGCGGCCTGAAACCAGGCCGCGTACGCGGACTTAGCGGTGTACCGCGCCGATGTTGGTGAACTTCATGCTCAAGTCTCCTCCCCATTCGGGGATCAGTAGGATCGCGAGCCCGAGCGGGCCGCGACCGGCACGCCGCGCTGAATCGCGCGACGGCAAACGAGAGTGTAGCGACAGCGCCCCGCGGATGCAGGCGCGGCGGTGAAACGCCAAGATCCGCACATACCTAACGGCGGGCAAGCTGGTCCCTCGAGCGCGCCGCCCGGCTTTGGGGTAGGAGCGGCGTAAGCCGCGACCGCGCCAGTCCGAGCGACGTCGCCGCTTCGGGCCCGCCTCCTGTGGGAGCGGCGTGAGCCGCCTGTGGGAGCGGCGTGAGCCGC
>NZ_LMJF01000015.1 GCF_001429785.1 Lysobacter sp. Root916 | reverse complement strand
AAACGTCGGCTTTGTTACATTCGGGCCGCCCCACGCCAAGGACGACCGCCGCCATGACGCTGCCGCTACCGCCCTCGCCGCTGCGCCGCTGGACCCTGGCCGGCCTGATGCTGTGCGCCCTGACTGCGTGCTGGGCGGCGCCGCCCGCAAGCGGCGAGCGGCTGCCCTGGGACCCGGGCGATTACTTCGAGGGTCCGGCCCTGCAACTGGCGGTGGCCAGCGACCGCCGCAAGGCTGAGCAGATCCGCTGGATGATCCACGAAAAAGGCATCAATCCTGATCACTTATTCGACAAAGGCGACATGCCGCTGGTGGCCTGGCCGGTGTTCAATGAGAACCCCGAAGGCCTGCGCCTGCTGCTGGAGAACGGCGCCGACCCGAANCTTATTCGACAAAGGCGACATGCCGCTGGTGGCCTGGCCGGTGTTCAATGAGAACCCCGAAGGCCTGCGCCTGCTGCTGGAGAACGGCGCCGACCCGAATGCGCGCAAGCACGAGCCGGAGCGCAAGCGAGGGCAGTACCGTAACAATGCGATGGTGCTGGCCGCGCGCAGCAAGAACCCGATTTATCTCAAGCTGCTGCTAGACCACGCCGGCGATCCCAATACGCTCAGCTCGAACAACGAGTCATTGCTGCATGTGGCGTATCTGCGCGGGCAATGGCAGAACGTGCAGTTATTGGTCGAGCGCGGTGCGCGCATCAACGAGCCTTTGTTCGCGAAATCCGAAAGTTACGAAGGCCACGACACCGTACTCAATTGGTACGCGAGCCTGGGCAATTTCGACAAAGCCTATTGGCTCTTGCAGCACGGCGCCGATCCGGCGCGCAAGATGTGGTTGCCACCGGACTTCGATGACAAGAGCCAGGGCGAGCGCATGCCCATCCTCGAATCCATCTTCTGGCTGCCGGTGAAACCGCACATGGTCGAATGGCAACGCAAATGCCAGATGTTCGCCCTAGCGCGCGGCCTGAAACCGCCGCCGATGCCCGACGGCATCAAGTTCAGCCGCAAAGGCCTGGGCCTGCCCACCGAGGAAAAGGACATTCCGCTACCGACGCTGGAGGAAGCCAAGCGCGCGCAGGCGTCCCCCGCGACGTCAAGCCCGGTGCCGACATCCCCGCCGGCGCGCTGACAGCGCCGCGGCGGTGTGTGGATTCA
Source organism: Lysobacter sp. Root916 (assembly GCF_001429785.1). Lineage (GTDB taxonomy): Bacteria > Pseudomonadota > Gammaproteobacteria > Xanthomonadales > Xanthomonadaceae > Lysobacter. The sequence continues at coordinate 388,311 of NZ_LMJF01000015.1, read as the reverse complement.
GTCCTCCGCCGACTCGAAGGTGCAGGCCAGGTGCCGAAGCGTTCTTGAATCGCGCAGCACCCGGAAGCAACTACCGCTCTCGCCCTCGAAGTACAGCACCGCGTCGATCATGTATTCGAGCGCGCACGAGCCGACGATGTCGCGCTCTTGGCGACGTGGCGACTATCCCTGAACAGCGCCATGCTTGGACCGAAACCGTCACTTCAAGCCGCCTTGTCGAAACGTCGGCTTTGTTACATTCGGGCCGCCCCACGCCAAGGACGACCGCCGCCATGACGCTGCCGCTACCGCCCTCGCCGCTGCGCCGCTGGACCCKGGCGATTACTTCGAGGGTCCGGCCCTGCAACTGGCGGTGGCCAGCGACCGCCGAAAGGCTGAGCAGATCCGCTGGATGACCCACGAAAAAGGCATCAACCCTGATCACTTATTCGACAAAGGCGACATGCCGCTGGTGGCCTGGCCGGTGTTCAATGAGAACCCCGAAGGCCTGCGCCTGCTGCTGGAGAACGGCGCCGACCCGAACGCGCGCAAGCACGAGCCGGAGCGCAAGCGAGGGCAGTACCGTAATAATGCGATGGTGCTGGCCGCGCGCAGCAAGAACCCGATCTATCTCAAGCTGTTGCTAGACCACGGCGGCGATCCCAATACGCTCAACTCCAACGACGAGTCGCTGCTGTACGTGGCCTACCTGCGCGGGCAATGGCAGAACGTGCAGCTGTTGATCGAGCGTGGCGCGCGCATCAACGACGGCCTCTACGCCACGCTCAACGACAAGCGCGGTCACAACACCGTGCTCAACTGGTACGCCAGCCTGGGCAATTTCGACAAAGCCTATTGGCTGTTGCAGCACGGGGCCGACCCCGCACTGAAGATACGCGCCTCGGACGAAGCCAAATTCGCGAACGACCGCGACCGCATGCCCATCCTCGAATCCATCTTCTGGCTGCCAGTGAAACCGCACATGGTCGAATGGCAACGCAAATGCCAGATGTTCGCCCTGGCACGCGGCCTGAAACCGCCGCCGATGCCCGACGGCATCAAGTTCAGCCGCAAAGGCCTGGGCCTGCCCACCGAGGAAAAGGACATCCCGCTGCCGACGCTGGAGGAAGCCAAGCGCGCGCAGGCCTCGGAGCCGAAGCCGCCGGTCGCCGCGCAGCCCGCCACATCGGTGCGCTAAGGCGACGAAGGCGCCACCTACGTCGGCCAACCGCGGACCTCAATCCGCCGACGCCTCCAGCGCATCGGCCAGACGCTCCACCGCCACCACCGTCATCTCGCCCACCTTTCCGCTCTTGGGCGCATTGGCCTTGGGCACGATCGCGCGCTTGAAGCCATGGGTCGCGGCTTCCTTCAGACGCTCCTCGCCGTTGGGCACCGGCCGGATCTCGCCGGACAGGCCGACTTCGCCGAAGGCCACGGTCTGCTCGGCCAAGGGCCGGTCGCGCAGCGAGGACAGCACCGCCAGCAGCACCGGCAGGTCGGCCGCGGTCTCCTGCACGCGGATGCCGCCGACCACGTTGACGAACACGTCCTGATCGCCGACCCCGACCCCGCCGTGGCGGTGCAGCACCGCCAGCAGCATGGCCAGGCGGTTCTGCTCCATGCCGACCGCGACCCGGCGCGGGTTGGACAGCGGCGAGGAATCGACCAGCGCCTGCACCTCGACCAGCAGCGGCCGGGTGCCCTCGCGGGTGACCATCACGCAGCTGCCCGGCTGCGGGGTGCGGCTGCCGGACAGGAAGATCGCCGAGGGGTTGGGCACCTCGCGCAGGCCCTTGTCCCCCATCGCGAACACGCCCAGCTCGTTGACCGCGCCGAAGCGGTTCTTGAATGCGCGCAGCACGCGGAAGCGGCTGCCGCTCTCGCCCTCGAAGTACAGCACCGCGTCGACCATGTGTTCGAGCACGCGCGGACCCGCGATGCCGCCTTCCTTGGTCACGTGGCCGACCAGGAACACGGCGGTGCCGGTTTCCTTGGCGTAGCGCACCAGGCGCGCGGCGCTCTCGCGGACCTGGCTGACCGAGCCCGGCGCGGCGCTGAGCTGCTCGGTCCACAAGGTCTGCACGGAGTCGGCCACGATCAGCGCCGGCTTCATGCGTGCGGCGTGTTCGAGGATACGTTCCACCCCGGTCTCGGCCAGCGCATGCACGCCGTCCAGGGGCAGGCCCAGGCGTGCGCCGCGCCCGGCGACCTGGGCCAGGGATTCCTCGCCGGTCACGTACAGGCCCGGCAGGGTCTGGGCCATGCGCACGATGGCCTGCAGCAGCAGGGTGGACTTGCCGATACCCGGGTCGCCGCCCACCAGCACCACCGCGCCGTGGACCAGGCCGCCGCCAAGCACGCGGTCGAACTCGCCGATCCCGGTGCTGACCCGCGATTCTTCGCCGTGCTGCACGTCCTTCAAGGCGGTGACGGCAGGCGCGTCGGCGCGCCCGGCCCAACTGCTGCGTCGCGTCGCCGCGACACCGCCGCCCTTGGCCGCCGGCTCGACCACGAACTCGCTCAGGGTGTTCCAGGCCCCGCACTCGCCGCACTGTCCCTGCCACTTGGTGTGGTCGGCGCCGCATTCGGAACAGACGTAGGCGGTGCGCGCCTTGGAGGCGGGCTTGCTGGCGGGCTTGGACATGGGGATCGCTGGCGGAAACTGACCGGCACTGTACCGGGACCGCGTCGCAACGCGCGAGACCGCAACGGCTGAACGGCGTGTAGGCGGATGCCGCCAGACGGGGTAGGCCCTCGCCTACCGCCCTACCCGTCTATAGGGAGGAGGCGACCGCGACGGCTCAGGCCGCCAGCGGCCGGTGGTGTTCCGGATACAGCGCGGGCAGCCAGCGCTGCGGCGTCGCCAACAGGCCCGGCACATCGGCGCGCGGCACGATCCCGTACCCGCGCGCATCGATATCCGCGGCGATGCCGCGCCAGTCCAGACGCGGCGCGGCCATGGTGCTCTCGATGGTCCAGCCGAAGCGCAAGGCGCCCAGCGCGAACATCTCGTCCAGCGGCAGCGGCCGCCCGGCGGGCGCGACGACGTAACCCTCCTCGTCGCCGACCACGAACACATCCACGCGCATCGACCGTCTCCTCGCCTCGCCTGCACCGGAGCGGCCGCGCCGCTCGATGGCGCGCCATGGTGGCGACCGCGCAAGAAAAATTTCGTGAAGAGCCGATGGCCGAACGGTGAAACACTGGCCGGCGTTCACACTCCGGTTCAGTACCGATGCTTATGCGCGCATGCGCTACGCGCCTTAGGCGGCCTCGAAGCGATTGAGCATGCGCCGCACCACCAGCGCCAGGGTGCGCCGCGACATTTCCATCGCCGCCAGGTAGTCGCCTGGACGCTCCTGCCCCATCGCGTGCTTGGCCGCGTTGACGGTGTCCAGCACCAGCACCGCGCCATCGGCGCCGACCATGTCGCTGAGCGAGCGCCGATGCGCGTCGAGGCGGCGCTCGATCTCGTAATCCAGGCCGCGCCCAGCGCGCGCGGCCACGCGCGCGAGCGTGGCGTCCAGGCGCTGGAGTTCGTCTTCGATCTGCGCGGAGCTGTAATGCATGGACGGCGGTTCCTGGGAGGGCGCGCCGGCGACGGCGGACGAGGAGCCTAGGCAGCGCGCGTCTCACCGGATGACACTGCAACGGCGGCGCGCACTTAGGCGACCACGAGTGTGACCGGCGTAGCGCGGGCGGGTTCCGCGATGCGACGCCTGCTGGTTCAGATGCGCGTCACGATCCGGCGCGGACGCCTGCATCGTCGAGCACGGGAGCCTGCCACTTGGTGTGCGCCGAGCGATGCCGCGATCCCGCCGGAGCCGACCGCACTGGATGGGATCCTTAATGCATCGCTACGACGGGGCGCCAATCCCAATACCGATGCCGGACCAAGTCGTGCCGCATCCACCATCGACACCAGGCGCGCGCGCTGGTGAAGGCGGGCGCATCCGGTCGGGCGGGATCCGAGGCTTTCGGCAGCCCCGGAAATCCGGCAAAGTGTGATGGGGATTCTTCCGCACCGACCATGCCGGCCCAGGCTCGCACGGCGCACACCTACTGCCGAATCATGTCTCAAATCATAGAAAGCACCGCCGCACGCATACGCGAGACCGTCCATTCCGCGACCACCGGCCTGGTCGAGCGCGAGCAACTGGCGGAATTGATGGTTCTGGCGGCCGTGGCGAGAGAGCATCTCCTGATCGTCGGCCCTCCGGGCACGGCGAAAAGCGCGGTCGTGAGACGGGTCGCTGCAGCGCTGGGCGGACGCTATTTCGAGTACCTGCTGGGTCGCTTCACGGAGCCGGCCGAACTTTTCGGCCCGGTCGATCTGCGCAAGCTTCGCGAGGGCACGGTCGAGACGGACGTTGCGGGCATGCTGCCGGAGGCCGAGGTCGCTTTTCTCGACGAGGTGTTCCTGGGGTCGACCGCCATCCTGAACACCTTACTGGGCGTACTGAACGAACGCCGCTTCCGACGCGGCCATACCGATCTTCCGTGCCCGCTCCGGGTCTGCATCGGCGCCGCTAACGCGCTTCCGGAAGATGAATCTCTCGCCGCCTTCGCGGATCGCTTCCTGCTGCACCTGTTCATCGATCCGGTGCCCGATCATCGGCTCGAAGCGATGCTGACCGGAGGTTGGCAGGCAGACCAGGCGAAAGTCACGCATTTTGCCGATCTGACGGATATCGACCTACTCGGCGGCGAAGTGGCACGGGTGAATATGGACGAGGCGCGAGGCGCGCTCGCCAACGCAATCCGCAAACTGCGCGGCGCCGGCTTGAGCTTGTCGGACCGAAGGATCGTCAAGACCCAGCGCCTGATTGCGGCCGCAACGGTCCTCGCCGGACGCCAAACCGCAACCGAAGCCGACCTGTGGCCGATCTTTTACGTGCTGCCCACGCGTGAGGCCCAGACCAGTGCGCAGGAGGTCCTTCGCGACTCCTTGGTCTCCGCCGCCAATCCGACCTTGCGCGCCGCCGTCGAGCACGCCGCGCTGCAACCGGTCTCGCGGGCGACGAGGCTGGTGGAAGCCGCGCGCAGCTGCCTGCACGAGCAGGACACGCCCTCAATGCGCACGATCGCCGAAGCGCTGTTGCGCGAGATCGACGCCAACTTCACTCCTCGCTCGCTTCCAGAGGAATTGGCTGTCGAGCGCGCTCGTCTGATCGAGCGCACCCACACAGACTCATGACCTGGTCCTGGCGGGATGAACCCGACCCGCCTCAACCCCAGGGCGTAATCGGGATCGGCTCGGTCGCCCGGCATCTGCTCACGATCGTCGAGCGGCTCGCGCAAGGCGGCGATACCGGGCTGATGGCGACAGCCAACGACGACGTATTGATACTGACGGGACCGGCGCAGCTACTGCCCTGGGCGGATGGCGTTCAATACATCGCGCCGCACGATGAAGCGACGGCGCTGTGGTTACCCGTTGCGGAACGCCCCGCGATTCCCATCGATTTGTTGGAGCAGGCGATCCGGCGCAAGCACCCCCGAATGCCCATGCTACTACTGCGGGAGCCAGGGCAATTGGTGCCTCTGACCCGCTTGCTGCCGGCCGACGCAGGTTTGCTGCGGCAGATTCGGAGCCGCTGGAAGGGCGACCAATGACGACGAAGCTGCCGCCGGCACTTCAGCCGTGGAGTGTCTGGCTGGATTGGTTCGACCCTGAAATAGCGACGATCGTCGGCGAGCTACTGCTGCGCCTGGATCCGCTGTTGAGCCGCGGCAACAGCCGCCTTCAGCGGGGCAAGATCGAACCCGACGGCGTCGACGACCTGCGCCAGCGCGGCCCTTACGAACGCCTGCTGTTGAGCGAATGGGCGCTCGCCGACGCGTTGCCGGACGAGTTCCTGCGCCGCGCCGCCTACCACGAACACCTGTTCCTCGCCCCTCGGCTGGTCACGCCCCAATCCGACGGATTGATCGCCGTCGTATTCGACGCCAGCCCCTCGCAGTGGGGCGCTGCGCGTCTGGTGCATGTAGCGATGTGGATACTGCTGGCCCGTCGCGCGCAGGCGACGCATATGCGTTTCGCGTGGGGCTTGGCTCACAGACCCGGCGTCCTGACGGAGAACGACTCTTCCGCGATGCTGAAGAACATGCTGAGCGCCCGCACGCACGAAGTCTCGGGGGCGGACCGGCATCGAGCCTGGCGCGACTACTTCGACTCCGCCGACCTTCCCCCCGGCGAACGCTGGCTGCTGGCGGCGACCGATGAAAACGTGGACGCGTTCAGCCATGTCGGTTCGGTGCGGCGCGGCTTCGACCACCGTCTGCATGTCCGTCTTGGCAGCGCTCAGAATCGGCGCAGCGTGGACCTGCCGATGCCGCCCTCACAACAGGCCGCGCAGTTGCTGCGTGGCGACTTCCTCGGAAATGCCAACGCGGCCGCGCATCGAAGGACCGCAGGAAAACTGTCCCTGCGACAACCTCCCCTGCTCAGCATTGGCGGAGATTACGTCGCCTTGCCGTTGTTGGGCGAAAGCCGTGCCATGGTCATCAAGATCCAGCGCAGCGAGAAGGAAAAGCCCGCCAAACCTCGTTACGGCAACTGGTCGTCCGGAGCGCAGTTGCTTTGCGGCGCGCTCTCTGGAGGCAGCTTCGGTGGCATCGTAGCCGATGCCCATCACCTGTACTTCTGGAAAATATGGGGCTTCCAGACCGTACAACGCCCTTCCAGCCGAGAATTCACCGTCACCCCCGGGCTCGCTCGGTGGCTCAGTTGCGTGTGGCTGAACAATGGCGGAAAAACCCACCGTATCGCCGTACTGGACAACGCCGGTCGCCTGTTGACCTGGACCAACGCCAGCGCGTCCCATGGCCGCAGCGATGCCGCGCATGTGATTCTGGACGAAGCGGTGGTCGCGCTCGTGCAGGCCGACCCGCAGAGGCTGATGTATGCCGCGCACAAGGCCGGCAAACTGAAGATCAAACTCGTGCATCGCGACGGAAACAAGACGCTGGTGACGAGTCTTCCGATTTCGGGGAAACCCGCCGCGGTGTTCTTTTGCGGGGCCATGCGCGACAAGGAATGGAATGGCGCCGTCTGCGTCGAACAACGCCCCGAAGGCAAGAGAAGCAAATCCAGCATATATCGCTTGTTCGAGGGCCGGCCACAGGATGGCTTTCGCGAGTACGAACTGACTATCGCGCCGGGCTCGAAGGCACTGGGACTGATCAAGGACGGGCAAACGCATACCAAGCACATATTGCTTGCTCTCAGCGCCGATCGCCGCGGGCTGATCGGGGTCGGACCGGATGGCATCGAAGACATCTATCGCTCGTCGAGAGACATCATGGCGGTATCGCTAGGAATCGACGGCGACCTGGTCGCCTTGATCAACCTCGACGGCCAACTGATCCTGCTCGGCGACGGCGGTCGCCGCTTGCTGATGAGCGTGAGCGGCCAAGCGGAGGCTGCCGATGAGTGATTCGGCCAATGTCCGCCACCCTGTGTGGCGGGGACAGCAAGCGGTGTCCGGCCTTTGGTTCCCCAGCTGGATCGCACCCGATCTGCGATCGGCCCGCTTGCTCGCGGCCTGGGTGCCAGGCTGCCGCGCCTACCGCTTCGCGACCGGGGACGCGCTGTGCTTCCCTCAGCCTCGGATTCTGGTTTGCGAGACCACGCAGGGGCTGGCGCTTTGTCGCATTCAAGGCGGCATGTATTCGGCGCCGCTGACGTCTGGCGAGCTGGCCCGGCTTCCGGCCACCGATATCGGAATCGTGCAAGGCGCCCAGGTCCTCAGCCTGACGCTTGAGCAAGCGATCGAACTCGACATGTCAGCTTCGATAGATGTCGGCGGCTACGCCCTGCACGATACCTACGATTGCCGCATCGCCGATGCCGCCCTGAAAGTCCCCCGACTCGACGGCAAGAGTGTGCGCAGCCTGCTGGGCGACAAGATTCCGCCACAAAGTAAGGACAGCGAGGCTCTACTTCGCGATATCGCCGATAAGCAAGCCGGCAGGGAAGTCAACAGTGGGGAACCTCGTTCCCTGAAGCATGGCATCGGCGCAGCGCGGGACAGCATCATCGGCCTGATGCTCTCGGCGTTCTTCAAGGCCGTCCCAGGCCCGGCGACCGGCGGCGCCTCGGCCAGGGCGGTTTCGCCCCGTCGACGACCGAACGGCCCCCAGCCATGGCGCGAAAGAATGGCGCGTCTGGCCATGCTCTCGAAGATCGCCAAGCTGATTGGCTACCGGCAAGGCGCCCACCTGCGCCGCATGATGAATATGTTCGAGAGAGGCGACCTGAACGAGGCCTTGCGCAATGCGATACCGCTGGACGGCCTCGCGGGCTCGTTGGGACCCGCCTTCTCGGCCGGCCAAAGACGACAAGATCTGCGCTTGTCCACCCACCTGGGCCCCTCTTCGAGCATCGGCATCGGCGAGGACTTGCAGTCTCATCTGCGCCGCCTGTACCGGACCGCATTCGAGCGATTCGACCGCCAAGGCGGCATCGACGAAGCTGTGTTCGTACTGGCGGAACTTCTGAACGCGCGTCAGGAGGCGCTCGACTACCTGGTCAAGCATGGCCGCCACTCCCAGGCAGCGGAGCTTGCGCTGGGGTGGGATATGCCACCCGGCATGATCATCCGATTGCTCATGCTTTCGGGCGATACGCAACGGGCGCTGCAGGTAGCGCGAAGAGACGACGCCTTCTCGGAGGCGATTCAGCAACTCCAAGCCTCTCATCCGAAGCTGGCGGACGAACTGCGATTGGAATGGGGGCACGCAAAGGTGCAGCGTGGCGACTGGCTCGGCGCCGTCGATGCCATCTGGCAGCTGCCGCACGCTCGCGATCACGCCCTGGCATGGCTCAAGGCAGCGGAAGAGGCCGGCACTGAACTCTCTGCGCGCGCACTGGTGCAGCGAGCCGCCCTGCTACCGGAAACGCTGCAGCATTACGCGGCGAGGATAGAGGTTCTGTCGGACCCGCTATCCGAGCCGGGCGCCAGATCGGCTCTGGCAGGGGCCCTGCTCGTATGTGGTGGCAAGAACGAAACCTTGCGAGCGCTGGCGACGTCGGTTTTGCCCGCCGTCGCGGCGGATCGCGCGGCCGGCCAGAACAACTTCAGCAGCAAGGACCTGAGCCGGCTGCTGAAAATTTCGAACGATCCCTATCTCATCGCCGATGTGCCCCGCTGGGCCGGCCCAAAGACGGAGCCGGACAAATCGCTTTGGCTACGAACCGAACCCCTAGCGCTGCAAGCTCCAAGGGCCGGTCTTCATGAGATACACGATGCCGCCGCGCTTCCCGGTGGCCGTTATCTCGTGGCACTGGGTGAATCCGGCGCTGCGATACTGGATTCGCATGGCCGGATCAGGCAACGCTATACCGTGCCCGCATTCAAGCTGGTCCTCGCCGACAGCGGCGAAGTGGCGCTGGCCATCGCACCTCGAGAACAAGCGTCGCGTGTTTCCAGATTGGACCTGGTAAACCATGCAATCGTCGATCTTGGCGTGATTGTGTTGCAGTTCGCGGCACCCCGTTTCGATGGCATCGGCTGGACCGTGGTCATGGCCAATCGCATTGTCGTAATCGATACCGCCAAGGACACCCGCGAAGTGCTCTGGCATGTCGCCGACCTACCGGGCCCCATCGTCGCCGCCGGCTTCTTCTCCGATCGAGAGATTTACCTGGTGGGCCTGACGGACGGCCTGCAAGATTGGAGCTACGCCCTGCCGGGGCGCCGCCTTCAAGCGCGCAGCGAACTCCGCCTGCACGACGACCGCCCCTTGCTACCGCATCGCCTATCCACGGTGCAGCAACCGCAGGTGCGCTTGTCAAACGGGACGCAGATCGAGCTGTGCTATCAACGCGATGGCGTCGATCGGCACTGCGTATTGAGCGAGGAAGTTCCCGCACAGGAGTTTCACTGCACTTTCGTTCCCTTCAGCCTGGGGATGATCGTCGGCTTGCACGAACCATCAGGCAGCCGCTACTTCGTGGTGCGGCTGGACAATGGAACCTTGGTGGCGAAGGTGGACTGGCCGGCCGGGGCATTGGCGTTCGCGCGTGAACAAGCGGAGCACTTGTTGTTTCATGACGCAACGGGACGTCTATTGGACGTGCTCATCGCACGTTCAAGCGCGCACGCCATTTCCGTGCTTTAAATCTTCGGCGCCGCGGCACCGGCCTTCACCCGCGACCCGCGCGGCTGCGTAGCAACTCGGAGTACTTGGCGATGCTCTGGTCGATCTTGTCGATGGCGAAGCCCGCCGACTCGGCTTCCATCGCGCCGGCCGCCGCGGCGACGGCGGCAGCCGCGCTCATGAACAGGTCTGTGGCCAGAATGCCCAGCGCATCTTCCGCGGCGTTGTTCGGCGCCTGATCGGTCAGTCCCTGGGTCATCTGCTTCAGCAATACCGCCTGGCTAGCCAGGGCGAGCTGGGAGATGCCGTCGAAGTAAGCGGCCGCCGAATGCGCGACCAGGTCGGCGGCGTCGGGCGACACGCGGCGCAGGGAGGCGATCGCCTCCATCGCGGTGGCGACGGAGTCCTGTGTCCGGGCTTGAATGTCCGCGTCGATAATCGGTGCGGGAGTGATCTTGTCGTCCATGATCGGTTCCTGGAGGTGGCTTGGAATGGAAAGCTGGGCGCGGAACGCGACCGTCCGACTGGCGACGCCGGCCGCGCGTAGTACGGTTCAAGCATAGCGAATCGGCTCGGCGCGCGACGCGCGCGTCGCTAACCGGAGGGCTTCCGTGCCGCCTTTGGACGGCGCGACTGCTTGCCCAATTCGGTCAGGCGCTCGGGCGAGCCCTGGCCGTTGAGCTCGTCCAACGCCGCCTGCGGATACTCGGCGAACACGTTACCCCACCAGCGTTTCAGGCTGTTGTCCCAAACGCGCCAGCCGTCGCCCGGGACCGCCCGGCCTACATAGCGTCGTTTGCGGGCTCCCATGATCGGCTACGCCCCGCCTACTTCCACCAGACCTCGCGCATCGGCATCGCATCGGCACAGGTGCCGCGAAGCCGGTCCTGCGCGTACGGCGGCAGTTGATCCGAACGGCCCAGGTCCAAGTAGTGAAGCTGGCGCATCAGCTCGGCGCAAGACGTCGCTCGAAACGTGCCGGACCACCCCAGCAAGGCGGCTTCCATTTCCCCGTCGCGGGTGCGGGCCTGCGGGAACAGCACGATCTGCTCGTACAAGCTATCGCCGTACTTACCTACCACGAGGGCGTCTTGCAGGTAGCGCGAACGCGTCGTGGCGCTGTCCTGATCGATGCCGTAGATGAAGTACCGGTCATCGTCGGCATGCAGCGGCTGGGCTTGCGCGAGCGCCAATCCCTCCGGGTCGAGACGCGCGACGGTGTCGACCGCGCCCAGCGATAGAAAGCCGGTGCCGTGCGCGATCGTTCGCCAGTCCGCCTGCGGACGTTGCGCACGAATGAAGTCCAGATAGGAACGCGGCAACGCGACGCCGAGCGCGCGTTGGCGTTCCTCGATTGTCCGCTCCAGCGCGCCCTCCTCCAGCGGCAACGCGACCGTCGCGACCAGCGGCTCCGGGCCCGCGCTGCGCGCCTGTCCGACTTCGCGCGACCAGCAATCCAGGAACCGGCGCCAGTCCGTCGGCGTGCCTGCGTATCCGGAAACCCGTTGATCCAAGGTCATGGCGTGCTCGCTCTGGCTCGGCGTATCCGGCGGCGTTCGGGCGCAGCCTGCCAGGATCAGCAGGACCGCCACCAGAAGCCGCCGGCGCATCAGCTTATCGCGAGCAGACATAGCCTGTAACGGGCAGGCCGCGCACTGCGACCACTTTGTACCTGCGGCTGGGCGTGTTGGCGGGGATGCCGCAGCGCGCATGGAACCAGCGCAGATGCGAGCCAACGCTGCGGTTCTGCGATTCGTTCACGCTGCGCAACGACACGTCGTTGGCCGCGCCGCCTTCGCGACTGGCCGCCCAGGGATACTCGTCGCAATCCGTGCCTGCGCCACCGGCGCAGGCACGACCCGGCCCCTTGTTCAGTCGCAACCAAGCGCGGCTGTGCGGAGGTTCTTGCCGCGACAGCATCGATGGCTTGCCCTCGCTCAGCGCGTCGCCGACATGCGCGCGCACCTCGGCGCTGTCGTCGCCGACCAGGAACATGGCGAACTGCGGCTTGCACTTGTTCTCGCCGGACTTCGCCGAGTTGATGCACTCCTCCAGCTTGGTGCGGATCAGCACGTCGGTCAGGACGTAGGTGCCGGTCACGGCCGCGACCGAGTACAGCGTCACCTTGGCGATCAGGCCCGCGGTGACCAGCGACGGCACGGCGGTTACCGACAGCTGCGCCTGGATCTGCAAGCCCATGGTCATGCCGCCCAGGTCGCTGAAATAGCCGCTGGGGTCCACGTAATAGGCCGGACTCGCGTTGGCGTACAGATACTTGTGCAGGCTGACCGGATCGCTGTCGTCGCCGGAGTAGGCGTCCATCTGGGTGAAACGCCCGTTGGCCGGGTTCATGTAGCGCGCACGCAGATAGTAGAAGCCCAGGTTGGGATCGAGCTGCTCGCCGGCGAACAGGAACGCGTTGTCGCTGGAGCCGGTGTGCGACTCGGTTTCGCCGAAGGCCTCGAACCAGTAGCGATCCGCCGCAGCACCCGCCGAGGTGGTCAGCAAACGCGTGCTGCCCAATCCGTCGCCGTGCAGATAGACCGTCTGTCCGCCGTCGCTGCGCCCGATGCGATCGTCGCCCATCAGGTACAGCACCGCGCGCGCGCCGGTGTGCTCCTCGATGACCTGATCGTTGCGGGCCGTCGGGTCGACCACGTAACGCGTGGTCACGCCGTTGACCGTCTGCGCCTGGCGGATGCCGGCCGGATCGTAGCGGTAAGACATCGCGCCGGTCGGCGTGACCGCATCGATCAGGCGGTCGCCGCCGTCGTAGCTGTACATGCTCAGCCCCGCGACATCGCTGCGTTCAATCAGGCTGCCGTTGGCGTCGTAACGGTACTGCACCGCCCCGCCACCGCCGACGTCCTCGCGCTGCAAGCGGTCGTTGACGTCGTAGGTGTAGGCCGTGCTGGTGGTGACGCCGGCCTTGGTCCGCACCTGGGTGAGGCGATTGCCGACCGCGTCGTAGGTCCAGTCGGTGGTGCGGTTGCCGCGCGTGCTGTCGACCACTTGCTCGCGCTTGAGCCGCTTGAGCGCATCGTACTGGTAGGTCACGGTGCGCGTCGAACCCACGCTGCTCTCCACCGCCTGGGTACGCAGGCCGGTGTTGTCCACCGTGTAGGTGAAGCCCAACAGGACCGCGTTGGCCGCGGAACGGTGGGTGAGGGTCTTCAGGCGGTTGCGCACGTCATAGGTGTAGTCGGCGCGGTTGCCGTTGGGCAACTGCAGCAGGCTGCGGCTGCCGACCTCGTTGTATCCATACGTGGTGGTGGCGCCGTCGCGAACGACGGTGGCCAGTCGATTCAGCGCGTCGTAGGTGTAGGCGACGTCCTGGCTGGCGGTGGTCATGCGCAGGCGGTTGCCCATCGGATCGTACTGATACGCGATGGCCACGCCGTCGGCCTGCACGACCGAGTTCAGGCGGTCGCCGGCATCGTAGCCGTAGCTCGCAGTGCCGGCGCCGTCGGTGCGCGTGGCGATCTGCCCCGTAGCCGTGTACGTGGTGACCGCGCCGGAGCCGTCGGCATGCCGCACCTCCAGCTCTCGATTCATCGCGTCGTAACGGAACTGACGCTGCGCGCCGTTGAAGTCGACATGGCCGACGCGATTGCCGTTGCCGTCGTACGCCCAGGTTTCGACCTGCCCGCCCGGCAAGGTCCGCGCGACCGGGCGGCCGGCGTCGTCGTAAGCCCATTGCGTGACGCGCCCCAATGCGTCGGTCTGGGCGATCTTGTTGCCCATCTCGTCGTAGGCGAACGTGGTCCGGCTACCCGCAGCATCCACCACCGCCGACAGTTGCCCGGTCGGCGTGTACTCGAAGGCGGTGACACGACCCATTTCATCGGTCGTGCTGGATTTCCGGCCCTGGGCGTCGTAGCCGAGAAGGCTACGCGGGTTGTCGGTGTCGGCGGTCGTCGTGTCGGGATGGAGGGTCTCGACCAGTCGGCCCAGCGGGTCGTAGACGAACTTGGTCGTACGCGCCAGCGCGTCCTTGATGCTGGCCTTGGTGCCGTTGACGTTGTAGGCGGTGGTGGTCGACCGCCCCAGCGCGTCGGTCACGACAGTCTGCCGTCCGGCATCGTCGTAGGCGATGGTGGTGGCGTTGCCGCGCGCATCCTCGCGCCGCACCTCGCGTCCGGCCTTGTCGTAACCGATGCGACTGACCGCGCCGTCGGGCAGATGGGTCTCGATCAAGCGGCCCGCCGCGTCGTACACCATGGTCGTGGTGCGCCCGGCGCGGTCGATCGTGGCGATCACGCGGCTCTCCGCGTCGTACACCGAGCGGTCGCGGGTGCCGTCCGGATGGCGCGTCTCGACCAATTGGCCGAACGCGTCGTAGTCCATCTCGGTGCGGTTGCCGTTGGCGTCGATGTCCGCCGACTGCTTGCCGATCGCGTTGTACTCCCAACGCGATACCTGGCCGATCGGATCGGTGGTGGAGGTACGGTTGCCCTTGGCGTCGTAGGTGTGGCGGGTGACCAGCGAGCGGGTGCTGCCGTCCGCCGCAGTGCGCGTACGCGTCTCGGTCAAGACGTGGCCGGCATCGTCGTAGGTGTACACGATGACCGCGCCCAGGGCGTTGGTCTCGCGCGTCTTGTTGCCACGACTGTCGTAGGCGTACGACGTGGTCGTCCCGTCCGGCAGGCGTACGCTCGCCAAGTCGCCGCTGGTGGCGTAGGTGTACTCGGTCTTCTGGCCCAGCGCGTTGGTGGACGACGTCAACTGGCCGTTGCGGCTGTTGTAGACGTTGTTGGCCACCGTCGCGCCGCTGGCGTCGGTCTGGGTCAGCACCTGGCCGCGGCTGTCGTAGGTCCAGCGCGTGGTCTGATTCAGCGGATTGGTTTCGCTGATCTTGTTGCCGGCGGCGTCGTACTCCCAGCGCCAGACCTCGCCCTCGCCGTTCTCGCGGCTGAGCTCGTTGCCGTACGCGTCGTAGCCGTGCTTGGTGACCTCGCCCAGCGGATTGATTTCCTGGGTCACGCGACCGTTTTCGTCGTAGGCGTAGGTCGTCGACTGGCCCAGGCGGTTCTTGACTACCTGGGTGCGGCCGACCAGATCGACGGTGTATTCGATCCGCCTGCCTTCCGCGTCGATATGCGCGATCAGGCGCCCGTTCTCGTCGTACTCGCTACGCGAGGCGCGGACGCCGCGCGGATCGATGATGTCCTGCAGGTAATGCGGGAAACGGCCTTCCAGGTAGCCGTAACGGGTGACCTCGCCGCGCTGGTCCACCGACGCGGTCAGGTTGCCCGCGAAGTCGTAGGTGTAGTCGATGAAGTTGCCGTCGGGCAGGCGGATGGTGGAGATTCGGCCCGCGCTGTCGCGGATGAACTGCACGCCCACGCCGCTGGAGTGCACGATGCCGTCGCGGGTGTAGGTCAGGGTGTTGCCGTCCAGGTCGGTGACCCGGCGGATGCCGACGCCCTGGCGCAGGTCGTAGCGCATGCCCTCCTTGGTGGTCAGGGCATAGTCGTTCGGGTCCGCCGGACCGATCTCGCCCAGATCGATCAGCTGGTTGCCCGCCAGCCTGACGCTGCCCAGGGTGGTCTGCTCCAGCTTGGAGGTCGTCCCCGGCAGGGCCTCGAACACGATCTGCACGTCGATGTTGGGCACGATGAACTGGCACTCCGGCATCGCCTTGGCGCGGAACTTCTCCAGCTTGCCGTCCGGCAACGCGACGGTGACGATCGGATCGCCCTGCGGCTGCACGCACCAGTTGCTGAAGAAGCCCGAGCGATACTCGTTCAAGCTCCAGCCCAGGCCGATCGTGCGCGATTCGTGCACGCGCACGTTCTGATAGTCGACGCTCCAGCCATAACCGAAATCGAGCTTCTCGTGGCTGCGGCGGGTGTCGTAGGTGCGCGTGACGGTGATCGGAATACCCATCACCGGGATCGACACGTCGGGGAAGCTCAGGCTGAAATGCCCCAGCTTCATCTCGCCGTCGACCACGATGCTGCTGAACGCCTTGGACTGATGGCCGGCGCTGTCCCAGGCTTCCAGCACGACCACGTACTGGCCGTTGAGCAGGCGCGTGGGATCGAGTTGCCCCAGCGTGCCGGACACCGCGGCGGTGCCGCTGGCCAGCTGCTGCGCATTGCTGCCGTCGCGGTCGACCAGATACAGCTTCCAGCCCGCCAGATCGGTGTCCTGCACCGAGCCGGTGATCGTTGTCGGCGCGGTCACCACCGCGTCGTCCGCCGGTGCGGTCAGGGTCAGGGTCGGCCCCTCGCTGCTGTTGGCGTCCAGAACGGTGAACTCACCGCTGACCTCGACCGTGTCGGTGCCGTCGCTGACGATCGCCACCAGGGCATGACGCCCGATCAGGGTGGTCTGCACCAGCGCGCGCAGGTTCGCGTCCACCGGCACCAAAGCGCCGTCCATGCGCAGTTCCACGCTGACCTGCGAGCCGGCATTGACCGGCAACACCTGCACGGTCACCACTTCGTTCGGACCGACCTGCGGCGGCTGCACATCCAGGGTCGCGCTGAAGGCCAGGCCCTCGACCACGCGCAGCAGCCAGGCCTGCTCGGTCCACAGCGCGCCGTCGCTGACGCGCAGACGAACCGGGTAGTCGCCGATCTGGGTGGGCTGCCAGTCGATGCGGCCGGTCTGGGCGTCGATCGTCATGCCGGCCGGCGCCTGGGTCAGGCTATAGGCCAGCAGATCGCCGTCCGGATCCAAGGTCAGCACGTCGTAGCGGTAGGCACGCCCCAGCTTGGCCGAGGTGGCCGGCGCGCTATGGATCACCGGCGCGCCGTTGCCGCCGCCGCTGCTCTGCTCCACCACTTCCACGCTGAAGGTTTGCCAGGCCACGCCGCCGCGGCCGTCGGCCACTTGCACCTTGAGCGCGTGCTGCCCGATCTGATTCAGCGCCGGCGTCCACTCGATGCGGCCGGTGTCGGCCGCCATCGCCATGCCGCGCGGGTACTCGAGCAAGCTGTAGCTCAGCGCGTCGCCATCGGCGTCCTCGGCCGCGACGTCGTAGACGTAGGCCTGGCCGACGATCGCGCGCGGATTGGGCGTACTGACGATCTGCGGCGCATGGTTGACCGGATCGTTGACGTACACCGTGAAGGTTTGCCGCGCCCAACCGCCGCGGTCGTCGCGCACTTCCAGTTCGAACTCGACCGCGCCGGTCTGCGCGGCGCTCGGCGTCCAGCGCACGGTCGAAGCCGGGCCGATCGCAGCGCCCGCGGGCAGGCGGTTCCAGACGTAGCTCAACGGATCGCCGTCCGGATCGACGGCGGCCGCGGCGTACTCGTAGGCCTGGCCCAGCGTCATCGACAAGCCGGGCGTACTGGTGATGGACGGGGCGCGGTTGGGCGTGGCGTAGACCTTGATCGCGTAGGCCTGTTCCGCGCGCGCGTTGCGCTCGTCGGTCGCGACCACCTTGACCGCGACCGGCGTGGCCGGCGCCGTACTCGGTTGCCACAGCACGGTGCCGGTGCGCGCATCGATCTGCATGCCCGCGGGCGCGCCCTCCAACGAATAGCGGATGCGTTGGCCTTCCGGATCGGTGGCGCGCACGTCGTAACGATAGACCTGGTCCACCGTCGCGGCCGTGATCGCGGTCGAAACGATGGTCGGCGCCTGGTTGGGCTCGGTCGAGGCCGCTACGTCGACGGTCCACGATTGCTGGGTGGCGTTGCCGTTGAGGCTGCGTGCGGCCAATACGAAGGTAAAGCGACCCACCTGGCCCCAGCGCGGGACCCAGGTCAGCTCGCCGGTGCGCGGATTGACCACCGCGCCGTCCGGCGCGCTGCTCAACTCGTAGGTCACCGCGTCGCCCAGGTGCGGCGAGGTCGCCGCGGCCTGGTAGCGGTAGGCCTGATGCTCGATCGCGTTGCGCGGCGCGGTGCTGGTGATGCTGGGCGCGAGCATGCGCTCGCTGACCGCCACCACCCACAGCAGCCGGGCCTGCAGCCCGCCGTGATCGGCGACGGCGATCGACGCGACCCGGCCGGACGCCATGTTGTTGCCGACTTCGCACTCGTTCTCGTCGGCGGCGGCGAGGATCACCGCGGTGACCTCCTCGCTGCCGACCGCCTCGATCGTGGTCGCCAGCTGCGCCGCCACGCTCTGCCCGGGCGCGACGGGCGGCACGGTCGCCTTGCCGATCAGACTTCCGGCATCGACGCCGCCCCGATAGAACGCGACCTCCAGCGAGCGGCTCCCGGCCGTGCCGCGATTGACGACGTCCGCGGTCAGGGTCAGGCCAGCGGCGTTCTGCGCGCCGTACGGTGCCGAGACGCGCAGGTCGGAGCGGAACGTGGTGGCCTGGGTCACCGCCTGACGCTGGCCCTGCACATACAGGGCCGCGGGCGGGCGCGAAACATCGGTGGGGGTCGGCCGCAGATCGCTGCGGACCTGATCCAGCGCGAAGGCGCTCTGATGCAGCACGCGCGAGCCCGCATGCCAAGGCAGTGTGGTCGAGCCGTAGGCACGCAGGGCGTTGCTTTCGCTGACCAGCAGCATGGCATTGCCGTCGCCGTCCAGGTCCACCAGGGTCGGCGTGTGCGAGTGATGGTCGCTCATGCCGGTGAAGCGCCACAGCACCGCACCGGTACGTCCGGCCACGACCTGCACATAGCCCGGGTTGGTGGTGAAGATTTCCAATTCGCCGTCGCGGTCGATATCGGCCGCCATCGCGGCGCGCGAATTGTTCGCGCTCCAGTTGGTCGCGCCGCTGATATCCCACAGGGTCTCGCCGCCGGCGCTGGAATGCAGGCGACCGGATGCAGCCACGAAGATGTCCTCGCTGCCGTCTCCGGTGAAATCGGCGACCAGCAGCGGGCCGGCCGTGGAGACCTGCGCGGTACGCAACCACACGTTGTTGCCGTCGGCGTCCACCAGGCTCAAGCGATAGCCGCGGCTGGTGTGTTCGCTGATCGCGATGTGCGCACGCGCGCTGCCAGCCACGCGCACCGGCGCGTAATACGCATAATTGACGGTGCCGTCCAAGGCGCTGGGCAGCTTCTTGCGCAGCGCGCCGTTGGCATCGCGGATCTCGCCGCGATACAGCACTTCGCGACGGCCGTCCTGATCCAGGTCGATCGCCAGGGCCTGACCGCGGCTGTCGGCGCTGGCCGGGAACTGCCACTTCAGGGTGCCGCCAGCCGTAAACACCGACGGACCGATCAGGATCTCCGAGGTTCCGTCGCCGTCCAGGTCGCTCACGCTGATCGCGTTGTAGTTCAGCGCATTGGCGGCCACCGGCACGTTACTGACCCAGCGCGGGCTGCCGTCCGGGCGCAAGGCGACCAGGTAGCGCTGGCTGTCCACGAACAGGATCGAGACATTGCCCTGCCCTTCCAGATCGGCCATCGCCGGCTGGATGTACCAATCCGGCGTGCGCTGGTTATAGCTCCACAGGGTTTCGCCGGTGTGGGCGTCAAAGGCATGCAGGCGGCGATTGCCGACGGTGGTGTCGGTCCAGCTGATCGCCACCACCGCGGTGAGGTCGGCCGAGGTCAGCTGGCCGTCCATGTTGGTGTCGAGGATCGGGCCCACCAGCGGCTGGGTCGGGAACCGCACCTTGGTGTTGGCCCAGCGCGAACCGGGCGCGAACTCGCCCAGCGCCGGGTCGCGCGCCAGGCAGAACGGATTGGCCGCCGCCATTGCGGCCGGATAGCGCGAGCTCACCGAGGCGGCGGGCCAGTTCAAGCGCCCGCTCACGCCATCGACGTCGGAACCCGGCGGCAGGATCGTGCCCTGCCACGCGAACTGCTCCAGCACGTTGACGTCGCTGACGGTGGGCGAATACGAATACGCCGAACCCAGCGTGGCCTGCAGCGCCGGCGCATTGGTGATGCGCGGCGCCTGATTGGGCAGATCGCCCAGCAAGGTGTAGACCTGCAGATCGTAGTTGCCGTGCTGGTCGCGCACGCGCAGCACCACGCGCTCGCTCTTGCCCGCGAACGCGGCGGGCACCTGCCACTGCACCGCGCCGGTGGCGGCGTCGATGCTCAGACCGGTCGGGCCCATGAAGACGTCGTAGCGCAGCTCGGACGACGGCGCCGCGGTAACTTGCGTCGCGTAGGCGTAGAGCGTGCCCTGCACCGCCCGGCGCTCGGGTTCGGAGACGAAGCGAGGCGGCAGGATCGCCGCATCCACGCTGAGCGTGTAGCGCTGGCGCGCCTCGGCGCCGGCCAGGTCGCGCACCACCAGTTCCACCGTGTGCGTCCCGGCTTGCGAGGCATCCGGCACGAAGGTGAGCTCGCCGGTCAGGCGGTTGACCGCCATGCCGATGGGCGCGGTCGCCAGCGCGTAGGACATCGCGTCGCCGCGGTCCGGGTCCGCCACCGTCGGCGCGTAGACATAGCGTCGGCCGACGCCGGTGGTCGCCGCCGGCGTCGAGGTGATGGTCGGCGCCTGATTCTGGTCGATCACCTGCACCGAGAAACTCTGCTCGGCGTACAGCCCGGCGCGGTCGGTGACGCGCGCGCGCACCCAGGCCACGTCCAGCGCGTTGTTGTCGGTGGCGCACTCGGCGACCTGCGTGGGCACCAGGATGCGCGCGCTCAGGCGACCCGGCTCGGCGCCGGCCTGCACCCACCACGGAACGGTCAGATGCGAGAGCGCGCCGGCCGCCAGGTCCGGCACGGCTTCCACCGACACCAGCTGGTCGTCGGCGAAGATCTGCACGGCGATCGCGTCGCCCACCGGCGCCAAGCCGCGGTTGCCGATGTCCAGTTCGATGGTGGCGCCGTTGGACGCCAGGCCGTGCACGTAGACGTCGGGCAGATTGCGGGTCGGCAGCTGCTGCAGGATTTCCTGCACCTTGATCTTCAGCAGCGCGTTGGTGAACGACTGCGCCACTCGGCCGCCGTCGCGCAGGACTTCGATGTCCCAGGCCGCGCCGCCAGTTTCCAGGGCCATGTTGACGTAATCGGCGATCGTGGTGCCGTCGCCGCCGTAGGCGCTGGCGTTGGCGCAGGTCAGGAAGCCGCCGCGGCCATCGGCCTTGTAGCCGACCTTGTGCTGGCCCAAACCCAGGGCCGCGCTGCCGTCGCCGCACTTGAAGCGGGCATTGACGACCGCGTTGAGCACGGCCTTCTGCGTGCGCATCTCGCCCAGCAGGGACGCGTAGGTGATCGACGCATCGGTGTTGTCGCGGTCTTCGTCGGTGACCAGGATGATGTTGCGCGCGGTGGTTTCGCGCAGCGGGTACTGGAAGATGGCGTGGCGCACCGCGCGCCAACCGTCCTCGGTGCCGCTGCCGCGCAGCGCCAACTGCGCGCTGGCGGTGATGAATTGGCGGTAGTCGCCGGTCAGGGTGGTGCCGACGTTGATCGGCAGCGGCACCGGGTCGTAGGCCAGCAGACCGTAGCGATTGGGGACGGCACCGTCGCCGACGCCGTTGGTGGTCAGGTGCGCTTCCAGCGGCGCGGCGAAGTCGGCGATCCAATCGTGCTCGCCCGACATCGAGCCGGATTCGTCGACCACCACCACCACGTCGGCGGCCGCGGCCAGGCTGGAGGTACGCTCGCCGCCGGCCATGCACATCGCGTTCGGCAGGCGGTTGTTGCCGGCCCAGCCGGCGCCGTTCCAGGCGATATCGCCGGTATCGGACGCGATGGTCATGCCATCCGGGCGCTTGAGCAGTTCGTATCGCAGCAGATCGCCGAGGTCCGGATCCTGCGCGCGCAGCGGGTACAGATACCCCTCCAGTTCCGGCGCGTCGTGCACCGCCGAGGTCACGATCAGCGGCGGACGGTTGCTGCGCTCCACCACCACCACGAAGGACTGCGCATCGCTGGCGCCGGCGCGGTCGGTGACCGCCACAGTCACCGGGTGCTCGCCGGCCTGGTCGACGCCGGGCGACCATTCGATCAAGCCGCTGGCCGGATCGATGCGCATGCCTGCGGGCGCGTTCACCAGCGAATACGTCAGCACGTCGCCGACGTCGATGTCTTCGGCCGTAACCGGGTAGCGGTACGGCGTATTGTCCAGCGCCCGCAGCGGCGGCACGCTGGTGATATGCGGCGGGTCGTTGACCGGCGTCACTTCGATCGCGACGGTGGCCACGTTGGAGTCGAACTCGCCGTCGTTGCTGCGGAAGGTCAGGCGGTCCGGGCCGTTGTAGTTGGGCGCCGGGGTATAGACCAGGTCGGGCGCCGTGCCGCTGAGCGTGCCGTGCTGCGGTTGCTCCAGCACTTGATAGGTCAAGCTGTCCGACTGGGTATCGGTGGCGGTGAGGCTAAGCGCCAACGCGGTGTCTTCCGGCGTCGACAGGTTCTGGTCCTGCGCGACCGGCGGCTGGTTGTAGCAACGCTGGTAACCGCGGAACTCGAAGCTCAGCCAGCCATGACCGGTCAGTTGGTAGTCGCGCAGGCGAATCACCGCGAACTGCTGGACGCGGTAGTCGTAGCGGTTGCCCTGTCCGCGCGTCTGCGAGTACGCGGGCACGACGATGTCGCGCCCCACCAGGGCGGCCATGTTCTGCCGCACCTGTGCGGCGTTCATCGAGCCGGGCCCGCCTTGCACCCAGTCGCCGATGTCCAATCGCTGATCCTGGGCGTCATCGGGGTTGCGATAGGTATCGCTGTCGCCCGGCGGTACCAGGCTGGCGGCCAGGGTGGGCGCGCTGGGTTGGCCGGACCAGGTCAGCCAGCTGTAGTTGCCGGCCCCGGTGCCGCGCGGCATGCGCTCGAACACCGTACCGGGCGCCGCGCCTTGCAGCAGCGAGGCCGGAACCGCGATCGGATAGATGGCGCAGAAGTTCGAGTCCGGCGCGGAGGCGCCGAAGGCCTCGATCAGCCGCTGCTGGGCGCCCGACGCGAGTACCGCGCCCGCCACCACCACCGCGCCCAAGAATCCCCAGGCGAACGTACGCAAACTACGGCCACCGCGACCGTTTTCCCTGTTCATACCGCTCTCCCCAGAGCATAGCCATCCAAGCAGTCATCGCCATCCATGGCCCGATCAGGGAGCCCGGCAGAACGCTGCCAATACCCGACCTCCCGCCGACAGTCGACGAGAGGCCGCTACGAATCATGAAAGGACGAGCGATCGGCTCGCCAGCCCCTCTTCCCTACAGCACAGAGGGGACGTTCGCGTGCGCCCGTCACCGAAGCCACCGGCCGCCCGCGCCGCAATGAACTGCGCTTACGGGCCCCGGCACGAAGCCGCGCCAGCCCGGTAAGACGCCTTGCGATCCCCCTCTATCAGGGTAGCGCATCGGATATTACGAACAGAAGTGCATCCGCGGTCGGCTGGCCTCGTGCCTCGCCCCCAGCCCCTGGAATCGAAATGCCGCACCGTCGAACGCGCTTTACTGGATGCGGGAATAGGCACCGCACCCGGGGAGCCACGACGGCGGAGTCTGGACCCCGCCGATGGCCGCGTCGGCCCAAACTCAGCGCGTGCGGTTCGCCCGCAGCCCCGCGAGCAGACGCCCGCGCGGTCTGCGCTGCGTCCGCTAGCCCATCGCCTTGCGATGCTCCGGCTGCTCGGTGGTCTGCGCGGCAGCGAGCTGGGTCTGCACCTGGGGGCTGACTTGGGCCTGCCCCGCGACGCTCGCTGCGTCCTGCTCGCGTACCCCGCGCGCCTGATTCTCGCTGACCATCGCGTAGTTCGGACCGGTCGGGCCCTTGCTGCCGTCGAACACGAACAGGTTGCGGTCCGGCTGGCCGTTGGCGTCGACCACGGCGTTGCCGGGCTGGATGCCGGTCACCGTGTCGAAACCTTTGAGCTTCGCGCCCGCATACAAGTTGGCCGCCACCTGATCGTCGGCCATGCCGTGCGTGCGCATCGCCGCGACCACCTGCCCGTACATCGGATCCTCGCGCATGCGTGCGACGTTAGGATCCAGCGCGGCCAGCGCAGTACGCTCGCCGGGCGCATCGGGGGTGTTCAGGCTGACCCGGCTGTCGGTGGACACCGCGCCTGGCGTCGGCAGCTTGGGGCCGATTACATCATCCGGCGACAGGCCGTGCTGGCCCACGCGCACGCGGTCGCTCCATTCCATGTTGCCGCCGCTGTTCATCACCACCAGCTTGCCCTGATCCAACTGCTGCCCGATCAGGTTGGCCAGCTCCTGCGGCGTCGCATTGCGATTGGCCGCGCCGATCTGGTTGCCGATGGAGTTGTTGTACAGGTCCATCGCCTCGCGGTTGGCCCAATTGCCGGGCAAACCCTCGTGCGCGGTGGTGAAGGCCTTGCCCCATTCCGGGCCGTACTCCTGCGCCAGACGCGCGCTCCAGTACGCATGCCGGAACGCGTCGCGATGACCGTCGTTGCCCTGCCACTCGCGCGCACGGTCGGCGGGAACGCCGGCCGGCACCGGATTGTCAGGAAAGCGTCGCTCGCCCTCGGCGAAAGCTTCGCGGGCGATGTCGCGGAACCCGCTCAGCCCCACCAGGCCGCGGTCGCGGGTCAGGCGGTCGAGCAAGGCTCCTTCGGTCTTGGTCATCTCGCGGCCGTCGGTGAACGGGATATCGAACGCACCGAACGCACGCGGGCGATAGGTGATGACCTCATCGTCGGCGACCTGATAGTTCGTCCGGATATCGCTGAGGTTGGGACGTGGATCCGGCATCGCGCTCTCCTTTTCGCTTGCGTTCGTTCGTCGCCGCGCGATCCGCTCCCCGCGATCGGCGGCGGCTGGCCTTATCTGCGCGCCCAGCGGCGCGATGTGACGCGCCCGTCCTGGTAGCGGACCTCGTAATACTCTTCGTCGATGCCGGCGTCGGAGACGCCCAGTTCGTAGATGTCCATGCCGGTCGCGGTGTTGCTGGAGTCGGGCTCGCCCAACACCATGATCACCTCATCGCGGGTCATGCCGTCGGTGATCGCCTTGGCCAGCGCGGGCACCATCGAGCCGCGCCGGTTATCCAGCGGCTTCGCGCCGCGTTGCGATTTCCAGGCAGCCGAATCGAAGTTCGCAGTCTCGTGCATGGCGCAGGCCGATAGTAGGAGGGGGATCAACAGGACGCTTACCCGCACGCGCCGCAGCGCGAGCCGGGCGGTAACCCCAAAGGTGATCGATTGCTTGCGCATGAACCGTCCCTGGAGATGGTTGGCGTCCGGATGGCAAGAGCCTAGCATGGTCGTTTGAGGCCGTCGTGAAAGCAGAAAACCTGCACCTTTACCGCGATTTCGACGCCAATCCTGAGTTGCGACCGCATCCGCGCCACCGGCACCAGATCTTGACCCACCACCGAACCGCGACCGTCGCATGAAGCGTTGTCTGCTGCCCTACCCCTGATCGGATTTTTGCGCCGCCTCCGGCCGCCAGGCCGTCGGCTAGCCTCGGATGCCCGCGGTCGACGCTAGGTGCGTTCGCGCCCAAGGCAGTAGCGCAGATCGCGCACCAGGGTGAACACCATCGCCAGCGCAAACAACAGGTGCAAGGCTCCGATCACCACGGTGCCCCAAGGTCCGGCCCATACGTCCACCAGCGCCGCCGCACCCCAGAAGCCCAGCGGGAACAATGGCAGCACCGGCACCACGCTGACCCCACCCCGCAGCTCCTTGGCGACGCCCTCACGGAGTTCCTTCGCGCGCAACTCGGCGATGGCCGCGAACGCCCAAAGCGACCAGACCGCGAACAGCAGCAGCGGTAGCCACCAGTGGGGGATCGTGATCATAGGACCAGAGCCATCGCGAATGCCCCACTACGCGCCGGGGCGTTCGCGCATCCTAGCGCCCGCCCCCCAAGCGAAACCATCGACCGGCCTACGGTTCGGCGCCGCGCGGCGCCGGCAGGCCGTCCGCGCGGCGCCATTGGCCACATAGACGTCCGCAGCCGAGGTCGATCGACGCGCCCATCCCTGTCGAACACCGCTCGGGGCGTCGCATCATCGGGCGCGGCCTGAGCTAGCCAAGCAAGCAGACTCGGCCTGTCGGTCGACACAGGCCAACGCGAGCACTGCGCTATTGCTCCCTCACTCAAGCGCGAGCTCGCTCCGCAGCGCCCCGACATAGACGCGTCCCACCGGCAGCTCCGCACCGTCGCCCAGCACCAGCCAGTAACGACTGCCCGAGCCGGCATGCAGGGTGCGGACATGGCGCAGGTTGACCAGGTAGGAGCGGTGGCAGCGCACGAAATCGGGCGGCAGCACGCCGGTCAGGCCGGCTAGGGATTTGTCGTGCAATTCGCTGCGGCCGTCGCGCATGCGCAACTCGCTGTAGTCGCCGTCCGCGCGGATCCACACCACGTCGGCCAGTTCGACCAGTGCCGTGCCTTGGGCGCGCCAGATGCCGAGGTAGCGGGCACGGCCGGAGCGATAACGACCGACATCGAGCAGCCGCTCGAGTGCCTGGCCGAGGCGTTCGCGCGAGAACGGTTTGGGAACGAAATCCAGCACGCCGTGCTCGAAAGCCTGCAGCGCGCGTTCGCGATGGGCCGAGACCACAACGCAGTGGTAGCGTCCGGCTACCGCACGCCGCAGCAGTTCGAAACCATCCTCGCCCTCAAGGTTCAGATCCAGCAAGATGCCGTCGTAGACGCTGCGCTGAAGTCTGTCCCCGGCAGATTCCAGGTCCGCAACCGCATCGAAACGCGCACGCGCGCCGGCCAGTTCCGTGCTCAGGCGCAACAGACGCTGGCGCACCAGCGGTTCGTCCTCGACGATCAGGATGCGCATGTCAGCTCGATCCGACCGCACCAATCGGCGCCATCGACGCCCTGGACGAAGCGCCAGCCGTCGGGATAGGCGGTGGCCAGGCTGGCCTCGATATAACGTGTGCCGGTGCCGCGACCGCGGTGCGGCGCCGATCCGCAAGCGCTGCGCAATTCCAGGGTCCAGCGATCGTTCTGGCGATCTACTCGCAATCGGAACGGATGCTGCGCGCAGGCCCCGGTGCCGGCGTGAGTCAGCGCATTCTCGATCTGGGCATGGAGGATGCCCGGCGGCAACGACAAGCGAGTGTCGTCGGCATCGACCTCAAGCGACAGCGGGTGATCGGAGGCCAGACCGACGATATCCAAGTGGCTGCGACACAAGGCCAATTCGTCCTCCAGCGAAACGCTTTGGCGGGTGCTGCTGTCGCGCAGCCGGTCGAACTGCTCGGCCAGCGACTCGACCAGACGGCTGGCGCGCGGCGGCGCCTGCTCGATCAACTCCTGCAGGCAGGTCAAGGTGTTCATGAGCCAGTGCGGATGGATGCCCCGCTGCAACAGCTGCAGAGAAAGCTGGGCGCGCTCTTCGCGCAGCTTCGCATTGTGGCGATCCAAGGCACGCAGCTGCGCGGCGTGGCGCAAGAGCAGGAAGCCCATCAGTATCGCCAGCAACAGGAAATACGGGCCGTCGAGGAAAGCGCCGTGCGCGACCGCCATCGCCAAAGCCCCGGCAAGCACCAGCGCCAGGATCGGTCCACGTTCCTCCTGCGCGCCATGGACGCGCAGCAGCACGCCCGCCGAGGCGAGCAGGCTCAACAGCAGTACCGCAGCGGAACGCGCATCGAAGCCGGGCATGAACGCCGCGACCGCCACCAGCGTCGCCAGATAGGCGATGCGCACGCCCATGGGCACGGACAGGCCGAAGTGGCGCGCCAGGTAGGCCGGTAGCAACATCGCCGCCGCCAGGTGCAAACCCAGCAGAACGAACAGGCGCGGGCCATGCCACGGATAGGCATAGCCCACCAGCGCGCGCCAACCCTCGATCATCGGCAAGGCCAGTCCGACGGCGCAGAGCGCGAGCAGCAGCCGAGCGCCAGGCCTGCGCCGACGGCCGCGCTGGACCGCCAGGAAATACAGATACGCCGCCGCGAGCGCACCGGTGGCGAAGGCGGCAATCAGCCACGGCCGCATGGCCTGGCCGTAGAGCAGCTCAGCGGGAGCCACCACGGCAAAGGCATCGGCACTGAGCAGCCGCAGGCCTTGATGCTGACTGGAAGCGAGCACGACCAGCTCATCCGTCCCGGCCCCGGCCGATGGCGGCAGCACGCGCACAATGTCGAGGCGGCCCGGACGTTCCTCCGCGACCGTGCGGCCCACGATGCCGTTGCCCGCCAACGGCTGACCGTTCCAGTAGAGCCGGCTGGCGCCGCGCAGCGAAAAGCGCAACGCGCGGTCGGCACCGCCCTGCGTCGCCGGCGCGGTCGATCGCCAGCGCAGCCAATAGGGGTCGCGCCAACCCGCAAGCACGCGTTGATCGAGCGGACGCCAATCCGCGTCGGCCGGTGGGCGCTGCGGTAGTTCGCCGGCCGCCGACATCGTCGCGGGCGCCATTTCCCCGGTCAGGATCCGCACCGTCTTCATGTCGGGCTTCGCAACGACCAGCCACGCGGCGACGGCGGCTAGCCACACGACGAGTACGGCCAAGGTGGTGCGCGAGATCTGCATGCCTCCATCTTATCGGCGGCACGGAGACACTGGACAGCCGTTTGGAGCTGTTCGGCGGACCGGCGCAGCCTGGCCGCGGCGTCGAAGCGGATGCTGATCCCGTGGCGAAGGCCACGTCCAGATCCTCTCCCAATCGGAGCTCGCCATGTTCGGAAAATCGCTATTCGTTGTCGGCAAACGCGGTACGCCCCCGCATCGGACCGGACGCCTGGCGGCGCTGTGTATCGCACTGGCCTGCGCATCGCCGGCACTGGCCCGCGATGCGCAGGCGCCGCTGGTGTTCAAGCCCTACGCGATGGAGACCAAGGGCAATGGCACGATCGCGACCGAGGAAGCGTTTCTGGAGGTGCCGCGCAGACACAGCCAGCCCGACGGACCGCGCATCCGTTTGCGCGTGGTGCGCCTGCCCGCGACCGGTGGCGACGGCCGCAGCGCACCCGTGGTCTACCTGGCCGGTGGCCCGGGCGGCTCCGGTTTCGGGACGGCGCTGGGCCCGCGCTGGCCGGTGTTCGACCGTATCCGCCGCGAGACCGATGTGCTGCTGCTCGACCAGCGCGGCACGGACTTTTCGGACATGCCCCCGGAATGCTCGCACGCGCATCGCTTCGACGACGCCCAACCGCTGCAGCGCGAGGCCGCGCTGGTAGCGCTGCGCGCAACCGCCGTCAGCTGCATCTCCGAATGGCGAAAGAGCGGCGTCGACCTGGCCGCCTATACCACGGCCGAAAGCGCCGACGACATCGAATCCCTGAAGCGTGCGATGGGCCTGAAGCGCATCAGCCTATGGGGAATGAGCTATGGCACGCATCTGGCGCTGGCCACCGTGCGCCGACACGGCCCGAGCCTTGAGCGTGTGGTGCTGATGGGCTCCGAGGGGCCTGACGATACGATCAAGTTGCCGTTGGCCGCGGATGCCTTGTTGGCGGATCTGGCCGTCATCGCCAAGAAGGACGGTTTCGACGATCTGCAAGGATCGGCCCGACGCGTGCTGGAAACGCTGCGTCGTCAACCGGCCCAAGGCAGCAGTTCCAAGCACGGCGGCAGAAAAGTCACCATCGGCGAGTACGACGCGAAGCTGGCGATCGCCATTGCGCTGGGCCGGCGCTCCACCCAGCGGATGCTGCCGCTGATGTTGCGCGAAGCCGAAGCTGGCGACTATGGCCTGCTGGCGAGCTTCGTCCTGATGGTGCGCGAGGAACTGGGCGGATTCCGGGCCATGCCGCTGGCGATGGATGTGGCATCCGGCCAGAGTCCCCAGCGCCGCGCCCTGGTCGAGGCACAGGCGCGCGAAAGCATGCTCGGCGACGCCTTGAACTTCCCGTTCCCGGAACTCGCCGACGGCCTAGGACTCGTCGATCTGGGGGAGGCATTCCGCGGGCCGCTGCGTAGCGATGTGCCCGTGCTTTTCGTCAGCGGCACGCTGGACGGCCGCACACCGCACGCCAACGCGCAGGCGCTGCGGCCTGGCTTCAGCCAGGGCAAGGAATTGCTGGTTCGCGGCGCCAGCCATGACAACGAGCTGTGGCTGGGCAACGCGGGCATCGCCGAGAGCATCGCCAACTTCCTCGCCGGCCGACCGGTCGCCGATCAAGTGCTGGACGTGCCGTTGCCGGTGTTCATCACCAGCAAGTCCGAGCTGTAAGCGTTCGAAGCGCCGCCGGGACAGCCTGGCGGCGTTGAACGCACTCCAAAGCGAAGACGACACGAATGTTGCTCAAGCGCTGTCCAGTCGGAACTCGCAATGGCTGCAGGAACTTCTGGCCCGCCGATCGCAGACCAATGGCTGCCCGCTTGCTCTCTGTGGGAGCGACGTGAGTCGCGATTGAAGCTTCGGCCGCCAGCGCAGCCACTCCGGATGTCAGTCGCTCGCGTCGCTCCCACAGAAGGCGCGACCGCAGCGGTGAGAGCGGACTCTGCCTTGGGCCGCCAGGCGTGAACGGCTCGGTCAAGCGGCCGGCGGCGGGGCGGCATTCACCGCCCACTGCGCGGCGAACGCGCGCTGATAGGCGGGCCGCGCTTCGCCGCGGGCCACATAGGCGGCCAGGCTCGGGAACTCGTCGAGCAAGCCCGACGGCCTCAGCCGCAGCAGCACCGACACCATCATCAGGTCGCCCGCACTGAACGCACCGTCGAGCCAGTCGGCATCGCCCAGCCGCGCCGCCAGCTGCACCAGCCGGGCGCGGATACGGTCCATCACCAGCGGCAGCCGTTCCTGCGCCCAGGGCTTGTCGCCTTCCTGGAACTTGACGACGACGATATCGAGGATCGGCGGTTCGACGGTATTGAGCGCGGCGAACATCCAGGCGATCGCGCGCGCCCGCGCATTGGCGTCGTCCGGCAGCAGGCCCGGCCGGCTTTGGGCGAGATGGAGGACGATCGCGCCGGTTTCGAACAGGACGAGGTCGTCCTCCTCCAAGGTGGGAATCTGGCCGAAGGGATGCAGGCGCAGGTGCGCGGGCTCCTTCATGTCGCGGAACGACACCAGGCGAACCTCGTAAGGCTGCCCCACTTCCTCCAGCGCCCAGCGCACGCGCGTGTCGCGCGCCAGGCCCTTGCCCCCGTCGGGCGATCGTTCGAAGGCGGTAATGGTGACGGTCATCGGCGTGCTCCTGGTGGCATGGGGGAGATTTGGCTGCTTACACCATGGCGACGAACAGGCAGACCCGAATTCGACATGAGCCCGGGAAGGATTTCGCACACATCGGCCCTCAGCTTCGACCTGGACCGCCCTCGCCCCGCGATAGTACGGTGAGGACGCCTGGGCGCCGGTGAGCGGCGACTCGGCCGTTGACCTTGAGTCTGAGCCGCTGGACTATCGATCCGTGCCCCGCTCCCATCAGCAATCGACGCCGGCGTCGCCCATCCGTCCTTCCCGGCGCGATTCAACCCAGCTCCAGGAGACCTCATGACCATCAAGCGCATGGACAACATCGGCATCGTGGTGGACGACCTCGACGCCGCCATCGAGTTCTACACCGAACTGGGCCTGGAGCTCGAAGGGCGTGCTCCCATCGAAGGGCCTTGGGCGGACGGCGTCACCGGCCTGCGCGACATGCGCGTCGAGATGGCCATGATGCGCACGCCGGACGGCCACAGCCGGCTCGAACTCTCCCGATTCCTCGCGCCGCCTGTAATCGCCGATCACCGCAACGCTCCGGTGAACGCCCTCGGGTATCTGCGCGTCATGTTCACTGTGGTGGACATCGACGACACGCTCGCCCGGCTGCGCAAACGCGGCGCGACGCTGGTCGGCGAAGTGGTCCGGTACCAGGACGTGTATCGGCTTTGCTACATCCGGGGGCCCGAGGGGATACTCATCGGGCTTGCGCAAGAGCTCGGGCGATAGAAGCCGGTCGAATGCCAAATCGAGCGATCTTGAAGCGGCGTCAATCGGCACGGCCCTGCTGAGCGCGATACCTGGCACTAGTTCCGACCGCAAGGCCCCGCCGGTCATGCGCAGCTTCGGGCATGCCGCACGCAAGCCTCGCGCGACAAGCCTAATCGCCGGACCGTACAAGACCTGGCCGGGCGCGGTCTCACGCGGCAGTTAGTCGCCAGCCGCTGTGGCAGGCGTCGTCGTGTACTCCACGCAAGACCGCGGTTCAAGCCATGCGCGCTTCGGAACCGATCGTCAGGCGCCGTTGTCACGGTCGTTGCGGTACTGATCGCTGATGCGGGGTCCGGCCAGGGCCTGAGCATGCCGCTTCTTTTCGCGAGAGACGCTGAAACAAGTGCCGGCGATGGCGACGACGAGCACGATGGGCCAGACGAGGACCCCAACGATTTGGCCTGCCCGGTAGGACGAGTCGACGTCCGTCCCCATCATGCCTCCGATGACGCCACCGGCGATCACGCCGACTATGGCCGCGGCGAAGAACCACTTTACGAACGCAAGCAATGCGTGCCCCATCACAGCCCCCGTCGGCGTGGAATACGGGGGGAAGTCTGGTCTCGACGGAGGAAACGTGTCAATGCGATGGATTTGGCACAGGAGCTGTGCGAAAGCCAGTGGCCGCCGAACGGGGAATAGGCGTTGAAGTCGGCCTTTAGAAAGTAGCCCCCACCCTGCCCCCTGTTTCGGCGATGCCGAACTGGCGCGTGGGCGGATTAACAGTCCGCCGCCCCCTCGGACCGGCGGACTCATTTGCGAAGCCCCTACCCCACTGGTTAGCATCCTTGCGCGGTGCCGATGGGGACAGCCACAGCACACCCGGCACCGTAGGGCTTTCAAAACTACGCATACAGGGGGATGTATGAATCGGATTTTGATCGTAACGGCCTTGGGGTTGGCCGTGTTTTCCGGACAGGCTGCGGCGGGTGAGCCGGTGTACGGCGTCGACAAGGACCTCGGCGTCGCTCTGGAAAAGAGCGTCGCCGCCGTCGAGAAAGCCGCCATCGCGCACGGCACCTGCGTATCCGCCTATCCGTCGCTCGACACCTGTGAGGAGTCGGCGAAGTTCGCGGGCTATTTCCAGTGCAAGGCCATCCGCGCCAACCACAAGGGCAGCTGCGCCAACAAGCCTTCGGACCTGGACAATCTGATCAAGGCGGCGAACGGCCTGAGCGGCCCGGCCGCCAAAGCCTTCTTGGCGGGAGGCCAGTGATGAACGCCAGAAAGCCGAAGGCGATCGCACCGCTCCTCTTGGGGACACTGCTAGCGCTGTCATTGCCAGCCTATGCCGGCGTCGTCGTGACCGGCGATGGCGCTACGCTGGAAGAAGCGATGGCCGCCGCCACCCGCAATGTCGAGGCCGCCGCCAAAGCGGCGAAGCGCTGCGTGAGTACGTACCCGAAGCTCGATACCTGCGTGCAGTTGGAGAACGGGATGTTCCGCTGTCGCGGGGTTCGCGCCAAGCACAAGGGCAGTTGCAACTAGGCGCCACGCGCGCCAGCTCTGCTCCAGGCCCATCGTTGGATTTGCAGCGGCTCGGTCACAGCCTTGACCGAGCCGCTTTTGTTTCGCCCCAATGCCAACCCGCCGCGGGCCAGGTACGCCGACGCGAAGCGTTCCATGAGGCAGTAGGCATCGCGCAAGGACACGAGGCGATCGAAGGCGTGATCTGTCAGTGCGGGTGGGAGCATAGGGTGGGCCTACGAAGCTTTTGAAGGCGACGGTTTCTCGAACGCATCATCCACATCCGATGAGACGGGCTCGCAGATATGTTTCGCCGCGTCGCCCAGGGCGTTCATGGCGTACTGCATCGCGGCGGCGGCCTGATCGGCCGGCTTCGGTGCGACGAACGAGAGGCGGATCTTCACTATCCTGCTGGGCGACTCGCCTATCCACAGAACGGAGCCGACGTCCTCGTTCTCCTTGGTCCACCGGTAGAGCCCCAACTGCCCAGGGGCGGGGTGACCCGCCAAGACGATCTGCGCAAAGTTGCGCGTAACGATTTCCATGCCTGGATGCGCCGCCACGATTTCGGTTTCGGCCCCTCTGAATTCCGTTTCCACGCTGGCGGACCGCGATTTGTCCATGAGGTATACCGTCAGCGCGGTCCGGTAGGGGCGCGCGTTATAGCCGAAAATTTTCCCCAGGCGATCCCGGCGCAGCGCGTCGTGATCCTCTTTCGAGAAGCTGAAGGCCTCCAGATCGCCGATGCGCGCAGGAAAGCACGCGCTTGGAACCGGCTCCGATTTGGCTTCGCCCACGAACGTCACACCGGCCGCGCCACACATGGCGAACGCCATTACCCAACGTCTCATCGCTTCCCCCCGACTTTTCATGCATTGACAGGCATCTCGCCCGCGTCAGCGACGATCAACCTCTACTGCAGGACACCTGCACTTCGCCCTGCGCGTCCATCGAACCCAACGGGATCGTGACCATGCTCTGCCCGTCGAACCGGAGGATGCGCTTTGTATCCGAGTTCTTGCGGGCTCTCATGGCATCCAGTGTGGCCTGCCCATGGGCGACCGTGAACGCGGGATGGTCGGAGGAAAGGAACTTCGACGAGTTGAACCGTACTTCGATCAAGTCGCCTTGCAGCGACCAGGTGCCGGTGTTGCGGGTTTCGGTGCGGATTTGCAGGCCTTCGCGGGTGTAGGTGACGAAGCTGTGCTCGGTGAAGTAGCCGTTGTCGGAGTAGACGCGGCGGTCGATGGTCGAAGCCGAGAGGTCGGGGCCGGGTGTTTCGTAAGGGCCGCAGGTCCAGGCGCCGACGATGTCGGGGGCCTGGGGAGCGGCTAACACTGCGAGAGGGAGCGTCAGCCCTAGCGTGAACGACAGGAATCGAAAACGCATGGGGGCTCCTGGATGGATTGGGTGGTGCGTTCTGGGAGTGTAGCGACAGGGTGATGCGATTGGCGGCGGCGCGGGGGTTGTGAAAGTTCCGAGGCGGGCCTGAGGCTCGTCTTTAGGTTTAGGCGGAAGGTGGGGCAAGAGCAAATCCTCCCCAGCCCTCCTTTTTCAAAGGAGGGGGCTAGAAGCGCCAAGCGGGGGGTCGGTGTTTTTGCGGCAGGTGGGGTTCGTGGTCGCGGCTTGCGCCGCTCCTACCCGGAGGTCGGGAGGGGCAGGACCGGGACACCTACCTTTGGGCCCGACTTTGTTGCTCCCCTTCCGCACCGGCACCCCATCTGCCGGGCTGAGCTTTTCTGATCATCCCGCCGTCAACCCGCTCCCGAACGCTGGATCCTCAGAGGGCGTTCCACTGGGGCCGACTTTCCGGTGCCGTACTCGAAGCGCAGTTCGCGCATGCCGTCCTTCACGTCGGGCAGGAGCGGCTCCGCGCTGGCACACCCGTCGTAAAGCCGCCCCTGTAGCGACAGGGCAATGGCCTGCGTATCGGCCGCCGTGGGATGCGACGGGTCGCGCGCGACGACGCGGCCGGGCAGTACCCATGCCACCGCTACGCCGTTGAGCGACGAAGTGACCAGCGCCTTCTCCGGCGGTTTCGCATCCTTGGCCAGGGCTTCGATCGGCGGCGGCGACCAGCAGTTGCCTGTGCTGCTGATCTGCAGCCGCGGCAGCATGCTCTGCGCGAACTGTTCCAGATCCTGGCGCAGTTGGGCGCGCGTGTGCTTCGCTGCTTCGGCGCTGTAGCGAAACTTGATGGCGTACATGCGGTCGACGGCGAACATCATCGCCGAGCTGAGCGCCTTGCCGTCGCGCACATAGGCGAAGTCGACGGCGTAGACGGTGATGTCATCGGCCTTTGCGCCGTGCGTGGCCTTGCCCTTGGCTCTTGCTTGGATCGGCACAGCAAATGCCTTCAACGCCGTCATGTCCTGCGGACCCGTCATCGTCTTTCCCCAAGCATCGAGCAGGTTCTGGCGCTCGACGCCGGCCATCTGCGCAACTTCCGCGTCGGTCAGCACGCCGACCGGGTAAAAGTAGACGTCGATCCAACCCTGTTTGTCACCCGCCCGCTGGAAGCGAACGGAGGCGCCGGCTTCCTGCGTGTCGTAGCGCTGTTCGCCCCGCATCTCCCACCCCTCGACCTTGAGGGGATATACCACGTGCGATTCACGCAGGAAGCCGCCTAGGAACGGCTGCTTGGACGGTCTGGACGCATCGACAGGGCCGTCGGTAGCGGAGGCGCTGTCGCATTTCTTCTCCACGATCGGTGCCAAATACGCACGTAACCTGCCCGCGTCCCGCTTCGCGATCAGCGCGTCGAGGTGGGGCGCCCTCGCCTTCGCGTCCTTGGCGAGGAACGCGGCATACGCGCGCAGCGTGCTTTCGACCGCGGCGACCTGTTTCGACAACTCATCGGATTTCGCGCCGTTTTCGACTTGGAACGCGGCGTTTCCGTAAATCGACTGCAGCAACAATTCACTGGTATTGGGTACCGTGTCCCCGTCCGATTTGACGAGATCGAGTACGTCGCAAACATTGACGACGTAATCGGGCGTCTCGTCCGCCCATTTCGTCAGCCATTGGCGGAGTTCACGCGCCTCGGCGCTATCAGGCGATGTCTCAAGTGCGCGCGTGTAGCGCACGACCCTGGCGGCATCCGATTCCAGCGGCGCGGCGGTTGCGGCAGTCGGCGTCTGCGCGCCAACGACCGCGGACACGAAAAGCAACGAAAATGTCAGCCCGACGTCCAGAACGGCGCTGCGCACTACCCGTGATGCCATTTTTTTAGTCCTTTCCGTCGCGCGTTGCGACCCCCTACCAGAAGGTTATCAGCGGATACGCCGCTGTAAGCTTCGGCCCACAGCATCGACATTCGCATCGTCGCGCAGCACCAAAAAAAAGGGCTTGCAGGCCGAGATCGCGCTGCAAGCCCTTGATTTTTATGGTGCCGGAAATAGGAATCGAACCTACGACCTACGCATTACGAATGCGCCGCTCTACCAACTGAGCTATTCCGGCGGTGTTGCGGGCCCTGGCCTTGCGGCGTGGGCGTCCGCGGGCAGGCCGCGGGGGTGTGAATTGTAGGGTTGGGCACCGGGGCGGGTCAATTCAGCCGGGCCGTAAGGCGCCCTGCCCGCTCCCGGCCTCAGCCGACCAGGCGCAGGCGCAGTTCCTTGGGCAGGGCGAAGACCATGTCCTCGGGCTCGCCGTCGAGCTCGTTGACGCGCTGCGCGCCGAGTTCGCGCAGGCGCTCGATGACGCCGCGCACCAGCACTTCCGGGGCGGAGGCGCCGGCGGTGATGCCGATGCGCTTGCGGCCCTTGACCCATTCCGGGTCGATCTCGACGGCGCCGTCGATCAGGTAGGCTTCCACGCCCTCGCGCTCGGACAGCTCGCGCAGGCGGTTGGAGTTGGAGCTGTTGGGCGAACCGACCACCAGCACCAGGTCGCACTTTGCGGCCAGTTCGCGCACGGCGTCCTGGCGGTTCTGGGTGGCGTAGCAGATGTCGTCGTGGCGCGGGCCCTGGATGGCCGGGTACTTGGCGCGCATGGCTTCGATCACGCTGCGGGTGTCGTCCACCGACAGCGTGGTCTGGGTGGTGTAGGCCAGGTTCTCGGGCTGGTCGACGTCGAGCGCGGCGACGTCGTCGGCGTCCTCGACCAGGTAGATGCGGCCGGAGCCGGCTTCGCGCCGCCACTGGCCCATCGTGCCTTCGACTTCGGGATGGCCTTCGTGGCCGATCAGGATCACGTCGCGGCCAGCGCGGCAGTGGCGCGAGACTTCCAGGTGGACCTTGGTGACCAGCGGGCAGGTCGCGTCGAACACTTTCAGGCCGCGGCGCTCGGCTTCCTCGCGCACGGCCTTGGACACGCCGTGGGCGCTGAAGATCACGGTGGCGCCGTCGGGCACTTCGTCGAGCTCTTCGACGAAGATCGCGCCGCGGTGCTTGAGGTCGTCGACCACGAAGCGGTTGTGCACGACTTCGTGGCGCACGTAGATGGGCGCGCCCAGGGTCTCGATCGCGCGTTTGACGATCTCGATCGCGCGGTCGACGCCGGCGCAGAAACCGCGGGGATTGGCGAGCAGGACGTCCATGGGCCGATTGTACTCCTGCCCTAGCCCTTGGGCTTGGCCGGGGGTGTCGCGAACAGGCCGACCAGGGCGATCCCGACCGCGCCGGCCACGATCGCCGAGTCGGCCAGGTTGAAGGCCGGCCAGTAGTGCTCCTGCCAATGCCACTGGATGAAGTCGACCACGTGGCCGTGCAGCAGGCGGTCGATGACGTTGCCCAGGGCGCCACCGATCACCAGCGCGTAGGGCAGCGCGGTCTTCCAGTCGCCGCGCGCGGTGCGCCGCAGCCAGGCCGCGAGCAGGCCGCTGATGGCCACCGCCAGCACCACGAAGAAGTACTTCTGCCAGCCGCCGGCGTCGCTGAGGAAGCTGAAGGCGGCGCCGGTGTTGTAGGTGCGGTACCAGTTCCAGACGCCTTCGATGACCGGGATGGCGGTGTATTCGGGCAGCGAGGACAGCACCCAGGCCTTGCTGAGCTGGTCGAGCACGATCACCGCGACCGAGACGATCAGCCAGGGCAGCGCGTTCTTGCTGGGGAGTTGCGACATCGTGTTGCGCTCCTGGTTCCGGCGGGGCCGGAAGCCCGGTGAAGAGGTCCGCGGGGGACCCGGTGATTCGGCTACCGCTCCGCATCGGGTCGACGCGGAGCGGATGAGGGACGAGGGTTCAGAACCAGCGACGGTCCTCGCCCGCGCCGGCGACGTTGTCTACGCAGCGGCCGCACAGTTCCGGATGCGTGGGGTCGCTACCGACGTCGGCGCGGTAGTGCCAGCAGCGCACGCACTTGCTCTTGGCGGTCGGCGCGGCGGTCACCGCGATGTCCTTGATCGCGTCGTCGGCGACGATTTCGACGTCGCCGCTGATGAACAGGAAGCGCAGCTCGTCGGCGAACGGCGCCAGCCAGTTCTGGTCGGCGACGCCGCAACGCAGTGCGATCTCGGCCTCGAGCGCGGCGCCGATCTTGCCTTCGGCGCGCATCGGTTCCAGGGTCTTGCTGACGTCGTCGCGCAGGGCCAGCAGGCGGGCGAAGTCCTCGGCCGACAGCGGCGCCTCGTCGGACAGCAGCGCCAGGCCGTCGTACCAGGTGGTGAACAGCACGTTGCCTTCGCGCGCGCCCTGCTCGGTGTTGGCCGGCAGGTGGCGCCACATCTCGTCGGCGGTGTAGGCCAGGATCGGCGCGATCCAGCGCACGAAGGCCTCGGCGATGCGGTACATCGCGCTCTGCGCCGAACGGCGGCCGCGCGAGTTCTCCTGCATGGTGTACAGGCGGTCCTTGGTCACGTCCAGGTACAGCGAGCCCAGGTCGACGCTGCAGAAGTTAGACAACGCCTGCACGATCTCGGCGAAGTCGTAACGCTCGTAGGCGGCGGCGATGCGGTCCTGCAGCTCGGCCGCGCGGTGCACGATCCAGCGGTCCAGGGCGACCATATCGCCCAGCGCGACCAGATCGCGCGCGGGGTCGAAGCCGCTGAGGTTGCCGAGCAGGAAGCGCGCGGTGTTGCGGATGCGGCGGTAGACGTCGGCGTTCTGCTTGAGGATCTTGTCGGAGACCGTCATCTCGTTGCGGAACTCGGTCGAGGCCACCCACAGGCGCAGCACGTCGGCGCCCAGGGTGTCGGTGACCTTGTCCGGCGCGAGCGCGTTGAACATCGACTTCGACATCTTCTTGCCGTGTTCGTCGACGGTGAAGCCGTGGGTCAGCACCTGCCGGTACGGCGCCACGCCGTCCATCGCCACGCCGCTGAGCAGCGCGCTGTGGAACCAGCCGCGGTGCTGGTCGGAGCCTTCCAGGTACAGGTCGGCGGGCTTATGCAGGCCGTCCTGCGGACGCTGCGCGAGCACGCACTCGTGGCTGGTGCCGGAGTCGAACCAGACGTCGAGGATGTCGTTGACCTTCTCGTAGTCCGCGGCTTCGTCGCCCAGCAGTTGTTCGGCGGTCATCGCGTACCAGGCATCGGTGCCCTCGCGTTCGACCGCGTCGGCGACCTGACGCATGATCTCGCCGGTGCGCGGATGCGGCAGCCCGGTCTCGCGATGGAAGAACAGCGCGATCGGCACGCCCCAATAGCGCTGGCGCGAGATCGTCCAGTCCGGACGGCCCTCGATCATGTTGTAGATGCGCGCCTCGCCCCAACCCGGCACCCAGGACACGCCGCCGATCGCGGCCAGCGCGTCGCGGCGCAGGCCGGCCTGCTCCATCGAGATGAACCACTGCGGGGTGGCGCGGAACACCACCGGCGTCTTGTGCCGCCAGCAATGCGGGTAGCTGTGCTTGATGCGGCCGGCGGCGAGGAGCGCGCCGCGCGCGCGCAGCACCTCGACGATCAGCGGATCGATCTTGAAGATGTGCTGGCCGGCCAGCGCATGGCCGTCGGCCGGCGGCGTCGACGGCAGGTACAGGCCGCGCGCGTCGACCGGATTGATCTGGGCGGCGCTGTAGCGCTCGACCAGGCCGTACTTCAGGCCGACCGCGTAGTCCTCCTGGCCGTGACCGGGCGCGGTGTGGACCGCGCCGGTGCCGGCGTCGACGGTGACGTGGTCGCCCAGCAGCACCGGGATCTCGCGCTCGTAGAACGGATGCTGCAGGCGCAGGCCCTCGAAGGCGACGCCCGGCTGCGGGCCCCACTCGCTCGCCTGCACGCTCGCGCCCTGCTTCAGCGCGTCGCGGTTGGCCAGCGTGGTCAAGAAACCCGCGGTGAGGTCGTGCGCGACCAGCAGGTATTCGGGGCGCTGAGCGCCCTCGCGGAACAGGCCTTCCGTGCCCGCCTCCAGCTTGACCAGCATGTAGTTCACTTCCGGACCCAGCGTGACCGCCAGGCTGGCCGGCAGCGTCCACGGCGTGGTGGTCCAGATCGGCACCGACAGCGGCGCGCCGTCGTCGGCGAGGCCGAAGGCGTCGAACACGCGCTTGCGGTCCAGCACCGGATAACGCACGTAGATTTCGGTGGATTCCTTGTCCTGGTACTCGATCTCGGCCTCGGCCAGCGCCGAGCCGCAGTCGAAGCACCAGTGCACCGGCTTGGAGCCGCGCACCAGGTGGCCGCGATCGACGATCTTGGCCAGCGAACGCATGATGTCCGCCTCGTAGCGGAAATCCATGGTGCGGTAGGGGTGATCCCAATCGCCGGTCACGCCCAGGCGCTTGAAGCCGCGGCGCTGGATGTCGATCTGGCTGGTCGCGTACTCGCGGCACTTGGCGCGGAATTCGGCGGCGTCGAGCACGCGTCCGTCGACGGTGCTGCCGACCTTGCCGAATTCCTTCTCGACCTTGTGCTCGATCGGCAGGCCGTGGCAGTCCCAGCCCGGCACGTAGGGCGCATCGAACCCGGCCAGCAGCTTGGACTTGACCACGATGTCCTTGAGCACCTTGTTGACCGCGTGGCCGACATGGATCTCGCCGT
Organism: Lysobacter sp. Root916; assembly: GCF_001429785.1. Taxonomy (GTDB): domain Bacteria; phylum Pseudomonadota; class Gammaproteobacteria; order Xanthomonadales; family Xanthomonadaceae; genus Lysobacter. Next base: position 347,158 of record NZ_LMJF01000015.1, on the reverse strand, counting down.
TCGCGTACGGCGGGCCGTCGTGCAGCACGAAGCTGCGCTCGCGGCCGCCGGTCTTCTCGCGAATTCGCTGATACAGGCCTTCGCTCTCCCAGCGCGCCAGGGTTTCCGGCTCGCGCTTGGGCAGATCGCCACGCATCGGGAAATCGGTCGCCGGCAGCAGCAGGCTGGCCTTGTAGGCGTTGCCGGGGGCGGGTTGGCTGGGGTCGTTGGTCACAGCGGGTCTCAGGCAGTTTTCTCGGCCGCGTCGGCGGCCCGAGCTGGCGACGTAGACGCACGTCGAGGGTCGTGGTGCGGAAGTTCGGTGTGCATCGGTTGCAGCGAGCGGCGCTGCGCGTCCAGCACCAGCAGCTCGCGCGCCTGGGCGGCGTCGCGGTGCATCTGCTGGGTCAGCGAAGCCAGATCGGGGAACTTGAGCTCGGCGCGCAGGTGGGCGACGAACTCGACCTCGATGCGACGACCGTACAGGTCGCCGTCGAAGTCGAACAGATGCGCTTCCAGCAGCGGTTCGACGCCGTCCACGGTCGGACGCGTGCCCAGGCTGGACACCGACGCGCGCGGACGCTCGCCGACACCGTGCACCCAGGTCGCGTAGATCCCCGACAAGGCCGGGGTCTTGCCGCCGAAGCGCAGGTTGGCGGTCGGGAAACCCAGGGTGCGGCCGAGCTGCTGGCCGCGCACCACGCGCCCGCCGATCGCATAGGGCCGCCCGAGCAGGCCGGCGGCGGCGGCGAAGTCGCCGGCCAGCAGCGCGGCGCGGATGCGGGTGCTGGAGACGCGTTCGCCGTCGTGGTGCACGGGCTCGATCTCGTGCGCCTCGAAGCCGCACTCCTCGCCGAGCCGTCGCAGCACGCCGATGTCGCCGCCACGGGCCTTGCCGAAACGGAACTCGGGGCCGACCCAAACCTCGCGCGCGCCCAGGCGCTCGACCAGCACCCGGCGCACGAAGGTCTCGGCGTCCAGGCCGCTGAGGCGGGCGTTGAAACGCAGCAGGCCGACCTGATCGGCGTCCAGCGCGAGCAGGCCCTCGGCCTTGGCGCGCGGCAGCAGCAGGCGCGGTGGCGGCGCCGACGGGGCGAAGAATTCGCGCGGCAGCGGCTCGAAGCTCAAGGCCACCGCCGGCACGCCCAGCGCGTGCGCACGCGCGACCGTGTGGCGCACCAGCGCGCGATGCCCGAGGTGCAGGCCATCGAAGGCGCCGATGCAGACCACACTGCCGTGCGGGCAACGGGGCCCGCCCTCGACGTCACGAAACAGCCTGCTCATGGGATTGCGTGGGGGACCGGCTCGAAAGGAGCGTTCAAAAGGATGAATCAGGAAGTATAGCCGGCGCGGACGACTCTCAAGCCGCCTGCGCCGGACTCAGTGCCCGCGCAGGTCGCGCGGGCGGATGCCCTGCAGCCACAGCATCGCGGCGTAGACCGCGCCGCCGGCGCCCACCGTCACCGCGAGCTTCCAGCCGCGCTCCCACCACGGCCACGCGGTCCAGCCCTGCCACAGCCACAACAGGGCCAGCACCACCGCGCTCATCGCCACTGCGGCCACGCCGATCTGACGCAGGAAGCGGCCCCAGCCGGGCTGGCGCGCATACACCCGCGCGCGCCGCAGGTACCAGGCCAGTTGCAGCGCGTTGACCCAGCCGGCGATCGCGATCGCCAGCGCCAGGCAGGCATGCGCGCCGGGCACGTAGCCCAGGGCTTCGCGCAGATGCCCGCCGCTGCGCAGCAGCGCGGCCTGGCCGGCCTCGGTGAAGTACAGCGCGCTCAGCAACAGGGCCACGGTCGCGACCAGGTTCACGATCACCGACACCACCGCCGATTTCACCGGGGTCTTGGTGTCCTGACGCGAATAGAAGGCCGGCGCCAGCACCTTCACCAGCAGGAACGCCGGCACCGCGGTGGACTGCGCCATCAGGCTCAGGCGGATCATCTCGGTGTCGGTGGCGCTGAGGCGGCCATACTGGAACAGGGTCGCGATCAAGGCCTCGGCACACAACACCAGGCCCAGGCAGGCCGGAATGCCGATCAGCAGGCACAGCCGGAAACCCCAATCCAGCCCCTTGGAAAAGCCCTGCGGATCGGTCGCGGCGTGGCGCTTGGACAAATGCGGCAGGATCACGGTGCCGATCGCGACGCCGAACATGCCCAGCGGGAATTCCAGCAGGCGGTCGGTCAGATACAGCCAGGTCACGCTGCCGGCGATCAGGAACGAAGCCAGCGCGGTGTTGAGCAGCAGATTGAGCTGAGCCACCGAGGAGCCGAACAGGGTCGGCACCATCAACCGCATGATCTTGCGCACGCCCGCGTGCGCCCCGCCCCAGCGCGGCCGCGGCAGCAGGCCCAGCTTGGACAGCGCCGGCAACTGGAACACCAGTTGCAGGATGCCCGCCACGAACACGCCCCAGGCCAACGCCAGCACCGGCTCCAGGCCCAGCGGCCGCATCAGCGGCACCGCGCACACCGCGGCGGCGATCATCGACAGGTTCAGCAGCACCGGCGACAACGCCGGAATCGCGAAGCGCTCGTAGCTGTTCAGCACCCCGCCGACCAGCGAGGCCAGGGAGATGAACAAGGCGTACGGGAAGGTGATCTGCAACATCTGGGTGGCCAGGCGGTACTGCTCGGTGCCCGGCTCGAAGCCCGGCGCGAACAGCTGCATCACCCAGGGTGCGGCCAGCACCACCGCCGCGGTCAGCACCAGCAGGGCGGCGGCCAGGGTGCCGGTGACCCGGTCGACCAGTTCCTTGACCGCGGCGTGGTCCTGCTTTTCCTTGTACTCGGCCAACACCGGCACGAAGGCCATCGAGAACGAGCCCTCGGCCGAGAGCCGGCGCAGGAAATTCGGGATCCGGAACGCGATGAAGAACGCGTCCATGGCCGGGCTGGCGCCGAATTGCCAGGCGTAGACCTGGTCGCGGACCAGGCCGGAGACCCGCGAAATCAGGGTCATGGCGCTGAAAACCACCGAGGACCGCAGCAAACCGGCCTTGCTCATCGCCCGCCCCCGGCCATTCCCGCGGCGGCGCCTGCCCAGTTGACGCAAGTCACTGAATCGGCCATACTTTTGGGTCTGATTTTCCGCAATTGCATTTTTGCACCCAGTTCCATCACAGCTTTCAACCAAATTTTCCAGGAAACCACCCGTGGCAAACATCAAGTCCGCCAAGAAGCGCGCCAAGCAGACGGTCGTCCGCAATGCCCGTAACGCCAGCCAGCGTTCGATGCTGCGTACCGCCGTGAAGAAGGTGCTGAAGGCCCTCGGCGAGAACGACGCCGCCGGTGCCAAGTCCGCGTTCGACGTCGCTCAGCCGATCCTCGACCGCTTCAGCTCCCGTGGCCTGATCCACAAGAACAAGGCCGCGCGCCATAAGAGCCGCCTGTCGGCCCGCATCAAGGCGCTGTCCGCCGCCTGATTGCGACGCGACTGCGGTTAGCGCCGCAGCAGCATGCGAAAACCCGGCTTCGGCCGGGTTTTTGCTTTTTGCGGGCAGGCGATTCACGACGCACGCGGCCGCGCTTGCGGAAACATTCGCGACGGAGCTTGCGCAGCGTGCATGTTGAGGCATGCAGCGCATCGTCGGCGCCGCGCGTGAAGCGAGCAAGAAGCGTTGCGCGCCGTCGCCTCGCGCGGCGACGGCGCGGCCGGCGATGCGCGCGGCCAAGTGCGGCGCGCGACGAGCGCCGCTTAGGGTCGAAATTGAACGCCGAGCCCGCGGCTCAGGGCGCATGTTCGCCGGCGGCGTTCGCGGCTTCCAGCGCCTCTTCGCGCTGACGGTCGAAGAAGGCCATCACGTCCAGCATGATCGGCCAGGTGCCGTCGCGGCCGATCGCCGAGACCAGGTACCAGCGGTCCTTCCAACCCAGTTCGTCGACGATCGCCTGCGCCGCGGCCTGCTGCTCTTCTTCCAGCAGCAGGTCGGCCTTGTTGAGCACCAGCCAGCGCGGCTTGGCCAGCAGCTCGGGATCGTGCTTGGCCAGTTCGCGCTCGATCGCGCGCACCTGCTCGGCCGGGCTCACGCCCTCCACCCCGCCTTCCATCGGTGCGATGTCGACCAGGTGCAGCAGCAGACGTGTGCGCTGCAGATGGCGCAGGAACTGCGCGCCCAGGCCGGCGCCGTCGGCGGCGCCTTCGATCAGGCCCGGAATGTCGGCGATCACGAAGCTGCGGTGCGCTTCCACGCTGACCACGCCCAGATTCGGATACAGGGTGGTGAACGGATAGTCGGCGACCTTGGGCGTGGCCGCCGAGACCGCGCGGATCAGGGTGCTCTTGCCCGCGTTCGGGAAGCCGAGCAGGCCGACGTCGGCCAGCAGCTTGAGTTCGAGCTTGAGTTCGCGCTGCTCGCCCGGCAGACCCGGCAGGGCCTTGCGCGGGGTGCGGTTGGTCGAACTCTTGAAATGCATGTTGCCCAGGCCGCCCTTGCCGCCGCGCGCGACCAGCAAACGGTCGCCGCTGGTGGTCAGGTCGCCGATCACCTCGTCGGTCTCGACGTTGGTGACCACGGTGCCGACCGGGACCACGATGACCAGATCGTCGCCGCCCTTGCCGTAGGCCTGCCGGCCCATGCCGTTCTCGCCACGCTGGGCGCGGAACTGCTTCTGGTGGCGGAAATCGACCAGGGTGTTGACGTTCTCGTCGGCGACCAGCCAGACGCTGCCGCCAGCACCGCCGTCGCCGCCGTCCGGCCCGCCCAGCGGGATGAACTTCTCGCGACGGAAGCCGATGCAGCCGTTGCCGCCGTTACCGGCGATGACTTGGATTTCTGCTTCGTCGACGAGTTTCATAGGAGCCGGGATTTGTGATTCGGGATTTGGGATTGGGGATTCGTAGAGCAAAAACGGGGCCACTGAGGATTGTAGCGGGAGCGGGAAATCCGGATTTTCGCTGTTGCGAATCCCGAATCCCGAATCCCCAATCCCGGCTTAGAAACGAAAAGCCCCGCCGAAGCGGGGCCCTTCGCGTACCGCGCGTCGCGCTTAGGCGACGACGCTGACGGTGCGACGCTTCTTCGGACCCTTGGTCGAGAACTCGACCTTGCCGTCGACCAGCGCGAACAGGGTGTGGTCGCGGCCGAGGCCGACGCCGGCGCCCGGATGGAACTGGGTGCCGCGCTGACGCACGATGATGTTGCCGGCCTCGATGGCCTGGCCACCGTAGATCTTCACGCCCAGGTACTTCGGGTTGGAGTCGCGGCCGTTGCGGGTAGAACCTACGCCCTTTTTGTGTGCCATGGCTGCTGCTCCTTACTTGTTGTCGCCACCGGCGATGCCGGTGATCTCGATTTCGGTGTAGTGCTGACGGTGGCCCATCTGCTTGCGATGGTGCTTACGACGGCGGAACTTGACGATGCGCACCTTGTCGGCGCGGCCGTGGCCGACGACCTTGGCGGTGACGCTGGCGCCCTTGAGCGCGTCGCCGAGCTTCACACCTTCGCCATCGCCCAGCATCAGGACGGTGTCAAACTTGATCTCGCTGCCGGCTTCGACATCGAGCAGCTCGACGCGGAGCGTCTCGCCTTGCATCACGCGGTATTGCTTACCGCCGGTGACCAGTACTGCGTACATGACCGGTATTCCTCTGTAGTTATTTTGGTCGCTGCCGCACCCAATAGCGGGCGGACAGAAGCGGAATTGTAGGTGCTTCAGCGGGTTAGGGCAACTATCCCGGTCCGCCGGACGGCACTGCCCCCGCCCCCGGGGCCGCCTGTCGCGGCCTTAACGCGTCTCATGCTGTAGTGAGCACGCTACGAAGGACCCCGTGGCCGCCCTTCCCCACGGGATCGCCGCATGTTCGAACATCTGCTGGACCAGGTCGGGAGCCGTCACGGCCTCAACCCGGACCAGGCCCGGCGCCTGCTGGCGGCCTGGCTGGACCGTATTTTCGACCCCGCCCGGGGCGGGACGGCGGGCTTCGTCCAGGCCTTCCGGGCCCAGGGGCTGGAGCCGCTGGCGACGTCCTGGATCGCCCCGGGCCCGAATCGGCCGCTGACCGCGGACCAACTGGAGCGGGTGTTCGGCGAGGCCGAGATCGCCGCCCTCGCCCGCGCCCTGGAGCTGCCCGCTGCGGCCGTGGCCAGCGCCTCGGCCGCGATTCTGCCCGAAGCCGTGGACGCCCTGAGCGAGGACGGCCGCTGGCGCGGCGGCCGCACGGCGAGCGCCGAATCGAGAGGGCCCGGCCCTGACGAGCACGGGCTGCACGCGCGGCCCGTCGACGACGCGCCGCGCCCCGAGCCGCCCACGCTCGAATCGATCGCACCGCAGCCGATCCGCGACACCGCACCGGGACCGCTGCCTTCCGAGCCCGCGCCGCTGTATCGCGCGAACGACGGGCCGCCGCTGCCTTCGGCGAAATCGTTCGCGCGCCGCGCATTGCCGTGGCTGCTGATCGCCGCACTGCTGATCGCATTGGCGCTGCTGTTGCGCGTTTAACGCGAAGCCAACGCGCCACGACGCGAATTGCGCCGCAATCGTGGGGCGACGCAGTTCACACAATCGAAATGGCGTTCGCGCGCTGCGGTCGGCGCGATTCGCGCCTGCCGCGCGCCCGTTCGTGTTTGTGAAGAGCGGCATTTTTCGCAACGAATTCAGCATCGCATTCGATTTGCAGCATCGCAGGCGCATCCACGTTACATGCGGCGTTACATATCCGCGCATCGTCGGTGCCTGCTTTAGTCGTAGTGCATGCCACTTGCGCACATCGCAACGCTTGAATTAGCTTGCCATGGACGCGCCTGCAGGGGGTCGCGTCGGGATCGAACCAGCATGGATGCTGAGTCGCACGCCAGCGCGCGCGACATCGGCGGAGATCGCCGGTTCCACACTCAGGGGGCCTCTGCATGCGACTGGAGTCATCCAGCCTTCCCGCATCTCACCGCGACGGCGAGCGCAGCGCGTGCGCGGCTCATTACCCTGTTTTGCACGATGCGCAGGCCGCGCATCGCGATGCGTGCGCGCGCGTCGCAGCCACAGCGACGCCGCTACGCGAAGCTGCGTTCCTTCGTTCTAGTTCCCCCATTACCGCGACTGCGCGACGCCCCGGACGGGCGCCCGCGCGCAGCCTGCGCACCGAAGTCCCGCGGCGAGGAAAGATGCCATAGCCGCGGACCAGCGCCCGACGCTATCAGGGGATGCGTCGGGGATCATGAGCTACGAAATCAAGGATGTTTGTCATGACTCGCAAAGCACGTTCTATGAAATGGACCGCACTGGCCATCGCCACCGCGATCGTGATCGCGCCCGCGGCCTATTCCGGCGGCAAGCTGCCGACGGCCAACAAGACCAAGGTCTCGACCTTGTCCCCGCAGGCGGCGAAGGCGGCTAAGGAACAGCCGGCCCAATACGACCGCTACATCATCACCTTCAAGGGCACCAGCAACGCCAAGGGCGTCGCCGCGGCCAAGGTCGGCACCCAACTCGCCAGCGCGTCGAAGGCGCTGGGCCTGGGCATCGCGCCGATGCGCACGCTGGCCACCGGCGCCGCGCTGATCCGCACCGAGCGCAAGCTCGACAGCGTGGCCAGCAAGCAGCTGATGATCGAGCTGATGAAGGACCCGAACGTGCTCGCGGTCGAACCCGATCGTCTGCGCAAGCCGCTGCTGGTCCCGAACGACCCGGGCTACGCGCAGCAGTGGCATTACAAGAACGGCCCCGGCGGCATCAACGCCGAGCCGGCTTGGGACCTGAGCACCGGCGATGGCGTCGTGGTCGCGGTGCTCGACACCGGCATCACCCCGCACGCCGATCTGATCGGCAACCTGGTCGCCGGTTACGACTTCATCATCGATCCGGACGTTAGCGTCGACGGCGACGGCCGCGATGCCGACCCGAACGATCCGGGCGATTGGCACGACGGCGAATGCAACATCTTCGGCATTCCCGAGGACAGCAGCTGGCACGGCACCCACGTCAGCGGCACCATCGCCGCCTCGACCAACAACGGCGTCGGCGTGGCCGGCGTCGCGTTCGGCGCCAAGGTCCAGCCGGTGCGCGTGCTGGGCAAGTGCGGCGGTTACGAGTCCGACATCATCGACGCGGTGACCTGGGCCTCCGGCGGCACTGTCACCGGCGTGCCGGCCAACGCCACCCCGGCCGAAGTCATCAACCTCAGCCTCGGCGGCGGCGGTGCGTGCTCGGTCGCCGAGCAGGCCGCCTACACCGCGGCGGCCGGTCGCGGCACCACGGTCGTGGTGGCGGCGGGCAATTCCTCGGCCGATGCGGCCGGCTACTCGCCGGCGAGCTGCAACGACGTGATCACCGTGTCCGCGGTCGGCCCGACCGGCACGCTGGCCGGTTATTCGAACTTCGGCGCCGTGGTCGACGTGGCCGCGCCCGGCGGTTCGGGCGTCACTCCGGCGGCCGACAACATCCTGTCGACCTTGAACCTGGGCCTGCAGGGCCAGGAAGGCGACGGCTACGCCTGGATGGCGGGCACCTCGATGGCGGCTCCGCACGTCGCCGGCGTGGTCGCGCTGATGCAGGCCGCGGCGCCGACGCCGAAGACCCCGGCGCAGATCAAGAAGATCCTCGAGAACACCGCTTACGCGTCCGGCGGCTTCCCGAGCGGCTGCAACTACGACAAGCCCTGCGGCGCCGGCATCGTCGACGCCCGCTACGCGGTGGCCGTGGCTTCCGGCGCCGAAGCGCTGCCGGCCGATCCGCCGCCGCCGCCGGCGCCGGAACCGGCCACCCCGCTGTCCAACGGCGTCACCGTCACCGGCATCGAAGTGCTGGCCGGCGGCAACGTGCGTTACCAGCTGCTGGTGCCCAACGGCGCGTCCAACCTGTTGTTCGCCATGTACGGCGGCACCGGCGACGCGGACATCTACGTCAAGCGCGGCACCCCGCCGACCAACACCTCCTACGACTGCCGTCCGTTCAGTTCCGGCAACAACGAGAACTGCTTCTTCCCGGCACCGCAGGGCGGCATCTGGTACGTGACGATCAAGGGCTTCAGCAACTCCGCCGGCGTGTCGCTGTACCCCAGCTTCACCGACGCCAACTGGCCGCGCGCGGTCGAGGCCGAAGCGACCCCGCTCACCAACCACCGCACCCGCGTGGATCTGACCTGGCAGGCGGGCAAGCGCAACATCGACGTCTACCGTAACGGCGCGATCCTCAAGACCGTGCGTAACAACGGCGCCACCACCGATACCTTCCGGATCATCGGCACCGGCACCATGAGCTACAAGCTGTGCAACAACGGTACGCAGGAATGCGCCGACCCCGTGGAGATCGAGTACGCCTCCTCCAAGCGCTGATCGCGGCATGCAACACGGAGGGCCCGGCATGCCGGGCCCTCCGCTACCGGGCCGCGACCCGCCGCGCATGCGCGGGTCCGCCGACCCGTCGTTCCCCTGCTACCGTTCTGGAGTCTGCATGCATCCCCACACCCCATTCCCGCGTCGGCATCGCGTCGGCGCCGTCTTGCTGACGCTGGTCTGCGTGGCCGGCCTGGCCGCCTGCAACCGCGGCCCCGCCGGCAGCGAGGCGCAGACAGCCAAGACTGCCGAGGCCGCGCCGGTGCCGCGTTACGACGCCAAGCTCAGCCTGGTCAACAACAACGGCAATCTGCGCTACGACGGCAACGTCGACAGCGAGGCCGCCAAGCAGGCGGTGATCGCCGCGCTCGCCCACGCCTACGGCGCCGAAGGGGTATCCGGCGACCTCGCCGTCGATCCCTACGCGCGCCCGGCCGCCTGGGCCGCCAACCTGCCCAAGTTCGCCACCGCCTTCCAGCAGCCCGGCGCCGCGGTCAGTTTCCAGGGCCAGCGCATCGAGCTCAGCGGCCAGGTCGCCGAGGCCGATCGCGCCGCCCTTCTGGAACAGGCGCGCACGCTCTACCCCGGCTACGCCTACACCGGCCTGTTCGAGGGCGTGGGCGCGGGGCCGGCCAACGCCGCCCTCGCCGCGCTGGACAAGCAGGCCAGCGCCGCCGAGGTGGTCCGGGCCCTGAACCAGACCCCGATCGCGTTCGAAGGCGACAGCGCGCGCATCGCCGCCGCCAGCCTGGACGCCCTGGGCGATGCCGCCAAGGCCATCCAGGCCGCGCCCGCGCAGACCCGCGTGGAGATCTACGGCCCGCCCGGCGGCGGCGCCAGCGAGGAGGAGCAGGCGCTGTCCAAGGCCCGCGCCGAGGCGGTCAAGGTGCTGCTGGTCGTGAACGGCGTCAGCCCGGGCGCGATCGAGACCAAGGCCGCGGGGCCCGACAGCGGGCGCGGCATCAGTTTCAAGCTGGTCAAATGACACGGCGGCCGGCAGCGCGGCGGCCGCCCCCGATTACGTAACCGGCCTCTCTCCAGGCCCTCGCCGGCGAGCTGTTTGCGCCGGCGTTTTTTTGGGCGGGGGACGGGAAAAGCAAATCCCCCTCAATCCCCCTTTTTCAAAGGGGGAAGACAAGCTAGCCCTCAAGAATCGGAGCAGCTTCCCTCTACTGAAGTAATCCAGCCGTTCCCCCCTTTGAAAAAGGGGGGCTAGGGGGATTTGCCCTTCCCCAATGCTCGATCCAGTACACCCGATCCCGCAGCCGCCCTCCGCCGCTCTTCGCCGCAAACGAAACCACCGTCGCGATCAGGCCTGCGACAGGTCCTCTTCGCGGCCCTTCCGTTCCGCGGATTTGCCCCCATCTTCCGCACTCGATACGCTCTTCTGTTCGCCGTCGCCTCGGGCGCCGGCGCCCTCCCCCATTGCAGGCAAACGATGGCGCTGGATTTCATCCGCATCCGCGGCGCGCGGACGCACAACCTCAAGAACATCGACCTCGACCTTCCGCGCGACAAGCTGATCGTGATCACCGGCCTGTCCGGCTCCGGCAAGTCGTCGCTGGCGTTCGACACGATCTACGCCGAAGGCCAACGCCGTTACGTCGAGTCGCTGTCGGCGTATGCCAGGCAGTTCCTCAGCGTGATGGAGAAGCCCGATGTCGATCACATCGAAGGCCTGTCGCCGGCGATCTCGATCGAGCAGAAGTCGACCTCGCACAACCCGCGTTCGACGGTAGGCACGATCACCGAGATCTACGACTACCTGCGCCTGCTGTACGCGCGCGTAGGCTCGCCGCGCTGCCCGGACCACCACTATCCGCTGGAAGCGCAGACGGTCAGCCAGATGGTCGACCAGGTGATCGCGCTGGACCCGGAGCAGCGCTACATGCTGCTGGCGCCGGTGGTGCGCGAGCGCAAGGGCGAGCACGCGCAGATCTTCGAGCAGCTGCGCGCGCAGGGCTATGTGCGCGTGCGCGTGGACGGCGCGCTGTACGAGATCGACGCGGTGCCGCCGCTGGCGCTGCGCGTGAAGCACACCATCGAGGCGGTGATCGACCGCTTCAAGCCGCGCGAGGACATCAAGCAGCGCCTGGCCGAATCCTTCGAGACCGCGCTCAAGCTCGGCGACGGCATGGCCCAGGTGATGTCGCTGGACAAGGCCGACGCCGCGCCGCTGCTGTTCTCGTCCAAGTACAGCTGCCCGGTCTGCGACTACTCGCTGCCGGAGCTGGAACCGCGCCTGTTCTCGTTCAACTCGCCGGTCGGCGCCTGCCCGACCTGCGACGGCCTGGGCGTGGCCCAGTTCTTCGATCCCTCGCGCGTGGTCGTGCATCCGGAGCTGTCGCTGTCGGCCGGTGCGGTGCGTGGTTGGGACCGCCGCAACGCCTACTACTTCCAGCTGATCCAATCGCTGGCCAAGCACTACAAGTTCGACGTCGACGCGCCCTGGCAATCGCTGTCCGAGAAGGCCCGCAACGCCGTGCTCTACGGCAGCGGCGACGAGCAGATCAACTTCAGCTACATCACCGAGAACGGCGGCCGCAGCCAGCGCAAGCATCGCTTCGAGGGCATCGTGCCCAACCTGGAGCGCCGCTACCGCGAGACCGAATCGGCCGCGGTGCGCGAGGAGTTGGCCAAGTACATCAGCGAACGCGCCTGCACCGAATGCGGCGGCGCGCGCCTGAACCGCGCCGCGCGCAACGTGTTCGTGGCCGAGCGCCCGCTGCCGGAACTGGTGGTGCTGCCCGTGGACGAGGCGCTGAGCTTCTTCAAGTCGCTCAACCTGCCGGGCTGGCGCGGCGAGATCGCGGTCAAGATCGTCAAGGAAATCGCCGACCGCCTGCGCTTCCTGGTCGATGTCGGCCTCGATTACCTGACCCTGGAGCGCAAGGCCGACTCGCTGTCCGGCGGCGAAGCCCAGCGCATCCGCCTGGCCAGCCAGATCGGCGCCGGCCTGGTCGGCGTGATGTACGTGCTGGACGAGCCTTCGATCGGCCTGCACCAGCGCGATAACGAACGCCTGCTGGGCACCCTGACCCGCCTGCGCGACCTCGGCAACACGGTGATCGTGGTCGAGCACGACGAGGACGCGATCCGCCTGGCCGACTACATCGTCGACATCGGCCCCGGCGCCGGCGTGCACGGCGGCGAGATCGTCGCCCAGGGCCTGTTCCCCGACATCCTCAAGGCGCCGCGCTCGCTGACCGGCCAGTACCTCAGCGGCAAGCGCCGGATCGAGATCCCCAAGACCCGCCACAAGCCCAATCCCAAGACCAGCCTGCATTTGCGCGGCGCCAGCGGCAACAACCTCAAGGACGTCGATCTGACCATCCCGTCGGGCTTGTTCACCGCCGTCACCGGCGTGTCCGGCTCGGGCAAGTCGACCCTGATCAACGACACCCTGTTCGCGATCGCGGCCAACGAGCTCAACGGCGCCTCGCACACGCCGGCGCCGTACAAATCGGTCGAGAACATCGAGCTGTTCGACAAGGTCGTGGACATCGACCAGTCGCCGATCGGACGCACGCCGCGTTCCAACCCGGCCACCTACACCGGCCTGTTCACGCCGCTGCGCGAGTTGTTCGCGCAGGTGCCCGAAGCGCGTTCGCGCGGCTACTCGCCGGGCCGCTTCAGCTTCAACGTGCGCGGCGGCCGCTGCGAGGCCTGCCAGGGCGACGGCCTGATCAAGGTCGAGATGCACTTCCTGCCCGACGTGTACGTGCCCTGCGACGTGTGCGGCGGCAAGCGCTACAACCGCGAGACCCTGGAGATCCTCTACAAGGGCTACAACATCAACGACGTGCTGGAAATGACGGTCGAGGATGCGCTGGGTCTGTTCGAGGCGATCCCGGCGATCTCGCGCAAGCTGGAAACGCTGATGGACGTGGGCCTGAGCTACATCAAGCTGGGCCAAAGCGCGACCACCCTGTCCGGCGGCGAGGCGCAGCGCGTCAAGCTGTCCAAGGAACTCTCGCGCCGCGACACCGGGCGCACGCTGTACATCCTGGACGAGCCGACCACCGGCCTGCACTTCCACGACATCGAGCACCTGCTGGCGGTATTGCACCGCCTGCGCGACGACGGCAACACCGTGGTGGTGATCGAGCACAACCTGGACGTGATCAAGACCGCCGACTGGGTCATCGACCTGGGCCCGGAGGGCGGCCATCGCGGCGGCAGCATCCTCGCCACCGGCACGCCCGAGCAGATCGCCGCGCTGCCGCATTCGCACACCGGCCACTTCCTGGCGCCGCTGCTGGGCCTGGCGCCGGCCACACGCACCATGCCCAAGCCCGCACGCAAGACGGCGGCCGCCGCCAAGCCCGCCGCGGCCAAGGGCAAGAAGAAGTCCGCCGCATGACCGAAACCACCGACACCGCCGCGCCCGTGCTGTTCCGCATGCCGATCGAGCTGCGCTGGCGCGATCTGGACGCGTTCAATCACGTCAACAACTCCAACTTCCTGACCTACCTCGAGGAAACCCGCATCCGCTGGTTCGCGAGCTGGGACGGCGAATGGGTCAGCGAGACCAACGCGCCGCTGCTGGCGGCCGTGCAGTTGAACTACCGGCTGCCCATTCCCTATCCGTCGGCGGTGGCGGTGGAGCTGTACACGCAGCGCGTGGGCAGCACCAGCCTGACCATCGGCCACCGCATCGTGGCCGAGGACGGCAGCGCGCTGTACTGCGACGGCCATGTGGTGGTGGTCTGGATCGACCGCGCCAGCGGCCGTCCGGTGCCGCTGCCGGCGGCGGTGTTGGAAGCGATCGAGCGCTGAGGCGCTCGCAGGCAGCGCACGGCGAACCCCTGGTCATCCGTCCTGCCAGCGGGCATAGCACGTTGGCGTTCGGTCGTGCACGAAGTGGCGGTTCGACAACGCGCGTCCGCATCCGTTGTCGACGGGAAGATAGACGAGCGCGTTGTCTTCGTGGGCGGTGGCGATCAGCGCACCGGCGTTGCTTTAAGGCTTGCGCGCTTCCAGCTCGCCGCGCAGCACCCCGCCGCCCTTGAGCGCGAACTCCACCACCACCTTGCTGCCCGGCTTCAGCGGCGCATGCGGCTGCATCAACATCAGATGCATGCCGCCGGGTTTGAGGGTGGCGTTGCCGTCGGGCGCGATCCGCAGTTCCGGCAGCGCGCGCATGCGGCTGATGCCGTCGACGATGCGGGTTTCGTGCAGCGAGGAGTCGCCGAAAGCCGGGCTGCTGACGCCGACGATGGTGATCGGGGTCGGGCAGCGGTTCTCGATGCGGCCGAAGCCGGCCATCATCGGCATCTGCGCGGGCGGCAGGCGTACCCAGCCGTCGACGATGCGCGCGGTGCAGCCACGCGCCTGCGCCGACGGCGCGACGCACAGGGCGCACAGCAGCGCCAGAACGTGAAAGGCGGTGCGAGAACGGGGCGGCTTCATCGGCCTATGATAGCGCCTGAGCTTTCCGTCCCGAATCGCCGCGCAGGAGCGCCCATGAGCCTAGTCACCGCCACCACCCACGGCGAAATCGTCGAGTTGCAGCTGGCGCGCGCGCCGGTCAATGCGCTCAACCCCAGCCTCTGCCAGGACCTGCGCGCCGCGCTGGGCCAGGCGATCGCGGACGGCGCCCAGGGCATCGTGCTGTCCGGCGGCCCCAAGGTGTTCTCGGCCGGTCTGGACGTGCCGCATCTGTTGTCGCTGGGTGCGGACCGCGACGCCCTGATGGCGGCCTGGCAGGCCTTCTTCGACACCGCGCTGGCGCTGGCCGCCAGCCCGGTGCCGGTGGTGGCCGCGCTGGCCGGCCATGCCCCCGCCGGCGGCTGCGTGCTGGCGCTGTGCTGCGACTACCGCGTCATGGCCTCCGGCCCGTTCCGGATCGGCCTCAACGAAACCCAGGTCGGCCTGGTCGCGCCGGAAGGCATCCAGCGCCTGATGCGGCGCGTGGTCGGCAACTATCGCGCCGAACGCCTGCTGGTCGCCGGCGAAATGCTGGACGCCGAACAGGCGCTGCAAGCGGGTCTGGTCGATGAGCTGACCGACATCGACAACGTCGCTACCCGCGCCCGGGTCTGGCTGGAGCACCTGCTGGCGCTGCCGCGTGCGGCGATGCTGCAGACGCGCTTGATCGCGCGCGCCGATCTGATCGAGGCGATGCAGCCGCAGTACATCCGTCTGCAGCACTTCATCGAGGCTTGGTATCAGCCTTCGACGCAGGGGGCCTTGCAGGCCTTGGTGGCGAAGTTGGGCAAGTAGCGCCGAGGAACCCGTAAGGTGCGGTGATAACCGCACGGGCGCGGGAATCGGAAGGCGCGTTGGTGCGGTTCGCGTTCGCTCACCGCACTCTGCGTTCGTGGGGATGCTGTTGAATCGGTTGCGCGGGGATCGCAAAGCAAATCCCCCTCAATCCCCCTTTTTCAAAGGGGGAAGACCAGCGGGGATAACCGCACCGGCGCGGGAATCGGAGGGCGCGATGGTGCGGTTCGCGGTCGCTCACCGCACCCTACGTTCGTGGGGACGCTGTTGAATCGGTTGCGCGGGGATCGCAAAGCAAATCCCCCTCAATCCGTCCGGCCAGCGGGCACAGCCCGCCGGCGTTCAGTCGCGCACGAACCTGCGGTTCGTAAACGCACGCCTTCACCCTTTTTCAAAGGGGGAAGACAAGCAAGGGCGAAACAAAAGCCAGCGGAGGTTTAGGCTTCGCCGGTCGCGATCGGGCGCGAGGGATCGTCGATCCAGCCGCTCCACGAGCCGGTGAACAAGCCCGCGCCCGGCAGGCCGGCATGTTCCATCGCCAGCAGGTGATGGCAGGCGGTGACGCCGGAGCCGCACATCACCACGGTCTGTTGCGGCGCCTGCTCGCCCATCACCGCGGCGAAACCCTGCGCGAGTTCGCCGGCCGGCTTGAAACCGCCGTCCTGCAGGTTCTGCGCATACGGACGGTTGCGCGCGCCGGGCACGTGGCCGGCGACGCGGTCCAGCGGTTCGACGTCGCCGCGGAAGCGTTCGGCCGCGCGCGCGTCGATCAGCAGGCCGCCGGCGTCGAGATGCGCGCGCACGGCATCGGCGTCCAGCAGGCGGTGCTGGTCGAAATTGCCCGGATAGCGGCTCGGCTGCGGCGTCGGCACCATGGCGTCGGTCGGCAGACCGAGCGCGGTCCAGCGCTGCCAGCCGCCGTCGAGCACGGCCACGCGCCGATGCCCGAGCAGGCGCAACAGCGCCCACAGGCGCGCCGCGGCCAGTGCGCCGTCGCCGTGGTCGTAGGCCACGACCTGGTCGTCGGGCGACACGCCCCAGCGCTCCAGGGTGGCCGTGAAGTCGGCGCCGTCGGGCCAGGGGTGGCGGCCGGCGTTGCGCTTGCGGTGATCCGACAGGTCGCGGTCCAGATGCGCGTAACGCGCGCCCGGGATATGCGCCTGCGCATACGCCGCGGGGCCGGCCTCGGGATCGCCCAGGCCGGAGCGGGCGTCGATCACGATCAGATCCTCGCGGCCCAGTTGCGCGGCCAGGTCCTGCGCGGACACCAAGGTGGTCCAGTCGGTCATGCGATCGCCTCCAGGCGTTGCCGCAGGTTCAACAGCATCGAGGCGGTCGCGCCCCAGATGCGCTGGTCCGGATAGCGGAACTCCAGCACCTGGCGCGCGCGGCCGCGGTAATCGAGGGTGTGCGTGGTCAGGTTGGCCGGATCCATCAGATAGGCCAGCGACACTTCGAACACATCCGCGACTTCGTTCGGGTCCGGCCGCGCCACGTAGTCGCGGTCTATCGTCGCCACCACCGGCAGCACGCGGAAGCCGGTGATGGTGGCGAGCGGATCGAGATAACCCAGCGGCGCGATCTGCGCCGGCGCCAGGCCGATCTCCTCGCCGGTTTCGCGGATCGCCGCGGCCACCGCGTCGGCGTCGGCGGTTTCGATGCGACCGCCGGGAAAGCTGACCTGGCCGCCATGCTGGCGCAGCGCATCGGTGCGGCGCGTGAGCAGCACGCGGGTGCCGTCCGCGCGCGGGACCAGGCCCACCAGCACCGCGGCGCGCGCGGGCTCGGCCTCGGGCAGCAGGCCGTGCAGTTCGTCCAGGTTCCAGGCGTCGCCGGCGGGCTCGCGGGCAAGGGGGTACAGCGCCTCGCGCAGCCGCGGATAGTCGATCGGATGATCGGGCGGCGACGCGCTCACCGGCGTCGCGACTCGCGGTCGGGCAGCACGTGTTCCATCAGCCGCAGACGCTCGTCGTCGTTCATCTGCGACCAACGCGCGATCTCGGCCGTGGTGCGGTGACAGCCTTCGCACAGGCCCTGCTCATCCAGCGTGCAAACGCCGATGCAAGGGCTCAGTACCGCACGAAATTGGAAGCTCATTCGCCACACCACCAAGCCGCGCATCCTCGCGCGACCGTCAGGGCGGCCGCAGGGGCCGCATCGCACCGGCCGTGGCCGGGTTCAACGCCCCGCCGGCGGAGCCGACGGGTGATTCGCAAACTACTCCGGCCAGGCCGGTGGACTGCTCAAAAAAGTTGCGCCGGCAGGGCCGGCGCAACCTGACAACTCAGCGATCGGCTTACTTGGTGCTGATCAACTTGATTTCGAACTGCACCGCCACGTTCGGCGGGAACGGCGTGCGCGGATCGGCGCCGTAAGCGGACGCCGGCGGCAGGGTCACTTCCCACTTCGAACCGGTCGGCATCTGCAGCAGCACTTCGCGCATCGCGGCCATTTCGATCTCGCTGACCTTGATGGCGGGGATCGCCTGCGCCGGACGCGCCTGCGCCGGACGCTCGCCCCAAGCGTAGGGGCCCGCGACTTCCAACTGCACGGTGTTGGTCTGGGTCGGCTTGGCGCCGGTGCCGACTTCGATCACGCGGTACTGCACGCCGCTGGGCAGGGTCTTCACGCCGGCCTTGGCCTTGTTCTGGGCCAGGTAGGTGTCGCTCTTGGTCTTGTTCTCGGCGGCGGCCTTTTCCCACTCGGCCTTGGCCTTGTCCTGCTGGCGCTTCTGCATGTTCTGCACGGCGGTGCGCAGCTGGTCGACCGGCACCGACGGCTGCTTTTTGCCGTAACCGTCCTGCAGGCCCTTGATGATGGTGTTCACATCGACCTGCTCGCCGCTTTCGACGGCGTTGCGGCCGAGGTCGTAGCCCAGCGCGTAGCTGAGCTTGCCTTTCTCGGACGAAGTGTCCTGCGCGACGGCGTTGCCGGCGGTCAGAGCCAGGGCCGCGATGGCGGCGGCAGCAATCAAACGCAACTTCATTCGTTGGAATCTCCGTAATGACACGGGGCGGATAAGACCGCCCCGATAGAAAGGCCCATCGGGTCGTATGCCCTCAGATGGACGGGGTAGGATAGCGGCCGCAAGGCTTAACCGCCACTGACATCCCGGGCTCTGACCCCGCGGACGCCTCGGAGTTCCTGCCTGGCGGCCGTGCCCTTCCCTACAGATACCTATTCATATGTCCTCATCGCCCCTGCTGACCACCGACCGCGGCGCCGTTCGCGTGATCGCCGTCAACCGCCCCGACAAGCTGAACGCCCTGAACGCGCAGACCCTGGACGCGCTGTACCAGGCCTTCGAGGCCGCGGCCGCCGATCCGGCGGTGCGCTGCGTAGTTCTGACCGGCAGCGGCCCCAAGGCCTTCGTGGCCGGCGCCGATATCTCGGAGATGAACGGCCTGACCCCGGTCCAGGGCCGCGATTTCTCGCTGCGCGGGCAGAAGCTGATGCGCCGGATCGAGAAGATGCCCAAGCCGGTGATCGCGATGGTCAACGGCTTCGCCCTCGGCGGCGGCCTGGAACTGGCGATGGGCTGCCACCTGCGCATCGCCGCCGACAGCGCCAAGGTCGGCCAGCCCGAGATCAACCTCGGCCTGATCCCCGGCTTCGGCGGCACCCAGCGCCTGCTGCGCCTGGCCGGCCGCGCCGCGACCCTGGAGCTGTGCCTGGTCGGCACGCCCATCGACGCCGAACGTGCGCGCCAGTTGGGCATCGTCAATCGCGTGGTGCCGGCGGCCGAACTGGAGGCCGAGACCTTCAAGCTCGCCGAACAACTGGCCGCGTCCGCGCCGCTGGCGCTACGCGGCGTGCTGGACTGCGTCGCGGTCGGCGGCGAGTGCGGCATCGAGGAAGGCCTGGAATACGAGACCGCGCAGTTCGGCCTGATGTTCGCCACCGACGACATGCGCGAAGGCACGACCGCCTTCCTGGAACGCCGCAAGCCGGTGTTCTCCGGCACGTGAGCGCGGCGGCGCCCTGCCGCTGCGGTTGCGCCGACGCCACCGCGGCGGGCACGCACGCGATCGCGCTCGCGCTGGCGAGCGACGACCTCGATCGCGCGCTCGCTTTGGGCCTGCTCGACTGCGCCCCTTGCCAACACTGCACGACGCAATGCCGTGCCGACGTGATCGCCGCACGCGATGCGCGCCGCAACGCGCTCGCCGCGCGGGCGCGCTATCGCGCACGCAACGCGCGCCTGGCGCAGCGCGCGCAGGAGCGCGCGGCGCAACGCGCCGGCGCACGTGCGCAGATCGAGGCGACGCCGCTAGAAGCCGCCGCGTCCGGAAGCGCGGCGCCGGCGGCAGCCGCACCGGCGGCGCGCCCGGCCCTGCCCACGGCGGCGGCGGCGGCGTTGGCGCGCGCGAAGGCCAAGGCCGCGGAGCGCCAGAAGCCGTGAGCCCCGCACGCAAGCCCATGCCCGCCGCCGGCAAACGCGGAGCGAGCAAGAACGCCGCCGGCGCGGGCACGAAGGCGCCTGCCAAGACCAAGCCCAAGGCGGCCAAGCGCGTCGCCCGTCTCGGCGCGGCCGAAGCCGAGGAGATGTTCGCCCGGCTCAAGGCGCTCAACCCCACGCCGACCACCGAGCTCGAATACAGCACGCCGTACGAGTTGCTGGTCGCGGTGGCGCTGTCGGCGCAGGCCACCGATGTCGGCGTCAACAAGGCCACCCGCAAACTGTTCCCGGTCGCGAACACGCCGCAGGCGATCGTCGCGCTGGGGGTCGAAGGGTTGAAGCCCTACATCGCCACGATCGGCTTGTACAACACCAAGGCCGCCAACGTGGTCGCGCTGTCGCAGCGCCTGCTGGACGAGCATGCCGGCGAGGTGCCGCGCGAGCGCGCCGCGCTGGAGGCCCTGCCCGGGGTCGGTCGCAAGACCGCCAACGTGGTGCTCAACACCGCCTTTGGCGAGCCGACGATGGCGGTGGACACCCACATCTTCCGGGTCGCCAACCGCACCGGCCTGGCGCCCGGCAAGACCGTGCGCGCGGTCGAGGACGGCCTGCTCAAAAGTGTGCCTCCGGCCTACCTTCAGGACGCGCACCACTGGCTGATCCTGCACGGACGTTACGTCTGCAAGGCACGAAAACCCGACTGCCCGCACTGCGCGATCCGCGACCTTTGCCGCTATCCGGACAAGACCCCGGGCGAGCCGGAGCCCGTCGCAGCTTGATTTGCGTGGATCGGCGGGCCTGGGCGGGAGCGCCTGCGCGACCGTCATCCATCGGTCATGGCAGCGAAATAAGTCAGTCCTGTCATATTTACGCAACTTTCACACCCTAGCCTGCGCGGCATCCAACCACGCCCTAGGGCCCCGCCATGAAACTCTCCCGCAGCACCCTGTCCGTCGCGCTGCTCGCCGCGCTCGTCGCTCCGGCCGCGCACGCCGAGGTCGCCCTCGACGTGATCGGCAACTCCGAAGTCAGCTTCGAAGGCCTGCTCCAGGCCGACTACTACAGCTACGGCAACGACCTCAAGAACCTCAACGTCGACGCCCCGGACGGCACGGACTCGGACAACGAACTGCGTCGCGCCGAGCTGGTGCTGAAGGGCAAGGGTCCGGGCAACTTCGAGTGGGTGCTGGGCTACGACGCCAAGGACGACAAGTTCCTCGACGCCAACGTCAAGTACAAGTTCGGCAACAACGCCAACCACTTCATCCAGGTCGGCCAGTTCAAGCAGCCCAACAGCATGGAAGAGCTGTCCTCGACGAAGAACAACGACTTCGTCGCCAAGGGCTCGATCACCAACACCTTCGGCATCGCGCGCCGCGTCGGCGTCGGTTACTACTACGGCGACGTCAACTGGGGCGTCAACGCCACCTATTTCAGCCGCGAGCTGACCCGCAACCGCAAGCACGGCAACGGCTTCGGCCTGCGCGGCACCTGGGCGCCGATCCTGGACGCCGGCAACATCCTGCACTTCGGCCTGTCGCACGTCGATTACGACGCCGACCTGGGCGGCACCGCGGCGCTCAACACCGGCGATACGGTTTCGTTCAGCGCCCGTCCGCTGGCCGACATCTCGCAGACCCTGGTCAGCACCGGCAACATCACCCGCTCCGATCGCGTCGCCACCACCGGCTTCGAAGGCCTGTGGGTGCACGGCCCGTTCAAGCTGCAGGGCGAGTACATGAAGACCAGCGTCAAGCGCTACGGCACGGCGCAGGACGTGGACTTCGACGGCGGCTACATCAGCGGCCTGTGGAACATCACCGGCGAAACCTGGACCTACAAGTCCGGCGCCCCGGTCACCGGCCTGCCGGACAACCCCGCCTCGGGCATGTGGCAGCTCGGCCTGCGCTACGACACGATCGACCTCAACGACGGCAGCGGCAACGTCACCACCGGCGCCACCACCGGCGTGCTCGGCGGCGAGCAGGACGCGTGGACCCTGGGCGTGAACTGGTACTGGCGTTCGAACTTCAAGTTCATGCTGAACTACGTCAAGGTCGACAGCAGCAAGTGGGTCGGCGGCACCACCCGTCGCTACGTCGACGACAACCCGAACATCACCGAAGTCCGCATGCAGTTCTACTGGTAAGTCGTAGCGCTCTCTCTCCCCCACTGGCTGTACCTTCGCGAATCGCCTCGGGGCGCGGCCACCGCCGCGCCCCTTTTTGCGTCCGCATTCCGGCCACGCCAGCGGCCATGCGTGTCAGCCACATGTCGGATGTCACCGACCTGTCACATAGCCGACCCGCGACTGTCATCGAACCGTTATGAAATGCGCCCAGAGCGGGTCAATGCCCGCCGTCTCTCTCCAGGAGCCCTCCGTGTTCAAGTCCATCCGCTTCCGCCTGGCCGCACTCGCGCTCGCGACTGCGTTCGTCGCCAACGCTCAGGCCGCCGACGTCACCGGCGCCGGCGCGTCCTTCGTTTATCCCATCATGTCCAAGTGGTCGGCCGACTACGCCAAGGCGACCCAGAAAAAGGTCAACTACCAGTCGATCGGCTCCGGCGGCGGCATCGCCCAGATCAAGGCCGCGACCGTGGACTTCGGTTCCTCCGACGCGCCGATGAAGCCCGACGAGCTGGCCAAGTTCGGCCTGGCCCAGTTCCCGTCGGTGATCGGCGGCGTGGTGCCGGTGATCAACGTGCCGGGCGTGGCCTCGGGCGCGCTCAAGCTCGACGGCGACACCCTGGCCAAGATCTTCCTCGGCAAGATCACGATGTGGAACGACCCGGCCATCGTCGCCCTCAACGGCGGCGTGCAGCTGCCGGCCAAGAAGATCACCGTCGTGCACCGCTCGGACGGTTCGGGCACCACCTTCAACTTCGTCAACTACCTGTCCAAGGTCAGCGCCGACTGGAAGAGCTCGGTCGGTGAAGGCACCGCGGTCAAGTGGCCGGTCGGTATCGGCGGCAAGGGCAACGAAGGCGTGGCCGCTTACGTCAAGCAGATCCAGGGCGGCATCGGCTACGTCGAGCTGTCCTACGCGCTGCAGAACAAGATGGCCTACTCGCGCCTGAAGAACGCCGCCGGCAACTACGTGCTGCCCAGCGACGAGACCTTCCAGGCCGCCGCCGCCAGCGCCGATTGGGCCAGCGCCAAGGACTTCTACCTGGTGATGACCAACGCCCCGGGCGAGAAGTCCTGGCCGATCACCGCGACCAACTTCATCCTGATGTACAAGCAGCCCAAGAACGCCGCCGGCGCCAAGAACGCCAAGGAATTCTTCCGCTGGGCCTACGCCAACGGCGACGCCCAGGCCAAGGCCCTGGACTACGTGCCGCTGCCGGACGCGCTGGTCAAGCAGATCGAGACCTATTGGTCGGCGAACATGAACTACTGATCCTGACGAGGATCGGCTTGCAAGGAACGGGCCTTCGGGCCCGTTCTGCGTTTCGGGGGGAGAATTCTTCGTCTGGCGGCCGGCCCTCACCCCAACCCCTCTCCCGCAAGCGGGAGAGGGGCTTCATGCGTAGGGCCTTGGATTCCCTTCTCCCGCTCGCGGGAGAAGGTGCCCGAAGGGCGGATGAGGGCCCGGGACGAGGTTGGAGCCGCGCCCGCGCGCCGGGCCCTCACCCCTCTCCCCGCAGGCGGGTGATGCTCCCCACGCAGGGCTTTTTGACACCGCCCTCACCGCCCTCCGACGCCCCGCCCCACTCTGCCGGCCCCGCCGCTGCGATCTTTCAGGCTTTCACTACAAATTCGTTACCGAACGATGTCATAGCGCTGTAACAAAAAGATCATCAAATGGCGCAGCCCCGCCGGCCAGTCTCGTCGGCACCCTCATGGAGTTGCGCATGAAATCGTCGCCGGCCCGCATCGCCGCCCTTTCCCTCGCCCTGACGCTGGCCGTGGCCGCGTGCAAGCCCGGCGCCGACGCCCCCAAGGCGGCCGCCGACGGCGCCGCGCCCACCGACACCGCCGCTGCGGCCGGCGACAAGACCGCCGCCATGATCACCGGCGCGGGCGCGACCTTCATCTACCCGCTGCTGTCGAAGTGGTCGGACGACTACAACAAGGCCACCGGCGCCAAGGTCAACTACCAGTCGATCGGTTCCGGCGGCGGCATCGCCCAGATCAAGGCCGGCACCGTCGACTTCGGTTCCTCCGACAAGCCGCTGTCGGCCGAGGAACTCGCGGCCGCGGGCCTGGGCCAGTTCCCGTCGGCGATCGGCGGCGTGGTGCCGGTGGTCAACGTCGAAGGCCTGGAGCCCGGCAAGCTGCGCCTGACCGGCCCCGTGCTGGCCGACATCTTCCTCGGCACCGTCACGATGTGGAACGACCCGGCGATCGCCGCGATCAATCCGGGCACCGCGTTGCCGGCGACCAAGATCAATATCGTCCACCGCTCCGACGGCTCGGGCACCACTTTCAACTTCGTCAACTACCTGGCCAAGGTCAGCCCGGCCTGGAAGAGCAAGGTCGGCGAAGGCACCTCGGTGCAGTGGCCCGGCGGCGTCGGCGGCAAGGGCAACGAAGGCGTCGCCTCGTACGTGAAGCAGATCAAGGGTTCGATCGGCTACGTCGAGCTGTCCTATGCGCTGCAGAACAAGATGGGTTACGCGCAGTTGCAGAACGCCGCGGGCAACTTCGTCCAGCCCAGCGCCGAGTCCTTCCAGGCCGCCGCCGCCAGCGCCGACTGGGCCAACGCCAAGGACTTCAACCTGGTGATCACCAACGCCAGCGGCGCCGACGCCTGGCCGATCACCGCGACCAATTTCATCCTGATGTACAAGCAGCCCAAGGACGCCAAGCGCAGCGCCGACACCCGCGCCTTCTTCAAGTGGGCGTTCGAGAACGGCCAGGCCCAGGCCAGCGCGCTGGACTACGTGCCGCTGCCGCCGGAGCTGGTGAAGCAGGTAGAGGCCTATTGGGCGGCGGAGTTCAAGTGAGGTCGCGGCCCGCGCCCGCGGTTGCGGGCGCGGCCTTGCCGGAACGTCCTCCCCGCGAAAGCCGGCTCCGCCTCACTTCGGCGGAGCCGAACATCCAGTGACTTAAGCGCGTCGTACCGAACCGCACACCGCTCCAAGCCCCACCACCCCACGCGCCCCACGGACCCTCGATCGCAATGAACGCGACCACCCTCCCCGCAGTACCGCTAGCGCGCGACCACGCCGACGCGCGCAACGATCGTCTGTTCCGTTACGTCCTCACCGCGACCGTGGTCTTCGTCCTGATCGCGCTCGCCGGCGCGGCGCTGTCGATGCTCTGGGGCGGCCGCGCCGTGCTGGCCAAGGAAGGCATCGACTTCTTCATCACCGCCGAGTGGAACCCGGTGGAGGACCAATACGGCGCGCTGGTTCCGATCTACGGCACCATCGTCACCGCGCTGATCGCGATGCTGATCGCGGTGCCGGTCAGCTTCGGCATCGCCTTCTTCCTGACCGAGGTCGCGCCGCGCTGGGCGCGCGGCCCGATCGGCACGGCGATCGAACTGCTGGCCGGCATCCCCTCGATCATCTACGGCATGTGGGGCCTGTTCGTGCTGGTCCCGGTGATGACCGAATACGTGACCCCGTGGCTCAACGACAACCTCGGCACCTGGCCGGTGATCGGCCCGCTGTTCCAGGGCCCGCCGCTGGGCATCGGCATGCTCACCGCCGGCATCGTGCTGGCGATCATGGTGATCCCCTTCATCTCCTCGGTGATGCGCGAAGTGTTCCTGACCGTGCCGACCCGGCTCAAGGAATCGGCCTACGCGCTGGGCTCGACCAAGTGGGAAGTCAGCTGGGACATCGTCCTGCCCTACACCCGTTCGGCGGTGATCGGCGGCGTCTTCCTCGGCCTCGGCCGCGCCCTGGGCGAGACCATGGCGGTGGCCTACGTGATCGGCAACAGCGTCAACTTCTCGGTGTCGCTGCTCGAACCGGGCACCACCATCGCCGCGGTCATCGCCAACGACTTCGGCGAAGCCACCGAAACCTACCGCTCGGCGCTGCTGCTGCTGGGCTTCGTGCTGTTCATCGTCACCTTCGCGGTACTGGCCGTGGCCCGGCTAATGCTGATGCAACTCTCGCGCAAGGAGGGCAACTGATGGCCGCCGTCACCCCGCAGATGCGCGCCGCCGACGCGCTCTACCGCCGTCGTCGCATCGGCAACGCGGTCGCTATCGTGGCCGCCTGCGCCGCCGCCGCGTTCGGCCTGTTCTTCCTGGGCTGGATCCTGTGGACCCTGGTCGCCAAGGGCATAGGCGGCATCAACTGGGCGCTGTTCACCCAGATGACGCCGCCGCCGCAGCAGGAAGGCGGCCTGCTCAACGCCTTCTTCGGCAGCGCGGTGATGTGCACGATCGCGATCCTGATCGGCACCCCGCTCGGCATCGCCGCCGGCACCTGGCTGGCCGAGTACGGCAACGCGCGCAAGTTCGGCACCGTGGTGCGCTTCGTCAACGACATCCTGCTGTCGGCGCCGTCGATCGTGCTGGGCTTGTTCATCTACTCGCTGGTGGTGGCGCAGATGGGCCAGTTCTCGGCCGTGGCCGGCGCCCTGGCCCTGGCCTTCATCGTGCTGCCGGTGGTGGTGCGCACCACCGACGAGATGCTGCGGCTGGTGCCCAGCCAGATGCGCGAGGCCGCGCTGTCGCTGGGCGTGCCGCAGTGGAAGGTGATCGTGCAGGTGCTGTATCGCAGCGCCTCGGCCGGCATCGTCACCGGCATCCTGCTGGCGCTGGCGCGCATCTCCGGCGAAACCGCGCCGCTGCTGTTCACCGCGCTGAGCAATCAGTACTGGAGCATGGACATCTTCCGCGAGATGGCCAGTGTGCCGGTCACGATGAACAACTTCGCCAACAACCCGGACGCGAACTGGAACACCATCGCCTGGGCCGGCGCCCTGGTCCTGACCTGCTTCGTCCTCTTCGTCAGCCTGTTCGCGCGGACCGTGATCCTGCGCAAGCGAATCTCCAATGACTGACCTCACCCTTCGCAACCTAGACCGGACTCCGGCCATGAACGACGCCCGCCTCAATCTCGCCACGCCCGAGCGGGAGAGCACTGCCGCCGCCCCGGCGCCGGTCAAGCTCGCCGCGCGCGGGCTGGATTTCTACTACGACAAGTTCCATGCGCTCAAGAGCATCAACCTGGAGATCCCCGAGAAGCAGGTCACCGCGCTGATCGGCCCCTCCGGTTGCGGCAAGTCGACGCTGCTGCGCATCTTCAACCGCATCTACGCGCTGTATCCGAAACTGGAAGCGCGCGGCGAAGTGTTGCTGGACGGCGACAACATCCTCGACCCCAAGTACCCGATGAACCGCCTGCGCAGCAAGGTCGGCATGGTGTTCCAGAAGCCGGTGCCGTTCCCGATGACCATCTTCGAGAACGTCGCCTACGGCATCCGCCACCACGAGAAGCTGTCGAAGTCGGAGATGAACGACCGCGTCGAGCACGCCCTGCGCCAGGGCGCGCTGTGGGACGAGGTCAAGGACAAGCTGGGCCAGAGCGCGCTGGGCCTGTCCGGCGGCCAGCAGCAGCGCCTGTGCATCGCGCGCGCGGTCGCGCTGCGCCCGGACGTGCTGCTGCTGGACGAACCGACCTCGGCGCTGGACCCGATCTCCACCAGCCGCATCGAGCAGTTGGTCGAGGAGCTCAAGAAGGAATACACGATCGCGATCGTGACCCACAACATGCAGCAGGCCGCGCGCGTATCGGACTTCACCGCCTTCATGTACCTGGGCGACCTGATCGAGCACGGCCCCACCGAAACCATCTTCTCCAAGCCGAGCAAGCAGCAGACCGAGGACTACATCACGGGACGTTTCGGCTGATACCGCTTTGAGCCCCTCTCCCGCTCGCGGGAGAGGGGTTGGGGTGAGGGCACGCAGGACGCAGGTCGCATCGTTAATCGGGCCAGGAGGCCCTCATCCGCCCTTCGGGCACCTACTCCCGCCCGCGGGAGAAGGGAAGCGCACACAGGACACTTATATGAGCACCCACATGCACGATCACATCGTCAAGAGCTACGACGACGAGCAGCGCCGCCTGCTCGACGAAACCCTGCGCATGGGCGAGATGGCCGCGTCCCAGCTCGAAGCCGCGCTCGACGTGGTCGAACGCCGCGACGACAAGGCCGCCGAGCGCATCATCGCCAACGACGAGGCGATCGACGCGCTGGAGCAGGAAATCAGCCACGACGTGATGAAGCTGGCGCTGCGCGGGCCGATGGCGCGCGATCTGCGCGAGATCCTGGCCGCGATCCGCATCGCCTCCGACATCGAACGCGTCGGCGATTACGCCGCCAACGTCGCCAAGCGCTCCACCGCGCTGAACCTGTCGCCGCCGCTGCCGCACATCGCCGGCCTGCATGCGCTGGGCACGCTGGCGGTCAAGCAGCTGCGCGACGTGCTGTCCGCCTACCGCGAGAACGACGTCGAGCTGGCCCAGCGCGTGCGCGCGCGCGACGCCGAGATCGACACCGCCTACACCGGCCTGTTCCGCGAGCTGCTGACCTACATGATGGAGGACGCGCGCAGCATCACCCCCTGCACGCACCTGCTGTTCATGGCCAAGAACATCGAGCGCATCGGCGACCACGCCACCAACATCGCCGAGAACGTCTGGTTCCTGGTCAAGGGCGAGGAGTTGCTGCCGCCGCGCGAGAAGCGCGACGACACCAACACCACGGGCGCGCTCTGAGCGCCCCTGCCCGGCCGCGCGACCGCGTGGGCCGGGTCGCGGCGCCCGCACCGGGCGCCGCAGCGGTACGCTGCAGCGCAGCAAATCTGCAAACGTTTTCAGCGTTCGCTAACTGAACGCAAACCCAACATATCCGGCAAGACCGCCTCCGCCGCGAACCGTTTGCCGTAACCCCTAACTCTTGGTACATGTCCGTAGCGCCCCGCTACGGTCTGGTAGCAAGGATTCGGAGGGATACGAAGGGCATGAGCGTTTCGATGGTCCATGGCGATTTGGCAGCGGCCCGTTCGGGCGACCGCGACGCGCTCGAGCGCGTGCTGGTGCGTTCGCGCCAGGACCTGCGTCGCTACGCCGAATTCCACTGCGTCATCAACGACGTCGAGGACGCCGTCCAGGAAACCCTGATCACGGTCTCGCGCAAGCTGCGCGACCTGCGCTCGCTGGAGTGCTTCGTCTCCTGGACCTTCCGCATCGTCAAGCGCGAATGCAACCGGCTCAAGCGCGGCATGCGCCTGCTGACCGGCGACGCGATCACCGAGAACATAATGCCGGTGGTGTTGCCCGACCCCTGCGAGTGGCGCCACGACGTCGCCGCCGCGCTGGAGTCGCTGCCCGCTCACTACCGCCAGGTCGTGCTGCTGCGCGATCTGGAAGGCCTGAGCATCGCCGAAATGGCCGCGCGCCTGTCGCTCACCCGCGAAGCGGTCAAGGCGCGCCTGCACCGCGCGCGTGCGCTGGCGCGAGAATATCTGGATCCATGAACAGTTTTCACACGCGGAACCGGGCACACTGCGCCGGCTTCCGCCCCGAGTTTTTAACCGGCGGGCCTGCCCCGTCATCATCGCCAACGTAATGGAGAGCAAGCGCATGTCCAAGCAGATCAAGAAACCCGTCGCCCTCGCGCTAGGTGCCGCCCTGGTCGGCGGCCTCAGCCTGTCCGCGTCCGCCTTCGCCATGAGCGACCTCTCGCAGGGTTACCTGCTCGGCGCCCAGCAGGCGCAGACGGCCGAGAAGGCCGCCGATGCCAAGGCCACCGACGCCAAGGCCGCGGAAGGCAAGTGCGGCGCCGATAAGAAGCATGCCGAAGGCAGCTGTGGCGCCGACAAGGACAAGAAGCACGCCGAAGGCAGCTGCGGCGCCGACAAGGACAAGAAGGCCGCCGAAGGCAAGTGCGGTGAAGGCAAGTGCGGCGCCGACAAAGACAAGAAGAAGGCCGCCGAGGGCAAGTGCGGCGAAGGCAAGTGCGGCGCCGACAAGGACAAGAAGAAGGCCGCCGAAGGCAAGTGCGGCGAAGGCAAGTGCGGTGGCTCGGTCTGAGCCACGCAGCATGGACGGCGTGCGTCCGCTGAACGCGGACGCCGTCGGCCTCGGTTTGCGGCGGGCCCTGCTGGGCCCGCTGCGATCGGCCGCGGCCACCGATTTCGATTTCCTCGAGCTCGCGCCCGAGAACTGGATCGGCGTCGGCGGGCGCTACGGCGACGCCCTGGGCGAACTCGCCGCGCGCCACCCGCTGGTCTGCCACGGCCTGTCGCTGTCGCTGGGCGGCACCGAACCCTTGGACGAGACCTTCCTGACCCGGGTCCGGCGCTTTCTGGACCAGCACCAGGTCCGCCTGTACAGCGAACACTTGAGCTACTGCAGCGACGACGGCCATCTCTACGACCTGCTGCCGATCCCGTTCACCGAGGAAGCGGTGCATCACGTGGCCGCGCGCATCCGTCAGACCCAGGACATCGTCGGCCGCCGCATCGCGGTCGAGAACACTTCGACCTACGCCACTCCGCACCAGGAGATGAGCGAAATCGATTTCACCAACGCGGTGCTGGCCGAGGCCGACTGCGAGCTGCTGCTCGACGTCAACAACGTCTACGTCAACTCGATCAACCACCGCTACGACGCGAGCGCGTTCCTGGCCGCGCTGCCGGGCGAACGCATCGCCTATATCCATGTCGCCGGCCACTACGACGAGGCCGACGATCTCAAAATCGACACCCACGGCGCGCCGGTCAAGGACGCGGTGTGGTCGCTGCTGGGCGAGGCCTACCGCCGCTTCGGCGCGCGCCCGACCCTGCTGGAGCGCGATTTCAATTTCCCGCCCTATGCCGAACTCGTGAGCGAGCTCGACACCGTGCGCGCGGTCCTGCGCGAGCACGCGCCCGCCGCCGCGCGCCAGGCCCATGGCTGAGCCGCGCAGTCAGGCGCCCGCGCGGCTGCGCGCGCAGCAGTTCGAACTGACCCGCCACCTGCGCGATCCGCAGGCCAGCCCCGCGCCGGCCGGCATCGAGGAACGCCGCCTGGAGGTCTATCGCGGGCTGCTGTTCAACAACATCGAAGGCCTGCTGGCCGGCAACTTCCCGGTCATCCACGAACTGCTGGGCGAGCAACGCTGGACCGCGCTGGTGCGCGGTTTCTTCCGCGACCACCGCTGCCGTACGCCGCTGTTTCCCGAGCTTGCGCGCGAATTCCTGCGCTACCTCGAGGATCGCGAGGACCTCGCCCCCGCGTTCCTGACCGAGCTGGCGCATTACGAATGGGTCGAGCTGGCCCTGCAGCTGTCCGATGCCGGCCTGGATGCGTCCACGATCGACCCTCAGGCCGATCTGCTCGACGGCGTGCCGGTGCTGTCGCCGCTGGCCTGGCCGCTGGCCTACGCCTGGCCGGTGCATCGCATCGGCCCCGCGTTCCAGCCCGAAGCGCCGCCACCGCAACCGACCCTGCTGCTGTTGCGGCGCGAGGCCGACGGCGAGGTGCGGTTCTCCGAACTCAGTCCGCTGGCCTATCGCCTGGTCGAACGCTTGGGCGAAGCGCCCGAACTCAGCGGCCGCGAGCAGTTGCGCGCGCTCGCCGCCGAGGCCGGCAGCGACGACATCGACGCCTTCGTCGCCCAGGGCCGCACCTTGCTCGAGCAGATGCGCGCCAGCGGCGTGGTCCCCGGCGTGCTCGCGAACCGTTCGGCCTGATCGGCGCCTCTGTAGGGAAAGCGCTGGCGGTACCAGCGCATTGCCTGCCGGAGCACGCCATGCCATTCCTCTCCCGCTGCGCCCATGCGCTGCGCGATCGCCTAGAAGGCCTGGGCGCCTGGACCGCCCCGCTGGGCCTGCGCCTGGTGCTGGCCTGGGAGTTCTACGAATCCGGACGCGAGAAACTGCAGGGGCAGAACTGGTTCGCCGAGGTCATGGCCGCGTTCCCGTTTCCGTTCGACCGTATTCCCGCCGACTTGAGCTGGTCCCTGGCGACCTGGTTCGAACTGCTGGGCGGCATCG
Organism: Lysobacter sp. Root916; assembly: GCF_001429785.1. GTDB lineage: Bacteria > Pseudomonadota > Gammaproteobacteria > Xanthomonadales > Xanthomonadaceae > Lysobacter. Next base: position 315,330 of record NZ_LMJF01000015.1, on the reverse strand, counting down.
CCCTGCTGATCGGCCTGGGCACGCGCTTCTTCGCCGCCGCCCTGTTCGTGCTGACCGTGGTCGCGATCGGGGCTGTGCATTGGCCGCAGGACTGGATGGGCCTGAGCCAGCTCGCCCAGGGCTACGCGATCACCGACCAGGGCGCCGGCAACTACAAACTGCCGCTGCTGTTCCTGGCGATGCTGTGGCCGCTGATCCTGCGCGGCCCGGGTCGCCTCAGCGTCGATGCGCTGATCGAGCGCGCGCTGCCCGTCGCGCCGGCGCAGGCGCGCAACGACGCCCTGGGTTGGGGCGCCGGCCTGCTGCTGTTCGGCACGGTCGCGGCGATGCTGCTGCCCCTGCCGGGCCTGGTGCTGGCCGCGGTCGGCCTCGTCCTGCTGACGGCTAGCCGGCTGCGTCCGCGCACGCGTTAACGCCCCGCCCCGCCTGCCTCTTCCCGCTTGCGAGAGGCGGCGGGGCGCGGGCACCGCAGCAGCCCCGTCACCGCCGTCTGCTAGGCTTTCCGCATGATCGACGCCGGCCTCGCCCCCCAAACCGCCCCCACTCCGCCCCGCCTGTGCAACCGTTTCCGCGGCTTCCTGCCGGTCGTGGTGGACGTGGAAACCGGCGGTTTCGACTGGAACCGCCACGCCCTGCTCGAGATCGCCGTGGTGCCCCTGGAACTGGACGACCAAGGCCTGCTGTACCCCGGCACCACCTTCAGCGCGCACGTGGTGCCGGCGCTGGGGACCGAGATCGACCCCAAGTCGCTGGAGGTCACCGGCATCGACATCGACCACCCGTTCCGCGACGCCAAGCCCGAGCGGGTCGCGCTCGAAAACGTGTTCGCGCCGGTGCGCGAGGCGATCAAGCGCCACGCCTGCCAGCGCGCGATCCTGGTCGGCCACAACGCCCATTTCGACCTCAACTTCCTCAACGCCGCGGTCGCGCGCAGCGGCCACAAGCGCAATCCCTTCCACCCTTTCAGCGTGTTCGACACCGTGACCCTGGGCGGCCTGGCCTACGGTCAGACCGTGCTCGCACGCGCGGTCCAGGCCGCAGGCTTCGAGTGGAACGCCGAGGAAGCGCATTCGGCGGTCTACGACGCCGAACGCACCGCGCAGCTGTTCTGCAAGGTGGTCAATGCGTGGCCGCGCAACTGAGTCGCGCGGCGGCGCGTCCTGAACCGCTCGCGTAGACCCGCAAGCCGCGCCGCATGCCTGCCGCAGCCCAAACCTATCTGTGGACGCCCGGCCAGGGCCCCGACACCGAAGCGCTAAAGCGCTTGCGCGAACGCCGGCCGCCGCCGAAAGAGCCGATGGGCGAGGCCTGGTTCATGGGTAGCGAGCGGGAGATGTACGCCGGTCTGATGCAATCCGATCCGCAGGACTGGCCCAGTCGCGAATTGCGGGACGCACTAGAGGCGCTGACGACCGGGCCGAAGGCTTTCGGCCACATCGACGAATGGAGCGAGTGGTTCGAGTTCCTGCTGCCGCGCGTACTCGAGCGCACCGAAGATCGCGATGTCTACGAGCTGCTGGTCAGCGCGGTGTTCGTGCATTGCCTGGACCCGGCCCTGCCCGAGTTCCCGCCTCGCTTCCGCATGGACCTGCTCGACACCTTGGGTCGCAGGTTGATGGCGCCGTCGTGCTGGAGCGATGGTCACGCAGGCGGCAGCGACGGGCTGTTGCAGCCGCTGTCCAACACCTATTACGGGCTCGAAGCCCATGGTGCCTTCTCGGCGGCCTGTTGCTTGGTGCTGCGATACCTGGACGCCGAAGCCGTCGACGGCTGGCTCGCATCGGTGCTCGCCATCGACGACACGGCTTGGCGTTGCGTCTTTGTGGTCTGGCTCGCGGGCGCCGGCACCTTGGTGCTCGATGCCGGGCAGCCCGATCGCCTGGAAAACCCGCAGCATCTGGATATCGACTGGAATTGGTCCTTCTTGCACGACGGCAGCGATCCCTCTCGCAAACTTGAGCCTGATGCGCCGCAGTTCGCCTTCTTTCCCGAACCGCAGGCCCAAGCCCTGCGGGCGGCGCTCAAGCGACACCTGGACCTCGCCACGATGGTGCGCTGGGGCGAGCAACTGACCGCCCTGCCCCTGGCCGACGTTGATCGCACCACCACCCTGTGGCAATACGACGCCGCCGTACTGCATGTGGTCGAGCGCTACGGTCTGAACTGAGCCTAGCGATCACAAGCGCTCGTCGGTCCGCGCGAGATCGGTGCCAGCGCGGCACCAATCTCGCGAACCGCAGACTAGGCCTGGGCCCCTGACGGCACCCCGCGCGTCGCCTTCGCCTTCATGGTGGTCGAGGACCGCATCGTCGCGATCCAGATCATCGCCGACCCGGCGCGGATGGCCGCAGCGAACGTCGCGCGGCTCGATTGATGCTTCGAACATGGACGCGGCGGCGGCTTGTTCGAAGCCGCCGCCGCACGTGCCGCGGTCACTGTATGGGATCGCAGCGCCGGTTGTTCGGAATGCAGCCCTTGCCGGGACAGGGCCTTGTGCAACGTGCGCAGCTCGCGCAGGCGGACAAGGCGCCGCCGCTACGAATCTCAGGGAGTGGCGAGCTTCAAGCCGACCAGGCCGGCCACGATCAGCAGCACGCTGATCACGCGCAGCGCGTTCACGGGCTCGTGGAACAGCACGATGCCGAGGATGACGGTGCCGACCGCGCCCACGCCCACCCAGATCGCATAGGCGGTGCCGACCGGCAGCGTCTTCATGGCGATGCCGAGCAGGCCCAGGCTGATCGCCATAGCGGCGACCGTGCCCACGGTGGGCCAGAGCTTGCTGAAACCGTCGGTGTATTTGAGGCCGATGGCCCAGCCGACCTCGAACAGGCCGGCGAGTACGAGAATGATCCAAGGCATGACAGGTCTCCTTCGCGATGGGGCCGTCCCCGGGCGACTGGAGAGGCGGGGTCGTCCCCGCTTCCTGCTTGCCCGTGGATTATTTCACGGGCGCCAGGCGCTGGCGCACCGCTTCGAACAGGGTCACGCCCGTGGCTACGGATACGTTCAGGCTCTCGACGGAGACGCCGTCGGCGCCGCCCGGCATCGGGATCTTGACCAGTTGGTCGCAGTTCTCGCGGGTCAGGCGGCGCAGGCCGTCGGATTCGCCGCCCAGCACCAGGCCGACGTTGCCGCGCAGATCGATGTCGTAGAACGAGGCCTCGGCCTCACCGGCCAGGCCGTACAGCCACACGCCCAGCTCCTGCAACTCGCGCAGCGAGCGCGCCAGGTTGGTGACCGGAATGATCGGCACGCTGTCGGCGGCGCCGGCCGAGGTCTTGCGCACGGTGGCGTTGATCTGCACCGCGCGGTCCTTGGGGATCACCACCACGGTCACGCCGGCCGCGGCCGCGCTGCGCAGGCAGGCGCCGAGGTTATGCGGGTCCTGCACGCCGTCCAGCACCAGCACCAGGGCACGGCCCTGCGCGGCTTCGATCAGGCCTTGCAGTTCGTTCTCGCTCCAGGTCTTGGCGGCGGCGTAGCGCGCGACCACGCCCTGGTGGCGCAGGCCGCCGGCGACGCCGTCCACGGCCTGGCTGGCGACCTTGCGCACGTCGATGCCGACGCGGCGCGCATTGCTTTCGATCTCGGCCAGGCGCGGGTTCTTGGCGCCGGCTTCGATCAGCACCTCGCGCACGTTATCGGCGTCGTGCTCGATCGCCGCCGAGACTGCGTTGATGCCGGCGATCCATTGTTTCTGGCTCATGGGGGTTCCGTAGACGGGAGCAACGCCGGCCGGCACGGGCTGGGCGGCGGGAGGACGAGGGGGGAGATTCTAAGCCAGCGGGGCGCGGGAGGCCCGTTTGCGGCGCTTCCTCCCCCGCCGCGCGAGGTTCCCCCCTTGAAAAAGGGGGCTACGGGGGAATTGCTTTTGCTCTGGCCCCGCGAACAGCAAATCCCCGGCGCCCCGCCTTCAGCACCCGCATCGAGACTGAGCTGGGCGCTCGCCCCCCGTCGACAACGGGGGGGCGAAGGCTACCGCTCAGTACTTCTGCTTGCTGCGCTTGGCCGGCTGGCCGCGCGGCGGCAGCGGCTTGGCGCCGCGGTCCTCGACCAGCTTGAAGTCGATCTTGCGGTCCTCGACGCTGGCCTTCATCACCACGATCGAGACCCGGTCGCCGAGACGGAACTCGCGCGCGGTGCGCTCGCCCTGCAGCGTCTTGCGGATCGGATCGAAGTGGTAATAGTCGTGCGGCAACTGGGTGACGTGGATCAGGCCGTTGACCTTGGATTCGTCGAGCTCGACGAACAGGCCGAAGCTGGTCACGCCGCTGATGGTGCCCTCGAACTCGCCGCCGACGTGCTGCTCCATCCAGGCCGCGCGGTAACGCTCGTCGACCTCGCGCTCGGCTTCGTCGGCACGGCGCTCGCGCTCGGAGCACTGCAGCGCCAGCGCCGCCATCTCGCGCGGCGAGTATAGGAACTGGTCCGGACGCGCGCCGGTCAGCGCGTACTTGATCGCGCGGTGCACCAGCAGATCGGGATAGCGGCGAATCGGCGAGGTGAAATGCGCGTACGCCTCCAGGGCCAGGCCGAAGTGGCCCAGGTTGCCGGGCGCGTACACCGCCAGACTCTGGCTGCGCAGCAGCACCGACTCGATCAGGGCCGCGTCGGGACGCTCGCGCACCTTCTTCAGCAGCTCGGTGAAGTCGCGCGGCTGCACCTGCGGCCACGGCGGCATGCGCAGCTTGAACTCCTTGAGGAACTCCTGCAGATCGGCATACTTCTGCTCCGGCGGGCGCTCGTGGTTACGGTACGGCGCCGGCACCTGCGCGCCGATCAGGTACTTCGCGGCCTCGACATTGGCCGCGATCATGCATTCCTCGATCAGCTTGTGCGCGTCGTTGCGCTGGAGCATGCCGGCCTGCACGACTTCGCCGCGCTGGTCCAGCACGAAACGCACTTCGCTGGATTCGAACTCGATCGCGCCGCGGCGCTGGCGCGCCTTGGACAGGACCTGGTAGAGCTGGTGCAGGCGCTGGATGTTCGGCAGCAGCGACCCGATCTGGCCCAGCGCCTCCTCGCGCGCTTCCGGCTCGACGCCCTCGCCCACCGCGTTCCAGACCTGGGTGTAGGTCAGGCGCGCGTGCGAGTTCATCACCGCTTCGTAGAACTTCGAATGCGCGACCAGGCCTTCGCGGTCGATCTGCATGTCGCAGACGAAGCACAGGCGATCGACCTTGGGCTTGAGCGAGCAGATGCCGTTGGACAGCGTCTCCGGCAGCATCGGCACCACGAAACCCGGGAAGTAGACCGAGGTCGCGCGGCGGATCGCTTCTTCGTCCAGCGGCGTGCCCGGACTTACGTAATGCGAGACGTCGGCGATCGCGACCACCAGACGGAAGCCGTCGCGGTTGGGCTCGCAATAGACCGCGTCGTCGAAGTCCTTGGCGTCCTCGCCGTCGATGGTGACCAACGGCGTCGCGCGCAGATCGACGCGCTGCGCGGCCACCGCCGGCGGCACGGTCAAGGGCACCGCGGCGGCCTCGTCCAGCACCGGCTGCGGGAACTCGTGCGGCAGCTCGTGGCCGTGGATCGCGGCCTGCACCGCCAGCGACGCAGTCAGGCGTTCGCCCAGCACCGTCAGTACGCGGCCGATCGGCGGGCGCTTGGCGTCCGGCGCCTGCACCAGCTCGCAGACCACCAACTGGCCGTTCTGCGCCTCCAGGCGCGAGTCCGGCGGAATCTGCACGTTGCGCTGGATGCGGCGGTCGTCGGGCACCACATAGCTGATGCCGGATTCGACCGTGTAGCGACCGATCAGGCGGTTGAGGCGGCGCTCCAGCACTTCCACGATCGCGCCTTCGCGGCGGCCGCGGCGGTCGACGCCGGTGACGCTGGCGAGCACGCGGTCGCCGTGCATGGCCTTGCGCATCTCGAACGGCGGCAGGAACAGATCGTCGCCGCCGCCGGCTTCCGGACGCAGGAAACCGAAGCCGTCGGGATTGGCGATCACCACGCCCGGGATCAGGTCCATGCGCGCGGCGGGCGCGAATTCGCCTTTGCGGTTCTGCAGCAGTTGGCCTTCGCGCAGCATCGCAGCCAGGCGCTTGCCGAGCGCGTCGAAACGGTCCGGCGCGCTCAGGCCCAGGGTCTCGGCCAGCGCCTCGGCGCGCATCGGGCCGTCGGCGCCCGCCAACAGCTGCAGGATGGCTTCGCGGCTGGCGATGGGCTGCTCGTAACGGCTGGCTTCGCGTTCGGCGTAGGGATCGTTGTAGGCCGGCGCGGCGCCGCGCGCGCGCGGCGCGGAGGCCGGGGCCGCATCGCCCTTGCCGCGCTTGCCGCCCTTGCCGGGTGGGCCGTGTTGCAGGGTGTCGGGCAGCCAGGGCGGTCGCGGTGCGGCGCTCTTCTTGCCGCCCCCGGGCTTACCTGCGCCGGGCTTGCCTTTCGCCGGCTTGCTGCCGGCCTTCGCGCTGTTCGCGCGGGTGGGTGTGCCGGGCTTGCCCCCGGCCGGGGTCTTCTTACTCATCGCGGCATGGTCGCACATCGCCATGAAAGCGGCGTCGTCGGGCGCGTCCGACGACGTCGCGCCTCAGGGCGGGATCAACCCATGCGATGCCCGCCGCGCGAGGGCGCGTCCTGGCCGCCCTGGCCCTGGGTCTGTTGCTGGCTCTGCTGTTGGCTTTGCTGCGCGCCGATCTGCGCCAGCTGCTCATAGCTTTGGCTGGCGGGCACGCGCGCGGCCTGGCCGGCCTCGACGTGGCTGTAGAAGTGCGGACCGCGCTCGCCCGACGGCGAATGCATGGCGAACACATGCACCTCACCGGTCGCGGTGGGGTGGCCGATCGCGACCCGTTCCAGCGCCAGACCTGGAGAGTCGAGGCGATGCCGGCACAGCAGCTGCGCGGAGATGTTGTCGCACTGCTCCGGGGTCCAGCGCCCGTCGGCCGCAAGCACGCCGTTTATCCGGCCGAGCGCGGCCTGTTCGACGTGCCCGACGCCCGGCGCGCCGTCGCCGTCCAGGGACAGGTCCGCGCGCCGCTGGCCGGGGCGCAGCGCGGGCATCCGCGGATCGACGGTCAACAGGCACTTGGGCCCGCCGCCCCGGTCCATGTTGAGATCGATCACGCCGTTACCGCGATTGACGCGCTGCAAATCGTCGCGATCGATCGCGCTCCAACCGCCGTTCAAGTAGGCGTGCCCGTTGCCGCGGGTATCCCAGGTCACGAAATTGTTGCCGGACGCGTACACGCCGTTGCTGACGAAACGCCCGGGCTGCTCGCGACTCAACTGGGCCTGCTGATAAGAGCCGCCGCGATCCAAGGCATCGATGAAAGGCAGCGCCTGCTGGTAGTTGGCGAACAGGCGCCGCACCGTACCGTACTCGCCGGGCAGATTCGGGTGCTGAGGATCCCGGTCCAGCCGGTTGGGGCGGACCAACGGATTGTCCAGCACGTTGTCCCAAGCCGCGTGCAGGGGATTGCCGGGGTGCGAATTGCGCAGCGCGTTGACCACGCGTGCGCCTTGCAAGGCCTTGTCGCGCCCCTCCTCCAGATAATCGGTGCGCGAGGAACTGATGGCGCCGATCGCGTTGCTGACCTGGTCGACACCGCGATAACCGCCGCGCGCGATCGTGTTGAGGATCGGGCCGGCCTCGTTTTCGTTCTGGTTGTAGACCTTGGCGACCATGGCGACCAGACGGACCTGATCGTCCTCCGAGGCGTTGCGGTAGAGCTGGCTGCGTCGCAGCGGCTCGATCGCGTTGTCCATGAGCTTCTCGACCTGGGCCACGTCGCGGTTGTGGCCCCAGGTCACGCCGGCGTCGGAGGCCAGAAAGCCGTTCAGGCGCCTGCGCACGTCGGGGTCGAGATCGGTACCGCCCTGCCGATTGATCTCATGCCCTTGCCGGCCCAGATCGGAGATCGCCTCCGCGGCTTCTGCCGGGGTCAGGACCGCCGCCTGCCGACTCTGGCGCGCCCAGGCCTGGTAGGCGTTGACCAGGTCCGCAGGCACGTTCTCGCCGCCGCGAACGTTGGGTTGATAGTGCTGGCCCAGATCGATCTGCACGGTACCGAAGGTGTAGCCGCTGTTGGCGGCCACCTCGATCCGGGGAGTGCGCGGGTTATCGCCCGCCACCGCGAGCCGGAAGGGGTTCTCGCCGCTCTCGGAGGTCACGCCGACCGCGAAATAGATGGTGGCGCGGATCTCGTTATCGGTCAGACCGCGGCGCGCGGCAGGCTGCTGGTGGTTGTCGGTCATGGGCGCCCCTCCTGGGCTCACTCATCGCAGACTTCTTCCGAATCGGTGACCGGCACCTGATCGGCCGGTTGACGATCTAGGGTGAGATATTCGTCGACCATTTCGCCTTCCCGGCGATACCACACCAATCGCTCGCCGCTGCGAACGAAATAAGCGGTGTTGGGCGTATAGGCCGGACAGCGCGCGTAGCCGCCGCGCTGCTCGGTCGTCGTACAAGCATCTACTTCCAGCTTGCCGTCCTTTTGCGCGCCGCGAAAACTGCCGTCCGAGCCCCAGATGTCGGTGCCGTCGCTCCAGGTCCCGGTATAGCCATCGCCATCGCGCGTGAGCGTGATGCCGACATAGTGGCCCTTGTAGCAGCGGGTGCTGAAACCCCAGTCGCCGGCGAACGCATCGGCGCCGGCGTCCGTCGCGGCCGCTTTCGTCGTCGGTCGCTTGTGCTGCGCCGAGCAAGCGCCGCCCGACAAGGCCAAGCCGGCCAGGCACAGCATCGTCCAGGCCTTGCGCCGGACGCTTCGATCGAACATTCCGTTCTCCTTGTGGCTGCCGCGCGCCTCGAAGCCGCAGGCAGCCCCGTTCCACTTGCCACAGGATAGCGCCGGTCGCCGCCGGCGGGCAGGCACGGGCGCCAGCATGCGGCGGGCCGAAGCGCTGCGCGCGCGGCGTTCCCCGCCTTGGAGCACTCAGCGGCAGTAACGGCCATGGCAATGATCCGCCGGCAGGTCGAGGAACGTTTCAAGGAAATCCGCAGGTCCGTCGGCGAGACCGTCGCAAGCATCCGCAGGTAATTCCCTGAGCAGATGCAGGGGCCACTGCCTGGCCGCCCGCCGGGTTCTGCAAGCGGGCTCGCGCGGCAGATATTCGAAACCGCCCGCGTCGACGCCGTGGCGATACTGGAAGCGCTGTGGGTGGTGTCCCGTCGTCGGCGAGATCGTCGCCGCGGTGTTGGATGTCGTCGGCGCCGTCTGTCGACGCAGATCAAGCCGCCGTCGCCGGGACCGACTGTGGTGACCGGGCGGCTACCACGAGGCGGCCGCCACGCCAATTGCAGCGGCGAGTCGTTCCTGCGCCTGATCGGCCTGGGCGACCCGGTGGTCGCGTTCGTGGTGCGCTCGATCGAGGGCGGTCCGGCCGGCTGTTCGCCAGGGCCAACTGCGCGGCACCGCGCTGTCGCCGCTGCGGGGCGCCGCGCTGCGCAACTACGACCAAGTGCGCTATCCATGCGCCGGTGCGCACCGGGCCCTGAAAACGAAAAACCCCTGATTTCTCAGGGGTTTTTCTGAATAGTGGTGCCCAGGAGAGGACTCGAACCTCCACGGTTTTACCCGCTAGTACCTGAAACTAGTGCGTCTACCAATTCCGCCACCTGGGCCTATCGCAACGCCGTTGGCGCTGCGAGGAGGCGTATGTTGCGTTGCGGTGAGGCGGCTGTCAACGGTTTTGTCACAACGCCGGCTCAACGCCGAAATCGGCAAGGCCGGCGCTCGCCCGGGACCGGGCACAGGCCCCTTACGCCGCGCCACGCAGGCTACGGCAGCGCGCGTGCGGACCCGGCGAAATCGCGGCCACGGCTCAGTACCGCGACGGGTAGAATCGTGAGGTCACGCCTTAGCGAGTTGATTGCGTTCCATGACTGATTCCGTACGTCCGGTGTTCCACGGCTTCGAACAGATCCCGCTGCGCGAGTACGCCGAGCGCGCTTACCTCGATTATTCGATGTACGTGGTGCTCGACCGCGCCCTGCCCTTCCTCGGCGACGGCCTCAAGCCGGTCCAGCGCCGCATCATCTATTCGATGAGCGAGCTCGGCCTCAACGCCGGCGCCAAGCCCAAGAAGTCCGCGCGCACCGTCGGCGACGTGATCGGTAAGTACCATCCGCACGGCGACAGCGCTTGCTACGAGGCCATGGTCCTCATGGCCCAGCCGTTCTCGTACCGTTACCCGCTGGTCGAGGGCCAGGGCAACTTCGGTTCCAGCGACGATCCCAAGTCGTTCGCGGCGATGCGCTACACCGAGTCCAAGCTGACCCCGATCGCCGAAGTGCTGCTGGGCGAGCTCGGCCACGGCACGGTCGATTGGGTGCCGAACTTCGACGGCACCCTGGAAGAGCCGACCTGGATGCCCGCGCGCCTGCCGCATCTGTTGCTCAACGGCACCACCGGCATCGCGGTCGGCATGGCCACCGACGTGCCGCCGCACAACCTCAACGAAGTCGTCAGCGCCTGCGTGCGCCTGCTCGACGACCCGGACGCGACCACCCGCGACCTGTGCGAGCACGTGCTGGGGCCGGACTATCCGACCACCGCCGAGATCATCACCCCGCGCGCCGACCTGATCGCGATGTACGAAACCGGCCTGGGCAGCGTGCGCGCGCGCGCCACCTGGGTGAAGGAAGCGCAGAACTTCGTGATCACCGCGCTGCCCTACCAGGCTTCGCCGGGCAAGATCATCGAACAGATCGCCCAGCAGATGCGCGCCAAGAAGCTGCCCTGGCTGGAAGACCTGCGTGACGAATCCGACCACGCCAATCCGACCCGGATCGTGCTGGTGCCGCGCTCCAACCGCGTCGATGCCGAGCAGCTGATGGGCCACCTGTTCGCGACCACCGACCTGGAAAAGAGCTACCGCGTCAACATCAACGTGATCGGCCTGGACGGCCGTCCGCAGGTCAAGGGCCTGAAGACGCTGCTCAGCGAGTGGCTGGTGTTCCGCACCGACACCGTGACCCGCCGCCTCACCCATCGCCTGGAAAAGGTCGAGCGCCGCCTGCACCTGTTGGAAGGTTTGCTGATCGCGTTCCTCAACCTGGACGAAGTGATCCGCATCATCCGCAGCGAGGACGAACCGCGTCCGGTGCTGATGGAGCGCTTCGGGCTCAGTGAGGACCAGACCGACTACATCCTGGAAACCAAGCTGCGCCAGCTCGCGCGCCTGGAGGAAATGAAGATCCGCGGCGAACAGACCGAGCTGGCCAAGGAACGCGAGCAGCTGATCGCCACCCTGGGCAGCAAGGCCAAGCTCAAGAAGCTGGTGAAGGACGAGCTGCTGGCCGACGCCAAGAAGTTCGGCGATGCGCGCCGCTCGCCGCTGGTCTCGCGCGACGCCGCGCAGGCCTTGTCGGAAACCGAGCTGGTGGCCAGCGAGCCGATGACCGTGGTGCTCAGCGAGAAGGGCTGGGTGCGCGCGGCCAAGGGCCACGACATCGACGCGGCCACCCTGAGCTATCGCGACGGCGACGGCCTGCTGGGTTCGGCCAAAAGCCGCAGCACGCAACAGGTCGCGTTCCTGGATTCGACCGGACGCGCCTACTCGACCGTGGTCCATGGCCTGCCCTCGGCGCGCGGCAACGGCGAGCCGCTGACCGGGCGCTTCTCGCCCGCGGCCGGCGCTTCGTTCCAGGCCCTGGCCAGCGGCGACAACGACAGCCGTTTCGTGCTCGCGTCCAGCCATGGCTACGGCTTCGTGACCCGTTTCGAAAACCTCACCGGCCGCAACAAGGCCGGCAAGGCCATGCTGTCGCTGACCCCGAACGCCAAGGTGCTGCAGCCGGCCGCGGTCGGCACGGTCGAGGCCGACCGGGTGGTCGCGGTGACCAACGTCGGCCACCTGCTCGCGTTCCCGGTCTCGGAGCTGCCTGAGCTGGACAAGGGCAAAGGCAACAAGATCATCGACATCCCCAAGGCCAAGCTCGGCACCGAGCGCGTGGTCGCGGTGGCGGTGGTCGCGCCGGGCACGACGCTCAGCGTGCGCTCGGGCACGCGCACCATGAGCCTGTCGTGGAAGGACCTGGATGCCTACGTCGGTGCGCGCGCGACTCGCGGCGGCCTGCTGCCGCGCGGATGGCAGAAGGTCGAAGGCCTGTCGGTCGAGTGAGCGAAGCGGAATGAACGCGGAATTCTGGCAACAGCGCTGGCGCGAGCGACAGATCGGTTTCCACCAGGACCGTCCGTCGCCGCTGCTGCTCAAGCATTGGCCGTCGCTGGGGCTGGCGCCGGACAGCCGGGTGTTCGTGCCGCTGGCCGGCAAAACCCTGGACATGGCCTGGTTCGCGTCGCAGGGCCATCGCGTGCTCGGCGTCGAGCTGTCTCGGATCGCGGTCGAAGAGTTCTTCGCCGAGCACGGCCTGACGCCCGAGGTGGAGATGTCGCGCTACGGCCGCCACTACCGCGCCGGCGCGATCGAACTGATCTGCGGCGACGCCTTCGCGCTGGACGCCGCACTGCTGTCCGATTGCGCGGCGGTGTTCGACCGCGCCGCCTTGATCGCCCTGCCGACGCCGCTGCGGGAGCGCTACGCGGGCGAGCTCTACCCTCACCTGCCCTCGGGCTGCCGCGGCCTGTTGATCACGCTGGAGTATCCGCAGCACGAGAAGCAGGGCCCGCCGTTCTCGGTCGTAGAGCAGGAGGTCTACCGCCTGTATGCGCCGGACTGGCGGCTACGCACGCTGGAACGCCGCGACATCCTCGCCCAGCAACCGGCCTTCATCGCCGACGGCGTGACCGCGTTGGACACGGTGGTTTACGCGCTAGAGCGCAACTGAGGCCCGAGGCCGCCTCGCCGTGGGCGGCCGGCGGCGCCCGCGCCCCTCGCTTGGCCTGACGCAACTCTCGATTGGCCCGATGCCGCGCCGCGCGCGCGATGCGACGAAGCGCCGGAATCGTGGCATGAACGACGGCCACGACGACGCCTGAAGATCCGACACTAGGCACGACGGCCATGCGGCCGTCTTTGCCGCCGGCGACGGCCACCGACGCGCATGCGAAGGTCCCGCCGCAGCGCTCCTTCGGACGCTTCGGTCAGGAACGGCCGCTGCCGGCATTACCCACCTAAGAACGCAAGGATCTGCGTCCATGAAGCATTCCCACTCTCGCCTCGCCCTGATCGCCGCGGCCCTGTTGCTGCCCCTGACCGCCGCGGCGACGCCGCCGCCGGACGCCACCGCGCGAATCCCGATCTGCAACGGCGGCTACTTCGCCGAAATGTCGCTGGACTTCGGCAACACCGGCACCACCGCTACCGTGGCCGCCAAGGCCAAGGTGGTCAGCTCACCGGTCGGTCCCTTTCCGCCCGCGCCGCCGTATTACGCGGTCTACGCCGCGGCTTCGCACCGTCCGGACGCGGGCTCGGCCTGGTCCACCAACGACCAGAACCTGGAAGGCGTCTCGTCCTACCCGACCTCGCCGGCCAGCGCGACCAAGATGGCGTTCCGCTCCGCGACCTGCGAACTGGCCGGCAACGCCGTTGTCAGCGTGCATTGCCCTAGCGGTCAGTGGGAGTACAAGACCCTGGAGCGCACCTGGGTCGGCTGCGGTCTTTAAACGCGTTTGAGCCGTCGCCACGAACGGGCGCCGCCGATGCGGCGCCCGTTTCGTATGCGAGCGCGATGGCTCAGGCCTTCGCGGCTTCGATCAAGCCCTGCGCGATCGCCTCGGCGTTGGAGCGCAGCACGCTGGGATTGACCTGCATCGCGAACTCGCCGGTTTGCGGATGCGGCCGGGGCAACAACAGACCGCGCTGCTTGGCGCGCTCGCGGAAGGCCTGGGGGTCGTCGGACACCGCCAGGAAATAGCGGCTGGTGCCCGCGGGCAGCTTGCGCGATTTGAAGCGACGATCCTGCGCGAGCAAGGCCAACAAGCGATCGGTGAGCTGCCAGGCCTGCGCGTAGTCGGTCTCGTAACGGTCCACGTACTGCGCGGCCACCGCGACCGCCGGCCAGGCCTGCGGCAGGGAGCCGCCGAACATGCGCCGGGTGTGATACAGGCCGTCGATGAAGGCCGAGTCGCCCGCCAGGATGGCCCCCGACATGCCGTTGAAGTGCTTCCACAACGACACGAACACGGTATCGAACAAGGCCGCGTGTTCCTGCAGGCTGCGCCCCGAGTGGTACGGCAGATTGAACAGCCGCGCGCCGTCCAGATGCAGACGAATGCCCTCGCCGCGCGCATAGGCGCTCAGACGCACCAGCTCGTCGTAATCGGCCATCTCGTGATCGCGGCGCCGCACCGGCGACTCGATCGAGACGACGCCGATCTTCATCGGCACGCGCCCGCCGGCGGAACGCCCGACCCAGTCGCGCGCCTCGTCGACGGTGATGGTGCTGCGCCCCGGCGCCAGCGGCACCAGGTTGAGCCCGCTGAGGATCTCGCCGCAGTCGCCGCTGTCGTTGTAGAAATGGCTTTCGGCCTGCACCAGCACGCGCCGGTCGGCGCCGGCCAGCTTGCGCAGCGCGATGTGGTTGGCCAGCGTACCGGTGGGCACGAACATCGCCGCCTGCTTGCCCAGTTTCTTGGCGAAGCGGGCTTCCAGCTCGGCGACGATGCCGCCGTTGGAATAGTTATCGGCCTCGATGCCGGCGCCGGCGCTCATGCGCTCCAGCAGCACCGCGTACTCGCGCGAACTCAGACCCAGGCCGTCGTCGTAGAAATTGACGTGCTTGAACAAGTCCGCGTCGGCGTCGCCGGCGGCGGCCGACGCGGCCGCCGCTTGCGCGAGCACGGGCGAGACCGCCGTCAAACCGCTTACCGCGATGAATCGGCGTCTGTCCATGCGCGCATCCGGAATTGGGGTGTGCGCGATCATACTCCAGCGCATTCGTTGCGCAGTTCGCGTGCGAATAGGCACGCGCCGAAAACCTTGTGCCGCGCGCGCGACAACCCAACGTCGGCGCCGATGGCGTCGCCCGGTTGGAAACTGCTGGACGACCGCAAATCGCGCACGTCGCGTCGCTCTGGAACGCTAGACTCGATCGCGATGCGCGCCACGATGCGCGCGTCGCCACGGCCGGCGACGGCGTCCGGCACAGGAGCGCCGGACAAGAAGATTCGCTGTCGCCGACGCTACCCATACCACGCTAAGGATCAGCCGCATGAATCAGCACCGCACCCGCGTTTCCGCCGCGATTGTCGCCGCATCCCTACTCGCCCTACCCCTGGCCGCCGGCGCCACGCCGCCGCCGGATGCGAGCAGCGATATCCTCGTCTGCAACGGCAAGTATCTGGTGAGCCTGGACCTGGACTTCGCCGAAGGCGGCGTCGATGTCAGCGTCGCCGCCAGCGCCGACCTCAACCCGGCCGACGGCTTCAGCCCGCCGCCGGAACCGCCGCGCTGGTACTCCGCGTACGTAGTGAGCTCGCATCGCGACAGCGCGCACCCGACCTGGGACAGCCACAGCGAAACCGTTAGCGGCAACGGCTCCTATCCCTCGCAGGCGCCGATCGCGAGCTACTGGACCTGGATCGGCGCCGGCTGCGAACTCAAGGGCACCGCCACCGTCAACGTCGGCTGCCCCGGCGGCAGCAGCGAGACCAAGACCCTGACCCGCACCTGGGTCGGCTGCGGCTTCTGACGACCGCATCGCAGCGGTGTCGGCGCCGCTGCGATCCGTAGCGCACGGGCGTGGCAAGCGCCGCGCCCGTTCCGTCGTAGCGCCGGCTCAGGCCAAGGCGGCTTGGTGCACGCCGGCGACCGCGCGCCCCGACGGGTCGGCGGCATTGGCGAAGGCCGCGTCCCAGGCGATCGCAGCCGGCGAGGAACAGGCGATCGACTTGCCGCCCGGCACCGTCTCGGCGCAGGCCGTGCCCGGGAAATGGCGCTCGAAGATCGAGCGGTAGTAATAGGCCTCCTTGGTCTGCGGCGGGTTGATCGGGAAGCGACCCGGCGCCGCGGCCAGGTCGCGGTCGCTGACCTGGGCTTCGGCATGCGCCTTGAGGCCGTCGATCCAGCCGTAGCCGACGCCGTCGCTGAACTGTTCCTTCTGCCGCCACAGGATGGAATCGGGCAGATAGCCTTCGAAGGCCTCGCGCAGCACCGCCTTCTCGATCCGGCCCTTGCCGGCCATCTTGGCCTGCGCGTCGATGCGCATCGCCACCTCCAGGAACTCGACGTCCAGGAACGGCACGCGCGGCTCCACACCCCAGGCCATCATCGATTTGTTCGCGCGCAGGCAGTCGAAGCTGTGCAGGGCGTCGAGCTTGCGCACCAGCTCTTCGTGGAACTCGCGCGCGTTCGGCGCCTTGTGGAAGTAGAGGTAGCCGCCGAAGATCTCGTCGCTGCCCTCGCCGGACAGCACCATCTTCACGCCCATGGCCTTGATCCGCCGCGCCAGCAGGAACATCGGCGTGGACGCGCGGATGGTGGTGACGTCGTAGGTTTCGATGTGCTGGATCACGTCCGGCAGCACGTCCAGGCCTTCCTCGAAGGTATAAGTGAAGCCGTGGTGCACGGTGCCCAGCGCCTGTGCCGCTATCTCGGCCGCGGCCAGATCGGGCGAGCCGGCCAGGCCGATCGCGAAGGAGTGCAGGCGCGGCCACCAGGCCTCGGCCTGGTCGTCCTCTTCGATGCGACGGCGCGCGAACCGCGCCGCGCAAGCCGCCACCAGCGATGAATCCAAGCCGCCCGACAGCAGCACGCCGTAAGGCACGTCGCTCATCATCTGCCGATGCACGGCGCGCTCGAAGGCGGTACGCAATTCTTCCTTGCTGACCTCGACGCCGCGCGTGGCCTCGTAGTCGCGCCACGGCCGCTGGTAGTACTTCACCGGCACCCCGACCTCGCTGTCGTAGTAGTGGCCGGGCGGGAACGCGGCGACGTCGTCGCACAGGCGCGCCAGCACCTTCATTTCCGAGGCCACCCACAGGCGGCCGTCGGCGTCGTGCCCCCAGTACAGCGGGCACACGCCGAAGGGATCGCGCGCGATGACGTAACGCCCGCGCGCCGCGTCCCACAGGGCGAAGGCGAAGATGCCGTTGAGGCGGTTCAGCAGCTCGCCCAGGTCGCCGCCCTCGCGGTAGAGCGCGTTGATGACCTCGCAGTCGGACTTGGTCTGGAACGCGTAGGGCGCGCGCAGCTGTTGCTCGAGTTCGCGGTGGTTGTAGATCTCGCCGTTGACCGCCAGCGCGAGCTCGCCGTCGGCCGAACGCAGCGGCTGCGAACCGCCGGTGGGATCGACGATGGCCAGCCGCTCGTGGACCAGCAGCGCGCGCGGATCGACGCTGACGCCGGACCAGTCGGGCCCACGGTGGCGCTGGCGCGCCGACAGGGACAGGGCCAGCGGCCTGAGCGGTCTCAGGTCGGCGCCGGGGCGGAGGTCGAACAGGCCGAGGATCGAGCACATCGGGGGAATCTCCAGTGAGGTTGAATTGCTTTTCTTTGAATCCCCGGCCATGGATGGCCGGGCTCTTGTTCAAGGACGAACGATCAGTAAACAACCCAGAAACGAAAAAGCCCGCGCTTTTCGGCGCGGGCTTCGTTGACGATTAAGAGCGTATGTTGCGCGCGCTAATCGCCGGCCCGCGGGAGGCTGGCGTTATTGCGATTGTTATTGTTCGCCGCGGCCACGGCCGCGCGGCCGCGGAGGGCGGCGCTGCGGATCAGGACGGTGGCGAAGGGACGGGTCATGGCTCGATCCTGCTTGAGGCCGGGACGGTTTGCAAGCGTCCGGGGCTCCCGCCCGCCCGGTCCGCTCGCCTAAGGCCAACGCAGCCCCCTGGACGGAGCGGCCAATCGGCTAAGCTGCGCCGCGGAGGGCACCTCATGGCACATTGGATCAAGCGCGGCCTGCTCGCGCTGCTGGTAATGGGTTTGATCGCGGGCGCGGGCGCCTGGTGGCTGCTGCGCGGCAGCCTGCCGCAACTGGACGGCGAACTGGCGCTGCAGGGTCTGTCGGCCCCGGTGAGCGTGCAGCGCGACGCGCAGGGCGTGGTCACCATCGACGCCGCCAACGAGACCGACGCGATCCGCGCGCTGGGCTACATCCATGCGCAGGAACGCTACTTCGAAATGGACCTGCTGCGCCGCACCGCGGCCGGCGAGCTGTCGGCGTTGTTCGGCCCGATCGCGGTCGAGGTGGATCAACGCCGGCGCGTGCATCGCCTGCGCGCGCGCACCGAGCAACAGCTGTCCAGTTTCGCCGGCGAGCAGCGCCCGCTGCTGCAGGCCTATACCGACGGCGTCAACGACGGCCTGGGCGCGCTGCGCGCGCGGCCCTGGCCCTATCTGCTGCTGGGGACGCAGCCGCAGCGCTGGCAGCTGGCCGACTCGGCCCTGGTCGGCTACGCGATGTACTTCGACCTGCAGGACGCCGACAACGTGCGCGAACGCGCGCTGTGGAAGCTGCGCCCGGCCCTGTCGCCGAACCTGTACGCACTGCTCACCCACGGCAGCAGCAGCTGGGACGCGCCCCTGTTCGGCAATCCGCACGGCGATGTGCAGTTGCCCGATGCGGCCACCATCGACCTGCGCAGCATGCCGATACCGGCCGACGAAGCGCCGGTGGAAGTCCCGCGTCGCAACGAGGTCGGCAGCAACAACTTCGCCGTCGCCGGCAGCCGTACCCGCGACGGCCGCGCGATCGTCGCCGACGACATGCACCTGGGCCTGCGCGCGCCCAATCTGTGGTTCCGCGCGCGCCTGCGCTACGCCGACGCGCGCGTGCCCGGCGGCCGCATCGATGCCGGCGGTTTCACCCTGCCCGGCCTGCCGGCGCTGGTGGTCGGCAGCAACGGCCATGTCGCCTGGGGCTTTACCAACAGCTACGGCGACTGGCTGGACTGGGCGATCGCGCCCGGCTGCGCCGGCCCCGCACCCAAGGCCTGCGCCGGGCTGCGCACCTACGAAGAACGCATCGAGGTCAAAGGCGAAGCCGCGCGCGTGCTGCGCGTGCGCGAGACCGCCTGGGGCCCGCTGATGCACGACAACGCCGACGGCAGCGCGCTGGCGTTGCGCTGGTCGGCGCATCTGCCCGGCGGGCTCAATCTGGGCCTGGCCAAGCTGATTCGCGCGCAGTCGCTGGACGAGGCCATGCGCGATGCCCAGGGCGTGGCGATGCCGGTGCAGAACCTGCTGGTCGGCGACCGCGAAGGCCGCATCGCCTGGCGCCTGCTCGGCCCGATTCCGCAGCGCGCGCCGGGCTGCACGCCGGCGGTGCCCCTGGCCGCAGACGCGGCCTGCCCGCCCTGGACCCTGCGCAGCGACGTCGCACCGCAACTGATCGATCCGCCCGGCGGGCGTCTGTGGACGGCGAACTCGCGCACGCTCGAAGGCGCCGAACTGGCGCGCATCGGCGACGGCGGCCTGGTCCTGGGCGCGCGCGCGCAGCAGATCCGCGACGACCTGATGAGCAAGTCGCGCCTGGACGAACGCGACCTGATGCGAATCCAGCTCGACGACCGCGCGGTGTTCCTGACGCGCTGGTGGACGCTGCTGCGCGAGCAGGCGGCGCGCTCCAAGGATGCGCCCGCGTTGAAGGAGCTGGCCGCGGCGTCCGCGCATTGGGAAGGCCGCGCCGTGCCCGAATCGGTGAGTTACCGGCTGGTGCGCGCCTGGCGCCTGGCCGTGCACGATCGCTTGATCGACGGTCTGACCGCGCCCGCACGCGTGCGCCAGGGCCGCGATTTCGAGATGCCCGAACTGCCGCAATTCGAAGGCGTGGCCTGGCCGCTGGTCACCCAGCAGCCGCAGCACCTGCTGCCGCGTCGCTATCCCTCCTGGGACGCGTTGTTCGAGGACGCCGCGCGCCAGGTCCGCGACGATCTCGCCAAACAGGGACCGCTGGCGCAGCGCCGCTGGGGCGAACGCAACACCGCCGCGATCTGCCACCCGCTCGCGCGCGCCCTGCCCGAATTCGCCAAGCCGGTGCTGTGCATGCCTGCGGACGAACTACCCGGCGACGTCGCCATGCCGCGCGTGCAGCGCCAGGACTTCGGCGCCTCCGAGCGCATGGTGGTGGCACCGGGGCACGAAGCCGAGGGCATCATCCAGATGCCCGGCGGGCAAAGCGGGCATCCGCTGTCGCCGTACTGGGGCGCCGGTCACGACGACTGGGTCCAAGGCCGCCCCTCGCCGTTCCTGCCGGGGGCGACGCAGCACACCTTGACGCTAAAGCCGCGCTGAGGCGCGGCAGGTGGAGCGACGCGGCCGATCGGGACTGCGCGATCGCGGCTCACGCCGCTCCCACAGAAAGCAGGCCGCGTCGCTCTCTGTGGGAGCGGCGTGAGCCGCGATTAGAACCCACACGACGCAACGCGAATCCCAGCCCGCGCGCCCAACTCCCGGCGCCGAGCGTTTAAGCGTTCGGCACCAGCAAACGCTCGATCAAGGCCAGATACAAATCCGGCAGCGCTTCCAGATCGGCCACCGACACGTGCTCGTCGACCTTGTGGATGCTGGCGTTGACCGGCCCGATCTCGATGCACTGCGCGCCCAGCGGCGCGATGAAGCGCGCATCCGAAGTACCGCCGCCGGTGCTTTCTTCCGGCGCGGCGCCGGCGAAACGCGCCAGCACTTCGCGCGCGGCCGCGCGCAGCGGACCTTCCGGGGTGTAGAACGGCTCGCCGCCGCGGAACCAGCGGATCTGGTATTCCAACCCGTGCGCGCGCAGCACCTGCTCGCATTCGCGCTCCAGGCCCTCGGCGTTCCAGCTCGGGTTGTAGCGCAGGTTGAACAATACCTGCAGCTCGCCCGGAATCACGTTGTTGGCGCCGGTACCCGCGTGCACGTTGCTGATCTGGAAGCTGGTCGGCGGGAAGGTCTCGTAGCCTTCGTCCCAACGTCGCGCCGCCAGCGCCGACAGGGCCGGCATGGCCTGATGGATCGGGTTGCGCGCCTTGTCCGGATAAGCGACGTGGCCCTGCACCCCGATCACGTTCAAGGTCGCCGACAAGGTGCCGCGACGGCCCACGCGCAGCAGGTCGCCAAGCTTGGCGGTCGACGAGGGCTCGCCGGTCACGCACCAGTCCAGGCGTTCGCCGCGCGCGCGGAAGGTCTCGGCGACGCGGCGCACGCCGTCGATGGCGTCGCCCTCCTCGTCCGAGGTCAGCAGCAGCGCGACCCGGCCCGGATGACGCGGATACGCGGCGACGAAGCGTTCCAGCGCGACCACGAACGCGGCCACGCTACCCTTCATGTCGGCCGCGCCGCGGCCGTACAGCACGCCGTCGCGGATCTCGGGCACGAAGGGATCGCTGGCCCAGGCCTCGCGCGGGCCCGAGGGCACCACGTCGGTATGCCCCAGCAGCACCAGGGTCGGGCCGTCCTCGCCGTGCACGGCCCAGAGATTGTCGACCTCACCGTAACGCAGATGCTCGCAGCGCAAGCCCGCGTGCTGCAGGCGTTCGGCGATCAGCGCCTGGCAACCCAGGTCTTCCGGCGTCACCGACGCGCGCGCGATCAGATCGCGGGTCAGCTGCAGGACATCGCTCACTTACCCACTCCGAAGCGCAGCTTGAAACCGTTGTCGCTGAAGCCCTGGGTGACGGTGCCGTCGTCGGTGACCACCACCGGGCGCCGGATGAGCTGCGGATACTCCTTCAGCAGCAGCTTCCATTCCGCATCCGAGGCCGGCTCCTTGCGGTTCGGCGGCAGCGTGCGCCAGGTGGTCGAGGACTTGTTGATCATCGCGTCCCAACCGCCGAGCTGGTCGCGCCAGCCCAGCAGCGTCTCCGGCGTCTGCCGGTGGTCGCGATAGTCGACGAAGCTGTGCGCGACGCCGAAGCGGTCCAGCCACTTACGGGCCTTCTTGCAGGTGTCGCAGTTGTTCAAGCCATAGAGCGTGGTCATTGCTGCCCCGTCGAATTGCGTTTGAGTGCCGCGATGCGGTCTTCCAGTTGCTTGATCTGCGCGGGCGCCCCGTACGGCATCCCGTCCAGGAAGGTGTCGCGCAGGAGAAAGACGATCTTATCCCCGAACTTTCCCGGAACGGAGAGCGTCAGCGTCAGGCGGACCAAGGTGCGCCAGCGGGCCGAATCGACGGCGACCACGTCGCGCAGCTGCACCGTGTCCTCGACACCACCGTTGCGGACCAGCAAGCGGTCGCCGTCGTCGTAGACCTCGTCCAGCACGTCGCGCAGGTAGCGATAGGTCACGACTCCGCCGACCACGATGGCGACCGCGAACACCCCCACCGTCTCGACCGGCACCGGGCGCTGCAACAGCGCGGCCACCAGCGCGGCGGAAAAGGCACCGAACATCACGATGGGGAAGGTGCGTTTGAAGTGGTAGGACATCGACGATGAGATGCGGCGCATGGTCATGAATATTCCGCCCGATTCAAATCGGCACCCCAGCTATCGGCCCGTATTGCACCGACATGCTCCCTGCACATGCGGATGTTCTTATCGGCGCGACGGTCCCTCGAAACGTAGATGCGCATCATTCGCTCTGACTCAGCCAGACGGCGATCGAGCGCCTGCCGACGCGATGGAACCTAAGGCGGCGGTCATGGCGACGCGTTCGCGCAGCGCGCGGCTGACGTCGCTGCCGCCGGGCGAGCCGAACGGCGAATTGGGTTTCGGGAAGAATTCGATCCGTCGCCCGAACTTGCTCGAAATGCGTAGGGACAACACCACTTTTCGGGTCCGCCACTCGATCTGCTCGGACACCTTGGCGATGTCCGAGATCGGTATTAGCTCTTCCAGCCCCCGACGCCGCACCCGCAATGCATCGCCCGCCTCTTCTACGCTATCGGCGAAACGCCGCGTATACAGCCACCAAGTCACGCTATTGAGCGTCAGGAGACCCAGCATAAACCAGATCTCTAGCGCTAATCGGTAGAGGCCGAGCACATGACCTATTGCGAGTGAGGCGAGTGCGACAACCAGAGCACCCGCCGTCCACGAGGTGATTGCCCTTGCCACCACCGTGTTGGCGGACAGACGCGCCATCGGCTGACTCAGTCCGCCAACCCGCGCAGCAGCTCGTTGATGCTGGTCTTCGACAGCGTCTTGGCGTCGACCTGCTTCACGATCACGGCGCAGTACAGCGAGTGCGAGCCGTCCTTCGCCGGCAGCTGGCCGGACACGACCACGCTGTAGGGCGGCACGTAGCCGTAGCTGATCTCGCCGGTGGCGCGGTTGTAGACGCGGGTGCTCTGGCCCAGGAACACGCCCATGCCGATCACGCTGTGGTGGCCGACCACGAAGCCTTCGACCACTTCCGAGCGCGCGCCGATGAAGCAATGGTCCTCGATGATGGTCGGCGAAGCCTGCAGCGGCTCCAGCACGCCGCCGATGCCGGCGCCGCCGGACAGGTGGCAATGCTTGCCGATCTGGGCGCAGGAGCCGACCGTGGCCCAGGTGTCGACCATGGTGCCTTCGCCGACGTGGGCGCCGATGTTGACGAAGCTGGGCATCAGCACCACGTCCTTGCCGATGTGGGCGCCGCGGCGCGCGATCGCGCCGGGCACCACGCGCGCGCCGAGCTTGCGGAAGTCGCTCTCGCCGTAGCCTTCGAAGCGCGCCGGGACCTTGTCCCAGAACGGCGCCGGGTCGGCCTCGACCAACTGCATCTCGTTGACGCGGAAGTACAACAGCACCGCCTTCTTCAGCCATTCGTTGACGGTCCAACCGCCCTTGCCGTCCGGCTCGGCCACGCGGAACTCGCCCTGCTCCAGGCCCGAGATCACCCGCTCCACGGTCGGACGCGTCGATCCCTCGATCTCGTCCGGCGTCAGCATGCTGCGGCGCTCGAAGGCGCTGTCGATCATGAACTTGAGTTCGTCGATGCCCGGCGCCTTGGGCGCGGTCTTCTTGCGGACGGTCTTCTTGGCGGTCTTGGCGGGGCTCATCGGTGGTCTCCTTCCAGGCAGGCGAGCAGCGCGTCGCGCAGCGCCTGCTGTTGCGTTTCGTCGAGCGCGCGATCGCGCCCGTCGGTGTCGGGGCTGGTGATCTGGAACATGTCCTCGGCGCGTTCGCCGAAGGTGGCGATGCGCGCGTCGTGCACGCGCAGCGCCTGATTGCGCAGGGTCATGGCGACGTCGGCGAGCAGGCCCGGCCGGTCGGTGCAGACCAGACTGAGCAGGGTGCGCTCGCCGGCGCCGCCGGCGCTGTCGCTGCCGGATTTGTCGACCGTGTTGAAGCCGATCTGCGGCACGATGCGGAAATGCTTGAGGTGGCGCGGCTGGGCGCGGCGCGCCGGCCGGACCCGGTCCAGCGGCGCGGCCAGGGTCGCGGCCAGACGGCGCTCGACGTCCTCGGCCGAGGGCGGATGGCGCGGGTCGGTGGGCACGACTTCGAAGGTGTCGAAGATGGTGCCCTGCGGGCCGTCGAGCACGCGCGCCTGCTGGATCGCCAGGCCGAGGCGGTCCAGGGTGGCCACGATCGCGGCGAACAGGCCGTCGCGGTCGGGCGAATGCACGAACACTTCCAGCGCACCGGCCAGCGCGCTGACCGGACGCGCACGCACGCGGGTGTCGCCGACCAGCACGCCGCGCAGCGAAGCGGCCTGCCAGGCGATCTGATCCGGGCGCCCGCGCTGGAAGCCGATGTCCGGCATGCGCGCGAACAGCGCCGCGATCTCGTCGTCGCCGCTGCCGAACGCGGCCAGCATGGCGTGCGCGGCGGCGCGGGTCTCGGCCGCGCGCTCGGCGCCCGCGACCGGGTGCTCCAGCCCGCGTCGCAAGGCCAGGCGGGTGGCGGTGTAGAGATCGGCCATCAGCCGGTCCTTCCACGCGTTCCACAGCTTGGGCGAGGTGCCGGCGATATCGGCGCAGGTCAGCAGATACAGATGATCCAGACGCTCGCGGTCGGCGACCTTGCCGGCGAAGCGGTGGATCACTTCCGGATCGGCGATGTCCTGCTTCTGCGCGGTCACCGACATCAGCAGGTGTTGGCGCACCAGCCATTCGATCAGGGCGGTGTCGGCCTCGCTCAGGCCCATCACGGTGCCGAACGCGCGCGCGTCGTCGCCGCCGAGCTCGGAATGGTCGCCGCCGCGGCCCTTGGCGATGTCGTGGAACAGGCCGGCCAGCAGCAGCAGTTCGGGCTTGCGCAGGCGCGGCCAGACTTCGTGGGCGATGCTGAAACGCTCGTCGGCCACGCCGGAGGCGAAGCGCGCCAGATTGCGCAGCACCGCCAAGGTGTGTTGATCGACCGTGTAGACGTGGAACAGATCGAACTGCATGCGCCCGGAGACTTTCGAGAACGCCGGAATCCAGCGCCCGAGCACGCCCAGGCGCGCCATGCGTTCCAGCGCGTGGACCGGATGCGGACCGCGCAGGATCGCCAGGAAGCGCTCGCGCAAGGCGGGGTCGGCGGCCTCGAAACTGGGGATGCGCGACAGCGACTCGGCCAGCGCGCGCGCGGTGCGCGAGTGCAGGCCGCGCACGCCGTCGTGCTCGGCCCAGGCCGCGAACAGGGCGAAGATGTCCTGCGCGTCGCGCGGCCACTGCGGCGAGCGCGCGGCGATGTAGTCGCGGCGCAGCTCGAAGGCCTCGAACGCGCCGCGCATCGGCACCGGCGCGGGCTCGCCCTCGATCTGCTCTTCGTAACGCTGCAGCAGGCGCTCGCCGATCCGCAGCACCAGCGCGGCGCTGCGGTAGAAGCCCTGCATCATCTGCTCGACGGCGAGGGTGTCGGCGTTGTCGACGTAGCCCAGGCGCTCGGCCAGCAGTTTCTGGTAGTCGAAGCGCAGGCGCTCCTCGCGCTTGCGCGCGACCAGGTGCAGGCCGAAGCGCAGGCGCGACAGGGCGCGGCGTTCGCGCTCCAGCGTGCCCAGTTCGTCGACGCCGAGCTGGCCGATCGCGACCAGCGATTCCAGGTCGGCGGTGCCGATGATGCGCAGCGCCATCCAGTGCAGGGTCTGAACGTCGCGCAGGCCGCCCGGGCCTTCCTTGAGATTGGGTTCGAGATTGTCGGCGGTGTCGCCGTAGCGCGCGTGGCGCTGCCGCAGCTCCTCGCGCTTGGCCAGGAAGAACTCGCGCGCCGGCCACACGTACAGCGGCGCGATCGCGGCCTGCAAGGTGGCGCCGGCGTGATGGTCGGCGGCCAGCGGGCGCGCTTCCAGCATCGCGGTAAGCACGGTGATGTCGGCCGCGGCCTCGGTGCATTGCGCGGCCGAGCGCACCGCATGGCCGACCGGCAGGCCGCCATCCCACAGCAGGGTGAAGAAGCGGCCCAGGGCCTCGGCGTGATCGGCCTGGGCCTGCGACTCGGCCAGCACCAGCAGGTCGATGTCGGATTGCGGGAACAGTTCGCCGCGGCCGTAGCCGCCGACCGCGAACAGCGCCAGCGGCGCGTCGGCCGGAATGCTGTCGCGCCAGGCCGCGCGCACTTCGGCGTCGACGGTGTCGGCGCGCACGCGCAGCAGGCGGTCGATGTCGATGCCGTCGGCGGGGGTGTCGGCGCCGGCGTCGAAACGCTGCGCCAGCGCCGCGTCGACCGCGTTCAATGCGGTGCGGATCGACGCCGCCCGCTCGGCGCTGTGCGCCGTCGCGCCCGGCTCCGTCAGGCCAGAGCCGGCGGCGGCGCTACCGGTCATAGGTCGTTGTCGTCGCCGGGCAGCCGGGTCAGGATCTCGACGCCGTCGTCGGTCACCGCGACCGTGTGTTCCCACTGCGCCGAGAGCTTGCGGTCCTTGGTGACCACGGTCCAGCCGTCGGGCAGCAGCTTGGTGTGGCGCGCGCCCTCGTTGATCATCGGCTCGATGGTGAAGGTCATGCCCGGCTTCAGCACCAGGCCTTCGCCGGCGCGGCCGTAATGCAGCACCTGCGGGTCTTCGTGGTAGATGCGGCCGATGCCGTGGCCGCAGTACTCGCGCACCACGCTGAAGCGTTCGGATTCGGCGTACTGCTGGATCGCCGCGCCGATGTCGCCCAGGGTCGAACCCGGCTTGACCGTGCGGATGCCGCGGAACATCGCTTCGCGGGTCACGTCGACCAGGCGCTTGGCCATGACCGAGGGCGCGCCGACGA
This sequence comes from Lysobacter sp. Root916, assembly GCF_001429785.1. Taxonomy (GTDB): domain Bacteria; phylum Pseudomonadota; class Gammaproteobacteria; order Xanthomonadales; family Xanthomonadaceae; genus Lysobacter. The sequence continues at coordinate 288,446 of NZ_LMJF01000015.1, read as the reverse complement.
TGTACATGCGGCTGGTATCGCCGTGCCAGCCGTCCTTGATGACGGTGACATCGATATTGACGATGTCGCCTTCCTTCAGGATCTTGGACTCGCTGGGAATACCGTGGCAGATGACGTTGTTGACCGAGGTGCAGACCGTCTTGGGGAAACCCTTGTAGCCGACGTTGGCCGGAATCGCCTGCTGCACGTTCACGATGTGGTCGTGGCAGAGCTTGTCCAGGGCCTCGGTGCTGACGCCGGGCTTCACGTGCGGAGCGATCATCTGCAGCACCTCGGCGGCCAGGCGGCCGGCGACGCGCATCTTCTCGATCTCGTCCGGAGTTTTGATGGTGATGGGCATGCGGGCATTATCGCCTATTCACGCCCCGCGATCATGGCGGCGCGCGGTCCACAGCGTGCCGCCGTCGTCCTCGCCCGCCCCCATCGGAGCCATCCGCATGCCGCTGCGCCGCGTTTCCGTCGTCTCTCTCGTCCTGGCCCTGGTGCTGAACGGGCCGGCCCCGGCCGCCGAGCCCGCAGCGGCCTGGGTCGAACTCGCCCCCGGCCTGTCGGCCTGGAGCGGCCCGGCCACCACCGTGCTGCTGGCCGAAACCGAGCACGGCGCGCTGCTGGTCGACAGCGAAACCGCCAAGGCCGCGCCGGCGCTGGGCCAGGCCCTGGCCGGCCGCAAGCCGCTGCGTTACGTGGTCAACACCCACTGGCACGGCGACCACGCCGGCGGCAACGAGGCCCTGGCCGCGACCGGCGCGACCCTGATCGCGCACGAGAACGCGCGCCGGCGCATGGCCGAAGCGACCTTCCTCAAGCACCACAACCGGGTCATCCCGCCCCTGCCCGCCGCCGCCCTGCCCCGCGTGACCCTGGCCGGCGACGGCCGCATTCGCCTGGACGGGCTGGAGGCGCGGCTGATCCACGTCCCCGCCGCGCACACCGACGGCGATCTGCTGGTGCATTTCCCGGCCGCCAACGTGCTGCACATGGGCGACTGCTACTTCAACGGCTTCTATCCGATCATCGACACCGGGGTCGGCGGCACCGTCGACGGCCTGATCGCGGCCCTGGACCGCGGCCTGGCGCTGTCCGACCCGCGCACCCGGATCGTCGCCGGGCATGGCCCGATCGGTACCCGCGCCGATCTCAAGGCCGCGCGAGACATGCTCGCGGAGGTGCGCGAGCGCGTCGCCAAGCTCAAGCGCGCCGGCCGGACCCGCGAACAGGTGCTGGCGGCCGCGCCCACCGCCGATCTGGACCCGGTCTGGGGCCAGAACTGGGTCAAACCGGCCCAGATCGTCGGCTCGGTCTACGACAGCCTGCCCTGAGCGACCCCATCTAGGAGCGGAGCGAATCCTCCTCAGCCCTCCTTTCAAAGGGGAAGACCAGCCGCTGCGAAGGGGCTGGGCACCTCCGGTTGCCGCAAAGCCCTGATCCGGCTACACTTCCGCGGCTATGCGGAGGCCCCAGGGCTTTCGCGCCGCCCACGCCGGGCGTCACCGGCGAATACACACCCGCTGCCACAGCCCGTGCCGGGGTGCCTCGTACAGCTGATTCGTACGCGGTTCGGACACGGAAGCAGCGGGGAGGCCCAACCCCGGAACCACGCGCCGCCGGCCCCGCCTGCGGCGCACCGCCCTCATTCCTCGTGGCGGTCGGTTCCACTGCCTATCGGAGTCATGCAATGCCCCAGATCACCATGCGCCAGATGCTGGAAGCCGGCGTCCATTTCGGCCACCAGACGCGCTACTGGAACCCCAAGATGGGCCCGTACATCTTCGGCGCCCGCGGCAAGATCCACATCATCAACCTCGAGAAGACCGTTCCGCTGTTCAACGACGCGATGAACTTCATCTCGGGCATCGCCCAGAAGCGCGGCACCATCCTGTTCATCGGCACCAAGCGCTCGGCGCGCGAGTCGATCAAGGAAGAGGCCGAGCGTTGCGGCATGCCGTACATGACCCAGCGCTGGCTGGGCGGCACCCTGACCAACTTCCGCACCGTCAAGCAGTCGGTGTCGCGCCTGAAGGAACTGGAAGCCGGCGAAACCGACGGCACCTTCCAGAAGCTGGTCAAGCACGAAGTGCTGGGCCTGCGCCGCGAGCGCGAGAAGCTGTTCGCCTCGCTCGGCGGCATCAAGGAAATGAACCGTCTGCCCGACGCGCTGTTCGTGATCGACATCGGTCATGAGGACATCGCGATCAAGGAAGCCAAGAAGCTCGGCATCCCGGTCGTCGCGGTCGTCGACACCAACTACGATCCGGCCCTGGTCGACTACGCCATCCCGGGCAACGACGACGCCATCCGCGCCGTGCAGCTGTACGCCCGCGCCGCCGCCGACTCCGTGCTCGAAGGCAAGGCCGCCGCGCCGGCCGTCGGCGTGCGCGAGGAAGAGTTCGTCGAGCTCGACGCCGAAGGCAACCCGATCGCGAAGGAAGACCGCAAGGCCGCTCCGCGCGGTCGCGCCCCGGCCAAGAAGGGCCCGGCCCCGGCCGGCGCCAAGAAGGACGCTCCGGCGGCCGAGTAAGCGCTTTGTCACGCAGCCGCGCGAGACTGCGCGGCTGCGTCTCTCACGCATCCGACCCAGTAGGAGCGGCGTACGCGGCGATCGCCGCCGCGCGTTCCTATTCGGCTACACGAATCACCTGAGGTAACCCCATGGCAGAAATCACCGCTTCCCTGGTCAAGGAACTCCGCGAGCGCACCGGCGCCGGCATGATGGAGTGCAAGAAGGCCCTGACCGAAAACAACGGCGACATCGACGCCGCCGCCGAGTGGCTGCGCAAGTCCGGTCTGGCCAAGGCCGACAAGAAGGCCGGCCGCATCGCCGCCGAAGGCCGCATCGCGGTCGCCCAGGACGGCGGCAAAGCCGTGCTGGTCGAGATCAACTCCGAGACCGACTTCGTCGCCAAGGACGCCAACTTCCTCGGCTTCACCGAGACCGTGGCCCAGGTCGCGCTGAGCTCGGGCGCCGCCGACGCGGAAGCGCTGAAGGCCGCCAAGGTCGCCTCGGGCGAGACCATCGAGGAAACCCGCGCCGCCGTCATCGCCAAGGTCGGCGAGAACGTGCAGGTGCGTCGCCTGGTCCGCATCGACAGCCCGAACAACGTCGCCGCCTACGTGCACGGCGGCCGTATCGGCGTGCTGATCGAGGTCAAGGGCGGCGACATGGACCTGGCCCGCGGCCTGGCGATGCATGTCGCGGCGATGAACCCGCCGCACATCAAGGCCAGCGACGTCCCGGCCGAGTTCGTGGCGAAGGAAAAGGAAATCGAACTGGCCAAGATGACCGACAAGGACAAGGCCAAGCCGGCCGACATCCTGGAGAAGATCATCGGCGGCAAGATCGCCAAGATCGTCAACGAAGTCACCCTGTACGGTCAGCCCTACGTGCTGGACACCAACCAGACCGTCGAGCAGGTCCTGAAGGCCGCCGGCGCCGAGGTCGTGACCTCGCAGCGTCTGGCCGTGGGCGAAGGCATCGAGAAGCAGACCGACGACTTCGCCGCCGAAGTGATGAAGCAGGCCGGTCTGGCGTAAGCCGCCGCTGTTTCGAGTCGAAGAAGGCCGCGGACCTCCGCGGCTTTCTTTTGGGCGTGGTGCGAGCAATCAGCGCGGAGTGAAGATGCAAGCGGACATCGAGCGGAAAATCCATCCCGACGACGGCATGTGGCAACCGGCGGAAAGCTGGTACTTCGCGGTCGGGCGCAGCGCCCTGCGCCTGGTCGATCTGGCCGCGCGGGCCTCGTGGCTGCCCAAGATCGGCAGCATTCTCGACCTGCCCTGCGGGCACGGCCGGGTCGCGCGCCACCTGCGCGCGGGTTTTCCCGACGCCGAGCTGTACTTCTGCGATATCGACCATTCCGGCGCCGACTTCTGCGCCGAGACCTTCGCCGGCACCGCCATCCACTCCAAGCCCGAGCTGACCGAGGTCGCCCTGCCCAAGGTGGACCTGATCTGGGTCGGCTCGCTGTTCACGCACGTCGACCTCGACCGCACGCGTCGCTGGCTGCGCTACCTGAGCGAGCACCTCAATCCCGACGGCGTGCTGGTGGCGACGTTCCATGGCGATTGGAGCCTGCGCATGCAGGAGATCTACCAGATGATCGACCCGCCGTCTTGGGAACGCATCGTCGCCGACTACCGGGCGACCGGTTACGGCTATGCGCCTTATCGAGACGTGGACATGGGCGATTACGGCATTTCCCTGTCGCGTCCGGAGGCGATCATCGCCGCGGTGCGCGATATTCCGGGCGTGCGCCTGGCCGGCTACATGGAGCGCGGCTGGGCCGACAATCAGGACGTCGCGATGATCGCGCGCGAGGATCGCGAGATTCCGTGGACGCCCGAGTTCCGGTCGCGGAAGTAAATCGCGCGGAGCAACGCCGCCGTTCGTTCGAAACCAAAAAAGGCCGCGGATTCCGCGGCCTTTTTGTCGCAGCGCCAGCGACGCCCTCATCCTTGCCGATCGCGCAAGCGCGAACGGGGAGACCGGGCCGCCGTGCTCAGCCCTGCTGCTGGAAGTACACCTCTTCATAAGGCTGCACCACCACCCAGCCGTTGCCGGAGAACTTGAGCTGGATGCTCTCGCCCGAACCGCGGCCGAGCAGCGTGCCCAGCGAGATGTCGGTGACGATATCGGGGCTGAGATTGCCGGACCAGGCCACGGTCGCGTTGGGGTCGGTGAAGACCGGCTGGTCCGGGGTCACCGCCAAGGTCAGCGGCTCGTAGTGCGAGGTGATCGCGACCACGCCGCTGCCGGACAGCTTCATGTTGAACAGGCCGCCGGACATCATGCCCGAGACCTTGCGCATCATCTTGATCTCCGAGGCGATGCCGTCCTCGTAGGCGAGGATGTCGTTGCCGTTGACGAAGATCGACTCGCCGGCCAGGCGCAGCAAGGTGATCTTCTTGCCGGCGTCGGCGATGTAGACCCGGCCCTGCCCTTCCATCTTCATCATCTGGGTGCCTTCGCCGCTGATCGCTTTCTTCAGCAGGTTGGTCAGGCCCTGTTCGAGCATGCCCTGGCGGATGAACTTCACGCCGCCGCGGTAGGCCACCATCGAGCCGGACTTGGCCCAGATGCGGCCGTTGAGTTTGACTTCCAGCAGATGCGAGCTCTCGAGTTCGAAGGTCTCCGGGCTGAGATCCTTCTGGCTGCTGGTTTCGACGAAATCCTTGAGGTTCTTGATGCTCATATGCGGTCCTGCGCCAATGGAAGCGGCAGCATAAGCGACCGCGCGCGCGTCGGCATGACAAAAAAAGGCCGCCTGCGAGGCGGCCAGAGGTGTTGGGAGAGATCCCGATCTTGCGGCCACGCGTCGGGCACCCGTGCCGCCCGGCGGTCCGTCGCCGCGGCACGGCGGCCGTGGCCGCCGTGCTCGCCACCGTCGTGCGACGGTCAGAACTGCAGGGAATAGCGCGCGTTGACCGCGTGATCGCGCGCTTCGTCGGCCCACTGGCCGCTGTAGGTGAACTCGAGCAGGCCGTTGGCGCCCAAGCGCGCGGCCAGCCCGGCTTCGAACACGGTCGCGTCCTCGGCCAAGGGCGCGCCGTGCACGTCGAAGGCCGCGCCGTTGCGCCAGGCCACCGTGGCCGACGGGGTTTCGGCGCCGCCGGCATGGCGCCGGCCGATGCCGCCGCGCAGGTTCAGCCAACTGCTGTCCTGCTGCGCGCCCTTGAGGCCGACGTTGAAGCGCAGGCCCAGGGTGGACAGGTCCAGACGCTGGTCGGCGCTGGCACCGCTGAGCGCGGCCACGCCGCCGCTTTCCTGGAAGCCGTCGCTGCCCACGCGCACGTGCGCGTACTGCGCGTAGGGTTCCCATTCCCAGGCGCCGGTGGCGATGCGGTACGCGCCCTCGACGAAGACCTGGCGGGTATCGCCGTCGTAATCGGCGCGGGTGCGGTCGGCGAAGCCCGGGAAGCTCACGTTGCGCTCGATCTCGATGTCGTGGCGCGCGTAGCTGGCGCCGGCGCGCAGGCCGAAACCGCCCCAGTTTTGGCCCAGGTACAGGCCCAGGTGGCGGGAGCGGACTTCGGCGCGCGAACTGCGCGCGTCGAGCTTGGCGTCGCTGCGACCGACGCCACCGAGCACGCCCAGGCGCCAGCCGTTGGCGAAGCGGTAGTCGTAGCCGAGCAGGCTGGCGTCGCCGTTGTAGCCGACTTCGCCGGCGTTGCCGTCGGCGTGCAGGGTGCCGCCGTTCTTGAGCAGCTGGATCCAGGCCGCCGACTCGGACTCGCCTTCGGCGGCCGCGTCGAACGCGCCGCTGCCGGCCTGGGCACGCGCCAAGGCGGCCTCGCGCACATGCCGGCTGCCGTCCACCAGCACCGAGCGCGTGCTCGCGTGCAGTTCGCCGCTGAGATCGTCGAGCGCATCCAAGGCCTGCGCCGGGAACAACTGGGTCAGCGGTTGCGGCAGGCCCTGGCCCATCGCCAGCGCATCGACCGCGCCCGCGGCCGAACGCTGGTTGTAGGTGTTGGCGGCGCTGGCCATGCTGGCGCCGCGCACCACGTCCACGGTCACCTTATTGGCGGCGTAGGCCAGGTCGAACTTGAGGAACGGCGAGAACGCGCTGTGGTCGATGGCGGCGAAACGGCCGTCCACGCCCAAGCTCGCCGAGAGGATGTCGTAGCGCTGGCCGAGCAGATAGGTGCCCGGCCCCTGGAACACGCGCACGGTGCCGCCCAGCAGGGTCGCGCGGCCGTTGACCAGCAGCAGGTCCGACGCCGACGGCGCCGCCAGTTCGACCTGGTAGGTCGATCCCACGGCCTGGGTGTAGTCGCCGTCGATGGTCAGGGTGCCGATCGAATTGCCTGGCGCGATCGTGCCTTCGACCCGGGTCGTGCCCAGGCGACCGGTGCCGCCGAGCATGCCGCCGGCGCCGATCACGGTGCTGCCGCCTTGCTGCGTGCCGTTGAACGCGACCTTGCCGCCGTTGACGGTGAGGTCGACGTTGTCGAGCACGCCGCTGCTGGCCACCAGGCCCCAGCCGCCGTCGAGCTTGAAGGCCAGATCGTGGAGACCGCCTTCGATGCGGGCCACGCCGGAGGCGACGTTCAAGTCGGTGCTATGCAGATCGCCGGTCAGCAGCAGATCGCCACCGGCGACGTCGACCGTGCCGGACAGCTTGTTGCCGCCGGCCAGTTCCAGACGGCCCTGCGCCACGGTGGCACCGGCGAAGCTGTTGTCGCCGCTCAGGCGCAGCCAGCCGGCGCCGGACTTGGTCAGGCGGCCGGGGCCGGAGATGTCGTTGCTCCAGTCGTCCCAGGCATCTCCCTCCCAGACCTTGGCGCCGCCCGCGCGCTGGTCCATGACCACGTCGGTGTCCACGCGCAGCTGGCCCGGGCCGTCGATCGCCTTCTTCAGATCGATCAGGCCCCAGCCGTAGAGCTCATCCACGCCGGCATCGCCCAGGTCGGTGGCGGTGGTCAGCAGCACGTCGCGGATCTGCGGATTGTCGAGGTAGGGATAGCGCTCCATCAGCAGCGCCAGCGCGCCGGTGACGTGCGGCGAGGCCATCGAGGTGCCGGTCTTGTAGCCGTACCCGTAGTCCGGATGGGCCGCGTCGATTTCCAAATTATAGGAACCGTCGGGATTCTGCTCGACGCGACCGTCGATCTGGCCCTCGATCACCGTCGACAGAATGTCGGTACCCGGCGCGGCCACGCACCAGTCCTTGCTCAGGCCGCAGATGCTGGAGCTGCCGTCGAGGTTGAGGTCCTCGCCGAGGTTGACCACGCTGAGCCAGTACTGCTCGATCTCCGGCGCGAAGCGCGGCAGGGTGGCGTAGGCGCCGGCGATGTTGCCGTAGTCGTTGCCCGCGGCCCAGACATTGATCATGCCGGTGCGCAACGCGGCGTCGGCGAACAGGCGGTAGTAGTCGTGGTAGGTGTCGTATTCGAGGTCCATGTCCTCGGGCGTGGTCGGCTCGATGCCGTTGCCCCAGCTGTGGTTGATCGCGCGCACGCCCTGCGCGGCCATCTGGTCGAACATGCTGTTGAGCGCGTCCTCGCCCGGGCCCTGGGTCAGCAACCGGCTCGGGTAACCGTCGCCGTCGGCATAGAACTCGTTGATGCGGTTGAAGAACAGCTTGGAGGTGGTCAGGCTGGCGCCGGTGGCCACGCCGTGGGAGCCGTTGCCGTCGCGGTTGGCGACCATGGTGCCGGCGACGTGGGTGCCGTGGCTGTTGTATTCCATGAACATACGCAAGCCTTCGCCGTCGAAGGAAAGATCCGGCGGGACCGTGTCGTTGATGTAGTAGGCATCGATCTGCGCGATCTCGCCGTCGGACAGGAAGCAGGCGTTGGGGCCGTTGATGGCGCTGCTGGCGACGCAGCCGGGATCGCTGATGCGGATGGCGCGGTGGTCGCGGCCGCCGAATTCGGAATCCGCAAGCGCGGCGCCGCTGTCGAACACGCCCAGACGGATGCCGCGTCCGGTGAGGCCGCGCGCGTACGCGTACTCGGCGCCGATCGCGCCCAGGCCCCAGTCGGCCTTGAACTCGTCGCTGCGCCAGCTGTCGGCGTCGCCGATGACGCCGCTTTCCTGATACGCGTCCTGCGCGAACGCGGGCGCGGCCGCGCCCAGCAGCAAGCCGCAAAGGATCGCCGCCGACAACGCCGAACGGGCGTGGCTGCGAGGGTGACGACGAGGTGTGCCTGTTGCGCTTGCACTGCTTTGCATGCTGCCGGTGCTCCTGTGGCGGCGCGATCGAATCGCGTGGGGGATGGGGAGGGGTGCGCTGCGACGCGAGCCGCTCCCCTGATCGACGGTGGATGCGGACCGTCGCCAACGCGACCCCTGATAGGAAATAACGCAAGCGCGCCGGGTCCCCCTACCCTGGCGCATCGCCGGCCCCGCGCCGTCTTCGCTGTATTCAACGCGAAATGCGCTAAAAAGATGCCAACACGCGTAGACGAAACACCTACCGTACGTCAGAAGCGGTAAGCCGCGCTCAGCAGGAAGTAGCGACCGCGCGGATCGTCGTAGGCGATGTCGTAACCGCCCTTGCTGACGTCGTAGTTGACCGGCGTGCGATCGCCGAGGTCGTGCACGTTGAGCGAGAAGCGCCAACGTTCGACGTTGTAGTCGAGGTTGAGATCGAGCGTGGTCGAGCCGGGATTGCGGCAGCGGCCGGCCAGCACGTAGAGCTTGTCGCAGTCCTGGCCGGGCTGCCCGATCCGCGACGAGCCCAGCGCGCGCGCGTTCACGGTAGTGCTCCAGTTGCCGTAGGCCCATTGCAGCCCGGCCAAGGCGGTGCGATCGGGCGCGCCGTAGCCGGCGTAGTCCAACACCGGATTCTCGGTATCCACGCGCCGCGACAGCTGATCGAGATAGTTGCCGGCCAAGCGCAGCGTAAAGCGTCCCCAGCGCTGGGTTTGCACGCGGTACTCGGCATCGAACTCCCATCCGCGCACGTGGGTTTCGCCGATGTTGTCGTAATAGTCCTGCACGCCGATCAGATCGCCTTCGTCGTCGCGCTTGGCCGCGCGCGTCGACATGAGGTCGCCGGCCAGGCCGTTCACCACCGTGATCTCGTTGCGGCGGCGGATGTCGAAATGATCCAGGGCCAGACTGAAGCGGGAATTCGGCGCCCACACCAGGCCCAAGGTGTAGCTGCGCGAGGTTTCCGGCTTGAGGTCGGTGTTCTCGAACGCGCTGCGCGAGACCACACATTGGGTTTCGCCGTTCGGGCCGACGATGGGGTTGTCGCAGGGTCCGAATCCCTGCGTGTTCTGCACCACCGCGGACTGATCCGCCACGTTGGGACGCCGCAGTTCGTACAACGAGGGCGCGCGATAACCGGTCGCCCAGGTGCCGCGGAAGGTCAGAGTATCCAGCGCGTTCCACTTCAGGCCCAGCTTGGGCGAAAGCTTGTGGCGGTAGCCCTCGCGGTAATCGGCGCGCAGTGCGAATTCGCCCTGCAGGTGCGAGGCCAGAGGCGCGCTGAGTTCGGCGTAGAGCGAGGCGGTGCCCTGGTTCTCGTCGACGCGCACCTTGGGCGGACTGAGCGCGACGTCGTGTTCGACCATGCGCGGGTCGGGCCGGTTGTCCAGCGAATCGCGGCCCAGCTCCAGGCCGGCGGCCACGCGCGTGGGACCGGCCGGCAGCGAGAACCAGGGGCCGTTGACGCCCACGGTGACCTGGTCGAGCTCTGCCTTGCCGCGCGCGATCAAGCGGGGCGAGAACGCGGCCATGGTCTCGGGACTGTTACGAGTGTTGAAGCGATAGCTGAGGTTGCCGACCAGCTCATAGAACGCGCTCAAGCTGACCAAGCCGTCGATGCGGTTGACCACCGAGTTCTCGTGGTGGGCGTAGGCCGCGCTCCACTCCCAATCGCCGCGGTAGCTCTTGATGCCCACGCTCAGGTCGACGGTTTGGGCCACGCTGCGGGTGCGGATCTGTCCGGCGTCGTAGAAGGCGTAGTACAGCGAGGTCATCTCGCCCGGATAGAACGCGTCCGGATGCTCCTCCGGCAAGCTCACGTTGGCGTAAAACGGCGCACCCAGCAGTTGCTGCGACACCTCGCCCACACGCAGATCGGCGTAGGCCTCGGTGTCGGCGCCGAAGGGCTGGCGCCAGTGGGCGTAGAACGAAGTGCGCTCGGACTCCGGCTGCAGGCTGATCTGCTTGGCGGTGTCGAGAATGCAGCGGCCCTGGCGGTCGCGGTACTGGCGCGGACAGGCCCACCAGAAATTATTGGTTTCGTAACCGATATAGCCCAGCGGTATTCGCCAATCGCCAAGGCCGTCGGCGCTGCGATCCATGGTCCGCCACGAGCGCTGCGCGCCGGACAGGCCGTCCTGCTGGAAGTAGTCGGCGCTGAGGAACAGGTTGCCGCCGCGCTTGAGGTCCACGCCGGAGCTGACCGAGATGCGCCGCTGCTTGGCGTCGTTGCGGTCGGACACGCCCAGGCGCGCGATCACTTCCGAGCCCTGCTGGTCCTTCTTCAGGATGATGTTGACCACGCCGGCCATGGCGTCGGCGCCGTAGATCGCCGAGGCGCCGCCGCGGATGATCTCGATGCGCTCGACGATGCTCAGCGGGATCCCGTCCAGATCGGTCAGGCCGCCCAGATCGGCCGAGATCAGGCCGTAGTTGGCGATGCGCTGGCCGTCGACCAGGAACAAGGTGGCGCGCGGGCCCAGGGCGTTGAGGCTGGTGGTGGCCGCGGCCGCGAACGGCTGCTGATAGGGTTGCCCGCCCTCGGCCGCCACCGCGACCGGGTGATGGCCGACCATGCCGGGCTGGAAGCGCAGCAGTTCGAACAGGGTCTGGTGGCCGCTGGCCTCGATTTCCTCGCGGCCGATCAGGGTCATCGGCGAGACCGGCACCGATTCCAGGTCGCTGCGCGGGATGTGACTGCCGGTGACGTGGACCGGGCCCAGGTTGGTGGGCTCTTCTATCCGCGGCGGCGGTGGCGGCAGCGGGCGCGGCGGCTTGGGTTTGGCCACGGCCGCCGGCGGCGGCGCCAACTGCAACAGGAAGGTGTCGTCGTTGACCCGGACCGCGCGCAGGCCGCTGCCCTGCAACAGGCGCTCCAGCGCCTGCGCCGGCGGCAGTTCGCCGCGCAGGCCGGCGCTGCGCTTGCGCGCGACCAGGGCCGGGGCGTACAGGATCTGGACCCGGCTCTGAGTGGCCAGGGACTGCAGGGCGTCGTCCAGCGCGCCGGGCTGGATCGCGAAACGAGTCGGCGCCGAAGGCGCGGCCGCAGCGGTCTGCGTGCCCTGCGCAGCGAGGCACAACAAGAACGCACTCGAGATGGCTAACGTGTGCCTAACTTTGGCCATTCATCCGGTGCGTCTATCCCCCTAACCGGCCACCATACGGAAGCCTGAGTAGGCCTGCAACGCGACGCCACTATTGGTTGCGAAAGCTCGGGGCCGATCCGATCCGGGCGTCACTGGCGCGCGGTCTGGAGCACGATCTCGTGCTCGCCCACGCGCCGCGCCTGCAGCGCCCAGCCGCGTTCCAGGGCCGCCAGCAGCGCCTCCTGGTCGTCGATGTGGAACACGCCGCTGACCTTGAGCGCGCCCAGCGCCGGCTGCTCCAGCCGCAGTTGGGTCTTGGAATAGCGGTTCATCTCGTCCAGCAGCTGGTCGAGACGGCGGTTCTTGAACACCAGGTCGCCGCGCGGCCAGGCCTGGGCCACGGCCAGGTCCAGCGGCCGCTTGGGCGCCAGCGTGCCGCCGCTCTCGATGCGGACCTGCTCGCCCGGGGCCAGGGTACTGGTGACGCGGGTGGCGCCGGCGCCGCCGACCGCCACTTCGACCTCGCCCTCGATCAGGCCGACGTCGACCGCGCCGCCGTCGCGACTGACCTGGAAGGTGGTGCCGATATCGCGGATGGTGCCGCCGCCGGCCTTGACCAGGAATGGACGCGGGCCGCGCCGGTTGCCGCTGTCGCGGCCGACCGCGAACTGGACCCGGCCTTGGGCGACCTCGACGGTGCGGCTGTCGCGGTCGAAACGCGTGGTTACCGCGCTGTGGGTGTCCAGCAGCAGGGTGGTGCCGTCGCTGAGGGCGATGGTGCGCTGCTCGCCGATCGCGGTGACGTAGCGGTCGGTCTGCACCGGCGGCGCGCGCTGGATCCACGCCGCCACGCCGATCGCCACCGCCAGGGTCGCGGCGATCGCCGCGCCCGGGGCCAGCCAGGGATGGAAGCGGCGGCGGGTCGCCGCGCTGTCGCGCCGCGCCGCGCGGGCGGCCGCGCGCAACAGGTCGTCGTCGCCCAACTGGGCCGACAGCAGATGGATCTGCTCGACCTCGCGGTAGTCGCGGGCGTTGGCCGGCGACTGCGCCAGCCAGCGCTCGAACGCTTCGCGGTCGTGGGTGTCGCTGTCGGGCGCGTTCAGGCGCGCCACCCAGGCCTCGGCCTGGTCCTGATCGTCGTATCGGTTGGAATTCGCGCTAGCCGTATTCATGCGCCACCTGTCGTGTCTGACAGATTTTCCCGCAGACGCAAGCGCAACAGCACCAGCGCACGGCCGATATGTTTCTCCACAGCCTTGACGGAGATCCCACAATGGCGCGCGATCTCGGTATAGCTCATGCCTTCGATGCGGTTGAGCAGGTAGACCTGCCGGCACTTGGTCGGCAGCCGCAGGATCGCCTCACGCACGCGCGCCAGCTCCTGTTGGTTGGCCACGCGCTGGTCGTGGGCGAGATCCGCCGACGGCAGGCCGTGGAAATGCTGGTCGAAACTCACGTGCGCGGACGCGTGCTGGCTCTGCTGGCGGCGGCCGCGGTCGTTGAGCTCGTTCATCGCGATCCGGTACATCAGCAGCTTGAGCTGCTCGGCCGGCTGGCCGCGGTAGCGCATCAGCCGGACCAGGCTTTCCTGGGCGATGTCCTTGGCGTCTTCCTCGCCGGTGCGCTTGCACAGGAAACGGATCAGCGCATCGCGGTGCTCGAGCACGAAACGCTCGAAGCCGTCGTCGGCGCGCGGGTAGGTCTCCGGACGGCCGGGCGCGGGGCGGTCCGGCGCGGGCGGATCCGGGAAGACGTCCATCTGGGCCTGGTGCACGGGGCGGGCCAAGGCCTAAACCACCGCCGTGGCGCGCCGGGGGCGCGGCCGACCGCGGCCTGTGGCGCCGGTCGCTGTGCTGGAAACCTGATCGTTCATCTGCACCTGGCCCCTGTTGCGGGTTGCTTGGTAGCGCCGGAGCGGCCGCGCGGGGCGGCGAACCGGCATGCGCTAGCTTTGTAACATGGAATCCGCTATGTCAAAGGCTGGCGCCAGGCTATGCGCAAGCCGGCGTAGCGCGACGCCGATCGCAATCCCGCAAGCTGGCCCGGCTCGTGGAACCCGCCCCACTCGGCTAGAATCGCTGGGTTTGCTCACCCGGAGGTCCCTATGTCCCAGCTCGCCTGTCGCCGTGTCCTGCTCAAGTTGTCCGGCGAGGCGCTGATGGGGGACGAGGACTACGGCATCGACCCCAAGGTGATCGGCCGGCTCGCGCGCGAGGTGGTCGAGGCCCAGCACGCCGGTGCCGAGGTCGCCCTGGTGATCGGCGGCGGCAACATCTTCCGCGGCGCCGGCCTGGCCGCCGGCGGCATGGACCGGGTCACCGGCGACCAGATGGGCATGCTGGCCACCGTCATCAACGCCCTGGCCATGCAGGACGCGCTGGAGAAGTTGGGCGCCAAGGCGCGGGTGATGAGCGCGATCAAGATCAACGACGTCTGCGAGGACTACATCCGCCGGCGCGCGATCCGCCACCTGGAAAAGGGCCGTCTGGTGATCTTCGCCGCCGGCACCGGCAACCCCTTCTTCACCACCGACTCGGGCGCCGCGCTGCGCGCGATCGAGATCGGCGCCGACCTGTTGCTGAAGGCGACCAAGGTCGACGGCGTGTACGACAAGGACCCCAAGAAGCACAGCGACGCGGTTCGCTACGACAAGCTCAGCTACGACCAGGTGATCGCGCGCGATCTGCAGGTGATGGACACCGCCGCGTTCGCCCTGTGCCGCGACAGCGACCTGCCGCTGCGCATCTTCGACATGAGCCAGCCGGGCGTGCTGCTGCGGATTTTGCGCGGCGAGAATATCGGTACGTTGGTGCAGGGGCGCGGGTAAAAGCAAATCCCCCTAACCCCCCTTTTGCAAAGGGGGGAACCTGCGACGAAGGGGGATATGAAGCTCCCCTCATCGGATGAGGAAGCGGGCTCACATGGCGCCGTCGGCGCTGCTGTAATAGTGTCCCCGCGCGCCGCGTGACACGATCGCGGCATGCACTCGCACAGCCACGATCACGCCGCGAACGGCACCCGCGCGTTCGCCTTCATCACCCTGATCAACCTCGCCTACACGGCGATCGAGGCCGGCTACGGCTTCGCCACCAATTCGCTGGCGCTGCTGTCCGACGCCCTGCACAACCTCGGCGACGTGCTCGGCCTGGGCCTGGCCTGGGGCGCGGCGGTGCTGGCCAAGCGCGCGCCCACCGACCGTCACACCTACGGCTGGCGCCGCGCCACCCTGCTCTCGCCGCTGGCCAACGCGCTGCTGCTGGTTGCGTTCTCCGGCGCCCTGGCCTGGGAAGCGATCCGCCGCTTCAGCGCGCCGCCCGAGATTCCGGCCCTGCCGGTGATGGTGGTGGCCGCGCTGGGCATCGCGGTCAACCTGGGCGCGGCCTGGTTCGTGCGCGACGGCCACGCCCAGGACCTCAACCGCCGCGGCGCCTTCCTGCATCTGGTCGCCGACGCCGCGGTGTCGCTGGCCGCGGTGCTGGCCGGCGCCGGCATGTGGTGGCTGGGCTGGGCCTGGCTGGATCCGGTGATCGCGCTGCTGATCGGCGTGGTGGTCGCGGCGGGCGCGTTCGGGCTGCTGCGCGAAAGCTTCAACGCGGCCATGGACGCGGTGCCGCGCGGCATCGACCAGGCCCAGGTCGCGGCGTTCCTGGCGCAGCAACCGGGGGTGACCGCGGTGCACCATCTGCATATCTGGTCGCTGGGCGCGGGCGAGATCGCGATGACCGCGCACCTGGTGCGCCCCGACGACGCCGACCACGACGCCTTCATCGACCGCCTCAACCACGAACTCGACCGGCGCTACGGCATCAACCACCCGACCCTGCAGGTCGAACACGGGCGCGCCTGCGAGCACGATCGCCACGACCGCGCGCCGCACGGCGAGCACTCGCACGAGCATTGAGGCCGGGCCCGCGCCGGGGCCCCTGGACCGCTGCGGGCCGCAAATGCGGCCCGGGCCTATATAATCCCGCGATTACCGTTCATAAGGACCGGAGCCGGCGATGCTCAACGACATCAAGAAAGACGCCCAGACCCGCATGGCCAAAAGCGTCGAAGCGTTTCGCCACGACCTGACCCGGGTCCGCACCGGCCGCGCCTCGACCGCGCTGGTGGACCATCTGAAGGTCAATTACTACGGCTCCGACATGCCGCTGTCGCAGGTCGCCAGCGTCGCCATCTCGGATGCGCGCACGCTGATGATCACGCCCTGGGAAAAGCAGATGGTCGGCCCGGTCGAGAAAGCGATCCTGGCCTCGGACCTGGGCCTGACCCCGAACACCGCCGGCACCGTGATCCGGATCAACCTGCCCGCCCTCACCGAGGAGCGCCGCAAGGAACTGAGCAAGCACGTGCACAGCGAAGGCGAGACCGCCAAGGTCGCGATCCGCAACATCCGCCGCGACGCCAACCACCAGGTCAAGGAGCTGCTGAAGGACAAGCAGATCACCGAGGACGAGGCCGGCCGCAGCGAAACCGATATCCAGAAGATCACCGACAGCGCGATCAAGGACGTCGACGAGGTGATCAAGGCCAAGGAACAGGAACTGATGGCGGTCTGAGCCCGTGCCGGCCGCGCAAGCCCGCCTGCGCGCGGCCGCGCCCCGGCCGGTATCGAACTTTCGCCGGCGCCGCCGGTCCGCTACTGACCTGCTCGGGCAGGCCCGGCACGCCGGGCCCGCGACGGCGCACCGCGCCACCGCCCCGAACCCGTTTACTTGAACCCGCTTCCAGGTCCCGCCGCCGGCTCCATGCCTTCCGATCCCGCCCACGCCGCGCCGCGCGTCCCGCGCCACCTCGCCGTCATCATGGACGGCAACGGCCGTTGGGCCGAGCGCCGCCGCCGTCCGCGCATCATCGGCCACCGCGCCGGCGCGCGCGCGGTCGACGTCTGCATCGATTTCTGCATCGCGCGCGGGATCCACGCCCTGACCCTGTTCGCCTTCTCCAGCGAAAACTGGGGCCGGCCCGAGGACGAGGTCGGGGCGCTGATGAAGCTGTTCCTCAACGCCCTGGAACGCGAGGTCGACGAGCTCGACCGGCGCGGCGTGCGGGTGCGCTTCATCGGCGAACGCGAGCGCTTCGCCGCGCCGATCCGCGAGCGCATGGCCGCGGCCGAGCGCCAGACGCTGAACAACGACGTCCTGCACCTGACCGTGGCCGCCAGCTACGGCGGACGCTGGGACATCGCCCAGGCCGCGCGTTCGCTGGCCCAGGACGTGGCCGCCGGCCGGCTGGCGCCGGAGGCCATCGACGAGGCCGCCCTGGGCGCGCGCATGGCCCTGGCCGACCTGCCGGCGCCGGACCTGTTCATCCGCACCGGCGGCGACACCCGGATCAGCAATTTCCTGCTCTGGCAGCTGGCTTACACCGAGTTGTGGTTCACCGATGCGTTGTGGCCGGAACTGGATGCGGCCACACTCCAGCGCGCCCTGGACGACTTCGCCGGCCGGGAACGCCGTTACGGCCTGACCGGCGCGCAGATCGCCGCGCGCACCCACGACACCGACGAGACCGCTGAATGACCCGAACCCGCCTGCTCGCCGCGTTGGTGATGGCCCCGATCGCGATCGCGGCGATCCTGCTGCTGCACACCCCCTGGGTGATGGCGCTGGCCGCGGTGCTGTTCCTGATCGGGTTGTGGGAATGGTTCGACCTGGCCGAAATCGAGGACACCCTGTCGCGCACCGTGCTGCTGGCGGCCAACCTGGCGCTGATGGTGGCGATCGTCTGGGCCTCGCGCTCGGGCGCGCCCGAAATCGCCGGCGTGCCCTCGATGGTGCTGTTCAAGATCGCCTCGCTGGTCGGCGTGATCTGGTGGCTGCTGGCCCTGCTTTGGCTGCAGCGTTATCAATTCGCGAGCAATCACGAGTCCTACGCGCGCGCGTTCAAGCTCGCCGCCGGCACCCTCAGCGTGATTCCGGCCTGGTGCGCGCTGGCCTGGATCCATGCCGGCCAGCCCAATGGCCACCGCTGGCTGCTGACCGCGCTGGCGATCGTGTGGGCCGCCGACAGCGGCGCCTATTTCGCCGGGCGCAAGTTCGGTCGCCTCAAACTGGCGCCGCGGGTCAGCCCCAACAAGACCATCGAAGGCGTGGTCGGCGGCGTGCTCGCCGGCGTCGCGGTCGGTATCGCCTTCGCCAGCTTCGCCGGCGCCCAGCCCTATCAGCTGCCGGCGGTGGCCCTGGTCGCGTTCGTGGCGGTGCTGTTCTCGGTGGTCGGCGACCTGTTCGAGAGCCTGCTCAAGCGCCATGCCGGGGTCAAGGATTCCGGTCATCTCATTCCCGGCCACGGCGGCATCCTCGACCGCGTCGACGGCGTGCTCGCGGCGCTGCCGGTCTTCGCGCTCGGCAAGGCCGTGCTGGACTTCTGAACATGCAGCACATCGCCGTACTCGGCGCGACCGGCTCCATCGGCACTTCGGCCCTGGACGTGATCGCGCGCCATCCCGAGCGCCTGCGCACCAGCGTGCTCGCCGCCGGCGCGCGCGTCGACGACTTACTGGCGCTGTGCGAGCGCCACCGACCCGCGCATGCGGTGATCGCCGACGCCGCGTGCTACGCCGCGCTGCGCGACGGCCTGCGCGCGCGCGGCCTGGACACCCAGGCGCATTGCGGCGACGAGGCCCTGGTCGCGCTGGTCTCCGGCGACGCCTGCGACACCGTGGTCGCGGCCATCGTCGGCGCGGCCGGCCTGGATTCCACCCTGGCCGCGGCGCGCGCCGGCAAGCGCCTGCTGCTGGCCAACAAGGAATCGCTGGTGCTGGCCGGCGAGCTGCTGATGCGCGCCGCGCACGAAGCCGGCGCCACCATCGTGCCGATCGACAGCGAGCACAACGCGATCTTCCAATGCCTGCCCGATGCGCACGCGCATGCGGGATTGGCGCGGATCCTGCTCACCGCCTCGGGCGGGCCGTTCCGCGGCCGCGACCGCGCATCCCTGGCCCAGGTCACCCCGGAACAGGCGGTCGCGCATCCGAAGTGGTCGATGGGCCCGAAGATCTCGGTCGACTCGGCCACGCTGATGAACAAGGGCCTGGAAGTGATCGAGGCCCACCACCTGTTCGGCGTGTCCGGCGAGCGCATCCAGGTGCTGGTGCATCCGCAAAGCCTGGTCCATTCGCTGGTCGAATTCGTCGACGGCTCGACCCTGGCCCAGCTCGGGCTGCCCGACATGCGCACCGCGCTGGCGGTGGGCTTCGGCTGGCCGGAGCGGATCGCCTCGGGCGTGTCCGGACTGGACCTGCTGGCACACGGGCGACTGGACTTCGAACCGCCGGACCTGGACGCCTTTCCCTGCCTGGGCCTGGCTTTCGCGGCCCTGAGCGCGGGCGGCACCGCCCCGGCAGTGTTGAACGCCGCCAACGAAGTGGCGGTTTCAGCGTTTCTTCAGCGGCGTATCGGTTTCCTAGCGATACCGGCGCTGGTCGAGGACACCCTCGCCGCGCTCCCCTCCACCCCGGCGACCTCGCTGGCGGCCCTGCGCGATGCCGATGCGCAGGCGCGCCGGTACGCCGCGCAAGCCATCGATGACAAGGCGTAGCGCATGGGCCTGACCCCAATAGTGGAACTCCCATGAGCGAATTCATCGGCTCGGTCTGGTGGCTGCTGGTCAGCCTGGGCGTGCTCGTGACCTTCCACGAGTTCGGCCATTACTGGGTCGCGCGCCGCAGCGGGGTCAAAGTGCTGCGCTTCTCGGTCGGCTTCGGCAAGCCGCTGTGGATGCGCCGCAACCGCCACGGCACCGAGTTCGCGATCGCCGCGATTCCGCTGGGCGGCTACGTCAAGATGCTCGACGAGCGCGAGGGCGACGTCGATCCGGCCGAGGTCGCGCAGGCCTTCAATCGGCAGAGCGTGTTCAAGCGCATCGCGATCGTGGCCGCCGGCCCGATCGCCAACCTGATCCTGTGCGTGGCGCTGTTCTGGCTGATGTTCGTGATCGGCCGCCCGGACTTCGCGCCCGCGGTCGGCAAGGTCGAGGGCCTGGCCGCGCAGTCGGGCCTGAGCCGCGGCGACATCATCGTCGCGGTCGGCGACCGCGCCACCCCCACCACCAGCGAAGCCGCGCTGGCCCTGCTGTCGGCGGCGCTGGACCGCAGCGACGTGCCGGTGCAGGTGCGCGGCGAGGACGGCCGCGAGGCCACCCGCACCCTGCGCCTGTCCAAGCTGCCGGCCGATATCGACGAACGCCAGTTGCTCAACCACACCGGCCTGATCTGGCGCCATCAGCTGACGCCGGCGGTGATCGGCCGCGTGCTGCCCGACCGCCCGGCCTGGGGCGTGCTCGCCGAAGGCGACCGCGTGACCGCGATCGACGGCGAGCCGGTCGCGTCCTGGGGCGACATCGGCGGCCTGGTCGATGCGCTGGGCAAGCGCGGCGGCGAGGCCATGGTCGAAGTGCAGCGCGGCGGCGACCGCCTGGCGTTCCCGCTGACCCCGTTGAAGGCCAAGAATCCCGAAACCGGCAAGCAGCAATGGCTGCTGGGCCTGGAAGTGGCCAAGGGCGAGCCCCAGCCCGATGCGGTGCTGCGCTACGGCCCGATCGACGCGATCCCCGCCGCGTTCCGCGAAATGGGCCGTCAGACCCAGGACATGGTGGCGATGATCGGACGTGCGTTCAGCGGCCGTCTATCGGTGCAGAACACCGTCGCCGGCCCGATCACCATCGCCCGAGCCGCCAACGACCATGCCCAGCACGGTCCGGCGTGGTACCTGCAGATGCTGGCCCTGCTGTCGCTGAGCCTGGGAATCCTGAACCTGCTGCCGATCCCGATCTTGGACGGCGGTCACCTGCTGTATTACCTTATCGAGCTGGTCAAGGGCAGCCCGGTCAGCGAGCGCGTTATGGCCGCCGGCCAGTATGTCGGCCTGGCGCTGATCGTCAGCCTGATGGGTTTGGCGTTCTACAACGACATCGTGAACAACCTGGTGCGCTGATGCCGGCCCTGCCTATCGACCCGATGCCTCGATCGCTCGAAGCCTCGAACCGGCGCCCCGTTACGGGCGTCAACGAACCCCAACCGGACGTAATGATGACGCGAACCCCTCCTCGCCGCATGCTCGCCCTCGCCCTCGCCTCGGCGCTGACCTCGGCCGCGGCAGCTCCAGCGTTGGCGCAGTCGGCCGACCCGTTCGCGCTACCCGGCGCGCCGGCCCCGGCCCCGGCACCGGCAGCGGGTTCGTTCACCGTCAGCGACATCCGTGTCGACGGCCTGCAACGCATCTCCGCCGGTACGGTGTTCACCTACCTGCCGATCGAGCGCGGCGACACCATGGACGGCGCCAAGGCCGGCGACGCGATCCGCGCGCTGTACAAGACCGGCTTCTTCGAGGACGTGCAGGTCGGCCGTCAGGGCACCATCGTCGTGGTCACCGTGACCGAGCGTCCGGCGATCAACAAGCTGACCCTGACCGGCAACAAGGACATCAAGAGCGAAGACCTGCTGCGCGGCCTGAAGGAAGCCGGCCTGGCCGAAGGCGACACCTTCGACCGCCTGGCGCTGGACAAGGTCACCCAGGAGCTCACCAAGCAGTACAACAACCGCGGCAAGTACAACGTCGAGATCACCCCGACGGTGGCGCGCCTGGACCGCAACCGCGTCGACCTGACCATCACGGTCAAGGAAGGCAAGGCCGCCAAGATCCGCCACATCAACCTGGTCGGCAACGAGAAGTTCGCCCAGGAAGACATCGTCGGCGGCTGGGAATCGCGCGAGCACAACTGGCTCAGCTGGTACCGCCGCGACGACCAGTACTCGCGCGAGAAGCTCTCGGGCGACCTCGAGAAGCTCAACAACTACTACCTCGATCGCGGCTACGTCGACTTCAACATCGAGTCGACCCAGGTCGCGATCAGCCCCGACCGCCAGGACATGTTCATCACCGCCGGCGTCAACGAGGGCGAGCAGTACAAGGTCACCAAGGTCGAGGTCACCGGCGATACCGTGCTGCCGAAGGACCAGATCGAGCGCCTGGTGATCGTCAAGCCCGATCAGATCTTCTCGCGCCGCCTGCTCGAGATCAGCTCCGACGCGATCGTCGCCACCCTGGGCAACGTCGGCTACGCGTTCGCGCAGGTCAACCCGATCCCGGACGTGGACCGCGAAGGCAAGACCGTCGCCATCAACATGCAGGTCGTGCCGGGCCCGCGCGTCAACGTGCGCCGGGTCGTGTTCAAGGGCAACACCCGCACCGCCGACGAAGTGATGCGCCGCGAAATGCGCCAGTTCGAAGGCAGCTGGTACTCGCAGGCCGCGATCGACCGCTCCAAGATCCGTCTGCAGGGCCTGGGCTACTTCGAGACCGTCGACGTCGAAACCCAGCCGGTGCAAGGCAGCAACGATCAGGTCGACGTGGTCTACAACGTCAAGGAAACCACCTCGGGCAGCTTCGTGTTCGGCCTGGGCTTCTCCCAGCTGACCGGCCTGACCACGCAGATCCAGCTGTCGCAGGCCAACTTCCTGGGCAGCGGCAACCGCGTGTCCGTGCAGGCCAGCCGCAACGACTACCTGCAGCGTTACGACTTCTCGTACACCAACCCGTACTTCACCGACGACGGCATGTCGCTGGGCTACAACCTGTGGTGGCGCGAGTTCGACAACTCCGACTACAACACCGCCCAGTACTCCACCACCAGCGGCGCGGCGCAGGTCGTGCTGGGGCTGCCGATCACCGAGACCGACACCGTCTCGGCGATGTTCGGCATCGACAGCAACGAGATCCTGACCAGCCGCGGCGGCACCGCCTTCAGTCTGGTCGACTACATCGACGCCCTCGGCACGCGCACCTTCCACGCCTGGCGCGCGGAGTTCGGCTGGTCGCGCAACTCGCTGGACAACCTGCTGACCCCGACCCGCGGCCTGCAGCAGCGCGTCTGGCTGGAAATGACCCTGCCCGGCTCGACCGTCGAGTACTACAAGCTCAACTACAACATCTCCAAGTTCTGGCCGATCTCGCGCCACTTCGTGCTCAACACCCGCGCCGAACTCGGCTACGGCGACAGCTACGGCGACGCGGTCACGCGCGTGATTCCGGACCCGGACGGCGCCGGTCCGCTGACCGGCCGCACGGTCACCGCCGACGGCCTGCCGTTCTTCGAGAACTTCTACGCCGGCGGCGTGCGCTCGGTGCGCGGCTTCACCGACAACACCCTGGGTCCGCGCGAAGGCCCGTCGCCGGGCAGCACCTTCACCCAGCCGATCGGCGGCTCGTTCAAGACCGTCGGCTCGCTGGAAATGTACTTCCCGACCCTGCTGGACACCCCGCAGGCGCGCGTGTCGGCCTTCATCGACGTCGGCAACGTCTACAAGAATTACGACGAATTCGACGCCGGCGACCTGCGCGCGTCCACCGGCATCTCGCTGATGTGGCGTTCGCCGATGGGCCCGATCTCGATCAGCTACGCCTTCCCGCTGCGCAAGGAGGACGCCGTGTTCAACGCCTCCGGACAGAAGATCAAGGAAGGCGACGAGCTCGAGCGCCTGCAGTTCACCTTCGGCGGCACGTTCTGACGGCGGCGGTCGCGCCGGGCGCTCCGTGTTGACGCCTGATTACACCGCCCGCGAATTGGCCGAGCGTTTCGCGCTCGGCCTGCGCGGCGACGGCGAGGCGCGCGTGCGCGGCGTCGGCACGCTGGCGCGCGCGCATGCCGATCAGCTCGCGTTCCTGGCCAATCCCAAGTACCGCGGCCAACTGGCCGACAGCGGCGCCGGCGTGGTGGTGATGCGCGAGGACGACGCCGACGGCTATGCCGGCACCGCCCTGATCGCGCGCGATCCCTACGTCGCCTTCGCCCATCTGGCCGCGCTGTTCGAACCGCGCCCGCTGCGCGAGGCCGGCATCCACCCTTCCGCCGCGATCGACCCCAGCGCGCAGATCGCCGACGACGCCCACATCGGCGCCTTCGTCAGCATCGGCGCGCGCAGCCGGGTCGAATCCGGCGCCAGCGTCGGTCCCGGCTGCGTGATCGGCGACGACTGCGTGGTCGGCGCCTACAGCGAACTGGTCGCGCGCGTCACCCTGGTCACCCGCGTGCGCCTGGGCCGGCGCGTGCTGGTGCATCCCGGCGCGGTGCTCGGCGCCGACGGCTTCGGCCTGGCCTTCGAGCGCCTGCCCGACAGCGAGCCGCACTGGATCAAGGTGCCGCAGCTGGGCGGCGTGTCGGTCGGCGACGACTGCGAGATCGGCGCCAACACCACCATCGACCGCGGCGCGATCGAGGACACCGTGCTCGAGGACGACGTCCGCCTCGACAACCAGATCCAGATCGGCCACAACGTCCATATCGGCGCCCACAGCGCCATGGCCGGCTGTTCGGCCGTGGCCGGCAGCGCCCGCATCGGCCGCTACTGCATGATCGGCGGCGCCGCCGGCGTGCTCGGCCACCTGGAGATCTGCGACCGGGTCACGGTCACCGCCATGAGCCTGGTGACCAGCTCGATTCGCGAGCCCGGCGAGTATTCCTCGGGCACCCCGTTGATGGACAATCGCAGCTGGCGTAAGAACGCCGCCCGCTTCAAGCAGCTCGACGCGCTCGCACGGCGGGTGGCGGCTGCCGACAAGGAACCGAAATGAGCCAACCCGTGCAACTCCCGATCGACGTGCCCGCGATCCAGCATTTGCTGCCGCACCGCTATCCCTTCCTGCTGGTCGACCGCGTGGTCGAGTTCGAGCCGCACAAGCGCGTGCTCGCCTACAAGAACGTGACCGCGAACGAGCCCTTCTTCAACGGCCACTTCCCCGGCCACCCGGTGATGCCGGGCGTGCTGGTGGTCGAAGCCCTGGCCCAGGCCGGCGGCATCCTGACCCAGCTGTCGACCCAATCCAGCGCCGATGGACGCCTGTTCTACCTGGTCAAGATCGACGGCGCCAAGTTCGTCAAGATGGTCGTCCCCGGCGACCGCCTGGAACTGGACGTGACCGTCAAGCGCATGATCCGCAACGTCGCCATCTACACCGGCATCGCCCGCGTCGACGGCGAGCAGGTGGCCTGCGCCGAGATCGTCTGCGCCGAGTCCAAGGCCTGAGCGTACGCATGAGCGATCTGATCCACTCCAGCGCGGTGATCGAGCCGGGCGCCAAGCTCGGCGCCGGCGTGCGCGTGGGCGCCTTCAGCTACATCGGCGACGAGGTCGAGATCGGCGACGGCACCGAAATCGGCCCGCATTGCGTGATCCGCGGCCCGACCCGGATCGGCCGCGACAACCGTTTCATCGGCCAGTGCGCGATCGGCGGCGAGCCGCAGGACAAGAAGTTCGCCGGCGAACGCACCGAGCTGGTGATCGGCGACCGCAACACCTTCCGCGAGTTCGTCACCGTCAACCGCGGCACCGGCAACGGCGGCGGCGCGACCCGCATCGGCGACGACAACTGGCTGCTGGCCTACGTCCACGTCGCCCACGACTGCGCGGTCGGCAATCAGTGCGTGTTCTCCAACAACGCGACCCTGGCCGGCCACGTCGAGGTCGGCGATCACGTGATCCTCAGCGGCTTCGCCGGCATCCATCAGTTCTGCCGCATCGGCGCGCACGCCTTCATCGGCATGGGCGCGTTCGTCAACGGCGACGTGCCGCCGTTCGTGATGGTCGCCCAGGACGGTTACGGCCGTCCGCGCGGCATCAACAGCGAAGGGCTCAAGCGTCGCGGTTTCGACGCCGAGCGCATCGCCGCGATCAAGCGCGCCTACCGCGCCCTCTACATGTCCGGCACCTCCCTGGAAGAAGCGCGCGGCAAGCTGATCGCGCTGGCCGGCGACAGCGACGACGTGCGCGCGCTGCTGGCCTTCATCGACGCCGGCGAGCGCCCGCTGCTGCGCTGAGCCGAGCGCGGTCCGGCGCGGTTGCCGGGTGGCGCCGGCCCGTGCAGCCCACCCTTCTCCGGTCCGGCACCGCTGCCATCGCGGTCGCGACCAACGCGGCGTGACCGCCTGCCGCTCGGAAGCGGACCGCCATCACCTGCTTTGGCGGGATGTGACCCACTAGGACGACGATGGCCGCCCGGCAGGGCACAATGCCGCCGACAGCTCAGCCCCCGAGCTGACGCCCGTGGCGCGCTGTGTGTTCGAGCGCGCGCCTTACGAGCACGTACTGGAGCGCCACTCGCCCGATGAACGCCACCGCCCCCGCCGCCGCCATCGACGACATCTTCCCGGCCCCGCCGCCGCCCCCGCTGCGCATCGCCCTGGTCGCGGGCGAGGCTTCGGGCGATCTGCTCGGCGCCGGCCTGATCGCCGAGCTCAAGCGCCGCCACCCGGGCGCGCTGTTCGTCGGCATCGGCGGCGAGCAGATGCAGGAAGCCGGCCTGGACGCGTGGTACGACGCCTCCGAACTGGCGGTGATGGGCCTGGTCGAAGTGCTCAAGCATCTGCCGCGCCTGCTGCGCCTGCGCGGCGAGTTGCGCAAGCGCGTGCTCGACTGGAAGCCGGACGTGTTCATCGGCATCGACGCGCCCGACTTCAATCTCGGCGTGGAGCGTTGGCTCAAGCAGCGCGGGGTGAAGACGGTGCACTACGTGAGCCCCTCGGTCTGGGCCTGGCGCGAGAAGCGCGCCGAGAAGATCGGGCAATCGGCCGATCGCGTGCTGTGCCTGTTTCCGATGGAGCCGGCGATCTACGCGCGCCACGGCGTCGACGCGCGTTTCGTGGGCCACCCGCTGGCCGACGAAATGCCGCTGCATCCCGATCGCGATGAGGCGCGCATGTGCCTGGGCCTGGACGACGAGGCGCCGGTGCTGGCCCTGCTGCCCGGCTCGCGGGTCGGCGAAGTCGAACGCCTGAGCGGCGATTTCCTCGCCGCCGCCGCGCGCCTGCGTGCGGCCGAACCGCGCCTGAGCATCGTCGCGCCGATGGCCAACGCGCAGGCGCGTGCCGCGTTCGAGCGCGTGCTGGCCGCGCATCCGGATGCGGCCGCGTTGCGCCCGGCGCTGCACGTCACCGACGGCGGCGCGCGCACGGTGATGACGGCCTGCGACGTGGTCCTGCTGGCGTCCGGCACCGCCACCCTGGAAGCGATGCTGGCCAAGCGCCCGATGGTGGTCGCCTACAAGATCGCGCCGCTGACCTACACCCTGGTCAAGACCTTCGGCCTGCTCAAGACCGACACCTATTCGCTGCCCAACGTGCTGGCCGGCGAACGCGTGGTGCCGGAGCTGATGCAGGCCGACTGCACGCCCGAGAAACTGGCCGCAGCCACGCTCGCGCTGCTGCGCGACGCCGGCCGCGCCAGCACGCTGCCGGCGCGCTTCGAACAGATCCACCTCAGCCTGCGCCGCGACGCCTCCGCGCGCGCCGCCGACGCGGTCGCCGACCTGCTGCCCAGCGGCCATGGCTAAGGCGAGCGGCCAACTCGCGCTGGACCTGAGCCTGGCCCGCGGCGCCCAACGCATCGCCGGCGTCGACGAGGCCGGGCGCGGCCCGCTCGCCGGCCCGGTGGTGGTGGCCGCGGTGGTGCTGGGCCCGGGCCGCACGCCGGTCAACGGACTGGACGATTCCAAGCAGCTCAGCGCCGAGCGCCGCGAAGCGCTGTACGCGCGCATCGTCGAACGCGCCGTGGCCTGGAGCGTGGTCTACGTCGAGGTCGAGGAAATCGACCGCATCAACATCTTCCAGGCCACCCTGGCCGGCATGCGGCGCGCGGTCGAGGCGGTCGCGCATGCGGCCGAACTGGCGCGCATCGACGGCAACGCCCTACCGCGCGGCCTGCCCTGCCCGGCGGAGGCCCTGATCGGCGGCGACGCGCGCGACCGCGCGATCATGGCCGCCTCGATCCTGGCCAAGGTCACGCGCGACCGCCACATGCGCGAGCTGCACGCGCAATGGCCGCAATACGGTTTCGACGAACACAAGGGCTACGGCACGCCCGCGCACCTGGCCGCATTGGCCGCGCACGGCCCCTGCCCGCAGCACCGCCGCAGCTTCGCGCCGGTGCGCGCGGCGCTGGCGTTACAGCCGTTGGCCGAAACGGTCGCGGCTGGCTGACGGAACGGCTGAGTCCGCCGAACCGCTGGCGACTGCCCGCGCGAGCTGAAAGCAAATCCCCCTCGATCCCCCTTTTCAAAGGGGGAAGACCGGCGCCGCGATTTCCAGCATCTGCGGGTGGCGCGCCGACCGCTCGTCGGCTGAACAGCCCATACCTGCCCTAGGTCACGGCGACTTTCCGCAGGCGCGATCACCCTAGGCAACCACGCATGCTGCCGCGGCATCCCTAAGGATGAGGGTCGACGCACTCCGGCCGTGCCCGACGCCCGCCCCCATGGCCGGAACCGGAGGTGCTCCATGCGCATGCCCCATCCGACCCCGACTTCGCAGCCCCTGCCGTTCGAGTCCGACCGCGCCCCGGTGCCGTCGCTGGAACCGGCCATGGCGGTCACGCCCGCGGCGATCGCCGCCTTCGACGCCCTGGTGCACGAACTCCACCCCGATGCCGCGCGCGTCGACGCCACCCGTCTGCAACGCCTGGCCGCCTGGTTGAGCGCGATGCCCAAGGAGGATGCGCGCGCCGTGGTCGATCAACGTCTGCAACGCCTGCAGGAATTGCGCGCGATGCTGGCCGACCCCGACTGGGACTGCGAGCCCGGCGTGCGTGCGCGCCTGGACAAATTGCTGGCCTATGTCGACGACGGCGACGACCTGATCCCGGACCGGATTCCGCTGCTGGGCCTGCTCGACGACGTGCTGCTGATCGAACTGGCCTGGCCCGCCTTCGCCGAGGAGGCCGAGGACTACCGCGACTTCTGCGCCTACCGCGAACTCCGCCATCCGCACGCCAACGGCGCCGAGCTGCGCGCGTCCTGGGTGCGCGAGCGCCTGGACGAGATCGCCCTGCTGCAACAGCGCGTGCGCGTCCACGAACACCACTACGCACCGGCCTTCCATGCCGCGCAGTCGCCGTTCCGGGTTACCTGAAGCGGGCGCGTTCGAGCCGGCCCGGGGCGCTCGAACGCACACGAAAGCGCGGCGATCGGCGCGCAACGGCGCCGATTCGCGCGCTCCCGCGCGGGCCAGGCGCGGTCGCCGCGATGTCAAGCCTTGTACGCGGCGGCCGGGCTGCTAACCTGCTGGCTGTCACGCCGGTTGTCGCATGTCCGCACGCTTCGTTCATCTCCACCTGCACAGCGAGTATTCGCTGGCCGACTCGACGATCCGCATCGACGAGTTGGTCAAACGCTGCGCGAGCCTGGGTCAGCCCGCGGTCGCCCTGACCGACCTCGACAACCTGTTCGCGACGGTCAAGTTCTACAAGGCCGCCGAGAGCGCGGGCCTGAAGCCCATCATCGGCGCCGACGTCGGCCTGGCCGACGGCAACGAAACGCCCTCGCGCATGACCCTGCTGTGCCGCGACCGCGGCGGCTACCTGACCCTGTCGCGCCTGCTCAGCCGCGCCTGGTTGGAAGGCCACCGCGTGGACGGCGTGGTGCTGCGCCCGGAATGGCTGCGCGAGGACAACGGCGGCCTGTTCGCTTTGGCCGGCCGCCACAGCCTGGGCGGGCGCCTGGCGATCGGCGGCCGCCACGAGTTGGCCGAAGCCTGGATCGCCGACTGGCAGAGCGTGCTCGACGACCGCCTGCACCTGGAGCTCACGCGCAGCCGCCGCGACGGCGAGGACGCGTTCAACGCCTTCGCCCTGCACGCCTCCAGCAAGCGCGGTCTGGCCGTGGTCGCCAGCAACGACGCGCGCTTCCTCGACCGCGACGGTTTCGAAGCCCACGAGGCGCGCGTGTGCATCGCCTCGGGCCGCGTGCTCGACGATCCCAAGCGCCCGCGCGACTACAGCGAAGAGCAGTACCTGAAATCGTCGGAGGAGATGGCCGAGCTGTTCGCCGACATCCCCGATGCGATCGACAACGCGGTGGCATTGGCGACGCGCTGCAACGTCGAACTCAAGCTGGGCGAGTACGCCCTGCCGGCGTTCCCGGTGCCCAGCGAGCACACCATCGAGAGCTGGCTGCGCAACTCCGCGCGCGAGGGCCTGGAAAAGCGCCTGGAGAAGGCCCCGCTGGCGGACGGCAAGAGCCGCCAGGATTACGACGACCGGCTCGAGATCGAGCTCGACGTCATCATCAAGATGGGCTTCCCCGGCTACTTCCTGATCGTCGCGGACTTCATCAACTGGGCCAAGGACCACGGCATCCCGGTCGGTCCGGGCCGCGGTTCGGGCGCCGGCTCGCTGGTGGCCTGGGCGCTGGGCATCACCGATCTGGACCCGCTGCCCTACGACCTGCTGTTCGAGCGATTCCTCAATCCCGAACGCGTGTCGATGCCCGACTTCGACATCGACTTCTGCATGGATCGGCGCGACGAGGTGATCGACTACGTCGCCGCCAAGTACGGCCGCGACCGCGTCAGCCAGATCATCACCTACGGCACCATGGCCGCCAAGGCGGTGGTGCGCGACTCCGGACGCGTGCTCGGCCATCCCTACGGCTTCGTCGACGGCATCGCCAAGCTGATCCCGAACACCCTGGGCATCAGCCTGGACGACGCGCTGGGCAACACCGACGCGGCCAAGCAGAACCCGATGCTGGCCTCGGCCGACCTGATCGACCGCTACCGCACCGAGGATGACGTACGCGACTTGCTCGACCTGGCGTTGAGCCTGGAAGACCTGACCCGCAACGCCGGCAAGCACGCCGGCGGCGTGGTGATCGCGCCCTCGCCGCTGAGCGACTTCTGCCCGCTGTTCGCCGAACACGACGGCGAAGGCCGCGGCCGCAACCCGGTCACCCAGTTCGACAAGGACGACGTCGAAGCCGTCGGCCTGGTCAAGTTCGACTTCCTCGGCCTGCGCACGCTCACGATCATCGATTGGGCGGTGAAGGCGATCAACCTGCGCCGCGCCGCGGCCGGCGAAGCGCCGTTGGACATCACGGCGCTGGAGCTGGACGACAAGCTCAGCTACGAGCTGTTCGCGCGCGGCGATACGGTCGCGGTGTTCCAGTTCGAATCGCGCGGCATGCGCGAGCTGCTCAAGCGCGCCAAGCCCGACACCTTCGAAGACATCATCGCGCTCGCCGCGCTGTTCCGTCCCGGCCCGCTAGGCTCGGGGATGGATCGCGAATGGGTCGATCGTAAGCACGGCAACACCGAAGTCAGTTATCCGCACGCCTCGCTGGAACCCGTGCTGTCGCCGACCTACGGCGTCATCGTGTACCAGGAACAGGTGATGCAGATCGCCCAGGTGCTGGCGGGCTACACGCTCGGTGGCGCCGACATGCTGCGCCGCGCGATGGGCAAGAAGAAGCCCGAGGAAATGGCGAAGGAGCGCGCCAAGTTCGAGGCCGGTTGCGCCGAACGCGGCATCCCGGCCAAGCAGGCCAGCCCGATCTTCGACTTGATGGAGAAGTTCGCCGAGTACGGCTTCAACAAGTCGCACTCGGCCGCCTACGCCCTGGTCGCGTATCAGACCGCCTGGCTGAAGGTGCACTACCCGGCCGAATTCATGGCCGCGGTGCTGTCCTCGGACATGGACAACACCGACAAGATCGTCGGCTTCCTCGACGAAGCGCGCACCATGGGCCTGGACGTGCTGCCGCCGGACGTGGACGCCTCGGCCTACATGTTCGAAGCCAAGGACGCGCGCACCATCCGCTACGGCCTGGGCGCGGTGAAGGGCGTCGGCCGCGGCGCCTGCGAGGCCATCGTCGATGCGCGCCGCGCCGGGCCCTTCGACGATCTGCTGGATTTCTGCAAACGCGTCGACAGCGGCAAGCTCAACCGGCGCGCGCTGGAGGCGATGACCCAGGCCGGCGCCCTGGATCGGCTGGGCAAGAACCGCGCGAGCCTGATGCTGCAGCTGCCGGAGGTGCTCAAGGCCACCGACCAGCTCGCGCGCGAGCGCGACGCCGGCCAGGTCTCGCTGTTCGGCGGCTTCGAGGCCGCCGCGCCGGCGCTGCACCTGGACCTGTCGGAAGCCGACGAGTGGCCGCTGGCGCAGTTGCTGGCCGGCGAACGCGAAACCCTGGGCCACTACCTCAGCGGCCATCCCTTCGACCCCTATCGCGACGAATTGCGCGGCCTGGTCGGCAACGATCTGGGCGAGCTCGACCGGATATGGGAGAACCGCCCCGAGAGCGCGCGCAGCGGCTGGCGCCCGGAACTGGAAGTGGTGGTGGCCGGCCAGGTCGTCGGCCTGCGCAAGAAGGGCGACAGCCAGATGTTCGTGCAGATCGAGGACGGCCGCGGCCGGCTCGAATGCGCCTTCTTCGCCGAGACCTACGGCGAGTTCGCCTCCCTGCTCGCGCGCGACCGCCTGCTGATCGTGCAGGGCGGCCTGCGCGAGGACGCCTTCAGCGGCGGCTTCGCCTTGCGCGCGCAGCGCTGCTGGGAGTACTCGCAGGTCTGCGCCAAGCACGCGCAGCGCCTGTCGATGCGCCTGGACCTGCGCGTGCCCGGCACCTGGCAACGCGTGGACGCGCTGCTGGCCAAGAACCGCCCCGGGCAGACGCCGATCCGCCTGGACCTGCTGCGCGCCGGCGCGGCCGGCATGCTCGATCTCAACGGCGGCCAGTCGGTGCGCGTGGACGCCGACCTGGTCGGCACGCTGCGCGCCCAGCCCGGCGTGCGCGCGGTCAAGCTGACCCTGGCCAAGCCCTGGGCTGGGGGCTAGAAGCGAGAAGTGAGCGTAGAGGAGTGAGGAGTGAGCAAGGGCGGTACCAGCTTTCGCTCACTCCTCACTCCTCTACGCTCACTCCTGCCCCTCCCCCCTACCCCTCGGTACGGTCCGCCCCCCTGGGCTAGACTGTGCCCCTTTCCGGCCCCGGCCCGAGCATGAATCCGAACTACCTCGACTTCGAGCAGCCCATCGCCGACCTGGAAGCCAAGATCCAGGAACTGCGCCACGCCAACAGCGGGCCGGCGGTCGACATCGATTCCGAGATCCACGCCCTGCAGGACAAGCTGCGCCTGCGTACCGCGCAGATCTTCCGCGACCTCAGCCCCTGGCAGATCTCGCAGCTGGCCCGCCATCCGGCGCGCCCCTACACCCTGGACTACATCCGGGTGATCTGCGACGAGTTCCAGGAACTGGCCGGCGACCGCGCCTTCGCCGACGACGCCGCCATCGTCGGCGGCCTGGGCCGCATCGACGGCCGTCCGGTGGTCATCATCGGCCACCAGAAGGGCCGCGACACCAAGAGCAAGATCCGCCGCAACTTCGGCATGCCGCGCCCCGAGGGCTACCGCAAGGCGCTGCGCCTGATGAAGATGGCCGAGCGCTTCAAGCTGCCGCTGCTGACCTTCATCGACACCGCCGGCGCCTGGCCGGGCATCGACGCCGAAGAGCGCGGCCAGTCCGAGGCGATCGCGCGCAACCTGCTGGAAATGGCCGAACTCAAGATCCCGGTGATCTGCACCGTGATCGGCGAAGGCGGCTCCGGCGGCGCGCTCGCGATCGGCGTCGGCGACCGCACCCTGATGCTGGAATACAGCACCTACTCGGTGATCACGCCCGAAGGCTGCGCCTCGATCCTGTGGAAGACCGCCGAGAAGGCCAAGGACGCCGCGGAGCAACTGGGCCTGACCGCCAAGCGCCTGTTCGAGCTGGGCCTGATCGACAAGATCGTGCGAGAGCCGATCGGCGGCGCCCACCGCAACCCCAAGCAGATGGCCACCCGCCTCAAGGCCGTGCTACTGAACGAGCTCGACGCCCTGGAACAGATCCCGGCCCCGGAACTGCTGCAGCGCCGCTACGAGCGCCTGCGCGGCTACGGGGCTTACGAGGCCGCGTAAGCGCGCGGCCTTCGCCATGGGCGGCTGGCTGAAAGGGATCGTAGGCGCGGCTTTGCTGCTGACCGGCTGCTTCGTTTGCTTTTTCTACGGCCTGTACTGGTACGGCGCCAGCGCGCTGCCGCAAGAACTGCCGCGCGCGCAGCGCAGCTATCCCGACGAAGTGCGCGCGATCTATTGGGCGTCGCTGGGCGGCGAAGGCCCAATGCGGGCTGAGCGCCTGGATCCGCTGAAGTTGATTTGGTTGGTATTCCGCGGTGTTCAGCACGACCGACGGCCCAACCTGGTATCTGAGTACGATCTATCGTCCTCGGTTTCACGTCAGATTGTCTTGGAACACACACCAGATCTGCGCGGCGCGCGTTGGCATCTTGCGGGCATCGCCGCCACCATTCGCGTGAGCAACGAACGGTCAGCCGAACAGATCGCGGACTTCGCCCTCGACCGAGCCTGGATGGGCCGCGACGCACGCGGACTGGGCGAGGCCTCACACGCGTATTTTGGCGTGCCTTTCGAGCAAACGACTCAGGCCGAACGCATCGCGTTGATCGCTTTGATGCGCGGACCGTCCTATTTCGATCCGAGCCGAAACCCAGAGCGTTTCCGCTCACGTTATGCGTATGTGGCACAGCAGTTCGGCGTGAGCGCGACGGATATCGATCTGCAGCGCGACCTCGTCCGGCTTAAACCAACAGCGACCGCGCGCTAGTCGCAGCACCGGAATGCGCCGCATTCCGTCCCAACTGGAAGCACTCTTTCGAATGACACCCGATCTCTACTGGGTAGGCGATATCTCGCCCCTACGCCTGGCCTTGGCGCCTCGACCGCGAGCGGGCGAATGGTTGGAGGACGAACTGACCGGCTGGAGACGCGCAGGCGTCGACACGGTCGTGTCCTTACTCGAATCCCATGAAGCACACGAACTAGGTCTCGCCGATGAGGCGCGCGCGTGCGAAGCCTGTGGCATCGACTATTTGTCGTTCCCGATCCCGGATCGCCAGACACCTGACTGCGTGGACAAGACCGGCCGCCTCGTCGCTGAACTCCTGACGCAATTACGATCCGGACGCTCGATCGTGCTCCATTGTCGTGCGGGAATCGGACGGACCGGCCTGATCGCTGCCTGCGTGCTTTGCGATATCGGCATCGACAGCGCAAAAGTCTTCGCCGTGCTCAGCGCGACGCGGAGGGTCCAGGTACCCGACACCCAGGAGCAGGAAGTCTGGGTAGCGCAATACGCGAATCGCCGACCTCGGCGATGACAAGCCGCTGCCCGCGCTACCAAGCCCGCAAATACTGATCCGGCCCATGCAGCTCCGCGCCCAGCTCCGCCGCCGCGCGGCGCGGGAAGTACGGGTCGCGCAGCAGTTCGCGCGCCAGCAGCACCACGTCCGCCTCGCCGCTGTCGACGATGCCTTCGGCTTGCGTCGCATCGGTGATCTGGCCGACCGCGCCGGTGGCGATGCCGCCTTCGCGGCGTATGCGCGCGGCGAATGGGACCTGGTAGCCGGGGCCGACGGGAATACGCACGTTGGGCATGAGTCCGCCGCTGGAGACGTCGATCAGGTCCACGCCCAGCGATTTGACGATGCGCGCCAGCTCGATGCTTTGCTCGATGTCCCAGCCGCCTTCGACCCAATCGGTGGCGGACACGCGCAGCCATAGCGGCAGGCGCTCCGGCCAGACCTCGCGCACCGCCGCCAGCACTTCGCGCAGCAGGCGCGTGCGGCTGTCGAAGTCGCCGCCGTAGCCGTCATCGCGGCGGTTGCTCAGCGGCGACAGGAATTCGTGCAGCAGATAGCCGTGCGCGGCATGCACTTCGATCAATTGGAACCCGGCCGCGAGCGCGCGATGCGCGGCCGCGGCGAAATCGTCGATCACGTTGGCCAGGCCGCAGCTGTCGAGCGCGCGCGGCGCGACATGGCCGTCGGCGAACGGCAGCGGCGACGGCGCCACCGGCGTCCAGCCGCCGTAGCCCGGCGCGATCGCGCGTCCGCCCAGCCACGGCGGCTCGACGCTGGCCTTGCGCCCGGCGTGCGCCAGCTGCATGCCGGGCACCGCGCCGTTGGCGCGTATGAAGCAGGCGATTTCAGACCAGGCCTCGCCTTGGCGATCGTTCCAGATGCCGGTGTCGCTGGGCGAAATGCGGCCTTCGGGCGAGATCGCGGTGGCCTCGGTCAGCACCACGCCCGCCCCGCCTACCGCGCGGCTGCCCAGGTGCACCAGGTGCCAGTTCTCGGGCATGCCGTCGATCGCCGAGTACTGGCACATCGGCGACACCGCGATGCGGTTGCGCAGGGTCACGGAGCGTTGCGGGTACGGGTCGAACAGGCGGGCCAACGGAGCGTCTCGATACGGGGTGAGGAAACAGTAAGCGCGCTCCGGCGCGGTAACAGCGCCATCGATGGGTTGCTCCGTCCCACCACCGTGGCACCATCGGCGGATGCCGTCTTCGCCCCCCACCCCGCTGCTCCAGGCCCTGCACGATCTGCCGGACGGGCCGCTGTGCGTGGGCTACAGCGGCGGCCTGGATTCCAGCGTGCTGCTGCACGCGCTGGCGGCCACGCCCGCCGCGCGCGCGCAGGGCCTGCGCGCCTGGCACGTGCACCATGGCCTGCATGCGCAGGCCGACGCCTGGGCCGCCCAATGCGCCGAAATCTGCGCGGCACTCAGCGTTCCGCTGACGGTGTCGCGGGTGAACGTGGCCCACGATCGCGGCGACGGG
The DNA here is from genome assembly GCF_001429785.1 of Lysobacter sp. Root916. GTDB lineage: Bacteria > Pseudomonadota > Gammaproteobacteria > Xanthomonadales > Xanthomonadaceae > Lysobacter. Next base: position 252,265 of record NZ_LMJF01000015.1, on the reverse strand, counting down.
CCCGAGGCCGCGGCGAGGCGCGCGCGCCATGCCGCGTTCGAGGCCGGATTGCACGCGGGCGAGACCCTGGCGCTGGCCCACCACCGCGACGACCAGGCCGAGACCTTCCTGCTGCGCGCGCTGCGCGCCTCCGGCCCGGACGGGCTGGCGGCGATGCGGCGCTGGCGCGATTGCGGTGCCGGCCGGCTGTGGCGGCCCTTGCTGGCGCTGCCGCGCAACGCGCTGGAGGCCTATGCGCGCGAGCACGGACTGCGCTGGATCGAAGACCCCAGCAACGCCGACGACGCCTACGACCGCAATTTCCTGCGCCGGCGCGTGCTACCGCTGCTGCGCGAACGCTGGCCCCAGGCCGATGCCGCGTTGGCGGCCTCGGCCGGCTTGAACGCGCAGGCGGCGACGCTGCTGGAGCGCGAGGATGCGCTGGCCCTGGCCCAGGTGCGCAGCGCCGACCCGCAGGCGCTGTCGCGCGCGGGGCTGCGCGCACTGGCGCCCGCGCGCCGCGCACGCGTGCTGCGGCGCTGGATCGCCGACCTGCGCCTGCCGCCGCTGCCGGCCCAGGGCGTGGCCCGGATCGAGGCCGAGCTGCTGGACGCGCGCGACGACGCCGAGGCCCAATTCGTCTGGAGCGGCGCGGTGATCCGCGCCTGGCGCGACCTGCTGCATGCGCAGGCGCAAACGCCGGCGCTGGCGCAGGACTGGCGCACGCATTGGGATGGCCGCGCACCGCTGGCCCTGCCCGGTGGCGGCGAACTGCGGCTGGAAGGTGCAGCGGCCCTGGAGGCGCTCTGCGAGGCGCATGCGCGGGTCGGCGGCGAGCGCATCGTCCTGCCCGGTCGCTCGCACGGCCACAGCCTCAAGCAGGCCCTGCAGAGCCTGGGCGTGCCTCCCTGGGAGCGCCGACGCCTGCCGCTGTTGTCGCGCGACGGCGCGCTGCTGGCGGTCGGCGACCTGGCCTACTCCGCCGAGTTCGACGGCTGGCTGCGCGAACGCCGGGCGCGCCTGGTCTGGCGGCCCTGAGCGTGGCGCGCGACGCGCGCACGCGTTGACCCCGCGCAGCCCGCGCCGCACACTTGTCGCATGCCACGTAAAGCCGCCAACGAGCCCTCGCCCGTGACCGATTTCGAGCAATCGCTGGATGCGCTCGAACAGTTGGTCGAGAAGATGGAACACGGCGAGATGAGCCTGGAAGATTCGCTCGCCGCCTACGAACGCGGCGTGGGCCTGTACCGCCGCTGCCAGACCGCGCTGGAAGAGGCCGAGCTGCGCGTGCGCTTGCTCAGCGACCCGCAGGACCCGGCCAGCGCCGAACCCTATTCCGGCTCGCCCAACGCCTCCGATGCGTGATCCGCGCCTGGCCGTCTGGCGCGAACGCGCCGACGCCGCGCTGGTACGCGCGCTGCCCGACCCGAACGCCTCGCCGCAAGCGCTGCACGCGGCCATGCGCCATGCGGTGCTGCTGGGCGGCAAGCGTCTGCGCCCGCTGTTGGTCTACGCGGCCGGCGCGCTGTTCGATGCCGACGAGGCCGCGCTGGACGCGCCCGCGGCCGCGGTCGAACTGATCCATGCCTATTCGCTGGTCCACGACGATCTGCCCGCCATGGACGACGACGCCCTGCGCCGTGGCCAACCGACCGTGCACGTGGCCTACGACGAAGCCACCGCGATCCTGGCCGGCGACGCGCTGCAGTCGCTGGCCTTCAGCGTGCTGGCCGAGACCGCGGCTGGCGACGGCGTACGCGTGGCCCTGCTGCGCAGCCTGGCCGAGGCCGCCGGCGCTTCGGGCATGTGCGGCGGCCAGGCCCTGGACATAGCCGCCACCGGCACCGGCGCGGCGCTGGACCTGTCCGCACTGGAACGTCTGCACGCGCTCAAGACCGGCGCCCTGATCCGCGCCGCGGTGCGCATGGGCGCGCTCTGCGGTGGCGCCGATGCGGCGGCGCTGGACGCCCTGGACCGCTACGCGCAGGCCTTGGGCTTGGCTTTCCAGGTCCGCGACGACATTCTCGACGTCGAAGGCAGCAGTGCCACGCTGGGCAAGACCGCCGGCAAGGACGCCGCCCAGGACAAAGCGACCTTCCCCGCCCTGATCGGCCTGGACGGGTCGCGCGCGCGCCTGGACGCGCTGCTGGAAACCATGCGCGCCGCGCTGGCGCCCTTCGGCGCCAAAGCCGTGGCGCTGACCGAACTAGGCGAGTTCGCGGCGCGACGCGATCATTGACTCGCGCGAGCGACGCTCGCGCGACCGCAGGCTCCACACAGCAATGCGGTTTGCCCAAACATCCGCAGCGCCCGCTCGGAGCGCGTTTCGTAGGATGCGGTGAAAACCGCATCATCGCGATCACCCGGAGTCCCGCGACGATGCGGTTCGCCTAACGCTCACCGCATCCTACGGGCGAATAGCGTCGCAGTTTCGGCCGCGATCTAAAGTCACTGGATCTCCGCTTTCGCCGGGATGACGACAAAGCAGCGATGCGCGGCGGTTACGAGTGCGGTTGCAATGCCGTTGCCGTTGTTGCGGCATTGAAATCCAAAAGCAACGCACTCACTCGACCAACCGTAGACCCGAAGGGCGGCGCGCAGGACGCGCGCCGTTTTTCGAATGGACAGGGACGTCCGGGTTGGTCACGCTAGCCCTTCTCTTTGGTTACTTTCTCTTGGGCTAGCAAGAGAAAGTGACCCGCATGCGCAGCAGGCGGAAGCCTTTGACTTTCGTCAAGAAGAGACGAGAGCAAAGCCAAAGCAAATCCTCCCCAACCCTCCTTTTCCAAAGGAGGGAGCTAAGGGCAAGAGCTTGCTAGCGTTCAGCCGTGCACGAACCTGCGGTTCGTAAACGCACGGCTTCACCCTTTTCCAAAGGAGGGAGCTAGAAGCAAAGAGGAGGGAGCCAGAAGCGAAGCGTAGGAGTCGTCTGTAGAAGGGCGCCAAAGACACCAGACCCCCGCCTTCGCGGAGATAGCGAGCCCCCAAAACGCAACGGGCCCGGCAATGCCGGGCCCGTCGGGCACTACGTTTGCGCGATCGATTACTTGATCAGGCGCAGCGCGAACGGATAGCGATAACGCTCACCGTTGTTGGCCTTGATGCCGCCGATGATGAACAGCACGATCGAACCCAGCCAGACCAGCCAGATCAGGATCGACAGAACGCTACCCAGACCCAGCGTGACGATCGTGAGGATCGTGATGACCACGGTCAAGATCACATAGACGATCAGCAGCGTGATGTTGAAGTTCAACGCTTCCTTCGCCTGATCGATCAGGAACGACTTCTCCGGCTTGTCCTTGTTGATCAACCAGATGATCAGCGGGACCACGAAGCCAGCCACGATGGCCGACAGATGGGTGATCAGCGCCAGGGTGCGGTCTTCGGAGTTGCCGTCGGCCGATGATTCGTTGATATCGCTCATTCCTTGTTTCCCCTTTCCAGTTCCCGTTTGGATGGCATTGGCGACGACCGTACGGGTCGCCCCAGCCGGCCCACTCTCAGCCGCGTAGCCACCGCTGTCAAGGACGGCGGCGCACGGTCCGCAGGGCGCGACCTTCGTAGCAACGCAAGCGCCGCCCGGCAACGGCCAGGCGGCTGCGCTGGCGCAGCATGACCGGTCGGGATGACAAGCCGGCGTCGGCGTCGGGCTCAGCCCTCGCCGGCGTCGCCGGCGACGGTCATGCGCCCGACCAGGATCGAACCGGTGTGCAGGTGCGAACGCGGGTCGACGTCGCTGCCGACCGCCTCGATGGCCTGGAACATGCGCTTGAGATTGCCGGCGATGGTGATGCCGTCGACCGGATGCTGGATCTGGCCGTGCTCGACCCAGTAGCCGGCCGCGCCGCGCGAGTAATCGCCGGTCACCGTGTTCACGCCCTGCCCCATCAGTTCGGTCACCAGCAGGCCGCGACCCATGCCGCGCAGCATGGCTTCGAAATCGCCGGCGTTGGCGGCGACCTCCAGGTTGTGCACGCCGCCGGCGTTGGCGGTGCTCTGCAACCCGAGCTTGCGCGCCGAATAGCTGCCCAGGATGTAGCGCTGCAGTACGCCGTCGCTCACCAGCGCCGATTCGCGCGTGGCCACGCCCTCGGCGTCGAAGGCGCTGGAGCGGAAGCCGCGCTGCAGGAACGGCCGCTCGCGGATCGAGAACCACTCCGGAAACAGGCGGGTGCCGGCGGAATCCAACAGGAAACTCGCGCGCCGGTACAGCGCGCCGCCCGAAACCGCGCCGAGCAGGTGGCCGATCAGGGAACGCGCCGATTCGGCCGCGTACAACACCGGGTACTTGCCGGTCGCGATCTGCCGCGGCGCCAGGCGCGACACCGCGCGTTGCGCGGCATGGCGGCCGATCGCGGCGGTCGTTTCCAGGTCGTTCTCGGCCAGGGCGATGCTGTACCAGCCGTCGCGCTGCATGGCCTCGCCACGGCCGGCGATCAGGGCGCAACTCAGGCTGTGCTGGGTGCTGCCCTCGCGGCCGATGAAGCCGTGCGAATTGGCGTACACGCCCAGGCTGGCGCCGGTGCCGATCGAGGCGCCGTCGGAGTTCTCCACCCGCGCGTCGAACTCGCGGCCGGCGGCCTCGCAGGCCAGGGCCAGATCGACCGCGCGGTCGGCCTCCAGCATCCACGGATGCCAGCTGTCGAACGCGCGCCAGCCACCCTGGTCCTGGGCGGGGGCCATCAACTCGGCGTCGGCGAGACCCGCGGCGGGGTCGTCCTCGGTGTAGCGCGCGATCGCGCAGGCCTGCTCGACGGTGGCCTCCAGGCTGTCGTCGCGCAGGTCGGCGGTGCTGGCGCTGCCCTTGCGGCGGCCGAAATAGACCGTGATCGCGATACCGCGGTCGCGGGTGGCCTCGACGGTCTCGACCTCGCCCATGCGCACGTTCACGTTAAGGCCGGCCTCTTCCGAGCACGAGACCTCGGCCTGGCTGGCGCCGCGCGCGCGCGCGGCCTCGAGCAGGCGCTGGGACAAGCCGGACAGAGCGTCCAGGCGCGCCTCCGGATCGGTGATGACGTGGGCCGGAGCGGTCTGACGGAGGGCGACTGCGTTCAATGTCTTATCCTTAGCTGCCGTGACGCCGTGGCGTCGCGGGATTTCGATTCGGTTTGACGGTAGGAGAGGTGGTAGCGATGCGCGGCAGAGACGACGAAACCGGCGAATTTTTCAGCCCCAGCCGCAGCCAGAACCGGCGCGAGGCGCTGGAAGTGCTGTCCCTGGGCGAACAGTTGTCCAAGCTGACCGACGCCCAGCTGGCGCGGCTGCCGATCCCGGAGGGCCTGCTGCCGCATATCCGCGAATGCCGGCGCATCACCGCGCACATCGCCCACAAGCGCCAGCTGGCCTACCTGGCCAAGCAGATGCGGCGCGAGGACGACGCCACGCTGGAAGCGATCCGCGACGCGCTCGACGTCAACGGCGAGGCCGGCCGGCGCGAGGTCGCGGCCATGCACCGCGCCGAGTCCTGGCGCGACCGCCTGCTCGAAGGCGGCGACGCGGAACTGGCCGAACTGATCGACGAACACCCGCAAGCGGATCGCCAGCGCCTGCGCCAGCTCGTGCGCAACACCCTGGAAGAGCGCAAGCGCAACAAACCGCCGCACTCGTTCCGCGAGCTTTACCGCGAACTGCGCGCGGTGATGATGGGCGGCAACGATGCCGGCGGCGACGACGACGAGGCCGAATAAACCCCGTCTCGAACCAGGCGACACAGGCGCCGCCATGGCGATTTCCGAACAATTGCGCCGCATCGAAGCCTGGCGCGCCCGCTTCCTGGACACCGGAATCGAGGTCATCGAGGCCTTCGGGTTGTAATACCCAGCGGCGGACAAGAAAGCGCTCAAGCGGCTGGTGCAACAAGCGCAGGCGACGCACCGCCATTACGGCACGCCACGCCGATGGTTGCGTTACCTGCGCGCCCTGGACGATGCGCGCGGTATCCCATGGCGCGACTCACGACTGCGTGCCGCCCACCGTCAGCCCTTCGATCAGCAGCGACGGTTGCCCCACGCCCACCGGTACGCTCTGCCCGTCCTTGCCGCACACGCCCACGCCCTCGTCCAGGGCCAGGTCGTGGCCGATCATGCGCACCTTCTGCATGGTTTCCGGGCCGTTGCCGATCAGGGTCGCGCCCTTGACCGGCGCGGTGATCCTGCCGTCTTCGATCAGGTAGGCCTCGGTGGCCGAGAACACGTACTTGCCGCTGGTGATGTCGACCTGGCCGCCGCCGAAATTGACCGCGTACAGGCCCTTTTTGACCGAACGGATCATCTCTTCCGGGTCGTGCTGACCGGCGAGCATGTAGGTATTGGTCATGCGCGGCATCGGCAGATGGGCGAATGATTCGCGGCGGCCGTTGCCGGTCGGCGCCATGCCCATCAGGCGCGCGTTGAGGGTGTCCTGCATGTAACCGACCAGCACGCCGTCCTCGATCAGGGTCGTGCAGTTGGTCGGCGTGCCTTCGTCGTCGATGTTGAGCGAGCCGCGCCGACCCGGCAGGGTGCCGTCGTCGACGATGGTCACGCCGGGCGAGGCCACGCGCTGGCCCATGCGGCCGGCGTAGGTCGAGGTGCCCTTGCGGTTGAAGTCGCCTTCCAGGCCGTGGCCGACCGCTTCGTGCAGCAGCACGCCCGGCCAACCGCTGCCCAGCACCACCGGCATCACCCCGGCCGGCGCGTCGATCGCCTCCAGGTTCACCAGCGCCTGGCGCAGCGCTTCGCGCGCCAGCGCCTCGGGCTTGCCGCCGGCGAACAGCTCGGCGTAGCCGTAGCGTCCGCCGCCGCCGGCGTAGCCGCTTTCGCGGCGGCCGTTATGTTCGACCAACACTTGCACGTTCAAGCGCACCAGCGGACGCACGTCGGCAGCGAGCACGCCGTCGCTGCGCGCGACCAGAATGGTGTCGACGCCACCGGACAGGCTGACGGTGACCTGCTGCACTCGCGGGTCGGCGGCGCGCACCAGCTGATCCAGCCGACGCAACTGCTCGACCTTGTCTTCGTTGCCGATGCCGTCGATCGGATCCTCGGCCGGATACAGCGAACGGCTGCCGCCACGCACCAGCGCGCGCGCGCTGTGCGCGGCGCCGTCGCGGGCGATCGCGCGCGCGGATTTGGACGCCGCCAGCAAGGCGTCGCCGTTGATTTCGTCGGAATAGGCGAAGCCGGTCTTCTCGCCGCTGATCGCGCGCACGCCCACGCCCTGCTCGATCGAATGCGAACCGTCCTTGACGATGCCGTCCTCGACCGTCCAGCTCTCGCGGCGGCCGTGCTGGAAATACAGATCGCCGAAATCCACGCCCGGCCCGAGCAGGGTGCCGAAGGTGCGTTCCAGGCCGCTGGCGTCCAGACCGGCGGGCAGCAGCAGACGGGTTTCGGCGAGTTGCAGGGGCAGCGTCATGGGGGATCCGGGGGCGGCGAAAGGGACATGCTAACCAACCGACGCCGGCGTGGCCTGGGCGGCGGCCGGGCGGTTGGGGCTAGTAAGAAGATGGAGCCTGGGCGGCACGGCTTCAACCGTGGGTTTCTACCGCGGCGGGGCGTGTCGCTCCGCGCTTGCGGGCGGCTTTGCCACGCAAAGCGGCAATGGGCCGTGATCGTGCGTGGGCCGCCTAACCCGCGGGAGGCGCCTCGCGCCCGGCATTGCGGGTCTGCTCGCGGGTCATCACCTCGACCTTGGGCTCCTTCCAGGGGCCGGTCACCCGGTAGGTCTTGGCGCCGATCTGGCTCAGCGGCTTCTGCAGCACGGTGCCGGCGGCCGCGCCGATCGCCGCGCCGACCGGGCCGGCCGCGATCGCGCCCACCGCGGTCAGCAGGTTGCCGGTCTTGGGCCGGACCTCGATGGTCTGGTCGTAGCTCTGCGCGCGCAGGTTGGTGGAGCCGCGGATGTTCACGGTCGCGGCCGGGCCGTCCATGACCAGATCGTCGCTGCGCGCGCTGCCGGCGCCGATCGCGATATGCCCGCCGACCCGGTTGAAAGCGAAGCCCTTGGAGAACAGGTCGCGGAAATCCAGGCCCAACCGCCGCGGCAACTGGGCGATGCTGAGCAGGCCGATCACACGCCCGGTGCCGGGTTCGACCTCGAGCAAGCGCCCGTCGCGCACGTCCAAGCTCAGGCCGCCGTCCAGCGAGCCCAGCGCGAACGCGGCCGGGCTGCCGGGCCAACCGGCATCGAAACGGATCTTGGCCTTGCCGCCGGCGACCAGGCCGCCGAAGCCGAAGCCGGTGAGCAGCGCGCCGGTGTCGCCGCTGTCGATGTTCATGGTCAGGCGCGTGCGCGCGGCCGCGCCGCGGCCGTTCCAGTCGCCGCTGAGGTCGATGGCCTGCTTGTCGCCACGGGTCTGGATCTGCTCCAGGCGCATGCCGGTCGCGGTCGGACGGGTGCGCACGCGCGCGCTGCCCATGCGCGCATCGCCCAGGCGCAGGTCGGCGATGTCGATGGTCAGCGGCGGCACCTTGGCCGGATCGAAGCCGTTGTCCACGGCGCCGGCGGCCGGCGCCGGATTCGCCGGCGCCGCGGTCAGCGCGCTCATCGCGTTGGCGTTGCCGGAGGCCGACGCGGCCGGCGCACGCCAGTACACGCGCTCGAACTTGCCAGCCAGCGGCGCGGCCGGATCGGCCGGCGCCAGCACCGCCCCCTCCAGCGACGGGCCTTCGACGCGCACCGCGGTGGCGCCGCGCGGGGCCGGCGCCACCACCAGGCGCGTGTCGGCGAACACGCCGCCCAGCAGTTGCAGCTTCTGCGCAGTGACGTCGATGCGCTGCAAGGGCAGGCCCTCGCCTTCGCCCTGCTTGCCGCCTTCGGCGAACGCGAGCCATTCGATCGCGTCCAGGTTGCCGGTGCGGCCGCTCGCGATCAGGCCGTGCGCGGGCGGCGCTTCGTCCACGCGGGTGGCGCCCAGGGCGACGCGCACGCCGGTGCGGCCATCGACGGTGCGCGCGCGCAGCGCCATCACGTTGCCGAACCCGACCCGGATGTCGCCGCTGCCCACCGGCAAGGGCGTTTCCACCGTGGTCGCCAGGCTGCCCGCGGCCGGCTTGCGCAACGGCGCCGGCAGCTCCAGCGCGGTACCGACCAGGTTGGAATGCAATTGCAGCAGGGTCGGCGAGGCGACGCCGGCCTGCGCCATCGGAATGGCGATACCGATGGTCCAGTTGGAGCGCCCGTCCAGATAGGGCTTGAGCCAGCCCAGTTCCGGCGCGCGTTCGATCAGCGACTGCGCGCCGACGCTGGCATCGAGCCCGGCTTCGAAGACGTTGCCGCGATCGCGCACGTAGTCGCCCGCGCGCAGCGAGAGCTTGCCGGGCTGGCCTTCGTGACGCACCGACAGATCGTTGGCGCCGAAGCCGCCGCGTGCGTACTCGGCGCGGCCGCGCACTTCGTCGAAGGCGAGTTTCCAGCGCGCATCGGCAAGCTTGGCCCCGCCCAGATCGACCGAGCCCGAAATCGCGGTGACGCTGCCCGGCTTGAGCGGCAGCTTCATGTCGAACGCGACCTGGGCCGGGCCGCTGGCGCTGAGATTGGCGAAGGTGTCGGCGTGCTGCTTCTGTAGCGGACTCTGGCGCAGCAGGGTCAGCAATTGCGCGGCGTCGGACGCGGCCTGCGCCTGCACGTTAAGCGCGCCGTCCTTGTAGTGATCGATGCCGGCGTGGATTTTCTGGATGCCGACGCCGGCGAGCTTGCCGACGCCATCGACGCTGAAGCCGTCGGCGATGAACGCCACGTCCGCGTCCAGGCCTTCGGCCGCCGGCCATTCGGGCTGGAACTTGACCACCGCCTGGTGCAGTTTCGCGGTCGCCTCGAAACGGCCGTTGCGGTCGCGGAACGGCCAGTCGTCGAGATCGCCGGACACGATCGCGTGACCGTTGCGCACGCTGCCGCCGATCAGGGCCGAGTCCAGCCAGCGCACCAGGTTCGGCGACATGCTGTGGCGGACCCAGAAACCCTTGGCCACCGGCACCGCGGCTTCGTCCAGGTCGGCGGCGATGTCGATCCACGGCCGCGTGCCGTCGCCCTGCCACCACATGCCCCCGCGCGCGCGCGCGCCGAAACCCTCGCCCTTGATCGTCAGCGCGTGCGTGCCGATGCGCCAGCCCGCGCCTTCGCGCCAACCGGCGACCGTGCCGTCCAGGCTCACGGTGTGGGCCACGCCGAAACCCGACGGCCAGTCGAAGCGCATCGGCGAGGCCTGGTCCAGGCGCAGGCTGAAACCGTCGGCGTCGCCTTCGATATCGCCCGACAGACCGCTCAGGCCCGGCGCGGTGCCGACCGCGGCGAAGCCGAGGCCGTCGATGCGCGCGCTCGCGCGCAGCGGACCGTCGCGACGGCCGGACAGCGAGATGCGCTGCAGCGACAGCTGCGGCCGAGTCTGGTGCAACCAGCGGCGCAGGCCGGCGGGCACGCGGTCGCTGAGCGCGGCGGCCTGCAACAAGGGGCCGGCGTCGATGCGATCGGCGAGCAGGGCGTAACGCCGACCGCCGGCGATCGCCAGGCCGTCCAGCACCTGTTGTTTGGCGCCGCCGCCGATGCGCAGACGCGGCGCGTCGAAGCGCCAACCGCCCTCGTCCAGGCGCCAGCGCGCGCGTGTCTCGACGCTGTCGAAACGGATCCGCGGCACCGCGTCGTCGCCATCGCCCAGCGGCGCGCCGCGCAAGGCGAGCCGTTCCAGCGCGGCGTCGACGGTGACCATGGCGACGCGGTGGCCGCGCAGTTCGGCCCAGGCCTCGGCGCGGCCCTGCCCGCTCTCGGCGCCGATGCCGGCGACCTGCAGCAGCGCCGCCCAGGCGCTGAGATCGGCGCGGCGCGCGCCGGCATAGGCGCGGCCGTCGCCGCGCTTGCGGTCGAAATCCAGGGCCGCGTCCAAGGGCGACGCCGGCGCGCCGGCGACGCCGACGCTGGGCCAGGCGCGCAGGCCCGCGCGCACGCGGTCGCCGTCCACGCGCAGGCGCAGATTGATCTTGGGAATGCGCGCGTCCACGCCGAGCTTAGGCGCGATCACCGCCAGCTTGCCGTCGATCACCTGCAATTCTCCCAGGCCTTCCAGCGCGGCCAGCGGATCCTTGCTCGGCTGCTCCTGTCCAGGCAGGCCGCGCACCTTCCAGCGTCCGTCGTCGGCGCGCTCCAGGGTCAGGTCCAGGCCGTGCAGGCGCAGCTCCGAGAACGAATGGCCCGGCAGCAGGCCGGCGTAGATCGACACCAGCATTTCGGTATCGCCGACCACGAAGGCCTGCGCGCCCTCGCCGACCCGCAATCCGTCCAGACGCAGCAGCGGACCGCGCCGCGTCCATTGGGTCTCGACCCGATCGAACGCGACCGGCCGTCCGGCGCGCTGACTCAACCACGCCGCGATCTGGTCCGGATTGCGCTCCGCCATCGGCAGAATCTGACTGGCCACGCCCAGCAACACCGCCAGCAACACCAACAGCACCGCGCCCGTATAGGCCACGCTACGGCGGGCGAAACGCAAACGGCGGCGCAGCGGGGTGGGCATTAGCGTCGCGCTCCGCGCGCCGCCGGGATTCGGGATACGAGATTCGGGATTCGGCAAGACCAAGGCCGGAATCCGCTCAAACGAATCCCGAATCCCGAATCCCAAATCCCGGCTTTAAAGCAACACAACATCGAACTGCTCCTGCGCGTACTGGTCGTCCGGCTGGAACCGGATCGACTTGCCCAGGAATTCCTCGAGTTCGGCCACCGCCGCCGACTCTTCGTCGGTGATGCGCGCGACCACTTTCGGCGAGGCGATCACCAGCAGCCGCGGGGCGTCGAACTGACGGACCTGGCGCACGATGTCGCGGAAGATTTCGTAGGTCACCGTCTCCGGCGTCTTCAGCGTGCCGCGGCCGCCGCACTCGTGGCAGGGCTCGCTGAGCTGGCGCTCCAGACTTTCGGTGGTGCGCTTGCGCGTCATCTCGACCAGACCCAGCGGCGAGAATTCGTAGACCGTGGTCTTGGCGTGATCGCGCGCTAGCGACTTCTCGAGCTGGCGCAGCACCTGGCGCTTGTGCTCGGCATCGGTCATGTCGATGAAGTCGATGATGATGATGCCGCCGAGGTTGCGCAGGCGCAGCTGTCGGGCCACCGACTGCGCCGCTTCCAGATTGGTCCGGTAAACGGTCTCCTCCAGATTGCGTTGCCCCAGGAAGGAACCGGTGTTGATGTCGACCGTGGTCATGGCCTCGGTCTGGTCGATCACCAGGTAGCCGCCGGATTTCAGCGGCACCTGCTTGTCCAGGGCGCGCTGGATCTCGTCCTCGACCCCGTACAGGTCGAAGATCGGACGCGCGCCGGTGTAATGCTCGATCTTCTCGTCCAGGCCCGGCATGTACTGGGCCGCGAACACGCGCAGGCGCTCGCAGGTCTCGCGCGAATCGACCTTGACCTTCTCGACGTCGCGCCGCATCAGGTCGCGCACCGCGCGTAGCGGCAGGCTCAGGTCCTCGTACACGCGCTCGCCCACGCGCGAGCTGCGCGATTTCTCGGAGATCAGCGCCCAGGCCCGGCCCAGGTAGGCCACGTCCTCGGCCAGGGCCTCGGCGGGCTGGCTTTCGGCATTGGTGCGCACGATATAGCCATGGTTCTCGCCGGCCGGCGCCAGCGCGGTCACGTGCGCCTTCAGGCGTTGGCGCTCGGCCTCGTCCTCGATGCGCGCCGACACCCCGACCACGCGCGTGCGCGGCAGCAGCACCAGGTAGCGCGAGGGAATGCTGAGCTGGGTGGTCAGGCGCGCGCCCTTGCTGCCGATCGGGTCCTTGACCACCTGCACGATGATTTCCTGGCCCTCGCGCAGCAGCTCGGCGATCGGCCGGGTCGGAGTGGGCGGCAACGGGGCCTGGTCGCCCTCGCCTTCGCTGACCTGGGTGGGCTTGACGATGTCGGCCGCGTGCAGGAACGCGGCGCGCTCCAGGCCGATCTCGACGAAGGCCGCCTGCATGCCCGGCATCACCCGCTGGACCTTGCCCTTGTAAATATTGCCGACCACGCCGCGCCGCCAGCCGCGCTCGATGTGCAGCTCCTGCAACATGCCGTTTTCGACCACCGCGACTCGGGTTTCGCGCGGGGTGACGTTGACGAGTATTTCTTCGGTCATGGCGTGGAAGGCGCTCTGCGGGTCGTCAACGGTGGAGGGAAGGCAGCGCGGCGGCCGACGCGCGGGTCACGCATCGAGTCCGGCCTCGCGCAGCAGGCGCACGGTTTCGTGCAGGGGCAGGCCCATCACGCCGGAATAGCTGCCCGACAAACGGGTCACGAAGGCCTCGGCCCGGCCCTGGATGGCGTAGGCGCCAGCCTTGCCCCGCCATTCGTCGCTGGCGATGTAGGCGGCGATGCGCGCCTCGTCCAGGGCCTCGAATTCGACGTCCGACACCGATACGGTCTGCGACTCGCGCGCCGGCGAGACCAGCGACACCGCCGAGATCACCCGGTGGCTGCGCCCCGACAGCCGGCGCAGCATGGCCGCGGCATCGTCGCCGTCGCGCGGCTTGCCGAACACTTCGTCGTCCAGCACCACCTCGGTGTCGGCGCCCAGCACCAGCGCGCTCGGGTTGGCGACCACGGTCAGCAGACCGGCGCCGGCCTTCTCGCGCGCGACCCGGCGCACGTAGTCCTCGGCGGGCTCGCCGGGCTGGCGATGCTCCGGGATATCGAGGTCCAGCACCCCGAACGGCAGGCCCAGGCGGCTTAGCAATTCGTGGCGTCGTGGCGATTTGGAGGCGAGATAGAGCATCCTGCGAAGCATAACCCGCGCTGACTGAGCGCCGCCCCACGCGGGTTACAGCAACCCCGCCGTGGATCACGATTCGTTCACTGGATCGGCAACACCCTAGTTCCCATCTCAACAGGAGTTGAATATGTCGTCCTCGCCAAGCCGGCACCACGCCTCGCCGTCCCGTTTCGCCCTGCGCCCCCTGGTGCTGGCCGCCACCCTCGCCTTCGGAGCCGTCACCGCCATGTCCGCCACCGCCCAGACCGCCCCGGCCTATGTGGCCAGCGACGGCACGCTGCTCTCGGTTTCGGCCCAGTCCGAGGTCAAGCGCGTCCCCGACATCGCCGTGATCTCGACCGGTGTGGTCACCCAGGCCGCCGACGCCAACAGCGCCATGCGCGCCAACGCCGAGCAGATGGCCAAGGTCGTGGCCGCGATCAAGGCCGCCGGCATCGCCGACCGCGATATCCAGACCAGCGGCGTGAACCTCAACCCGCAGTACCGCTACGCCGAGAACCAGCCGCCGGTGATCACCGGTTACCAGGCCAGCAACACGGTCAATCTGACCGTGCGCGACATCGCCAAGCTCGGCAAGATCCTCGACGCCCTGGTCGCCACCGGCGCCAACCAGATCAACGGACCGACCTTCGACATCGACGACAAGGTCAAGGCCGTGGCCTACGACGAGGCCCGTCGCGGCGCGGTCGAAAAGGCGCAGGCGCGCGCCGAGATGTACGCCAAGACCCTGGGGCTGAAGGTGCGCCGCATCGTCAGCATCAGCGAGGGCGGCGGTTTTCAGCCGCCGGTGCCGATGATGGCCATGCGCATGGAGAAGGCCGGCGCCGCCGCCGACACCTCGATCTCGCCAGGCGAAAGCGCGTTGTCGGTCAATCTGGATGTGGTGTTCGAGCTGGGCAAGTGAGCGCCATGACCGCCCCCGACCCGCGCAAGCCCGCGCCCGGTTACCCGGAGCCGCAGCCGCGCAACCCGGACGACGCGCGCCAGCCGCACCCCAAGCGGCCGCCGAACCCGGACGAGGGCGGTCTGGACCGAGAACCGGTGACCGAGCCCGATCCGTCCAAGGATTGAGCAAGCCGCTTTGTCGTACCGAAGGCCCGCGCAAGCGGGCCTTCGGCTGTGTGGGGCTTGCAAAAAAAGGGGCGCCGCGCGTGCGTCCCCTCCGCGTCGTCCGCGTCTGGATAGGCGGGCACGACGGCGCCTCACGCGCGGGCCAGCGCCCCGCCCGGCCGGCCTCGTGGCCGCCCCGAAAAAAATTTCGTCGCGCTTAACCCCACCCGCAATTCCGGTCCGTTTCGATTCGTGCAGACCACTCCAGGAGAGCTTCCATGGCGCACGCGATCGAACACCCCGACCGTCAACTGGACCCCAGCCGCATCATCGGCACCGCGGGCGCGGTCGCCGTCAATGCAGTGCTGCTGATGCTGCTGCTTGTGCCGATGTCGGCGCCGCAGTTTTCCGAAGCTCCTGATGTGATCGTCCCCGACGTGATCTGGCGCGACAAGCCCAAGCCGATCGTTCCGCCGCCGACGGTGGTCGAACGCGAGATCCGCAAGGAGACCAAGCCCAACCCGACGATCGTGCCCAAGCCGATGGTGGAAACGCCGCCGCAGCCTGTGGTCGACCCGATCGAAAGCGACAGCGTCTATGTGCCTGAAGCCCCGCCGCAGCCGGAGGTGTTTGCGCGCAACGATATCGGCCGCGGCGAGGTCCTCACTGGCGTGACCTTGCAGGTGGTCAACAACCCGCCGCCGACCTATCCCGGCGAGGCGGTGCGCAATCAACTCACCGGCACGGTGATGCTGGAGATCCTGGTCGGCATCGACGGCAAGCCGATCGAGGTGACCGTGGTCAAGAGCAGCGGCCACCGCGTGCTCGACCAGGCCGCCAAGCGCGTGGTGCTGTCGCGCTGGACCTTCCAGCCGGCGATGGAAGGCGGCCAGCCGGTGCAGGCACGCGGCCGGGTGCCGATCGAATTTACCCTGGAACGTTAAGTCCTTTGGCGAGGGGCGGCCCGGGCCGGTATGGCCGGGCCGTTTTTTTTGCGCAGGCTGGGAGAAGCAAATCTCCCCCGGCCCCTCTTTGCAAAGAGGGGAGACCAGCAAAGGCAACACCCGCCACAGCGAAAACGCCGCAGTTATCCCCCCCTTTGAAAAAGGGGGGTTAGGGGGGATTTGCTTTTGCTCTGCCCTCCCAAAAAGCGAACAGCAAATCTCCCCCGGCCCCTCTTTACAAAGAGGGGAGACCAGCAGAGGCCAGACCCGTCACAGCGAAAACGCCGCTGTAATCCCCCCCTTTGAAAAAGGGGGGTTAGGGGGGATTTGCTTTTGCTCTGCCCTCCCAAAAAGCGAAAAGCAAATCTCCCCCGGCCCCTCTTTACAAAGAGGGGAGACAAGCAGAGGCCAGACCCGTCACAGCGAAAACGCCGCTGTAATCCCCCCTTTGAAAAAGGGGGGGTAGGGGGGATTTGCTTTTGCTCTGCCCTCCCAAAAAGCGAAAAGCAAATCTCCCCCGGCCCCTCTTTACTAAAGAGGGGAGACAAGCAAAGCGCGGCGACGAGCAGATAGGGGGGACGAGAAATGAGCGCGCAGCGCCAACAGCCAAGCCCACGCTCAAGCGCGGTGATACGGGTGATTAGCCAGCAGCGCCGCTGCGCGATACAACTGCTCGGCTGCGACCAATCGCACCAGCATATGCGGCAGCGTGAGCGGGCCCAGCGACCATTGCTCGTCCGCGCGCGCCAACACGTCCGGCGCGTGGCCTTCGGGGCCGCCGATCAGGAACGCGAGATCGCGCCCCTGTCCGCGCCAATGCTCCAGGCGCTGCGCCATCTGCTCCGAGGTCCACAGCCGCCCGCGCCCTTCCAACGCGACCACGCAGGCGTTCTTGGGCAAGGCCGCGATCACGCGCGCGCCTTCGTCGGCGGTCGCGCGCGCGGCGTCGCGCCCTTTGCCGCGCAGGCCGGGTTCGATTTCGACCAGTTCCAGCGGCAGCCAATGCGACAGCCGCTTCTGGTACTCGCCGAAACCCTCGGCGACCCAGCGCGGCGCGCGTTCGCCGACGGCGATCAGTTTCGCTTTCATCGCCACATGGTAGCGGTCCGCGACGCAGGCACGGACTAAAGGCCGTCTGCGTCGCATTCAGACGCGATGTCGCCGAGGTGTCATCGAACGGTTACCGCGCCGACCTAGCGTGCAGGCTCCCCCAGCCAGCAGGAGCCGCACCGTGGATGCTTTCGATCCCTCCCGCCGCCAGGTCCTCAAGGGCAGCGCCGCCGCGATGGCGATCGGCGCGATGGGCACGCTAGGCGCGCTGTACTCGCGCCAGGCGCTCGCCGCCCAAGACCCGACCCGACTTGCCCCCGTCCCCAGCCGCTACGGCCCGCTCGCCCCGGTGGCCGACCGCAGTACCGGCCTGCCGCTGCTGCAGCTGCCGCGCGGCTTTAGCTACCGCTCCTTCGGTTGGAGCGGCGATCGCATGGATGACGGCCAGCCCTGCCCCGACCGCCACGACGGCATGGCCGTGGTCGGCGTGCGTCCCGGCCGACGTCGTCCGCACGGTCTGGGCGCCGAGCGCTTCCGTCCGCACGGCCCCGAGTACGTGCTGATCCGCAATCACGAGCGCGGCGCGGCCAGTCCGATCCAGGCCCCGGGCATGTACGACACCGGCGACCTCGGCGGCGGCCAGCATGCCGGCGGCGGCACCACCACCCTGAGCTACCGCAACGGCGAATGGGGCAGCCTGGAACCCAGCCTGGGCGGCACCCTGGTCAACTGCGCGGGCGGTCCGACCCCGTGGGGCACCTGGCTGAGCTGCGAGGAGATCAAGAGCGACGCGGTCTCCAGCACCGGCCGCAAGCACGGCTACGTGTTCGAGGTGGATCCGCGCAGCGAGCGCACCAGCGGCCGGCCCCTGATCAGCCTGGGCCGTTTCAGCCACGAGGCGGTCGCGATCGATCCGCGCACCGGCATCGTTTATCTCACCGAGGACGACCGCAACAAGGCCGGCCTGTATCGCTTCCTTCCCAACGACCGCGCCGGCCGCTACGGCTCGCTGGAGCACGGCGGCCGCCTGCAGGCCGCGCGCGTGCGCGGGCGCCGCAACGCCGATCTCACCGTCGCCAGCATCGGCACCGAGTACGCGCTGGAGTGGGTCGATATCCCGGATCCGGATCTGGACTCGATCGCCGCTCCGGCCGGCTATCCCGACATCTCCGCCGGCGACACCTTGAGCGGCACCTTCGCCCAGGCCTGGAGCGAAGGCGCGCTGCGCATGAGCCGCGGCGAAGGCATCTGGTACAGCTACGGCAAGCTGTTCATCGTCGACACCAGCACCGGCGTCGACGCCCAGGGCCGCAAGGGCCGCGGCAACGGCGCGGTGTGGGTGCTGGACCTCGCCAGTCAACGCCTGCGCGCGCTGTTCGTGAGCGGCAACCAACTCGCCGCGCACAACCCCGACAACGTCAGCGTGAGCGCGCGCGGCGGCGTGATCCTGTGCGAGGACGGTGGCGAAAGCCCCGACGAATACGGCCCGGGCGCGCGCCTGATCGGCCTGACCCGCGCCGGCGAATCCTTCTATTTCGCCAAGAACAACGTCGCCCTGACCTCGCAACAGATCGCCGACGCCGGTAAGACGGTGCCCGAAGGCGACTACCGCGACACCGAGTTCTGCGGCGCCTGCTGGGATCCGTTCGCGCGCACCTTGTTCGTGAACATGCAGACGCCAGGAATCACGGTGGCGATCACGGGGCCTTGGGAGCGCGGGCCGTTGTAGGGCTGCGAAGCGAAAGCAAATCCCCCCTAGCTCCCACTTTTTCAAAGGGGGGAACAGACGCCCCAGATTGTCTTCCCCTTTGCAAAGAGGCGCGCGCTCCTGCTTGTCTTCCCCCTTTGAAAAAGGGGGATTGAGGGGGATTTGCTTTTGACCCACGACCCAAACGAAAACGGCGCCCGAGGGCGCCGTTTTCCGCAGCGAACAAGCGACGGCTTACAGCCGGTCTTCCTCGTCCGTCTCCAATTCGTCGTCGTAGCTGGGCGGCTGGTCGCCGACCGTCCACAGGCGCTCCAGCGCATAGAACTCGCGCACGCGCGGCAGCATCACGTGCACGACCACGTCGCCCAGGTCGACCAGCACCCATTCGGCCTCGCGCTCGCCTTCCACGCCCAAGGGCATGACGTCGAGGTTCTTGGCGAACTTGACCACTTCGTCGGCGATCGACTTGACGTGGCGGGTCGACGTGCCCGAGGCGACGACCATGTAGTCGGTGACGCTGCTCTTGCCGCGCACATCGATCTCGACGACGTCCTTGGCTTTGAGTTCCTCGACCGCGGCGCGCACCGTGCTCAATAGCGCGTCGGTGGACGGGGGCGGGGTCGGCATGCGGGTCTTGATGACGTGGGCTTGGCTGGTCAAGGAAAGGACTCTGGGGGCTCGAGGGGGTGCCGGGAGATTATAGCGGAGCGCCGACCGCAGCCTGTCCCGCGTACAGGCCATGGCGCTCGATATAGACCGCCACGGGCGCCGGCACCAGGTCCTGCCAGGGCTGGCCGGCGGCGATGCGCTGGCGTACCTGACTGGCCGATTCGGCGTGCAGGGGCTGGTTCAGGCGCAGCACCCGCCCGGCCGGGGCGCCACGCAGGGCGGCCGCATCGGCGGCCTCGCGCCCGCCGATCTGGGCCGCCAGTTCCGGGGCCAGGCCCTGTTCCAGCGAGCTGCCAGGGCGCTGCGCGACCACGAAATGGGCCAGATCGAACAGGGCCCGCCACTCGTGCCACTGCGGCAGGCCCAGGAAGCTGTCGGCGCCCACCAGCAGCGCGACCGGCGCGTCCGCGCCGATCTGCGCGCGCAGTTCGCGCAGGGTTTCGACGGTGTAGGAACGGCCGGCGCGCGCGAGTTCGCGCGTATCCACGACCAGGCCCGGCTCGCCGGCGACCGCGAGGTCGAGCATGCGCGCGCGCTGGGCCGCGTTGGCGCCCGGCGGGGCGCGATGCGGCGGATCGGCGGCGGGCATCAGCCGCACCGTGGCGTCCAAGGCGTCGCGCGCGGCGCGCGCGATCGCCAGATGGCCGTCGTGGACCGGGTCGAACGTGCCGCCGTAGAAGACCAGCAGGCTCACGGCGCCGCCGTCGCGGCGCGGCGGTCGCGCGGGCCGTGCCCGTTCACGCGCCGCCCGCGGTCAGCAGTCGCGCCGCGCGCGGTTCGGCCACGGCCAGCAGCAAGCGCTCCAGCGCGACCCAGGCATCGCCGGCCTCGCGGCCCTTGGCCATGCGGTCGACGCGGCCGGCCTGGGCGACGAACACGTCCCAGCGCCGCGCGTCGTGGCGCTGCAATGCGCGCCGGTACATCGGTTGTTTGGAATCCCACACGCGCTGGGCCTTGAACTCCGCCGACAGGTTGCCGCCGCGCGCGTTCACGCGCGCCAGCGCGGCGCCGCGTTGCAATTCGATCACCACCATGCCCAACAGCGCCGGCACCGCTTCGCCTTCGGCGCGCAGTCCGGCGAGCATGCGCGAGACCTGCGCGCCCTGCCCGTTCATGGCCGCATCGACCACCCGGAACACGTCGTAGCGCGCGGCGTCGGCGACCAGGGATTCCATACGCGCCAGGTCGATGCTCTCGCCGTCGGACAACAGGGCGAGCTTGTCGACTTCCTGGGCGGCCGCGAGCAGGTTGCCCTCGACGCGGTCGGCCAGGCTCTGCACCGCGTCGCGGTCGGCGCGCAGGCCGCGCGCGCGCAGGCGGCGCTCGATCCATTCGGGCAGCTCGTGCGGCTTGATCTGCCAGGCGATCGCGACCCGGCCGACGCGGCCGATCGCTTCGCTCCACTTGCCACCGTGCTGCTTGCTCCACTCCCCGCACGTCACCAGCAGGCACACGTCCTGGGGCGGGTCGGCGCAGAAACCGGAAACGACTTCGGCGCCGTCCTTGCCGGGCTTGCCGGTGGGCAGGCGCAGCTCGACCAGGCGCCGGCTGGCGAACAGGCTGGGCGCGCGGAAACTGGCCTCGAGCGCATTCCAGTCGGGTTCGCGCTGGTTGCCCTCGGCTTCGAACACTTCGCGCTCGGCGATGCCCTGCTGGCGCGCGGCGGCGCGCACGGCGTCGGCGGCTTCGAGCACGCGCAGCGGCTCGGGGCCGGCGATCAGGTAGGCGGGACGCAGCGGCTCGGACGCGACTTGGGCCGCCAGCTGTTCCGGCTTGAGCTCCATCGTCAGCGCGGCTTGGGCGGTGCCGGTTCGGTCTGGGCGGGAGGCTGCGGCGCGACCGATTCGGCCGCTTCCATCGCCGCCTGCGCGGCATCGGTGGCGATCGGCCGTTCGCGCGCGCTGGGCGCGGCGCCGGCGCCGCCATCAACTTTCTTCACCACCGCGTCGATGCGACGCAGCACCGAGGCGCTCATCTCGCGGCGCATTTCGCGCTGCAGGACTTCGCGCTCGCCTTCGGTGCCCAGCGAGTTGACCGGGTTGGAGACGTAATCGCGCGACAGTTCGACGGTCTGGCGCGGCACCAGGGCGGTGCCGTCGGCCTTGCGCAGTTCGAAGATCACCGCATAGCGCAGGCTGTATTCCTGGGTACGGCCGAGCTGGTCCAGCGCGACCGGGGTATCGCCCCAGCGCTCGGACAGCAGGTCCAGCACCGCCGCCGATTCGGTCTCCGGCGTGGCCGGGACCGCGCCGGCGCGGGTCAGCGCGGTGGCCAGCGATTCGGCCAACGGACTGTAGCGGTCCACCGACACCACGCGCACCGGACCCAGGTCCGGCGGCAATGTCAGCGCGCTGCGCAATTGGAAACCGCAAGCCGACAAGGCCAGCACGAGGGCAGCCGTAGCGGCGGCGATGAACGGACGACGGGTCATGCGCGAAGTCTGGACGAGCGGGCCGCGCGCATCAATAGCGGGGCGGACTTGGGCTGAACGAGGCTTCAGGGGTTGCGGGAAGCAAATCCCCCCTGGCCCCCCTTTTTCAAAGGGGGGAACAGCAAAGGCGGAACCACTGATTGCTCGCTGGCTTTGCCTCCCCCGTTGAATAGGGCGAAGGCGTGCGTTTACGAACCGCGGGTTGGTGCGCGACCGAACGCCAGCGGGCTATGCCCGCTGGCCGGAGGGGGATATGCGCGTGGACTCAGCTCGCGACGATGTTGACGATCTTGCCCGGCACCACGATCACCTTGCGCACGCTCAGGCCTTCCAGGTACTTGAGCACGTTCGGCTCGGCCAGGGCCAGGCGTTCGGCCTCTTCCTTGGCGACGTTGACCGCGACCTCGATGGTGCCGCGCAGCTTGCCGTTGACCTGCACCGCCAGGGTGACCGCGTCGCGCTGCAGCGCCGAACGATCGGCCTGCGGGAAGCTCAGGTCCTCCAGCAGGGTCTCGGCGTGGCCCAGGACCTGCCACAGGGCGTGGCTGGCGTGCGGGGTGATCGGGTTGAGCAGCAGCACCGCCGCGGCCAGCGCTTCCTGGCGCAGGGCGCGGCCGTTGGCGCTGGCATCGTCGAACTTGGACAGATGGTTCAGCAGTTCCATCACCGCGGCGATCGCGGTGTTGAAGCTGTGGCGGCGGCCGTAGTCGTCGCCGACCTTCTGGATGGTCTCGTGCAGCTGGCGGCGCAGGGTCTTCTGCGCGGGGTCCAGCGTGGCCAGATCCAGCGCCGGCGCGGGGCCGTCGGCGACGTGCTTGTGCACCATCGTCCACAGCCGGCGCAGGAAGCGCGCCATGCCTTCGACGCCGGCCTCGTTCCACTCCAGCGACTGCTCCGGCGGGGCGGCGAACATCGAGAACAGGCGCACCGTGTCGGCGCCGAACTTGCCGACCATCAGCTGCGGATCGACGCCGTTGTTCTTCGACTTCGACATCTTCTCGGTGCCGCCGATCTCGACGGGCTGGCCATCGGCCTTTAGCGTCGCACCGGTGATGCGGCCGCGCTCGTCGCGGATCACGTCCACGTCGGCCGGATTGAACCAGTCCTCCGAGCCCTTCGGGCCGCGGTAGAAGGTTTCCGCGATCACCATGCCCTGGGTCATCAGGTTGACCGCCGGCTCGTCGCTGTCGACCAGGCCCTGATCGCGCATGAGCTTGTGGTAGAAGCGGAAGTACATCAGGTGCAGGATCGCGTGCTCGATGCCGCCGATGTACTGGTCCACCGGGGTCCAGTACTTGGCGCGCTCGTCGACCTGCGCGGCCGCGCCCGGCGAGGTGTAGCGCGCGTAGTACCAGCTCGACTCCATGAAGGTGTCGAAGGTGTCGGTTTCGCGCTCGGCGTCGCCGCCGCAGCTCGGGCAAGTGGTCTTGCGCCACTGCGGGTCGGATTTGATCGGCGAGGCCACGCCGCTGAATTCCACGTCTTCGGGCAGCACCACCGGCAGTTGGTCCTCCGGCACCGGCACGTCGCCGCAGCGCGGGCACAGGATCACCGGGATCGGGCAACCCCAATAGCGCTGGCGGCTCACGCCCCAGTCGCGCAGACGGTAATTGACCCGGCGCACGACCCGGCCGTCGTCGCCGTAACGGGCGGCGATCGCGTCC
This sequence comes from Lysobacter sp. Root916, assembly GCF_001429785.1. Taxonomy (GTDB): domain Bacteria; phylum Pseudomonadota; class Gammaproteobacteria; order Xanthomonadales; family Xanthomonadaceae; genus Lysobacter. The sequence continues at coordinate 229,047 of NZ_LMJF01000015.1, read as the reverse complement.
AGGGCCTGCTGGAAATCCATGCCGTCGAAGCCGCCCGAGTTCACCAGCCAGCCGCGCTCGGTGTAGGCGCTTTCCTCGGCGATGCGGCGCTGGAAGTCCTCGACCACCTGCACCGCGGCGCCGGTGTCGTAGACGTCGACCGCGCCGGCCTCGCCCAGCGCGCTGCGCATCGGGTCGTCGTGGCGTGCGACGTGACGGCCGATCTCGTCCAGCGCGTCGCGCACTTCGTCGGGCACCACCACCATCTTGATCGGCAGCGCGTAGCGCAGGGCGAATTCGTGATCGCGCTGATCGTGGCCGGGCACGGCCATGACCGCGCCGGTGCCGTAGTTCATCAGCACGAAGTTGGCCACGTATACCGGCAGCTCCTCGCCGGTGACCGGATGCAGCGCGCGCAGGCCGGTGTCCATGCCGCGCTTTTCCTGGGTCTCCAACTCGGCCTCGGTGACGCCGCCGCGCTTGAGATCGGTCAGGAACGCGGCCAGGTCCGGATCGCTTTCGGCGGCACGCAGCGCCAGCGGATGCTCGCCGGCGATCGACACATAGGTCACGCCCATCAGGGTGTCGGGACGGGTGGTGAACACGGTCAGCGGCTCGACCGCGTGGCCGGCTTCGTCGCGCACGTCGAAGCGGATCTCCAGGCCCTCGCTGCGACCGATCCAGTTGCGCTGCATGGTCTTGACCGCATCCGGCCAGCCCGGCAGCGCGTCCAGGCCGTCCAGCAGCTCCTGAGCGTAGTCGGTGATCTTGAGGAACCACTGCGGGATCTCGCGCTTCTCCACCAGCGCGCCGGTGCGCCAGCCGCGGCCGTCGATCACCTGTTCGTTGGCCAGCACGGTCTGGTCGACCGGGTCCCAGTTGACCACCGAGTTCTTGCGGTAGGCCAGGCCCTGCTTCATCAGGCGCACGAACATGCGCTGCTCGTGCACGTAGTAGTCCGGACGGCAGGTCGCGAACTCGCGCGACCAGTCGATCGCGTAGCCCATGGTCTTGAGCTGCGCCTTCATGTGCTCGATGTTGGCGTAGGTCCACTTGGCCGGCGCGGTCTTGTTCTTGATCGCGGCGTTCTCGGCCGGCAGGCCGAACGCGTCCCAGCCCATCGGCTGCAGCACGTTGTGGCCGGTCATGCGCTTGTAGCGGCTGATGACGTCGCCGATGGTGTAGTTGCGCACGTGGCCCATGTGCAGCGCGCCCGAGGGGTACGGCAGCATCGACAGGCAGTAGTACTTGGGCTTGTCGGAGCGCTCGTCGACCTCGAAGGCGCGGGTACCGTCCCAGTAACGCTGGGCGGCGGCCTCCACGGACTTGGGGTCGAAGGCGTGGCTGTCGGTGGGGGCTGGTGCGACGTCGCTGGACACGGAGGGGGTCTGGCAGGGCAAGGAAAGACCCGAAAGCCTACCGCAGCGCACAAAAGCCCGCCATGGCGGCCGGCTCGGCGCGACGCCCGCAAGCCTCTCAGGAGCGGTTTACGCGCGTTTTCGCCGATGTTCCCGCGTGCCGCGCACCGGCCCAGCCGCCGCCGGCGAGGGTCGCCACCGCCTCGGGCCGGCCGCGCAATGCGCCGCGGCCGGCCGGTGCCGGCCGCGGCGCGCCTTACGGTGCGGCGGATTCAGCGCTTGGTGCACACCCAGGCAATCACCTTGCCGTTGCTGTCGTATACCGGCGTCGCCCTTTGCCCGATCGGGCACAGGAGCAGAGGCTGGGTGGTCGCCAGGGCCAGGGTCGGCAACACCGCGACGACGGCGAGGAGCAGACAGAGCGTCAGTTTCATGGACGAACTCCTGTTGATTTCCGCAAAGGTTCGCTTGCATGCTGCGGCGGCCCATTCCCGGGCCGCGCGGGCGATTGTCACCGCATTCGGACCGGCATGTGCGAAGTCGGTCGCATTCTCTTTCGGTGCGCTAGCGTATGGCGCGCCCCATTCTTCACGTGCACAGCCGGAATCCACGATGACTCGTCCGTCCGCCGCCGTATCGTTCGTCCTCGCCGCCCTCCTCGCCCCGCCCGCCTTCGCCGCCGAAGCCCCGACCGCGCTGCACTGCGGCAAGTTGTTCGATGCGCGCAGCGGCCAGCTGCTCGACGCCCGCACCGTGGTCGTGCGCGAAGGCAAGGTCGCCGAGGTGCTGGCGGGCCGCGCCGAGGTCGCCGGCGCGCGCGCGATCGACCTCAGCAGCCACACCTGCACGCCGGGCTGGACCGATCTGCACGTGCACCTGGGCTCGCAGTCCAGCCCGCAGAGCTATTCGGAAGGCTTCCGCCTCGACGACGTCGACTTCGCGTTCCGCTCCGTCGGCTTCGCCAAGAAGACCCTGATGGCCGGCTTCACCAGCGTGCGCGACCTCGGCGGCGAAGTCAGCCCGCATCTGCGCGACGCGATCAACCAGGGCCTGGTCGACGGGCCGCGGATCTGGGCCGCGGGCAAGTCGATCGCCACCACCGGCGGCCACGCCGACCCCACCAACGGTTACAACGACGCGCTCTCGCACCTGATCGGCCCGCCCGGCCCCACCGAGGGCGTGATCAATTCGATCGACGACGCGCGCCAGGCCGTGCGCCAGCGCTACAAGGACGGCAGCGACGTGATCAAGATCACCGCCACCGGCGGCGTGCTGTCCTACGCCAAGTCCGGCGACGCGCCGCAGTTCACCGTCGAGGAGGTCAAGGCTATCGTCGACACCGCCAAGGATTACGGCTACCGCGTCGCCGCGCATGCGCACGGCGAGGAAGGCATGAAGCGCGCGGTGCTCGGCGGCGTCACCAGCATCGAGCACGGCACCTACATGAGCCCGGAAGTGATGTCGCTGATGAAGCAGAAGGGAACCTGGTACGTGCCGACCATCTACGCCGGCCGCTTCGTCGCCGAGAAGGCCAAGATCGACGGCTATTTCCCGGAAGTGGTGCGCCCCAAGGCCGCGCGCATCGGCGCCCAGATCCAGGACACCGCCGGCCGCGCCTACCGCGGCGGGGTCAAGATCGCGTTCGGCACCGACATGGGCGTGGGCCCGCACGGCGACAACGCCCGCGAGTTCGTCTACATGGTCGAAGCCGGCATCCCGGCCGCGACCGCGCTGCAGGCCGCGACCATCCGCGCCGCCGAGGTGTTGGGCGTGGACGACCAGGGCGTGATCGAAGCCGGCAAGCGCGCCGACATCGTCGCCGTGCCCGGCGACCCGATCGCCGATATCAACGCGGTGATGAAGGTCGACTTCGTGATGAAGGACGGCAAGGTCTACCGTCAGCCCGGCGCGACCGACTGAGGTCGCCCGCGATGCGGCGCCTGGCGGCGCTGATCCTCGCGCTGGCGCCGGCCTGGGCCAGCGCGGCCGACAGCGTCTGCTACGGCACGCCGGGCAAAGGCCGGCTCGAGCACGGCGTGCAGCTGCCGGGCTCGGGCCGCAATTTCGTGCCCTACAGCAGCGTCGGCGTGGGACTGGGTCGCACCTACGCGCATGCCAAGGTGCAACGCTCGATCGCGGATGCCTACGCGGAGCTCGCGCGTACGCGCCCCGCGACCACCTACATGTACGGCGAATCCGGCTGGGCCGTGGGCGGCCGCATCCAACCGCATCGCACCCACCAGAACGGTCTGGCCGTGGATTTCATGGTGCCGGTGCTGGACGCACGCGGACGCTCGGTCGCCTTGCCCACCAGCATCGCCAACCGGTTCGGCTACGACATCGAGTTCGACGCCCAGGCACGTTACGGCGAGCTGCGCATCGATTTCGAGGCGATCGCCGATCACCTGCACGCCGTGCAGGTCGCGGCCGCGAAACAGGGCGTCGGCATCTCCCGCGTGATCTTCGAACCGGCCTACCTGCCGCAGCTGTACCGGACCCGACGCGGCGCCTACCTCAAGCGGCATATCCGCTTCATGCAGGGCCAAGCCTGGGTGCGCCACGACGAGCACTACCACATCGATTTTCTGCTGCCCTGCAAACCCTTGCGGGGCTAGCATCAGCTTCGGCATCCAGGCCGGGCAACCACGGGGAGCGCCGCGATGGATCTGGAATGGATGGGTTACGTCGCCGCGACCCTGACCACGCTGTCGTTCCTGCCGCAGGCGGTGAAGACCATCCGCAGCCGCGACACGCGCGGCATCTCGCTGGGCATGTACGTGGTGTTCACCCTCGGGGTCGGCTTCTGGTTCGGCTACGGCCTGGCCCTGCACTCCTGGCCGATGATCGTGTCCAACGCGATCACCTTCGCGCTGGCGGCGACCATCCTGGGTCTGAAACTCAAATACGGCTGAGGCTCAGCGAGGCGCCGCCCGTGCGCGCGCCGCGACCAGCCACCACAGCAGCCAGGTCGCGAACGCCGCGCGCTGGGCCAGACCCGCCGGCAGCAGCGAGGGCAGCACCAGCGCGAACAGCAGCACCGCCAGCGCGGCAACCAAGCTGGCCAGGCTCAGCGTGTGCAGCTCCGGACGCGCGCGGCTGCGGCTGCCCAGCGCGATCGCGAATGCGCCCGCGGCGAAGGCCAGCCACCACAGCAGCCACACCGTCGCATGCAGGCGGCTGGGCGCGGAGTCGAAGTCCTGCGTGTCCAGCGGCAGCAGGCCCTGCGCGGCGAAAGCCAAGGCCGACAACAACACCAGCTGCGTACCCACGCGCACGCTCCAGCGCGTGCCGGCCAGCGCTTCGCGCAGCCCCAGCGCCACCGCCGCGGCGAGCAGGCCCGGCAGCACGAACGCGAACAGGTTGAACCACCGCGCGTAAGGCACGCCCGAGCCGCCCAGCCACGCGACCGGATGTTGGGTATGCGCATAGCCGTCGAACGCCGCGCCGAAACCCGCCAGCGCCAGTACGAAGGACAGCAGCGCGGCCGCGGCCGCGATCGATTTCCAGGATTTCACGGCAACTCCCATACGAATACGTCCTCGACGCCGACTTCGAACGCGCGCGCGATCCGGAACGCCAGTTCCAGCGACGGCGCGTAGCGTCCGGCCTCCAGCGCGATGATGGTCTGGCGGGTCACGCCGCAGGCGTCGGCCAGCGCCTGCTGGGTCATTTCGCCGCGCTCGAAGCGCAGGCGGCGGATGTGGTTGCGGATCGGGGTGGCGACCATGCGCGCGCTCAGTGCCGATCGCGCCAGTAGTAGACCGCGCTGGCCGCGTACTCGCACAGCCAGCCCCACATCAGCGCGAACACCAACAGGCTGGACACCATCGCCGGCGTCGCCCAGGCCAGGCGCGAGGCCGGGCTCAGGCCCAGCGTCACCGCGATCCCGATCACGCCGAAGATCAGCGCGCCGTGGCCCCAATCGGCGGCGTGACGGGCGATCTCGCGGTCGCGCTCGTCCTCGCCGACCGCGCCGCGCCATCGCGAGCCCAGCACCTGCGACAGCACCGCCCAGGCGATCAGCAGCAGCACCAGATGGCGCCCGACCGCGCCGGCCTCCGGATTGCGCCACAGCTCGGCGCCCTGGAACACCTGCACCTTGGCCAGGTAATAGGCCACCGCGACGAGCATGAACCCCAGGCCGATCCAGGCCCGCCATTCGCCCAGGGCGGCGCGGCCCTCGAACTCGGAACGCGGTACCCGATGCAGCAACAGCAACGAGCCCCAGGCCGCGGTGACCAGCAAGGCCACCCCGACCTTGCCACCGTCGAAGCCCAGCACCGCCGACGGGTTGGCGATCAGCAGCCACAGCGACAGCCCCGCCACCGCCAGCAACCCGGCCAAGCCCCAGCTACGCGTCATCATGGTGTCTTCCCCGCCAGACAATATGTACGCTGTACATTACATTTGCTCCAACGCATGTCAAGTATTTTTTACATGTCTTGGATTCGCCCCGGGCTGGCACCATGTCCGGCTGATCGTTTACGCAGGACCGCCCATGACCGTCTCCGCTCCGCAGCCGCACGTCTTCGACGCCACCACCGACCGCTTCGAGGCCGAGGTCCTGCAGCGTTCGCTGCAGACGCCGGTCCTGGTCGACTTCTGGGCCGCCTGGTGCGAGCCCTGCAAGACCCTCGGGCCGCTGCTGGAAAAGCTGGCCGGCGAGTACAACGGCGCCTTCGTCCTGGCCAAGGTCGACGTGGACGCCGAGCAGCAGCTGGCCGGCATGTTCCAGATCCGCTCGATCCCGACCGTGTACCTGGTCAAGGACGGTCAACTCGTCGACGGCTTCCCGGGCGCGCTGCCCGAGGGCCAGCTGCGCGAATTCCTCAGCCACCACGGCATCCAGCCGGCCGCCGCCGTCGAGGAACCCGTGGCCGAGGCGCCGGAGCCCACGCTGGACCCGCATGCCGAAGTGCTGCGCCTGCGCGCCGAAGTCGCGGCCGAGCCCGATCAGGACGAGCGCAAGCTCGAACTGGCGCTGGCCCTGCTGCGCACCGGCGCCGCTCACGAGGCCGAGCAACTGCTGGACGGGCTGCCCGCCAACCTGGCCACCGACGACCGCGCCCTGCGCGCCCGCGCGCGCCTGGGCTTCGCCGCCCTGCTCAAGGACGCGCCCGCGCCGGAAGTGCTGGAGGCGGCGATCGCCAGCGACGAGACCGACCTGCGCGCACGCCACCTGCTCGGCGCGCACCGCCTGATCGGCGGCCAGTCCGAAGCCGCGCTGGAGCAGTTCATCGAGATGCTGCGCCGCGACCGCGCCTACCAGGACGGCCTGCCGCGCAAGGCCTTGATCGACGCCTTCCGCGTGGTCGAGGACGAAGACCTGGTCGGCCGCTACCGCCGCAAGATGTCCTCGCTGCTGTTCTGAGCCGCCCCGTCCCCAGGAGCGAGCGCCCGCCTTCGCTCGCTCCTCACCCCTCCAAGCTCACTCCCCGCCCTTGACTATACGCATGCGTATGGCAGGCTGAGCGCCCCCGCCCGCCGCGACCGCGCATGAAAGCCAACACCCTGAAACTCGGCCTCAACCTGTGGCCGCCGTTCCTGTTCAGCGGCATCCGGGTGCGCGAGATCGCGCCCGACTACCGTCACGCGCGGGTCGAACTGCGGATGCGGCCGTGGAACCGCAACTACGTCGGCACCCACTTCGGCGGCAGCCTGTTTTCGATGACCGATCCGTTCTGGATGCTGCTCGCGCTCAATGCGCTAGGCCGCGACTACATCGTCTGGGACAAGGCCGGCGCGATCGAATTCGTGAAGCCCGGCCGCGGCACCGTGCACGCCGAATTCGCGCTCGACGAGCAGGTGTTGCAGGAGCTGCGCGAGGCCACCGCCGGCGGCGAGAAAACCCTGCGCTGGTTCGACACCGACGTGATCGACGGCGCCGGCGAGGTGGTCGCGCGCGTGCGCAAACAGCTCTACGTGCGCCGCAAACCCGGCCGCGACTGAGGCACGGCGCTGTGCGCAACACGTCGGCAAGCAGGATGTGAAGACCGGCTACGGTCTATTTCTGACGTAATAGGGCCATTCCCGACACACTCCAGGTGCTTGCGCGCCTGTCGCACGCGATGGCCTGTCGCCTTGCGCTTGCAACGAGGCACAATGGGCGTGCGCGACAATGGATGGCGCGTCTTCACGTAATTTGCGTGATGTGAGTGTGGTCAGTCCCGGCACGCATCAGCGTATGCTGGGCACTCGCGACAGGGGGCCGCGATGTCCAGGTCTACACAAAATCCGCACGAAGACTCAGCGCCGTTGCCGGAGATCGCCGGCTATCGCCTGCGCCGCGTGATCAATCACGGCGGCATGTCGACGGTATACCTGGGCGAACAGATCGGCTTGGCGCGCGAAGTCGCGATCAAGGTCATGCTGCCGTTGGCGCTGTCGGACGAAGTCAGCCGCCGCCGCTTCGAAAACGAAGTGCGCACCATCGCAAGACTCGAACACCCCAACGTCGTGGTGATCCACGAAGTCGGACGCACCCGCGAAGGGCTGCCCTATTACGCCATGCCGTATCTGGCGCGCGGCCATCTGGGTCAGCGCGATCTGAGCAAGGACGAGCCGCGCGCGATCTCGATCATGGAGACGCTGCTGTCGGCGCTGGACTACGCGCATGCGCGCGGCGTCGTGCATCGCGACGTCAAGGCCGAGAATGTGTTGTTCGACGACGCCGAGCGCCCGCTGTTGGCCGACTTCGGTATCGCCCTGCGGCGCGGCTTCGGCCCGCGCGTGACCGCGGCCGGCCTGGCCGTGGGCAGCACCGCCTACATGGCGCCGGAACAGGCGCGCGGCGAAGACGTCGACGGCCGCGCCGACCTTTACAGCCTGGGCGTGCTGGGCTGGGAAATGCTGACCGGCCGCCTGCCCTTCGAGGCCGCCGATGCGCTGTCGATGGCGGTGATGCACGCGCAGGATCCGATTCCCAAGCTGCCGCAGCACCTGCGTCACTGGCAGCGCTTCATGAACCGCGCGTTGGCCAAGCAACCCGGCCAGCGTTTCCAGGACGCGGCCGAAATGACCGAAGCGCTGGCCGATGTGCAGCGCAGCGGTTTCGTGCACAGCCTCAAGCGCCTGATGCCGCGCCGCAACCGCCTGCGCCAGTGGGCGGTGCCGCTGTGGGCCGGCGTGGCGGTGGCCGCGGTGGCGGTGGTCGCGATCGGCTTCGGCCTGAGCAGCGCCCAGGACGACGAATTCTTCCGGGTCGAACGCGCGGCCGCCGCGCCGGCCAGCGCGGTGGCCAGCCCTGCCGCCGGCGACCCCACCGACGCCATGCTCGCGCCGCTGCCGGAAGCGCCGCTGCAGCGTTCGCTGGAGGAAGCGCGCCGCTACATCCGCCTGGGCAAGCTGACCGCGCCGGCCGACGGCAACGCCTACAACAGCCTGCTCACCGCCTGGCACGCCGACAGCACCAGTCCGGACGTGCGCGCGGGCGTGACCGAACTCACCCGCGCGCTGGGCGACCAGCTCGCCGCGGCCGTGCGCGAGCGCAACGATCAGCGCGCGCGCGAACACATGCTCAACGCCACCACCCTGGCCCAGCAGACCGGCAGCGCCGACTCGCCCGCGATGCGCGCGTTGCGCGAACAGGCCGTGGCCGCGCTGCAGGCGCGCATCGAACTGGACGGCAAGCGCAACGATCGCGAGGACGCGCAGCGCTCGGCCGCGCTGGCGGCCGAACTCGACCTGCCCAAGGCCACCTCGGCGCGCCTGATCGCGCAAGCCAAGGCGATCGGCGGCCTGCGCGCCGGCGAGACGGTCGCGGTCGGCAGCCTGACCCAGGACAACAGCCGCATCACCGTCGCGCTGAGCCCGCGCCCGGTCAGCCGCGCCGAGTACGCACGCTTCGCCAGCGCCAGCAACCGCAGCCCGGCGCTGTGCCGCGAGCGCGCGTCGCTGCTGCGCGTGCTGGCGCCGCGCAACTGGGAATCGCCGGGCTTCAAGCAGGGCGACGGCGAGCCGGTGGTCTGCGTCTCGCAGGCCGACGCCGAAGCCTATGCGCAGTGGTACAGCCAGCAGACCGGCCGCCGCTACCGCCTGCCGTCCGCGGCCGAGGCCGAGAACCTCAACGACACTCCCGGCCGCGCGCTGTCGATGTGGCTGCGCGACTGCGGCCGCGACTGCCAGCAGCGCCAGGCCAGCGGCGCTTCCTGGCGCAGTCGCCAGGCCCAGCGCCCCCTGGCCGCCGCGCGCGGCTACGACGACGTCGGCTTCCGACTGGTGCGCGAGCGCTAAGCGCGTCGGCGGAGCCCTTGTAGGATGCGGTGAGCCAAAGGCGAACCGCATCGTCGCGCGGCCGCCCCAACGACGACGGCCCGATTCTCGTTGCCTCTGGCCCCTGTGGCGGGTACCGGCTCGTCCGAAGCGCGCGGCCCGCGCCCACCGCAAACCCAGGCCCCCATCGCGGCACCGCCGCGCATGCCCGCGCTCGCCTACAATCTGGCGCCATGCGCATGTCCAACCTGCAACGCCTGTTCCTCACCGGTCTGCTCACCCTGCTGCCGATCTGGCTGACCTGGGTGGTGGTCAAGTTCGTGTTCGTGCTGTTGTCCGACACCAGCCGGCCGCTGATCGACCCGCTGCTGGCCAATCTGGCCGCGACCAATCCGCAGGCGCTGGGCTGGCTTACCGAGCGCTGGTTCGCCACCGCGCTGGCCCTGGCCGCGACCTTGGGCGTGATCCTGCTGTCGGGCGTGATGGCGCGGCGCGTGTTCGGCCAGACCTTGTTGCGCGGCTTCGAGGCGCTGATCAAGCGCATCCCGCTGGCCAGCACGATCTACTCCAGCGCGCGCCAGTTGCTCGACATCCTGCAGACCAAGCCCGACGGCACCCAGCGCGTGGTGCTGATCGACTTCCCGCATACCGAGATGAAGTCGATCGGCTTCGTCACCCGCGTGCTCAAGGAACAGGGCACCGGCCGCGAGCTGGCGGCGGTGTACGTGCCGACCACGCCCAACCCGACCTCGGGCTATCTCGAGATCGTGCCGGTGGAAAAGATCACCCCGACCGATTGGAGCGTCGACCAGGCGATGAGCTTCATCATCTCCGGCGGCGCGGTATCGCCGGAGACGATTCCGTTCTCCGTTCCCGTCGCCACCGACGCACCCACTTCCAATTGAGGCCTGCATGAGCCAGCAAGGACGCACCGCACTCGCCCGCCTTTTGCCGTTCTCCCCGCTGAAAAAGAGCGGATGGGTGGATTTGCTTTTCGCTTCGCGCGGAGCGGGAGCAAAAGCAAAAGCAAATCCCCCGCCGTCCGCTACGCGGACGTCTGCCCCCTTTTTCAAAGGGGGCGCATTCCAAGGGGGCGCATTCCAAGGGGGCGCACTCAAAGGGGGCGTTTTGTTGGCGCTGCTGTTGTCGGCGCTGGCCCTGCCGGCCGCCGCGACCGAATCGGTGGCCTTGCTGCCGCAGACGATCAAGCTGGACGACGGCCGCAGCTTCAAGCTCACCCTGCCGGCCAATCTCGAAGTCGTGCCGGTGGCGCAGGGCTACAAGCGCATCCGCTTCTTCGCGCGCAGCCCCGATGGCCGCATCTTCCTCACCGACATGCGCGACCTCAGCGACAACCGCAAGGGCCGCGTGCTGATCCTGGACGGCTGGGACGAGAAGAAGGCCAAGTTCGCCCGCATCACTCCTTACCTGACCGACCAGCGCAACCCCAACAACCTGGCCTTCCACACCGACAAGCAAGGCCAGCAGTGGCTGTACCTGGCGCTGACCGACAAGCTGGTGCGCTACCGCTATCGCGCCGGCGATCTCGCGCCCAGCTCGGCGCCCGAGACGCTGGCGACGTATCCCGACTACGGGCTGAGCTACAAGTACGGCGGCTGGCACCTCACCCGCACGGTCGCGTTCGCCAACAACGGCAAGATGTACGTCTCGGTCGGCAGCAGCTGCAACGCCTGCATCGAGAAGGAGCCGGTGCGCGCGACGGTGATGGAATACAACCCCGACGGCAGCGGCGCGCGCGTGTACGCGCGCGGCCTGCGCAACGCGGTCGGCCTGATCGCCCACGACGACCGCCTGATCGCGACCAACCAGGGCTCCGATCACCTCGGCCTGGACAAGCCCGACGAGACCTTCTTCAAGCTGACCGACGGCGCCGACTACGGCTGGCCGCATTGCTACCACAGCCGCGGCAAGGTCTACGCCGATCCCAAGTTCCCGCGCGCCGCCGGCTGCGCCAAGGTGCCGCGCGCGTTCGGCTGGTTCCCCGCGCATGCCTCCGCGCTCGGCGTGGACTGGTTCCCGGCCGGCGACGGCAGCCTCGCCAATCAGTACGTGGTCGCCCTGCACGGCTCCACCAACGCCAAGATCGGCCATGGGTACAAGCTGGTGCGGGTCAACGCCGACGGCAGCAACGGCGGCGACCTGATCACCGGTTTCCTCGACGGCGCCAAGGTCAACGGCCGCCCCTGCGGCGTGCTGCGCATGGGCCGCGACGCGTTCCTGTTCACCGACGACAAGTACGGCGTGATTTATTACGTGAGACCGAAACGATGAGCGCAGCCGCGCCCGGGATCGTGACCAAGACGCTGGAAGACCGCGCGCTGCGCTTGTTCATCGTGCTGTCGGCGTTCTTCTGCGTGAACGCAGTGCTGGCCGAGTTCATCGGGGTCAAGATCTTCGCGCTCGAGGACACGCTCGGGATCGCGCCGCTGCAGTGGAACCTGTTCGGCCAGAGCGGTTCGCTGAGCTTCACCGCCGGCACCCTGTTGTGGCCGGTGGTGTTCCTGATGACCGACGTCATCAACGAGTTCTTCGGCCGCCGCGGCGTGCGCACGATCTCCTGGCTGGCCGCGCTGCTGATCGTGTACGGCTTCGTGTTCGCGTTCGCCGCGATCTCGCTGGCGCCGGCCGGCTGGTGGGTGAAGGCGGCGCAGTCGCAGGGCGTGGCCGATTACCAGGCCGCGTTCGCGGCGGTGTTCGGCCAGGGCCTGTGGACCATCGCCGGCTCGCTGGTGGCCTTCATGCTCGGCCAGCTGATCGACGTGGCCGTGTTCCACCGCATCCGCAACGCCACCGGCGAGAAGCACATCTGGCTGCGCGCGACCGGCTCCACCGCGGTCTCGCAGCTGGTGGACAGCTTCGTGGTGCTGTACATCGCCTTCGTGCTGGGGCCGCAGAAGTGGCCGACCTCGCTGTTCCTGGCGGTCAGTACGGTCAACTACGCCTACAAGATGCTCGCGGCGATCGCGATGATTCCGCTGATCTACCTGGTGCGCGCGGTCATCGTGCGCTACCTGGGCGCGGCGCGGGCGCAGCAATTGCGCGACGAAGCCGCCGCCTGAACGCGACGCGCGCCGCGATTGCGCGCATCCGGGGCCGCGCCGGCCGCGATCCGTGACTTCCGACCGGGGCGGCTGCGCGGCCGCTCGGCCATGCTGGGGGACTCATCGCTCCTGGGAACCCGTAATGACCTTGCGCCCGCTCGCTCTCGCACTCGCTTTGACGGTCGCCGCCGCGGCCATCGCGCCCGGCTACGCAGCCGAAGCCCCCAAGGCCGCCGCCGCCGACCAGGCCAAGGCCGCCAAGCTCACCGCCCTGTACGGCCAGTACTGGGAAGAAATGCTGAAGCTCAACCCCGTCCAGGCCACCTTCCAGGGCGACAACCGCTACAACGATCAGCTGCCCGATTTCGGCACCGCCGAATACCGCAAGGAATCGCACGATTTCACCGTGCGCTGGCTCAAGACCGTGCAGGACATCGGCCCGGCCGGCCTGCAGGGCCAGGACCTGCTGAGCTACGAGACCTTCGTGCGCGATGCCAAGAGCTCGCTGGACTCCGAGCAGTTCCCCGACTGGATGATGCCGATCAACCAGATGGGCAGCATGGCCAGCTTCGCCGTGCAGCTGGGCTCGGGCACCGGCCCGCAGCCGTTCAAGACGGTCAAGGACTACGACAACTGGCTCGCGCGCGGCAACAAGCTGCCGGTGCTGTTCGACACCGCGATCGACAACATGCGCCAGGGCATGAAGGCCGGCGTGGTCCAGCCCAAGGCGCTGATGATCAAGGTGATCCCGCAGCTGGACGCGCTGATCAAGGACAAGCCGGAAGAGACGCTGTTCTGGGGCCCGATCACCAACCTGCCCAAGGACTTCTCCGACGCCGACAAGCAGCGCCTGACCGCGGCCTACCGCGAGATGATCGCCAGCCGCCTGCTGCCGGCCTACAAGAAGCTGCGCACCTTCATCAACGACGAATACCTGCCGGCCACGCGCGACAGCGTCGGCATCGACAAACTGCCCAACGGCCAGGCCTGGTACGCGTTCAACGCGCGTCAGCGCACCACCACCAACCTCAGCCCGGCGCAGATCCATCAGATCGGCCTGGACGAGGTCGCGCGCATCCACGGCGAAATCCGCAAGGTGATGACCCAGGTCGGCTTCAAGGGCTCGCTGCAGGACTTCTTCAAGTTCATGCAGACCGATCCGCGCTTCAGCTTCAAGACCGAGGACGCCCTGCTGGCGCACTACCGCGCGCTGGAAGCCAAGATCAACCAGAAGATCCCGCAGCAGTTCTCGCTGGTGCCGAAGGCGCCGTTCGAGATCCGCGCGGTCGAACCCTTCCGCGCCCAGTCCGCGGCCGGCGGCGAATACCGCAGCCCCAGCGAGGACGGCAGCCGTCCGGGCGTGTTCTACGTGAACACCTACGACCTGCCCACGCGCAAGACCTGGGACGCCGAGGATCTGTACCTGCACGAGGCGATCCCGGGCCACCACTTCCAGCTCGCGCTGCAGCAGGAGCTGACGGGCATTCCGGCCTTCCGCCGCTTCGGCGGCGAAACCGCCTTCATCGAGGGCTGGGGCCTGTACGCCGAATCGCTGGGCAAGGACCTGGGCGTCTACACCGATCCCTACGACTACTTCGGCTACCTGCAGAACGAGCTGTGGCGCGCGATCCGCCTGGTCACCGACACCGGCCTGCACAGCAAGGGCTGGACCCGCGAGCAGGTGATCAAGTACATGCTCGACAACTCCGCCGAAAGCGAAACCCAGTCCACCGCCGAGGCCGAGCGCTACATCGCCTGGCCGGGCCAGGCGCTGGCCTACAAGATCGGCGAGCTCAAGATCCAGGAACTGCGCCGCAAGGCAGAAAAGGAACTGGGCCCGAAGTTCGACGTGCGCGAGTTCCACGCCGAAGTGCTGAAGGACGGCTCGGTGGCGCTGGACGTGCTGGAGCAGAAGATCGACCGTTGGATCGCCAGCAAGAAGGGCTGATCGGGCCCGCGATCGGACAGAAGAAGCCGGGCTTGCCCGGCTTTTTCTTTGCCTGGGTTGGCGGGCTTGGGCAACGCCCGTCTCGGTCCCCGTCCAGGCCCGGCCTGCCGACCGCAGCCGCGGCCCAAAGCCATGCCCGACGTGTCCATTCAGCTTCAGCGCTCGGGTGCAGCCCCCCTTGCAGACCCCGCGCCTGCCGCCCTGAGCGGCCTGCGCCAGGGCCGGCGCCGCGCCGTCGTCGCCCTGAGGGGCCGCCACCGCGCCCACACCCAAGGCGGCGAAAAAATCGCCACAAGGCACCGTCAAGCCGCATAATAGTGCGCGGCCCGTCACATTTTGGGCTCGATATCCTGCCCTAGCCCATAGCGCCAGCCACGGAAGACGGATGTTCGCCATTGCAGTGCCGACCCACCACGCCAGGCGATGGCGTCCGCTGGGCCGATTTCTTGTCGCCCTCCTGATCACCCTCGTACTGTCCGCCACGGCCTCGGCCCAGGAGTGGACCTATCGAGTGCGACCGGGCGACAACCTGTGGGAGCTCAGCGCACGCCATCTGCGCACCGACGTCGACTGGCGCCGTCTGCAGCAACTCAATCGCGTCGCCGATCCGTATCGCCTGCCGCCCGGCACCCTGCTGCGTTTCCCGGTGTCCTGGTTGCGCATCGAACCGGCCAAGGCGCGTCTGGTCGCGCTGCGCGGCGCGGTGCGCGCGCAAGTGTCCTCGCGCGCCAGCGTGACCTCGGCCAGCCAGGGCTTGCGCCTGAGCATCGGCGGTTGGTTGGAAACCGGGCCCGGCGCCAGCGCCACCCTGGAATTCGCCGACGGCTCGCGCCTGATGCTGATGGACAACAGCCGCATCGTGTTCGACCGCCTCAGCGCCTACGGCCAGACCGGCATGGTCGACACCCGCATGCGCCTGCAGCGCGGCCGTGCCGCTAACCGGGTGATCCCCGCGCGCGGTCCGGCTTCGCGCTACATCATCGAAACGCCGTCGGCGACATCGAGCGTGCGCGGCACCCGTTTCCGCGTGAACGCGGGCGGCGACGCGCAGCCGGGCAGCACCGAAGTGCTGGAAGGCAAGGTCCAGGTCGGCGGCGCCCAGGGCGCGGGCGTGCTGGTGCGTCCCGGCTACGGCAGCGTCGCCGCCAGCGGCGCGCCGACCTCGGCGCCGACCCGGCTGCTGCCCGCGCCGACGCTGGAGGATGCCGCCACCCAACTGGCCTCGCTGCCGATGACGCTGAGCTGGGCGGCGATGCCCGACGCGGTCGCGTACCGGATCGAAGTGGTGCGCGACGACGCGCCCGACGTGCTGCTGTTCGAAGCGCTCACCGCCGCCACCCGCCTGCGCATCGCCGACCTGCCGCCCGGCCGTCATCGCGTGCTGCTGCGCGCGGTCGCCGCCAACGGCCTGGGCGGCGAAGACGTCGAGCGCGGCTTCGAAGTCAGCGACCACCCCTTGCCGCCGCTGACCCTGCGCCCGCTCGACGGCGAGACCGCGCACACGCCGCGTCCGCGCTTCGAATGGGCGCGCGTCGAAGACGCCGCCGGCACCACCCTGGAACTGGCCGACGATCCGGCATTCGAGCGTCTGCGCCTGCAGACGCGTGTGGACGGCCAGCGCTATCGCCCGTCCGAACCGCTGCCGCCGGGTCGCTACTACTGGCGCCTGGCTTCGCGCGACGGCAACGGCCGCAGCGGTCCTTACGGCGACGCGCTGACGTTCGACGTCAGCGATGCGCCGGTGGATCCGGGCCTGCAGCCGCCCGAAGCCGCGCAAGGCCAACTGACCCTGCGCTGGAAGGACGCGGCGCCGGGCCAACGTTTCCATATCCAGGTCGCGCGCAAACCCGACTTCGCAAAGCCGCTGCTGGATCGCGAAGTCGAGCAGCCGCAGGTCAGCCTCGACCGCCCCGGCGGCGGCCGCTGGTACGTGCGCGTGCAGACCATCGACGACGACGGCTACGTCGCGCCATACAGCCCGGCGCAACAGATCCGTCTGCCCTGCCGCGTGTGCTACGCCGGCGCGGGCGCCACCTTGCTGTTGCTGCTGGCCTTGTGAACATCCGCGCGTCGTCCTGGCCCCTGCGTATCGCCGCGGCCTTCGCCGCCGCGGGCCTGGCGGCGCTGATCAGCGCCAGCGGCGCGTTCTGGTGGCTGGACGACGCCTTCTACGACCAGCATCTGGCGGCGTGGACCTACCCGCCCGACGACGACGTCATCGTGGTCGCGGTCGACGACCAGAGCCTGGGCGAGCTCGGCCAATGGCCCTGGCCGCGCGACCTGCATGCGCAACTGCTGGACCGCCTGCACCGCGCCGGCGTGCGCGGCGTCGCCCTGGACCTGGTGTTCGCCGAACCCGACCGCAGCGGCGAGGCGCACGACTTCGCGCTCGCCGACGCGCTGCGCCGCAACGGCCGCGTGGCCTTGCCGGTGATCGCCGCCGCGCCCAGCCAGAACGGGCCGCCGGTGGAAGTGTTGCCGACGCCGGTGCTGGCCGCGGCAGCGGCCACGCTGGGCCACACCGACATCGAACTCGACGCTGAAGGCACCGCGCGCGGCCTGTACCTGCGCGCCGGGCTGGGCGAAGCGCGCTGGCCGGCGCTGGCGCTGGCGACCATCGGCCTCGACCCGGCGTATGCGCGCCGACCGCTGCCCGGCCTGCGCCGGCCCGCCAGCGAAGGCGGATCGCCCTATCAATGGACGCGCGACCACTATGTGCGCATCCGCTACGCCGGCCCGCCCGGCAGCTTCGCCCAGGTCTCCTACGCCGACGTGATCTCCGGCCGCGTGCCGGTCGAACTGCTGCGCGGGCGCTGGGTCGTGGTCGGCGTGACCGCGGCTGGGCTGGCGCCGCCGTTTCTGACCCCGATGTCCGACGAGTTGCGCATGCCGGGCGCCGAGTACCAGGCCAACGTGATGGAGATGCTGCTGCACGGTCGCGCGATCGTGCCGCTGGCGCCGCAATGGGGCGCCGCGCTCACCGCCGCGGTGGTGCTAGTGGTGGTGCTGTGCATCCTGGTGCCCGGTTTCCCGCGCCCCTTGCTGCTGACCTCCGCCTGCGTCTTGGCCACCCTCGCCGCCAGCATCGCGCTGCTGCGCATGGGCAATCTGTGGTTTCCGCCCGCGACCGCGATCGTCGCGATCGCGCTGGCCTACCTGGCCTGGATGATCGGGCACCTGCGCCATTGGCGTCGCCAGGCCCATCTGGACACCCTCACCCGCCTGGCCAACCGCCGCCGCTTCGATCATGTGCTCGAGCGCGAACTCGCCAGCGCGCGCCGCACCCGCGCGCCGTTGACCCTGGCCCTGATCGACGTCGACCACTTCAAGGCCTACAACGACGCCGAAGGCCACCGCGCCGGCGACAAGGTGCTGCGCCAAGTCGCCCACATCATCGCCGCGCACGCGCGCCGCCCACGCGACCTCGCCGCGCGCTTCGGTGGCGACGAGTTCGCCATCGTCCTGCCCGACACCGCCGCCGAGGGCGCGGCCCTGGTCGCCGCAGCCCTGCTCGCCGACATGCGCGCGCTCAACCTGCGCCATGGAGACGCCCTGGGCGGCGCCAAGGTCAGCATCAGCATCGGTTTGCATACCTGCGTGCCCGGCAACCACACGCGCGAACGCACCTTGTTCGATGCGGCCGACGCCGCCCTGTATCGCGCCAAGGAGAACGGGCGCGACGGCTATGCGGCGACGCGATCGGTCGAGGCCGAGTAGCCGCGGACCGCGCTCATCGCATCATTCCTCGGGCATGCGATCGGCGGGAATGTAGTCGCGCAAGCGCCGCATCAGCTCGCACTGCGCCGCAGCGCGATCCGGAAACGTCTCCCGCCAACGCGTCTGTATGTTCGAAACGCCGGATTCGGGCTCCACATCGAAGTCCAAGCCGATACCGAATCCGGACTTCACCGGCGCGATGTGCAACCTGTATTCGAACCCATCTTTCGCGGTGATCGTCCGCAACGGCGCCGACGCGAAGACCGGACAATTTTTCAGATAGGCTTCGTCGCGAAAGACGACGATCTTCATCGCCAGCGCAAGCACCGCGACGAAGGTGACGAGCAAAAGCGCTGCCCACCAACCGATGAGCCAGGCGCCCGCCAAGATCATGAGCGGGCCCAGCACCAGCAGAACGAAGAAGGCTCGGTACCGGAAGCAGACGAAGGCCAGCGCGAGCACGAATCAGCCCGCCACGAAGATCGCGCCGCCAAAATCGCCAAGACCGGCTGTCATCATCGTTGCTCGACCATTCGCACCAACAGCTCGAATGCGCTGCTCTGTGCAGCCTCGACTGTACCGCCGATCGCGTCCCAACCCGTCCGCCAGGCTTCGTCGTACAGCGCTTCGTCGCCGTCCACCGCCTGCTCGGCGATACGTCGTACTTTGCGCCAGGTCTTCTCGAACTGGGCTTGGCTCAGGGCCTGCGAAAAATCGACGCCGGCGCGCTCCAGTGCAGGCACGACCACCGCGTCCACCCTGGGCGTAAGGCCCTCGTGCACCGCAAGCAGGATGCGTCCATGCATCGTGCTGGTGGCGATGGACAACACCCCAGACGTCACGGGGTTCCAATCTTCGGCCAGCGCCGGGTCGGTGGCGATCGCGGCAACGGCGGCCGAGCCGGCACTGTCTCCTGCTGCGGTCGATTTGATGGCCTGCGAGGCAGCCACGCCCAGCACCGAAGCCTGCTCGCTCGCCACCGCCAGCTGCGTGCTGTCGGTCACGCGCGACACCCTGTCGAAATAGGCATCGGGAAGGACACTGCAGGCGACCGAGATCGTCCTCATTTGCGAACGCGTGCTTGCGGCGAAGGGAGCTCCCTTCAACGATGGCGCTCGCAGGCCTCGCAATGCAGTCGCGTGCTCGGCCAGCTGCGGCCTTCCATCGGCCTCCAACCACAACGGCGCGTACTCGCGCACCAGCCAATCCAGCGCCTGGATACGGCGCGCGGTCTGCACGCCTGCGCCCGACCGCGTATCGCGCACCACGCCCTCCAGCGGCTGCAGCCAATGTCGGCCCTGGTCATCGGGCATGGATTCGCACCAAGTCTCCAGAAAGGCCGCGATCGCAGGACATGTCGCGTGCGCGGGATCGTTCCAGTAGCGATGCATGTCCATGCTCAATCCCATTCGCGTTGTTTATCGGCTCGGCCGCAGCTCGGGTCGCAACTCACTGCCGATGCTCCGCGGGCTCAACCTCCATAACGGGGATAGCTCGCGGGGAAGGCGACCGGGCCGCGCTGTCGCCGCTTGCCCGCGTCGCGCTTGGTGGTGGCCTTGGCGCAGTCGCGCGCGGCCCGTTCCGTGCCCGGCGGATCGGCGGCGTCGATGCAGACTGTGCGGCCGGCAACGACCATCAGGGCCTGCCCGCCGCCGTAGTCCTTGATCTGGTCGTACTTGAATTCCGTCAGCGGACGTCCGTCGGCATCGAGCAGGGCGATGCGCTGCGCACGCCAGACCGCGGTGAGTCCGCTCAGGTCCCAGGTGTCGTTGATATCGCTCTGGTCGTACACCCGCTTGCCATGCGTATCGAACAACTCCAGCCGATAACGTTCGTCGTTGGCCTTGCGCCACTGCATCCGTTCGTACTGATTGAGCGCTTCCGGCTCCGGATTGAGCAAGCTGCTGTAGCCCACCGTGCGCCCGTAGTAGCTTCCGCCTAGCCTGGTCATACGCAGGCCGGTGATGAAATTGACGGTGAAGCTCTTGTACTCCTGCTCGGACACTCGGGCCCAACCATGGTCGAGGCCATCGACCGCGTAGCCCGGCGAAACCTCGTAGTACTCGATCGGCAGCACGACCCGCCCCTGGGCATCGAGCATGCCGCGGCGAACCTTTCTCGGCTCTCCCGGCCGAGCGATATCGCGCTGCACCTGATACCAGGAGACGTCCGGGCGCAGCTTCGTCCTGACTCCGACGATGTTGAGGTACTCGAACGGGATGACGGTCTTTCCGTCCTGGCCGATGACGCCGTAGAGATCGTCCCTGAAATCCCCGCCCGAGGGCCGGATGGTCGCGATCGCCTGGCCGTTGACGAAGTGCAGCTCATCCTCGAACACGGTGGCCGATACTTCGTTGCCCTGCCGATCGAAGTGGCGCACGCTCTGCAAGCCGATAGCGCTCAGGCCCTGATCGCCCAGATCGGTGATGTGCTGATAGCCGATCGGGATCACGACGAGCTTGCGTCGGTCCACCACGCCGTAGGCCGCATCGCCCTTGCGGTCGATGCGTACCAGATACAGCCCGTCGCCGAGCGTCGCGACTTTGTGATGCGAGGGCGCGCGCTGTCCGCGCTCCACGATGGCGGTCGCCTTGGGCTCCGGCATCTCCTTGCCGGTCATGGCCTGGTAGTAGCGGACGGGCGCGCACGCCGTCAGCGAAAAAAGCGCAACGATTGCGGCGATCCTGGCCAGCTTGCTCATAGGCCCGATGTTTGCATGCTCAGGCGCCCGCGCGAAAGAACTTCACGCGATCCCGTTGCCGGCCATTGCAACAGCGGGCATCTCCCCGCGACGCCTCAGAAGCGCTCGCCGACCGGCAGATAGCGCCACTCGCCCAGCGGCATCTTGCTCAAGGAAATGCGGCCGATGCGCAGACGCTTGCTGGACACCACCTGCAAACCGACTTGCGCGCACATGTGCCGCAGCTGCCCACCCATCACGTTCTTGATCGCGAAGCGCAGCCGGTTCTCGTTCGCCCAGCTGACCTTGCACGGCGCCAGCGGACGGCCGCGGTATTCCAGGCCCTGCGCCAGCCGCTTCAAGCCGTAGGGGCCGAGCTCGCCGCTCACCTCGACCACGAACTCCTGCTCGATCTGGGCGTAGTCCTCGGTCAGGCGGCGCCAGGTGCGGCCGTCCTGGCTCAGCACCACCAGGCCGGAGGCCTCGGCGTCGATCGGCATCAGCGGGGTCAGGTTGTGGAAATGGCGCTTGAGCAGGCGCACCCCGGACAGATCGCCCTCGGCGTGCGTCGCCGCCAGGGCCAGGCCGGGCGTGTCCTTGAAGTCCATGCCGGCCGGCTTGTGCAGCAGCATCGTCGCCGGCTCGGCCGGCTCCAGCCGCGCCTGAGGATCCAACTCGACCCGTTGGCTCGAGATCGGCGCTTGCGGCTCTTCCACCACCTCGCCGTCGACCAGGACCCAACCGCCCTCGATGTACTGCTGGGCCTGCGCACGCGAACAGCCCGTCAATTCTGCGACGCGTTTATCTAGACGTAGGGGCTCGGACATGGAAAAAGTCGGCGGGGAAGGCGTTAAGTGTAAAGATACGCCGGTGCCCGGCGGAAAACCCCTCTCCACCGGACCGATTGCGCTCATAGGACTAGATGAAGACTCCCTCCGGCTTGCAGGCGCTGATCGACGACGGCGTGATCGATGAAGTGATGCGCCCGCTGAAAAGCGGCAAGGAAGCCGCGGTCTACGTGGTCCGCTGCGGCAGCGAAGTGCGCTGCGCCAAGGTCTACAAGGACATGGCCCAGCGCAGCTTCCAGCAACGCGTGCAGTACCAGGAAGGCCGCAAGGTGCGCGGCAGCCGCGAGGCGCGTGCGATCGGCAAGGCCACCAAGTACGGGCGCAAGCAGCAGGAAACCGCCTGGAAGAACACCGAGGTCGACGCGCTATACCAGCTGCGCGACGCCGGCGTGCGCGTGCCCGAGCCTTACGGCTACTTCCACGGCGTGCTGGTGATGGAGCTGGTCACCGACGCCGACGGCCACTCCGCACCGCGCCTGGGCGAGGTCGAACTGGCGCCGGACCAGGCCCGCGGCTTCCACCGCTTCCTGGTCCGCCAGGTAGTGAAGATGCTGTGCGTGGGTCTGATCCACGGCGACCTGTCCGAATACAACGTGCTGGTCGCGCCGGACGGCCCGGTCATCATCGACTTCCCCCAGGTCGTCAGCGCCGCCGGCAACAACGCCGCGCGCGCGATGCTGCTGCGCGACGTCAACAACCTCACCGCCAGCCTGGGCGCCTGGGCGCCGGAGCTGCTGGACACCTGGTACGCCGAGGAAATGTGGGCCCTGTTCGAGGCCGGCGAGCTGCACCCCGACAGCGAACTCACCGGCACCTTCGTGCACGACGAATCGACGGTCGACCTGGGCAGCGTGCGCGACGCGATCAACGACGCGCGCGAGGAAGCCTTGATCCGGCAGCAGGGGCGCGAAGCGGCGGCCGCGGAAGAGTGAGTGTCGGCGCGCCGTGCGCGCGCACCATCGCGATGCCGGCCGTTGGCGAGACGTGTCGCGGTTCGAGCGGGCTCCGACGGGGCGCCCCACGCGGCAAACCGGCACACACGAGCCTGGCTGCTCGCATGCGCGGTTCCGACTCGCGCATGCAGCCCCAGACCGTCGCGAAGACCAGCCGAACCGAGCAACGCGATGCGGCATGCCGATGACGCCCCGGTCGGCGTGGCGATCCGAATCCGAAGCCGATCCGCATAATTTCAAGCGCTATTCGAGTGCCTTGCTGCATTCATCAGCAGCGCAATTGGCACAAATAGCGCGTTCATATTTCTGAACCAAGGAAGGCATCGCCCACCCGCCGCAATGAGTGGGGGGTGATCGCCTCGTGGGACGTTCTATCCCTTGCGGCACGACCAAGCGCTGCCCCCCCGCACGCCCACGACCCAGCGCCTGAGCCAGACCCGCCGCAACCGCTGTACGCATCCCTCTCTTTAGCTCAAGGAGTTTTCGGATATGCGCAAGTTCAGTATGTCGGTTATCGCTGCGACCGCAGCCATGTTGGTTTCCGGTGCGGCCCTCGCCGCCGACGACCTCGCCCCCGCGTTGAAGTCGGCCATGCAGCGCGACTTGGGACTCTCCGGTGCCCAGCTGGCCCAGTACCTCAAGGCCGAACGCTTGGCCGGGCAACAGGAAAAGTCCGCCGAGAGGCAGCTCGGCCGCAACTTCGCCGGCGCCTGGCTGGAGCGCAAGGCCGATGGCTCGTTCGGCTTCGTGGCCGCCAGCACCTCGGCCAAGGGCAAGGTCGCCGGCGTCGAAACGCGGCAGGCCCGTTACAGCCTGGCCGCGCTGAATTCGGCCAAGGGCCAGCTCGACAGCCAGCTCGCCCGCAACGCCCGCGCGCCCAAGGGCGTGTACAGCTGGGCGGTGGATGTGCCCAGCAACAGCGTGGTGTTGGGCGTCGCGCCGGGCGCGGAAGAGGCGGCCGTCGATTTCGTCGCCCGCAGCGGCATCGACGCGAGCACCGTGCGCTTCGAAACCCTCAACGAAGCCCCGCAGCGCCGCATCGCGATACAAGGCGGTCGCGGCTACCTGCGCGATCCCGGCGACGGCTACGTGTACGCCTGCTCGGTCGGCTTCACCGTGACCCAGGGCAGCTCCCCGGGCTTCGCGACAGCCGGCCACTGCGGCACCACCGGCGAGGTCGTCTATCACGAAGTCTCGCAGTGGACGCCGGGCGTGAGGATCGGGTCCTTCGCCGCCTCCACCATGCCCAACGGCAATCAGACCGGTCCCGACCGCGGCTGGGTCAAGGTGGATAGCACGCACACGCTGTCGCCCAGCGTGTACGGCTACGGCAGCGGCGACGTCAACGTGCGTGGCAGCACCGAAGCCGCCGTCGGTGCGGCGCTGTGCCGTTCCGGCCGTACCAGCGGCTGGCGTTGCGGCGCGATCCGCAGCAAGAACATGACCGTGTCCTATGTGGACGACGCGGGCAATCCGGACGGAACGGTGACCGGCCTTACCCAAACCACCGCTTGCGCGGAAGGCGGCGATTCCGGCGGTTCCTTCATCACCGGCGTCGGCCAGGCCCAAGGCGTGCTGTCGGGCGGTAGCGGCAGCTGCAAGGGCCGTCAGGGCCGGACCGGCGGCGGCAACAGCTATTTCACGCCGATCAACTCCATCCTCAGCAGCTACTCGCTGACCCTGCGTACCAGCCCCTGATCCAAGGGCGCAGGTACCGACTCGAGCGCCCCGGTTCTCCGGGGCGCTTTTTTTCTGCGCGCGCGGGCCACCGAGCGGGCGCGCTCGACTCCGTCATCCGTCGCATGCTCTGTTATCTCCAGTGCCTGTGCCTGGCGCCAAGGCGCCACGCCGATCGACAGCGGCGCCTCGAGCGCGACGGACAACGCTACGACATAGTCAGCGACGTCCTACGCGGCGAATCGGCGGTCGCCCCGGGCGGTGTGCGCGACGCGATCAACGGCGCGTACGAGGGCGCAGAGACGGGGCGCGGCGGGAAGACCGACAGCGTGCGCGACAGGGCCAGAACCGCGTCAAGGACGCCCCATCGCGTGGCCGCGCAGGCTAGGACGAAACCGACAGGCCGCCCGGCTGCTCCGCCAACCATTTGCTCCAGTGGTACAGCGCCAGCCCCACACCTTCGGAGGCCTTATCGCTGGCGCGGGTGATCGGCATCGCCTCGATCCAGGCTGCATTCGACAGTTCCTGCAAGGTGCTCTCCGGCGCCTGGCAGAAGCCCATGTGCCAACGCTCGAATTGCCGTTGCGCCACGGGGCCGTGCAAGAGTTCGATCAGCTCCCGATGCCCACGCGCGTTACGGATGCGCTCGTAGACCTGATTCAGGCCTGCCGCCTCGCCTTCGATGTACTGGAAGAAGCGCCCATCGTGATGGAACAGCACGCCGGTCACGCCCACCGCGGCGTTGAACACGCGCGCATCCACCAGCAGCGCGTCGAGTTCCGCGGAAGACAGCCGCCGCGTGGCGGAGCTGCGATAAGCAATGGCGACGAGATCGGTCATGCGATTACCCTAGCATGCGCCAGTCGGGGCCTGCGCTCGACCGCGGCCTTCGCACCGTGGCGCCGGCCGTGCTCGCACCGACTGGCCGAACATGAACGTCTGCGCGATCCGGGCCGCCCTCACAGCGCCGCCTGCTGCAGCAACTTCGCCACCTCCAGGGCCTGCGCCTTGGTCAGCCGGAACGGCACCATGCTGATCGCCAGCGGCGCCTTGGACACCACCGACAGCGCCACGAAGCCCTGACCGTCGGAGTCCTCCATGCGGATCACGTTGAACGTCTGCGAGGTGAACGCGCCTCCGGTCAATTCGACCTTGCCTACTTCGCGCTTGATGGTGCCGCCCAGCAGCGCGCCGGTCAGGCTGCCGCTGCGCACGTAGCGAAAAATGAAATAGGCCACGACGCCGAGAAACAGGATGGGAAACAGGTAGTCCATTCGAGCCTCGTTCTTGGAGGGTCTTTCGCGATTGCGGCAACCAGCGATGCATCGCCGCCATCGCAACCGATCGATGCGTCTAGCGACTCCGCAACCCGGCACCGATACGCAAGGCGTCGATGGTGTTGGCTTGGAAACGCAGCGCTTTCACTTTCATATCCGGCTGAGTGGTACGTCCGACGAACAGCACCGCGGGCGTGCGCTTTTGCCCGGGCATCGGGTCGACATTGCCGTCTATGACGATGGTGTGGTCGAAGGTCGCCTGAAACGACTTGCCGTCGGGCGCCAGGACGATGTCATGGACGTCCCAGGCATAACCCCAGAACAGCTGACCCGGTCGCGTCGGGTCCTGCATGGCCGGGTGGAAATCGACAATGCGCCGATAGCCGCCCTTGCGGTCGCGCCGGTAGAAGGAATAGTCGATCCCGTCCTCGAAACCGTAGGCGATCACGCGCAGGCTGGGATCGGCTTCGAGCTTCCACTCGTAGCACATGCCGTCGCCGGGGTTGGCGCAAAAACCCGAGTTCGCCGGCACCGGCGTCATCGCCCGTGCCGCGGCGTTCGCCGGCGCCAAGCCGATGCCGGTCAATGCGAGCACCGCGGTGCCCGCCGCAAGATGAAACTTCATGAGCCCCCCAAGCCCTGTGTCGCAACCATCCTAGCGCCGGAACTTGGCGCCGCCAAAGAAAAAGGCCGGCAATGCCGGCCTTTTTCATCGACGCTGCGAAACGCTTACGCGCCTTCGCGACGCTGGCCGCTGCCCGAACCCGTGCGGCCGCCGCTGCGGTGCTGCGGACCGGCGTGGGCGTGGCGCGGGGCCGGCTTGCCGTGCGGACGGTGGGCCGGCTTGCGCGGGCCGTTGTTGCCGCCCGGACGCTGGCCGCCGGGGCGACGCGCGCCCGGAGCGTCCGAACCCATGCGGATCGGACGGCTCGGCTCGAAGCCTTCGACCGTGACCATCTGGATGTCGTCCTTGAGGATGCGCTGGATCTGGCGCAGCAGGCCGCCTTCGTCCGGCGACACCAGCGACAGGGCCTCGCCGGTCGCGCCGTTGCGGCCGGTGCGGCCGATGCGGTGCACGTAGTCCTCGGCCACCATCGGCAGGTCGAAGTTGATCACCAGCGGCAGGCTGGGGATGTCCAGACCGCGCGCGGCGACGTCGGTGGCGACCAGCACGCGGGCCTTGTTGGCCTTGAAGTCGCGCAGGGCTTTCTGGCGCTGGGCCTGGCTCTTGTTGCCGTGGATGGCGACGGCCTTGAAGCCGGCGTCTTCCAACTGTTCGGCCAGGCGGTTGCAGCCGTGCTTGGTGCGGCCGAACACCAGCACCTGGTCGGTGCTGCGCTCGGCGAGGATGCGCACCAGCAGATCGCGCTTGCGGCCGCCGTCGACCGGATGCGCCTTGTGGGCGATGGTGTCGGCGATGGTGTTGTTGGCCGCGACCTGGACCTGCTGCGGCTCGCGCATGAACTCCAGCGCGAGCTTCTTGATCTCGGCTTCGAACGTGGCCGAGAACAGCATGGTCTGGCGCTGCGGCGGCACGCGGCCGAGGATGCGCTTGATCGCGGGCAGGAAGCCCATGTCGAGCATGCGGTCGGCTTCGTCCAGGACCAGGATTTCGATCGCGTCGAGCTTGGCGGTGCCGCGCTCCATGTGATCGATCAGGCGGCCCGGGGTGGCGACCAGCACGTCGACGCCGCGACGCAGCATGTCGACCTGCGGACCCATGCCGGCGCCGCCGTAGATCGAGCAGATGCTCAGACGCAGGTGCTTGGCGTAGCTGCGCAGACTGTCGTTGACCTGCACCGCGAGTTCGCGGGTCGGCACCAGCACCAGCGCGCGCGGCTTGCGCGGGCCGTTGCTGCCGGTGAGCTTGGACAGGCGGTTGAGCAGCGGCAGGCCGAACGCGGCGGTCTTGCCGGTACCGGTCTGGGCGCCGCCCAGCAGGTCGTGACCGGCCATGGCCAGCGGAATCGCTTCGGCCTGGATCGGGGTCGGGGTGTTGTAATTCTGCTCGACGAGCGCGCGCAGCAACGCGGGCGCAAGCCCGAGGGATTCAAACGTCATGTGGAACTCCAAGTACTGATGATCCGCGGACCGAAGTCGCGGAGTCACTCGGAGCGTTCCCTAAAACCGCGCTGCGAGTAATCGAAATGACGGTGCCGGATGCTCCGGACCGTGTCGGCGCTACGAAAGACGTGCGGGATAAAGCCGATCGCCTAAGAGCAGTGGACCCTTGCGATGCGGCGGGCAACCTGGGAAACGTACCCCTTGCGGGGAGGCAGCCGTGCGCTGAACAGGCGGCATGCTACGCGAAAGCCTGCCTGTGCGCTAGCGCTAAATTCTTGTCGGGACAGGAAAAACCCGCCCTGGGAGACGCTGGAGCCCGTGCACGGCGGCACAAGCGGTTCGTAGCTGAACGAAAGGCTTGCTCGCCGACGAAGCCTGGCCGATGGCGCCGGCCCCCTACCCGGTCTGCAACCGCAGGCGCGCAGCCGGTGCGGCGGCACGATGCCTGGGGCGCCGCCGAGGGCGCGCGCTTCGGTCTGTCACGGCTGCGGCGCAAACCGGCGCCCTACCCCTAGATCCGCGGAACGGGCCGAGCCGCGACGATCCGTCCCTCGCCGCGTGGGCAGCCACCGCCGTAGCGACGAGAGCGGCGCCACCTTGGTCGATTGCAGGGCGCGCATGATCCGGCCAGTCCTTCGTGGTCGACCCAACCCGCGGAACAGGGCCGCCAGGAGCATCGCGCCGTGCGGGGTCGTGCCCGTGCAGGGTCATGCAGGATTGCGCGCGGGCTGGTAGAAAGGGACGTAGCCGCGCGTCCGCCGGGCGCACGGCGCGGCAATGCCGGATCCACCGCAGCCTGGGGAGCGGGCCATGGACAATCGCAGTCTCGCCACCACCGCACGCACGCTGATCGCGAGCGTCTTCATCGTCATGGGCCTGTACCGCCTGCTCACGGCCTGGGGCGGCGCGGCGATGCCGGTCGCGAGCCTGGTCTTCAGCGCGGTCGAACTGGTGCTGGGCCTGCTGATCGCCAGCGGCTGGAAGCTGCGCTGGACGGCCGGCCTGGCCGCCTTGCTGATGGCGGTGGACGCGGCGATGTCGCACCCGTTCTGGAGCCTGTCCGGCGTTGAGCGCGGCGCCCAGCTGCTGCACTTCATGAAGAACGTGGGCCTGATCGGCGGCCTGTTGCTGCTGATCGCGCACGCCGGCCACCCGCCGCGACGTTGAGCCGGACCGCAGCATGAGCACCGTCGTCCGTTCCCTACTGCGCAACCGCAACACCGACGGGCACGGTCGCGTGACCATGGTCGAGCTGTTCTTCGACCTGGTGTTCGTGTTCGCGGTGACCCAGCTTTCGCACACGCTGCTCGCGCACCTGAGCCTGCTCGGCGCGCTGCAGACCTTGCTGCTGTTTCTGGCGGTGTGGTGGGTGTGGATCTACACCTCCTGGTGCACCAACTGGCTGGATCCGGATACCGCGCCGGTACGGCTGTTGCTGTTCGCCCTGATGCTGGGCGGGCTGCTGCTGTCCAGCGCGCTGCCGGAGGCCTTCGGCGAGCGCGGCCTGCTGTTCGCCGCGGCCTACGCCGCGATGCAGGTCGGACGCACGCTGTTCATGGTGGTCGCGCTGCGCGGCGTGCATCCGACCTTGTGCCGCAATTTCCTGCGCATCGCGGTGTGGCTGATGGTGTCGGGCGCGCTGTGGATCGCCGGCGGCCTGGCCGACGGCGAAGCGCGCTTCGCCTGGTGGGCGGGCGCGCTGCTGATCGAGTTCTTCGGGCCGGTCGCGTTCTTCTGGGTGCCGGGCCTGGGCCGTTCGAGCATCGGCGACTGGGACGTGGACGGCGGCCACCTGGCCGAGCGCTGCGGCTTGTTCGTGATCATCGCGCTGGGCGAATCGATCCTGGTCACCGGCGCGACATTCGCCGGGCTGCCGCTGGACGCCAGCCACACGGCCGCCTTCGTGATCGCCTTCGTCGGCAGCGTGGCGATGTGGTGGCTGTATTTCGACAGCGGCGCCGAACGCGCCAGCCATCGCATCGCCCATGCCGCCGACCCCGGACGGCAGGCGCGCATGGCCTACACCTACCTGCATCTGCTGATCGTGGCCGGCATCATCGTCTGCGCGGTCGCCGACGAAATCGTGCTGATGCATCCGGGCCATGCCGACAACGCCGGCATCGCCGCGATCCTCGGCGGCCCCGCGCTCTACCTGCTAGGCAACGCGTTGTTCAAGTGGACGACGAACGACCGCCGGACGCCGCCCTTGTCGCATCTGGCGGGTTTGGCTCTGCTGCTGGCGACGGCGCTGGCGGCGCGGCCGCTGCATCTGTCGGCGCTGGCGCTGGGCGCTGCCACCACCGCGATCCTGGTGCTGGTGGCGGCGTGGGAGTGGCTGGCGCTGCGGCGCGCGGTGCGGCCGGCGCACTGAGCGCGGGCGCCGGCGTTTGCGAAAGGCCTGGCGCCGGCGCGGATAGCGGGCGGTTGAGCGACTTGGGCGACGGCTAGCGGGCGGGGCTCGGCCGGCGCATCGGGCGCAGGCGCGGGACGCTCGAAAAAGCCCGGACGCGCCCCCGACTGATCGGCAGGCGGACCTGCGCTTGCGCGATCAGACGTCCAGGCTCATGCCCGGCCGCACCAGCACCGGGGTGACGCCGTAACGTTCGCCGACTTCGCCCGCCAGCGCCTCGCGCGCCTTGTCCTCGCCGTGCACCAGCGCCAGCGGCGGATGACCGGCGATCGCGCCGTACCACTCCATCAAACCGTGCTGATCGGTATGCGCCGAGAGGCCGCCGACGGTATGACGCTGGGCGTTGACGCGCACGTCGCGACCGTGGATGCGCGCCCACTGGGCGCCGTCGACCAGACGCCGGCCGAGGGTGCCTTCGGCCTGATAACCGACGAACACCACCCGCGTCTCGCGCCGCTCCAGACGTTGCCGGAAGTGATGCAGGATGCGGCCGGCGTTGGCCATGCCGGAGCCGGCGATCACGATCGCGCCGCGCTCGATGCGGTTGATCGCCATCGAATCCTCGGTCGACTCGGTCAGACGCAGATTCGGCAAGCTGAAGGGATTGGGCCGGTCGCGCCAGACCTGTTGCGCGTCCTGGTCGAACAGATCGGTGTGGCGGTCGTAAACGCCGACCACCTTGGCCGCCATCGGGCTGTCGAGAAAGATCCGCCAGCGCGCCATCTGCCACTCGTCCCAATGCTTGGCGAACCAGTACAGCAGCTCCTGGCTGCGCCCGACCGCGAACGCCGGAATCAGCACGTTGCCGCCGTCGCGCCAGGTCTCCTCGAGGATGCGCCCGAGTTCGCGGATGGTCTCGGCGCGGTCGCGGTGCAGGCGGTCGCCGTAGGTCGATTCCATCAGCACCAGGTCGGCGCTGTCGATGCGGGCCGGATCGCGCAGGATCGGCGTGCCCTTGGGCCCGAGATCGCCGGAGAACACCAGCTTGCGGCCGTCGGCATACACCTCGACCGCGGACGAACCCAGGATATGCCCGGCCTCGCGGAACGCGATCTCGACGCCGGGCAGGATCTGGCTGCGCTGGTCGTAGGGCAGCGGGCGTACCCGCGCCATCGCGGCCTCGACATCGGCCTGGGTGTACAGCGGCACCGCTTCGGGCTCGTCGTCGCGGCGGCGGCGGTTGCTGCGCTCGGCCTCGCTCTGCGCGATGTGGGCCGAATCCAGCAGCATGATCCGCATCAAGTCGGCGGTCGCGGCCTGGGCATGGATCTGGCCGCGGAAGCCGCGTTGGACCAGCAGCGGCACGCGGCCGATATGGTCGATGTGCGCATGGCTGATCACCAGCGCGTCGAGCGCGGCCACATCGAACGGAAACGGATCGGCATTGCGGCGCTCGGCCTCGGGACTGCCCTGGGTCATGCCGCAATCCAGCAGCAGGCGCCGGCCGGCGGCCTCGACCTCGTGCAGCGAGCCGGTGACCTCGCCGGCGGCTCCGTGGAAATGCACTTTCATCGCGATGCTCCGAGGGCGGGGCCGTAGCGGCCGTAGTCCGCACCTTCGCGCATGCGCGCGGGCTCCACAAGACCGAAGGCCCGCGCGAGGCGGGCCTTCGGGGCAAAGCGGACCGGCGTGGACTCAGCGGCCCGGGACTCGGCAGCAGCGAGCGGTCGCGGTGACCGTTCCGGCCGAGGCACTGTCGTTGACCATGTTGCAATGCGAGGTCCAGCTACCCGCCACGCGCATGCCGAAGATCGAAGGACGGCACTGCGTTTCGACCGCCGTATAGCCTGCGGGGCAGCTGCCCGCGAAGGCGTTGCCGGCCGCGCCAGCGGCGAGATTGAGCACCGTGCCGTCGACTTCGACGCACTGCAGCGCGGTCGCCTGCGGATTGATGAAGTAGCCGATGATGTCGCCGACCAGGTGGGTCTGGGCGAACGAGTACACGCTCAGCTCATTGGCCGAAGCGCCCTGATCCAGCGCGACCGTGGCGAGGTTGCCGCGGATGTCGCCGCCGCCGTAGTTCACCGTCGCCGCCAGCGGCTGGGTGGTGCCGAACGGGAAGGCGGTGATGTAGCCCGCGGCCGACGGCGTGACGGTGGTGAAGTTGATCACCGCCGCGGCGAACGAGCCGGCCGCGCCAACGCCGTTGCAGTTGCTGGCGG
The DNA here is from genome assembly GCF_001429785.1 of Lysobacter sp. Root916. Lineage (GTDB taxonomy): Bacteria > Pseudomonadota > Gammaproteobacteria > Xanthomonadales > Xanthomonadaceae > Lysobacter. Next base: position 196,701 of record NZ_LMJF01000015.1, on the reverse strand, counting down.
CGCCGCCCTGGAAGCTGTAGTCGGAGACCGCGGTGACGTCGAAGCTGCGCACGGTGTTGGCCGCGATCGCGCCGCCGGCCAGGCGGGTGTCGAACAAGCGGCAGGGCGAGATCGGCACGAACACCAGATCGGTGGCGGCGTCGCCCAGCGCGNCGTGTTGGCCGCGATCGCGCCGCCGGCCAGGCGGGTGTCGAACAAGCGGCAGGGCGAGATCGGCACGAACACCAGATCGGTGGCGGCGTCGCCCAGCGCGTTCGGCACGACATCGGCGCCGGCCTTGGCGACCTGCGGGCCGAGCAGCGCCGTGTTCATGGCGTCGAAGCTGGACGCATCGGCGGCGCCTTGCAACGCGCTCATCGGCGCCTTGGCGAAGACCGGCCCCATTTCCTTAGCCCAGGCGCCGATGTCCTCGCGATAGGCTTCCTGCACGTACGGGCCCCACTTCTTCACGACCTGATAAACGAGCTCGCCACGCGCACCGCGACCGGCGGCATCGGCGGGCTGCGACAGCAAAGGCGCCAGCGCGAACAGACCGACGGTCAGAATCAACTTGTTCATATGTATCCCCTCATAGGTTCGACTCGCGGGTCGAGCCCCCCGTGGACTCGATCGCCGACATTCGAAAGGACGAGAACCGCAGGGAAAACAGGACAGACGTCACACTTTCAGCGCCAGGCATCGCGAGAAATGCGGCGAGTCGCGCGGCGTATGTCCATCCGTGGCGACTCGCCCATGCCTGCAAACGTTTGCGGACACGGCTCGCCACGCGCGACATCGGGGTTAACACCCAGACGTCGCCGACAGCCATAAAAGGAAAGGCCCGCACGGAGCGGGCCTTTCGCGTATTGCGCTTGCTACGACTTGGCGGCTTGGACCGTCAGCGACCCGGCACCCGGCAGCAGTCGGCGAAGGCGACGACGTTCATCGCCACCGCGCTCTCGTTCGCCCACGAGCAGTAGTGCACCAAGCCGTTCGGGTACGAGCTCACGACGCGGCCGCTGTAGCTGGCCGAATAGCAGTCGCCACCGGTCATGGTGTAACCGACCGGACACGCCGGCGAAGGCGCGTTCAAGGTGCCGCTGGCGGTGAGGTTGTACGAGGTCTGCACTCTGGTGCAATCCAACGCCGTCGCCTGCGGGTTGATGAAGTAGCCGATGATGTCGCCGACCAGATGGGTCTGGGCGAACGAGTACACGCTCAGCTCGTTGGCCGAAGAACCCTGATCGAGCGCGACGGTGGCGAGGTTGCCGCGGATGTCGCCGCCGCCGTAGTTCACCGTCGCCGCCAGCGGCTGGGTGGCACCGAACGGGAAAGCGGTGATGTAGCCCGCAGCCGACGGCGTGACGGTGGTGAAGTTGATCACCGCCGCGGCGAACGAGCCGGCCGCGCCAGCGCCGTTGCAGTTGCTGGCGGCGCCGCCCTGGAAGCTGTAGTCGGCGACCGCGGTGACGTCGAAGCTGCGCACCGTGTTGGCCGCGATCGCGCCGCCGGCCAGGCGGGTGTCGAACAAGCGGCAGGGCGAGATCGGCACGAACACCAGATCGGTGGCGGCGTCGCCCAGCGCNGTGTTGGCCGCGATCGCGCCGCCGGCCAGGCGGGTGTCGAACAAGCGGCAGGGCGAGATCGGCACGAACACCAGATCGGTGGCGGCGTCGCCCAGCGCGTTCGGTGTGATCTCAGGACCGGCCTTGGCGACCTGCGGGCCGAGCAGCGCGGTGTTCATGGCGTCGAAGCTGGACGCGTTGGCGGCGCTTTGCAACGCGCTCATCGGCGCCTTGGCGAAGACCGGCCCCATCTCCTTGGCCCAGGCGCCGATGTCCTCGCGATAGGCTTCCTGCACGTACGGGCCCCACTTCTTCACGACCTGATAAACGAGCTCGCCACGCGTACCGCGACCGGCCGCGTCGGCAGGCTGCGACAACAACGGCGCAAGCGCGAACAACCCTGCCGCCAGAATCAACTTCCTCATCCCTGTATCCCCTTTTAGGTTCGAATCGCGGGTCGGGCCCCAATGGACCCGATCGCCGACGCTCCAAGCACAGAGACGGAAACCAGGACAAAAACCGGACACCCATCACAAAGTATTTGCTGCGCCGCGCCCGGATCGAGGCCGTCACCCGTCGCGACTAGCGGCGTTATGGCACTGGCATGCGGTTATGGCGGTCGTCGCACAAGGCGATGAGACTCCGTGATGGCGCCGGCCCTGACGCGGAAACGCAAAAGGCCCGCATTGCGCGGGCCTTTCGCCTGTATCGCGTGTATCGCGCGATAGCGCGCCCTAAGCGGTCAACGTCCCGGCAGACGGCAGCACTCGGCGTACACGGTCACCTGCATCGCGGTCGGGCTTTCGTTGGTGAAGACGCACTGATGCAACAGGCCATTGGGGTAGGAAGCGACCACGCGGCCGGCGTTACCCGCCGCCTGGCAGTAGCCGCCGGTCTTGGTGTAACCCGCCGGACAGCTGGGCGAGGTGCCGGTGAACGAGGCACTGCCGTTCATGGTGCTGATGGTCTGCACCGTCGTGCATTGCAGGGCGGTGGGGGTGGGGGCGATGAAATAACCGACGATGTCGCCCACCAGATGCGTCTGCGCAAACGAGTACACGCTCATGTCGCTGGACGCGGCGCTGGCGTCCAGCGCGACCATGGCCAGATTGTTGACGATATCGCCGCCGGCATAGTTCACGCTCGACGCCAGTGGTCGCGCGCCCTGATAGGGATAGGCGGTGATGTAGCCCGCCGTGCCGGGCGTGACCACGGTGAAATTGATCATCGCCGCGCCGATCGCGCCGACCGCGCCGACGCCGTTGCAGTTGCTGGCGCTACCGCCCTGGAAACTGTAATCGGTGACCGAAGAGACATCGAAATCGCGCGTGCCGTTGGCCGGGATCGCACCGCCGGCGATACGGGTGTCGAGGATGCGGCAGGGCGCGATCGGTACGAAGGTGAGGTCGGCGCCCAAGTTGCCGATCGCGCTCGGCACGATCTGGCCCTGGGCGGTGGCCTTGCCCAGCAACGCATCGTTCATGGCGTCGAAATCGCGCGCGTCGGCGGCCCGCTGCAGCGCGTTCATCGGCGACTTGGCGAAGATCGGCCCCATCTGGCGCGCCCAGGCGTTCATGTCCGCCCGATAGGCCTCCTGCACGTGCGGGCCCCATTTGCGCACGATCTGATAGACCAGCTGGCCGCGCGGCGAATAACCGCTGGCGTCGGCGCTGCGAACGAGGCCGGAGGCGAGCAGCAAGGGCGCGGCCATGGCCAAGGCGGCCAGGGTGAGCAAGGATTTCTTCATATCGTTCCCTCTGGCGCGGCGCGCAGGAGGAAACCGCCGAGGCTCCCTGCCCGGTGCCGCGGGTTAGTCGGCGTCCGCCGCCAGACTATGCCGAGAACCACGCAAATGTTATGCCAAAGCTGGCGAAGCGCCCGGCGGGCGGGCCCCTAAACCCGAGTTGCGCGCGCATGGCACGCGCAACGCAGCCGGGCGCGCGGCCCCGCCATGACCTTCGACACCCCCTGGCGAGGCCGAAGGGGTCTATTGTCCTGCCACGCCCCGACCGGGGCGGTAGCCATGCCCTACTCCCAAACGCCGTCAGGCCGGAGCTCGTTGTGACCTTGAAGAAACCCCAAATTCTGCTGTTGACCCTCGCCATCACCACCGCGATGGTCGCCTGCACCAAGAAGGACGAGGCCGCGCCGCCGGCCGCCGACGCCGCCAAGCCGACCGCCGACGCCGGCGCGGTGAAGATCGATGACAGCACGCTGCCGAAGGTCAACCGCTTCCTGGCCAGCGACCTCGACACCAGCAAGGACGCGTGCACCGATTTCGGCGGCTACGTCAACGGCAGGTGGCTGGCCGCCAACGCCATCCCGGGCGACCGCACCTCCTGGGGCGCGTTCGAAATGCTCGACGAGCGCTCCACCGCGGTGCAGAAGCAGCTCGCCGAGAAGGCCGCCGAACTGCCCAACGCCACCGGCGTGGACAAGCTCGTCGGCGATTTCTACGCCAGCGGCATGGACGCGGCCAAGATCAACTCGCAGGGCATCAACCCGATCAAGGGCGACCTCGACGCGATCGCCAAGCTCGAGAACAAGGACCAGATCGCCGACTACCTGCGCGCCAGCGCCGCCAAGGGCCAGAACGTGCTGTTCGGCTTCGGCGCCGAGGCCGACTTCAAGGACTCCAAGAACAACATCGCCTACGCCTCGCAGGGCGGCCTGGGCCTGCCGGATCCGACCTACTACACGGCGGCCGACAAGAAGGAAAAGCTGGACGCCTACGAGAAGCACATCGGCAACGTGCTGCAGCTCAGCGGCGTGGCCGCGGCCGACGCCGCCAAGCAGGCCAAGGACGTGATCGCGTTCGAAACCCGCCTGGCCAAGGTCTCCAAGACCAGCGAGCAGCTCTCGCGCGACGCCAGCCTGTACTACAACCCGGTCAGCCTGGCCGATGCCGACAAGCTGACCCCGAACTTCCCCTGGACCAAGTTCTTCGAGTCGCAGGGCGTGCCCGCGCAGAAGATGTTCTCGCTGGCGATGCCGGCGTTCCATCAGGAAGTCAGCAAGATGCTGGCCGACGTGCCGGCCGCGCAGTGGCAGAGCTACCTGCGCTTCCACACCGTCGACAGCGCCTCGCCGTATCTGTCGGACGACTTCGTCAAGGAGAACTTCGAGTTCTACCGCAAGACCCTGCGCGGCCAGACCGAGCTGAAGGAGCGCAGCAAGCGCGTGCTCGACACCGTCGAGGAGCAGGTCGGCGAGGCCCTGGGCCAGATGTACGTCAAGGTCGCCTTCACGCCCGAATCCAAGGCGCGCATGGAGACCCTGGTCAAGAACCTCAGCGAGGCGCTCAAGGTCCGCATCGAGAAGCTGGACTGGATGAGCCCGGAGACCAAGAAGAAGGCGATGGACAAGTGGGCCGCCTTCACGCCCAAGATCGGCTACCCCGACAAGTGGCGCGAGTGGGCCGGCCTGCAGACCAACCGCGACAGCTACTACGGCAACGTGATGGCCGCGACCGAGTTCAACTACAAGTGGAACCTGGGCAAGGTCGGCAAGCCGGTCGATCGCACCGAATGGGGCATGCCGCCGCAGATGGTCAACGCCTACTACAACCCGCTGCAGAACGAGATCGTGTTCCCGGCCGCGATCCTGCAGCCGCCGTTCTTCGACCCGAACGCCGACGACGCCACCAACTACGGCGGCATCGGCGCGGTGATCGGCCACGAGATGACCCACGGTTACGACGACCAGGGCAGCCGCTTCGGCGCCACCGGCAACTTCGAGAACTGGTGGCAGCCGGCCGACGCCAAGGGCTTCAGCGGCCGCACCGACAAGCTGATCGCCCAGTTCGACGGCTACGAAGCCGCGCCGGGCGCCAAGGTCAACGGCAAGCTGACCCTGGGCGAGAACATCGCCGACCTGGGCGGCCTGGCCACGGCCTACGACGCGATGGTCAAGGCCACCGCCGGCCAGCCGGACCCGAAGACCGACGGTCTGACCCGCGACCAGCGCTTCTTCCTCAACTGGGCCACCGTGTGGCGCCGCAACTTCAAGCCCGAAGAGCTGAAGGTGCGCCTGGCCACCGATCCGCACGCGCCGGCCAACTTCCGCGCGATCGGCGCGCCGTCGAACCTGCCGGCCTTCGCCGCGGCGTTCTCGTGCAAGCCGGGCCAGCCGATGGTGCGCGAAGGCGACAAGCAGGTCGTGATCTGGTGAAAACCGGCGCCTCCGTTCGCGGCGGCGCCGACTAGCGGTTACTTGCCCTCGTCGGCAGGCGCGAAGGCCCGGGTTTCCCGGGCCTTCGCTTTTTTGGCCCCTGATCCGCATCGCCCGGCGCCATCTTGCGCAACCGCGAAACCCGTTCATAGGCAATCGACGGGCGCTTGTTAAACTGGCCCGATCACCAGGACGGAATCCGCGATGACGACCCTACGCCCGCTTAGCTGCGCCCTCGCCCTCAGCCTGATCGCCGGCCTGGCCCTACCGACCGCCGACGCCGCCAAGAAGAAGCGGGCCCCCGCCGCCAAGCCCAAGGCCGCCGCCGTCGCCACCGCCTGCACCGATTTCTACGCCAACGCCAACGCCGACTGGCTGCGCGGCAACCCCCTGCCCTCCGGCGCCGGCACGGTCTCGGCCCTGGAGCAGTTGGACGCGCGCACCCGCCAGCAGACCCTGGACCTGCTCAACGGCGCCATGACCGCGCCGCAGGGCAATGTGCAGAAGCTGCTCGGCGACTTCTGGGCCAGCGGCCTGGACGAAGCCGCGGTGGAGCGCGACGGCGCCCAGCCGATCGCGCCCCTGCTGTCGCGCATCGCCGCGATCAAGAAGGCCAAGGACATCCCGGCCTCGATCGCGGCCCTGCACCAGGTCGGCATCCCGGTCGCGTTCAACTTCGCCGCCGACGTCGATCTGCAGGACCTCAACCGCCATATCGGCTACTTCGGCCAGGGCGGCCTGGGCCTGCCCGATCCGGCCTACTACACCCGCAGCGACGCCGAGACCCGCCAGCTGCTGGGCCACTACAACAACTACGTGCAGAAGATCCTGGCCCTGACCGGTACCCCGCAGGCCCAGCTGTCGGCCGAGTCGCAGCTGGTGATCGATCTGGAAACCCGGATCGCGCGCGCTTCGCAGTCGCTGCCGGAGCTGCGCCAGCTGCGCAGCCACTACGCCCCGGTGCAGGTGGCGGCGCTGGCCAAGCAGTACAAGCGCCTGCAGCTGGGCGACTTCCTCAAGGCCCAGGGCGTCAAGGACGACAGCGTCTCGATCGGCAACGCCAAGCTGTTCGCCGAACTCGACAACCTGGTCGGCACGCTCAAGCCGGAACAGTGGAAGGTCTACCTGCGCTGGCGCGTCGGCGATTCGATGGCGCCCTACCTGGCCAAGCCCTTCCGCGACGCCCAGTACGACTTCCACGGCCGCATCCTGCGCGGCAGCGCGCCGCCGTCGCGCCAGCAGGCCGTGCTGGACGCGATGAATCTCGCCGCCGGCCCGATGATCGGCCGCGAGTACGCCGCCAAGTACCTGCCCGCCGCCACCGACAAGCGCGCCGAGGAAATCGCCTCGCAGGTGCTGGCGACCCTGGGCAAGGCGATCGACGCCGAAACCCGCTACAGCGAAGCGGCCAAGGCCGAGGCGCGCGCCAAGCTGGCCAAGCTCAAGATCGAAGTCGGCACCCCGCGCCGCGACCTCGACTACTCGGTGCAGCCGATGGGCCGCGGCAGCTTCGGCAGCAACATGCTGATCGCCTCGACCTGGCGCCACCGCGAGGAAATGAAGCGCATCGGTCGCGGCAACGCCGACCGCCGCTGGGACGTGCTGCCGCAGGATCCGGCCCTGGCCTACGACATCGCCCAGAACCGCCTGATCGTCACCGCCGCGGTGCTGCAGGCGCCGGTGCTGGACATGAGCAAGGACGCCGCCTCGCAGTACGGCTCCTTCGGCGCCCTGGTCGGCCACGAACTCAGCCACGGCTTCGACAGCCGCGGCCGCCTGGTCAACGCCAATCAGGAACTGCGCGACTGGTGGACCCCCACCGAAACCGCGGCCTGGGAAGCGCTGGGCAACCGCGTCGCCGCCCAGTACGGCGCCTACGAATACCCCGGCCTGAAGGGCGTCAAGGTCAACGGCCAGCAGACCCGCGACGAGAACATCGCCGACATCGCCGGCGTCGAACTGGCCTGGAAGACCTTCCGTAGCGAAGTGCCCACCCCGTCCAAGGACGCCGATCAGGCCTTCTACCGCGCCTGGGCCGGGCTGTGGGCGCAGCAGGCCAGCACCGAGGTCTACACCCAGCGCGCGTCCACCAGCGTGCATGCGCCGGGCCAGTGGCGCACCAACGGCCCGTTGTTCAACCAGCCCAGCTTCGGCGAGGCCTACACCTGCAAGGCCGGCCAGCCGATGCAGGCCAAGCCGGAACAGCGCATCACGATTTTCCCGTGATCGCTGGCGGCGACGCGCGGCCCGAGCGGCCGCGTGTCGCCGACGATCGCAGCGCGCGCCTCCAACCAGCGCCGCAAGCGCGCCCGTTGATTTAGGCTAGAGGACGCCGAGCCCGTCCGATCGCCCATGCCCAACGCCCCTACGCACGACCTGCTCAACGCCCTGCGCGCCAGCCCCGACAACGCGGTCTTGCAGGGATTGGTCGTCGACGCCTGCATCGCCGCCAACGACCCGGCCGCTTTGCGCGAAGCCATCGACCTGTGCCAAGCCGCGCTGTCGATCGACGACAGCCGCCGCGGCGCGGCCGCGCGCCTGTTGCTCGACGCCGGCGACACCGACTACGTGCTGCGCCTGTCGCCGCCGGACTCCGCGCCGGCCCTGCTCGCGCAGTCGCGCGTGGCGATGGCCGAGGGACGCCGCGACGAGGCCCGCGCCTGTTACGAGCGCGCGATCGCCCTGAACCCGGCGCTGGAAGATCCGGCCCTGGCCGCCTCGCTGAGCGGCAAGGTGGTGTCGCTGGCCGACGTGCGCGGCCGCGCGCAAGCCAGCATCGCCAACGACGATACCGATCCCTACGATCTGGCGCGGCTGGTGCAGCCGTCGGCCGAGCGCGTGAGCTTCGCCGACGTGGGCGGGCTGGATCAGGTCAAGCATCAGATCCGGCGCCGCATCATCACGCCGTTCCTGAAACCCTCGCTGTTCGAACGTTTCAAGCGCCGCTCCGGCGGCGGCATCCTGCTGTACGGGCCGCCAGGCTGCGGCAAGACCCTGCTGGCGCGCGCCACCGCCGGCGAATGCGGCGCCAAGTTCTACAACGTCGCCATCACCGACGTGCTGGACATGTTCATCGGCGAATCCGAGCGCAAGCTCCACGCCATCTTCGAACAGGCGCGGCGCACCGCCCCGTCGGTGCTGTTCTTCGACGAGATCGAAGCCATCGGCGGCAAGCGCCAGCACACGCGCGAGGCCACCTCGGCCAAGCTGGTCAGCCAGTTCCTGACCGAGCTCGACGGCTTCGCGCAGAACAACCATGGCGTGCTGATCCTGGGCGCGACCAACGTGCCTTGGGCGGTCGACGCCGCGTTCCGCCGGCCCGGCCGCTTCGACCGCGTGCTGTTCGTGCCGCCGCCGGACGAAGGCGCGCGCCGCGCCATCCTCGACCTGCAATTGCAGGGCCGGCCGATCGCCGACGCCATCGACGGCAGCGCCATCGCCAAGCTCACCTCGGGCTACTCGGGCGCCGACCTGCGCAACCTGGTCGAGACCGCCGTCGACGAGGCCATCGAGCAATCGATCGACGCCGGCCGCGAAATGCCGCTGACGCTGGCGCACCTGCGCGAGGCGCACAAGCAAACCCGCGCCACCACGCTGGAATGGCTGACCACCGCGCGCAACCATGCGCGCTACGCCAACCAGGGCGGGCAGTACGACGAGGTCCTGGATTTCCTGAAACAGCACGGGGCCGGGGAATGACGGCCGCCGCCTATCGTTTGCCGGACGAGCCGCTGCCGTCGGGCCTGGCGCGCTACGCGGTCGATCCGATGTGGCCCCTGCTGGCGCTGATGCTGGGCGGCAACGCCTTCGGTCTGGCCTGGTTCGTGCTGAACGGCCTGGCCCTGGGCAGCCCGACCCGCGCGCGCGAATGGGCCTGCGTCGCGATCGGCCTGCTCGGCAGCGCGGGGCTGGTTCTCGGCCTGGACGGCCTGGCGCGCGCGGGCTGGCTGCAGGGCGCGGAGTTGCGCTACGCCGCCCTGTCCATCGTCACGCTGAAGCTGGCGATCGCCTACGCGATCTACATGATGCAGGCGCGCTGCTTCGAGATCTGGGAACACTACGGCGGCGTCGCCCGCAACGGCTTGCCGGTGTTGCTGCTGATCGCGGTGATCGGTCGCGGTTTTCTGGCGACCCAGACTTGGCCGGCCTGGCTGGGAGCGATGCTGCGATGAACGATATCGACGACGGCGCCCGCCTGTTCGAGCTGGCCTTGCGGCAGTTGCGCCAGGGCCAGATCGACGCGGCCATGAACACGCTGGTGCAGCGGCTGAGCGAAGACCCCAACGACGCCGACGCGCATGCCCTGCTCGCGCGCTGCCTGCTCAGGCGCAAGCGCCCGCACGCGGCCGCGATCGAGGCCCGACGCGCGATCGAGGACGAGCCCGAATCGCTGGCGGCGCAGTTGGTGGCCGCCGACGTGGCGATCGCCCAGCGCCGGCTCCCGCAGGCGCAGGCGCATCTGGAAACGGCGCGCTCGCTGTATCCGGATGTCGCGGCCGTGTACGACAGCTATGCGCGCCTGGACCTGGCCTGGGGCCGCGAGGCGCAAGCCCGGGAACACAATCGCCGCGCCTGCGAACTCGATCCCGACGACAGCGACTACCTGGCCCTGCGCGCCTGGCTGGAATTCCAAAGCGGCGATCGCGTCCAGGCCGAACGCTGGGCGCGCGAAGTCCTGAGCTTCGAGCCCGACCACGTCGAGGCGCTGTGCGTGCTCGGCCATTGCGCGCTCGCCCAGGGCGATGTCGAGTCCGCGCGCGAGCACGCCGCCTGGGCCCTGCAGATCGATCCCATGGACGAGCAGGCGCTGACCCTGCTGGGCGCGATCAAGGCCCGCCAGAACTGGCTGCTGGGGCTGTGGTGGCGCTTCCAGAGCTATGTGTCGGCGGGGTCCAGGGGCCGCGCGGTGGTGTTGCTGCTGGGCATGTTCCTGGCCTACCAGATCACCCTGATCGCGCTGGACGAGCACGGCCACAAGCAGCTGATCGGGCCGCTGTCCTATCTTTGGCTGGGCTTCTGCCTCTACACCTGGATCGCGCCGACCTGGTTCTGGCGATCGGTGCGGCGCGAGCTGGAACAGGTGCGGCTGCGCCCGAACTTCTGATCCGGCGCCGCCGGATCAGTGGACCACGCGCAGGTGCGAACGCTTCTTCTTGGGCGGGCGGCGGCCGAACGGCGGCCGTCCCTGCCAGTACCGGATCAGCAACCAGCCAAACAGCATGCCGCCCAGATGGGCGAAATGGGCGACGCCCTCGCGGGTGCCGAAGATGCCGTAGGCCAGCGCGATGCTCGCGTACACGATCGCCAAGGTCCGCGCCTTCAGGATGATGGGCAGCGGCAGCATCGTGACCTTCTGGTTCGGGAACAGCAGCGCGAACGCGACGATCAGGCCGTAGACCGCGCCCGACGCGCCGACCGTGGTGACCGCGTAGCCGTAGTAGTGCAGCAAGGCGCTGGTCAACGCCAGCTGGCACAGACCGGCGCCGACGATGCAGACCAGGTAATAGGTCAGATAACGGCGCTCGCCCCACTGGTGTTCGATCATCGCGCCGAACATCAGGATCGGGATCAGGTTGAACAGCAGGTGGCCGAAATTGCCGTGCAGGAAACCGTAGGTGAACAGCTGCCAGGGCATGAAGCCGGCGCCGCCGTAGACCTCGCCCGAGCCGATCGGCCAGAGCTGGAGATAGTCGAGGACGACGCGCCCGAGCTCGCTGTATTCCAGCAGCCATTGCAGGACGAACACCGCGATATTGACGAGCAGCAGCAGCTTGGTGACGCGCGGCAGATTGCGGAACATCTGAACTCCCGGGGGATACGCCTATGTTAGCCGCTGGACGCGGACCCGCGCGGATCTTGCGGTTCCACCGTTCACGGCCACGCCGGGGTCAGTCCGGCGGCCCCCAGATTTGGGCATCCAGCGTCGCGGCGGCGCGAACGCCGAGCACCCGCCCGCCTTCCACCCGCAGGCCCTCGCCGCGCAGGCGCTGGCACTGCTCGCGGTAGCCCTTGGAGCCTTCCGGCAGGGCGATCCGGCCGTCCGAGCGCAGCACGCGGTGCCAGGGCAGTTTGGGGTCGTCGTTCTGGCTGAGCAGGCGCGCGACCAGGCGCGCGCGCCCGGGCAGGCCGGCGCGGCGGGCGACTTCGCCATAGCCAGCGACCTCGCCCTTGGGAATGGCGCGGATCGCGGCGAGGATGCGTTGGGCGGCGACCTCGGAGTCCATGAGGGTTAGCATAGCCACGTCGTACGAACAAAGAAGCCCGCAGGGAGCAGACCATGAAATTCGAACAAATCCGCAAGCACCTTACCCAGTCCGGCTTCCACCTCACCCTGCACGACGACGGGGTGCTGTGCATCGAGCTGTCCTTGGAACAGGGCACGCGCCACCAGGCGATCTTCCTGTCCGAGTTGGAGGACGACGACCAGCGCCCGTTCCTGCGCGTGAGCACCGCGATCGCGCCCACCACCGGCCTGGACGCGCGCCGCGCCCTGATCTTCAACTGGCAAAGCCACGTCGGCTACCTCGCCATCGGCGACCTCGACGGGGTGCCCTATCTGCAGTTGTGCGAGAACCGCCCGTTGGAAGGCCTGGCCGCGTCCGAGATCGACCGCCTGGTGCTGGAGATCGGCGGCCTGGGCGACCGCATGGAGCGCATGCTGTCGGCCGACGGCGACCTGCTGTAAGCGACGCGGCCACCGCGACGCCTGGTCGGGCTGCGCATCCGCCTTCTGTGGGAGCGGCGTGAGCGGCGATCGCGCCGGCCAGCGCGGTGACGCGATCGCGGCTCAAGACCAAAGGAAGCCCCTGCGGGACGCCGCTCCCGCAGGAAACAAGGCCACGAAAAAGCCCGCATCGCTGCGGGCTTTTTCGTTTCGTCGTCGCGCCGGCATCAGGCCCAGCCCAAGGCCTCGATCAGGCGCCACAGGCCGTAGGCGATGCCGCCGGCGGCCGGGATGGTGAGGATCCAGGCCCACACGATGCGTTCGATCACGCCCAGCTTGAGCTTGCGCGGGTTCTTGGCGAAACCCACGCCCATGATCGCGGTGGAAATGCTGTGGGTGGTGGACACCGGCATGCCGAAATGCGCGGCCGTGACCAGAATGGTCGCCGACGCGGTTTCCGCCGCGAAGCCGTCGATGGTCTGCAGCTTCACCATCTTGTGGCCCAGGGTCTTGATGATGCGCCAGCCGCCGGCGGCGGTGCCCGCGGCCATGACCAGGGCGCAGGTGGCGATCACCCAGGTGTCGATGTCGTCCTTGCCGCCGTCCGGATGCAGGAACGACAGCCAGGCCGGCAGGTCGTTGAGGATGCCCGACGACTGCGCGCCGAAAATCGACAGGGCGATGATGCCCATGGTCTTCTGCGCGTCCTGGCGGCCATGGGCCAAGCCCATGTAGGCGGCGGACACCAGCTGGGCCTTGCCGAAGAAGGCGTTGACCCAACGCGGCTTGGCCAGCTTCGCCAGCGGGCCGCCGGCCTTCATCATCGAGGAGATGATCAGGTACAGCAGGGCGATGATGCTCACGCCCAGCAGGAAGCCCGCCAGCGGCGAGGTGATCATGGGCACCACCACCTTCCACAGCAGGCCCTTGTTGCTGGCCCAGTCGCCGTCGCCGGCCTTGGACCAGATCAGCGCGGTCCAGTTGTTGTGCGAGGCCGCCAGCGCGGCGCCGCACAGGCCGCCGATCAGCGCGTGCGAGGACGACGACGGCAGGCCGCGCCACCAGGTGATCAGGTTCCAGATGATCGCGCCCAGCAAGGTGCAGATCAGCACCTGCGAGGTCACGTTGACGACCTCGGTATCGATCAGGCCCGAGGCGATGGTCTTGGCGACCGCGGTGCCCATGAACGCGCCGATCAGGTTGGTGCTGGCAGCCAGCATGATCGCCTGGCCGGGAGTCAGCACCTTGGTCGCCACCACGGTGGCGATCGAGTTGGCGGTGTCGTGGAAACCGTTGATGAACTCGAATACGAGCGCGGCCAGGATCACCACTAGGACCAGAGTCAGCATCACGAGGGAGGCCTCAGCTGTTCTTCAGCACGATCTGGTAGGCCACCACGCCGGCTTCGCGGCAGCGGTCGATGGCCTTCTCCAGAATCTCGAAGAACTCCTTGAGCAGGAACATCTGCAGGTTGTCCAGGCGACCGGAATAGATGTCGCGGTACAGCTCCAGCATCAGACGGTCGGCCTCGTTCTCCAGCGAGCGCAGCTTCTCGTTGAGCTCGGTCATGCGGTCGATGTTCATCTTCTGCAGGTCGTGGACCATCTCCACCACCACCGCGGCGGCCTGCTCCAGCATCGCCGCGCGCGGCGCGAAGTCGATGCCGTCCAGGTGCTGGATCGCCAGCGAATAGCGGTCGGCGAACTTCTCGACCTGCTTGGGGATCTTGTACAGGGCCGAGCCCAGCGACTCGATGTCCTCGCGCTCGATCGGGGTGATGAAGCTGTCGACCAGGGCGTGGCTGATCTTGTCCGAGGTCGCGCGCTCGCGCTGGCGGGCCAGCTTGAAGGCGTCCAGGGCCGGCTGACGGTCGGCGGCCTTCATCATGGCGTGCAGTGCCTTGGTGCTGTCGTAGGCGGCCTGGGCGGCCTCGTCTAGCAGGGTGTAGAACTGCTGGCCGGAGCCGAAGATGGTCTGCAGCGAGAACATGCGTGAAAGCCTCTGAATGCCGGCCGCGACCGGCCCGGGGTGGTTGTGCGGGCGCGATTATGACGGTTTGATGGCGAACGCGCCCGTCTTTCGCGCCGGCCTGTGCCCCGAAACGGGCGAAAACCGCCCGGCCGGGGCCCCTCACCCACCGCTCACGCGGCCGGCGCGGCGGCGCCTGTTAAGATCGGGGCCGCGCATCCCCCGCCCACCCTGCCCCATGGACGACGACCCAACATCGCCCGCCCGCGTTAGCGCGGCCCCCCTGTCCGGCCCGCGGTCTACCGCTCACGCCCCCGGCATCCCCGCCCCTGACCCCTCGATGGAGCAGCCCGCATGCTCGAGCTGCTGATCGTCGCTGCGCTGATCGTGCTCAACGCCTTCTTCGCCTTGTCGGAGATGTCGCTGATGACCTCGCGCAAGCTGCGCCTGAAACAGATGGCGGAGACCAGCCGCGGCGCACGCACCGCGCTGGCGCTGGCCGAGCATCCGGACAACCTGCTGTCGACCGTGCAGATCGGCATCACCGGCATCGGCGTGCTGACCGGCTATTTCGGCGGCGAGTCGATCGGCCTGGTCATCACCGGCTGGCTCGGTCATCTGCTGTCCGGCGACTTCTCGCAGTACGCGCGTCCGATCGGCATCGGCACCGCGATGGCGCTGATCACCGCCGCCCAGGTCATCTTCGGCGAGCTGATCCCCAAGCGCCTGGCCCTGACCAATCCCGAGCGCATCGCCAGCGCGGTCGCGATCCCGCTGTACGGCCTGTCGCGCGGCGCGCGGCCGGCGGTGAAGGCGCTGGGCGCGATCAACCGCCTGGTGCTGCGCATCCTGGGCATCAAGGACGACGCCCGCAGCGAGATCAGCGAAGAAGAGATCCGCCTGCTGGTGACCGAAAGCCACGAGCAGGGCGTGATCGACGCCGACGAACGCAAGATGATGAACCGCGTGCTCAGTCTGGGCGACCGCACCGCCGAGAGTCTGATGACGCCGCGCACCCGCATCGCCTGGCTGGATGCCAACACCAGCTTCGCGCAGAACCTGGAGACCATGCGCGAGAACGCTTATTCGCGCTACCCCGTCTATCGCGGCGGCGACAGCGACGTGCTTGGCGTGCTCGAGGTCAAGTCGCTGCTGGACCGCCTGGACCAGACCGCGCCGGAGCTGTTCACCCACCTGCGCCCGCCGCTGTTCGTGTCCGAATCCACCCATGCCCTGAAGTTGCTGGAGATCTTCCGCGAGGAGCAGCTGTCGCTGGCGCTGGTGGTGGACGAATACGGCGACGTCACCGGTCTGGTCACGGTCAACGATCTGATGGGCGCGGTGATCGGCCGCATCCAGAACAACGAGACCGACGACGACGCCGCACCGGTGGTCGAACGCTCCGACGGCTCCTACCTGCTCGACGGTTCGCTGGCGCTGGAAGACCTGCGCGAGCTGGTCGGCGGCGGCCGCCTGCCGGGCGAGGACGAGCACGACTTCCACACCGCCGCCGGCATGGTCATCGCGCGCTTCGGCCGCATCCCGCACGTCGGCGAGCATTTCGACTGGAGCGTGTGGCGGATCGAAGTGGTGGACCTAGATGGGCCGCGCATCGACAAGCTGCTGCTGCAACGCATCGCCGCGCCGCGCGAGGACGCTCAGGAACCGGTGGCCGATGACGCCTCCGGTTGATCGCAAGCCGCCGGCGCAGGAAGCCGGCACGCGCGCGCTGCTCGACGACTTCGCGACGGGCGACCCCGCCGAGGTCTTGCGCCTGGGCGATGTGCTGGCCGGCCTGGGCGATCGCTCCTTCGGCATGCTGCTGTTCGTCTCCACCATCCCGGCCTTCATTCCGATCCCGGGCGTGGGCGGCGCGGTCAGCGGGCCGCTGGTGATGCTGATCGGCGCGCAGCTGCTGATCGGTCTGCGCAAGCCCTGGTTGCCGGGCTTCCTGGCCCGGCGCGGCCCGCACCGGCAGGCGATGGCGCGCTTCCGCAACCTGCTCTCGCCCTGGCTGACCCGCCTGGAGCGCGTGGTCCGCCCGCGCGCGACCGGTCTGCTCGATCACCGCGTCGCGAGCGCGTTCACCGGCCTGCTGCTGGTGCTGCTGGGCCTGCTGCTGTCGCTGCCGATCCCGTTCACCAACTTCCTGTTCGGCGGCTTGCTGCTGCTGTTCGCGTTCGCCTTGCTGGAACGCGACGGCCGCCTGATGGCCGTGGCCTGGGGCATGGGCGCGATCGCGGTGGCGGTGTTCGGCGTGCTCTCGGGCAGCCTGGCGACGCTGATCGGCGGCTGGATCGATCGCTTGCAGTGAGGCTTCGGCCAAGGCCGCAGCGATCACGATCAACCCAACAGCGTCAGAAACTCTTCCGCGCCCACCGGGTGGCCCAGCCAATAGCCCTGGGCGAGGTCGCAGCCGCGTTCGCGCAGCACCGCGTACTGGCCTTCCTTCTCCACGCCCTCGGCGACCACGGTGATGCCCAGCGAATGCGCCATGGCGATGATCGCCGTGGTCAGGGCCAGGTCGTCCGGGTCGCGCAGCACATCGGCGATGAAGCTGCGGTCGATCTTGACCCCGTCCACCGGTACCCGGCGCAGATGGCTGAGGCCGGAGAAGCCGGTGCCGAAATCGTCCAGCCACACCTTCACCCCGGTCGAACGCAGGCGCGCGAGCAGGCTGCTGGCGTGGATCTCGTCGCCGATCACCGCGGTTTCGGTCAGCTCCAGGTGCAGACGCTGCGCGGGCAGGCCGGTTTCGTGCAGGCAGGCCGCGACCACATTGGGCAGATCGCCGGTGCGCAGTTGGCGCGGCGAGACGTTGACCGAGACGAACAGCGGTTCCGCGCCCGGGCGCGCGTGCTGCCAACGCACCGCATCCTGGCAGGCCGCGCGCAACACCTGCGGGCCCAGGGTTTCGATCAGGCCGCTCTGCTCGGCCACGTCGATGAACACCGACGGCGCGACCAGGCCCTGCTCGGGATGGCGCCAACGCAACAGCGCTTCGGCGCCGACCATGGCGCCGTCGCCGAGGCGGTACACCGGCTGGTAGACCAGGCTGAGTTCGCCGCGGTCCCAGGCGCCGCGCAGCTCGTGCTCCAGGTGCACGCGGCGCTCCACCGCCTGGTCCATGGCGCGGCTATAGAAGCGATAGCAGTTCTTGCCCGCGACCTTGGCCTGGTACATGGCGATGTCGCCGTTCTTCATCAGCGAGGTCGCGCCGGAGGCGTCCTCGGGGAACAGGGTCACGCCGATCGAGGTGCCCAGGAAGACCTGGCGGTCGTGGACCACGATGGGCTGGCCGAGCTCGGCCACCAGCACGTCGGCCAGATGGCTGGCGCGCGCGCGTACCCCGCCCTCGTGGCCGTCGCCGTCCTGGACCAGGATCACGAACTCGTCGCCGCCGAATCGCGCCAGCAGCGCGCCCTCTCCGCCCAGGCGGTTCACGGTTTCCTGAATGCGGTTAGCGAACTGCAACAGCACATCGTCGCCGGCGTCGTGGCCCAGGGTGTCGTTGACGCGCTTGAAGTCGTCGATGTCGGCGAACAACAGGCCGAGTTGGCGCCCCGCGCCGCGCAGCTGCAGCAGGCGCTGGTCCAGGGTCTCGCGGAACGCCAGGCGGTTGGCCAGGCCGRTCAGCGCGTCGGTATAGGCCATGCGGCGGATGTCGCGATCGTGGCGCGCCAGACTCTGGCTCATGCGCCCGAACGCGCGCATCAGGTCGCCGACTTCGTCGTGGCGATTGCTGGCCGGCGTGCTGGTGTCGAAGTGGCCGGCCTCGATTTCCATCGAGGCGTCGGCGAGCTGGCGGATCGGGTGGACCAGGAAGCGCTGGATCAGATAGACCATCAGCGCGCCCAGCGCGAGCAGGCCGGCCGCCAGCAAGCCGATCCAGATCATGTGCTGCTGGGCCAGCGCGTCCAGTCGGCCGCGCAGGTCGCCCAGGGCCTGATCCTGGAACTGGTGCACGGTCTTGAGGTCGTAGCCCACGCGCACGCCGCCCAGGCGCTCGTTGCCGATCATGATCGGCGCCGACACGTCCATCACGATGTCGCTGGACTGGGTGTGCAGCTTGCGCGCGGCGATCACCTCGTAGGCCATCGGATCGTCCATGCGCTTGCCGTAGCTCGGAATTTCCTCGCTGCCGTCGTGGACGATGTTGCCGTCGTTGTCGTACACCAGCACGTAGCTGATGCCGGGGTTGCGCAGGGTCGCGCGGCTGAGCACGCCGACCGCGTCCAGATCGAAGTAGTACAGCGGGTTGGCCAGCGATTCGGCCAGTTGCGCGACCATGCCCTCGCTGTGCCGCTTGAGGTTGTCGGCGATCATGCCGCTCATGGCTTCGCGGCTGACGCCGACCACTTCGCGCTGCATGCGCTCCTGGCGGTTGAGCAGCAGCGCGATCAGCGCCAGCACGACCAGCATGGCCAAGGCCATCATGACCAGGAACTTGGCCTGCAAGCCGAAGCGCAACTTCATTCGACCTCCGACCGGACTTGCGCGACACCGTTGCCGATGCGCTGCAGGGCCTTGGCCGATGCCGGGTCGATCGGCATGAAGCGGGTGGTCTTGAAGAAGCGCAGCAGGGCCTCGCCGGCATCCGGATCGCCGGCCGCATCCAGCAGCACCTCGCGCAAGCGCGCCTCGACGCGCGGGTCGATGTCGCCGCGCACCACTTCGACCGCGCGCGGGTAATCGCCGGTGCGGCCGATCTCGATCATGTCGCGGCGGAACGCGGGCGGCATCCGGCGCGGGTTGTCCCAGTCCAGATTGCTCATCACGCCGACATCGACCAGGCGCTTGTGCACCCAGGTCGAGATGTTGAGCTCAGAGCGCGCGAACAGGTAGCCGACCTCGCCGTGTTCGATGCGGTCGGTCGGCGACAGCAGGATCTCCAGGCTCAGGCCGCGGTCCAGCAGCTCGGCGACCGGCACGAAGTAGGCGCTGGTCGAGGACGGGCGCTGGAAGGCGACGCTGTGACCGCGCAGATCGTCCAGCGAGCGCAGGCCGCTGTCGCGACGGGCGAAGAACACGCTGTGGTAGTGGCTGGTGCCGTCGCGCTCGGTCAGCAGCAGGGGACGGGCGTCGGCGCGCTGCTTGAGCAGCATCGCGGTGCCGGCGGTTTCGGTGACCCAATCGACCCGGCCGCGGCGCAGATAGCTGGCCATCTGCTGCGAGTCCTTGGCCATCAGGATCCGGCCCTCGCGGATGCCGACATCGGCCATGCGCGGGACCACGTAGTCCAGCAGCGGCTTGASCTGTTCGTAATGGGCCTTGGGGTCGTCGCTGATCCGGCCCAGCACCAGCACGCCGCGGGCGTCGCTGTCGGCCGATTGCGCGGGAACCGGCACCGACAGTCCCGCGACCGCCAACGCGAGCCCGAGCAGGACAGCGATGCAACGCGCGCTAGCGATCAAGAAAGTGACTCATCGGGACTGCCCGCCGCAGCGTAATCGAAACCGGCCCTGGCCGATACCACCGGGACCCGGCCAGGCCGCCCCGCTGTCAACGGCGCTGCCCGGCCAGCATGGCCATGCGCTCGGCGTCGGCGAGGATGCCGCGCAGCAGGCGCACTTCGCGCTCGTCCAGATCGGCGCGCAGAAACAGGCGGCGCAGCTTGCGCAGCGCCGATTCGGGCGCGCGGCCCTTGTGGAAGTCGATCGCGTCCAGGGTCTCGCCAAGCTGGCTGAAGAAGCCCTCCAGTTGCGCGTGCGAGGCCGGCGGATCGGAGCGGGCGGGCGCGGGCGCCGCCGGCGCGGCCGCGAGCGCGGCCATACGCAGCTCGTAGGCCAGCACCTGCACCGCCGCGGCCAGGTTCAGCGAGCTGTAGCCCGGATTGGCCGGGATATGCACGGCGGCGTGGCACAGCTGCAGCTCCTCGTTTTCCAGGCCGGTGCGCTCGCGCCCGAACACCAGCGCCACCTCGGCGCCGCCGCCGGCCTCGGCCAGCATGCGGCCGGCGGCCTCGCGCGGGTCGTACTGCTCCAGCTGGACCCGGCGATTGCGCGCGGTGCAGCCCAGCACCAGTCGGCAGTCGGTCAGGGCCTCGGCTAGGGTCGGGTACACGACCGCGGCCGCGAGCACGTCGTCGGCGCCCGCGGCCAGGGCCGCGGACTCGTGATTGGGGGCCTTTTCGGGCGCGACCAGGACCAGCCGGGACAGGCCCATGGTCTTCATCGCGCGGGCCGCGGAGCCTATGTTGCCGGGGTGCTGGGTGCCCACCAGCACGATGCGCAGCCGTGCCAACAAGGGCGTTTGGTCTGGATTGGGATCGTTCGCCATGCGCAATGGTAAACTCCCCGCCCCGGCCATAGCGCCGGTTCGTTCTTTCAGCCCGCCAGCCCGTCCCCCACCTCCGTTCCCGAGGCCGTTCGCCATGCAGAAACCCGCCGTCACCCTCATGGTCAAGGCCGCCCGCGCCGCCGGCAACGTGTTGCTCCGCCACATGTATCGGCTGGACGCGCTGAACGTGGTCGAGAAGGACCGGATGGACTACGCCAGCGAAGTCGACGGCCTGGCCGAGGCCGAGATCATCAAGGAATTCCGCCGTTCCACGCCCGACTACGCCATCCTCGGCGAAGAGAACGGCTCGATCGGCAGCGGTCGCTACACCTGGGTCATCGATCCCCTGGACGGCACCAGCAACTACCTGCGCGGCATCCCCCACTACTGCGTTTCGATCGCCCTGGTCGAGGGCGGCGAGCCGATCCACGGCGTGATATTCGATCCGCTGCGCAACGAGCTGTTCACCGCCAGCCGCGGCAGCGGCGTCCAGCTCAACGAGAAGCGCGTGCGCGTGGCCGAGCGCAAGGATCTCAACGGCGCCATGATCGTCACCGGCTTCCCGCCGCGCGAGCGCCCGCGCGCCAGCGCCCACCTCAAGTGCGTGGACTCGCTGCTGACCGAGGCCGAGGACATCCGCCGCACCGGTTCGGCCGCGCTGGACCTGGCCTATGTGGCCTGCGGCCGCGCCGACGCCTATTTCGAAGCCGGGGTGAAGCCCTGGGACATCGCCGCCGGCGCCCTGATGGTGCGCGAGGCCGGCGGCAAGGTCTGCGACTTCCGTGGTCGCGGCACCGGCCCCATGGACGCGCGCGGCACCATCGGCCGCCAGCTGGTCGCCGGCAACCTCAAGGTCTGCGACGCCCTGCAGAACCGCATCGTCAACACCGGATACGCGGCCGCGTTCGACTGAACCCGGCGCCGCAAAGCCGCGAACGCAAAGGCCGCGCGATTGCGCGGCCTTTTTCGTTGCCGCAAGGATCGCCGCGGCCGCCTGCTCCCTCTGTAGCCGACCCACGCTCCCTGTAGGAGCAGCGCAGCCTCCTGTGGGAGCGGCGTAAGCCGCGATCGATTGCCGGCGTAGCCGCATAGAGCCGATGGCATCCGCAGGCCTGCCTCGCATGGCGATGCCAGTCGCGCGGCCGCGCGCGTTCTCGCTATCGCGGCTCACGCCGCTCCCACAGAAAGCCCCGGAGGCGCGCGTCACTCGCTCACGCCTTCCCTCTGCGACGCCCGCCGCTATGCCTCGACGCTATGCCTCGACGCTATGCCTCGACGCAAACGAAAAGGCCGCGCATCTGCGCGGCCTTTTCGTTGCCTGGGGCCGAAGCCCCGACGCGGGACTCAGGGACGACGCGCTAGCGCCGCCTCGTCCTTGGCCTTGGGCATCAGGTCCTGCTTGGTGACCTTGAGCCAGCCCATGGTCAACAACGGGCAGGCCACGAAGATCGACGACAGGGTGCCGATCACGATACCCAGCATCTGCGAGATCGCCATGCCTTCCAGCGAACCGCCGCCGTACAGGTACAACGCGAACACGGTCAGGAAAGCCACGAACGAGGTGATCACCGTACGCGACAGGGTCTGGTTGATCGACTTGTTGAGGATGGTTTCCGGATCGGCGCGCATGGTGCGGAAGTTCTCGCGCACGCGGTCGAACACCACGATGGTGTCGTTGATCGAGTAGCCCATCACCGACAGGATGCCGGCCAGCACGGTCAGGTCGAACTCGTTGCCGAACAGGGCGAACCAGCCCGCCACCACTACCACGTCGTGCAGGGTGGTCAGCACCGCCGCCACCGCGAACTTCTTCTCGAAGCGGAACGAGATGTAGATCAGGAAGCCGACCACCACGAACAGCAGCGCCCAGATGCCGTTGGCGGCCAGATCGCGACCGACCTGCGGGCCGACGTAGCCGCCGCCCTTGATCTTGCCCGGGTTGCCGGGCGTGGACGCGATCGACTGCACTTCGTTGATGGTGTTGTTGGAGTCCTTGGCGCTGCCGCTCTTGGGCTGCAGGCGGATCAGCAGCTCGTTGCCGGTGCCGAAGGTCTGGACTTGGGCGCCGGCGTAGCCGGCTTCGTCCAGGCGCGTGCGGATGCCGTCGACGTCGACCGGCTTGGCGAAGCTCAACTCGACGCTGGTGCCGCCGGTGAAGTCCAGGGCGAAGTTGAAGCCCTTGACCGCGATCGCGCCGATCGCGACCAGCATGATCAGGCCCGCAACCGCCATCGACACCCAGCGCAGGCGCAGGAAGTCGATGTTGCTGCCATAAGGGAACACGTTGAAGGGTTTCATGTCGCGTGCTCCGTCAGATCGCGATCGTTTTCAGCTTGCGACGACCGCCGTAGATCAGCGTCGCGATACCGCGCGACACAGACACCGCCGTGTAGGCGGAGGTGGCGATGCCGAGCATCAGGGTGATACCGAAACCGCGCAGCGGACCGGTGCCGAACACCGCCATCGCCAGGCCGGCGAGGAAGGCGGTGACGTTGGCGTCGATGATGGTGCCCGAGGCGTGTTCGTAGCCGCTGGCGATCGCCGCCTGCGGCGGCAAGCCGGCGCGCAGCTCCTCTCTTATTCGTTCGTTGATCAGCACGTTGGCGTCGACCGACATACCCACCGTCAAGGCGATGCCGGCCAGGCCGGGCAAGGTCATGGTGGCGCCGAACAGCGACATCAGCGCGACCACCATCAGCAGGTTGATCAGCAGCGCCAGACAGGTGATGACGCCGAACATGCGGTAGTAGATCAGGAAGAAGATCAGGGCGAAGGCGAACGAGAAGCTCACCGCCTTCAGGCCGCGCGCGACGTTCTCGGCGCCCAGACTGGGGCCGACGATGCGCTCTTCGATGAAGTCCATCGGCGCGGCCAGCGAGCCGGCGCGCAGCAGCAGGGCCAGGTCGGAGGCTTCCTGCTGGCTCTCCAGGCCGTTGGTATTGAATTCCTTGCTGAAGACGCCCTGGATGGTGGCGACGTTGATCACTTCCTCGCTGATCCGGGTCGAGCGCACTTCCTTGCCGTCGACCGTGCGCACCTCGGGGATGCGCTCGATGTAGACCACCGCCATCGGCTTGCCGACGTGCTCGGTGGTGTAGTCGAACATGCGCTGGCCGCCGACGCCGTTCAGGCGGATCTGCACCGCGGGAGTGCCGCTTTGCGAGTCGAACGCGGCGGTGGCGCCGATCAGCTGGTCGCCGGAGGCGATCACGCGCTTGTTGAGCAGGATCGGAATCGGCTTGCCGTCGGGGCCGGTCTCGCGGCGGAAGTAGATGCGCGCTTCCGGCGGCACGCTGCCGCTGCGCAGCGCTTCCTGGGCGTCGCCCTCGACCACGCCGCGGTACTCCAGCGTGGCGGTGGCGCCGAGGATGCGCTTGGCCTGCGCGGTGTCCTGGATGCCGGGCAGCTGGACCACGATGCGGTCGGTGCCCTGGCGCTGGATGATCGGCTCGGCCACGCCCAGCGAGTTGATGCGGTTGCGCAGGGTACCGACGTTCTGCTCGACCGCCTCGGCCTGCATGCGCGCCAGCTCGGCCTCGGGCACCTGGATCTCGACGGTGTTGCCGACCACGTTCTGGACCAGCAGCGGCTGGCCCTTGGCGACGATCTGGCGCGCCTTGTCGGCGTCCGCGGCATTGCCGACGGTGGCGATGATGCTGTTGTTGGCGCGGCGCTCGACCGACTCGTAACGCACGTTGGCGTCGCGCAGGCTGACCCGCACGTCCTCGGCGGTCGCATCCAGGCGCTTGTCCAACGCGGCCTTCTGGTCGACCTGCATCAGGAAGTGCACGCCGCCCTGCAAGTCCAGGCCCAACTGCATGGGCTTGGCCTTGATCTTCTCCAGCCAGCCCGGAACGGTCGAAGCCAGGTTCAGCGCGACCACGTAGTCGCTGCCGAGCGGATCGCGCAACAGGCTGGCGACCTTGTTCTGGCTGTCGTTGTTGGTCAGCCGCACCAGCAGGGTGCCTTCCTTCTCGATCGCCACCGACTTGGCCGGCACGCTGGCCTTGCTCAGGACGTCGGCGACGCGCTTGCGCAGCGCTTCGTCCACCGCGGCGCCGCGGGCAGAGGAGATCTGCACCGAGGGGTCCTGCGGGAATACGTTAGGCAACGCATACAGCGCGCTGAGCAGCAACACTACGAGGATGGCCAGATATTTCCAGCGCGAGTAAGTCAGCATCGATTGCCCCTGCGGCGGCCACCCCGGCCGCCGTGCTTCATGTGTCGTGGCGTCGGCTTAGGCCGACTTCAAGGTGCCCTTGGGCAGTACGTTGCCGATCGCGCCCTTCTGCACGCGAATGCGCACGTTGTCGGCGATTTCGACGGTGATGAAGCTCTCGCCGATCTCGGACACGGTGCCGGCGATGCCGCCGTTGGTCAGCACTTCGTCGCCCTTGGAGAGCTTTTCCAGCATCGCGCGGTGTTCCTTGGCGCGCTTCATCTGCGGGCGGATCATCAGGAAGTACATGATCGCGATCAGGACGACGGGCATCAGCAGGCCGCCGAGGCCGCCGCCGAACAGTCCGCCGCCGGCGGGCGCACCGGCCGCGGCCTGGGCGTAAGCGGGGGCGATCAGAAGGTCGAGCAGGTTCATCTACGAAAGTCCTGAAACGAAAATAGCCGGGGATTATGCCATGGCCGGCTGGCGGCCATGGGCGGGCCCGAAATGGGCCCTGGCGCACGCTTTGGCGAGCCGCGAGGGGACCGGGACGAGCCCGAGCGCCCTGGCGACCGCTGCCGCCGGACGGTCCTGGTGGCCCGGTAGAGGGGCTTCAGGATCGCTGGCGGGTAGCCTTTCCCCCTGCCCATCCCGGCCCGATCGCACTGCGAGCGGGAGACGGGGAAGCGGAGTTCGCTCGCCTTGGGCGGCCCTCACCCCTGCCCTCTCCCGCGAGCGGGAGAGGGGGAAAGAGGGTTCGCTTGCCTTGGGCGGCCCTCACCCCTGCCCTCTCCCGCGAGCGGGAGAGGGGGAAAGAGGGTTCGCCCGCCTTGCGGGCGAACGGTGTTCTATAAGCGTGCGGCGTAGAAGGACTCGCGGAAGGCGGCAAAGGTTCCCTGCTCGATCGCCGCGCGCATCTGCGCCATCAGGCGCTGGTAGTAGCGCAGGTTGTGCAGGGTGCCCAGCATCGGGCCCAGCATCTCGTTGCAGCGGTCCAGGTGGCGCAGGTAGGCGCGGCTGAAACCGTTGGCGCAGGCATAGCAGTCGCAGCCCTCCTCGATCGGGCGCAGGTCGCGCTCGTATTTGGCGTTGCGCACGCGCACGGTGCCGGCGGCGGTGAAGTAGTGGCCGTTGCGGGCGTTGCGGGTCGGCATCACGCAATCGAACATGTCGACGCCGCGCGCCACCGACTCGACCAGGTCCTCCGGCCGGCCCACGCCCATCAGATAGCGCGGGCGGTCCTCGGGCAGCTGCGGGCAGGTGTGCTCGAGCATGGCGTTGCGCTCGGCCTCGGGCTCGCCCACGGCCAGGCCGCCGACCGCGTAGCCGTCGAAGCCCAAGTCCTTGAGGCCGGCCGCCGAGCGCGTGCGCAGCGCGTGGTGGACGCCGCCCTGGACGATGCCGAACAGCGCCGCGTCGTTGCCCTCGTGGGCCTTCTTGGAACGCTCGGCCCAGCGCAGGCTCAGCTCCATCGACTTGCGCGCGACCTCCTCGGTGGCCGGGTACGGCGTGCACTCGTCGAAGATCATCACGATGTCGGAATCGAGCACGCGCTGGATGTGCATGCTCTCCTCCGGCCCC
Source organism: Lysobacter sp. Root916 (assembly GCF_001429785.1). GTDB lineage: Bacteria > Pseudomonadota > Gammaproteobacteria > Xanthomonadales > Xanthomonadaceae > Lysobacter. The sequence goes on along the minus strand of NZ_LMJF01000015.1, from coordinate 170,336 downwards.
AGGAACACCTTGCTGCCGTCCACCGGCGAGGCGAAGGTCACGCCCTGCTCGGTGATCTTGCGCCGGTGCGCGAGCGAGAACACCTGGAAGCCGCCGGAGTCGGTCAGGATCGGGCCGTTCCAGCGCGCGAACCCGTGCAGGCCGCCGTGGTCGCCGATCACGTCCAGGCCCGGGCGCAGATACAGATGGAAGGTGTTGCCGAGGATGATTTCGGCGCCGAGCGCGCGCACGTGCTCGGGCATGATGCCCTTGACCGAGCCGTACGTGCCCACCGGCATGAAGACCGGCGTTTCCACCGTGCCGCGCGGAAAGGTCAGGCGGCCGCGCCGCGCGGCGCCGTCGTTGCCCAGCAATTCGAAGGACATCCGGCTCATTTCTGCTCCCTCCTTTGGAAAAGAAGGGTTGGGGAGGATTTGCTTTTGTTTGGGGTAAGAGCAAATCCCCCCTGCCCCCCTTTTTCAAAGGGGGGGAAGGCGAGTGCCGATTCAGACGGGCACGCCACTTGGAAAGCGCTCACGCGTCCACCTCCGGCTGCAGCAGCATGGCGTCGCCGTAGGAGAAGAAGCGATAGCGCTCGCGGATCGCGTGCGCGTAGGCGGCGAACACGCGTTCGCGGCCGGCGAAGGCGGAAACCAGCATCAGCAGGGTGCTCTCCGGCAGGTGGAAGTTGGTGATCAGGGCGTCGACCGAACGGATCTTGTAGCCGGGCAGGATGAACAAGCGGGTCTCGCCGGCGTAGGGAAGCAGTTCGCCGTCGGCGCCGCCGCCGTGGCGCATCGCGGATTCCAGCGCGCGTACCACGGTGGTGCCCACCGCGACCACGCGGCCGCCGGCGGCGCGGGTGCGGCGGATCTGTTCGATCAGGCTGGCGCCGACGTTGAGCCATTCGCTGTGCATCACGTGCTGCTCGAGGCTGTCCACGCGCACCGGCTGGAAGGTGCCCGCGCCCACGTGCAGAGTGACGTGCCCGAACTCGACGCCGCGCTCGCGCAGGCGCGCCAGCAACTCCTCATCGAAATGCAGACCGGCGGTGGGCGCCGCGACCGCGCCGACTTCGCGCGCGAACACGGTCTGGTAGCGCTCGTCGTCGTCGTTGCCGGGCTCGCGCTGGATGTAGGGCGGCAGCGGCAGGCGGCCGGCGTGCAGCAGCCAGTTCTCCAGCGAATCGCCGTGCGGCTGGCCGTCGAGGTGGAACTGCAGGCGGTAGAACTCGCCCTCGCGGTCCAGCACCTCGGCCTCGCCGCCGGCATCCAGGGCGATGCGCGCGCCGGCCTTGGGCGACTTGCTCACGCCCAACTGGGCGCGCGCCTGGGCGCCGCCGAGCAGGCGCTCGATCAGGATCTCGACCCGCCCGCCGCTGCTCTTGTGGCCGTACAGACGCGCCGGGATCACGCGGGTGTCGTTGAACACCAGTAGGTCGCCGGGCGCCAACAGCTCGGGCAGGTCGCGGAAGCTGCGGTCGGCGATCTCGGCCGGCGCCGGCGGCACCAACAGCAGACGGCTGGCCGAGCGTTCGGGCAGCGGGGCCTGGGCGATCAGTTCCGGCGGCAGCTCGTAGTGGAAATCGGATTTTTTCAAGTGAAGACGGATTCTGGGCGGGGCGGCGCGTGGAGCGCTCGGGGACGCGACGGAAGCCGCGATGGCGGCCGCAGGCCGGCGGCGGCCGGTCGCGGGGACGGCCCCGGCAGGGTCGCGGGAGGAGCGCATTATCCGCGTCTTCGGGGTCGCGGGGCAAAACACCCGCCAGGCCGCGCCGACGCAGCGCTCTCGGCGCCTTACAGCCAGCCGTTCTGGCGGGCCTGGCGATAGGCCTCGATGCGGTTGCCGGCGCCGAGCTTGCCGATCGCCTCGGACAGGTAGTTGCGCACCGTGCCCTGGCTCAGGTGCAGGCGCTGGCCGATCTCGGCGGTGGACACGCCCTCGCCCGCCAGGCGCAGGACCTGGCGCTCGCGTTCGGTCAGCGGGTCTTCCTCGCCCCAGGCCGCGACCGCGAGCTGGGGATCGATCGCGCGGCCGCCGCGGTGGACCTGGCGCAAGGCCTCGGCCAGTTGTTCGGAGGGCGCGTCCTTGAGCAGGTAGCCGCGCACGCCGGCATCCAGTGCGCGGCGCAGATAACCGCTGCGGCCGAAGGTGGTCACGATCACCACCCGCGTCTCCAGCCCGGATTCGCGCAGGCGCTGGGCCAGCTCGATGCCGGTCATGTGCGGCATCTCGATATCGGTGACCAGCAGATCGGGTTGCAGCCGCTGCACCGCCGTCCAGGCGGCCTCGCCGTCGCCGACCGCGGCCACCACTTCCAGGTCGGATTCCAGGTTCAGCAGCGCGGCCAGCGCGCCGCGCACCATCGCCTGATCCTCGGCCAGCACCAGTCGGATCATGCCGCGCCCCGCTCGCTGAAGGTCCGTGCCAAGGCCGGCGTGTCGTCGTCGCGGCGCGCGGCGGCCAGGGCCTCGCGCGGCAGGATCAGGCGCAGGCGCGTGCCGGCGCCGATCGGGCTGTCGATCTCGACGCTGCCGCCGACCTCGCGCAGGCGTTCGCGCATGCCGGTCAGGCCGTGGCCCTCGCGGCCGGCGCCGCCGCGGCCGTCGTCGGCGATCAGCAGGCTCAGGCCGCCGCGGCTCTCGCCGAACAACTCGACCTCAACCCGGGTCGCGCCGGCGTGGCGCAGCACATTGGTCACCGATTCGCGCAGCGCCAGGGTCAGCGCGGTTTCGACCTTCTCGGGGATCTCGACCGGCGCCAGCCGGTGATCCAGGCTGATCTCGGCGCTGAGCAGGGCCAGGCGCGCGGCCGCCAGTTCGGCCTGCAAGCCGTTGGCGCGGATGCCGGCCACCGCTTCGCGGACCTGGGTGAGCGCTTCGCGCGCGACCCGTTCGACCTCGCCGATCTGGGCGCGCGCGCCCTGCGGATCGCGCTCGAACAGGCGCGCGGCGAGTTGGGTCTTGAGCACCACCAGCGACAAGGTGTGGCCTAGCACGTCGTGCAGATCGCGGCCGATGCGCTCGCGCTCGGCCAGGCTGGCCAGGCGCCGCACTTCGTCCTGGGTCAGGCGCAGCTCGGCGTTGCGCAGTTCGCGGTTGCGGATGCTGACGACGCCGACGAACACCATCGCCGCCACGATCACGTTGATGAGGTAGGTCGACACCGGCATCGCTTCGGCCGGCAGGAAGCGGTAGAAGCACACCGCCTCGATCGCCATCAACACCACGCATAGCGGCAGCGCGCGCCACGGCGACAGCGTGGCGGCGGCCATGCCGACGGCGAAAATCACGTAGGCCGCGCCGGCGCCCATCGGCATGGTGGCGAAGCCCAGCGCGGCCACCGCCAGGGTCAGGGCCAGACGCCGGTGCCGCGAGGCCGCGTAGTGATGGGCGAAGTACAGCACCACGAAGGTCAGCGCGGCGGCGGCGAACAACAACACCGCGCGCAGCGGCACCGTCGGCCAGTAGAACATCGGCAGGAACGCGAAAATCAGATACAGCAGCGACACCCAGCGCCAGAGGGGCGGGTGTTCGTGGGCTTGGATGAAGGCCTTGATGCGCATGCGGATGTGTCCTCGCTGCCGCGACTGTAAGTAATCCGAAGACGAAAAGTTCGGGCTTGCGCACCGAAACGAAAAAACCGGTCGCGCGCAGCGGGCCGAGGGAGGGGCCCGATGCGCGCGACCGGCGTTGCGGCTCAGCGCAGTTCGACCGCCTCGATAGCGAAGGCGAACGGGCCCGGCGCGATCGCCGCCAACGAAATACCGCGCAAACGGGTCAGATCGACGTTGGCCAGCGTCGCCAGCGGCACTCGAACCTCGCGCCAGTCGCTGCCGGTCTCGACCCGCTGCATGCCCGGGCGGCCGTTGATGTCGGCGCCGGAGAACACCAGCAGGGTCAGCGCCTGGCCGTCGCCGCGCACCCGCAGCACCAGCTCGCGCACGCCGCTGGCGTCGGTGGCGGCCATCGGCTCACCGCCCGGGAACAGGATCAGGCCGCCCCAGGTGGACGGCGCGCCGGCCACCACTTCGCCGGCGACCTGCAGGGCCGGACCGCCGCTCTGGCCCTGGGCGGCGGCGAGCTTGGACTGCGAACGCCCGCCGATGATCTGGTCGGTGCTGGCGGCCCAGTTCGGCGCCGGCTGAGCGCCGCGCAACAGTTCGACCGCGCCCGCGCCCAAGCGCGGTGCGGGCTGGTCGGCGACGCGGGCCACGGCGTAGCCGTTCTTCCACACCGTGCGGATCGCGCGGGTGGCGGTGATGTCGGTGCCGGGGTCGCCGTCGACCAGGATCAGATCGGCGCGCAGGCCCGGCGCGATGCGGCCGCGATCGTGCAGGCCGAAGCGCCGCGCGGGCGCCGAGGTCGCCGCGCGCAAGGCCTCCACCGGGCTCAGGCCCGCGCTCACCAGCAGCGCCAGCTCGGCGTGCTGGCTGGCGCCGTGAGCGGTGCCGGGGTTGCCGGCGTCGGTGCCGGCCAGCAGGGTTACCCCGGCCGCGTGCAGGCGGCGCACGTTCTCCAGCGCGTTGGGCAGGTGATGATCGATCTGCTTGGGCAGCGGGAAGGTCTGGCCCAGCGCGTCCTTCTGCGCCGGCTGCAGCATCGGCGCGATGCGCGGATCGGCGGCCAGCCTGGCGCCCTCGCCGGCGCGCGACAGGGTCGCCATCACGCTCAGGGTCGGGGTCACGAAGGCGTTGCGGCGCTTGATCGCGGCGACCAGGGCGGCGTCGGCGACGCGGTCGCTGTAGACGTGGATCAGGCCGTCGGCGCCGGCGTCGATCACCTTTTCGGCATCGGCGACCTGGGCCACGTGCACCATCGCCAGCTTGTTCTGGCGGTGCGCGGCGTCGATGGCGGCGCGCGTGGTTTCGTCGCTCAGGGTCGGAATGCGCGCGCGGCCGGCGTAGGCGGCGCCGTTGTCGACCACCAGCTTGATGTAGTCCGAGCCCTCGCCGATGCGATCGCGTACGAAGGTCTCGGCCTGGGCGGGGTCGTCCAGGGTCGGGATCGCCAGGCCGTATTCGGTGCCGTGCCCACCCTTGGCGGTGACCAGGGTGCCGGCCGACCACAGATCGGCGCGATCGGTGCGCGCATGGCCTTCGCGCTCCTTGCGCGCATCGGCGAGCAGGCGGTGGTCGGTGAACATGTCCAGCTCGGTGGTCACGCCGAAGCGCAGGGCGTCGCGGCGCGCCTCGCCGAAGCTGTGGGTGTGGGCGTCGATCAGGCCCGGCAGCAGGGTGCCGCCGCGGCCCTCGACCACCGGCACGCCGGCCGGGATCGCGAGCTTGGCGCCGACCGCGGCGATCAGGCCGTCGCGCACCAGCACGGTGGTGGCCGGCAGCATGCGTTCGCCGTCGAACACGCGTACGTCGCGGATGGCGACATCGTCGCCGTCGGCGCCACCCGGTTCGGCCGCGACCGCCGCGCCGCTCAGGGCGACCAGCATCAGCGCGCTCAGCCAGGTGGGTTGGGGAATCTTCATCGTGTAGCTCCATGGTGGCCGTCGCGGCCGGCTTCGGGGTGACGCCACTGTCGCGATCCGCGCCCCCGCCCGGCAGTGGGCGCCGTCACCGGCCCCGGATGACAGCTGTCACCCGCCCCGCCCGGCTGGGGGTTATCGCCGTGCTCCGGACGTGATAAACTCGCACAAGCTATTGAATTGAAACGAAAAACAACCGCTGGCAGCCATTTCACGGGCAGCCGCGGCGATCTTCGTTTCTGACATGCGTGTTTCGACTTGCATGAAGGGCGGCGCTTGGCGACCCGAACCACCCCGGGGCGCTGCAACTGCGAGCGCCCGGCCACGGAGGCCGGGCCTGTTCTTCATCCCACGATGCTTCGGCCGGACTGCCGACGACCATTGGAGATCTTGTGATGACCCTGCTCGCCCCTCTCGCGCCGCTGCGTGCCCATGCCGGCGCGCGCCGCACCCTCGGCCTGGACGACGCCACCGTGACCCGCTTCGCCGCCAGCCATCCGGAGCTGGTCGAGGCCATCGAGGCCGCCGCCGCCGAATACGCGGCCGTGCGCGCCGATATCGCCGACCTGCTGGACCTGGACGAAGACGCGCAGATCCGCGCCGTCCAGCACGGCTACGTCAATTTCTACACCGACGACGGCGTCAATCCGTATGTCGCCCTGGTCGCGCGCGGCCCCTGGATCGTGACCCTCAAGGGCGCGGTGCTGCACGACTCCGGCGGCTACGGCATGCTCGGCTTCGGCCACACCCCGGACGCGGTAATCGCGGCCATGGCCAAGCCGCAGGCGATGGCCAACATCATGACCCCGTCGCTGTCGCAGCTGCGCTTCGACCGCGCCCTGCGCGGCGCGATCGGCGTGTCGCGCGGCGGCTGCCCCTACGCCCGCTTCCTGTGCCTGAACTCGGGTTCGGAATCGGTGTCGCTGGCCGCGCGCATCGCCGACGTCAACACCAAGCTGATGACCGACCCCGGCGCCAAGTACGCCGGCCGCGCGATCAAGCGCGTGGTGGTCAAGGGCAGCTTCCACGGCCGCACCGAGCGCCCGGCGCTGTACTCGGACTCCTCGCGCAAAGCCTATGTGCAGTACCTGGCCAGCTTCCGCAACGAGGACTCGGTGATCACCGTCGAGCCTTACGACATCGAAGCGCTCAACAAGGTCTTCGCCGACGCCGACGCCAACGGCTGGTTCATCGAGGCGATGTTCCTGGAGCCGGTGATGGGCGAAGGCGACCCGGGCCGCGGCGTGCCGCCGGCGTTCTACGCCGCCGCGCGCGAACTCACCCGCAGCCACGGCTCGCTGCTGCTGATCGATTCGATCCAGGCCGGCCTGCGCGCGCACGGCGTGCTGTCGATCGTCGACTACCCGGGCTTCGAAGGCCTGGACGCGCCGGACATGGAAACCTATTCCAAGGCGCTCAACGCCGGCCAGTACCCGCTGTCGGTGCTCGCGGTCGGCGAACGCGCCGCCTCGCTGTACCGCAAGGGCCTGTACGGCAACACCATGACCACCAACCCGCGCGCGCTGGACGTGGCGGTGTCGGTGCTGGCCCAGGTCACCCCGGAACTGCGCGAGAACATCCGCGCGCGCGGCGCCGAGGCGCTGCAGAAGCTGGAGCAGCTCAAGAACGAGCTCGGCGGCCTGATCACCAAGGTCCAGGGCACCGGCCTGCTGTTCTCCTGCGAGCTGGCGCCGCAGTTCAAGTGCTACGGCGCGGGCTCCACCGAGGAATGGCTGCGCGAGCGCGGCATCGGCGTGATCCACGGCGGCGTCAATTCGCTGCGCTTCACCCCCAACTTCACCATCACCAGCGCCGAGATCGACCTGCTGGTGTCTATGGTCGGCCGCGCGCTCAAGGAAGGCCCGCGCGCGCAGCAGCAGGCCGCCGCTTAAAGTCGGGAGTGAGCGTGGAGGAGTGAGGAGCGAGCGAAAGCCGCTTTCCGCCTCCGCCTTCGCTCACTCCTCGCTTCTCGCTTCTCACTCCTCTCTTTTCACTACTGATCCAAGGAAGTCGCGGAATGATTCGTTTGTCGAACAAGGACACCGGCGCCGATATCGGCGAGATCAGCGAGGAAGAGCTGCAGATCCTGGTCGCCGCGCTGGAGGAAGAGGACAGCAAGGACCAGAACTACTGGATCGACCACGCCACCGTCGACATGATCGAGATCGATCACCTCAACGCCGGCTCGCTGATCACCGTGCTGCGCGCGGCGATCGGCAGCAGCGACGGCGTCGAAATCCAGTACGTGCGCACGGCCTGAGCCGGCGCCCTCGCAGGACCGCGGCGGCGACGCCGCGGTCCTGCGCGAACACTCGCCACGCCCATGGCGCTCGACCTGATCCAGGCCCGGCACGACCGCGACGCGCCCTACTCGCATCGCGGTTTCGCCCTCGACGAATCCCTGCATGCGCAGCTGCTGGCCGCCGCGCAGCCGCGCGCCGACTATCCCTTGCTGCACAAGATGCACGACTACTACGCCGACACCACCTTCCTGCTGGGGGAGCTGCGCGGCCTGCATGCCGAGCTGGCGCGCGTGGCCGCGCGTTGCGCCGATCCGGCGCAGGTACGGGCGCTGCAAGCTTTCGTGGAAGTCGCGCTCGCCGACGGCGACAACCTCTACGCCTGCGCCGACTAAGCCGCGTGCCGCTACGCGGTCCCCCCCTTTGGAAAAGGGTGAAGCCGTGCGGCTTACGAACCGCAGGTTCGTGCACGGGTGAACGCCGGCAGGCTATGCCTGCTGGCCGGGCGGGTTAGGGGGGATTTGCTTTTGCTCGACGCCACAAAGCAAAAGCAAATCCCCCGCGCCGCTACGCGCCGCCGCCCCCTTTTTCCAAGGGGGCTACAAGCGGCGCTTGCGTCGCGCACGCCAACCATCAATGCTTGCGCCAGGCATCGCGCGCCGGCGCGCAACACAGACAAGGTCGCCCATGAAGATCGTCGAAGTCCGCCATCCGCTGGTCCAGCACAAGCTCGGCCTGATGCGACGCGCCGGCAACAGCACCAAGGAATTCCGCGAACTCGCTTCCGAGGTCGCGACCCTGCTGACCTATGAGGCCACCGCCGATCTGGAGACCGAGGAAGCGGTGATCCAGGGCTGGGCCGGCCCGGTCACCATCCGCCGCATCAAGGGCGCCAAGGTCACCCTGGTGCCGATCCTGCGCGCCGGCCTGGGCATGCTCACCGGCGTGCTGGAGCTGATCCCCTCGGCCAAGGTCGGCGTGGTCGGTCTGCAGCGCGACGAGCGCACACTGCAGCCGGTCGGCTACTACGAAAAACTCACCGGCCGCATGGACGAGCGCACCGCGCTCATCCTCGACCCGATGCTGGCCACCGGCGGCACCCTGATCGCGACCGTGGACATGCTCAAGGCCGCGGGCTGCCGCCGCATCAAGGGCCTGTTCCTGGTCGCCGCGCCGGAAGGCCTGCGCGCGCTGGAGGCCAAGCACCCCGACGTGGAGGTCTACACCGCCTCGGTCGACGAACGCCTCAACGAAGTCGGCTACATCCTGCCGGGCCTGGGCGACGCGGGCGACAAGATCTTCGGTACCAAGCACGACGGTTGATGCGCGCGGCGGTACGCGGCGCGAACGTCCAAGCTCTGGGCTGTCGCTACTGCCGTTGAAGCAGAAGCAAATCCCCCTTGGCCCCCCTTTTGCAAAGGGGGAGAAAGCGGGGGCGTTCCGCCCTACTCCGCCGCCGCGTTGGCTTTGGCTTTGGCGCGCCGGCGGCGACGCGCGACCAGCGCGATGACGATCACCAGTGCGCCGCCGCCGAACCAGGGCCACATCCGGCGCGCGCCCTCGGCTTCGGGCGCGGCCACGGGCGCCGGCACCGGCGCCGCGTTCAAGGCCGCCGCCGCGGTCGCCGCCGACATGCGCCAACGGCCGTCTACCAGTTCCAGCTTGCCTTCCAGCGGCGGCAGATGCAGTTCGCGCCAGCTCACGCGCAGATCGCCTATCTGCGGATCCAGCGGATTCTCGGCGCTGCCCAGGCCGTCGCCTTCGGGCTGGAAGGTCGCGGCTAGGTTGGCCGGCAGGCGCGAGAAATTGGGCCGGAACACCCGCCATTCGCCCAGCGCATGCAGTACGCCGGCTTCGATCGGGCGCCCGTCCAAGCTGGCCGAGTCCGACCACCAGCGCCGGTTCTCCAGCGGCAGCGTGGGCGGGTTCTGGTGTCCGGGCGCATAGCCCTGCGAATCGATGGGCGCGGCGTTCCAGACCCGCTCGTAGCCGCTGGCCGTGGCCCGCCATTGGTACATCTCGACCCGACGATCGAGCCCGAACTGACGGCTGGTCACGCCGAACTCGCGGTCGCGCAGCGCGCTGGCGGCGCGCGGCTCCTCGACCGGCACGGTCGCGTTGGGCGCCGCATCGCCGGCCGGCGCAGGCGTCCGCGCCGCGGCCGCGGCGACGAACAAGACGATCGGCAGCGCCAGCGCCGCCCGCGCCGATCTCATGCAGCCAGGGCCCGCGCGTGCAAGGCCGGCACTTCGTGCGCGGTGCCGAACTTGCCCTTGTCGTCGCGCACCACCTGGGCCAGCGCGCAGCCCGGGTCGTGGGTGAAGAACAGATGCACGTTGCGCTCGAGCTTGTCGGCCAGGAAGGACTTCTTCTCGTCGATCAACAACTCGGCATTGCGGTCGTAGCCCATGGTGATGGGCACGTGCACCCAGGGCCGGCCCGGAATCAGATCGGCGCAGAACACCACGCCGCCGTGCGGACGACCGGCCACGGTCTCGGGGCCGACGATCTCGGCCAGCATCAGCCCCGGCGTGTGGCCGTCGCTGTAGTGGAAACGCACGCTGTGGCCCAGCGTCTGCGAATACTCGCCGTCGACCAGCTCCAGACGGCCGGTGGCCTCCAGCAGGTCCGGCAATTCGGCAATGAAACTCGCGCGGTCGCGCGCATGCGGCTGGCGCGCGCGCTCGTAATGCGCGCGCCCGACCAGATAGCTCGCGTTCGGAAACGCCAGCCGCGGCGCCTCGCCCTCGGCCCAGGACGCGAGCAGGCCGCCGGCATGATCGAAGTGCAGATGCGACAGCACCACCACGTCGATGTCTTCCGGCGCGAAGCCCGCTTCAGCCAGCGATTCCAGCAGGACATGACGTTCTTCGACCACACCGTAGCGCTCGCGTAGCTTGGGCTCGAAGAAGGCGCCGATGCCGGCCTCGAACAGCACGGTCTTGCCGGCCAGCGGACTGGCCAGCAGGGCGCGGCAGGCCAGGTCGATGCGGTTGTGTTCGTCCGGCGGCGACCACTTCGCCCACATCGCGCGCGGCGCGTTGCCGAACATGGCGCCACCGTCGAGTTTCTGGCTATTGCCCAATACGGACCAAAGTTTCATCGCGGCCATCCGACGGATCAGCGGGAACGAGTGAGAGATGCGGGCGCCGGTACGCGCTCGCAAGCGCGGCGCCGGCGTCGCCTCAGCGCCCGCATAGGGTAACTCCGCGAGCGTTAGCGCCGCGATAGCGCGGTGCGGCGGCAGCGCGGAGGTCGCGACAGCCGCCGCCGCGCTCAGTCCTGCGGCGTGGCCACGGTGGCGAAATGGAACACGAACTCGCCGGCCTTGCCGCCCTCGGCGAGCACCCGGATCGGCGCCAGGCCGCCGTCGGCGCGCAGCTTGGCGCTGCCGCGCGCAACCGTGCTGCTGATCAGGCCCGAGGCGCGGCCGGTGATCTTGATCGTCATCTCCTGGCCGGGCACCAGCACCACGCGTGCGATCGAGGGGTCGCTGGTGCGCGGTAGCGCGATCGCGTCGGCGCCGGTGTCCACGTAATCGCGCGCAGCCAGCGCGAACAGCTCCTCGCCGCCGCCTTCGATCTCGAACGACCAGGCGGTGCTGCCGTTGGTGCCGTCGTCGATCACCTCGATCTGCTTGAGGGTCAACAGCACCGCGGTCTTGCGCGGCGCCTGCGGCACGGGCGCGGTCGCCGGCGGCGCGGCCGGCTTGGCCGTGGCGGCGGCCGGCGCGGGCGCGTCGTCGCTCAGCCAGTCGCGCACGTTGTTGACCAGGGTGGTCAGGCCGACCAGGAACGCGAGCAACGCGACCGAGATCGCCGGCACGCGTGCATACCAGGGCTTGTCCTGTTGATCCGTCACTGTCCGCCCGCCCCTGTCCGTCGCACCGTTGTGTCGAAGGCGCAATCTACTGCACTGCGCGCGACGGCTCTAGCGTCGCGCGCGTCCCGATCGCGCGGCGCCGCTCAGGGCTGCGCGAGTACCGCGGCCTTGCCGACCGGATTGCGCGGATCGGTGCCGCCGGACAGGGTGCCCGCGGCCTTGTCCCACATCACCGTCTGCAGATTGCCCCAGCTCGCCTCGCCGGCGTTGACCTTGTGCCCCATCGCCTGCAGCGCGCTGACGGTGGCGGCGTCCAGCGCACCCGCCTCGGCCGAGATCGCATCGGGCATCCACTGGTGGTGGTAGCGCGGCAGGGCCGCGACCTGCTGCGGCGCCAGGCCAGCGTCGTAGGCCAGGATCGCCAGCAGGACCTGGGTGATGATGCGGCTGCCGCCGGGGGCGCCGACCGCGATCACCTTGTCCTTGGACTCCAGGAAGCTGGGCGTCATCGAGCTGAGCATGCGCTTGCCCGGCGCGGGTGCGTTGGCCGAGAACCCCATCACGCCGAACGCGTTGGGCGTGCCCGGACGCAGGGCGAAGTCGTCCATCTCGTTGTTGAGCAGCACGCCGGTGCCCGGCGCGACCATGCCCGAGCCGTACAGCAGGTTCACGGTCTGGGTCGCGGCGACGCGGTTGCCTTCGGCGTCGATGATCGAGAAGTGGGTGGTTTCGTCGTCTTCCAGCGGCGCCGGCGTGCCCGACAGCAGATCGCTGGGCGTGGCCTTCTCGGGGTGGATGGTGGCGCGCAGGCCGGCGGCGTAGTCGGCGCTGGTCAGACGCGCCAGCGGCACCTTCACGAAATCCGGATCGCCCAGATAGAGGGTGCGGTCGCGATAGGCGCGGCGCATGGCCTCGGCGACGATGTGCACGCGGTGGGCGTCGTCGAGCTTGGACAGGTCCCAGCCCGACAGCATCTGCAGGATCTCGGCCAGGGCCACGCCGCCCGAGGACGGCGGCGGCGCGGTGACGATGTCCCAGCCGCGGTACTTCAGGCGCAGCGGCTCGCGCTCGCGCACTTGGTAACCGGACAGTTCGTCGGCGCGCCATTGCCCGCCTTCGTGCTTGACCGCGGCCAGCAGCTTCTTGGCGACTTCGCCGCGATAGAAGCCGTCGTAGCCCTTGCCGGCCAGCAGTTCCAGGGTGTGGGCGAGTTCGGGCTGCTTGAGGATCTCGCCGGCCTTGGGCGGGCTGCCATCGGCCAGGAACACCGCGCGCGTGCCGGCATAACGCTCCATCACCTCGCGGCGGCTGGCGTAGCCCTTCTCCAGACGCGGATAGATCGGGAAACCCTCGCGCGCGATCCGGATCGCCGGCGCCAGCGAAGTCTTCAGCGGCAGCTTGCCGTAGCGCTCGGCCAGGTGCACCAGCGCCGCCGGCAGGCCGGGGATGCCGGCCGACCAGGGGCCGTTGGTGGCGCGGTCGCGGTCGAGCTCGCCGTTCTTGTCCAGATACGCGGCCGGCGTGGCCGCGGCCGGCGCGGTCTCGCGCGCGTCCACGAACACGTCGCGCCCGCTCTTGGCGTCGTGCAGCAGGAAGAAACCGCCGCCGCCGATGCCGGAGCTGATCGGCTCGACCACCGACAGCGTCGAGGACACCGCGATCGCGGCGTCGAAGGCGTTGCCGCCCTGGCCCAGGATCTCCAGGCCGGCATCGGTGGACAGCTGATGCGCGCTGGCGATCGCCGCGCCCGGCGGATGCGCGGTGCCGGCCTGCGGCGCCTGTGCGGCCTGCGCGGGCGCCACGAGCAGCCAGGCGCTCGCCAACACCAGGGACATCAGACCTGCGTGCATCGCGGGCGCCTTGCGCATCGTGTCACTCCTGTTGCAAACGCTGCAGCTTGGCCAGCAGCTGTTCGTGGGTTTCGGGATGTGCCGGATCGTTGTCGATGCATTCGACCGGGCAGACGACCACGCACTGCGGCTCGTCGTAGTGTCCGACGCATTCGGTGCAGCGCGCCGGATCGATCACGTAAATGGTCTCGCCCTGCGCGATCGCCTGATTGGGACAGGCCGGTTCGCAGACGTCGCAGTTGACGCAGAGCTCGTTGATGCGCAGGGACATGAGGACATCATGGGGGCGGAACGCGCGCTTGAGAACCGGCGCGGTCGCGAATCGCGAAACCGTCGCCGCGCTCAGGCGCTGCGACGGTGCCGGCACGGCCGCCTGGGCTGACCGTACCTGTGTCGCGGGGCACGGTCGCCGTACGGCGACCGTGCCAGCGGGCATTACTTGACTTCGATGAACGAGTACTCGACGCCGTACGGCGTGACGGCGGCCTTGACGCGCTCGCTGTCGGCGGCGGCGCCGATGAACAGCACCTTCACGCCCTTCATCGGCGGGGTTTCCTTGGTCGGCGCCGGGAACGAGGCGACGATCAGGTCGGCCATCTTGGCCGAGGCCGGCGAGCCATAGGCCAGCAGGTTGCCTTCGACGATGCCGCGCGCGATATCGAGCTTGGCCTTCTCGACCTGGCGGTCGTAGTAGCCCTGGAAGTCCGGGCTGGTCTCGGCCGGCAGGTAGTACAGGTAGGGGCTGACGGAGATGCCTTCGGCGTCGACCTTGCGCTTGACCACGTCGGTCAGGTACTTGCTCCACTCGGCGTCGCCGCTGGTGGTGGGCGCGGTCAGCGGGGCTTGCACGGCGGCGGCCGGCGCGGCTTCTTCCTTCTTGCACGCGGCCACGAAGGGCAGCGCGAGGCAGGCGATCAGCATCAGGCGGGAGGTGGTGTTCATCGGGATCCCCGTGTGTTGGAAGTCATCGTTTCTGATTGCGCTGCCATTCGGCCTGCAACGCTTCGGCTACCGCCGGTGGCACGAACCCGGAGACGTCGCCGCCGAGGCGGGCGATCTCGCGTACCAGCGACGAGGAAATGAATCCGTACTGCTCGGCCGGGGTGAGGAACAACGTCTCCACCTCCGGGATCAGGTGGCGATTCATGCTCGCCAGCTGGAATTCGTATTCGAAGTCCGACACCGCGCGCAGGCCGCGCAGCAGCACGCCGCCGCCGACTTCGGCGACGAAATGCGCGAGCAGGCAGTCGAAACCGCGGACTTCGATATGCGGGTGATGGGCCACCGCCTGGCGCGCCAGTTCCACGCGCAGCTCCAGCGACAGCGCCGGGCCTTTGCCGGGGCTGGCGGCCACGCCGATGATCATGCGTTCGAACAGCGGGGCGGCGCGGTCGACTAGGTCGATGTGGCCGTTGGTGATCGGATCGAAGGTGCCGGGATAGACGGCGATTCGAGTACGGGCCACGCTCATGGAGTGATCGTTCGCGTCTGCTGGCGGAAGGCGGCGGAGGCGCGCCGGCGCGGGCCCTGGGGCAACGCTACCGTCGCGACGCGTCCGTCGGGACGGAACGAAGTGTAGCAGTCGGGCGCATTCGCAGGGCCCGTTGCGACCGCGACCGGGCGCCGCGGCATTCCGGGCCGGCGGCTGCGGACCCGCGCCTAGGCCGAACGCTGCCGGTACAGGGCGTAGCTGACCTCGCGCGTGCCGCTCTCGCGATGGCGCAGCCAGTCCGGCGGCAGCGCAGGCGTCGTGCCCTGCGGGGCCTCGACGTACAGCCAGGCGCCGGCGGACAGCTTCGGCAACAGCGCCGGCCAGACCGCGTCCCACAAACCGGCCGCGAACGGCGGGTCGACGAAGGCCAGGTCGTAGCCGGCGTCGGCCTGCGCGCCCAGCCAGGCCAGGGCATCGGCCTGCACCACCTGCGCGGCTTCGCCGCCGGGCAGGCGCGCCGCGGTCGCGCGCAGGGCCGCGGCCAGGGCCGGGTCGCGTTCGACCAGGGTCGCGGCGGCCGCGCCGCGCGACAACGCCTCCAGGCCGAGCGCGCCGGTGCCGGCGAACAGGTCGAGCACGCGCGCGCCGGGCAACACCGGGCCCAGCCAGTTGAACAAGGTCTCGCGCACGCGGTCGGAGGTCGGGCGCAAGCCCGGCGCATCGGCCACGTCCAGACGGGTGCCGCGCCAGCGGCCGCCGATGATGCGGATGCGCCCAGGGGCTGCGCCGGCGCGCGTGGGCCGGCCTGCGGTGGGTTTGTTCATCGGGAGCGTGCGGGGGCCGGTGCTAGCATGTGCGCATTCTCGCGCATTCGTGACGCTTCCCCCCGATGATCGGTTTTTTCCGCCGCAAGAAGCCCGAAACCTCCGCCAGCCAACCCCGCCTCAGCACCGAGGAACTGGCCGCCGCATTCCCGTCCGCGCAGTCCGACGCGTCCGCTCCTGCCGAACCCGCCGCGGTCGAGCCCATCGCGGCCGAACCCGTCGCGGTCGAGCCCGTGGCCGCCGCCGTCGAACCAGTGCCGGCCGAAGTGATCGCCGCCGCGCTCGAGGTCGACGCCGACGTCGCCCATGCGGTGGCGGCCGAACCGGCCACCCCGCCCGCCAGCGCCGGCAAGCCCGGTTGGCGCGAGCGCCTGCGCGGCAGCGCGTTCGCGCGCAGCCTGGGCGGATTGTTCTCGCGCAATCCCAAGCTCGACGACGACCTGCTGGACGAGATCGAAACCGCGCTGATCACCGCCGACGTCGGCGTGACCGCGACCACCCAGCTCATCGAAAGCCTGCGCCGGCGCATGAAGGCGCGCGAATTCGCCGACGCCCCGGCCTTGCTCGCCGCCCTGCGCGCCGACCTGATCGCCCTGCTGCGCCCGGTCGCGCAGCCGCTGCGCATCGACCCGGCCGCGCGCCCGTTCGTGCTGCTGACCGTGGGCGTCAACGGCGTCGGCAAGACCACCACCATCGGCAAGCTCGCCAAGCGCTTCCGCGACGAGAACCGCGCCCTGATGCTGGCCGCCGGCGACACCTTCCGCGCCGCCGCGGTCGCGCAGCTGCAGGCCTGGGGCGAGCGCAACGGCGTGCCGGTGATCGCGCAGGGCCAGAACGCCGATGCGGCCTCGGTCGCGTTCGACGCGCTGCAGGCGGCCAAGGCGCGCGGCACCGAAGTGCTGATCGCCGACACCGCCGGCCGCCTGCACACCCAGCAGGGCCTGATGGCCGAACTGGGCAAGATCAAGCGCGTGCTGCAGAAGGTCGATCCCGACGCGCCGCACGAGGTATTGATGGTGATCGACGGCACCACCGGCCAGAACGCCTTGTCGCAGCTGCGCCAGTTCCATGCCGCGGTCGGCGTGACCGGCCTGGTGGTGACCAAGCTGGACGGCACCGCCAAGGGCGGCGTGGTGTTCGCGCTGGCGCGCGAGTTCGGCATACCGATCCGTTACGCCGGCATCGGCGAGCGCCCGGAAGACCTGCGCGTGTTCGACGCCGAGGCCTTCGTCGACGCCTTGCTGCCCGAAGCGCTAGGCGCCTGAGCCCGGCCGCCGGCGCGCGCATGGTCGCCGACACCGCCAACCCCGCCGCCAAACCGGCGCCGCGCCGCGCGCGCCGCTGGTTGCTCGCGTTCGCCGTTCTAGGCTTGCTGAGCGTGCTCGCGCTGGTCTGGATCTCGCGCCCGCAGCGTGCGGCGGCATTGATCCTCGACCGCGCCGGCGCCGCGCTGGGGCTGGAGATCAGCGCCGCCGGCGTCAGCGAATACCGCTTGCGCGGCACGCCGATGCTGCTGGTGCGCGAGGTGATCGTGCGCGAGCCCGGCGCCGCCACGCCGCTGCTCAGCGCGAAACGCATCCAGTTGTCGCTGCCCTGGTCGACCCTGCGCAGCCGCGGCGATCAGCTCACGGTCGAACGCATCGAACTCGACGCGCCGCTGTTGGATCTGCCGGCGCTGCAGCACTGGCTGGCGAGCCGGCCGCCGTCGCCGCAAACCCGCATTCCCACCCTCACCGACGGCCTGCGCATCGTCGACGGCCGCATCGTCAACCACGACTGGCGCATCGAGGGCATCCAGGCCGAGCTGCCCGCGCTGTATCCGGATCGTCCCGTGCGCGCGCGTCTGCGCGGCCGCTATCTGGACGCGCCGATGGCGATCCCGTTCGATCTCGCGGTCGCTTTGTCGCGGCCCGCGCCGGCGGCCGGGCTGGGCGCCAACGGTCGCATCGCGATCGAGCAAAGCGGCTGGCGATTGCCGGCGACGGTGGCCCTGTCCGGGCCGCTGCGCATCGGCGACGACGAACTCACCATCGTGCCGGCGTTGCTGGGCGCGGCGGCCAGCTACGAATCCGGCGATACCCGCCTGCCGTTCGCGTTGGGCCTGCACGGCCCGCTCAAGTTCGACGAGGCGGTGTGGTCGCTGGAACCCGTGGCGCTGGCGCTGCGCGCGCGCGGCGACGCGAGCAATCCGATCCCGACGCTGGACGCGACCGGCGCGCTCGCGCTGGGTCGGCGCCTGGTGCTGCAACTGGACGGTCGGCTGGCGCAGTGGCCGCAGGCCTGGCCGGCGCTGCCGGCGCCGCTGGACGACGCCTCCGCGCCCTTGCCGTTCGAACTGCGCTACGTCGGCCGCCCGGACCTGTCGGAAACCATCGGCCTGCGCCTGAGCCGCGGCCAGACTCAGGCCGACAGCGAGTTCCGCCTGCCCGCGGTGCTGGCTTGGATCGAGGCCGGCGAACGCGGCGCGCCGTTGCCGCCGCTGCGCGCCAAGCTGCGCACGCCCAAGCTGGAAATCTCCGGCGCCACCCTCGAAGCGGTCGAGATCGAACTCGGCGACGAGGAGCTGCCGTGAGCCGCGCCGCGCGCGCCAAATCCGCCGCCGCGCCCGTTGCCGCGGGCGCGGGCACGGATGCATTCGCGAGCCGCCTGCTGCGCTGGTTCGACGTCTGCGGCCGCCACGACCTGCCCTGGCAGCATCCGCGCACGCCGTACCGGGTGTGGCTGTCGGAAATCATGCTGCAGCAGACCCAGGTCAAGACCGCCGCGCCCTACTTCGAACGTTTCGTCGCCGCCCTGCCGACCCTGCCGGAACTCGCGGCCGCCTCGCAGGACCAAGTCCTCGCGCTGTGGTCGGGGCTGGGCTACTACGCCCGCGCGCGCAATCTGCACGCGGCCGCCCAACGCTGCGTCGAGCGGCACGGCGGCGAACTGCCGCGCGATCTCGACGCGCTGACCGCCCTGCCCGGCATCGGCCGCAGCACCGCCGCGGCGATCCTGTCGCAGGCCTGGAACGACCGCCACGCCATCCTCGACGGCAACGTCAAACGCGTGCTCAGCCGTTATCACGGCATCGACGGTTATCCCGGCCTGCCGGCGGTGGAAAAACAGCTGTGGGCGCTGGCCGAACGCCACGTCGCCAGTCCCGATCTGCCGGATACGCGCCTGGCCGACTACACCCAGGCCCAGATGGACCTGGGCGCGACCCTGTGCACGCGCGCCGATCCGGCCTGCGTGCTGTGCCCGCTGCAGGACGACTGCGTCGCCCGCCGCGAAGGCCGGGTCGCGGAGTTGCCCACGCCCAAGCCCGGCAAGGCGGTGCCGCAACGCCATGCGCAGGTGCTGTGGCTGCAGGACGCGCAGGCGCGCGTGTTGCTGCAGCGGCGCCCGCCGGTCGGCATCTGGGCCTCGTTGTGGACGCTGCCGCAAGCCGAGGACGACGCGGCGGCGCAGGCCTGGTTCGGCGCGCACGCGCACGGCGATTTCGCCGCCGCCCAGCGCCTGGCGCCGATCGCGCACGCCTTCAGCCACTACAAGCTGGAACTGCAGCCGCTGCGCTGGCGCGGCATCGCCCTGCGCGACGCGGTGGGCGACAATGACGGCCTGCGCTGGGTCGCGCGCGCCGAGTTGTCCGAACTGGGCATCCCCGCGCCGATCCGCAAGCTGCTGGAAAGCGACGCCTGACGCGCGCGCGTTCGAATCCGGCCCGCTCCATCCTTTCACGCCCGCGGCTTGCGCCGCGAGCCGCCAATCAGGAACTTCGATGCCACGCACCGTCCATTGCGAATACGAACACCGCGACACCGACGGCCTGGACTTCGTGCCCTGGCCCGGCGCACTCGGCAAGCGCGTGTACGCGCACATCGGCAAGACCGCCTGGGCCGCCTGGCTCGCGCATCAGACCATGCTGATCAACGAAAACCGCCTGTCGCCGCTGGACCCCAAGCACCGCGCCTTCCTGGAAGCGGAGATGGAGAAGTTCCTGTTCGCCGGCGGCGCCGACAAGCCGGCGGGCTACGTGGCGCCGGAGAGCTGACCGGCGCCGTTGCCCGGCTTACTTGCCGTCCTGCGGCGTCACGCCGTCGTCGCGGCTTTCCGGCATCGAGCCGGCCGAACGCCGGTCGCGCTGCGCCTGCTTGATCGCCTTGACGTCGAGCGGGCGGATCTGGCCGATATGGCAGGGGAACGGCAGCGCGCCCTGGCCCAGCACCATCACCTTGTCGAAGCGCGAATAGACCCGCCCGGCCTGGCTGCTGACCGTGATCGCCGAGGCGAAGTCCAGGTCCGAGCAGCGGCCCTGCAGTTCCAGCAGATAGGCTTGGTTCGGCCGCGTCCACACCGCCAGCGCGCTGTCGCCCAACGGGGTCCAGCCGTCGAGGCGGCCGTAGTACTGGAACGCGGGCACCGGCTCGCCGGCATGGGCGCGATACAAGGCCAGACGATCGGCGTCGCGCATCTTGGGATCGGTCGCGCAAGCGCTCATCGCGAACAGCGTCAGCGCGGCGGATACTGCATAGAGAATGCGTTTCATGGCGGCTCCTGTTTGCGGCGTACAGTCCATGCCTACGAGTCCTTGCCTGAAGGCCTGGCACCATAATGCGCCGCCACCGGCACGCTGCGCGGGACCCCGCGCAAACCGTTCAGCGCACATGCGGCTTGCCAGATCGTCCGGCGCTCCGTATCATGCCGCTCCTCATCACGGCCTGCCGTGAAATGGCCGGGTAGCTCAGTTGGTAGAGCAGGGGATTGAAAATCCCCGTGTCGGGGGTTCGATTCCCTCCCCGGCCACCATTTCGCAAGCCTTGAACCGTCAACCCCGCATGGCGCCCGCCCTGCGGGGTTTTCTGTTTGTGGGGCCGGATCGGCCGATGGCTCCGACCTCGCCCGTCACCCCCTATCCCCTGCCCGGCCGGCGGTCTCGCAACCACTCCCGACATCGCGCCGCGACAGGCGCTGCCGCGCCCGACAGACCGGCCGCGCGCGCGGCGCGCGCATGGGCGGGGCGATCAGGTCTCCGAACGGGATCGCGATCCGCCACGCAGCCGCCGGAACAGCCGCGCCAACAGATACAGCGCGAGCGACAGCGCCGCTACGATCGCCAGCAAGCTCCATTTGGACCAGAACAGCGACGGGTCGACCAAGGGCGTCGTGTAGATGTACAGGTCCCCGTTCTGCAGCACCCGCAGCGGCATCTTGCCGGGCACCAGGTAGTGACTGGCGTAGCGATAGGTCGCGGTGCCGGCCACCATCTTGCCCAGCTCGCGGTCGATCAAGCTCACCCAGGCGCGATCGAAGTGCGGATCGCCGTGGGCGCCGAGGTAGCGCGTCTTGGCATCGGTCAGCGCCAACAGGCGGTCGACATTCGCCTTGTAGATCGGCAGATCCGACTGCGGCGTCATCGCCACGATCCCGCCCAGGTGCTGGTAGACGTGGTCGCCGGTGAAGGCGAGATTGCGCACGCGATCGACCAACACCACGCTCTCGTTGGTATGGCCCGGCAGGTTGTACGCCGACAGCTGGCGGTCGCCGAGATCGATCGTGTCGCCATCCTTGACGAAGCCCGCGATTTTCAACGGCGGCGGAACCGCGCCGCCGCTCTCGAGCGCGCCGATGGTGTAGCGGCCGTTGTCGATGCGTGCGCGTATCTCCGGCCGGTCGACCAGGGTGACGCCGTCTTCGAAGGTGGCCGCGTCGCCGGTGTGGTCGTAATGGTGGTGCGACAGGATCAGGGTGACGGGTTTGTCGGTCAGACGCCCCGCCACCTCGCGCATGGATTTCGATCCGGCGGGCCGTTCGCCGCAACCGGCGTCGAACATGATCGCGCGGGTGCTGCCGACGATCAGATAGGAAGTGTTGTACTGCTCGGACTTCGGCTCGTTGATGGCGAACGTCCGCTCGTCGATCGCTTCGACCGCGTACCAGCCGTCGATCATCCTGGAGGCGGGCGCATAGTTCTGCCCTGGCCGGATGTCGCCCCAGATATCCTCGGAATCGACCAACTGCGCGGCGCAGCCCAGCAGCAGGCTGCCGATCAAAGAAGCGGCCAGGATTCGCCACGCACGCATTAGGTCACCGTTCTTGTGGAAGATTCGAACATCGTTTGCACAGCCTTCGAAAACAGGGCGCGTGCCGCATCCGCAATGAATCGCAGATCGCGGCGAAATGTCCAGTTTCGCTATAGCCCGTCCGATCCGATCCATCGGCCGAACCCGCTGCGCTGCGCCTGCGATGTACGACGAAATGCCCTCCGCGGGCATCGGATCGAAACGGCCCCCGGGGCACTTATCCACAGCCGGACACGCCGCCAACGCCCGGCCCGGCCGCCTGCATCAATTTCCGGCCCCGCCTCGTATAGACCCGCATGGCTACCAACGAGCGAGCGCCCATGGCCCGTCGACCCCACCCTTTGCGGCGTATCGCCGTCTTCGGCCTGCTGGGCTGCGCCTGCGGCGCGGCCGGCGCGGGCCCGATCGAGCGCTACGACGGTCTGGCCTACGCCCGCGACGGCGCCCGCCTGCTCTACCGGGAGACCCATTGGCGCTATGCCGACGACCAGACCGCGCAGCGGCTGGTGCTGTACCGCTGCCCCGACGGCCAAGCGTTCGCACGCAAGCGCGTGATCGATGGCGCCCAGGCCGCGGCGCCCGATTTCGACTTCAACGACGGCCGCGACGGCTACCGCGAAGGCGTGCGCAGCCGGGGCGGCGGCCGCGAGGTGTACGTGCAGGACGACGCGCGCGCGCCCTTGCGCACGCGGGCCCTGAAACTGCCGCGCGACGCGGTCATCGACGCCGGATTCGACGCCATGGTGCGGTCGCGCTGGGACGCGCTCTCGCAAGGCCGAGCGATCGCGATCCCGTTCCTGCTGCCCAGCCGCTTCGAGTTCCTCGACCTCCAGCTCGCCGCCGCCAAGCCGGTGCGCGTGGACGGCCGCGCGGCGCAGCGCCTGCGCATGACGCTGGACCGCTGGTACGGCTTCGCGATACCCGCCATCGAACTGACCTACGCCGACGCGGACCGGCGCCTGCTGGAATTCCGCGGCATCGGCACCATCCGCGATCGTCGCGGCCGCTATCTCGATGTGCGCATCGCCTTCCCCGCCGACACCGTCGCCCGCGACGCGACCCGCGCCGAAATCGAGCGCGCCGCCGCCATGCCCCTGGTGCGCAGCTGCGGCGCGGGATCGCCCTCGGTATGAGGCGCGCCCTGCCCAGCCAAGCCTTGCCCTGCGCGCCGCCTTCACCGCGAGGCCGGCGTCGATGGCATATAGTCGCGCCGCTCCCCTCCGCGCGTAGCCGCCGCATGTCGCCTGGCGATGCGGTTGGCGCCGCGACTCCGATCAGCTTGGTATCCACAGGTGCAGGAATGCCCGAGTCTCCGCAACGCCAGCGCACACCGGAAAGCGAACGCCTCGACGGCCTGCTGAGCGAGGTGGCCGGCGGCGATACCGGTGCGTTCGAAGCGCTCTACCGCGCCACCTCCGGCAAGCTGTTGGGGGTCTGCCTGCGCGTGTTGGCCGACCGCGCGGAAGCCGAAGACGTGTTGCAGGAGGTCTACGCCAGCGTCTGGCGCAAGGCCGTGCAGTTCGATGCCGGGCGCGCCAGCGCGATCACCTGGCTGGCGATGGTCGCGCGCAACAAGGCCATCGACCGCGCCCGCACGCTGCCGGCGCCGCAACGTATGGCCCCGATCGAACTGGCCGACGAAATCGTCGATCACGCCGCCACGCCGCTGCAGCAGGCCGAGGCCGCGAACGATCAGAGCCGGCTGGAAATCTGCATGCAGCGGCTGGAATCGCGTCGTCGCGCGTTGATCCGTACCGCCTTCTTCGACGGCGCCACCTATGAGGAGCTGGCGGCCCGGATCGGCTCGCCGCTGGGTTCGGTCAAGAGCTGGATCCGACGCGGTCTGAGCCAACTGCGGGCGTGCCTGGAATCATGAGCGCCCAAGCCCCCCGCTTCGACGACGACACCGGGCCGGAGCCGCCCGATTCGGATGTGCACGCCGGCGAGTACGTGCTGGGCGTGCTGGATGCGCAGCAACGCAGGCAAGCGCAAGCGCGCATCGCCGCCGACCCGGAGTTCGCGCGCGCGGTGGCGGATTGGGAGCGGCGCCTGGCCACCCTGTTGGACGAGATCGCACCGGTCGACGTGCCGGCGCACCTGTGGCCGCGCCTGCGCACGCACCTGGGCTGGTCGCCGGTAGGCGAGCAACCCCGAGGGGTCTGGCAGAACCTCGGCTTCTGGCGCGCCGCGACCGCGGTCGCCGCCGCGGCGGCGCTGGCGGCGCTATTCGTGGGCCGCGTGCCGCAGACGCCAACGCCGACGCCGCCCGCGACGCCGCCGATCGCGGCGGAGCCGGCCGAGCAGGCCAAGCCGGTCACCACCCTGGCCCACGACGACGGCTCGCCGGGCTGGCTGGCCTCGCTGGACATCAAGCAGGGCAAGGTCCTGATGGTGCCGGTGCCCGCGCCCGCCGACGCCCAGGGCCGCGTGCCCGAACTGTGGCTGATCCCCGCCGGCGAAGCGCCGCGCTCTCTGGGCCTGGTCTCGATCGACAAGGCGCATACGGTCGCGGTGCCCAGCGACCTGCTGCGCGCGCTCAAGCCCGGCTCGACCCTGGCCATCACCCTGGAACCGGCGGGCGGCGCGCCGCAGGGCATTCCCACCGGCCCCATCGTCGCCAAGGGCGGTCTGCAGACGATCTGATCGCGGCGGTGCATCCGCCGCGGGCGCGGCCCCGTACCTCCTGATGACACGCTCATCGGGAGAGTTCCATGCCGCAGCCGCCGTCCACGTCTTCCACCGCCACCGCCGTAGCGTCGGACACGCCCGCGCCCCGGCGTCGCTGGTCGGTGTTGTGGCGCTGGATCGATACCAGCGCGGGCGACGACGGCGACCCGCACAATCGCGAGGAGCGCATCGACTGGCTGCGCGCCTCGCCGTTTCTGGCCATGCATTTGGCCTGTGTGGCGGTGTTCTGGGTCGGCGTCTCGCCGATCGCGCTGGTCGTGGCGGCGGCGTTGTACGCCCTGCGCATGTTCGCCTTGACCGCGTTCTATCACCGCTACTTCTCGCACCGCACGTTCCGCACTTCGCGCGCGGTGCAATTTTTGTTCGCCCTGATCGGCGCTTCCTGCGTGCAACGCGGGCCGCTGTGGTGGGCCGCGCACCATCGCAACCACCATCGCCACACCGAGACCGCGCTGGATCCGCATTCGCCCCGCGTGCACGGCTTCCTGTGGAGCCACGTCGGCTGGTTCCTGACCCCGCACGCGTTCCGCACCGATCTGACGCGCGTGCCCGACCTGGCGCGCTACCCGGAACTGCGCTGGCTGGACCGCTACGACACCGCGGTGCCGGTGGCACTGGCGGCCGCGCTGTATGGCGTGGGCGCGCTGCTGCAGCGCTACGCGCCGGGCCTGGGCACCAGCGGCGGCCAGATGCTGGTCTGGGGCTTCTTCGTCTCGACCACGGTGCTGTTCCACTGCACGGTGACGATCAACTCGCTCGCCCATCGCTACGGCACGCGCCGCTTCGACACCGCCGACGACAGCCGCAACAACTTCTGGCTCGCGCTGATCACCTTCGGCGAGGGTTGGCACAACAACCACCATTTCTTTCCCGGCACGGTGCGCCAGGGCTTTCGCTGGTGGGAAATCGATCTGACCTGGTACGCCCTGCGCACGATGGCCGCGCTGGGCCTGGTGCGCGACCTCAAGCCGATTCCGGCCTGGGTCGCGGCCAAGGCGCGGGGCTGAGCCGTGCGCATCGCGGTGATCGGATCGGGCATCGCCGGCCTGGCTTCGGCCTGGCTGCTGTCGCGCCGGCATGACGTGACCCTGTTCGAGAGCAACGATTATCTCGGCGGGCATACCCATACCCACGACATCGAGCTGCACGGTCGCCGCTACGCGATCGACAGCGGCTTCATCGTCCACAACCCGCGCCACTATCCGCTGCTCACCCGGCTGTTCGGCGAACTCGGGGTGGCGACACAGGCGACCACGATGAGCTTCTCGGTGCGCAACGAAGCCAGCGGGCTGGAATACAACGCCTCGACCCTGGACGCGCTGTTCTGCCAGCGCCGCAACCTGGCATCGCCGCGCTTCCTGGGCATGGTCGCCGACCTGCTGCGCTTCTACCGGCAGGCGCCGGCGCTGCTGGACGGCGAAGGCGACGGACCGACGCTGGGAGAGTATCTGTCCGAGCACCGCTACGGCGCCGCCTTCCGCGACGAACATCTGGTGCCGATGGCGTCGGCCTTGTGGTCGGCGCCGAGTTCGGCGGTGCTGGCGTTTCCCGCGCGCTATCTGGTTCGCTTCATGGCCAACCACCAGATGCTGCAAGTGGCGGGACGGCCGCAGTGGGCGGTGGTGCGCGGCGGCTCGGCGCGTTACGTCGATGCCATGCGCGCCGGCTGGCGCGTGCGCGAACGCCTGGGCTGCGCGGTACGCGCCCTGCGCCGCGACGCCGAAGCGGTCGAGATCGAGAGCATCCACGGCAGCGAGCGTTACGATCACGCCGTGCTGGCCTGCCACAGCGACCAGGCACTGGCCCTGCTCGCCGACGCCGATCCGCGCGAGCGCGAGATCCTCGGCGCGATTCCCTACCAGGCCAACGAAGCCCTGCTGCACACCGATGCCGCGGTGCTGCCGCGCCATCGCAAAGCCTGGGCCGCATGGAACGCCTGCGTGCCGCGCGACCCCGGCGAGGCTTGCACGGTCAGCTACTGCATGAACCTGCTGCAGGGCATCGACTCGCCCGAGCCGTTCGTGGTCACCCTCAACCGCAGCGCCGCGATCGATCCCGCCCGCGTGTTGCGCCGGCTGCAGTACGCGCATCCGGTCTACAGCCACGCCTCGGTCGCCGCGCAGGCGCGCAAGGCCGAGATCCAGGGCCGCCGCCGCACCTGGTTCGCGGGCGCGTACTGGGGTTGGGGCTTTCATGAAGACGGCATGCGCAGCGCGGTCGAGGTTGCGCAGGCCTTGGATGCGCCCTGGGTAAGCTCGGCGACGGCCGCCGCCGACAGCGACGTCGGTGCGCCGGTCATGACGGAGCTGGCCGCGTGAACGGCGCCGACGCGCCCCTGCACAGCGCGGTTTACGAGGGCGTGGTGCGCCATCGCCGCTTTCGTCCGCATGCGCATAGCTTCGAATACCGCATCGCCCAGCTCTACCTGGACCTGTCCGAACTCGACCGCGTGTTCGCCGGCCGGCGGCTGTGGTCGGTGGGGCGGCGCAACCTGGCCGAGTTCCGCCGCAGCGACTACCTCGGGCCCGCCGCCCTGCCGCTGGACGAAGCCGTGCGCCGACGCGTCGAACAGGTCGGCGGCCGCCGCCCGCTGGGACCGATCCGCCTGCTCACCCACCTGCGCTACGCCGGTTACGTCTTCAACCCGGTCAGCTTCTACTACTGCCACGACGCCGACGGCGCGCTGGATTGCGTGCTGGCCGAGATCACCAACACGCCCTGGCGCGAGCGCCATGCCTATGTGCTGCCGGTGCGCGACGCGCAGCGGCGCGGACGCGCCCTGAGCTGGGCCTTCGACAAGCGCTTCCACGTCTCGCCCTTCATGCCGATGCAGCGCCACTACGACTGGCGCTTCACCCCGCCCGCCAGCGATCTGCATGTACGCATGCAGGTGCGCGACGCGGCCGGCGTCGAGTTCGACGCCGGCCTGCATCTGCAGCGCCGCGCCCTGGACGCAGGCGCACTCGCGCGCGTGCTGTGGCGCTACCCGCTGATGACCGCCAGCGTGGTCGGCGCGATCCATTGGCAGGCGCTGCGGCTGTGGCTGAAGCGCAACCCCGTTTACGACCATCCCGATTTGCAGCGAGGACCGCCATGAACACCACCGCATCCGCACTCCAGCGCCCGGCCGCGGGCTACGGCGCCGGCACGCGCTTCCTGCGCAAGCGTTTGCTCGCCCAGATGCGCGGCCTGGAACACGGCCGACTGGTGCTGGAGGACGCGCTAGGCCGCGTCGAGTTCGGCCTGCCGGCGGCGCAGCGACCGCAATTGCAGGTACACCTGAGCGTGCGCGATCCGCGCTTCTACCACGCGGTCGCCAGCAACGGCAGCGTCGGCGCGGGCGAAGCCTATATGGAAGGCTATTGGGACTGCGACGATCCGGTCGCGCTGATCCGCTTGCTGGTGCGCAATCGCGAACGCCTGGACGGCATGGAACGCGGCGGCGCGCGCCTGGGCGGGATGGCGATGCGCGCCTGGCATGCCCTGCGCCGCAACACCCGCGCTGGCAGCCGCCGCAACATCGCCGCCCACTACGACCTCGGCAACGAGTTCTTCGCCCTGTTCCTGTCGTCGGACCTGATGTACTCCTCGGCGGTGTGGGACGGCGACGACGACACCCTGGAAGCCGCATCGGCGCGCAAGCTGGACCTGATCTGCAGCAAGCTCGAACTGGGTCCGGGCGACCGCGTGATCGAGATCGGCAGCGGCTGGGGCGGTTTCGCCGTGCATGCGGCGCGCCACTACGGTTGCCACGTCACCACCACCACGATCTCGGGCGAGCAATACGCTTTGGCCCAGGCGCGCGTGGCCGAGGCCGGCCTGGGCGATCGCGTCGAAGTGCTGCGCCAGGACTATCGCGACCTGCGCGGGCAATACGACAAGCTGGTCTCGATCGAGATGGTCGAGGCGATCGGCGCGGCCTACCTGGACAGCTACTTCGCCCAGATCGGCCGGCTGCTGCGTCCGGGCGGGCGCGCGCTGGTCCAGGCGATCACGATCGAGGACCACCGCTATGCGCAGGCCCTCGCCTCGGTCGACTTCATCAAGCGCCACGTCTTCCCCGGCAGCTTCATCCCGTCGATCGCCGCCCTGCTCGCGGCCAAGGCGCGCAGCGGCGATCTGGCCCTGATCCGCCTGGACGATTACGGCCACTCCTACGCGCGCACCCTGCAGGCCTGGCGCCAGCGCTTCCTCGCCCAGCTGGCGCAAGTGCGCGCGCAAGGCTACGACGAGCGTTTCATCCGCATGTGGGAGTACTACCTGGTCTATTGCGAAGGCGGCTTCCGCGAAGCCTCGATCGGCGTCGCCCAGATGCTGTTCGCCCGCCCGGGGCCGGGCCAGGACGACCGCCATGCGGAGACGCCGGCGTGAGTTTCTGGAGCAACCTGATCGGTTACCAACTGGTCTGGTTCGCCGCCGTGATCGGCGCCGGTCGCGGCACGCCGTGGCCGGGCACGATCGCCGCGGCGCTGTTCGTCGCCTGGCAGCTGTCGATGCCTGGACGCGCGCGCGAGTGGCGGCTGGTCGTCGCGGCGGTGGTCGCGGGCGTGTTGGTCGATGGCGGACTGGCCGGCTCGGGTCTGGCGGTCTACGCGGCCGCGCGGCCGGCGCTACCGGCCGGCGGCGCCCCGCTGTGGATCCTGGCGCTGTGGTCGGCGTTCGCGCTGACCCTGACCCAGTCGCTGTCGGCCCTGCGTACGCGGGCGTGGCTGGCGCCGCTGCTGGGCGCGGTCGGCGCGCCGCTGGCCTACCTGGGCGCGGCGCGCGGCTGGCAGGCGATGACCTTCGCCCCCCCGGTCTGGCCCGGCGTGCTCGCCCTGGCCATCGGCTGGGCCGTCGCGCTGACGCTGTTGGCGCGCTGGGCGCAACGAATCGAACGCAGCGACGGCGCGGTCATCGCGCCGGTGCTAAGGAGGGATCGATGAATCCATGGTGGCCGCTGGCGATGGTATGGCTGGGCGCCGCGCTGGCGATGAGCGCGGGTTGGCGCTGGCAGCGCCGGCGCGAGAACGCCGGCATCGTCGATGCGATCTGGGCCGCCGGCGTGGGCGGCGGCGCCGTGCTGCTGGCCGCCCTTGGCGATGGCGCCGCGCTGCCGCGCGTATTGCTCGCCGTGCTGGGTGGGGTCTGGGGACTGCGTCTGGCCTGGCACCTGTGGCGGCGCGTGCGCAGCGAAGACGAGGATGGCCGCTACCGGCATTTGCGCGCGCATTGGCAGGGGCATCAGGGCAAGTTCTGGCTGTTCTTCCAGTTCCAGGCCGCGCTGGTGGTGTTGTTCGCACTGCCGTTCGCGGCGGTGGCGCGCAACCCGGTGACCGAACCCACCCTGTGGTCGGCCCTGGGCGTGGCGATCTGGCTGCTGAGCGTGGCCGGCGAAACCCTCGCCGATCGTCAACTCGCGCGCTTTCGCGCCGATCCCGGCAACCGCGGCCGCACCTGCCGTGCCGGCTTATGGCGCTACTCGCGTCATCCCAACTACTTCTTCGAATGGACCCACTGGTTCGCCTACGTCGCCCTGGCCGTGGGCTCGCCCTGGGCCTGGCTGGCCTGGAGCGGGCCGGTGGTGATGTACGTGTTCCTGCGCTGGATCAGCGGCGTGCCGTACACCGAAGCGCAGGCGCTGCGCACGCGCGGCGACGACTACCGCGCCTATCAACGCAGCACGCCGATGCTGATTCCCTGGTTTCCGCGCAAAGAAGACAACGACAAGAGGACCGCCCCATGAACCGCAGCGCCGTCGCCGACGAACTCGAACACGATCTGCCCGCCGCGGGCGCGCTGGGCTGGGCCGAACGCGGTTGGGTGCCCGACGCGCTGCTGCGCGCCGGCATCCGTCGCTTGTGCGCGCAGCGCCTGCGCGAGGAGCGCGGCGGCGGCCTGGAGCAGCGCGCGCAGCGCTACCAGCAGCGCATAGACCAGCTGCGACGCAGCCCGGTGGCCATCCATACCGAGGCCGCCAATGCTCAGCATTACGAACTGCCGCCGGCGTTCTTCCAGCTCTGCCTGGGGCGCCGCCTGAAGTACTCGGGCTGCTACTACGAACGCGGCGACGAGAGCCTGGACCAGGCCGAAGACGCGATGCTGGCCCTGTACGGCGAACGCGCCGAGCTGCGCGACGGCCAGCGCATCCTCGAGCTGGGCTGCGGCTGGGGCTCGTTGACGCTGTGGATGGCCGAACGCTATCCGAACGCGCGCATCACCGCGGTGTCCAACTCGCAGGCGCAGCGCGCGCATATCGAAGCGCAGTGCCGCCAACGCGGCCTGTTCAATGTCGAAGTGCTGACCCAGGACGTCAATCGGTTGGAGCTGCCCGAAAGCCGCTACGACCGCTGCGTGTCGGTGGAGATGTTCGAGCACATGCGCAACTACGAGCTGCTGATGCGGCGCATCTCGCGCTGGCTGGCGCCGGGCGGCAAGCTGTTCGTGCACATCTTCGCCCACCACGAACTGCTGTATCCGTTCGAGACCCAGGGCGAGGACAACTGGATGGGCCGGCATTTCTTCACCGGCGGCTTGATGCCGGCCGCGGATACTTTGCTGTGGTTCCAGAACGAACTGCGCATCGAGCAGCGCTGGCAGGTCGATGGCCGCCACTACCAGCGCACCGCCAACCATTGGCTGCGCAACCAGGACCTGCGCCGCGACGAGGTCATGGCGACGCTGCGCGAGGCCTACGGCGCCCAGGCCGGGCTGTGGTTCCAGCGGTGGCGCATGTTCTGGATGGCCTGCGCGGAAATGTTCGGTTACGCCGACGGCCAGGAATGGCTGGTGGCGCACTACCGATTCGTACGAGATCCCTCCTCTTGAACGCCACGGGGCATGCATAGATGGCCGCACATCGAATAGCGCTGATCCTCGCCAGTCTGATCGCGGGTTGCTCGGGCAACGTACGCCCGATCACGCCGGTGGCCGAGGTCGACCTGGATCGCTTCATGGGCGACTGGTACGTGATCGCCCACATCCCCTCGCGCCCCGAGCGCGAGGCCTACAACGCGATCGAGAACTACCGGCGCGCGGACGACGGCAAGATCCTGACCCGTTTCCGCTACCGCGACGGCGGCTACGACCGCCCGGTCGAAACCATGCACCCGGTCGGCACAGTCAAGGCCGGCACCGGCAACGCAGTCTGGGGCATGCAGTTCATCTGGCCGATCCAGGCCGAGTACGTGGTGGTTTACCTGAGCCCGGACTACTCCCAGACCATCATCGGCCGCAGCAAGCGCGACTACGCGTGGATCATGGCGCGCACCCCCAGCATTTCCGAGCCGGACTACCAGCGCCATCTGGCGCGTCTGCGCGAGCTGGGCTACCGCCTGGACGATCTGCGCAAGGTGCCGCAGACCTGGCCGGAACCCGCTACGCCCTGACCCCGGACCGGCGGACAAAAAAGGGCCCGGCGTAGGCCGGGCCCAGTCTCGCCGGATCGGCGAGGGGGATGCGATGAGATTCACGTCTGCTCTAGAGGCGCCAACGCGGCGGGCGCCCGCGGGCGGCCATGCCGCGCGGGGCGGCGCGCGGCAAGGCGAACCCGGGCAAAAAAATGGGCATCCGCTACGACCCGGATGCCCCCGATTAAATCGGCGGAGAGTGCGAGTGGGAGAGAAACGCTCGCAGGCGTTCCCAGGCCGTCCCTGGCCGGGAAAGCCGGGGGATCAGTAGCCTTGCGCGACCTGCGCGGCCTCGTAGGCGTCGACATGGCCGCTGCCGACCTCGAACGGCAGCCGGCCAGGCATGGGATTGGCGGTGGCGGTGAGGATCTGCTTGACCTCGGCCGGGTTCAGCGACGGATTGGCCTCCAGCAGCAGGGCGACGATGCCGGCCACGTGCGGGGTCGCCATCGAGGTGCCGCTCATGTGGGTATACGACAGCGCCTTGGCGCCCAGCGAGAGATCCTGCTGCGCGGCCAGCAAGGGCAGCACCCCGGTCAGCGCGCGCGTCGAGACGATGTCCACGCCGGTGGCGACGATGCTGGGCTGGTTGGTGTAGGTCCAGCTGACGCCGTCGGGCATGGTGAAGCTGGCGCTTTCGCCCGGATTGCCGCGCGAGGAGAAGTCGGCCAGAGTGCCGTCCTTGTTGCCGGCGCCGACCGAGATCACCCACGGCGCCTGCGCGTAGGGGTTGTGGGTGTTGGCGCCCGGGCCGTCGTTGCCGGCCGCGAACACGCTGACGATGCCGCGCTTGTAGGCCTCGTAGCTGGCCACGTTGACCGGATCGGTGGGATCGAACGCACCCGAGCTGCCCCAGGAATTGGAAATCACCCGGATCGGCGAGGCGAAGCTGTTCTGCTTGCTGATCGCGTAGTCGTAACCGCCGACCGCGTCCAGGATCGAGATCACCGCGCCGGAGCCGTAGCCGACCAGGTCGGCGCCGGTGGCGACGCCGCGGTACAGGCCGGCCGACTGCGCGCCGCTGCCGCCGACGGTGCCGGCGCAGTGGGTGCCGTGGCCGGAGCCCAGGTCGGTGTTGAGCTGGTTCTCCAGCACCACCACCGGCAGGAAGTCGAGCACCGAATGCAGATTGGTCAGCGCCTGCACGTTCTGGACCACGCGCACGCCGTACTTGAGATCGGCGTGGGTGGCGTCGATGCCGGAGTCGTTGATCATCACCGTCACCCCGCGCCCGGTGTAGGGCGTGGTGCGGCCGAAATCGCCGGGATTGGCCTGGACCCGGTTGACCCCGGACAGTTCGCGCGCTTCCTGGTTGTAGTACTCCAGATTGCGGTTGAGGTGGATCGCGCGCACGTCGCTGCGCTGGGCCAGGGCGCGGACCTGCGCCGGCGTGGCCAGGGCGCCGGCGATCGGCAGGTTGCGCATGCTGATGCCCTGGCCGATGCCGAGCGCGCGCAGCGCCTGCAATTGGGTGCTGCGCACCGGGCCGGCCTGGTCGTAGGACACCACGACCTCGAGCTTGTCGAGCGCGGAGGCGGTGCCCAGCACGCGGTTCAGGGCCGCGTCGATATGGGCGCCGGCCAGGGCCATGCCGCTGGCCATCATGCCCACGGCCAGTGCGGACAGCTTGAGGAAGTTGCGGCGGTTGCGATGCATGCGGCGGATCTCCATGAATTCGTCGGGTCGGCGCCGGAGTTCGGGCCGGCATCGGCACCATGGCGGGCCGGCCCAGAAGCGGGCCATCCGGATGAACGCCCAAAGGTCATGGGGGAAAATCCCTAGAGACGCGAGGGGTCCACGCGGAGTACGCTCGGCGCATGCCGTTGCTCTGTCTGCGCCCACGGCGGACGCCGACCTGGGCCACGGTCCACGGGGGGTGTGACATGGCGAAGTGGGCGTGGAGCGCGCTGCTGGCGGCAGTGCTGTGGAGCGGATTAGGGCCGGCGAGCGCGCAATCGCTGCCGGTCAACGTCACCATCTCGGGCAACGAGGCCAGCGCCTACGTCGGCCTGCCCGGTCTGACCATCCTGGACCTGAGCCTGGAGTTCGAGAACGCCCAGGGCCTGAACGCGAACAGCCTCGGCATCGGCGCCAAGGTAGTCAGCCCGCTCAGCCCGCTGCTGCAGGGGCGGCTGCCCAATCTCAACCTGACCTCGCTGACCGCGGCCCTGCCGGTGCTGATCACCGTCGAGCCGCCGGCCAACGGCGGCCTGCGCTTCCAGGGCACCGGCCGCTTCGAGCTGCACACCCACGTCCTGCCCTACGCGCTGGGCAGTTCGCTGCGCCTGTTCAAGGCGCCGCTGGGCGGGCCGTTCCAGGACATCACCGACGAGATCGCCCAGGGCAGCGTGCGTGCGCGCGGCACTTACGGCGGCTTTTCGCAGTTCCTGATCCTGATCGACCTGCGCCCGACCGGCATGGTCATCGACGAGAAGATCCTGCGCCTGCGCAACCGCGTCGCGCTGCTACCGGTGGCGCTGCGGCCGGCCTACACCACGTTGCTGGACGACGCCGAAGACGCGCTGGACGACGACGACTACCCGGCCGCGATCGCCGCGGTCGACGGCATCCGCAGCCTGGCCCAGTCCCAGGCCGGCACCACCCTGTCCAACGAATGGCGCGCAGACCACAGCACGACCAACCACGCCGGCGAGCTGATCGCGGGTGCGGCGACCCTGCGCTTCAGCGTGATCTACCAGCGCGACTACGGACAGTGATGCGCATTCGCAATAGGGCCGCCGGCCGCGCTTAAGATGCGCCCATGCCGGCGCGCCTGATCGCTTACCCGCCCGAAACCGCAGCGATCACGCGTTGGATCGCCGCGGGCGGGCGTCTGCGCATCGGCCGCGCCGCCGATTGCGATCTGGTGCTGGAACATCCCTCGGTCTCGCGCGCCCATGCCGAGCTCAGCCACGACGGCCAGCGCTGGCAGCTGCGCGACTTGGGCAGCAAGAACGGCAGCTACGTCGACGGCATCGCGGTCGAGGACTCGGCGGCGCTGGCGGTACCGTCCTGGCTGCGCTTCGGCGACGTGCATTGCGACTTCGCCGAGTTCAACGAGGCTCAGAGCAACGGCCTGCGCCTGCGCCAGCAGCAGCGCCGCGATTTCTCGCTCGCGCTCACGCGCCGGGTCGAAGCCGAATCCGATCATGCCCGCCTGCCCGAGGAAGTGCTGCGCGGCGTGGTCGAACTGGCCGACTGCAGCCGCGGCTTCCTGCTGCTGGCCAGCGGCGGCGACTACGCGGTACGCGCCAGCGTGGAACTGGACCCGGCCGCGCTGCGCGCGCGGGTGTTCTCCGGCAGCCTGGGCGCGGTCGAACGCGCGCTGGCCCAACGCCTGCCGGTGGTGGTCAACGAGGTCGCGCGCAGCGACTGGGCCGCCGAACGCGCCTCGATCGTCGACAGCGGCCTGAAAAGCCTGGTCTGCCTGCCCTTGCTGGACGGCCCGCGCACCCTGGGCGCGATCTACGCCGATCGCCGCACCCCCGGCGAGCCGATCACCCAGTTCGATCTGGAACTGCTCAGCGCCTTCGCCGAGAGCGCGGCCCTGTGGCTGCTCGCGCGCAGCGCCGTGGAGGCATTGGACGATGCCCCGCGTTGGAGCACGATAGTGGCGGGCCCGCACGGCAACACACCATGACCGATTCCTCCGCGCCGACCGCTACCGGGCTATACGCGCAGCAGCGGCTGACGCCCGGCACGGTGCTGGCCGGCCGCTTCCGAATCGAGGCGGTGCTCGGCGTCGGTGGCATGGGCGTGGTCTATCGCGCCACCGATCTCACCTTGGACGTGGCGGTCGCGATCAAGCTGCTGCGTCCGGAACTGGCCACGCGCGCCGATGCCTTCGAGCGGTTCCGCCAGGAACTGCTGATGGCGCGCCAGGTCTCCAGCCCGCGCGTGGTGCGCATCCACGACCTCGCCCAGCACGACGGCCAATGGCTGATCGGCATGGACTACATCGACGGCGAGGCGCTGGACCGCAAGCTGGACCGCGAAGGCCCGCTGCCGATCGAGGACGCGATCCGGATCGCGCGCCAGGTCGCCGAAGGCCTGAGCGCGGCGCATGCGCGCGGCGTGATCCATCGCGACCTCAAACCCGCCAACGTGCTGGTGGACCGCGCCGGCGACGCCTGCATCACCGATTTCGGCGTCGCCCGCTCGCTGGCCAGCACCGGCCTGACCCAGTCCGGCGCGGTGGTCGGCACGCCCGACTACCTGTCGCCGGAACAGGCGCGCGGCGAGACCGTGGACGCGCGCAGCGATCTCTACGCGCTGGGCCTGATCCTCTACGAAATGCTCGCCGGCGCCCAGCCGTTCGCCGGCGGCACCGTGCACGAGGTGCTCGCCCAGCGCATGCTGCGCGCGCCCGCGCCGGTGACCCGGCAACGGCCGCAGACGCCGCCGTGGTTGGCGCGCCTGGTCGATCGCCTGCTGCGCCCGCAACCGGCGCACCGCCTGCGCAGCGCCGACGAGGTGGTGCGCGTGCTCGATCAGCGCAAGCTCGCACGCGACTACCGGCCCAGTCGCCGGCTATGGCTGGCTGCCGCCGCGCTCGCGCTGGTCGCGGTCGGCGGGATCGGATGGTGGCGCGCGCAAACGCCGCCGGTGCCCGAAGGGGTGGCCGCGGTCGCGCCGCTGCACCGCCTGCTGGTGCTGCCCTTGGATGCGCCCGACCAGGCCGCGCTCGCGCCCGCGCGTCGCGCCGCCCTGGCCGCGCAATTGCGCAGCGCCTTGTCCGGCGTGCCCGGCTTGGCCGTGGTCGACGAAGACCGCACCCAGCAAGCCCTGCGCCAACTCGATCCCACCGGCAGCGCCCGCCTCGATCCGGCCGCGCTGCGCCGCACCGTCGGCGCCGACCGCGTGCTGCGGGTGACCCTGCGCGCCGATGCGAAGGGCTGGCGGGCCGAAGCCGAACTGTCGGACGAACGCGGCGTCGCCCATCGCAGCGCCGGCCGCGGCGCCGATCCGCAGGCCGCGTTCGCGGCCCTGCCGGCGGACCCGGGCTTCCGCACCGACCTGGGCCTGCGCGCCGCGCTCGCGCTGAACCTGCCGTCCGCGGCCGCGCTGGATGCCTACGGCGAAGGCCTGCGCGCGCGCCAGGACAGCGCGCCGGTGGAAGCGCTGGCGGCGTTCCGCAAATCCGCCGACAGCGCGCCCGGATTCGCGTCGGCCTGGTGGGGCGCGGCCGAATCGGCGCAGGCGATCGGCGACCTCGACGCCGCCTACGAGGCGATCGAGCGCGGCCAACGCGTCGCGGCCGACGCGCCGCAGGCGCTGCGCCGGCGCTTCGCCGCCGAACGCGCCCTGCTCGACGGCGATACCGAAAGCGCGATACGCGAGTGGCGCGCGCAGCTGCAGTCCACACCCGACGACACCCGCGCCGAGCTCGAACTCGGGCGCGCCCTGGGCGCCGGCGGCGACCTCGCCGGCGCGGTCGGGCAATTGCAGGCGCTGACCGCGCGCGATGCCAACGATCCGCGCGCCTGGTACGAGTTGGGCAAATTCTCGATCCTGCACGGTCAAGCGCGGCGCGCGGTCGACGATTACCTGGTGCGCGCGCTGGTGCTCTACAAGCGCAGCGGCAATCGCTACGGCGAAGCCGAAACCGTCAACGCGCTCGGCATCGGCTACAGCCGCCTGGGCCAGAACGACCACGCCCAGGAGCAATACCGCAAGGCGGTCGAACTGCGCGGCGCGGTCGGCAACCGGCGCGGCCTGGCCACCAGCCTGCGCAACCTCGGCAACGTGCTGTCGCTGTCGGGCCGTTACGACGAAGCCGCGGCCAGTCTGGAGCAGGCGCGCAAACTGCATCTGGCCCTGGACGACCGCCACGGCCTGGCCGCGGTCGACAACGAACTCGGCCTGCTCGCCGAGGAACGCGGCGACTACCCGGCCGCGTTGGCCGCGTTCCGGCTCGCCCTGCAAGGCTGGCAGCAGACCGGCGACGCCCAGGGCACCGCTCAAGCGCTCAACGATATCGGCTTCGCCCACTACCAACTCGGCGCCTACGACGACGCCCAGGCCTATCTCTCGCAATCGGCCGGCGCCTACGAAAAACTCGGCGACCAGACCGGCCGCATCCGCACCTTGCAGAACCTCGGCCTGCTCGCGATCGCGCGCGGCCAATGGAGCGCCGCGCGCGAACAACTCGAGCGCGCGCTGACCGATGCCGAGCGCGAGCAGATGATCGAGGAAGCCGCGGTGAGCCGCCGCAACCTGGCCGAACTGGCGCTGATGCAGGGCCACTACGACGAAGCGCTGAGCCAAGCCGGCAAGGCCGAAGCGCTGTTCCGTCAGCGCCAGGATCCGCGCGGCATCGCCGACGCCGGCTTGTTGCGCGCGCAAACCTTGATCGCCACCGGCGCCGGAGCCGACGCGCTGCGGGCCCTGGACGCGATCGCCGCATCGGTCGCGCAGGCGCCGGCCGAGCAGCGCGGCATCGACGGCCTGCTGCGCGCCGAACTCGCGCGCCAGGGCGGCGACGCCAAGGCGGCCGCGCAGCACCTGGCCCAGGCGCGCCGCTACGCGGACGCATCCGGTGTGCGCCTGCTGCGTCTGCAAGTCAGTCTGGAAGCGGTGAAGGCCGGCGCCAACGCGTCCGCGCTCGGCACCGAAGTCGCGGCGCTGGGCCACGTCGCGCTGCGCCTGGATTGGTCGGAAGTCGCGATCGCCCAGGCCCTGGCCGCGCGCGATCCGGACGGCGCGACCAAGCGCTACCGCGAGGTGCTGCCGCTGCTACGGCGCGGCGACTACGCCGGCGCTTACCGCCTGCACGAACTGGGCGCGCAAGCCCTGAGCCAGGCCGGCGACGCCGGCGCCGCCGCGAACGCACGCGACGACGCGGTGGCCGCGCTGCGGCGCGTGCGCGAACGCATGCCCGCCAACCTGCTCGGCGGCTTCGAAGCCGCGCCGCAGATCGCCCGGCTGGATCCGGCGCGCAAACCCTGAGCCGCGGCCATGGACGAGCTCTCCAGCTTGCGTCAGCAATACCGTGAACTGCTGGAACGGCTGGAACGCAACGAGCGCGAATTCCGCCGCCTCGGGCGTGCGGTGTGGCGCGTGCAGGAGGACGAGCGTCGCCGCCTGGCGCGCGAACTGCACGACGGCATCGGCCAGAACCTGACCGTGCTCAAGCATCGCCTGGGCCAACTCGACGACGCCCTGCCCGCCGACCGCGTCGACGCGCGCGCTGCACTGGCCACCGCGCTGGCGCTGTGCGGCGACACCTTGCAGGACACGCGCGAACTCTCGCGCCTGTTGCGCCCGCCCATCCTCGACGATCTGGGCCTGGAAGCCGCGCTGCGCTGGCTGGTGCGCAGCCAGGCCGAAGCCAGTGGCGCGCGCATCGACCTCGATGTGGATTCGCTACCCACTCTGGATGGCGAATTGCAGACTCTGTTGTTCCGCGTCGCCCAGGAAGCGCTCAACAACGCCGCCAAACACTCCGGCGCGGCGCATATTCACGTGCAGCTGACCACGCGCGATGGAGGATTGCAGTTGCGCGTGCACGACGACGGCCGCGGCTGCGAACCCGAACAAGCGCTGCAAGCGGGCGGCAGCGGTCTAAGCGGCATGCGCGAGCGATTGCGTCTGTACGGCGGCGTGCTGCAATTGCGCGGCGTGCCAGGCGAGGGCTTGCGCCTGAGCGCGCGCGTGCCCCTGTCGCCTCCCTGAACACCGGCGCTTGACGAGCGCCGGACACACGAGCAGCGTAAGCGCCATGGGGACCAAGACCGTGCGGGTACTGATCGCAGACGACCACACCATGGTCCGGGAGAGTTTGGTCGGCCTGTTGCAGGCCGAAGGCGACGTCCAGGTCGTGGCCCAGGCCGCCGATGGCCTGGAAACGCTGGAGAAGGCGGTCGCGACCCGGCCCGACGTGGTCATCACCGATATTTCCATGCCGCGTTTGAACGGCATCGAAGTCGTGCGCCGCTTGTGCGAGGCCCTGCCCGACACCCGCGTGCTGGTGCTGACCATGCACCAGGAAAACGAGTACGTGCTGCAGGCGGTGCGGGTCGGCGCCTCCGGCTACATGGTCAAGGACAGCGCGGCTTCCGAGTTGTTGGCCGCGGTACGCGGCGTGCACGCCGGCCACGGCTACTTCGGCCCGCAGGCGGCGCGCGCGCTGGCCGAGCAACTGCAGCACCCCGAACGCGACCTCGGCGACCCCTACGGTCGCCTGACCGCGCGCGAGCGCGAGGTCTTCCACCTGATCGCCGAGGGCCACACCACCAAGGAAATCGCGCGCGAACTGACGATCAGCGTCAAGACCGCCGAGAACCACCGCGCGCGCGTGCTGGCCAAGCTGGACGTGCGCAACACCGCCGAGCTGGTGCGGTATGCGCTGCGCAAGGGCTTGGTGGACTGAGGGGCGGTAAAGCAAATCCCCCCTAGCCCCCCTTTTTCAAAGGGGGGAACCGCATCGAGTCCTAGGGCTCAACCACGGGGACACAGAGGCGCATGGGAGTGCGGAGGCGATCGAATCCGCGCGCCCCCCTCTCAAACGCGCTTTGTTCCCCCCTTTGAAAAAGGGGGGCCAGGGGGGATTTGCTCTTGCCTTCCCAGCCCCCGCAAAGCCCACCCTACGCCGTAGTATCCTCAGCTCCCCATTACGGCTTACGGCGGAGCGGCAGCATGAAGGCGATGCGTTGGACTCGTGGTTTGGCCCTGGCGGGCTGCGTATTGCTGCTGGCCGCCTGCGTCGGCGGGCCGGTGCGCCGCGTGTCCGAGCCCTCCGCGCGCATCCAGCAGCTGACCGTGCGCGCCGACGGCAGCTGGTCGGCCGAGCTGCGGATCGAAAACTTCAGCAGCATCCCCATGCGCTTCGACCGCTTCGATCTGGTCCTGAGCCTGGGCAGCGACGAGGCCGGCCGCCTGCAGGGCACCCCGGCGGTGTCGATCGGCCCCGAGTCGGCCGACGTGATCGCGGTGAACCTGCGCCCCAGCGGCGCGGCCAAGCTCGCCGTCGCCGATGCGCTGGTCAGCGGCCGGAGCCTGTCCTACACGCTCAAGGGCAGCATCGACGCCACGCCCGACGAAAAGAAGCAACGCAACTTCACGATCGATCGCAGCAGCGCGCTGAGTCCGGCGCCCGGCCTGCCCGGTGTGCTGCGCTAACGGCCGAGATTAGGGATTCGGGATTAGAGATTCGCAATCCTATCCCGCCCCTTCGCGTTCGCTTTTACCAATCCCGAATCCCCAATCACGAATCCCTGCCCATGAGCACCTACAAAGCCCCCCTAGCCGATATGCGTTTCGCCCTGTTCGACGTGCTCGGCGCCGAAGCCGCTTTCCAACGCCTGGGCTTCGCCGAGGCCACGCGCGATGTGCTCGACGCGGTGCTGGACGAAGGCGCGCGCTTCACCGAGACCGTGCTGGCGCCGCTCAACCGCGTCGGCGACGAGATCGGCTGCAGCTACGACAAGGCCAGCGGCGCGGTGACCACGCCGCCGGGCTTCAAGCAGGCCTATGCGCAGTACGTCGAAGGCGGCTGGGCCGGGCTGGTCTCGCCCAGCGAGTTCGGCGGCCAG
The DNA here is from genome assembly GCF_001429785.1 of Lysobacter sp. Root916. Taxonomy (GTDB): domain Bacteria; phylum Pseudomonadota; class Gammaproteobacteria; order Xanthomonadales; family Xanthomonadaceae; genus Lysobacter. The sequence goes on along the minus strand of NZ_LMJF01000015.1, from coordinate 129,040 downwards.
GGCCTGCCGCACGCGGCCGGCGTGCCGCTGAAGGAAATGATCGACGCCGCCAACCTGGCCTGGGGCAACTTCCCCCTGCTCTCGCACGGCGCCACCGAAGCCCTGTTGCACCACGGCGAAGCCTGGCAACAGGAGGTCTTCCTCAAGCCGCTGATCGAGGGCCGCTGGACCGGCACCATGTGCCTCACCGAACCGCATTGCGGCACCGACCTGGGCCTGCTCAAGACCCGCGCCGAACCGCAGGACGACGGCAGCTATTCGATCACCGGCACCAAGATCTTCATCACCGCCGGCGAGCACGACTTCACCGACAACATCGTCCACCTGGTGCTGGCGCGCCTGCCGGACGCGCCGGCCGGCAGCAAGGGCATTTCGCTGTTCGTGGTGCCGAAGGTGAAGGTCGGCCGCGACGGCGCGATCGGCGCCGCCAACGCGGTGCGCTGCGGCGCGCTCGAACACAAGATGGGCATCCACGGCTCGGCCACCTGCGTGATGAATTTCGATGGCGCCCAGGGCTACCTGATCGGTCAGCCGCACAAGGGCCTGATGGCGATGTTCACCATGATGAACACCGCCCGCCTCGCGGTCGGCCTGCAGGGCCTGGGCCTGTCCGACCGCGCCCTGCAGAACGCGCTGACCTACTCGCGCGAGCGCCTGCAGATGCGCGCGCTGTCGGGCGCGAAGTTCCCCGACAAGCCGGCCGATCCCATCATCGTCCACCCCGACGTGCGGCGCATGCTGCTGACCTGCAAGGCGCTGGTCGAAGGCGGCCGCGTGATGGGCTATCACGGCGCCCTGCTGGTCGACGTCGCGCATAACGCGCCGGACGCCGCCGAACGCGAACGCGCCGACGCGCTGGTCGGCTTCATGACCCCGATCGTCAAGGCCTGCCTCACCGAATGGGGCGTGGAATGCACCTACCACGCGCTGCAGTGCTACGGCGGCCACGGCTACATCGCCGAACACGGCATGGAGCAGCTCGCGCGCGACGCCCGCATCACCACCTTGTACGAAGGCACCACCGGCATCCAGGCTCTGGACCTGCTCGGCCGCAAGGTCATGCAGCTGCAGGGCGCCGGCCTGCGCGTGATGCTGGAGGAGATCGAGACCTTCTGCGCCGGCAACGCCGACAATGCCGCGGTCGCCGAGTTCATCGCCCCGCTGCGCGAGCAAGCCGCGCAATGGCAGCAGCTGACCCTGCGGATCGGCCAGCGCGCGGTCGCCGACGCCGACGAGGTGGGCGCGGCCGCCTACGACTACCTGATGTACTCGGGCTACGTCGCGCTGGCGTATTGGTGGGCGCGCAGCGTCGCCGCCAGCGAGGCCTCGTCGCAGTCGGAACGCTTCAAAGCCGGCAAGCGCGAGACCGCGCGCTTCTACTTCGCGCGTCTGTTGCCGCGCACGCGCGCGCATGCCGAAGCGATCGCCGCGCCGCTGTCGACCCTGACCGCGCTGGACGCCGACGCCTTCGACGTCTGATCCGACGCCAGCACCCGCGCGGCCACGGATGGCCGCGCCGCGGGCGCGGCGCCCGCCGCCCGCATCGGCTACCCAAATCGTCATCAAACGGGTATAAGCTGATATCCCGATGGAGACCGATAGAGCGAGCCTACGCTTGGTCCGAACCGGAACCCACGCAGAGCGACTGCTGCGTGAGCCGGAAATCCTCGGCGTCTCCGGACTGGACCTCGCCCAGCGCTACGCGCACCCCCGCCCGCCCGTCGACCGCCTCAACGCGGTGCGCTTGCTGTCGCTCGATGCGCACGGCCGCGTGCTCGACTGGATGAACTGGCAGGAAGCGACCTGTTTGTACGTGCGCGGCGCGGTGGCCTGGACCTTGGGCGATCCCTGCCTGCGTGTGCACGGCGGAACCAGCCGCCTCAGCGGCGAACAAAGCCTGATCGAACTGCACCCGATCGTGGCGGCGCGCGGCCATGCTCGCGCGCATGCGCTGGCCCCGACCCCGGCCCTGACCAACGCCGCGCTGTTCGCGCGCGACGACTACCTGTGCCTGTACTGCGGTCGCGACTTCAACCGCCCGCACCTGACCCGCGATCATGTGATCCCGGTGTCCAAGGGCGGTCGCGATATCTGGGAGAACGTGGTCGCGGCCTGCTTCCACTGCAATTCGCGCAAGGGCAACCGCACCCCGCAGCAGGCCGGCATGCCGCTGCTGGCGGTGCCGTACCGGCCCAGCTGGGTCGAGCATCTGATCCTGTCCAACCGCAACATCCTCGCCGATCAGATGGCATTCCTGCGCAATCAGCTGCCCAAGAACGCTCGTCTTAGCGGTTGACGACTGCTCACGCCGGTCGCGGCGGCTTGTGAATCGCACATCGCGCGCGCTTGCGCACGATCCGGCCATGGGCCCGAAACCGCCGTTTCGCCGGGACTTTGCGCATCAAGCCGTGACGCCGGTCGCGATCTGCCGGCCACCTGAGCGCGCGCCTGCCGAAGAACGCTGATTTGCGACGCGTTGCGCGCGTTGACGACGTGATTGCGGTCCGCAACACTCGTCCACCACCGCAACGATGGACGCAACGATGGCCCTGACCCTCGGTCTGACCGGAATGGACCCGGCGACGGAGACCGCACTGCAGGCGGCCTTCAAGGATGCCAACTCCCGCCTCGGCGGACGCTGGCAGCTGCTGCCCGAGAGCCAGGCCGACTACGTCGTCGTGGACATGGACAGCATGTACGGCCCGATGAGCTGGCTGCGCCTGCATGCCGCGGGCAAGAGCGTGATCGCGCTGACCAATGCCCAGCGCACCCAGGCCGATTACCGCCTCGGTCAGCCCTTCGACGCCAACGGTATCGGCGATTTGTTACGCGAGATCGCGACCCAGGCCGGACAGCCGTTGGAGGCCGCGCCGGCCCCGCCGACGATGGCAAGCGCGCCCAGTCCGACGCCCGCGGCGCCGAGCCCGGCCCCGGCCGCGCCCAAACCCGCGCCCGCGCCGGCCGAACCTGTGCCGACCCTGGATCGCGCGGTCGAGATCCCGCTGGGCGTGGTGCCCACGCCGGCGCCGGCGCCTGCTCCGGCAGCCCCTGCTCCGGCAGCGCCGGCTCCCGCACCGGCCCCCGCACCGGTCGCGGCCGCTCCGGCCCCGCCTGCACCTGCACCCGCACCCGCACCCGCTCCAGCCTCACCTGCGCCCGCCCCCGCTCCTGCCGTCGCCGCCGGCGAATCCCTGCTGGTCTGGCTTACCTCCGGCCGCCTGCGCGGCCACCTGCGCCTGCGCGGCGACGAACCGCTGCTGATCGACGCCGATCAACGCCAGTACCACGGCCCCTCGGCGCTCAAGCCGCTGTCGGCCTATTTCGAGAAGAGCCTGTCGGCGGCCGACTTCATCGCCGTCGACGACAAGACCTGGGCCATGACCGTGGCACCGCTGGGCGAGCCCATGCCGCTCGCGCGCCTGGTCTGGTTCGGCAGCCTGCTCGCCGGCCACGGCGCCCTGGCGCCCGGTTACGACCCGCAGCGCCGCTATCAGATGGTCAAGTGGCCGCAGACCGAACGCGAGTTCCCCAAGCACTTCCGCATCGCCACGGTGATGATGAAGGGCCCGGCGACCCTGGCCGAGATCACCGAGGCCAGCGGCGTACCGGCCGCGGACGTCGCCGACTTCGTCAACGCCAACCTCGCCACCGGCTTCGCCGAGCCCGAGGCCGAGCCCGATCCGGTCGAACCGGCCAAGGCCGGCGGCCTGTTCGGACGCCTGCGCGGGCGCTGACCGCGCGCGTTCCGGGCGCGGTTCCGGCCGCCGCGCCTGAACCCGCCACGCATCCGCTTCTTGCCCGCCTCACACAGGGGCGGGACAATGACCGACTGAACGCCAGAACCCGTCGGTAATGATCGATCCGCAGCGCTACCCGCGTCTTTCCCGCATCCAAGTTCCCGCCGACCTGCGCCAGTTCGGCGAAGACGAACTGCCGGCGATCGCCGAGGAATTGCGCGCCTACCTGATCGAGCAGGTCGCCCTGGTCGGCGGCCACTTCGGCGCGGGCCTGGGCGTGATCGAACTGACCGTGGCCCTGCACTGGCTGTTCGAGACGCCGGTGGACCGCCTGGTCTGGGACGTCGGCCATCAGTGCTATCCGCACAAGATCCTCACCGGCCGCCGCGACGAGATCCACACCGTCAAGCAGAAAGACGGCGTGGCGCCGTTCCCGAAACGCGAGGAGTCGCAGTACGACACCTTCGGCGTCGGCCACAGCTCGACCTCGATCTCGGCCGCGCTGGGCATGGCGATCGCGCTGCAGCGCGCCGGCGACGAGCGCAAGGTCGTGGCGGTGATCGGCGACGGCGCGATGACCGCCGGCATGGCCTTCGAAGCGCTGGCCCACGCCGGCGGCATGACCGATCCCGAGCCGAACCTGCTGGTGATCCTCAACGACAACCAGATGTCGATCTCTGAGAACGTCGGCGGCGTCACCAAGATGCTTGGCCGCCTGACCGGCAGCCGTACGCTGAACGCGCTGCGCGAAGGCGGCAAGAAGCTGCTGGGCGACAAGCGCAAGCCGGCGGCCAAGTTCGTGCGCCGCTGGGAAGAACACTGGAAGGGCATGTTCGTGCCCTCGACCTTTTTCGAGGAGGTCGGCTTCCACTACACCGGCCCGATCGACGGCCACGACCTGCCGGCATTGCTGGGCGCGATGAAGACGCTCAAGACCCTCAAGGGTCCGCAGCTGCTGCACATCATCACCACCAAGGGCAAAGGTTACGAACTGGCCGAAGGCGATCAGATCGGCTACCACGCGGTCGGCCCCTTCGATCCCGAGAAGGGCCTGGTCAGCAAGCCCGGCGCCAAGAAGCCGACCTACACCGACGTGTTCGGCGAGTGGCTGTGCGACATGGCCGCGGCCGACGACAAGCTGCTCGGCATCACCCCCGCGATGCGCGAAGGCTCCGGCCTGGTGCGCTTCAGCAAGGAATACCCGGCGCGCTACTTCGACGTCGCCATCGCCGAGCAGCACGCGGTCACCCTGGCCGCCGGCATGGCCTGCGAAGGCGCCAAGCCGGTGGTCGCGATTTATTCGACCTTCCTGCAGCGCGGTTACGACCAACTGGTGCACGACGTCGCGATCCAGAACCTGGACGTGCTGTTCGCGATCGACCGCGGCGGCGTGGTCGGCCCGGACGGCGCCACCCACGCCGGCAACCTCGACCTGTCCTATCTGCGCTGCGTACCCAACATGCTGGTGATGGCGCCGGCCGACGAGGACGAGTGCCGCAAGATGCTCAGCACCGGTCACCGCTACGAAGGCCCGGCCGCGGTGCGCTACCCGCGCGGCACCGGCCCCGGCGTGCCGGTGCAGCCCAACCTCGATACCTTGCCGATCGGCAAGGCCGAACTGCGCCGCAGCGGCAGCCGCATCGCCCTGCTCGCGTTCGGCGCGATCGTGCCGGCCGCCGAACAAGTCGCCAACGAGCTCGGCCTGACCCTGGTCAACATGCGCTTCGTGAAACCGCTGGATCGCACCTTGATCCTGGAGTTGGCCAAGAGCCACCGCGGCTTCGTCACGCTCGAAGACAACGTGATCGCTGGCGGCGCCGGTAGCGGCGTGGCCGAACTGCTGGCCGCCGAAGGCATCGCCCTGCCGATCCTGCATCTGGGCCTGCCCGACGAATTCCAGCACCACGCCAGCCGCGAACAGCTGCTGGCCGAAGCCGGCCTCGACGCCGCCGGCATCCGCCGCGCCGTGTTCGCGCGCTGGCCCGAACTGCAGGAAGCGCCGCCGCGCAGCGCGGCGCTTTGAGGCACACGCGCAAGTTCCGTCGCCGTAGGATGCGGTGAGCGCAGCGAACCGCATCCCGCGCTCGGAGCTGCGCATGGCGCGGTTAGCTGCGCTAACCACACCCTACTCGATAGCTGACGTCGCCTCTCTCGCACGCGAATTTACGACCAGCTCCCTGTAGGAGCGACGCAAGTCGCGACCACGCCGCCGAGCTGCGCGGATCTGATGGAGTTCAATCGCGGCTCACGCCGCTCCCACAGGGTGCCAGGCAGTGACGCGGGTCGACGACGCGAACGTAGGATGCGGTGAGCGCAGCGAACCGCATCGCGCGCTTGGCCGGAGTTGCACATGGTGCGGTTCGCTGCGCTCACCACACCCTACGAAATGACCTAAGTCGCGACCTCGGTCGCCGAGCCGCGCGGATCTGATGGAGTTCAATCGCGGCTTACGCCGCTCCCACAGAGAGCCAAGCGCCGATACGGGGCCAGCGATACGCACCCTAGGATCGGTGAGCGCAGCGAACCGCATCATCGACGCACGCTGACGCCGCACGCGCCTCAGCCCGACAGCAGCGCCGTCGCCACGCCGCTGAGCAGCACCGCCACGGCCAGCTTCGCGCTCGCCTTCGGCCATAGGGTCAGGCTCAAGGACCAGGCCAGCGCCGACAGCATCAGCACCGCCGCCCAGAAGATCGGACCGAACTCCCAGCCCTTCCAGGCCGCGAAACCGGCGAAGGCCGCCGCGTGCAACACCCAGCCCAGGCCGCGCCAGACACGCGCGCGGCGCGCGTCGTAGCGCCCCGCGCACGCCTGCGCGTAATGCTTCTCCATGCCCAGGCTGAGCAGGCACCAGGCCAGCAACGACACCGCGAATCCCAACCACAGCATCGCAACTCCTCAGCGCTCGGCGAGCGCGGCGCGGCGCTTGCCACCGCGCACGCGCGCGGGTTCGGAAACGGGAAGGCGCGCAGCCGCTCGCGCACGCAACGCCAGCAGCGCGAAACCCAGCGCCAGCGCCAACGCGGTCAGATCGACCGCGGCCAGCGCCCAATCGCCGCGCGCCAGGGTCGCGAACAGATGGCTCTTGGGTGCGGTCGCCAGATTGACCAACGGCAACGCCGCCAACGCGATCGCGTTCAAGGCGAAGTAGCGGCCCCAGCCGCGCCGGCGCACCGACGGGATCAGCGCGTACAGCGCGGCCGCGATCCAGGCCGCGCAGAACGCGCCGATCTCCCAACTCGCGCGCTCGGCCAGGCCGGCCGGCAGCACGCGGTTCGCGATCAGCATCGCCACGCAGCCCAGCGGCATGCCGCCGACCACGCCCAGGTTGAGGCTCTGCACCAGGCCATAGCCCGACACCGCGCCGGCCTCGGCGACCTTCCTGGCGCGCTTGTTGACCCAGACCTGCATACCGCTGGCCAGCATCACGCAACCGGCCAGGCCCATGCAGAAATACAGCCAGCGCAGCGCGCTGCCGCCCCACTGCGCCATGTGCAGGCCGCCGAGGAAGGTGTAGACCTTGTAGCCGGTCGCCGACGGCTTGGACACGTGCAGCAGCTTGCCGTCGTTGGCGTCGTAGACGACCTGGTCGAAATTCCAGGCCACGTGGCGGCTGTGGTCGCCACCGAAGGCGATGGTGGCGCTGCTGTCGTCGGGGTGGTGCACGTTGACCCAGGTCGGCGGCACGCCCAGGCGACGGGTCGCGTCGGCGATCAGGCTGTCCACGGGATACAGCCTGGGCAATGGTTTGCCGGTCTCCGGACGTTCGTAGCTGTCGCCGGCCTCGGCGAAGAACTTTTCGGCGTCGCTGTCGTAGGCCACCTGCACGCCCGCGAACATGTACGAGGCGACGAAGATCGCCACGCCGGTGTAGGCGATCATCAGATGGAACGGCAGGCCGAGCACGCCGGTGAGGTTGTGCCCGTCCAGCCAGGCGCGCTGGCCGCCGGTCTTGGGCCGGAAGGTGAAGAAGTCCTTGAAGATGCGCTTGTGGATCACGATGCCCGTGACGATCGCGACCAGCATGAACATGCCGGCGACGCCGACCAGGTACATGCCGATCGTGCCCGCGTGCAGGTTGTAGTGCAGGGTGAAGAAGAAATCGCCGCCGGCCGTATCCGCCAGGCGCTCGCCGGTGGCGGGATTCAACCCGCGCTCGTCGTAGCTGCCGTCGTCGTAGTAAACGTAGGCGGAGGTCGCGCGCTCGCGCTGGGTCGGCGCGGTCACATACAAGGCGTGCGCGTGCGGTTTGGCGTCGCGCTGGGCCGAGGCGATCGCCCGCGCGAAGCTGAGCTCGGCGCGCGGCGCGTCGTGCAGGGCCGGACGCATCCAGTCGCCGATCTCCTTGTCGAAGCAGGCCAGGGTGCCGCCGACGAAGATCACGAACAGCAGCCAGCCGATGATCAGCCCGGCCCAGGTATGCAACCAGGCCATCGCCTGCGAGAACGTGTTCTTCATGCCTGCGCGCTCACGGCCGGGCGGCGAATTCGGGGAAGGCCAGGGCCACGCCGTACAAGGCGAGCGCGAGCAACAGCGGCGCGAGCACTGCGCGCGCCGCGCTCTTGGCCGCGAACGCGTACATCGCCGCCGCGCACCAGACCGCGAAGCACAGCAAGCTGGCGGCGACCACGCGATCGCTGCGCGAGAACGGCAGTACCACGGTCAGGAACGCGGTCGAGCCATAGGCCAGCAGATAGCCCACCACGACGGCCGCGAACGCGCGCACGCCCACCTCGATTCGATGGCGCAGCGGCACGGTCTTGGCTTTGCGCGCGGGCGCGGCGGTGGTCGAGGTCGGGCTCATGCGGCAGCGGGCTGGAGTGGCGGCACGACGCGTGCGGGTCGCTCGCACATGCCTTGGACTGGAGTCGCAGTCTATTTGCTAATGGTTCTCATTAGCAACTGTGGCCGCGTCCGCCTGAACGGATTCCGCACGGCAGGCCGCGCAGCCACCGATCCGCACTGCGCCGCGTCGCGCGAATCTGGCAGGCTCCGGGCTCGATCCCCCACCACGGAAACGCAACGGATGCGCCCTGCCCTGCTCGCCTGTCTCGCGCTCTCCCTCGCGCTCGCATCGCCCGCGTACGCGCAAACGCCGCCGCTGGCGCCGGCGCAGGAAACCATTCGCGACATCGACACCGTCGTGGTCTCCGGCGTGCAGCCGGGCCCGGGCATGTGGAAGGTCAGCCGCGGCGAACACGTGCTGTGGATCCTCGGCACCTTGAGCCCGGTGCCCAAGAACATGCAATGGCTGTCGCGCGACGTCGAAGCGACGATCGCGCAATCGCAGGAAGTGCTGGAGCCGCCGTCGGTGTCGATCGGCACCGATCTGGGCATGTTCCGCAGCATGCTGCTGATCCCCTCGGCGCTGAAGGCGCGCCGCAACCCCGACGACAAGACCCTGCGCGACGTCGTGCCCGCCGACCTGTACGCGCGTTGGCTGCCGCTCAAGGCGCGCTACATCGGCAGCGATCGCGGCGTCGAGAAATGGCGCCCGGTGTTCGCCGCCCAGGAGCTTTACGAAGTGGCGATGCGTCGCTCCGATCTGTCGCTCAAGGGCATCGTCTGGCCGATGGTCGAGCGCAGCGCCAAGCAGCACGAAGTCAAGATCACCCCGTCCAAGATCGAAATGAAGATCAAGGACCCCAAGGCCGTGCTCAAGGACTTCGCCCACACCACCCTCAGCGACACCGACTGCTTCGCCAAGACCCTGAGCCGGATCGAGGGCGACATCGAGACCATGCGCGCGCGCGCCAACGCCTGGGCGATCGGCGACATCGAAGCGCTGCGCGCGCTGCCGCAGGGCGATCAATACGAAGTCTGCCTGCGCGCGGTCACCGCCTCCGGCGTGGCTCAGCGCCTGGGCTTCGGCGACCTGCGCGAACGCGTGATCCAGGCCTGGCTGGCCAATGCCGACCGCGCCCTGCTCAATAACCGGGTCAGCTTCGCCAGCCTGCCGGTCGCTGAGCTGTTCAAACCCGACGGCTACCTGGCGCGGCTGCAGGCGCGCGGCTACACCATCGAGGCGCCGTAAGCGGCGCCCCTGAAACGCAAAACGCCCGGCGCGGGCCGGGCGTTGCGGTGACATCGGAATGGTCGGGACGGCCGGATTTGAACCGACGACCCTCTGCCCCCCAGGCAGATGCGCTACCAGGCTGCGCTACGCCCCGAACGTGTTTCGATGTCCCCGCCCTTGCGAGCGGGCGGCAAGTATAGCCTTAAGGCAGGGATTCGGGATACGGGATGGGGGATTCGTCGAGCGAGAAGGCCGGCGCTTTCGACGAATCCCCCATCCCAAATCTCGAATCCCGGCCTTTCAGCGCCGCAGCAGCTGCAGCACTTCTTCCAGCTCCATCCGCACCTGGCGGATGATCTGCGAGCTCAGCGCCGACTCGTCCTTGGCGGCCTCGCCTTCCAGGCGCAGGCGCGCGCCGCCGATGGTGTAGCCCTGTTCGTACAGCAGGCCGCGGATCTGTCGCACCATCAGCACCTCGTGGCGCTGGTAGTAACGACGGTTGCCGCGGCGCTTGACCGGGTTGAGGGTCGGGAACTCGGTTTCCCAGTAACGCAGCACATGCGGTTTGACGTCGCACAGCTCGCTGACCTCACCGATGGTGAAGTAGCGCTTCGCCGGAATCGGCGGAAGTTCGCGATTACTGCCCGGATCCAGCATAGGCCTCCACCCGCTCCTTGAGCTTCTGTCCCGGACGGAAGGTCACCACCGTCCGCGCCGAAATCGGAATTTCCTCGCCGGTCTTCGGATTACGCCCCGGCCGCTGGTTCTTGCGGCGCAGATCGAAATTGCCGAAGCCCGACAGCTTGACCTGTCGGCCGTGCTCCAACGCCTCGCGCAACGCGTCGAAGAACGCGTCGACGAATTCCTTGGCTTCGCGTTTGTTAAGTCCGACTTCGTCGAACAGCCGCTCCGCCATTTCCGCCTTGGTCAATGCCACATCGTTTCCCCTGTTTGAACCCGCGATGCGCGCCTCAGGCGCGGATCTTGGCGCCGTGTTCGCGCTCGATCGCCGCCATCACCGCAGCCACCACTTCCTCTACATCGCGGTCAGTCAGGGTGCGTGATTCATCCTGCAGAATCAAGCCCATAGCGAGACTCTTGAATCCGTTTTCCACCCCCTTGCCCTGGTAGCGGTCGAACAGCACCAGATCGCGCAGGGACGGGCCCGCGGCCGCCTGAACGGAGGCCGAAATCGCCGCCCAGGCGACGTCCTCGGCGACGACGAACGCGAGATCGCGGCGGACGGACGGATACCGGGACAGGGTGCCGGCGCGCGGCACGGCGCGCTGCGACAGCGGTGCCAAATCCAGCTCGAACGCGACCACCTCGACGTCCAGGTCGAGGGCCCGCTGCAGGCGCGGGTGCAGTTGGCCGATCCAGCCCAGGCGCTGGGCCTGGCCGGTCTCATCGGCCCGGTAGACGTCGGCCGAGCGGCCCGGGTGGGCCCAGGCCGGCTGCGAGGGCCGGTATTCCAGACGGGCGCCGGCCAGAGCGGCCAGACTTTCGAGGTCGCCCTTGAGGTCGTGGAAGCCGACCGCGCGGCCCTTGCCGTTCCACTGCTCCGGGCCGGCGTCGCCGCAGGCGGCCGCGGCGATGCGCTGGATCTCCAGCGGCGCCTCGCCGGCGCGTGCGGCGAACACGTTGCCGAGTTCGAACAGACGCAGGCGCGACTGCTGACGCGCGGCGTTGCGGCCCAGGGCGGCGACCAGGCCCGGCAGCAGGCCGGTGCGCATCACCCCGAGTTCGGCGCTGAGCGGATTGGCCAACGCCACCGCGCCCTCGACTAGCTGCCAGGTCGCGAGCAGGTCGGCGTCGACGAAGGCGTAGTTGACCGTTTCCAGGTAGTCGCGCGCGGCCAGCTGGCGGCGCAGCACACCGGCCTCGACGCGGGTTTCGCTGGGCGCGATCAGACGCGTGTTGCCGCCCGGCAGCGTGGTCGGGATGGCGTCGTAGCCGTGGATGCGCGCGATCTCTTCGATCAGGTCCTCTTCGATCGCGATGTCGAAGCGGCGGCTGGGCGCGGTCACGCTCCAGCCGTCGGCGGCGGCGGTCACCGCCAGGCCCAGTGCCGTGAGGATGCGTTCGACTTCGCTATCGGCGATACGCAGGCCGAGCACGCGCGCCAGACGATCGCGGCGCAGGTGCACCGGCTGCGGCTGCGACAGGTGCTGCGGCAGCACGGCCTCGGTGACTGGGCCGGGCGCGCCGCCGGCGGTCTCGACGATCAGACGGGTCGCGACTTCCACGGCCTGGCGCGGCAGTTCCGGATCGACGCCGCGTTCGAAGCGGTGGCCGGCGTCGGTGTGCAGGCCCAGCTTGCGGCCGCGCCCGATGATCGCCGACGGAATCCAGTGCGCGGCCTCGAGGAAGACGTTGCGGGTGGCGTCGGTGACGCGGGTGTCGTAGCCGCCCATGATGCCGCCCAGGGCGACGGCGCGCGCGCCGCGACCGCCCTGGCTGTCGGACACCACCAGGAAGTCCGGATCCAGCGCGACCGTGCGGCCGTCGAGCAGCTTGGTTTCCTCGCCCGCGCGCGCGGGACGCACCACGACCGGTTCGGTCAGCGTGTCGCGGTCGAAGGCGTGCATGGGCTGGCCGAGTTCCAGCATCACGTACTGGGTCACGTCGACCAGGAAGCTGATCGGGCGCACGCCGCTGCGGCGCAGGCGCTCGACCATCCACACCGGTGTGACCGCGCCGGCGTTCACGCCTTCGATCACGCGGCCGACGAAGCGCGGCACCTTGGCGTCGGCGTCCAGTTCGACCGCCAGTTCGGTGCCGATCAGGGCCGGCATCGGCGTGGCGTCGAACGCCACCACTTGCGAACCGCAGGCGGCGGCGACGTCGTAGGCGATGCCGCGCACGCTGAAGCAGTCGGCGCGGTTCGGGGTCAGTTTGATTTCGATGCTGGCGTCGGGCAGGCCCAGGTACTGCGCCAGCGGCGCGCCCACCGGCGCGTCGGCCGGCAGTTCAAGCAGGCCGGAGGCGTCGGGATCCACGCCCAGTTCCTTGGCCGAGCACAGCATGCCGAAGGATTCCACACCGCGCAGCTTGGCGGCCTTGATCGCGATGCCGCCGGGCAGGTTCGCGCCGACGGTCGCCAACGGCGCCTTCAGTCCGGCGCGCGCATTCGGCGCGCCGCACACGATCTGGACCGTGGCGCCTTCGCCGATCTCGACCTGGCATACCTGCAGGCGGTCGGCCTCGGGATGCTTCTGCGCGCTGACGATACGCGCCACGATCACACCATCCAGGCCGTCGCCCAGGGCGGTCACTTCCTCGACTTCCAGGCCGATCGCGGTCAGCGTCGCCGCCAGCTGTTCGCGGCTGGCGTCGGTCGGCACGTGCTGGCGCAGCCAGTTTTCGCTGAATTTCATTGAAATTCCGGGATTAGGGATTCGGGATTAGGGATTCGTAGAGCGGGCCGGATCGCTTTTGCGAATCTCGAATCCCGAATCACGAATCCCGTTCCTCAAGCGAGCTGCTTGAGGAACCGCACATCGTTGTCGAAGAAGCTGCGCAGGTCGTCGACGCCGTAGCGCAGCATCGCGAAGCGCTCCACGCCCAGGCCGAAGGCGTAGCCGGTGTACTTCTCCGGATCGATACCGACGTTGCGCAGCACGCTGGGATGGACCATGCCGCAGCCCAGCACTTCCAGCCAACGCGTCGAACCGTCCGGCTGCTGCCAGGCGATGTCGACTTCGGCCGAAGGCTCGGTGAAGGGGAAATAGCTGGGGCGGAAGCGCATCTCGAAATCGCGCTCGAAGAATGCGCGCACGAATTCGCTCAGCGTGCCCTTGAGGTCGGCGAAGCTGGCGTGCTCGTCCACCAGCAGACCTTCGCACTGGTGGAACATCGGGGTATGGGTCTGGTCGCTGTCGCTGCGGTAGACCTTGCCCAGCGCGATCATGCGCAGCGGCGGCTGGTGCTGCAGCATGTAGCGCACCTGCACGCCCGAGGTGTGGGTACGCAGCAGACGCGCCACGCCGGCCTGGTCGGGCGGGAAATAGAAGGTGTCGTGCATCGCCCGCGCCGGATGGTGCGGCGGGAAATTCAGCGCCTCGAAGTTGTGCCAGTCGTCCTCGATCTCGGGGCCGTCGCTGAGCGCGAAACCGAGCCGGCCGAAGATGTCGGCGATGCGCTCCATGGTGCGGCTGACCGGGTGCAGGCCGCCGACGCTGACGTCCAGGCCCGGCAGGGTCACGTCGATCGATTCGGAGGCCAGGCGCGCGTCGAGCGCGGCGTTGTCCAGGGCCTGCTTGCGCTCGTTGAGCGCGGCGGTCAGCTCGTCGCGCGCGCGGTTGATCGCCTCGCCCGCGGTCTTGCGTTGCTCCGGCGGCAAAGCGCCCAGCTGCTTGAGCTGCGCGGTGACGCTGCCGGACTTGCCCAGCAGGGCGATGCGCAAGGCCTCGACCGCGTCGGAACTGGTGGCCGCCGCGATCTGCGCGAGCGAGTGCTGGCTGAGTTGCTCGATTTCACCCATGGGGGTCTGCTTCCTGGTTCGCTTACGCAGCAACGGATTACGGGAGCCCAAAAACGGCAATGGGGAAGGACTTGCGCCCTTCCCCATGCCTTAACCACGTTGTCCCTCGCACCGAACCAGTGCGGGGCACGTGGCTCGGGACGGGGATGGAAACAGGTTACGCCGCGAGCGCGCTCTTCGCCTTTTCAGCCAGCGCCGCAAAACCCGTCGCATCGTGCACGGCGATGTCCGCCAGCACCTTGCGGTCCAGGGTGATGCCGGACTTGAGCAGGCCGTTCATGAAACGGCTGTAGCTCAGGCCGTTGATGCGGGCCGCCGCGTTGATGCGGGTGATCCACAGCGAACGGAAATTGCGCTTCTTCTGCTTACGACCGATGTAGGCGTACTGCAGCGCCTTCGTGACCGCCTGCTTGGCGACGCGGAAGACTTTGCGGCGGGCGTGATAGTAGCCCTTGGCCTGCTTCAGGATTTTCTTGTGACGGCGGCGCGCCGTAACACCACGCTTAACTCGTGCCATTGTTCAGTCCTCCTCAGAGATACGGCAGCATGCGAACCAGACGGCCCGCGTCCTCGGGACGAACATGGTTCGTCTGCCGCAGGTTGCGCTTCCGCTTGGTGGCCTTCTTGGTGAGGATGTGGCTCTTGTTGGCGTGGCCGCACTTGAACTTGCCGGAAGCGGTCTTCCGGAAGCGCTTGGCTGCCGCCCGATTGGTCTTGATCTTGGGCATTGCGATGTCCTTTCGGAGTTATGTCACTGGCCTGGGCGGTGGCATGGCCACTCTTTCCGTCCTGCCCTTGCCGGCTTGTAAGTCATTGATCTGAAACGAGATCAGCAACAGGTCCTGGGTAGTGCGCACAACAAACCCGGCGAACCGGGCCGCACATTATGCAGACCCGCGGATTCCGATGCAAATCAGCGGTTTAGTCGGCGCCGGGCGAGAGCCGCCCGGGCGCGGGCTCAGCGGCCGCGGGCGGCGCTGAGCTGGGGTTCCAGGGCCGGCGCGGCCGCGGCCGTGCGCTGCGCCAGCTGCAGGGACTGCTCGCTGCTCTGGGCCAGCGGCTGTTCGCGCCCGCTGGCGACGTCGACATGGGCGACCCGCTGCGATTCGGGGCGCTGGCCCTCGACCGCGAATGCGCGCCGGCCGTCCTCGCCGAACACCACCTGGTCGATGCGGTTGAGGCCGCCGCGCTGGGCTTCCAGCGCCAACGCCCCGGCCAGCTGCTCGGTCTGCGCGCCGTTGAGGCCGCGCGCCGCGGCATGGCCCTGCACGCCGTCGTAGGACTGGCGATACAGCGGATTGGCCGGATGCGCGGGATCGTTCATGCGCGCGTTGCGGGTTTCGAAATCCTTGCCGAACACCTTCTCCTGGGCCTCGATCACCGAGTCGATGTAGTGCATCTCGACGCCGTGCTTGATCGACTTCACCGGGTTGAGCTTCTGCCAGAAACTCAGCGGATCCGGATCGGGCAACTCGATCTTGTGACCGAGCGCGTCCGGCATCAGGTGGCGGATGATCGGCTTGTTCTCCTGCAGCTCGGTCAGGATTTCGTTGTCCACCGCGTAACGGCGGATCAGCCCCTGCCCAGCTTCGCGCTTGACCGCGTCCGGGTCCAGGCCCACGCGCTCCAAGGTCTTGTCGTGCACGCCCGAGGCGTTGAAGGTCACCGCCGGGGTGTCGGTGGCCACGGCCGCGGCGGCGGCGAGGCCTCCGCCCAGCGAGTGACCGGTGATCACCATGTCCTGGCCGAAGGCGACCTTGGCCTGGCGCGCGAGCGCCATTGCCTGGTTGTACTGCGAAGTCTCGAAGCCCAGGCCCTGGCCGAAGTTGGTCAGCCAGTCCTTGGCCTCGTCGGTGCCGCTGTAGGCCAGTACATGGCGGCCCTGGCCGTCGCCGTAGACCACCGCCAGGAAACCGCTGCTCTGGTTCTTCAGCAGGGTCGGATCGATGCCGACCTTGCGCAGCTCGTCCTCGCCCAGCGGCTTCCACGGGCCCACGCCTTCCTGGCCGCCGCTGCGGTCGTAGTCGTAGACGTCGCGCATCAGCTTGGCCAGGGTCATGTCCACCGGCAGCGCGCCCTGCCCGCGCACCTCATCGGCGAACGAAGGCCGCTGGGCCTGTCCGCGCACGCGGTCCGGATCGATCTGTGCATTCATCCTTGACGCTCCCCTAACCCCTCACCCCGGATATGGCCGGCCGCGGTCGGCCGACGCCCTGTCCTGCTCTCACGCGCTCAGCGCGCGCCTTCCAATGCAATGCCATGCGCGCTCAGCCAGGCCTCGACCGCCTCGCGCTGCTTGCGCGTGGGCGCGTTCAACAGCGAGGCGCGGGTCATGAACAGATAGCGCTGGAACGTCTGTCCCTGGGCGTTGCGCGCGTTCGCGTCGGCACCGGCCTGGAGCAGATCGAGCGCGCGCTCGGGATCGTTGATCTGGCCGGCGATATGCAACGGCGTATTGCCAACGCGGTCGGCCAGGTTCGGATCCGCGCCTGCGGCCACCAGCGCGCGGAACTGGACCTCGCGCTCGCCCATCAGCGCCGAGCGCAGCGGGCCGGCGCCGGATTCGGGATTGCGCACGTTCGCATCGACGCCGCGCGCGAGCAGCTCGGTCAGATAGGACGCATCGTTGGCGGCCGCGGCCATGTGCACCACGGTGTCGCCGTCCACGCCGGGCTGCTTGGGATCCGCGCCCGCGTCCAACAGCGCCTTCAGGCTGTCCAGGCGCTGATTGAGCAGCGCCCACTGCAGCAGGGTCACCTGCTTGTCGCCGCGCGCGGACAGATCGGCGCCAGGCGCCAGCGTGCGGATGCGCGCGGTATCGCCCTCGGCGACAGCTTCGGCCAGGACCGCGACCGCCGGGTCGGCGAAGATGTCTTGTGCGCGCGGGCGCGCTTGGGTTGCGAGCATTGCGTTCTTCTCCATGGCGCAAGTCGTACATGCCGCGCATGCGGCGATCGTCAGCAGGATGGTCGTCGCCATCCTTCGGGCCTTCGCGCGATCCAGTCGCATCAGCACCTCTGTGGCGCGCGCAGTGCGCACCTACCCCACCGCATGGTGCCGTGTAGGGATGACCGGGACAAGTCGTGGCCCGGGGCGGCGGGCGCCGACTGCGCCACCGATCACAATTCCGGCGGCCCGCCCCTGCCGTCTCGCCGCGCGGCGCGACGGGCGGCGCGGAGGGGCCGGGGTCAAACAAAAACCCCCGCGCGAGGCAGGGGCTTTCGGACCGACCCGGCGGCGGCCGGGGATCAGGTCTTCTTCTTCGGCGCGATCATCATGACCATCTGCCGCCCTTCCAGGCGCGGACGCGACTCGATCACGATGTCCTCGCCCAGGTCGGCCTCGATCCGGGCCGCCATCTCGCGACCCAGTTCCTGATGGCTCATCTCGCGGCCACGGAAGCGGATGTTGACCTTGACCTTGTCGCCTTCTTCCAGGAACCGGCGCATGTTGCGCAGCTTGATCTGGTAGTCGCCTTCGTCGGTCACCGGACGGAACTTGAGTTCCTTGATCTCGACCTGCTTCTGCTTCTTCTTGGCCTCGTTGGCCTTCTTCTGCTGCTCGAAGCGGAACTTGCCGAAGTCCATGATCTTGCAGACCGGCGGATCGGCGTTGGGCTGGATTTCGACCAGATCCAGGCCTTCCTCTTCGGCCTGGCGCAACGCTTCGTCGCGCGTGAGCACGCCGATCATTTCGCCATCGCTGCCGATCACGCGCACGCGCGGTACGCGGATTTCCTGGTTCTTACGGTTCGGCTTCTCGGGGGTACTGATTGTTGCAATCTCCAATGTAGACACGGCTTTCCGTGTCGGGCCGTCCCGGATCACACCGGGACGGAGTCTGAACAAGCTGGCCTGAAACTGGGTGCTGCGCGCTTAAGCGACGCTCTCGTCGTGCAAACGCGAGGCGAACTCGGCGACGGTCATCGTCCCCAGGTCCTCCCCTCCCCGAGTGCGTACCGCAATCATGCCATTTTCCTTCTCGCGATCGCCGGCCACGAGCAGGTACGGCACGCGCTGCAGCGTGTGCTCGCGAATCTTATAGCCGATCTTTTCGTTCCGCAAATCGGACTGAACCCGGAACCCTTGATTTGCAAGGAGTTTCCGGACCTCGTCCACATAATCGGCCTGGGCGTCGGTAATGTTCATCACCGTGGCCTGGATCGGGGCCAGCCAGGCCGGGAATTGGCCGGCGTGGTGCTCGATCAGGATCCCGATGAACCGCTCCATCGAGCCCACGATGGCCCGGTGCAGCATGACCGGGGTCCGGCGCTGGCTGTGCTCGTCCACGTATTCGGCGCCCAGACGGCCCGGCATCATGAAATCGACCTGCATCGTGCCCAGCTGCCAGGTCCGGCCGATCGCGTCCTTGAGGTGGTATTCGATCTTGGGGCCGTAGAAGGCGCCCTCGCCGGGTAGCTCCTGCCATTCCACCCCGCACGCGCCCAGGGCGCTGCGCAGGGCGGCCTCGGCCTTGTCCCAGGTGGCGTCGTCGCCCAGGCGCGAGTCCGGGCGCAGGGCGATCTTGATCTGGATGTCCTCGAAGCCGAAATCGCCGTAGACCGCCAGCGCCTGCTGGTGGAAGGCGGTCACTTCGGCCTCGATCTGGTCCTCCAGGCAGAAGATGTGGCCGTCGTCCTGGGTGAAGCCGCGCACGCGCAGGATGCCGTGCAGCGCGCCGGAGGGCTCGTTGCGGTGGCAGGAGCCGAACTCGCCGTAGCGGATCGGCAGGTCGCGGTAGCTGTGCAGGCCCTGGTTGAACACCTGGACGTGGCCCGGGCAGTTCATCGGCTTGACCGCGTAGGTGCGCTTCTCCGACTCGGTGAAGAACATGTTCTCCTTGTAGTTGTCCCAGTGGCCGGACTTCTGCCACAGCGACACGTCCAGGATCTGCGGGCAACGCACCTCGCCGTAGCCGCTTTCGCGGTAGACGCGGCGCATGTACTGCTCCACCACCTGCCAGATCGACCAGCCCTTGGGGTGCCAGAACACCAGGCCGGGCGCCTCTTCCTGCAGGTGGAACAGGTCCTGCTGCTTGCCGATGCGGCGATGGTCGCGCTTCTCGGCTTCCTCGATGCGCTGGATATAGGCCGACAGCTGCTTCTTGTCGGCCCAGGCCGTGCCGTAGACGCGCTGCAGCTGCTCGTTCTTGGAATCGCCGCGCCAGTAGGCGCCGGAAATGCGGGTCAGCTTGAAGGCCTTGAGGAAGCGCGTGTTCGGCACGTGCGGGCCGCGGCACATGTCGACGTATTCCTCGTGGTAGTACAGGCCCATGGCCTGCTCGTCGGGCATGTCCTCGACCAGGCGCAGCTTGTAGTCCTCGCCGCGCGAGGCGAACACGTCGATCACCTGCGCGCGCGGCGTGACCTTCTTGATCACGTCGTAGTCCTTGTCGATCAGCTCGATCATGCGCGCTTCGATCGCGGCCAGGTCCTCGGGCGTGAACGGGCGCTCGTACCAGATGTCGTAGTAGAAGCCTTCCTCGATCACCGGGCCGATCACCATCTTCGCGCTCGGATACAGCTGCTTGACCGCGTGGCCGACCAGGTGGGCGCAGGAGTGGCGGATGATCTCGACGCCTTCCGGATCCTTGGGCGTGATGATGCGCAGCGTGGCGTCGTGGTCGATGCGGTCGCTGGCGTCGACCAGCTTGCCGTCGACTTCGCCGGCGACGGTGGCCTTGGCCAGGCCGGCGCCGATCGAGGCGGCGACCTCCATGACGGATACGGGCTGTTCGAATTCGCGGCGGCTGCCGTCGGGGAGGGTAATGGCGATCATGGCGTTCGGGATCTGGATTCTTGTAGGGAAGCGGCGCCGGTGGCGCCCGGGAGATGCGGGGGCCGTCGCCTGGACGGCGGGGGCGCGACCCGGGTCGCGGGCGCCCTGACGTTCAGGGAAGGCGGTTCAAAGCGGTTCGGGAGCGGCGGCAAGAAAAAAGCGCCGCGAGGGCGCCTGCGTACGCAGCTGCCTCGGGCGGCTCAACGATGGGCGCGGGTAGTGTCCATGTCGCACGCTAGGCCGGCGGTTAAGCGGGCCACCTGTTCGCGGGACGCAGCCGGATGCCGCGTCGATACCGCTAATAGTTGGGGACGGAAGGGGGCCAAGTCAACGAGCGCGACGCCGGCGGCGGCGCTGGCCCGCCCTGGAGCGCAGCCGCGCGCCCGCAGCCTGCCGGAGCGCGGAAACAGAAAGGCCCGGCTCGCGCCAGGCCTTTCGTCACCGAATTGGTGGGCGATACAGGGTTCGAACCTGTGACCCCTACCATGTCAAGGTAGTGCTCTACCGCTGAGCTAATCGCCCGTCGCCGAACTTGCGTGAAACTCCCCGGCGAGGGGCGCGCAGTGTAGCCCAGCGGCGCGCGGCCGACAAGCGTCCGCGCCGCGCACGCGACCGGCGCGCGAGCCCGTCCCGGCCGCCGACCTCAGGCCGCGAAACCGGCGTCCTTGAGCTTGCGCAGCTGGTCGCGCACGGCCGCGGCCTCCTCGAATTCCAGGTCGCGGGCGTGCTGGTACATCTGCTGCTCCAACGCCTTGATCTTGGCCGAGAACTGGGCCGGGCTGAGCGCGGCGTAATCGGCCATGGACTCGGCGACCTTGCGGGTCTTGCCGCGTCCGCGCGCGGTCTCGGAAGGGTCGGCGCGCGCGCCCTCGAACAGGTCCACCACGGTCTTGGACACCGACTTCGGGGTGATGTTGTGCTCGAGGTTGTACTCGACCTGGCGCGCGCGGCGGCGGTCGGTCTCGTCGATCGCCGCCTGCATCGAGCGGGTGACCTTGTCGGCGTACAGGATCGCCTTGCCGCGCAGATTGCGCGCGGCGCGGCCGATGGTCTGGATCAGCGAACCGGTCGACCGCAGGAAGCCTTCCTTGTCGGCGTCCAGGATCGCCACCAGCGACACCTCGGGCATGTCCAGGCCCTCGCGCAGCAGGTTGATGCCGACCAATACGTCGAACTTGCCCAGGCGCAGGTCGCGGATGATCTCGACGCGCTCGACCGTGTCCACGTCCGAATGCAGATAGCGCACGCGCACGCCGTGCTCGCCGAGGTATTCGGTGAGGTTTTCGGCCATGCGCTTGGTCAGGGTGGTGATCAGCACGCGATCGCCCATCGCGACGCGCTCGTTGATCTCGCTGAGCACGTCGTCGACCTGGGTGCCGACCGGACGGATCTCGACCACCGGATCGATCAAGCCGGTCGGGCGCACCACCAGCTCGGTGATCTGCCCTTCCGACTTCTGCAGCTCGTAGGGGCCGGGCGTGGCCGAGACGAAGATCGCGCGCGGCGAACGGCCTTCCCATTCCTCGAACTTCAGCGGCCGGTTGTCCAGCGCCGACGGCAGGCGGAAGCCGAACTCGACCAGGGTTTCCTTGCGCGAGCGGTCGCCTTTGTACATCGCGCCGATCTGCGGCACGGTCACGTGCGATTCGTCCACCACCAGCAACGCGTCCGGCGCCAGATAGTCGAACAAGCACGGCGGCGGCTCGCCCGGCATGTGCCCGGTCAGATGGCGCGAGTAGTTCTCGATGCCGTTGCAGTAACCGACCTCGGCCAGCATCTCCAGATCGAACTGGGTGCGCTGGGCCAGGCGCTGCGCCTCGACCAGCTTGTTCTGCGCGTACAGCTGTTCCAGGCGCAGCCGCAACTCGTCCTTGATCGCGTCGATCGCGTCCAGTACGGTGCGGCGCGTGGTCACGTAATGCGACTTGGGATAGATGGTGTAGCGCGGCAGCTTGCGCAGGGTTTCGCCGGTGAGCGGATCGAACGCGGTCAGGTTCTCGATCTCGCCATCGAACAGCTCGATGCGCAGCGCCTCCATCTCCGATTCAGCCGGATGCACGTCGATGACCTCGCCGCGCACCCGGTAGGTGCCGCGGCGCAGCTCGGTATCGTTGCGCGCGTACTGCATCTCGGTCAGGCGGCGGATCAGCTCGCGCTGATCGATGCGCTCGCCGCGCACCATGTGCAGGACCATGCGGAAGTATTCGTTGGGATCGCCCAGGCCGTAGATCGCCGAGACCGTGCACACGATGATGGTGTCGCGACGCTCCAGCAGGGCCTTGGTCGCCGACAGGCGCATCTGCTCGATGTGCTCGTTCACCGAGCTGTCCTTCTCGATGAAGGTGTCGCTGGACGGAACGTAGGCCTCGGGCTGGTAGTAGTCGTAGTAGCTGACGAAGTACTCGACCGCGTTGTGCGGGAAGAAAGCCTTGAACTCGCCGTACAGCTGCGCGGCCAGGGTCTTGTTGGGCGCCATCACCAGGGTCGGCTTCTGCACCGACTGGATCACGTTGGCGATGGTGTAGGTCTTGCCCGAACCGGTCACGCCCAGCAGAGTCTGCTGGGCCAGGCCGTTCTCGAAACCGGCGATCAGGCTATCGATCGCGAGCGGTTGATCGCCGGCCGGCGAATACGGCGCGACCAGTTGGAAACCTGCGGGATGAATGAGCTCGTTCATGGTCATCGGCTGCGGTCGATCCTCAAGTGTACCCAGACTGCGCGAAGCGCGATCGGGCGGTTTTGCTGCACGACCCGGAGGGCCATTTCGATGGTTCTGCGCCACGCCCGCATGGATGCTGGCGTCCAGCCCGAATGTCGTCGGGCGAGATGAATGCAGGGCAACGAAGCCGCGCACGCGGCCTCGCGTCGACGGAATTTCCGCGGGTCCCGGGCCTGCTCAACGGCGGCCTGGGATTGGCCGCTGCGGCCATCAGCGACACGCCTGAGCGCAGGCTGGAGCGCCAGCAACCGGCCCGCACCCTGCAGGCGCTCGGCGCCGACGCCGCCTACGCAAGAAGTGCGGCCGCCGCCCGCCGGACTCAAGGCGTGCGGCGCCTGCGCGCCGCCGACCGACACTGTCAGTCGAATGGACCCTGGGATTCGTGCCAGCCGACCTTCGCCGACCGCGCCGGTGATCGGCGCCCAGACGTTGTCGACGCCAGATTGCGCGAGGCCTTCCACGAGCGGCGCACGCTGGGTATTCGCTCCATTCGCGGCCACCCCGCTGCGCTCGGCCACAGCGGCCTGAATCCAGCCAGCAGCCCTTGGCAGCCGGCCTGTCTCGGCGAGACCCTGCGACTCGAAGTGCGCATCGACGCCGCTGGCCGCGCTCGGACCCAGCAGCCCTATCGCTGCCCGCTGTGACCGCACCGCGCGCGAACGCGCGCCCAGGGCTTGACCCTCCGGAGGCCTCCCCCTAGGATATGCGTCCCCGCCCGAATAGCTCAGCCGGTTAGAGCACTTGACTGTTAATCAGGGGGTCGTTGGTTCGAGTCCAACTTCGGGCGCCAAGATTCGCGTTATGCACCAAGGCTCGCAGCGATGCGGGCCTTTTTGCTTTTGTACGCGGCGGTCCAAAACTATCGCGCTCGTCCAAAATCGCGCGATCTGAAGCGCTCGCAGCCGCCACCCTGCGCGGCCTGCCGCCCGCCCCCTACCCGCCCTGCCCGCTCAGGACGAGCACTGGCAGTCCCCGGCGTAGGTCTTGCAGTCCGAGGGCACCATCCATTGCTCGCGATAGCCCTCGCTGTCGCGGGTGAGCCGGATCACGCCGCGGCGCGCGCCGATGTACCAGCGCCCGCGATGCTCGACGATGCTGGACGGATTGACTCGCCACCACTGCATGTTGTTATGCAGGCGCGTGGCCTGCATCGTCTGCAGGTCCAGCCGGGTCACGCCCACCACGGTCAGCAGGTACCAACTGCCGCCGCGCGCGTAAGCCGCCAGCGGCGGCTCCTCCAGGCGCAGCACCTGCTCGACTTGCCAGCCCTTGCCGTCGACAGAACGCAGGCGATGGATGGAACCGTCGCGAAACGTGCGATTCGACAGGCCCACGACATAGACGTCGCCGCGATGCTGGGCGAAGCCGATCGGATTGACGTCGAGCAGCGTGCGCCGCTGCCGCCCGCCGTCGCTCACCCACTCCACGGAACCACCGAGCATGCCCTGATTGCGCCCCACCAGCCGACCGCGCTTACCGACCGACCACACCAGGTCGCCGTTCTTGGCGTCCTGCGCACGCGGCGCGAACATCAGCTTGTCCCCGGCCACGCGCGCGCCCCACTCCTGCTGGGCCATGCTGGTGCAATGCCAGTCCAGCTCGGTCCGCGCCGGCGCGACGACCGTCCAGGACGAAGCTGCGGCGGCCGCGACCAGTGCGATGCCGGTCAACACCTGAGACCACTCCCTGTCATGCCACGCTCCTTCTACTTATGGGTAACCGGCCGCGACCGTTCGCGGAACTTGGCTTCGTACAGTCGGTAGCTCCCCGCGTACGGAAAGAACACCAGTTCCTCCAGCTCGGCATCGGCGGGAAACTTGAACACCATGCCGATCCCCATGGTATCCGTGAGGCGCACGCTTTGGTCCGGCTCGAAACGGCGCAGGGCGGAGACCAGGCTGCGGCGGTCGCCGACCAGGGCCTGTCGCATTTCGGCATCCGGCGCGGACACGTAATCGCGATAGCGCCGGTCGATCCACAGGGTCTTGCCGTCGCGATACACCTCGACGTCCGGCCGCAGCCATGGCTCGATCCGAGCGAACTCGCCGGAAAGCACGGCGGCGCGAAACTCCTTCCAGAAATCGCCCTCGCCCTTTGGGAATCCGAGCAAATGCTCGTCGCTTTCCAGCTTGATGCTGTACAGACGCCCCGCCGCATCGATCTCGACGCTGTAGTTGCGGTCGTCGTAGGACCATTGCGTGACCTTGGGCGATTCGATCTCGCGCTTGGCGCTGGGCGGGCCCAGCGCCGCCAGCACCCGTTCGCTGCTGTCGCCCAGGCTAAGTCCCTTGAAAGGCAAGGTCGCAGCGCGGGTACCGGTCAACTGCAGGCTATCGACATAGCGTGGCCTGTCCTTGAGGACGGAAATGACGAAGTAGGCATCGTCGCCGAGCTTGTAGGCCCGATTTATGTGGCCCTCGCTCTCGAACGTCTTGAACGGCTCGCCCAGCCCGGTGTCGCCTTTCGGAAGCAACTGCTGCACGCGCCAACCGTGCAGTTCGACCTGCGGTTCCGCGGCGCACACCACGCTCGTCGCGACGACCAGCATCGCGCCCACGATCCATTTTTCCCACCTTCCGGCCATCGTCTTCCCCTCGATCCCCAGTCCATTCGCGCGCATCTTGGCAGAAGGCCGGAAAGCCGGAAGCGCCATGCGCCAGCCCGTTCGGCTAGCGCGCCGCGTCGACCTTCGGGGTCGGAATCAGCCGCACCGGCGTCGCTTCGCTGCCGCCGGATACCTCCTGCAGGTATTCGTACCACTCCCGTTGGATGGTAGCGACCGGCCCGATCCGGCGTTCGAAATCCGCCAGCGTGCCGCCGTCGCGGATCAGGGCGCGGAAGCCGGCGGCGTACTTGCCGTCCTCGTAGTGGAACAGGAAGTGGGTCAGGCTCCAGTAGCCGATGTAGTACTGGTTGAAGCGGCGGTTGAGGTCGGCGCGGTCGTTGCCGGCGATCAGGGTGCGCAGGGCGACGATGCGCCCCGCGCGGATATCGGCCTCGGGGTCGCCGCTCAGGCCCAGCTCGCCCAGCCACCAGATCGGATAGGTGTCGGGGTCGATGCTGCCGGGTCGCAGGCGTTGGCCCTCCAGGCGACTCGCTCCGAAGTAGCTGGCCAGGCCCTCGTTGACCCATTTCGCCGGCTTCAATCCCGCCAGTTCGTGGTTCAACTGGTGGGTGGCCTCGTGGACCATCCAGTGATACGGATTGGCGACGCCTTCGGCGTAGTATGCATAGCAGGTTGGGGCCAGGTAGTAGGCCTCGGCCCAGGCGCTGCTGCGGTTATGCGCGCGGAACTGCGCGCGATCGCCGTAAAGCACGAGCTGGTGCTTGGCGCGTCCGGCTTCGTCCTTCAACTCGAAGGTTTGCAGGTAAGCCGCATGCAGGGCCTCGGCTGCCGCCAGCACAGCGCGCGTCTGCTCAGGCGTGGCCGTGCTGGTCGCGCGGTAGTGCGCGCTTTCGTAGCGCGGGCCCGCGGGCAAGGGTGCGCCCGACGCCGACACTGGGCCCGCGAGCCGGTCGCGCGACCACCAATACGCGCCGCCAGCGATCGCCAGCAACGCGACCGCACTCCAGATCCACCGCGATCCCCACATCGCCGTCCTCCCAGGCCGCAGGCGCGGCCCTGAGCGCACCTTCGCCGAACCGGTAACGCGATTCAACGCCCGCAGCGCATAAACGAACGGAGCCGCGGTTTCCCGCGGCCCCGTTCGTGTCCTGGCGAGTCTTGCGCCTTACCAGCAGCGCGAGATGTCCGACGTGGCCGCCGTCTTCACGCCCGCAGCGTTCAGGCCCAGCGTGCCGCACAGCGTGTCCTGCGTCTGCGGCCCCTGCGGCGTGGCCGTGAGGGTGTAGGCATTGGCGGTCTGGTTGGCGATCGCGATGTTGTAGTAGGTCGTGCCCTGGCGTGGCGACACATCCATACCGGCCGGAAGCGCGAAACCCGCATAGGTGTTGTTGACCGAGCGGAAACGCTCGGCCAGCTGGGCGATCTCGACCAGGTCGGCCTTGGCCTGGCCGCGTCGCGCCTTGCGCACGCTGTCCTGGTACGCGGGCACCGCGATGCCGACCAGGATGCCGACGATCGCGATCGCGATCATCAGCTCGATCAGGGTAAAGCCTCGGATGGCATTGTGGCGATTCATGTCTCTGGCTTCCTGATTGCGTTAACGGACCTGGCGCCACGACTGGCGACCGCACATGCCCCACTTGTACAGCGGCGGGCCACCTGCGGCTTGGACGATGCGCGAGCAGGTCGGCATGCCCAGGCGTGCGGCGATCTCGGCCGCCGTGGCGTTGGCCGGCAGATCCGGCGGCGGCGGCGGGCTGAAGATGTTCACGTCGGTGATCGGGCCGCTGGTATCGGCCTCCAGCTTCAAGGCACCGGCGTTGCCAGACATGGGATCGGCCGTGGGCGAACCGGGCCGCACGCTGCTCATGTAGGCACTGCCGCTGAGCGCACTCAGACCGTACAGCCAGTTCGTACCGCCCGCCGCGCAACCGGTTTCGGTGGAGTTGGCCGCGGACGACGTGATCGGTTCGAAGGTCGGGAAGAAGAAGGTGCCGTCCTGGATGCGCGGGCGTCCGACCATGCGCTCGCCGGTCTGCACCGGGGCCGCAGCGCCGGTCTTCACCGCCAGGTCCAGGTACCAGCCGGACTTGGTGAGGAAGTTGACCGAGTTCTGAGTGACTTCTCGGATGCCATCGGTGTTGTCGTTGCTGAGCACCTGCTGCTGCAGGGCCGTCGCACGCGCGGCGGTGATGCGCGCGCCGTTGTCGACCACGCCGTACACCGACTGCATGTCCTTGTTGTCGGAGTCGCCGCCGAAGGAGTAGCTGCCGGTACCGAACAGGATCATCACGCCGCTGGACGGGCCGGCCACGGCATTCAGGCCGCCGGTGATGGGCTGACGCTTGCCGTTGGCGTCCTTGGCGGTGAAGAAGGGCTTGTCGGCGCCGAAGACGACGGTGTTGTCTCGCAGGTCGAACTTCCAGATATTGCCGTGCAGGTCGCCGCCGTAGACGGTGTCGACGTAGCCGTCGCTACCGGCCGTGTAGGTACCGCCGCCGGCTGCATCATAAACGTAGCGATCCAGCGCCATCACGTTGCCCATGCCGTTGGGATCGGTCGGCACGCCGGTGCCGGCGGCCTCGGCGACTTCGATCGTCGCGACCGAACCATCCGTGATGTCGACCACGAACAGCGAGGCCTTACCGCCGATGCTGCCGTAGCCATTGCCGAAGATCGCCTTCCAGCGCGTGCCGCCCGAGGTGCGCACCGGCACGATCAGCGGCTTGCCCAATACATGGCCAATGCGCTGGCCGGTAGTGCCGGTGACCTTGTCGTTGACTTCCCACATCACATTACCGGCGGTGAACAGGGTCGGATCGGTCACGTTCAGACCGAACACGCTGCGTCCGCCCGCGCCGGAACTGCCGACCAGGACCGTGGCCCAACCGCTGCCGGTATAGGCGTCCGAGACCGTGATCGGACCATCGACGAAATAGCGATGCTGGAAGATCTGGTCGCCCTTGCGGTCCGGATCGTAGGGGAATAGCAGATTGCCCATATGCCCGACCGAGGTCGCCGGGATGTAGCCGAACGATTCGCCGCCGTTGTCGCCGCGGAAGGCGTGCAGCATGCCGTCGTTGGCGCCGACGTAAACCATCGGCAGGCGGTTCTTCTTCAGCGTCAGATAGGCCTCGTAGTTGTACGGGTCGAACTCGGTGGCGTTGGCGCCGCGCAAGGTCATGTAGCCGTAGTTGTCGAACGCGGAGGACACCACCGGCGAGGAATTGATGACGTCGCCCAGGCGGGTGGTGCGGTCGCGCATCTTGCCGCCGTTCTTCTTTTCGCCCGTGTCCTGACCGGCCAGGTAGGCCACAGCCTCGGACTCGGTCACGCCCAGGGTGGTGACGGCCGCCTTGGTGCAGGTCGAGAACGTATCGGCGCAGAGCGTGGTGAACACGTCGCCCAGATTGCTGGAAGAGAACGCCTTGACCACCGGCTTGACGGCGCCACCGGTGGTGGTGCCGAACAGCAGGTTGCGCCCGGTGCGCGGCAGCTGAGCGCTAGCCTCCCACTTGGCGGTGAAAGCGATCTGGCCGGCGGTATTGACGCTGACCGAGGACGCGTTCAGACGGCTGTACCAGTCGGTATTGTTGTTCTTGGCCTCGTAGAACGGCACCACGGACAAGGAATTGCTGGAGATACGCGCGCCGCTCAGGCCGGTGCTGCCCGAGGGGCTGGCGCCGCCGGCGACCGAGGCCAGCACGCGACGCATCGCCGCGGTGATGTCGGCCGGGGTCTTGGCGTTGATGTATTCGCCGCGGGTGTTGATCGAGGCGTGCCAGATATCGTCGACCGTGGTCGGGTTGTCGTTCTGCCAACCGGGCCAGGTCGGATTGGTCACGAACGGATCCTGGGCGACGTCCGGGTTGAAGATGGTGCCGCGGGCGCCCAGCGTGATGCCGTAGAAATTGATGTGCAGACGGCGCTCGCAGTCCAGCTTATTGCTCGGCGACGGGCTCTTGCACTCGTCCGGCACCGGCACGCGGCCGGCGCCGCCGTTGAGCGCGAAGTTGCCGTCGGTGCGCAGCGGCACCACGCCGCCGGCCTCGGTGCCCAGGTAGTACTGGCTGACGATGTCGGCCATGGTGTCGCTATTGTTGTCGGCGAACGGCGCGCCCATGTTGCCGTCGATGTTGCCGGTGGTGATGGTGCCGCCGTTGCTGTAGCCGTCGGTGAACAGCATCACCGCGTTCTTCTGGCACACGCGCTGAACCGGAGCGCCGCCCTTGCCGTCGGCGACCGCGTCGGTGCGCCGGAACTGACTGGCCGCCGCGCTGACCGCCTGGCGGTTCGGCGTGCCGCCGCTGGCGCCCAGCGCGAACACCCCGTTGGTGTACAGGTCGTCGCGTCGGGCCTGCACGCTCATGTCCTGCATGTAGACGCGTTCGGCCGCGGTGTTGATCGGGTCGTTGAAGCTGCCGTTGGAGTTGATCGGGAAGAAGCCGACGCGCATATCCTTGATGTCGGCCAGCGACCGGCTCATGCCCGCGACCATCGCGCGGTTTCGGTTGCCGTAGTAGCTGAACCAGTTGACGAAGTTCTGCAGCTGGGCGTTGTAGTTGGCCGTGGTGTCGAAGTTGGCCGACGCGATGGTGTAGCGCCACATGTTGCAGCCGGTGCCGCAGGCATCGGCGATCACCGGACGCGAGACCGCGTCGGTCTTGTAGCCCACCGGCTGCTCGGCCGCCGGCGTGGTCGTCTTCATGTAGAAGGTCGCCGGGTAGTACTGCATGTAAACGGTGGTGGTGCCGCCGTTCCAGGTCTGGCCGCCCGCGGGGACGGTGAACGCGTTGCCGCCCACGATCTGGTAGTTGGTGCCGGCCGGCATGAACATGCCGTTGCGCATGGTGAAGATTTCGGCCGTGGTGTAGCGGGTGGCGGCCAGGTTGACGGTGGTACCGGCATTGCGCGGATCGACCTTGGTGGCCGTGGTCGATGCGTTGCCGTTGGGATTGCCCGCGCTGTAGTCGTACGGCACCTTGGTCGGCGGCATCGACGAGGTCAGCCAGGCCTCGTACTTGACGTTGGGATTGAAGAACGAGGGATTGAAATCCGACGAGCGCGCCGCGCCCAGCGAATCCAGCGGCGGCAGGCCGAGGAAGCCGCCGCCCGCGCGCGGGCCCGGCAGCAAATAGAAATGATCGCAGCCGCCGTCGGTGCGCGGCTTACCCGCGTTGGCGCCCGTGGTGTAGAACAGGCCGTAAGGCTGAGTGTTGCTGTCGCGGCCGAAGCAGACCTCGCCGTCCTGACCGGGGAACATGGTCTGGAACGTCATCGAGCCGGAGTCGTCCACCGCCATCATGAAGGCCGGCGGCACGCCGTCGCCGCCCAGATTCAGCGGCGCCTGCGCGAGCGTGCCGGCACCCTGGGTGGTCGTGTTCGCGACCAGGCTGGGTATGCGGACGCCGAGCACCACCAGACCGGTCGCGGCGATAGTGAGGAGAATGCGATTCGCGTTCATGGCCAGGGCCCTCAACGGCCGATGAAAATGGTGTCGACGACAGCGTCGGACGACGGTTCTGCGACGCGATCGGCGCGGTAGGCGGTGATGCGATAGCGCACGAACACCTTCTCGCTGGCCGGGATCTCGCCGATGTTTAGCTGTCCGCCGCCGATGCATTGGTCGATGTTGCGCACGCGCGCGGGCGGTTCGGGGGTACCGGCAGGCGCGATCGACGCCGCGGTGCCGAACGCCGCCGGGTCGAAGCCGCCGCAGCGCTCTTCCAGGCGGGTCGAAGCGCCGACCAGCGTTTCGGCCTGACGCGCCAGATCCTCGGCGCGCTGGAAAGCCACGTTGGTGGCCAGGTAATTGGCCGACATGCGCTCCTGCATCGTCGCCACCTGCATGCCCGTGATGCCGAGCAGCGCCAGGATGATCAGGAAGATCAGCGCCACGTAGAGCGCGGCACCTTGTTGCTTGCGCGGACCGTTGAATCCGGAACGACTCATGGGCCTGTCTCCTCAGTTCTCGAACAGGCGGTTGCGCTGGGCAACGGTGGTTTCATAGACGGAGCGGTAGAAGCCGTCGTTCTGCGGGGTCACCAAGGTGCCCAGTACCGACATCCGCTGCACAGTCGGATCCATTTGCGCGGATACCGCGCCTTCGGAGCTGCGCATCACCAAGCCGACCTGGACCGAGCCAATACGGCGCCAGAGGCTGGCGTTGTTGCCCGCCGGATTGGTGACGCCGCCACCGACCTGATTGGCGGTCCAACTGGTGGTGATATAGCCGCTCGGCGGCGCATCGGCGGCCACGACGCGGTCCTGGCCGTACAGGAGCTGCAACGATTCCACGCCCTCGACCAACTCTTCGCGCCGATCCGGCCCGACCGCATCGAGTCCACCGGCAGCGTTGCGCACGAAGCGCGCGCGGTACAGCGACGGTCCCGTCGTGCCGGTACCGCCGGTACCAGCGCCGATACCAACGAAGTACACCACCACCTCGGCGCGGTACAACGTCGCCTTGGCCGCATCGTAAAAGTCGCGATCGCCCATGAAGTTGGAGAGATTCAGCGGATCGCCCGCCGAAGAAACGGTGATCGCGCCCGTACCCGCGTTCACACCGCCAGCGAACACGCTGGCGCGCTTGCAGTCGCCGATGCCGAACAGGCCCGATCCGCCGGTGGTGACATCGGTCGTTTCCGGAGTAATGGTGCTGGTCGGATCGCCGCCGGTGAAATTGGTCATGCCGGTGCCGATCGGCCAGAAGTACCGCAGCACCAGGATGTCGCTGCCCGCCACCGGCTGCAATGCGCCTATGTCGGCCGGCAGGGCCGGATTCCACTGGTTCACGTTGCCCAGCACCGGCGCACCGCTGGCGACGTTGATGGTGTCGCCCGGCGAGGTGTTGACCGCCTCGAAACCCTGCATGCCGACGTCGAAGCGCAGCAGATAAGGCGCGTTGGCGAAGTTGTTGGCGACGCGGTCGGCCTGATTGAGGAACAGCAGGTTCAGGCCTTCCTCGGCCGGCACCGCCGCCTGCAGCAGGGCGGTATCGTTGATGCAGCCCAGGTGCCCGGCCATGCGCAGATCGCGCTCCAGCGAGTCCATCGCGAAGCGCGCGTTCTCCTGCGCGCGCCCCATGCCTTCAGCCAGACGGTAGGCCGACCTTGAGGCCGACATCACCTGCACCAGGCCCAGCATCAGCACCATGCCGATCGCCAGCGCGACCATCAGCTCGACCAGCGACAAACCCTGGGAGCGGTAACGAATATGCGAATGACGAGTCATAGCCGTGTGGTCACCACGTAGGTCGATTGGGCCTGGCCCAAGGCGGCCTGGTTGAGGTCGTCGGCCCAGCGCAGGGTCACGGTCACGACGTCGCCGTTGAACACCACCTCGCCCTGCCCGCCCGGCAGGCTGGAGCTGACTTCACAGCGCCACACGTTCATGTTGGCGTTGAAGTCGATCGCCGCGCCGCGGCCGCAACCGCCGACCGCGGGCGTGGCCGGGAAGCTGTTGAAGGTCAGCGCCGTGTATTGGCGCGACACCACGCGATTGGTACGCATCATGTCGATGACCTGATGCGACAGGTTCACCGCGGTGGTGCGATGGTTCGCACTCTGGGTGTAGCGGATGTTGAGCGTCTGCAGGAAGGCCAGGCCGAGCAGGCCGAAGGCCAGCACCAGGAGCGCGATCAGCACTTCGATCAATGAGAAACCGCCGACGGAACGCCGCGACGGCGCCCGGGCGCGCGAAGTAGACCGGCTCATGAGCAGCTTTCCTTTTGAATACGCACCTGGCCGGCGCGGCTCACAGTCAGGCGACGTTGCTTGTTGATGGCGCCGGTCGTGCAGTCCACGACGTGCGCGTTGAACACGGCATTGGCGGCCGGCGCGCTCATGCGGCCGCGACGGTCGAATACGATGTTTGGCACCGCGGCCCCGGCCGACGCCAGGGCCACCTGCGCCGCGTTGCCTTGGAAGTAGCGGATTGCCGGCTCGTCGGCGCCCTTGGCGCCGTCGGTGTTGGCGTCGTTCCAGACCAGCCAGCCCGCGCTCCAGTCGTTACCGCAGGTGGCGCCATCGGCACTGGGGCAGACGCCGCCGGCGCGATTGCTGCGCATGGCCTCGCTGCGGGCCAGGTTGACGCCGGCGATCATGGAATTGGACGCCGCGGCCAGGCGGTTATTGCTCAAGGCATCGGTGAACGACGGCCAGCCCAAAGCCAGCAGCACGCCCAGGATGGCGATCGCGATCATCAACTCCATCAGGGTAAAGCCCTGATTGGCACTCATTCTGGACATGCTCTCTCCCCAGCATTCACGAAAACGATGCTAAAGGAGTGTTCTCAAGTAGCAAGCAATGACCGGACAGGCGGTCCAGCGGTGTGGATAGGCGTGCCAGAAGGCGTCAATTTGTGACAGAAGGCGGCGCACAAATGCGACCCAAACCCAAAGCAGCGGAGCACGATGTCCGAATTGCGCGGTTCTCGACCGTTCGTCCCGACGCACACAAGCACTGCAATTGCTTGCACTGCAGGCCCGCGCATGCGGCCGCGCGAGGCATCGCTTCGGCACCTTTCGAGTGCCGAAGAAGCGAAATTTTAACGTCGTAGTCCGATCAGTGGGCTTCGCGCACCAACGATGCTCAGCGGTCGGCCGGGGTACCGCGACCCGTTGCAACCGCCTCCCCCTGCCCGCGCGCTAAGGCGGACCGGGGTCGATCACCCCGGCCGCGGCCGGCCCGGCGCGAGCCCGCCGGGCCTGGGCGCTATCAGGTCACGACCCGATAGCAGGGCCGGTACTCGCCCGCGATCTTCATACGGCGCTGCTCGACGAAGGCGCGCAGCAGCGCGTCCAGCGACTGCATCATGTCGGCGTCGCCGTGGATCTCGAACGGGCCGAACTCCTCGATGCGGCGCATGCCGTCCTCCTTCACATTGCCGGCGACGATGCCGGAGAAGGCGCGACGCAGATCCGCCGCCAGTTCGTGCGGCTTGCGGCCGTGGTGCAGGTCCAGACCCGCCATCGCCTCGTGGGTGGGCACGAAGGGGTGCTGGAACTCGACCGGGATATCGATCGACCAGTTGAAATAGAACGAGTCCTTCTGCGCGATGCGGTGCTCGCGCACCTTGCGGATGCCGATGGACATGCGCTTGGCCACCGCCTCCGGATCGCCGACGATGATTTCGTAGCGCGAGGTCGCCGCCTCGCCCAGGGTCAGACGGAGGAAGCGGTCGATCTGTTCGAAGTACGGCGCCGAGGCCACCGGGCCGGTCAGGATCAGCGGGAACGGCAGATGCGCGTTCTCCTCGCGCAGCAGGATGCCGAGCAGGTACAGAATCTCCTCGGCGGTGCCCACGCCGCCCGGGAACACGATAATGCCGTGGCCCAGACGCACGAAGGCCTCCAGGCGCTTCTCGATGTCCGGCATGATCACCAGGTGATTCACGATCGGGTTCGGCGACTCGGCCGCAATGATGCCCGGCTCGGTGATGCCGATGTAGCGCATGCGGCGCTTACGCTGCTTGGCATGGGCGATGGTCGCACCCTTCATCGGCCCCTTCATCGCGCCCGGGCCGCAGCCCGTGCAGATGTCCAGGCCGCGCAGGCCCAGCTCGTAGCCGACCTGCTTGGTGTAGATGTACTCGTCGCGCGAGATCGAATGGCCGCCCCAGCAAACCACCAGGTTCGGGTCGGCCGGGTGCAGGATGCGCGCGTTGCGCAGCAGGCCGAACACCGCGTCGGTGATGCCGTCGCTGCTCTTGAGGTCGCGGCCGCCGTCGGCCGCCAGCTCGATCGCCGTGTAGGCCAGGTCGCGGACCACCGCGAACAGCAGCTCGGCCACGCCGCGGATGATCTCGCCGTCCACGAAGGCCATGGCCGGCGCGTGGGCCAGGTCGATGCGCACGCCACGGTCCTGCTGGTGGACCTGAATATCGAAATCCGGGTACAGCTCGCGCGCCGCGCGCGGGTCGTCGGACGCCGAGCCGCTGGTCAGCACGGCCAGGGCGCAGCGGCGCAGCAGATCGTGCATGCCCGTGGAAGCGTCGCGCAGGCGCGCGACCTCGTCGCGGGACAGGACGTCCAGCCCGCCCTTGGGGTAGATACGTGCGTTCACCGTCGGCAGGGCGGTGGTGATGGTTGCGGTCATGCTTGCTTCTCTTCCTTCTTCATCGTCATATATCAACATGATTCTAGCGACTTCGATGTCGTGCTGTGGAACAGGGATGATGGGCCTAGAAACCTTACCCGCAAGCTGCGACATCCCGCCCGGTCGAACTGACCGGATCATCTCAGGAATTACGGGCAGGCCACTGGCCTACTTCACTCCTGACCCATTGCCTGAGCTGCTGAGTCGTCTCCCGCAAAGCGAGCATGGCGCCATTTCGACCGGCGACGCCGACGCGGCGTTTGCCTTAGTCCAGGCAGCCGCCCAACGGAACGCCGGCGATACAGACGTGTCTCAGGCCGTCCGATACTGCGAAGTCCTGACTGGATATCGCCACCTGAACACCGTTGCAGACATGCTGGGGACCGGGGGCGACATATCGCCCAGAGCGGCTTGCCTTAGAGAAGAAATAGTCTTCAGCGGCGGACGAACCGCTAGCTTGGCCGAGCAGATATTTGCACCTGCCCCGGTCCTCCGACACCTAATCGAATCCCTGGCCGAAGGAATGCAAGCATTGCCCGGGAGCGACACCAATGCCAACGCCATCCTATTGGCCGCGACGGTTGGCTTCTATGCGGTGCATACACACCCATTTCTCGACGCGAACGGCCGCTGGTCCCGTTTACAGAGTGCTTATGCTGCCAAGACCGTAGGCAACCCGCTGGACGGCATGATCTCCGCAACGATGCAGAGCTCCGCGAAGAATCGGCTTTCGAATGACATCTGGCCTGTGACCAGGCAAGCCGGATTCCGTGGCTACTTCAGGTTTGCCATGGAATTTGGCTGCAAGTTTTCGGCAATGATCTCACCCGCCCTCGTTGCAACAACGAAGATCAATGGAGTACTTAGAAACTCCATAACTAGTCGACGCAGTTGCAACACGGCCATCACCCAACTTCACTCGACTGGGAGTCTCGAACTTTCAGATTTACGCTCTATCGCTGGAATATCCATGAAATCTGCTTTGGGGATTAGCCAAAAGATTCGCGAAGCCGCCGGGGACTTCACCGAAACCACCTCCTCATCAATACGAATCCACACTCTGCACACGCTAATAAAAGAAGCCGCAAATCATTGTGCGACTAAACAGTACAGCGATCAATCAGAATAATGAAGACCCAGGGGAACGCATGAGCATTAACTCTTTAGGCAATGAACTACCACTAGGCGCACAAGGAAATTTAAAACTCGCCTTAATTTCGATCCTGGCAATTACGAGCGCCACACATACATTCGATGCCAATGCACAAACAACACTTGACACAGTGGTAGTGCAAGGCGTGAGGCCTCCAGAGCCGAGAACACCGGATTACTCAATCCTCACCTGGTCGATCAACCGATCGCAAAACTCGATGTCTCGTGGATACAACGACACAACGGGTCACCAGGAACTCACATACAACTACCCGAATTTCGATCACTTAATAGACGCCACACCGGGCAGTTGCGACACACTGAAGAGCAACCCGATCAATATCTCGAACGGCGCTAAAGTAGAAGATGAAATTGACTTCTCTTCAGCAGTCACCGAAATGCCTCTTTACTTCGAACGGCACTACAACTCGAGAACCTACTCGGGTGGCATCCTCGGAGAAGGCTGGACCACCAATCTCGAATACAAATTCGGATGGGACGGAATAGACAAGATTGACTTGTACAGACCTGATGGCCGCCAATTGCATTTCACGAGACAGGCGGGCTCTGATAGGTGGACAGAAGACGCCCCTGACTCCGCCGCCTACATAACCAGGGACCTGCCTACAAACACCTTTAAGCACTTCACAAGTAATGGCCTAGTTGAAACATACGCAGCAATTGGAGCCGGCTCTGGCTCATACCAGCCATATCTGATTTCAGAGATCAAAAATAAAGCTAACGTCGGCTGGACGTTTACGTATGGTCCAAATACTTATGGAAGCGGCTACCGTCAACCTATAGCGGTGACACATACCTCTGGAAAGACAATGACCCTGACGTGGCAAAACAAGCGCGTCATTGCAGTCACCGATCCCGCTGGAAACTCTTACCAGTATTCGTATCAGAATGTTTTTACGGACGCCCAGGACCCTCTTCATAATTATTTCGCACTGAGCACAATAACAATGCCGGACGGCATGGTCAAGCAGTATCACTACGCCTTCAATCAGGGTGGATTGATCGGCAAGTCTATCAATGGAATAAGGTATTCAACATTCGGATATCAGCGTTATGAGTGGATGGTATACGACGGAGCTGGAAATGGTGGCCCGGCAACCGTTTATCACGCGTCATCCTCCGAACATGCAGGTGGTGTCGAACGATCCACCTTTGAGTACACCCTAAAACTTGACGACCAGTCCGGTCGCATCATCGCGACCAAGGAAACAAACCCGCTTGGAAAACAAGCGACGTACAATTTTGTTGACGGGAAATTGATTTCCACTATTGGACACGCAAGTGGCTCCTGCCCGTCGTCGTACAAGGAAAAAACATACGATGCAAATGGGTTTCCAGATATCGTGTCCGACTTCAATGGCATCCTGACCAATTTCGATTATGCACCTGATGGGAAAATCTTACGTGAAGTAGCCGCCGCCGGAACTCCGCAGCAAAAAGTCACCGACTACATATGGAATGAGCGCCGGCTACCTTCCAAGGTTACGGTACAGGGACAGCTCGAATCGAGCTACACCTACGACGACAAGGAAAAATTAACGTCGGTAACGGCTAAAAATATTTCTACGACTGGCGTACCCGGGCAAACCCGAACCACTAGTTACACATATACCCGCCACCCTAATGGATTAATCGCCACTGTAAAGGTTGACGCTCCCGCGCCGGGGGATGGGGATAGCGAGACTTTTACCTACGATGTAGAAGGCAATTTAACGTCGCTAAAGAACTCGTTGAACCACACTATTAGCTACGCAAACTACAACGGACTTGGGCAGCCAGGCCGAGTCATCGGAGCAAACGGCGAAGTAATCGACTATGGCTATGACTCACGAGGTCGGCTCACGTTGATCAGGAACTACTTCGATGGAACCAATCCTGCCGATACGAAATTCAAGTACAACTTGAATGGCCTTCTAGAGTCCAAGACAACGCCTGACGGCATTGAGATCAAATACGTCTACGACAACGCTCGAAGATTGTTGCGTGAATATCGCCGTATCGCCGACGGCACATACATCCAGAAGCGTTATACCTACAACAACGCGTCTCTAGTGACTTCAATTGTCACCGAACGCACCACAACTATCGCTCAGTGAGGGCCAAGACCATGTTCGAACGCTCTCACCAAATCCAGACGGCTCAGACTAACGCCACGAATAGGCTAAGCCTACTAGCCCTATCCTTGATAGCGGCAATGTCGCCGGCAAATGCAGCGACGACTCCAGTTTCCAGTACCTACTTCGAGTACGACGAACTGGGCCGCGTCATCCGACAATACGGGAACAACGGCCAAAGCACTCGCTACAGCTACGATGGCAATGGCAATCTGACATCCGCCCGAGACGCGGCGAATCGGACGACGTCATACGAGTACGACGCATTGAACCGCGTCAATAAGATTCTGGCTCCCGACAACACCGCCACGACAATTACCTACGATGGGGGCGATCGAGTGTCCAGTGTCACAGACCCGCGAAGCTTGACCACCAGCTATTCGTACGATGGTTTTGGCCAGCTATGGAATCAGATGAGCCCAGACACGGGCACGACCAGCTTTCAGTATAGCGGCAGCGGTCGACGCACGAAGATGACGCGCAATGACGGCAGTGAGCTGATCTATACGTACGACGCGCTCGGTCGACTTACCTCCCAAACTGGAGGCGGTGAATCGCGGGAGTATGGTTACGACTGGTGCGGGTACGGAATTGGTCGCCTTTGTGGCGCAGTAGCACAAGGCACGATTCATTTCGGTTACACACCGGACGGCCGACTCGCCGTAACGAGGGAACTGTGGGGTGGCCACGATGATTGGATGCTCTACGACTACGACACTCTGGGGCGTGTGATTGGCGTCAACTATGGCGGAGCATACGCGAACTACACGTATGCCGACGGCCAGCTATCGGGCGTATACCTGTACGACGGAACCACCAACAACCCCATAGCAACGAATATTGTCCACCGCCCTTTTGGCGGCATTGAAAGCTGGACCTACGGCAACGGCCTAACTCGTCGATATAACTACGACCTAGACGGCCGAGTAACCGGCATAAGTGTCGGCGATTCTCATTCGGTCATTCAAAGCCTGACCTATGCGCATAACGCGAGTAACGAGATAACTGCCATCACCAATGGCATTGACGCCGGCATGAACCAGAACTTGGGATATGATTCGCTATCTCGATTGACGAACGTCGCATCCGCAAAGAACGAAACCATCACCTACGACAGCAACGGAAATCGAACGCTAACCGATTGGATTGCGCCGATCTATAACATAGTCGACGCTACGAGCAATAGAATTAGTAGCGACTACAACAATACCCCTGGAGCCGGAATCAGTTACACACACGATGCTCGCGGCAACCGATCAAGCCAGCAATGGAGCGGCTCAACCGCTACCTATTCTTACGACCTCTTCAATCGATTGCGTAGCTTGTCACGGACGGCAGACACGACATACCTGAGCCCCGGCTACGTAATGACCACGTATCCAGCAGGCACAACAACTTATGTAGTAAATGCCCTTGACCAGAGAGTAGCGAAATCTGGCCCACTCGGGACGCATCGCTTTGTGTACGGAGGCTCGGGCAATAGGTTGATGTCTGAATACACGAATGGCGCATGGCACCGTTACATCTGGCTTGGCAGCGAACCCATTGCACTACAACGCAACAATCAAATTTTCTTCATCCACAACGACCATTTGCTTCGTCCCGAACTAGTGACTGATAGCGCCAAAGCCGTGCAGTGGCGGGCAAAAAACTATCATTCTGACCGTGGCGTTGTGCTGGACAACATAGGAGGATTGAACCTTGGATTTCCTGGCCAGTACTTCGATGCGGAATCCGGCCTGTGGCACAACGGATACCGAGACTACGACAGTCGACTCGGAAGATTCGTCCAGTCAGACCCCATCGGGCTGGCAGGCGGGTTAAATACATACTCGTACGCGGGCGGGAACCCCGTTAGCTGGACTGACCCTCGCGGCCTCGACCGAGAAATAATTTTTTGGTCTCCGATACTGCGGAGCCCGGGCTCATGGTTTGGGCACGTTTCAACCGTTGGCGGCGAGGGGCAGAACTACTCGTTTGGCACACATGGATGGGATAAGACATATCCTGCCGCACAAGACTACGTCAATCGTCAAACAAGCAAAGCGGGCCCCAACCGATCTGGCACTGGGCTCGTTGTCGCTATGGATCTTGAGCAGGATGCTATCTTCGATCAATGCATGATCGATAAGAAACTTGATAATCACGCATATAACGGAACCTCCAACAATTGCACTACCGCCGCACAGCAGTGCTTGAATGCAGCCGGCATATCCATTCCGAGCACAACCATCTTCCCCCAGGACTTGCAGGAATCCCTGTGGCGATCAGGTCAAGTTATTGATGTAACCGGATATCCGGCTGAATGAGTAAGCTACGCATCTCCGCGGGACTTATTGCGTTATCTTTCCTTCTTGTCGCTTTGACGCTGGACCTCATAGTCACGACCAACAGCGACTCAGCCGTGTACGAGGATGATTCAAAGCGTCCCTTAGCCGAACGTCACTTAGTTGCGTCACTAGTGAGAGGTAGCAGGGCCAGCGTTCTCCGATGCATTGACGACAAGAGTGATCAATACATAGAGATTCTTACACCGGACAACAACCATGGGTACATATATAACCTGGACGTGACCGCTACTCTCTCCCTGTCACGCTCGCCAAAGATTGCGCGGAAAGCGCTGCCGGCATGTTTGCTTTTCTTACTCGATAAAATATCCCTCACTCCACCCTAAGGCCACACGCAGATTATCGGTGGCCGCCGAAAGAAGTTAAAAAAAAGGCCGGGAAAACCCGGCCTCTTTTTTTCAAACTAGCACAGCCATTAGAACTTGTAGCGGAAGCTGATCTGGGCGGCCCAGCGCGAGATGCCCTTGTCGTCGTAGATGTTCAGGGCGTCCGGACCGTTGTAACGGTACACGTACTTGCCGGCGTTGCCGACGCAGGTACCGGTCAGCGGAGCGCCACCGGCGCCGCAAATGCCGCCGTACTCGACGATGCCGCGATAGCCCGGGAACGACTGCTCTTCGACGCTGCCCCACTTCTTGTTCAGCAGGTTGCCGACATTGAGGATGTCCAGGGCGATTTCGGCCTTGTGGCCTTCCATGAAGCCCGGGATCTCCTGCGAGATGCGCATGTCGAACTGGTTCACCCAACGACCGTGCGCCGCGTTGCGCTCTGCGACTTCGCCCAGGTGCTGCTTGAGGTAGTCGTTTGAGTTCACGAACGCCCAGAAGCCGGCGGCTTCCGCCGCGCTGCCGAACACCACGTCGGTGAGGTCCTTGGGGATGTACAGCAGGTCGTTGGCGCGGCCGTCGCCGTTGGCATCATTGTCGAAGGTGTAGCTATACGGACGGCCCGAACGGCCTTCGTAGAACATCGACACGCTGGTGTTGTAATCGCCGAAGAAGGCGTGCTTCCAGCTGATCGCCGCGGTGAAGCGGTTCTTGATCTCGTAGCTGGAGGTGGCCGAGACTTCCTCGTTGGACTGGAACACCGCCACGTTGCCCAGCTGCGAGCCCGAGGTCGAGCTGGTCAGCGGGCTGACTTCGTTGGCGTTGGTGTAGGTGTAAGCGAGCAACCAGGACCAATCGCTGTCGTTGAACGGCTTGTTCAAGGACAGGGTCAGCTGCTGGCTTTCGCCCTTGCTGGTCGAACGGGCGATGATCGCGTCGTTGTAGCCGCGGTTACGCAGGGTACGAGCGTCCGTGCCGCTGCCGACGCAGGAGCTACCCGGCTGCACGCCGGTTTCGTTGCGGCAGGCAGCGCCCAGCGAATTCCAGCTAGCCGGGTTCAGGCCTGCATTGTTCCAGTACATCGCGCGGCCGTCCTGAGCCAGGCGGGTGGAGTTGCCCAGATTCAGCTGCTGGTAGTAGATGCCTTCCTTGACCGAGGTCAGCACGACCTCAGCGGCGCCGACGATGCCCCACCACGGCAGTTCGGTATCGAACGCCAGGTTGGCCTTCCACACCGACGGCTGGCCCAGGTCCGGATCGATGAAATCGACCGATTGCGTGCCGCCCGTGCCCGGAACGAACAAACTCAACTGATTGTTCGGATCGGCGCTGAACTCGGGAACGCCCGGACGATCCGGCAGGCCATTGCTGAAGAAGTAATCGGTGTACGACACGCCGTTGTTGGCGTACGGGTTAGCCAGCCACACGGTCGCGGCCGAGCCCTGGAACAGGCCGATACCGCCGCGCAGCTGGGTCGGACGCTCGCTGTCGAAGGTGTAATTGAAGCCGAAGCGCGGCGAGACCAGTCCGTTGCCGTCGATGGTGGCATCGTTACGGTAGCCGAAAGCGGTGGACGCGGCAGCGTTATAGGTCGGCTTCTGATCGACCATCGGCTCGTCGTAGCGCAGGCCGAAGGTCAGGGTCAGGTTGTTGTTGACCGCCCAGCT
The DNA here is from genome assembly GCF_001429785.1 of Lysobacter sp. Root916. Classification (GTDB taxonomy): domain Bacteria; phylum Pseudomonadota; class Gammaproteobacteria; order Xanthomonadales; family Xanthomonadaceae; genus Lysobacter. The sequence goes on along the minus strand of NZ_LMJF01000015.1, from coordinate 86,017 downwards.
GTCCTGCACGAACAGACCCAGGTTCTTAAGCTTGAACTCGGCGGCCATGTTGTTGAGATCGCCACCGCGCGGGTAGAACAACTGATAGCGGCTGGAACGGCCGGCCTGGTAGTCGGCGATGCTGTTGAAGGTGTAGACGCCGTTCACGCGACGACCGAAGAGGTTGTAGACCTCGTTTTCTTCGTAGTCGACGCCGAACTTCAGGGTGTGATCGCCGAGGAACCAGTTACCAGCGAAGAACGCGTTCTTCGTAGTGGTTTCCAGTACGTTGGCGTGGGTGTTCTCTTCGGTACCCAGGTTCAGCGTGGCCGAACCGATACGGACCGCGATCGCCGGGAGGTCGGCGAGCGGACTGCGCACGGCCGAGTAGTCGCGGTACGAAACCTTGGCTTCGGTGGAGAAGTTGTCGGACCAGTCGCTGAACAACTGCGCGGTGTACGACTCGAGTTCGAAGTCGCGTACGTAATGGTAGGTATTCAGCGCCAGCGTGGTGTTGCCGAAGCCCTGCAGGTTGGCGGTGTTCTGCTCGGACTTGCTGTAGCGGAAGCTGGCGCGGTGATTGTCGGTGATGTTCCAGTCAATCTTGATGCCGTACTCTTCGGCTTCCGAATTCAGCGCCGGCTTGGCCAAAGTGCCCGGATCGAAGCCCCAGACGTTCTTGGAAATGTCGATGACTTGTTGAATCTGCGCCTGGGTGATGTTGACGATGTTGCTCTCGCCCGAACCCTGCGGACCGAAACCGGAGTTACCGGTGAACAGGCCCTTGCCCTTGTAGTTCTCGTAGTTGGCGAAGAAGAACAACTTGTCCTTGATCAGCGGGCCGCCGAAGGTGGCGCCGTAGGTGGTCTCGTTGTCGAACAGCTTCGGGCGGATGTTGTTGCGGTTCTTGCCCGACCAGTCGCCGTCGCGGTAGATGCCGTACAGCGAGCCGTGGAACTCGTTGGTGCCCGACTTGGTCACGGCGTTGATCACGCCGCCGGTGCCGCCGGAGATGGTGACGTCGTAGTTGGCGACGTCGACCGCCACTTCGTCGATGGTGTCCATCGAGAACGGCTGGCGCGGGGTCGGCAGGCTGTTGGATTCCAGACCGAAGGAGTCGGCGGTGCTGATGCCGTCGACGCGGACCACGTTGTAGCGCGGGTTCTGGCCGCCGACCGAGATTTCGTTACGCGACTTGTCGGTCTGGGCGACGCGCGGGTCGAGGCGGACGTAGTCCTGCAGGTTGCGGTTGATCGACGGGAACGATTCCAGCTGCTGGCGGGTCACGTTCGAGCCGGCGCCCATCTTGGTGGCGCTGAACACTTCCGAGCCGCCGTAGGACACGGCCTGCACCGATTCCAGCGTGGTGACCGAGTTGTTCAAGGACACGTCGACGTTGTTGACCTTGTCGAGGTTCAGGAACACGCCGTCCTGCGAGCCCGTGCCGGCGCCTTCCTTGGTGGTGGTGATCACGTACGGACCGCCGACGCGCAGACCGCGCGCGTTGTAGCGGCCGTCGGCATCGGTCACGGCACGGCTGACGGTGCCCGACTCGGTGTGGGTGATCGTGACTTCGGCGCCCACGACGGGTTGACCATCTGCGCCGACCACGCGACCGGCGACGCCGGCGGACGTGCTCTGCGCGAATACGGGCGCTGTGGCGAGAACGGCGAGCAGACCAAGCGTGAGCTTGGACAACCGGACGCTATTCGGATGGGTCATTACGATGGCCTCGGTAGCTTGGAAGACGTGGAATTCGTGGCGTGAGTCGGCGGGCGCTATGCGCCATACGCCGAAGACTGGTGGTGTTCCGCCCCTACCCGGGTGCAGCGCGTGCAGCCCCGCCGGGTTAACAGCAGTTTAACAGGCTAAGGGCGCTGTGTGACAGAGACGTGACCAGCGTCAAGGCTTGTCACACGGTGACGGCGGTCCAAGCTGAACGGGCTAATCGGGCAAAGTTCGGGGCTGGCGACTCGGGGACGCATACGTCACACGCCTGCCACTACGGCACTTGGGAGTCACGGCCAGAGCGCTAGCCCGCGAGCCCCAGGAAGGCATCGCCACCCTCAGATTGGCACTCCAGGCACCGAAACTGTGGACGACCCTACCCCGCCCCGAAACGCCTCAGGGCGGCGAGATCTGCAGATACGTGCCCAGACCGTCCAGGAACATCTGCACCGAGATCGCCACCAGCAGCATGCCCATCAGGCGCTCGATCGCGATCAGGGCGCGCCGGCCCAGCAGCTTGTACAGCAAGGTCGCCGAGAACAGGATCGCCGCGGTGGCGCCCCAGGCGATCATCAGGGCCAGGCTCCAGTCGCCCAGGCGGGTGGGCTCGTTGCTGCCCATCAGCATCACCGCGGCCATGCCCGAGGGGCCGGCCACCAGCGGGATCGCCATCGGCACGATGAAGGGTTCGCCCTCGGGCAGCTCACCCATCAGGCCTTCCGGCGGCGGGAAGATCATGCGGATGCCGATCAGGAACAGGACGATGCCGCCGGCGATCGAGACCGACTCCTGGCGCAGGTGCATCAGCTCCAGGGCGTACTTGCCGCCCCACAGGAACAGCATCAGCACGCCCAGGGCGATCAACAGCTCGCGCGCCAGCACGATGCGCTGGCGCTTGGGCGGCAGCCCGCGCAGCAGACTCAGGAACACCGGGATGTTGCCCAGCGGGTCCAGGATCAGGAACAGCAGCAGCGCGGCCGAGGCGATGGTCACGGCGTCGCGCGCTCCGGCAACGGATGCCAGACCTGGCCGCGATGGACCGCGCCGGCGGGCGCCAGCAGGGTCACGCAGGCGGCCGCGTAGTCGCCGGGATCGCGCGCCTCGCGGTCGTTCTCCTCGACATAGGCCTTGCCGCGCAGCGCGGTGCGCATCGGTCCCGGCTGCAGGCCGGCCACGCGCACCGGCGAGTTGCCGAGCTCGGCGTGGAGCATGCCTATCAGTGCCGTCAGCGAATGCTGGGCCAGGCCGTAGCCGCCCCAGTAGGCGCGGCCGACGCGGGCCGGATCGTCTAGGGCGAACACCAGGGCCGAGTCCGGCGCCTGCGCCAGCAGCGGCAGGCAGGCCTGCGACAGCCACCAGCGGGCGGTGAGGTTGACGTGGATGGCGCGCGCGAACGCGGCCGGATCGGTCTGCAGCAGCGGGGTCAGGCCGGGGAAGTCGGCCGCGCAATGCAGCACGCCGTCCAGGCGCCCGAACTCGTCGCCGATGCGCTGCGCCAGCTCGGCGTAGTCGTCGGGCGCGGCGCCTTCCAGGTCCAGCGGATACAGCACCGGCTCCGGCCCCAGCTTGGCGGCCGCGTCGTAAACCCGGTTCAACTTGGCCGGCTTGCGGCCCAGCAGGACGACGGTGGCGCCGGCGCGCGCGCAGGCCTGGGCCGCGGCGGCGCCGAGGCCGCCCTGCGCGCCGCTGACCAGCACGACGCGATCGGCCAGGGCCTGGTCGGCGACGGGTGCTGCGAATGCGCTCACTGGCGCTGGGTCTCGCTGATCATGCGCGCCAGCTCGCCGGACTCGAACAGCTCCAGGGTGATGTCGCAGCCGCCGATCAGCTCGCCGTGGATGAACAACTGCGGGAAGGTCGGCCAGTTCGAGTAGCGCGGCAGGTTGGCGCGGATCTCCGGATCCTCCAGCACGTTGACCGTGTGCAGCACGGTCGCGCCGGCGGCCTTGAGGGCCTGCACCGCGCGGCTGGAGAAGCCGCACATCGGGAACTGCGCGGTTCCCTTCATGAAAAGAACGATCGGATGGCCTTCGACTTCGGCCTGGATCCGCTCCATAACTGACATGTGGACAACTCCTGCAATGCTCTGTTGCGCCGTATACGTTCAGGCAACAGGGCGTGGGGATAGAATGAGCGATTGTAAGCCTTCACGGCAGCGGACACGCGACCCGGCACCGGTAAGCGGCCCGTCGCCACCCCCTAGCCAGCCCCCAGAATCCAGCAAGGAGCCCGCCAATGGCCATCGAACTGCCCGCCCTGCCCTACGACCGCACCGCGCTCGAGCCGCACATCTCCGGCGAGACCATCGACTTCCACTACGGCAAGCATCACCAGGCCTACGTGACCAACCTCAACAACATGATCCCCGGCACCGAGTTCGCCGACATGTCGCTCGAGGACATCATCCGCAAGTCGCAGGGCGGCGTGTTCAACAACGCGGCGCAGATCTGGAACCACACCTTCTACTGGAACTGCCTGTCCCCCAAGGGCGGCGGCGAGCCGACCGGCAAGCTGGCCGAGCTGATCGCCAAGTCCTTCGGCGACTTCGCCAAGTTCAAGGACGAGTTCACCAAGGTCACCATCGGCACCTTCGGTTCGGGCTGGGGCTGGCTGGTGCAGCGCCCGGACGGTTCGCTGGCCCTGGTCAGCACCTCCAACGCCGCGACCCCGCTGACCGGCGAAGACACCCCGCTGCTGACCTGCGACGTGTGGGAGCACGCCTACTACATCGACTACCGCAACGCTCGCCCGAAGTACGTCGAGTCGTTCTGGAACCTGGTCAACTGGGACTTCGTGGCTTCGAACCTGAAGTAAGCGACGGACCCATGCGGTAAGCGAAACGGCCAGGGAAACCCGGCCGTTTTCGTTGCGCATCGGCGATGTCGGCGCCGGTTCGCTCAGTCGCAGCTGAGGCCGAACTCGCGCTTGAACGCCTCGGCCTGTTCCGGCGGTTCGTGACTCAGCAAAGCGCAGCCGGTGAAGTTGCCCAGCGAGGCCTGGCGTTGGTCGTCGCGGTAGGTCCAGTCGACGATCTCGTCGCGTGCGAACGCGTAACGCTGCCCCATGCGCACCCTATCCACGCGCTCGGGCTGGTTGTCGATGATCGCGGAGTAACCGCTGGCGGTCTCTTCCAGATCGGACAGCCAGAAAAATTCGGTGTAGCCGTCCTGCTCGATGCCGACCTTGACCGAGAACGCCGACAGCTGCGGCGGCGGGTCCTTTTCGAGTTTCAGGAAGCCGTCCAGCGAGGCGCGCGCCTTGGCGAATGCGGCTTCCATGGCGGGATCGCCGGTCGCCACCTCGGTGACGTTGTCGTCCTTCGCGCGTTCCAGCACGGTCTTCGCACCGTTCGCCTCGGCGCAACCGGCCAACAGCATGACGATCAACAAAACTCTGCGCATCCATGCCTCTCCAGTGAGTGAGCGCCCGCGTACATCAGCGCAATTCGTAGGATGCGGTGAGCCGAAGGCGAACCGCATCGTCGCGCAAGCAGACACGCTGCGATTGCCACGACGGGCAATCGTCGCCGTTCGCGATCAACCTAAGCGCGTAATCACCGGCGCGACTTGTTCATCGCGCCCCAAGGCGCGACCGACGCGCTCCAACGCCGCCGCGAGCTCGCGCGCATCATCGGCGCGCAGCGTTGCGTGTCCGACCTTGCGCCCGTCGCGCGGCGACTTGCCGTAATCGTGCCAATGCCCGCCCGCTTCGTTGAGCACCGCGGTCGCGTCGGGCATCTCGCCTATCCAATTGAGCATGCAGGCCTGGCCGAGCATGCGCGTATCGCCCAGCGGCAGGCCGAGCACGGCGCGCAGGTGGTTCTGGAACTGCGAGGTCTCGCTGCCTTCGATGGTCCAGTGGCCGGAGTTGTGCACGCGCGGCGCGAGTTCGTTGGCCAGCAACTGGCCGTCGCGGCAGAACAGCTCCAGCGCGAACACGCCGACGTAGTCCAGGGCCTCGGCGAGCTTGCGCGCATAGCCGTGCGCGGTGGCCGCGAGCGCCTCGTCGGCCTGCGCGGGCGCGAGGCTGGCCGAGAGCACGCCGTCGACGTGCCAGTTCTCGGTGAGCGGCCAGGCGCGGAATTCGCCGTCGCGGCCGCGCACGGCGACCACCGACAGCTCGCGCTCGAAGCGCACGAAACCTTCCAGGATCAGCCCGACCGTGGCCGCCTGCGCGCCCAGCGCGGCCCAGGCCGCGTCGGCGTCGGCCGGCGTCTTGATGCGGAACTGGCCCTTGCCGTCGTAGCCCAGGCGGCGGGTCTTGAGGATGCAGGGCGTGCCGATCGCGGCGATCGCCGCGTCCAGCGCCGCGCGCGTGGCGACGTCGGCGAACTCGGGCACCGGAATGCCGAGCTCGCGGAACAGGGTCTTCTCGGCCAGACGGTCCTGGGCCACGGCCAGCGCGCGCGGGCTCGGGAACACCGGCACGCGCTCGGCCAGCCACTGCCCCGACTCGGCCGGCACGTTCTCGAAATCGAAGGTGGCCACGTCGATCTTGGACGCGAACTCGGCCAGCGCGGCCTGGTCGGTGTAGTCGCCCACCACCATCGGCGCGAACTGGCTGGCGCAGGCGTCGCCGGCCGCGTCCATGACCAGGAAGCGCAGGCCCAGCGGCGCGCCGGACAGTGCGAGCATGCGGGCGAGCTGCCCGCCGCCGAGGATGCCGACCGTCGTCATTTACGCGGATCGTCGTTGGCGAGCACGTCGTCGGTCTGCTTGGCGCGGAACGCATTCAACGCCTGACCGATCGCGGCGTGCTCCGGCGCCAGCAGGGCGGCCGCGAACAGGGCGGCATTGGCGGCGCCGGCGTTGCCGATCGCGAAGGTCGCCACCGGAATACCGGCCGGCATCTGCACTATGGACAGCAGCGAATCCATGCCGTTGAGCGCCTTGGACTGCACCGGCACGCCCAGTACCGGCACCGCGGTCTTGGACGCCAGCATGCCCGGCAGGTGGGCGGCGCCGCCGGCGCCAGCGATGATCGCGCGCAGGCCGCGCGCGGCCGCGGTGTCGGCGTACTCGAACAGCACGTCCGGGGTGCGATGGGCCGAGACCACGCGCACTTCATGCGGCACGCCCAGGGCCTCCAGCTTGGCGGCGGCGTGCTGCATGGTCTCCCAGTCTGAGCGCGAGCCCATGACGATGCCGACCAGCGGCGGCGCTGCGGAAGCGGACGAATCGGGTGCGGACATTGGTCGGGCCTTGGCGCAAAGACGTATTCTAACGCCCTGTCCCGTCGTATCGGCACCGCACCGTATGGATCGCAAACTGTTGGACCTGCTCGTCTGCCCCCTCACCCGCCAGCCCCTGCTGCCTCTGGACAATCGCGGCCTGCAGGCGCTGAACGCCGCGATCGCGGCCGGCGGCGTGGTCCGCGGCGACGGCAGCGCGCAAACCCAGGCGCTGCGCGAGGGCCTGATCACGCGCGACCGCAAGACCGTCTACCGCATCGACGACGGCATCCCGGTGCTGCTGACCGAGGAAGCCATCGCCACCGCCCAGCTCGACGGCTTCCCCTCGGCATGAGCGCGCCCGTCGCGCCGCCACCGGCCGAGCAGGTCGAGTCCGACGTCGCCCAGGCCCTGGCCGAGGACCTCGGCAGCGGCGACGTCACCGCCGCCCTGCTGCCCGACATGGCCGACAGCGCCTATCTGCTGTGCAAGGAAGCCGCGGTGGTCTGCGGCCGGCCCTGGTTCGACGCCTGCCACCGCGCCCTGGACCCGGATGTGCGCGTCGATTGGCGCGTGGCCGAGGGCGACCACGTCGCCGCCGGCACCGTGCTGGCCACCCTGCAGGGCCGCGCGCGCGCGCTGGTCAGCGCCGAGCGCGCCTCGCTGAACTTCATGCAGACCCTGTCGGGCACGGCCACGGTCACCGCGGCCTATGTCGAGGCCGTGCGCGGCACCCGCGCCAAGATCCTCGACACCCGCAAGACCCTGCCCGGCCTGCGCCTGGCGCAGAAGTACGCGGTGCGCGTGGGCGGCGGCGTGAACCACCGCATCGGCCTGTACGACACGGTGATGCTGAAGGAAAACCACGTGCGCGCCGCCGGCTCGCTGACCGCCGCTATCCAGGCCGCGCGGGCAATGCATCCGGATCTACCGCTGATCGTCGAGGTCGAGTCGATCGCGCAATTGCACGAGGCGCTGACGCAAGGCTGCGACCGCATCCTGATCGACGACTTCGACGCCGCCACCCGCCGCGAGGCGGTGCGGATCGCGTCCGGCGCGCCCTACCTGGGCAAGATTCCGTTGGAAGTTTCCGGCGGCGTCGACCTGGCCGGCTTGCGCGCGATCGCCGAGGACGGCGTGGACTGCATCTCGATCGGCGGCCTGACCAAGCACGTGCGCGCGATCGACCTGTCGCTGAAGCTGGGTCCGCCGCCGGGCGAGGCCTGAGCGCTACCAAACGGCTCTGGGGTAGGAGCGGCGTGAGCCGCGACCGTCCTCCACCGTGGCCCGCGCCGTCGCAGCAACTGCGGTGACGCGGTCGCGGCTCACGCCGCTCCTACACGAAGCAGCCCGTAGGATGCGGTGAGCATAGCGAACCGCATCGTCGCGAATCGCCCCGCACTCGACGTAGCCGTAGGATGCGGTGAGCGCAGCGAACCGCATCGTCGCGAGCCGTCACACGCTCAACGCAACAACACGAACCCCACCAGCGCCAGCAGCGTCACGCCCGCGAGCGCGGCCCAATGCCAGGTCGGCCGGCTCAGCTTGAGCGGCGTGGTGGTCGGTGCCGACGCGGCGGCGCCTTCGCCGGCCGGCGCCTCCTGTAGCGAACCGGTCAGGCGGAAACGCAGCTGGTCGAAGCCGATCTCGTCGCCGGTCTGGGCGATCGCGCGCAGCACGCGGCGGCCGTTGATGCTGGTGCCATTGGTCGAGCCCAGGTCTTCGATCTGCAGGCCGTCGTGGGTCGGAATCAGGCGCGCGTGCTGGCGCGACAAGCCGGGCTGGTCCAACTGCAAACCGCAATCGGCGGAGCGCCCGACCACGGTCGCGGCCAGCAAGGGGAAGCTTCGGCCGAACAGGTCGCCCGAAACCCCGCGCAGCACATAGCGCGGCAGCACCGGCCGCACCGCGGTCACGCCGGGATCGTCGTTGGCCGAAGGCGGCAACACGACCGCCACACCGCCCTGATGGCGCACGGCCGACGGCCCGATCGCGGCCAGGCGCGCGCGCACTTCGTCGAAGCTGACATCGTCGCCGGGCCGCAGCGCGATCAGGCCGGCCGCGACCTGACGGCCGTTGACGCGCACCTGCGCACCGGGCGGCACGTCCAGCATCACGCCCTGCGCACTCACGTGCAGCTGGCAGTGCTGGGGCATGACCCCGGGGCGATCGAGCACGATGGTGGACTCCGGGTCGGAGCCGACCCGGTTGACGCCGTGGCCCAGCAGTACCTGCGGATGCTCGCCGTCCGGAAAGACCAGTTTCATAGAATTTGCGTTTTCCCCTGATGCGCGACAGCGTAGGGCATAACCCTTGCGAGTTGCGCATACCGAGGCCACATTAAAAGCATGCCTACTTTGATTCTGTTAATGATCCTGGGCGCCGCCGCGTTCTCGTTCTGGAGCGCCGGGCGCGCCGCCGCCGAACGCGCCGAGGCGCTGGGCCGCGACGCCTGCAAGGCCGCCGGCGTGCAGTGGCTGGACCAGAGCGTGCATGCGATCGGGATGCGCCTGTGCCGGCACGAGAGCGGCTGGCTGGGCCTGGAGCGCACCTTCCGCTTCGACTATTCGCTGGACGGCGAGGACCGCCACATCGGCCGCATGGTCCTGCGCGGCGAACGCCTGATCGCCTTCAGCGGGCCGGTGTCGCGGGCGCCTACGCAGTTGCATTGAGGGCGGGCCCGTTCGCCGCCGCGCCCCGGATGATTTCTGTGGGAGCGGCGTAAGCCGCGATTGCGCCACCGCGAGCGGCGACGCAACTGAGGGTTCGCGATCGCGGCTTACGCCGCTCCCACAGGAAGCAGGGGCGGCGCAGGTGACTGGGCTGGCGATGCCGATCCAGGGGGCGCGATCACGGCCTACGCCGTTCCTACCCAAGAGCGAGAATCGCGCGAGGGCTTACTTCACCACCCGCAGATGCCCGCCGCGGCGCGGCGTGGGGGTGTGCGGGCCGTCGTCGTCGCCGTCGGGCAACGGTTCGCTGGGCACGGCCGCCAGCGGCGCATGGGTCGGCGACATCGGCTCGTCGAAATCCTCGGCCGGGTCGTCGTGGCCGCCTTCGTTGGTGGTGGCCTCGTCCGGCAGGGCCATGCCCTGCCCGGTTTCGCGCGCGTAGATCGCCAGCACCGCGCCCACCGGCACCGAGACCGGGTGGCTGACGCCGCCGAAGCGGGCGCTGAAGCGGATGGTGTCGTTGCCCATTTCCAGGCGCGAGACCGCGCGCTCGGCCACGTTGAGCACGATCTTGCCGTCCTTCACCGCATGGGTGGGGACCTGGACCATCGGGCGGGTGGCGTCGACCAGCAGGTGCGGGGTCATGCCGTTGTCGGCGATCCACTCGTACAGCGCCCGCAGCAAATACGGGCGGTGGCTGGTCATGCTGGGGGCGTTCTCATCACTCATGCCCGCCAGTTTAGCGCCTGGCCGGCGGTCCCGACGTGCCTGTCGTCCGCGATCCGGCGACTGCCGGATCGCGCAAGGCGACGGAGGGCTGCTGCGCCGCGTTTAGGCGGGCATGTCGCGCAGCTTGCGTTCCTGGTCGGTCAGGCTGCGGGTGAAGCCCGGATTGCGGAAAATCCGGTTGCCGTAATCCTCGATCGCCTTGCCGTCCTTGGGCAGCGGCACGCCCAGCGAATCCAGGCGCCAGATGATCGGCGCCATGGCGCAGTCGGCCAGGCTCATTTCCGGATTCAGGAAGAATTTGCTGGCCTTGAACAGCGGCACCGACGCGGTCAGCAGCTCCTTCAGACGCTTGCGCGCGGCCTCGGCCTGGGCCTTGTTGCCGAGTTGGATCGCCTGCACCTGCGGCACCCAGTCGTGCTCCAGGCGCAGGGTCGCCAGGCGCAGACGCGCGCGCGACAGCGGATCGACCGGCATCAGCGGCGGATGCGGGTAACGCTCGTCCAGGTATTCGCTGACCACGCTGGCCGCATACAGCACCAGATCGCGCTCGACCAGGGTCGGCACCGAGTGGTACGGGTTGAGATCGACCAGATCTTCGGGGGGATTCTGCGGGTCCACCGGAATCAGGTCGTAGGTGACGCCCTTGGCGGCCAACACCAGGCGCACGCGATGACACAGCACGCAGTCGGTGGAGGAAAACAGGGTCAGGGCATTACGCATACGTGGACTCGCCGCCATCATCGACCTCTCCAGCAACCGGAATCCGCCGGTCGCAAGACGCCCCCCACCCCGTGTGGGCGGTCGTCACGGTCCCCGAGCGTATGCGGTTTCCCGCCTTCAGCGAAAGGCTTGGGCATCCCGGCCGGCCTGACGAAGAAGGCCCGCGCATTGCTGCGCGGGCCGTTCGGGGAAATCGCTTAGTGCTCGACGTCTCGCCAGTACTCGCTCTTGAGCAGGTAGGCGAGGAAGGTGAACACCGCCAGGAACAGGATCACCCAAACGCCCAGACTTTCGCGCTTGAGGGCGGCCGGTTCGCCGGCGTACTCGAGGAATGCGGTGATATCGCGCACCGACTGGTTGAACTGCTCCGGTTCGAGCGTGCCGGGGCTGCCGGCCTCGAACTTGGTGAAGCACTTGCCGTCGATTTCGCTGGTGCCGTGCGGGCACTCCATGATGGGCTTGCCCTTATCGTCCTTCTTTTCGCCGAACAAGCCGTGCGCCGGCTCCTTGTCGGTGAACTTCGGGGTCTGGGTGCCCTGCATCTGCCACAGCGGGTTGGGCATCGAGGCGTTCGGGAACAGGGCGTTGTTCCAGCCCAGCGGACGCGCCTCGTCCAGGTAGAAGGACTTGAGGTAGGTGTAGATCCAATCGCTGCCGCGCACGCGGGCGATCACGCTCAGGTCCGGCGGCATCTTGCCGAACCACTGGTTGGCGTGCTCCGGGGTCAGGCTGACCTGGATCTGCTCGCCGAACTTGGCGCCGGTGAAGTTGAGGTTGGTCATCACCTCGTCTTCGGTCAGGCCCAGGTCCTCGGCGATGCGCGAGTAACGCAGGTACTTGAGCGAATGGCAGCCCGAGCAGTAGTTCATGTACAGCTGGGCGCCGCGCTGCAGCGACGCGCGGTCGCCCAGGTCGGTACCGGCCTGCATCAGGTTGCCGCCGCCGGAAGCGAAGGCGGTGACCGACACGAGCATGCCGGCGGCGAAGGTGGCGAGCTTCTTCACGATGCGGTTCTTCATCAGAGGCTGGCTGGTCTTAGTCATGCATCGTCACCCGTTCCGGGACCGGCTTGGTCTTGTCGAACTTGGTCCACAGCGGCATGGTGATGAAGAAGGCGAAGTACAGGAAGGTCAGCACGCGACCGACGATGGTCTCGACCGGGTCGGTACCCGGGCCGGCGCCGATCTTGCCCAGCCACACGAAGCTCAGCGCGAACACGCCCAGCAGCACCTTGGACAGCAGGCCGCGGTAGCGGTAGGACTTGACCTTGGCGCGGTCCAGCCACGGGACCAGGAACAGGATCGCGATCGCGCCGAACATCACCAGCACGCCCGACAGCTTGTGCGGGATCACGCGCAACATCGCGTAGTACGGCGTGTAGTACCACACCGGCTTGATGTGCTCCGGCGTCACCAAGCGGTTGGCCTCGGTGAAGTTGTCGTGCTCCAGGAACCAGCCGCCGAACGCCGGCGCGAAGAAGATGATGAACGCGGCCAGGATCAGGAAGAAGCCGACGCCCACCAGGTCCTTGACCGTGTAGTACGGGTGGAACGGGATGCCGTCCTTGGGCTTGTTCGCATCCCAACGGTTGCCCTTCGGACCCTTCTTGATGTCGACGCCGTCGGGGTTGTTGGAACCGACCTCGTGCAGCGCGCCCAGGTGCAGCACGACCAGCAGCAGCAGCACCAGCGGCAGCGCGATCACGTGCAGAGCGAAGAAGCGGTTGAGGGTGGCGTCGCCGGGCAGGTAGTCGCCCATGATCCACTCGGTCAGGCCGTTGCCGATCACCGGGATCGCGCCGAACAGCGAGATGATCACCTTGGCGCCCCAGAACGACATCTGGCCCCACGGCAGCACGTAGCCCATGAAGGCTTCGGCCATCAGCACCAGGTAGATCAGCATGCCCAGGATCCACACCAGCTCGCGCGGCTTCTGGTACGAGCCGTACAGCAGGCCGCGGAACATGTGCAGGTAGACGACGATGAAGAACAGCGAGGCGCCGGTGCTGTGCATGTAGCGGATCAGCCAGCCCCACTCCACGTCGCGCATGATGTATTCGACCGACGAGAACGCTTCGGCCGCGGACGGCTTGAAGTGCATCGTCAGGAAGATGCCGGTCAGTATCTGGTTGACCAGCACCAACAGCGCCAGCGAACCGAAGTAGTACCAGACATTGAAATTCTTCGGCGCGTAGTACTCGGTCATGTGCTTGCGGTAGACCGGCATCATGCCGGGCGCGCGCGCGTTGACCCAATCCCAGACGCCGGTGGCGGTGCGGGTAATGATGTTGGACATGACTTACGCCGCTCCCTTCGGATCCACGCCGATGATGATCGTGGTGTCGTTCTCGTAGTGGTGCGGCGGCACCAGCAGGTTGATCGGCGCCGGAACGCCCTGGAACACGCGGCCGGACATGTCGAAGCGCGACTTGTGGCAGGGGCAGAAGTAACCGCCCTTCCACTCCGGATCGAACGGTTCGGGACGAATCTCGGCCTTCATTTCCGGCGAGCAGCCCAGGTGGGTGCACAGGCCGACCAGGACCGAGATGTCCTTCTTGATCGAGCGGAACTCGCCCTTGATGTAGGACGGCTGCTGGTCGAGGTTGGTCGACAGCGGATCGCGCAGATGGCTGTCCAGGGTCGGCAGCGCTTCCAGGATCGCCTTGGAGCGCTTGACGATCCAGATCGGCTGACCGCGCCATTCGAAGACCAGGCGCTGGCCTTCCTCCAGGGCGCTGATGTCGGCCGTCACCGGAGCACCGGCGAGCTTGGCGCGCGCGCTGGGGTTCCAGGACTTAATGAAGGGCACCGCCGCAAAACCGGCCCCGACTGCGCCGACCACTGCCGTGGTCGCCGTCAGGAACCGACGGCGGCCCGTATTGATAGGATCGTTGACCCCTTGGTTGGCCATCCGGCACTCCGCAAAGCTGCAATTCGAAGTTACGCCGCACAGCGCGCCGCCACTGGCGACGGCTCGCGGCTCAAAAGACGGGGAAGTGTAACGGAACGGTTAACGGCCCGACAATCCGCCGCTGCGGCGAAACCCGGCCGCAGGCGCCGGCCCGAGGCCGTCGCCCCCCTGCGCCGCAAGCGCGCGGGGGCGCCGATCGCGCCGCGACCGTCGCGGAAACGTCCACGGGACGGGGATCAGCGCACCACGGGGCCGGCGCGGTAACGCTGCGCCAGCAAGGCCACGCGCTGCACGTAGCGCTGGGTTTCGCTGTAGGGCGGCACGCCCTTGTACTTGTCGACCGCGCCCTCGCCGGCGTTGTAACCCGCCGCGGCCAGGGTCAGATCGCCGTTGAAACGCTTGAGCAGCCAAGCCAGGTACTGCACGCCGCCCTGGATGTTCTGGCTGGCGTCGAAGGCGTTGGAGACCCCGAACCGGCGCGCGGTGGCCGGCATCAGCTGCATCAGGCCCTGGGCCCCGACCCGCGACAGCGCATTGGGGTTATAGGCCGACTCGGCATGGATGATCGCGCGCACGATCGCTTCTTCGACCCCGTGCTGGCGGGCCGCGGCCGCGATTTCGTCGCGGTAGGCCTCCATGTTCAGGCGGATCGAGCCGAAATTGACCCCCGGCCGCGCCGCGCAGGCGTAGCAGGTCTCCATGAAGCTGTACTTGATCGTGCGCACCGCCGAAGCGTTGGCCAGGCCCTTGGGGCGCTTGCTGGTGTAGTGGCGGACGCCGTCCTTGATATAGGAATAGACCTGGCCCTGGACCAGACGCGAGCTGGGCGCCGAGGGCGCGGCCGGCATCGCGGCGACGGGGGCCGGCGCCGCCTGCGGCGCGCTGGCGGCGGTCGCGACCGTGGCCGACGTGCCCATGAAGGTGGCCGGCGGGTTGGAATGGATCGAGGCGGGCGAGCCCGCGACCGGGTTGGCCGGCGTCGCGCTGCCGGCGCCGCTGGGCGCGCGCGCCGGCACGTAGGCCGCCGAGCGGCTGGGCCGGTACTGGCTGACCACGGTGCACTTGGCCCCGGGCACGCGCTTGCTCACGTAGCTGCGTTCGCCGCTCGCGCTGTCGCAGCGGTACACGGTGCCGGCCACGGCGGGCGCCACGGCCAGCAGGCAGACGATCCCCAGCAGTAGCGAGCCCCCCCTCATGGCGGCGAGTGTCTCCCTTCGGGCACGGGTTGCCAAGTCCTTGATTCGAAAACGTGACGGCCGCCTCCGACCGGCCCAAGGCGCTAAACTGGCGCCCCTTTCCGGCGCGGATTAACCGCCGCCCTCCCCGGACACCGCCATGACCGACACCGTTTTGCCCGTCGCGCCCGAAGCCGACGCGGCCCCCACGCCCCGCGGCAAACTCTTCATCGAGACCCACGGCTGCCAGATGAATGAGTACGACTCGGCCAAGATGGCCGACGTACTCGCCGCCAGCGAAGGCCTGGAACTCACTACCGACGCGGCCGAAGCCGACGTCATCCTGATCAACACCTGCTCGATCCGCGAAAAGGCCCAGGAGAAGGTGTTCAGCCAGCTCGGGCGCTGGAAGCAGCACAAACAGGGCGACCGCCCGGTCATCATCGGCGTCGGCGGCTGCGTCGCCTCGCAGGAAGGCGAGGCCATCGTCAAGCGCGCGCCCTACGTCGACCTGGTGTTCGGCCCGCAGACCCTGCACCGCCTGCCCGAGCTGATCGCCGCCAAGCGCGCCACCGGCAAGCCGCAGGTCGACATCAGCTTCCCCGAGATCGAGAAGTTCGACCGCATGCCCGAGCCGCGCGCAGAGGGCCCCAGCGCGTTCGTCTCGATCATGGAGGGCTGCAGCAAGTACTGCTCGTTCTGCGTGGTGCCCTACACCCGCGGCGAGGAAGTCAGCCGCCCGTTCGAGGACGTGCTGGTCGAGGTCGCCCAGCTCGCCGCCCAGGGCGTGCGCGAGGTCAACCTGCTCGGCCAGAACGTCAATGCGTATCGCGGCCCCTACGGCGAGGACGGCGAGATCGCCGACCTGGGCCTGCTGATCCGCACCATCGCCGAGATCGACGGCATCGACCGCATCCGCTTCACCACCTCGCACCCGCTGGAGTTCAGCGACTCGCTGGTGGAGGCCTATCGCGACGTGCCGCAGCTGGCCAACTACCTGCACCTGCCGGTCCAGGCCGGCAGCGACCGCGTGCTGGCGGCGATGAAGCGCGGCTACACCGCGCTGGAGTTCAAGCAGAAGATCCGCAAGCTGCGCGCCGTGCGTCCCGACATCTCGATCTCCTCGGACTTCATCGTCGGCTTCCCCGGCGAAACCGAGGCCGATTTCGAGAAGACCATGAAACTGATCGAGGACGTCGGCTTCGACCAGTCGTTCTCCTTCATTTACTCGCGCCGCCCCGGCACGCCCGCGGCCGATCTGGAAGATGCCGTCAGCGACGCCGAGAAGCACGCGCGCCTGTCGCGCCTGCAGGCCACCATCAACGTCAACGCGATGCGCATCTCCCAGGCCATGGTCGGCAGCGTCCAGACCGTGCTGGTGGAGGGCCCCTCGCGCAAGGACCCCAACGAACTCACCGGCAAGACCGAGAACATGCGCTCGGTGAACTTCGCCGCGCCGGCGCGCCTGATCGGCCAGTTCGTCGACGTGGTCATCACCGATGCCCTGTCCAACTCGTTGCGCGGACGCGTGCTGACCGAACAGGACCGCGACGCCGCCTGAGCCCACGGAGCCCCGCATGGACCGCGACTTCAACATCCGCGAGATCGGCCCAGACGAGTTCGACCGCTTGTGGCCGATCTTCCACGAGGTGCTCGCGCGCGGCGAGAGCTACAACTATCCGGCCGAGCTGTCGCTGGAACGCGCGCGCGAAATGTGGACCGCCCCGCCCTACCGCTGCTACATCGCCCAGGGCGACGACGGCGAAACCCTGGGCGGCTACAAGCTCGGCCCCAACTACGCCGGCCGCGGCGACCATGTCGCCAACGCCAGCTACATGGTGGCCGAACGCTGCTGGGGCCAGGGCGTGGGCTCGGCGCTGTGCGAGCACTCGCTGGCGCAGGCGCGCCAGGCCGGCTACCTGGCGATGCAGTTCAACTACGTCGTCAGCAGCAACGCGGCCGCCGTGCACCTGTGGCTCAAGCACGGCTTCCAGATCGTCGGCCAGATCCCCGGCGCCTTCCGCCACGTCAGCCTGGGCCTGGTCGACGTATACGTGATGCACCGCCTGCTATGAGGCGGCGCGTCGTCGCGCCGCCTGTGCGCTAGACCATGAAGCCCAGATCGCGGCTCGGGTAGTTGCGCAGGTTCGGGAAGATCAGGTCCAGCTCCGAATCGCCCACGCCGAACCAGCGCGCCAGGGTCGCCGCGTACTGATCCACCGAGGTGGTCGGGATGATCTGGCCCCAGCCGGCATCGTCGGGCCCCTCGTTCTGCAGGGTCGGCATGCGCCCGTAGAAACGCCCGCCGCGCACCGCGCCGCCGACCGCGAAGTGATGGCTGCCCCAACCGTGGTCGGAGCCGTCGCCGTTGGACGACAGCGTGCGGCCGAAGTCCGAGGCGGTGAAGGCGGTGACGTTGTTGGCCACGCCCAGCTCGACCGTCGACTGATAGAACGCGGTCATCGCCTGCGACAGCTGCGACAGCAACTCCGGCTGCTCGGCCAGCAGGCGGTCGTGGTGATCGAAGCCGCCCATCGACACGAAGTAGACCTGCCGCTTCAACCCCAGCACGCTGCGCACCTTGATCAGCCGCGCGACCATCTTGAGCTGGCTGGCCAGGTCGTTGTCGGGGAACGCCGTGGTCAGCGGCGTCGAGCTCTCCAGCGCCGTGGACACGGCCTCGGCGTTCTCTCGCGCGCGCCGGAACGCGTCGGCGTAGCTGCGTTCGAACACGTGGCCCTGCGTACCCTGCTGCATCAGCCCCAGCATGGCCTCGCGGGTGTCGCCGTCCCATTCGAAATAACTGAACCTGCGCGGGCCGTCGCTGCCGATCACGTACTGGCTGCCGCTTTGCGCGCGGTGCAGGATGCTTTCGAAATTGAGGGCGATGTTCATCGGAATGAAAGCGCCGGGGTTGGCGTCGTGCAGCAGGTCGGCGATGCGACCGCCCCAGCCCAGGCCGCTGCCGTCGTTGGCGCGCGAGATCTGCCAGTACGACTGCTGGTCGTTGTGCGAGAACAACTGCGGCGGCACGTCGGCGCCGCCGGCCTGGTACTGGGCCTTGGTCACCGGCCGCACCAGGGTGCCGACGTTGCCCAGGATCGCCGCGCGGCCGTTGTTGAACAGGCCTTGTAGGCCGCTCATGCCGATCGCGTCGTTGCCGTTGGTGGAGGCCTGCAGGCCGTAGTCGGCGCCGTCGGAGGCGCCGCCGCCGGCTTGCGGCGTCAGCGCCAGCAACTGCGCCTGCGGCACCGCCAGGGTCGCGCGCGCGGTGGCGTAGCGCTGGTAATGGGTGGCGCTGCGCGGCACCACCATGTTCAGGCCGTCGTTGCCGCCGAACAGGAACACGCACACCAGCGCCTTGTAGTCGGAGAACGCGTTCGGGCCGTAGGCGCGGGTCGCCGACTCCAGCAGGCGCAGATTGCCGCGCGCCGAGTACAGGCCAGCGCCGCCCAGGCCCGCGAGGATGGCCCGGCTCAGAAAGTCGCGACGGTTCATGCTTCGTCTCCTCGTGCGTTCATTTCTGCACCACGTATTCGGGCGAGTTGACGATGATGTACAGCGCTTCCTGGATCCGCACGCGGCGCTCTTCGTCGGTGCCGGCCGGCATGCCGTTCAAGCGGTGCAGCAGCACGCCGCGCATGCGCGTGGACATCTGTCCCGACAGGAACAGGGTGTTGTAGCGCTGGATCAGATCGGCCGGACGCGTGGCGTAGGGCATGTCGTCGGCCAGGTCGATCGCGACCTCGTGCGGGCTCAGGTCCGGCGCGCCGACGAACACCTCGTAGATCTTGGCGCCGAAATAGCCCTCGGTGCCGGGCATCTGATAGTCGGTGGCCAGCTGCATTTCCGGCACCGCCAGCCCCAGTTGCGCGGGCTCGCCGATCGGCGAATAGCTCGGGCTGAAGAAGTTGAACACCGACGGCGAGGACAACGGCGCCTGGCCCATGCCGTAGCCGATGGTCCAGAACTCGTCCATGAAGCCCGACTGCGAACGCGCCTTGGTCGCGCGCCACACATGGGTCAGGCGCAACAGGGGCTCGCGCACCTTGCCGAAGTGGGCCGGGCGTTGGTTCGGATCGCGCGCTTCCGGATCCAGCAGGATAGCTTTGACCACCGCCTTCATGTCGCCGCGTACGCCCTGGCCGTTGTCGTTGAAGCGCGCCGCGACCCGACCGACGTAGGCCGGGCTGGGATTGCTGGTGACCAGGCGCTGGATCAGCTGCCTGCCGATGTAGGGCCCGACGTTGGGGTGCTGAAAGATGTTGTCCAGCGCCGCACGCAGATCGGTGGGGCCGTCGCCGCCGGCCGGCAACACGCCGCCGGACAGAGCCACGCCCGGGTACACCAGCAACTGTTTGGCCTGCGCCGAGGCGTGGTAGGCGGCGTGGTTCTGCATCGGCTTGATCCAGGCCGGCGCGTCGGAGTCGTAGTAGTAGCAATCGAACTCGCGGCAGCCGTTGAAGGTCCAGCCGGTGAACACGTGGGCGAAGCCCTTGACCGTGTCCTGGTTGTAGGTCGGCACGTTGCGGCCGTTCTCCAGCAACGGCGTGCCGTCGGGATTCAGCCGCAACAGGCCGACGCTGAACAGCTGCAGCACCTCGCGCGCGTAGTTCTCGTCGGGACGGATGTTGCGCGCCGGGTCGGGCTTCTGGTTCTGCATCATCGACAGGTAGATGCCCATCGCCGGATGCAGGGTCACGTCCTCCAGCAGTTGCCGGAAGTTGCCGAAGGCGCCGCGCGCGAGGGTGTCGTAGTAATCGGTGACGCCATGCGGCGCGTTGCCGAGCAGGTCCGAATTGGCGTCGGACACCACCAGGATCTCGCTGAGCGCGAACGCCACGCGCTGGCGCAGTTGGTCGCGGTGCACCAGCTGCGGATCGAATGGATCGCGCCCGCCCAGCGCGTGCAGGAACCAGGCGTCCATGCGCCATTCGCGGCGCAGGTCGCCGCCGGTCGCGGCGCTGGCGGCGTTGAGGAAGCGCAGCTGCGACGACAGCGGCACGGTCGCCTGCTCATCGATCCAGCCCGAGTAGCCCAGTTGCTGGACGCGGTCGATGTCGGCCCAGGTCGGGCCGAACGTGGCCTGGGCCAGGAAGTTGGCGGCCTGTGCATCGTCGATCACCAGTTGCGCCGGCAGTGGTCCGGACTTCGGCGGCGCCGGTTTGGCCGCGTTCGCGACGGCCTTGGGCGCGGGCGGCGGCGACAGCGCGCGCCACCAACGATCGGGAACCGACACCACACCCAGCACCAGCAGCAGCACCAACAGACGCGGCCAGACGGTCGCCCATCCTGCGCGCAATGCGATCCATCTCATGCAGCCGCCCCCTTCGCTGATGGGCGGTGATGCTAGCGCGCCGGCATGTTCGGATTCTTGATAGCACGCACAGTAATCGATGCGCGCGCGCGTCGGATCGACTTGATCGAAGACCGCGGTCGCGGTAGCCATGCCGCGTTCGCATCGCGACGGTATCGCCAGTCGCAGGCCCGCCAAGATCGGCATACAACAAGCGACGACGACGTCGCCTATTCGCGCACGCATCCAACGATGTCCGGCATCGCAGCGACATCGCGGCGCGCCGCGACAGGCCGGCTGCGGCGCGTGAACCTGAGCTGTCCGCGTCGTTAACTATAAATTAACAACATTCCCGGCCCGGCCATGCTGCGGGCCGCGAGGGTGCTAGAACACATCCACCCCACCCCTCCGCGGTTTTAAGGAAAAGACGCCATGAGCAGGAACGTACTGTCTAGGAACGAACTGTCCGGGAACGTAATTCTGTCGATCGGTTTGTCGCTGGCACTCGCGACCGGTACGGCCTGGGCCCAGGAGCAAGACGCGGCGCGCGCCACCGAATACGCAGGCGCCTCCTTCGACGCCAAGAGCAGCGCCGACCCCGACACCAATGTCGATCCTGCATCCAAGAGCATCAGCACGAAGGGGGTGAGCTCCACCAAGCCGGAGCCCGGCATCGAGACCGGGGCCGAACCCGAGTCCAAGAGCATCCGCGAAAAAGGCGTCTCCTCCACCAAATCGCGGCGCAACGATGGCACGGCCGTGGAGCCAGCCTCCAAGAGCATCAGCGAACAAGGTGTCGCCGCCCCTGCCAAGCCGCGACACAACCAGGCCATCGAGGTCCTGCCCGCGTCCAGGAGCATCAGCGAGAAGGGCGTCAGCTCCACCAAGTCGCGGCGCAACGAGTGATCCATCGGTCGCACTAGCGCAAGCGGACGCCCTGCCGGCGTCCGCTTGCTGGCGACACGGCCGGCTCAGTCCAGGCGTTTGCGGAAGCGCAGGATCGCCAGCGTCATCATCACCGCGATGAAGGCCAGCAGCGCCAGCACGTCCGGCCATAGTTCCCACAGCGGTGCGCCGCGCAGCATCACCCCGCGGATCAGGCGCAGGAAGTGGGTCAGCGGCAGTGCCTCGGCCAGCCATTGCACGACTTTGGGCATGCCCGCGAACGGGAACATGAAGCCCGACAGCAGGATCGAGGGCAGGAACACGAAGAAGGCCATCTGCATGGCCTGGAACTGCGATTGCGCCCGGGTCGAAATCAGCAGGCCCAGGCTCAGGTTGGCGACGATCAGCAGGATCGCGGCCCAGTAGACGTCCAGCACGCTGCCGCGGATCGGCACGTCGAACAGCCACTGGCCCAGCAGCAGCACCAGGGTGGTCTGGATCAGGCCGATGCCGGCGTAGGGCAACACCTTGCCGACCATCAGCTCGCTGCGGCTGAGCGGGGTGGCGATCAGCAGTTCCATGTTGCCGCGCTCGCGCTCGCGCACCACCGCCACCGCGGTGAACATCACCATGGTCATGGTCAGGATGATGCCGATCAGACCGGGGACGATATTGATCGCCGAACGCCGCTCGGGGTTGTAGAACGCGACCACGCTGATCTGGCCGCCGCCCTGCCCCGGGCCCGCGCGCAGCGGGCGGTCGTTGCTGGTCGGGGTCGAGTTCAGGGGCAATTGCGCCAGCTGCGAGGCCGCGGCCTGGACGGTGGTGTCGCTGCCATCCACCAGCACCTGCACGGCCTCGCGGCCTTCGTAGCGGCGACGTTCGAAGTCGGGCGGAATCACCACGCCCACGCTGATCTCGCCGCGGCGCAGGCGTTGCATCAGTTCCTCGGGCGTGCGCGCGGCGACCGTCGGAGCGATCACGCCGGTGGCGACCATATCCATGACCAGCGCGCGCGAAGCGGCGGTGTTGGCCTGATCGGCCACGCCGGTTTCCAGGCCGCGCAGGTTGAGATTGATCGCGTAGCCGAACAGCACCAGCTGCATCACCGGGATGCCGACGATCATCGCCAGGGTGACCCGGTCGCGGCGCATCTGCCGCAGTTCCTTCAACACGATCGCGAACAAGCGGCGCAGGTTCATGCGGCGCGCTCCTTGGTCGCGTCCTGTTCGCGGCCGCGGGTGGCCGAGACGAACACGTCCTCGAGGTTGGGTTGCGAAGGCGCGACCTCCGCCTCGATGCCGGCCTTGGCCAGCACCTCGCGCAGGCGCGCGGCGGTATCGCCGTCGCGGTCGGCGAGCACGCGCAGGCTGTTGCCGATCTGGGCGACGCTGAGCACGCCGGGCACCTGGACCAGGGCCTGCTGCGCGCGCCGCGGCTGCGGCGCCAGCACTTGCACCGTGCGTCCGACGAGTTCGCCGGTCAGCTCCAACGGGGTGCCGTCGGCCACCAGCACGCCGCGGTCGAGGATGGCGATGCGATGGCAGCGCTCGGCCTCGTCCATGTAATGGGTGGACACCAGCAAGGTGGTGCCGGCGTCGGCCAGGTCGAACAACTTTTCCCAGAAGTCGCGCCGCGACTCCGGATCGACCGCGCTGGTGGGTTCGTCCAGGAACAGCAGTTCGGGTTTCTGGATCACCGCGCCGGCCAGGGCCAGGCGCTGCTTCTGGCCGCCGCTCATGGTGCCGGCCAGTTGCTTCTGGCGATCCTGGAAGTGGTACTGCTCGACCAGCTCGTCGATGCGCTGGCGCGCCTGCGCACGCGGGATGTCCTGCACCGCCGCCAGGAACTCCAGGTTCTCGCGCACGGTGAGGTCCTCGAACAGCGAGAACTTCTGGGTCATGTAGCCGATCCGCTTGCGCAGCGCCTCGGCCTGTTCGGGGATGCGCAGGCCCAGCACTTCGATGTCGCCGGCGCTGGGCGTGAGCAGCCCGCAGAGCATGCGGATGGTGGTCGACTTGCCCGAACCGTTCGGGCCGAGGAAGCCGTACACATGCGCGCGCGGCACGGTCAGGTCGACGCGGTTCACCGCGGTCAGGGCGCCGAATTGCTTGCTCAGGCCGCGCGCGCGGATCGCCGGCTCGCCGGCCGGATCGGCCCCCTGGCGAACGGTCGCGCCGTCGGCATTCATGGCAGGGGCTCGCTGGTTTGGGCCGGTTCGGATTCGTTCGGATCGAACTCCACCCGCACCGGCAGCCCCGCCGGCAGGTCGGCGGCGGCGCGCGCGGTCAGTTCGACCTCGGCCAGGTAGCTCAGACGCGCGGCGTCCTCGCCGGTCAGGGCGTAGTAGGGCGTGAAGTTGGGATCGCTGCGGATCGCGCGCACGCGCCCCGCGAACGCCTGTGCGCGGCCGTCGACGTAGACCCGCGCGCCCTGGCCGATGCGCACGTTGGCGCGGATCGGCTCGGGCACGTAGACACGCGCGTACGGCGCCGCGCCGACCAGCATCACCGCCAGCGGCGCGCCCACCGGGGCCTGATCGCCGAGCTTGTACGGCAGGCTGTCGACCACGCCCGCGCGCGGCGCGACCACGTCCAGCTTCTGCAGATTGACCTGTTGGGTGGCGGCCTGGGCCTGGGCCGCGGCCAGCGCGGATTCGCCCTGCGCGATCCGCTCGCTGCGGGTGCCGCGCTCGAGTTCCAGCAGCGCCGCCTGCGCCGCGCGCACCTGCGCCTCGGCATTGCCGGCGGCGGCACGCGCGCGGTCGACGTCGGAGGCGGCGACCAGCTTTTGCCGGCCCAACGGCTGCAGACGCGCGTAGTAGGCGCGCGCATCGGCGGCCTGCGCCTGCGTCGCGCTCAGCTGGGCGCGTGCCTGGGCGATCGCCTCGCTGCGCGGACCGGCCTGCAGCTCGGCCAGGGCATCGCCGGCCTGGCGCGCCTGCGCCTGCAGCGCATTGAGCTGCGACTGGGTGCGGCTGAGCTCGAGCTGCAGCAAGCGCGCGCCGGCGGCAACGCGTTGGCCCTCGCGCACGTCGATGCGCACCACCTTCTCCGCGGCCGGGGCCGGCAGGGTGATGCGGTCCCATTCCAGCGTACCCAGCGCCTGCGGACTTTCGTCGCCGCAGGCGGATACGGTCAGCGCCAGCAACAGCGGCGCGCCCCAGCGGAAATGGCGCTTGATCGGATGACTCATCGGAGGGCTCCGGAAAACCTCGGGTGTCGATGCGCTCAGCCGCAGCCCAGGCCGCGATCGAGCAAGGCGATGGTGTGTTCGTGCAGGGCCGCGCTATCGAAGGTCTCGACCCCGAACACGCGCTGCCAGACCGGCGCGCCGGCGATCGGGAACAAGGTCAGGCCGACCAGCGACACCACCAGGAAGCGCGGGTCCAGATCGGGGTTGAGCTGGCCGTCGCGCTGCGCCTGGGCGAAGCGCTGCGCCATCATCTGCGGCAGCTGCGGGCCGATCTGGTGGACCAACAGGTCGCGCAAGGCCCCGCCCTCGCACAGCACTTCTCGTACCCACAACGAGGGAAACCAGGGGTGTTCGGCCACGGTCTCGCCGACGCCGCGCACGAAGGCCGCGATCAGACGCGCGGTGTCGTCGCCGGCGGTGCGCAGGTGACCGCTCAGCGTCGCGATCGCCGGCATCACCCGCTCCTGGATCACCGCCGCCTGCAACTGCTCCTTGTCGCCGAAGTAGTAGTGCAGCAGGGCCGGATTCACCCCCGCCTCGACCGCGATGCTGCGCAGCGCGGTGGCCGCGATGCCCTGGCGGGTGTAGCAGACGATGGCCGCGTCCAACAGGCGCGAACGCAAGTCGGGGCCGTCGGCGACCGGTCGCCCGGGGGCGCGGCGGGTGGCGGGGGTCTTGCGCGGACGGCGCGGGTTCGGGGGTTGATCGGTGCTCATGGGCAATATTTAATTCAATGATTAATTAGTTGACAAGCGCGAGCCGACGAGCGGTCGTAGCGAGCCCAGCCCAGGGAGCCGCGCGCGCAGGCGCGGTGGCGGCGGCCTGGCCGTCGCGGTCGGCCTCGGGCGGCCCCCCTTAGGCATGGCGCGGCGCAGGTCCTTGCGTGCGCCGGACAGCGATGCGTATCGCCAACAGCGCCGCGACGCCATCGCACGGCGAATGCGAGCGATCCGCGACGCAGCGGCTCGCCCGAACGCGCAAGCCGCGCGTGCGTCCCACTCGCTAAGCTCTGGCTACTCCGCTCCGGTTCGTCCGCCGCCATGCCCAGCACCTCCCCGCCCAGCCTGCTCTCGCGCGCCGCCGTCGGCTTCTGGTTCCTGGGTCTTGGCGCGCTCGGCCTGTTGCGCGGCGCGATGCGCGCATTCCGACACGGCGCCTTCGCCGCCGACAGCGTTACTTGGTTGTGGCTGGTCGGCTCGGCGCTGCTGGTGCTGGCCGGCGCGATCGCGGTCGCGCGCGCGGCCCGCCGGCATCGCGACCGCGACAGCGACTGAATACCGTCGCGGTCGGGCTTTGCGAAACCGCGCCGACGGGCGCAAGCTGATACACCGGCGCGCGATGACGCGCGCGGTCCATGGAAGACATTCGCTCCCGATGCAAGCACGTACCGCCTCCGAATTCGTCCTCGAACCGGCCGAAACCGAACGCCTGGCCAACCTCAGCGGCCCCTTCGACGGCCACCTGCGCCAGATCGAACTGCGCCTGGGCGTGGAAATCGCCAACCGCGGCAATGTGTTCCGCGTGGTCGGCCCACAGCTCGCGGTCGGCAAGGCCGAGCGCCTGCTGCGTCAGCTGTGGAAAGACGCCGCCGAGGAGACCCTCGACGACGGCGCGATCCACCTCGCCCTGACCGAGTTCGACGCCGAACAACTGGTCAACGACGACATCGAACCGCAGGAAGTCGCGATCCGGGTCAAGCGCGGCACCATCCGCGGGCGCGGCGCCAATCAGGCCAAGTACCTGCACGCGATCGCCACCCACGACATCAACTTCGGCATCGGCCCGGCCGGTACCGGCAAGACCTTCCTGGCCGTGGCCAGCGCGGTCGAAGCGCTGAACGAAGCGCGCGTGCAGCGCCTGATCCTGGTCCGCCCCGCGGTCGAGGCCGGCGAAAAGCTCGGCTTCCTGCCCGGCGACCTGACCCAGAAAGTCGACCCCTACCTGCGCCCGCTCTACGACGCCCTGTACGAGATGCTGGGCGTGGAGAAGGTGGTCAAGCTGCTAGAAAAGAACGTGATCGAGATCGCGCCGCTGGCCTACATGCGCGGACGCACGCTTAACGATGCCTATGTGATCCTCGACGAAGCGCAGAACACCACGATCGAGCAGATGAAGATGTTCCTGACCCGCATCGGTTACGGCAGCACCGCCGTGGTCACTGGCGATCTCACCCAGATCGACCTGCCCAAGCACATGAAGTCCGGGCTCAAGGACGCGCTGGACGTGCTGCGCAACGTCGACGGCATCAGCTTTACCTTCTTCGAGGCGCGCGACGTGGTCCGCCATCCGCTGGTGTCGCGCATCGTCACCGCCTACGAAGCCCGCGACGCCCAGGACGCCCACACCGGCCCGTCCGCCTGACCCGCCCTATTCCCATTCCGACACGCCGATGACCCAAGGCCCCGTCCGTCTCGATGTCGCGATCAGCTACGCGGTCCCGCGCACCGGTATTCCGGCCGCGGTGAGTTTCCGTCGCTGGGTCGCGGCCGCGCTCGACAGCCGTATCCGCGAAGCCGACCTGGCGATCCGCATCGTCGGCAGCAAGGAAGGCCGCGCGCTCAACCGCCACTACCGCGGCCGCGACTACGCGACCAACGTGCTCAGCTTCCCGGCCGAAGTGCCCGAGGGCCTGCCCAAGGGCGTCAAGTTCCCGCTGCTGGGCGACCTGGTGATCTGCGCCCCGGTGGTCGCGCGCGAGGCGCGCGAGCAGAAGAAGGCGCTGGCCGCGCATTACGCCCACCTCACCGTCCACGGCGCCCTGCACCTGCTGGGCTGGGACCACGAGGACGAGCGCGAGGCCGAGTGCATGGAGCAACTGGAACGCGAGATCCTGGCGGGGCTGGGGATCGCCGATCCCTACCTGGAAGATTGAGCCGCAGCGGCGCGCCGCATCGCCATCGCGCTCGATCCGGCAACGACGAATTGCGCGTTACGCGCGGCCCCATGGCCGCCGCACGATAGGCCGGGACCGTGCCGGTCTGTCGCTGGAACGAGGGTGACGCCGCAAGCCGGCGTCACGCCGCTCGCGCTTACTCCGCCTGCGCCTTCACCACCTCGCCGTAGTTCAACTCGCGCACGCCGGCCTCGATCTTCTTGAGGTCGCCGACCACGATCCACACCAGTTCGTCGGGCTTGACCGTCTTGCCCGCGCGCGCCAGCGCGTCGGCGTCCAGCGCGCGCAGGCGCTGGGCGTAGTCGTAGTAGTACTCCGGCGCGCGACCGGTGTTGGCGACATCGGTGGCCGCGGCGACCAGCGAGTCCAGGGTCTCGAAGCGGCCCGGCAAACGCGCGACCTGGCTGCGCATGATGCTGTCGTACTCCTCGCCCACCAGCGGCCGCGCACCGGCGACGCCGCGGATTTCCTTGAGCACCTCGACCATGGACTCCTTGGTCTTGTCGGTCTGCACCGGCGCGATCACGGTGAAGGCGCGCGGACCGCGCACGCCGGACACGCCGCCCGAGGTGCCGTAGGACCAATGCTTCTCCAGGCGCAGGTTGCGGTTGAGGCGCGAAGTGGCCATGCCACCGAAGTTGCGCATCACCGTTTCCAGCGCCAGATCGTCATCGCCTGCGCCGGTCGGCCCCAGATGCGCGGCCAGGATCACCGACTGCGGCGCGTCCGGCCGATCGATCAGCACCACCTTGCCGCGACCCGGCGAGCTCGGCGCGCTCAGTCGCTTGCTCGGCGCGGCGCCGCCCTGCCAATTGCCGAAGGCGCGTTCCAGTTCGGGCTTGAGCGCATCCAGGGTGACGTCGCCGGCGACGATCAGGGTGGCATTGCCGGGCACGAACCAGCGCGCATGCCAGGCCTGCAGCGCCGAGCGCGGCAGCGCCGCGATCGTCGCTTCCTGGCCGAGGCTGCCGCCGGCGTTGCCGTAGGCATGACCGGGCCCGTACAGCAGCGGCGGCAAAGTGCGGGTGGCGGCACCGGTGGGGCTGGCGCGTTGCTGCTCGATCGCGGCCAGCTGTTGCTTGCGCTGGATCTCGACCATGTCCTCGGGAAAGGCCGGATTGCGCGCGACGTCGGCCAGCAGATCCAGCGATCCGCCCAGGTTCGGGCGCAGCGCGGTCATATAGACCAGCGACTGGTCCAGCGAATTGCCGACGTTCAAGGTCGCACCCAGCGCGTCGCGCTCGTCGGCCAGGCGGAAGGCATCGCGCGTGGCCGTGCCCTTGAGCAACAGATCCAGGGCGAAGCGCGAGGTGCCCGGCGCATCGGCGGGATCGGCGCCGACGCCGGCGTCCACCGTCAGCGCCACGCTCACCAGCGGCGCGGAATGACGCTCCAGCAGCATCACCTTGAGGCCGTTGGACAGGGTCGTGCGCTGCAGCTTGGGAAAATCGACCTGCGGCGGCGCGCCCAGCGCTGGCAACTGCTTGCGATCGAAGCCGTCGCGCCCCGCGCTGAGCTCGGGCATCGGCGCCACGGTCAAGGTGGCATGGTGCCGGCCCAGCCATTCGCGCGCGGTCGCCTGCACTTCCTTCGCGCTCAGCGCCGACAGATCGCGCAGCCGGCGCAGATAGGCCTCGGGGTCGCCGAAGTAGGTCGCGCTTTCGGCCAGCACGTCCGAGCGCCCGCCGAAGCCGCCCAGGCGCTGGCTGTTGCGCGCGAACTCAGCCAGGTAGCGGCTGCGCGCGCGCTGCAGGTCCGGAGCGGGCGGCCCCTGTGCGATCAGGCGCGCGAGCACGGCATCGAGCTCACGCTCGGCCTCGGCCGGATCCACGCCCGGCTTGACGTCGACGCTGACGATGAAGGTGCTGGTCAGCTGCTTGTCCCACACCGAGGCCGACACGTCCGTGGCGAGCTTGCGCTCGAACACCAGGTGCCGGTTCAAGGGCGCGCTTTCGCTGCCGGCCAGCACGCTGGCGAACAGCTCCATCGCATGGGTCTGGCGCTCGCCCATCGGCGGCAGGTGCCAGGCGCGGTAGATGCGGTGCTGCGGCACGCGGTCCTGCACGCTGTCGCGCAGGTCCTGCTCCAGCGTCGGCACCCAGGCTTGCACGCGCGACAGCGGCGGGCCCGGCGGAATCGCGCCGAAGTACTTGGTCGCCAGCGCGCGCGCCTGTTCGACGGTGATGTCGCCGGCCAGGGCGAGCACGGCGTTGTTGGGGCCGTAATAGGTCGCGTACCACTGTTTGATGTCGTCGAGCTTGGCCGCCTGCAGGTCCTCCATGCTGCCGATGGTCGGCCAGCTGTAGGGATGCGAGTACGGATAGATCAACTGCACTATGCGGTCGAACACCCGCCCATAGGGCTGGTTCTCGCCCTGGCGCTTCTCGTTCTGGACCACCCCGCGCTCGCGCTCGAGCATGTCCTGGTTGATGTTGCCGGCCAGGAAGCCCATGCGGTCGGCCTCCAGGTACAAGGTGCGCTCCAGGCCCGAGACCGGCACATCCTCGAAGAAGTTGGTGCGGTCGGTGTTGGTGGTGCCGTTGCGATTGTTCGCGCCCAGATCGTCCATCGCCTCGCGGAAGCCGTGCGGATAGTTCTGGCTGCCGTTGAAGAAGAAGTGCTCGAACAGATGGGCGAAGCCGGTGCGGCCGCGGCGCTCGTCGCGCGAACCGACGTGGTACCAGACGTTGACCGCGACCAGCGGCACGCTGTGATCCTCGTGCACCAGCACGGTCAGGCCGTTGGGCAGCACGATGCGCTCGTGCTTGATGCGCAGGCTTTCGACGTCGGGCACGGTGGGTGCCGCCGCCTGGGCGGTGGCCGCGAACGCGGCGGTCAGCAACAGCAAGGTTAGGGCTCGGCGCATGGTCGGTACCGGTGTCTAGGAACGGAGGCGGAGAGCCCGCGCAGCCTCGCCCGCGCCGTCGCGCTGCGATCCGACCACGTAGTCCCCGAGCGCACGCTAGCACCGCCCACGCACCGCCGGCCTGGGCCGAAGGGCAGGGGTGAGCGGCCCGCACGGCTGCGGGCGGAGCCGTGCGGCGGGTGCAGATGCGCACCAAACAAATGCTAATCGCGTGACCTAATGTCGATAAATAAACAAACTCACCCGCAATTAATCATTACAAACAGAACCAATCGGCACACAACATACTCAAACATAAAAACAACACACCAAATACACACCCCGTCGAAGCGGATATTCCATACCGCCCATCGGCCTTCGCAAGTAAATAAACGCCCGTCATTGCTAGCATCCACGCGCCACCCACATCGCAGCGCGAATATTCATGGCGACGCCGAACGCAATATCCGCCTCGACGCAGCAACGGCCCGCAATAATCCAGGTAGCCAGCGAAGAAGATAATCGCCGCGACGCTCACCGAAATGGTGCCTGGCGCCGCGGTTTTATAAGCAAGCCCTCCGCCACACGCCGCGCGCCCACGGCCAGCGCGGGCTTCAGCCTGATGGAGCTGCTGGTGGTCCTGACCATCATCGCGGTGCTGATGGGCCTGGCCTTTCCCAGCTTCATCGAGTCCCTGCGCGCCAACCGCCTGGCGTCGACCACCAACCTGACCCTGGCCACCCTGGCCTACGCCCGCAACGAAGCGCTGCGCGCCAAGTCCGGCTCCACGGTCTGTCCGCGCGGCGCCGACGGCACCAGTTGCGGCAAGGATTGGAACGCCGGCCTGCTGGTCTGGACCGACGACGATCGCGACCAGACTTTCGATGCGGCGGAAGTGCGCCGCACTCTGGAGCCCAGCGGCAACATTGCGATCAGCGCCAACAACGTCGACCTGATCGCCTTCGACCATCAAGGCCGCTCCACCTCCACCACCCCGCGCAGCCTGCGCCTGCAGCCCGATCCCTGCACGCCGGGCCAGCACCAGGTACGCAGCATCAGCGTGGGCGCGATCGGCCAGGCCAGCGTCAGCAAGGAGACCTGCCCATGAACACCCTACGCACGCTCGGCGCCCGCAAGCGCAGCGCCGGCTTCAGCCTGATCGAGGTGCTCATCAGCCTGCTCGTGCTCGGCTTCGGCCTGCTCGGGCTGGCCATGCTGCAGGTGACCAACCTGCGCCTGACCCAGAGCGCCAACACCCGCACCGTGGCGACCAACCTGTCCTACGAACTGATGGACAGCATCCGTTCCAACCGTTTCAACGCGATCAACTACGCCGGCACGATCAAGGCCGCCGACGCCGACAAGCGCGGCTGCACCGCGGCCGGCGCCACCGGCTCCAAGGAGCAGAAGAAGGAATTCGCCTGTCGTCTGTTGTATGCGCTGGGCGAGGACGCGACCGCCCAGGTAACCATCAATGTGGTGAACCGCATCAGCCGGGTCACCGTGACCCTGGATTGGGGCGACGCCAAGCGCTGGCGCAGCGACGACAGCGGCACCCGCTTCAGCGTGAGCAGCGACCTATGACGCGCGCCCCACGCCACCTCCAGACCGGCCTGTCCCTGGTCGAACTGATGATCGCCGTCACCCTCAGCATCGTGCTGGTGTTCGGCCTGGTGCAGGTGTTCGCCGCTTCGCGCGCCTCCTATGTGATGGCACAGGGCATGGCGCGTGCGCAGGAGGGCGGACGCTTCGCGGTCGAATACCTGCAGCGCGATGCCCGCATGGTCGGCCACATGGGCTGCGTCAACGACCAATCGCATCTCATGTCCAGCTTGCCCAGCTTCGGCCAGCTGTTCCTGACCGACCGCGCCAACTTCGAATCGCTGCCGGCACGTACCTACACCAACGCACTGCGCTTCGATTTCGCGCTGCGCGGCTACGAAGCCAAAGGGACCGGCCCCGGCGACACGCTGAGCCTGGGCGCAACGCCGGTGGCGGGCGCTCCCGACGGCGATTGGACCGAGGCCTTGCCGAGCTTGCTGCGCACCGGCGCCGGCGAGCCGGCACCGGTCAAAGGCAGCGACCTGCTGCTGATCCGCAGCCTGTCGGCGGAAAGCGCGCAGGTCAGCAGCCTGACCGTCTCGGCCGACGGCAGCGAAGCGACCATCCTCGTCGACGGCACCGGTTGGGCGTCGATGAAGCGCAACGGCGTTCAGCCCGGTCTGCTGGCGATCGCCGACTGCCGCGGCGCCACCACCTTCCACGTCGACAGCGTGAGGGAGCCCGGCGGCGGCGCGAATGTGACCCTGACCGTGATCGCCGGCGGCGGCAAGTCCGAACTCAACCGCAGCGCATTCAATCTGCGCGACAGCATCGACCCCACGCTCATGCAGATCCGCGTCTACCGCGCGGACAGCCTGGCCTACTACGTCGGCGTCAGCGGCACCGAAGCGACGCCGGCCCTGTACCGGATGCGATTCACCGCCGCGCCGGGCGCCAACGCGATCCAGCGCGACATCGAGGAACTGGTCCCCGGCGTGGAAACGCTGCAGCTGCTGTACGGGCAGGACAACAGCGCCAAGCAGACCCCGGCCGGCGTGCCCAGCGGCTACATCGAC
Source organism: Lysobacter sp. Root916 (assembly GCF_001429785.1). Taxonomy (GTDB): domain Bacteria; phylum Pseudomonadota; class Gammaproteobacteria; order Xanthomonadales; family Xanthomonadaceae; genus Lysobacter. Next base: position 53,202 of record NZ_LMJF01000015.1, on the reverse strand, counting down.
GCCCAGGTCACCGCCAGCAACATTCTGCCCAACGCCACCGGCCGCGAAGGCTGGCAGCGCGTGGGCAGCCTGAAGCTGGGAATGATGATCCGCAGCAACGACCCCGCGATGGCGGCCCAACGCAGCGAGGCGCCGTCGGTGCTCGGCGTCAAGGTCGGCGCGCCGGACGACCAGCGCTACCGCGGCGTCTACGAAACCAACGTCGCCTTGCGCAACCGCCTGTTCGGCAACTGAGAACCTGCCGATGACCCCGATCGCCTCCCGCCCCGCACGCCGCAGCCTGCCGCGCAGCCGCACGCACCAACGCGGCTCGTCTTTGTACGTCGCCCTGATCCTGCTGATCCTGCTGTCGCTGATCGGGGTCACCGCGGTCCAGGTCACCGGGCTGCAGGAGCGCATGTCGTCCAACTATCGCGCCACCCAACAAGCGTTGGAGAACGCCGAAGCCAGCGTGCGCCAGCGCGAGAACGACCTGGACCGGCAACTCGACAGTCAGGGCGCGGAACTGATCGCGGTGGACGAGCCTTACTGCCAGAAGACGTATTCGCCCAGCGACTGGGCCGCCGACAAGAACTTCTCCGCCCCGCCCACCGGCGGCCGCGCCAGCATTACCCGTCGCATCGACCAGTGCATCAGCGGCTACAGCTCGCTCAAGCAGGGCGAAGTGCTGAACAAGGAGCCCAACCTGGTGTTCCAGATCACCGCTTACGCCACCGACCGCGACGACAACGCCAGTTCAGATGCGGTGCTCGACACCGTCTTCATTCCCTGAGGCCCATACGATGGCATCCCGCACTCCACTGATTTCCATCGCGCTGGTCCTGGCACTCACCGGGTTGGCCCGCTGGGCCCCTTCCGTGGCCGACCAGGGCGTGGGCGAACTCGCCCAGGCGCCGATGAACGCGCAAGCCACGATCAAGCCCGCGCTGATCATGGCGGTCGACGATTCGAACTCGATGATGTTCGAGGTCATGCTGGCCGGCATCCGCGATGGCGAATCGGCCTGGATACCGGCCAGTCGTGCGTTTGGCGGCACCACGGCTGCCGCTTGCGCGAGCAATAACAACTGCTATCTGTTCCTGTTTCCGCACAGCGGCTATAACGCCGCATTTCCTGCGGGCGCGCCGCCGCCGTTCGACAGCATGGGGCTGTTCCGCTGGCCCGCCTTCAACCGGGAGTACTTCAACCCGACCGTGCGCTACGACCCCTGGATCGGATCGGACGGTGTGCGTTGGGCGAACGCCACCATCACCGATACGCGCGCGGATCCACGCGCCGGCAACACGGGCAATGCGGTCAGCTACAACCTCGAGGTCAACCGCCAGGTCGCCGGCGAGGGCTTCCTCATGCTCAACAACATGACGGTGCCGGCCGGCGCCGTCGTTCGCACCGCGCCGAACACGCAATGCATCGCGGTCCGAGACGGCACCCCCAACTTCGCGGTCAATACCGGTGGCACTTGGCAGAACGTGACCAAGGACTTCCGCATCGTGGGCGAGTGCATGCTCGGCGTCTCCTACTATGTCCCGACCTTCTACCTGATGACGGCCACACCGGTAGCAGGCGTCGACCTACCCGTCGGCTACGGCTACCTTCCCGCCAAGGTCACCGCGGTCACGGCGCTGAATGTGCCGAACAACACGCTTTATCGTTACGAAATCCGGTCCGCCAACTTCTCCACGACTGCCCAATACACGGCGGCGATGCAGAATTTCGCCAACTGGTTCCAGTACCGCCGCAACCGCCTGCTGTCGACGATAGGCGCCATGCGCGACTCGATGGACGGCATACGCGACCTGCGCGTCGGCTACTTCACGATCAACGGCCGTAACGACGTCACCATGCACGATACCTCGACCACCGCGGGTCGGCTCGCCCTGTACACGGACAATTTCAACGCCCTGGTCCCCAATGGCGGCACCCCCAACCGCGACGCGGTCGCGTACCTGGGCGAACAGTTCCGCCGCGTCGGCGGCAGTGAAGTGCCGGTAATCAGCGCCTGCCAGAAGAATATCGGCGTGCTGTTCACCGACGGCTACACCAACGCCAACACCGGCCCGATCGGCTACGGCAACACCGACGGCGCCCTCGGTGCGCCGTTCGCCGACATCCATGCCGACACGATCGCCGACATCGCTACCGCGTACTACTCGGGCAACGGCACGCCGCTGCGCACAGACGGGGCCTTCGCCACGCTGCAAGGTCGCGTGCCGGTGGCCGACGAAGCCTGCGCCAATGCCGCCGCCAACCCGTCGGTCGATTGCCAGCGCAATCTGCACATGAACTTCTACGGCATCACGCTGGGTGCGGTCGGCAAGATCTATGGGCAGAACGCCGACTCCACCCGCGATCCTTACACCTTCCCTCCGCCCTGGAGCGCGGTGCACCCGCGTACCGTGGACACGGGCGAGGTGATCGATGAACTCTGGCACGCCACCATCAACGGCCGCGGCCGCATGTTCAACGTCAGCAGCCCAGACCAGATCACCCAGGCCATGCGGGAAGTGCTGTCCAGCGTGGGCAACGCGGCGTCGCCGTCGGCCAACATCGGCTCCACCGGCACCCGCCTCGGCAGCGGCAGCCTCAGCGTGCAACCCAACTACGCCGCGACCAACAACGGCACGGACTGGTACGGCCGCCTGATCGCCTCCACCGTGGGCTTCGACACCGCGACCAAGAGCGCCACGCTCACCGAGAAGTGGCGCGCGGAAACCCAGTTGGTCGGCAGATCGGGCTCCCGCGCGATCCGGTTCGCGCGCGCCAACGGCACCGTCAAACCCAAGGTCGAAGCCTTCCTGCCAGCGGCGTTCACCGGCACCGGACTGGAGACCTACAACGAGCTGTGCGCGGACACGTTGTCGCCCTGCAAGGGCCTGTACGACCAGCTGCGGGCGCCGGCCACGGCGTTGCCGCTACTCGCTACATATCCCAGTTCGGCCCAGATGATCCAGTACCTGCGCGGCGACCGTACGCTGGAAGGCGATGCCGACAGAACCAACCTACGCTTGCGCAGGCGCACCACCTTGTTGGGCGACATCGTCAATTCCGATGTGGTGATTTCCGCGCGCGGCGACGACTATGGGCACGGCAACCTGTACACCAACGGCAAGTACGACGAGCTCAATTACGCCGCCTATCTGAAGAGCAAATACGCCACCCAGACCAGCATGGTCTACGCCGGCGCCAACGACGGCATGCTGCACGCGTTCAATGGCGACACCGGCAGCGAGACCTTCGCCTACATCCCCACCACCTCGTTGGGGCACATGGGCAACCTGCTGTTCCCGTTCGATCGCAGCCGTACCGCGCAGCTGCATCAGCACCGCTACTACGTCGACGGGCCGGTCGTGGTCTCCGACGTCTACGACGGCAGCTGGAAGACCGCGCTGGTCGCCTCGTCCGGCGCCGGCGGCAAGAACGTGTTCGCCCTGGATGTCACCGCGCAAAGCAGCTCGCCGGCCGTCATGTGGGAGCTCAGCGACAAGGTCACCGCCAACGACAGCACGGGCGTCCCGATCCAGAACCGGCTGGGCTACGTGCTCGGCCGCCCGGTCGTGGTGCCGGTGGCCGACGCCAGCGGCGTGAAATGGAAGGCGATCCTGGGCAACGGTTACAACAGCACGCGCGGCAAGGCCGCCCTGCTGGTGGTCGATATGTCCACCGGCGCCGTCACCAGCATCGAGGCCAGCGAAGCCGAAGTCACCGCCAGCAACGGCCTGGGCAACCTGGTCGCGATCGACCAATGGCAAGGCCGCAGCAAGAACCGCGGCCGCGACGGCCTGGTCGACACCGTCTACGCCGCCGACCAGCACGGCAGCGTGTGGAAATTCGATCTGCGCGACTACAGCCTGGCCCTGGGCGGCAAGCCGCTCTACACGGCGCGCGACCGCGCCAACAAGCGCCAGCCCATCATCGGCGGCCTGGAAGTCAGCGCAGCCGGCTCCGGCGCGATGGTGTTCTTCGGCACCGGTAGCTACTCCTTCACCGCCGATGCAACCGACACATCGATGCAGACCGTGTACGGCATCCTCGACAGCGGCGTCGCGGTCTCCGGCCGCGGCGCGCTGCAACAGCAGTTCATCCGCTCCGAAACGGGCGGCATGCGCAGCGCCAGCCGCACCATCGGCGGCTTGAATACGCGCGGCTGGTACCTGGACCTCGGACTGGACGCGAACGGCGACGGCACCACGGTCGCCAGGGGCGAACGCTTCCTCGGCTACCCGAGGCTGCAGAACGGCATCCTGTTCTTCCTTACCTACACGCCCAATACCGATATCGGCGGAGTCGGTTGCGCCTTGGGCGGCGACAACTATCTGTACGGGCTGGACGCCTTGAGCGGCGCCGCACGCCTGCAGGACACCCGCATGCAGTCCATCGATGGCACTGCGCCGCCCGAGGGCACCGCGGCGATGAAGACCGACACCGGCGGTTCGGGCGCAGCCAAGGAACTGGCGACCTTCCTGACCAGCAACAGCGATCCCGCCGTGGCCCCCGGCGACGACAAGCCGCCGCCGACGCAATGCTCGGTCATTCTCCAAGCCCCGGGCGCTCCGTCGCTGTACATGCTGCGTCCCTGCGGACGTCTGTCCTGGCGCCAGATCCGATGAGGAGCGCGACAATGACTCTCCATGCCCCGCTACAACGCAACGCAGGCTTCACGCTTATCGAATTGATGATCGTGGTGGCGGTGATCGGCATCCTCGTCGCTATCGCTGTTCCGACGTATCAGGACAGCGTGCGCAAGAGCCGGCGCGGCCAGGCCCAGGCCGACTTGGCCGAGGCCGCACAGGCGATGGAGCGCTACTACACGGTCAACGGCAAGTACACGGGCAAGACGCTGAAGGAGATCGCCGGCTTCGACCAGTCGCCGCGCAGCACCGGAACCGCCTATTACAGCTTGAGCCTGCAGGCCGACACGCGCAGCTACACCGTCACCGCTACGCCTGCCAGCGGCTCCGACCAAAGCCAGGACAAGTGCGGCACCATGAGTGTGGACGCGACCGGCAAGAAGACTGCGAAGTCCTCGGACTATTGCTGGAAGTGAAGACGCGCGCGGCGGCGTCGGCCCAAGGCCGGCGCTGCTGCTGCGGCCGCCAGTCGCAAACGCGGCATCGTCCGCACCACAATCGCGAATATCGCTTGCGGCTCCGCGAACGTTTCGATATGGCCGGACCGGGCGTATCGGCCATCGGCCCCGCAGCGCTGGGGCCATTTCGCCTCGACCGAAGCCCTGCTCGCCTGCCCGCACGGCGGCTAGCTTCGGTGCTTCCTCGTTCATACGCTCGCGATCCGGCAATCCGGTAACCCGGTAACCCGACGCCGTCGAACGACGCCCAGCATCTAGCGTCCGGCACCCGCATTGATGCCCGCGCCGGTACCCGCGCCCGCGCCGGTCCCGGTGCTTATGCCGGTGCCGGTGCTTGGATCGCAAAACCCGGACGTCGCAACTCGCATCCAGCCTCACGAGCTACAGGCAGGACATCAGGCCGTCGTAGATCGAAGCTTGTGTGCCAGGTAACGGCGCGTGCAGTACCGAGTCCGCGTCGGACAGCGACAACAGCGCCTCCATGGCTGTCCGAGGCGCCAAGGGGATTTGGCACTGCCAGGATCGCGCCTCCACATACACACGGCCACTCGCCGGATCGATCTCTTCCTGGCTGCCCGCGAACAGCCATACGCATTGGCCGACAAGGCCGCTTGCGCGGTCCACCGAACAAAGGAAACCCAAGGACTGGATATTGCTGTACTCGCCCTCGCAGAACGTATCGCCGCAGATCTGGTCGAACTCCACGCGCAGGCGTTGGCGCAGACCGTGCCAGACCTGGACCGCCGCCTCGTTGCGCAGGTAACTTCCTGCGTCCACGTAGTCGTAGACGCGGCCTTCCGCCTCGGCATGGCTTGCGAAGGCGAGCAATGCCGTCAATGTGAGCCAGCAGCTTGCCGAACGGCACCGCTGGTAAGAATCTTGCTTTCGCATGGATGTCCTCCTCTATCGACTCAAATGCGCCGACGATCCTCGTCGACGACATCAGCGTGCATGAGGCCGATCGCATCCGGTATCGGAGTTTGCACGCGCCGTCGGGTAGGAATATCCCTAACCGCACGAGAACCGCGTTCGCATGCGTGAACGACACCCAAGCTTCGAATCCGGATTGCCGCCCGATTCGCCATTGGCGCAATCACTCGCGTATAACGCGCGCGCCGATCTAACACGCTCCCGAATCGCGCTAATGCCGCAGTTCCTTCGTCGCAGTTACCGAAAGCGCGGCGTTCCCTGACCCGATGTCGGGAAGATTTCCTACGGACAAGCTCGTTCGACGCATCGATACTGGCGCTTCGTCGCAAGGAGCGCCGCATGAACCGTGTGAAAGGAATCACTCTCATCGAAATGCTGTTCGCGTTGACGGTTGCAGCCGTGTTGATCGGCATTGCCGTACCCGGCGCCAGCCGGGCCATCGTCCGGGTTCGCATGGGCACGGTCGCCACGGCCATGACCGAGAGCTTTCTGGACTCGGCGCGCATGGCGGTCTCCACCGGCAGCGCCATGATCGTGTGCCCGGCCGCGCGCGACGGTCGCTGCGAGGAGAGCGTCGACTGGAGCCAGGGCTGGGTCGTCTACGCCGACGTCGACGGCGACCGTCGTTACGGCCAGGGCGACCCGGTGCTCCTTCGTCCGCAGGGACCCGTGAAGGGCCTGCGCATCTACAGCACGCAAGGTCGTCGTCGGGTGGTGTTCCAATCCGACGGCGGCAACGAGGGCAGCAACGTCAGCTTCAGCGTCTGCAGCCACGACGGCATCCCGGTCGGCGCCCTGGTGCTGTCCAACGCCGGCCGCTTCCGCGTCGCCGAGGCGGACAGCGAACCGCAACCCCATTGCCCTCAGACCTGAGCCCCCCCGCGCCGTCTCGGCGGCGCGGTACGGACCCCGCGCCGGCGCATTCCCCGGTGTCGGCGCGGGGCACCGTTTGGCCACGCTCCTGAGCGGGCAGATCCTGGCGCTGTACTAGGCCGGCGCAGCGCCCGTAGCGCGGCCTGTGCAGGCCCTGGCGGCCCGCAGGGACGTGCGATCGGGCATCCGGGCGAGGCCGATTCGAACCGCCTACCCGCCCTGCGCCGGGACCCGGCAGCGATCCGGCCGGGCATCCGGGTTAAACTGGCGGCCTCGCCCTGCCCCCAAGGGCTTAGTGCACGCATCGAATGTCCGAGGACGACAGTAGTCAACACAGCGAACATCCGGAGAAACGACGCTCCTGGCTGGAGCGGATCAGTTCGGCGCTGTCCGGCGAACCCACCACCCGCGAAGACCTGGTCGAGCTGTTGCGCGACGCTCAGGCCGATGGGCTGATCGCCGCCGATACCCTGCGCATGATGGAAGGCGCGATCGCGGTGTCCGACCTCACCGTGGGCGATGTGATGATCCCGCGCTCGCAGATGGTCGTGCTGCCCGCCGACGGCAAGTTCCTCGACCTGATGAAGCTGGTGGTCGAATCCGGCCATTCGCGCTTCCCCGTTCACGGCGAGGACAAGGACGAAATCCTGGGCGTGCTGTTGGCCAAGGACCTGCTGCGCGGCGTGGTCGCCGACAACGGCCCCGGCACCATCCATGAGCTGCTGCGCCCGGCGGTGCTGATCCCCGAGTCCAAGCGCCTGGATGTGCTGCTGCGCGAGTTCCGCCAATCGCGCAACCACATGGCGATCGTGATCGACGAACACGGCGGCGTCGCCGGATTGCTGACCATCGAGGACGTGCTGGAGCAGATCGTCGGTGAGATCGACGACGAGCACGACGATGCCGAGGACCCGAACGCGCTGATCGCGGCCCAGGCCGACGGCCAGTACGTGGTCGACGCGCTGACCCCGATCGCCGATTTCAACGAGCGTTTCGGCGCCGACTTCGACGACGACGAATACGACACCATCGGCGGCTTGATCACGGCCGCGATCGGGCACCTGCCCGAGGCCGGCGAGGAACTCACCTTGGGGCGCTTCGTGTTCCGTGTCGCCAGCGCCGATGCGCGCCGCGTGCACGCCTTCCACGTCGGCGTGCTCGGCAAAGACTGACCGCCCTGAATAAGCTGGCAATGACTCGACTCACTGTCATCGCCGGCTTCGCAGTCCTACCGGTCCCGCTCGCGGGCTGCCCCAGCACCAGAACCTGTCAGCAGGCCGGTCGTCGCTCCGGACGAAAAGTACAGCGCGTCCTATCCCTGAGCGAAGAGCATGACCGGCCGGGCCACGGCGGCACCCAGGCCGAAAGCTGGTGCAAGGCCGGCTCCGAGCGCTTGGGCAGCAGGGTCGTCGACTTCGGTTCGCTCAAGCACGGCATCGGCCTGCGCTGGCTGGACGCGCACTTTGGAAATCGCGGTACCGGACGGCGTGGCGCTGGACTACCCGCACCGGATCAACTTCCATCCGGTGCAGGGCCTGACTTACCGTTACCCTGACTTACCGTACCGCAGCCTGCGCGCCGACGATCCGGACTATGCCGGTTGCAGCCACGATCCCTAGGCGCACTATCCCGACCACGTCTCCACCGAGTCCGCCCGACGAGCGCGAACCGCATCCGTCGCGCCCCGATCATGCCCCCGTCAGCCGCGCCGCTTAGAATGGCCCGACCCGACGACCGGCTGTCCGCCTTGAACTCCATACGCCGCGCCCTGCCCTCGCTGTTCGCCGTCGCCGCACTGTGGCTGTGCGCCATGGTCGCCTCTGCCGCGCCGCCCGAGCAGGCCGCGCCGCAGGACGCCTCGACGCAAAGCGAGCCGCCGACCGTCGCCACGGCATCCGCGGCCGTACCGCGCATCGGCATGGCGACCATGCAGCCGGGCGAGATTTTCTGGGAACGCTTCGGCCACGACTCGATCGTGGTGCTGGATCCCGACACCGGCGCGGCCACCTCCTACAACTTCGGCTTCTTCGACCCGGAAGCGCCGGACTTCGTCGCCCGCTTCATGCGCAACGACATGCGCTACCGCCTGGCCGCGCTGCCATTCGAGCAGGACCTGGCGCTGTACCGCGAGGAAGGCCGCGGCGTGTCGATCCAGTGGCTGGACCTGGACGACGATCAGGCGCGCACGCTTGCCGCCACCCTGGCCGAGAACGCCAAGCCCGAGAACGCCTACTACCGCTACCAGTACTTCGACGACAACTGCGCCACCCGCGTGCGCGACGCCATCGACCGGGCGCTGGGCGGCGCGCTGCGCCGGCAGATCGAGGGCCGCTCGCACGGCAGCACCTTCCGCAGCGAGGCGGTGCGCCTGGCCTCGCCCGCGCCGTGGATGTGGCTGGGCTTCGACATCGGCCTGGGGCCGTCGGCCGATCGCCCGTTGCCGGTGTGGAGCGAGTCCTACGTGCCGATGCGCCTGGCCGCGGCGCTGCGCGAGACCAAGAACACCCAGGGCCGCCCGCTGGTCCTGTCCGAACAGGAAATCCTGCCGCATCGGATCGCGCCCGAACCGGTCGACGCCCCGATCGACTGGGTGCCCTGGGCCCTGTCCGGCGTGGTCGTCGGGCTGGGCCTGGCCTGGCTGGGCCGGCGCCGCCCGCGCCTGCTGGCGGCGATCGCGCTGCCGTTGTGGACCCTGTGCGGCATCCTGTCGGCGCTGATGCTGTTCATCTGGTTCGGTACCCAACACACCTACGGCTGGGCCAACCAGAACCTGCTGCTGTTCAATCCGCTGTGCTGGCTGTTGTGGCTGGGCGGTTGGCGCGTGCTGCGCGGACGCGATGCCGGGCCCTGGTTCGGGCGCATCCTGGCGGCGGTCGCGGCCTGCGCGGTGCTGGCGCTGTTCGCGCATTGGCTGCCGATGCAGCCGCAGCGCAACGTGCACTGGATCAGCCTGATCCTGCCCCTGCATTTGGGCCTGCTCGCGGGCTTTCGCAAGCGCTGAGGGAACGCGCGCGGCTTGCCCGCGCGGCCTCGCACGGGCACGATGCGCGGGATGAAGGATCCCAACCTGCCTCAGTGCGTGATCAACTGCGCGGCCTACAGCCGCGAAGGCGTTCGCAGCGACATCAGCCTGGACCAGATCAGCGACGTGCTCGCGGTCGACGACGGCAGCTTCGTCTGGGTCGGCCTGTACGAGCCCGACGAAGGCATCCTGGAGAAGCTGCAGGAAGAATTCTGCCTGCACGATCTGGCGATCGAGGATGCGCACAACGCGCATCAGCGCCCCAAGATCGAAACCTACGGCAATTCGCTGTTCATCGTCGTGCACACCGCGCAGACCGTCGACAGCCATATCCGCTTCGGCGAAACCCACTTGTTCGTCGGTCCGCGCTACCTGGTCTCGGTGCGCCACGGCGCCTCCAGCAGCTACGCGGCCGCGCGCCTGCGCCTGGAGCGCGAATCAGAGGAACTGCGGCACGGCCCGGCCTCGGCGCTGTACGTGGTGCTGGACATGGTGGTCGACAATTTCACCCCGATCGTCGACGAGTTCAGCCAGGAGCTCAACGAGCTGGAAAAGGACGTGTTCGCCGAGGACTTCCGCAAGGGCACGGTCGAAAAGCTCTACGACCTCAAGCGCGAACTCACCCGCCTGCGCATGGCGGTATCGCCGCTGCAGGACATCCTGGGCCAGCTCGCGCGCTCGCGCAGCGCCCTGATCGACGAGGAAAGCCAGCTGTATTTCCGCGACGTGCTCGACCACGCCGTGCGCATCAACGAAACCACCGACACCCTGCGCGAGATGCTGACCGCGGCGATGAGCGTGAACCTGTCGCTGGTGACCATCCGCCAGGGCGAGGTGGTCAAGCGCCTGGCCGGCTGGGCCGCGCTGCTGGCCGCGCCGACCCTGATCGCGAGCTGGTACGGCATGAACTTCGTCCACATGCCGGAACTCGCGGGCGAGCACAGCTACTGGATCGTGATCGGCATAACCGCCGTGGTCTGCGTGGTCCTGTTCGGCCTGCTGCGCCGCGCCAAGTGGTTGTAGCCCAAGCGGCACCCGACATCCGCCACGCATCCGCTTTGGGGTAGGAGCGGCGTAAGCCGCGACCGCGCTATATCCCATAGCCGCGCAACCGCGATCCGCGACCGCGTCGTCGCCGAAGCCTCACGGTCGCGGCTCACGCCGCTCCTACCCCTGAGCAGAGCCTGGGCCGTCGCGCGCCGATGAATAGCGGCCATCGCCCGGCCTTAGACCAAAGTACTAGCCCCGATGCCGCACTGCGCATTGACCCCGGGCGGACCCAGGGGCGACGCTGCCCAAGTCCATTTGGAGAGGCGTCGATGAAAGCTCTGTCCTGGCTCGGTTGGGGCCTGCTCGCGGTACTGGCGGCGTTCTGCCTGGGTACCGTGGCCCTGAACCGCGGCGAATCCATCAGCGCGATGTGGCTGGTGGTCGCGGCGGTCTCCACGTTCACCATCGCCTATCGCTTCTACGGCCGCTTCATCGCCCAGCGCGCCCTGCTGGTCGATCCCAGCCGCGCGACCCCGGCCTGGCGCCGCAACGACGGCCTGGACTACGTCCCCACCGAGAAGAGCGTGGTGTTCGGCCACCACTTCGCGGCCATCGCCGGCGCCGGCCCGCTGGTCGGCCCGGTGCTGGCGGCGCAGATGGGCTACCTGCCCGGCACCTTGTGGATCCTGTTCGGCGTGGTCCTGGCCGGCGCGGTCCAGGACATGCTGGTGCTGTTCTTCTCCACCCGCCGCGACGGGCGCTCGCTGGGCGAGATGATCCGCGCCGAGATGGGTCCCGCGGCCGGCGTGATCTCGATGATCGGCATCCTGATGATCATGGTGATCCTGCTGGCGGTGCTGGCGCTGGTGGTGGTCAAGGCCCTGGCGGAAAGCCCCTGGGGCACCTTCACGGTCGCCATGACCATCCCGATCGCGATCCTGATGGGCGTGTACCTGCGCTACTTCCGCCCGGGCCGCATCCTGGAAGTGTCGATCATCGGCTTCGTCCTGTTGCTGCTGGCGATCTGGCTGGGCGGCAAGGTCGCCGCGGACCCGACCTGGGGCGAGATCTTCCACCTCAAGGGCACGACCCTGGCCTGGCTGATGATCGGCTACGGCTTCATCGCCTCGGTGCTGCCGGTGTGGTTCCTGCTGGCGCCGCGCGACTACCTGTCGACCTTCCTCAAGATCGGCACGGTGCTGGTGCTGGCCCTGGCGATCGTGATCGCCGCGCCGCATCTGCAGATGCCGGCGATGACCCAGTTCGTCGACGGCACCGGCCCGGTGTTCTCCGGCAAGCTGTTCCCGTTCCTGTTCATCACCATCGCCTGCGGCGCGGTGTCCGGCTTCCACTCGCTGATCTCCTCGGGCACCACGCCCAAGATGATTTCCAGCGAAGGCGACATCCGCCTGGTCGGCTACGGCGGCATGTTGATGGAAGCCTTCGTCGCGATCATGGCCCTGATCGCCGCCTGCGTGCTGCAGCCGGGCGTCTATTTCGCGATGAACTCGCCGGGCGCGCTGATCGGCACCACCGCCGAATCGGCCGCCCTGGCGATCTCCAACTGGGGCTTCGTGATCACCCCCGACGTGTTGACCGCCACCGCCAAGGAAATCGGCGAAGGCACGATCCTGTCGCGCACCGGCGGCGCCCCGACCCTGGCGGTGGGCATGGCCCAGATCCTGCACGGGCTGATCCCGGGCGACGGCATGATGGCCTTCTGGTACCACTACGCGATCCTGTTCGAAGCGCTGTTCATCCTGACCACCATCGACGCCGGCACACGCGTGGCGCGCTTCATGATCCAGGAACTGGTCGGCCTGGCCTACGCGCCGTTCCAGCGCACCGACAGTTGGGCCGCCAACATCGCCAGCACCCTGCTCGCGGTGTCGATGTGGGGCTACTTCCTGTACCAGGGCGTGGTCGATCCGCTGGGCGGCATCAACACCCTGTGGCCGCTGTTCGGCATCGCCAATCAGATGCTCGCCGGCCTGGCGCTGGTGTTCTGCTGCGTGGTGATGGTGAAGATGAAGCGCGAGAAGTACCTGTGGATTCCGCTGATCCCGACCGTCTGGCTGCTGATCTGCACCCTCGCCGCGGGCTGGCAGAAGCTGTTCGACCCCAACCCCAAGATCGGTTTCATCGCCAACGCGCGCAAGTTCGCCGACGCCGCAGCGCGCGGCGAGGTGCTGGCCCCGGCCAAGTCGGTCGAGGAAATGCAGCGGGTGGTGTTCAACAACTACCTCGACGCCGGCCTGACCGCGCTGTTCGTCGCGGTGGTGGTGGCGACGGTGTTCTTTGGCCTGCGCGCGGCCTTCGCGGCGCGTCGCAACAACGTGGCCACGGCCAAGGAGAGCGATTATGTCGCGCTCGATACGCTGGCTCGCTGAGGCCGGTCTGCTGGTCTGGTCGCTGCTGTTGCGCTGGTGGCGCACGGCGGCGCAGACCGCGCGCCTGGCGATCGGGATACCCGACTACGACTACTACGTCGAACACATGCGGCGCGCGCATCCGGATGTAGCACCGATGTCGCGCGATGCCTTCTTCCATGAGCGGATGTTGGCGCGGTACGGGAAGGGCCGGTCGCGCTGTTGTTGAGGGCGCCGTATCGCCGCAAAGAAAAGGCCGCCCTTGGGCGGCCTTTTTTCGAGATTCGTAGGATGCGGTGACAACCGCATCATCGCCATGCCGAACGGCTGCGTGCGATGCGGTGCGTCTGCGACTTAGGCAGCCTACACTGTCGCGCACACGCACACGCACCCTCGCCCTAACCCTCTCCCGCGCGCGGGAGAGGGGCGCAAACTCACTGACCGATGTGCTGCTTCAGCCAGCCATTGACCGTGTCGTGCCAGAGTACGCTGTTCTGCGGCTTGAGCACCCAGTGGTTCTCGTTGGGGAAATACAGGAACTTGGACTCGATGCCCTGGCGCTGCAGCGCCGTGAACGCGGCCAGCCCCTGTTCGACCGGGATGCGGAAATCGAGCTGGCCGTGCACCACCAGCATCGGCACGCGCCACTTGTCGACGTGGTTGACCGGGTTAAAGCGCTCGTAGTTCTTCGGCACCGCGTAAGGCGTGCCGCCCTGCTCCCATTCGGTGAACCACAGCTCCTCGGTGGCGTAGCCCATCATGCGCTGGTCGAACACGCCGTCGTGATTGACCAGGCACTTCCAGGGCTGGTTCCAGTTGCCGGCGATCCAGTTGACCATGAAGCCGCCGTAGGACGCGCCCAGCGCGCAGGCTTTGTCGCCGTTGAGGAAGGAGTACTTCTTCTGCGCCGCCGCCCAGCCCTTCTGCAGGTCTTCCAGCGGACGATCGCCCCAATGCTGGCTGATCGCATCGGTGAAGGCCTGGCCGTAGCCGGTGGAGCCGTGGAAGTCGATCATGACCACGGCATAGCCCTGGCCGGCGTAGGTCTGCGGATTCCAGCGATAGCTCCAGCCGTCGCCGAAGCTGCCCTGCGGGCCGCCGTGGATCAGGAACGCGACCGGATAGCGCTGGCCTTCCTGGTAATTCCAGGGCTTGACCACGTAGCCGCGCACGGTGTCGCCGTTCCAGCCCTTGAACTCGAACTGCTCGTAGTCGCCGAAAGCCACGTCCTTGAGCATCTCGCTGGCGCTGGGCGTGATCGCGCGCACCGGCGCGCCCTCGACGCCGCCGACGAAGACCTGATCGCCGCTCTTGAGGCTGTTACGGGTGAAGGCCAGGGTCGGGCCGCCGCGCACCAGCGAGGACACGCTGCCCTCGCCGATCACGCGGGTCGCGCTGCCGTTGGCGATGTCGACGCCGAACACCGGCAACTGGCCCAGGTCCTGGGCGGTGGTGTAGATGGTCTTGCCGTCGGCGGACAGCACGATGTTCTCGGCCGAACGGTCCCACTTCGGCGCGATCTCGCGGCGCTGGCCGCTGCCCAGGTCCAGCGCCATCAGGCCGAAACGGTCGGCCTCGAAGCCCGGACGCTTCATCGCGCGGTAGTACAAGGTGCCGCCGTCGTCGCTGAACACCGGGCCGGTGTCCCAGGCGGGATTGTCGGGGGTGAGGTTCTGAGCGGCGCCGCTGCCGTCGGCGCGCACGCGATAGAGATCGAAGTTGGTCGACCAAGGCTCCTTGGCGTCGGCCTGGCGCGCGCTCAGCACCAACGACTCGCCGTCGGGCGCCCAGGCGTACTCGCTGCTGTCGCCGAACGGGCGCGAAGGCACGTCGCCGATCACGTCGGCGCCGATCAGGGTGGCGGTGGCGACCGGCTTGATCACGCCCTGCTTGTTCGCCTGCGGCAGCGCGACCACGAACAGGCGATTCAGGCGACCGTCGTTCCAGGCGTCCCAGTGACGTACGAACATGCGGTCGAAGACCACGCCGCTGGCCTTGCTGGCCGCGCGCTCGTCGACGCGCTTCTTGCTGCAGGCCAGATCGGCGTCGCAGTCCACGTAGGTCTCGGCGCTGAAGGCCACGCGCTTGCCGTCGGGCGAAAGCTGGAAGCTGCCGACGTCGGCCGCGAACGCGGTGAGCTGCTTGGGCGTGCCGCCGGTGGCCGGGATCGAGTACAGCTGCTGGCTGCCGGACTTGGCGCTGAGGAAGTAAACCGTGCGGCCGTCGGGCGAGAAGGCCGGCGAGTTCACGCTCCAGCCCGCGGGCGTGAGCGGCTGCGGCGGCGCCGCATCGCGCGCGAACAGGTCTTCGACGAACAGGCCGGTGCTGGACTTGTTGGCGGCGAAATCGACCTTGCGCTTGGCGAACACCAGCCGGCGCCCGTCCGGCGACACGGTCGGCGAGGACACGCGGTCCATGGTGGCCATGTCGCGCACTTCGAAGCCGCGCGGGGCGGCGGTGGCGGGCAGCGCGGCCGCGATCAGCAACGGCAGGACAGCGTGACGCAGGTTCATGGGAACTCCGGGCGGGGCCAAAACGTCGATGGTAGGGGTCCGGGCGGGGACCCGCAAAGGCCGGGGGCGGGCCCGGGCCGGATCGGGCGACCGGGCCGGCGCCGCTATACTCCCCCGATTGTCCCGAATGCCGTCCCGCAAGCCCCTCCCTACGGAGCCCGTTGTGACCGTACCTGCAACCGCATCGACGCCGGCCCACGGCGAGTTCTTCGGCCATCCCAAAGGCCTCTACGTCTGCTTCTTCACCGAGATGTGGGAGCGCTTCTCCTTCTACGGCATGAAGGCGCTGCTGCTGCTGTATTTGCTGAAGTACCACCTGTTCACGGACGACGCCGGCTACGACCTGCTCGGCGCCTACGGCGGCCTGGTCTACGCCATGCCGGTGATCGGCGGCGTACTGGCCGACCGCTACCTGGGCATGGGCAAGGCGGTGGTGCTGGGCGGCGTGCTGCTGGTGCTGGGCCATCTGGGCATGGCCTACGAGGGCCACCAGGCCGTTCGACTGGCCGACGGCACGATCCAACGCGACGCCGCCGCGCTGCAGGTGTTCTACCTGTCGCTGGCGCTGATCATCATGGGCGTGGGCTTCCTGAAGCCGAACATCTCGACCATCGTCGGCAAGCTCTACCCCGAAAACGATCCGCGTCGCGATTCCGGCTTCACCCTGTTCTACGCCGGCATCAACGTCGGCGCGATGTTCGCCAGTCTGATCTGCGCCTTCCTGGGCGAGACCTATGGCTGGAAGTACGGCTTCGGCGCCGCCGGCGTCGGCATGGTCGCCGGGCTGATCATGTTCATCTGGGGCCAGAAGTATCTGTACGGCCATGCCGCCCCAACGAATCCCGGCTTGCTGCGCGAACGCATCGCAGGCCTGTCGCGCGAGTGGTGGATCTACCTCGGCTCGTTCGCCGGCGTAGCCGTGGTCTGGCAGCTGATCCAGCGCACCGCGACCGTGCATGGCGCCATGCACCTGATCGCAGCCGGCTTCGGCCTGTGGTTCATCTACTTCCTGATCACGAAATGCAACAAGGTGCAGCGCGAGCAGATGATCTCGCTGCTCCTGATGATCGTCGGCGTACTGGTGTTCTTCACGCTGTACGAGCAGACCTACGGCAGCTGGATCACCTTCAGCGACCGCCTGCTGACCAAGGACATGTTCCCCAGCCTCAGCGGCATCAGCAGCGGTGCCTTGCCGTGGTCGCTGTTCCTGCTGGCGGCCAGCCCGTTCCTGATGATCGCCGCGCTGAAGGCCAGCGATCGCGGCAACGCCGGACTGGCCAAGACCATGGTCGGCCTGCTGGCCTTGGGATTGGCGGTGGCCTCCTTCCACGACGTGGTGCTGAAGCCGCAGACCGCCAGTTCGCTGACCTTCCTCGGCGCGTTCTTCATCATCGTGCTGTCGCCGATCTTCGCCTGGCTGTGGCCGTGGCTGGAGCGGCGTGGGCTCAACCCGAGTAAGCCGGCCAAGATCGCCATCGGCCTGATCGTCGCCGGCCTGGCCTTCGTCCCGCTGATGCTGGCCGCACAGGCCACGGCCGGCGGCACGATGGCCAGCGTGTGGTGGCTGGTGCTGGCTTACTTCGTGCTCGAAGTCGGCGAAATGTGCCTGTCGCCGATCGGCCTGTCCGCGGTCACCCAGCTGTCGGTGGCGCGCGTGGTCGGCCTGATGATGGGCGGCTTCTGGCTGGCCACCGCCTACTCGGAAGTGCTGGCCGCGCAGTTCGGCAAGCTCGCCTCGCTGGACCTGCCGGAAGGCGCTGCGGTCGACTTCGTCACCGCCAGCGCCAAGTACGGCGAGCTGTTCCAGCTGATGATGTGGATCGGCATTGGCTCGGGCGTGCTGTACTTCCTGCTGTCGCCGTTGCTGCGCAAGTGGATGCATGGGGTGAAGTAAGCCCCGTTCGCCTAAGCGATACCGCAAAGAAAACGGCGCCTTGCGGCGCCGTTTTCTTTTGCCTGATGGCTGCGGCCGGCCCCTAACGAATCCGAGCGCAAGACCGCTGGCTTACTTGGCCGCCGCAGGCTTCGTCGCCGGTGCCGTCGCCACTTGGCCGCCAAGACTACGCGCCAGGAACGCCAGCAGCTTGGTGTAGTACTCGCGTTGGTGCGCCTCGGTGTAGAAGCCGTGGCCTTCGGTGTCGTAGTACAGGGTTTCCACCGGGGTGCCCGCTTTACGCAGCGCCTGCTCCATCATCTTGCTGTGCGAGATCGGCGCGCGTTCGTCCTCGCCGCCCGCCGCCAGGAATACCGGCACCTTAATGCGGTCGGCCATGCGCGTGGGCGACACCGCGCCGAGCTCCTCTCGACTGCCGATCCACTCGCGCAGATAGGTCTCGCCGGAACCGCGCCGCTGGATGTCGCCGGTGTTGTGCATGCTCGGCAGGTCGTAGACACCCACATAGCCGGCCGCGCACTTGTACAGGGTCGGTTCCTTGGCCGCGCCCATCAGTGCGGCGTAAGCGCCGTAGCTGGCGCCGTAGATGCAAATGCGGCCGCTGTCGGCGATGCCCTGCTGGATAGCCCAGCGCGTGGCGTCGGTGACATCGTCCTGCATCTTGCCGCCCCATTCGCGCGCACCGGCCTGCACGAAGGCCTGACCGTAACCGCTGGAGCCGCGGAAATCGACCTGCAGCACCGCGTAGCCGGCCGCGGCCAACATTTGCGCTTCCTCGTCGAAGCCCCAGGGATCCTGGATGTCGTAGGGCCCTCCGTGCGGCATGACCACCATCGGCAGGTTCTTGCCGCTGCTGCCCTTGGGTAGGCTGAGGTAGCCCTGCAGCGCCAAGCCATCGCGCGCCTTCAGCGAAATGCCACGCTTCTCCGCCATCTGTGCCGGGTCGAACCAATCGCGGCGACTGAGCAGGTGCTCGGCCTTCTTCGCGGTTGTGTCGAACAGGAAGAAATCGCCTGGGTTGTTACCGCTGGACACTTCGACCAGAGCCAGGCGGCCGTCGCTGCTGCGAGAGGTGATGCGCACCGGGTCGCCGCCGAACGCGGATTCCAGGCTCTTGTACAGGCGAGCCTCGGGAGCCGCCGTATCGAAGAACTTGGTGACCCGCTTGCCATCGATGAAGAAGGCGCCGACGGGGGTATACGAGTTGCCGCGATAGATGAAGGTCGACGGGTCGACCTTGGCATCCTGCAACACATCGCTGCGCTTCTGGGTCGCGATATCGTAGGCCACGATCGCGTCCGGCCCCTTCTTGCGCTCGGCCCGGAAATAGGCGGTCTTGTCGTCCGCGGAGAAACCGACCGGGATCTCGATGCCCTCGCCGATGTTGTCGGCGCTGATCAACTCCCATTCCGCGCTCTCGGTCTTGCGGTAATAGAGCTTGCGGACGTTGTCGGTGCCGTAGCCGATCGCGAAGCGGACCAAGCCTTGATTGTCGGTGATGAAATCGGCATTGCGCACCGGTGCGCGCGCCAGCGGCGAGCGACGTCCCGTGTAAACGTCGATCTTTTCGACGCGGGTGTAAGGGTCGTCGCTGAAAGGCTGCACCGAGATTACGATGTTCTTATCGTCGTTGGCCAATTCGTCGACCATGAAGGCGGCGATCTGCTCGACCTTCTTCGGCTGGATCTTGGTCCCCAGGCCCGCGCCTTGCACGCTCTGTCCCACGAGCAGACCGGGCTGGGTTCCATCGGCGTTGATGGCATACAGATTGCCGTCCCACTGAGGTTTGTCCAGCGCGCCGATCTTGCGCGCCATGCTGATCACGACGCGTTCCGGATTGACCCACCAGAACCCAGCTACGTGCGTATTCTTCTCCAGCCTGAAATTCGCCGTGACCTTGTTGTCCGACCGGCGCAGGATCACCAGCGCCGTCTTGTCCTCGAAGGGCACCGTCGCCGCAAGGTAGTCGCCATTGGGCGAAATCTTGACCTCGTTGAACCGGTCCTTCTTGATGTAGGCATCGACGTTGACCGCCGATGCGACCGGCGCGGCTATCATCCCGGCGCACAGCAATGCTGCACTGAGGTATTGCTTCATTTCGTCTCATCCCCGTGATTGCGATACGCCTGACGGCGCATCCATAAAACAATTGTAGCCATCGACGCAAGCGATCTCGCAGCATGTGCGCGGATGCCTTTAAATCACGCGAAACAAGCGCCATTTCACTTGCGACCGGCAGGCTCCAGCGGCGCGGCGGTCAGACCGCCCAGGCTACGAGCCAGAAAATCCAGCAGCCGGGAATAGTACTCGCGACGATGCTCTTCGGTGTAGAAGCCGTGGCCTTCCATATCGAAGTACAGGGTCTCCACCGGCACCCCGGCTTTGCGCAGGGCCTTTTCCATTCCAATGCTGTGCTCTATCGGCGCGCGCATATCGCGCCCACCGGCTGCAAGGAACACCGGAACCTTGATACGGTCGACCATTCTCACTGGTGACACGGAAGCGAGTTCCTCGCGCACTCCTATCCATTCACGCAGGTAGGCCTCGCCGGAACCGCGATTCTGGATATCGCCGGACGTGTGCATCGCCGGCAGGTCGTACACACCGACATAGCCGACCGCGCAGCGATACAGACCGGCTTCTTTTGCAGTCCCCATCAATGCGGCGTAGGCGCCGTAGCTGGCGCCGTATATGCATATCTTGTTCGCATCCGCGATGCCCTCCCGTACGGCCCAGCGGGTGGCATCGGTCAGATCGTCCTGCATCTTCCCGCCCCATTCGCGGGCACCTGCGCGCACGAACTGTCGCCCATAGCCGCTGGAGCCCCGAAAATCGACCTGAAGTACGGCATAGCCCGCGGCAGCAAGCAGTTGGGCCTCGCCGTCGAAGCTCCAGACGGTCTGGACATCGAAGGGGCCGCCGTGCGGCAACAGCACCATAGGCAGATTCTTGCCCGAGCTGCCGCTCGGCAGGGTCAAGTATCCGCGCAGGCTCAAGCCATCGCGAGCCTGCAGCGAGACCTGCTTCTTCTCCGCCATCTTCTCGGGGTCGAACCAATCCCGCCGACTCAGCAGATGGTTGGCCTTCTTGGTGGTCGTATCGTAGAGATAGAAGTCGCCCGGATTTCGCCCACTGCTCACCTCGACCAGCGCCAGCTTCTGGTCGTCGGTGATCGAAGTGACACGTATCGAATCGGCGCCGAATGCGGGAGCCAGCGCGCGATAGATGCCGGCTTCCGGAGCGCTCGCATCGAAGAACCTAGCCTCGCGCTTGCCGTCCACAAAGAAGGCTCCCACCGGAATCGTGCCTTTGCGGTAGACGATCTCGTCCGGGTCTACCCGGGCATCGCGCATGACTTGAGTGCGCGAGCGCGCGACAGGGTCGTAAGCGACAATGGCGTCGGGGCCGTTGCTCTGCTCGGCCAGCAAGTAGGCGATCTTATCGTCTTCGGAGAAGCCCAACGGCACTTCCGCCATGCCGGTGCCGGCCTCGTCGCCGATCTGCTCCCAGGGAGCATCCGCACCGCCTCGGTAATACAGCTTGCGCACGTTATCGGCACCGAAACCGAACGCGAAGCGAACATTACCGCGATTGTCGGTGACGAAACTGGCGTTTCTGACGGGCGCTCGCGCCACAGTCACACGGCGACCCGTGTAGACGTCCATTTCGTCCGCCCGCGAGTAGGTGTCGTAACCGAAGGGCGACACCGAAATGATGACGTTCTTCTCATCCTCCCGCAGTCCGTCGGCCAGGTATGCCGCCACCTGCTCCACTTTCTTCGGCTGAATCCGAGTCTTTGCGCCCTCTCCGCGCACGGACTGCCCGACCAGCAGTTCTGGATCGGTTCCATCGGCGTTGATCGCGAGCAGATTCCCGTCCCGGAATGGCGTGTCTCTGTCGCCGAAAGTTCGCGTCATGCTGATCAACACGCGCTGCGGGTTCACCCACCAGAACTCGGCCACATGCGTGTTCTTCTCGAGCCGGAAGTCAGCCGTCACCTTGTTGTCGGAGCGACGAATGATCGCCAGTGCGGTGCGGTCCTCCAGCGGCACCGTCGCGGCGAGGTACTCGCCATTCGGGGAGAGCTTGATTTCGTTGAAGCGGTCCCGACGAACGAAGGCCTCCACATTGACGGCGGAGAACGCCGGCATGGCGATCAACAGTCCTGCACCCAGGACCACGGCATGCAACAGTTTCATCATTGAGCCCCCCTGATTCTTCAAGCCATCTACTTCGGCGCTCCATGCCGGAAACGACCGCGGCCACCGATGAAGGTGGCCGCGGCTTACTGCCTGGATACTCGCACCTAGGCTCATTTCGCCTTGGATGCGCCCCCGACGTTGACCTTGCCGCCGATATGGCGGTCGAAGAAGCCCAGCATCTCGGTGTACAGGCGCTGGTTGTTTTCTTCCTTGTAGAAACCGTGCATTTCGCCGGACTGGATGATCATGCCTTCCGGCGGGTTGCCGGCCGCGATCAGGGCCTTGTTCATCGACTCGGTGTTCTCCGGCGGGCAGCGCGGATCGCGTGCGCCGGCGGCGAGGTAGACCGGGATCTTGAACTTGTCGGCGTGCTTGACCGGCGACATCGCGTCCTGCTCGGCCTTGGTCTTGCCGAAGGCGCGCGCCATGTAGCGACGGCCGCTTTCGCGATCCGAGGTATCGCTCTTGGTCAACTGCACGTCGATGTCGTAGGCGCCGACGTAGCCGAACGCGCACTTGAACAGCTTCTGGTCGATGGTCGGCGCCATCAGCGAGGCGTAGCCGCCGAAGCTGCCGCCGTAGATGCAGACTCGATCCTCGTCGGCATAGCCCTGGTTGATGGTCCACTTGGTGGCATCGATGATGTCGTTCATGATGCCGGTGGCCCAGGTGCCGTAGCCCATGTCCTGGAAGCCCTTACCGAAGCCGCCCGAGCCGCGGTAGTTGATCTGCATCACCAGGTAGCCGCGGCTGGCCAGCAACTGGGTTTCCCAGTTGAACGCCCAGTTGTCGCGCGGGCCCATCGGGCCGCCGTGCACGTTGACGATCATCGGCAGGTTCTTGCCGTCGGAACCGTGCGGAATGGTCAGGTAGCCGTAGATCTTGAGACCGTCGCGGGTGGTCATCGAAAACGGCTTGACGCTGGCCATTTTCTTCGGGTCCAGCCACTTGCGGCCCTGCATCAGGAAGCGCGCCTTGCCGGTGTCGCGGTCGTACAGGTACAGCTCGCCCGGGTTCTTGTCGCTGACCACCGAAACCACGATCTTCTTGCCGTCCTTGGTGGCGCTGGAGAAGCGCACCAGCTGGCCCGGGAAAGCGCCCGCGAGCGAGGCGTAGATCTCAGCGTCGGCGTGCTTCTCGTCGACCATGGTCACGCGCGGCGCGCCGGCCTCGGTGATCACGCCCAGGATGGTGTCGCCGTCGGCCGAGGTGATGTAGCTGGCCGGGTCGGAGACCGGATCCTCGAACAAGGTATTGAACGCGCCAGTCACCGGGTCGATGGTACCCAGCGCCTCCGGCTTCTTGCCGTCGCTCTGGTTGGCATAGATCAGGCCGTCGGTGGAGGTGCCGATCACGCTCAGGTGCTTGCCCGAGCTCTTGGAGCTGTTGATCAAGGTCCACTTGCCGTCGTCGCCGCGGCGGTAGAGCTCGTTCTGGCTGTCGAAGTTGCCCTGCGCATCCTCGTCGTCGTAGCAGATCGCGAAACGCGGCGCCTTGGCGACATCGAGCGCGATTTCGCAGTTCTCGCGCGGCGCACGCGCCAGCGACTTGCGGCGGCCGGTCAGGGTGTCGAACAGCACCAGTTCGGTGCCCACACCCTCGTTCGAACGCGGCGAGGTCACCGCCATGATCACGTTGACGTCGTCGTCGGGCAGCGTGTCGAGCAACTGGAAGCGCTCGTTGCCGACCTGCTTGCCGCGCTGGGTGGCGTCGCGGGTGCCGTAGAACACCAGCGGACGCGGCTGGGTACCGTCGGCGTTGACGCCGTACCACTCGCCGGTGCCGAAGGGCTGCGCGTAACGGCCAAGCTTCTTGACCGAGTTGAAGATCAGGCGCTCGGGGCTGACCCATTCGAACTGGCCGACGCTCTTCTCGTCAGGCAGCTGATTGACCTTGACCAGGCTCAGGTCCTTGGTGCGCAGCACGGTCAACACGTCCTGGTCGCCGCGGTCCACGGTCAGCGCCAGGTACTCGCCGCTGGGCGAGATCTTGGCGCCGCTGTAGGTCGAATGGCGGACGAAGTCGGCGATCGAGGGCGCGCCGGACGGCGCATCGGCGGCTTGTGCCGAGGCCGCGCACAGCGCCAGGCCCAGCACCGCTAGGTGCAGCTTTTTCATTTCGGTTATCCCCTAAAACGACGCGAAAAAACGGCTCGCGCCTAGCCTAACCCATCCAACGGCTCAGGGCATACAGGCCCCTACCCGTCAGCGGGTTCAGGCTGGAGACTTTGCCGAATCTGTCGACAGCGTCCTATCCAGGGCGGTCCGCCAGTCCGGCAGAGCCAGCGCGTACTCGCCGCGCAGGCGGGCGGTGTCCAGCACCGAATAGGCTGGGCGGCGCGCGCGCGTGGGGTAATCGGCGGTCGCGATCGGGTGGACGACCGGCTTGCGCGCGATCAGCCCCTGCGCGAACGCACGCTCGAAAATGGCCTCGGCGAAGCCGTGCCAGGTGGTTTCGCCGCCGGCGACGAGGTGACGCACACCGGACTCGGCCAAGCCCTGCCGCAGGATGACCGCGCTGACGTCGGCGATCAGCCAGGCCGGCGTCGGCGAGCCGATCTGATCGGCGACCACCCGCAGTTCGTCGCGCTCGGCGCCGACGCGCAGCATGGTGCGCAGGAAGTTGGCGCCATGGGTGGCGTAGACCCAGGCTGTGCGCAGGATCAGATGAGACGCGCCGCTGGCCGCGATGGCCTGCTCGCCGGCGAGCTTGCTCGCGCCGTACACGCCCAGCGGCGCGGTGGCGTCGTCCTCGCGATACGGGCGTGTGCCGCTGCCGTCGAATACGTAGTCGGTCGAGTAATGCAGCAAGGTCGCGCCACGCGCGGCGCAAGCCTGCGCGATCCGGTCGGGCGCCCGCGCATTGGCCCGGAACGCGACCTCGGGTTCGTCCTCGGCGCGATCGACCGCGGTATGGGCGGTGGCGTTGACGACCACGTCGGGCCCCACCCGCTCGATCAGGGCCGCGATCGCGTCGAGCTCGGCCAGATCCAGCGCCTCGCAGCGGCCGCCGTCGGGCAGCTCGCCGCTGCGCGTGGTCGCCACGACCTCGCCCAGGGGCGCCAGACTGCGCCGCAGCTCCTGGCCGACCTGGCCGTTGGCGCCCAGCAGCAGGATCTTGCTCATGCGCTGTAGATCGGCAGGCGGTCTTCGGCGACCTCGGCCAGCAGCGGCGCGCGCGCGTCCTTGTCCGACAGCGAGGGCTCGCTCACCGGCCAGTCGATCGCCAGCGCCGGATCGTCCCAGCGGATGCCGGCATCGGCCTTGGCGTCGTAGGTCGCGGTGCACAGGTAGGTGAACACCGCGCGCTCGCTGAGCACGCAGAAGCCGTGGGCGAAACCTTCCGGTATCCAGAAATGGCGCCGGTTCTCGGCGCTCAGCAGCACCGCCGTCCAACGGCCGTAGTGCGGCGAGCCGCGACGGATGTCGACGGCGACGTCCCAGACCTCGCCCTCGATCACCGACACGTACTTGCCCTGCGGATTGGGCCATTGGTAGTGCAGGCCGCGCAGCACGCCGCGCGCCGACGAGGACACGTTGCCCTGGACGAAATTCGGCGACAGGCCGTGCGCGGCCAGCTTGTCGCGATTGAAGGACTCGAAGAAAAAGCCGCGCGCGTCGCCGAACACTTGCGGTTCGATCACCACGCAACCGGGCAGATCGGTTTCGATGACCTTCACGGTACGAAACCCCGCTTGGCCAGACCCAGCAGGTACTGCCCGTAGCCGTTCTTGGCCAAGGGCGCGGCCAGTTCGACCAAGCGGTCGGCGTCGATCCAGCCGTTGTTCCAGGCGATTTCCTCGGGGCAGCAGATGCGCAGGCCCTGGCGCGCCTCGATGGTCTCGATGAAATTGGAGGCTTCCAGCAGCGACTGATGGGTGCCGGTGTCGAGCCAGGCGTAGCCGCGACCGAGCTGCTCCAGATGCAAGGAACCTTCCTCGAGGTAACGCCGGTTGAGATCGGTGATCTCCAACTCGCCGCGCGGCGAGGGCTTGAGCTCGGCGGCGAAATCGCTGGCGCGGCCGTCGTAGAAATACAGACCGGTCACGGCGTAGTTCGAACGCGGCTCGGCCGGCTTTTCCTCCAACCCGATCACCCGGCCCTCGCCATCGAACTCGGCCACGCCGTAGCGCTCCGGATCGTTGACCCAATACCCGAACACCGTGGCGCCGTGCTCGCGCTGATCGGCGCGCTTGAGCATCGCGGTCAGGCCGGGGCCGTGGAAGATGTTGTCGCCCAGCACCAGGCAGCTGGGACCGCCGGCGAGGAACTCGCGCCCGATCAGGAAGGCCTGCGCCAGCCCGTCGGGGCTGGGCTGCGCGGCGTATTCGATGTTCATGCCCCAGCGCGAGCCGTCGCCCAGCAGGTGGCGGAACAGCGCCTGCTCGTGCGGGGTGTTGATGATCAACACGTCGCGGATGCCCGCCAGCATCAGCACGCTCAGCGGGTAATAGATCATCGGCTTGTCGTACACCGGCAACAGCTGCTTGCTGATCGCCTGGGTGATCGGATACAGCCGGGTGCCGGAGCCGCCGGCCAGGATGATGCCCTTGCGATTCATCAATTGAACTCCGAATAGTCTTGCCGCCATCCCTGGCGCAACCCCATCACTTGCGGATGGTCCTGCCCGGCCAACCATGGCCGGGCGCTCGACGGCGCAGCAGATGCCTTGTCGGCATCTGTTATCACGCGCCGTCTCCCCCGATGCGTTCGAGTCGGTAGCTGCCGTCCAATACGCGCTGCACCCAGGGCTGGTTGTCCAGGTACCAGTCGACGGTGAGCGCCATGCCCTGCTCGAAGGTCACGGTCGGGGCCCAACCCAGCTCGTCCTGCAGTTTGGAGGCGTCGATCGCGTAACGGCGGTCGTGGCCCGGGCGGTCCTTGACGTAGGCGATCAGCGACTCGCGCTTGCGGCCGTCGGCGAGCGGGCGGCGCTGGTCGAGCAACTCGCAGATGGTCTTGACCACGACGATGTTCTGGCGCTCGGCGTCGCCGCCGACGTTATAGGTCTCGCCCAGGCGTCCGCCCGCGAGCACGCGGCGGATCGCGGCGCAGTGGTCGCCGACGTATAGCCAGTCGCGCACATTCAGGCCGTCGCCGTACACCGGCAGCGGCTCGCCGGCCAGAGCCTTGGCGATGATCAGCGGGATCAGCTTCTCGGGGAACTGATAGGGGCCGTAGTTGTTCGAGCAATTGGTGGTCAGTACCGGCAGACCGTAGGTGTGGTGAAAGGCCCGCACCAGATGATCCGACGCGGCCTTGGACGCCGAGTACGGCGAGTTCGGCGCGTACGCGGTGGTCTCGGTGAATTTGCCGGTATCGCCGAGGCTGCCGTAAACCTCATCGGTGGACACATGCAGGAACCGGAACCCGTCGCGGCCCGGCGCGTCCAGCGACTTCCAGTAATCGCGGCTCTGCTCCAGCAGGCTCAGGGTGCCGACCACGTTGGTGTGCACGAACGCGGCCGGGCCGTCGATCGAACGGTCGACGTGGCTCTCGGCGGCGAAATTGATCACCGCGTCGGGGCGGTGTTCGGCGAGCAGGCGCGCGACCAAGGCCGCGTCGCCGATGTCGCCCTGTACGAACTGGTGACGTCCGTCGCCGTCGAGCGGGCTCAGGGTGTCGAGGTTGCCGGCATAGGTCAGTGCATCCAGGTTCACGACTTTGACGCCGCGCTGCACCGCTTCGAGTACGAAATTACCGCCAATGAAACCGGCGCCGCCGGTGACCAACCAAGTAGACACTCAGACACTCCCTGCTTAAGAAATTAGTCGCTGCACGCCGACCTGCGCCGGCAAGACGGAAGATCGGACCGAGCCGGCCGCACCGGACGCCAAAACCGCCCGAACGATACGGCAGGCCAGCCGAAAGGACCCATCACGCCAGCGCCCGTCCGTCGTCCGATGACGGCCGAGTCGTGCAAGCGAATGATTCTAATACTTTCTTTTTGCAGAAGGCGGCGTGGAACAGGCACAACGGGGCGGCCCGCGCCGGTCCGTTCAGTCGCATCCGGACGCGCAAAGCCTTACGCGCCAATGACCTGCGTGCGGGAAATCGGCGCGGCCTGGGGCCAGCCTGAACGCGCGCGCGCCCAAGCCCGGCCGCGGTGGCGCCGGGCTTGAAGACGGACGCGGCAAACTAGACGCCTAAAAAGTGACTAACTGGTGCCGATCGGTCCGCTCGGCGTCCGGCCGGCGGTTTGCGACGGAGCTCTCATTCCGGCCGCTCATTCCAGCCGTCGGCGCCCTACTCCGCGCCCTCGCCGGCCTCGACCGCCGCCCGCACCGCCTGCGTGTCCTGATCCAGCATCGGCGCGGCGAACGGCGCCGGGCCCGGGGTGCGGCCGAACTTGATCGACTGCGCGACCGCGCGGTAGCGACCCACGCGCGGGTGTTCGATGGTGCCGACGATGCCCTCGGCCAGCACTTGCGGATGTTCGAACATGTCCTCGATGCGGCGCGCGGCCGCGCACGGCACCTCGTCGCCGAACAAGGCCTCCCACTCCATCGCGCCGCGCTGCGCCAGCGCCTCGTGCAGGCGCGGGACGATTTCAGCGGCGTGCTCGGCGCGCTTACGCACGCTGTCGTAGCGCGACTGCGCGGCCAGGTCTTGCAACCCGGTCTTCTCGCACAGCGCCTTCCAGAAGCGCGGCGTGTTCGCGGAAATATAGATATGACCGTCGCGGGTGGGATGGATGCCGGTGACGCCGCCGGAACGCATGTCGCGGCCGATGTCCAGCGATTCGCCCTCGGCCCAGATCATGCGCGCCGACTGCATGGTCAGGGCGCTACGCAACAGCGACACCCCGACGAACTGGCCCAGGCCGCTGCGTTCGCGCTCGTACAGCGCCGAGGACACGCCCGCGGCCAGCAGCGCCGCGGTGTAATAGTCGACGACCGAACCGTAGATGATCTCCGGCGGCCCGCCGCGCCGGCCCTGCAAGGCGCACATGCCGGTCATGGTCTGCAGCACCTGGTCGTAACCGGCCTTGTCTTTCATCGGCCCGGTCTCGCCGTAGCCGGTGACGGCGCAATAGATCAGGCGCGGATTGATCAGGCTCAGGCGCTCGAAATCGATGCCCAGCCGCTGCGGCACGCTAGGCCGGAAGTTGTGCACCAGCACGTCGGCATCGCGCACCAGGCGCAACAGCACAGCGTGATCGGCGGCCTGCTTGAGATCCAGCACGATGCCGCGCTTGCTGCGATTCACGCCCAGGAAGGCGCGGCTTTCGCTGGGCAGGGTCGACGGATACTGGCGCAGATTGTCGCCGTCGGGCGGCTCGATCTTGATCACGTCCGCGCCCTGGTCGGCCAACAGCGCGCAGCCGTAGGGGCCGGCGATGTAAGCGCTCAGGTCGAGCACGCGCACACCCGCGAGCGGCCCCGCCGGCGCGCTGCGCCCGGTGCTGGGGTCAGGTCGGAATGCGTCCATACGCTGCGCGTCCATGAAACTCCTGGCGTGATGCTGGCTGCACTTTGCCGCGTGCCCGCGAAAAGAAACAGGCAGGCCGCATATGTTCTGGCGCCACAAAATCTTGCTTGGCGGCGCTCATGACTTGGGCTCCGGCGCCAGACTCATCCAGGTCAGGCGCCAGGCGCCGTCGACGCGGCCGCCGGCGCGGTAATAGGGCGCCAACACCAGCGGCGAGCGGTAGCCCAAGCGCAATTCCACCAGCGGCCCGCCTTGCTCGTCCTGCGTCGCCAGCAACCAAGTCGCCTCCGGCTGCGCGGGCAGACGCAGGGTCTCCTCGGTCTTGAAACCGTCGATCAGGCCCGAGGCGTAGACCAGCGGGCCGCGGGTGACGCCCAGGTATTCGTGGCGCAGCACTTCCTGGCGGACCGGGCTGCCGTCGGGCGCGCGCGATTCCTGCACGTTGCGATTGAGCGCGCGATGGCTGCGCGGCGCCATCGGGAACCGCGCCGTCACCGTATCGCCGTCGCGCCAGACGCGGTCGAGCACGGCATAGCCGCCGTGCTCGACCACGGCGCTGGCCGTATCGCCGTCGACGCGCACGGTCGCGTCTTCGGCCCAGGACGGCATGCGCAACCTCAAGGCGAACCGCGCTTCGCGCTCCAGGCTGATGCGCAGGCGCACCTCGCCGTCGAACGGATAGCCGGTCGCCTGTTCCAGACGCACCCGACCGGCTGCGCCCAATTCGATCTCGGCCCACCCGGGGCCGTACAGATTCACCGCGATCCCATCGTCGCCGCTGCGCGCGTAGGCGATCGCGGGCAGTTCCTCCAACGCCATCGCCCCGCTGGACTTGCAGCAGCGCCAATAGGTGGTGTGCACGCGGCGCCCGTTCGGGAACACGTAGTAGCACCAGTCTTCACCGTTGGGCGCCTGCGCGCCCAGCAGATCGTTATAGGCCGAGCGCTCGACCTCCTCGGCATAGCGCGCGTCGCCGCTGATCGCGAGCAGCTCGCGGTTCAACTGGATCCAGGCCAGGGTCGAACAGGTCTCGACATAGCCGTGCGGACTGAACACGCCGGGCGGGTTGAACACTTCGCGCGAACGATGGGCAACGCCGCCCCAGGGGCCGCCGCCCAAGCTCAGATGATGATCGCGGATGCTGCGCCACAGGCGCTCGACCGCATCGCGATAGACGGCGATGCCGGTGGCGCGGTGCAACTTGGCCAGGCCGACCAGGTTCCAGGCCAGCTGATAGGCCTTGCCGGTCGCGATCTCGGCCGCATCGACGCCGGCCAGAGCGCGGCTGAGCAGGGCCAGTTCGGGATGGCGGTCGGCCTGCTCCAGCACCGTCGTCGCCAGATCCAGATAGCGGCGCTCGCCGGTGGCGAAGTACAGCTCCGTCGCCGGGTCCATCAGCACCGTCGCCGACATGCCGTGATGGTTGCCCAGCTCGGTGATGTCGATGCCGCCTTCGCCCAGCGTGCGCGCGCACAGATCGCCGATGCGGCGCGCGGCCTCGAGATATCGCGGCTCGGGGAAGTGTCGGTGGATTTCGAGAAAGCCGAGGATCAGATAGGCGTGGGTCCAGATATCCCAGGTCCGCACGCTGGGGGCGCCGTCCCAGCTCAGCGGCTTGGGCGGCTGCTTGCGCATGAAGCGGCGTTCCGGCGCGTAGGTGCCCAGGTAGCCGTCGGCTTCCTGGCTGTCGGCCAGGAAATCGGCCACGCGCCGCAGTCGCGCCAGCAACTGCGCATCGCCCGAGCGTGCGGCGGCCTTGGCCGCGGCCACCATCCACTTGCCGGCGTGCTCGCCGTACCAGTCGCCCTCGCGGTTCTGCGCGCGCCGCTCGGGGGCGAAGATCTCGATCGCCGGGCTGCGCTCGTCGACGATGAAATGCGACAGGCGCCCGGCGAGATTGGCATCCAGGGCCTCGCCCAGCAGACCTTCCAGACGAACCGCGGCGGCGGGAATGCGTTCCATGGTCTCAGGCCGCATCCACGACGCAACGGAAGCCGACGCAGCCGGAACGGTCCTTGCTGGGCGCCATCAACAGATACTTGCCGTGCTGGTCCAGCCGGTGCGCCTGCGGAAAATACCAATGCGAGGTCTGCGGCTGGTACGAACTGCCGCCGCGCAGGATCGCGGCGCGGGTGTGCTCGTCCTGGTACTCGTCGGTCCACTGCCAGACGTTGCCGACCAGGTCCAGCACGCCGAACGGGCTGGCGCCGCCCGGATGCGCATCGACATCGTCGGGCGCGCGCAGGCGGCGGCCGCGATTGGTCGCGGGCACCGCGTCCTCGCGCCAATCGTTGCCCCAAGGATAGCGGCGGCCGTCGCCGCCCTGCGCGGCGTACTGCCACTCCCATTCGCGCGGCAAGCGCTTGCCGGCCCATTGCGCATAGGCGCGCGCGTCCTCGAGCGCGACCCAGATCACCGGCTTGCGCTCCCAGCCCGGCGGCGGCGCACCGTCGATCCAGTGCCGCAGGTAGTTGTGGGTGTCGCGCGGACGATAGCCGCTGGCCTGGACGAAGCGCAGGTAGTCCTCGTTGGTCACCGGCGTGCGGTCGATATGGAACGGGCGCATGCGCATGCGCTGGCGGTGGTTGCGGCGCGCGCTGGGCTCCCAGGGGTACTGCACGTCCACGCCTTCCCAGGTCTGGCCTTCGATCTCGACGCCGCCGACCACGAAATCGAAATCGCCGCCGGGGATGGCGATCATGCCCGCGGGCGCGGTCGGCGCTGGAGCGGTAGCCTCGATAGCGACCAGTTGCTGCGCGAGCGCGCGCCATTGATTGGAATAGTCGCGCAAGGGCGTGGCCGCGCGTTCAGCCATGTCGCTCAAGAAGGTCTGGAAACCCTCGCCCTCGGCGCCGGGCGCCAGTGCCGCAACCGCGCCGAAACCGCGGCCTTCGATCGCGAACTCGAACACCGCCCGCCCGTCCTGCAGGCGCGGGCTCAGGGCGACGCCGTTCCAGACATCGAAGTAGCGCTGGCCCTCGAAGTGCGGCACCGCGAACTGCTCGCCCGCGACTTCGTACTCGTTACGGTTGACCAAGGTCCACAAGGTCGCGCCCGCGTGCGGGAAGCGGCTGGCGAACACGCCGGCCTGCAGCGTGCGCTCGTAAGGCCGCCAGTCCAGGCTGACCATGCAGGCCGCGAAGCGGCGCTCGATCGCGGCGATGCGGCGCAGGCTTTCGGCATCGCGCGGGGTGAGCTGGTTCCACAGGCCCCAGATGTTCTCCCAGGCGTTGTAGCCGACGCCGTTGAAGAAGATGTACTGCAGATCGTGGTTGCGGTCGCGGCCCCAGCGGTTCTCGTAGTTGATCATGTGGCGCGGTTCCAGCCACTTGAACTTGGCCACCGGCGGCACGAGCTCGTTGGGCGCCTTCTTGCCCCAGCTCTGCACGTTCCAGATCAAAGCCTCCTCGGCGCTGATGGTGGACTCGGGTTGCAGCACCACCGGATGGCCCAGCGCATCGCAGGCGTCGAAGAACGCGCGCGGCACGCCGTTGTAGGTGTCGCCGTTGATGCCGTCGGCGCCCACCGCCTTGACCAGTTCGGCCATGGACTCCCAGTCGTTGCGGCCGTCGTCGCGGGTGCCGTTGTCCCAGGGCATGGTCGGCAGCAGCACGCGCACGCCGTGGCGATGGAAGTCGGCGATCGCCTCGCGCAGGCCGTCCAGGCCGCCGGGCAGGTCGCCGGCCAGATCGAACTGGTTGCGGTCGTCGATGCCGATATTGGGATAGACATGCCAGATCAGCACGCTGTCGATGCCGCCGTAGCGCTGCTTGAGATCGTCCAGATAGCGCCCGACGGTGTAGCGGCCTTCGACCGGGTCGTAGAAGTAGCGATCCTCGGCCATCATCTGCGCATGCACGAAGTTGCGCTGCGCCCACTGCAATTCGGGACGACGATAGTTGGCGTCGTCGTAGCCGATCCGGGTCAGGTGCTCGCGGCGCCAATCGACCAGTTCGGCGATCCAGTCGTCGACCGAGCCGTCCACATCCATCTTCCAGTGCCCGATCTCGGCGAACGGCCAACCCGGCGCCTTGCCCGGCAGGGGCAGATAGCGCTGGGTAGTGACGTGCGAGAACTTGTATTCGCTACGCACCGGACGGCGTTCGTCGGCATCGGCGGGTTCGGGAGCTCTGGGATCGGTGCTGGAATTCATCGGATCGGGTCGTATCGGAAGGTGCGAAATGGGGGACTGAGGCCAGGCCTGACTTCAGGGTGACGCGGCTCGCGTGGCCGGCGCGTCGTCAGCGTGCACGCGGGCCAGCAAGGCCTCGACCTCGTCGCGACTGGGCACGCTGGATTGCGCGCCCGCGCGGGTGCAGGCTAGGGCCGAGGCGGCGCTGGCGCGACGCAGGGCCGTGGCGCCGTCCTCGCCCGCGGCCAACGCCGCCGCCAGTGTGCCGCAGAATGTGTCGCCGGCAGCGGTGGTGTCCACGGCGGTCACCGGATAGGCGGGTTGATCCAGCAAGGCATCGCCGATCCGCGCACAGCAGCCGCGCGCGCCCAGGGTCACGATCACCCAGGGCGTGCGCAAACGCGCCAGGGCCGCGGCGCGGTCGTCGTGCACGCCGGTGATCGCGGCCAGCTCGCCTTCGTTGACGATCAGCACATCGACGGCGGCCAGCAGTCGATCCGGCAACGCTTGTGCTGGCGCAGCGTTCAGGATCACGGCCACCCCTGCCGCGCGCGCCGCCAGCGCCCAAGCTTCGACCGTCGCCAGTGGCGTCTCCAGTTGCAGCAGCAGATGACTGACGCCATCCAGGTCCGGCAGATGTTCGGGCCGCAGCGCGGCGTTCGCGCCGGGGGCCACGGTGATCGCGTTCTCGCCGTCGTCGGACACGCAGATGAAGGCGGTGCCGGTCGTGGTGTCGGCCACGCGCAGCGCCATCACGTCCACACCGGCCGCCTGCAGCGAGCGTTCGATCGGTGCCGCGTAGTCGTCGTCGCCGAACGCCGCCAGCAAGCGCGTCGGCGCACCCGCGCGCGCGCAGGCGACGGCCTGGTTGGCGCCCTTGCCGCCCGGATAGGTCGCAAAGCCCTGGCCAAGCACGGTCTCGCCGGGCGCCGGCACATGCGCGGCGCGGACCACGAAATCCAGGTTGGCCGAGCCCGCGACCAGCACACTGCCGCCACGCGTGTTCATGGCACCAGGCCCTGATAGACCAGACCGTAGAAACGGCGTGCCACCCGCGGCAGGTCGGCGCGATCCTCGCGCGGCAAATGCTGCAACAGCAGGATCGCCACTAACCGCTCCTGCGGATCGATGGTGTAACTGGTGGACGCCGCGCCCGACCAGCCGAACTGCCCCACCGAGCCGGGCTGGCCGCGCAGCGCCGGGTCCAACACCACGTAGCCGCCCAAGCCGAAACCTTCGGCATCGCTGAACTGCGTGACCGGCGGATTCAACATGGTCAGCTGGTTGCGCATCATCAGCTCGACCGTCTTGCGGCCCAGCAGGGTCTGGCCGTCCAGCGTGCCGCCGGCCAGCAGCATCTGGCAGAAGCGCAGATAGTCGCCTGCGGTGGAGTACAGGCCACCCGCGCCGCTGGGATAAGCATTGAGCGGCGCGCCGGGCTCGCGCGCGCTGGGGCCATCGTCCAGGCGCAGATGGCCGTCGTCGCCCATGCGGGTGATGTCGACCACGCGCGCGCGCTGCGCGGCGGGCACGCTGAAGCCGGTGTCGCGCATGCGCAGCGGCGCGAATACGCGCTGCCGTAGGAAGTCGTCGAAACTCAGGCCGCTGCCGACCTCGACCAGGCGCGCCAGGGTCTCCAAGGCCGCGCCGTCGTAACCGAAGCGCGTACCCGGATCGGCGGCCAGCGGCACCCGGCTCAAGCGCTCGACGAAGCCACGCAGATCGCGCGCGGCGTGAGGATCGGCGCGTTGCAGCAGGCCCAGGGCGATGTCGTCGCCCGGACGGACGGCGGCGAAACCGGCGGTGTGGGTGAGCAGATGCCGGATCGTGATCGGCCGCGCGGCCGGACGCAGCCGCGGCGCGTCGATGCTGCCGCCGGCCACGACCCGCGGCGCCTCGAAACCCGGCAGATAACGCGAGATCGGGTCGTCGAGGGCGAACTTGCCCTCCTCCATCAGCATCAGCACCGCCACCGAAGTAACGGTCTTGCTCATGGAATAGATGCGGAAGATATCGTCGCGTTGCAGCGGCCTGCTGCGCGCGAGGTCGCGGTAGCCGTAGGCGCGCCAGTCGACGATGCGGCCGTTGCGCGCGATCAGGCTGATCCCGCCCAGGTAGCCGTCGGCGCCGGTGGTCTGGTCCATGAAGGCGTGCAGGCGTTGCAGGCGGGGCGCCGAATAGCCTTGCGCTTCGGGCGCCGACTCCGGCAGAGGCGAAGGCTCGGCCGCCTGTACCGGTGCCAGCGTCGTAGCGCAGACCAGCAGGCCGCACAGGCCTGCGCACCGAACCAGCGCGGAGAAAAGAGAGCCGCCGCGGGCCACGGACCCGTCGGCGGCAGTTCGGGAGTGTCGCGCCACTTCTTATGAATCAGAACTTGATGGTGTGGGTGAGCGAAACCATGCGGCCCCGGCCGGCCCAGTAGTTCTGGAAGCCGCCCGGCGGCTGCGACCAGCTCAGGATGTACTGCTTGTCCAGCAGATTCTCGATACCCAGCGAGAACCGGCCCCAGCGTTCGGTCTCGTAGTTCATGCCCAGGTCGAACAGGGTGTAGCCGTGGGTCTCTTCGGTGAAAGTGAAGCGCTGGCCGTCGAAGGGACGCACCTCGCTGCCCGAGAGCTTGCGCGAGAACAGCGTGGTCGCGCCCAGGGTGATGTCGCCGCGCGGCACGAAGTTCCAGGTCACCGACCAGGCGAACTTGTCGGGGTTGATGTCGAGCACGCCCATGGGACGGTTCAGGCCGCCGGCCGGATAGCGGCCGGCCGCGTCGGCGGACCAGAACGAGGTCTCGCCGCGGGTATGCGAGTACACCGCGCTGACCTTCCACTTCTCCGAGAACCGGTAATCGCCGGACAGCTCGTAGCCCTTGATCCGCACCGGCGCGCGCAGCAGCACGAAGTCGTTGGTGACCGGATCGATCGACAGCGACTGGCCGAAGTCGGACTTGGAATCGTAGTGCGACGCGCTCAGCGAACCGCGGCTGCCGCGCCAGTTGAAGCCGAACTCGGTGTTGTCCACCACGATCGCGTTCAGATCCAGCAGGTCGGCGACGCTGATCTGCGGGTCGTTCGGGCAACCGTCGGGCTGGGTGCCGTCGGGGCTGTCGTTGGAGCACTGGATGTTGCGCAGCGGGATACCGACGTTGGCCAGGGTGAAGCCCTCGCCGTAGGAGCCGAACACGGAGAAGCCTTCGTTGATGCGCCAGACCACGCCGGCGTTGACCAGGTTTTCCTGGTAGTCCAGGGTGCCGCCGCGCACGAAGCGACGGTCGCGGAACCAGGTGGTGGTGTAGTCGTCTACGTGCAGCTCGCCGTCCTCGCGGCGGATGCCGCCGCTGAAGGTGAGCGGGCCCACGTCCCACGACAGCTGCAGCCACGGCGCACGGCTCTTGTACTCCATCGGCGGCACCCAGACCCGGTTGGTCAGGGCCAGGCGCTGCTCGGCGGTGTCCTCGACCAGGTCCAGGCCCACGCGCAGCTCCAGGCCTTCGACCGAGAACAGCGAGGGCCGGGTCCAGGAGGTGCGCAGGCCCTTCTTGTTGGTCACGATCTCGGACTGGTCGTAGATGCTGCCGATCGGGGCGATCAACGGGTCCTGACGGTCGGAGGAGTTCTCGACCAGGTAACGCATGGCCTGATCGGCCTTGTAGCCGTTGAGCACCAGCGTGCCGCCGAAGAAGTCGAAATGGGTGTAGCTGAGCTGGTACTGCTTGAAGTCGTTGAAGGCGGCCTTGGAACCGAAGATCTGACCGCGCTCGGAGGTGTTGGTGCGGGTCTGTCCGCAGATCGCGAACTCCTCCGGCCGGCAGCCCAGCACCTGGACGTAGTTGGCCTTGCCTTCGATCTTGAAATGGCTGACCGAGCCTTCGATGCGCTGGGTGCCGTCCTCGCCGAAGTTGTAGCCGGCCTTGAGGAACAGGTTGCGCGCCTCCGAATCGGCGACCGAACCGCTGGTGTTCATGCCGACGCGGCGGCCATCGGCGTCGTAGCTGATGCCGCGGTCGATGATCGAGGCGCTGGCGAGCATGTCGAAATCGCCGTCCTTGCGGGCGAAGTTCAGGCCGAGCTTCCAGCCGTCGCTGTCGTCGCCGAACTGGGTCGAGTAGCGCGAGATCAGGGTGACCTCGTTGCCTTCCTTGGTCGGCGCCGCCGACAGGTAGTTGATGATGCCGCCCGCCGCGCCGATGCCTTCCGAGGCCGAGGGGCCGTTGATGACCTCGATGCGGCCGACGATGCCCATGTCGGTGAAGGTCGCGTTGCGCGTGCCCTCACGCAGCGGCGAGCCCTGCGGCACGCCGTCGAACAGGCGCAGCGCGACGCGGCCGCGCAGGTTCTCGCCGGTGTTGCTCATCGCCTGCGAGGACTCGGCGTAGCCGGGCACCGAGCGCGCCAGCACCGCGGTCGCGTCCTCGGTCAGGACCAGGCTGCGCTGCACTTCTTCCTTCGACACCAGGGTGATCGCGCCCGGAATCTTGTCGACTGCCTTCGGGCTGCGCGTGCCGGTGACGACCACGTTGTCCAGATCGACCGCCGAGGAGTCCTTGGTTTCGCTTTCGGCAACCGCTTCGGCGTCCTGCGCGCGGGCATTTCCGGAGATGACGGAGAGCAGCAGGATGCTGCTGATCGCGGCGCTGAGTGGCTTGACCATGTCGTGTCTCGTGCTGGATTCGGATGGCGACGGTTCGCGCCGTCGCGGCGCGGTCGTTGATCGATGATGCGTGGAACCGCGCGGATCGCGCTTCGCTCTGGCGACGCCCCCGACGTCCCCGCAGCCCTGTTGGTGCAAACGAGCGTATGCGCTCGGACGCAGGCATAGAACCGGCGCGGGCTATGTTCAGAGACTAGGTTTTGTTGCTTGAGTACGCAGGAAAAATGTCGCGTTGCAGCATTTTTCCGCGACGAAGCGCGACCTGACGCTCAGCCCTTCTGCGCCGCCTGCATCGCCTTGCGGCTTTCCTGCAGGAACACCGTGACCAGGCGCACGCGCACGCTGGAACGCGACCAGACGATGCCGATCCGACGCGTGGCCGAGGCGTCGGGCAGCGGGATGCGCGCGAGTTTCAGCCCTTCCGGCCACGGCTTGGCCCAATCCGGGACCAGCGACACGCCCAGGCCGCGGTCGACCATGACCGCGATCGCGTTGAGCGCGTTGAGCTCGAAACGCTCGCGCGGGACGATGTTTGCCGCGCGCAGGTACTCGTCGGCCTGGCGCCCGCCCCACTGGTGGCGGTCGTAGCGGATCAGCGGCTGGGTCGCCAGCAGCTCGTGCGGGTCGCGCTCGGCCATGCTCTGCGGCGCCAGCACGATCAGCGGCTCCTCGCGCAGCAGCTGCCATTCGCAGGTCTTGGGCAGGGGGAACGGCGCCTGCAGCACCACCGCCGCGTCCAGGTCGCCCTTTTCCACCGCGTGGTAGAGATCGGCCGAATAGCCCGGCTTGATGAACACGTTGATCTGCGGAAAGGTCTCGACCATGCGCGCGAGCACGTCGGGCAGCATGCCGGCCAAGGCGGTCGGGCATGCGCCCAGGCGCAGCTCGCCCGAGACCCCGCTCTCGTTGGCCACGCTGCGCAGGTCGGCGACGCTGCGCAGCAGCTCGCGCGTGCGCGACAGGATCCGCGAACCTTCCTCGGTCACGCTGACGGTGCGGCCGACGCGCGCGATCAGCGGCGCACCGATCTCGCGTTCCAGGGTGCGGATCTGCTGGGCGACCGCGGCCGGGGTGATCCCGAGCACGCGCGCCGCCGCGGCCATCGAGCCCTGGTCGACCACGGTTACGAAGGTGTGCAGGAACTGAGTTTCCACGTGACCCTATCCCTTGAAGGCTGGAGGTTACTCCAGCGCCGATGCCGGCACCATGCTCGCCGCGCCGCGCCGCGTACTTCCGTGCGGAACGACCGCCGAAGCCAAGCTGCGCCAGCGTCTGAATATAGCGTTCGTGCCTTGGCGACCCATGCGGGCAGGCCAACGATCGATGTCATACCCAACCCAAGGCGGACGCAGCGCGCCCGGCGGCGGCGCGCACTATCCGGACACGATGGGCGGGCAGGACGGTTCGCGCGACGCGCGAACGCCCTACGGCGTCGCGATACCTGGCCGCGGGCCGCGACCGAGATGCCATCCTCCGCCCCTGGATCATCTCGAACCCCTAACCGGCACCCGCGAACGCGCGCCGCCCGCGCGCGCCCGGCTCAGACATCGCTGGCGCGGTCGCGATAGATCGTCAGGCCCTTCAGCGACCGCGTCGGCGCCGGGAAGAACAGGCTGGCGACGTAGCCGATCACGATGCACAACAGAATCGAGATCGCCAGGTAGAAATACGGGTGCACCATGTCGAACGACCAGATCACCAGGGTCAGCACGATGCTGGCGCCGATGCCGATCGCCACACCCGGCGAATTGGCGCGGCGGGTGAACATGCCCAGGGTGTAGGCGCCGGCGAAGCCGCCGCCGAGCAGGCCGGCCAGCTCGATCGAGACGTCGAACAGCGAATGGATGTCGAAGCGCGACAGCACCAGCGCCGTGCCGATGCCGACCAGGCCCACCACCACGGTCATGATCTCGGCGAAGAACACGCTCTGCTTGGGCGTGCGGTTCTTGGCCAGCTTCTCGTAGAAGTCGACCGAGATCAGGGTCGCGACCGAGTTCATGATGCCCGACAGGGTCGCCATGGCCGCGGCGAAGATGCCGGCGATGATCAGCCCGGTCACCCCCACCGGCAGTTCGGCGGCGATGAACATCGGGAAGGTCGCGTCGATCGGCAGCAGCGGGTTCATCCGCTCCGGGTTGGCTTTGTAGTAGACGAACAGGGCCGTGCCGATGGTGTAGAAGATGATGCCGCCGGGAATCATGATGGCCGCGAAGGCCCAGATCGAACGCCCGGCCTCGCGGTCGGACTTGGTCGACAGGGTGCGCTGCATCAACACCTGGTCCTTGGGGAAGGTCAGCACCACCTCGAACAGCACCAGGAAAATGAAGCCCCAGACCGTGGCCTTGGTCAGGTCGAAGCTGAAGTCGAAGGTGTGCATCTTGTTCTCGGCCATCGCCGCCGACCAGAACTCTCCGAAGCCGCCGCGCAGGCTCCAGATCATGAAGCCGATGGCGAAGATCGCGCCGCCCATCTTCACGATCACCTGCACGAAATCGGTCCAGATCACCGCCTTCATGCCGCCCATGGCGGTGTAGACGATGGTGAAGCCGCCCATCAGGATCACGCTCCAGAACACGCTGATGCCGGTGATGGTGGCGATGGCCAGCGCGGGCAGGAACAGGATCACGCTCATGCGGCTGCCGATCTGCACGAACACGCACAAGGCGCTGGCGAGCATGCGGATCGAGGGATGAAAGCGGGTCTCCAGGTAGGAGAACACCGACATCAGGTCCAGGCGCCGCAGCAACGGCACGATCCACACCGCCACGAACATCAGCCCGAACACCGCGATGACATTGTTG
This sequence comes from Lysobacter sp. Root916, assembly GCF_001429785.1. GTDB lineage: Bacteria > Pseudomonadota > Gammaproteobacteria > Xanthomonadales > Xanthomonadaceae > Lysobacter. Next base: position 12,316 of record NZ_LMJF01000015.1, on the reverse strand, counting down.
GCCATGTATTGCCAATTGGTCTCGAAGGCCTTGGCCGGGATCGCGATGAAACTGATCGAGCTGGTGTTTGCCGCGTACAGGCTGATGCCGGCGGCCCAGAACGGAATGGTGCGGCCGCCGACGAAGAAGTTGGAAGTCGAGCTGCGCTTCTCGCGCAGGTAGAAGTACAGGCCGATGCCGATCATGCCGGCCAGATAGACCACGATCACTACCCAGTCCAGCCAGTGCAGGCGCAGCTTGCTGGACTGCACCTGGGCGCTGGCGAAAGCGATCTCGCGCCCGTCCGCGCCGGCCTGCGCCCAGATCAAACCGTCGGGCCAGGCCGCCGTGGCGATGCTGTGGGCGGCCTGCGCGCCGGGCAGGGTCGCCCAGCTGGCGGTGATGGTCTGATAGGTGGCGATCTTTGCGGCGGCGCCGGCCTCGGCGCCCTCCTCCACCAGATACAGAATGTGGGCCTGGCCGATGGCGCGGCCGGAGCCGGGCACGACGCGCCCCGGCGCGCGGCTGGCTTCGGTCCAACCCGGCTCCGCCGACCAACGCAGCACGCGGTCGCCGCCGCTGGCGGCCGGCACCACCGCGAACAGGGCCTTGGTCTGCGCGACCAGCGAACTGGCCGCACCGCCGCCCGGCCAGGGCGTCAGCGGCGCCCAATGCGGACGTTCGTCCTCGAAGTTCAGCTGCAACAGATGCGCCGTACCGTCGCCGGCGGTGCCCGCGACATAGAAGGCCTCCGCAGACAGGGCCCCGCGCGCATCGCGCAAGGCCAGCGGCAGCGGCGCCAGCGGCCGCAGGACAATCGCGCCGTCGCGCAGGCTCAGCTGCACCACCTGCGTGGCCATGCGCTGCGCGCCCTGCCCCAGCAGCAGATAGGCGCGCTCGCCGTCCTGCACCAGCGACACGACTTCGGACGCCTTCGTCTGCGCAGGCCAAGGCAACGGCGCCCAGGCGCTGGCGCCTTCCTCCAGCGACCAGGCACCATCGCGCGTGAGCGCGATCGCGCGTCCCTGCACGCGCGCCAGGCCGATCAGCGGCGACTCGGTCTTCAGGCTGGGCAACGGCTGCGCGCGCATCGGCGTCAGCGCTTCGGCGTGCAGCGGGCCGACCACCGCCAGCAGCAACAACAGCAGCACCGTGCGCCACGACCTCCGCAACGCCGACGCGCCGCCAATCCATCCACGCATCGTCCGCACGCTCATGCACGCCCCTTCGCAGCCAGCAGCGCCTGGGCGCGTTTCAAGAATGGCAGATCGATCATGCGCCCATCGACCACGAACACGCCGCGCTGCGGCGCCCGCGCCGCGGCATCGACGATGCGCTGCGCCGCCGCCAACTCGGCCTCGGTGGCCGCAAAGGCCGCATTGGCCAAGGCGATCTGGCGCGGATGCACGCAGGTCTTGCCGAGGAAGCCCAGACGCCGCGCCATCTCCGCTTCGGCGCGATAGCCTTCGTCGTCCTGCAGGTCCGCATAGGCCCCGTCCAAGGCGAACACGCCAGCCTGGGCCGCGGCCATGCGCAGCGCGAACATCGCCGCGTGCACATTGGCGCGATCGCGCCGGTCCACACCCTCGGGTTCGAACAGATCGCCCAGGCCCAGTTGCAGCCCGGCCACACGCGGATGCGCGGCGGCGATCTGCGCCGCCGCGGCGAGCGCACGCGGCGTCTCGATATTGATCAGCAGCCCAATCGGACGTTCGACGCCGTTGCCGGCCTCAGCCGCCTCGATGCGCGCGACTGCCGCATGCAGCGCCTCGGCCGATTCGATCTTGGGCAGGTTGAGCAAGCTCACGCCCGGCCGCGCCACCGCGGCCAGATCGGCCGCGAACCAGGGCGAGTCCGGCGCGTTGACGCGCACGATGCCGAGCTTGGCGCTGGCGGCCAGCGCCTCCGAGGCCACGAACTCAGCCACCGCCGCACGCGCCTCGTCCTTGCGTTCGGGCGCGACCGCGTCTTCCAGGTCGAACGACAGCGCATCGGCCTCTCCGGCCAGCGCCTTGGCGAACAGCTCCGGCCGCGTTCCGGGCACGAACAATTTGCTACGCATGGAACGGCCGAGCCTGAGTCGTCTGGGTCATGGCCGGAGTGTGCGCCAAGGCAAAGATAGCGAGCGCACAGGCCAGGCATGTTCAAACGATAGGTTTTGTTTCGAATTCGGGCGCTCGGCGCCCCAGGGGCTGGAGCCGTTTGACATACTGTGCAACACACAGTACTGTGCGCCACATGGTCGACACAGACGCCTTCGGAAAACTGGAACTCGAGCTGCGGCGCGGCGTGGTGGTGCTGGCCACGCTGTCGCAGCTGCGAGCCCCGCGCTACGGCTACGAGCTGCGTCAGGCCCTGGCCGAAAAAGGCATGGCGATCGAGGAAGGCACGCTCTACCCGCTGCTGCGGCGCCTGGAAACCCAGGGCCTGCTGCAGAGCGAATGGCGCACCGAGGACGGGCCGCCGCGCCGCTACTACTCGCTCAATGCGAACGGGCGAAAACTGCTGAGCAAACTCACCGACTCATGGCAGGGGATGAACGACGCCATGCATCGACTGCTGCGGGAGGAATGAGGAATGAATGCGAACGAAGTGATCGAGTCCTATGTGTCCGACGTGGCCCTGCAGTTGCCGCGCAAGCAACGCAACGACGTGGCCTACGAGCTGCGCGCCCTGATCGGCGAAGGGCTGCAGGACCGCGCCGAAGCCGCGGGGCGCGAGCCCGACTCCGCGATGGCGATCGCGTTCCTGCGCGAGTTCGGACGCCCCGACGAGGTCGCGGCGCGCTACCGCCCCCACCTGAGCATCATCGATCCCGCCGACGCGCATGCCTTCCTGCGCGCTTCGGTGATCGGCCTGCTCATCATCTGGGGCCTGGGGCTGTGGTCCAGCCTGAGCCAACCCATCGACCCCGGCGTCAGCCTGCTCAGCGCCTTCGGCCATCGCTGGGGTTACTGGTGGGGCAGCGTGTTCGTGCCCTCGCTATGGTGGCCCGGCATGCTGGTGACGGGCTACGCCCTCGCCGCCTGGATCCGTCGACGCTGGCCGCAAACCGCGCAGTGGGAACCGCGCTCGGGCGACCGCATCCAGGGCGGCCGCGCCGCCATGGTGCTGGCGCTGGTCGGCATGGCTTGCGGGCTGTACATACTCACCCAACCGACCGTGGTGCTGGATCTGGCCTTCGGCGGCCGCGCCGCGCCGGTGGCCTACCAGGCCCTCACCTACACCGATACCTTCCTGCAGCGCCAAGCGCCCTGGATGTTCGCACTGCTGCTGCTCAACCTGCTCTTCTACGCCACCGTCATGATCCGCGGCCGCTGGTCGCCGGCGCTGCGCCGCATCGAAACGGTGTTCGTCCTGCTGACCTGCGCGGCGATGCTGTGGGTGATCGTGGACGGCCCGGTGATGATGACGCAGACCAGCGATCGCACGGCCAAGGCCTTGATGGCGCTGATCGTCGCGTTCTCGCTGCTCACCACCGCCCTGCTGGCGCTGCGCAAGGTCAAGCCGGCGCCGGATCGGGCGAAACAGGCGTGATGCCACAGCCCAGGACTCGCGCAACGCTTTGAGCGCCGGATAGTCCGCAGCGCCAGTGCGCGCCACGGCCAGCCAACTCCTGCGAGTGCGGCGAATCAATCGCAACGGCCGCGCACGCCGGCACCCGCAGTCGCAGCTGAATCGGCCTCGAAATCGACCTTGGCCGTTATTGGGCTCCGATCCCCCGGATCGATCTTCGCGCTATCGTGCGATACCGATCAGGCCTGTAACCGTCGACTCGACCTTGAGCCAAGCGCATGCAGGATCTGCTCGACAGCTGACGCCAACCCGAGGCCGCATGCGCATCCCGTTCCGTATCGCTCTGCTGATGCCGACCCTGCTCTTACTGGCCGCCTGCGCCAGCGCTCCGGGCACGAACGCATCCTCGCCCTGGGGCAACGCACGCCAGCTGGTGCTGGTGACCACCGACGGCTGGGACGCCAGCGCCGGGCGCCTACGCCGCTACGAACGCGACGGCGGCGATTGGCGCGAAGTCGGCGCGGCCACACCGGTCACAGTCGGGCGCAAGGGCAGCGCCTGGGGCCTGGGGCTGCACCCCGCCCAGTCCGACGGACCGCAGAAGCGCGAAGGCGACGGGCGCGCGCCTGCCGGCGTGTTCGCGCTGGGCACCGCGTTCGGTTACGGCGCGAGCGCAGCGACGCCCATGCCCTATCAGGCCATGGGCGCCGACGACTATTGCATCGACGTCAACGCCTCGCCGCTGTACAACCGCATCGTCGACGCCGGCACGGTCGGCCGCGACGCGGTCGCCGAGTCCACCGAGCCCATGCGCCGCGACCTGCATGCCGGCGGCGACCAGCGCTACCGGTTGGGTCTGGTGATCGAGCACAACCCGCAGCGCCTGAGCGGCGCCGGCAGCTGCATCTTCGCCCACCTGTGGAAGGCGCCCGGCGAGCCCACCGCGGGCTGCACGGCGATGGCCGATCCCGCCATGGAGGCCTTGCTGGCCTGGCTGCGCCCGCAGCAACGTCCGGTGTTCGTGCTGCTGCCGGAGGCGGAACTGCGCCGGCTGCGGCAGGATTGGCATCTGCCCGCGCCCTAGCCCAATCTGGGTCCACGCCCCTCCGGAGTCGCTGTCCGCATGTCGATGACCGCCCGCGTCCTGTTCGCCCTGATCGCCGGTGCCGCCGCCGGTCTGATCCTGGTCGCCTTGGCGCCCGAGGCCGCGCACGGCGCCGCGGCGGTGATGCAGCCGATCGGCAAGCTCTGGCTCAACGCCCTGCAGATGACGGTAGTGCCGCTGGTGGTGTCGCTGGTGGTGATCGGCGTGACCTCAGCCACCGACGCGGCCGCGTCCGGCCGCACGGCGCGGCGCGCGATGGTGGTGTTCATCGTGCTGCTCAGCCTGGGCGCAGCCTTCGCCGCGATCGCCGCGCCCGCGCTGCTATCGCTGCTGCCGCGCGACGAGGCGTTGGTGCAGGCCTTCCGCACCGCCACCTCGACCCCCACGGTCGCGCCGCCGGCGCTGGGCGACTGGCTGACCGCGGTGATCCCCAGCAACGTGATCGCCGCCGCCGCGGCCAGCGCGATGCTGCCGCTGGTGGTGTTCGCGCTGTTCTTCGGCTTCGCCCTGACCCGGATCGAGCCGGCGCGGCGCGCGCGCCTGGTCGAACTGTTCCAGGCCATCGCCGACACCATGATCGTGATCGTGCGCTGGCTGCTGTGGATCGCGCCGCTGGGCGTGTTCGCGCTGATGTTCGCGGTCTGCGCCCACGTCGGCGTGGGCATGCTGGGCGCGGTCGGCTACTACATCGTGCTGCAGTGCAGCCTGTATATCTCGGTGACCCTGATGTTGTACCTGGTCGCGGCCGCGGCCGGCACGCCGCTGCGGCGCTTCGCCGCCGGAGTGCTGCCGGCGCAGACCATCGCGGCGAGCACGCAGTCCTCGCTGGCCTCCTTGCCGGCAATGGTCGACAGCGCCCGCGTGCGTCTGGGCTATCCCTTGGAGATCGCTTCGCTGGTGTTGCCGATGGCGGTGTCGCTGTTCCGCATGACTAGTCCGATCCAGTACATCGGCGTGACCGCCTTCGTGGCCTGGATCTACGGCGTCGATCTGAGCGCCGCGCAACTGGCCGGCTGCGCCGCGCTGGCGGTGGTGATCAGCCTGGGGTCGGTGGGCCTGCCCGGGCAGGTCAGCTTCATGGCGACCAATATGCCGGTGGTACAGGCCGCCGGCCTGCCGGTGGAACCGATGGGCCTGCTGTTGGCGGTCGACACCATCCCCGACGTGTTCGCGACCTTGGGCAACGTCACCGGCGACCTCGCCGCGACCGGCGTGGTGGCCGGTCGCGAGCGGGCGGCGAGCGCGGACGACGGCACCGCCTGAGCGCCAGGACACGGCCATGCGCGCCAGGCGCCATTAGTAGATGACGAGGCCCGTAGCGCTTTGAAGCCTTAGCCGATCCGCATCGAGAGCTCGACGTCGTCGGCGAAAGCGATGGACAGATAGCGCGATACCGGCGAACGCACATACGCTAGGTATTCGGGGCTGTAGTCGGCGTTGTCGGCCACGATCAGGGCGCCCGGCCGCAAGCGGGATTCCACCCGCGCCAGCAAGTCGATGGCATCGGGCAGATCCGAACCCAGGGTCCGCATGCGTTTCCTTCCACCCGATCCAGCAGCCCGCCCTCGGCGAGGTAAGGTCTGACGGACAGACTCCTATTCGTTCTCTGTCAACGCCCACCACGATGCCATTAGCGACATCCCCATGAGGGTCAGCAGCATGATCACGGCCGCCGAGGAAAGACTCCCGCGCATCCAATCCTGCCAGCCATCACGGATCAAGGGCGTGGACGAAAGGCTCCAGAGGCACGCGCCAAGTCCCGCCAATATGCCGACCGGCAACTGCCAACGGCGTGCGCGCCGACGTGCGGGCAATTGCCGCATGACGCGATCGCTAAAGCCGGCGTCGGCGACGGGGCCATCGAAATGTTGGCGCAGCAGCGCATCGATGGATGAATCATGCGGGTCGTTCATGAGAGTTGCCTCTTGGTCTCGGATCCTTGCCAGATTGACAGCCACTTTTGCAGCTTTGCCTTGCCGCGCGTCGCGTGGGTTTTCACCGTGCCGAGCGGCATGTCCAGCACGTAGACGGCTTCTTCGTGACTCAACCCCAATTGCACGCAATGCAATAGCACGGCCTGCTCGGCAGGGGACAGGCGCTGCATCGCACGCTCCAGATCTACTTGCAGGTCGACGGTCTGGGCGGGGGCTGCCAGCGCTTCGTGCTCGCCGCCATCGGCATCTTCGAGCGTCCCCGCCTTCTTTCGACTGGCCTGCAGAAAGCAGGTGTACGCGATGCGGTAAAGCCAGGTGGAAAAACGCGCGTCGCCGCGAAATTGGTCGAGTTTTCGCCATGCCAATAGAAACGTCTCCTGCGCCAGGTCGTCGGCACCGGCTTCGTCGCCGTGTAGCAGGCGCCGCAATTGCGCGCGCACCATGCCCTGATGACGCCGCACCAGTTGCTCGAACGCGCGACCCTCGTTGCCGAGCAGAACTCGTGCAACGAGGGCCTGATCTATGCGCGCTTCCGCGTCGTGATCAGGCATGCTTGTCGTCGCGGCGATTCAGCCACCAGCTGGCGAGGTAGCCGAACCCGGTGAGCAACGGCAACAGGCCAATCCCCCACAGTTCGCCGATCCCTCGCCCGTTTTCGTAGTGTCCCGGCAAGGCGGCGAACATGGCGATGATGCCCAAGCCGATACTGATCAGCACCAGGGCCCGTCGCCGTTCGCAGAACGCCGCGCGCGGCTCGATCAACAGCTCCACCGGCGGCGTCACGCCCTTGTCCGCCAGATGCATCACGACGTTGTAGCGCGCCTGCGCCTGCTGATAGCGATAGCGCAGGACGATCAGCACGATGGCGATCGGCGCAAGTCCCAGCACGAAGAGAATGATGAATTCGGGTTGCATAAGGGTTCTCTCAGTAGTTTGTCTAGGTTAATGACGAAAGCGACTCATTCATACCGCATGCCTTCGGCCGGCTCGCCGCGCAGGATCCTGCGGGTGGACAGRTAGGTGGCCATGCCCACCAGCAGCGTGATCGTGATCGCCACGCCCAGCCCGATCGCCACCGGCACCACGGCTCCCAGCCCGGCCAGACGCGAGAGCAGGAACAGCCCCGCCCCGCCGATCAGCGTCGCGAGCACCAGGCCCACCGCCAGACGCCGCGCGCCCTGGCGCAGGAACAGACGCAGGATCGATCCGTCGCTTGCACCGATCGCGCGGCGCAGCCCCACCTCCTGCCTGCGCAGGATCACTTCGTTGCTGCACAGGCCGTAGATGCCGGTCAGCGCCAGCAACAGCGCGAACAGACCGCTGTACACGAACAGCTTCGCCAGGCTCCGGCTCAGGGCCACCGTGCGGTCGCGCAGCGCCGTGTAGCGATCCACCGCCACCCCGGGCGCCGCATTGGCCTGCCACGCCAGGTTCAGCAGCGTTGCGCGCGCCGACGTAGGTGGCCATGCCCACCAGCAGCGTGATCGTGATCGCCACGCCCAGCCCGATCGCCACCGGCACCACGGCTCCCAGCCCGGCCAGACGCGAGAGCAGGAACAGCCCCGCCCCRCCGATCAGCGTCGCGAGCACCAGGCCCACCGCCAGACGCCGCGCGCCCTGGCGCAGGAACAAGCGCAGGATCGATCCGTCGCTTGCRCCGATCGCGCGGCGCAGCCCCACCTCCTGCCTGCGCAGGATCACTTCGTTGCTGCACAGGCCGTAGATGCCGGTCAGCGCCAGCAACAGCGCGAACAGACCGCTGTACACGAACAGCTTCGCCAGRCTCCGGCTCAGSGCCACCGTGCGGTCGCGCAGCGCCGTGTAGCGATCCACCGCCACCCCGGGCGCCGCATTGGCCTGCCACGCCAGGTTCAGCAGCGTTGCGCGCGCCGACGGCTCGTCGCCGCGGTAACGCACCAGATAACGCGCACTGACCGGCGCCGCCTGGGCGAACGGCAGGTAGATCGCCGTCACCGCACGCGCATCCGCCTGCATCAGCTGGCTGTCGTCCAGCACATCGCTGACCACGCCCACCACGACCCGCTGCTCGCGCGCCTTGCCCTTCGCATCGAACAACTGGATCGACCGGCCGATCGGCGAGCTACCCGGCCAGTAACGCTCGGCCAGCGTCTTGCTCACCAGCGCCGATCGGCTGCCGTCGCTGCCGTCGCGGGAGTCGAAGTAGCGTCCATCGAGCAGTCGCGCACCCAGCGATACCGGCGCATCCGAACTCAGCCGCACCGTCGCCTCCGGGTAATCGCCCGCCACCGGATAGTTCATGCCATCCACCCCGAAGCGCCGACTGGCCGCGCCACTCCACAGCATCGCCCCCTCGACGTCCGACTGCGCACGGATGCTCGCCAGCAGGCGCTCGTGGTACTGCGCCTTGCTGGCCGGCGTGCCGTCGCTGCCCTTGGGCGCGGCCACGTCCAGCGCCAGCAGCCGCTCGCCATCGATGCCCGTGTCCAGGTTCGACGTGCGCCAGGCCACGAAGGTCAATGCGCTGCCGACCGCCATCACCACCGATATCAGCACGATCTGCACCGTCAGCAGCAGCCGCGACAGCCGCCCGCTCAAGCGTCCGCGTGCGCCGCGCGTTCCGTCGCGCAGCAAGGTCGTGCACGGCACGCGCAGCACCCGCCAGGTCGGCAGGATCGACACCACGCACACGGCGAACAGCACGAACCCGAACGTCATCAGCACCGACTGCGCGTCCACGCCCCAGCTCGCCCAGAACGGCAGACGGTCGCTCCACCCGTGCAGGAACTGGTCGGTCGCCTTCAGCCAGTACGCGATCAGCAGCAGGGCCAGCCCGCCGCCCACCACGCAGATCAGCAGGCTCTCCAGCATCATCTGCCACAGCAGCCGGCCGCGCGGCGCACCGATCGCCATCCGCACCGCAATCTCCTTCAACCGTTCCTGCGTGCGCGCCAGCAGCATGTTGCCCACGTTCACGCACGACAGCAGCATGATGAAGCCGGCCAGCAGGTTCAGCACCGCGAACATCACGTTGCCCGCGCCGCCCCCGGCCAGACTCATCTGGAAGGTTTCCAGCGCCATCGCGTTGTACTCGTACGGCTTGCCGTCCACGCGACGATGCCGCTGGCGCAGGCCGGTCAACAGGTCCGTCAACTCCGCCGACGCCGACGCCCGCGTCGCACCCGGGCGCAGCCGGGCATACGCGCCCACTTCGCTGGAGGCCGCCTCGTTCACCGGCTGCGACTCCTGCTGCGGCATCGGCAGCCACAACCGCGACCATACCGGGAAGGTCACACCCGCCGGCATCACACCGACCACACGTACCGGCTTGCGGTTGACGTGGATGACCCGACCCACGATGTCCGGCGAGCCGGCGAAGGCCGACTGCCACAGCGCATGGCTGACGATCGCCACCGGCTCGGCACCGCCGATCGTATCGGCCGGCAGGAAGCTGCGACCCAACTGCGGCTGCACCCCGATAAAGCCGAACATGTCCCACTGACCGTACGTGGCTGGCACCATCTGGCTCAGCTCACGATCGCTCACTTCCACGTCGGTGTCGCTGTAGACCCCGATCGCTTCCAGTTCCTTCACCTGCGGCGCGATCTGCGCCAGCTCGTAGGCATCCAGCGTCTGCGTCGGCAGACCGCCCGAACGACCCTCCAGGCGCATCACCCGATCCCCGTCGGTAATCGGCAAGTCCTTGTACAGCGCGGTGTTCAGCAAACCAAAGGTGTACAGACTCACCGCCAGACCGCCGGCCAACACCAGGATCGTGGTCAGGGTGAACACCGGAGTCTTGCGCAACAGGCGCAGCGCGTATTTCACATCCGTCCAGTACGACATCGTCCGCTCCTCAGCCGACCGTCCGCAACGCGGCGTGCTGCGACCGGTCGGCCACAATGCGCCCGTCGAACAGCTCGATCTGGCGCGGACAGCGCGCCGCCGTCTCCGGGTTGTGCGTCACCATGCAGATGGTCGCGCCGTCCTGGTGCAGGCCGTCCAGCAGCTCGATCACCGCCTCGGCATTCTTCGAGTCCAGGTTGCCGGTCGGTTCGTCCGCCAGGATCAGCGACGGACGCCCCGCCACCGCACGCGCGACCGCCACGCGCTGCTGCTGGCCGCCCGACAGCTGCGCCGGGAAGTGCTGCGCGCGATGGGTCATGTCCACACGCGCCAGCGCCTGCGCCACCCACTGCGCGCGCTCGGCCTTGCCCAGGTCCGTCCGGTACGTCAGCGGCAGTCCCACGTTCTCTTCCACCGTCAGGTCGCTGATCAGGTGGAAGGCCTGGAACACGAAGCCGATCTCACGGTTGCGGATCGCCGCCCGCTGGTCGCGGCCCAGCGACGACACGTCGTGGCCGTTGAGCGTGTAGCTACCCGCGTCCCACGTATCCAGCAGGCCCAGCAGCGACAGCAGCGTCGACTTGCCCGAGCCGGACGGGCCGGACAAGGCCACGTACTCGCCCTTCCCCACCCGCAGGGAGATGTCGTCGAGCGCCCGGGTCTCGACCTTCTCGGTGAGAAAGGATTTGCGGATCGCCGACAGTTCGATCAGGGTTTCGCCGTTCATAACGCGTTTCACTCCTTGGATACCCGCTCGCAGGCGGGTGCGTGATGGTTCAAAAATGAAAGGAGGGGGATAGGGCTACTTCAGCAAGACCCGGCTGTGCTCGCCCCACGCCGATACATCGGAAACCACGATCTGGTCGCCGGCCTTCAGCGCACCGAGCACCTCGATGTCGCGCGTGGACACCAGCCCGAAATCCACCAGCGTGCGCACCGCCGTGTCGCCTTCCACGCGGTAGACCGCCGCCTGTCCGTGCCCCTGCGCCAACGGCGGCCGGCTGACGAACAGCGCGTTGGGTTTGCGCGCGATCTCGATCACCCCTTCCACGCTCTGGTTGGCGCGCAGGCTCGCCGGCACGGAACCGTCCAGCTTCACCTCCACCTTCACCATCCCGTCGGTCACCGCCGGATCGATGCGCGTCACCCGGCCCGGCACCACGTTGCCGCGCGTGTCGATACGCACCGCCTGGTTGACCCGCACATCCCGCGCCTGGTAGTCCTGCACGTCCAGCAACGCCACCAGGTTGTCGTACGGCGCGATCCGACCGATCTCGTCCCCGCTCACCACCTGCTGGCCCAGCTTCAGGGCCATCTGCCCCACTACGCCATCAATCGGTGCGCGCACCGACAGGTCGGCGATCTGCTGGCGAAGAATGTCCAGCGTGTTGCCCATCTTGTTCAGCCGCGCCGTGTCCGCTTCCCGCTGCGCGCTCAGGCGCTGCTGCATCATCCGCACGCGCTCCTGCGCCGCCACGATGCGCAGCTTCTGCTGCTCCACCCCACGCTGCGTCTGCTCGTAGGTCAGCTTCGACACGATGCCGTCGGCTTGCAGCTTGGCCTCGGAGGCCTCGCGCAGGGACAGCACCTTCAACTCCGACTGCGCGATCCGTGCGTCCGTCTGCAGGTCGACCAGCTCTGCCTGCATGCTGGCGATGTTGGCCTGCTGTTCCTTCTTCTGCGCCGCCAGCTCCCACTCGCTCTCCGACAGCTGCTCGTGCAGCTTCGGGTTGGCCAGGCTCGCCAGGATGTCGCCCTTCTTCACCGCCGCGCCGGCTTCCACGGCGATGCGTTCCACCTGGCCCTCGACCTTCGCGCCCAGGAACTGCATGTGCTTGGACGTAAGTTCGCCCACACCGCGCACCTGCACCAGGAACTCGCCTTGCTTCACCTTCGCGAGCACCACCCGGTCGCGCGACGCCAGCTGGTCGGCACGCCCCAGCACGCTCATCGCCGC
>NZ_LMJF01000014.1:218582-416528 GCF_001429785.1 Lysobacter sp. Root916 | reverse complement strand
CAGCGCCGCCGAGGCTAACCAGAGTAAAAACAAAAGTATCTATTCACCGAATTACCGGCCCCAGGGTCTTAAGTCCGAATTTTCGGGGTCAAGACCGGTTTTGTGCTTGACTATCTATTCATAAATAGATTCAAATTAAAGCATGAGCCGTCATACCGAAGCCGCTGAGGCCCTGCTGCGTCGCGGGCCGCGCACCGCCGCCGAGCTGGCTGCGGCGATGGAGCTCAGCCAGCCCACGGTGTCGCGCGCGCTGGCGGGGCTGGGCACGCGCCTGGTCCGGATCGGCCGTGCCCGCTCCGCCCGTTACGCGCTTTCGCGCCCACTGGGGCGGGCCGGCAGCGACTGGCCGCTGCACCGGATCACGCCCGATGGCCAGCCCGATCAACTCGGCCGATTGCATGTGGTCTATGGCGGTTGGTTCCTGCAATCCGAGCGCCCGCTGCCGCTGTACCAGCACGGCGAATTCGCCGACGGCCTGTATCCGGATCTGCCCTGGTTTCTGGACGATCTACGGCCGCAGGGATTCCTGGGCCGCGCGTTCGCGCATCGCCATGCGGCCGAACTGGAGGCGCCCGCGGACGTGCTGCTGTGGCAGCCCGAAGACGTGGTGACCGCGTTGCTACGTCGCGGCAGCGATCTGCCCGGCGACCTGGTGCTGGGCGAACAGGCGCTGGAACAGGCGCTGCTGGACACCGTGCTGGATAACCTGGACACGATCATCGCGCCCGACGAGCGCGCGCTGATCTATCCGCAACGCGCGCTCCAGGCCGAAGCCGGGGAAGCGCCCGGCTCCTCGGCCGGCGGCGAGCAGCCCAAGTTCACCGCCGAGCTGGATTTGCCTACAGGCGAACGCCAGAGCGTGATCGTGAAGTTCGCGCGCCACGACCCCGACAATGCCACCGCGCGCCGTTGGGTCAATCTGTTGGCCTGCGAGCACTTGGCGGGCGAGGTGCTGTCCGAGCGCGGCATCGAGGCGGCCGCCACCGAATTGATCGACAGCGACGGCTGGCGCTTCCTGCAATCCACGCGCTTCGATCGCACGGCGCGGCGCGGGCGGCGCGGCATGGTGTCGCTGCTTGCGCTGGATGCGGCCTACGCCGGCAGCGATCCGGGCAACTGGCCGGTGTCGGCGGCCGCGTTGCAGCGCGAAGGCCTGATCGGTGGCGACGATGCCGAACGCATCCGCCGCCTGCACCTGTTCGGCCGCTTCATCGGCAACATCGACATGCACTTCGGCAACCTCAGCTTCCTTTGCCAGCCGGATCGGTTGCGGGTCGCGCTGGCGCCGGTCTACGACATGCTGCCCATGCACTATCGGCCCGGGGCCGGCGGCGCGGTGCACGAGCGCCCCTACCCGCTGCCGTTGCCGACCGGCGCCCTGGCGAGCTGGCGCTGGGCCGGCGAGGCCGGGCTGGCCTTATGGCGGCGCTCCATGGCCGACGAGCGCATCGGGCCGGCGTTCCGCTCAATCGCGCAAGGCAACGCGCAACGGATCGAGCAGCTGCTGGAGCGCTTCCCGGGCTGAGCGCACCAGACCGGCGAGCTCATCGCGTGCGGCGCGGCTGGGGTTCGAACGCGACGCATTACCTAACGCAATCCCGACGTGGCGGCACGCGCGAAAAGCGGACGGGCTCAGGCGATGGGTTTTGCGATACGCGTCGGACGCGGCTGCAGCTGGCCGCCGCAATTGGGACATACGCCGTCCAAGGGCCCTTGCACGCAGTCGACGCAGAACGTGCATTCGTAGCTGCAGATCAGCGCCGCCGCGCTGTCGGGCGGCAAGGCGGCGTTGCAGCGTTCGCACTGGGGTTTCATTTCGAGCATGCCGGTGGCCTCGGGCGCGACGGATGCGCGCAGCCTAGCGCGCGACGGCGGCGACGACGAGCGTCGCCACGTCGGATCGCGTTGGCTGCGGCGCCGCCTGCGAGGCCACCTACTTCGGCGCCAGGATCTTCGACAACCGATCCGGCGTGCCGGGGATGCGCTCCAGGCTCGGATACTTGAGCCCCTCGCGGTAATCGATGCGCACGGTCTTGACCGCTTCGCCCTGCTTGACCACCAGCTCGATCGGCTCGCCCTTGTCCTTGGCCGCGGTGATCGCGTCCTTGAGGCGCTCGCCCTCGAAGGTATAGCCGTTGACCGCAAGCAGGGTCGAGCCCGGCGCCAGGCCGGCGTTGAAGGCCGGGCCGTCCCAGCGCACCGAGGACAGGGTCGCGTCCTTGTTCGACACGATCAGGCCCAGCGACCAGTTCAGATCGGTGACCTTGCGTGCGCCCTCGCTCTGTTTGACGTAGTCGCTGGGCTTGTCGGTGTAGACCAGCTTCCAACCGCTCGCGGCCAGGCCGTCCAGCGGCGCGGCGTTGGCGTCCAGGCGCTGACGCAGGAACGCGGCCCAGTCGTGGGGGGCTACTGCGTTCAAGGTCGCGACCACGTCGTCGAAGGTATAGGGCTTAACCGCGTAGCTGCCGTCGTCGACGCCGAAGAAGGCGGCGGCGAAATCGTCGAGCGAACGTTTGTCGCGGCTGAGTTCGCGCAGTTTGGCGTCGACGGTAAGCCAGATCAGCTGGCCGGCGGAGTAGTACTCCTCGCTGAGCTGCTGGCTGCGGTAGGCCTGCGGCCGGCGCAGGCCGATGATGGGATCGTTGGTGGTGTCCTGGACGTTGCGCCAGGCGAAGCCGGGGCGATCGGTGGTGTAGGCCGCGACCGTCATCGCCAGCGCGTCCAGCGCGGTCTGCGGCTTCCACATGCCGGCGCGCGCGGTCAGCACATAACCCCAGTACTGGGTCTGGCCTTCGTAGACCCAGAGCAGGCTGTCCTGCATGGGCACGTTGAAGTTGGGCGTGGCCAGATCGGCCGGACGGCGGAATTTGCCGTTCCAGGAGTGGGTGTACTCGTGCGCGAGCAGGTCGCGGCCGACCGCGCTCTTGTCCCAGTCGGTGAAGTACTCCGGATCCACGCCGTTCTCGCTGGAGCGGTGGTGCTCCAGGCCGATGCCGCCGATCTGGTCGGACAGCGAGAACAGGAAATCGTAGCGATCATAGTGTTGGGAGCGGAACAGGCGCATCGCTTGCTCGACCATGCGCCGGTGCGCGGCGAGCTGCTCGGGCTTGGCTTCGAGGTATTTGGGATGGTCGGCGACCATGTTCAATCGCACCGGCACCTTGGCGCCGGGCGCGAGGTCGATCTGGCGGTAGTAGCGGCCCGCGAACAACGGCGAATCGACCAGGGTCTCGAACGACACCGGCTTGTAGCGCAGGGTGTCGCCCTCGCGCGATTCGACCTCCAGCGCGGTGCCCGATTGCCAGCCCGCGGGCAGCTTCAAGGACGGCGCGATCTGGATGCGGCCGGCGTCGTGACCGGCCGGATACAGCGCGACCGCGTTCCATTGCAGGCTCAGCAGGTCCTGGCTCATCACCACCCGGCCCTGCTCGCCGCCGGTGGGCGAGAGATAGTCGAACGCGAGCTCGATCGTGCTCACGCCCTCGGGCACCACCAGCTTGAAGGCGTAGACATCGAGCGGATCGCGCGTCCAGGCGATGCGCTGGCCGTTGCCAGTGACGACCAGGCCGGCGAGCTTGTTGATCGGACCGGTCGGCGAGTGATTGCCGGGCAGCCACTGCGGATACAGCAGGGTCAAGGGGCCGGGCTGCACGGGGATGCGCTGCTTGCTGCGGAACACGCGGTGGGCGACGTCGGTGGCGTCGACCTCCAGCGTCAGCGTGCCCGGGTACGGTGTGTCCGCCGGCGGTGCGGTCTGGGCTGCGGACGACAGAGGCAGCAGCGCCGCGATCAGCAGCGGCAACACGGCGGGCGACGGACGATGGGGCATGGAGCGGCTCCGGCGTAACGGGGACGATCCCGCATCCTACGTGCGCCGGCCGCGCGCTCCTCTCCCATAGGTCACGTTTCGCGGCCCGTCGCGCCGAATGCCGGCTCCGGCACACGGCGCAGGCGGCCGCACGGGCTCAGGGCGCGCGCTGGAACTCCAGTACCGCGCCGCCCTGGCGCAGGGTCAGGGTCTTGGCCGGGCCGGACTCGGGCGCGAACTCCAGCACCGCGCCGACCGAATCGATCGCGAAGCGCGTGGGCGAGGTCGCGGCCAGTACGAACGAAGGCTGCCCGGCCATCTGCGCGAGCAGCTGCTCGCCCTGCTGGAACACATTGAGCACCATGCCCTCGCGCGTGTAGCGCCCGGCCACGCGTTCGCGCGCCGCCGCGGGCAGCGCGATCGCGACGGTCGCCGCGGGCAGCGGCTCGTCGGTGCGCGGCGAGAACGAGCCCTCGCCTTCGCCGTCGGCGTAGAAGCGGGTGCCGGTCACCGCGCCCTGGGCGTCGCGCTCGAAGCGCAGCCGGCTCAGACCGTCCTCGAATACGAACTCGTCCGGGCCGATCGCGGTCATCGCCACGCGCTGGCCGCCGAAACGCTGCGAGACCAGACGGCCATCGACCACCTGGATCGCTCGCGCGGTCTTGGGATCGGAGCGGTACACGCCTTCTAGCGATTTCAGTTGCGCCGGCGCCGGCGCGATCGCCTGGGCTTCCGGATAGGGCCGACCGATCGCGTAGGCGGCCAGCTTGCGCGCCAGCACCTCGGGCGCGCGCTTACCCGGCGCCACGCTGTCGCTGTTCTGCACGATCGCCACGGTCACGTCGCTGCCCGGCAGGTAGAGCAGGAACGACATCGCGCCGAAGATGCCGCCGCCGTGCGCGAGCAGGTCGCCGTCGCGCAGACGGGTGTGCTCGATGCCGTAGCCGTAGTGCTCCTTCAGCGCCGCGCCTTCGGGCTGGATCATCTTGGCGTAGAGATCGGCGCGCACGACCTTGCCTTCGTGCAGCGCGCGGTTCCAGCGCAGCAGATCGTCCACCGTGGACACCAGCGCGCCGGCCGCGTGCGGCTGGCTCATGCTGGCGTAGTTGGCCGGCGCCGGACGGCCCTGGCTGAGCGTGTAGCCCTGGACCTGGCCCGGGATCAGGGCGTGGTCGTCGCCCCAGCGGGTGTGCTTCAGGCCCAGCGGTTCGAACAGCGCCTGCTGCAGATACGCATGCCAGGGCTGGCCGCTGGCGGCCTCGATGACCGCGCCGACCAGCACGTAGCCGGAGTTGTTGTAGGCCCACTGCGCGCCGGGCGCGAAATCCACCGGCTGATTCTTGAAGGTGTCGATCAGCTGCGCCGTGCTCAGATCCATGCGGATCGGCCCGGCCATCACGCCGGGAATGCCGGTGTAGCTCTTCACCCCGGAGGTGTGATTGAGCAGCTGATGGACGCTGATGTGGGCGGCGTTGGGGTAGTCGGGCAGGTACTTGGACAGCGGATCGTCCAGCGAGACCTTGCCGGCCTCGACCAGCTTGAGCAGGCCGGCGGCGGCGAACTGCTTGGTCACCGAGCCGATCCGGAACACGCTGTCGGGCGTGAGCGGCACGCCCAGCTCGACGCTGGCTTCGCCGCGCGCGCCGCGGAACAGCACCTGATCGCCGCGCGCGACCAAGAGCGCGGCGCCGGGACCGTCGGCCGGGTAGTTGTCCTGTAGTTGCCGTTCGGCGAAACGCGCGACCTCGGCCGCATTCGGCGGCGTGGCGGCGAGCGCCGGCAGCGACGCGGCGGTCAGCGCGAGGGACAGAATCCAAAGACGCATGCGGGGGAGCTCCGTGAGCGACGGCGCCGGGGACTACGCCCGTCGATCGAGCGTCCCTGCCGTCGAGACGACGATACGGTCATGGGCCGGTGCGTTGCCAGTGTCGTAGCGGCCCGCGCGGGTCCGCTACGTCGCCGGCATCAAGGCCAATTTCTCGGCCGACCGACGCAAGCCACCGAGCACCGCGTCGGCGACATACGCGGGAAAATTCGCGGGCAGTTCGCGTTCGACCTGAGCGATCGCCCGCGGCGTCGCGTCGATGATGTCCGCGATCTGGCTTTCGAAATCCATCCCCAGCCCGATCGAGCGCGCCATCGCGTTCCAGTGCCGGCGTTGGATTTCGGCGATGCGGTAGTGGTTGCTCTTGCTGCGTACGGCCATCGCCATTTTGAGTTTCTGCTGCGGGATCTTTCCGGCACTCGCCCCCGTCACCGGCCATGCCGACAGCACGTCGTACAACGGCGTCATGCGATAGCTGCCGCCCGCGCCTATGAACACGCTGAAGTTCTTGGCATGGCCATCGGTGGCCGCGAGCATCCAGAACAGCAATTGGGCGCGATAGAAGGTTTCGCGATCGGCCTCGCGCTCAACCGAGTTCGCCAGCACTCGCAGGATGTCGGCCATGCCGGGGCCGCCATCGGCTTCGTATTTCCGCCATGCCGGCTGCCCCAGCACCTGGCAGAAATCCTCCTGGGGGATGCGTACGATCCAGCGCCTGTCCGCCGCCAGTTCGCGATCGAAGCGTCGCACCACCAAGGTCTGCTGGTCGCCGAATCGCATCATCCGGCACTCGGCTACCGGAATGCCGTAGGCGTGCAGCACGCGCGAGCACAGCCATTCGTTCTCGACCGAATCGCGCAGGTCGACGCGCAGGTTGCCTACCAGGCCCAGCGGCAACTTGAAGATATGGGTACTGGGCGTCGCCCCCAGCGGGCGCTGCCATCGGTCTTGATGCCAGAGCAGCGCGGTCTTTTCCTGCGCGCCCGCGATCGAGATCCGGAAATCCGTATCGTGGTCCTGGTTGGCGGCGCCATCGGGACGCACCACGTCGCGCAGCAACTGTTCGATCTCGGCCTCGTCCAGCGGCTTTCCATGGATCGCACGCACGTCCTGCGGGGTCTCGCCCTCCGGCATCAGCTGCAAGGCCCCGACGCAGTCGCGGCCGATCTCGCGCAACAGGTCGAACGCCTGTTGCGAGGCGGCCCCGTACTTGGCCGCCAATCGTTCGCGGATCTTCTGGCTGTCCGGCAACAGATTCTCAAAGTAGTGGCGCACCTTGTCGCCACGATGCGGTGCGTTGGCCGGAGTGAACGGCAACGAAAGCGACAGCGGCCGGGCACGCGGAGATGCCAGCCAGGCAGGGTCATAAACCAGTTCCTGCCCCTCGCCGTGCGCGTTTCGCCACAGGCCCACGCGCTCCCCGTTCATCCATAGGGTCAGTGCACCGCTACGTTTTGCACGCGCCATGGATCACCAGTGCCCAGGCTGACCTTCATCGGCGCCCGACTTTCGGTCGCGCAACAAGATTTCGACGTCGAGCGCGGCCAGTATCTGCAGCAAGCGCGAGAAGCTCGCGCTTTCAGGGTCGCGCTCCAGCGCGGACAGCGCCTGCTGAGTGATGCCCAGACGGTGCGCCAAGTTCGCCTGACTGTACTTCTTGGCTTTCCGGAAGCCTTTCAGCAGGGGCTCCAGTTGTCCGACCGTCCGCACGGTGTAGTCCATGGAGCGCTCCTCATATCAAATTACAGCTCATAACTTGTATATCATAAATACAAGCGATAAGTTGTTAAATGTAAAACAACTCATAAGTTGTTAACCTGAAAAACAACTTAAGAGTTGTACTCACGGATCACAAGCGACTACATGCCCGAGCCGATCAGCGCCGCCAAATCAAACTGCGGTTATGAGCCGGCATCTCGACATCGTCGACCAGGTCCAGACCGATGCCGCGGGCGAGCGCGTCGACCGCTTCGAAATCGCGGATGCCCGAGACCGGATCACGCTGCTTGAGCCAGCCATCGAAGTCGCGGTTGCTGTCGCTGGTGTAGGCGCCGGCGTAATTGAAGGGGCCGTAGATCGCCACGGTCGCGGCATCGGCCAGCACCGTCGCCAGGCCGGCGAACACCGCCTCGACCTGCGGCCAGCCCATGATGTGCAGGGTGTTGGCGCTGAACACCGCGTCGTAGCCCGAGCGCAACGCCACCGGATCGGTGGGGATGCGCGGCGGCGGCGCGAATCCGGGTACCGGCGCGGTCACCGCCGCCAGCTCGAACGGCGGCGGCGTATTGGCCAGCGCGGCCTCGTCCAGCCAGGCGCGGATGCCGGGCAGGTGTTGGGCACGATCGGAGCATTGCCAGACCCAGCCCGGCATCGCCGCGGCGAAATGCACCGCGTGTTGGCCGGTGCCGCTGCCGATCTCGAGCACGTTCGCGCGCGCCGGCAGGTGGCGCCGCAGCACCGCCAGAATCGGCTCGCGGTTGCGCTCGCAGGACGGCGAATGCGGTTTGCCGCTCATGCGCTCAGGCGTTCGCGCCGGCGCGCGCCAGATCGGCCAGCAGGCTCAGCGCCACCGCCTCGGCGGTCTTGATGCCGTCCACGCCGGCCGAAAGGATGCCGCCGGCGTAGCCCGCGCCTTCGCCGGCCGGGAACAGGCCGCGGGTGTTGAGGCTGTGGCCGTCGGCGCCGCGCGCGATGCGCACCGGCGAGGAAGTGCGCGTCTCCACCCCGGTCAGGATCGCGTCGTGCATGGCGAAGCCGCGCAGCTGTTTGTCGAAAGCCGGCAGCGCTTCGCGGATCGCTTCGATCGCATAGCCGGGCAGCGAGGCGTCCAGGCTGCCCAGGCGCACGCCGGGGGTGTAGGAGGGCTTCACCTCGCCGAATTCGCTGGACGCGCGGCGGGCGATGAAATCGCCGACCAGCTGCGCCGGCGCTTCGTACTCGCCGCCGCCCAGTTCGAACGCCAGCGCTTCCCAATGCCGCTGCAGGGCGATGCCGGCGAGCGGGCCCTCGCCGTAGGGCGCGTAGTCCTCGGGCGTGATCCCGCACACGATCGCGGCGTTGGCGTTGCGTTCGTTGCGCGAGTACTGGCTCATGCCGTTGGTGACCACGCGCCCGGGCTCGCTGGCGGCCGCGACCACGGTGCCGCCGGGGCACATGCAGAAGCTGTAGACCGAGCGGCCGTTGCGGCAGTGATGGACCAGCTTGTAGTCGGCCGCGCCCAGGATCGGATGCCCGGCCTGCGGGCCGAAGCGGGCGCGGTCGATCAACGACTGTGGGTGCTCGACCCGGAAGCCGATCGAGAACGGCTTGGCCTCCACGTATACGCCGCGCGCGTGCAGCATGGCGAAGGTGTCGCGCGCGCTGTGGCCCAGGGCCATGACCACGTGGTCGGCGCGCAGTTGCTCGCCGTTGGCCAGGGTCACGCCACGCACATGACGCACGCCGGCCGCGTCGGTCTCGACCAGCAAGTCGTCGACCCGGTGCGAGAAACGGATCTCGCCGCCCAGCGCCTCGATGGTCGCGCGCATGTGCTCGACCATCGACACCAGGCGGAAGGTGCCGATGTGCGGCTTGCTGACGTAGAGGATTTCCTCGGGCGCGCCGGCGGCGACGAACTCGGTCAGCACTTTGCGGCCGTGGTGCTGCTTGTCGCTGATCTGGCTGTACAGCTTGCCGTCGGAGAAGGTGCCGGCGCCGCCTTCGCCGAACTGCACGTTCGACTCCGGGTTGAGCACTTTCTTACGCCACAGGCCGAAGGTGTCGACGGTGCGCTCGCGCACGGCCTTGCCGCGTTCGAGCACGATCGGGCGGAAGCCCATCTGCGCCAGCACCAGGGCGGCGAACAGGCCGCAGGGGCCCATGCCGATCACCAGCGGGCGCAGCGGCAGCTGGGCCGGCGCGCGGCCGACGAACTTGTAGGTGGTGTCCGGTGCGGGGCCCAGCTTGATCGGCGAACCCGCGCCGCGCGCCGACGCGGCCTCGGCCTGGGCGCGCCGCAGCAGTTCGGGCGCGCGCGGGCTGTCCACGTCCACCGTGTAGATCAGCACGATCGCACCGCGCTTGCGCGCGTCGTAGCTGCGCTTGACCACGGTGTAGCCGTTGAGCTCGTCGGCGCCGATGCCCAGCCGGGCCAGGATCGCGTCGGTCAGCGCCGGCTCGGCGTGGTCCAGCGGCAGCTTGATGTCGGTGAGTCGGAGCATGGGCCAGGGCCTGGACGGTGGCGCATTTTAGCGGGTCGCGGCGCCGCATCGCGGACGCGGCGGGCGCGGGCGTCGTCGCTGCCGTCGAATCGGCGACTCGCACGGCGCGCGCGGGCTGGCTGAACGTCTCACAGGCTGAGACGGCCGCGGGCTTAACTCGCCGCCTACCCCAGGCAGGAGCGGACATGGCACAGGCATTGGCGCGTCACGACGACGACGAACGCGGCCTGGTGCCGGCGCAGGGCCAGCGCGGCGACGGCGCCGCGCTGGTGCAGGCCCTGGGCCGCCGCTACGCCGACCGCATCACCGGCCACTACGTGCTGCCGGGGCGCGAGGGCCGCTACGCGCCCCTGCCCGAGGACGTGCCCGCGGCCCTGCGGGCGGCCCTGCGCGCGCGCGGCATCGAGCGCTTGTACAGCCATCAGGCCGAGGCCTGGGCCGCGACCCAGGCCGGCGAGCACGTCGCCGTGGTCACCCCGACCGCCTCGGGCAAATCGCTGTGCTACACCCTGCCGGTGCTGTCGGCGGCGATGGCCGGCGGCGCCAAGGCTTTGTATCTGTTCCCGACCAAGGCCCTGGCCCAGGACCAGGTCGCCGAACTGCTGGAGCTCAATCGCGCCGGCGAGCTCGGGGTGAAAGCCTTCACCTTCGACGGCGACACCCCAGGCGATGCGCGCCAGGCGATCCGCCTGCACGGCGACATCGTGGTATCCAACCCGGACATGCTGCACCAGGCGATCCTGCCGCATCACACCAAGTGGGCGCAGTTCTTCGAGAACCTGCGCTACGTGGTGATCGACGAGATCCACACCTACCGCGGCGTGTTCGGCAGCCACGTCGCCAACGTGCTGCGGCGGCTGAAGCGGGTGTGCGCGTTCTACGGCGCGAATCCGCAGTTCATTCTGTGCTCGGCCACCATCGGCAATCCGCAGGCGCACGCGCAGGCCCTGATCGAAGCGCCGGTGCGCGCGATCGTCGATTCCGGCGCGCCCAGCGGCGACAAGCACGTGCTGCTGTGGAATCCGCCGGTGGTCAACGCCGACCTCGGCCTGCGCGCGTCGGCGCGCTCGCAGAGCAACCGCATCGCGCGCATCGCGATCAAGTCCGGGCTCAAGACTCTGGTGTTCGCGCAGAGCCGGCTGATGGTGGAGGTGCTGACCAAGTACCTCAAGGACGTGTTCGATCACGACCCGCGCAAGCCGGCGCGGATCCGCGCCTACCGCGGCGGCTACCTGCCCGGCGAGCGCCGCGAGGCCGAGCGGGCGATGCGCGACGGCCGCGTCGACGGCATCGTTTCGACCTCGGCGCTGGAGCTGGGCGTGGACATCGGCAGCCTGGATGCGGTGGTGCTCAACGGCTATCCGGGCTCGGTCGCCGCGACCTGGCAACGTTTCGGCCGCGCCGGCCGCCGCCAGCGCCCCGCTCTGGGCGTACTGGTGGCCAGTTCGCAGCCGCTGGACCAGTACGTGGTGCGGCATCCGGAATTCTTCGCCGATAGCCCGCCCGAGCACGCGCGCATCGCGCCCGACCAGCCGCTGATCCTGTTCGATCACATCCGCTGCGCGTCCTTCGAGCTGCCGTTCCAGGTCGGCGAGGCCTACGGCCCGATCGATCCGCAGGTGTATCTGGAGGCGCTGGCGGAAACCGAGGTGCTGCACCGCGAGGGCGAGCGCTGGGAATGGATCGCCGACAGCTACCCGGCCAACGCGGTCAGCCTGCGCTCGGTCGCCGACGGCAACTTCGTGGTGGTCGACCGCAGCGACGGCCGTCAGACCATCATCGCCGAGGTCGACTACTCGGCCGCGGCGCTGACCTTGTACGAAGGCGCGATCCACATGATCCAGTCCACGCCGTATCAGGTGGAGAAGCTGGATTGGGACGGGCGCAAGGCCTACGTCACCCGCACCCACGTCGACTACTACACCGACTCGATCGATTACACCAAGCTCAAGGTGCTGGAGCGCTTCGACGGCGGCGAGGCCGGCCTGGGCGACAGCCACCACGGCGAGGTCCACGTGGTCCGGCGCGTGGCCGGCTACAAGAAGATCCGCTACTACACCCACGAGAACATCGGTTACGGCCCGGTCAACCTGCCCGACCAGGAACTGCACACCACCGCGGTGTGGTGGCAGCTGCCGGCGGCGGTGCTGCGCTCGGCCTTCGCCTCGCGCCAGGACGCGCTGGACGGTTTCCTCGGCGCCGGCCATGCCCTGCACGTGGTGGCGACGGTGGCGGTGATGGCCGACGCGCGCGATCTGCAGAAGGCGGTGGGCAACGGCGACGGCGCCTGGTTCGCGGCCGCCGACCGCAACGGCCGCGGCCAACTGCGCGGCGTCGAAGGCGGCGAGGTCGCCTTGCTGGAAGTGCAGCAATTCGTGCCCACGGTGTATCTGTACGACAACTTCCCCGGCGGCGTCGGCCTGAGCGAACCGCTGTGGACGCGCCAGGCCGAATTGCTGACGCGCGCGTCCGAGCTGGTCGAGCGCTGCGACTGCCGCGCCGGCTGCCCGGCTTGCGTCGGCCCGGCCCTGGCCGCCGACGAACGCGACGGCACGGCCACGCCCAAGGCGCTGGCGCGGCAAGTGCTGAGCCTGCTGCGCGCGGACGCGGCGGCATGAGCGTCAGCGCCGAGAAGCTGCGCCTGCTGCAGCGGCAGGCGCGCGGCGTGGCGGCGCCACCGTCCGTATCGGCGCCCGCGCCGGACGCGCCGCCGGACGCGCAGCACAGTCTGGAACAACTGCGCCGCCTGCTCGGCGTGCGCGAACGCGCGCCGAACGCGTGGGCCATGCCGCGCGCACCGCTGGACCGCGACCTGCCCGGCGAAGAAATCGCGCCAGGCCTGCGCCTGATCCAACAGCATCTGGCTTGCGAATCGCCCACGCAGGCGCTGTCGCTGGCCTTCGCCAAGCGCGCCGAGGACAGCGTCGATCCGCGCCGGCTGCTGTTCTTCGACACCGAGACCACCGGCCTGGCCGGCGGCACCGGCACCCGCGCCTTCATGATCGGCGCCGCCGACTGGCACCGCGATCCGCTGCACGGCGACGGCCTGCGCGTGCGTCAGCTGCTGATCGCCTCGCTCGCGGCCGAGCCGGCGATGCTGCGGGCTTTCGCCCAGTGGCTGCGGCCGGACACGGTGCTGTCCAGTTACAACGGCCGCTGCTACGACGCGCCGCTGCTGAAAACGCGCTACCGCCTGGCCCGCATCGAGGACCCGCTGCAAGCGCTGGACCACGTCGACCTGCTGTTCCCGACCCGGCGCCGCTACCGCGGCACTTGGGAGAACTGCCGCCTGGCCACGATCGAACGCGAGCTGCTGCGGATCGTGCGCGAAGACGACCTGCCCGGTTCGCAGGCACCGGCGGCCTGGCTGCAGTACCTGCGCGGCGGCGGCGCCGGCCTGCTGCGGCGCGTGGTCGCCCACAACCACCAGGACGTGGTGACCTTGGCGCAGCTGATGCGACGCCTGGTCGAGGCCGAAGCCGCGAGCCCGCACTGAGGCGGCGCCTTCATGCCGCGCACACGCAGACCGCCGCAGGCTGCGTCCACCTCATCCTCGCGGAGCCGTGCCATGTCGCGCCTCGTCCTGCCCACCGTGCTGCTGTTGTCGATGACCGCCTGCGTCAGCGCCCCGCCGCCGCCCGGCGCCGCGGTCCCGCCCAGCGGCCAGTGCAATGCCGAAGGCGCGCGCTGGGCGATCGGCCGCGGCATCGACGACGACACCACCAACCGCATCCTGCGCGACACTGGCAGCCGTGACGCGCGCGTGCTCAAGCCCGGCATGGGCGCGACCATGGACTACCGCCCCGACCGCATCAACATCGACCTCAACGACCGCGGCGCGATCACCGGCCTGCGCTGCGGTTGAGCGGTAGTTCGAAACGAGAACGCGCGGCGGCAGGTTAATCTTCGGCACAGCCACGGGCGCGCACCCTGAGCGCGCCCCACGAACCGGAGCCCCGCCATGCCCTCTATCCGTATCGCACTCGCCGTCGGCGCCCTCGCCGTGGTCGCCCTCGGCGCTTGCGCCAGCCAGGCCAATCCGCCGCAAATGTCGCGCCCGCTGCCGCCGGAAGAACTGACCTGCAACGCCGACGCCGCCAAGGCCGCCGCGCTGGGCAAAACCGCGAGCGCCGAGGTAGTGGAGCGCGCGCGCACCGACGCCGGCGCGCGCAATGCGCGCGTGCTCAAGCCGGGCCAGATGGTGACCATGGAGTACCAGGAAGGCCGGCTCAACATCGACGTCGACGAAAACAACGTCATCACCCATCTGCGCTGCGGCTGAGACCGGCGCGCGGACGCCAGCGCGCGCTAGACTCGGCGACGACCCCGCTTGGAGTTCCGCATGCGTCGCGCGCCTTGGCTGATCGCCGCCGTCGTCCTGCTCGGCCTGTGGCTGTGGTCGCAGCGCCAAGCGCCCCTGCCCGCGTCCCCCGCGTCACCCGCCGCTTCGCGTTCGGCGCCGGCGCCGGTCGCGGCGGGTAACGCCGCCACCGACTTCCTGCCGGCCGAAGCCCACGAGGTGCTCGCTCGCATCGCGCGCGGCGGGCCCTACGAGCACCGCCAGGACGGCGGCACGTTCCAGAACCGCGAACGTCGCCTGCCCCCGCAACCGCGCGGCTATTACCGCGAGTACACGGTCGAAACCCCGGGCGAGAACGACCGCGGCGCGCGCCGCATCGTCACCGGCGGCGATCCGCCCAGCGAGTACTACTACAGCGACGATCACTACCGCAGCTTCCGCCGCTTCGATCCCGGCCAGGCGCAGCCATGAAGACCCAGGAACTGCGCGAGCTGCTCGCCGATCCGGCCCAGGCCGGCGCCTATTTCGTCGACGCGGCCGATACGCAGGCCCTGGCCGAGGCCGGTGCCTTCCTGGAGTTCGCGGTCGCGCGCATCGACCTGGACGGTTGCGGCGACAAGGGCGAACTGCTGCGGCGCGTGGCGGCGGCGCTGAATTTTCCGGACTGGTTCGGACACAACTGGGACGCGCTCGCCGACGGCCTGGAAGACCTGTCCTGGTTGCCGGCCGGCGGCTATCTGCTGCTGCTGGAGCGCGCCCAGGATTGGCAGGCGCAGGCCGGCGAGGATGCCGCGGTGTTGCTGGACATCCTCAACGAAGCCTCGGCGCAATGGGCCGAGGCGCGCAAGCCGTTCTGGGCGCTGTTTCCACTGCCCAGCGAACGCTTGGATGCGATGGGGTGATGGGCCGCAGAGCGTGCAGACGCCGCGCGCCGCGCAGCATTCGCCGCGATGGCGGGTTACGCGATGGTGCGGTCATCACCGCACCCTACGCAGAGGAGTCGGCCAGTGGATGCCGCAGGCTGCGGTAAGCCGCAGGCGCACCGCACCGACGCCCTCCACCGAACCACGCCGCGCGCATCGAGCGCGCGGAGACCTCAACGGCGATCGTCGCCCTTATCGTCCTTGCCCTTCAGATCGATCTTGTCTTCCTTGTCGCTCCAGCGCACTTCCTGCTTGCGCTCGCACCAGCTCGGCACCGGTTCGCCGGGGCGGTCGGGCTGGCTGGTGCATTCCGGACGCGCATCGACCGCGGCGTTGGTGTCCAGGTAATCGGGCGAGCTGGCGCAGGCGCTCAGCAACAGCAGCGGCGCGAGCAGGGACAGACGGGCGGGCAGCAGGGACATGGAAGGCTCCGTGACGAGGGGGAACCCGACCTTGCCGCAGCACCAGGCGCCGCGGCAAGGGCCGTCGGTCAGGCGGTCTCGGCGACCACGTGGGACGGGACGGGTTGGGTGCGCGCGTAGCGCCAGGCGATCAGCACGCCCAGCACCAGCAGGCCCGAAGCGATGAACCAGGGCACGCCCGGCAGGTGCACCGGCGTGGACTTGCTGACGAAGTAACCGAAGCTACCGGCAAACAGCGTAGGCCCGAAGAAGCCCGCGAGGCTGATCAGGCTCATCAAGGCGCCTTGAATGCGACCCTGCACATCCGCGCCCACCTGGCGCGTGATCAACGCCTGCGTAGCTGGCGCCGCCAAGCCCCATAGCGCGCTGATCGGCAAGCCGATCAAGAACAGCCAGCCGACCTCGGCCGAACCGTAAATCGCAAAGCCGATCGCACCACAAGTGAGCCCGAACAACAAGGTTCGACGCTCCCCCATGCCCTTGACGAAACGTCCGACGAGAAAAGCGTTGACGATCACACTGAATACACCGACGAGAAGCAGCACTCGGCCGACCTCTCGCGAACCCCAATCGTACTGATCGCCCGCGAATAGCACGAACACACTCGGGTAAACGTAGTGCGCCAAGTTGGCGATGAACACAACGGCGGCCAAGCCGAATACCTGAGGATAGCGTGCGAGCAAGGCGAGCGAGCCGAACGGATTGGCGTGACGCCAATCGAACTTTGCGCTGCGTCTTTCTGGCGGCAGCGACTCGGGCAGTACGAACAAACCGTAGAAAAAGTTCAGCAGCGCCAGGCCAGCCGCGAACCAGAACGGCAAGCGCACGTCGTAGTAGCCCAGCTCGCCGCCGAGCCAAGGCCCGATGATGAATCCGAGGCCAAACGCAGCGCCAATCATGCCGAAACTCTTGGCTCGATCTTCGGGTTTGGTGACGTCGGCGATGTAGGCGTTGGCGGTGCTGAAGCTGGCCGAGGTCATGCCGGAGATCACCCGCCCGACCATCAACCACGGCAGGGTGTTGGCCAATGCCATGAAAACGAAATCCAGACCCAGCCCCAGGCACGACAACAAGATGACAGGACGTCGACCGAAACGGTCCGACAGGGCGCCCTGGATCGGTGCGCAAACGAATTGAACGCCCGCGAACACCGTGCCGAACGCCGCGATCCAGTACGCGGCATGCTCGGTGTCGCCGGCGAACTGTTTGATCAGTCCCGGCAGCACCGGAATGATCAGGCCGAACGACAACACGTCGATCAGCACGGTAATGAAAATGAAAACGAGCGCGGCGCGGCGCGCGCCGGGAACGGATGCGGTCACGAGGGGGGCGTCGAAGCGGAAGCGATGGCGCAGTCTAGCGCGCGCGACCCCAGGCGACCCGTGCCGGAGCGCCCACGGGGATGGTTTCCGACGTTACTAATTGCCCGCGTCGCGACGGATTTCACGATTGCGATCAGTCACTTGCGCAACCGGTGCGGAGCGCTGCGCAGGCGCTGCGCAGCCCCTTGCGGGCATGGCGCCCGAACGCATACCCGAACGAATTGCCGCATCGCACAAATTGTGATTTATTCGAATCACGCTCGGTCACGACACGCTGGTACGGGACATGTCCCGCGCCCTTGGCAGGTCTGCCCGCGCGTGCAGCTAGCCAGCGATCCATTCGTGTTCTTACGGGCCTGCGCCGACCGGCGCGGGCATGTTCACCGAGAGCCTTCCGGAGCAGCGATGCAAGCCAACCCGCAAGCGATGCTGTACGACCCTCGCGACGAGCGGGACAGCTGCGGCTTCGGCCTGATCGCGCAGCTAGACGACCGCCCCAGCCGCGCATTGGTCGACCGCGCACTGGAAGCGCTGGCGCGCATGACCCACCGCGGCGGCATCGCCGCCGACGGCCTCAGCGGCGACGGCTGCGGCCTGTTGATCCGCCATCCCGACAGCTTCCTGCGCACGCTCGCGCGCGAAAGCGGCATCGCCCTGGGCGCGCATTACTGCGCCGGCCTGGTGTTCCTGCCGCACGACGAGGCGCAGGCCGCGCAGGCGCGCGCGATCCTTACCGAAACTCTGGAGCACGAGAATCTGCGCCTGGCCGGCTGGCGCATCGTGCCGGTGGATCTGAGCGCCTGCGGCGAACTGGCGCGCAAGACCATGCCGCGCATCGAGCAGGTGTTCGTGGAGGCGGCCTCGCCCTTCGATCCGGCCGGCTTCCAGCGTTCGCTGTTCCTGGCCCGGCGCCGCGCCGAGCAGCGCCTGCGCGCGATCAAGGACTTCTACGTCGTCAGCCTGTCCTCGGCCAGCATCGGCTACAAGGGCATGGTCCTGCCCGACCGTCTGACCCAGTTGTATCCGGATCTGCAGCGCGAAGACCTGGTCGCCAGCGCGGTGGTGTTCCACCAGCGCTTCTCCACCAACACCACGCCGCGCTGGCCGCTGGCGCAGCCGTTCCGCCTGCTCGCCCACAACGGCGAGATCAACACCATCGCCGGCAACCGCGCCTGGGCGCAGGCGCGCGCGCACGCCTGGCGCACGCCGACCCTGGACCTGCGCGAGTTCGACCAGGTGGTCAGCACCGACGGTTCGGATTCGCAGAGCCTGGACAACATGCTGGAGGTGCTGCAGGCCGGCGGCATGGACCTGCTGAAGGCGATGCGCATCCTGATTCCGCCGGCCACGCAGTCGCTGGAATACAAGGACGCCGACCTCGCCGCGTTCTACGAGTACTACGCGCTCAACACCGAACCCTGGGACGGCCCGGCCGGCATCGTCACCTGCGACGGCCGCTACGCCGCCTGCACCCTGGACCGCAACGGCCTGCGCCCGGCGCGCTGGCTGCGCTCGCGCGACCGCCATTTCCTGATCGCGTCCGAAGCCGGCGTGTGGGAACTGCCGGCCAGCGAGATCGAGGCCAAGGGCAAGCTCGGTCCGGGCGAGATGATCGCCGCCGATCTGTATCAGGGCGAGCTGCTGGATTCCGAGGCGATCGACCGCATCAACCGCGCGCGCGCGCCGTACAAGCGCTGGCTCAAGCAGGGCATGACCTACCTGCACAGCGAGCTGATCGATCCCAACCTGGCCGCCGAACCCTTCGATCCCGACACCCTGGCCGGTTTCCAGAAGCTGTTCCAGCTCAGCCGCGAGGAGCGCGAACAGGTGCTGCGCCCGCTCGCCGAGACCGAGCAGGAAGCCACCGGCTCGATGGGCGACGACGTGCCGATGGCGGTGCTGTCGCAGCAGGTGCGCCCGCTCTACGACCATTTCCGCCAGGCCTTCGCTCAGGTCACCAACCCGCCCATCGACCCGCTGCGCGAGGACTGCGTGATGTCGCTGGCGGTGCAGCTGGGCCGCGAGGGCAATGTCTTCGTCGATGGGCCCGGCAACGTCGGCCACATCCACCTCAACTCGCCGGTGCTGGCGCAACGCAAGCTGCGTCAGTTGCTGGCGCTGGCGCCGTTCGACCGCTCGCATCGCTTCATCGATCTCAACTTCGACCCGGCCGAGGGCCTGAAGGCGGCCCTGCACCGGATCTGCGCCGAGGCCGAAGCGGCCGCGCGCGAAGGGGTGGTGCTGCTGATCCTGACCGACCGCCGCCCGCGTCGCGACGCGCTGATGCTGCACGCCCTGCTCGCCACCGGCGCGGTCCACCAGCACCTGGTGCGCACCGGCCTGCGCTGCGAATCCAACCTGATCGTCGAGACCGGCACCGCGCGCGATCCGCACCACTTCGCCTGCCTGCTCGGCTTCGGCGCGACCGCGGTGTATCCGTACCTGGCCTATCAGACCCTGCACGACCTGGGCGTGCGCGGCATCCTCAAGACCAAGCACGGCGAAGTCGCGCAGATCGGCCGCAGCTACCGGCGCGGGATCAAGAAGGGCCTGCTCAAGATCATCTCCAAGATGGGCATCGCGACCATCGGCAGTTATCGCGGCGCGCAGCTGTTCGAGATCATCGGCCTGGACCGCGAGGTGGTGGAGCTGTGCTTCGATGGCGCGCCCTCGCGCATCGGCGGCGCCGGCTTCGCCGAGCTGCAGGCCGACGCCGCGCACCTGGCCGCGCAGGGCTGGGACGCCAACCGACTGCCCGAGATCGGCGGCCTGCTGCGCTACGTGCCCGGCGGCGAATACCACCTGTTCAATCCCGACGTGGTCACGCGCCTGCAGCGCGCGGTCGGCAGCGGCGATTGGGCGGATTGGCAGTCCTATGCCGAGGCGGTGAACGAACGCCCGACCGCGGCGCTGCGCGACCTGCTGCAGCTGCGCAGCGAAGGCGTGACGCCGATCGATGTCAGCGAAGTGGAACCGGTGTCGGCGATCGTCAAGCGCTTCGACTCGGCCGCGATGAGCCTGGGCGCGCTGTCGCCGGAGGCGCACGAGGCGCTGGCGATCGCGATGAATCGCCTGGGCGGGCGTTCGAACTCCGGCGAAGGCGGCGAAGACCCCGCGCGCTATCGCAGCGACAAGGTCTCCAAGATCAAGCAGATCGCCTCCGGCCGCTTCGGCGTGACCCCGGAGTACCTGGTCAACGCCGAAGTGCTGCAGATCAAGATCGCCCAGGGCGCCAAGCCCGGCGAAGGCGGTCAGCTGCCCGGCCACAAGGTCAACGAGCTGATCGCGCGCCTGCGCTTCGCCATGCCCGGCATCGGCCTGATCTCGCCGCCACCGCATCACGACATCTACTCGATCGAGGACCTGGCCCAGCTGATCCACGACCTGCGTCAGGTCAATCCGCAGGCGCTGATCTCGGTCAAGCTGGTCTCGCACGCGGGCGTGGGCACTATCGCCACCGGCGTGGCCAAGGCCGGCGCGGATCTGATCACGGTGTCCGGCCACGACGGCGGCACCGGCGCCAGCCCGCTGTCGTCGATTCGCTACGCCGGCACGCCGTGGGAGCTGGGCCTGGCCGAAGCGCGCCAGGCCTTGATCGCCAACGACCTGCGCGAGCGGGTGATCCTGCAAACCGATGGCGGCCTGAAGAGCGGACTGGACGTGGTCAAGGCCGCGCTGCTGGGCGCGGAAAGCTTCGGCTTCGGCACCGCGCCGATGATCGCGCTGGGCTGCAAGTACCTGCGCATCTGCCACCTCAACAACTGCGCCACCGGCGTCGCTACCCAGGACGACAAGCTGCGCCGCGACCATTTCACCGGCCTGCCCGAGCGCGTGGAGAACTTCTTCCGCCTGCTGGCCGAGGAAGTGCGCCAGTGGCTGGCCGCACTGGGCGTGCGCACGCTGGGCGAAATCGTCGGACGCACCGACCTGCTGCTGCAAAGCAACGGCGACAGCGCGCGCCAGCAGCGTCTGGACCTGGCCCCGCTACTGGCTGGCTCCGGCCTCAGCCACGGCGGCCATTGCGGCATGCCGGCGCCGCCGATCGCGCCCGAGGGCCTGTCCGCGCAACTGGAGCTGGAACTGGCCGATGCGATCGCGCACAAGCGCGGCGGCGCGTACGCCTACCCGATCCGCAACACCGACCGCAGCATCGGCGCGCGTCTGTCCGGGCGCATCGCGCGCCTGCACGGCGACCGCGGCATGGCCGACGCGCCGCTGGACCTGCGCTTCACCGGCACCGCCGGCCAGAGCTTCGGCGCGTTCCAGGCCGGCGGCCTGCGTTTCGAACTCGAAGGCGAGGCCAACGACTACGTCGGCAAGGGCATGGCCGGCGGCCGCATCGTGCTGCGCCCGCCCAGCGGTGCGCGCTACGTCGCTCACGAGACGCCGATCCTGGGCAACACCTGTCTGTACGGCGCCACCGGCGGCGAGCTGTACGCGGCCGGCCGCGCCGGCGAACGCTTCGGCGTGCGCAACTCCGGCGCGACCGCGGTGGTGGAAGGCGCCGGCGATCACTGCTGCGAGTACATGACCGGCGGCGTGGTCGCGGTGCTGGGCCGCACCGGCCTGAACTTCGGCGCCGGCTTCACCGGCGGCATGGCCTATGTGCTGGACACCGAGCGCGATTTCGTCGACCGCTACAACCACGAGCTGATCGACATCCTGCGCATCTCCGCCGACGGCTTCGAGCACCACCGCTCGCATCTGCGCGATCTGCTGGAGACCCACGCCGAACTCACCGGCAGCGTGTGGGCGCGCCGGATCCTGGACGAGATGCGCGACTACATGGGCAAGTTCTGGCTGGTGAAGCCGAAGGCGGCGAGTCTGGAATCGCTGGCGGAAACGCTAAGGAGCGCAGCATGAATTCGATCGTCTTCGCAGCAAGAGCAAATCCCCCCTGCCCCCCTTTTTCAAAGGGGGGCAGGGCAATTGCGTTTTCGTCGCCGCCTGAAGTCTGCGCCTCACGCCACAAACCGGTACGTCTCCCCCCTTTGAAAAAGAGTGAAGTGGCGTGCTTACGAACCGCAGGTTCGTACGCCAGCGAACGCCAGCAGGCTATGCCTGCTGGCCGGGGGGGATTTGCTTTCACCGCGAATACCCCAGACCGCACGCGACAACGCAGCCCACGGGGTCAGGCAGGATGAGTAAGAAGCAGGTGTTCCAATTCCGCGAAGCGCCGCGCGAGATGCCGGTGCGGATTCCGCTGGCGCTGCGTCAGGGCGGCGACTGGGGCGAGTTGTACGGGCGCTTCGGCGAGGCCGAGGCCAAGAAGCAGGCCGGCCGCTGTCTGGACTGCGGCAACCCCTACTGCGGCTGGGCCTGCCCGCTGCACAACTACATTCCGAATTGGCTGGAACTGGCGCGCGAGGGCCGCATCGACGAAGCCGCCGCGCTGTGCCACGAAACCAATCCGCTGCCCGAGATCTGCGGCCGCGTGTGTCCGCAGGACCGTTTGTGCGAGGGCAGCTGCACGCTCAACGACGGCTTCGGCGCGGTCACCATCGGCGCGGTCGAGAAGTACATCGTCGACAAGGCCCTGGACGGCGGCTGGCGTCCGGACCTGTCGACCGTGCAGCGCCTGGGCAAGCGCGTGGCCGTGGTCGGTGCCGGACCGGCCGGTCTGGCTTGCGCCGACCGCCTGGCGCGCGCGGGCATCGACGCGGTGGTGTTCGACCGCTACGAGGCCATCGGCGGGCTGCTGCATTTCGGCATTCCCAGCTTCAAGCTGGAGAAGTCGGTGATCGCCACCCGCCGCGAGGTGCTGGAAGGCATGGGCGTGGAGTTCCGCCTCGGCGTCGAGATCGGCCGCGATATCGCCTTCGACACTCTGTTGGCCGACTTCGACGCGGTGTTCCTGGGCCTGGGCAGCTACCGCTATACCGACGGCGGCCTGCCCGGTCAGGACCTGACCAACGTGCTGCCGGCGCTGCCGTTCCTGGTCCAGAACGGGCGCCTGGTGCAAGGCGAGGCGATGACCGCCGGCCGCGCGATCGCGGGCTGGGAAGATCACATCGAACTGCCCGACCTGCACGGTAAACGCGTGGTCGTGCTCGGCGGCGGCGACACCGGCATGGACTGCGTGCGCAGCGCGGTGCGCCTGGGCGCGGCCGAGGTCAGCTGCGTATACCGCCGCGACGAGGCCAACATGCCGGGCTCGGCGCGCGAGGTCGCCAACGCGCGCGAGGAAGGCGTGCGCTTCCTGTTCAATCGTCAGCCCTTGGCCTTGTTGGGCGAGGACCGGGTCAGCGGCGTGCGCGTGGCCGAGACCGTGCTGGGCGCGCCCGACGCGCGCGGCCGCCAGCGCGCCGAGATCGTGGCGGGCAGCGAATCGGTGCTGGACGCGGACGTGGTGGTGATCGCGTTCGGCTTCCAGCCCGATCCGCCGGCCTGGTTGGCCGCGCACGGCATCGAGCTGGAAAGCGACGGCCGCATCCGGGTGCCGAACACCGGCGGCTGCAAGTCGCGTCGCAACGGTGCGGCGCAGACGCGGCCGTATCAGACCACCCACCCGCGCGTGTTCGCAGGCGGCGACGGCGTGCGCGGCGCGGACCTGGTGGTGACGGCCGCTTACGAGGGGCGCGAGGCGGCGGCGGGGATCGTGGCGTTGTTGCGGGAGGCGGCGGTGGTGGCGCCGCTGGAGATCTTGGCTACGGAAATGGGTTGAGAGTCTCAAGGTGAGTTTGCTGCCCCGCGCGCCCTCACCCCAACCCCTCTCCCGCTAGCGGGAGAGGGGCTTCAGAGCGGAAAAGACTGAAGCACGAAGCCTTGCTGTCCCTTCTCCCGCCTGCGGGAGAAGGTGCCCGGAGGGCGGATGAGGGCAGCCTTTACCGCCCTGGACCCACATCGATAAACCGCAGGAACTCCGCACGCGTGCGCGCGTCCTCGCGGAAGGTGCCGAGCATCTTCGAGGTGATCATGCTCACGCCGCGCTTGTGCACGCCACGCGTGGTCATGCATTCGTGCGCGCCTTCGATCACCACGCCCACGCCCAGCGGCTGCAGCACGTCCTGGATCGACTGCGCAATCTGCGCGGTCATCTTCTCCTGGACCTGGAAGCGGCGCGCATAGGTCTCGACCACGCGCGCCAGCTTGCTGATGCCCACCACCTTGCCGTTGGGCAGATAGCCG
Organism: Lysobacter sp. Root916; assembly: GCF_001429785.1. Classification (GTDB taxonomy): domain Bacteria; phylum Pseudomonadota; class Gammaproteobacteria; order Xanthomonadales; family Xanthomonadaceae; genus Lysobacter. Next base: position 392,601 of record NZ_LMJF01000014.1, on the reverse strand, counting down.
ACGTGGGCTTTGCCGATGATCGGCGCCATATGGTGCTCGCAATGGCTTTCGAACTCGATGTCGCGCAGCACGATCAGCTCGTCGTAGCCGGCGACTTCCTCGAAGGTGCGCGCGAGGTAGTCGCGCGGGTCGTCGTCGTAGCCGCTGAACCAGTCGCCGTAGGCCTCGACCACGCGCTTGGGCGTGTCGAGCAGGCCCTCGCGGGCGGGGTCTTCGCCGGCCCAGGCCAACAGCGTGCGCACGGCCGATTCGGCCTGTTCGCGGGACGGCTTGTTCTTGTCGTCGGCCATGACGCAGCCTCAGCAATGGGGGATGGGCATCCTACTCCACTGCGCTCGGGCATCGGAAACACACTGTGTTCCGTCCCCGCGCCGGCTCAGCCCGCTTCCAGCGCCGGCAGCGCCGCCGCGGGCGCGATGCCGACCGTGTTGCGACCGGTGTTGCGGGCGCTGAGCAGGGCGTGCTCGGCGCGGTCGAGCAGGCTCTGCACGGGCTCGCCGCGCTGGGCCATGGCCAGGCCGACGCTGGCGCTGACCGCGATCTCGTGGCCGTCGATGCGGAACGGGCGCTGGCCGAAGGCGTCGGCCAGGCGCCGGCCCAGCAGCTCGCAATCCACACGCTCGCATTCGGCCACCACCGCGAAGCTGTCGCCGCCCATGCGCGCGATGGTGTCGTCCGGGCGCAGCACTCCGCGAATGCGCGCGAGCGCCTGTTGCAGCAGGGCGTCGCCGATCGCGCGGCCGTAGCGGGCGTTGATCTCGCCGAAGCCGTCCAGGTCCAGCAGCAGCAGGCCGTGATGCTTGAGCCCCAGGCTGCCAGGCGCCGACCAGGTCTCCAGCAGCAGGCGCAGCGCCGAGGCGTTGAGGGTGCCGGTCAGCGGATCGCGGTCGCCGGACTGGCGCGCCAGCAGGGACAGGCGGTGGCGATTGGCCGCGTGCTGGCTCAGCGCCAGCGCCAGCACGCCCGATTCCAGCACCGCCGCCAGGGCCAGGCCGCGGTCGGCCCACTCGGCGCGGCCGACGCCGAAGGGATAGGCCGCGAGCACACCGACGAACAGCAGCAGCGGCGTCCAGCCCAGCAGGTAATAGCCCGCATACGGCGCACCGCGGCGCCAGGCCATGATCGCGGCGGCGAACATCAGCGGAATGCCGACTAGCAGCAGGGCGTTGCCGCCGATGTACCAGAAGTCGTGCACGCGCTCGCGCAGCGCCAGCAGCACGGCCAGCCACAGGATGTTGGCCCACTGCACCGTGCGCACCAGCACCGCCAGGCGCGGCAGCAGGCGCGGCAACTCCAGGAAGCGCAGGCTGAAACCGAGCTGGAAGATCGTGGCCAGCGTGGCCAGGGTCCAGGTCACGGTCAGGCGGCCGCTGGCCAGGCCGGCCAGACCCCACATCTCGGCCGCATCGCCGGACACCAGCAGCAGGTAGATCGCCGCGCAGGCCAGGTAGGCGCCGTAGGCCATGTAGACCAGGTCGCGGAAGGCGTACCAGATCGCGATCATCGCCACCGCCATCAACATCATCGCGGTGAACGCGGCGACCATGAAGCGCGAATCGCCGCGCTCCTGGCGCGCCAGCTCCGGCACGGTCGCCAGACGCAGGCTCAATGCCTCGGCGGTATTGCCGCCCACGCGCAGATAGGCGACGTCGCCGCGGGTCCAGCCGTTGGGCAGCGGCAGCACCCAGCCGCGCCGCAGCAGCACCGGGCCGCCGTTCTCGGCGTCGTTGACGATGCGCGGTGGCGCGCCCGGCGGGTAATAGGTGACCGGCCCGCGCACACGCGCGCCGCGCAACACCAGCAGTTGGCTTTCGCTGGCGGCGATGTCGCGGTCGGTGGTCAGGCGGATCCAATAGCCGGCCTCGCGGCGCGGCATGGTCAGGTAGACCAGGTCGCCGGGCGCCTCGGCGACCGAGCGCTCGGTCACCGGCGCCGAGGCCGGCGGCCCGTCGAGTTCGCCCTCGGTCAGCAGCAGCTCGGCCTTCAACGATTGCGCCATGGCCGGCATGCAGGCGAACGCCAACGTCAGCGCGAGCATGGCGCTGCCCCAGATCCTGCGCATCCGTCGATTCCCCAGCCGCATGGACGGAGTCTAGCGTCTGCAGACGCGCTCGGCCGCATCGGCGGGTGACATTGCGCGATCGAGGCTCGCCGCGACCGCCGCGAGCATCGGCGGCCTTAGCGGCGACCGCGCCCGCTGGCCTGACGCTGCTCGCGGCGGTGCCGTTCGGCCGCGCGCTGGGTCAGCGCGATCATCAGCACGCCGGTTTCCATCACCACCGCCAGCAGCAGTCCGCGTTCGATCAGGTAGGAGTTGCCGAGGCCGAAGGTCTTGGCCGCGACCAGCCCGGCAAACAGCATCAGCGGCGTCCAGCCGATCAGGTAATAGCCCGCGTACGGAGAGCCGCGCCGCCAGGCCACGATCGCCGCATAGACGATGATCGGGATCGACAGCAGCAGCAGGACGTTGCCGACCACGTACCAGTGTTGGTAGACGAAGTCGAACATCAGCACCAGCGCCGCCAGCGCGAGCGCGTTAGCCCACACGATCGCGTGCAGCGCGGTCGCCGCGCGCGGCAGCAAGCGGGGAAGTTCGAGGAAGCGCACGGTGAAGCAAAGTTGGAACATCGTGGTCAAGGTAGCGACGAACCAGCCCGCACCGTCGCGCTGCACCGCCGAACCGAACCATTCGACCGGTATCTTGATCCAGGCCGTCATCAACAGCAGGTAGATCGACAGGCAGATCATGTAGCCGCAGTAGTACAGGTATACCGAATCGCGCGACGCCACCCAGAAGCCGGCGACCACCAGGGTCATCGTCAGCATCAAGGCGTACACGACGATCGCGAACCGACGATCGCTCTCCAGTTCGCGCATCAGCACGGCGCGATCGGCCAGAGCGATATCGAGCATGGTGTCGTTGCGTGCGGAAACCTGGGCGTAGGCGACGCTGTGGGCGCTCCAGCCCGCCTTCAGCGGCAGCGCCCAGCCGCGCCGCAGCAGTCGGGGGCCGTCGTCGCGCACATAGCCGATCAGCGACAGCCGCTCCGATCCAGGCGGATAGTAAGCGACCATGCCGTAGGCCTGCGGACTGCGCAGCACCACCACGCGCTGGCTGGCGGCGGGGATATCGCGGTCGATCGACAAACGCAGCCAGTGCCCATCCGGGCTGCGTGGCAGCTCGATACGCATCGGGACATCGGGGCCCGCGGCGGTCCAGCGCTGCACCGCCCGACTGGCATCGGGACGCGACCACCTGCTGCCGTCGGCCTGCAGACGTTCGACCGTCAGCGTCTGGGCGCCGACCGCCGCCGCGAACAAACCGACCAGCACGGCCAGCATCGCGATCCATGCAGTCCTCATGTCCCTATGCATGCCGGTCTCTTGCCGTCTGTTCGTACCGGCAGTCTAACGATTCAGGGCGGCGCCGGCCTCGTTTTCAGCGTGTGCCGATGGCGTGCCGCCGCGCGCTGAGTCAGCGCCAACACCAGCACGCCCGATTCCAACACCACCGCCACCACCAGGCCGCGTTCGGCCCACTCGATGTCGCCCAAGCCGAAGGTCTTGATCGCGATCAGGGCGGCGAAGGCCATCAGCGGCGTCCAACCCAGCAGGTAATAGCCCGCGTACTCGGCGCCGCGGCGCCAGGCCACGACCGCCGAATACACCAACAGCACGATCGTCGCCAGCAGCAGGCCGTTGCCGCCCAGGTACCAGTACATATAGACCGTCTGAAATGCCGTCAGCAACACCAGTAGCCAGGCCAGATTGAGCCATACGATGGCGCGCAGGATCGCCGCGATGCGCGGCAACCAGCGCGACAGTTCGAGAAAACGCAGGCTGAAGGCGATCTGGAACACCGTCGCCAGGGTCGCGGCCGCCCAGGCCGCGCCGTCATGGCGCGCGGCCGAACTGCCCCAACTGATCGGAATTTCGATCAGCTTGGACAGCAGCAGCATGTAGCACGAGATGCACACCGTATAGCCGCAGTAGTACAGATATACCGCCTCGCGCGTCGTCGCCCACAAGCCGGCGACGAGCAGGGTCATCAGCAGCAAGGCCGAGTACGCCAGGATCGCGAAGCGGCGGTCGCTCTCGTGCTTGCGCGCCATCTCGGCGCGGGTCGACAGGCTCAGGCTGAGGGCGCTGGAAATATGTCCCTGCATGCGCAGATAGATCGCGTCGCCGCGCTTCCAGCCCTCGCTCAGAGGCAGATCCCAGCCCAACTGCAATAGAGTCGACTGGTCGTGCTGCACGGGACTGATCACGGTTCTGCGGGCGGACCCCGGCGGGTAGTAGCTCAGAGACCCGTAGGTGCGTGCGCCCGCGATGGAGACCGTGCGTCGTTCGCCGGCGCCGATGTCGCGATCGACGGTCAGGCGCAACCAGTGGCCGATGGGCTGGCGCGGCAGCTCGAGGCGGATCGTGTCCTTCGGCGTCGCCGCAGTCCAGCGTGCGAGCGTCGGCGCGCTCAGCGGCCGCTCGCGCTGCAACTGGTCCACGCGCAGCACTTCCACCGTGAGCGACTGCGCGGCGGCGGGCGTCGCGAACACGGCGGCCAATGCGATCGACAGCGCGATCCAGGCCGATATCCAGCTTGCGCGCATACAGGGTCCCGACAGCGATGTCGGCGGGAAGTCTAGCCCTTGGGCATCGGGAATACAGTGAACCCGGCGCGCAAGCCGGACATCGCCACGCGCACCGCGTCGCGCAGCGGGACGATCGGGTAAAGAAAGCCGATGAGCCGGCGGCGACGCATTCGAGGGGGAGGGACTGACGCCATCCACCGGCTCATCGGTAAACAGACGGAACGACGGCGCGTCGGTCGCTCCATGGGTCCAACCATCGCGGCGAATGCGCGCCGGGCCGGCAGCGCATTACCGCGACATCGCGCGGCGTTCCGGTCGAGCGGAGCGCCGCGGCCGTGCGTAAAACCGGCCCGCCACCAGGAGGCGGGCCGTGCGACGGCCGGGCCGACCGCCGCAAAACCGTCAACTCAACGCGAGGCCACGTCTTCGCGCAGGGGCGTGCGCGAGGACCAACCGCCGGCCAGGGCCTTGTACAGCGCGACCGCGCCGGTGACGCTGCGGGTACGGCCGTCGGCGAAGGCGTCCTGCGCCTGCAGTTGGGTGCGTTCGGCGTCCAGCACTTCGAACAGGTCGGCCGCACCGGCCTCGTAACGCACGCGTGCGAGCTGCGCGGCCTTGGCGCTGTCGATCGCGGCGCGTTCCAGGTGGCCGTCCTCGACGCGCGCGCGGCCGTAGCGGACCAGCGCGTTCTCGGTGTCCTCCAGCGCCAGCAGCACGGCCTGCTGATAGCGCGCGAGTTCGCCGGCGGCGTCGGCATCGCTGGCGGCGATGCGCGCGCGCACGCGGCCGATGTCCAGGAACGACCAGTCGATGCCCAGCGCGACCAGACGGGTTTCGCTGGCGCGTTCGAACAGCGCGCTGCTGTCGATCGCCTGACTGCCGATCAGCCCGCCCAGGGTGAAGCGCGGGAACAGGTCGGCGGTGGCCACGCCGATGCGCGCGGTGGATGCGTGCAGGCGGTGTTCGGCGGCGGCGACGTCGGGACGGCGGCGCAGCAGATCGCCGGGCGTGCCCGCGTCCAGCAGCGCCGGCAAGGCCGGCAGCGGCTGCTGCGGTTCCAACTGGGCGATCAAGGCGTCGGGGGTTCGGCCGGTCAGCACCGCCAGGCGGTGCATGGCGACGGCGACCTGGGCTTCCAGCGCCGGCACGCGCGACAGCGTGGCTTCGAGCTGGGCGCGCGCGCGCGAGGTATCGAACTCGGTGCCGCGGCCGGCGCTGAAGCGCGCGTCGACCAGGCGCAGCGTCTCGCGCTGGTTGTCGGCGTTCTCGCGCGCCACCCGCAGGCGTTCCTGCAGGCCGCGCAGTTCGACGTAGCCGCTGGCGACCTCGCCCACGATGGTGACCTGCAGGGCCTGCAGATCCGCCGCGGTGGCCCAGGTATCGGCGCGCTGGGCCTCGACGTTGCGGCGCACGCGGCCCCACAGATCGAGCTCCCAGCTGGCGTTGACCCCGGCGCTGTAGCTTTCGTTGTCGCGACCAGCGGCGGGCACGCCCGGCAGCTGGTCGCTGCTGGAACGCGCGTCCTGGGCGTTGGCGCTGGCGGTCAGGGTCGGGAAGCGATCGAACTTGGCGCCACGCAGCAGCGCGTTGGCGCGGTCGTAGCGCGACAGGGCGATGCGCAGGTCGTGGTTGGCCGACAGCGCCTCTTCGACCAGTTGGGTCAGCATCGGGTCGTTGAAGCCGCGCCAGAACTCGACGTCGGTTTCCGGGCTGGCGGTGGTGGACGCCGCGGTGGCGGCGACCACGGCGGTTTCGCCGGCGTGGGCGAAGTGGTCCGGCGTGGCCAGGGTCGGGCGCACGTAGTCGGGGCCGACCGCGCACGCGCTCAGCAGCGCCGCGGCGACGCCGAGCGCCAGGGTACGGATCACCATGGCAGGGATTCCTCGAGGTGGTAGTAGCCGCCGTTGGGGCCGGCTTCGTCGATCAGCGCCAGACGCACGCTGGTGCGCGCGCCGTCGGGAATGCTCATGTCGCCGTTGGCGTTCATGTCGGTCTTCACCGAGCCGGGGTGCAGGGTGTTGACCTTGTGCGGGGTGTCGCGCAGCTCGTAGGCCAGGTGCGCGGTCCAGGCGTTCACCGCGGTCTTGGACACGTTGTAGGCCGGCACCTTGTAGTGATAGATCGGCGAGGCCGGATCCTGGTGCAGCGCGATCGAGCCCAGGATGCTGGACACGTTGACGATGCGCGCGGCCGGCGCCTTGTGCAGCAGCGGCAGGAAGGCCTGGGTGGTCGCGATCAGGCCGAACAGATTGGTGTTGAAGGTTTCCAGCCAGATGTCCAGGCTCTGCTGCGAGGGCTTGAGCTGGCCGTCGTCGCGGAACACGCCGGCGTTGTTGACCAGGATGTCGAGGCGGCCGTGCTTGGTGGCGACCTCTTCGGCGGCGGCGGCGATGCTGCTGTCGCTGGTGACGTCCAGCGCGATCGCTTCGACCGGCAGGCCCTCGGCCTGCAGCTGCAGCGCGGCCTCGACCGCCTTGCCGCGATCGCGGCCGGCCAGCAGCACGTGCACGCCTTCGCCGGCGAGCTGGCGCACGGTCTCCAGGCCGATGCCGCGGGTGGCGCCGGTGACCAGCGCGATCTTGGAAGCGTGTGGGTTAGCCATGGGAGAGTTCCTTGATTCGTGGGGGACGGACCGGATCCGGTCCGAGGGCCCGGCGGTGGAGGAGCCCACCGCCAGGCCTTGCATCGTGGGCGTGCGCCGATCAGGCATGCGCGGAGGCAGCGTGATCGGCCGAGTGGTTGACCAGCGGCTTGCTGCCGGCCAGCTTGCGCAGGGCGACGTAGAACACCGGGGTCAGGAACAGACCGAACAGGGTCACGCCCAGCATGCCGGCGAACACGGTGATGCCGGTGACCGAGCGGATTTCCGCACCGGCGCCATGCGACAGCACCAGCGGCACGGTGCCGGCGATGAAGGCGATCGAGGTCATCACGATCGGACGCAGACGCAGGCGGCAGGCTTCCAGCGCGGCTTCGATGATGCCCTTGCCCTGCAGTTCCAGTTCGCGGGCGAACTCGACGATCAGGATGGCGTTCTTACACGCCAGGCCCATCAGCACGACCAGACCGACCTGCACGAACACGTTGTTGTCGCCGCCGGTCAGCCACACGCCGAGCAGCGCGGACAGCATGCACATCGGCACGATCAGGATCACCGCCAGCGGCAGGGTCCAGCTTTCGTACAGCGCCGCCAGCACCAGGAACGCGAGCAGGATGGCCAGCGGGAACACGATCAGCGCGGCATTGCCCTGGCTGGCCTGCTGGTAGCTCAGGTCGGTCCATTCGATTTCCATGCCGTGCGGCAGCACCTTGGCGGCCACGTCCTTGACCACGTCCATGGCCTGGGCCGAGGACATCACGCGCGGATCGACGTCGCCGGCGATGTCGGCGGCCGGGTAGCCGTTGTAGCGCAGCACCGGGTCGGGGCCGTAGGTCTGCTTGACGCTGACCATGGAACCGATCGGCACCATCTCGCCGCGGTCGTTGCGGGTACGCAGGTTGGCGATGTCCTCGACGCTGTCGCGGAACGAACCGTCGGCCTGGGCGATGACCTGCCAGGTGCGGCCGAACTGGTTGAAGTCGTTGACGTAGGCCGAGCCCAGGTAGGTCTGCAGGGTGTCGAACAACTCGGTCAGCGGCACGCCCTGCGCCTTGGCCTTGACGCGGTCGACTTCGGCGTCGAGCTGCGGCACGTTGGCCTGGTAGGTGCTGTTGGCGTAGCCCATGCCCGGGGTCTGCATGACCGTGCCCTGGAACGCGCTGACCGCGTTCTGGAGCGCGCCGTAACCCAGGTTGCTGCGGTCCTCGATGAACATCTGGTAGCCCGCGCCGTTGCCCAGGCCGAGGATCGGCGGCGGCATCAGGGCGAAGGTGAAGCCTTCCTGGAAGCCGCCGATCTTCTGGTTGAGCTCGGCGGTGATCTCCACCGCGCTACGGCTGCGCTCGCTGAAGGGCTTGAGCGGCAGGAACGCCACGCCGGTGTTGGGCGTGTTGGTGAACTGCACCGCGTTCAAGCCCGGGAAGGCCATGGTGTTCTGCACGCCGTCGATCTTGCCGGCGATGTCGGTGACCTTCTTCAGCAAGGCGTCGGTGCGCGCGATCGACGAACCTTCCGGCAGCTTCACCGCCGCGATCAGGTACAGCTTGTCCTGCAGCGGGATGAAACCGGCCGGCACCAGCTTGAACATGAAGCCGGTCGCGACCAGCAGCACCGCGTACACCACGAACACCGCGCCGCGCTTGCCCAGCGCGCGCGAGACGGCGCCCTGGTACTTCTGCGAGCTGGAGGCGAAGAAGCGGTTGAACGGACGGAAGATCCAGCCGAACAGACGATCGATCAGACGCGAGGGCGCATCCTTGGCGGCGCCGTGCGGCTTGAGCAGACGCGCGGCCAGGGCCGGCGACAGGGTCAGCGAGTTGATCGCCGAGATCACCGTCGAGATGGCGATGGTCACCGCGAACTGCTTGTAGAACTGACCGGTCACGCCCGACAGGAACGCCATCGGCACGAACACCGCGCACAACACCAGCGCGATCGCGACGATCGGGCCGGACACTTCCTTCATCGCCTGATGCGCCGCGGCCAGCGGGGTCAGGCCTTCCTCGATGTTGCGTTCGACGTTCTCCACCACCACGATCGCGTCGTCGACCACGATGCCGATCGCCAGCACCAGGCCGAACAGGGTCAGGGTGTTGATCGAGAAGCCCAGCAGGTACAGGGCGGCGAAGGTGCCGACTACCGAGACCGGCACGGCCAGCAGCGGGATGATCGAGGCGCGCCAGGTCTGCAGGAACAGGATCACCACCAGCACCACCAGCGCGATCGCCTCCAGCAGCGTGGTCACCACGGCCTTGATCGAATCGCGCACGAAGATGGTGGTGTCGTAGACGGCCTCGTACTTGATGCCTTCCGGGAAGCTCTTGGACAGGCGATCCATGTTGGCGATCACCTGCTCCTGGATCTCCAGGGCGTTGGCGCCCGGCGACTGGAAGATACCGATGCCGACCGCGTTCTTGCCGTCCAGCTGCGAACGCAGGCTGTAATCGCCGGCGCCCAGTTCCAGACGGGCGACGTCGGACAGGCGCACGATCTCGCCGTCGTTGCCGCTCTTGACCACGATGTTGCCGAACTCTTCCTCGCTCTGCAGACGGCCCTTGGCGTTGATCAGGGTCAGGAAGTCGCTGTTGGGCATGGGCTCGGCGCCGAGCTGGCCGGCCGAGACCTGCACGTTCTGCTCGCGCATGGCGCGCAGCACGTCGCTGGCGGTCAGACCGCGCGAGGCGATCTTGTCCGGGTCCAGCCACACGCGCATGGCGTAGTCGCCGCCACCGAAGATCTGCGCGTCGCCCACGCCGGACAGGCGCGCCAGGGAATCCTTGACGTGCAGACGGGCGTAGTTGCGCAGGTACAGGGTGTCGTACTTACCGTTGGGCGAGGTCAGGTGCACCACCATCAGGAACACCGGCGCCTGCTTCTGGGTCGTCACGCCTTGCCGGCGCACGTCCTCGGGCAGTCGCGCCAGCGCCTGGCTGACCCGGTTCTGCACGCGCACCGCCGCGTCGTCCGGATCGGTGCCCGGGCGGAAGGTGACGGTGATGGCCAGCACGCCGTCGGAACCGGCGACCGACTTGATGTACATCATGTCCTCGACGCCGTTGATCGCTTCCTCCAACGGCGTGGCGACGGTTTCGGCGATGACCTTCGGGTTGGCGCCCGGGTACACCGTGCGCACCATCACCGAGGGCGGTACCACTTCGGGATATTCGCTGATCGGCAGGATCGGTATCGCGATCAGGCCGGCGGCGAAGATCACGATCGACAGCACGGCAGCGAAGATCGGCCGATCGATGAAAAATTTGGAAAAGTCCATAACGGATTCCTTGGTGCGGCATGTAGCCGCATGAGTCCCCGGCCGACGCCGCGGCGTCGGCCTTGATTGCGGAAACCTGGCCGGAAGGCGGCCGACGCCCGCGCGTGCGGGGCGTCGGCGGCCTGCCTGTGCTTGGTGTTCGGCTAGCGGTCCGCAGTCATACGGTCGTGCGTCACTTCGCGCCGGCGGTGCTGGCGACCGGCTGACCCGGCACCGGCGCGGATGCGCCCATGACGATGGTCTTCGGGGCCACCGGCGCGCCGGGGAAGAAGATCTTCTGCACGCCGTGCACGATCACCTTGTCGGTCGGCGCCAGGCCCGACTGGACCACGCGCAGGCCGTCGATCATGCGACCGAGCACCACGTCCTTGCGGACCGCTTCGCTCTTGGCGCCGAGCACGTAGACGTACTTGCGGTCCTGGTCGGTGAGCACGGCCTTGTCGTCGATCAGCATGGCCTTGAAGTCGCCGCTGCCTTCCAGCTGCACGCGCGCGAACATGCCGGGCGTGAACATCCGGTCCGGATTGGCCACCACCGCGCGGGCGCGGATGGTGCCGGTGGTCGGATCGACCTGGTTGTCGGTGAAGTCGACCGCGCCTTCGTGCGGATAGCCGGCTTCGCTGGCCAGGCCGACACGTACCGGGTTCTTGTTCTCGGCGCGCTCGCCCTTGCGGGCCAGGTCGTTGTAACGCGAGTAGGTCTGCTCGTCGCTTTCGAAGTAGATGTACATCGGATCCTGCGAGACCAGGGTGGTCAGCAGGGTCTGATCGGCCTGGGCCAGGTTGCCGACGGTGGTCAGCGCGCGGCCCGCGCGGCCGCTGATCGGCGCGCGCACTTCGGTGAAGGTCAGGTCCAGCTGGGCCGAGGCCACCGCGGCCTCGGCGGCGCGCACGCCGGCGTTGCCCTGGGTGGTCGCGGCGCGGCGGGTCTCGAACTCTTCGCGCGAGATCGCCTTGGCTTCGACCAGGGTCTGGGCGCGCTGGTCCTGGGTCTGGGCCAGGCGCGCTTCGGCGCGCGCGCGTTCCAGTTGGGCCTGGGCGCGGTTGAGCTCGGCGCGGTAGCGGCGCTGGTCGATCACGAACAGCAGATCGCCCTTCTTGACCTCCTGGCCTTCCTTATAGGCGACGCGCTCGACGTAACCGCTGACGCGCGGGCGCAGTTCGACCGATTCCACCGCCGCGACGCGGCCGGTGAATTCGTCCCACTGGCGGACCTGCTTGCTCAGCACCTGGGCCACGCTGACTTCCGCCGGCGGCGGCATGCCGCCACCACCGGATTCGGCGGCCTGGCTGCCGCAGCCGGCCATGGCCAGCGCAATGACGACGCTCGCGGCCAGCGCGAGTACGGGGAGCCCGGGGCCGGCGCGGCCGGAGCGGGCGAGGACTTTGCGAGGGCTCATTGTGGGGAGGGTTCCTGGTTGGTTTTCGAAGTGGTGATCGCTTTCAGCAGCGCGCGTGCGTCTTGCAGACAGCGTTGCGTTTTGGAGTCGACGGGGCTATCCGGATCTTGCGTAGCGGTCGCTGGCGTCGTCGATTCGGCGGCGGCTGGCTGCAAGCGCGCGGTCTGGGCCGCGGGCGGTGCGGGTTCGCGGTCGATGTCGTCGGACAGATCGACCGCATAGGAAGGCAGCGTGCCGGGGCCGAGCGCGCGCGCGTAGGTGACGATCGCGCGCGCCGGTTCGCTGCGTTGTTCGGCCTGTTCGATCAGCGCCAGCGCGCGCTGGCCGATCGACAGGGCGCTGGGCCATTCCGGGCAGGCATGGCAGCCGTTGAGCTCGGTGCGCACCGGCATGTCGACCGCGAGCAGCTGCACGCGCACCGACATCTGCCGGGCTTCGTCGTGCAGCACGCGCGCCAGCATGCGCAGCGCGGCCGCGCCGATCGAGCGATGGCCGTAGCCGGCCCAGGGGTGTTCGCTGCCGGGGCCGCCGATCAGCACGTAGCTGCCGCCGCGGTCGCCCTCGGCCAGCAGCGGCAGCAGGTGGCGGGCGGCGGCCAGGTGCGGCAGCAGGTCTTCGTCGAGCTTGCGGCGCAGGAACGCGGCCGGGTGATCGAGCAGGCGGCCGCGCTCGTTGCTGCCGCAGACCGCGGCGACCACGCCGGCCAGCGGGCGCCCGAGCTTGCGCAGGGCGCGCGCGAGCTTGGCGCCGTCGGCGTCGCTGGCGACCGAGCCGCTGAGCACGGTCAGGTCGGCCTCGGGGTAGGCCGCCCGCAACAGCTTGAGCTCGCGGCCGCCGCGGGCCACCGCGATCACCGGCCAGCCGGCCTTGATCGCGGCCTGGACCACGCCGCGGCCGACGCCGCCGGTGGCGCCCAGGATCACCAGGGGGGATTTCATTGTCCCGCTCCCGGGATTTTTTCTCCCATCAGCGGGATGGTTTCGCGGCGGGTGTGGTGGGACAGCAGGGCGCCGATCGCCGGCAGCACCAGCATCGCGGTCGGCAGGGCGACCGTGAAAGCCAGCACCCAGGCCAGCATCCAGGCCTCTTCCGTGCCTTCGGACAGGCCTTGGCGGAACACGATGGCGGCCAGCACGATCAAGGCTGACATCGCTATCATCATCAGCGGCAGGAAGGCGAGGCGGGCTTGGCGGGCGGTCAACATGGGGGCGGCAGGGGGTTCCGGGTGTGCGACAAAGACTAGGCGCACGAACGGCACTTGATTAGCCGTTGATTCAGGGAATAATTGTCCCGACATCGGGCTAATGCCCGGCTCGGCCCCCTAGCCAGTCCCGAGACGGCCCCTCCCGTCATCCCACATCCGGAGTCCCCCATGGCCCGCGATCTCAACGACACCCTGATCTTCGTCAAGGTGGTCGAGCACGGCAGCTTCATCTCCGCGGCGCGTGCGCTGCGGCTCCCCAAGACCACGGTCAGCCGCAAGGTGCAGGACCTGGAGGCGCGCCTGGGCGCGCAGCTGCTGCATCGCACGACCCGCAAGCTCGGCCTGACCGAGGCCGGCAACATCTATTACGAGCACTGCCAGCGCATCGCGCGCGAGCTGGACGAGGCCGAAAGCGCGGTCGGCCAGCTCCAGGGCGGCCCGCGCGGCTGGTTGCGCTTCACCGCGCCCTACTCGGTCGGCATCACCTGGATCGCGCCGCTGCTGGGCGAGTTCCACGCGCGCCACCCCGAGGTGCGCCTGGAGATGCTGCTGACCAACGAACCGCTGGACATCATCGACAAGGAAATCGACGTCGCCCTGCGCGTGGGCGAGCTGCCCGACTCCAACCTGATCGCGCGCCGCCTGGCGGTGTTCCGCACCCAGGTCTACGCCAGCCCGAACTACCTGGCCCGCCACGGCGAACCGCTGCACCCGGACGATCTGCAGCATCACCGTACCCTGGCGATGCAGAAGTCGCGGCGCAACGGCGCCTACGTGTGGACGCTCAGCGACGGCGACCGCAGCATCGACTACCGCGTCGATCCGGTGCTGGTGGCCAACGACCCGGGCGCGCTCAAGGGCGCGCTGCTGTGCGGCGAGGGCCTGATGCTGGCCAGCGATGTCACCGTCAAGGCCTATGCCGAGCAGGGCTACGTGCAGCGCGTGCTGGCCGGCTGGACCGGGCCGGAGATGGACTTCAACGCGGTGTTCCCGCGCGGCCAGGTGCAGTCGCCCAAGGTGCGCGCCTTCGTCGACTTCCTGGTCGAGCGTTTGAACTTCGACGCCGACTACATGCAGGTGCTGTGCCCGGACCGCCAGCGCTTCCGCAAGGCCTCCGAGGACGCCTCGGCGGCGATCGCGGCCGAGCTGGCCAAGGTCGCCAAGCAGCGCCCCAGCAAGGCGTCGCCGGAAGTCGAGGTCGATGCGATCGTGGCCGGCGCGGTGCACGACAGCGAGGATGCGGAGCTGGCTTGAGCCGGCTTCGAATACGACTGCGGCCGTAGGGTGCGGTGAGCGTAGCGAACCGCACCATCGCCATAGCCGGCCGGCCGCGCCGGTGCGGTTGTCGCCGCGCCCTACGAGTCCGATGTGCTCCTTCTTTCTTTAGCCCCTCTCCCGCTGGCGGGGTGAGGGTCGGTGCAGGCGCTTGGCTTCAACCTCATGCGCTGCCCTCATCCGCCCTTCGGGCACCTTCTCCCGCAAGCGGGAGAAGGGACGGCTAGTGGCGGGAGCGGGGCTAGCGCAAGCGCGCCGCCAAGCCCGACACCCGCATCGCGTGCCGCGACAAGGCCGCGCGCAGCACCGCCTCGCTCGCGCACAGATGCAGCTCGCGGCGCGCGCGGGTCATGCCGGTGTAGAGCAATTCGCGCGACAGGCTGCGCGCATCCGCGCGCGGCAGTTGCAGCCACACCCGGTCGAACTCCGAGCCCTGGGCCTTGTGCACGGTCATCGCGAACGCGCCCGCGTGGGCGGGCAAGGCGGCCGGGTAATAGCCGCGCACGCCTTCGCTGCCGCCGGCGAACCAGACCACGCTGCCCTCGCCGTCGGCGGGACGCAGGCAGACGCCGATGTCGCCGTTGAACAGACCGTGGCGGTAGCTGTTCTCGGTGATCAGCAGCAGGCGGCCATGGAAGTAGGCCGCGCGATGGCTGCCGGCCAGCGCCTCTTCGATGCGCGCGTTCAAGGGCGCGGCGCCCTGCGCACCGTCGCGCAGCGCGGTTAGCAGGCGCACGCGGCCGGCCAGGGCCAAGGCCTGCAGGGGATCGTCGACCGCGGCCAACGCGCGCCATTCGCCGAGCAGGCGCTCGCGGCCGGCACCGGCCAGCGGGTCGATCGCGTCCTCGTGGAAACTCACGCCGCGCAGCGCGCCGTCGCGCAGCAGGGCCAGCGCGGCGTCGGCATCGCCGGCGCGGGTGGCTTCGGCCAGCGGCGCCAGGTCCAGGCTGTCGGCCTGGCGGTAACCGCGTTGCAGATGCACGCGGTGGCCGGCCAGCGGCGCGGCGGCGGTGTCCGCGATCGGCCCCTCGCCGAGCAGCGGTTGCAGCAGGCGTTCGATCGGCGCCGGCAGCGCTTCGTCCTCGCCGGCCGCGTCGACGATCGCGGCCAGCACGTCGCCGGCTTCCACCGACGGCAGCTGGTCGCGGTCGCCGAGCAGGATCAGGCGCGCGCCGTCGGGCACGGCCTCGACCAGCTTGCACATCAGCGGCAGATCGACCATCGAGGCTTCGTCGATCACCACCGCGTCGTAGGCCAGCGGATCGCGCGCGTCGTGGCGGAAGCGCGGGCTGTCGGGCAGGCTGCCGAGCAGACGATGCAGGGTGCGCGCCTCCACCGGCAGCGCGTCGCACCAGGCCGGGTCGACGCCGGGCAGCATACGCAGGGTGGCGGCGGCGGCGCGCAGGCTTTCGGCCATGCGCTCGGCAGCGCGGCCGGTCGGCGCCGCCAGCGCGATCCGCGGCGGCCGCGCGCCCGCGCGCTGCGCCTGCGCGATCAACAGCAGCAACAGACGCGCGACCGTGGTGGTCTTGCCGGTGCCGGGCCCGCCGGTGACCAGCAGCAGCGAACGCGCCAAGGCCAGCGCGGCCGCGCGCGCCTGGCGGTCGCCGTCGCGTGCGTGCGGAAACAAGCTCGCGAACAGGGGCGCGAGCGCGGCGGTGTCGGCCGGCGGCGGCGCTTGCGCGGCCAGCGCGCGCAGGCGCGCGGCCAGGCGGCGTTCGTATTCGCGGTAACGACGCAAATAGAGCAGACCGCGCTCCAGCACCAGCGGCGCGCCCGGATCGGCGATGCCGTCGTCGCCGGGCTGGGCGATCCAGGGCGAGGCGCGCAACGCCGCCAGCCATTGCGCGGGTTCGACCAGCACCGCCGCGCCGATGTCCTCGTCGGGTCGGGCGACATCGAACGCCGCATGGCCATCGGCGATCGCGCGCGCGGCCAGCGCGGCGCCGGCCTGCACCAGCTCGGGCGTGGCCGGATCCAACCGGCGCAGCGATTGCGCCAGCGCGTGATCGACGCTGCGCACCAAGCCGCGCCGCAGCAGGGCGTCGAGCAGGCTCATGGCGCGCCACCCGCGCCGCCGAACAGCGCGTCCAAGGCCTCGACCAGCGCGCGCGGCGGCACCTCGGCGTGGATGCCCGCGCCTTCTTCATCGGATCGCATCGGATCCAGACCGCGGCAGAACAGATAACGGGTGCCGCCGAAATCGCGCGCGTAGTCGTAGTCGGCGCCGAGCCGGAAGCGCAGCCAGCGGTGCAGGGCCAAGGTGTAGATCAACGATTGCAGGGTGTACTCGCTGTCGTCCATCGCGCGCTCGATCGCGGCGGCGTCGTAGGACGGCAGGCGGTTGGTCTTGTAGTCGAGCAGGTAATAGCGGCCTTCGTGCGCATAGACCAAGTCGATCTTGCCGGTCATCAGACCATCGAGCCGGCGCCGATGGCCGAAGGCCTGGCGCGCGCGCAGCCAGCCGTGCGCGTGCAGCAGTTCCAGCAGGGCCGTGGTGGAGGCGTCGTTGAGCGCGAAATGGAATTCCATCTCGGCGCGCAAGGCGGCCGGCGGCAGGTCGGCCAGGCGCGCGCCTTCGGGCAGGGTCGCGGTCAGGGTCGCGCCGACCAGGCGCGCCAGCGTGTCCAGGCCGCCGTCGTCGACGTCGGCCTCGGTATAGCCCTGTTCGTGCAGGGCCGTGCGCAGCAGCGCCTCCTGTCCGTCGGGTATCGCGCCCAGGCGGCGCCAATCGCCCCAGACGGCGAAGTCGCAGCGCTCCAGCGCGGTGTGCACGGCGTTGCCGAAGCGGCTGCCGGAGAAGCGCAGCTCCATCGCGTCGATCGGCAGCTCGCTGGGCGCGGGCAGCGCCAGCGGCTCGGGTTCGTCCTGCGCGCCGTGTTCGTCCTGGACCCTGCTGCCGGCGTCCTCGCGGGTGAGCTGGGTGAAGCTGTGCACCCACCAATCGCGCGGCAGCCCGCGGCGCAGGCTGCGCGCGGGCGGCACCGCCGCGGGCGCGATCGGAGGCAGCGGTGCGGGGCGCGGCTCCAGCGCGCGATCGTCGATTTCGATATCGCCGGCGTCGCCGCTGTCCAGCGCCTCGGGCGCATCCAGCATCGGCGCCAGCGGCGTCGATGCGCTCAGGTATAGCGGCCCGGTCGCCAGCCACAGCGCGTGGCGGGCGCGGGTCAGGCCCACATAGAGCAGGCGCGCGTCCTCGGCGGCGGACTCGCGCGAGGCGCGCACGCGCGCCTCGCCCCAGACCGGCGTGCCGGCGTCGTCGTGCTCGCCTTCCAGTTGCAGCACGCGGCCGTCGTCGTCGGGGTATTCGCAGTGACGCCCGCCGCGCGGCTCGCGACCGATCGCGGCGAACGGCAGGAACACCAGGCCGAACTCCAGGCCCTTGCTCTTGTGCAGGGTCAGGATCTGCACGCGGCGCGCGTCCGATTCCAGACGCAGCTGCTGTTGTTCGTCGTTGTCGTCGGCCTCGGCGATGCGCAGGCGCAGCCAATCGACCAGGCCGTGCAGGCCCAGCGCCTGGGCGTCGGCCTCCTGCAGCACTTCGCCCAATTGCAGCAGATTGGTCAGGCGGCGTTCGCCGTCGCCCAGGGCGAGCAGGCGCGGCGCCTGCTGCGCGCACAGGTCGGCGACCAGGGCCAGCGGGCCGTGACGCTGCCAGCGTTCGCGCCATTCCAGCGCGCGCAGCTGCCAGTCGCGCTGCCAGGCGTCTTCGGCGTCCATGCGCGCGATCGCGCGCGCGTCCAGGCCCAGGAACACGCTGGCCAGAGCGCCGCGCAGGCGGCCGTGATCGCCGGGTTGGAGCAGGGCCTCGAACAGCGCCAGCAATTCCAGGGCCTGCTCGGTCGCGAACACGCTCTGGCGTCCGGCCGCGACCGCGGGGATGCCGGCGGCGACCAGGGCGCGCTGCATGCGCGCGGCCTCGTCGTGGCTGCGCACCAGCACGGCGATGTCGGCCGGTTGCAGCGCGCGCCCGTCCAGCGTGGCCTG
Organism: Lysobacter sp. Root916; assembly: GCF_001429785.1. Lineage (GTDB taxonomy): Bacteria > Pseudomonadota > Gammaproteobacteria > Xanthomonadales > Xanthomonadaceae > Lysobacter. The sequence continues at coordinate 374,277 of NZ_LMJF01000014.1, read as the reverse complement.
CCCGGCGCGCGCGTCGGCGAGCCAGGCGTGGATCGCGGCCACGCAGGCGCGCGTGGCCAGTTCGCGCGACTCCGGTGCGCTCCATTGCGCGCGGCCCTTGCCGGAGCCGGAGCCGGAGCCGGCGTCGTCGGGCGCGGGCAGTCGGCGCAGGGTCAGCGCGGGCGCGCGCCGGCCGTGACGCGACAGGGCCGCGTCGGCGACGCTGCCGCCGGGCTCGACTTCGAGGAAGCGGATGCGCGCGTCGACGAAGGCGTCCGCGCCCGCGCGTTGGTACAGGGCCTGCACCGCGCGCAGCAGCGACGGCCGCGAACGGAAATTGCGCAGCAGCGGCGGCGCCAGCTCGGCCTGGGCCGCGGCCGCCAGATAGGTGTGCACGTCGCCGCCGCGGAAGCCGTAGATCGCCTGCTTGGGATCGCCGATCACGAACAGGCTGCCGCCTTCGCGTCCGTCGGGCCCGAACACGCGTTCGAAGATTGCCCACTGGCGCGCGTCGGTGTCCTGGAATTCGTCGACCAGGGCGACGGCGTACTGCGCGCGCAGCCGCGCAACCAGGGCGCCGGCATGCGGGCCGCTCAAGGCCTGGGCGACACCGTCGATGAGATCGTCGTAGGTCTGCACGCGGCGCACGCGCTTGAGCTCGGCCAGGCGCGCGGCCGCCTCCTCGCGCACGCGGTGGACCAGGGCCAGGCCCTGCGCGTCCAGCCATTGCGCGCGCGCGGCCGCGGCCTCGAGATAGTCGGCGATGGCGACGAACAGCGGCGAGCTTGGGGTCTGCGCCTGCTTGCCCTTGTTGGTGCGCTCGGCGAGCGCGGCCGGGGTCATGCGGTCGATGCGCGGCTCGATGCGCGCGGCGGCGTCTTCGTTCGCGCACCAGCGCGTCAGCGCCTCGCGCAGCGCGCCCGGCAATTCGGCGCGCCAGGTCTGGCCGTTGAGCACCTTGGCGGCCATCGCGGCTTCGATATCGTTGAAGGCCTGTGCGCCGTGCTGGCGATAGCGCTCGCGCAGGGCGGCCGCGCGCGCCTGCAGCAGCGGCAAGGGATCGGGCGTGGGCGCGGGCAGCGCGGGCTTGAGGCGTGCGGCGCGCAGCAGCGGCCCCAGGTCGGCGGCCAGGGCGGCGGGACCGGCGGGCCAGCGCGCCTGCAGCAGTTCGGCCGCGACCGCGTCGGTGCCCAGCGAGCGCCACAGATCCACCGCGACCTCGTCGCGCAGGTCGCGATCGCTGCCGATCATCTCCGGGGCCAGGAAGGCTTGGCCGGTCTCCAGCGCGTGTTCGCTGAGCACGCGCGCGCAGAAGCCGTGGATGGTCACCACCGCGGCCAGGTCGATCTCGCGCGCGGCGCGGGCCAGGCGCGCGCGCAAGGCCGACGGGGCTTCCTCGCGCAAACGCGCGGCGATCAGCGCGCGCGTGACCGCGCGTTCGCCGTCGTCCTCGCCGATGGCCAGGGCCGGATCGTCGGCGGCGATGCGCGCGGCCAGCAGCAGGCGCTTGCGCAGGCGCTCGCGCAGTTCCTGGGTGGCCGCGTCGGTGAAGGTGACCGCGAGGATCTGGCCCACGCGCAGGCCGCGCTCGATCACCAGGCGCGTGACCAGGGTGGCCAGGGTGTAGGTCTTGCCGGTGCCGGCGCTGGCCTCGATCAGCTGCAGGCCGTGCAGCGGCAGACGCAGGTAGGCGTCGTCCGCGCCGGGCTCGGGCGCCGGCGGCAGCTCGTCGAACAGATCGCGCGTATGCCCGCTCATCGCGCGTCCTCTTCGCTGCGCGCGTGCACCACGGCGTCGAATACCAGCCGCGCGATCGCGCGGAATTCTTCGGCCAGGTCGGCGCCGTCCGCGCTCGCCGCGGCGAACGGGTCGCGGCCGCGCAACGCCAGGCGCGCGCCGCTGGCCTCGGCTTCGCTCCAGCTGTGAGTGCCGCCGTGCCATTGCAGTGCGGCCTGGTTCCAGGCGTCGCGGCCCTCCGCATCGGCCGCGTACCACAGCCAGCCGGCGCGCGGCAGGAACGGCAGCGGTTCGCGCAGGCCGTGCGCGCGCAAGCGCAGCAGCGCGTCCAGCGCGGCGCGCGCCCGCGCGGGCGATGCGGCGGCACGCAGCTGCGGGCCGACGCCACCGGCGGCCTCCGCGAACTGCGCCAAGGGACGCGCATCGCCCAGCGCCGACAGCACCAGCCAGTCCAGCCCGTGGGCGATCTGCGCGGGCCCGTGCAGTTTGCCGAAGCGCAGGCGCGCCAGCCCGGCGGCGTAGAGATCGTCGACGCGGCCGTGCAGGCGGCCGGCAGCGAGCTCGAGTTCGAAGTGCTGCGACTGCGGCGCCTGCTGTTCGCGCCACTGCGCGAAGGCCTCGGCATAGGGGCGCACTTCCGCGAGCAGGCTGTCGAGCTGGCGCCGGCCCAGCGGACCGGACGGCAGCAAGGCGCGCGCGCGCAGTTGCGCCTGCAGATCCTCACCGCGTCCGGCCAGCAGGGCCTCGTACACCGCGTACTGCAGTTGCTGGCGCTGCAGGCCGCGACCGGGCAACAGCAGCGGCTCGACATCATCGACGGCGGCGCCGGCGTCGGGCAGGCGCATGTTGAGGCGCTGGCGCAGGAAGGCGCCGGGCGGATCGCGCAGGAAGGCGCGCAGATCGGCCAGGGCGATGGCCGGCGCGGTCGCATCCAGCGGCGCCAGCGGCGCGTCGATCCAGGGCCCGAGCTCGATGCGGGCCTCGCCGCCCGCTTGCGCGGCCGGCTGCCACTCGCCGCGATAGCTGTAGCGGCGCGGTTCCGGCGCGGCCTCGCCGTGGTCGCCGGCGCCGAACGCGGCCGGCGAGAACGGCTGCAAGGGCTCGCGCACGGTCAGCGCGGCGCGCGCGACGTCCGGTGCCTGGTGGTAGCGCGCGGCCACGTCCAGCAGTTCCGACACCAGCGGCGAGGGCTCGCGCAGGCTGCCGTCGCGCGGGTCGGCACCCAGGTAGCTCAGGTACAGCACCTCGGAGGCGGCCACGAACAACTGCAGGAACAGGAAACGATCGTCCTCGCGCAGCGAACGGTCGCCGTGGCGGCGCGCGGCGGTGCCCAGCTCGGCGGCCAGGCGGTTGAGGCCGCCGACCGGATCGCGGCGCGGGTAGTCGCCGTCGTTCATGCCGAGCAGGCAGATCGCGCGGAACGGGATCAGGCGCATCGGCACCATGCGGCCGAAGCTCACGCCGCCGGTGAGCAGCGGCGCGCGGGTGTCGGCCTCGCTGAGGGCGGCGCGGAAATGCGCGCGCACCACCTCGGCCGGCACCGGTGCATCGAAGCCGGCGCGTTCGGCATCGCGCGCGAAGGTCTCCACCAGCAGACGCAGGCGCTCCAGGGTGCGTTGATCGCCGGCGTCGTGCGGGCGCCGCGGCAGCAGCGCCTGCAGCAAGCCGAGCAGGCGGTCGCGCCACTGCGCCGGCGGCATCGCCGCGCTCAGCGCGCGTTCGTTGCGCGCCAGCACGCGCAGCAAGCGGATCAGCGCGTCCAGGGCGTCCAGGGCGCTGCCTTCGAGCTCGGTATAGGGCGCGACGCCCGCGATGGCCTCGTCGGCGCCGCTGGCGTGCCCGATCAGCAGACGATCCAGAGCGAAACGCCAGGTGTAAGCGTCGTCGGCCGGAGCGTCGTGGCGTGCGCGGTGGGCGTCGTCGATGCCCCAGCGCGCACCGGCCTCGTGCAACCAGGTGTGCAGGCGCTCCAGCGCCGGCGCGTCCAGGCCGGCGGCGGCGGCGATCGCCGGCGCGGCCAGCAGGTCGAGGATCTCGCTGAGGCCGAAGCGCGACACCGGCAGCGCGAGCAGGCGCAGAAACACGTCGGCCAGCGGCTCGGCCGCGAGCGGGCTCACGTCGGCCAGCGCATACGGAATGAAGCCCGGGCGCCCGGCCAGGCCGCCGAACACCGCCGCGATGTGCGGCGCGTAGGGATCGATGTCGGGCGCGAGCACCGCGATCTCGCGCGGCTGCAGCGGCGGATCGAAGCGCGGGTCCTCGAGCAGGCCGCGCAGTTGATCGTGCAGCACCTGCACCTCGCGCAGGCGGGTGTGGCAGGCATGCACCTGCAGGCTGGGGTCGGCGCTATCGACCGCCGCGCGCCAGCCCGGCACCGCCGGCGCGCGCCGATGCAGCAGGTCGCGCTGCAGGCGCCGCAGCAGGCTGTCGCGCGCGGGATCGTCGGCGGGGTCGGTTTCGGGGTCGGCGTAGGCCGCGATCTCGCCCGAGGGGTGCACCACCTCGTAACCGCCCAGCACCGCCATGAAGTCGCGGCCGGCCGCGCCCCAGGCCTGCAGCAGCGGGTTCTCGTCCGCATCCTGCACCGACGCGTCGGCATCGAGCAGGCGCAGGCGTTCGCCGTAACTGGCCAGATCGCCCCAGTACTTGCGGCTGGGCGTGGGCAGATAGAAATGCAGCACGCCGGCGCGGGCCTGGGTGGCGATCACGCGCAGCACGTCGGGCGAGACGTTGAGGGTGGCGAAGGCGAACAAACGCGGCGGCAAACCTTCGGGCACCTCCGCGCCGTCGCCGCCGTAACGCGCCAGATAGTCGCCGATGCGACGCGCGCGGTAGCGGCTGGCGCCGGCGACCCGGCGCCACAGCGCGGCCTGAGCATCGTCGCGGTCCTGGCCTTGGTCCCAGGCGCGCAGCCAGTCGCGGCGCCAGGCCTGGTATTTCTCGAACAGGCCCGCCAGTTCGCCGGCCAGCGACCAGGGCTTGAGCGGGTCGGCGCCGGACAGATAAGCGCGCAGCTCGGCCAGCGCCGGTTCGCGCAGCGCGGCCGGATGCGAGAGTTCCTTATAGAGCCGCCAGCGCAGCGCCTCGGCGCCGATGTCGTCCTCGATGCCGGGCACGTTGGCGTCCAACGCGCGCTGCACGAACTCGCCGGGGGTCAGGAATTCCAGGTTGGCGGCGATCCCGTAGGTCTGGGCCAGGGTCGCCTGCAACCAGCGCCGCATCGCCACCTGCGGGATCAGCACCACCTCCGGCGCCAGCACCGACCGCCCGGGCACGGGCGTGCGCAGTTCCTGTGCCAGCAGTCCAGCCAGCACGTCCAGCGCATTGGAGTGGTAGAGGCGGAAGTCGGGACGGCCGGGCATCGCGACATCTTGCCGGAATCGGGATTGGGGAATGGAGAATCAGGACTGGCTACGACGACCCGCGTCACCCCGATTCGTCATTCCCGCGAAGGCGGGAATCCAGTGATTGGGTCGACCTGCCGCTGGCGACGCGACCGCCATAGCGCCGTGGAAATCATCTGTCTCGGCCGTTCGCGCACGACGCCGGCATACGCGCTGAAGTCACTGGATCCCCGCCTTCGCGGGGATGACGGATCGACGGTGGCGACGCGACCGGCTGGAACACGGCGCTTAAAACCTTCTTAATCCGGGCCGTCCAGGATCGGCCGACACGATGACGACACCGCCTTGCGTAGCGTCGCCGCCGAACCTGCGACAATGACCGCACTGCATCCCCCGTTCAGCCTCAGCCCGCCAAGCTGCCGAAACTTGCGACCCCGCGCGGGCCGCGTGCGGCCGCACCTCTCCGGATGACGCCCCCCAGCATGACGACCGAAACGCCCATCGTCCGCCTGACCGACCTGCGACTGGATCGCGGCGGCCGCGCCGTGCTGCGCGACATCAACCTGTCGGTGCCGCGCGGCAGCATCGTCGCGGTGCTGGGCCCCTCGGGCAGCGGCAAGTCGACCCTGCTGTCGGCATTGACCGGCGAACTCGCGCCGGCCGCAGGCCGGGTCGAAGTGCTGGGCCGCGAAGTGCCGCGGCCCTCGCGCGCGCTGCTCGAACTGCGCAAGGGCCTGGGCGTGCTGCTGCAGGGCAACGGCTTGCTCACCGACCTGACCGCGGCCGAGAACGTGGCCCTGCCGCTGCGCACGCATACCGATCTGCCGGACGCGCTGATCCGCCGCCTGGTGCTGATGAAGCTCAACGCGGTCGGCCTGCGCGCGGCCGCCGACGCCTATCCGCGCGAACTCTCCGGCGGCATGGCGCGCCGGGTCGCGCTGGCGCGCGCGCTGGCGTTGGACCCGCCGCTGATGATCTACGACGAACCGCTGACCGGCCTGGACCCGATCGCCTCGGGCGTGGTCATGAGCCTGGTGCGCCGCCTCAACGACACCCTGGGCCTGACCAGCATCATCGTGACCCACCACGTGCACGAAACCCTGCCGGTGGCCGACCACGCCATCGTGATCGCCAACGGCGGCATCGTCTTTTCCGGCACCCCGGCGGACCTGGAAGCCAGCAGCGACCCGCTGGTGCAGCAGTTCCTGCGCGGCCAGCCCGACGGCCCGATCGCCTTCGATGCCGCGCCGCGCACGGCGGAGGCCGCGTGATGGCCTTCGTCGACGCCACCCGCCAGCTCGGCCGCGCCGGCCTGTTCACCCTGTCGGTGTTCCGGGCCTCCAAGCCGACTCCGGACTTTTTCCGCGAGCTGATTCGCGAAATCTACAAGATCGGCGCACGTTCGCTGCCGATCATCGCCGTTGGCGGCGCTTTCGTGGGCCTGGTGCTGACCCTGCAGGGCTACCGCACGCTCGCCACCTTCGGCGCCAGCAACTCGCTGAGCACCCTGCTGGGCCTGTCGCTGTACCGCGAACTGGGCCCGGTGCTGACCGCGCTGCTGTTCATCGGCCGCGCCGGCAGCTCGATCGCGGCCGAGCTGGGCCTGATGCGCGCGACCGACCAGATCACCGCGCTGGGCCTGATGGCGATCGATCCGGTCGGCAAGGCGGTCGCGCCGCGCTTCTGGGCCGCGGTGCTGAGCGTGCCGCTGCTGACCGGGTTCTTCTGCAGCTTCGCGATCGCCGCCAGCTATCTGGAAGCGGTGCACGTGATCGGCCTGGACCCGGGCTATTTCTGGCCGGCGCTGAAGGACAACGTCGATTTCGTCGACGACTTCTGCGTGGCCCTGTTGAAGTCGGGCGTGTTCGGCGCGATCGCGGCGCTGGTCGCGGCCTACGTCGGCTACCACGCCGAGCCGACCATCGAAGGCACCTCGGTCGCGACCACCAAGGCGGTGGTCAACGCGTCCTTGCTGGTGCTGATGTTCAACTTCGTCATGTCCGCGTTGTTGTTTAAGTAAAGCATCGCCCGCGCATAGAGTTTCGGAGACCCACCTCATGTCCGTCCGCAGTCCCCGCATCGAATTCGCCGTCGGCGCGTTCCTGTTGCTCGCCCTGGCCTCGCTGCTGGTGCTGGCGATCGCCTCCACCAACGGCAAGTGGGGCTTCGGCGGCGACAGCTACGCGCTCAAGGCCCGCTTCACCACCATCGGCGCGCTGCGCCCGAACGCGCCGGTCAAGATCGGCGGCGTCGCGGTGGGCCAGGTCGCCAACATCGAACTCGACCCCAAGACCTTCGAGTCCAAGGTCACCCTGGCGATCAATAGCCAGTACAAGGGCCTGCCCGCCGATACCTCGGCCGGCATCTTCACCAGCGGCCTACTGGGCGAGAGCTATATCGGCCTGACCCCGGGCGGCGATCCGGAGCCGCTCAAGCCCGGCGACGAGATCTTCCTGACCCAGCCGGCGGTGGACTTGATCCAGCTGGTCGGCAAATACATGTTCAGCGGTGGCGGCGCCCAGGGCGGCGACAAGAAGGAAGCCGCGACCCCCGCCGCCGAAGACGTGCCGGCGTATTTACAAGGCGATGCCCCCAAGGGCGACGCCGCCCCCACCCACGACGAGAGCAAGCCATGAAGCGCAACCTCATTTCCCTCGTAATCGCCTCGGCGCTGCTCGCCGCCGCGCCGGCGATCGTGTTCGCGCAGTCCGCGCAACCGGCCGCGACCGCGCCGGCCGGATCGCCCAGCCAGATGGTGCTGAGCAACAGCACCCGCATCCTGAGCACGCTGGAGGCGCGCCGCGCCGAGTTCACCAAGAACCGCGGCGCGCTGAGCAAGTTCATCGCCACCGAGTTCAACCAGATGTTCGACCGCGACTACGCGGCGCGCCTGGTCCTGGGCGCGCACGGCCGCGGCGCCTCCGACGCCGACGTCAAGCTGTTCGCCGACGCGCTCAGCACCAGCCTGATGCAGCGCTACGGTTCCTCGCTGCTGGACTTCAACGCCAAGCTGCAGGTGCGGATCAAGTCCGAGACTCCGCTGCGCGGCGGCGCCATCGTCAAGGTGTCCAGCGAATACCTGCGCCAGGGCGGCGAGCCGGTGCCGGTGGATTACCTGATGCGCAAGGTCGGCGCGAACTGGAAGGTGTTCGACGTGATGGTGGAAGGCGTGAGCTTCGTGCAGACCTTCCGCAACCAGTTCGACACCCCGCTCAAGCAGAAGACCATCCCCCAGGTGGCCGCCGACATCCAGGCCGGCCGTCTGCAGGCCCAGGCCCAGGGCAACTGAGCATGAGCGCGGCCACGGTCCGACGCGAAGGCGAGGCGCTGGTGTTCGCCGGCGCGCTCGAGCGCGCGGCGGTGGCGGCGTTGTGGCGGCAGGCGCAGCCGCTGTTGAAGGACCTGCGCCGGCTGGACCTGAGCGCGGTCAGCGAGGTCGACAGCGCCGGTCTGGCGCTGTTGGCCGAACTCGCCGCGCGCGCGCCCGGCGTAAGCGTGATCGGCACCCCGCCCGGCCTGACCGAGCTGCGTGCCGCGTACCGACTCGACGAGGGATTGGGCTTTTCCAGCTGATCCCGAACACACCGTTGCGGTCGCCATCGCCTCAGGGACATGGCCGGGCCGCCCTTAGCGAATAGACTGCGACCATGCGCTCCCCCACCCCCGTAATCGCTCTCGCCCTCGTCCTGTTGCCGTTGGCCGCCAACGCACAACAGATGTCGGCGCAGCAGCGCGAGACCTTCGAATCCTGTCTGGCCGCCGGCGACGGCAGCGCGGACGCGGCCCTGGCCTGCCGCCGAAAGATCGAGGACGGCGCGACCCAGCCGACCGCCGCTACGCCCGCCGAAGCGGACGCGGCCGCGCAGGCACGGTCGGCCGCCATGGCCGAAGCGGAAGCCGCCGACGCCGCCCAGCGCGCCGCCGCGGCCGCCGCCGACGCGAGGGCCTCCGCCACCGCGGCAGCGCAGGCGTCCAACGACGCGTCCGTCTCCGCGCTGGACGCTTCCACGCCGGCCGACATCGAGGCGGTGGCCGACACCGCGACCGCGGCCGGCGCGGCGGCAGCGGCGGAAGCCGCGCAGCAGGCGGCCCAGGACGCGGCCGCGGCCCCGGCCGTCGACGCCACCGCCGCAGCGGACGCCGGCGTAGCCAGTCCGGCCGATCAGCGCACGCAAGCCGAGCGCGATTTCGACGCGCTCTACGGCGCGCAGTCGCAGGAATACGATCCGGTCGCCGACCCGACGCTGCCCGCGCCGGCCTCGCTGCCGACCATCTACGACCCGTGGGAGCGCTACAACCGCAAGATGCACCGCTTCAACAACGCGGTGGATCGCGTCATCGCCAAGCCGCTCGCGCGCGCCTACGTGCGCGTGGTGCCGCGGCCGGTGCGCCTGGGCGTGAGCAACTTCTTCAACAACCTCGGCCAGCCGGTGTCGGCGGTCAACGCCCTGCTGCAGGGCAAGCCCAAGCAGGCCGCGCAGTCGCTGGGCCGTTTCGCGCTCAACAGCACGGTCGGCATCGGCGGCATCTTCGACCCGGCCAGCGACGCCAAGCTGCCCAATCGCAGCGAGGACTTCGGCCAGACCCTGGGCATCTGGGGCTGGAAGCGTTCGCGCTACCTGGAACTGCCGCTGTTCGGCCCGCGCACCGTGCGCGACGCCTTCGGCGCGGTCGGCGACGCCCCGCTGAGCCCGTTGCGCCAGGTCGAACGCGACCGCATCCGCATCCCGATCCAGGGCCTGCAGCTGGTCGACGTGCGCGCCCAGCTGATGCCCACCGACGCCCTGCGCGAAGGCGCCGAGGACGACTACACCCTGGTCCGCGATTCCTGGATGCAGCGCCGCGACTACCAGATCTTCGGCGACCGCATGGACGCCGAAGACCAGGGCCTGCCGGACTACCTGCGCGACGACAGCAACCCCAGCGTGCCGGCCGATGCCATGCCGCTGATGCCGACGGACGCGAATTACAACCGTTGAAGCTCAGTAGCGCGGGTCGAACATTCCACGCGATGTGCTCCTCTCCCGCTGGGAGTAGGGAAAACAAAGACCCGACGCCATCTAGCCCCTCTCCCGCCTGCGGGAGAGGGGTTGGGGTGAGGGCCGCCGCAAGCGCGCAGCCTCAACCTCGACCGCTGCCCTCATCCGCCCTACGGGCACCTTCTCCCGCCAGCGGGAGAAGGGAAATCAAAGGCTCTGCGTACTGAGCCCCTCTCCCGCTTGCGGGAGAGGGGTTGGGGTGAGGGCCGCCGCCGCAGGCGCTTAGCTCCAACCTCAGTCGCTGCCCTCATCCGCCCTGCGGGCACCTTCTCCCGCAAGCGGGAGGAGGGAAATCAAAGGCTTTGCGTACTGAGCCCCTCTCCCGCTTGCGGGGTGAGGCGCGGCGCGAGCCACTGGCTCACGCTGTGCCGAACGCCCGAGCGCTGTGCGGTCGGGCCGGGGTGTGGGTTGGGGTGAGGGCCGCCGCAGGCGCTTAACTCCAACCTCAGTCGCTGCCCTCACCCGCCCTGCGGGCCCCTGCTCCCGCCAGCGGGAGCAGGGAAATCAGAGGCTTTGTTTCTGAGAGCGTCGCCCGCGCTCAAGTCTCATCGTCGCCCTCAGCGAAATCATCCGCCCCCAGCAACCGCCGCGCCTCGTCTGCCGGCAGTGTCTCCACGCCCTTCAATTGCCGCTCGATCGCGCGCGTGCGTACGCCCGCGGCGTCGATGCTGTTGCGCACCGTATCCAGCTGCGTGCGGGTCTTCTCCAGCACGCCGGCGAACTTGCCGAACTCGTTCTTGACCGCGCCCAGCAGCTGCCAGACTTCGCTGGAGCGCTGTTCGATCGCCAGCGTGCGGAAGCCCATCTGCAGGCTGTTGAGCAAGGCCAGCAACGTGGTCGGCCCGACCAATGTGACGCGGAAATCGCGCTGCAGCGTTTCGAACAGCCCCGGCCGGCGCAGCACCTCGGCGTACAAGCCTTCGGTCGGCAGGAACAGCAGCGCGAAGTCGGTGGTGTGCGGCGGCGCCAGGTATTTGTCGCGGATGCGCTTGGCTTCGACCTTGACCTGACGCTCCAGGCCGGCGGCGGCGATCGCCAGCGCGTCGGGATCGGCGCGGTCCTGGGCATCGAGCATGCGCTCGTAGTCTTCGCGCGGGAACTTGGCGTCGATCGGCAGCCGCACCGGTTGTTCCGGCGTGGTGCCGGGCAGGCGCACCGCGTATTCGACGCGCTCGCCGCTGCCGGGAACGGTGGCGACGTTGCTGTCGTATTGCTCGATCGTGAGCACCTGCTCCAGCAGCGCGCCCAGCTGCACTTCGCCGAAGGTGCCGCGGGTCTTGACGTTGGTCAGCACGCGCTTGAGGTCGCCGACGCCGTTGGCCAGCTGCTGCATCTCGCCCAGGCCGCGCTGGACCTGTTCCAGGCGCTCGGATACCAGACGGAAGGATTCGCCCAGGCGCGTTTCCAGCGTGGTCTGCAGCTTCTCGTCCACGGTCGCGCGCATCTGCTCGAGCTTGGCGGTGTTGTCGGCCTGCAGCTCGCGCAGACGCTGTTCCAAGGTGGTGCGCAGCTCGCCCAGGCGCAGTTCGTTGCGCTGGGTGAGCTCGTTGAGGCGCTGGCCCAGGCCTTCGGCAAAACGCTGCTGCAGCTCCGCCGCCTCGCCGCGGCCCTTGCGCGCATCGTCGGTCAGGGTGACCACCAGCTGATCCAGGCGTTGGTCGGTACGCTGGGTGAGTTCGGTGAGGCGGCCGCCGAAGCCCTCGATGCGCTGCTCCTGCGCCGACGACAGGCTGTCGAGCTGCTGGCGCAATTCTCCGCGCCCCTCGCGCTGTTCCTCGCGCAGCGACTGCTCCAGGCGCCCGTCGGGCTTGCGCAGCAACAGCACGATCAGCAACACGATCGCCACCAGCACGGCGATCAACAACAGGGTCAGCAGCAGCGGGGTTTCGGCCATGGCGACAGTGTAGCCCGCTGGGTCTCAAGGGCTAAGAAGCGGCTTGCCGGGAGGGCGATCGGGTTGAGATAGTGCCGCGCATCGTCGTCGCAGTCCGCGTCGTCCAAGGCCGGAAACCCGCATGCGTATCAAGTCGCTCGCGCTGCTGTTGTCGATCGCATGCCTGGGGACCGCGGCGCAGGCCGCCGAGCCGGCCGCGGAGTCCGACAGCGCCAAAATGATCCGCCTGACCCAGGCGCTGGAGCGCGACCCGCTGGGCGATACGGACAATTCCATGCGCGCCTGGTTGCTGGATTGGCTGATGCAGACGCCCGATCACACCGTCGTGGTCTGCGACGTCGTAAGCCCCCTGGTCAAGGACGACCGCGCGCCGAATGCCGGCATTTACGTGCTGCAGCAGATGTTCGGCAACGGCGCCTATCAGATCGGGCACCCGGACGATAAGGATCCTGGCGCGCCGCAATTGGCCGGCGTCGAAAGCATGCTGCGCGCCTATAGCGCCGTACTGACGAAACAGCCGCAGTCGCGCATCGCGTATCTGGACACGTTGCTGGAGCAGCAGACGGCCGGCAAGCTCAAGCAGTACATGACACCGATCATCGACGAGAAGTGCACGAAGGCTCCGGCCGCGAAATCCGAGGCCTGATCGTTGTCGCAACGCTATGTCCGCCACTACGCTGGAACGCCATGACCTCGACTACGCGCCAACGCCTGACCCAGACCGCGCGCATCGGCCTTGCGATCAAAGTGGCCGTGATGATGCCGGCCTTGACGGCCTGCCTGGTGGTCTTCTTTGGCAAACCCGGCGGCGAATCGGCATTCGTGGCCTGGTGCTTCGACTACTGGTGGGCGGCGCTGCTGTCAGGCGTGTTTGCCCTTGTCGTCATCGAGCTGGTGGTCGTGCTGTTCATCCGCTGCCCTCATTGCAAGTTCCGCCTCGCGCGCGCGCACGGCCCAAGCTGGGCGTTCTTCATCCTCAATGCGCACATCCGCTACTGCGCGCACTGCGGGCGGTCGCTGGACGAAGCCAAGACCACCGCCGTTCGCTAGCGCGTCGCGCCTAGCCAGCCCGGATTCTGCTTCCACCGCGCCTCCAAAAACTCCACGAACGCGCGTACCTTGGCCGGCACGTAGCGCCGCTCCGGCATCACCGCGTGCACGTCCAAACCGGCGATCTCCCAGTGCGGCAGCACGCGCTGCATGCGGCCGTCGCGGATCTCGTCGGCGATGGCGAACTCGGGGATGCGCGCGATGCCGGCGCCGGACAGCACCGCGGCTTTCAGGGCCAGGCTGGAGTTCGCATCCAGGCGCGCGCCCAAGGCCACACGCACGACCTCGTCGCCGTTGCGCAGCTCCCAGGTGCGGCCGGTCGCGGCCAGGCTGAAATGCAGGCAGTCGTGCGCGGGCAGTTCGTCGGGGCGCTGGGGGTGGCCGCGCCGCCGCAGGTATTCGGGCGAGGCGCATAGCCAGACGCGGCTGTAGGAGATCGTGCGCGCCACCAGGCTGGACGCTTCCAGCCGGCCCAGACGGATCGCCAGGTCCTGGCTTTCCATCACCAGGTCGGTGGGGCGGTCGTCCAGCTGCAGGTCCATGTCGATCTGCGGGTACTTGGTGAGGAAGTCGCCCACGTGCGGGGCGACATGCAGCACGCCGAAGCTCATCGGCACCGACACCCGCAACCGGCCCTGCACCACTTCGCCGGTGCCGGCGACGGCATCCTCGGCCGCGCGCGCCTCGGCGAAGGCCGACTGGGCATGGCGCAGATAGGCCTGGCCGGCCTCGGTCAGGCTGAGCCGGCGCGTGGTCCGGTGCAGCAGGCGCGTGCCCAGCCGCCCTTCCAGCGCCGAGACCTGCTTGCTGACCGCGGCCTTGGACAGGCCCAGGGCGTCGGCCGCGCGCACGAAGCTGCCCAGCTCGGCCACGCGCAGGAAGGCGAGCAGGCCGGCGAGGTCGGGGACGGGGAGGCGCCCCTGAGGGATTGTTGACATGGGGAAACAGTTTAACCACGTCCGGGCCGATTATCCGCAGGCCCGGAATCCGTAACTTGGCCTCGTCCCCACCGGTACGACGCCATGAACCTCACCACGAAGCGCCTAGTCCTCACTCTGCTGGCCGGCAGCCTGGTCGGCGCCATCTTCGTGATCAGCAAGCTGCTGCTGGGGCGCGGCCTCAGCCCGTTGATTGTTTCCCTGATCCAGACCGCGGGTGCCGCCGCGGTGCTGCTGACGGTGCAGCGCGCGCGCGGCGAACGCCTGCCGCTGGACCCGGCCTCGCGCCGCTTCTACCTGATCGCCGCCCTGATCGCGGTGGCCGGCTCGGCCCTGCTCGGCAACTGGGTGCTGGCGCGCATCCCGGCCGGCATCTTCACCGTGGTGGTCACGCTATCGCCGATGTTCACCTCGCTGTTCAACGCCCTGGTCGAACGCCGCTGGCCGTCCCCGACCGCGATGCTGGGCACCGGCCTGGGCCTGCTCGGCGTGCTGCTGGTGCTGGTGCCGCGCGCGAAAGCGGTCGAGGCCGAGCAGGCGCTGGCGCTGACCGTGGCCCTGGGCGTGCCGGTGCTGCTGGCGATCGGCAACGTCTACCGCAGCCGTCATTGGCCGACCGGCCTCAGCGCGCCGATGTCCAGCGCCGGCACGATGCTGGTGCAGGCGCTGGCGGTGCTGCCGCTGATCGCGGTGAGCGGCCAGCGCGCGAGCGTCGAGCAGTTGGCCGCGTCCTGGCCGCTGCTGCTGGCGATGGTGCTGGTCACCCTGTCGGCCAACGTCGCCGCCGCCGCCTTGCAACGCATCGCCGACTCCGTCGCCTACAGCCAGATCGGCTACGTGATCGCGCTGACCGGCGTGGTCTGGGGCGCCGTGCTGTTCGGCGAGCGCCTGGGCTGGAGCTTCGTGCCGGCGCTGGCGCTGGTGTTCGCCGGCGTCGTGCTGGCCAACCGTCGCGTCGTCGCCGCCCCTGCGGCGGTCCCCGCCAATGCCGCGCTGCCCGCTCTGAACGGCGCGCGCTGAATCCCCACCCTCCACTCGGAATCCCGTCATGCGTCTCTCGCCAGTCCGTACCGCCCTGCTTTCGATGTTCGCCCTGTTCGCCGCCGCGCCCGCCCACGCCGATCTGCGCGACCCGCTCACGCGCGACAACAGCGCGGTGCTGATGGTCGACTACCAACCGCAGTTCGTGTTCTCGGTGCAGTCGATCCCGGTGCTGGAGCTGATCAACAACGCGGTCGGGTTGAGCAAGGCCGCCAAGGCCTTCGAGGTGCCGACCTTCTACGCCACCATCAGCGCGCAGCGTTTCGGTGGCCCGTTCTTCCGCCAGCTCACCGACGCGCGTCCGGAACTGACGCCGTTCGATCGCACCTCGATCGACGCCTGGCAGGAACCGCGCCTGCGTGCGGCGATCGCGGCCACGGGGCGCAAGAAGCTGCTGGTCAGCGGCTTGTGGACCGACAGCTGCGTGACCCTGCCGGTGCTGTCGGCGCTCAAGGACGGCTACGAGGTGTACGTGGTAGTCGACGCCAGCGGCGACGTCAATCGCGAATCGCACGAGATGGCGGTGCAGCGCATGATCCAGGCCGGCGCGGTGCCGGTGACCTGGATGGCGGTGATGCTGGAATGGCAGGGCGATTGGGCGCGCGGCAACACCGGCGCGCAGGTGCAGAAGATCGCCCAGGAACACGGCGGCGGCTGGGGCCAGGGCATCGACTACCACCAGTCCATGGTCGCGCCGCGCAAGTAAGCGCCCGCGCGCGCTCGACGGCCGCATCGCCACACGGCGTTGCGGCCGTCGGCGTTACAGTGACGGCTTCCTTAGCAATCGCGGCGCAGTCCACGCTCGCCGCCCGGAGTCGTCATGGCCGCTTGGTTCACCGTCGCCGCCCCCTTGATCCCCGAAATCCTGCGCCTGGCGCGGCCCTACTTCACGCGCGCGCCGCAGCAGACCAACGCCGCTGTTTCCGATGTGGTCGCGGTGCAGATCACCGAGCTGCAGGACGTGGCCGCGCAGAACGCCGAGTCGATCAAGGTGCTGGCCGCGGAGATGCAGAAGACCCTGGCCACGCTGCAGGAAGCGTCGATGACGCTGGAGCAGCGCCTGCGCCGCGCGCGGCGTTTGAGTTTGGTGTCGTTGGCGGTGGCGGGCGTATCGCTGGCGGTGGCGGTGGCGAGTTACGCGCTGGCGACCTAGCGGCGCGCGCGGCCGCGCCTGCGGCGCTTGCTGTGGGAGCGGCGCGAGCCGCGATGCCCGTGATGCTTTCTGAGGGAGCAGCGTGAGCCGCGATGCCCGTGATGCCTTCTGTGGGAGCAGCGTGAGCCGCGATGCCCGTGGTGCCTTCTGTGGGAGCGGCGTGAACCGCGATGCCCGTGGTGCCTTCTGTGGGAGCGGCGTGAGCCGCGATGCCGGTGATGCTTTCTGTGGGAGCGGCGTGAGCCGCGATCGCGACAAGGCGCGCGGCCGCGGCTCTCACCATCGCGCGTGCACCGCGTCGGGCGATCGCGGCTCACGCCGCTCCCACAGGAAGCGAGGGCCGCGGTCGCTCTTACGAAAGCGGAAGCGAGAGATCGTCGTCGTGCGGTTTTCGTAGTCGCGGCTCACGCCGCTCCTACAGGGGGCGGGCGAGTGGTAGTCGTCGTGCGGTTTTCGCGGTCGCGGCTTTCGCCGCTCCAACAGGGCGCGAGGGCTGCGCCACCCCTGCCGGTAGCAGCAGGCGCGGCGCGGTCGGTCAGTCCAGGACGCGGCAGAACACCGCCTTGAGGTAGCGCGACTCGGGCACCTGGGCCAGCCAGGGGTGGTCGGCGCCGGCGCCGGAGACTTTCAGCACCTGCACGGTGCGGCCGGCGTAGAACGCCGCGCGGCGGATCATGTCGAGGAACTGCTCCTCGCTGACCAGGCCGGTGCAGGAGAAGGTCGCGAACAGGCCGCCGGGTTTGACCACGCCCAGGGCCAGCTTGTTCATGTCCAGGTACTTCTTCAGCGCCGGGATCACCTGCTCGCGGTCGCGGGTCATCTTGGCCGGGTCCAGGATCACCACGTCGAAGCGCTCGCCCGCGTTACCCATGTCGCGCAGGTAGGGGAAGATGTCGGCCTGGACGAACTTGACGTGGGCGTTGTTGAGCTTGGCGTTGGCCTTGGCGATGTTGATCACGTCGGCGTCGATGTCCACGCCGATCACTTCCTCGGCGCCGCGCGCCTTGGCGTAAACGCCGAAACCGCCGGTGTTGCAGCACAGGTCGAGCACGCGCTTGCCGGCGACCTGACGCGACAGCCACTCGCGGTTCTCGCGCTGGTCGGCGAAGAAACCGGTCTTGTGCGCGCCGGCCGGGTCGGCGCGGAAACGGATGCCGTATTCGGTAATCGTGGCCGGCGGCACCGCCTCGGTGCCGCGGAAGTCGAAGCTTTCCTGCTTTTGCACGTGCTCGTCGGCGAAGGCGTAGAAGCGGCAGCCCGGGAACTGCGCGCGCAGGGCGTCGTAGATCCATTCGCGGTAACGGAAGGCGCCGGCGCTGAAGTATTCGACCACCAGCAGATCGCCGTAGCGATCGACGACCAGGCCGCTGAGGCCGTCGCCTTCGCTGTGGACCACGCGCCAGGCGTCGCTGACCTCGTCCAGGCGCAGCACGTCGCGGCGCAGCGAGACCGCGGCGGCGATCTTGCGCGCGAACCAGTCGGCGTCGATGGTCGCGTCGGGGTCGTTGTCGAGCATGCGCAGGGCGATGCGCGAATGGCCGTTGTAGAACCCGCGGCCGATCCACACGCCGTCGACGCCGACGACGTCGACGATGGAGCCGGGTTTGGGGCGCTGGGCGGGCTTGTCGACCAGGCGCTGGAAGATCCAGGGATGGGTGGATTTCCAGGCGTTCTTGAGGCGTACGGTAGGCAGATCGTTGTTCATCGCCGCATTTTACGCGGGTTGGACGCGGCTCCGGGGGTTTGGCTGCGGCGCGCGCCGGCCCGCGCGTCCCATCGGCGGGACAAACTGGCCCGCCTCGCCCGGCTTGTATTCGCGCCCGGCGGTGCCAATCTCGCAAACATGCACCTGCCCACTCCCGATGCCCCGCCCGACACCCCCGCCCAGCGCGCGGCCGACCGCGGCCGTTTCGTGCGCGCCCTCAACGCCAGCCTGGCCTTCGTGCTGGTACTGGCGGCCGTCTACAGCGCACAGGGCCAGTTCGACGTCGGCGCCTGGTCGGTCCAGCCCTGGTCGCTGGAGGGCCTGCTGGGCCTGCTGACCGCGCCGCTGCTGCACGGTTCGATCGAGCACCTGGCCACCAATGCGATCTCGCTGCTGATGCTGGGCCTGCTGGCCGGCGGGGTCTACCCGCGCGCGACCCTGCGCGCCCTGCCGCTGATCTGGCTGGGCTCGGGCCTGGGCGCCTGGCTGCTGGGCAGCGCCGGCAGCCATCACCTCGGCGCCAGCGGCCTGACCCACGGCCTGATGTTCCTGGTGTTCGTGCTGGGCCTGCTGCGTCGCGACCGGCCTTCGATCGCCGCGGCCATGATCGCCTTCATGTTCTACGGCGGCATGCTGCTGACCATCCTGCCGCGCGAACCCGGCATTTCCTGGCAGGCCCACCTGGGCGGCGCGGTCGCGGGCGTGATCGCGGCCTTCCTGTTCCGCCGCAGCGACCCCTTGCCGCCGCGCAAGCGCTACAGCTGGGAGGACGAGGAAGACAGCATGGTGCCGGCCAACGACGAACTGGAACCGCCCAGCCCGCGCGAGGTGCCGGTGCTGTGGAACCGCCCCGATCCGGAGCAGGGCGTGGTCCTGCGATTTCCGCCGCGGCGCGAACCGTGAAGACCCCGGCTTAACCCGGTCGCGGCGGCAGGCTAGAGTGGCGCATCGACCGCAGCCCTTGCGGCCACAAGGATCCGCCCGATGCGCTTCGTTTCCCGTGCCCTGGTGCTGAGCGCCCTGCTGCTCGCCAGCCCGCTCGTCGCCGCCAAGGGCGCCTGCCTGATCCAGGGCCAGCTGTCCGGCATGTCCTTCACCGACTGCAGCGAAGTCGACGCGGCCAGCCCGGACGGCGCCTACAAGATGCAGTGCGAATCCAACGCCGCCTCGATCAAGTCGGTCGGCGGCAACGCCACCGCCACCGTCAGCGGCGCCTGCCCGGCCGACCCGCAGGGCATCTGCGAGAACCCGATGGGGCGCAAGGTGCGCACCTACTACTACGGCCGCAACGCGCAGACGCTGGTGGTCACCCAGCGCAGCTGCGAAAGCGCGGGCGGCACCTGGCGCTCGCCCTGAGCGCGGCGAGCGAATCGGCCATGACCTGCGCCCTGCTGGTGATCGACGTGCAAAGCGGCCTGTTCGACGGCGAACCGCGCCCGGACGACGCCGACGCCGTGATCGCGCGCCTGAACGCGCTGATCGCGCGGGCGCGCGACGCCGGCACGCCGGTGATCTTCATACGTCACGAACGCATCGGCACCCTGCTGGAACCGGGCGCGCCCGGCTGGGCGTTCCAGGCCCAGCTCGACGTCCACGACGACGACCTGATCGTCGGCAAGACCTCGCCCGACGCCTTCCTGCGCACCTCGCTGGAAAGCCTGCTGCAGTCGCTGGACGTCGACCACCTGGTGATCGGCGGCTACGCCAGCGATTTCTGCGTCGACACCACCACCCGCCGCGCCGCCGCGCTGGGCTATCCGGTGACCCTGGCCGCCGACGCCCACACCACCCACGACAAGCCGCACCTCACCGCCGCGCGCATCCGCGAGCATCACAACGTCACCCTGTCGGACATCGTCAGCTTCGGCGTCGAGATCCGCGCGCTCGACAGCGCGCAGATCCAGTTCGAACGGCTCGAGCGGCCGACCACGCGCGGGACGCGCGGCTGACACGGGCCGACCCGGCCCATTGATTCCGACGGTACGCGCACAGCGCGTATCGGTGGCCACGCCATCGCCAGGCCGCAACCGCGCCTACTGCGGCGGCCGCTCGGTCTCTTGGTCCGGATCGTCGTGCGGCGTGAGCACGGGCGGGTGTTCCAGCGGCGGCGGCGGATTCACCGGGGCCGGGTACAGCATCGAGGCCGGCTTCATCGTGGCCAGCACCTCCTTGGTGTTGTCGTAGCGGTTGCCGCCTGCGACCAGAGGCAGGCTGTGCGGGTCCAGCGTTTTCATGATCGGTCCTTTGTGCGATGCGATGGCAGCTCGCGCGAAGCGCTGCGTGCGCGCCGCACGCCCGGAGGACGTGCGGCGCGGATCCGGGGCGATACCGCCGCGGTTTACTTCAAGATTTCGGTTTCCTTGTCCGGGCCGGGGGGCACGGGGATCGGATTGGGCAGCGGCGGCGGACGGGTGGTGTCGACCGGCGGCTTGGGCTTGACGATGGTGGTGTCGATGCCCTGGCCGCCGGCGATGCGGCGCAGGTCCTGCGTGTCGATGGACTTCATCGGTGTATTCCTTCGTTGAGTGGTAGCGGCCGCGCAACCTTGCGCGACGCGGCCGGGTTCGCGAGCGCGGCGCTGACCGCGCCGGCGACATCGGCCGTTATTCAGTTCGTAGCGGCGAGGCAAAACCCGACACGGCGCCTGCGCGCTCATGCGCCGATGCGGCCGCGCACCGAATACAGCGGTTCCAGCAGCCACTCGTACAAGCGGCGGCGCTCGCCCAGGATGTCCGCGTCCAGGCGCATGCCCGGACGCAGCGCTTCCGCCCGGCCGTAGGCCAGGATCGATTGCCGCTCCAGGGCCACGACCACGCGGTAGGCGTTCTCGCCCTGCGCCGCGTCCGCCCCGGCCGCGACCGCGCTGCGCGAGACCCGCAGCACTCGGCCGCGGTGCTGACCGAACTTCTGGTACGGGAACGCGCGGTAGCGCAACAGCACGCGATCGCCGGGCGCGACGAAGCCGATGGCGGAACTGGGCACCCACAGCTGCGCCTGCAGTTCGGAGCCGCTGGGTAGCAGGCTCAACAGCGGCTGGCCGGCCTTCACGGCCTGCCCGGGTTCGACCAGGCGGCTGGCGACCAGACCCGGCACCGGCGCCTTGATCATCAGCTCGCCGCTGGCGTCCTGCAGCAGGCGTTCGTGTTGCAGTTGCGCCAGAAGCTGCTGGTGCTCGGCGCGCTGCTGCGCGCGCTGCGCCGGCAGTTCCAGCAGGCTTTGCTGCAGTTGCGCGAGTGCGCGCTGCGACTGGCTGGCCTGGCGCTGCATCGCCTGCTGCTGGCCGACCAGTTCCAGCAGCGCCTGCTCCTGCTGCCTGAGTTGCAGCTCGCTGGCGTAGCGCTGCTCCACCACCGAACGGTAACGGCCGACGGTATCGCGGCCGATGCGCACCTGCTCGGTACGCGTGGCCAATTCGGCGCGGGTTTGCGCCTGCTCCTGGCGCAAGGCCTGGATCTGCCGCAGCAGGCCGTCGCGCTGGGCCTGCATCTGCTCGTCCTGCGCGGTGTCCAGGCGCCGCAATCCGTCCAAGCGCCGCTCGATCCCGACGCCCGCGGCGGTGTGCAGGTCGGCGCCCGCGGCGGTGATGCGCGGAATCTGCACCAGCGCCAGCGCGCTGCCCGCCGTCACGCGTTCGCCCTCCTGCGGGAACGAGCGCGCCAGCACGCCATCGGCCGGCGCCAGCACCGTGGACAGGCCCAGGTCCGGCACCAGTTCGCCGCCGACGGTGGCGCGGCGCGTGTACTGACCGAAGGCCAGGAACGCCAGGATCGTGGCCGCCAGCGCCACCGCCAGCGCCGCCAGCAGCCATAGGCGCAGCGGCTGCAGCAGCGACACCGTACCCAGCCAGCTGCCGCGCTGCGCCTGCACGGCCTCGGGCCGGAACAGATCCGCACTCATCGCGGCGCTCCCGCCGGCGCCGGCTCGCGACGCTCGGCCAGCGCCAGCACGCGCTCCTGCGGCCGGTACTCTTCGACGATGCGTCCGCGCTCCATCACTAGCACGCGGTCGGCGCTGGCGATGGTTTCGGGACGGTGCGCGATCACCACCCGTGTCAGCGCCAGGCCGGCGATGGCCTGATTGACCAGGCGCTCGCTGTGCACGTCCAAGTGACTGGTGGCTTCGTCCAGAAACAGGATGCTGGGCCGCCGATACAAGGCGCGCGCCAGCACGATGCGCTGCTTCTGCCCGCCGGACAGGCTGCTGCCCATGTCGCCGATCAGGCTGTGGTAGCCCATCGGCATGGCGACGATGTCCTCGTGCACGCAGGCCAGGCGCGCGGCCTGCTCCACCCGTGCCGGATCGGCATCCTCTTCGAAGGCGATGTTGTCGGCGATGCTGCCGGCGAACAGCTGGTCGTCCTGCATCACCACGCCCAGCGTCGCCCGATAGTCGCGCAGACCGATCGCGGCGATGTCCTGGCCGCCTACGCGCACCGTGCCTTCCTGCGGCACCGCCAAACCCAGCATCAGTTTGACCAGGGTGGTTTTGCCGCAGCCGGAGGCGCCGACGATAGCCACCGATTCGCCGGCGCCGATGCGCAGCGCGCAGTCGCGCAGCACCCAGGGTTCGCCGTCGGCATAGCGATAACCCAGGCCGTCCACCTCGATCGCGCCATCGGCCGGAACCGCCGCCTGCGCGCGCTCGCGCGCTTCGCGTTCGGGCGGCTCCAGCACGATGTCGGCCAGACGCTCGCCGTGCAGACGCAGCATGCGCAGTTCCACGCCCTTGTCGATCAGCCCGGCCACGCGCGCGGAGAACTGATCCTTGTAGCTCAGGTAGGCGATCAGCATGCCCACCGAGAACAGGTTGTCCATGGCCATGCCCGCGCCGAGCCAGATCACCAGCACGCGCTCGAAACCGAACAGCAGCTGGTTGATTCCGTTGAAGCCCAGACCCAGCCGCGCCAGCCAGACCTCGCGGTCGCTGGTCGCGTGCATCAGGTTGGCGTACGCGGCCGCGCGCCCGGCCTCGCGGCCGGCCAGCTTCAGCGATTGCAGGCCGCGCACCGACTCGAGCAGGTAGCTCTGCTGGCGCGCGCCGGCGATCAACTGGCGTTCGGTGCCGTCGCGCATCGCCGGGAACGCCGCCGTGCGCAGCGCCAGATAGGCCGCCACCGTCAGCAGGGTCACCAAGGCCAGCTTCCAGCTGTAGACCAGCAACATGACCAGGGTCGCCGCGGCCATCAGCCCGTCGATGAAGGCCTCGACGAAGCTGGTCGACAACGCGCGCTGGATGCTGTGCACCGAGCCCAGGCGCGAGATCACGTCGCCCAGGTGGCGCTTGCCGAAGTAACTCATCGGCAGCCGCAACAGGTGCCGGAACACGTTGCCGTTCCATTGCAGGCCAAGGGCGGTGGACAGGTGGACCACGGCCCACGCGCGCAGCGCGCCGATGGCGGCCTGAAACACCACGCTGGCGGCGAAGGCCAGGCCCAGGACGGCGAGCAGGTCGCGATCGGACGCGATCAGCACCTGGTCGATCACGCCCTGCATGAAAAACGGCGCGATCAGCACGAACACCTGCAAGGCCGCGGACAGGCCGAACAGCAAGGCCAGCGAGCGCCACAGGCCGCGGACCCGGCCGATCAGCTGGCGCAGCGGCAGCGCGGGCGGCGCGGGCGCGCGTTCGAAGGCTACGCCTGGGCTCAGTTCCAGCGCCACGCCGGTGAAGTGGCGCGAGACTTCCGCGCGCGTGAGGCTGCGTTCGCCCAGCGCCGGGTCGAGCACGCTCACGCGCTCGCCGCGCACTCGCGTCAGCACCACGAAATGGTTCAGATCCCAATGCAGGATGCAGGGCATACGCAGACGCTGCAGCTCGTCCAGCTCCAGGCGCAGCGGCCGGCCCTGCAGGCCCAGTTGCGCGGCGGTGTCGATCAGCTGGCCCAGATGCGCGCCTTTGAGCGACATGGGGTAACGCCGGCGCAATTCGCGCAGGCCCACGGCGTAGCCGTGATGGGCGGCGATCATCGCCAGACAGGCCAGGCCGCACTCGGCGGCTTCGGATTGGACGATGGCGCGCTTGGCGTTCATGCGGCGGGAGCCCGCGATTGAGGCGACGAACGAAGATCGCAACGGGCGGCCGCGACGGCCGCCCGCTGCGTGCGGGCTTACAGCGCGTACACCGGACCGGGCTGCGTCGGCGGCCACGGCGACGGTTGCGGACGCGGGAACGGGAACGGCGGGCGGGGGTCGGTGCAGGTGCCTCCGGTTGCCGGATCGGTGATCACGCCGCCGGCGACGGCGTCCAGCTGTTTGCGATCGAGTTCTTTCATGATCCGGCGCCTCACTTCTTATCGATGATGATCACTTCCGGCAGGCGCACCGTGTCGGTGGGCGGCGGATTCTGCGGCTTGACGATACGGATGGTGTCCTGGTCGCCGCCGCCGGCGACTTGCTGCAGCTGTTGCGGATGAAGGGTGTGCATCGTTGGCTCCTTGCTGGATGAGGGTGCGTTCCTTGCGCGGGGTGACCGGGTCGCGTCCCTGCGTCCGCGGCCGTACCGATGTCAGCGCGCGCTCAGCGTTGCCGACGTCGGCGGGGTTTGGACCGGCGCGCCGCCGTCGCGCGGCGCCGGCTTGAGCACATGGCCGGGGTCGGTGCAGTCGCGCCCTTGTTCGTCCACGCCGCGGCCGCCGCCGACGGCCGCCCGGTGTTGCGGTTCCAGTACTCGCATCGTCTTGTCTCCGGTGAGGTGGTGCGGCGCCGATCGCCGGCCCGTGATCCCTAGTTCGTAAGGCCGGGCGAAAACCCGACACCGGCATGCGACCCGATAGCGGCCGGCGTATGCTGGCCGCACCAAGGACAGGTACGGGGGCGCGATGACGGATCCGCAGACCCGGGGCGAGGTCACCGCCCTGCTGCAGGCTTCGCGCGCGGGCGACGCGCAGGCGCGCGACGCGCTGTACCGCCTGGTCTACGGCGAACTCAAAGGCATCGCCCTGCGCCACCTGGCGACGATGGGCCGACCGCTCGTGGATCCCACCGAGCTGGTCCACGAGGCGCTGCTGCGCCTGCTGGGCGACCGCGTCGACGCGCAAAATCGCCAGCACTTCTTCCGCATCGCGGCCACCGCGATCCGCTACACCCTGATCGACCTGATCCGCCAGCGCCAGGCCGAGAAACGCGGCGGCGGCGCGATCATCACCCGCTTCGACGAAGCCCTGGAGCGGGCTCCGGAAGGGGCCCTGCCCGAGCAGCGCTGGCTGGAGGTGGAAGCGGCGCTGGCCGCTTTCGAAGGCCCTTATCCGCGCCAGTGCCGCACGATCGAACTGGCCTACCTGGTGGGTTTGAAGCAGCACGAGATCGCCGACGCGCTGGCGGTCAACGTGCGCACGGTGGAACGCGATCTGCGTTTCGCCAAAGCCTGGCTGCGCGAGGAGCTGGACCGATGACGCCCGAACAGCATGCCCGCATCGAGCAGCGCTTCCAGGAGGCGCTGACCCTGACCGCCGACCAGCGCTCCGATTTTCTCCAGCGCAACGAGCCCGACCCGCAGGTGCGCGCGGCGGTGGAGCGGCTGCTCGCGCACTGCGCGACCGAAGGCCGCACCGACCCCGTGCTGGGCCGACTGGCGGAGGCCTTGCACACCGCCGCGCCGATGCCGCCGCACGCCATCGGCGCCTACCGCCTGCTGCGCGAACTGGGCAGCGGCGGCATGGGCACGGTGTATCTGGCCGAGCGCGAGGCCGGCGACGGCGTGCAGCGGGTCGCGCTGAAACTGCTGCACGGAGCCTGCGGCGACACCGCGCGACGGCGCATGGCGCGCGAACGCGGCCTGCTGGCCAGCCTCGACCATCCGCTGATCGCCCGCCACATCGACGGCGGCACCAGCGCGCAGGGCCAGCCCTATCTGGTCATGGACTACATCGACGGGGCACCGCTGCACGAGCATCTGGCGCGCTCGCCCGGCAGCCTGCGCGAACGGCTGCAGTTGTTTTTGCGCTTGTGCGCGGCGGTCGACCATGCGCACCGGCGGCTGGTGCTGCACCGCGACCTCAAGCCTTCCAACGTGATCGTGCGCGGCGACGGCGCGCCGGTGCTGCTGGACTTCGGCATCGCCACGCTCATCGACGGCGGCGACGGCCCCGCGCACACCGTGACCGTGGCCTTCACCCCGGGCTACGGCGCGCCCGAGCAGCGACGCGGCGACCCGGCAACCACCGCCACCGACGTGTTCGGCCTGGGCGTCCTGTTGTTCGACCTGATCACCGGCCGGCGCTTGTCGCAACTGCGCGGACCCGACGCGGCGGTGCCCGCGCCGAGCGTCAGCGTGGAAGCGACGGCACTGCGACGGGCCTTGCGCGGCGACCTCGACCGCATCGTCCTGACCGCCTGCGCCGAAGACCCCGGCGAGCGTTATCCCAGCGCGGTCGCGCTGGCCGACGACGTACAGCGTCACCTCGACGGCCAGCCGGTCGTCGCCGCGCACGGCGGCGCCGTCTACCGCCTGCGCAAGTTCGTCGGCCGCCATCGCCTGGCCACCGCCGCCAGTCTGCTCGCGATGCTGGTGGCCAGCGGCCTGGTCTGGCGCCTGGACAACGAGCGCGACCGCGCCGTCGCCGCCGAACATACCGCGCAGGCCGCGCGCGCGCGCGCCGAGCGCGAGGCGCAATACACCGAGGCGTCGCGCAAATTCCTGGAATCGGTGTTGGCCGAAACCGCGCCCGACGCCGTGCGCGGCGCGCCGGTCAGCGTATCGGCCCTGCTCGCGCGCGCCGCCGACAAATTGCAGGCCGATACGCGCCAAGACCCGCGCACGCGCGCGATCGCCTGGCTGACCATCGCCGAGGTGCAGGAAGCCATCCGCGATCCCCAGGCCAGCCTGCGCGCCGTCGACGCGGCCGACGCGGCGATCGTGCGTCTGGATCGCGACGACCCTGAACTGCGCGCGCGCCTGCTCAGCGCGCGCGGCTCCGCCCTGCAAGGCATGGAGCGGCCGGAGCAGGCGATGGCCACGCACCGCGAACTGCTCGCGCTGCGCGAGCGCCAGGGCGCCGACGCCACCACCCTGGCGCAGGCCTACGTGGACTACATCGCGTCGGCCCTGCAGGCCGCCCAGGACCAGGAAGTCGAGCGCGCGGTCCGCCGCGCCACGGCGATCCTGGACGCCGGCGGCGAAGCCGCGCCGGAGCTGCGCCTGGAGCTGACGATCGCCTCGATCGCGCCGGCGTTGGCGGCCGACGATCTGCCGCGCGCCGAACGCCAGTTGCTACGCGCACGCGCGCTGGCCGCGCCGGTCTGGCCGGCCGACCATCCAAGCCGGCTGGTCCTGCACCGTCTGGCCGGACAGCTGCGCAGCGAACAACTGCGCCTCGACGAAGCCCTGCGCGAAGCCCAGGAAGGCCTGCGCATCGCGCGTAGCGCCTACGGCGAACGCAGCCGCAACACCATGGAAATGGAAAGCGAGCTGGGCGACATCTACCACCAGATGGGCCGGCTGCAGGAAGCGGTGGAGCATTCCGAGCGCGCTCTGCGCATCGGTATCGACCTGGGCCTGGATCCGCGCCTGCTGGCCAAGCTGCAGATCGCGCTGGCCTCGGTGTACGGCGAAAGCATGGGCGAGCCGGTGCGCGCGATCGAACTGCTGGACCAGGCGCTGCAGTGGATGCAGGCCTACGGCGACGAGCCGGACCTGCAGCCCTGGCGGATGCGCGCGCTCAACGTGCGCGCCATGTCCCAGGTCGCGCTCAAGCGCGATGCCGCCGCGATGCCGGACTACGAAGCGGCGTTGGCGCTGGCGCGCACCCACGCCGACCCCAAACAGCTGATCAGCATCCAACTGCGCATGGTCCGTCCGCTGATCCGAGAGCGCCGCTACCAACGCGCGCAACAGCTGCTGGACGAGTCCGAGCGCCGGATCGCCGAGGGCCCGCCCGAGCACAAGAACTTCGAGCCCGGCCTGCTCGCGCTCAAGGCCGATCTGGCGTTCAAGCGCGGCGACCTGGCCGCGGCCTCGCGGCAGGTCAGGCGCGCCTTGGCCGCGGCCGCGGCCAGCCCGGCCTACGACCCGCTGATGATCGCCAACGTGCAGCTGATGGCGGCCGAGATCGCCCATGCCCGCGGCGAGCGCCAGTCCGCGCGCGACCTGCTCAAGCACGCCACCGCGGCCTACGACGCCGGCCTGCCGCCCGGCGCGATCCAGCGCGTGCGCGCCGAACAGCTGCGGCGCAAGCTCAGCGGTTGAGTGCCGCAGCGAGCATGGCGGGCCGCTGGCGCGGCGCTGGGCGTACGGCCGGTTCGGTCGCCGCATGCCGGCGACCGCAACACCGCGCTGCGCTGAGGGTTGCCGGCTACTCGCTGGCGCGCACCGCCGGCAATCCGTTCGAACGCAGCTGCGCGTAGACGCTGCGGTTGCGATCGAGCTCGCCCAGGCTGGACAGGCCGCCGAGCACCAAGCGGCCGTCGCGCACGCTGACCCCGCGGAACGGGTTGTCGGTGTACAGATTGGAGCCTTGCAGATAGTCGATGCCGGGCTCGGCGTTGGGGTTGTCGATGCGGTAACCCAGCTGCCCCATCAGGGCGTGGCCGAGGCCGTAGTGGCTGATCCAGCCACCGTTGCCAGGCGGCAACCGATCGACCAGGCCGCGGCTGCGCACCAGCACCGGCACCCGCGCGACCTGCGGGGTGAGCACGTTGTGGCCCCACACGCCGCCCTCGCCCAGCATCTGGCCGTGGTCGGAGGTGACTACGAACACGCCCTTGCCGGGCAGGCGTTCGAAGCGCCGGTACAGCTGCGCGGTCAACGCGTCCTGGTAGAGCAGCGAATTGTCGTAGGCGTTGCGTTGGCGGGTCGCGAACGGCAGGGTCGCCGCGGTCGGCCAGCGCGCGTAACGCTGGCCGTGCTGGGCGTAGTTCTTCTCGTAGGGCAGATGCGCCGAGCGCAACATCATCACCACGAAGTTGCGCGTGCCCGGGGTGATCCGCTTGGCCATGTCCAGCACCGCGTCGTCGCGCGCCTCGATCACCCGCTTGGTGTCGGTATCGCGCGTGCGCACCACGTCGATGCTGGCCACGTCGAGTTCGTTGAGCAGGTTGCCGCTCTGCGTGGACAGCCAGTAGGTGCGGTAGCCGGCGCGTTTGGCCAGGCGCATCAGGTTGGTCTGGTAGGAACGCTGCTGTCCCAGGTTGCCGGGCTCGCGAACGCCGTTGATCAGCAGCGCCAGCGAGGCCGAGGTCGCGGTGGCGCCGGCGATGCCGTGGTGCCAGCGCGCCTGGCCGTCGCGCACCCATTGCGACATCGTCGGGGTGGTGTCGCGCGCGTAGCCGGTCAGGCCCCAGTGATCGCTGCGGGTGGAATCGAAGATCACCAGCCACACGTTCTGCGGCAGGTCCTGCTCGGCGACCGGCACGCGCGCGACCCGATAGGGCTGGTACTGCAGGTCGTAGGACTGCACCGATTTACCGACCAGATTCACCGCGTAGAAGCTGAAGGTATTGATCGAGTTGTGCAGCGAGCTGCGCGCGGGCGCCGGCATGTACTGCGGCATCGCGCGCTGGCTGGCCTTGTAGGGCTTGGTCGCCAGCACCAGGGCCAGCACCAGCAGCGCGATCGGCGCGCGCGGCAGCGGCAGGCGCGGCAGGCCCAGGTTGTAGAGCGCGAACAGCAGCGCATAGGGCAGGGCGCCGGTCAGCAGGGTCGGCCAGTGCGCGCGCGCGCCCGCCAACGTGGCCTCGGCGATGTCCGGGGTCTCGCGCGGAATCATCGCCAGGTCCACCGGCGTCAGCGGCCGGCCCATCGCGGCAATGTGGCACAGCTGCAATAACTGCATCAGCGCGAACACGCTCAGCAGCGCGTTGGCCGCCCAACGGCGGCCGCCCAGCCACAGGCACAGGTGCATGAAGAACAGGCCCAGCACCCACGGCAGTTGCAGGCGCGCCAGGTTATGCGGGCTGGTGAGCTGCTGCAGGAAGTCGTCGCTGAGCATCAGCGCCGTGCTCAGGCCGGCGACCGCGGTCAGGCTCGCCCAAGGCCCGAGCCGGACCCGCCAGCCCGGTCCAGGAGCGGGCGCTATCGCGGTCGCGCCGATCTTCATGTCGCCACTCTCCAAACCCAAGTGGCGTTGGAAGGTAAGTAGGTGATTTCACCTACGCGTTAAGGAATTGCTGGCCCACATAGAAAGGGCACATGAAGTGCGCTGTTGCTTGCAGTGATGTGTGCGCCGTAGGCGCCGAGCCTTAACGAGGATTCAGCCGCTGCCGATGCGGCGCATGCCTGCGAGCGCAGCTAAGCCTCTGACCCAGATGAACTTCGCGAATCTGCGGCCAGCGGCCGACGGCTTCGGCTTATGATCGCGCCAACTATTTTCACATTTTCGTCACATTGGCGATCCAGCGGCCAGCCGCGGAACGTCGCCCGCGATGCTAGCGTCGCGACCGATCACGCGACCGGAACCCCTGATGCGCATCGCCGCCGCCGCTGCCCTGCTCGTGTTCGCACTGACCGCCTGCCAGCGCGCGCCCGAGAGCGCCGGTGAGGGCTACGACGAGTCGGCCGCGGCCGATGCGCGCCGGATCGAGGCCGACGTGCGCTATCTCGCCGACGATCTGCTTGAAGGCCGCGAGACCGGCAGCCGCGGCCACGACCTGGCCGCGTTGTACGTGGCCCAGCGCCTGCGCGCGATGGGCCTGCGTCCGGCCGGCGAGAACGGCGGCTACACCCAGCGCGTGCCGCTGCTGCGCGCGCAACGCCTGCCCGAGGGCAACGAACTGGTGATCGAACGCAACGGCGCCACCACCGCGCTGCGCTTTCGCGATCAGTTCCTGCCGCTGCTCAATTTCGACCTGCCGCAGGCGCGGGTGGAGGCGCCGGCGGTGTTCGTGGCTCAGGCGGTGCATGCGCCCGAGTTGGGGCACGACGATTTCGCCGGCCTGGAGGTGCGCGGCAAGATCGCGGTGCTGTTCGGCGGTGCGCCGGCGCGCTTCGCGCCCGACCAGCGCGCGTTCTATTCCAGCACCGACGAGAAGCTGCGCGCGCTGGCCGAACGCGGCGCGGTCGGCGCGGTGTTCGTGGCCACCACCGGCGACGAACAGACCTATCCCTGGGCACGCTCGGCCGAGGACTGGCAGCGACCGGGCATGCGCCTGCGCGGCGCCGACGGCCGCGCGATCGACAGCACACCGCAGCTGCAGGTGGTGGCGCGGGTCAGCGCGGCGGTGGCCGACGTGCTGCTGGCCGGCAGCGGCCATACCGCAGCCGAGCTCTACCAGGCCACCGACGCCGGTCGCCTGCGCGGCTACGCGCTGCCCGGCCGCATCGTGCTGGCCGCGCGCAACCGCATCGCGCCGCTGGAATCGCGCAACGTGGTCGCGCGCCTGCCCGGCCGCGACCGCGCCCTGACCGACGAGCACGTGGTGTTCAGCGCCCACCTCGACCACGTCGGCCTGGGCCCGCCGGTGGACGGCGATGCGATCTACAACGGCGCGATCGACAATGCCCTGGGCGTGGCGGTGATGCTGGAGGCCGCGCGCAAAGTGGCCGCCGCGCCGAATGCGCCGCGCCGCTCGATGCTGTTCGTCGCGGTCACCGGCGAGGAGCAGGGCCTGCTGGGCGCGCAATGGTTCGTCCGGCACCCGACCGTGCCCGGCGCGCTGGTGGCCAACCTCAATCTGGACATGCCGCTGCTGCTGACGCCGACCCGCGACGTGGTGCCGATCGGAATCGAGCACTCCAGCCTGGCGCCGCTGCTGCGCCAGGCCGCTCAGGACACCGGCGTGAAACTGTCGGCGGACCCGGCGCCGGAGCTGAGCATGTTCGTGCGCAGCGACCAATACGCCTTCATCCGCGCTGGCGTGCCCGCGGTCTATCTCAACGGCGGCATCGAGGGCGCAGGGCTGGGCGACGATCCGCGCGCGGCCCAACGCGGGTACCTGCGCCTGCGCTATCACCAGCCCAGCGACGACACCCGTCAGCCCATCCACTACGCCGACGCCGCGCGCCTGGCCCGGCTCAACGCGCGCCTGGGCCAGCTGATCGGCGACGCGCCGCAGCGCCCGGTCTGGAATGATGGCGACTTCTTCGGCCGGCGCTTCGGTGCCGGCGCACAACCAGGGAAGACGAATGCGCATTGAGCCTGCTCACCGACTCGCACCGCTGCTGCGCTGGCCGTTCCTGCTGGCGCTGGGGTTGCTGATCCTCAACGATGCGGTGCTCAAGAGCGCCTGGCATAACGCCTTCACCGGAAAGCTCTCGGACTTCGCCGGCGTGTTCGCGTTCGCCTACTTCTGGGCGGTGGCGATCGGGCGTGGGCGCATGGCGGTGCATGTCGCGGTGGGGCTGGCGTTCGTGTGGTGGAAGTCGTCGTGGTCGACCTCGGCGATAGACGCCTGGAATGGCTTGCCGCTGTTCGATGTGGCACGCGTGGTCGACTACGGCGATCTGTGGGCCCTGGCTGTACTGCCGTTGTCGTGGTGGTGCTTGGCACGAGGCGCGCAGCCGAATCCTCGCGACGGCGTTACGCCGGCCTGGCCCCAGTTGGCGGTCGCGGCCATCGCGCTGGTGGCGTTTACGGCGACCAGCCGCCCGTTGACGACGATGACGATCAAGGGCGGCGTCGTGTACCTGGTGCCGCTGTCACCGGAGCAGATGCTGCAGCGCTCACGCGACTATCTCTACGATGAGCGACACGATCCGGAGCTTTATCCGGTAGGGTTCGACTGGTCGGACTGCGCGGTCACGGCCGAGTTCGAACTGCACAGCGCCGACGCCATGACACAGATGACCCTGCGTAAGTTCACCAGCCGCAGCTGCGACATACGCGATGCCAAGCCCGCCGAACTGTTCCTGGCGATGCAACCGGAACTGCGCTCGCGCCTGGGCGCGCGGCTGCTGCAACCCTACGCCATGCCCAATCACACAGAGCTCGAAGCCCGATACGGCGGTCCGCCGAGATGTTGCGAGGCTGATGAGGAAGTCGAAGCAGCGAAACCGTAGGATGCGGTGAGCGCAGCGAACCGCATCGGCGCGCATGCTCGCATTGGCGTTGCCGTGCGGTTCGCTGGGCTCACCACACCCTACGCGGCGCTGACGCAACGACAGCGCGCCGTCCCTATACTCAAGCCATGAAAACACTGGGCCTGCTGGGCGGGATGAGTTGGGAATCGACGGTTCCCTATTACCGCCAGATCAACGAGACCGTGAAGGAACGCCTGGGCGGCCTGCATTCGGCGCGGCTGTTGCTGTACAGCGTGGACTTCGCCGACATCGAACGCCTGCAGCATGCCGGCGACTGGGAGCAGGCCGGGCGCGTGCTCGGCGAGGCCGCGCGCGGTCTGCGCCTGGGCGGCGCGGAGCTGCTGGTGATCTGCACCAACACCATGCACAAGGTGGCCGCGCAGGTCGAAGCGATCTCGGGCCTGTCGCTGCTGCACATCGCCGACCCCACCGGCGCGGCGATCCGCGCCGCCGGTCTGCGGCGCGTCGCCCTGCTGGGCACGCGCTTCACCATGGAGCAGGACTTCTACCGCCAGCGCCTGAGCGAACGCCACGGCCTGGAGGTGCTGGTGCCGGATGCGGACGAACGCGAACGCGTGCATCGGGTGATCTACGACGAGCTGTGCCTGGGCACGATCCGCGAGGCCTCGCGCCAGACCTACCGCGAGATCATCGCCGGGCTGGTCGCGCGCGGCGCGCAGGGCGTGATCCTGGGGTGCACCGAGATCGGCCTGCTGATCGGGCCCGACGATGTCGCGGTGCCGGTGTTCGACACCGCGGCCCTGCATGCGCGCGCGGCGGCGTTGGCGGCGATCGAGTAAGGGAGCGGCGCGGGCGTTCGGCTTGGCGCGATGATGCGGTTCGCTGCGCTCACCGCATCCTACGAATGCGCATGCCTACGAGGTCGACCGTAGGATGTGGTGAGCGCAGCGAACCGCATCGCCACCATCGACACCATCAACGCGCCGGCAGCGGCAGCCCGCGGAACGCCTTGACCGTGCGCAGCACGAAGCTGGAGTTCACGTCGGCCACGCCGGCCTGGTTGAGCAGGCGGTCGAGCAGGAAGTGCGAGAAGTGCTCCAGGTCGCGCACCGCGACCAGCAGCAGATAGTCCATGTCGCCGGTCAGCGCGTGGCAGGTGACCACCTCGTCCCATTCGTTGACGAAACGGCGGAACAGCTCCAGCGCGTCGGTGTCGTGGTGGTTGAGCTGCACGCGCACGAAGGCCTGCAGGCCCAGGCCGATGCGCTCGGGGTCGACTTCGGCGCGGTAGCCGGCGATCACGCCCTCGCGCTCCAGGCGCTGGACCCGGCGTAGGCAGGCCGAGGCCGACAGGTGCACGCGCTCGGCCAGCTCGGCGTTGGTCTGGCGGCCCTGGCGCTGGAGTTCGGCCAGCAGCAACAGGTCGGTGCGATCCAGCTCGATGGCGGGCATATTCGTGCAACCAAATCGTTAAACACGCAATAATCATGCGCCGTAACCGAGTTCTAGCGCAACAACGCAAGCTTATTGCGCGAATCCGGGGCTACAGTCCTAAGTCGAGCCGCGATCCAACGAATCGCGGATCCACCCGGAATCCCGCCATGAACGACACCACGCCGCAGCGCGTCGAACACCAGCTCACCGACAAGGGCTACGTGCCGGTCTATACGACCGCCGTGGTGGAGCAGCCGTGGTCGAGCTATACCGCCGGCGACCATGCGGTGTGGGCGCAGCTGTTCGAGCGCCAGCAGCGGATCCTGGTCGGCCGGGCCAGCGACGAGTTCCTGACCGCGCAGCGCGCCATGCACATGACGCCCGACCGCATCCCCAAGTTCGAAGACCTCAACGCGGTGCTGCGCACCGCCACCGGTTGGGAGCTGGTCGGCGTGGAAGGCCTGCTGCCGGAACTGACCTTCTTCGATCACCTCGCCAACCGCCGCTTCCCGGTGACCTGGTGGATCCGCAAGCCCGAGCAGATTGACTACCTCAGCGAGCCCGACCTGTTCCACGACCTGTTCGGTCACGTGCCGCTGCTGATGAACCCGGTGTTCGCCGACTACATGCAGGCCTACGGCCGCGGCGGCGTGAAAGCGCACGCGATCGGGCCCGACGCCCTGGTCAACCTGACCCGCCTGTACTGGTACACGGTGGAATTCGGCCTGATCAAGCAGGCCGACGGCCTGCGCATCTACGGCAGCGGCATCGTCTCGTCCAAGGGCGAGTCGATCTACTGCCTGGACTCCGACGCGCCCAACCGCATCGGCTTCGATCTGGAGCGGATCATGCGCACGCGCTACCGCATCGACACCTACCAGAAGACCTACTTCGTGATCGACAGCTTCGAGCAGCTGATGGACGCGACCGCGCCGGACTTCACCCCGCTGTACACGCAGCTCGCCGCGCAGGGTTCGGTGCCGGCCGGCGAGGTGCTGGCCGGCGACACCGTCTACCACCGCGGCACCGGCGAAGGCTGGCTCAACGACGGCGACGTCTGAGCGGGCGCGCTCACGGCGCGC
Source organism: Lysobacter sp. Root916 (assembly GCF_001429785.1). GTDB lineage: Bacteria > Pseudomonadota > Gammaproteobacteria > Xanthomonadales > Xanthomonadaceae > Lysobacter. Next base: position 338,971 of record NZ_LMJF01000014.1, on the reverse strand, counting down.
CCTGCCCCAGTCGAACGGCGCTCAGCCCCGCGCCGCGAGCGCCAACGGCGCCGGCCGTTGCGAGCCTTCGGCCGCCGCCGACAGCTGTCGCGCCAACGCACGCGCCGCCACGCGCAGCTCCGGCACCGCGGTGATCTCCCACAAGCGCCCGCGCAGCAGCGGCCCCAGGCAGTACAGGCCGCGCACCGGCGCGCCGTTCGCGTCCAGGGCTTCGTAGCGCTCGGAGGCGTTGAGGCCCAGGCCCAGGGGATCGGCGCTGATCAGGCTGGATTCGCGCAGGTGCGCGATCAGCGGATGGGTGGTGCGTTCGATGTCGGTGTCGAAGCCGGTGGCGCGGATCAGCACGTCGTAGGTCTCGCTGCGCACCTGGGCCTGGCCGCGCTCGCGGATCAGCGCCTCGACCGCGTCGGTGCCGCGGCGCGCGCGCAGCAGCCGCCCCGCGCGCACGGTGAGCTGGCCGCTGACCTGCAGCGCGTCCAGTTCGGCCGCGACCGGCGGCGCCAGGCGGTGGCGCACGCTCTCCCAGTACGAACGCAGGTGGCGCAGGAAGCGCGCGCGCTGCGGCTCCGGCAGGCCGCGCCAGAATCCCTGCAGATACGGACGCAGCGCGTCGATCAGGCTGCGCCAGTCGGACACGATCGGCAGCAGCATGCGCAGCGAGCGCAGCAGCTGACCCAGGTCGTGCGCGTTCAAGGCCTGCAGCACGGTCGGCGGCAAGGCGATCGGCGCGCTGGCCTCGTCCAGATGCCGGCGCGGCAGCAGGCCATGGCGCGACAGCGCCGCGATCGGCCCGGTGTGGCCGCGCCGGCGCAGGGTCGCGACCACATCGGCCATGGTCAATCCGGTGCCGACCACCAGCAGGCGCGCGTCCGGGGCGATGCGGTCGATCGCGCCGTCCTGCCAGGGCCAGCCCAGATAGCTGGGATGCACCGCCAGACGCGGGCCCACGCCCGCCAGCGGCTGCGGCGGCAGCGCGCCCAAGGTCAGCACCACGCGCTCGCTGAAGAAATCGCTGCCGTCGGCCAGATGCACGCGGAAACCGCCGGGGTTGCGTTCGACCGCGATCGCCTCCTGTTCGACCAGGTGCAACGTGGCGGCGCTGGTGTCGGCGGCCGAGCGCAGGCGCGCATGCAGGTATTCGCCGTATAGCAGCCGCGGCAGGAAGCTCTGGCGCGCGCGCTCGGTGAGATTGAGCCAATCGGCGAACTCGGCCGGATAGTCCGGCGTCGCGCCCAGGTCGCGCGCGCGCACGTTGAGCAGATGCTCCGGTCGTGCCTCGCCGTAGGCCACACCGCGGCCGTAGCTGTCGGCCACGCCGACCAAGGTGATGTCGACGCCGGGACCGGCCTGCGCCGCCAGTTCGCTCGCCAGGGCGCTGCCGCTGAAGCCGGCGCCGATGATCGTGATCCGCATGCGCATCGCCTCACGTGGGGGGAGGCTACGTTCTAGTGGATCGCGCCGGCGGGTGGGTAAAGCGCGGGTTATTTGGGCGGGCCGCTCACCCAACGAAATGGCACAGGCACATAGCCGAACGGAATCTCGCCGATGCGGCCGCGATCACAGCGCGCGCGAACTTGCCGCGCCCCGCGCGGTAGGCACGGCCGACGCGGGCCGCGCAGCCGCGTACTTGCGGTCCAGCACCCGCTTGGCGATCACCGCCGCCAGCAGCGGGCCGAACCAGGCGAAGTAATGCAGGGCCACGCCGTCCACCGCCGGCAACAGGCGCGGCAGGCCGATCGCCAGGAAGGCGACGTGGGTGGCGATGGCGTTGCCCAGCATCGCGCTGTAGTGCTCGCCCAGCCACCAGCGCGGGCGCGCGGCCAAGCGCGCACGATGCAGGCGCTTGTTCAAGGTGTCGTAGCCGACGTACAAGCCGATCGCGGAGAAGCCGATGAACAGCGGCGAGCCGTCGTGCACGCCCAGCGCGAGCACGCCCACGCCGGCCAGCAGCGCGAGCAGGCCGGAGGCGACGTAGACCGGTCCGGTGTAGCGCGCGACATCGTGCTTGTCGCGGATCGCGCGCCAGGCCGCCCACACGCCGTTGGCGGTGATCGCGACCAGGTAGCCCAGGAACACCGCGATGTAGAGCTGGCCCTGCAGATAACGCACCACCGCCATCGGCACCGCGGTGATCAGGATGCCCAGCATCGCCAGCAGATAGGCCTGGCCGAAGCGACGGTGCAGCGCGCTGCCCTTGCGCAGCGCGGCGGAGGCCCAGAACGTGGCCAGGGCGAGCACGCCGATGCTGCCGTGCGTGGCAACCAGGATCGAGTAAGCGGTCATGACGTCGGCTACTTGGCGGTTGCGCACAGCCTCGCGCCGCGCGCCGCACCGACGCAGTGCCCGCGGTCACCGACCCGACCTGCCGGAAGTCACCTTTCGCCGAACGGGCATTGCCAGTCGCGGCGCCCGCCCGCAGCATGCGGACATGAAGTCATCCTTACTGCGAGCGATCCTCGACAACGCGTTCCTGCGCGTGGTGTTCCAGCCGCTGAACCTGCCGGCGTTCCTGACCTGGCTGGCGGTGGGTCTGTCGCTGCGCTTCGACAACCGCGCCGACGATGTCTGGCAATGGCTGGCGATGGCCGGTTTCGGCCTGGCCTTCCTGATCGGCGACTTCGTGCCGCGCAACCAGCGCGCGCTGACCGCGCTGCTGCTGACCAGCGAAGCGATCTGCGCGCTGGCGCTGACCTGGCTGGCACCGCGCGGCGGCACCACCCCGGCGCTGCTGGTGATCCTGTCGGCGCAGCTGGCGATGATCTATCCGGCGCGGACCACCCTGGTGGCGATGCTGCTGATCGACTTGGGCCTGTTCCTGGTGCTGCGCGCATCGGGCCACGACGCGGCCCTGATCGTGGTGCTGATCTTCGCCGGCTTCCAGGCCTTCTCGTCGCTGATCGCGCACTACGCGCGCCGCGCCGAGGAGGCGCGCGACCAGCTGTCGCGCGTCAATGCCGATCTGCTGGCCACGCGCGCGCTGCTGGCCGACAGCGCGCGCGACGCCGAGCGTTTGCGGGTGGCGCGCGAGCTGCACGACGTGGCCGGGCATAAACTCACCGCCATGACCCTGAACCTGCGCGCGCTCGCGGCCGACCCGGAGTACGCCAAGCGCCCCGAAATCGCGATCGCGCAGCGCCTGTCGAGCGAGTTGCTGGGCGATATCCGCAATGTGGTCCAGGCCCTGCGCGATACGCGCGGTCTGGACCTGGGCGTGGCCCTGCGCGCGCTGGCCGCGCCGATGCCGCGCCCGCGCCTGGAACTGAGCATCGCCGACGACGTCCATCTCACCGATCCGGCGATCGCCGAAACCATCCTGCGCCTGGTCCAGGAAGCGCTGACCAACAGCGCCCGCCACGCCGACGCCGAGCGCGTGCGGGTCGCGATCGCCCGCGACGGCGCCCGACTGCGCATCAGCGTGGAAGACGACGGCCAGGTACGCGGTGCGCTGCGCGAGGGCAACGGCCTGGCCGGCATGCGCGAACGCGTGGCCGCGGCCGGCGGCACCCTGGCCTTGCAGACCACGGTGCGCGGCGCGCTGCGCATCGAAGCGGAGCTGCCGGCATGAGCGGCCCGAAGATCGCCCTGGCCGACGATCAGGCGCTGGTGCGCGCCGGCCTGCGCGCCTTGTTGGAACTGCAGGGCGTGAGCATCGCCTTCGAGGCCGACGACGGTCAGGTCCTGCTGGACCGCCTGCAGCACACCCCGGTGGACGTGGTCCTCAGCGACATACGCATGCCTGGATTGGATGGCATCGAAGCGCTGGTGCGCCTGCGCGAACGCGGCGACCGCACCCCGGTGCTGCTGCTGACCACCTTCGACGACGGCGACCTGCTGCTGCGCGCGACCGAGGCCGGCGCGCAGGGCTTCCTGCTCAAGGATGCCGCCCCCGAAGACCTGTACGACGCGATCGTGCGCGTGGCCGCCGGCGACACCCTGCTGCAGCCGGTCAGCACCGAGCCGGTGCGCGCGCGCTACCGCTACCACGCCGACGACGCCCCGCGCGCGCTGTTCACCGAACGCGAGGTCTCGGTGCTGCGGCTGATGGCCGGCGGCTATTCGAACAAGGAGATCGCGCGCGCGATGTTCCTGGCCGAAGGCACGGTCAAGAACTATGTGTCGGTGATCCTGGAGAAGCTGGACACGCGCGATCGCACGCGAGCGGTGTTGAAGGCGATTACCCTGCGGGTGATTTGAGAGGGCGGTGCGTGCGCGTGGAGGACGAAGCGGCGCCGCGGCGCCAAGAGCAAATCCCCCTCAATCCCCCTTTTTCAAAGGGGGAAGACAAGCACGACTACACGCGCGGAGGCCGTGCGCCGAATTCAAATCGTGGGGAGGCTTAAGACCGCGGTCGCGGACCGGGTGGAAGCGCACACCCTCTCCCGCGGACGGAAGAGGGTGCGGCGTGCGGAGGCGGCGCTAGGCCGCGCTCCGCTGGACGGGCGATTAGGCCGCGGCGTCCTTGAGCTTCTTGAGCGGACGCACCTTGACCTTGACCGAAGCCGGCTTGGCAGCGAACCACTGCTCTTCCTTGGTGAAGGGGTTGATGCCCTTGCGCTTCGGCTTGGCCGCCACGTTGACGGCGGTGATCTTCAGAATGCCCGGCAGGGTGAACGCGCCTGCGCCCTTCTTGTTGATCGAAGCGTGCACGGCGCCTTCCAGCGCGCTCAGCACCGCACGCACGTCCTTGGCGACCACGCCGGTGGCTTCGGCCAGATGCGCGACCAGGCCCGACTTGCTCAGGGCTTCCTTGATCGGCTTCGGCGCGGCCGGCTTGGCGGCAGCAGCCTTCGGAGCGGCCTTCTTCTTCGCAACAACTTTCTTCTTCGTCGCCATTTATTTGTCCCGGTGGTACTCGATGAATGGATGGTTTGCCAGGAAACCCCTTCGGCAAGGCGGAATGTAGGGCAACATCGCGGCCACGCCAAGCGCCGAATGGCGGAAAAAGCGCTTTTTTTTCGTCATCGCGCCCGAGCGGTCGCCGATACGGGCGCGAAAGGGCCGGGAATCGCCCCGCAGCCGGCGCGCGCGCCGGCGTGCCGGGCACCGCCGATACGGCCCGAATGCGCCCGTTTCCGACCGCTCGCGCGCGTTCATCGCTAGCCGCGGCGGCGTCAGCGGGCGTCGGCGGGATTGGCGCCGACCGAGCGCAGGTAGGCGTCGAGGCCGCGTTCGCGGCTGTCGCCAAAGGTTTCGCCGGTGGGCGCGTACTCGACGATGCGATCGGGGCGGAAATTGCGGAAGTCGCCGCGCAGGCGGCACCACGCGCCCAGGGTCCAGCTGCCGCCCCAGAACGACAGGCACAGCGGCTCGACCTCGCGCTGGCTGGCGCGCGCCTCGTTGTCGCGGTACAGCAGGCGCAGCACGCGCAGGTCGGAGATGGCCCCGTGGAGGGCGTCGATCAGCCCGCTGGCCTCGATCCGATTGTCGAGCTGGGGCGCGAAGATGCGGGTGCGCCGGCTGCGGTCCTTGAGCTCGGGCGGCAGCACCGCCTCGATCTTCAGCAAGGCCGCGGTCGCACTTTCGCCCAGGCGCTCGCCCGCGAACGCGCGCACGAAGCGCGTGCCGACCACCAGGGCTTCGAGCTCGTCGGGACTGAACATCAGCGGCGGGATGTCCGAGCCCTTGCGCAGCACGTAACCGACGCCGGCCTCGCCCTCGATCGGCACGCCCGAACGCTGCAGGTCGGCGACGTCGCGGTAGACCGTGCGCAGCGATACCGCCAGCGTCTTGGCCAATTGCTGGGCGGTGATCGCTTGGCGGCGTCCGCGCAGGGCATGGATCAGCAGGAACAGTCGGTCGGCACGGCGCATGCCGCATGATCCCGCGCCACGCGTTCGGGCTCAACACGCGCGCGGCGGCGGGTCATGAGGGGCAGGGCCTTGGTCGGGCCGGGTGCGCGCATCGCCACGGTCCTAGGACGCGACCGCCAGCTCCGCGTCCGAATCGCGGTCGTGCTTGGGCCCGCCCACCGCGCCGGCCATGGCCATCGCGCGGGCCACCGCGGCCGCCGCGGCCTGTTGCGGGCCATCGGCATCGGCCAGTTCCGAACGCGCCGACGGGCCCAGCCGCAGCAGCACCGGCGCCGCGGCCAGATCGCCCAACATCGCGTCCACCAACACCTCGCGCCAGCGCGGATCCAGATTCAGGCTGCGCGTGGCCTGCGCCCAATGGTCCTCGTCGGCATAGCGTGCGAACCACACGAACACGCGCTCGCCCTCGCGCACCGGCAGGCGCGGGAAGGTGTTCTCGGAGGCGTCGGTGACGTAGGTCGCGACCAGTTCGGCGCCGGAGCCGCGCAACAGCGGCGCGAACGCGGACTCGAACAGGTCGTCGAAACCGTCCTCGGCCGGCGCGTTCAAGCTGCAGATGCCGGCCACATAGACCGATGGCGGCAGCGTATCGGCGCCCACCGGCGCGCGCGCCGACGCGGCCGGCTTGAAGCCCGAACCCGCGCGCGCGGGCTTGAGCAGCAGCACGTTGTCGTTGTCCAGCAAGGTCGCGTTGGCGGCATCGCGATGGCGCTGCCAGACCGGGCCGAAATAGAACGAGTTCAACGCGGCGGCGCGCTCGCGCATGCCGGGAAACCCGCGCACCCAGACGTAGCGGTCGGGTTCGTCGAGGTCGCGGAACTGGCCGATCACGTGGATGCCGACGGCTTCCTGGGTCTCGACGAATTCGCGTTCGAACAGCTCGACCAACTCGTCGCGGCGGCCCGGCTGCATCTGGTACTGGCGCAGTTCGATCACCGCGTCGTCGTGGACCAGGCGGCCGTGCTCGTCGATGCGGCGCATCCACATATGCCAGTTGGTTTCCCAGGTCTTGCCGCCGTCGGTGGAAAAGGCTTGGTGCCAGTGCGCCGCGTTGGCGCTGATCTGATCCCAGGTGAATTTCGCCAGCACCGGCCGGCCTTCGTGCTCGGCCGCGCCGACGAACGTACCCACGCCGTCCTTGAACGCGCCCACCACCGGCGGCTCGAGCACGCCGTCGTGGTTGCCGGCCCAGTACAGGCTCCACTGCCGGGTTTCCGGATTGAACAGGCGCAAGGTCATGCCGAGAAACTTCTCGCCACGACCGGGGCGGCCCCAATCGGTGACGAAGTCGTCGACGTTGCCCAGCCCGCCCAGGATGGGCTCGCAGCCCTGGGTGGCCTCGAACACCTCCCAGTCGGTGGAGCCGACCAGGCGTGCGCGCAGGCGTTCGTTGCGGATGGTCCAGCGGCCGTGGAAGAAGTCGAAATCGTGGCGGCCGTCGTTGGCTGGCGTGCTGTCGTTCATGACTGTCTCGCTGCGCGCGGTGCGCGCCTGGGGTTCACGGAATCGTGCGTAGGGACTGCGTCGTCGCTCAAGCCAGCCGGGTCATGTGCATGACCCAGTTGGTTTCCCAGGTCTTGCCGCCGTCGGGCGACAGCGCCTGTTCCCAGCGCAAGCTGCGTTCGGTGATCTGCGACCAGACCGCGCGCGAGGGCAGCATTCGGCCCTGGTGCGCCTCCTGGCCTTCGAACACGCCCACGCCGTCGCGGAAGGCGCCGATCAGCGGCGGTTCGAGCACGCCGTCGCGGTCGCTGGCCCAGTACACGAACCACTGCCGCGTTTGCGGCCGGTACAGGCGCAGCGCCATGCCGACGATGCCGCCGCCCCAATCGGTGGTGTAGCGGTCCATGCTGCCCAGGCCGCCGAGCACCGGTTTGCATTCGTCGATGGCATCGAACTCGATCCACTCGTCGCTGCCGGCCAGGCGCTCCTTGAGGCGGCGGTTCTTGACCTGCCAGCGGCCGTGATAGAAGTCGAAATCGTGGCGGCCGTCGCGTTCGGGCATGGCGGAGCTTCCTGTCGCTGGAGTGGAGGCGGCGTGCGCGAACACCGTCGCGGGCAGCGTGGCGGCCATCGCCGCCGCCGGGGCGGCCACGCCCCATCGCAGGATTCGTCGTCGTTGCCGGTCCATGCTCGCGCCCCGCCCGTGCCGATCGCACCGGCACAGACTGCGCCCGTCCTACTGCCAGCCTGCTGTCAGTAGCCTGGCTTGCGATTTCGCGCGAGCCGGCTCATCGGGCCGGGTCGGGCGCGCGCGGGAAGAACACCGCGATGCAGAAGCCGCGACCCTCGATGCCGTCGCAGGGCTCGATGCGCGCGTCATGGATCTGGGCGATGCGCGCCACCAGCGACAGGCCGATACCGCTGCCGCCGTCGGCGCGCCCGGGCTCGGACTGGCCGGGTACGCGGAAGAAACGGTCGAAGATGCGTCCGCGATCGGCCTGCGGCACGCCCGGGCCGTTGTCGGACACGCGCAGCTCCACGCCGCGCACGCCGTCGCGCACCGCCTGCAGGCACGACACCGCGACCTGGCCGTCCATGCCGGCGTAACGCACCGCGTTGTCGATCAGGTTGCGCAGCAGGATGCCGAGCTGGTCAACGTCGCCCAGGATGGTGCAGGGCTCGGACTGCAGGCTGACGCGCTGGCGGCGGTCGCGCGCCAGGGTCTCGAAATCGCGCACCACCAGCACCACCAGTTCCGACAGCGACACCGGCAGCAGCGGCGGCGGGCCGGCGCCGGCGTCCAGGCGGGCCAGATCCAGCAGCTGCTCGGACAAGCGCGCGCTGCGCCGCACGCCCGCGCTCAGGCGCTGCAGGGCGGCGTTCTTCTCCTCGATGGTGTCCGCGCGCAGGGCCAGGTCGGCGTGCGCGGTCAGCACCGCCAGCGGCGTGCGCAGTTCGTGGGCGGCGTCGGCGATGAAGCGGCGCTCGTGCTGGACGGCGTTGTCGACGCGTTCGAGCTGGCCGTTGAAGGCGTCCACCAGCGGGCGGAATTCGCTGGGCAAGCCCGGCGCGTGCAGCGGCGTGAGGTCCAGCGGCTTGCGTTCCAGCAAAGTACGCCGCAGCGCCGTCAGCGGGCGCAGCGAGCGCCCGATCACGCCCCATACCGCGATGCCGAACAGCACGAAGATCAGTGCCGCCGCCAGCACGCTCCAGGCGATCCAGCCGCGCATCTCGTTGACGATCTGGTACTTGGAGCGGCCGACCTGGACGGTGATGCCGCGCTGCGGCTCGGTGAGGCTGTACACGCGCCAGCGCTCGCCATCGATCACCCGGGTGGCGAAGCCGTCGCGGAAGTCCGGCTTCAGCGGTTCCAAAGGTGCGGCCGGCGAATAGACCACGTTGCGGCCGTCGACCCAGACCTGGAAGCTCATCTTCCAATCGCGCGCGCCGTTGGGCTTGGGCGGACGCGCGCGCGCCGGCAGGGCCTTCAGGCCATCGGGCATCGAGCCCAGAACCTGCGCGGCGATGTCGCGCAGCGAGGCGTCCCACAGACCGGTGCGCTCCATGCGCTGCTGCCAGACCTGGCAGCCCATCCAGACCAGCCAGGCCACCATCACCGCCTTCAGCAGCACCCAGGTCAGGCGCCAGCGCAGCGAACGCGTCCTCATGCCGGCGCACCGCCGATGCGGTAGCCGTAGCCGTGCACGGTCGCGATCACCTGCTCGCCGAGCTTGCGCCGCAGTTGGTGCACGTAGACCGCGATGGTGTTGCTCTCGATGGTGCCGGAGCTGCCGTACACGGCTTCCTCCAACTGCTCGCGCGTGACCACGCGGCCCTGACGCTCCATCAGCAGCATCAGGGTACGGAACTCGTGCGCGCTCAAGGGCACCGGCTCSCCGTCGCGGGTGACTTCGCGCCGCGCCGGGTCCAGCACCAGGTTGGCGTAGCTGAGCACCGGCGACACCCGGCCCTGGCTGCGTCGCATCACCGCGCGCAGGCGCGCGTACAACTCGTCGGGCTGGAACGGTTTGACGATGTAGTCGTCGGCGCCCGCGTCCAGGCCGACGATGCGGTCGCTGAGCTTGTCGCGCGCGGTCAGGATCAGCACCGGGGTGGCGTCGTAGCGGCCGCGCAGCACCGACAGCACGCTCAGGCCGGAACTGCCCGGCAGGCCCAGATCCAGCAGCACCGCGGCGTAGGAATGATCGATCAGCGCGGTCTTGGCCAGGGCCGCATCGCCGACCCAATCGACGCTGAAGCCGTTCTGGCGCAGCCCGTCGCGCACGGCCTCGCCGAGCATGACGTCGTCTTCGACCAGCAGGATGTTCATGACAGCAACCGGTGGCGGTGAATGGGCTATAGCTAACGGACGTATCGTGCGCGACGGCGATTAAGAAGTTCTTAAAGCGCGGCGCCGCGCATTCAGCCGATCTTTACGCCACTTAAAAACTTCTTAAAAGCGCGCGCGCAGCATCCTCCTCGCCGACCCACCCCACGGGTCGTATCGAACGGAGATCGCCATGCCCGCATCGTCACGTCCCGTTTTGTCCCTGATCGTAACCCCGGCGTTGCTCGCAGGCTGCGCCTCCATCCCGCGCAGCCAGACCCCGCTGGCCGCGATCGCCGGCCTGGACTGCGAGGCCCTGGCCCAGGAGCAGGCCCTGAGCGAACGCAGCCGCGACGCCGCCCAGCACGCGCGCAGCAACGCCTGGAAGGCGGTGCTGCCGATCGCGGTCGGCGTGCGCTACGCCTCGGCGCGCTCGGCGCAGTCGGAGGCCGAGCAGCGCCTGCAGGCGATCCGCGCCAGCCGCGACGCCCACCGCTGCGCGGACGCGCCCGCCCAGTCCGTCGACCTGGGGGCCGAGGTATGAGCCTGGTCTCGCCCCTGATGAGCGTGGTGCGCATCGCGCAACGGCCGGCCGCGGTCGCGCCGGCGGGCCCGCACGCACGCGCCGTGCGCCCCGACGACCTGCCCGCGCTATTGCGCCTGTGCACCGAACACGCCGAGCTGACGGTGTTCGAGCGCCTGCCCTACGGCCACGCCCGCGACAGCCTGCTGGAGCTGCGCGAGGCGCTGTTCGAACCGCCGCTGCGGGCCTGGGCCTGGATCGCCTACGTCGACGGCGAAGCGGTCGCCTACGCCAGCGCCACGGTCGGCTTCTCGTTGCTGGAACGCGCCTATCACCTGTGCCTGGAAGGCCTGTACGTGCGTGCGGCCTGGCGCGAACGCGAGATCGAAGCCCTGCTGTTCGAGCAGGCGCTGGACGCCGCCGCGCGCTTCGGCTGCCTCAACCTGCAATGGCAGGCGCCGGCCTGGAGCGAGGCCGCGCGCGCGTTGGACCTGCCGCGCCGCGCCACCCGCATGGAAGCGCTGCGTTACGTGCTGCCGGTAAGCCCCGCCGGCGACGCCGGCTAAGCCCATGTCCGCGCCGCGCGCCGCCCTGCCCGTCCCCCTCGCCCCAGCGCGTCCCCCGCGCAGGCGCCGCGCGCGTCGCGCGCTCCTCTTCCTTTTGGTAGTCGCCACTGTCATGACCACGCTCTCCCTCAGCGCTTGCCGCACCACCGCCTACCCGGACTCACCGCAGTTCCGCGACGGCGGCTTCCGCAACCCGATCGCGCCCAAGACGGTGGGCTGGCGCGAAATGCCGGCCATGCTCTGGCGCTTCGCCTTCGACAAGCCCGCCGACACCGTGCCCAAGACCGCGCCGCCGGTGGCCGCGCTCACGCGCGAACAGTTGTTGGCCGCGCCCGACGGCAGCCTGGTGCGCTTCGGCCACTCCACCGTGCTGCTGAAGCTGGACGGCGCGTTCTGGCTGACCGACCCGGTGTTCTCCGAGCGCGCCTCGCCGGTGCAGTGGGCCGGCCCCAAGCGCTTCCATGCGCCGCCGATGACGATCGCGCAACTGCCGCCGATCAAGGGCGTGATCCTGTCGCACGATCACTACGACCACCTCGACAAGGCGGCGGTGCTGGAGCTGGCGGCCAAGACCGAACACTTCCTGGCGCCGCTGGGCGTGGGCGATCTGCTGATCGAATGGGGCGTGGACGCGGCCAAGGTGCAGCAGCTGGATTGGTGGCAGTCCGCCACCATCGACGGCGTGCGCTTCGTCGCCACGCCCTCGCAGCATTTCTCCGGGCGCGCGATGTTCGCCGACAACCCCACCCTGTGGACCTCGTGGGTGATTCGCAGCTCGCGTCTGAACCTGTACTTCAGCGGCGACACCGGGTACTTCGACGGCTTCAAGGCGATCGGCGAGAAGTACGGCCCCTTCGACCTGACCCTGTTGGAATGCGGCGCCTACAACGCACAGTGGGCGGGCGTGCACATGCTGCCCGAGCAGACCTTGCAGGCGCATCTGGACCTGCGCGGCCGGCGCCTGCTGCCCATCCACAACGGCACCTTCGATCTGGCCATGCACGCCTGGACCGATCCGATGGAGCGCATCACCGCGCTGGCGCGCGACGCCGGCGTGGAAACCCTGACCCCGGTGATGGGCACGCCGGTGAACCTGCACGCGCCGCCGGCGACCTCGGCGTGGTGGCGTACGGGGCGTTGATCCAAAGCGAAGCCGTAGGATGCGGTAAGCCGCAGGCGCACCGCATCGCGCGCGCCGGCCCGATTGCGCCGCAACCCGATGTCGCGATGATGCGGTTGTCACCGCATCCTACGGTTACATCGACGGTCGTAGGATGCGGTAAGCCGCAGGCGCACCGCATCGCGCGCCGTGAATCGATGCCGCGATGATGCGGTTGTCACCGCATCCTACGGCTACGTCGCTGGTCGTAGGATGCGGTAAGCCGAAGGCGCACCGCATCGTGCGCGCAGGCTCGGAATCGCAGCGCAACTTCCTGGCCGGCTGCCGCCTACTCAAACGCGCGCCGGCTTACTCGCCGATCGCGAACAAATCCGACTGCGCGACGTAGCCGTCCTCGTCGACGAAACCCGACAAGCCCACGCCGACCAGGCGATACAAAGTCTCCGCCGGAAGCTCCACGCGCGCGCGCAAGGCGCAGGCGATGTCGGCCAGCTCCTGTTCGCTGGCCGGCGGCGTCGGTTGGGTGAGGCTGCGGGTGAGGGTGCGGAAGTCGGCGGTCTTGAGCTTCAGCACCACCGTGCGCGCGAGCCGTCCGGGCTCGCGCTGGTAGCCGGCCCAAGTCTTGCTGGCCAGGCGGCGAATATGCGGTTCCAGCGCGTCCAGGCGCAGATCCTCGGCGAAGGTGTCCTCGGCCGAGATCTGCAGGGTCGGCCGCTCCGGCTCCACCGCGCGCTCATCGATACCCAGCGACAGCTCGTGCAGACGCCGACCCCAACGCCCGAAGCGCTGCTCCAGCGCCAGCGCGCCCAGCGCGCGCAGGTCGGCGACCACGCTTACGCCCAGCTCGGCCAGCTTGGCCTCCATCACCTTGCCCACGCCGGGCAGCCGGCCCACCGGCAGTGGCTCCAGAAAGGCCTCGACCTGGTGCGGACGAATCACGAACAGGCCGTCGGGCTTGCGCCAGTCCGAGGCGATCTTGGCCAGGAATTTGTTCGGCGCCACGCCCGCCGACGCGGTCAGCTGGGTCTCTTCGCGGATCGCGGCGCGGATCGCCTCGGCGGTGGCGGTGGCCGAAGGCAGCCCGGTCTTGGTCGCGGTGACGTCCAGATAGGCCTCGTCCAGCGACAGCGGCTCGATCAGGTCGGTGTGGCGAGCGAAGATCTCGCGCACCTGGCGCGAGACCGCCTTGTAGCGCACGAAATCCGGCGGCACGAAGATCGCGTGCGGGCACAGGCGCTCGGCACGCACCGCCGGCATCGCCGAGCGCACGCCGAACTTGCGCGCCTCATAGCTGGCCGCGCACACCACCGAGCGAGCGCCGCGCCAGGCCACCACCACCGGCACCCCACGCAGCGAGGGATCGTCGCGCTGTTCGACCGACGCGTAGAACGCGTCCATGTCGACGTGCAGGACTTTGCGGTTGGGGGCGGACACGGTAAGCGGGGACGATGCGAAGGCGGCATGGTAGCGCGCCGGAGCTGGCGCGGCCCCTGCCTTGCGTCATCGCATTCCTGCCACGGCCGCTCTCTGTGGGAGCGGCATAAGCCGCGATCGTCGATCGACGCAGCCGCGATGCATTTCGCGACCGCCGTCGCGGCTTACGGTTGCAGGAAGCCCCCATGGCACCTCGCTCCCACGGTCGGCGTCTGGACCACGTCGAAACGCAGCACCGAACACACGCCCTCCGAAGAAAGCAGCGCAACGGCGACGACGCCACTCGGCCACGCCACAAGCCCGGCGCGGCGGCGCCCCACGCACCGCCGCGCCGTCCCCCACTGACGCTCAGTTCGGCGTCGGGTAGGCCGTGTACACCACCCAGCGGTTGTTGATCCGCCGCATCACGATCTGCACCGCGTTGACCTGGATGTCGTGGCCGGCCGTGCACATGCCGTTGCCGTCGGCGGCGGTGCACTGGCGCGCGAAGTACTGCCACTGCAGGGTGCGCGCGGCCTCGCTGCCGTTGGCCGCGGGCTCGGGGCAGTACAGCGGATTGGGCTGGCGCGACAGGCGGTCGAACGCCTCGCGCCAGGCCTGCGCATCCCAGAACAAGGTGCGGCCGTACTGGCTGAAACCCGGCGGCGGCCGCACCCCGGGAACGTGCGCGGCCAGGTGACCGCCGCTGTCGGCGTTCATCTCCGGAATCGCGCTCATCTGCACGGTGACCAGATTGGCGCAGGGCTCCACGGCGTGAGCGGGCAGAACGGTGGCGGACAGCAGCGCGGCCAGGGCCGCGGCTTTGTTGCGCATGCGCATGTCGATACTCCGGTGGCGTTGCGTGGAGGTCAGTAGGTCGGTTCCAGCGCGCCACCGGCGCTGATGCCGGCGCCGTAGGTGCCGTCGGCCAGCGAATAGATCTGCGCGTTGGGCAGCGCGGCGATCAGGGCGTTGTAGGCGGCCAGCACCGAGGCCTGCCACACCGCGGTCTCGCCGATGATGAACAGTTCGTTCGGGTTGTAGTTCTGACCCTGCAGGATGCCGACCACGGTGGGCACGTCGGCGGCCGAGAACTGGTTGTTGGCGCCGTCGTAGATCGACAGATGGATGCCGATCACCTGGGTGCCGGCGGCGTTGCGCGCGGCGATGCCGATGCAGGAGGTGAAGGCGGTGAACTGGATGGTCGGCTGGGTGTCGCCGCCGGCGGTGGGGGCGACGTTGGCGGCGGCCGCCCATTCGCATTCGGCGATGGCCAAGGGCGCGGCGCCGGCGTTGATCGTGTAGGGCATGACGGACTCCAGTACGAGGAAGGGAGTGCACCTTGTAGGCCCCTCGTCGACGCGGCGACATGCGGAAGCCGCGCGCAGCCCCGGGGCTTCACAGGCTTTCGGCCGCGCGCGTTGCCGTTTCACGGCCGCGACGGCGCCGCGTTGTGATCGGTATGGACATACTCGCGTCGTCGCATCCCAACGAGCCCGCGTCGCGGCCGCCCGCCGCTGCTTCCGCCGCCGTATCGGCCACCGTGCGCGCGCCGGCGGCGCTGTTCCTGGGCCTGCCCTGCCCCGGCACCCCGGCCTTCGACGCCTTATGCGATTTCTGCGACGAACACCGCGTCGCCGTGCTGGCCTCGCTGCCCTGGGTCGCGGCCGAGATCGCCGGCCACGACGGCTTCGACGCCATGCTGCGCTTCGTGCGCGCGCTGGGCGGCCGTCGCGTCTACGTGCCGCGCGACCGCAGCGGCTTCGCCGACCGTCTCGGCGTCGAGCTCAGCGCCACCACCCACGCGCGCCTGCTCGCGCACACCAGCGAAGCCGGCACCGTCGAAGTGCCTTCGGCCTGGGGCGTGTTCATCGCCCTGCGCCGCATCGCGATCCGCGCCGCGATGGCGGCCGGCGGCGACCTGCGCTCGGTCGCGCAGTCGTTCGGGGTGAGCGAGCGGCATTTGCGGTGTAAGTGATCCGCGCCGCGGGCCGCAGCCACCGCATCGGCTCAGGGTCCAGACGTAATTCCGGCTCACGGGTGTCCTGGCCGGGCCCATCGGCGACAATAGCGGCCTCGCCACCGCCTCCCAGCCCCGCCATGACCCAGGCCCCCAGCGCCAGCACCGCCGTCTCCCTTACCCGCTACCTGATCGAGGAGCAGCGCGCCGGCCGGATCAGCCCGGATCTGCGCCTGTTGATCGAGGTGGTGGCGCGTGCCTGCAAGACGATCTCGATCGCGGTCGGCAAGGGTGCGCTGGGCGGCGTGCTGGGCGATGCCGGCACCGGCAACATCCAGGGCGAGGCACAGAAGAAGCTGGACGTGCTCAGCAACGAGATCCTGCTGGAAGCCAATGCCTGGGGCGGCCACCTGGCCGGCCTGGCCTCGGAGGAGATGGACACCTCGCATCCGATCCCGGACGTCTACCCGCGCGGCAACTACCTGTTGCTGTTCGATCCCCTGGACGGCTCCAGCAACATCGACGTCAACATTTCGGTGGGCACCATCTTCTCGGTGCTGCGTTGTCCGGACGGCGTGACCCAGGCCCAGGACCAGCACTTCCTGCAGCCGGGCACCGAGCAGGTCTGCGCCGGCTACACCACCTACGGCCCCAGCACGATGCTGGTGCTGACCATCGGCAATGGCACCCACGCCTTCACCCTGGACCGCGAGGTCGGCAGCTTCGTGTTGACCACGCGCGACATGAAGATTCCGGAAGAGACCAAGGAATTCGCGGTCAACATGTCCAATCAGCGCTACTGGCAGGCGCCGATGCAGGCCTACGTGGGCGATCTGCTGGCCGGCAAGGAAGGCCCGCGCGGCAAGGACTTCAACATGCGCTGGGTCGCGTCCATGGTCGCCGACGTGCACCGCATCCTGACCCGCGGCGGCATCTTCAGCTATCCGCTGGACGCCAAGTGCGCCGCCCAGGGTGGCAAGCTGCGCCTGATGTACGAAGCCAACCCGATGAGCTTCCTGGTCGAGCAGGCTGGCGGCGCGGCCAGCACCGGCCGCCAGCGCATGCTGGAAGTGCAGCCCACCGGCCTGCACATGCGCGTGCCGGTGTTCCTGGGCAGCAAGCACGAGGTCGAAGCCGCCGTGCGCTACCACGCCGAGCACGACGCGCAGGCCTGACCGGCCGCGCGTCGGCGCGCGCCAGCCGCAGATGAATCGGCAATGGCGCGATTCGTGCATTCCCCTGCGTGGTCCCCTTCACCGCGATGCCCGTCATCGCGGTGACCGCTCTTGGCCACCCACGGCGTTGAATACTCTTGCCCACGGACAGCGGCGCGGAACGCGTTATGGGCGGGGAGAGCACGATGGCCAACGGTGTGCCGCGCGGGCCCCAGGCTCGAGGCGCGGGTAAGCACGATTCGGCAGACACGGAAGCGGCCCCGCGCGAGCCATTGCCTCGAATTCCACAGGCACGCGAACTGATCTACGTCACCCGCGGCAGCGCCGGCCGGGTGCTTTCGCTGGGGCGGCTGCAGCAGTTGGGCTGGAACCTGCGCCGCGCCCCCGATTCACGCAGCGTGCTGCGCATCCTGCAACGCGACCCTCGCCAGCCGCACGCGGCCCTGCTGGACCTGCGCGAGGGATTCAGCCATCACGACCTGGCCGAGTTCGGCGCCGCCCTGTCGGCCAACAACGTCGGCTGGGTCGCCGGCATCGAGGCCTCGCAGTTGGACCAGGAGCCGGTGCGCCGGCTTATCCGCGACTACTGCTACGACTACGTCACCCTGCCCTGCCCCGAGGCCGTGCTGAACACCATCATCGGTCATGCCCACGGCATGGCCACCCTGGCCTGCGAACACGGCGAGACCACCAGCGAGGCCGGCTTCGACGGCATGATCGGCGAGAGCGCGGCGATGCGCGTGCTCTGCCGCACATTGCGCAAGGCCGCGCTGACCGAGGCGCCGGTGTTCATCGCCGGCGAGACCGGCACCGGCAAGGAACTGGCCGCCAACGCGGTGCACCGGCATTCGCGCCGGCACGCGCATCCGTTCGTGGCGATCAACTGCGGCGCGATCCCGCACAGCCTGGTGCAGTCGGAGTTGTTCGGCTACGAGCGCGGCGCATTCACGGGCGCGCAGCAGCGCAAGCTGGGCCGGATCGAAATGGCCAACGGCGGCACCTTGTTCCTGGACGAGATCGGCGACCTGCCGCTGGAAAGCCAAGCCTCGCTGCTGCGCTTCCTGCAGCAGGGCAGCATCGAACGCCTGGGCGGCCACGAGCAGATCCCGATCGACGTGCGCATCATCTCGGCCACCCACCACGATCTGGAAGCGGCGGTCGTCGATGGCCGCTTCCGCGCCGATCTGTTCCACCGCCTGTGCGTGCTGCGCCTACAGCAGCCGCCGCTGCGCGACCGCGGTGTCGATATCGACCGCCTGGCCGAGCAAGCGCTGCAACGCTATTCGCAGGAAAGCCAGCGCACGCTCAAGGGTTTCTCGCCCTGCGCGCGCCACGCCCTGCACAGCCACCCTTGGCCGGGCAACGTGCGCGAGCTGATCAACCGCGTGCGCCAGGCCGTGGTGATGGCCGAGGGACGGCTGATCACCGCCGCGGATCTGCATATCGACAGCGCCGGCTTCACGCCGCCGCCGACCTTGGACGAGATCCGCGACGCCGCCACCAAGGACGCGATCGAACGCGCGCTGCAGCGCAACCGCGGCCGCCTGATCGATGCCGCGCGCGAGCTCGCGGTGTCGCGGGTCACGCTATATCGCTTGATGCAGCGGCACGGCTTGCGCACGGGCGACGATACGGGGGCGCCGGACACGTTTAGTGCGGCTTAGATGCCGCGAGCGGCGACGCGCGGCCGCGGTGCGCGCGACGATCGTGTTCGGGTCTTCGACGCCCGCGCCACTCTTCTCCGGCGCGGGCGTCTGCTGCGCCCTCGGGGGAACGTCTTACCAGGCCAGCGCGGACGCCAACATCGCAGTCGCGGTCCGCTGCGGACGGCGCCGGATGAGGCTGCGGGGGGAGGGGGTAGCGGGCATGGCGGACTCCGTCGGGGGACGGTCCCGACGCGCGGACGGCGCAGGGGGACGATATCTACCCAAGCCAGCTTCGTGCCAATCGCTCAAGCGATTGATTCGACGATGTTTTTCCGCGCGGCGGGCGGCGGGTGCCGGCATCGGACCGCATAAATGTTTCGTCGCTGCAACTTGAAATGGCGTTGCGCCGGCGCCGTCTGGGGGCTTTCACCAGGGAACAGCGAGGCCTGGCGTCCTCACGCCGCGCACACCTGCCTGAGCAGGCGAGGTTGCGTTTTTGCAACGCCGATTGAGCGTGCGAGGATGGCCGCTTTCCCGCCGCATTGCGTAGAGACGCCGCATGACCGAGGCCCCGCCGCAGGACGCCATCCACGACTTCATCGAGGTCTACCCGCAGGTGCTGGACCGCGCCGCCTGCGCCGCCCTGCTGCAGCGTTTCAATGCCAGCGGCGCCGTCGCGCCGGGCCGGGTCGGCGGCGGCGTGATGCCCGAGCTCAAGGACAGTCGCGACCTGACCATCTCCGGCCGCGAGGAATGGCGCGACGCCGAGGCCGCATTGAACAACGCCGTGTTCGCCGGCCTGCTGCATTACCTGCGCCGCTACCCCCACACCCTGATCGCGCCGCTGATGCTGGAAGTGCCGGGCGCCGACGGCCAGGGCCGCCACCGCCTCACCAGCGAACGCTTGACCGCGATGGACGACGCCACCCTGGCCCCGGTGGTGCAGGCGGTGCTGCGCCCGGGCGCGATCAACCTGCAGCGCTACACCGCCGATCGCGGCGGCTATCCGTATTGGCATTGCGAGTTGTTCCCGCGCGACGCCAATGCCGAGACCCTGCATCGCCACCTGCTGTGGACGATCTACCTCAACGACGGCTTCGAACAGGGCGAGACCGAGTTCCTGTACCAGCAGCGCAAGATCGCCCCGCGCACCGGCGATCTGCTGATCGCCCCGGCCGCCTTCACCCACACCCATCGCGGCAATCGGCCCAAGGGTGGAGACAAGTACATCGCGACGAGCTGGATTCTGTTTCAGCGGGCGGAACGCTTGTATGGAGGTGGCTGAGGTGCGCGGGATGCGGATGCTTTGGCTCTGCCTGCTCCTGGCGCCTGCTTCCGCGTTCGCGTTCGAGGGCGAAGTCGCCGGCAGCGAAATCTCGCTGGGCGGCATTGCGGTGGGCGCGACCACCAGCGAGGTAACGAAGACACTCGGAAAGCCGTTGCGTCAACAGCCGCAGACGGACTTCATCGATCTCGACTACCACTACCCGAACCTGCGGGTGTCCTTTAGCGATGGCGTGGTCGCTGGCTTGTATAGCGACCACCGCAAGGGCTGCACACCGATGCGCCTGTGCCCCGGCGATAGGCTGGACAAGATGCGATCCCTATACGGGGCGCCCATCGTGGCGAACCGGGAGACGGGACAGTTCTACGAGTACTACGCTACCGATTTCGACTGTTGGCTTGAGATCGCCGCCGAAGGCGAGACGATCAAATCCATCGCAGTGGCATGCCAGCCGTGACGTTTCCGCCGGCCAGGAGTGCGAAGCATCGTCGCTGCAAGTTTTCGCATAGATCGAGTTCCAGGGCGCGCAAACCCCATGTCCGATATCACGTTCAGTAAGGAAGAGAAGGCGATCGTCGTCCGCAAGATCCAGGGCTACTTCTCCGAGGAACTCAATCAGCAGATCGGCCAGTTCGACGCCGAGTTCCTGCTCGACTTCTTTTCCAAGGAGTTGGGCGCGTACTACTACAACCGTGGCCTGTACGACGCGCAGGCGGTGTTGAACGCCAAGCTCGAGGATGTGCAGGACGCGATCTATCAGCTCGAGCAGCGCACGGATTTCAGAAGGTAAGCGTGCACGCGCGGGCCGATGGGCAGGTACGCCGATCCGGCCAGCGCCCTAGCCGCACGCCAGGAGGGTCCGTGGACAAGCAAGCGCGACCAGCGAGGGATTGCATGGGCATCGAATACAAGATCCGGTTCGAGGTACCCCCGCGCTACGACCACTCCGCGGTGGCAGGCAGATTGCCGACGGCGGCCGACGCCGCGGGGGCGATCTACGGCTACGAGCTTGAAGCGGATGGCTACTACTTCATAGATCACCTGGTCGATCCCGCGATCGCCGCGGTGGCGTTCCGGCGACTGGTCGATGAGGCGCTGCGGCACAGCGATCTCGTCCAGATCCTGGAACCGTGACAGGAGCGCCGGCGTGGTCTATGTCCTGCTCGTTATCGCCGCCTGGGGATCGCTGTTCTTTCGTCTGCCCGTTTGGCTTTCGATCCTGAGCAGCTGCGCGTTCCTGGGCCTGGGCGCTGTCTTTCTGCTGTTCGGTTTGGCCGGGTCGTACTGGGACAGCCATATGACCTCGGGGGACTCCGCGGCCACATCGACGCTGGTAACCGGGGTCCTGTTGCTGCTGTCGCGCGCGGCCTTGGTGGTCAAGCTGATACTGCATGCCTTGGTGGCGCCGCCGGAGCCGTAGCGCGCGCGTTCTGATGGAAGCGGCCGGGTCGTTCGGTTCGACTGGGCATGGCCGCAGCCACCGACGATGGGGCAACGTCGGGTCTCGCGGGCAGGCCGCAACAGTCCGGCGGTTGGGTCTTGCCAAGCCTTGCGGCCGGGTCTGCGTGGAGACCGATCGCGTCTGGCCATCGCGGATCGCGAGCAAGAAGCTGCGGGCGCGCGTAGAGTCGGCTGGCCGGATTGGCGCTTGCCGCAGGCGCGGGCCGAGGTTCGCCAGGACCGTACGGTTTATCGGCTCGCACCCGCTCGCATCCGCGTCGCAACCCACCTTCCACCGCCCGGTGAGGCCGCATGAGACATAGCGAACGACATCGAACGCAGCGAACCGGCTGGCTACGCGCCGCCGTGCTCGGCGCCAACGACGGCATCGTGTCCACGGCCAGCCTGGTGCTGGGCGTCGCGGCCGCCGGCGCCGATACCCGCGCCATCTTGGTCGCGGGCGTCGCCGGCCTGGTCGCCGGCGCCATGTCCATGGCCGCCGGCGAGTACGTGTCGGTGAGCTCGCAAGCCGACACCGAGCGCGCGGATCTGGCGCGCGAGCGCAAGGAGCTGGACGACAATCCCGAGCAGGAGCTCGAGGAGCTGGTGTCGATCTACGTCAAACGCGGACTGGACCGCTCTTTGGCCTCCCGCGTCGCCACCCAACTGATGGCCCACGATGCATTGGGCGCGCATGGTCGAGACGAGCTGGGCATATCCGATACCTTGGCGGCCAAACCGGTCCAGGCGGCCTTCGCTTCCGCCGGCACCTTCGCCGCGGGCGCGGCCCTGCCCTTGTTGACCGTGCTGATCCTTCCCAGGGCCTGGCTGATGTGGGGCCTTGCCGGCAGCTCGCTGTTCTTCCTCGCCTTGCTGGGCCTGCTCGCCGCGCGTACCGGCGGCGCACCGGTGCTCACCTCTGTACTGCGCGTTTCCTTCTGGGGCATGCTGGCCATGGGTTTGACCGCTGGCGTGGGTGCGCTGTTCGGCGTCTCGGCATGAGCCCGCGCCGCTACGGCACGCGTCCGGCATAGATCCATCGGCAAGGAGTCGGCTTGAATGCTTCGGCGCGGCATGGCTAAGTTGGTACTCGTTGCGGTCTTCTTCGCGGTCTCCTTCTTTCTGTTGGCCGACGTCATCGGTTTCGACTCGCCCTGGCTGGGCCTGTTGCTGATGTTCTATTTCATGGGCTTGGCGAAAGTCGCCGAACCCTTGTTCGCGCTGCGCATGCCCGCGGCCCTGCGCGATGTCGATCCGGCGTCGGCCACGGCGCCGCTGTATCGGCGACTGGGCGTGCACCGCTTCGGCAGCCTGCTGCGAAATACACCGCTTCGGTACTTGAACGCCTCCGTGTACCGGCTGGGCGGTAAGCGCAGCCTGGCGGCGGTGCAGGCGAAAGCCGAGTCCGCAGAGGCCACCCACTTCTGGGCGGCGTTGCTGTTCACTCCGTACATCGTCTACGTCGGGGCGCGCGGCTACCTGGCGGAGGCGACCTTGTTCGCGGCGGTGCAGATCGCGTTCAACGTCTATCCGATCCTGCATCTGCGTATCGTTCGCGCGCGGCTCAAGAGGGTGGGCGCGTCTGGCGATGTTCGAAAGAACGCCATGGGCGCACGGACTACGACGCGGCCTGAGTCTCCAGCGAAGAATTCGACTTCCGTGGACCCGTCGTCGGACCAACGGCGAGAAAGGCTCAAATCGCTGTTTGAAGAGTTCCTCCGCCAAACATTCCCGTCTCTAGGATTGGCCCAGGAGATAGAGGGACTTATCGCAACCGAGTTCTGTGCGGATCATGCGCTTCAGGAGCTCGCGAATGAGCTGGCTCAGTATCGACCCGGAGGGGGCGATATGCTGTATGCGGAGCATGAGATGCGCCCCAAGGTCGCTGCCTGGCTCGCACGGTTACCGAACATCGAAATGTAAGGGAGTTAAGTCCGCATCGAGACGCAGAAGAAAGCTCCGTCCTGACTCGTCTCCATTCGGTATCGAACGCGCGATCTCGACCGCCCTGTGCGGGGCGACATATTCAATTCGTTAGGCCGCCATGTCTGGTCCAAATCCCAATTTGCAAGGCAAGTCATTCCTGTGGGCCTTTTTCCTGTTTGTAGCGCTTTTCTTTACCGGCGCCATCCTTGGCGGCTTCCTGGGACTGAGCCGGGAATGGTCCGCGGTGCTTGTCGCTGCAGCTGGCTTCATCCCCATGTTGACTCAGGCCGTTACCGGATACGCGTTGGATCGGTCCTGGCGGGCGAGATTCAATCGCGAGGAGCATCCGGCTAGATTCCGGGTCATGCTTCTGCTTTCCTCGATCATCGCTGCCATGTTCACCTATGCCGCATATAGCGTGTACATCGCCGCACCCAAAGGCGACCTGGCTTCGAGTGTCGCCTGGTAAGGAGACCCTGTTTGTGTCCGAGCTTCGTGAACACATCGCCGCCAGCTTCTCCGCCCAAGGATTGATGGCTACCTTGGGCGCGCGGTTGGTCGTAGTGAACGAGGGCGAGGTGCAGATCGCGCTGCTGCCACGCCCGGAACTGTCCCAGCAACACGGCTATATCCATGCCGGCGCATTGACCAGCGTGCTCGACAGCGCTTGCGGCTACGCGGCGTTGACCGTCGCGCCCGCCGGGCTCGATGTGCTTACCGTCGAGTTCAAGATCAACTTCGTGCGTCCCGCCCTAGCCGACCGGTTCCTGGCGATCGGCAAGGTGACGAAGGCGGGCAAGACCCTGACGGTGTGTCAGGGCGAAATGGTCGGCGAGTTGGGTTCGCGCCGCGAGACCGTCGCGGTGATGCAGGCCACCATAATCAACGTCGCAGGACACGCCCGATGAGCAGACAGCTGCGTTTTCCCGGCATGGCTGCCGCATGCTTGCTGCCTCTGCTGGTGCTTCCGCTCGGCGCCTCGTCGACGCCCGTCGGGCCCATCACCGAGATCGTCGTGGAGGAGAACGGCATCGGTCCGAAGGGCGAAGGTTGCGAGACGTTCGTGATGACCCGGGCGCGCGCTCGTGCCTTCTTCAACAAGGCCGTGGTTATTTCAGGGCGCCAGCAGCACGACTTCTTTCTGTACGGCCCTTGCTCCGCGCGCGGCATGTTCAAGACCCGCTACGACACCTGGCAATGGGAGATACGCAGCCTAGGCACCGGTAGCATCGCCGCGACGAATGGCGATGTCTTCCTGCTCGGCGATCCGCGCCAGGAATCCTCGGTCGCCGAGTATTGAAATCCGACCCTGCGCCCCATTCACGCGGAATCCTCCGCGGATCCACTCAGCCCAACCGTTCAATGTCTGCCATGAGCTTCCAAATCCGCCCAGCCAACGTAGGCGATTCCGACGAGATCAGCGGGTTGATCACGGGCTGGGCCCACCATTACCTGGAAGATCCGCCGCCGCCGGAAGCCGCCGTTTTTCTGGCGACGCTTACGCCGGCCGCCACCGCCGAGCGCATCGCGGCGGCCAGTTACCGCTACTACATCGCGGAAGGCGCCGACGGAATTCTGGGCGTGATCGCCCTGCGCGAGGGTTTCCATCTCTACCATCTGTTCGTTCGTGAGGACGCTCATGGGCGAGGCATCGCCCGCTCGCTTTGGGAGCGCGCCAAGTCCGAATCCGGCAGCGACAAGTTCATGGTCAACTCGTCTCTGCCTGCCATTCCCGTCTATCAGCGTTTTGGTTTCGTCGCCAAGGACGGTCCGCAATCGAAGAATGGCTTGGTGTACGTGCCTATGGAGTACGTACATGACCGCTGAGCGCTCAATCCACGTGGCGCGGAATCGCGTAGCCATTTTGTTGGAGGGCCAGATCGCATGCGCCTAAGCTTACTTCTTGTTGTCCTGCTTATTGCTCCTGGCTGCACAACGGCCGCTCGTTACAGGGCCGTCGCACATCAGCTATTGGTGAATCCTCGTGATGAGATCGCAGTCATGTGCTGGGGCAAGGCCGAATCATTTCCTACTCAAGACGAATGCAGGAACGGGGCGATCGCGGCACGCAACGATATCAAGGCCTGCGTAGCGCAACTGGCCGGTACCGCCCCAAGTCGTCCTGCCGTTCCTGTGGCCAGAGCAGCTCTGCTCAAATGCATGGCGGACCGAGGGTGGTTCGTTAGGTTCCGCGATGTGCAACTAAGCCTTGCCCCCGTATCGGCAGACAACGGCGCTGGTCTGTCTCACGCTTTAGGAGCGAGTCCAGGCCGAATCCGGCAGCGAGACTTTCGTGGTTAAAACTCGTCGCGCCCCGTCGAAGGCTGACGTCTTGCCAGACCGCAGCGGTCTCGTTCGCAGAACTGCTTCATTTAAGCCTTGGGTACAACCGGATGGAATCTCGTAATTTGAACGCAATGGTTCTCGACTCGCTTGAACCTGAGATCTGCTTCTTGATCCGCGATGACTTCTACTACGGCCCCGATCGACACGCGGACCTTTCCGAACGAAATCTCGTGGAGAAGCTGATACCGCCGATGCTACGTCAGGAGTTTGCCTCGATTGTTCGTACGACCGAGGCGCGGGGCCACGAGAAGGAGCTGGCCGACTACTACTGGCAAATCGTCTCTGCCGCCCGACGTCATGCGAAGGACTTCAATCATGTTCGGCACTATTTCTGGATGCGGCTTTGGTTGTCGAACGCCGCGGAGAAGCTGAGCATTTCTTTCCCGTGGTACGACTCCCTGTCGGAGATGCGCCGCTTTTCCGGCGCCATCGCGACGGATGCCGTGGGAGATCTGTACTGGGACGAGGATCAGGGCTGGAGGCTGGACGTCAAAGGCACCGACGATCGGCTGTTGATACACCAGCGCGACCCCGACAGCGATGACACGGGTCTCCTGGTGTCCGTCCCACGCAGCGCGTTCCTACGGAAGATGACCGAGTCCATGCAGGACGCCACGGCCATCGTGGCGCGCTTGACGCAGGAGATGGGAGCCGATGTTTGGACCGCTTATGTTAGCGATGGGCCGGTCTGGAACCGGCCGTGATGCGGGTGCCAGGTCAAGGCGTACGCGGATGGTTCAACACCAGCCAGTACAAGCCCACCTGCTTCACCGCCCACACGAACTGCTCGAAATCCACCGGCTTCTGGATGTAACTGTTCACGCCCAGGGCGTAGCTGGCTTCGACGTCGAAGGGTTCGGTGCTGGTGGTCAGCACCACCACCGGCAGGGTGCGGGTGGCTTCGTTGGCGCGGATCGCCTGCAGCACTTCGCGACCGTCGACCTTGGGAAGGTTGAGGTCCAGCAGCACGATCGAGGGCAGGTCGGCCGGGTCGCGGTCGGCGTAGCGGCCGCGCGCGAACAGGTAGTCCAGGGCCTCGGCGCCGTCGCCGACCACCACCAGTTTGTTGGCGACCTTGGCCTCCTCGAACGCGAGCCGGGTCAGCTCGACGTCGTCGGGGTTGTCTTCGACCAACAGGATGACCTTATGCATGCGCGGCTACCTCGCCCGCGGCGGCGGGCAATTCGACGGTGAAAGTGCTGCCCACATCGGGCTCGGATTGGGCGCGCAGCTGGCCGCGGTGACGGTCGGCGATGCGCTTGGCGATCGCCAGTCCGAGACCGTGGCCGCCGCCCTGATCCGGGCCGTGCAAGCGCTGGAAGGGTTCGAACAGTTTGTGGGCGTAACGCATGTCGAAACCGGCGCCGTAGTCGCGGATCGCGATGCGTAGGCGGCCGTTATCGCGCTCGCCGGATATTTCGATGCGGATCGGATCGCGCTCGCGCGAGAACTTCCAGGCGTTGCCCATCAGCTGGGTCAGCATCAGTTTGAGCAGGCGCTCGTCGCCTTCGACGAACAGGCCGGGTTGTACCCGGATGTCGGCGCGGCGGTGCGGATCGGCGTCCAGCAGCTCGGCGCCGACCCAGTCGGCGAGCAGGCTCAGGTCCACGCGCGCCTGCCGCATCGAGGTGCGGGTGACGTGCGAGAGGTCGTTGAGCGCGGCCAGCAGCGCGGTCATGCGTGCGGAGGCGGCGCGGATGCGGTCCAGGTAATCGCGGTCGGTCTCGTCCAGGCGCTCGGCGGCGCGGTCGGCGAGCAGGCCGGAAAAGCTTTCGATCGAACGCAGCGGCGCGCGCAGGTCGTGGGCGACCGCGTCGGCGAACAGCTGCAGATGGCGGTGGGACGCATCCAATGCGTGGGCGAATTCGTCGGCGTCGGTGCGAGCCTGGGCTTCGGCCGCGAGCTGGTCGCCGATGTCGCGGATTTGCACTAGCAAACAACGCGGTGCGCCGTCGGCGCCGCGCACCAGGGCCACGTTGGCGTGCGTCCAGACCGCCGTGCCGTCGCGGCGCAGATAACGCTTGCGCACATCCAGTGCCGGAATGCCGCCGTCGTTGAGCCCCTCAAGGAAGCCGCGCGACAGGGCGACATCGTCGGGGTGGGTGAACTCGGCGGCGCTGCGGCCGACCATATCGGCGGCGGCGTAACCCAGCAGGCGCTCGAACACCGGATTGACCTCGACCCAGCGGCCGTGCAGATCGACGATGGCCATGCCGATGCCGGAGGCCTGCATCGCCATGCGGAAACGGTCCTCGCCCGTTTCGTGAGCGGCGGCTTCGGTCATTCGTTACGGACTCGGGGCTCCTCTGGCGGTGAAGTGTACCGGCTGCCGCCGTGACGGTGCGGTGCAGGGGGGCCGCGGGGCTGAACCGCGAGCGACTGCCGGAGCGCGCGCCGGAACCGCAGCGGCGCCGCGGACGCCGACCGACGCGGACGCTCCCGCCGGCGGCTCAGAACAGCTCGCCCTGGGGCGAATCCGGGCGCGGCGGCACGAATTGACCGGTGTCCAGGCCGGGCAAACGGCCGTAACCGATACGACGCCAAGCCTTGGCGAAGCGCTGCTCGATCAGCTGGGCGAAGGGGCCGGTGCCGCGCATGCGGGTGCCGTAAGCGCTGTCGTAGTCCTTGCCGCCGCTCATCTGCTGGACCAGGCTCATCACGTGCTCGGCGCGGTCGGGATAGTGCAGGGCCAGCCATTCGCGCCAGATCGTCTTGAGCTCGTGCGGCAGGCGCAGGACCACGTAGCCGGCCGCGCGCGCGCCGGCCTCGAAGGCGGCGGCCAGGATGTGCTCGAGCTCGGCGTCGTTGATCATCGGGATCATCGGCGCGGCCATCACCCCGACCGGCACGCCGGCGTCGGCCAGCTCGCGCATCGCGCGCAGGCGCGCGTGCGGGGCGGAGGCGCGCGGCTCCATCTTCGCCGACAGGTGGTTGTCCAGGGTGGTGACCGAGAAGTACACGGTGACCAGCCCGCGCCGCGCCATCGGCGCGATCAGGTCGAGGTCGCGGACCACGCCGGCGTTCTTGGTGATCAGGCTGAAGGGATGCGCGCATTCGCTGAGCACCTCGATCAGCGAACGGGTGATCTTGTAGCGGCGCTCGATCGGCTGGTAGGAATCGGTGTTGATGCCCAGCGCGATCGGCGCGCAGCGGTACGAGGGCCGCGCGAGCTCGGCGCGCAGGCGCTCGGCGGCGTTGGTCTTGGCGTAGAGCCTGGTTTCGAAGTCCAGCCCGGGCGACAGGTCGAGGTAGGCGTGCGAGGGTCGCGCGAAACAGTACACGCAGCCGTGCTCGCAGCCGCGATACGGGTTGATCGATTGGCCGAAGGCGATGTCGGGCGATTCGTTGCGGTTGACGACGCTGCGCGCGCGTTCCTCGGTGACCTGGGTGTCCGGGCGCGAGCCCTCGTCGGCCGGGTCGTGCAGCGAGCCCCAGCCGTCGTCCTCGCCTTGGGCGGTGGTGACCGCGTAACGCCCGGGCACGTAGGACGCCGCGCCGCGGCCTTTGATCGCGGCGGCTTGGATCGAGAGCTGGGAGCGGCGGGTGTCGTGCATGGGGGCAGGCTAGGCCGGGGGTGTCGCAGTTGTTGCGACGGGTTGGAGCCGGGGCGCTAGGCTGTTGTTGGCTATGAGGGGGCGACGGACCCTTCGTGATGAGTGCGTCGGACTGTGGATGACGATTGCTTGGGCTGTGGAAGCAAATCCCCCTCAATCCCCCTTTTTCAAAGGGGGAGGCAGAGCGAAGGGGTGGATGGCCTGAGGCGGTGCTATTCGATCGCGAAGCTCACGTCCACCGAGGCGGTCACGCTGATCTGGCCGACCGACAGGGTGGCGCCGTCCGCGCTTTCGCCGCCGCCGTTGCTCTGCGACACGTTCTGCATCATCTGCCCTTGCCCACCGCCCCAGCTCGCGCCGCTGCGCCACCAACCGCCGGAATAGGATTCGGACACGCTCTGCACGGGGCCGCGGCGCGCGCCGAGCCCGGTGGTCAGGGCGTCGGCTTTTTCCTTGGCCGCCTGCACCGCCAGCGCGCGCGCGGCGTCGCGGTGCTTGCGCAGCTGCGAGGTGCGGAACTCGATGCCGTGGATGTGCTGCACACCGTTGTCGAGCAGGCCGGCGAGGATGGTTTCGAAGTGGTCGGTACGGGTCAGGCGGATGCCGATGCTCTTGCGCACGATGTATACCACCGGCACCACGCGCGAACGCTCCTGGGCGGCGCGGTCGCGGCTGTCGTCGTACTCGTACTGCGGTTCGATGCTGATGAAGTCGGTCTGCACATCCTTGCTGGGCACGCCGTTGCGCGCGAGGAAGGCCAGCGCCGCGGCCACGCGTTCGTCGTTGAGACGCTTGGCCGGGGCGAGCTCGACGTTGCGGGTCTCGACGCCGACGTTGAGCAGGATTTCGTCCGGGGCGACCTTGATCTCGGCGCTGCCGGACACGCTGACCGTGCGCGCGGGGGCGACGCTGGCGGCCTGCGCTGCGGTGGGCAGCAGCAGGCTGGCCAGGAGGATCGGCAGCAACAGCGATGCGATTTTCATGGGTTGGAGTCCTGGGTCGTGGGTGTGCGTCGGCGGCCGGTCGAGGGAGCTGCGCATCCGGGCTGGAGACAGCTTGCCGACCGCGCGGCGGCATGCCGTGGCGGGCGGATGCTTGCCTCATCCTAGGCGGTCGCTGTGCCAGTGCATCGTAGCGCCCGCGAATTGGCGCACACTTTGCGCGACTGTCGTCGCGGGCTAGCCTAGGCCTGCGATCGACGCGTCCGCGCCGATCGCCGCCTGGAGAGCCCCGTGTCCGACCTGTTGTCCTCGCTTTGGAACGCGATCAGCGGCATCCCCCACCTCAGTCTCTACCTGACCCTGGGCTGGGCCGCCTACCTGATCGGGCTGGGGCTGTGGATCGTGCTGCAAAAGCGCGAGCCGGTGGCGACCATCAGCTGGCTGATAAGTCTGGCCGCCCTGCCCTATCTGGGCTTCTTCATCTATTACGTGTTCGGTCCGCAGCGCATCCATCGCCAACGCCTGCGCCGGGTGCGCGCGCGCGCCGCGCTGCCGGCGACCATGTCGGGGCTGAGCGAGTCGCCGGAGGCGGTCGAGCTGGCCAAGCTGGCCCAGGCCACGACGGGGCTGCCGCCGACCACCGCGACCCAGGCGCGCTTGTTGATCGACGGCGGGGCCAAGTACGAGGCCCTGCTGGAGGCGGTCGGCCAGGCCCGCGAACACATCCACCTGGAGTACTACATCTACCAGCCCGACGCCTGCGGCCTGGCCTTGCGCGATGCTCTGGTCGAGCGAGCGCGCAACGGCGTGCAGGTGCGTTTGCTGCTGGACGCGGTGGGCTCGGGTTCCACCTCCAACCGCTTCCTGCAGCCGCTGGTCGACGCCGGCGGCGAGGTCGCCTGGTTCCATCCGATGAAGCTGCGCTGGTTCTGGAAGCGGCCGTGGTTGAACCTGCGCACCCATCGCAAGATCGTGGTGATCGACGGCCTGGTCGGCTTCACCGGCGGCATCAACATCACCGACGAGGAAGACGAGCGCATCCGCAAGGACGCCTACCGCGATCTGCACCTGCGCCTGGAAGGCGACGTGGTGCGCGAACTGCAGCTGGTGTTCTGCGAGGACTGGGCCTACGCGACCGGGCAGGCGCCGCCGCGCCTGCAGCATCCGGCGCCGCAGCCGGGCGCGGTGGCCGCGCAGGTGCTGGTGTCGGGGCCGGATTCGTCCTGGGAGGCGATCCACCGCCTGCACGTGGGCGCGATCCATGCCGCGCGCGAGCGGGTGTGGCTGGTGACGCCCTATTTCGTGCCCGGCGAAGCCGCGCGCATGGCCCTGACCTCGGCCGCGCTGGGCGGGCTGGATGTGCGCCTGCTGGTACCTCGGCTCAGCGACAGCCGCCTGGTCACGTATGCGGCGCGTTCCTACTTCGACGAACTACTGGAGGCCGGGGTCAAGATCCACGAGTACGGCCCGCGCATGCTGCACACCAAGGCGCTGCTGTGCGACGAGGACCTGGCCATCATCGGCAGCGCCAACTTCGACCACCGTAGCTTCCGCCTGAACTTCGAGATCTCGGTCCTGTTCCACGACCGCGGCCTGGCCGCCGAGCTGGCCCAACTGATCCAGACCGAATGCAGCTATGCCCCGCGCGTGCGCGCCGACCGCGAACAGGGGCTGTGGCGGCGGCGCCTGCCCGAGGCGCTGGCGCGCCTGGTCTCGCCCTTGCTGTGAACGCGCACTGGGTCACGTCGCGCGCGACGAGCGGTCGCCGCAACGGGCTTGTCGGGCTGTAGGCGGGCGGGCGGCGCGCTACACTCGCGGCGACTGGCAACCACCCTAACGACGGGAGCACCGCCGCGATGTATTGGCTGTTTTTGCTGCTGGCCCTGGCCGCGCTCGTAATCGCCTTCAAAGCCTCCTCGGGCTTGTTGCTCGTGGTGTCCCTGCTGGCCTCGTTGGGGTTCTTCATCGCCTGGATCCTGGGCCTGCTGGCCGCGCGCATCGGCAGCAGCAGCCGCGATGAGGGCTTGATGCTGGATCCGAACGAGCTGCGCCGTCTGCGCGAGCAGGCCGAGGCGCGCAAGCTGGCGGCCGCGCAGCCGCCGCAGACCTCTTCGTCGGAGCCGCAGCAGCAACGTTGAGCTTGGCCGCGCACGCGCGGCGCTTGCGCGCTGCCCTGCCCTGGCTGCCCGCGCCGACAAGGTCGGGGCCGGTTCGATAGCGCGACGATTCCTGCCCTTGTGGAAGCGGTGCAAGCCGCGATGCTTTGGTGCTTGCTTGGTCGCGCCTGACGTTCCCACGGGAACAAGCTGGGCGCGCATTGCATCGCGGTTGCGCGCGGTCCGCGCATGCGTCGCAGGTGGGGCTCATCGCGGCTTACGCCGCTCCCACAGTGCTGGTGGCTGAGCTTGTGGGGGCGTGGGTCGACTTTGGGGCTCGTCGGTTTCGATGCGGGCGCGGGCTTGGGAAACGCGGCGCTGCGGCCTAGACTGCGCGGATGACCGTACTCAGCGTCAACGTCAACAAGATCGCGGTGCTGCGCAATTCGCGCGGCGGTAACGAGCCGGACGTGGTGGCGGCCGCACGCGCCTGCCTCGATGCCGGCGCGCACGGCATCACCGTGCATCCGCGTCCGGATGCGCGCCATATCCGCGACTACGACGTCGCTGCGCTGGCCGAGCTCACCCGCGAGCGCGGGGTCGAGTTCAATCTGGAAGGCAATCCCTTCGCACCGGCGCGGGCGGGCTATCCGGGGTTCCTGGCCTTGTGCGCGCAGGCGCGGCCGGCACAGGCGACCCTGGTGCCGGACGGCGACGGGCAACTCACCTCCGACCACGGTTTCGATTTCCGCCGCGACGGCGAATCGCTACGGCCGCTGATCGCCGAGCTCAAGGCGCTGGGCTGCCGGGTCAGCGTGTTCGCCGACGCCGGTTCGCAGGATTTCGAGACCGCCGCGGCAATCGGCGCCGACCGGGTCGAGCTTTACACCGGCCCCTATGCCGAGGCCCACGCGGCCGGCGACCCGGCTACGGCGCTGGCCCTGTTCGCCGATGCCGCCCGGCGCGCGCAGGCGGCCGGGCTGGGCGTGAACGCCGGCCATGACCTCAGTCAGGCGAATCTGGGCGAGTTCCTGCGCGCGGTGCCGCAGGTGCTGGAAGTGTCGATCGGCCACGCCCTGATCGGCGAGGCCTTGTACGCGGGACTGGATGCGACGGTGCGGGCCTACCTGCGTCTGCTGTAGGCCCGAGCCGGGCGCGAATGCCGCGCTTATTCGAGCGCGAGATTCTGCAGGCCGCTTTCCTTGGCCGCCGAGACCGCGGTGGCGAAGCCCTGGTAGTCGGCGTCGGCGTTGGCGCTGATCTGCAGCACCGTGCGCGGCGCGGCCTTGGCCAGGTTGGCCAGTTCGTCGCTCAGCATGGCTTTGGCCACGGCCTGGCCGTCCAACAGGTAGCTGCCATCGGCCTGGACCGACAGCTGCGCACGCGGCGGCGGCTCGGCCTTGTCGGGCGGCGTCGGCATTGGCAGCTTCAGGTCCAAGGTGCCGCTCATGACCGGCGCGGCGACCATGAAGATCACCAACAGCACCAGCATGACGTCGACCAGGGGGGTGATGTTGATCTCGGCGACGGCGCGCGCGTCGCGGCGGGACGGGGACTCGAAATACGCGGAGACGGCCATTGCTCTACCCCCACTAGGGCGGGATGCCCGATCTCACGCTAAACCCGATCCGGCCCGGCTGGCAAGGCCCAAAAAAAACGCCGCCCGAGGGCGGCGTTTTCACGACGGTAAGCGTCAAACTTGTCGATCGGTCAGTCGTTTTGGACGAAGCCGATCTTTTCCATATTGGCGTTCTTTGCCTTCGCCAGCACCTTGGCGAGGATGCCGTAATCGGCATCGGTGCTGACGTCGATCTCCAGCATCGGCTGGTTGGTCGGATCACGCTGCACTTCGGCGCCCATCATGCTCTGGAGCGCCGTGATCGGTTGCGGCGTATCGTTCCAGAAGACCTGACCCGAGGCGTCGATGCGCAGACGGATCGGCTCCTTCGGCGGCGTCGGCGGCGGCGGCGTGGTCGTGCGCTGCGGCAGATTGACTTCGATCGGGTAAGACATCACGGGCGCCGTCACCATGAAGATGATCAGCAACACCAGCATCACGTCCACCAGGGGCGTGACGTTGATGTCGGCCATCGGTGCGCCTGCGCCGGAGCCAGAACTGAATGCCATAAATAGTCTCCGGGTGCCTTAACGTTCTTTGATCGCTACGAAGCCGACCTTGCGCATGCCTTGGCTCTGCGCAATCTTCACCACGTCTTGCACGATGCGGTACTTGGTCGTCTTGTCGCCGCGGACGTTGATCTGCGGCTGCGGCGTCTTCTGCGCTTCGATCGAGAGCCGGCTTTCCAGCAGGCCCTTGGTGATCGGTTCGTCGTTCCAGAACAACGAACCGTCTTCCTTCACAGCCAAGGTGATCGGCTGGGTCGCGGGCGGCTTATCGCTCGGCTTGTTGAGGGTGGCTTCGGGCAACTCGACCTTGACCTTATGCGACATCAGAGGCGCCGTGATCATGAAGATGATCAGCAGCACCAGCATCACGTCCACGAGGGGCGTGACGTTGATCTGTGCCATCGGGCCGCCGCTATCGCTGTCTGTACTGAAGGCCATGTCCGAACTCCAACTACTACAAGTAAGGTGAAGACGTCGCGGTTAGGCGACTTAGCGCTTAGCGGCCAGTTCGCCGACGCGCGAACCGGTAGCGAAGAAGTCGTGCAGGTCGTGCGCGAACGTGTCGAACTTGTTGTTCGTGACGCGGTTCAGGCGGACGAAGAAGTTGTACGCGAGCACCGCCGGGATGGCGACGAACAGACCGATGGCGGTCATGATCAGCGCTTCACCCACCGGGCCGGCGACGGCGTCGATGGACGCCTGGCCGGTCGCACCGATCTTGATCAGGGCGTGGTAGATGCCCCACACGGTGCCGAGCAGGCCGACGAACGGCGCGGTCGAACCGACGGTGGCGAGCACGGTCAGGCCGCTTTCCAGACGCGAGGATTCGCGGGTCACACCCTGACGCAGGGCGCGATCGACGAACTCGGAACGGTTCAGCGACTCGACCAGGCGCGAACCTTCGTGGCGCTGGTGGTGAGCGGCGGCCTGGGCGGCGTCGAGCGCGATCTTGGAGAACGGTTCGCTACGCGACTGTTCTTCCATGAAGCGGATGGCGTCCTGGGCGTTCGGGGTTTCCCAGAACGTGCTGACGACGCGATCCGAACTGCCGCGAAGACGCAGGTTCTTCACGAA
This sequence comes from Lysobacter sp. Root916, assembly GCF_001429785.1. Classification (GTDB taxonomy): domain Bacteria; phylum Pseudomonadota; class Gammaproteobacteria; order Xanthomonadales; family Xanthomonadaceae; genus Lysobacter. The sequence continues at coordinate 303,699 of NZ_LMJF01000014.1, read as the reverse complement.
GTTCACGACGATCCAGTAGACCGACAGGACCGACATGATCGCGAGCGTGAGGAACACGACCCAGCCGACCAGGTCGAAGTTTTGCAACAGATGGGCGAAGCTCATCTGCTGGAGGGCTTCGGCGTTGGAGCCCCCGGCAGTAGCAGCGGTGGTGGTTTCCTGCAGCATGACGCTTACCTTTGAATGTCGTGGATAAGGAAAGAAGAGTTACGTGGTGCGTTACAACCGTCCCGCGAACCCGATCAGTTCGGAGGGACGAAATCTACCGGGACGCGAACCTTGCTGGTCACACCAACGCCGTTGCGCATCTCGGGGTTGAACTTCCACTTCCGTGCGGCATCCATGGCGCTGCGGTCGAGGTTGCGGTTGCGGCTGGACTTCTCGACGGAGACGTCGAGCACGTTGCCCGAGGCATCGATGGTGATGACCAGGACCACGGTGCCGCCCACGCCTTGACGCGCTTCGGTCGGCGGGTACTTAGGCGGATTGAGTCGCTTCGACGACGGATCGACGCCGGAGCTGATGGTGGTGGCCGGAGCGGGCGTCGACGGCGGGGTCGGCGGTTCCTGCTGGACGTCCACCGGGCTCGGCTCGTCGACGACGATCGGCGGGTCTTCCGGCGGCGGCGGCAGCGGAGTCGGCTGCGGCGCGGCCAGCTGCTTGATCTGCTGCGGCGGCGGCGGTTCCGGCGGCGGCGGCGGGGGCGGCGGCGGCGGTTCCGGCGGCTTGATCAGGTTGACGACGGTCACCTGTTCTTCCGCCTTTTCGGTCGCCGGCGGCGCCATCGGCGCGAGCAGCAAGAGCAGCGCCGCGACATGCACGGCGATCGCGGAGGTGATACCGGCGATACGTGCCCAGTTCAGCCCTTCGCGGTCGTCATCTTTCTTAGCGTGGATTTCGAGGTCTTGCGTCATGCCGTCAGCTCGGGAAGTGTTTCCGGACGCAAGGGCGCCACGGGCCGTCGTTCGGTTCTCGCAACCGTTTCCAGTCGCGTGAACCTCCTAGCATATACCAAACCGCGCCCTAGGTTCCAAGGGCGGATTTGCCTATCGTGCGCCGATTATTTACCCGGCAGCGCGATGATCTTCTTGGCGTCGTCGGGCTTCTTCACGCCCTTGGCGATCGCCTGCTTGGCGGCTTCCTTGGCCTCTGGAATGCGGTCTTCCTGCCACAAGACACGAGCGAGATTGAGGTAGGTCTCGCCATCGGGCGCGAGCGGGGCGGCCTTCTTGTACGCCTCGATCGACGGGTTCACCTGGTCGGAGAAGTAGTACGACTGCGCCAGCGCCAGGTAGGCCTGGAAATCCGGCTTCAGCACGCCTTTGCTCAGACCGTCGTTGATGACCTCGGCGGCCTTCTTCTCGTTACCGTCGATCTGCAGGTAGGTCGAGTAGAGCTGACGGTAGTCCTTGTCTTCGTTGAGCTGACCGGCGGCGCGCAGCTTCTCCAGCACCGCGGCGGCCTTGTCGAACTGGTCGGCCTGCAGGTAGGTGGCGACCAGGTTGAGCTGGGCGCGCTTGTCGCCCGGGTTCTTGCTGGCGACGGCTTCGGCCATCTTGGTCGCTTCGCCGGTCTGGCCGGACTCGGCGTAGGCGGCCATCAGCAGCTGCTGCCAGTCGGACTTGGGCTCGGGCGAGGCGTCGATGGCCTGCTTGATGATCGGCGCGGCATCCTTGTAGCGCTCCAGGCGGTACAGGGCGTTGCCCTTGACGATCAGGTGCTCGGGCTTGGTGCTCTTGGTCTCGCCGAGGAAGCGATCCATGGTCGCCAGCGCCTCGGCGTACTTGTCTTCCTGCAGCTGCAGCTGGGCCATCATGAACATGGCGCCGTAGTGGCCGTTGTTGTCCAGGCCGTTGAACTCCAGGGCCTTGGTCAGATAAGCGATGGCGGCGGCGCTGTCGTCGGCGCCGTAGGCCAGTTGCGCGCCGATCTGGGCGGCGAAGGAGCGGTCGTAGGCGTTGGCGGCCGGGTTGGCGATGATCTCGTCGGCGATGGCGCGGCCTTCGGCCGGCTTATCGTCGTCGTAGAAGTCCATCATCTTCTTCAGCTTCGGCGTGACCTTGGCCGAGGCCTTGGCGTCGGGCTGCTCGCGGGTGGCATTGGGGTATTCGACCTTGGACGCCGAGGAAGAGGTCTTCTTGTCTTCCTTCTTGTCCGCGTGACGCTGACGGCGCTCTTCGGCCCGTTCCATCGCCGACTGCGCGTGAACCTGGGCGATCGAGCCCAGCGCGAGCACGGCGCCGATGGCGGCCGTCAGCACGGTGCGATGGCGGGTGGAGAGCTTGTTCATGGTCACCTCAATCAGCTGCCGCCGTGGCGGGGTCGATGGCCGCAGGGCCGGGGGGCCGTCACGCTAACAGAAACGCGGGGCCGGGCGATACGGGGTTTTACAGCGGTTAATGCTTCTCGTTCATCCACACTTGGGCGTACGGCCGGCCGAACGCGCCTGTTGGTACACCGGCATCAGCCCGCCGGCCCGCGCGCGCAGTTCCTGGATGCGCGATTGCGGGTCCGGATGGGTGGACAACCACTGCGGTGGCCGGCTCTGGCTGGCGGCGATCATGTTCTGCCACAGGTTCACCGCCTGCTGCGGGTCGAAGCCGGCCTGGGCCATCAGCTGCTGGCCGACCACGTCGGCCTCGGATTCCTGGGTGCGCGAACCGGGCAGCAGGAACAGGCCCTGCACCGCGGCGCCGCCGAGCTGGTTGGTGGCGCTGGCCGCGCCCTCGCCGTAGCGCGAGCCGAGCAGGGCGCCGGCGATGCTCAGGCCGGTCTGGGCGGTGACCTGGCGGGTGATGCGCTCATCGTGGTGGCGCGAGACCACGTGGCCGACCTCGTGGGCGATCACCGCCGCCAGCTGGTCCTGGTTCTTGGCGACGCTGAAGATGCCGGTGTTCACGCCGACCTTGCCGCCGGGCAGGGCGAAGGCGTTGGGCGAGGTATCGACGAACACCGCGACGTCCCATTGCGCCTGCCAGCCGGCGGGCAGCTGGCGGGTCACCGCATCGACCACGCAGCGCACATAGGCGGTCTGGCGCGCGTCGGTGCTGAGGTTGCCCTTGGACTTGGCGTCGATGAACGCCTGCGCGCCCATCTGGTTGAGCTGTTCCTGCGATACCGCGCCCACGCTCTGGCGACGCCCGGTGGGCGAGGTGGTGGTGGCGCAGGCGGCGACGACCAGCGCGATCGAGACACCGAGCAGTAAACGCTTCACTGAGCAGAATTCCCCTTGCGTATGACCGCGTTGTAGACCGATCGGTATTAACTTTTCGTCAAACGCGCCAGGGCGGGGACATCAGCCCTGCAAAACCAGCAGGGCGCAGGCGAGCAGATTGTTGATCGCGTGCGCGGCGATGGCCGCCCACAGCGTGCCGGTGCGGCGGTAAACCCAGGCGAAGGCGGCGCCGATGCTGGCGTAGGTCAGCCACAACAGGCTGATCGCGCCGGGGCCGTTGCCGCTCAGGCCGGGCAGTTCGTGCAGCAGGGCGAAGGCCAGGCTGCTCAGGACGATGCCCAGGCCGGGCAGGCCGGCGGCCCAGAAGCGCCCGAACAGCACGCGCCGGAACAGCAGCTCTTCGTAGGCCGGCGCCAGCAGCACCGCGAACACCAGGGTGAGGACGAACTGGCTGCGCAGGGCGGCCTGGATCATCTCGACGTTGCTGGGCAAGGGTTCGATGCCGAACTGCTCGCCGATCCAGCTCAGCGCGGCGCTGAGGCCGAAGCTGGCCAGGCCCACGCCCGCGGCCCAGGCCCAGGTGGAAGGCCGGCACGCGGCGCGCCAGGAGGCGGCGCGTTCCTCGCGCCCGGCGCGGCGGCGCAGCAGGTAGACCGCGAGCGAGGCGCCGCCCATCGCGACCAGGGCCATCGCCAACTGAGCCAGGCCGCCGGGCTGGCCGACGTCGCGCAAGGCTTCGGTGGCGGTCGCGCCTTGGTGCGCCAGGCCGATCTGGAAGCCGCGCACCAGCGCCCAGGCCACCATGGTGGCGAAGCTCAGGGCCAGCATGATCGCGACCGCGATCAGGAAATCCAGCGCGGCGTGGCCGAGCACCGCGCGGGTGCGCGGCGCGGGCAGGGCCGCCGCGGGCGGCAGCGGCGGTGGCACGGCCGCGGGCAGGGCGGCGGCCGTGGGCCCGGGATCGCGCTCGGAATCTGGCGCCATCGGCGTCGGCTCAGACGTCGAGATTGGCGACCTTGAGCGCGTTGTCCTCGATGAAGGCGCGGCGCGGTTCGACCACGTCGCCCATGAGGGTGCTGAAGATCTGGTCGGCGGCCACCGCATCCTCGATGCGCACCTGCAGCAGACGGCGCGTTTCCGGATTGACCGTGGTGTCCCACAGCTGCTCGGGGTTCATTTCGCCCAGGCCCTTGAAGCGCTGGATCTGGCGACCCTTCTTGGCTTCCTCGAGCAACCAGGCCTGCGCCTGGGCGAAGCTGTCGACCGGCTGGGCGCGATTGCCGCGCACGATCTGCGCGCCTTCGCGGACCAGGCCGTGCAGCAGCGAGGCCGCTTCGCGCAGGGCGCGCAGCTCGCCGCCCTCGAAGGCCGACAGCGGCAGCACCTGGGTCAGTTCCTGGCCCATGTGGCTGCGCGTGACCAGCAGCGCGGCCTGGCGCGCTTCGCTGGCCGGATGCAGACGCAGGCGGTAGCGCGGCTTACCCAGGCCGGTGCGGTTGAGACGCTTTTCCAGCGCTTCGAGTTCGTGTTGTTCGTCGACGTTGGCCAGCAGGTGGGCGCTGTCCAGCGGGGTGAAGTCGATCAGCGCCTCGAGCACGTTGGGATCGTAGCGGTGCGCGTTGCGCGCGATCGCTTCGCGCGCGCCGGCGTAGGCCAGCAGCAGCTTCTCCAGCGCCGCGCCCTCGATCGGCCGCTCGCCCTCGGCCGGAATCAGGCCCGCGCCTTCGACGGCGTTGTTGGCCAGGTACACGTCCAGCGCGGTGTCGTCCTTGAGGTAGATCTCGTTCTTGCCCTGCTTGATCTTGTACAGCGGCGGCAGGCCGATATAGATGTGGCCGCGCTCGATCAGCTCCGGCATCTGCCGGTAGAAGAAGGTCAGCAGCAAGGTGCGGATGTGCGAGCCGTCGACGTCGGCGTCGGTCATCAGGATGATGCGGTGGTAGCGCAGCTTGTCCGGGTTGTACTCGTCCTTGCCGATGCCGGTGCCCAGTGCGGTGATCAGGGTGCCGACTTCGGCGCTGCCGAGCATGCGGTCGAAACGCGCGCGCTCGACGTTGAGGATCTTGCCCTTGAGCGGCAGGATCGCCTGGGTCTTGCGGTTACGGCCCTGCTTGGCCGAGCCGCCTGCGGAGTCGCCCTCGACGATGAACAGTTCCGACAGCGCCGGGTCTTTTTCCTGGCAGTCGGCGAGCTTGCCGGGCAGGCCGGCGATATCCAGCGCGCCCTTGCGGCGGGTGAGGTCGCGCGCCTTGCGCGCGGCTTCGCGCGCACGCGCGGCGTCGATGATCTTGCCGGTGATCGCGCGCGCTTCGTTCGGGTGCTCCTGCAGGAATTCCTCCAGGCGCGCGCCGAAGGTGCTTTCCACCACCGGACGCACTTCCGAGCTGACCAGTTTTTCCTTGGTCTGCGAGGAGAAGCTGGGGTCGGGCACCTTCACCGACAGCACCGCGATCATGCCTTCGCGCATGTCGTCGCCCGACAGCGCGACCTTGGCCTGCTTGGCGATGCCGCTGTTTTCGATGTAGTTGGTCAGCGTGCGGGTGAGCGCGGCGCGGAAACCGATCAGGTGGGTGCCGCCGTCCTTCTGCGGAATGTTGTTGGTGAAGCAGAACATCGTTTCCTGGTAGGAATCGGTCCACTGCAACGCCACGTCCACGGTGATGCCGTTCTGCTCGCCCGACACCGAGATCACGTTCGGGTGCAGCGGCGTCTTGACCTGGGCCAGATGCTCGACGAAGGAGCGGATACCGCCTTCGTACTGGAACACGTCGCGACGGCCTTCGCCGCGCTCGTCGACCAGGGTGATCTTGACGCCGGAATTCAGGAACGACAGTTCGCGCAGGCGCTTGGCCAGGATGTCGTAGTGGAATTCGACGTCGGTGAAGATTTCCGCCGCCGGCTTGAAGCGCAGCAGGGTGCCGCGCTTGTCGGAGGCTTCGAGTTGCTTGAGCGGATACACCGGCTCGCCCAGCGCGTATTCCTGCTGGTGGTGGTGGCCGTCGCGCCAGATGTCCAGCCACAGTTGCTCGGACAGCGCGTTGACCACCGACACGCCCACGCCGTGCAGACCGCCGGAGACTTTGTAGCTGTTGTCGTCGAACTTGCCGCCCGCGTGCAGCACGGTGAGGATGACCTCGGCCGCCGACACGCCTTCTTCCTTGTGGATGTCGACCGGAATGCCGCGGCCGTTGTCGTAGCACGACACCGAGCCGTCGTCGTGCAGCGTGACGATTACATCGTCGGCGTGGCCGGCGAGCGCTTCGTCGATCGCGTTGTCGACGACCTCGAACACCATGTGGTGCAGACCGGTGCCGTCGTGGACGTCGCCGATGTACATGCCCGGCCGTTTGCGTACGGCTTCGAGCCCGCGCAAGACGGTGATCTTGCTGGAGTCGTAGGTCTGGTTCGGGGTCGGCTCGGGAAGCTGGTCGTTGTTTTCAGACATGCGCTGTGGGATTCCGCGGTCCGCCTACGGAGGTCGGAGACGCGACACATTAGCTGTAGGGACTGAGGCCGAGTATACCGCGCCTGGGGCCTGCCGGTCCGCCCGGGATATCCCCCCGGTCAGACGGCAGCGGGAGAGGCCCTGGGCGGGCGTTGCCGGGCCGTGCGGGCTGCGCGGAGGGGGCGGGGCGGCCCCCTGCGTCTGCTGAGCGCACGAGGGTGCATTGCGGAGGAATTCGGGCAAGGGGCGTGGCGCGGTCGGGCGTGCGCGGCTTCCGGTGTGGGTGCGGGGAAGCGGGAGCGGGTCGCGCGGTTCCGATCGCGATTGGGAGGCGGACGTCGCTGCGCGCCCGCAGCGCAGCGATCGATGAGCTCGCTGGCCTTGGCCCCCGCGGCTGCCGGTTATCGCGACGCAGCGCAGTGGGCCGGCGCTAGATGTTCCACGTGGAACATCTAGGTAGGACAAATTTCTCCTTGTTCCACGTGGAACACCTTGGTCTCGACGCCCAGCTCGGCCAGGGCACTGGGCGCCTCGGTGCCGGTGATGAAGACCTGCGCTCCGCAGGCGATCAGGCGCTGCAAGACCCGGCGCTGGTGCTGGCGGTCGAGCTCGGAGGCCAGATCGTCCAGCGCGATCACCGGCCATTCCTTGCGCGCCAGGGCATGGTGCTCGGCCTGGGCCAGCAGGGCGGACAGGGCCGTGAGCTTGGCCTGGCCGCGCGACAGCGCGTCGCGGCCGGGCAGGCCGCCGAACTGGATACGCCAGTCGGCGCGATGCGGGCCGACCGAGGTGTAGCCGGCGATCTGGTCGCGCTCGCGTGCCAGCAGCAGGGCGTCGGCCAGCGGCAGCTCGTCGCGGCGCCAACCCGGCAGGTAGTCCAGGCGGGTGTCGCCCAGCGCCGGGGCCAGTTCGGTGGCCAGGGCCGAGAAGCGCGGTTGCAGATCCTCCAGATAGTGCTGGCGGCGCCGGCTCAGGGGTTCGCCGGCATCGGCCAGCTCCCGGTCCCAAGCGTCGAGCTGGCCGTCGCGGGCCCGGGCCTTGAGCAGGGCGTTGCGCTGCTTGAGCGCGCGGGTGTAGCGCCGCCACAGGGCGATGAAGTCGTGTTCCACGTGGAACAGACCCCAATCCAGGTAGCGCCGACGCGCTTCGGCGCCACCGGTAATCAGGGCGTGGCTGCCCGGCTCGAAGCTGACCACGGCCAGCGCCGCGCACAACTCGCCCAACTGGGCCACGGGGCTGCCGTCCAGGCGACCGACCCAGTCCTGCCCGCTGTGGCGCAGCCCGGCCTTGCGCAGCCGGGTCGCGGTCGGGCCGCCGTCGGCGACCGCGGCCACATTCGGGCCGAGACCCTCCTGCCATTCGACGAACACCTCCAAGGCCGGATCACCGGCCCGGACCAGGCCATCGCGGACCCGACCACGGAAGCTGCGCCCGTAGGCCATCAGGTGCAGGGCCTCGAGCAGGCTGGTCTTGCCGGCGCCGTTATCGCCGGTGATCAGATTGATCCCGGGCGCGGGCGCCAGCCGGACATCGGCGAAGCGGCGCAGGCCACGGGCTTCCAGGCGGGTTACGTGCATGTGCGGATGATCGCAGATCGGTTTCGGGAGGCGCGGGAGGAACGCAGGACGCTGGGGGATTGGAAGGACTGGGAGGTAGCGGGCAGAGGGGCAGAGGGGCAGAGGGGCAGGCGGACCAGGGAGTAGGGGGCAGGGGGCAGAAATCGATAATCCATCGATGCGGCCTCCCCCTTTGAAAAAGGGGGATTGAGGGGGATTTGCTTTCAGGCCAGCCGCAAGCGGGGCCTCATCCTCCCCAACCCGTCCGGCCTCAGCCTTTCAGACGAGCGAGCAATGCACAGCCAAACCGAGGCAACGCACAGCCCACACCGGCGCCAAAACGAAACGCCCGGCAGCGCCGGGCGTTTCATGTTCCACGTGGAACCGGCCCTTCCGGACCGTCGGCCGATCAAAGCCGCAGCGGCATCACCACGTGGCGGCACTTCTCGTTGGCCGCTTCGCGCACCAGCGCCGAGGAATTGGCATCGCGCAGCGCGATCACCACGTGCTCGTCGCGCAAGGCGGTCAGGGCATCGAGCAGGTAGTTGACGTTGAAGCCCACCGCCAGATCGTCGACCTTGGTGTCGGCTTCCACTTCTTCCTGCGCCTCTTCCTGCTCCGGGTTGTGCGCGCTGATCTTGAGCTGCCCGGGCGAGACTTCGATGCGCACGCCGCGGTACTTCTCGTTCGACAGGATCGCCGCACGCTGCAGGGCCGCACGCAGGGTTTCGCGCTCGATCCGCACTTCGCGGTCCGCGCCGATCGGAATCACCGCCTCGTAATCCGGGAAACGGCCGTCGATCAGCTTGCTGGTGAAGGTCACATCGTCGCGCTTGACCCGGATGTGGCCACGGCCCATCTCGATCTCGATCTCGCGGTCGCCGCCTTCCAGCAGGCGCTGCAGCTCCTGCACGCCCTTGCGCGGCACGATGATCTGGCGCTTGGTCTGGCCGCTGCCTTCGTAGGCGGTTTCGCACAGCGCCAGGCGATGGCCGTCGGTGGCCACGCAGCGCAGGCTGTTTTCGCGCAGATCGAACAGCAAGCCGTTGAGGTAGTAGCGCACGTCCTGCTGGGCCATCGCGAACGCGGTGCGTTCGATCAGTTCCTTCAGCGCCGCTTCCGGCACGCGCACGCGCTCGGTGGCTTCGACTTCGTCGATCGACGGGAAGTCGTTGGCTGGCAGGCTAGCCAGCGTGAAGCGCGAACGCCCGGCCTGGACCGTGATCTTCTCGGCGGTCTGGGTGACGGTCACCTTGCTGCCGTCGGGCAGGGCCCGAACGATTTCGAACAGCTTGCGCGCCGGGATGGTGGTTTCGCCGTCTTTGGCGTCGTCGACAAGGATGCGCGACACCATTTCGACTTCCAGGTCGGTACCGGTCAGCGAGAGCTGCCCGTCCTTGACCTGCACCAGCAGGTTGGCCAGGACCGGCAGGGTCTGCCGGCGTTCGACTACGTTGACGACTTGCGCCAACGGCTTGAGAAACACTTCTCGTTGCAGGCTGAAACGCATGCGGACCCCTTAGCCCCTAGTCGGTTCGGGCGGCAACGCCCAATACAAAAGAGATGGATAAATCAAAAGCATGGTGGTGATGGTGTCGCCGAAAATCCGGGAAAACTAAGACAACCTATTGTTTATACTGGATTTTTCGTTCATGCAAAGTTCGGTAGAACCGGACCCTGAGCTCCGGGACAATCTGTGGATAAATTTGGAGGCCGGTCGCCGGCTCCGATCTATCCACAGCTTGTACGCGAGCCATGCACCGCTTTGTTCGAAGAGTACCTGCACCGGCGCCGTTCGTCGCCTGCAGGCTCATTCGCTGAGCTTGCGGATCAGCTTGTCCCAATCCTCGCGGAGCTTGCCGTCGGTCTCCATCAGGGTGCGGATCTGCCGGCAGGCGTGCAGCACCGTGGTGTGGTCGCGGCCGGCGAAGGCGTCGCCGATCTCGGGCAGGCTGTGCTCGGTCAGTTCCTTGGTCAGCGCCATCGCGACCTGGCGCGGACGCGCCAGCGAGCGGGTGCGGCGCTTGGACAGCAGGTCCTTCATCTGCAGGCCGTAGTAATCGGCCACGGTCTTCTGGATGTTGGGGATGCCGATGGCCTGCTGCTGTGCGCGCAACAGGTCGCGCAGGGTTTCCTGGGCGAACTCGACGGTGATCGCGCGGCCGGTGAAGTTGGCGCGTGCGGTCAGGGTGTTGAGCGCGCCTTCCAGGTCGCGCACGTTGCTGCGCATCTTCTTGGCCAGCAGGAACGCGACTTCCTCGGGAATCGCGGCGCCGCGTTCCTTGGCCTTGGAGATCACAATCTGGGCGCGGGTCTCGAAGTCCGGCGGCTCGATCGCCACCGACAGGCCCCAGGCCAAGCGCGATTTCAGGCGTGGCTCCAGGCCCTCGACTTCGCGCGGGTAGCGGTCGCAGGTCAGGATGATCTGCTGCTTGCCGTCGAACAGCGCGTTGAAGGTATGGAAGAACTCCTCCTGGGTGCGGTCCTTGCCGGCGAAGAACTGGATGTCGTCGATCAACAACGCGTCCACGCGCTGGAACTGGCGCTTGAACTGATCCATGGTCTTGTCCTGCAGCGACTTCATCATCGCGCTGAAGAACTGTTCCGAACGCAGGTACATCACGCGCATGGCCGGATTGGCCTCGCGCATGGCGTTGCCGGCGGCGAACATCAGATGGGTCTTGCCCAGGCCGGTGCCCCCGTACAGCAGCAGCGGGTTGTGCGCGCGTTCGCCGGGCTTCTGCGCGGCCTGCAGCGCCGCGGCGCGGCCGAGCTGGTTGCTGCGGCCTTCGACGAAGTTGTCGAAGGTGTAGTGATTGTCCAGGTTGCCCTGGAAGGGTTCGACCGGCGCCACCGCGGCCGCGCGCGCGGCGTTGACCGGCTCGGCTTCGCGCACCGGCGCCACGCGCGGCAGCGAACCGATTTCCAGGCTGACCTCGGCGCTGCCGGCGAAATAATTCAGCAGTTCGCGGATGCGTCCCAGGTAGCGTTCGCGCACGTGCTCGACGACGAAAGCGTTGGGCGCATACAGCACCGTGACGTCGTCGCGCTGGGCCGCTTGCAGCGGCTTGAGCCAGGTGTGGACATCCTCGACCGGGTATTCGGCTTCGAGTCGTTCGAGGCAGCGGGGCCAAGCTTCCATCGGTCGGCAGGTCTTCTTAGTGCGGTGCGGCCGGCCTGGGGGCGCGGCGGTCGAAACGCCGCCGGCCGCGCGATGCGACTCGCGGCGAACGGGGCAGGGGGGTCGGCCAGACTATCACCGCGGCGAGGTCCGGAACAGGACTTGTCCACAAGGCTGAACACAGGCTAGTCCACAGGCACGGACCCGGCGCGAGCCAGCCAGGACGCGGATTGGCGCGTTCTTGACCAAGCGCCGGACACCGCATCGCCGTAGCATGGACCCCGGCCGTCGCAGCGGCCGGGGACACCGCCCCTCGCGCCCCGCTGTTCAGTTCAACTTGACCGCGCCCTGGGATCGCCGCTATGATCGCCGGTCTTTTCCGCCGTATTAATAGAGCCGGACCATGGCCACCAAGCGCACCTATCAGCCCAGCAACCTCAAGCGCAAGCGCGACCACGGTTTCCGTGCCCGCATGGCGACCGCCGACGGCCGCAAGATCCTGGCCCGTCGTCGCGCCAAGGGCCGCAAGCGTCTCTGCGCCTAAACGTCGTTCCGGTTGCCCATCGCTAAGGCGATCCCAGGCAACCGTCCGGCAATCGCCGGTACCGACCTGATGAATTCCACCCGCTTCCCGCGCACCGCGCGGGTACGCGCGCGTTCGGATTTCGACCGCATCTTCAAGCACGGCCGGCGCATCGCGCTGCCCGTGCTTGCTTTGCATTGGCAGGTCGTCGATTGCGAGCCGCGTCTGGGCCTGGCGGTATCGCGCAAGGTCGACCCGCACGCGGTCGGCCGCAACCGCATCAAGCGCGCCCTGCGCGATACCTTCCGCAAACTGCGCGCCGAGCTGGCGCGCGGCGATTACGTCGTGGTCGCCCGCCCCGGGGCCTCGCGCTGCACGCGTGAGGAACTCGATCAGGCCTTCCTGGGTCTGCTCAAGCGCGCCGGCGCGTTGCCCGCACCTGCGGTGCCCGGCACAATGCCGGCCGATCCCATTCCCTCCCCACTGCCGGACCCCGGTCCCGGCTGAGCCCGCCTGCTGCCCATGAACCAGACCCGTGTATTCCTGATCTTCGCCTGGCTGATGGTGGCGACCCTGCTGTGGATGGAATGGGGCAAGGAGAAGTCCGCGCCTCCGGCGCCGGCGGTCACCGCCGCTTCCGCCGCCGCCACGGCCAGCACCGTGCCTGGCGCGACCGTGCCCACGGCCGCGGCTGCGGCCGGCAAGGGCCTGGTACCCGCCGCGCCGGCCCTGCCCGGCGCTACGCCGACCGCCACGGTCGCCGCGCCCAGCGCCGCGCAGACGGTCACCGTCACCACCGACGTGCTCAAGGTCGTGCTCGACGGCGGCACCCTGCACCGCGCCGACCTGCTCAAGTATCCGAGCGAAGCGGCCGACGACAGCGCGCCGGTGCGTCTGCTGGCCGAGGACGCCAACAATTACTTCGTCGCCCAGAGCGGTTGGGTCAGCCAGAACGGCGCTACCCCGACGCATGAGGGCGGCTTCGTGCCCGAGAGCGCGCAGCGCGACTACGTGCTGGCCAACGGCGCCAAGGAAATCGCGGTGCCCTTCGTCTGGACCGGCGCCAACGGCGTGACCATCCGTCGCACCTACGTGTTTCAGCACAGCGGCTATGCCGTGACCGTGCGCGACGAAGTCATCAACGCCGGCGCCGCGCCGTGGCAGGGTTCGGTCTACCGCCAGCTCGCGCGCGTGCCGCGCGCGCTGACCCGCAGCGGTCCGATGAACGCCGAGCAGTACAGCTTTCAAGGCGCGGCCTGGTACAGCGAGGCCGAGAAGTACGACAAGCGCAAGTTCGACAAATTCGTCGACGAAGGCCCGCTCAACCTGAAGGTCACCGGCGGCTGGGTGGCGATGTTGCAGCACCACTTCTTCGCCGCCTGGATCCCGGGCGCGAACGACCAGACCGAGTTTTCGCTGGCCACCGCCAATACCAACGGCGGCATGCCGCAGTACCTGATCCGCGACATCGGCCCGGGCGTCAACGTCGCCCCCGGCGCCAAGGCGCAGACCACGGCGCGTTTGTGGATCGGCCCCAAGCTGGTCAAGGCGATGGAGGCGCAGAACGTGCCGGGCCTGGAGCGCGCGGTCGACTGGAGCAGCTACAGCATCATGGCCACGATGGCCAATGCGATCTTCTGGCTGCTGTCCAAGCTGCACGATCTGTTCGGCAACTGGGGCTGGTCGATCATCGGCCTGGTGGTGCTGATCAAGCTGGCCATGTACCCGCTGTCCGCCGCGCAGTACCGCTCGATGGCGAAGATGCGCAAGTTCCAGCCGCGCATCGAGCAGCTCAAGGAGCGCTATGGCGAGGACAAGCAGAAGTTCCAGATGGCGATGATGGAGCTGTACAAGAAGGAGAAGATCAATCCGGTCGGCGGCTGTCTGCCGATCCTGGTGCAGATGCCGGTGTTCCTGGCGCTGTACTGGGTGCTGCTGGAGTCGGTGGAGCTGCGCCACGCGCCGTGGATGCTGTGGATCCACGATCTGACCGCGCGCGATCCGTTCTTCGTGCTGCCGCTGATCAACATCGCGGTGATGTGGGCGACGCAGAAGCTGACGCCGACGCCCGGCATGGACCCGATGCAGAAGAAGATGATGCAGCTGATGCCGCTGGTGTTCGGCGTGATGTTCGCCTTCTTCCCGGCCGGTCTGGTGTTGTACTGGATCACCAACAGCGGTCTGGGTCTGCTGCAGCAGTGGTGGATGACCAAGCGTTACGCCGAGGCGCCGGCCAAGGCCTGATCCGCGCCGCATCGTTCGCTCACGAAGCCCGCCTCTCGGCGGGCTTCGTGTTTGTGGGGTGCCTGCTGGCTACGCCGATCGGTTGGGCTGGATCGGGCCGGACCGAGACTTTGGTCTTTGACTCCCTCCTTTGGAAAAGGGTGAAGCCGTGCGGCTTACGAACTACAGGTTCGTGCATGGCTGAACGCACGCAGGCTCTTGCTCCTAGGTGCGGCTTACGAACCGCAGGTTCGTGCACGGGTGAACGCCGGCAGGCTATGCCTGCTGGCCGGGCGGGTTGGGGAGGATTTGCTTTTGCTTTGCTTTGCGCGGGTTCTTCACGGAAGTCAAAGGCTTCCGCCTGCTGCGCATGCGGGTCACTTTCTCTTGCTAACCCAAGAGTCCGCCTGGATTCCCTTCGGTCAAAAGTAACCAAAGAGAAGGGTTAGCGTGACCAACCCTCCCTTGCGAGCGCGGTGCCTGCACCGGGATTTTCCGATAGGACATCCATGTCCTATCGAAAAACGGCGCGCGTCCTGCGCGCCGCCCTTCGGGTCTACGGTTGGTCGTGTGAGTGCGGGGCTTTTGGATTTGAATGCCGCGGCAACGGCAACGGCAACGGCAACGGCAACGCAACGGCCATCGTCGTCGCAACCGCTACCGCCGCTTGGGCGTCCCGTCTCCCACCTGCGGGGTGAGGGGCCGCGCTTGCGAGCCATGGGCTCGCGCTGCACCGAATGCCCGACCGCTGCGCGGTCGGGCCTCAGGGTGAGGGCGGCGCAGCGCCGTAAGCGCAATTGCCTTTTCTCCCGGCCGTGCGTCATCTACCCCACACCCAACGCGTTACCCTGATGCCCCGCCGCCGCCTCGAACCCGCATGACCGCCACGCCCCCTTCCGACCGCGACACCATCGCCGCGATCGCCACCGCGCCCGGCGCGGGCGGCGTCGGCATCGTGCGTTTGTCGGGACCGCGTGCGCGCGCGATCGGCGAGGCGCTGGCCGCGCGCCGCCTGCGGCCGCGCCATGCCCACCATGTACGGTTCGTCGATGCCGACGGCGAGGCCATCGACGACGGCATCGCGCTCTACTTCGCCGCGCCCGCCAGCTACACCGGCGAGGACGTGGTCGAGCTGCAGGCGCACGGTAGTCCCGCGGTGCTGCAGGCCCTTGCCGCGCGCTGCGGCGCGCTCGGCGCCCGCCGCGCGCGACCCGGCGAATTCAGCGAGCGCGCTTTCCTCGAAGGCCGCCTCGACCTGGCCCAGGCCGAGGCCGTCGCCGACCTGATCGCGGCCGCCGACGAACGCGCCGCCCGTGCGGCGCGGCGCGCGCTCGACGGCGAGTTCTCGCGCCGCGTCGATGCCCTGGCCGACGAGCTGCTGGCGGTGCGGGTGCACGTCGAAGCCGCGATCGATTTCGCCGACGAACCCCTGGACACCCTGGGCGGCGCCGGGCTGCGTCGCCGCCTCGCATCGCTGTCGACCGACCTGGACACCCTGCTGGCCGCGGCCGAACGCGGCCGCCGCCTGCGCGACGGCCTGCACGCGGTCATCGTCGGCCCGCCCAACGCCGGCAAGAGTTCCCTGCTCAACGCCCTGGCCGGCAGCGAGCGCGCCATCGTCACCGACATCGCCGGCACCACCCGCGACCTGCTGCACGAGACCATCCGCAGCGACGGGGTCGAACTGACCCTGGTCGATACCGCCGGCCTGCGCGAGGGCGGCGACGCGATCGAGCGCGAGGGCATGCGCCGCGCCCGCGACGAACTCGCGCGCGCCGATCTGGCGATCGTGGTGCTGGACGCGCGCGATCCCGAGTCCGGCCATGCCGCGGTCGCCGACGCCATCGCCGGCGTGCCGGCGCGGCTGTGGCTGCACAACAAAGCCGACCTGCTGGACCCGGCCGCGGCCGCCGTGCTGGACGGCGACGACCGCATCGCCCTGTCCGCGCGCACCGGCCAGGGCTTGGACGCCCTGCATGCGCACCTGCGCCGGCTTGCCCAGGGCGAGGGCGCCGACGCCAGCGAAGGCGCCTTCACCGCGCGCGCCCGCCACGTCGAGGCCTTGCGCCGGGCCCAGACCGAACTGGCCGATGCCGGGGGCCAGCTCGAGCGCGAGGTCCTGGATCTGGCCGCCGAGTCCCTGCGCCAAGCCCACGACGCCCTGGGCGAAATCACCGGCCGGGTCCGCGCCGACGATCTGCTCGGGCACATCTTCTCGAGCTTCTGCATCGGCAAATAGGACACCACCGAGGCGCCATGCGGCACCCGCATTGCGGGACGCGCCGCCGTGCGCGCGCGGTCGCCCCGGGCGACGCGGCGACGGTCCCGCCACGTTGCGGAGTTTGGCCGCGCGCCCCCAAGCGGGCGCTCGCGGAACCCTCTTGCCCCGGATCGGTCACAATCCCCGATTCATGCCTGGCCGAGGCCGTTTTTTGGCCCCCGGCCGCTTGACAAACGCGGCCTGCTAGCGCGTCCTATCCGGCGTGTGCTCGCTACGGCGCACTTCAGGGGAGTTTTGCCAATGACTGTGAACCAAAATGACCGGCGTTCACGCCGGCTGTCCGTCGTAACGCATGCGACCATCGCGCTGGCCCTGGCCTGCACGCTGGCTGCTTGCGGTAAGGATCAACCCGCCCAGGATGCGGCGGCCACCTCCGCGGCCACCACGGCCCCGGCGGTAACACCGGAAACCGCAGTGTCGGCCAAGGTCTCGGCCTTGACCGTCGATCAGCTGCGCGAGGCCGCCCGCAAGGCCTATGCGGAAAACCGTCTGTACGCACCGGTCGAAGACAATGCGGTCGAGTACTACCTCGCACTGCGCGACAAGGCGCCGGCCGATGCCGCCGTCTCCAGCGCGCTCACCGACCTGCTGCCGATGACCGTCATCGCCACCGAGCAGAGCGTCGGCCGCGAGGACTTCGCCGAAGCCCAGCGCCTGTCGGCCCTGTTGGAAAAAGCCGATGCCCAGCATCCGGCGCTCGCGCGCCTGAAGGCCAGCATCGTCGCCAAGCAGGCCGAGGTCGCCAAGCGCGCCGAACAGCAGGTGCTGACCGCCGAGGAGCAGGCCAAGAAGCAGGCCGACCTCGAGAAGCAGCGTCTGGCCCAGCAGGAAGCTCAGCAGAAGCAGGCCGCGACCCAGCTGGCCGCCTCGCAGGCCGCCGAGCGTCAGGCCGCCGCCACCCGCGAAGCCGATCAGCGCGCCGCCGACCAGCGTGCCGCCGATCAGCGCGCGGCCGAGCAACGCGCGGCCGAAGCGCGTGCGGCCGAAGCGCGTCAGACCGCCGCCGCCACGCCGTCGGCGGGCAACGATCTGCGCGCGGTGTCGACGCCGGCGCCGCGTTATCCGCCGGAAGCGCTGCGCGCGGGCCAGTCGGGCGAAGTGCAGGTCGAGTTCACCGTCGGCACCGACGGCTCGGTCACCGCCGCCCGCGTGGTCCGTTCCAACCCGGCGCGCATCTTCGACCGCGAAGCGGTCAATGCGGTACGCAAGTGGCGGTTCCAGCCGGTGGGGGCACCGGTCACGACCCGTCGCACGATCGGGTTCAATCCCGGCGGTTAAGCGATCCAATGGCGGGAGTGCGTATGCACAGGGGACCCGTCCGCAGTACCCGCAACGCCCGGCTTCGGCCGGGCGTTGTTTTTTGCGCGGCTTACGAACCGTAGGCTCGTGCGCGAATCTCGACCACTTGCTCCTAGCTCTTTAGCTCCCTCCTTTGAAAAAGGGTGAAGCCGTGCGGCTTACGAACCGCAGGTTCGTGCGCGGCTGAACGCCGGCAGGCTGTGCCTGCTGATCGGGCGGGTTGGGGAGGATTTGCTTTTGCTGTTGCTTCGTCGGCTCGGTCCGAAGGTCAACGGCTTCCGCCTGCTGCGCATGCGGATCACTTTCTCTTGCTTCTGGCTCCCTCCTTTGGAAAAGGAGGGTTGGGGAGGATTTGCTTTAGCTTTGCTTTCGTATTTTCTGACCGAAGGTCAAAGGCTTCCGCCTGCTGCGCATGCGGGTCACTTTCTCTTGCTTATAGCTCCCTCCTTTGGAAAAGGAGGGTTGGGGAGGATTTTCTGTTGCTTTGCTTTCGTCTTTTCTGACCGAAGGTCAACGGCTTCCGCCTGCTGCGCATGCGGGTCACTTTCTCTTGCTCGCCCAAGAGAAAGTAACCAAAGAGAAGGGCTGGCCGGACCAAACCTCCCCTGCGAGCGCGGAGCTCGCGCCGGGATTTTTCGATAGGACATCCTTGTCCTATCGAAAAACGGCGCGCGTCCTGCGCGCCGCCCTTCGGGTCTACGATTGGTCGTGTGAGTTCAAGGCCTTTGGACTTCAATGCCGCAGCAACAGCAACAACCGCAGTTGCAGATGCAGAAATCGCTTCGTCGTTACGACGACGCTCGCGAACGTAGGATGTGGTGAGCCTTGGGCGAACCGCATCGTCGCGTGACACCGAAGCATCGCGACGGTGCGGTGGTCGTCGCATCCTACGGCCACGCGACGCGCCGCATCGAAACAAAAAGCCCGGCGCGAGGCCGGGCTTTCTGCGATACACATTGCGGCTCGAACCTCAGCCCGAAATCGCCAGGCGTTCGTTGTGGTAACGGCGCACCGCCGCGAACCACAGCAGCGCGGCCAGGGCGAAGCCGGCGGCCAGGTAGACCATCCACACCTGCGGCGCGATGAACTCGCCGCGGATCACCTTCAACAGCAGCTGGTTCTGGGCCAGGAACGGCACCGTGAACTGCCATAGCTGGGTCTTGAGCGGGTTCACCATCAGGATGATGGTCGGCACCATCGGCATCAGCATCAGCCAGGTCATGTGGCTCTGCGCTTCCTTAATGCTCTTGGCGCCAGCGGCCAGATAGGTGAGCAGCGCGGTGCCGATGAACAGCATCGGCAGCAGGATCAGCAGCATCTTGCCGATCGCCATGAAGCTCACGTCGAGCATGCGCGAACTGCCCGTGCCCATCTGCGCGCTGAGCTTGAACGCCAGCAAGGTCAGCAGCAGGGACGTGAAGCCCAGCACGCAGGCCGCGGCGATCTTGCCGCTGACGATGGAGCCGCGCGAGGCCGGCGTGGCCAGCAACGGTTCCAGCGACTGGCGTTCGCGCTCGCCGGCGGTGGCGTCCAGGATCAGGGCCGCGCCGCCGATGAAGGACGAGAAGATCAGCAGGTAGGGCAGCATGAAGGACAGCATCAGGCCGCGCTTGGCTTCCGGCGTGGCCAGATCGCGCGTGCCGACGTTGACCGGCCGCACGATGGTCGGCGACAGGCCGCGCGCGAGCAGGCGCAGCGCGCCTACCTGCTGGCTGTACGACTCCAGGGCGTTGCGCAGACGCGCACTGGGAATCTCGGCGTCGCGCCGCGTCGTGTCCTGCACGATCTCCACCTGCGCCGGCTGTCCGTCCTTCCACTGTTTGCCGTACTCGGCGCCGATCTGCAGGGCGACGTCGACGTCCTGGCGTGCGATCGCCTGGTCCAGGTCGGCCGGCGGCTTGGTCGCGACGATACCGCGGGTGGCCAGGTAGGCGATCAAGTTGGGCGCGCGCTCGGCGCCCAGCACCGGCACTTCCAGGGTTTTGTCGAGCTGGGTCTTGGCGCGCTTCTCGGCCAGCGAGCCCATGCCCAGCATCAGCACCGGGTACAGCAGCGGACCCAGCAACAGGGCCAGGGCGAGGGTGCGGCGGTCGCGGCCGATGTCGCGCAGTTCCTTGCGCATCACCGCCATCGTTGCGGAGAACCAGGAGGTCTTCATGCGTGCAGGCCCTCGTCGCTGCCGATCGCGCGCACGAACGCGTCCTCGAGATTGGCTTCGCCGGTCTGTGCGCGCAGCTCGTCGGCGGTGCCGGAGGCGACCACCTTGCCCTTGGCCACGATCACGATCCGATCGCAGAGCGCGGCCACCTCTTGCATGATGTGGCTGGAGAAGATCACGCAGCGGCCCTCGTCGCGCAGCTGCTTGAGGAAGCCGCGCATCGCGCGCGTGGTCATCACGTCCAGGCCGTTGGTGGGCTCGTCCAGGATCACGTTGCGCGGGTCGTGGATCAGGGCGCGCGCGATCGCGGTCTTGGTGCGCTGGCCCTGCGAGAAGCCTTCGGTCTGGCGGTCGAGAATGTCGTTCATGTCCAGCGCCGCGGCCAGGGTGCGCGTGCGTTCGGCGATCGCCGCGCGCGACATGCCGTGCAGCTCGCCGAAGTAGGCGATGTTCTCGCGCGCGGTCAGGCGCTTGTACACGCCGCGCGCGTCGGGCAGCACGCCCAGCGCGCGTCGTACCGTGGCCGGATCGCGGCGCGCATCGACGCCATCGACCTGGATGTCGCCGCGATCGGGCTGCATCAGGGTGTAGAGCATGCGCAGGGTGGTGGTCTTGCCGGCGCCGTTGGGGCCGAGCAGGCCGGTGATCTGTCCGTCGCGGGCCTCGAAGTCGACGCCCTCGACGGCGTGGACCACGCCGGTCTTGGTTTTGAAACTCTTGTGCAGATCGTTAGCGGTGATCATGGCTTCGCCCGGGATTTGGGATTAGGGATTCGGGATTGGCAAAAGCGGAGAGAATCGAGGGAGGGGTTCTACGAATCCCAAATCCCCAATCTCCAATCTCGGCCCTCAAGGCTCCCACCCGTTGAACGAGACGAACGGCGGCACGTAGTCCAGGGTGCCCAGGCATTTGGCGTCGAGCTGCTTGGCGTCGGCGCTTTCCAGGAACTGGCTCAGCAGCTTGGGCATGCAGCCCGAAGCGAAGCTGCCGTGGCCTTGGCCGCGCAGCACCAGGTGACGGCCGTTGGGCAGGCCCTTGAGCACCTGCTCGCCGTAGCGCGGCGGCGTCACCGGATCGAATTCGCCCGACAGCAGCAACGTCGGCAGGGCCGATTTGAACGGTGCGTGGAAATCGGCCGGACGCTTGCCGGTCGGCCAGGCCTTGCACTGCGCGACCAGCACCGTGGACAGGTCGCTGCCCATCACGGTGTCGGCGTCGGCCGGATCGTCCTTCAACAGATCCGCGTCTTCGGCGCAGATCACCGACAGCTGCATGCCGTGCATGATCTGTTCGCTGACCTGGCCCTGGATCATCTGCGCTAGTGACATCAGCGGCGCGTAGCGGCCCTGGTCGGCCTCGTTGAGCACCAGCGGCAGCAGCGCGGCGGCCTGCGGCGCGTAGGCGAACATGCGGGTGAGGCCGGCGACCGCGCCGGCGGTGGCCATGTCGCGCTTGAGTTCGCCGGTGGTCGGATCGCGGTACTCGACCTCGACCGGATGCGCCTTCAGGCGCGCCATCAGCTCGCGCAACTGCGCGCGCGGATCGTCGCCGAAACGCTGGCGGCAGGTCGGCGTCTTGCGGCACTGCTCGAACTGCAGCGCCAGCGAGGCGTCCAGGTTGCGCGCGTGCTCGGAGCCCAGCACCAGCTCGTTGGGGACCACGCCGTCGATCACTACCGTGCGCGTGTGCGCCGGGTAGCGCATCGCGTACTGCTGCGCCACGCGGGTGCCGTAGGAGCCGCCGACCACGTCGATCTTGTCGGCGCCCAGCGCCGCGCGCACCGTGTCCAGGTCGCGCACCGCGTCGGTGGTGGTGTAGTAGCGCGGATCGGCCTGCAGCTTGGCCGCGCAGTCGCCGGCGAACTTGACCGCGGCGTCGATGCCGCCGGCGTCGTCCTCCATCACCGCGCTATCGCCCTTGGCGTTGCGGCAGATCAGCGGGTTCGACTCGCCGGTGCCGCGCTGGTCGATCAGCACGATGTGGCGGTGCTTGCGCACTTCGCGGAACGCCGAGTCCATGGTCGGCCAGACTTCGGTGGCGGCCTGGCCGGGGCCGCCGGCGAGGAAGAACACCGGATCGGCGGCGATGTCGGCCTCGTCGGTCGCCGGCAGCCAGGCGATGTTGAGCTGGACCTGGCGGCCCTTCGGCAGGGCCGGGTTCTCCGGCACCGCAAAGCGCGCGCATTGTGCGGCGATGCTGTCGGCCGCGAACGGGCTGGCCAGCGAGCAGGGCTTGAAGGCGATCTTGCCGTACAGGCGCTGGCCGGCGCCGGCCTGGGCCGGATCCTTCGCGGCCGGGCCCTGGCCGCAGCCGGCCAACAGCAGGGCGGCCGCGAGCGCGGCCGTCAAAGTCTGGGTGATACGCATGGATCCCTCTCGTCCTAAGGCGATACGCCTTCAGGATGACAGACTGAGGCAGGCGGAAAAATGTGACCAGTGCGGACCGGTCGCGGTCGCGTCGGTGCAGGCGGGCCCAGCGGCGGGGTAGCCGCGACGCCTCCTGTGGGAGCGGCGTAAGCCGCGATCGCGACAAGGGGCGTCCGGCGTCGGCGACATCGTGCGCAAGACGCCGGTGCCAACGACCGGCATCTTGGGTATCGGGACGACAATCGCGGCTTACGCCGCTCCCACAGGAGGCGGTAGGTCGCGCTTACAGATCCGGCGCCGGGTCGGAACGGCGCTCTTCCAGTTCGTCGCTCTCGCCGCCCTGGCGCGCGGACAGGGCCAGCGCCTGATAGCGGCTGCGGTAACGGTCCAGCGCGGCCTCGTCCAGCTCTTCCAGGTCCAGCAGCGCGTTGTGGGCGTCGTGGCTGGCGCGGATCAGCTCATCGAGCTTGATCTGCATGGCCTCGGTGTCGCGGTTCTGGGTGTTCTGGATCAGGAACACCATCAGGAAGGTGATGATGGTGGTGCCGGTGTTGATGACCAGCTGCCAGGTATCGCTGAAGCCGAACAGCGGCCCGGTGATCAGCCAGACCAGGATCAATCCCACCGCCAGCGCGAAACACAGCGGCCGGCCGGTGAAGCGCGACGCCCATTTGGCGACACGGGTGAAACCGCTGTGCATGCCCATGACCGGCCCCGCTGCTGGGAGGCCGCCATCGTGGCGGGCATGGTGTGGAGCAGGAGTGAGGCTGGGAGCGAAAAGCGAGAAGTGAGCGTAGAGGAGTGAGAAGTGAGTAGAAGCGCTTTCGCTCGCTCCTCACTCCTCTACGCTCACTCCTGCTACTTGCTACTGACGTACTTCTCGCGGCGGATCGCCGGCACCGGCAGGCCGTGGCCCTTGAGCGCCTCGAAGCAGGCGTCGACCATGTTGGGGTTGCCGCACAGGTAGGCGATGTCGGTCTCGCCCTGGGGCGCGAACTCGTCGAGGAACTGCTGCACGTAACCGCGGCGGGTGTCCGGGTGCGGGTCGGCCGGCAGCTCGCGCGAGTAGCAGGGCACGAAACGGAAGTTGGGCTGGCGATCGGCGAAGGCGCGGAACTCGTCGCCGTACAGCAGCTCGTCCGGGGTGCGCGCGCCGAACAGCAGCACCACCTCGATGCCGCGCTCGCGGATCAGGGTTTCCAATTGCGGCAGCATCGCCCGGTACGGGGTCACGCCGGTGCCGGTGGCGATCAGCAGGTAGCGCCGGTTGGCGTCGGCGGGCATCAGGCAGAAGCGCCCGAACGGGCCGCTGGCGTCGACCGTGCCGCCCTCGTCCAGGCCCTCGAACAGCGCGGTCGCCGCGCCGCCGGGCACGTAGCTCACCGCGATCTCCACCGCCTCGCCCGGTCCCAGGGCGTGGTCGTGGATGGTCGCCAGCGAGTAGCTGCGCTTGGTGGCGGTGCCGTCGGCGTACTGGAAGTGAACCTGGATGAACTGGCCGGGGATGTAATCCAGCGGCTGGCCGTCGTCGCGGACGAAGGTGTAGTGGCCCACGGTGGGGGCCAGCATGCGGCGCGAGACGAGCTTGAGGGGGAAATGCTGGATGGCCACGGCTACCGACAAACCTGCAACAGTCTGTGGCCGGAGCGCGACCACGGGGGCGCCTATACTACCGGTTATCGCCGCGCGGCTCGCGGCGCAGGCTTCCCGAAATGACCCAAAACCAAGCTGGTACGGCCTCCGCGGCGCTCGCGCCCACCGCGGCCGGCGGCACCGCGGCGGTGCCCGCGCTGTCCGTGCGCGCGCTGCGCAAGACCTACGACAACCGCGTCGAAGCCCTCAAGGGCGTCTCCCTGGACGTCGCCCCGGGCGACTTCTTCGCCCTGCTCGGGCCCAACGGCGCCGGCAAGTCGACCCTGATCGGCATCGTCAGCTCGCTGGTCAACCTCAGCGCCGGCTCGGTCGAGATCTTCGGCACCGACCTGACCAAGCAGCGCGGGGCGGCGATGCGCCTGATCGGCCTGGTGCCGCAGGAACTCAACTTCAACATGTTCGAGAAGCCGCTCGACATCCTGGTCAATTACGCCGGCTTCTACGGCGTGCCGCGCAAGGTCGCGATCGAGCGCGCCGAGGAAGAGCTCAAGCGCGCCCAGCTGTGGGACAAGGCGCAGATGATGAGCCGCACCCTGTCGGGCGGCATGAAGCGGCGCCTGATGATCGCGCGCGCCATGATGACCCGGCCGCAGCTGCTGATCCTGGACGAGCCCACCGCGGGCGTGGACATCGAGATCCGCCGCGGCATGTGGAAGACCCTGCGCGAGATCAACGCCGCCGGCACCACCATCATCCTGACCACGCATTATCTGGAAGAGGCCGAAAGCCTCTGCCGCAATCTGGCGATCATCGACCACGGCCGCATCGTCGAGCAGGGCCCGATGAAGGCGCTGCTGGCCAAGCTCGACGTCGAAGGCTTCTTGTTCGACATCGACGGCGTGCTGCCGGCGAACCTGCCCAGCATCGAAGGCGCCACCTTGAGCGCCACCGACGACCACACCCTGGACCTGGAGATGCCGCGCGCGATGGATCTCAACCGCGTGTTCGCGACCCTGGGCGAGGCCGGCATCCGGGTGCGCTCGATGCGCACCAAGTCCAACCGACTGGAGGAGCTGTTCGTGCGCTTGACCGGCGACCATCTAGACAAGGGCCCGCTCGCCAACGGCGCGCCCGCGCAACCGGAGCCCAGCGCATGAACGAGGTCGTCGCGAATCCGCCCATCAGCAACGCGCAGCGCAACCTGACCGCGCTGGGCACCATCGTGCGGCGCGAAGTCGCGCGCATCCTGCGCATCTGGGGCCAGACCCTCGTGCCGCCGGCGATCACGATGGCCCTGTACTTCCTGATCTTCGGCGGCCTGATCGGCTCGCAGATCCGCGACATGGGCGGCTACAGCTACATGGAGTTCATCGTCCCCGGCCTGGTGATGATGAGCGTGATCCAGAACAGCTACGGCAACATCTCCTCCAGCTTCTTCGGCGCCAAGTTCGGCCGCCACGTCGAGGAGCTGCTGGTCAGCCCGATGCCCAACTGGGTGATCCTGACCGGCTACGTCGCCGGTGCGGTGCTGCGCGGCCTGATGGTGGGCACCATCGTGCTGCTGATCGCGATGTGCTTCACCAAGGTCAGCGTGCCGCACCCGCTGGTGACCCTGACCACGGTGTTGCTGGGCGCGACCATCTTCTCGCTGGCCGGCTTCATCAACGCGGTCTACGCCAAGAAGTTCGACGACGTCGCGATCGTGCCGACTTTCATCCTGACCCCGCTGACCTACCTGGGCGGCGTGTTCTATTCGGTCAAGCTGCTGCCGCCGTGGGCCGAGGCCATGACCCACGCCAATCCGATCTTCTACATGGTCAACGCCTTCCGCTACGGCCTGCTGGGCAGCTCCGACGTGCCGCTGTGGGTGGCCTATGCGCTGATGCTGGGCTTCGTCGTCGCGCTGGCGGCGCTGGGCCTGTGGCTGCTCAAGCGCGGCGTCGGGCTGCGCAGTTGAGCGCGCGCCGCGGCGCGAACGCGGCGGCGCTGATGCTGGCACTGGCTCTGAGCGGCGGCGCTGCCGCCGCCGAAACCGCCGCTGCGCGATCTGAGGTCGAGTCGGACGCGGTGCGCCTGCTGCGCGAACTGGCCATCGCCGACGGCATGCGCCTGAGCCGCGCGTCCCTGTGCGGTTACGGCGAAGACGATCTGGGCCGGCTGGCCGCGAGCTTGCGCGCGCAGACCGACGCGCGGGCGCGCGAAGCGGGCGTGTCCGTCGACGAGGCGCGCTACGGCGACGACATGTACGAGGGCATGGGCCAATCCATGATCGAGTTGCTGAAGTTGCCGGCGGAAGAGATCGCCGACGAGCAAAGCTATCGGGCCAGCCACTGCGCCGAGGTACGCGGCGACATCGATGCCTTGCTGCGGCAGGCGCCTTAAGCCGCAGGCGGACGCGCCGTAAGCTCGTAGGATGCGGTGAGCCCCAGGCGAACCGCATCGCCGCGCCGCATCGAACACTCGCGACGGTGCGGTTAACACCGCACCCTACGACGCGATCGCGCGCAGAACCCCAAGACACCCACACTCGTAGGATGCGGTGAGCCCCAGGCGAACCGCATCGCCGCGCCGCATCGAACTTCCGCGACGGTGCGGTTAACACCGCACCCTACGGCGCCGACCTAGTCGCACACCGCGCCGTCGCCGCCGTCCGAGCGGCACAGCGGCGGCCAGCCCTGCTCGCGCCAGAACGCGGCCAGTCCGCTGTCGCGCAGATAGGCCTGGAACGCGGGATCGCGGCGCAGCGCGCGCGATTCGGGCTGCCACAGCACCCAGTGGTACGAGGCGTAGCCCGCGCGCTGCACCGCGTCGAGTCCGGCGATGTCGCGGCGGTAGTCGCGCACCGGCAGCAGCAGACGGGTGAAGTCGTAGTCGACCTGGCCGTAGCTCAGGCTGCGTTCGGAGATTTCGATCGCCGGCAGCACCGCCGGCCAGCGCGAGGGATCCTGCAGCGCCGCGGCCGCGGCGATTTCCGAATTGCGCCAGGGCATATCGGACGGCAGCGTCTGGGCGATGCGCGCGGCGGTGGCGTAGTCGCGGCGCCAGGCCGCGTTGAAGTAGCGCGCGGTCTTGGCCTGGACGGGATCGGCCATGGCCAGATGCGACTGCGCCTCGTCGTGGCGGCCCAGGGTGTCCAGCAATCGGCCGCGCCAGAAGTGCAGCATCGGATCGTAAGGCGCGATTAGCAGGGTGTCGTCGATCTCGCGCAGGGCTTGATCGACGTAGCCCATGGTCGCCAGGCGCTGCGCGTGGGCGCCGCGCCAGGAGGTGTCCGAGGGCGTGAGCGCGATCGAGCGTTCGGACAGCCTCAGGCATTGCTGCCATTGCTGTTCGCGGCAGGCGCGGTTGGCCTGCACGCCCAGCGCGTCGGGTTGTTGCGGATCCAGCTTCAGCGCCGTGGCCGCGGCCCGATCGGCTTCGGCGCGCACGGCGTCGCGACCGGGCTCCTTGGCCAGCGAGCGCAGCCACAGCCGCGCCGCCAACGCGCCCCAGGCGCGCGCGTAGTCGGGATGCTCGCGCAGCAGCGCGCGCAAGGCGTTCTCGGACGCCAGCCCGGAGGAGTTGGTGTTGCGCAAGCCGCCGGACGAGGCGTTGCGCGCGATCAGGTAGCGCTGGTACAGCGCCGGGTCTTCGTTGGCCGGTGGCGCCGGCGGCTTCTCGCCGAGCTGGCGCTGCATGGCGTTGCCGATCGCGTAGGCGATGTTGCGCTGGATCGCGAAGATGTCGCGGAACTCGCGGTCCAGGTCCTGCGTCCACAGGGTGCGGTCGCTGGCGGCTTCGACCAGGCGCAGGCTGATGCGCAGGCGCTCGCCGTCCTGGCGCACGCTGCCTTCCAGCACGTGGGTCGCGCGCAGGCGGCGCGCGATCTCGGCCAAGGGCAGCTTGGCGTCGCGGAACTGCACCGAGGAGGTGTGCGAGGTCACGCGCAGGCCGTCGATGCGCGCGAGCAGACCGATCAGCTCCTCGCTCAGGCCGTCGGCGAAGTCCTGGCTGCGCGGGTCGTCGCCGAGCGCGCGCAGCGGCAGCACCGCCAGCACCGGCGGCGCTTCGCTGCGGGCGCCGGCCCCGCCGGGGTCGCCGCCGCCCTCGCCGCCGTAGCGCCACCACGCCAGGGCGGCGATCGTCAGCAGCGCGGCCAGGCCGGTCAGCAGGATCGCGCGCGTCCGCGTCCGGGGCGGCATCGCCACCGCGTCGCCGGCGCCACGCGGCGGGATCGGGGCGTTCGTATCGCCCACCGATTCCGGGCCGGCCCCGCCGGCGGACGCGGCCGCCGGCGGCAGATCGAAGCGATAGCCGTAGCCGTGCACGGTGTGCAGGTAACGCGGCGAGGCCGCGTCCTCGCCCAGGGCGTGCCGCAGCAGGGTCATGACCCGGTTCAGCACGCCCGGGGTGACATGCCGGTGGCCCCAGACCGCGTCCAGGATCTCGTCGCGCGCATACACCCGCCCAGGGGCGCCGGCCAGCAGTGCCAGCACCGCATAGGCCTTGGGCTCCAGCGCCTGCACCTCGCCGTCGCGCAGCAGGCGGCGTCCGCCGCGGTCGATCACGATGGCGTCGAAGGCGAGCGGGGCGAGGTCGGGCGGGGCAGGATCGATCGGGGGCACGGCGGAGGTCATGTGATGCGGTCGCGGACCATCGGGGGACGGGCCATTAACGGTTACGCGCGGGCCGCGCTGACGCGGCCTAAGCTTTTCCCAAGCTTAGGTCTGCGGCCTCGGGCTTCCCAGTGACCTTCCTCATGCCGCCCTAAAGACCGCGCGGCGACGCGGCGCCAGCCTGGGCGGGCCGGGCCCTCCGGCGCTACCGACCTTACGCCATGAAGCTGACCGTCCTGTCCCTGGCCGCCGCGCTCGCGCTGGCCGCCTCCCCCGCCTTCGCCACGCCGCCGCAAGCCGACGCGCTGTCGATCGACTGCGCGCGCCCGGCGCTGCCCGACCAACAGGCGGTCGCGCGCCTGACCGGCATCGACAACCTCGGCCAGGCCTACGCCGTGCGCGCGCGGCTGATGGCCGATGTCGGCCGCGCCTGCCGGCGTGCCGGCGCCCAGCGCGTACGCATCGTGCTGGCGCCGCAGGCCGTGGACGCGCGCCGGCTCGCCGCCGTCCGTTAACCCTACGCCCACACGGCATGCGCTCTACTGGCGCCCTCGAACGTCCCGGAGCGACCGCATGCGCCTGTCCTATCTGTCCGCCGCCGTACTGAGCGCGGCCTTGGCCGGCTGCGCCGCCACCACCGCCGCCCCGGCCGAACCGGCGGTCGCGCCGGACCGCCTCGCGCCCGCCGAACGCCCGGCCGGCAAGATCGGCGCCGACCAGGTCGGCAAGGTCAGCCCTGTGCCCGCGTTCAAGGGCTTCGGCGAGCACTGGTCGGTCGACATCCAGGCCAGCGGCGACATGGACCACCGCGTGGCCCTGACCTGGGGCTCGGGCAGCTACAGCGCAAAGGGCCATGCGCGCTACCAGGGCCAGCCCGCGGACGCGCCGAGTTCGCTGATCGTGCTCAACGGCGCGCTGGACACGGCGCAGGGCCCCAAGCCGATGATCATCGAGATCTCGCGCAAGGACTGCACCGACGATGGCGACGGCGCGCACCAGCACAGCGTGAGCGTGCGCGTGGAAGGCATGGACCCGCCGCTGCAGGGCTGCGGCGACCTCGCGGTGTACTGAGCGCGGCCTAGCCGACGGGTTCGCGGCCGCATGTCACAGCGGCGCGGACTGGATCGTCGTTCCAGTAAGACGGAATGGTCCGTCGCCCCTGGAGCGAAGCTATGAACGACACCGCCGCATGCGCGATCAACTACCAGCGCGAAATCCCCGATGTGCTGCAGGCCCTGGGCAGCGTGCACCGGGCCATGGACAGTCACGGCCTGGAGCGCGGCTTGCATCATCTGGTGCAGCTGCGCGCGTCGCAGATCAACCGCTGCGACTACTGCATCAAGCTGCACACGCGCGAGGCGATCGCCGACGGCGAAACCGAAGAGCGCCTGCAGGCCTTGGCGGACTGGGCCGAACGCGCAGACTTCAGCGCGCGCGAAGCCGCCGCGCTGGCCTGGACCGAGGCCCTGACCCGGCTGCAGCCCGACACCGAGCTGGGCCCGTTGCGCGCGCGCCTGCGCCAGCACTTCAGCGACAATGAGATCGGCGTGCTGACTTCGACCGTGGCGATGATCAATCTGTGGAACCGCATCCAGGTGTCGAGGCACTGATGGCGCAGGCCTCGCACCCGCAGGCCGCCGCGCTCGCGGCGACCTTCGAACGCCAGCGCGGTCTGCTGATCGGCCTGGCCTACCGCATCCTCGGCTCGCGCGCCGACGCCGAGGACGCGGTCCAGGACACCTATCTGAAATGGCAGGACGCCGATCACGCCGCGATCGACAACCCGGCCGCGTGGCTGACCACGATCTGCACCCGGCGCAGCATCGACCTGCTGCGCTCGGCGCACCGCAGCCGCGTCGACTACGTCGGCTCCTGGCTGCCCGAGCCCATCCACAGCGCCAGCGAGGATCATCCCGAGGCCGCGCTGTCGCTCGCCTCATCGTTGAGCACCGCCTTCCTGCTGCTGCTGGAACGGCTGACGCCGAAGGAGCGCGCGGCCTATCTGCTGTACGAGATCTTCGATATGCCCTATCCGCAGATCGCGCGCACCCTGGAGCTGCAGGAACCGGCCTGCCGCAAGCTGGTCTCGCGCGCCAAGGCGCACGTGGAGCAAGGCGGGGTGCGCCACGTCACCCCGCAGCAGCGCCAGGACCAGTTGCTGGCCGCGTTCGAGGGCGCGATCGCCAGCGGCCGCACCGACGACTTCGCGGCCCTGCTGGCCGACGACATCGAGCTGCGCGCCGACAGCGGCGGCAAGGTGCCCACGCGCCTGGACGTGCTGCACGGCCGCGAGCAGGTGCTGGACTTCGTGCTGGGGTCCCTGCGCCAGTACTGGGGCGAGTACCGCTGGATCGTGTCCGACCTCAACGGCGCGCGCGGCGTGATCCTGGAGCACGATGGCCACGTCGCCGCCTCGCTGTCGTTCGCCTACGACCAGGACGGCCGCGCCACCCGCATCTACATCATGCGCAATCCGGACAAGCTGGCCGCGCTGGACGCCCCCGCGATCGGCTGAGCGCGCGTGGCCGGCGCCGACGCATTCACGTAGTCCGCGCCCGCGCGTTCTAAGGGGAGACGGCAAGCTCGCCGTCGCCGTCCGCAGGAGCGCTCCATGCGTGTACTCGTCGTCGCGATCGCCGGCCTGGGTCTGGCCAGCGTGCTCGCGTCCTGGCCGGCGCCGGTGCGTTCGGCCGATCCGGTCGCCGCCTCGTATCCCGCGGCGGTGTTCCGCGGCGGCAATCAGGGCTGGGGCCTGATCGTCGACACCGGCGCCAAGGCCGTGCGCTACGACCTGGTGGTGCCGCAACTGGCCGGCGTGGCCTACGGCGGCCTGATCCCCGATCCGAAGATCAAACCGCAGCCCGACCGCTACGCCCTGATCGGGCGCATCAACGTCAACGGCCAGTTGCGCGAACTGGTGGTGCGCATCAACAAGGTCGCCAGCGGCAAGACCTGCCTGGACAGCGCCGGCAAGAAGCACGCCTATGCGGTGATCGCCGGCGCGGCGCAAACCGCCAACTGGTACGGCTGCGGTGATTTCGCCGCGCAATGAGCGCGATGACGGGCGCCGCATTCCCTGGCTGGGACTGTTGGCGTTCGTGCTCGCCGGCCTGGGCCTGCCGCCGGCACCCGCGACGGGCTTGGCGGACGCGCGCCCGGGCGCTTGCGACGCAGCCGTGGACTGCGCCGCGGCGGGACCGCCGATGGCGGCCCAGGCCGGATCGAGCGTGGATGGCGAGGCGGCGCGGCTCGCGCGTGCAGCGGCCGAGCCCTGCGATCGCGCGCGCTAGCTCCCGTCGGCGCGCGGCTTACGGCGCCGGCAGTCGGAAAAACGCGCGCGCGGTCGCGGTGCTGTTGGCGGCGGTCAGGGCCACGTCCTCGCCGCGATCGCGCGCGAGTTCCTCGACGATGTGGGCCAGGTACATCGGCTCGTTGCGGCGGTGCGAGGGCGCCGGCTTGACCGTGCGCGGCAGCAGATAGGGCGCGTCGGTCTCGATCATCAGGCGGTCGGCGGGAATGTTCTTGACCAGTTCGCGCAGGTGCTGGCCGCGGCGTTCGTCGCAAAGCCAGCCGGTGATGCCGATGTGCCAGTCCTGATCGAGGTAGTCGAACAGTTCCTCGCGGGTGCCGGTGAAGCAGTGCACCACCGCCGGGCCGAGCCGGCCGTCGAAGTTGCGCAGGGTCGCCATGAAGTCGGCATGCGCGTCGCGCTGGTGCAGGAACAAGGGCTTGCGCGTGTCGACCGCGATCTGCAGCTGCTGCTCGAACGCGCGTCGCTGGGCCGGGCGCGGCGAGAAATCGCGGAAGTAGTCCAGCCCGCATTCGCCCACCGCCACCACCTCGGCATGCGAGAGCAGAGCACGCATCTCGGCGTCGCATTCGGCGGTGTACTCGCTGGCGTGGTGCGGGTGCACGCCGGCGGTGGCGTACAGCTCGCCCGGGTGCTTGCGCGCCAGCGCCAGGGCCTTGGGCGAATGCTCGCGGCTGGCGCCGGTCACCACCATTTGCGCCACGCCGGCTGCGCGCGCGCGCTGCAGCACCGCGTCGCGGTCGGGATCGAAGCTGTCGTGGGTGAGGTTGGCGCCGATGTCGAGCAGTTGCATGAGGGTGCGTTCGATAGCGAGGCGCGCAGTTTAGCAATGCCGGCCACGCGGCTCTCTAGGCGTCCTGTCTGTACTTTCTGTCTGTTTGTGCCTTCTGTGGGAGCGGCGTAAGCCGCGATGAGCGCCGGCCACGACGCAATCGGCGATCCCGGCGTACTGGAGCCATCGCGGCTTACGCCGCTCCCACAGGAAGCGGAAAGCGGGGCGCGTCGTGGCGCGGGCGCCGCGATGGCAAGCGCGCCGCCCCCGCGTATCCTTGCGCGCGTGACCGCGCCCGTCTTCCCCATCGATTCCCTGCTGCCGCAGATACGCGACAGTCTGGCCGCGCATCCGCGCCTGGTGCTGGAGGCGCCACCGGGCGCCGGCAAGACCACCCAGGTGCCGCCGGCGTTGCTGGACGCGCCCTGGCTGCAGGGCCGCAAGATCGTGATGCTGGAACCGCGCCGGGTCGCGGCGCGCGCGGCCGCGCAGTTCATGGCGCGCCAGCGCGGCGAGGCCGCCGGCGAGACCGTGGGCTACCGCATCCGCTTCGAGAACCAGATTTCCGCGCGCACCCGCATCGAGGTCGTCACCGAGGGCATCCTCACCCGCATGATCCAGGACGATCCGACCCTGGACGGCGTGGGCGCGCTGCTGTTCGACGAATTCCACGAACGTCATCTGGCCGCCGACCTCGGCCTGGCCCTGGCCCTGGACGTGCAGGCCGCGCTGCGCGAGGACCTGCGCATCGTGGTGATGTCGGCGACCCTGGACGGCGAACGCCTGGCCCAGTTCCTGGACGCGCCGCGCCTGAGCAGCGCCGGCCGCAGCTATCCGGTGAACATCGCCCACCATCCCGCGCGCCGCGACGAGAAACTCGAACACCAGACCCGGCGCGCGGTCGAGCAGGCCCTGGGCCAGCACCCCGGCGACGTGCTGGTGTTCCTGCCCGGCCAGCGCGAGATCGCGCGCGTCGACGCCGCGCTGCAGACCAGCGAGACGCTGCGCGGCGTCGATGTGCTGGCCCTGCACGGCGAACTGCCGGTCGAACAACAGTCGCGCGTGTTGCAGCCCGATCCCGACGGCCGCCGCCGGGTGGTGCTGGCCACCAACGTCGCCGAATCCAGCGTGACCCTGCCCGGCGTGCGCGTGGTGATCGATGCCGGCCTGGCGCGCGAGCCGCGCTACGACCCCAACAGCGGTTTCGCGCGCCTGGACGTGGTCGCGATCGCGCAGGCCTCGGCCGACCAGCGCGCCGGTCGCGCCGGCCGCGTCGCCGAAGGCTGGGCCTATCGTCTGTGGCCGGAATCGCAGCGCCTGGAACCGCAGCGCCGGCCCGAGATCGCCCAGGTCGAACTGGCCGGACTGGCCTTGGAGCTGGCTGCGTGGGGCGATGCCTCGTTGCGTTTCCTCGACGCGCCGCCGGGCGGCGCCCTGGCCGCCGCGCGCGAACTGCTGCAGCGCCTGGGCGCGCTCGACGGCGGCGCGATCACCGCGTTCGGACGGCGTGTGCTGGCGCTGGGCACGCATCCGCGTCTGGCCGCGATGTTGCTGGCGCCCAGCGATGCGAACGAACGCGCCCTGGCTTGCGATCTGGCCGCGCTGATCGAAGCGCGCGATCCGCTGCGCAGCGGCGGCGATGCGCTGGCCGCGCGCTGGCAGGCGCTGGCCGCGTTCCGCGCCGGGCGCGCGCCGGCCGAGGCCTCGCGTTCGGCGCTGGCCGCGCTGGATCAGGCCAGCAAGCAATGGCGCCGGCGCCTGCGTCTGGACCGCGCGCCGCCGTCGCAGGTGCCGTCGCACGCGCTCGGCGACCTGCTGCTGCACGCCTTCCCCGACCGCATCGCGCGTCAACACCCCAGCGATCCCTACCGCTATCAGCTCGCCAACGGCCGCAGCGCGCGCTTGTTCGACGACAGCGCGGTGTACGGCGAACGTTGGCTGGTGATCAGCGAACTGCGCGACGACGCGCGCGACGCGCGCGTGCTGCGCGCCGCGCCGCTGGACGAGTCACGTCTGGAACGCGAATTCCCGCAGCGCTTCGTCAGCGAGGACCGGGTGGTCTGGGACGCCAACGCGCGCGCGATCGCGGCGGTGCGCGAGCGCCGCTACGACCGCATCGTGATCGACAGCCGCCCGCTCGCGCGGCCGGATCCGTCGCGCTACGCCGATGCGTTGGTCGATGCGGTGCGTCAGCTCGGCCTGGACGCCTTGCCCTGGACCGAATCGCTCAGCCAATGGCGCGCGCGCGTGCGCAGCTTGCGCGCCTGGCTGCCGGAACTGGCCGGCGAGCAGGGCCTGCCGGACCTGTCCGACGCCGCGCTCATGGCCGATCTGGACGACTGGCTGAAGCCGGCCCTGTCCGGCAAGACCCGCCTGGACGCGCTCAGCGAAAGCGAACTCGGCGACGCCCTGCGCTCGCGCCTGGACTGGTCGTTGCGCCAGCGCATCGACGCGCTCGCGCCGACCCGCATCGTCGTGCCCTCGGGCATGGAGCGCCGCATCGACTATGCCTACGAAGAGGAAGGCGGCGCCGCCGCGCCGGTGCTGGCGGTCAAGCTGCAGGAGCTGTTCGGCCTGGCCGACACGCCGCGCGTCGCCGACGGTCGGGTGCCGCTGACGCTGCATCTGCTGTCGCCCGCGGGCCGGCCTTTGCAGGTCACTCAGGACTTGAAGGGCTTCTGGGAGCGCACCTATCCGGAAGTGAAGAAGGAAATGAAGGGCCGCTATCCCAAGCACCCCTGGCCCGACGATCCCTGGACCGCGACGGCGACCCATCGCGCCAAGCCGCGCGGGACCTAGGGCGGTACGCGCACGCCGCCGCGCCGCGGCGGCTGCTAGGGCTCGGACGCATCGCCTACACTGCTCTGGTTCCCGCTACCGTCCTTCGCCGCGCATGAGCGCCAGCCCCGCCGACCTCCCCGAGTTCCTGCCGTTCAAGCTCGACCTGGTCGGTCGTCGCGTGCTGTGGCTGCGCTTGAACGCGCAACAACGCGCGCAGGCCGCCTTCCTCGACGATCGCGCCTTGCCGGCGAATGCCGAGGGCGGTTGGATGCCGCTGGACTCGTTGCCGCCCGCGCTCGCGCAGGGCGGTCCCCAGGCCGATGCGATCTTCCACATCGGCCATTGCGGCTCGACCCTGCTCAGTCGCGTACTCAGCGCCTGGCCGCAGGTGCAGGGCCTGCGCGAACCGCTGCCGTTGCGCACGCTGGCCGAAGCCTGGCCGCAACTCGGCCGGCCCGATTCGCGCCTGTCCGACACTGAAGCGCCGCAGTTGCTGCGCGCGCTGTGGGGCAACTGGAGCCGCGCGCTGCCGCCGCAGACACGCAGCGTGATCAAGGCCACCAGCGGCTGCAACGGCCTGATCGCGCCGCTGTTGAACGCTTGCGGCGACGCGCGCGCGGTGCTGCTGGACATGCCCTTGCGTCCGTACCTGGCGACCTTGCTGAAATCGCCGGCCTCGGTGCTCGACGCCGCCAGCGCCGCCGGCGAACGCCTGCGCGATCTGCAGGCGCGCGGGCACGCCGCCGATGCGGCGCTGCACGCCTTGTCGTTGCCGCAGCAATGCGCGATGGGCTGGCTGGCCGAGCGCGTGCGCTTCGCCGCGCATGCGGGCGGCGAACACGCCGCGCGCGTGCTGCGCCTGGATTTCGAAACCTTGCTCACCCAGCCCGAAGCCAGCTTGCAGCGTCTGGCGACGCATCTGAGTCTGGACCCGCAGGGCGTGGCGCAAGCGCTGGCCTCACCGGCCTGGGGCCGTTACTCCAAAGCGCAGACCCACGATTACAGCGCGGACGACCGCGCCCACGACCTGGCGTTGGCGATGCAACGCCACGCCGACGAAATCGCCGAAGGCGTGGCCTGGGTCGACACGCTCGTGCGCCGCGAACCGGCATTGGCGGCCGTCGTCGACTGATTCGCCGCGACGGCATCGTCGCGAGCAAAGCAAATCCCCCTCAATCCCCCTTTTCCAAAGGGGGAGGAAAAGCACGGGAGGGGCGGGAAGAGCACGGGTCGTAGGATGCGGTGAGCCTTAGGCGAACCGCATCGTCGCGCTACTTTCGGTCTGCGTCGGCGTCCGCCTTGTCGCGCTTGGCGAGGACCACCACCAAGCATGCGGTCGCCGCGGCGAACAAGCCGTAGAAGAGCACGCCCAGGTCGGTATAGCGCGGGAATAGCGTGAGCGAATCGCGCAGCAGGATCAGGGCGACGATCGCCGCGAGCGCGAACACCACCGCGGCCACGCCGCGCCCGGCGCGTCCCAGCGGCCGCCACAAGGCCATGACGCCCAGCACCAGCAGCGCCGCCGCCATCACCGGCAGGCCGATCATGATCGTCATCAGACCCGACATGTCCGACGCGCAGGCGCTGGTAGGCGACAGCGCGCATGCCGTCGCCCAGGCCGCGCGCCGCCGCGCGCTCACGTATCGGCCCACATCCGGAACAGATTGGTGCGCAGCGATTCCAGCAGCACTTGCAGACGCGGGTCCGGTCCGCCGGGGAGGGCGGCGGCGATCGCGCGCGCTTCGTCCAGTTGCACCAGCAACTCGCGCTTGGACACGTCGGCGACCCAGCTCTGCAGCCAGGTGATCGCGGCCAGGCGCACGCCGCGCGTGACCGGGGTGACGCGGTGGATGGTGGTGGACGGGTAGAGGATGGCGCTGCCGGCGTCGAGCTTGTAGGTCAGGTGCTGGGCGCCGAGTTCGATCATGAGCTCGCCGCCGTCGTACTCGCCCGGCGGGTTGAGAAAGATGGTGCACGACAGGTCGCTGCGCAGCGGCGGCGTGGACGGGAACAAGGCCTCGTCCACGTGCCAGCCGTAGTTCATGCCCGGCTCGTAGCGCACCACCGTGGTCCGCGCCATTTGCTTGGGGTGGGCGTAGGTGCGC
Source organism: Lysobacter sp. Root916 (assembly GCF_001429785.1). Taxonomy (GTDB): domain Bacteria; phylum Pseudomonadota; class Gammaproteobacteria; order Xanthomonadales; family Xanthomonadaceae; genus Lysobacter. The sequence continues at coordinate 266,396 of NZ_LMJF01000014.1, read as the reverse complement.
ACATCGGGGTGGCGCATGAAGGCGTCGCGCGCGATCTGGGCGATGCGCGCGTTGGCCGGGTCCTCCTGCGGCGCCTGCAGGTTCTGCTTAACCGTGGAGTCGGGATTGGTGACGCGGCCGTCGCCGAAGCGCACCTGCGGCAGCAGCTCGCGCACCGCCTGCAGTTCGGCGGCGTTGAGCACGTTGGGCAGCACTCGGATCATGGCGGCTCGCGTCGGGTCGGTCCCGGATCGGGCGATCGGGTGCGGCCATGATCGGCATTCAGCCCCGAGCGGGCAATACGCGACCCCGATCACGCGATTTCAACGATCCGCGATGGAGACTGGCGCTCGCATTCCAGCCCCAGGATCGGATCCGATGAGCAAGCTCAATACGCTGCCCGAACGCGCCATGGAACTCGTCGCCACGGTCGGCGAGAGTCTCAAACAGGTCCCCGGCAGTGCCGGCAAGCTGCTCGAAGCGGGCGTCGTGCTGGGCGCGGTCAAGACCGGCGCGCGCGTGGCCGGCGGTTTCGTGCGCCGCAACCCGGCGATCGCGGTGGCCGCGGTGGCCGGCGCCGGCCTGCTGTGGCTGGCCGCCCGCCATCGCGCCAAGCAGAACCGCGCCGACGCGCCGATCGAAGGCAGCGCCAAGCGCATCGACGCGCGCCGCGCCGACGGCAGCACCCGCCGCCGCCGCGCTCGGACGACCGACGAAGGCACCGCCAGCGAGTAAGGCCCGGTCCGGATCGCCCGAGGCCGCCGCTACGGCGCCTCGGGCAGCTCCACCACGAAACGCGCGCCGCCCTGGCGGCGGTCCTCGTACCAGAGCTGGCCGCCGAAGTTGGCCACGATCTGGCGCGCCAGCGACAAACCCAGCCCGCTGGACAGGCCGTCGTCGACGCTGTCCTCGTGCAGGCGCACGAACGGCTTGAACAGTTCGCGCTGACGCCCGGGCGCGATGCCGGGGCCGCGGTCGGCCACGATCAACTGCCAGAACCCCGGCGCGCCCGGACGCGCGGCCAGCAGCAACTCGCTGCCGGGCGCGTACTTCATGGCGTTGGTGACCAGGTTTTCGCTGACCTGACGCAGCACGCGCGGGTCGATCGCGACCTCGGCCGTGCCCGGCGGCGGCGCCACCTCGATGCGGATGCCGCGCGCGTCCAACTGCATCTCGTAGCGGTGCACCAGCCATTCCAGGGTCTGGCCCAGGTCGGCGCGCTCGTCGCCGCTGGCCGCGCGCTTGCCGGCGCTGCTGCTTTCCAGGTAGTGACGGATGTAGCCCAGGGCATCGTCCGCGCTCTCGTGGATCATCTGCAGGTAGCGCGGCACGCGCTCGGGCTTGCAGCCGCCGCTGCGCAGCAGGTCGCTGGCGAACAACACGCTGGTGAGCGGATTCTTGAGGTCGTGCGCGACCAGGTTGACCAGCTCCTCGCGCTCGCGCGCGACCCGTTCCAGGCGGTCGCGGGTCAGCTTGAGGCCGACGTGGGCGTTGACCCGCGCCAGCAGTTCCTCGGGCAGGAAGGGCTTGGTGACGTAGTCGACCACGCCGGCGTCGAAGGCGCGCAGCAGCAGGTCGCGGTCGTGGGCCGCGGTCACGAACACCACCGGCACCTTCAACGGCGCCTGCGCACGCAGCGCCTGCATGACCTCGAACCCGTCCATGCCCGGCATCATCACGTCGAGCAGGATCAGATCGGGTTCGGATTCGGCGTAACGCGCGAGCGCTTCGTCGCCGCTGGAGGCCGGAATCACTTCGTAGCCCTGGCGCTGCAGCAGGGTGCCGACCACGCGCAGATTGGCGGCCTGGTCGTCGACCACCAGAATCCGGCCCATGGACGTCGTGGCGATGGTCATACGTCCGGTGTCGCTCCCCAAGGCCTGTGTGGCTGGCGCCAGGTCCGGCAAGAGGTGGGCATCGCGGTCCGGAACCGGCGAGCTTTGCGGCGAGTCCTGCCGCGCCTCTGACACGTCGTCTATGCGCATTTATGGTGGCAACTTAACAGAATATTTCGCGGCGTAGCGGCGCGTTTCCGGGGACAGTCTGAACCATTCACCGGCGTTCGCAACGTCGCCGTGGGGGGCGCTGCGGGCGGGTCCGGCGGGCGCCGTCGGCGCATCGATTTCCAGCCGCCGCCGTCCGGGTTCGCCGGCTCCGCGGCGGCCGCCCCGGCCGGCCCCAGCGCGGCGGCTATCATGGCCGGGCTCCGTCTTCGCGAACCCGCCGTGACCCCCACCCACGACCCCGCCGCGCGGCGCCTCGGCCTGAGCCTGGCCGCGGCCGGCGCGATCCTGTTTTCGGCCAAGGCGATCCTGGCCAAGCTGCAGTACCGCTACGGCATCGACGCCTTGGACGTGATGGCGCTGCGGATGTCGCTGTCGCTGCCCTTGTTCGTCCTGCTGGGCCTGCGCGAGACCCGCCGCGCCCGCACCCGCGGCGACGGCTTGAGCCGACGCGATCTGGGGATGATCGTGGTGCTGGGCGTGCTCGGCTACTACCTGTCCAGCCTGCTCGACTTCTGGGGCCTGGAGTACGTGCCGGTCTCGCTGGAACGCCTGATCCTGTTCCTCAATCCGACCTTCGTGCTGCTGATGGGCGTGTTCGCATTCGGCCGCAAGGTCGCGCGCAAGGAATGGATCGCGATGGCGGTCAGCTATGCCGGCGTGGCCCTGGTGATGGTCGAGAACCTGCGCGTGGAAGGCGATCACGTGCTGCTGGGCAGCGCGCTCGTGCTGATGGCGGCGTTCTGCTACGCGCTGTACCTGGCGATGTCGGGGCAGCTGATCCAGCGTGTGGGCTCGCTGCGCCTGGTCGCCTACGCGATGGTGGTGTCGACCGCGGCCACCCTGATCCACTACCTGATCGCGCGCGATCCCGCGCATCTGCTGCAGCTGCCCTGGCAGGTCTACGGCCTGGCCGCGGCGAACGCGCTGTTTTGCACCTTCCTGCCGGTGACCTTCACCATGGCCGCGGTCGCGCGCCTGGGCGCGGGCACGGCGGCGCAGCTGTCGGTGCTGGGTCCGGTGTCGCTGGTGTTCCTGGGCGGCTGGGTGCTGGGCGAGGCGATCACGCCGGTGCAGATCGTCGGCACCGCGGTGGTCTTGGGCGGGGTGTTGATCCTGACCCGGCCGGGCGCGAACTCGGTGCCGGTGGCGCCGCCGATGGCGGAGCGGGAGTGAGGGGCACGCGGTAGCGACGCGCGCTTCGGTGGCGACATCGCCGCACCGTCAGCGCGAATCGCGGCTTACGCCGCTCCCACAGAAAGCGCGTCGCCGCTTTGGGGTAGGAGCGGCGTAAGCCGCGACCGCGCCACCACAGACATCGCGCAAGCCCCATACCCCCTGTAGGAGCGGCGCAAGCCGCGACCGCGCCACCACAGACACCGCGCAAGCGACACGCTTTCTGTGGGAGCGGCGTAAGCCGCGATCGCGACACCCCGAATGGCGGCGAGCTTCGATCGCGCTAGAGCTCCCGCCACGCCCCCGGCGCCAACCCGTCCAGGCGATGCTCGGCGATCGCCACCCGCACCAAGCGCAAGGTCGGCAGCCCCACCGCCGCGGTCATGCGCCGCACCTGGCGATTGCGGCCTTCGCCGATGGTCAACGCCAGCCACGCATCCGGCACGGTCTTGCGAAAGCGCACCGGCGGATCGCGCGGCCACAGCGTCGGCGTGTCGATGCGTGTCGCTTGAGCGGGGCGGGTGCGGCCGTCGTTGAGGTCCACGCCCTCGCGCAGCGCGCGCAGCTGCGCCTCGGAAGGATCGCCCTCGACCTGCACCCAATAAGTCTTGCTCTGCTTATGACGCGGATCGGTGAGCCGATGCGCGAGGCCGCCGTCGTCGGTGAGCAGCAGCAGGCCTTCGCTGTCGTGATCGAGCCGCCCGGCCGCGTATACCTCCGGCGGCAAACCGAAGCCGGCCAGGGTCGGCCGCGGCGGCTGGCTGCGGTCGGTGAACTGGCAGAGCACCCCGTAAGGCTTGTTGAACGCGATCAGCATGCGCGCATGATCGCCGAGGCCGCGCCTGCCGCCAAACACCGACGGTGCAGGCGGCGGCGTCCGACACTCGGTCCCCGCCTAGCGGCGCGGGATCGGGCCCGAGCTCATCGCAGCCGCGCTCATTGCGTCCATTCGCTCACGCGCACCTGGTAGCCGAAGCTCGCGTGCTCGCGTTCGATATCGCGCGGATCGGTGCCGAGCACGCGCAGGATGTGCGGGCCGTCCAGCGTGGGCTGGTAGACCAGCATCGCGTTGCCGTGCGCGCCGCCGTCGGTGACCTGGCGCGGCGAGGTGTCGCCGACCAGTGGGCCGCGCTGGAACAGCTGCAGCGCCGGATCGACGTCCGGGCTGGCGACCTCGATCAGATAGCGCTTGCCCTTGACCAGCGGCCCGATGCGCATGTCCTGGAACAGCGTCGAGTACAGGGTGGACGGCGAATAAGCGCCTTTGAGCGGCCGCGCGGGACGCAGGCGGCCCTGATAGGTGTCGCCGATCTCGACCAGGGGCAGGCTGCTTGCCGGCACTGCCTGCGTGCGCGTCGTCGCCGGCGTGGCCTCGGCCGCGCTCTGGGTGCGCGCGCCGCGGCGCCGCACTTGCAGCGCGTAGGCAATCGAGCTGGCCGTCGTGCAATCGTCGACCTTGACGATGAGCCGGTAGGCGCCGTCTTTCTCGGCCTTGAACACCAGCGCCAGCTGTTCCTTGTCGTCGGCCTGCGCGCCGCGCTCGTTGTTGAGGCTGGCGCGGAAGTACTCGAAGCTCGGGCCGTGCACCGCCATCGACACCTCCGGCTTGGCCCCCAAGGGCCTGCCGCCGGCGAGTTTCGCGCGCTGGAACGCGTTGCCCGGGAAGTCGCCCTGGATCATCACCAGGTCGCCGCTGCGCACCCACGGCAGCACGAACTCGCGCCGGCGCATCAGCGCGCGCTGTCCGGCCTGCAGGTCCGCGCTGGCGCAGACGTCGGCGCCGGCCTTGCCGCGTTGGCGGATCGCACGCTCCATTTCCACGGCCGCTACGGCCTGGCTTTCCTCGTCCGAGGCCGAGTCCACGCTGTGCTCCAGCGCTTCCTCCACCGAGGACGGCAGCACGTCGGGCGGCAGATCTTGCGTATCGAGACGGCCTTCGTAGCGGACGTCGGGCTGCAGCGCGTACGGCAACGCGGCGGCGGCCAGATTCCGATACGGGCCCGGCAACACGTCCAGCGAACTGGTGTCGGGCTCGGTCGCTGCGACCGCGTTGTTTTCCGCGCCCGGTACCGCTTCGACGGCCGCGACCGCGGCGGTGTCGGTCGCGGGGACTTCGGCGGTGAGCTCCGGCTCGGGCGCCGGAGGCGGTGCCGGCGCGCCCAGGGCCGCGTCGCGCAGCGAGCGCCAGTAGTCGGCGCTGCGCAGGTTGGGCATCAGTATCAGCAAGGCAACGGCGACTGCGAGCATCAATGCGACGCTCAGCCCCGCGAACAGGAGCCGCGTCGTAGTTCGTCCAGCCATCCCACCGTCCCCAACGTCCTTTCGCATGCACTGTACTGGAACGCGATTGCGTTGCGACCTGCGCACGCAGCGCGCGCCCGCGGCTTGGCCGCAAGCGCGCGCTGCGCGGTCGTCCTCAGCCCGGCTTCTTGAAGCGCAGGGTCATGCGGTCGCTTTCGCCGATCGCTTTGTACTTGGCGTCGTCGGCGGCGTCGTGCTGGTTGCTGGGCGGCAGGGTCCACACGCCCTTGGGATGGTCGGCGGTGTCCTTGGGATTGGCGTTGACCTCGCTCTTCTCGTCGAGCACGAAGCCGGCGCCCTGGGCCAGTTCGATCACCAGCGCTTCGGTGAGGTAGCCGGACTTCTTCATCGCTTCCAGATCGGTGCCGGGCTTGGCGCGGTGATCGACCACGCCGAGCACGCCGCCGGGCTTGAGCGCATCGTAGAAGGCCTTGAAGTAGGCCGGCGCGTTGCCGTCGGAGACCCAGTTATGGGCGTTGCGGAAGGTCAGCACCACGTCGGCGCCGCCGGCCGGGCCGAAATTCGGCGCCTTGGGATCGAACACGCGCACGTCGGGCTTGCCGTAGATTGCGGGGCTGTCGGCGAACTTGGCGCGCAGCGCGGTGTTGAGGCTGTAGCGGTACTTGGGCTGGTCCGGAATCGCGTCGTCCCACACCGCGGCCACGTACTGGCCGTCGTCCTTGAGGTAGGGCGCCAGCACTTCGCTGTACCAGCCGCCGCCGGGGGTGATTTCGATGACGGTCTGGCCCGGCTTCACGCCGAAGAAGCTCAGAGTCTGGGCCGGGTGGCGGTAGACGTCGCGGGCGCGGTTCTTTTCGTTGCGCCAGTCGCCGGCGAGCACGCGCTCGAAGCTGGCGGCTTTCGTGGCCGCGGCGGCTTTCGCGGCGGGTGGCTTGGCTTCGACCGACGCGGCGCCCAGGCCGAGCGCGGCGGCGATCACGGCGACCAGCAAGGGACGGTGCAGGGAGAGTGCGGTCATGCGTCGGCCTCGGAGCGGAAAGGGCGATCAGCCTAACCGCTGCCGCGTTAGCGGCCAGTGCCGGTGGTCCCGGACCCGCTCAGGTCTGCGAGTGCTTGCGCACCGGTCGCGTCAGCGCTTCGTCGCTGGGCAGGGTCTCGTGCATGCGCTGCACATAGGCCTGGGCCTGTTCGTGCACCCAGCCGCGGAACGCGAGCAGGCCGGCGTGATCGGCCGAGCGCTGCGGGTAGACCAGGTAATGGGCGTAGTCGGTGCGCAGGCGTTCTGGGCGCAGCGACACCAGCTGGCCGTTCTCGATCAGCAGGCGCGTGCGCGCCATGCGTGCCAGCGCCACGCCCATGCCTTCGACGGCGGCGCGGTGCATGGTCTCGGAATCGTCGAAATGGGCGACGTAGCGGTTGGGTTCGCGGCCGCCGTAGTGCTCGAACCAGTCGCGCCAGTGATCGGCCGGATCGCCCAGCAGCGGCCAGCGCTGCAGATCCTCCAGCGCCGGCAGCCCGCCCATGCGTTCGACCAGCTTGGGGCTGGCCACCGGGGTCAGGGTCTCGTCGAACAGGTGCTCGATCACCACGCCCGGCCAGCCGCCGTAGCCGCCGCGCAGGGCGGCGTCGACATTGGTCTCGCGCTCGAAATCGACCAGGCGCGTGCTGGACTGCAGGTTGAGCTCCAGCTGCGGATGCAGGGCCAGGAAATCGCCCAGCCGCGGCACCAGCCAGGCCGAGGCCATCGAGGCCATCAGGCTCAGGGTGAGCACGTCGTCGCGGCAGGGCGCGTAGGGGCGCAGGGCGTGGTCCAGCGCCTCCAGGTGCGGCGCGATCCGGTTCATCAGGCGCTCGCCGTCGGCGGTCAGCTTGACCCCGCGCGGACCGCGATCGAACAGGCGCCGGCCCAGGCGCTCCTCAAGTGCACGGATCTGGTGGCTCAAGGCACTCACGGTGAGGTGCATCGAGCCCGCGGCGCGGGTCAGGTTGCCGCTGCGGGCGGCCGCGGCGAAGCCCAGCAGGGCGTGCAGAGGAGGGCGGCCCATCTTGAATCCTGCTCAAGGCTGACTTGTAGAATGATCGCTTTTTCAAGGCCTAGCCTAAGCGTAACTTGCACCCTACTCAACTAGCCAGTCCATTCCGGACCGGCGCCCGTCCCGCCAGGAGCACGTCATGAGCGTCTTGAGCATCTACAAGGACCTGCTGTTCATGCAGGGGTACCTGACCGATCACCGCTTCTTCGACCCGCCCGAGGCCGTGCCGGCCGCCGACACCAAGGCGGTGGTTCCCAAGCCGATCCTGGCCGGCGTCCCCCAGGCCGCCGCCAGCTGCGGCGTCCCAGGCGCGATCGGCGCGTGCTGCTGATAGCGACGGGCCGCCTGCGCGCCCTCCCCTAGAAGGCCCGGCCCGTCCGGGCCTTCGCTTTGTGGGAGTCGCGCGGGCCTTGCTTGTGCAATATTTAGGCGTACTATGGGCTCAAACCGAGCAGGAGCCCGCCGTGTCCGCCGCCGCCTTCGACACCTTCCTCGAAACCCTACGCGAGCCCTCGCGCCCGACCCTGTCGCCGGTGCGCATGGCCCAGGCCCTGCACATGGGCGTGAGCGACCTGGCCGGGCTGGCGCGCGTGCACCGCAATACCGTCACCGGCAATCCGGAGTCGGCGCAGCTGCAAGGCGCCTTGCGCGACATCGTCAAAGTGCTGGCCGCGGCCTACCGCGTGAACGACGACCGCGAGCGCACCCTGTTCTGGTTCATCAACCACCCGATCGCCGAGTTCGGTTACCAGACCGCGGCCGATCTGGTGCGCGACGGCAAGTCCGAAGCCGTGATCCGCTACCTGGCGACGCTGGAAGGCGGCGCCACCGGATGATCCTCGCGGGGCTGGGGCCGGAGCTCCCGGCGTATCGCATGCACACCCCGCGCTGGTCGTTCCAGCCGCTCAGCGGCGCCGGCGCGGCCGTGGCCGGCGGCCGCCTCAACCGCCCCGGCATCGACGCGCTGTATCTGGCGCTGGAGCCGGACACCGCGATCGAGGAATTCCGCCAGGACGATCCGCTGGTGCGCCCCGGCACCCTGGTCGCCTACCGCGTCAGCATCGCGCGCGTGGCCGATTTCCGCGCCGGCTACGACCCCGCGCAGTGGGCGCCGCTGTGGCAGGAGCTGTCCTGCAACTGGAAGCGCCTGGCCTTCCTGGACGGGATCGAACCGCCGAGTTGGGTGATCGCCGACGACGTGCGCGCCGCCGGCCTGGCCGCGATCGTGTTCCCGTCCACCCGCCGCATCGGCGGCCTGAACCTGGTGGTGTATCCCGACCTGCTCGGCGCCGACGACCGCCTGCTGGTGCACGACCCGCGCATGGACCTGCCGATCGATCCGTCCAGCTGGCGCTGAGCGCTAGGGCAGGCGCCGGTCCAACGGATACGGCGCCACGTCGGTGTAGCGGCCGGCGACCAGCGCGGCCTGCACCTGTTGCCACCAGGCGACCTGGAAGATCTCGGGGTGCGCGTGCAGCAGCGCGCCCAGCAGGGGCGGCGCCAGGCCGAGGAAGCGCGGGAACTGCTCGGGGAACACGTCGTTGCCGGCCGCGTAGAACCAGGCCCCCGATTCCATCTCGTCTTCGTGATTGCGCGCCTCGGGCACCGCGCGGAAGCGGCAATCGGTGACCAGGCACAGCTCGTCGTAGTCGTAGAACACCGCGCGGCCGTGGCGTGAGACGCCGAAGTTCTTCAGCAGCAAGTCGCCGGGGAAGATGTTAGCCAGGGCCAGGTCCTTGATCGCCTGGCCGTAGTCGATCGCGGCGGCGCGCGCGGCCTCCAGCGGTTGCTCGCGCAGATACAGGTTCAAGGGCCGCAGCCGGCGTTCGACGTAGCACAGGTGCAACACCAGATCATCGCCGTCCTGGGTGATGCTGCCGGCGCAGGTGCTCAGCAGTTCCTCCAGCAGGTCCGGCGCGAAGCGCGCGCGCGGAAAGCGCAGGAAGCGGAACGGCTGCGCATCGACCAGGCGGCCGACGCGGTCGTGGTGGAACACCAGCGCGTACTTGGCCTCGACTTCGGTGCGCGCGATGTCCTTCGGATAGGCGAAGCGGTCGCGGATCAGTTTGAACACCAGCGCATAGCTGGGCAGGGTGAACACCGCCATCACCATGCCGCGCTCGCCGTCGGCGCGCACCAGGCGTTCGCCGGCCTGGGCCGCGAACTGGCGAAAGAAGGTGCGGTAGCGTTCGGTCTTGCCCTGCTTGGCGCGGCCGAGCACGGTGTAAAGCTCGTCGATCGGCTTGCCCGGCAGCAAGGTGCGCAGGAACACCACCGCGTCGCCGACCGTGGTGAGGTCGGCGTGGAAATAGCTGCGCGAGTAGCTGAACAACTGGACCACGTCGGCGCGCAAGGTCAGCACCGCGTCCACGCGCAGGGCGCCGCCATCGTTGACCAGGGCGATCACGCAGGGCGAGAACGCGCGTTCGCCGAACACGCGCCCGATCAGGTAGGCGCGGCGCTCGCGATAGAACACCGCGTCCAGCAGCTCGATCGCGCGCACGGGACTGGGGCCCCAATGGTGCAGATCGTCCTGCAGGCGCACCGCGATCCCGGCCGCGCAGCGTGTGCGGTGCGCGTAGGGCACCGCGAACGGATAGTCGTCCAGCACCCGCATCAGGGTTTCGGTGAGCCGGTCCTCCGACACCGCGTAGCTGTGGCGCGCGACCGGGTGGGTGATGGCGTCGGTGGGCTCGATGTCCAGGGCCACGAACTCGATCGCCGCGTCCACGCCGCGAGTCTTGAAGAAGCGCCGGGTCAGGGTGTTGAAGAAGGTCTTGTAGAGCTCGCGATCCAGCAGCGGCTCGATCTGTTCGGCATAGCGCGCGTGCACCGCCGACCACAGCGCGCGGTCGTGGGCCTGCGCGCCCAGGCGCGCGTCCAGCGCGTCGCTGGCCTCGGCCACGCAGCGGTCGTACAGGGCGATGCGCTCGACCGCGTCGTCGCGCGCGCCGTTCCAGTCGCAGGTTTCGAAACGGCCCTTGGCGCGCCGGGTGATCGCGGCGAAGCGCGCGTGGTAATCGGCGAAGGCCTCGCGGATCTGCGCGGCGACGGCGTCGGCTTCGACCAGGGCGACGGGATCGATGGGCATGCGGCCAGTGTACGGCTCACCCGGGCGGCGGCGCGCGCATCCGCGCGTGCGATTCGGAAATCCTGCGGGCGCAAACCTTACCGTCTTGAATCGCGCCGGCTTCAGCCGCCGAAGCGGGCCAGATCGAAGGCCGCCAGTTCGGGCGGTGCCTCGGCCTCGCTCATCGCCCGGGCTACGAGTTCGCCGCTGATCGCGGCCAGGGTCAGCCCCAGGTGCTGGTGGCCGAAGGCGTAGTGCAGGCGCGGGTGACGCGCGCTGCGCCCCATCGCCGGCAAGTAGTCGGGCAGGGTGGGGCGCGCGCCGAACCATTCGCTGGGCTCGCCGCGTACCGGCAGGCCGAGTTCGGCGACGTGCCGGCGCAGGCGCCGCCACTTGCCAGGGTCGGGCGGCGAGTCCACGCATGCGTATTCGACGAAACCGGCGGCGCGCAGGCCGCCGTCGAAACGGGTCACGATCATCGAGCGGTCCTCGAACACCACCGGCGGCCGATCCGGCCAGTCGTGGTCCGCCCACTGCAGGTGATAGCCGCGCTCGGCCACCAGCGGCGCATCGATGCCGACCGAGGCCATCAGGGCGCGCGAACGCGCGCCGGCGCAGACCAGCACGCGCTCGGCGCGCAGTTCCGCGCCGTCGCCGGTGCGCGCGAGCACGCCGTCGTCGTCGAAGCTCAAGGCCTCGATGCGGTCGTAGCGGCGCTCGCCGCCCATGGCGTGGTAACGGTCGTGCAACGCCGCGGCCAAGCGGCGCGGGTCGGCGATCTGGGCGGTGCCGGAAAACGCGATGCCGGCTTCGATCGGCGCGCGCAGCGACGTACGCAGAGCGTCGAGGTCGCGCGCGATCAAGGCATCGAAACGGGTGTCGCCGATATCGCTGTGCTCCCAGCTCGCGCGGCCCTGCTGCGCGCTGCGTGCGGACTCCCAGCAGACCCAATGCCCGGTTTCGCGCAGCAAGTCCGGCTGCTCCAGGGTCTGCGCGAGTCTTTGCCAGGCCGGCAGCGCTTGCGCGAGCAGGCCGCGCAAGGCCAGCCGGCCGCGTTCGTAGGAGACGGGCGTGCAGGCGCGCAGATAGCGCCAGACCCAGGGCGCGATGCTGAGCGGATCGCGCAGCGCCAGCGGCCCGCCGAAGGCGTACAGCCGCCGCGGCGCCGAGCGCAGGGTCGCGGGCGAGGCCAGCGGCTGCGCCTGTTCGGTGGCGATATGCCCGGCGTTGCCCCAGGACGCGGCCGCGCCCTCGCGATCGGGATCGGTCAGGAGCGTGCGCCAGCCGCGTTGCTGCAGGGCCAATGCGCAGGCATGGCCGATCACGCCGGCGCCGATCACGAGCACGGAAGACGAAGTTCGGCTCAAGCGCGCGGCCCGGGCGGACGAGGAGCCTCGATGCTAGGCGCGGCCGCGGCGGGCGACTACGCAAATATCCGCACGCCGGGCGCGGAAGCCAGACAAGCCGCGCGCGCCGGCGCGCACCGAACATGCCTCGGCACGTGTCCGCGTGCGCTGCGCAGGAGTCGGTCGATGGATCCCATCCGGGACGGCACCATCCTTTTGCTGTCGGCACTGACGCTGCTGGCCCTGGGCTATGTCGGGCGCTGGTGGATGATCGAACGCGCGCGCCGCGTGCCGACGGACGCGCCGCGTCGGCCGGATGCGCGCGATCTGGCGACCGGCTTCGTCGCCAACTTCTTCGACACCCTCGGCATCGGTTCCTTCGCCACCACCACCGCGATCTTCAAACTGCGCGGCCGCGTCGACGACGACCGCATTCCCGGCACCTTGAACGTCGGCAACGCGCTGCCGACCGTGGTCCAGGCGCTGATCTTCATCGCGGTGGTGGAAGTCGACCTGACCACCCTGCTGGGCATGATCGGCGCGGCCGTGGTCGGCGCCTGGCTGGGTGTGCGCGTGGTCGCGCGCCTGCCGCGGCGCGCGATCCAGATCGGCATGGGCGTGGCCCTGCTGATCGCGGCCGGGCTGTTCCTGGCCGCAAACCTGGATTGGCTGCCCGGCGGCGGCGTCGCGCTGGGATTGGAAGGCGGCAAGCTCGTGTTCGCGATCGCGGTGAGCCTGTTGCTGGGCGCGCTGATGATGCTGGGCATCGGCCTGTACGCGCCCTGCCTGATCCTGGTCGCGCTGCTGGGCATGAATCCGATCGCCGCGTTCCCGATCATGATGGGCGCCTGCGCTTTCCTGATGCCGGTCGGCGGCGGCGCCTTCGTGCGCTCGGGCCGCTACGACCTGCGCGCGGCGCTGGGCCTGGCGGTGGGCGGCATTCCGGGCGTGCTGATCGCCGCGTTCGCGGTCAAGTCGCTGCCGCTGGAATGGCTACGCTGGCTGGTGGTGGTGGTGGTGCTGTACGCGGCCGCGCAGATGCTCATGTCCGCGCGCAAGGCGGCGCGGGCTTGAGCCGGCGATAGTCGCGCGGGGTCAGGCCGACGCTGGCCTTGAACTGGCGGCTGAAGGCGCTTTGATCGGTGAAGCCGCACTGGTGGCCGATCGCCGCGATGGTGTCCTCGCCGTGCAGGCGCTGCATCGCCGCTTCGATGCGCAGGCGCGTGAGCCATTGCTGCGGCGCGAGCTGGAACACGCGCCGGAACTGGCGTTCCAGTTGCGACAACGACAGGCCCGCCAATTCCGCCAGGGCCTGCATGCGCACGGGTTCGCCGTAATGCGCTTCCATGTGGTCGAGCACGCGGCGCAGGCGCGCGTAGCCGGGATGACGGCCGTCGGGCTGGGCGAGGTCGCGCGAGATGCCGATCAGGCCCAACACCTGGCCTTCGTGCCATAGCGGCTGCTTGCTGGTCAGGCACCAGCCCGCGGCGCGGTTCTGGAACATGTGCATTTCCAGCTGGTCGTCGATGCGCCCGCCGGCCAGCACGCGCCGGTCCTGCGCGGAGTAGCTGTCGCCCAGGCGCGCCGGAAACAACTCGCTCGCGCCGCGGCCGATCACCGCCTCGCGCCCGCCCAGGCCCAGGCGCTGGACCAGGGTCTGATTGGCGTGGGTGTAGCGGCCCTGGCGGTCCTTGATGAAGAACACCACGTCGGGCAGACGATCGAACAACTCCTGCAGGAGGTCCGGGTCCACCAGCGGCAGCGGCGCGGAAGGCATCGTCCGATTATGCGGCGCGCGCGAAACTTTGTGCCGATTTCCGCATCCGCCGTGGCGCAAGCCCGCTAGACCCGCATGCGCCCTCGGCCGGACCATGGCGATCATGCGCAGCATCGACTACATCGACAGCCACACCGGCGGCGAGCCCACGCGGGTGGTGCTGTCCGGCATGCCCGATCTGGGCACCGGCGATCTGGCCGAGCAGCGCGCGGCCTTCGCCGCCCGCCACGACCGCTGGCGCAGCGCGATCGCCTGCGAGCCGCGCGGCTCCGACGCCATGGTCGGCGCCTTGCTGCTGCCGCCGCAGCACGTGTTCTCGGTGGCCTCGACGATCTTCTTCAACAACGTTGGCACCCTGGGCATGTGCGGCCACGGCACCATCGGCCTGGTGCGCACGCTCGCGCACTTGGGCCGGATCGGCCCGGGTCGGCATGCGATCGACACGCCGGTGGGCACGGTGGTGGCGCAGCTGCACACCGACGGTCTGGTCTCCATCGACAACGTCGAAAGCTATCGCCACGCCCAGGACGTGGTGCTGGACGTGCCCGGCTACGGCCGCGTGCGCGGCGACGTGGCCTGGGGCGGCAACTGGTTCTACATCACCCGCGACGGCACGATCCCACTGGCGGTCGCGCATTGGCGCGCGCTGACCGCCTACACCGAGGCGATCCGGCACGCGCTGGAAGCCGCCGGCGTGCGTGGCGCGGGCGGCGCCGAAATCGACCACATCGAACTCAACGGCGCGGCCACCACGCCCGGCGTGGATGCGCGCAACTTCGTGCTGTGCCCGGGCCTGGCCTACGACCGCTCGCCCTGCGGCACCGGCTTCTCGGCCAAGCTGGCCTGCCTGGCCGCCGACGGCGCGCTCGCGCCCGGTGCGGTCACGCGCATGGAGAGCGTGCTGGGCAGCGTGTTCGAAGGCAGCTACGAACATGCCGCCGATGGCCGCATCCGTCCGCGCATCAGCGGCCGCGCGCATCTGATGGCGCAGGGCCGGCTGCTGGTCGAGGACGACGATCCCTTCGCCTGGGGCGTGCGTCCCGAGTAGACGCCGCGCGCCGCGAACCCTTTCAACACCGTATCGAACAGGATCCCTACATGAGCAACGCAAGCTTCTGGCGCGGCGTCGTGCCCGCCATCACCACGCCGTTCGCCGCCGACGGCTCGGTCGACCATGCTTTCCTCGCCCGCCACGCCAACCAGCTCATCGACGCCGGCTGCACGGGCATCGTGCCGCTGGGTTCGCTGGGCGAGGGCGCGACGCTGTCGTTCGAGGAGAAGCTGGCGATCATCGAAACCCTGGTCGCGGCACTGGGCGATCGCGCGCCGGTGATCCCCGGCATCGCCGCCCTGTCCACCGCCGAGGCCGTGCGCCTGGCCCAGGCCGCCGAGCGTCTGGGCGCGCGCGGCCTGATGGCGCTGCCGCCCTACGTCTATTCCACCGACTGGCGCGAGATGGGCACGCACATGCGCGCCATCCTCGAGGCCACCGACCTGCCGGTGCTGCTGTACAACAACCCGGTCGCCTACAAGACCGACTTCGTGCCCGAGCGCATCGCCGAGCTCGCCGCCGCCTATCCGAACCTGCAAGCGGTCAAGGAATCCTCCTGCGACATCCGCCGCTTCGCCGCGATCAAGGCCCTGCTGGGCGACCGCCTGGAACTCATGGTCGGCATGGACGATGCGATCGTGGAAGGCGTGTCGATGGGCGCGGTGGGCTGGATCGCCGGCGTGGTCAACGCCTTCCCGGCCGAATCGGTGCGCGTGTTCGAACAGGCCCGCGCCGGCGGCGCGCCGGCGGCGATGGCGCTCTACGCCTGGTTGCTGCCGCTGCTGCGCATGGACACCGTGCCCAAGTTCGTGCAGCTGATCAAACTGCAGCAGCAGCGCGTGGGCATGGGCGACGAGCGCGTGCGCGCGCCGCGTATGGTGGTGGAGGGCGCCGAACGCGCCGAGGCGCTGGCGGTGATCGAGCACGCCCTGGCTACGCGCCCCAAGCTTTGATCCAGGCCACCCCGCGAGGAACCAGCGCATGCAACCGATTCTGATCGCAGGCCAATGGCAGCAGAGCCGCGACGACGCCGGCGGCTTTCGCGCGTTGGATCCGGCCAGCGGCGAGCCCATCGGCGAGCTCTTTCCGCGCTCGGGCCCGCGCGATATCGAGGCGGCCGTGGCCGCGGCCAGCGCGGTCGCCGACGAACTGGCGGCGACCGCGCCCGCGCGCATCGCCGATTTTCTCGAACGCTACGCGGCCGGCATCGAGGCGGCCGCGGACGAACTGGTCGCGATCGCGCATGCCGAAACCGCGCTGCCGCTGGCGCCGCGCCTGTCCGCGGTCGAACTGCCGCGCACCACCGGCCAACTGCGCCAGGCCGCGGCGGCGGTGCGCGCCTACGCCTGGACCCATCCGGTCATCGATACCCAGGCCGGCCTGCGCGCGCACTACGCGCCCCTGCACAAGCCGGTGCTGGTGTTCGGCCCCAACAATTTCCCGTTCGCCTTCAACGCGGTGGCCGGCAGCGACTTCGCCTCGGCCATCGCCGCGCGCAATCCGGTGATCGCCAAGGCCCATCCTTCGCATCCGGGCACCAGCCGCGTGCTCGCGCGCATCGCCCATGAGGCCGTGCACGCCAGTGGCCTGCCGGAAGCGACGGTGCAGCTGCTGTACGACCTCGACCCCGAACGCGGCCTGCAGCTGGCCGGCGACCGCCGCCTGGGCGCGATCGGTTTCACCGGCAGTCGCGGCGGCGGTCTGGCGCTGAAGGCCGCGGCGGACCGCGCGGGCATCCCGATCTACGCCGAGATGTCGAGCGTCAACCCGGTGTTCCTGCTGCCCGGCGCGCTGCGCGAACGCGGCGAGACGCTGGCGCAGGAGTTCTACGCCTCCTGCACCCTGGGCAGCGGCCAGTTCTGCACCAACCCCGGCGTGGTGGCGCTGCCGCAGGGCGAGGACGGCGACGCCTTCGTCGCCGCTGCCGCCGCGCGCTTCGCCGCCGCGGCGCCCGCAGTGCTGTTCTCTTCCGGCGTGCAGCGCCAGCTGGAGCTGGCGGTGACGCGGCTGCGCGCGGCCGGCGCGCAGGTGGTGGCCGGCGCGGCGCAGGCGTCGGGTCCCGGCGCGCGTTTTGCGCCGACCCTGCTGAGCGTGGACGGCGCGGACTTCCTAGCCGCCGCCGAAGCCCTGCAGCAGGAAGCCTTCGGACCGGTGTCGCTGCTGCTGCGTTATCGCGACGCCGACCAGGCCGTGGCGATCGCGCGCGCCTTCGACGGCAATCTCACCGGCAGCCTGCACAGCGCCGCCGACGGCAGCGACGAGGAAACGCGCACGCGCATCGCCGCGGCCTTGCGTCCGCGCGTGGGCCGTCTGATCGACGACAAGTGGCCGACCGGCGTGGCCGTGAGTGCGGCCATGCAGCACGGCGGGCCCTATCCCAGCACCAGCCACGCCGGTTTCACCTCGGTCGGCATGCCCGCGTCCATCCATCGCTATGCCGCATTGCACAGCTACGACAACGTGCGCCAGGACCGCCTGCCGCCCGAGCTGCGTGACGTCAACCCCGGCGGCGTGCAACGCTGTATCGACGGAGTCTGGACCACCGCCAACCTCGATTCGGGCGTTTGACGCGACCGGGTCGGATCGATGCGCGTCGGCGTGCTCGGCCCGCATCGAACCACTGGCCGAGTGACAGAACATGAGTCGTGAAAACAATCCGGACTACGATATTCGGCTGCCGCCATGGAATGCGCCCGATCCGCAGTTCGGATTGGCCGGGAAAAATCGCAAGAAGACCCTATTGGCGGGGAAAGCGCCTTGGCGCATCGCCCCGCGCGAAAAGCACGAGCCCGTGCATGGCAAGGCGAGCTCGTGCGATTCCCTGTTGAGCGTTCATCCCAACGCCATCGTGGTCGGCGCGCCGGCGGGCACGACCGAAATCGCATTCATGATGGGCTTGTATACGATACTCATCGGATTCGCCGCCGGCATGTTCGGATGGGGTGCCGTCGAATCCATCATGGATCTGGATCCGAGCAAGTCGGATCATGTCTTGAATGCATCGATTTCCATCGTCTCGACGCTCGCGGCGCTGTTCTTTCTGGTTGCGGCGATCTTTTTCTTCCGGGTTGGATTTCTTACCCCCCGCGATCTGCCGGTCCTGTTCAACCGCCAGACACGAGAGGTTTCATTCTTCGCCGTCATCCCGATGAAGTTCTGGAAATTCTGGCAACGTGCCGGCGTTGGCGAGGTAAAAACCTATCGCTGGGACGATGCCCATGCGCGCAGCTATCGACTCAACGAGATGACGGGCGAAGCGGCGCGCACTACGTATCTGCTGGCGTTGCTGTGGGACGACCCCAAGCAACCCGGGCAATGCCCGCAGATCGCGACCATCGGCTACAAGGGTTGGTGGGAGGATGAGTTGCTGTGGCGCCTGTACGAGCACATTCGACGCTACATGGAAGAGGGCGGCCCGCCGATTCAGCCGGGCGAGAGCCTGCGGCGTTCGGGAACGGGCGCGTTGCCGCAATTCCCAGCGCAGGTCATCGCCGCCGCCGGCGGGCCGGCCTTGAGCGAGGACGCCGTGCATCGGCTGGCGAGCGTTCGCGAATGACGCCCCCTTGTCGTCTACCAGCGCCCACGACGCCGGCCTCGCCGCGGCCGGCATGCCCGCATCCATCCCTCGCCATGCCGCGCCGCGCCGCCGCGACAACGCGCGCCAGGACCGCTTGCCGCCCGCATCGCGTGACCTCGGCTGCGACAGCATGCAAGGCTGTATCGACGCAATCTGGACCACACCCGCTCCGACTCGAGCGCCTGACGCCACCGGGTCGGATCGGTGCGCGTCTCCCGTTTCGCCCGCATCCATCTTCGCCGAGAGTCCGCGCATGATCGTTCGCCTGCTGTGTCCGCCCTTGTTGCTCGCCGTGCTGTCGTTGACGGGCCCGACGCCGGCCAGCGCCGCCGACGCCGGCGCCAGCGCCGCCGCCGCGCCCAACGAGACCACGCGCCAGTTGCGCGAGCTGTACGACGCCGAGTGGCGCTGGCGCCAGCAGGAATTCGTGCGCGTGCGCGAGCCCGACGGCCGCTGGGAAGACGGCGACCGCATGCCCAGCGTCACCCCGCAGGCCTGGCAGCGCCGCGTCGCCTACTGGGAAAAGGCCCTGGCCCAGCTCGACGCGCTGCCGCAGGCGCAGCTGTCGGACGAGGAACGCATCAACGCCGCGGTGTTCCGTACCTCGGTGACGATCGAGCTCAACAACGCGCGCTACCGCACCTATGAGGCGCCGTTCAACAGCGACACCTTCTTCTGGGGTGGGCTCAACCCGCGTCGCCCCTACCAGAAGGCCGAGGAATACCGCCGCCTGCTCGGCCGCCTACACGACCTGCCGCGCTACTTCGACGAGAACATCGCCAACATGCGCGCGGGCCTGGCGCGCGGCTACAGCGTGCCGCGCGTCGCCATCGAAGGCCGCGACCGCACCATCGAGGCCTATGCCAAGGGCGGCGCCGACAATCCGTTCACCGCCACCTTCGCCGCGATTCCCGCGCACCTGGGCGAACAGACGCGGCGCGCCCTGCAGGCCGAGGGCGAGCGCGCGATCCGCGACGAAGTGGCGCCGGCCTACGCCAAGCTGCTGCGCTTCATGCGCGAGGAATACCTGCCGCGCACGCGCACCAGTACCGCCGCGCGCGAGCTGCCCGACGGCGAGGCCTTCTATCGTAGCCAGATCCTCGAATACACCACCACCGACCTGACCCCGGCGCAGATCCACGAGATCGGCAAGCAGGAGGTCGCGCGCATCTCGGCCGAGATGCACGAGGTGATGCGCAAGGCCGGCTTCAAGGGCAGCTTCGCGGAGTTCCTGGCGTTCCTGCGCAGCGATCCGCAGTTCTACGCCAAGACCCCGCGCGAACTGCTGTCGTATTCGGCCTACGTGACCAAGAAGGTCGACGGCCGCCTCGAGGACCTGTTCACTCAGCTGCCGCGCAAGCGCTTCGCGATCCTGCCGGTGCCGGACGACATCGCGCCGATCTACACCTCCGGGCGCGGCGGCCTGGACTCGTGCCTGATGAACACCTACGACCTGCCGTCGCGGCCGCTGTACACCCTGGCCGCGCTGACCCTGCACGAATGCGTACCCGGCCACAGCCATCAGGCGGCGATGGCGCTGGAAGCGCCGGACCGTCCGGACTTCCGCCGCCAGACCTATTTCTCCGGCTACGGCGAAGGCTGGGGCCTGTACACCGAATGGCTGGGCATCGAGCTGGGCGTGTACGAAACGCCGTACGAGGATTTCGGCCGCCTGACCTTCGAAATGTGGCGCGCCGCGCGGCTGGTCATCGACACCGGCCTGCACGAATACGGCTGGAGCCGCCAGCAGGCGATCGACTATCTATCGCAGCACACCGCACTGGCGCCGCACGATATCCGCACCGAGGTCGATCGCTACATCAGCTGGCCCGGCCAGGCGCTGGCCTATTACCTGGGCTATCGCAGCATCCGGCAGCTGCGCAGCGAGGCGGAGACGACGCTGGGCACGCGTTTCAACGAGGCCAAGTTCCACGACACCCTGCTGAACCTGGGTTCGGTGCCGCTGCCGGTGCTGGAACGCGAGATGCGTCGCTTCGTCGCTACGAGCCAAGCCGAGGCGAGCACCGCGCCGGCCGCCGCCGCGCGCTGAGCGAGCGCCTAGGCCGCGCCGTCCCGCGAGCGGGGACGGCGCCTGTGGCAGGTTGCGCGCCATCGCAGCTTACGCCGCTCCCACAGAGAGCGCGAAGCTCGCATCGTCGGTGAAGCGACGCGGTGGCGACTTGCGCCGCTCCTGCATCGAAGAGGCGTGGCTTTCTGTGGGAGCGGCGTAAGCCGCGATCGCACCACCCACATCCGACGCAAGCCCGCCCGCCCCTGTAGGAGCGGCGCAAGCCGCGACCGCGCCACTCGCATGCGACGCCAGCTTCGCGCTCTCTGTGGGAGCGGCGTAAGCCGCGATCGCATCACCCACATCCGACGCAAGCCCGCCCGCCCCTGTAGGAGCGGCGCAAGCCGCGACCGCGTCATCCACTTACGACGTAAGCCTCGCCCCACCAGCACAAGCGGCGCCCCACAGAGACTTTCCTCGGTCATAAGACGCGATCGATCAGCAGCGAACGCACCGCCATTCCCATCCGCCGGAACGACCGCGGCAACAAAACAAACCGCGTCCAACAAACGCGCGTCGAGCACACAACGAATGTGCGCAACTCTGCTCTCAAGGCAGCCTGAAATCGCACGCGACCAAGGTCACATAGACGCGCGCGCGCTCACTCGCCAAGACTGATCGCGCATCCTGCAGCACCTCAAGCCTGGAGCGCCCAGCACCATACCGAACCGTCGCATACGATCCGCGCTCGCAATTCGATCCCATGCGCGGTCGGTCCGACGCCGGGTCCGGCTGCGCGCGTATCCCGCGCATCGGCTGTCCTGGACTGCGATGGTTCGGAGATGTTCCCGAGGTGAGCGCAGTTTGCCCTTGCCGCCGCCGACGTCGATCCGCTATCGACGTCGGCGGAACCGTCGCTTACGACCAGTGAGTCCTGCCATGTCCATCATCGCCCGTTTCCTCGCCATCGCGACGCTGTGCCTATCGTTTGCCGGCGCCGCGAGCGCGCAGACCGCCATCGCGATCAACAATCCCAGCTTCGAGACCGACCCCATCGCGGGCGCACAGGCCCCGGTCTTCCAGATCCGAGTGCCCACAGGCTGGACGGCGGTGGGACCTAGCCAGGGCTCCGGCCTGCTCGCACCCAACGCGACCTCCAACGATACGTTCTACCCCGGCGCCACCTACGGTTTCGACGGAAATCAGATCGCATTCCGCTACCAGGATGGCGGCGCGCTGGAGCAGGTGCTGAGCGAACGTCTGCAGGCGAACACCCGTTACACCCTCAGCGTCGCCAGCGGCACGCGCGCACCCGATGCCCAGGGCAGGGACCTGTTCGCCGGCTACGACATCCGCCTGGAAACCGAGAACGGCCATCTGGTCGGCGCCTGGAGCGGCATCGGCCGCAACCTCGCACCCTCGGCGCAGTTCACCGATACCACGCGCATGTTCGACAGCGGCCCGGCGCCGGCCGGCGTCGGCGAGCGCCTGCGCATCCGCCTGCGTCAGGTCGTGCCCAACTACGGCTACACCGATCTGGACAACGTGCGGTTGAGCAAGACGCCCTTGCCCGCACGCGCAACGCTGCCGATCGACGTGGTCATCGTGGCCGGGCAGTCCAACGCGCACGGCTGGACCGCGCGCTCCGATCAACTCGGCACCGCAAACGCGCCCTATGCCCTTTGGCCGGATTCGCGGGCCTTGCTGGGCTATCACCAGCGTTCGATATCCGACGCCGTCGCCAACATCGGTTCCATGGGGCAGCTCGACACCCAGGGCTCGGGCTTCTCAGGCAACTACGACGGCTTCGGCCCGGAGCTGTCGCTGGGCGGCGATCTGGCCGCGCTGAACAAGGCGCCGATCGCGGTGATCAAGTACGCCGTCGGCGGGGCGGGTCTGTACTACGGCTTCCAGAAGCGCAATCCGGCCGGCTACGAGGCGCTGTATCCGCCGATGATCCAGCACATCCAGACCATGCTCGCCCAGTTGCGCGCGCAAGGCTACACGCCCAGGCTGCGCGCGATGTTCTGGCTGCAGGGCGAGACCGACGCGATCTACGGCGGTGCCGCGCAGTACGAGGCCAACATCAAGCAGTTCATCGCTGACGTGCGCACCGATATCGAGGCGCCTGAGCTGCAGTTCTATCTGACCCAGATCAATCCCTACATGCCCGCCTTCGCGTCCTATCAGGCCACGGTGCATCAGGTGAACATGGGCATGGTCAACGCCGCCGCCGCCGATCCGTCCCGGGTGTTCTTCGTCGCCACCGACGATATCCGCTGCGGCTTCGCACCCGACGGCATCCACTACACCGCCAACCAGACCATCGCCATCGGCCAGCGTTGGGCCAACCTCTACCTGCGCTTCAACCCCTGAGCAACAGCAGTGGCCGGTCCGCGGGGTCGTAGCCTCGGGCCGGCCCTGCACCTTCCGCCGCCGCCGCACCGACGCGGTGCGCCCGCTTGTCCGAACCGGCCAAGCGCATCCGGAACCGGACCGATTTCGCGTTCCCGAGCCGCCATCTCCTCTACCGGCGCCGCTCTGCCGTAGCATGCTCGCCTGCGGCCGAGCATCGGCGCCGCGGCGACGGATCGCCCCGATCCCGATACGCCGCGTGCGGTCTATGATCGTCTTGCGCATGACTTGTGGCTGCGATGCGGAACCATTGCAACGCTAGCCCGGGTTTTTGCATCGATCCTGTGGATACCACCCCGGCGCCGCGCGCCGACCACCGAGACTGCCCCATGCCGTACAGCCGAATTCCGCGCTCCCTGCTGCCGCTGCTGTTGCTGACCAGCCCGGCCGCGTTCGCCTCCAACGCCACCGACACCACCAGCTGCCACGCCGGCGCCTATCGCCTCGACGACGGCAGCATCGTCGACGTCGCCAACGTCGACAAAGGCGCGCTGCGCTGGCGCCTGATCGACGGCCGCACCGGCCGCCTGAGCGAGCGCGACGGCCAGTGGACCAGCACCCTGGGCTGGACCGAGCGCCCCGACAGCGTGCGCGTGAGCTTCGGCGACTGCGGCCAGGGCAAGATCGCCTTCGAGGGCAAGAACGGGCGCAAGCTCAAGTTCGACATCACCGAGACCCGCTTCGAAGGCAACGACGTCAACCTGCGCGGCCGTCTGGTGCTCCCGCCCGGTGCCGGCCCGGTGCCGATCATCGTCACCGTGCACGGCTCGGAGGACTACTCCGGCGTCAACCGCTATCACATGCAGAACCTGTACCCGGCCAACGGCGTGGGCGTGTTCGTCTACGACAAGCGCGGCACCGGCGAATCCGGCGGCAAGTACACCCAGGATTTCTACCTGCTGTCCGACGACGCCAAGGCCGCGCTGCGCGAAGCCAAGCGCCTGGCCGGCAAGCGCGCCGGCCGGATCGGCTTTTCGGGCGGCAGCCAGGCCGGCTGGATCGCACCGCTGGCCGCCAGCAAGACCCCGGAAGCGGCCTTCGTCGCGGTCGGCTACGGCATGGCGATCAGCCCGCTGGGCGAGGACGCCGGCCAGGTCGCGCTGGATCTGCGCAACGCCGGCTACGGCGACGACGTGGTGGCCAAGGCGCGCGAAGTCACCGACGCCACCGGCAAAATCGTCGCCTCGCACGGCAAGGACGGCTGGGACGCGCTGACCGTGGCGCGCAACAAGTACGGCCAGGAAAAGTGGTGGGGCGCGATGAAGGGCGAATACACCGGCCTGGTCGTCTCGCACACCCCGCAGCAGCTCAAGGCGATGGAGCCCGAGCTGGACAAGGGCACCAGCTGGGACTACGACCCGATGCCGGTGCTGCGCGAACTCAAGGTGCCGCAGCTGTGGATGCTGGCCGGCGCCGACCGCGAAGCGCCGCCGGAGGAAACCCGCCAGCGCCTGCAGTCGGTCGCCGCCGAAGGCCGTCCGCTGACCCTGGTGGTGTTCCCCGACACCGACCACGGCATCCTCAAGTTCGAAACCGCCGCCAACGGCGAGCGCACCGAGACCCGCATCGCCGACGGATACTTCCGCATGCAGCTGGACTGGATCAAGACCGGCAAGCTCGGCCGCGGCCCCTACGGCGACGCGCAGGTGCTGACCGGCGCCGCGCCCGCCGCACCGGCGACGCCGGCCGCCGCGCCCAAGGCCGCCAAGCCTTAAGCCGACGCGCATCGCCGGCAGCAACGAAGGGCGCCGCAGGGCGCCCCTCGCTTTTGCGGCCAACCGGTTCGGCGCAGCGGGGCGCAACCGCGTTGACACGATCCGACCGCGTTGCCGACCATGGCGCCCGCGCCAGGGGGCGCGTCGGCGCGTCGCGCCTACCGATACGCGAACAGGGGCTCCATGAAACTGATGCAAGCATTGCGGTGCCTGACGATCCTGGCACTGGTCCTGGTGTTGTCCGCTTGCGCGACCTCGCGCAACCTCACCGACGGCAAGCGCATCGCGCCCGGCCAGGGCGTGCTGGTGTTCAAGGTCGAGAGCAACCTGACCTGGCTGCAATTGCAGTTCAAGAAATTCCGGGCCCAGGAGACCTTTGGTTCGGCCATGGCCGAGGCCTTCATCGGCCCCGACGAGGCCGTGTTCGTGAATCAACCGGAAAAATACTGGGTGATGCCGGTGACCGCGGGCGACTACATGTGGAGCAAGATCGTCGTCACCGGCCGCGAGGCGAGCTTCCACTCCTCGAACAAGTTCACTGTCGAAGCCGGCGCCATCACTTACGCCGGCCATATCCGCATCGACTCGCGCGGCAACATGGCGCGCATCCTGGCCACGGACGAGGAAGCCGACATGCGGGCCTTCCTCGAGCGCGACTATCCGCAGTACATGCGGACGATGGCGTTCAAGAAGCACATCACGGACATGAGTCTGTAAGCGGATCAGCGACCGCGGCGGGCGGCCCGGCGAATCCACCGATCAGGCGGATGCCGTTAGGGTGCGGACCACGCCGCGATCTGGTCGATGCAACGATAGGCTGCGGTGAGAACCGCGCCGACGCGAACACCCGGCGCTTGCGCGACGATGCGGTTCGCCTGCGGCTCACCGCATCCTACGGCTGTTAGGGTGTGGCATGAACGATAGAGTCCTCGACCAACTCCATCTCATCCGAATCCAAGGCCAGATCGTGGCTGTGGATGCGTCCGGGCGAATGCGGGAACTCGGCTTCGATCCAGGCCGCGCCCCATTCGTCGATCTCGCTGATCGGCAGCACCTGGCCGACCAGCGACGACAGGCGCGCGAACTCGTCGGCGGGAATCTGGCGTTCCAGCCAGGCTGAAATCTTCAGCACACGTACGCGCGAGCCGACGTGGACGCGGGGGCCCCGGCAGTCCACGGGCGGCGGCGGGGCCTCGCTCACGCGTTCGCTCAGGGGTTGTTGCCGTCCGGCATCATCAGCACCAGCGGCTCGCAGGCCTTCGCATCGCAGCCCCACTTGCGCACGTTGTCGCCGCGCGTCCAGGTCGCGGTGGCGGCGGCGTTGATCTCGAACTCCCAATCCTGGCCGCCCGCGCGCAGGCTGCCCTTGATCGAGCAGGGCAGCCAGTAATAGGCGTCGTGGGTGCCGTCGGGGTACTCGCGCGCGGCGGCGAAGTAACTCGCCACCTGTTTGTCGCTTAGCGTCCACGCCTCGCAGCGGGGCTTGAGCGTGGAGTCTTTGCTCGAGGCGGCATCGAACATCGCGCGATCGACGCGCGTGACCGTGATCGCGGAGGCGGCGCCGGACTTAGCGGGTGGGCCCGGATGGCTGCACGACGGTAGGAGGGGGAGTGCGATTGCCAGGCACATACAGATCCGCGCCCTCGCCCAGGGTCTTGTACGAGATGGCATCGTGTTTGTAGACGTCTTTGTCATTGAGCCCGTATTCCTTTTGCAGCGTGCCCACCAGCTTGTTGATCGACGCGGTCTGCTCGGGCGTCGGCGCGTCCCAGGTCTTGGTCTTGCTGTTGTAGCTACCGACCACCTCGATGCCGACGCTGTCGGAGTTCATCGGGAAACGGTCCGGATAGGGCTTGGCCTTCTCGTGATCGTGGATCGCCTTCGGGTTCCAGCCGGTCTTGTCGAAGAACGCCTTCTCTTCCTTCGAGCAGTTGCCTTCTTCGACGCAGCGGCCGCGTATCTTGCCCACGTGCTGGGTCTGCTGATTGAGGCTGGCGGTCTGGTAGATCGTGCCGTCCTTGTCGATCAGGAAGTGGGTGCCGGTGCCGGTCTTGAACGAGTTCAACGCGCCTTGCGCGGTCGAGCCCTCGGTGCGGTGCATGACCACCGCGTGGACGTCCTTGAGCGTTCCCTTCTCCAGCGCCGCGATCGGCTGCTTGGTGATGCCCGGATCGGTGAGGTAACCGTCCTTGCCGACCTGCGGCGTGTGCGCGTAGGCGCTCAGGGTCTGGTCGGCGCTGGTCTTGGCCATCGCGGTCGGCACGCTGACCCAAGGCTGCGCGTCGGGCGGCGTGCCGGCGCCCTTCATCGCGAACACCGAGGGCACGGCGGCATCGGGCTTGCCGACCACGATGCGATCGAAGTCGCCCATTTGCGGGTTGCGCTTGAGCTGGTCGTACAGCCCGGCGGCGACGTTGCGGGATTCGGCGTCGTTCCACTGCCCGGTGGCTTTCACGCCGTCGAAGACTTTCTGATAGCGGGCGTGATCGGGGTGGGACGCGTCGTAGGGCAGTACGGGGGTCGGGTCGGCCATCGGAAATCCTTTCCTGTGCGGGCGCGAGGCGGTGCTCGTCGCGAGGAAACTGCCAGCTTTCCGCGGGCCTATCAAGTGAGGGGGCGCCGCGGCGCGCGATTTCACTTGCCTGAACGCGCCAATCCATTCGGGACTCGGCCAAAACAAAGGGCGCCGTAGCGCCCTTTGTCATAAACCGATGCCAGCGTCGCCGCCTCAGAGATGCTTGATGATCTCGTCGGCGAACTCCGAGCACTTCACCTCGGTCGCGCCGTCCATCAGACGGGCGAAATCGTAGGTCACGCGCTTGCTGGCGATGGCCTGGTCCATCGCCGCGATGATCGCGTCGGCGGCTTCGGTCCAACCCAGGTAACGCAGCATCATTTCGCCCGACAGGATCACCGAGCCCGGATTGACCTTGTCCAGATCGGCGTACTTCGGCGCGGTGCCGTGGGTCGCCTCGAACACGGCGTGGCCGGTCACGTAGTTGATGTTGGCGCCCGGCGCGATGCCGATGCCGCCGACCTGCGCGGCGAGCGCGTCGGAGAGGTAGTCGCCGTTGAGGTTCAACGTGGCCGAGACGTCGTACTCCTTCGGACGCAGCAGGATCTGCTGCAGGAAGGCGTCGGCGATCGCGTCCTTGATGACCAGGCCCGCGCCCGGCTTGCCTTCCGGAATCACGTGCCAGGGGCCGCCGTCGAGCTCGACCGCGCCGAAGAAGTCGCGCGCCACCTGGTAGCCCCAATCACGGAAGCCACCTTCGGTGTACTTCATGATGTTGCCCTTGTGGACCAGGGTCACCGACTTGCGCTTGTTCTCGATGGCGTAGGCGATCGCGCTGTGGACCAGGCGCTCGGTGCCCAGGCGGCTGACCGGCTTGATGCCCAGGCCGACTTCGACCGGCAGCTCGCGCGCCGGCGCGCCGATGGCCTCGAGCTCCTTCAGCCAGGCGCCGTTCTTGTCGGCGGTGCCGAAACGGATCTTGTCGAAGGCTTGCGGGAATTCCTTCTGCAGGAAGTCCAGCACCTTCTGCGCGTCGGCGCTGCCGCCGGCCCACTCGATGCCGGCGTAGATGTCCTCGGTGTTCTCGCGGAAGATCACCATGTCGACGTCGCCCGGCTTCTTGACCGGCGAGGGCACGCCCTCGAACCAGCGCACCGGGCGCAGGCAGACGTACAGGTCCAGCATCTGGCGCAGGGCGACGTTGAGCGAGCGGATGCCGCCGCCGACCGGCGTGGTCAGCGGGCCCTTGATGCTCACCAGGTAATCGCGGCAGGCCTGCACGGTGCCGTCGGGCAGCCAGGTGCCGTAGGTGTTGTTGGCTTTCTCGCCGGCATAGACCTCAAGCCACTCGATCTTCTTGGCGCCGCCGTAGGCCTTGGCCACGGCCGCGTCGAGCACGCGCACGGACGCGCGCCAGATGTCCGGGCCGGTGCCGTCGCCTTCGATGAACGGGATGATCGGACGATCCGGCACATTCAGGCCGGTCGGGGTCTTGGTGATCTTGGCGCCGCCTGCGGGCGGCGTCGCTACGAACTCGGTCATTACGATCTCCAGTGGGGCCGTCCCGTGCGCAAGCGCATGGGCGAAGCAGGGTTCTGGCGGGTCGCGATGGCGCTGCGATCCGGCCCGCCATTGTCGCGGTTCGGGCGGGGCGTGGCAAAGGCCGAGGCGGCATCGGGACCGTTCGATGTGGAATGATGCATTCCGTGCCTGGGGGCTGGTTCCCGGGCTCAGGTGTTGACGGCCCGGTGAGCGGCGTCAGGAGGTCCGATGAGCAGCGCGAAAGAGGCAGTCGAATCTGGCACGACCGGGATCGAGGCTGGCGAACGTTTTGCCGCGAAGTTGCTGTTTCAGTTTCGTGTGATGGTCGACGGCGCCCCGGGTGTGATGCGCACCTGCGAAGAGCGGATCATCGTGTTTCGTGCCGCGACCGCGCGTAAGGCGCTGGCGTATGCCAAGCAGCGAGGCCGGTCGGCCAAGCGGCAGTCTCGCAATAGCGACGGAAACCCGATCCATTTCGAGTTCGTGGGCGTGCTCGACCTGATGCATTTGGGCGACGAATGCGATGCCGATGAGGTCTGGTACGACATCACCACGCGCAAGCTTCCCATGGAGCGCGCGGCGGACCTGATTCCGCCGGACCACAAGCTTTCCGCGATCCGCCTTGGAATCTGACATCGACGCGAATGCAAGTCGGAGCCAGCGAAGCATGAGTGTGATTCGGGTAGACAACGCGCGATGGCATGAAACGGTAGCCGCGATTCCTGTCTGCGTTCTGCCCTGGAGGGGGGATGAGTTCGCCGCGAAGTGGCAACTCACGCTGGAGGAATTCGAGGAGCCGGGCCTGGGACGGGTCCGTGGCGCCGTGCTCGCGCTAGGCAATTGCGTTTGTCTTGCGCAGGCCCATCCGCATGGGCCTGACGCCGCGCAGCGGGTCAGTATTTCCGTAGCGGGTACATCGCCCGACACGCGTTTGGACCTGATCGAGATCCTGACGGCGATGGCGCTGTCGGAAGCCGACTTGCCTTGGGTCAGTCCGGTGCTGGGGCTGGCGCGGTGGTTGCTGTACCGTTTGGACGACAACGGAAACGAGTTCCTGATCGAGCGTTATCAACAGCCCGAAGCGGCCGAGAGGATACGCGCGCAGTACGAGGCCAAAGGGCACAAGCAGCTGTACTTCGTTCGGTCGGCTCGCTAGTTGCGATCGGCTCGAGTCGTAGGGTTGGCGCCACTGCAAGCGCTAGCGGGCTTGCTGTTGCGACCATTGTTCCGGCGTCAGAGGAGCCAAGCCATAGGCGATGCGCGCTTTGTCGCATTGCGGGCTAGGTTCGCCGTACTCCCATGCTGCTTGCAGTTCGCGACAGGGCGACGGTCGCTGCGCGTAGACGCCGCAGTGTGCGGACACGCCGATATCGCCTTGCAGCGCGATACAGCGCAGGCTGCGACCGCCGTAGGTGCCGCGCATCGCGACGCGGTGGGCGTCCAGCGTTTCGGTCAACTCGGCCGGTGTGCCCTTGGCATCGAAGGCGTCGGTTTCGCTCCAGTGCAGGGCGACGCGGAAGTGGGCGCAGCAGGCGCCGCAGCTGAGGCAGGGGTGGGAGGGGCTCTGCATGGTGGAAGCGCGGAGAGGGGTTACGAGGAGTGCGGTGGATCAAGCAAGCGACGGAGTCGCTCGCGCGCTTGTTTGGCGCGTCATTCCCGCCTGAGCGGGAACGACGCCCGACGCTTGCCTGCCGCAGCGCGCAAACGGCGCTACCGGCTCAAGCCCCGCAGCACTTCTTGTACTTCTTCCCACTCCCGCAAGAACACGCGTCGTTGCGGTCCGGGGTGTCGGCGCGGCGCAGCGGCTCGCGCGGGGTCAGGGCTTCGATGCGGTGGTGGTGCAGGTCGGCCAGCATGCCGGGCAGGCTGGAGACGATCTCCAGGCGCTCGCGGTAGCTGATCGGCGTGCCCGGCGCTTCCGGGTCCTCGCCCAGCACTTCGCCACTGGCCAGGCGGTCGAACAGGACGAAGATCTCGTCCATCCAGTCGTTCTCGTCCAGCCAGCCTTCCCACGCGGTTTCGCGCAGTTCGACGCCGCGGAAGAAGCCGAAGGCCCAGTCGCGGCCGACGTCGAGGTCGTCGCCCTGGTCGACTTCCACGTCCTCGGGCAGCCACAGCAGCGGCGCCAGGTGGTCGGGCAGGTCGTCGTCGCCGTGGCGCACGCGCGCGGAGGCCATGTTCCAGTGGCCCTGCAACAGCGCCTCGACCTGAGCCGCCTCGGCCTCGTCGCTCCAGCGCGGCGGGTTGCCGCCCCAGACCACGGGCTGCCATTCGGTCGCCGGCACGGCCTCCGGCGCGACCACCAGCGCCGACAGGAAGCCGTCCAGCGCCTCCAGATTGAAGCCCTTGAACGGGACGGCGCGTTGGTCGAGCAGGTCGGCGAGGCGTTCGATCTGGGCGTCGTCGAGGTAGGCGGGCGGTTTCATGGCAGGTCGCGCAGCGGGGTTCGGGACGCGCATGGTAGTCGCAGCGGCGTGCGCTCGCCGAGAATTCGCCTCCCGGCCGCGGTTTTCGCGGCCGACCGACCCGGAAAGCCCGCATGTCCGCCTGCCCCTGCGACCCCGCCCGCCCTTACGCCGCCTGCTGCGGGCCGCTGCACGCGGGCGTTGCGGCCGCCGACGCCCAGGCCCTGATGCGTTCGCGCTACAGCGCCTACGTGCTGGGCCTGCGCGACTACGTCCTGGCGACCTGGCACCCGAGCACGCGCCCGGCCGAACTGGCCTTGGATCCCGCCGCCACGCGCTGGCTGGGGCTGACGGTGAAGCGGCACGGCGCCGACGGCGACCGCGCCACGGTCGAGTTCGTCGCCCGCTACCGGGTCGGCGGCGGCTCGGCGGTGCGCCTGCACGAAGTCAGCCGTTTCGTGCGCGAGGACGGCCGCTGGTACTACCTGGACGGCGAGTTCCCGGGCGGCTGAGCGCCGGCTGCCGGAATCGCGGACAAAAAAAGGGCGCGGTCCTCGAGGAACCGCGCCCGGGCTTGCCCGCCCATCAGGCGGGGAGAGAGTTACTTGACCTCGAATTCCTTCGACTGGACCACGGCGCCGTCCAGCGACACGTCGACCTTGTACTTGCCGGTCGGGAAACCCTTCGGGCTGTTGATGCTGAAGTTGGTCACGCCGGGGCCCATCAGCTGAGCGTCGGCGCTGTCGTCCTTCACGGTCTGGCCGTCCTGGAAGGTCCACTTCGCGCCCAGCTTCGCCGGCACGGTCGCGGCCGGGTCGGAGGTGGACGTGGAGATGGCGACGTAGATCGTGTCCTTCGGCTTGAAGGTGGTCGCCGGCGCGGTGACCTTCTTGTCGGCGCCCACGGCGCTGCCCAGGTCGACGCTGGCGACGGCCGCGGTGGCGGCCATCGGCGCCGGCGCCGGGGTCGGCGCGACCGGCTCGGCGGCCGGCGGCGGGGTCACGGCTACGGGTTCTTCCTTCTTCTTGCAGCCGGCCAGGGCCAGCGAGGCCACCAGAGCGGCGGCCAGGGCGTAGTGCATGCGGTTACGGATCATCATGGTGTTTCTCCTGGAATAGGTGCGAACAGGCATTCGACCGCGCCCGGAGTTCGTGGCTCCCGGCGGATCTGTCGTAGGAATCAATCTTCGATCGCGGGGATCTTCAGCACCTGACCGGGCTTGATCTTGTCGGGATCGTCGAGCTGGTCGCGATTGGCCTCGAAGATCGCGTTCCACTTGTTCGCCTTGCCGTAGAACTGCTTGGCGATGTGCGACAGCGTGTCGCCCTTTTCCACCGTGTAGGTCTGATCCGTGGGCGCCGTCGACGACGTGATGTCTTCGGTGGAGCTAACCGAGGATTGGACGTCGCTGAAGTCGGCCCGCTGGGTTACCTGCTCGGTGCTG
The DNA here is from genome assembly GCF_001429785.1 of Lysobacter sp. Root916. GTDB lineage: Bacteria > Pseudomonadota > Gammaproteobacteria > Xanthomonadales > Xanthomonadaceae > Lysobacter. Next base: position 234,078 of record NZ_LMJF01000014.1, on the reverse strand, counting down.
TCGACGCTGCTCTGCACGTCGGAGAAATCGGCTTTCTTGTCCGGGGTAGTCATGGGTTTACGTGCTCCTGCCGAATTGGCGAAAGCACGATGACATGCCGATTGTTAAAAAGGCATTGCGTCCGTGTGAACGTCAGGGGCCGGTCTTATTGACGTTCATCGCGGTGTGCCTGTGGGCGCAAAAAACCCGCCGTGGCCCGCCAGGGGTTGATGTCCAGGCCGCCGCGGCGGGTGTAGCGCGCCTCCACCGACAGGGCCTGCGGGGCGGCCAGGCGCAGCAGGTCGGCGAAGATCCGCTCCACGCATTGTTCGTGGAACTCGGCGTGGTCGCGGAACGAGACCAGATAGCGCAGCAGCCCGGCCCGGTCCAGGCGCGGTCCGCGATAGGCGATGTCCACGCGCGCCCAGTCGGGCTGGCCGGTGACCGGGCAGTTGGACTTCAGCAGGCCGCTGCTCAGGGTCTCCTCGACGACCATGGCCGGGTCGGCGGCCAGATGGGCGGCGTTGGGCGGGCCGTAGTCGTCGATCGCCACGTCCAGATCGTCCAGCGATACGGCCTGGGCCTCGCGTACCGGCGGCAGGCCGAAGACGACCTCGACCGGGGCGCCAGCCGATGCGCTCAGGTCGGCGACGATGCGCGCGCGCACCGCCTCGGCGCTGTCGAAGCGGGAGGCGTTGTAGGAGTTTAGGTAGAGCTTGAGCGACTTGGACTCCACCAGGTTGGGCGAATCGGCCGGCACGGTCAGGGTGGCGGTGGCCATGCAGGGCTTGCCGCGCGGGTCCAGCCAGCTCAGCTCGTAGGCATGCCAGCGGTCCAGGCCGACGAAGGGCAGGGCCTGATCGGACAGGCCGATGTGCGAGCGGCCGAGCGCGCGCGCGATCGGGAACAGCAGCGAGGGGTCGTACTCGCGCGGGTAGTCGACGTGGCGGCCGAGGGGGAGTTCTTGGGTCATGCGCGCATTTTACCCGCATGCCGCGCGCGGCCCCCTCGCCGCCGCAAGAATCGGATATCGCGCCCGTACGCGGCGGCCGAGACTGGCGCCATCGCCCCTGGAGCCCGCGCCATGCTCACCCTCTACGACTACCTGCCCTCGCAGAACGCCTGGAAGATCCGCCAGCTGTTGCAGCACCTGCAGCGCCCCTACCGCACGCGCATCGTCAGCATCTTCGAGGGCGAGGGCCGCCGCGACGACTACCGCCGCATCAACCCGACCGGCGCGGTGCCGGCGATCGAGCTCGAGGACGGGCGCGTGCTGGCCGAGTCCAACGCCATCCTCGACTACCTGGCGCAGGGTTCGGCCTATCTGCCCGGCGACGCGTTCGCGCAGGCCAAGGTGCGGCAGTGGCTGTCGTTCGAGCAGCAGTACGTGGAGATGAGCATCGGCTCGCTGCGCTACTGGACCCTGACCGGCAAGCTGCCGCAGCGCGCGCCGGCCTTGATCGAAGCCAAGCGCGGCGCGGCCTTGCGCGCGCTGGGGATCCTGGAATCGGAGTTCGCGCAGCGCCCGTTCGCGGCCGGCGAGGATTACAGCATCGCGGATATCGCCCTGTATGCGTATGCGAGCCGGGCTGAGGACGCGGGTTTGGATCTGGCGCCTTACCCGCAGTTCCGTGCCTGGATCGCTCGCGTGCAGGCGCAGCCTGGCCACTTGGCGGAACGGTATGCGTACGACATCGACCCGTATTCGGGTGGTGAGCTGTGAGGCGGGGCGCGTCGACGGCGAAGCTTCGCGGTTCCCACTATTGCGGCTCCCTCTTTCGCCGCTCCCTTCTCCCGCCGCCGCTCCCTTCTCCCGCCGCCGCTCCCTTCTCCCGCCACTGCTCCCTTCTCCCGCCGCTGCTCCCTTCTCCCGCGTGCGGGAGAAGGTGCCCGCAGGGCGGATGAGGGCAGCGCCTGTGGTTGAAGCCCACGCCTCACCCCAACCCACACCCCAACCCCCACCCCGGCCCGACCGCACAGCGGTCGGGCGTTCGGTGCTGCGCGAGCCAATGGCTCGCAAACGCTGCCCCTCACCCCACAAGCGGGAGAGGGGCTACAGGCGGGAGAGGGCCTAAACAGCGCGCGAACTCGGCGGCATTCAACCCTTGGGCTGATGCAAATAATCCAGCGTCACCTGCAACAACGCGCGCAAACCCAAATCCAGGGACGACTCGTCCAGCTTGAACTGCGGCGAATGATTGCTGGGCGCCGTCACCGGGTCCACGCCCTTCTCGGTCGCGCCGACGAAGAAGAACATCGCCGGCACTTCCTTGGCGTAGTAGGAGAAATCCTCCGCACCCATCTGCAGCGACGGCTCCACCACGTTGGCGTCGCCGGCCACGGCCTTGAGGCTGGGCAGCATGCGCGCGGTCAGGGCCGGATCGTTGTAAGTGACCGGATTGCCCTCGCTGTCGGGCACCGCCGACACCGCGGTCGCGCCGTGCGCGGCGCTGACGTGGTCGGCGACGTTCTTCAGGTCGGCGAAGATCTTCGCGCGCATGCCTTCGTCGAAGGTGCGGATGGTGCCGACCATTTCGACTTCGTCGGGAATGATGTTGTAGCGGATGCCGCCCTTGATCGCGCCGAAGGTCACCACCGCCGGCAGCTTGGCGATGTCGGTGCGGCGGCTGACGATGGTCTGCGCGCTGCCGATCACGTCGGCCGCGGCGACGATGGGATCGATGCCGCCCCAGGGCCGCGAGCCGTGGGTCTGGCGGCCCTTGATCTTGATGCTGAAACGGTCCGAGGCCGCCATCAGCGGGCCCTGGCGCACGCCGATCTGGCCGACCTGCAGGGTCGAGAACACGTGCAGGCCGAACATGGCATCGGGCTTGAAGTCCTTGAACAGGCCTTCCTTGAGCATCAGCGATGCGCCGCCTTCCTCGTTGCCGGGCGCGCCTTCCTCGGAGGGCTGGAACACCAGCATCACCTGGCCGGGCAGCTCGTCCTTCATCGCCACCAGCGCGTCGGCCACGCCGAGCAGGATGCCGGTGTGGGCGTCGTGGCCGCAGGCGTGCATCACGCCGGTGGTCTGGCCGTTGAACTGGGTGGTGACCTTGGACGCGAACGGCAGGTCGACCTGTTCGGTCACCGGCAGCGCGTCCATGTCGGCGCGCAGCGCGAGCTTGGGCCCGGGCTTGCCGCCCTGGATGATCGCGACCACGCCGTGGCGGGCGATGCCGGTGCGCGGCTTCAGGCCCAGCGCGCGCAGGTGCTCGGCGACCTTGGCCGCGGTGCGTTCCTCGCGGTTGGACAGCTCGGGGTGCTGGTGGAAGTCGCGCCGCCAGGCGATCACCTGGTCCTTCACCTTGGCCGCCGCGGCCTGCACCTCCGGACGTTGCGCCGATTGCGCGCTGGCGGCCAGCGGCAGGGCGAGCAGGGCGCAGCTCAACGCGACGGACAGCGGACGCTTCATCGACGGACTCCGGAGGGAAAGTCCCGATCCTAGCCGATGCCCTGCCTGCGGAACTGCCCGACCTTGGTCGATTGGCGTTGGGGCCCTGTGGAGTCGATGGCGGTCCCGCTCGCGCACGCCCCTTCCCCTGTGGGAGCGGCGTAAGCCGCGATCACGCAAGCCCCGACCCCAGCGCAGGCCGGCGAGGTTCGCGATCGCGGCTCACGCCGCTCCCACAGAAAGCCCTCGGTAGGAGCGGCGCGAGCCGCGACCGCGTCACTACCCCCAAAGCCGAGCGAATCAACCCTGCGGCGCGCCGCCCAGGTAATCCAGCGCCAACTGCAGCATCGCCCGCGTGCCCACGTCCAAGGCGCCCTCGTCGAGCACGAACTGCGGCGAATGATTGATCGGCGCCTTGGCCGGATCGATGCCCGCCGCGGTCGAGCCGACGAAGAAATACACACCGGGCACGGTATTGGCGAACTGCGAGAAATCCTCGGCCACCGTCACCATCGGCATCTCGACCACCTTGTCCGCGCCGACCGCGCGTTGCAGCGAGGGCCGCACGCGCTGCGTCAACGCCGGGTTATTGATGGTGGCCGGCGCATTGTTGACCACCGTGAGTTCGGCGCTGGCGCCGCTGGCATGCGCCAGATCCTGCGCGGTGCGGCGGAAGCGCGCGATCACGTCCTCGCGCACGTCCGCGTCGAAGGTGCGCAGGGTGCCGACCAGCTTGGCTTCGTCGGGGATGATGTTGAAGCGCACGCCGCTGTTGAACTGGCCGGCGGTCAGCACCACCGGGGTCGCGGCGATATTGACCTGACGCGCGATCATGCTCTGCGAGGCCAGCAGGATCTGCGCGCCGACGGTGATTGGGTCGACGCCGTCCCAGGGCCGCGAGCCGTGGGTCTGTTTGCCGCGCACGGTCAGGCTCCACTCGTCGGCGCTGGCCAGCGAGGGGCCGGCGCGCACGCCGATGCTGCCCACCGGCAGGCCCGCCCACACGTGCAGGCCGAACACCGCCTCGGGCTTGAAGTCGCGGAACACGCCCTGCTCCAGCATCAGCGCGGCGCCGAAGGGCTCGCCCGGATTGGGCGGACCTTCCTCGGACGGCTGGAACACGAACATCACTTCGCCCGGCAGCGTCGCCTTCTGCGCCGCCAGCGCGGTCGCCACGCCCAGCAGGATCGCCACGTGCGCGTCGTGCCCGCAGGCGTGCATCACGCCCACCGGTTGGCCGCGATAGGTGGTGGTGACCTTGGACGCGAACGCCAGCCCGGCCGGCTCGGTCACCGGCAGCGCGTCCATGTCGGCGCGGATCGCGATGCGCGGGCCGGGACGGCCGCCCTTCAGCACCGCGACCACGCCGGTGTGGGCGATGCCGGTCTTGGGTTCCAGCCCGATCCGGCGTAGTTGATCGGCGATCAGCTTGGCGGTGCGCACTTCGTTGTTGCCCAGCTCCGGGTGCTGGTGCAGGTCGCGGCGCCAGGCGACCACGTCGGCCTGGACGGCGCGCGCGGCGCGGTCGAGCTCGGGCGTGGGCGCGGTCTGCGCGGCGGCGGTCGTCGCGAACAGGGTGCTGGCGATCAAAAGGGCGGGCAGGCGCATGCGGGGCAGGGGGTCCGTGGGCGAGGGCTCGATGCTAGACCAGACGCGAACGGCGCCGCAGCACGATCGGTGATGGCGACCCTACCATCGAACATGGGCCTGGGCGCCAGCGGGATGCCCGCGCCGGGCGCTGGAGTTCGCGATCGCGGCTTGCGCCGCTCCCACAGAGAGCGACGTCGTCGCCCGATGCTCGCTGTGGCGCGGGAGAGGCCCACCGCGGGCGGATTTTCTTCGGCCATAGACCGCGACCGCGTACTCGCGATACGGGTTCCAGCAATGCGCGCGCTCGCCGCCCGCTGTGGGAGCGGCGTAAGCCGCGATCGCGCCGTTCCGGCTACGACGCAGGTCGCGGTTTGCGCCGCTCCTACCCCAAAGCCCCGCGCGTGCTTGGATGCAGGCGAACGCGAGCGCTCTCCGCCTTCTGTGGGAGCGGCGTAAGCCGCGATCGCGCCGTTCCCACTACGACGCCGGCCGCGGCTTGCGCCGCTCCTACCCCCATGCCGAGCTTGCCTACGAAGCCACCGCCACTACGGGCGGCGGCGTCGCAACCGGCGAGGCCTCAATGGCCGACCATCGTCATGCCCACCGCCGAATAACGATCGCCCGCGATCGCATCCGGCGCGAACGCCGCATCCAGCGCGGCCAGATCGCCTGCGTCCAAGCGCACGTCCAGCGCGCCGACGTTGTCGTCCAGATACTTGCGCCGCTTGGTGCCGGGAATCGGCACGAGATGCTCGCCCTGCGCCAGCACCCAGGCCAGCGCCAGCTGCGCGGGCGTGCAGCCCTTGCCGGCGGCCAGCGTCTTCACCGTGTCGGCCAGCGCGAGATTGCGCTGGAAGTTCTCGCCCTGGAAGCGCGGCGTCTGCAGGCGGAAATCGTCGCTCTGCAGATCTCCGGCCGACGCGATCTGACCGGTCAGAAAGCCGCGGCCCAGCGGGCTATAGGGCACGAAGCCGATGCCCAGCCGCGCGCAGGTTTCCAGCACGCCGTTGCGCTCGACATCGCGCGTCCACAGCGAGTACTCGCTCTGCAGCGCGGTGATGGGATGCACCGCATGCGCACGTTCCAAGGTGGCCGCCGATGCCTCGGACAAGCCGAGGTAACGCACCTTGCCTTGCGCGACCAGCTCGGCCATCGCGCCGACGGTGTCCTCGATCGGTACGTTCGGATCGACGCGATGCAGGTAGTACAAATCCAGATGATCGGTGCCCAGACGTTGCAGACTGCCTTCGATGCTGGCGCGTACGTACTCCGGACGGCCGTTCACGCCGCGCAGCTGCGGCTGCGCGGGATCCATCAGGATGCCGAACTTGCTGGCCAGGAACACCTGGTCGCGGCGTCCCTGCAGCGCGCGGTTGAGCAGTCGCTCGTTGGTGTGCGGGCCGTAGACGTCGGCGGTGTCGAGAAACGTAACGCCCAGGTCGAGCGCGCGATGCAGGGTGGCGACGGCCTCGTCCTGGTCGGCGGGGCCGTAGGCGAAGCTCATGCCCATGCAGCCCAGGCCTAGCGCCGAAACGCGCGGGCCCTGCGGGCCGAGAGTGCGGGTGTTCATGTCGTTGCTCCGGTGGGGGAAGGAGGAATCAGGCGGCCGGCAGCGCCGATGCGAAGTAGCGCAGGCGCACCGGTTCGGACAACAGCCGCGGCGTGCGCGCGAAGAAGTCGCGCAGATAAGGCATGGCCAAGTGCGCCTCGAGCGCGGCGCGCGAACGCCAGTGTTCGTAGATCAGCAGCAAGTCGGTGTCGTCGCTGGAGCGGTGCAGGGTATAGCCCTGGCAGCCGGGCTCGCTCAGGGTAGGCGCGATCAGCGCCTGCAGTTCGCGTTGCAGGGTATCGCCCAGGCCCGGCTGGGCCTGGAGTTCGGCGATGAGGGTGAAGGCGGATGTGTCCGGGTTCATGGCGGGGTCCTTGAACGATAGCGAGGCGGCGGCGATCACTGGGTGACGTAGCCGCCGTCCATGACCAGGCCCTGGCCGCTGAAGAAGCTGGCGTGCTCGGAGGCCAGGAACAGCGCCGCGCTCGCGACTTCTTCGGGCGTGCCGCTGCGGCCGGCGACGGTGGCGTCGGCGAAGGCACGCTTGCTGGCTTCGTCGCCCCAGACGCGGTCCTGGAACGGGGTGTCGATGATGCCGGGCAGTACCGCGTTGATGCGGATGCCCTGCGGGAAGTACTCCAGCGCCGCGGTCTTGGTCAGGCCCATCACCGCGTGCTTGCTGGCCACGTACACGGCCGCGTTCTGAAAGCCGATCAGCGCGCCCATCGAAGCGTTGTTGACGATCGCGCCGCCGCCGCTTTTCAGCATCGCCGCGATCTGGTGCTTCATGCTCCAGAACACGCTGCGCACGTTGGTGTTCATCACCTGCTCGTAGTTGGCGTTGTCCTGCTCGATGTAGGGCGAGAAGCGGCCGTCGGTGCCGGCATTGTTGAAAGCCACGTCGAGCCGGCCGTAGTCGGCCACCGCGGTCTCGACGAGGCGGCGGATGTCGTCCTCGCGGGTCACATCGGCCTGCAGGAAGCGGGCCTGGCCGCCGTCGGCGCGGATCGCCGCGACCACCGCTTCGCCTTCGGCGGCGCGGCGGGCGGCGGCCAGCACGATCGCGCCCTCGCGGGCGAAGGCGGCCGCGCTGGCCGCGCCGATGCCGGAGGACGCGCCGGTGACCAGGACGACCTTATCGCGCAGTCCGAAACCAAGGGTGGGGGTGTGCATGAGTGCTCTCCTAGGTGGGGTGGAACCGTGGAAGCGACTCTAGGACTGGCCGACTGCGCGAAAAATGGGGATTATCCGAACGTGTTCTGAAGGGGTACTTCATAATGGCCGCGCACCCGCTCCCCGCCGTGATCGCCTTCGCGCGCGTCGCCCGGCTCGGCAGCTTCACCCGCGCCGCGGCCGAATTGGACGTATCGCCCTCCGCCCTGTCCCAGACCGTGCGCACCCTGGAAGAGCACCTGGGCGTGCGCCTGCTCAACCGCACCACCCGCCGGGTCGGCCTGACCGAACACGGCGCGCGCTTCCTGGCCCAGGTCGCGCCGGGCCTGGACCAGATCGACGCCGCCTTCGACGACCTCGACACGGTGCGCGACCGCCCGACCGGGCGCCTGCGCATCAACGCCGGCCGCATCGCGGCGCGCACGCTCATCGAGCCGCGCCTGCCCGAATTCCTGGCGCGCTACCCGGACGTGCAGGTGGAAGTGTTCGCCGACGACACCCTGGCCGACCTGATCGCGGGCGGCTTCGACGCCGGCATCCGCCTGGGCGAGTGCCTGGCGCGCGACATGGTGGCCAGGCCGCTGGGCGGGGCGCAGCGCACCATCGTGGTCGGCTCGCCCGACTACTACGCCCGCCACGGCCGTCCCGACGTGCCCGAGGACCTGGTCCGGCACGACTGCATCCGCCAGCGCCTGCCCGGCAGCGGCCGCATGCAAGCCTGGGAGTTCAGCCGCGACGGCCAGGATTTCGAGGTGGACGTGGGCGGCCGCCTGATCTTCAACGACAGCTCGCTGTCGCGCGGCCCGGCCCTGGCCGGATTGGGCCTGGCCCAGCTGTTCGAGACCCTGGTGGCCGACGACGTCGCCGCCGGCCGCTTGGTGCAGGTGCTGGACGCCTACACGCCGCCGTTCCCCGGTTTCTACATCTACTACACCGCGCGCCGGCAGCTGGCCCCCAAGCTACGCGCCTTCGTCGAGTTCATGTGCCAGGACGTTTGATCGAAAACGCGAAAGCGATGCCGTTCGTCTGAGTGAAACCCCGGATTTATGTGCCGCGCGTACGGAGCTAGGGTGAGTGCGTCCCCCGCCCGCGCAGCCGCGGAGTAAGTCGCGATCCACGCCGTCACGCATCGCGCCGTGGCGATACCTGTCGAACGCGGATCGCGGCTTACTCCGCCGCTGCGGGGCCCGCGCGGCCTCGCCTTTGCGCCCGGGCCGTGCGAGGCTGCGACGCAGTCTCCCGGGGACCCGCCATGAGCACAGCCGCCACGCCCGCCGACGGGTCCGCACCTGCACCGTCGGCCGCGCTGCAGGGCGACGCCGCGCTGGTGCGCGCGCTGGGTCCATTCCAGCTCGGCGCCTCCATCATCAACATCATCGTCGGCGCCGGCATCTTCATGCTGCCCGCGCTGCTGTCCTCGCGCCTGGCCGGCGCCGCGCCGCTGGCCTTCATCGCCGGCGCGATCGCGATCGTGCCGATCGCGATGTGCTTCTCCGCCGTCGGCAGCCGCGCCGCCGCCACCGGCGGGCCCTACACCTATGTCGGCGCCGCCTACGGCGCGTTCGCCGGTTTCATCGCCGGCGCCCTGATGTGGATCTGCAACACCGCTTCCAGCGCCGGCGTCGCCGCCGCGCTCGCCGGCCAGGTCGCGCAGGCCTGGCCCGAATTCGCGCAACCGCTGCCGCGCGCGCTGCTGATCCTGGGCGTGTACGCGAGCTTGTTCGCGCTCAATGCGTTCGGCGTGAAGCTGGGCGCACGCATGATCGTGCTGCTGGCCACGCTAAAGCTCACCCCGCTGTTCCTGCTCGCCTCGCTCGGCCTGCTGTTCGTCGACTGGCAGTACGTGGCCTGGAGCGGCATCGGTTCCTGGAGCGCGATGGGCAGCGCGATGGTGCTGGTGGTGTTCGCCTACTCGGGCATGGAAACCGCACTGGTGCCGACCGGCGAAGTCCGCGACCCCTCGCGCCACGTCCCGCGCGCGACGATGTCCGCGATCGCGATCGTGGTGCTGCTGTACATCGGCCTGCAGGTGGTCTGCCAAGGCACGTTGGGCGCCGCGCTGCCCGCCAGCGGCGCCCCCATCGCCGACGCCGCCGGCGCGATCTGGGCGCCGGGTCGCGCCCTGCTGCTGATCACCGCCTGCGTTTCGATGACCGGCTTCCTGATGGGCAATTTGTTCGCGTCCTCGCGCCTGCTGTTCGCGCTGGGGCGCGACGGCTACCTGCCGCACGCCTACGGCCGCGTCGACGCCAAGCACCGCGTGCCGCGCCTGGCGCTATTCACTCACGCCGCCGTCGGTGCCGCGCTCGCACTGGGCGGCAGCTTCGAATCCCTGGCCCTGATCTCCGGCGGCGCGATCTGCCTGGTCTTCGCCGCTGTCTCCATCGCCGCCTGGCGCGCCCAGCGCATCGACCTGCGCGAACGCGGCGCGCCGTTCGTGCTGCCGGGCGGCCCGATCGTGCCGCTGATCGCGGTGCTCACGATGGTGGCGATCCTGGCGACGATGACGTTGCGGGAGTGGACGGCGATCGGGGCGTCGCTGGCGGTGTTGGTGTTGGTGTATGCGGGGTTGCGGGCCTGGCGAGGGCGGGCCGATTGACGGCCATGGCCACTACCGGGAATTCGCAGCCGTCTGTTTGCAGCCGAAAGTTTGAACAGACCTCACGATTCGCGGTCTTCATCGATTGACTGCAATTGGCGGTTCGATGCCAGTCAAAAAAAGTGCCGAACGCCGTCTTGAACCGTGAGACGCGGATTCCCGATGATGGGAACGCACAGTGAGGTGCGTAGTCGGGGAAGGGTGTATGCGCTCGCTTAAAGCGTGGTTCGTCTTGGGGCTGGCGCTGCTGGCGTGTCCGTTTACGGTAGCGCATGCCGCTTGCGCAGTGGGCGCCGATTGCGTTCCACCGCAGTACACCGCCTGGTGTCACGTCCGCGGTGACGACGGAGCAGGCAACTTGCCCCCATATAGCTGTTCGGCGGCACAGAACAATGCATTGGGGTTCAGCAACTACCCAGACGACACCGATTGGTCGATTCGGGTGTTCAAGAATGTGTACGGCTACGTCAGCGGTACCGCGGCGCCGGCAGGGCCGGAGACGCTGAGCTACAACGTCTGGCCGGACCCGGTACAGCGACACCAGAACTGGGACTACACCATGAAGGCGGCGAACGGCTCCACGGCTGTGCTGCATTCGGCCAACGGCGGCCAGCGCTGGGGCTACTGCCCGATAGGGTTCGAACTGAACGTCAGCGGTCAATGCGAGCGGGCTCGACCTGCCGTCAACCCCAAGAATCTGGGCTGCTGCGTCAATAGTTCTCCTTTACGCAGCATGGTCGGCAACCCGATCAATGCGGGTGTCGCGAATAAGGTCCAAACCGAGGTCGACTATTCGGGCTCGGGTGCCTTTCCGCTTGAGTTCGTTCGCACCTACAACAGCCTGTTCGGTCCGTACACCACCAGCTTCCACGCCTATTGGGTCGGCAACTACGATCGTGCGGTCTTGCCTGGCACTGGTCCGGACGATGCGATCGTTACCCGTCGCGACGGCAAGGCGTACTTCTTCAGTCTCGTGGCCGATGTCGGGACCACCGACGCCGATGTAACCGACCGGCTGTACCGTTTGCGCGACGGGCTGGGCAATGTCACCGGTTGGAGATACGTCGCATCCAACGACGAGGTCGAACTGTACGACGCGAGCGGAAAGCTCAACCTCATCACCAACCGGGACGGCTTCACCCAAACCCTGACCTACAGCGACATCAACACCTCGGCGGCGATTGCCAAGTATCCGGGGGAGCTCATCGCGGTTACCGACTCGAACGGCCGCAGCTTGCGGATGGCCTACGATGCCGACAACCGCCTCACCACCGTGACGGATCCCACCGGTGGCGTCATCCGCTACACCTACGACGCGCGCGGCAATCTCTCCACACGCGTCGATGCCGACGGCAAGACGCGTACCTATCTCTACAACGAGAGCGGGCTCAACGGAGGGAACCTCTATTTGTTCTATTGGCTCACCGGCATCGTGGGCGAGGACGGAATCCGTTACGCCAGTTATTCCTACGACTACTACGGCAAGGCCATCTCCACCGAACATGCGGGCGGGGTGGACAAGGTCTCTGTGACCTACAACGGTGCGGGCAGCGCCACGGTCGTCGACGCCAATGGGGCCAGCAGGACTTACTCGTTCACCCAGATGTTTCAGGCCCCCAAGCTGACGTCTATCCAGGAGCCGTGCCCGGCCTGCGCCGGTGGAATTGGCACACGTTCGGTTACGCTGGATAGCAACGGGTTCGCCAACATCGCCACGGACACCGCAGGCGTTACCACGGACTACGATTACAACGCTCGAGGTCTGGAGGCTCGCCGTATCGAATCGGCTAACAATGCCACGACCAAGCGCAGCGTCGAAACCGATTGGCATGCCACATTGCGTGTTCCGACAGAGCGCCGCACCTACGATTCGGCCAATACCCTGGTAAGCAAGAGCACCTGGGCCTATAACGCTCGTGGTCAGGCGCTGACTTCGACAGCGGCCGATCCGGCGACACCGGCCAACACCCGCACCGGCGCCGCTACCTACTGCGAACAGGCCGATATCACCGCCGGTACCTGCCCGCTATTGGGCTTGACGACCTCGGTCAACGGCCCACGCACCGACGTGGCCGACACCACCCAGTTCACCTACTACCCAAGTGACGACGCGACCTGCGCCAGCGCTCCGACCACCTGCCCGCACCGCAAGGGCGACCTGTGGAAGGTCACCAACGCGCTGGGCCAAGTCACGGAAACCCTGGCCTACGACGGCGCCGGTCGTCCGCTGNGCGGTTGGATGACCGCGCAAAAGGTCCGCGGCCCCAACGCCGGCAGCGAAACCGACGACGCCATCACCCGCTACGAGTACACGCCCACCGGCCTGGTCAGCAAGATCACCCAGCCCGACGGCAGCTACACCACCTTCGGCTACGACGCCGCGCACCGCCTGACTACGATCACCGATAACGCCGGCAACCAGATCGTCTACACCCTGGACAACGCCGGGCAGCGCACCAAGGAAGACACCAAGGACAGCGGCGGCGTGCTGCTGCGCACTCTCTCGCATGTCTATAACCAGCTTGGTCAACTCAAGACCGACAAGGACGCCTACAACCAAGCCACCGGCTATGTGTATGACGTCGGCGGCAACCTAGACACCGTCACCGACGCCCTGGGCACGGTCACCGACAACAACTACGACCCGCTGGGCCGTCTGGTGAAGACCCTGCAGGACACCGCCGGGATCAACGCCCAGACCCAGTTTCAGTACGACGCGCTGGACCGCCTGACCCAGGTCACCGACCCCAAGGGCCTGAACACCCAGTACCAGTACAACGGCCTGGGCGACCTGACCCAGCTGACCAGCCCGGACACCGGCATCACCGGCTACAGCTACGACAGCGCCGGCAACCGAGCCACCCAGACCGACGCCCGCAACGAGACGGCCACCTACAGCTACGACGCCCTGAACCGCGTCACGGGTATCGCCTACAGCGACACCGCGCTCAATGTCGGCTACACCTACGACACTACCCAGACCGTCTGCCAGACCGGCGAGACCTTCAGCACCGGTCGCATGACCCGCATGGACGACGGCAGCGGAAACACCCGCTACTGCTACGACCGCCGCGGCAACGTGGTGCGCAAGGTCCAGACCACCAACGGGCAGGTGTTCACCCTGGTCTACGGCTACACCCTGGCCAACCAGCTGTCCTCGGTGACCTATCCCAGCGGAATGCGGGTGGACTACACCCACAATGCCCTGGGCCAGCCCAGCGGCGTGACGGTGACCCAGCCGGGCCAAACCCCGCAGGTGCTGCTGACCAGCGTCACCTACTACCCCTTCGGCCCGGCGGCCGAGCTGGAATACGGCGACGGCCGCCGCCTCAAGCGCACCCACAACCAGAACTACCAGCCGGGCGTAATCGAAGACGTGGGCCCGGACGGCCTGTCCCTGGGCTACGAGTTCGACGCGGTTGGCAACCTGATCAAGCTGCGCAAGGGCGACCAGTCCGAACCGCCGCTGCGCGCTTACGCCTACGACAAGCTCGGCCGCCTGACCGAGACCCGCGACGGCACGACCAATGCGCTCCTGCAGGGCTACGCCTACGACGCCACCGGCAACCGCACCAGCAAGACCGATGCCGGCGCGACGCAGACCTACACCTACCCGAGTACCAGCCACCGCCTGTCGCAGGTAGGCGCCACCGCACGCAGCTACGATGCGGTCGGCAACACCGCGGCCATTGGCGGTACAGCGAAGGAGTTCATCTACACCGCCGCTGATCGCATGGGCCAGGTGAAGCAGGGCGGCAATGCGGTAATGAACTACGCCTACAACGGCAAGGGCGAGCAGACGCGGCGTTATCCGACCACGACGTCAACCGCGCAGACCTATGCGAGCTACGACGAGGCGGGCCATACGATTGGCGTGTACGACTACGCCGGAAATCGCATCCAGGAAGTCATCTGGCTGGGCAATCTGCTGATCGGTGTGATCGACACGAACAAGCTGCATTACGTCCAGGCCGACCATCTGGGCACGCCGCGCAATGTGATCGATCCGGTCGCAGAGAAGTCGGTATGGAGCTGGCAGTTGGGTAATGAGGCGTTCGGCGACAGCGCACCGAATCAGGACCCGGATAACAACGGCACTGCGTTCGTGTTCGATCTGCGGTTCCCCGGGCAGCGTTACGACAACGCAAGCGGACTAAGTTACAACTACTTCCGCGACTACGAGTCGTCTGCCGGTCGGTATGTGCAGAGTGATCCGATCGGCCTGGATGGTGGCATTAGCACGTTCGGCTATGTTTGGGGCGACCCAATATCTTGGTTTGATCCCTATGGGTTGGCTGGTGGAGGCAAAGGCGGTGGTGGTAAAGGTGAAAGAGGTAGAACACGTTCTCCTGATGGAACCGCGAGGCCAGACAAGCACTGGCGAGAGAATCCAGATCGCCCAGGTTGGGGATGGCAGCGAGACAGCAATGGCAAGTGGATTCCGAAGAAGCGGCCCCCTTACATTCCCCCGCCTGGAGGACAAAGTGGCAGCTTTAGGCCATCGTGTCTCGCGATGGTGAATCTAACAGTGTTCACCGTGTATGTAATGACGTACATACCGAGCACCGGGGGTGAGTGTGTAAATGGATGTTGTTCTGACGAGCGGAACTGCACTCCTTCGTCAGCAGACGTATCGGTCTTTACGAATCAACAGGCTCCATAAAATTCTGGTGAGCATGCGATGAAGCTAGAGCTAGACAAAACCGCCTGGTCAATGTTCGAGGATGGTTATGATCTTCAGGAGAAAAAAAAGTTTTCTTCTGCATTCAAGCTCTACTTGAAGGCCGCGATGTTGGGGGTTCCTGAGGCTCAAATTAGCGTCGCAAACTACTATGAGGATGGTGTTGGAGTAAGGAGCGACGCGGTACTTTCGGTGTACTGGTACAAGAAGGCAGTTGCCAGTGGATTGCACGAAGCTGCCTACAACTTGGCTCTGCACCATAAAAATCGTGGCGCCCGACGATGGTATCGATACTGGTTGGAGCGAGCTGCAAATATGGGGGACAAGGATGCTGCTAAGGAGTTAAAACGCGAGTTGTCAGAAAAGGTCGTTCGATGAGACAGGCGACGCTTTAAGGGGCTCCCATCGTCCCGCGCTAGCTTCGGAATAGGTGAAGAACAGGGGTCAGAGTGCACTTTCCAAGCCCTTATCCGCGGCGTGACATTCCGCAGAAGTGACGCCGGCTTCCATGGCGTGAGATGAAGAACCCTG
>NZ_LMJF01000014.1:217976-218554 GCF_001429785.1 Lysobacter sp. Root916 | reverse complement strand
CCTCAGCCGCCGCAACTCTCGCGCAACGACAGTGCCTTGGCGATATCGCGCCAATCGAACGCGCCCACGCCCATGTCGTCGTGCACGGCGTAGAACACACCGGCCGGGAAGCGCTTGGTCGCGGTCTGCTGCAGCCATACGCCGTCAGTGTTGCCCACGGTCTCGCCGGAGAACGCGCCCAGGTGGGCGAGGGTCTGGCGGTCGAAGACGTGGAACAGGCTGCGGTCCTTGAATTGGTCGGTGGCGATCCAGTAGCCGCTGCCGTCGGGGCAGGCCCACAGGGCGATGCCTTCGGCTTGCGCCTTGAACAGGCCCAAGCCTAGGGTGCGGCCGCGGTAGTTGCCGGCGAGGTCGTATTCGCGCACGGCGGTGCCGGTCTTGAGGTCTTCCTCGGCGATCAGCAGGCGGTCGTGGGCGACATCGCCCCACAGGGATTCGGGTACGCGGATCGGTCGATCTAGGACACCCACCGAAGAACAGGGGTCAGAGTGCACTTTCCAAGCCCTTATCCGCGGCGTGACATTCCGCAGAAGTGACGCCGGCTTCCATGGCGTGAGATGAAGAACCCTGCGATCGCT
>NZ_LMJF01000014.1:0-217943 GCF_001429785.1 Lysobacter sp. Root916 | reverse complement strand
CCTCAGCCGCCGCAACTCTCGCGCAACGACAGTGCCTTGGCGATATCGCGCCAATCGAACGCGCCCACGCCCATGTCGTCGTGCACGGCGTAGAACACGCCCTGCGGGAAGCGCTTCGTCGCCCGCTGCTGCAGCCATACGCCGTCGGTGTTGCCCACGGTTTCGCCAGAGAACGCGCCCAGGTGAGCGAGGGTCTTGCGGTCGAAGACGTGGAACAGGCTGCGGTCCTTGAACTGGTCGGTAGTGAGCCAGTAGCCGCTGCCGTCGGAGCAGGTCCACAGGGCGATGCCTTCGGCTTGCGCTTTGAACAGGCCCAGGCCTAGGGTGCGGCCGCGGTAGCGGCCGGCGAGGTCGTACTCGCGCACGGCGGTGCCGGTCTTCAGGTCTTCCTCGGCGATCAGCAGGCGGTCGTGGGCGACGTCGCCCCACAGGGATTCGGGTACGCGGATGGCGCCGGCTTCGGTGGTGTCGCCAAAGGCGCCGAGGTAGCGCGCTTCGAACGCGCCAGCGCCGGTACCGACCTGGTAGCGCTTGTAGCGTGCGTTCAACTCCGCCAGCGGCGGCGGGATTTCGTCGCCGTTGGCGTCTTCGCCAGCCATATAAGCGTCGCTGACCAGCACTTCGACTTGGCCGGCGCCGTTGTCGCGCACCCACAAGCCATAGGGCTGCTTGAGTTCGTCGCTGCCGAAGCTGCCCAGCGATTCCAGGCCGGGCAGCTGCAGCACCTGTACGCGGTGGTTGTCGCGCTCGACCACGTAGACGCGGTCGCCGTGCACGGCGATGCCGTTGGGGCGCAGGAACTGGCCGGGCTTGGCGCCGGCACTGCCGTAGCGGCGCAGTTCGGTGCCGGTGTCGCCGTCGTAGATCATCAGGCGGCTGGTCTTCTTCGAGGTGGCCAGCAGCAGCACGCGGCCGTCGGGCGCGATCCACGAGGCGGGCGAATCCACGTTTTCTTCCGGCGTGCGCGCGGTGAGGAAGGCTTCGCGGATCACCTGGTGCGGCACGTTCGCGGTCGCCAGCATGGGCTCGGCGCCGGTTTCGTCGGGCTCGCGTTCGGCACGGCCGCTGGCGCAGGCGGACAACAGCAACAAACCGATAAAAGACACGGTGACTGGCGGCGCGATACGCAGGCGCATGAGGGTCTCGTTGGATGGGAGCGGAGCGACGGTCCGCGGCGCGCGGAGCGTAGCCGGTGCAGATGACAGCTTGCGGACATCTGCCCGTCAGAGGCAAATGCGCGCGGTGTCATCGTCCCGCCATGCAGGTGACGTAGATAGTCGCGCTTCCCCGAAGCGGACACCCGCAATGACCAAGACCCTCCTGGCCATCGGCCTGGCGCGCGCGCTCGCCGGCACGGCTTTGTTCGCCGTCGCTGGTGGCGCGCTCGCCCAGACCGCCAGCACCGCCGCCGCCAGTGCCGCCGCCGATGCGCGCGATCTCGATGCCGTGGTGGTGCAGGGCGATATCGTCTATCGCAATCGCACCGAGGCGGTCGCGCCGACGCTGTCCTACGATCTGGAGTACTTCCAGCGCTTCGAGCCGCTGACCGTGGGCGACATGCTCAAGCGCGTGCCCAGTGTGACCTTCGTATCCGATGTGCTCGAGTACGACGGCGCCCGTCTGCGCGGCCTGGATTCGGCATATACCCAGATCCTGATCAACGGCAAGAAGGTGCCCGGCGCGGGCGACGACCGTTCGTTCTTCGTCGACCGCATCCCGGCCGAACTGGTCGAGCGCATCGAGATCATCCGTAGCCCCAGCGCGAATCGCTCCGGCGACGCGGTCGCGGGCGCGCTCAACATCGTGCTGCGCGACGCCTACGAGTTCGACGGCGGTTACCTGCGCGCGGGCGCGCTGCGTTTCGACGACGGCGAGGTCAAGGGTACGGCTGGCGCGGTGATGGGCGGCCAGGTCGGCGAGGGCCGCTTGCTCGGCGGCTTCAACGTGCAGGGCCGCTACAACCCCAAGCTCAAGCGCAGCGACCGTTTCGAGGAGCCGGGCGGCGACTTCACCGATGCCGAGAACCAGACCGACACCCGCGACGGAACCGATTACTCGGCCAATCTGTCCTACACCCGCGACATCGGCAGCGGCCGCCTGTCGCTGAGCGGCCTGTACGTGCGCACGGACCGCAGCGAGCGCGAGCATTCGCTGGAGTACAACGACGCCCGCCTCAACGACCGCGCGCACCTGTTGTCGGACAACGACCAGGTCGTGGACATCGACCAGAACAATTTGGCGCTGTCGGGCAGCTACCGCTTCGACATGCTGGGCGGCCGCACCACCGTGGACCTGGGCTATTCCCGCTTCGAGGACGAGCGCACCGACACCGAGGAGGAAAGCAGTTTCGACGACGACGACACGCCGCCCTCGTTCGACGAGCGCGAGGGCACGCGCATCCTCACCGATCAGGTCGACAGCGAGCGCACGGCGTCGCTGTCGCACCAGCGCGACCTCAGCGGCGGCGTGCGGCTGGAGTTCGGCGTCGACACCGCCGCCAAGAACCGCGAGACCACCCTGCGCACCAGCGAGGTCGACAGCGACGACGATGGCGCTCCGCTGCCGCCGTACGCGGACTTCGAGCGCAGCCGCAGCACCATCGAGGAACGCCGGGTCGATCCCTACCTGATGTTCTCCGGCAAGGGCGGCGTCTTCGACTGGGAGGCGGGCCTGCGCTACGAGACCACCGAGGTGGACGTGCGCAACGACGACGAGCGCGCCTCCAACGACTACGCGACCTTGCTGCCGTCGGCGCACCTGCGCTGGAACGTCAGCGAAAACGACCGTATCACCCTGTCGCTGGCGCGCACGGTGCGCCGTCCGAACTTCAACTACATCCTGCCGCTGACCCTGGAAGAGGAGTACGGCGACAACGACTTCGTCGGCAATCCGCAGCTGGACCCGGAGACCGCCTGGGGCCTGGACCTGGGCTTCGAGCGTCGCCTGGGCCGGCACGGCATCGTCGGCGTCAATCTGTTCTACCGCGACGTCAAGGATCTGATCGAGATCGCCAACACCGGCGAACCCAGCGCGACCGCGCGAGACGATTACGAGGACGAGCTGGAGGAGTTCCTGGACGATCATCCGGGCGCGACCCCGGCCACGCCCGGCTATCCGCAGTTCGACCCGGACAGCTTCGTCTACACCGCCGCCAATGTCGGCGACGGCTACGTCTACGGCATCGAGTTCGACCTGTCTACACCGCTGACCGCGTTGGGCCTGCCCAACACCGGCGTGTTCGCCAACTATTCCTGGCTGGACAGCTCGGTGGACGACGAGTTAGGCGAGCGCCGTTTCAACAACCAGTCGCGCTACGTCTACAACGTCGGCTTCATCCACGATATCGCCGACTACGGCATCGCCTTCGGCGCCAGCTACCGCCGCCAGGGCGATGTGCGCTCGCGCGTGTTGGCCGAGGAAGTGACCACGCGCTACGGCGCCGATCTGGAAGTGTTCGTGGAGAAGCGCTTCGGCGAGAACTTCTCGCTGCGCCTGACCGGATCGAACCTGCTGGACGCCAAGAAGCAGGAGTACTTCAACAAGTTCGACACCCTGGCCGACCAGATCGATCGCGATTACGACGAGTACGAACGCGAGAGCGAGCAGGCTGGGCCGGTGTATCAGCTGATCGCGCGTTATCGGTTCTGAGCAACCCGTCCGAATTGGGGCTGGGTGCGGCGGGCGATGGTCGCCGCGCCCGGAGTTCGGCCTGCGTAGGATGCGGTGAGCGCAAGCGAACCGCATCGTCGTGGCCTGCGTGACCGGCGGAGTTTGGCCATAGCCGCGCATGCTTGAGGTTCGCGATCGTGCCGAAGTTGCGCTGGTGCGGTTCGCTTGCGCTCACCACACCCTACGGCCATCGCGTGGCGCGGGCGCGATGGTCAGCGGTCGTCGCACGCGGGCTTCGCTCCATCGTAGGATGCGGTGAGCGCAAGCGAACCGCATCGTCGTGGCCTCCGCGACCGGCGGGGTTTGGCCATAGGCGCGCTTCCTTGAGATTCGCGACCGTGCCGAAGTTGCGCTGGTGCGGTTCGCTTGCGCTCACCACACCCTACGGCCATCGCGCGGCGCGGGCGCAACGGTCGGCGGTCGTCGCACGCGGGGTTCGCTCGCATCGTCGTTACCTCCGGAGCACGTCCGGATCGGAAAAATTCACGCCGCCACAGGTTGCGTACGCGTACCGATGCGACGTTGGTGCGGTTCGCTCGCGCTCACCGCACCCTACGGGTTGAGGCGTCACAACGACGGCCTCGGCGCCGCGCACGGTCAGTTATCGCGGCGCATGCGCAACAAGGCGATGATCAGGATCACCACCAAGGCGAAACAGCCGCCCAAGCCCAGAACGATGATCCAGTGCCACAGACTTAATCCTCCCATTCCCCCCCTCCTATTGCGTCAGCTCCATCCAGCGGCAGGGTAACGGAGTCGGTTGTTGCGGGAGTGTGTGCGCAATGGATACGTGTGGTGACGACGCAGGAGATGCACGGCCTTGTGGCACGAGTTATGCGCACGATGCGGCACAGTTATTCCGCACCACCTAGTGTGGAGACGTACCCGAAGTGATCTGAGTCCAGCGCCTTTCCCCCTTTGAAAAAGGGGGATTAAGGGGGATTTGCTCTTGCAGCCCGATCAGGATTTGAAGCACTCACCGCGACGCTAAGAGCCGTTACCAGCGCCTGCAACGCCCCTCACCCCCGATGCTCCAACGCCAAATACTCCGCCGACTGCATCTCGATCAAGCGCGAGGCCGTGCGTTCGAAGGCGCCGCCCAGTTTGTGGCCGCGGTACAGCTCGGTGGGCGCGGCGGCGGCGGTGCAGACCAGGTTGACGTGGCGGTCGTACAGCTCGTCGATCAGGGTGACGAAGCGGCGCGCGGGGTCTTCGTTGCGGCTATCGAACAACGGGATGTCGCCCAGCAGCACGGTGTGGTGCTCGGTGGCGATCTCGATGTAGTCGCTGGCCGCGCGCGGCCCTTCGCATAGCGCGGCGAAGTCGAACCAGGCGTGGCCCTCGGCGAGGCCGCGCACGGGAATGTCGCGGCCGTCGATATGCAGCGGGCCCTGCGCCTTGGGGCAGGCCATCGACAGTTCTTTCCAGCGCGCGCCCAGCCAGGCGTCGGACTCGGCGTCCAGCGGGGTGCGGTACACCGGCGAGCGCGTCAGCGCGCGCAGGCGGTAGTCGTGCGCGCTGTCCAGCAACAGCACTTCGCAGTGTTGTTCGATCTGCGCGATCGCGGGCTTGAAGCGGTCGCGCTGCAGGCCTTCGGCGTAGAGATTGGGTGGCGCGGTGTTGGACGTGGTCACCAGCGCCACGCCCTCGGCGAACAGGCGTTCGAGCAGGCGGCCCAGCAGCATCGCGTCGCCGATGTCGATGACGAAGAATTCGTCCAGCACCAGCACGCGCAGTTCGCGCCGCCATTGGCGCGCGATCTTGGCCAGGGGGTCGCTCTCGCCCGCGTGCGCGCGCAATTGCGTGTGCACTTCGCGCATGAAGCGGTGGAAGTGGGTGCGGCGCTTCTCGCGGATCGGCAGCCCATCGAAGAACAGATCGATCAGGAAGGTCTTGCCGCGACCGACGCCGCCCCACAGATACAAGCCCTTCGGCGTCTCGGCCTTCTTGCCGAGCAGCCCGTCGAACAGGCCGCGCTTGGGCGGCTCGCTGAGCAGCGCATGGAGACGGTCGAGTTCGCGCAGCGCGGGGTGCTGGGCGGGGTCGTCGTTCCAGTCGCCGCGGGCGACGCCGGCGGCATAGGCGGCGGACGGCAGCGCCGCCGCGGTGGCTTCACTCATGCGCAGGCAGGTAGGGCTTGATGCCGTTCTTGATCGCGCCGCGCAGGTCGATCAGGCGGCGGTGGAAGAAATGGCTGGTGTCGGGCATGCGCACCAGGTCCGGCGGCTGCTTGAGGCTGTCGATCCAGGCGTAGACCGCCTGCGGGTCGACGATCTCGTCGGCCTCGCCCTGGATCACCAGCCAGGGGCAGTCGGGCGCGACGATGCCGGCGAAGTCCCAGCGCCCGGCCGGCGGCGCGATCGAGATCAGCATGCCGGGCTTGAGTTCGTCGGCCAGCTTCAGCGAGACATAGGCGCCGAAGCTGAAGCCGGCCAGCCACAGCTGGGCGTCGGGGCGGGTCGCGCGCACCCAGGCGGCGACCGCGCGCAGGTCGTCGGCTTCGCCGCGGCCTTGGTCGAACTCGCCTTCGGACTGGCCGACGCCGCGGTAGTTGAAGCGCACCGTGGCCGCGCCGGACTCGCGCAGGGCGCGCGCGGTCATGGTCACGACCTTGTTGTGCATGGTCCCGCCCTCGGTGGGCAGCGGGTGGCAGACGATCGCGACCAGCGGCCGCGGCTGGTCTTCGGCGGCTTCTACGATGGCCTCGAGGGTGCCGGCCGGGCCGGTCAGGCTCAGCGCGGTGGAGGCTTCGCTGGGGAAGGCGGGGGTGGTCATGCGCGCATCATACCGAGGGGGCGTGAGCGGGCCGGCCCTCAGCGGGCCGTCACCAGGCGGAACGCCAGCAGCAGCGGGTCGTGGTCGGAGCTGCGCCAGGGGCCGTCGGCGCCGGCGCGATAACCGGCCGACAGTGGCTCGTCGGCATTGATGTGCCATTCCACCGCGCCGCGCAGGCGCGTGGCCAGGCTGGGGCTGAGCAGGGCGTGGTCGAGGCGGCCGAGCTCGCCCTGGTACACATAGCTATAGGGACGCGCGACCTTGGCCACGACGAAGGCGTCGCGCCAGCCCGCATCCTTCAGGGTGCGCACCGGCTCTTCTTCGGCGTAGGCATTCAGATCGCCGAGGATGACCGCAAGATCGCTGCCGGAATGGGCGGGGTCGGTCTTCAGCCAGGCATCCAGGCGGCGCGCCGATTCGGTGCGCAGGGCGTTCCAGCAGGCGGCGCCGTCGCCGGCATCGCGGTCCGCGCCCTGGGCCTGTTGGCCGCAGCCCTTGGACTTGAAGTGGTTGGCCGCGACCGTGAAGGCCGGGCCGGCCGGGCGGCCGCGTCGCAGGGCGACGAAGGCCTGGGCCAGCGGCACGCGGCTGCCGCTGTCGAAGGGGCCGCCGGGCAGGGTGACGGCGGCGCCGCGCGGGGCGACGCGGTCGGCGCGGTAGATCAGGCCGACCCGGATCTGGTCGTTGCCGGGGCCGCGCGCATCCGCCGCGCAGGGCAGCTGGCAGGTGGCCACAAAGCGCCAGTCGCCGCCGTCGCGGCGCAGGCCTTCGACCAGCTGGGCCAGGGTCGAGTCCGGGCCGTAGCCGTCGTTCTCCAGTTCCATCAGCGCGGCGATGTCGGGCTTCAGGCCCTGGATGGTCGCGATCAGCTTGGCCTGCTGGCGCTGGTACTCGACCGCGTCGCGGGCGCCGCGCGGGGTCGGGAAGCCAGCGCCGCGGCCGTCGCCGTTGAACAGGTTTTCCAGGTTGAACGCGGCGATGCGCAGGTCGCTGGCGTCGCCGGCCTGCGGCGCCGGTTCGCGCGCCGCGGCGTGCAGGGTCGGGGTGGCGGTCAACTGCAGGCGCCAGCCGCCGTCGCGCGCGTCGAGCACGCCTTCCGCGCCTTCCAGGGTGCTGCCGCTGCGCGCCTGCGCGTAGCCGGACGGGAGCACGCCGGCGTCCAGCGCGGGCGCGCCGACGATGCGGCCGTCGTCCAGCCACAGGCGGCGGCGGGCGTTGTCGGCGGCGATCGCGCGCGCCGCTTCGCTGCCGGGCGCGGCGCGTTCGCCGGGCTGCCACAGCGGCCCGTCGAAGGCGACCAGGGCGCGGCCGTCCTGGGCGATGTCGTCGGTGTCGGCCAGGGTCAGGGCGCGGCCGATGCCGATGCGCATGCCTTCGTAGCGCGACCAATCGGCGGGCGGCGCGTCCAGCACCAGGGTTTCGGTGCGGCCGGGGCCGAGCACGCGCGCGGCTTCGGGGTCCAGCGCGGTGAGGTGGCTGCCGCGGCCGGTGTCGAGTTCGAGCACCCGCCCGATCACGCGCACGCGGTCGCCCGTGTGCAGCGACACGTCCGCCGCGGCGGGCACGAACAGCGCGTCGGAGCTGGCCTCGTCGTCGTCGCCGCCGTCCTGCACGAACCAACCCATGAAGCGGTCGTTCTCGCCGATCAGCGCCGCGGTCACCGTGCCTTCGACGACCAGCCGTTGCCCGATCAGGGGGCTGGCCGCGCCGTGCCCCTGCACGCTGCCGATCGGCGTCGACGGCGTGCCGTCGGCGCGCAGCGGATCGCGTTGCAGGCTGGCGCAGGCGGCCAGCAGCAGACAGGGCAACAGCAGGGCGGCGGAACGGGGACGGAAGGCAGGCATCGCGTGGGCGCCACGGAGAGGTCGCGCATTATCGAACGGATCGGGCGACTCCGTATTACGCCGCCGTAATGCGCGCGGCGGCGGGGCCCGGAAACGACGACGCCGCCCGAAGGCGGCGTCGTGGCGCGGCGCGATGCGGCGGCGCTTACTTCAGGTTGGCCAGCATCCAGTCGACGGTCGCGGAGACCTGCTCGTTGGTCAGGGCCGGGTTGCCGCCCTTGGGCGGCATGATGCCGGCGGTGCCGGTGAAGCCTTCGATGGCGTGCTTGTGCAGGGTGTCCTTGCCCTTGGCCAGGCGCGGGCCCCAATGGGCCTGATCCAGGGTCGGTGCGCCGCCGGCGCCGGACTTGTGGCAGCCCGCGCAGAGGTTGTCGAAGATCACCGCGCCGTCGGTGGTGCCGCCGTAGGCGACCTGCGAGGCGGCCTTGGCGGCAGCGGCGGCCTTGGCCGCGGCTTGGGCCGAGGCGCCTGTGCTGCCGGCGTAGACCGCGCCGACCGGAGCGATGCGCTGCTCGGTGCGCTTGACCACGGCCGGGTCGATCTCCGGCGGGATCTGCTGGTGCACGAAGTAGGCGGCGATCATCAGCCCGAGGGTGACCAGCATCAGGAAGCCGATCACCATCGAGAATTTCTTCAGGAATTCGAGGTCGTAATTGCGCACGATCCACCTATTGCGCACACCCGGCCGGGCATGCGGAGCCATCAACAAGAACCGCACCAAGGTGCGGCCGCACGCCAGTATAAAGCCGGCACCCGTGCCCGTAGACATGGGAATGGCGCGCCCGGAGGGATTCGAACCCCCGACCAATGGCTTCGGAAGCCACTACTCTATCCGGCTGAGCTACGGGCGCCTGGCTGAGATCCCGGCGCTCCGACCGGTCAAAGTCGGGGCCACGCGGGACCGGCATTCTAGCCGCAAACGCACGCGGACGTGGCGTGGCGGCGGCGAACGGCCGGCATCGCGGCGCGCTTGCGGGGCTTGGTACTCTGATCGGATGAGTTACGAGCGCTACGAAACCCCCGAATCGGTGCCGCCGCCGGCCTGGAAAGTCCGCCTGGGGCTGTACTGGAAGCTGGTGCGCGGTGACCGCCCGATCGGCTGGCTGCTGCTGCTGTGGCCGACCTGGTGGGGCCTGTGGATCGCCGCGCGCGGGGTGCCCTCGCTGTGGACCCTGTTCGTGTTCAGCGCCGGGGTCTGGCTGACCCGTTCGGCCGGCTGCGTAATCAACGACTATGCCGACCGCTGGCTGGACCCGCATGTCGAGCGCACCAAGCACCGCCCGCTGGCGACCGGCGAGGTGCGCGGGCGCGAGGCCCTGATGGTGTTCGCGGCGCTGATGCTGGCCGCGTTCGCGCTGGTGCTGACCCTGAACCGCCTGACCGTGCTGATGAGCGTGGTCGGCGTGGTCCTGGCCGCCAGCTATCCCTACCTCAAGCGCTACACCTATCTGCCGCAGGTCTACCTGGGCATGGCCTTCGGCTGGGGCATCCCGATGGCGTTCGCGGCGGTGCGCGGCGAGGTGCCGGCGGTGGCCTGGCTGCTGTACGCGGCCAACATCCTGTGGGCGACCGCCTACGACACCTGGTATGCGATGGTCGACCGCGAGGACGACCTCAAGATGGGCGCCAAGTCGACCGCGATCCTGTTCGGCGAGATGGACCTGATCGCCCAGGGCGTGTTGTACGCCCTGTTCCTGGCCGCGCTGGCGCTGGCCGGGCAGCGCGCCGATCTGGGCGTCTGGTATTTCGGCGGCCTGGGCCTGGCGAGTTTGCTGGTGGCCTACGAATTCGCGATCGCGCGCGGCCGCGAGCGCGCGGCCTGCTTCAAGGCCTTCCTGCACAACCACTGGGTCGGGCTGACGGTGTTCGCCGGGCTGGCGCTGGACTACGCCCTGGGCGGCGGCGCGACGGCGGCCTGAAGGGTCGGGCCCGGCGCAGTCCTGGCGCCGGCCCCGTGCCTACAATGGCGGCACCGTCCGTCACCGGAGTGCTGCGATGCCGCGTCTGCCTGTCGTGCTGGTGCTGTCCGTGCTGTGCGCCGTGGCCACCGCCGCGGGCGCCGAAACCCCGAGCGCCGCCGCGCCCACGCGCGAGCATTTCGCGCCGGCCGGCTGGCAAAGCTCCTATCACGACATCCACTACACGCCGGTGCTGCGCGTCGGCGACCGGGTGATCGTCTCGGGTATTCCGTCGCGTTCGGGCCCCGACGAGGAGGCCAATATTCGCTGGGCTTTCCAGCAGCTCGAGGTCCACCTCAAGCAGGCGGGCGCGAGCCTGGAGGACGTGGTCGAGCTCAACAGCTTCCACGTGGCCCAGAACCACGAGGAGTTCCGCCGCGTGGTCGAGCCGGTGCTGAAAGTGCACCACGAATTCTTCAAGGACCACTACCCGGCCTGGACCGCGGTCGGCACCACGGCGCTGTTCTCGAAAGGCGCGTCGATGGAACTCAGCGCCGAAGCGGTGATCGGCTCCGGCCGCCGCCCGCGCGCCGACATCCCGAAGCCGAGCCCGCCACCCGCGCCCTGATTCGGCGTCGGGGTGGCACGCCGCGGGTGCCGCTAAGCGGATGGCGTGAAGACCAATTCAGGCATCTCTCCTGATTTTTTGTGACACTGGTCACGTAACAGGGGGATACATGACTCGACGCCGTTTGTTTCGCGGCCTGACCGCGCTCGCCATCGCCTGCCTCGCCTTGCCTGCCGCCGCGCAGGTCCAACGCAGCTTCATCAATATCGGTTTCGAAGCGCCTGTGCTCGGCAACGGCACCACGGCCTGCTACGCGCTGATCCCGGAAGGCGCGATTCCCGGCTGGACCACCACCCATCCGATCGGCACCGCCGGCGGTACGTGCGTGCCGCCGGCCTCGGTCGGCACCAGCGGCCGGCTGATGGAGCTGTGGGCCAATAACTTCAGCAGCGTGCCCGCGCGCGAAGGCAGACAGTTCGCCGAACTCAACGCCGCCGCGACCTCGCGCATGTACCAGAACGTTTGCATGATCAACGGCGAGCGCATCGATTGGGTGTTCAGCCACCGCGGCCGCAGCAGCAACACCGTGCGCGACGTGGCCGAGATGAAGGTCGGCGCGTCCTCCACCGTGATCCGCGTGGGCACCACCGCCAACGGCAGCTTCGACACGCCCACGGTCTCGCAGGGCACCGCCAACGCGCCGGTCGCCGGCGGCAACGGCTGGGTCGACTACAGCGGCAACTTCACCTACGCCGGCGCCACCGGCACCAACAGCCTGGGCTTCGAGTCGATCAGCACCGCCGGCGGCGATCTCACGGTCGGCAATTTTCTCGATGCGATCCAGCTGGTACTGCGGCCCTTCATCGAATTCGATCAGCCCAGCAGTTCCTCGCCCGAATCCACCGGCGGCAATCTGCCGGCCTTGCGCATCAACGGCACGGTGCCGGCCGGCGGGCTGACGGTGCAGGTGCAGGTCACCGGCGGCACCGCGACCCTGGGCGTGGACTACACCACGCCGGGCAATGCGGCGACCTTCAACGTCACCGTGCCCGCGGGCACCTACGACGGCGGTACCGGCAGCCTGATCGCGCTGCCGATCGCGATCACCAACGACATCCTGCCGGAAGGCAACGAGACCATTGCGCTGCGGATCTCGCCGCCCACCGGCTCGCCGCTGCCGTTCCTGCTGACCTCCATCACCACCTGCGGCGGTGCCGCCCAGGACACGCGCAGCTACACCATCACCGACGACGATGCGAGCCTGGCCGTCAACAAGAACGCCGACGCGCCGGTGGCGGTGGCGGGCAGCGCCGATCTGTCCGACGTGCGCTACACGGTGACGGTGAACAACCCCAGCCTGGTCGCGGCCAGCTACAGCCTCACCGACACGCCCGGCCTGGACCCGGACACCAGCATCGTCTCGGCCAGCTACACCTTCAACGGCGGCGCCGCGAGCGCGTTGAGCGGGAGCGGCCCGTGGCTGTTGCAAGGCCAATGGCGCAACCTCACGGCGGGGCAGACCGATACCTATGTGATCAGCGTGCGGGTGCGCGTGAATCGCGGCGGCAGCACCGGCAACGATGCCTGCGCCGTGCCCAGCGCCGCCGGCAGCGGCCTGCACAATGGCGTGCGCGCGGTGCTGCGCGGCCTGATCGGCAACACCAACTTCGACGCCAGCGCCTGCCGGCCGACGCCGACCCCGGTCTGGGTCAACCTGAGCAAGCAATTGCAGGCGCGCGTCGGCGCCAGCGATCAGGCCACGGTGCGGATCTACTCCGGCGGCATCCTCGCCGCCAGCGCCGCCACCAGCGGCGGCGCCGCGCCGACCAGCGCGAGCACGGGCGTAACCATCCTGCCCGCCGGCAGCACCATGCAGTTCGAAGAGGCGATCAAGGCCACGCCGGCCGGCGCGGATCAGGCGCCCAGCGCGTACCGCGTGTCCTTGAGTTGCAGCAATGCGACCGCAGGCTCGGCCACTGCACTGCCCTCGGGCGGCGGCAACAACCTCGGCAACCGCCAGCAATGGGCCGAGTTCTCGCCCAGCGCCGGCGACGATCTGAACTGCACCATCACCAACGCGCTGCGCCAGGCCGACCTGAGCATCGTCAAGAGCGACGGCGCGGCGACCTACACGCCGGGCGGCACCGCCAGCTACACCCTGACGGTGACCAACAACGGCCCGGACGCGGCCAACGCTGCCCAGATCAGCGACAACCTGCCCACCGGCGTAAGCCTGAGCGGGCCCTGGACCTGCAGCGCCAGCAACGGCAGCTGCCCGGCCTCGGGCGGCGCGACCGGCGACACCGCGGTGAGCTTGAACCTCAGCCTCAACAACGGCGGCAGCGCGACGATCACGGTACCGGTGCGGTTCGCGGCGGAGAGCAGTGGGTATTGAGGGTGGGTGTGCGATGCAACCTGTGCGGAGCAGGACGCACGCACGGCTTGGAGTCGTGAGAGCCCTGCTGCAGATGGTTCGAAAAACTCACCATGAACCATGTCCGGCGAGAGTTCGCTCCAAGCTGAGCTCACAAAGCTGGGTCCCCTCTCCCGCTTGCGGGAGAGGGCTAGGGTGAGGGGTGCTTTTGTTGCTGCTCTGCTGGAGCAGCAGCAGTAGAGGCTTGCGCCTACGGCGCTCGCTGCCCTCACCCCAACCCACACCCCGGCCCGACCGCACAGCGGTCGGGCGTTCGGCCCAGCGCGAGCCAGTGGCTCGCGCCACGCCTCACCCCGCAAGCGGGAGAGGGGCTTGTGTGTTGCCCGCACCGGCCCATACCTCGGCCCGAGCGCACAGCGGTCGGGCGTTCGGTGCAGCGTGAACCAGTAGCTCGCAAGCGCTGCCTCTCACCTCGCAAGCGGGAGAGGTCTTCTATCGCTGAGGAGCCAATTTCGGACTCCCATCGCAAACCGCGCCCTCGCTGCGACTAAAGTGCTAACGGCGCTCGCCGCAGGGCCGCGCAGAATCTTCGTGTCCATCGCCGCCGGAAACCTCGACCATGACCCCGACCGCCGCGTCCGCTCCCGCCAACGACGGCGCGCTCGCGCGTTTCGCCCTGCGCAGCGCGGCCTGGGCCGAGCGTTGGTTTCCGGATGCCTATGTGTTCGCGGCCCTGGCGGTGATCGTGGTCGCGATAGCCGCGCTGGGCTTCGGCGCCACGCCCAAGGCCACCGCCAGCGCGTTCGGCGAGGGCTACTGGAGCCTGATCCCCTTCACCATGCAGATGGCTTTCGTGGTGATCGGCGGTTACGTGGTGGCGACCGCGCCGGCGGTGGCGCGCTTGATCGATGCCTTGGCGCGGGTCCCGCGTAGCGGTCGCGGCGCGATCTGCTACGTCGGCCTGCTGAGCATGCTGACCTCGTTGCTGAGCTGGGGCTTCTCGCTGGTGTTCGGCGGCCTGCTGGTGCGCGCGCTGGCGCGGCGTGAGGACCTGGACATGGATTACCGCGCCGCCGGCGCCGCCGCCTACCTGGGCCTGGGCGCGGTCTGGGCGATGGGCTTGAGCTCCTCGGCCGCGCAGTTGCAGGCCAACCCGGCCAGCATGCCGCCGGCGCTGCTGGCGATCACCGGCGTGATCCCCTTCAGCCAGACCATCTTCCTGTGGCAGTCGATCGCGCTCACCGCCGCGCTGATCGGGGTGTCGCTGCTGGTGTGCTACGTGACCGCACCGCGCGGCGCCTCGGTGCGCCGCGCCAGCGAGTTCGGTGCGGACCAGCGCCAGGCCACGCCGGCGCTGCCGCCGCGCACACGCCCGGGCGAATGGCTGGAGTACAGCCCGCTGATCACCATCGCGCTGTCGGCGCTGGGCTTGGGCTGGCTGGTCTACGAGTTCGCGAGCAAGCCGGCGGTGAGCGCGATCGCCAGCCTCAACACCTACAACTTCCTGTTCCTGACCCTGGGCCTGCTGTTGCACTGGCGCCCGCGCAGCTTCCTCGACGCGGTCGCGCGCGCGGTGCCCAGCACCACCGGCGTGCTGATCCAGTTCCCGCTGTACGGCGGCATCGCCGCGCTGCTGACCTCGGCGCCCGGCCACGGCGGCGAGACGCTCGCCCATCATCTGTCCAGCGTGTTCGTGCATATCGCCAGCGCCGACACCTTCGCCCTGGTGATGGGCGCCTATTCGGCGGTGCTGGGCTTCTTCGTACCCTCCGGCGGCGGCAAGTGGATCATCGAGGCCCCTTACGTGATGCAGGCGGCGATCGACCTGAAGGTGCATCTGGGCTGGGCGGTGCAGATCTACAACGCGGCCGAAGCGCTGCCCAACCTGATCAATCCGTTCTGGATGCTGCCGCTGCTGGGCGTGCTGGGCCTGAAGGCGCGCGACATCGTCGGCTTCACCTTCGTGCAGCTGCTGGTGCATATCCCGCTGGTGCTGGGCCTGCTGTGGGCGCTGGGGCTGACCCTGAGCTACCAGCCGCCGGTGATGCCGTAGGGCGCGCGCGAGCGCAGCGATCGCCGCCGCGCCCAGCGCGCGGCAACGCCTCATCACGATGCTCACGGCACCCGCGCGCACACCCAGGCCTCCACCCGCGCCACGCCCGCGCGGCGCAGGGCGCCGGCGGCCGCTAGCAGGGTCGCGCCGGTGGTCATGACGTCGTCGATCAACACTACCCGCGCTGGCGCCGCGCCGCGGAAGCCGGCCGCGAAGGCGCCACGCAGATTGCGCCGCCGCGCCAGCGCGCCGAGGCTGGACTGCGGCGGGGTGTCGCGCGTGCGTCGCAGGGCGCCCTCGATCAGCGGCATGCCCAGAGCCCGCGCCAAGGGCCGCGCGAGTTCGCGGGCCTGGTCGTAGCCGCGTTCGCGCAGGCGGGCACGCGCCAACGGCACCGCGATCAGGGCCGCCGGGGCGGGGCGCTGGGGATCGTCCAGCATCAGGGCGGCGAGCAGGCGGCCGGCGGCGAGGTCGTCGTGGAACTTCAGCCGCGGCAGCAGGCGGTCCAGCGGTGTGCCGTAGACGAAGGCGGCGCGGACCGCGTCGAGCGCGGGCGGGCGTTTCAGGCAGCGTCCGCAGGCAAGCGCGGGTACCGCCAGCGGCAGTGCGCAACGCGGGCAGGCGCAGCGGTTCCAGGGCAGGGCGCGCGCGCAGGCCCGGCACAAATCGCGGCCGTCCGCGCCGCGCTCGCCGCAGACCAGGCAGCGCGCCGGCCACAGCCCGCGCCCGAGCCGGGCCAGGCGGCCGTCAACCGTTGCGGGGTAGGTTTGGTTGACAGCGTCGTCCATGCTTTCCAGACTGCCGCCTCTGCCCCGTGTCGTCTGCCGGAAAACCTCCATGTCCGTCGTCAGTAAAGTCCCCGTCGCCGAGTCGGCCGTTTCCCCCCCGCGGGCCCTGCGCCACGACTGGTCGCGCAGCGAAGTGCGCGACCTGTTCGATTTGCCGTTCCCGGAGCTGCTGCACCGCGCCGCCAGCGCCCACCGCGAGAATTTCGACGCCACCGAGGTCCAGGTCAGCACCCTGCTGTCGGTCAAGACCGGCGGCTGCCCGGAGGACTGCAGCTACTGCCCGCAGGCCGCGCGCTACCACACCGGCGTCGACGCCACCAAGCTGATGAGCACCGAGGCGGTGCTGGAGAAGGCCAAGCAGGCCAAGGCCGCCGGCGCCTCGCGCTTCTGCATGGGCGCGGCCTGGCGCTCGCCCAAGGACCGCGATATCCCGAAGGTCGCGGCGATGATCCGCGAGGTGAAGGCGCTGGGTCTAGAGACCTGCGCCACCCTGGGCATGCTCTCGGGCGACCAGGCCCAGGCCCTGAAGTCGGCCGGCCTGGACTACTACAACCACAACCTGGACACCGCGCCGGAGTTCTACAACGAGATCATCCACACCCGCGAGTTCCAGGACCGCCTGGACACGCTGGCGCACGTGCGCGATGTGGGCATGAAGACCTGCTGCGGCGGCATCGTCGGCATGGGCGAGTCGCGCAGCCAGCGCGCCGGCCTGCTGCAGACCCTGGCCAACCTGCCGGCGCACCCGGATTCGGTGCCGATCAATCGCCTGGTCCAGGTCGAGGGCACCCCCCTGGCCGGCACCGCCGAGCTGGACCCGTTCGAGTTCGTACGCACCATCGCGGTCGCCCGCCTGCTGATGCCGCGCTCGATGGTGCGCCTGTCGGCCGGCCGCGAGAGCATGTCCGACGAGCTCCAGGCCCTGTGCTTCCTGGCCGGCGCCAATTCGATCTTCTATGGTGAGAAGCTATTGACCACGGGCAACCCGGACACCGAGCGCGATATGGCGCTGTTCGAGCGCCTGGGCCTGCGGCCGATGCAGATCATGGAAGAATCGGCCACCGTACACGCCGACATCGTCGAAACCGACGCGGCGCCCTCCCACTCCTGCGCAGCCTGACCACCATGCACCGAGCGCAATGGCCCGAACGCATCGCCGCCGCGCGCGAACAGCGCGAGGCGACCTCGCGCACCCGCGTCATGCGCACGGTCACCCACCGCGACGGCGCGCGCTGCGAAGTCGACGGCCGCAAGCTGCTCAACTTCTGCGGTAACGACTACCTCGGCCTGTCGCAGCATTTCGGCGTGGTCGGCGCACTGCAGGACGCGGCCTCGCGCGAGGGCGCCGGCGGCGTCGCCTCGCATCTGGTCTGCGGCCACCACGCCATCCACGAAGCGTTGGAGCGCGAGATCGCCGACTGGCTGGGCTCGCCGCGCGCGTTGCTGTTCGGCAGCGGTTTCATGGCCAACCTGGCCGCGGTGCAGGGGCTGCTCGGCGAAGACGACGTCTGCGTGCAGGACCGGCTCAACCACGCCAGCCTGATCGACGCCGCGCGCCTGGCCAACTGCCGCCTGCGCCGCTATCCGCACGCCGACGCCGAAGGCGCGATCCGCCAGCTGCGCAGCGTGCCCGAGGGCATGGCCATGCTGGCCAGCGATGGCGTCTTCAGCATGGACGGCGACGTCGCGCCGCTGCGCGACCTGGCCTTGATCGCGCGCGCGCAGAAGGCCCTGCTATACGTCGACGATGCCCACGGTGTGGGCGTGATCGGCCCCGAGGGCCGCGGCTCGGTCGCGTCGGTGAAGCTGTCGGTGCGCGAAGTGCCGCTGCAGTTGGCCACCTTCGGCAAAGCCCTGGGCAGCTACGGCGCCGCGCTGCACGGCGACGCCGACCTGATCGGCCACCTGGCCGAAACCGCGCGCAGTCACATCTACACCACCGCGCTGCCGCCGGCCCAGGCCGCGGCCACGCTGGCCGCGGTCAAGCTGGCGCGCAACGAACATTGGCGGCGCGACAAGCTGGTCGAGCTGACCCAGCGCTTCCGCGACGGCGCGCGCAAGCTGGGCCTGGAACTGCAGCCCTCGAGCACGCCGATCCAACCGGTGATCTGCGGCGACGACGCGCGCGCGATCGCGATGGCGCGTTCGCTGGAAGAAAGCGGCTACTGGGTCGCGGCGATCCGGCCGCCGACCGTGGCCGAAGGCCGCGCCCGCTTGCGGGTGACGCTGTCGGCGCTGCACACGCCGGCCGACGTCGACGGCCTGATCGAAGCCTTCGCGCGCGCCGCCGAGCGCGCCGGCCTGGGCCGCGCCCCGGTCGTCGCCGCAGCCGAGCTGCGCGCCACCCCCGCACCATGACCGCGGCGCCCGTCGCCGCGCGCCCGGTCGCCGAACGCGACCTCGCGCCGATGCTGGCCAGCCTGGACGTGTATCGGCGCGCGGGCGAATACGTTTACGTCGCCAGCGCGCGGCACGATCCCGAACTGGCCGCGCTCGCTCACGCCAGCGTGCGCGAGGACGAGGGCGCGAGCTATGTGCTCGCGCGCGCCGATGCCGACGCGCGCGGGCTGGGCTACGACTTCGTCGCCGCCTGGCTGAGCCTGAGCGTGCATTCGGCGTTGGACGCGGTCGGACTGACCGCCGCGGTGTCGGCCGCACTGAGCGAACGCGGCATCGCCTGCAACGTACTCGCCGGCCTCCATCACGATCATCTGCTGGTGCCGGCCGAACGTGCCGCCGACGCGGCCGCGGCGCTGGCCGCGCTGCGGCGACCGGCCGACGCGCACTGAGGGCCGCGCATGTACGTGCAGACCCTCGGCAGCGGACCTTCGCTGGCGCTGATCCACGGCTGGGCCATGCACGGCGGCCTGTTCGCGCCGCTGGTCGAGCGCCTGGCCGACGACCACACCCTGCACCTGATCGACCTACCCGGGCACGGCCACGCGCGCGATGACCGTACCGCGCTGGAGCCCGCGTCGCTGGCCGCCGAACTGGTCGCGCGCATTCCCGATGCGGTCTGGCTGGGCTGGTCGCTGGGCGGGCAGTTCGCGCTGCGCGCCGCGCTCGACCATCCGCAGCAGGTGCGCGGCCTGGTGATGATCGCGTCCTCGCCGCGCTTCGTGACCGGCGCCGATTGGCCGCACGGCGTGTCGCCGAACCTGTTCCGCGATTTCGGCGATGCGCTCAAGCGCGATTTCCGCGGCACGCTCGAGGGCTTTCTGGCCCTGGAGGCCTTGGGCTCGGCCAGCGCCCAGGACGAGTTGCGCAAGCTGCGCAGCCAGGCCTTCGAGCGCGGCGAGCCGGCCGAGCACGCCCTGCAGGAAGGCCTGCGCCTGCTCGACGCGATCGACGTGCGCGATCAGTTGCCGAACTTGCGCGTGCCCAGCCTGTGGATCTCCGGCCGACGCGACCGCCTGGTACCGGCGGGCGCGATGCCGGCCGCGGCCGCGCTGGCGCCCGGTGGCCGCAGCGTGGTGCTGGACCGCGCCGGCCACGCACCCTTCCTGAGCGCGGCCGAACAGGTCGCGCAGCTGGTCGACGAATTCGCCGCATCTTTGCCGCCGGCGAACGCCGCCGGCGCATCGCCCTGATCCCCCAGCGCGGACGTCGCGCCCACGACGCACGCGCGCTACCGAAATCGCCTTACCGATGACCGATCTGTTCGACCACCGCCAAGTCCGCCGCGCCTTCTCCCGCGCCGCGCATGGCTACGACGGCGCCGCCGCGCTGCAACGCGAAGTCGGCGCGCGCCTGTCGGAAACCCTGGACTATCTGGAAGACCGCACGCCCGAGCTGGTGGTCGATGTCGGCTGCGGCCCCGGCCATGCCGCGATCGCGATGCAGAAGCGCTGGCCGCGCGCGCAGGTCGTCGCGCTGGATCTGGCCCTGCCGATGCTGCAGGAAACCCGCCACAACGCCGGCGGCGGCCTGCCGCGCTTCCTCGGCGGCGCGCGCCGGCCCGACGCCATTTGCGCCGATGCGCGCGCGCTGCCGCTGCGCGACGCCAGCGTCGATGTGCTGTATTCCAATCTGTGCCTGCAGTGGGTCGAGGACCTGCCGACGGTGTTCGCCGGCTTCCGCCGCGTGCTCAAGCCCGGTGGCCTGTTGTTGGTGTCGACCTTCGGCCCCGACACCTTGTTCGAGCTGCGCGGCGCCTTCGCCGAAGCCGACAACACCCCGCACGTGAGTCTGTTCCCGTCGATCGCGCAGTTCGGCGATGCCTTGATCGCGGCGGGCTTCAAGGACCCGGTGCTGGACCGCGACGAGTTCGTGCTGAGCCACGACGATCTGGGCGGCCTGATGCGCGAACTGCGCACTCTGGG
Organism: Lysobacter sp. Root916; assembly: GCF_001429785.1. Taxonomy (GTDB): domain Bacteria; phylum Pseudomonadota; class Gammaproteobacteria; order Xanthomonadales; family Xanthomonadaceae; genus Lysobacter. The sequence goes on along the minus strand of NZ_LMJF01000014.1, from coordinate 197,652 downwards.
CGCGACCAACGCCATGCGCGAGCGCCGCCGCAGCCTCACCGGCCGCACGCGTTTCGCGCGCGCGGCGCAGGCCTACGAGGCGCTGCGCACTCCCGACGGCCGTCTGCCGGCGACCTGGGAAGTGGTCTATGCCCACGCCTGGGGCCCGCAGCCGGGCACGCCGATCCGCGTCGGCGGCGTCGACGAAGTGCAGGTGCCGGTGGCGAGGATTCCGATCCGGAGACGCGGCTGAGCATGCGCGCGCTGCGCGCCGGCTGGCTGTCGCTGCTGCGCGAGATCCGCTTGGGCAGCCAGCCCGAGGGCGGGCGCAAGACCAGCTTCATCGCGGTCGATCTGCATCCGTTCGCGCCTAGCCTGACGGTCACCTGGTGGCGCACGCCGCGCGCCGAACGTAGCGTCAAACTGCTGGCCGCGAGCTATCTGGAACGCGCCGAGCGCGGCCATCACGAATTGATGCACGTCGTCGAGCTGATCCAGCGCACCCTGCAGGAACGCTGCCTGGATCCGGGCGTGTTCGAAGGCGTGCTCACCGCACCCGCGGGCTCCTTGTTCGATCGTCTGGCCGTCGCCGAAGCCGACGCGGTCGATACACTGCACGCCGCGATGGAGGCGCAGCTGCTGGGCGACAGCGGCCGCTGGGTCGCGATCCATCCTTTGTACCGGATCGTCGGCGCGAGCGTCGATCTGGGATTCGCGAACCTGCGCATCGTGCGGCCCGACGACGAAAGCTATTGGCGTTCGTTGAACGGCGGCCGCGTACTCGCGAATTGGAGCCCGCTGACCGGTCACCTGACCGGCAGCGCGATCGGCTTTCGCGAAGGCCTGTTCCATGCCTGGCTGGTCGGCGAGTACCAAGGCAGCAAGGAAGGCGTGCGCCAGCGCTACAAGCGCGATGCGCAACAGGCGATGGCCGCGGTGTACGCGTTCTGGAGCGAAGACCGCCGCCGTCATCGCGTCGCCCAGGTGGCGCAGGAACACTGTCTGCTGCTGCAGGACGGCCCGCTGCGCAGCGGTTACGAGCTGTCCGGCCTGGGTCGGGTCTATCCCTGCTACGGCGACGAGAACGAGGTCGCCTTGCTGGCGCCGCGCCTGCGCGCCTGGAACCTCGCGCGCGCGGCCTTGTCGGCGGACGCGGCGCAACGGCTCGGCAACGCGCTGTGCTTCGTCAACCTGGCCATGGGCTCGGACGACATCGCCTACTACCTGCATTACTTCATCGCCCTGGACGCGCTGTTCGGCGTGCGCGGCCGGGTCGAGGACAGCATCGTCGAGGGCGTGCGCCGGGTGTCGGCGCTGCCTGCGGCGGCGGACCGGGCCGCCTGGCTGTTCGAGCTGCGCAACGAGCTGGTGCATGGCGGCTCGCGCAACGTGCACGAGTGGCCGCGCTATCCCGATTACCTGCGTCATTTCGATACCGAACCCGAGCGCGATATCGAAGCCATCGTCCTCGACTGCCTGCGTCGCTACCCCGACGCGTACGCGCCTGGAGCGCCGCCATGACCCCACGTCGTCTCGCCCTGGCCGCGGTCGCGATCGCGCTCGCCTCGGCGTTGTTCTTCACTTGCACCTACGTGCTCAACCGCGCCGCCGCGGTCGGCGGCGGGCATTGGGCATGGACGGCGTCGCTGCGCTACCTGATCACCCTGCCGCTGCTGTTGCTGGTGATGCCGGTGCAGGGCGGCGCGGCGCCGGTGTGGCGTGCGATCCGCGCGCATCCGTGGCCGTGGTTGCTGTGGAGCGGCATCGGCTTCGTGCTGTTCTACGTGTGCCTGAGCTGGGCCGCGGCAAGCGGGCCCTCGTGGCTGGTCGCGGGCACCTTTCAGCTCACCGTGATCGCCGGCATGTTGTGCGCGCCGTTCCTGTACCGCGATGCGCGCGCGCGGATTCCGTTGCCGGCGCTGTTGGCCGGTGCGGTGGTGGTGGCCGGCGTGTTGCTGCTGCAGCTCGGACACGGCGGCGGCCAGCTGGATCGCGAAGGCTGGATCGCGCTGATCTGCGTGGCGGTATCGGCCTTCGCCTATCCGCTGGGCAACCGCGGCCTGCTATTGCATCTGGAGCGCAGCGGGACCGAATTGAACGCGACCCAGCGCGTGTTCGGCATGACCCTGGCCAGCCAGCCGCTGTGGATCGCGGTCGCGGTGTACGCCTTCGCGCAGGCCGGCGTGCCTTCGGCCGGGCAACTGTGGCTGGCCGGCGGCGTGGCGCTGGGTGCAGGCGTGATCGCGACCGTGCTGTTCTTCCAGGCCACCGGCATGGTCCGCAACGACCCGACCGCATTGGCCGCGGCCGAGGCGATGCAGGCGGCGGAGATTTTGTTCGCGACCCTGATCGGCGCGCTCTGGCTGGGCGAAGCCTGGCCGCAGGGGCGTAGCCTGCTCGGCGCGGCCATCGTGGTGGTCGGCATCGTCGCTTTCAGCCTGGTCGCGGCGCGCGCGGCGGCCGGCGACGATCACCGCACCAAGGAAATGCGCAGCGACCGCGGCGCCTGAGCCGGGTCAGCGCATCGCGTCGCCCGGCCGCGCCAGACGCGGCGCGAACTCGACCTGGAAGATCACCCGGCGCTCGAAGGGCGCGCCCAGCGCGCTCGCGCGATAGCCGAGCGTGGCCACGCGCGCGCGCAACCGCGGCCACATCGTTTGTTTGCAGACCCAGACCGTACCGGGCTCGTGCTCGGCCAGCTCCTGCGCCAGCGATTCGTCGAACTCGGGATTGAAGCGTGCGCCCGGCGCCGGCTCCAGCGAGACCTTCTCGATCTCGGCATCCAGATGCAGGTGCAGGCCGTAGCGCGCCATGTCTTCGACGAACACCACCTCGCGCACCGGACCGGGCGCGCGCGTGCGGATCGCCTCGGCCCAGGCCGACGCGTCCTTGTGGGTGGGCCAATAGACCGTGGCCAGCTTGAGCGCCAGCAGCACCGCGACCAGTGCCGCCAGCCATGGCCAGGTCGGCAGGCCGCGGCCTTCGTCCTGGCGCTGCCGCGCCGCGATCACCGCCAACGGCAGGAACAGCGGCAGCAGGTACAGCGGCATGCGCGACTGCGCCAGGCAGAACACCAGCAGCGGCAGCCACAGCCACAAGGCCAGCAGCAGCGCCGGCGCCTCGCTCAGGCGCGCGGCGCGATCGCGCCAACGCCCGGCCCGCGCGGGCAGCGCGCGCGCCCAGCGCCACAGCGCCGGCGTCCACGGCAGGGTGCCCAGCAGCAGCGTGGGCAGGTAGATCTCCAGCCAGCCGTACCACTCGCCGTGGCGGCCGAATTCGTTGGTGGTGACGCGGTTCACCACCTCGTCGCCGATGAAGTACTTGAACAGGCCCGGATGATTGGCGATCACCGCCGCGTACCAGGGCAGCGCCAGCAGCACGAACAGCGCCAGGCCCGACCACTGCAGGATCCGATACCCGCCCGGCGCGAGCAGATTGAAAGCCAGGATCGGCAGCAGCAGGAGCAGCGCCGGCGGGCCCTTGCACAGGAAGCCCAGCGCGAAGCCGATCCACATCAAGGCGATCCAGCCGCGCGCGCGCAGGCGTTCGCGCGCGGCTTCGGCCTGCGCCGGCCCGAAGCGCGCCTCCACATAGGCCCACATCGCCAACCCGGTGCAGGCCGACAACAGGTAATCGGTGGTGATCAGCTGCGAAGCGCCGACGGTGAACGGCAGGGTCGCGTAGATCGTCGCGGCCTGCGCCTGCGCGCCCGGCGCGAGCCGGCGCGCGACGCGCCAGGCCAGCCACACGCTGAGCAGATAGGCCAGCGCCGCCGGCAGCCGCGCCGCCCAGGTGTGATGGCCGAACACCGCCACGCTGGACGCGATCGCCCAGTAGGTCAGCGGCGGCTTGGTCCAATGCGCGACTTCATGACTGCGGCGCGGATTGATCCAGTCGCCGGTGTCGAGCATGTTCAGGGCGACGTTGGTGTAGCGGCCTTCGTCGGGGTCCCAGATGCCGCGACTGCCCAGAAAGCACAGCGCCAGCGCCAAGGCCAGCGCGGCGATCCAGTAGGCGGGCGTACGCGGGAGTCTGAGCATCGGGGCCGTGCGGCGGTCGGGCGCCGCGACAGCCTAGCGGAGCGGATGTTACGCGTCGGTCGCGTCGCCGCGCCGATGCGCGGCGGTTGCGCCGCGGCCGCGCTCAGCTGACCTGGGCGATCCAGTCCTGCAGGTTGTAGTAGTTGCTCACGCGCTGGATGCGGCCGTCGCGCAGCTCGAAGAACGCGCCGCCGGGCAGCACGTATTTCTGCCCGCGCGCTTCCGGCAGGCCGGCGTCGCTGGCCAGGTACTGACCGTGGACCACGTACTCGGCCGCCGCGCGGCTGCCGTCGGGCGAGACCAGCACCACGATGTCGTGCAGCTGCTCGCGGTAGCTGGCCTGCATGCGCTGCAGGAACTGAGCGAATGCGGCGCGCCCGTTTTCGCGCGGGCCCTGGTTGAGGTCGTGGGCGACGTCGTCGGACAGCAGGACGAGCATGCCGTCCCAATCGCCGCGGTTGAAGGCGGCGTAATAGGCCAACACCACCTCGGTGGCACGGTCGTGGCTGCGGGTACCGTCTATCTTCATCGGGGGCCTGGCTGCATCGGTATGCGGGACGCGGCGATGATACCGGCGTCGCGCTCAGGCCGCGTGAGCGCGGTCGAAAAACGCGAGCGCGCCCGCGCCGCATGCGCCAAAACGAAGGGCCCGCATCGGCGGGCCCTTCGCGCTACCGCGTTACGGAAGGTGCGGTCAGATCTGCACCATCGCGCGCTGACGCTGGCGCAGCATGCTCAGGGTCAGCACCGTGGCCAGCAGCAGGGTGGTCACGGCGAAGATGCCCATGCCCAGATTGGCGCCGCTGATGCCGCCGGCCAGCGCGGCCGCGCCGGCCTGATTGGGCGCGAAGCTGGCCGCGAGCATGCCGGTGTAGTGCATGCCGCACACCGCCACGCCCATCACCAGCGCGCTGCCCAGCATCTGCAGCCAGCCGCGCAGGTTGAAGGCCAGCCACAGGGCCACGATCGAGGCCACGATCGCGATCGCCGCCGAGGCCGACACCAGGGTGCCGTCGTAGTGGATGTCGGCCGGCATGCGCATCGCCGCCATGCCGCTGTAGTGCATGCCGGTCACACCCAGGCCCATGAACACGCCGGCGATCACCAGCTTGCCCCAGCCGAACACGCCCGCGCTGGCGATCGCCAGGCCGGCCATGCACGAGAGGATCGCGATCACCGCCGAGGCGATGGTGATGGTGAGGTCGTAGGTCACCGGGATCTGCATCTGGCAGGCCAGCATGGCGATGAAGTGCATCGCCCAGATCGCGCCGCCGCCCATCGCCGCGCCGGCGGCGAAGATCGCGCGCCAGCGCGCCGCGCCGCGCGCGGCCGGGATCGCGATCGCGAGCTGCAGGGCGGTGAACGAGCCCAGCACCGAAACCAGGTAAGAAAGCACGACCAGCAGCGGGTCGTGGATGCATTGAATGGCGTGATCGTGCGGCATTGGTAGTCCCCCGTGGTGGTTGGCCTGACTCAGGCGTGGAACTCGAAGCAGCAAGTCTCCGCGCCGGTGTTGCGACAATGGCTTTCGACGACGCGCACCCCTTCGGTGCCGTGGGGTCCGCCGAGCAGGCCGCCGAGCATGCCGCGCAGGAAATGGCAGGAAGCGCCGTGTTCGCCGCGATGGCAGAAGGGACTGTTCTTGACCCGCAGGGTGTCCTCGTGGAGTTCGGCCTGGACCAACTGGCGCATCGCCGGCAGGGCGATGTGGCGCACCGCGTCGGCCAGGGCGAGGTGGCCGCCCAGGGAGTAGTCGCGCTTGTAGACCCATGTGCCCACGCGCTGGCCGATGTAACGCAGCGTCGCCTCGCGCTGCGACGGCGGCAGGTCGTGTTCCAGCGCCAACAGCTGGATGAAGATGTTGGGGTAGTCGCGCGCCAGCTGCGGCAGCAGAGATTCGACCCGGCGCGTGTCCATCGCGGTGGCGGCCTCGTCGGACGCGGTCGCGGGCTTGAGCGTCGCTCCGCCGTTGGCCTTGGGCGCGGCCGGTGCGGGCGCAGGCGCGCTGACGGTATTGGCGACGCTGGCGTCGACCGGCGAGGCTTCGAAACTATTGACCAGGTGATGGGTGCCCAGACGCTCTTCGAGCATCAGCAGCCCGTTCTCCGGGCCGCGCACCACCATGGTCAGCACCACGCCTTCCTCGCTGTTGACCATGCGCTGACGCAACAGGGTGAACCCCGCCGCGATCACGGTCTGGCCCAGGGCCAGCAACAGCCCGTCGCGGCGGTCTGCGACCACCCGAAACTCGACATCCACCATCAGCCACCCCTTCGGCTAAACGTTGTTCAGTGCTTGAACGAAATGGTCGGATCTCGTCGCGCACCGGCGTAAGTGAATCAACGCCGTGGGGTGCGCTGCGTAGCTCAGCGTGCCAGTGGCATGCGCAAAAAAATGATAGAGGTGTCACAAATAAAACACGTCGCATCGCCGTCGATGCGGCGGCTTCCACCGCCGATGTATTCAGCGCGCGAACAAAGTCGCCAACGCATCCGCATCGACGTTGCCGCCGGACAGGATCACGCCGACTTTTTTTCCGGCGAAAAGCGAACGATTAGCGAATACCGCGGCTATTGCGACCGCAGCGGAGGGTTCCAGCACTTGTTTTGCGCGTTGCAGGAACAGGCGCATCGCGGCCACGGTGTCGGCGTCGTCGACCACCAGGGCCTCGACAGCATAGCGCTGCAAAAGCGCGAAATTAGGCGCGCCCAACGTGCCTCTCAATCCGTCGCAAATCGTGTCCGGTACGAACTGCGTAATACGTTTACCCGCTTGCAGCGAAGCGTGGGTCTCGGCGGCGCCGGCCGGTTCGGCCACGAACAGGCGCGTGGCCGGCGACACCGCCGCGCTCGCGATCGCGGTGCCGCTGGCCAGGCCGCCGCCGCCGACCGGCGCGATCAAGGCGTCCAGCGCGGGCGTCGCCGCCAACAATTCCAAAGCGGCCGTGCCTTGGCCGGCGATCACGCGCGCGTCGGTGTAGGGATGGACCAGCTCGGCGCCGGTCTCGGCCTGCACCTGCGCGCACTTGGCCTCGCGCGCGTCGATGCTCGGCGCGCAACGGTGCAAGGTGGCGCCGTAGGCTTCGATCGCGGCCAGCTTGGCCGCCACCGCGCCCTCGGGCACGACCACGTGGCAGGCGATGCCGCGGGTGCGCGCGGCCAGCGCCAGCGCGGCGCCATGATTGCCGGAGGAATGGGTGACCACGCCGTGCGCGGCTTCGGCCTCGGACAAGGACCACACCGCATTGCAGGCGCCGCGGAACTTGAAGGCGCCGATGCGCTGCAGGTGCTCGGCCTTGAAGTAGAGCTCGCAGCCGGCCAGGGCGTCGATCGAACGCGAGCGCAGCACCGGCGTGGTGTGCGCATGCGGGGCGATGCGCGCGGCCGCGGCCAGCACGTCGCGGAAACCGGGCAGGTCGGTGGCGGGCGCGGAGGGGTCGTTCGGGGGAAGTTCGCTCATCGTCGCGAGACTAGCGCACCCGCGCCACCGCGCTCCATGCCGGCGCGACGGCGTTCATGCGTTTTCGCTGGTGGGCGCGCGCCGCCCGAGCAGGCTGACCGCGGCCGAACCGGCCACCACCAAGGCCGCGCCGACCCAGCCCAGGCTCGAGATCCGTTCCGGCGCCAGCATCTGCGGCCAGAACGCGTGCACCACCGTCACCGCCACGATGCACAGCAAGGGCGTGGTCGCCAGGATCGCCGACACCCGCGAGGCTTCCCAGTGCGCCAGCGCCTCGGCGAAGGCGCCGTAAGCGCCGACGGTGTTGAGCGCGCAGTAGGCCAGCATCGCCCAGTGGAAACCGTCCAGCGCCAACAGCGCGGACGGACGCGCGAACGGCAGCAGCAGCACGCTGGCGGCGACATAGATGAAGAGCAGGATCTGCATCGATCCCAACTTCATCAGCAACTGCTTCTGCAGCAGCGCGTAGGCCGCCCACACCACCGCGCCGGCGATCACGAAGGCCGAGCCCAGCAGGTAGTCGCCGCTGTGCGCCGCGCTTGCGCTGGCCGCTTCCTGGGCCCAGGCATGGACCAGCTGGTCGCGGAAGAACAGGCTCAGCCCGATCAACAGCAGGGCCAGGCCCAGCCATTGCGCGGCGCGGAAGCGTTCGCCGAACACCCAGATCCCGCCCAGGGTCATCAGCAGCGGCGCCAGCTGGATCAGCAGTTGGGCGTTGGCCGGCGAGGTGTACTGCACGCCCAACAGGTACAGCACGTAGTTGCCGACCAGCATCAGCGCGGCCACCGCCAGCAGGGTCCAGCCGCGCCGGCCCAGGGCGCGGTAACCGCCCAGGCGCCCGCGCAGGCCCAGCCAGGCGCCGGTCACGCCGGCCGCGACCAGGAACCGGAACCAGGTCAGGGTGATCGGGTCCAGCGCCTCCAGCACGATCTTCAGCGCGATCGGCAGGGTCGCCCAGCAGGCCGCGGTGAGCAGGGTCAGCAACAGGCCCAGCCGCCAATGGCCGGAGGTGCGGTGCAGGGTCATGGGGGCTCGCGAACGGGGGGGCGGGGCGCCTGCGCGCGGCCGCGGACCGGCATGCTGGCACCGGTGCGCCGGCCCGGCAATTGCGCAAGCGGTCGGTTAGGGCGGCGACACTGGTAGCGCGGACCTGAACCGGTCAGGATGGGGTTTCCGGCCACCCGCCGAGTTAAGCCCGAGTTCAATGCCCCGGGCCGAAGCTGGCGGCACACCCTGGGGGGTTCCAGCCATGATTCGCAAACTGATCCTGCCCGTCGTAGCCGCCGTCCTGCTGGCCGGTTGCTATCCCGATTACGTGTATCGCGACGGCGCGCGCGGCGACTATTACTACGGTCAGCCGAGCACCGAGTACCGCTATTACGGTTCTTACGGCGGCTCCTACGGCGGCTATTACCCGTACGGCGAGGCGTACCGCTTCGGCTACCGCTACGGCGGCTATCCGTATCCTTATAGCTACGGCTACCGACCGGGCTACGGTTACGGCTACCCGGGCTATTACCCCGGTTATCCGGGCTACGGCTACCCGGGCTATCACCGTCCGCACCGCCCGCGTCCGCCGGTGGTGGTCAATCCGGGCCAGCCGCCGACCAATCCGCCGCCGCCGGGCCGTCCGGACAACGATCGCTCGCCGTGGCGCAACCTGGACGGCATCCGCCGCCAGCATGCCGACGGCGGCCGTCCGCCGACCCACGTGCCCTCGCAGCCGATGCCTCGGGTCTACAACAACCCGCCGCCGCGCCGCGACGGCGGCTCGCCGATGCAGCAGACCATCCGCCGCGCGATCGAGAGCCGCGACAGCCGTCCGGCCACGCACGAGCAGTGAGACCGGGCCAGGGGCGGCGCTGAACGCAGCGCCGCTCCCGCACCGCCGCTTTCCACGGGTGCGGCTTCCGCAAGCGCGGCTTTCCACAAGCGAGTTTCCGGTCACACCCCAGGGTCTTGCATCGGGACCGGACTGACCGCAATCTACGGGTATTGACCGGCTGCGTCGCATTTGGACGTAGTCGGTAAGACAGCCTGACTATGTCGGCGCCCGGCGAGGAATCACGGATCCCCCCTGTTCCGTCCCCGTCGGGCGTCGGCGCCTTCTACGAGGCGACGCGCAAGACGCGGCGTCCCGCGCGCAAGCCGCGCCAGACCGGCCTCAGATCGATGGATCGCGCGTATCGCGCAGCGGAATCGGGAAAAAAATAAGGGGCCGAATGTCCCCCGACATTCGGCCCCCTGCTTCCCCCGCGAGCGCTTGGCCAGCCCCTGTTCCAATTCCGACCGGCGTCTAGCGCCTGCCCCGCTGGGTGCAAGAGTAATGACGCAGGAACCGTGCCAAGTTTCCGTGCCCGGGCGCCCCGCGCCGGCATGCCCTAAAATTCCGCCCGCCGCCCCGCGGCGCCGGACCCTGCGATGACCGACTCTTTCTACCAATACGATGTGATCGTGGTCGGCGGCGGCCACGCCGGCACCGAAGCCGCGCTGGCTTCGGCGCGTGCCGGTGCGCGCACCCTGCTGCTCACCCATTCGGTCGAGACCGTCGGCGCGATGAGCTGCAACCCCGCCATCGGCGGCATCGGCAAGGGCCACCTGGTCAAGGAGATCGATGCCATGGGCGGGATCATGGCGCGCGCCGCCGACGCCGCCGGCATCCAGTGGCGACGCCTCAACGCCAGCAAGGGCCCGGCCGTGCGGGCGACGCGCTGCCAGGCCGATCGCGGTCTGTATCGCAGCTTCATCCGGCGCGCGGTCGAAGCGCAGCCGAACCTGACCCTGTTCCAGGCCGCGGTCGACGACATCGAATTCGCCGACGGCCGCGTCAGCGGCGTGCTCACCCAGACCGGGCTGCGCTTCCAGGCGCGCGCGGTGGTGCTGACCGCCGGCACCTTCCTGGCCGGCAAGGTCCATGTCGGCCAGACCACCTACGCCGCCGGCCGCGCCGGCGACCCGCCCGCGACCGCGCTGGCCGCGCGTCTGCGCGAAGGCCCGTTCGTGGTCGACCGGCTCAAGACCGGCACGCCGCCGCGCATCGACGGGCGCACGCTCGACTACTCGGTGATGGAGGAGCAGCCCGGCGACGATCCGCGCCCGGTGATGTCCTTCCTCGGCAGCCGCGACGACCATCCGCGTCAGGTCTCGTGCTGGATCACCCACACCTCCGAGCAGACCCACGACCTCATCCGCGGCGCGCTCGACCGCTCGCCGCTGTACACCGGCCAGATCGAAGGCACCGGCCCGCGCTACTGCCCGTCGATCGAGGACAAGGTGGTGCGCTTCGCCGAGAAGGCCAGCCACCAGATCTTCGTCGAGCCTGAAGGCCTGGATGTGGCCGAGATCTATCCCAACGGCATCTCGACCTCGCTGCCGTTCGACGTGCAGCTGGCGCTGGTGCGCTCGATCCGCGGCTTCGAGCGCGCCCACATCACCCGCGCCGGCTACGCGATCGAGTACGACTACTTCGACCCGCGCGGCCTCAAGACCACGCTGGAGACCAAGGCCGTGGCCGGCCTGTACTTCGCCGGCCAGATCAACGGCACCACCGGTTACGAGGAGGCCGCCGCGCAGGGCCTGCTGGCCGGCGCCAACGCCGCGCGCCACGCGCACGGCCTGGACGGCTGGAGCCCGCGCCGCGACCAGGCCTACCTGGGCGTGCTGGTCGACGACCTGATCACCCACGGCACCAGCGAGCCCTATCGCATGTTCACCTCGCGCGCCGAGTACCGGCTGCAACTTCGCGAGGACAATGCCGACCTGCGCCTGACCGAAACCGGCCGCGAACTGGGCCTGGTCGACGACGCGCGCTGGGCCGCGTTCGCGCGCAAGCGCGAAGCGATCGAGCGCGAGAGCGCGCGCCTGGCCGCGGTCTGGGCCGCGCCCGGCAACGCCCTGGGCCGCGAAGTGGCGCAGACGCTGGGCATCGAACTCACGCGCGAAACCAGCGCGCTGGACCTGATCAAGCGCCCCGAGCTGGACTACGCGAAGCTGACGAGCGTGCCCTCGCTGGGCCCGGCGGTGGCCGATGCCGCGGTGGCCGAGCAGGTCGAGATCGGCGTCAAGTACGCCGGCTACCTGGAACGCCAGCGCGAAGAGATCGCGCGCCAGCAGCGCAACGAAGACACCGCGATTCCCGACGGTTTCGATTACGCCGGCGTGCACGGCCTGTCGGCCGAGGTCCAGCAGAAACTGGAGCGCGTGCGTCCGCAAACCGTCGGTCAGGCCCAGCGCATTCCGGGCATGACCCCGGCGGCGATCTCGCTACTGCTGGTGCACCTGACCCGCGCGCGCCGCGCGCGCGTGGCCTGAGACGCGGCGCGCTCGCCGCGCACCCACCCGCCCGCCCGCTCGCCCGTAGGATGCGGTGAGCCATAGGCGAACCGCATCGTCGCGTAACACCACGACCGCCCTCGCGGCCTCGGGCTGGATTACCCTTCCGCCATGAAGCCCCGCCCGATTCTCGCGATCGCACTGATCCTGGCCGGCAGCGCCTGCGGGCGCGGTGACGCGCCGCCCCCCGTTGCAGCCGAGGCCCCCGCATCGGCGCCGGCCCTGCGCCTAAGCGCCAGCGCCTGGGCGCTGCCCGTGGACACCGCTGCCGCGCAACCCGATCTGGTCGCCGGCGCGGACGGCCGCTTGCTGCTGTCGTGGATCGAGTCGCATGACGGCGAACATCGCCTGCGGCTGGCGCAATCGAGCGATGCCGGCCACGCGGCCTGGTCGGCGCCGGTGCAGGTCGCCGCCGGCCGCGACTGGTTCGTCAACTGGGCCGACACCCCGCACGTCATGGCCACCGCCGACGGCGCGTTATGGGCGCATTGGCTGCGCAAGTCCGCGAGCGCGCCCTATGCCTACGACGTCGCACTGGCGCGTTCGGCCGACGATGGCGCGACCTGGTCCGCGCCCGTGCTGGTCAACAACGACGGCACTTCGACCGAGCACGGCTTCGTGTCGCTGTGGCCGGCCGCGGAGGATCGCCTCGGCATCGCCTGGCTGGACGGCCGCCACAATGCGGCTGCGTCCACCGACGCGCATGCCGGCCACGAGGACCATGGCGGCACGATGAGCCTGCGCAGCGCGATCGTCGATGCCGAGCTGCGGCGCAGCGACGAGGTCGAGTTGGACCGCAGGACCTGCGACTGCTGCCAGACCGATGTCGCGCTGACCGAGGGCGGCACCTTGCTGGTCTATCGCGATCGCTCGGTCGAAGAGCTGCGCGACATCGCGGCAGTACGGCGCGGGCCGGGAGGGTGGGGCGCGGCGCGCATGGTGCACCCGGATCGTTGGACCATGCCGGCCTGTCCGGTCAACGGCCCGGCCGTGGCCGCGCGCGGATCGCGCGCGGTGGTGGCCTGGTACACCGCGGCCGGCGACACCCCCACGCTCAAGCTCGCGCGCAGCGAGGACGCCGGCGACTCCTACGCCGCGCCGCGCGTGCTCGATCAGGGCGCGCAGGTGCAGGGCCGCGTCGATGTCGCCATAGCCGCGGACGCGGTGTGGGTGCTGTGGCTGCGCGAAGACGCGCAGGGCCAATCGCTGCAGCTCGCGCGCTACGCCGCCGACCTGTCCGGCGAACCGCAACGTCTGGAGCTCGCGCGCCTGCAAGGACGCGGCCGCGCCACCGGTTTTCCGCAGCTGGCCCTGTCCGGTGCCGCGGCCTACGCGGTGTGGACCGACGTGGCCGACGGCCGCCCGCGTCTGCATGGCGCGCGCATCGTCGCGCGCTGAGCGCTCAGGCCTCGGTGGAGTACAGCAGCAGTTCTTCGGCGTCTTCGCTCAGCCGCATCCGGCGCTGGTAGCGCAGGCCGATCTTCTCCAGCACGCGGGTGGAGGCTTCGTTGCCGGGCGAGACGATGGCCAGCACGCGCGGCAGTCGCAAAGGTTCGCGCGCATGCGCGATCACCGCCGTGCAGGCCTCGACCGCGTAACCCTGGCCGCGGTACTGCGGCAGGAAGGCGTAGCCGATGTCCGCATCGGGCAGGGTGTCGCGCTGCAACAGCCCGCTCAAGCCTAGACGTTCGCCGCTGACCTTGTCGCGCACCAGCCACAAGCCGAAGCCGTGCTTGGCGTAGCTGGCGGCCGGCCCGTTGGCGATGTAGCGCAAGGCGTCGGCGTGATCGCGTACGCCGCGATCGCCGATGTTGGCCAGGAAGGCCGGGTCGTTGAGCAGTTCGACGATGAAGTCCGCATCCGGCGGCGCCAGTTCGTCCAGCGTCAGGCGTTGCGTTTCGATCACGGTGGTCACGCGTTGCGGTCCTCGAAGTATTTGGCCGATGCCGGCAGTGTCGCCGCTGGACTAAGCTTGATGCCAGTGCAGGCGGCCCGCAATTCGATGACCGACGTCCCCGATTCCGACATCCATCCGATCGCGCCGGAGCAACGCGCGGCGGTGCTGGCTGCCCTGGACGGCATCGAGCGCGATCACGATGTGCGCATCGTGTTCGCCTGCGAGTCCGGCAGCCGCGGCTGGGGCTTCTCTTCGCCCGACAGCGACTACGACGCGCGCTTCGTCTATGTGCACCGGCGCGACTGGTACCTCAGCGTCAACGAGCGCACCGGGCCGGGCGAGCCGCAGCGCGACGTGATCGAACTGCCGATCGACGACGAGCTCGACGTCAGCGGCTGGGACCTGCGCAAGGCGCTGCGCTTGCTGTCGAAGTCGAATCCGACCTTGCTGGAGTGGCTGCGCTCGCCTGTCGTCTATCGGCAGGACGAACGCTTGGTCGCCGGACTGCGCGAACTGGTGGACCGCAACTATTCGCCCATTGCCACTTGGCACCACTACCACCGCATGGCGCGCGGCAACTTCCGCGGCTACCTGCGTGGCGAGCGAGTACGGACCAAGAAGTATTTGTATGTGCTGCGGCCGATATTGGCCTGCCTGTGGATCGAACAAGCTTCCGGTCCGCCGCCAATGGCCTTCGAGCGGCTACTCGACCGCCTGTTGCCCGACGGACCGCTGCGAGTCGCGATCGACGCTTTGCTGGTTAAGAAGCGCAGCGCCAAGGAAGTCGAGGATGGACCGCGCGTGCCCGAGATCAGCGAATTCATCGAAGCCCAGTTGCGGCGTATGGAACAGTCGCCGCCGACGCTGACGCCCGGCCGCGGCCAGGGCGAGCAACTCGACGAATTCTTCAGGCGCGCCATAGCGCCCGCCTGACCGCGCGCCAGTCGTAAGCTTTTAGCGGCCGAGGTTCATCGTGCCCAACCTGGGCGCCGGCTCTGCCATCGATTCGAGCAGGCTTCGATAAGCGAAGACGCCACCGCCACGCCGCGCGAGATCAGCGCCGCAGCATGCGAGGCAGGGTCTGGCGCATATCGAACCGAGGCGGCTGCGGCGGAGCGGCCCCGTCCGGCCGCGCGCTGGCGCACAGCGGCGCCGGCAATGCCGAACGCGGCGCGGCGATCGTCGCCAGTTCGGTGCATGCGCCTTCGGCGCCGCGCACGCCTGCGGTTTGCGCGCGCATCGCGACGGGCACGCCTGGCGCGGCCGGTACGCCGCCGGTGGCGTGCGGCGTGTCGCCCAATTCGATGTGCTCGCGGGTGGCAAGTACGGCCGGGTTGGCCGGCAGGCCTTCCCAGGCGCGCGGCGTATCCAGCAGCTCGATCTTGCGCAGCATCACCTCGCCGGGAACATTGATCGCCCAGGTGCGGAAGCTCGCGCCGTTTTTGGGATCGCTCGCGTTCGCGGGCGGCGCCGTCATCGGGCCCCACCAGGAGCGAAAGCCGCCTTGCAGCAATACGTGACGCACGCTGCCGTCGACGTAAGTCAGACGCAGGCTGTAGTCGCAGCCGCTGGCGTGGCAATACCAGGGCACCGGCCCGGTGTTGGGCACGATGCTGGCGCGTTGCGCCGCATCGGTGGGGTCGATCGTACGCAGCAGGTTGCCGCGGTGGCTCAGCACCGGATAGATCTGCGAGACCTGGGGCGTGCCGGCCAGGCTGTAGGAGATCGCGATGGCGTGCACTGGCACGTCGCGCCGCAGAGGCAGCCCGCCGTCCAGGCCGTACAGACCCTTGTCGGTGGTGGTCCGGTCGACGTTGACCCAACGCCGGTCCAGGCTATCCCAACGCTTGTAACCGCCGGGGAAGGCGGCATCGGCGACGATGCTGCCGCCGTCGTACACGCGCCGGCCCTGGTCGTCGTTGCGGGCGACGCCTTCGAAATGCCGTTGCATCATGGCGGTGCTGTAGTCGGAGAAGGTGGCGAAGCGATAGCCGGCCGCCTCGTCTCCGGAGCCGCTCTGCATCGGGTCTTGCTTGATGCAGCGCCCCTGGGCGTCGAGCTGGCGCGGCGTGCCGGCGAAGGTATCGCCGCGGCAGGTGCTGTAGCGCGACGCGGTGGTCGGCACGAACGGCGCCAGGAACTGCTTGCGCGTGCTGTCGTAACCCCAGACCGATCCGTTGAGGCTGCCGGCCAGATACGGATAGCGGCCGCCCTTGTAGCCGTCGTCCTGATGCGGCAGGCCCATGGCGTGGCCCTGCTCGTGCACGAAGATCCCGCGGTAGTTGTGATCGCCGACGCCGGTATCGCCGCCGACCGTGCCCAGGCCGCCGCCGGGGCTGCGGTACACGCGGTTGGCGTCGAACATGATCAAGGGCGCGTAGTACTGCACCGGACCATTGCCTTCGCCGTTGGCGTCGAGCAGGCCGCCCAGCACGTCGAGCACCGCGCCCATCAACTCGTAACCGGCTTGTTCCTCGTTGGTGTTGTGGGCGACGTAGGCCGGCCGGCCGCCGGCGGGCCCGACCACCAGGATCGGCCATTGCGCGAGCCGCGCGGGATGGTTCTGCGCGACCACGCTGGCGACCGGCCACTTGGCGTAGAGCTCGTCGACCGTGGCCGCATTGGGCACCGCGGTGGTGCTGAGCGGGATCGAATTGAGTTCGTTGGCGCCGAACAGGTAGAAGGGCAGCACGCGCAGGGTGACCGGGCTGTCGGCGCCGATCGACGGCGAGCGGAACCCGCCGGCGCTGTAATTGTCGGCGCTCGCGCGCAATTGCAGGCCCGGTGCCAGCCACGACGCCGGCAGCGTGGCGCTAAGCGTGCCGTAGGGGTGGGCGGGGCCCGCGGCTTCGGTCGGCGGCGTCGCGCCGCTCAGCGCGATCGAGCCCAACTGCTGGCCGCCGCGCCAGGCTTCGATCCTCGGATTGACGGCGTTGTCCGCCGCCAACTTGACCAGCACCAGCGCTTCGCGATTGCCGATCGCATGCAGTTCTTCCTTGGCGTTGGCCAGGCTCCATTGCAGGCCCGCTTCGGGCATGACGTGGGTCTGCGCCAGGTGCAGCTGCACAATCTCCAGGGGCGTGGCGAAGGGCTGCGCTTGCGGCGCGTTGGGCGTCGCCATCGACATGCCGGTGGCCGCAGCGGCGCCCGTCGCGGCCGTTTCCCCTGAGCTAGCGCCCTCCTGTTGCGCCCCGGGCGTGCAGGCGATCAGGCATAGCGTGGCCGTCAAAGCGGCGGCGAGTCGATGAATGCGCATGGGGTCCCGGATCGGCTGAAGGGCGGCCGTTGCGCCGCGCGCAAATCTTGGGCCCTGCGGGCATGCAAAGCGATGGCAGCGGCGGTCGCGGCCACTGTTTGGCTGTGATGCAGTTCGCGAATCGAGCGCAAGCAGGCTCGGCGCGAAGCGCGACGAATCCTTCGTCGCGCCGAAACGAAAGTTTCCTGGCGTGCGGCTTACTTTTCCTTGCGCCAGTTGATCGAAGCGCGGTTCTCGATCGTGCTGGATTCGATCTCGATATCGAAGCCCTTGCGCAGCAGGTATTTCAGCGTGAGCACCTGGCCGGTGCCGAGCAGGGACACGCCGTAGCCCACGTACAAGCGCGGCGACAAATACTTGCCCACGCCCAGCACCGAACCGCCGAGCGCGCGGCTTTCCATCACGCCGGCGTCGTCCAGGCCGATCTTGGCGCCCAGCTGGGAGGCCAGCAGGCTGCCGCCGGCCGAGAGCGCGGCGCTGGCGGCGTTGAGCTGGCGGCTCTCGTCGCCGCTGGCGCTGGACAGCGGACGGCCCAGCGCGAGGTAGGCCAGCGCTTCGGACTGCGAGCTGGCCGGGTTGGACCACACGTTGACCTGCGGCGCGCTGGCGCGGCCGGAGATGTCGACGCCTGCGGTGACTTCGCCGACTTCGCGTTCGGCGCGTACGTCGAGGATGGGATCGGACACCGGGCCGTTCGACCAGGCCAGATGGCCGCGGGTGATCTGCAGCTTCTGTCCGTAAGCGCTGTAGCGTCCATCGACATCCAGGCGCCCGCTCGCGGTCATCTCGCGGCCGGGCCGCGCGCGCACGCGCATCTGGCCTTGCAGGCTGCCGTCCAGGCCGAAGCCGTTGAGCTTGACGTCGTCGCCCAGCGCCAGGGTCAGGTCCAGATCCAGCGGCGAGTCGCCGGTGTCTTCGGGGTCCACGGGATCGAGCACGACCACGTCGGGGGAGGCCGACACGCCCTGATCCAGGCGCTCCAGGTCGATGCGCGCCGACGGAATCGCAACCGTGCCGGTCACCTGCAGCGGTTGCTTGGCGGCGTAGCGCACGGTCAGGTTGGGATCGGCCACCGCGCGCAGATCGCGCGTGTCCGACATCAGCACGTTCTTGCCGCGCAGGTTCAGCACCAGCGGGGTGTCGTCGCCCTGCCAGCCCAGGCTGCCGTCGATGTTGAGCGTGCCTTCGCCCGAACGCACTCTGCCGACGATGCGCGCAGTGCCATCGGGCTGCGCGTCCAGGCGCACGTCGCCGTCCTGCAACGCGATCGCCAGCGCCGGCAACTCGGTGCTGAACTCGCTCAGGCGCGCCTGTCCGCTCAGGCGCGGCGCATCGCGGGTGCCGCTCAGGCCGATGCGGCCGTCGAGCTTGCCCTTGGGCTCGACGATGTCGGGCGAGAACAGTTCCACCCAGGTCAGCTCGTCGGTGTTGAGCGCGATGTCGCCTTCCAGCGGCGAGTACGCGTCCCAACCGGTGGCGATGCGCGCGTCGAGACGACCGTCGTCGTTGACCACCGCGTCCAGGTCGGCTTCGATGCGGCGCGGGTCGAAGCTCGCGCGCAGGCTGAGGTTGCTGTAGCGCACCGGCTCGCGGCGCGCGCGTTCGCTGAACTTCATGCCGCCGCCGGCCGAGGTCACCGTGGCCTGGCCGCGCCAGGCGTTGCCGACCGGGCGCAGTTCGCCGTCGATCGCGATCTCGCCGCGCAGCACCCACGGCCGCTTGTCGGCGCGCTCGGGCAGATAGGGCTGGGCCAGCGTCAGCGGCAGGCCCTGACCTTTGACGTCCAGCCCGCGCCGCGGCCAGTCGGCGTTGGCGCACAGCGAACCGCCGCCGCTGGAGGCCAGGCAGGCGTTGCTGAGCGCGCCGTTCTTGCCGTCCCAGCGGAATTGCGCGGCCTGCTGCAAGCGCCAGGACGCGCCCTTGCTGGGCGCCAGTTGCAGGGTCGCCAGCGCGCCCTGCCAGGTCGCGCCGCGCTTGTCGGCGTGGCCGGACAGTTCGAGCGTGCCGATCTCGCCGCGCGCGTTGCCCTGCAACTGCAGCGATTCGACCGCGCCGCGCGCGTCGATCGCGACGCTGTCCATCGGCAGGCCCACGTCCAAGCCGCTGGCGCGCACTTCGATCGCGCCGCCGCGACCGGTCCAGGGCAGCCTGCCCTTGGCCAGCAGGGTCTCGGCGCGGTAGTCGCCGTACTTCAGGCCGCTGCCGCTGAGGTCGGCGTCGATATTGGGCGCGGTGCGCGCGCCGCTGAGCTTGAGCGTGCCGCGCAGGCTGCCGGCGGTGTCGGGCAGCAGGTCGTTGAGTTGCAGCGGCGAGAACTTGGCGTCCACGTCCAGGGTTTGCGCGAGCTTGCCCTTGGCGTCGATGCGGCTGCCGCCCAGCGACAGCGCGACCTCGCCTTCAAAGGCGTCGTCGCTCTTGCCGGTGGCGGCGCCGTGCATGAGGAAACGGCCGCGGCCCTGCAGCGGGCGATCGCGCAGGCGGCCGCCGAGTTGGCTGGCGTCGACCGCGATCTCCAGCCCGCCGTCGGCGCGGGTGTCGCCGCGCGTGACCAGCTTGCCGTTGACCGCGCCCTTCCACTCGGGCGCGAAATAACCCGGATCGAAGCCGGCCAGGGTGGCGTCGAAGTTCCAGCCCAGCTTGGGCGCCCAGGCCACGTCGCCCTTGCCGTCGAGGCGGCCGGTCGGCATCTGCGCCTGCAAGGCGTTGAGCGTCATGCGCTGGTCGTTGCCGCGGCCGTCGAAGCGCACCGTCGCGACCTGCTTGTCGCGTTCGATGCGCGCGTTGCCGATCGCGGCCCAGGCCTGAACCGTGCCGGCGAAACCCAGGTCGGCGTCGGCGACGATCGCCGGCGTGGCCGCGGCGGCGGGCGTGACCGGCGTCTTCGCGCTGGGCGCGGGTGCGTTGCCGCCCCAGCGCAGGCCGCGCGCGTTGACCGCGAACTTGAAGCGGCCGTTCTCGGCATCGGTGAAGTCGGCATGGCCGCGCAGGGTCGCGGTGCCGTCGAAGATACGCAGCGCTAACGGCTGCACGTCCAGCACCTGTTCTTCCAGCTTGACCTTGGACGGCAGGATCTCGGCGCGCAGATCGCCTTGCGCGAAGCGGCCGCTGAGCTCGGCCGTGCCGCCGACGCCGTGCATGTCGAACTGCGCTGACAGCGGCGTGTCGCTGGGTTCGGCATCCGGCGACAGCAGCAAGCCGATATCGAGCGCGTCGGCCTTGGCGCGCAGCTGCCAGCGCGGATCGTCCTTGCCGCGCAGGGTCGCGGTGGCGCGCACCGGGCCGGGCGCGTAACCGGAGATGGCGACGTTCATGCGCGACAGATCGCCCTTGGCGACCAGGCCCAGGCGCGGCGGCGTGCGCCCGGCGCGCGCCGGCAGCACCGCGGTGGCGACCAGGTCCGTGCGGTAGTCGTTGCGCGGTGAGTACTCGCCGTGCAGGGTGATGCGCGCGCGGTCGCTGTCGATCGCGAGTTTCTCGACCTTGAGCTGGCCGCTCTGCGCATCCAGGCCGCCGCGCAGGCGGCGGACGTCGATGATGGGCTCGCCGGCCTGACTGACCTTCATGCGGTCCACGCGCACGTCGTCGGCCTGCAGCGACAAGGGCGGCGCGATGTCGGGCAGCACGTCGGGCCAGCTCGGGAACTTGAAGGGCTCCTTGCTCTTGGGCAGGTCCAAGCTGGCGTCCTCGACCTGCAGCGCATCCAGCCGCAACTTGCGGCCCAGCAGCGGACGGATCGCGGTATCGACGTAGACGCGCTCGGCGCGGAAGTCGATGCCTTCGTAGCTGAAATGCACGCCGCGCAAGGTCAGCGGGCCGGAGGCCGGGCCGTCGGCATCGCGCCAGGTGAAGCTGGCGTTGGCGGGCAGGCGCGCCTTGATCTGGTTCAACAGCACATCGCGGCCGCCGACCGTGGCCAGCAGCCAATACGCGGCGAACGCGATCAGCAGGGTCAGCGCGCCGGCGACGAAGCTGCTGCGCCAGGCCCAACGGCGCGCGGCCGCGCGTCGGCGCTGACGGCGCTCGGCGAGCAGTTCTGCGGCGGTCTTAGGCGTGTCGCTCATGTCCGTGTGCGGTCTGTCCTGGGGCGTGGATCGCGCGGCGCGTCAGAGATCGGCGCCGATGTTGAGGTAGAGCTGGAAACCCGAATCCGGATCGTTGATGCCGCGCGCGATGTCCACGCGCAGCGGCCCCACCGGCGAACGCCAGCGCAGGCCGACGCCGACGCCGGTGCGCCAGTCGGGCGTGCCGTCGAACGCGCTGCCGCTGTCCACGAACACCGCCGCGCCCCAGCTGTCGTTGAAGTACTGCTCGAACTCCAGGCTGCCGGTGGCGACGTTCTTCGCGCCCAGGGCGTACTGCTTGCCGTCGTTGCCCGGAATGCGCGGGCCGACTTCGCGCCAGGCATAGCCGCGGATGCTGCGATCGCCGCCGGCGAAGAAACGCAGGCTGGGCGGCATGTCGATCAGGGCGTCGGTGAAGGTGTGGCCGAGCTCGCCGCGCGCGATCAGACGGCTGCGCGCGCCCATGCCGCGGTACCAGCGCGCGCTGGCATGGGCCTGGGCGAAGCTGGCGTCGGAACCGGCGCCCTCGACGCCGCCGCGCAGCATCACGGTCGCACCGAAGGCATTGCGCGGATAGATGCGGTCGTCGGCGTTGACGTATTCGGCGCGCAGCGAGGGATAGGTGAAAGTGGCGCTGCGATAGTCGACCGGGGTGCTGGCGTCGTCGTCGTCGTCGATCGCGTAGGCCCAGCGCTCGCGCAGCACGTGCACGGACGCGGTCGCGTTCCAGTGGCGGTCGATCTGGCCGCTGCGGCTGGCGACGATCTCGATGCGGCGCGAGTCGATGTAGTCGGTCTGTTCGTCGGCGAGCTGGGCGCTGAAGGTGTACCAGCCGTCCAGCCAGGTGAACGCCGGAATGCGGTACTGCAGAGTCGCGGTCTTGCGCTTCTCGGCCCAGTCGACCTGAGCCAGCGCCTTGTGGCCGCGATCGTTGACGTAGCGGCGCTCCACGCCCATGCGCACGCCGGCGCCGCTGTCGGTGCCAAAGCTCAGGCCGGCGGTGTAGATGCTGCGCTTGGCCGGGGTCAGGGTGACCTTGACCGGCACTTCGCCGTTGACCGCGTTTTCCGGCTGCGGCTCGATGTCGATGCTGGCGAAATAATCCAACCGCGCCAACGATTCGCGGAAGCGGTCGAGCTTGCCCTGGTGGTAGTAGCTGCCCTGTTCCCAGTACACCAGCTTGTCGAGCAGGCTATCGCGGATGATGCGCTTGGGCGTCTGCTCGAACGTGATCGGGCCCATGTCGTAGCGATCGCCGCTGCTCCAGACCAGGTCGACGTCGGCGGCGCGCTCGGCGCGCGTGACCTCGACCCGGCGCGAGGTGAAGTCGGCATCGAAGTAACCGCGCTCGGCCAGGCGGCGGGTGATCTTGGTCTTGGCCGCCTCGTAGATCGCGTGATTGAACACCTCGCCGACGTCGGGCTTGAACGCGGCCAGGTCTTCCTTGAGGTAACGGTCCTCGCTGCCGGCGCCGAGGATGGCCACGTCGGAGCGGCGCACGCGTACCGGTTCGCCCTTGTCCACCGTGATGACCACGACGACCTTGGCGTTGGAGCGCGGCGCCGGCGCGTTGGGATCGTTGGGGTCGGGCGTGGCCGGCCTGTTCGCGTTGGCACGCTCAGCGCGCGCGATAGCTTCACTGGGCGTGGCGACGGCGGAGTCGGCGGGGCTCGGTTCGGCGTTGGCGGCGGCCTCGGCATTCGTGGGCGCGTCGGCGTCGGCCGCGGGCGTCGCGCCCGGACCGCGTGCGCTGCCGCCGCTGCGGGTGTCCTCGACCTGGATGGTGGGCGAGTAATAGCCGAACGGTTCCAGCGCTTCGCGGGTCTCGTTCTCGGCCTCGCGCAACAGATAGCCCAGACGCCGGCCCGACAGGTCCTTGCCGATCGCGTCCACCAACGACAACGAGGTGCGCACGTTGATCGTCATGGGCTCGTCCAGCCCGCGTATTTCCACCGACGTCACGGTGGCGGCCTGGGCCACGCCGGCGGCACCAAGGGTCAGGGCGGCGGCGAGGGCGAGGCGGGGGAACGGGGGCATGCGGGCAGGATAACCAACGAAGACGGGCATTGCTTGCGCGCGCGTGGCGGCCGAGCATCGTGTTAAGCGCGTGTGATGCAATGTGCAGGCGCATCGAATGCACGCCCACACCCCTTTGCATTTGCCTCCCCCCTTTGGAAAAGGGGGGCTAGGGGGGATTTGCTTCTAAGCGTGAGAGCAACAGCAACAGCAAATCCCCCGCGTGCGCTGCGCGCCCGCCGCCCCCTTTTTTCAAGGGGGCAGCAGATTCGCTTGCCCTTTCATCAAAGGGCTTGCATCAAGAGCGCGACTCGGACGAGTTGCGGATCAGATCGACAAATGCTCGATCGCCGCGACGCTGCCAAGGCGGTCCGACAAACGCTTGAGCAGGGCCAGGCGGTTGTTGCGCACGGCCGGGTCGTCGACGTTGACCATCACGCCATCGAAGAACGCGTCCACTTGCGGGCGCAGGCGCGCGAGGCGGCCGAGCACGGCGACGTAGTCGCGCTGCGCGAGCAGCGGATCGGTGTCGGCGACGGCGGCATCCACCGCCTCGGCCAGCTCGCGCTCGGCGTTCTCGGCGAACAGCGCCGGATCGATCGCGGTCGGCAGTTCGCCTTCGACCTTCTTGAGGATGTTGCGGATGCGCTTGTTGGCCGCGGCCAGGGCTTCGGCCTCGGGCAGCTTGGCGAACTCGGCGATGGCCTTGAGGCGACGGTCGAGATCGACCAGCGACCCCAGACGCAGCGCCGACACCGCTTCGAACTGCTGCGCGGGCACGCCCTTGTCGGCGTAGTAGCCGCGCAGGCGGTCGTAGACGAAGTCCTGCAGCTCGGCGATCTGCTCGGCGGCGCTGCGGGCGTCGCTCTTGGGCGCCCCGCTACGCTTGCCATCGTCCTTGCTCAGCAGTTCGTTGCGCGCGATCGCCTCGGTGGCGCCGTTGTGGCCGCTGTCCAGCGAGCGCAGCAGGTCCAGATCGAGGACGCCCTCGATCAGGGTGCGCGCCAGCGCCAAGGCATTACGCCGCAGCGCGAACGGGTCCTTGTTGCCGGTCGGTTTCAGGCCCGCGGCGAAGCCGCCGGCCAGGGTGTCCAGACGCTCGGCGATCGCCAGCACCTGGCCCAGCTTGGACGGCGCGATCGCGTCGCCGGCGAAGCGCGGCATGTAGGCTTCGTCGAGCGCGGCGGCCAGTTCCAGCGGCTCGTTCTCGACCGCGGCGTAGTAGCGGCCGGCGATGCCCTGCAGTTCCGGGAACTCGTTGACCAGGCGCGACTGCAGGTCGGCCTTGGACAGTTCCGCCGCGCGGCGCGCGAGCGCGGGATCGACGCCCGCGGCCTCGGCCACCGCTTCGGCCAGCGCGGCCACGCGCGCGACCTTGTCGGCGACGGTGCCCAGCTTGTCCTGGTACTTGACCGTCTTCAGGCCCTCGTTCATCGAGCCCAGGCCTTGCTTCATGTCCTCGACAAAGAAGAACTTGGCGTCGGCGAAGCGCGGACGGATCACGCGCTCGTAGCCCTTGCGCACTTCCGACTCGTCGCGGCTTTCGATGTTGGCGATGCCGACGAAGCGCTCGCTGAGCTTGCCGCCGGCATCCAGCACCGGGAAGAACTTCTGATTCGCTTCCATGGTCGCGATCAGCGCTTCCTGCGGCACCGCCAGGAACTCGGCCTCGAAGCCGCAGGCGATCGCCTTGGGCCATTCGGTCAGGCCGTTGACCTCCTCCAGGATGCCATCGTCGATGCGCGCGCTGCCGCCGCCGACGCGGGCGGCGTTCTGGACTTCCAGCACGATGCGCTCGCGGCGCTCGTCCGGATCGACCAATACCTTGGCGCCGCGCAAGGACTCGACGTAATCGGTCGCGGTGCTGAACCACACCGGCTTGTCGTGCATGAAGCGGTGGCCGCGGCTCATGCGGTCGCTGCGCACGCCCAGCACTTCGGCCTCGACCACGTCCTTGCCCAACAGCACCACCAGCCAATGGGCGGGACGCGCGAAACCGTAGTCGTGATCGCCCCAGCGCATCGGCTTGGGAATCGGCATGGCCGCGAGCGCGTCGCGGATCACGTCCTGCAGCAGGTCGCGTGTCTGCGCGCCGGGCTTGATCGCGCGGTGGACGAAACGCTCGCCCTTGTTGTCGCTGGTCTTCTCCAGCTGGGTCCAGTCGATGCCGGCCTTGGCGGCGAAGCCCTGCAGGGCCTTGGTCGGCTGGCCGTCGGCGTCGAGCGCGATGTTGAGATAAGGGCCCAGTACTTCCGACTTCTGCTCGGGCTGCTCCACGGCGACGCCGGGCAGCAGCACGGCCAGGCGACGCGGCGTGTACAGCGGCTT
Organism: Lysobacter sp. Root916; assembly: GCF_001429785.1. Classification (GTDB taxonomy): domain Bacteria; phylum Pseudomonadota; class Gammaproteobacteria; order Xanthomonadales; family Xanthomonadaceae; genus Lysobacter. The sequence continues at coordinate 172,284 of NZ_LMJF01000014.1, read as the reverse complement.
GGCGCCGTTGCGGTCGAAGGCGATGCCGCGCTTGGCCAGGCCGTCGATCACGCCGTCGAAGAAGGCTTGGGCCAGGCCGGGCAGGGCCTTGACCGGCAGTTCCTCGGTGCCCAATTCGATCAGCAGCGGCTGCAGGGAGGTGGCGTTGGACATCACGCGGCCTCCTGCGCATCGCCGCGCTTCAAGCCGGGGAAACCCAGCTTTTCGCGTTGCGCGTGATAGGCCTCGGCCACGCCCTGGGCGATGCGGCGCACGCGCAGGATGTAGCGCTGGCGCTCGGTCACGCTGATCGCGCGGCGCGCATCGAGCAGGTTGAAGGAATGGCTGGCCTTGCAGACCTGGTCGTAAGCCGGCAACGGCAGGCCGAGTTCGATCAGCTTGATCGCTTCGCGCTCGCAGGCGTCGAAGCGGTGGAACAGCTCATCCACGTCGGCATGCTCGAAGTTGTAGGCGCTCTGCTCGACTTCGTTCTGGTGGTAGACGTCGCGGTAGGTCACCGGCGTGCCATCCGGGCCATAGGTCCAGACCAGGTCGAACACGTTGTCGACGTTCTGCAGGTACATGCACAGGCGCTCGAGACCGTAGGTGATCTCGCCCAGCACCGGGCGGCACTCCAGACCGCCGGCCTGCTGGAAATAAGTGAACTGGGTCACTTCCATGCCGTTGAGCCACACTTCCCAGCCCAGGCCCCAGGCGCCCAGCGTCGGCGATTCCCAGTTGTCCTCGACCAGGCGCAGGTCGTGCACCAGCGGATCCACGCCCAACGCCTTGAGCGAATCGAAGTACAGCTCGACGATGTTGTCGGGGCTGGGCTTCATCGCCACCTGGTACTGGTAGTAGCGCTGCAGGCGGTTGGGGTTTTCGCCGTAGCGGCCGTCGGTGGGACGGCGGCAGGGCTGCACGTAGGCCGCATTCCACGGCTCCGGGCCCAGCGCGCGCAGGAACGTGGCCGGATGGAAGGTGCCGGCACCGACTTCCAGGTCGAGAGGCTGGATCAGCACGCAGCCCCGATCGGCCCAATAGGCGTTCAGGCGCTGAATGAGCTGCTGGAACGTGGGTGCGTTCGTCCCTGTCGCTGGCGATTTCGCAGACATGTTCAAAGAGTGCCCTGCACGGGGCGCGCTAGTATAGCGGCCGCCCCCATGATGTCTGAGCAGGCAGGAGCGGTACCCGGTGGAATATCGGCAAGGTTCCGAATCCACGGCCGCGCCCGGTCGCGGCGCGCCGCGTCTGCCGCCGGGCCGGTTGAGCCTGGAGCGGGTGGCCGCGGCCCTGGCCGAGGACGGCCTGATCGGCCCAGACGACGTCAAGCGCGTGCAACTGCCGGCCGGCGCCCGCCACGCCAGCGACGTGCACCCGCTGGTGCTGATCGCCAACCTCAAACTCGCCTCCGGCCAGACCCCGGGCACCGATCTGGGCCTGGAGCGCTTGAGCGAGTGGCTGGCCCAGGTCACCGGCCTGCGCTACCTGCGCATCGACCCGACCCGCGTGGACGTGCCGGCCGCGACCGCGGTGGTCTCGCACGCCTATGCGCGCCGGCACCGGATCCTGCCGCTGGCGGTCAGCGCCGACCGCGTGCTGATCGCGACCAGCGAGCCCAACGACCTGGACTGGCTGCCCGACGTGCGCCACCTGACCCGGCGCGAGATCGAGCTGGCGGTGGTCAATCCGCTGGACCTGCATCGCTACACCATGGAGTTCTTCGGGGTGACGCGCTCGGTGCGCGGGGCCCGCGACGGCAATCGCGAACAGAACACCGGCATGCCCAGTTTCGAGCAGCTGGTCGAGCTGGGCCGGGTCGGCGAGGTCGGCGCCGACGACCACCACATCGTCCACATCGTCGACTGGCTGCTGCAGTACGCCAACGAGCAGCGCGCGTCCGACATCCATCTGGAACCGCGCCGCGACATCGGCCGGGTGCGTTTCCGCATCGACGGCGTGATGCACAAGGTGTTCGAGATGCCGCCGCCGGTGATGAACGCGGTGGTCAGCCGCATCAAGGTGCTGGGGCGCATGGACCTGGCCGAGCGCCGGCGCCCGCAGGACGGCCGCATCAAGACGCGTTCGCCGGGCGGGCGCGAGGTCGAAATGCGTTTGTCGACCATGCCCACCGCGTTCGGCGAGAAGTGCGTGGCGCGACTGTTCGATCCCGACACCGCGCTCAAGTCGATCGATCAACTGGGTTTCAGCGCCCAGGAATCGGCCGGCTGGAACGACCTGGTGCAGCGCCCGCACGGCATCGTGCTGGTCACCGGGCCGACCGGCTCGGGCAAGACCACCACCCTGTACTCCACGCTCAAGCAGCTGGCGACGCCGGACGTGAACGTGTGCAGCGTCGAGGACCCGATCGAAATGATCGCGCCCGAGTTCAACCAGATGCAGGTCCAGCCGTCGATCGACCTGGACTTCGCCAGCGGCGTGCGCACCCTGCTGCGCCAGGATCCCGACATCATCATGATCGGCGAGATCCGCGACCTGGAGACCGCGCAGATGGCGGTGCAGGCCGCGCTGACCGGCCACCTGGTGCTGTCGACCCTGCACACCAACGACGCCGCCTCGGCGATCACCCGCCTGCTCGACCTGGGCGTGCCGCACTATCTGGTCGCATCCACGCTCAACGGCGTGCTCGCGCAGCGCCTGGTGCGCACCCTGTGCCCGCACTGCAAGCGTCCCGGCCCGCTGGGCGAGGCCGAATGGCAGACCCTGCTGGGCATCGGTCAGGCGCCGCCCTCCGGCGCCGGCGCCCAGGCCCCGGTCGGCTGCCTGGAGTGCCGCCGCACCGGCTACCTGGGCCGGGTCGGCCTGTACGAACTGCTGCCGATCACGCCCGCCCTGCGCCGGATGATCCGGCCCGACCTGGACCTGGCCGCCTTCAACCGCGCCGCCGCCGCCGAGGGCGTGCGTTCGCTGCGGGTGGCCGCGGCCGAAAAGGTGGCCTTGGGATTGACTACAATTCCCGAAGTCGTATCGGTATTGCCCCCGCAGGAATGAACAGCGCCCCCTTCTTGATCCTCGAGACCGGTCAGCCGGTCGCCACGATGCGCCGCCACCGCGGCTTTCCGCATTGGATCCGCGTGGCCGCGGGTCTGGAGCGCGACCAGGCGGTGACGGTCAACGTCGAGGCCGGCGAGCCGCTGCCGACGCGCGAGGGCTTCGCCGGCACCATCGTCACCGGCTCCGGCGCCATGGTCACCGACCGCGCCGAGTGGAGCGAACGCAGCGCGGCCTGGCTGCGCGAGGCCGCGCACGCGGGTATGCCGTTGCTGGGCATCTGCTACGGCCACCAGCTGCTCGCGCATGCGCTGGGCGGCGAGGTCGGCGATCACCCGCAGGGCCGCGAGATGGGCACGATCGCGCTGGAGCTGCACGCGCAGGCCAGCGAGGATCCGCTGTTCGGCGGCCTGCCCGCGCGTTTCGAGGCCCAGGCCACGCATCTGCAGACCGTGCTGCGCGCGCCCGACGGCGCGACCGTGCTGGCGCGCTCGCCGCACGACGCCTGCCACGCCTTCCGCTGGGGCGATCGCGCCTGGGGTGTGCAGTTCCATCCCGAATTCAGCGCCACCCACATGCGCGGCTATGTGCAGGCGCGCAAAGTCGCGCTGCAGCGCGAAGGGCATTGCCCGAAGACCATCGCCGGCAACATCACCGCCACGCCGCACGCGCGCCGCGTGCTGCGCCGGTTCGTGCATCACGCGCGCGGCTTGCACGGCCGCTGAGGCGGCGGCGAGGGTTCGGAACGCATGCGGCAACTACAGGCCATAGGGCCGGGGAACAGATCGGAATGACGCAGATTCGCAAGGTGCCGCTCAGCCAGGGCGTCCAATGGCTGGTGCAGGCGGTCAATATCGGCGCGCGCAACCCGCGTGCGGTGTTCGGTGCGGCGCTGTTGTTCATCGCCACGTTGTACACGCTCGCCCTGTTGTTCGTACTGCCGTTCGCCGCGGGCATCCGCGACGCCGCCACGGGCGCGCCGGATCCCGCGCGGATGCTGACCACGATGGTGCCGCTGTTCCTGATGCTGGTGTTCGTGCTGCCGATTCTGCTCGGCGGTCTCATGCACGTCATCCGCGAAGCCGAGGCCGGACGGCCGGTGCGCGCGCGCGATCTGTTCGCGCCGTTCCGTCTGCGCAAGGCCGGCCCGCTGGCCATGCTGGGGGTGATTCAGATCGTGCTGGCCGCGTTGAGCATTCTGCTGGTGGTGGTGTTGGCCGGCGACGACTACTGGACCGACTACATGACCGCGATGCGCACGGTGATGAGCGGCGGTACGCCGGTGATGCCCGAGCCCAACCATCCGGGCCTGATGATGGCGGTGCAGCTGCTCTTCAACTACTTCACCTACACCCTGCTGCTGCTGTGCATTCCGCTGATCCTGTTCTCGGGCACCGGCCTGGTCGACGCGGTCAAGGCCAGCCTGCGCGCCTCGGTGTCCAACGTCGCCGCCAATCTGCTGGCCGGCGGCCTGTTCATGGCCGGCACGCTGGTCGCCGCGCTGATCGTCGGCATTCTCGGACTGCTGGCGGCCCTGATCGGCAGCTTGATCCATCCCCTGCTGGGCGCTTTGTTGTCGGTGGTGCTTTACGCCGGCTTCGGCGCCGCCATCCTGGTGGTGCTGGTCGGCGGCAGCTATCTGGCCTGGCGCGATACGTTCGGCGACGAGGATGCGCCCACCGCGAAGCCGGTGCCGCAGGCCAGTAACGGCCATATCGAGGCCTGAGCCTCGCCGCGTGGCCGCTCGCGGCCGCGCCGCCGGATCACCTGCCGCTCAGGCCGGCGACTCCAACGGCGCCGCGCGCCGCAGATCGCGACGCGCCCACAGATAGATCAGCAGGCCCGCCACCGCGGTCGCGGCGCCGATGTAACCGGTCGAGGTCCAGCCGTAGCCTGCGGTGATGGCCATGCCGCCCAGCCACGGGCCGAGCGCGTTGGCGGCGTTGAAAGCGGAGTGGTTGGAGGCCGCGGCCAGGGTCTGGGCGTCGGCCGCCACGTCCATCAGATGGGCCTGCAGCACCGGCGCCAGCGCGCCCATGGTGCCGACCGCGATCACCGCAGGCAGGATCGTCCACATCGATTGCGAAGCGATCGGGAACAGCAGCAACACCAGCGTCGACCACAGCAGCACCGCCGCCGCGGCGCGGAACTGCAGGCGGTCGAACAGCCAGCCGCCGGCGAGATTGCCCAGGATGCCGCCGATGCCGAACGCGATCAGCGCGAACGGCGTCCACGACTCGGGCACGCCGGTGACGTGGATCAGGGTCGGGGCCAAGTAACCGAACACGCAGAACATGCCGGCGAAACCGATCGCGCCTATGCCCAGGGTCAGCCACACCGGCGCGCGATTGAAGTCGCGCAGTTCGCGGATCGGGTCCTGGCGCGGCTCGGCCGGATCCGGCGGCAGCAGGCGCGCGACCAGCACCACGGTCAGCACCGCGATCGCGGTGACCAGGCCGAAGGCGTAGCGCCAATCCAGCGCCTGGCCCAGCCAGGTCGCGAAGGGGTTGCCGATCAGCAGCGCGATCGCCAGACCCAGCAACGGCCGGCTGACCGCGACGCCGCGCTGCTCGGGCGGGCTGATCGCCGCGGCCACCAACGCCGCGACGCCGAAATAGGCGCCGTGCGGCAGGCCGGCGATGAAACGGAACAGCAGCATGGTCGGATAGTTCGGCGCCAACGCGCTGGCGACATTGCCCAGCGCGTAGAACGCCATCAGCGCCAGCAGCAGCGAACGTCTGCGCAGGCGCGCGCCCAGGATCGCCAGCAGCGGCGCGCCCACCACCACGCCCAGCGCATAGGCGCTGATCACATGGCCGACCTGCGGCTCGGTCACCGCCAGGCCGCGCGCGATGTCGGGCATCAGGCCCATCACCACGAACTCGCTGGTGCCGATGGCGAAGCCGCCCATCGCCAGGGCGAACAGGATCAGTCCGATCTGGCGCGGCGACAGCGTGGGCGACGTCGGGATGCCGGAGTCGGGCATGACGGGTCCGAGGCAGTGAGGGGTATCGCATTATTGTGCATTGCAGCAATCGCGTCAGCGGCGTGCCTGCATCGCAGCGTCTCGCCGGTGACGCGGGAAGGCGGTACGGGCGCGCGGATGCGCGCTCCGCGGGCGCGGCTTTGCCGAGTGTGGCGATTGCGGGCGGGTGGTGGTGGCGCGGTCGCGGCTCACGCCGCTCCTACCCCAAAGCCTTACGGCGGGATCAACTCTCGGCGGCTTCGCGCGGTTTGATCCAGCTGGCGGCGACGATGCCCAGCTCGTAGAGCACGCACATCGGGATCGCCAGCATCAGCTGCGAGACCACGTCCGGCGGGGTGATCACGGCGGCGATCACGAAGATGCCGACCACCGCGTAGCCGCGCGCCTCGCGCAACTGCTGCGGCGTGACCCAGCCCAGCAGGACCAGGATCACCAGCGCCACCGGCAGCTCGAAGCTGGCGCCGAAGGCCAGGAAGATCACCAGCACGAAGTCCAGGTACTTGCCGATGTCCGGCGTCATCGCGACCACGGACGGGGTGAACTTGACCAGGAAGCCGAACACCGCCGGCAGCACCAGGAAATAGGCGAAAGCGCAGCCGGCGTAGAACAGCGTCACCGCCGAGGCCAGCAAGGGCAGGGCCAGGCGCTTCTCGCGCTTGTACAGGCCGGGCGCGACGAAGGCCCAGGCCTGGTAGAGCAGCCAGGGCACGGTCGCGAACAGCGCGGTGAAGAACGCCAGCTTGACCGGGACGAAGAAGCCGCCGGCCGGATCGGCGGCGATCAGCTTGCCCGACGCCGGCAGCTTGCCCAGCAGCGGGCCGGCCAGTGCGGAGAAGATCTCCGAGGCGAACGGCATCAGCGCCAGGAACACGATCAGCAGGCCGACCACCGCGCGCAGCAGGCGCGCGCGCAGTTCGATCAGATGATCGAGCAGGCGCGGTTCGGCGGCGGCCTCGTCCTCGGCCGACGCGGCGGCGCGCGGGTCAGCGTCGCTCATCGTCTTGGACCGATGCGGTGGAGGCGGCGGGGAGCGCGGTCGGCTCGGCGGTCGGCGTGGAGGCCGGAGCGTCGTTCAAGGCGTCGACGCTGCGTTCGGCGTCGCGCAATTCGCGCTGGACGGTGTCGCGGCTGTCGTGGATCTGGTTGCGCAGGCTTTCCTGTGCCTCGCGCAGATCGGCCTGGGTCTGGCGCAGGCTGCGGCGCAGTTCCTCGTCGGCCAACTCGTTTTCTAGCTCGGACTTCACCGAATACCACTGCGCGCGCGCGCGCCGCACCCACAGACCGGCGAAGCGCGCGGCCTTGGGCAGTCGCTCGGGGCCGAGCACCAGCAGGGCCACGACCGCGATGACGAAGATTTCGGAAAAGCCGATGTCGAACATGACCGCGCGCCGGGAACGCCCTTGAGACCGCCGTGGGGAACGCTAAAGGCGTATCAGCGCGGGGTTTGTTCGTCGTTGCGCGTCTGCGCGTTGGCGTCGTCGCGCCGGGTTTCGTCGGGGAGCTGCGCGGCCGGCTTGTCTTCGTCCTGCACGCCCTTCTTGAAGCCCTTCACCGCTTCGCCGAGGTCCTGGCCCACGTTCTTCAGGCGCTTGGTGCCGAACACCAGCACCACGATCACCAGCACGATCAGCCAGTGCCAAAGACTCAAACCGCCCATGTGTGATTCCGCCAGAGTTGGGACGCTGAGGATACCGCAAGCCTTGTTACGGAACCCGTGACCGCAGGCATGGTGGGCCTGAATGGGCCGCCGCGGCGCTTAGGGCAGCGGCTCGACCTTGGGCTGGTTGGGATCGTTGACCGGTTCGGTCGGCGCAGCCGGCTGGGCCACGGGCGCAGCCGGTGCGGCGGCGGCCGGGGTCGAGGGGTAGACGGTGGCGCCGGTGGCCGGACGCGGTTCTTCCTGACGGTTGGCGCGCGCGGTCGCGCTGGCTTCCTCCAGGCGGTCGCGGAAATCGACCACCGCCTCCGACGGCGCCTGCGCCGAACGGCCTTCGAAGATCATGCGCGGGGTGGTGCCGTTGCCGTACACGACCTGGTTGGCCTGGTCGTCGATCTGCAGCACCGCGCCGTCCAGCGCCACGCCCGCGAACAGGCCGCGCGCGCGCGACCAGGACCAGATCTCGGCCTTGAGCTGGCCGTCGGTGGCGGCCGCGGCGCTGCGCCCGACCGGACCGGCGGCGACGCCGGCATCGGCGCCCAGGGTGACCTTGCCGTTGACGATCGAATCCAGGCCGCGCTCGCCGCGGAACACCAGCACGATGTCGGAGGACTGCACGCCGGCCTGGAAGCCGACGCTGCCGCCGGTGAGCTTGACGAAGCTGGGGTTGGACCAGGTGCCGTCGGGATTCTTGACCGAGACCAGACCATGGCCGCGGCGGCCGCCCACCACCAGGCCGATCTTGAGCGTGTCGGGCACCACGACTATCGCGCGCGCCTCGTCGAACAGCTTGTCGGGAATTGCCGACTCCGGAATCTGCTGGATGTCGCCGAGCACGCGTACCGCGTTGCGCGCACGGGCGTCCTCATCGGGGCCGGCGACGGCGGATGCGGCGAAGCTCAGGCTGAGCACGAGGACGGCGAGACGCGACGGACGGGACATGGACGGACTCCGGCGGGGGAATGCGGGGAAGGCGGACGGACGCAGCGTTCGACCGCGCGAGCGCGCCAGGGTTCAGGCTAGTGACGCGGCGATGAATCGCCACGGAACCGTCGCCAGCGGGCGACGCGACCCGCGCATGCTGCCCGGCCGCGCCGGTGCTGTCATCCTATAGGCATGCCCGCCGACGCCAGCATCGCCCCCGCGACCTCCGACACCCACGCCGCCTCCGTTTCCGGAGCCGCGCCCGACACCGCCGTGCTGCTGGTCAATCTCGGTACGCCGCAGGCGCCGACCGCCGCCGCGGTGCGCCGTTATCTGGCCGAGTTCCTGCACGACCGCCGCGTGGTCAGCCTGACTCGCTGGCTGTGGTGCCCCTTGCTGCACTTCGCGATCCTGCCGCTGCGCTCGTCGCGGGTCGCGCACAAGTACGCCAGCATCTGGATCCCCGGCGAGGACGGCGGTTCGCCGCTGGCCGTGTACACCCGCCGCCTGGCGCGCGCGCTGCAGCGCGAACTGCCGCAAGCGCGCGTGCTCGATGCGATGCGCTACGGCGAGCCCTCGCTGCGTCGCAGCCTGCAGCAGCTGCGCGCCGATGGCGTGCGCCGGCTGCTGGTGCTGCCGCTGTATCCGCAGTACTCGACTTCGACCTCGGCCTCGGTGGCCGACGTGATCGCGCGCGGCGAAGGCCCGACCACGCGCATGGTCGACGACTACTACCGCAGCCCGGACTGGGTCGCCGCGGTGGCCGACTCGGTGCGCGCCCACCGCGAGGCCAAAGGCGCCGGCGAGCACCTGCTGTTCTCCTTCCACGGCCTGCCCCAGCGTCTGGCCGACCAGGGCGATCCCTATCCGCAGCAATGCGAGGCCAGCGCGCGCGCGATCGCGCAGGCGCTGGGCCTGGCCGACGACGCCTGGACCCTGAGCTACCAGTCGCGCTTCGGGCGCGAGCGCTGGCTGGAGCCGGCCACCACCAGCACGTTGGAAGCGCTGGCCGCACGCGGCGTGCGCCGCGTCGACGTGGTCGCGCCGGGTTTCGCGGTGGACTGCCTGGAGACGCTGGAAGAGGTGGCGATGATGCTGGCCGAGGAGTTCGCCCATCGCGGCGGCGAGCTGCGCTACATCCCCTGCCTCAACGACAGCCCCGCGCATGCGGCCGCGCTGGCGACGATCGCGCGCGAGCAGTTGGAGCGCTGGACGTGAGCGGCGACGGCAATCCGGCCGCGCCGGCGCTGCGCGAGTTCGTCGTCGACACGCCGTTCGGCCGCCTCGGCGGCTTGCGCAACAACGTGCACGGCGCGCCGCGCCTGCTCGCCCTGCACGGCTGGCTCGACAACGCGGCCAGTTTCGTGCCGCTGGCGCCGCATCTGGCCGGTTTCGACCTGGTCGCTCCGGATCTGCCCGGGCACGGCGTCAGCGCGCACCTGCCGCCGGCCGCCGAATACACCCTGATCGCCGCCGCGCGTGCCGCATTCGCGGTCGCCGACGCGCTGGGCTGGGACCGTTTCGCCCTGCTCGGTCATTCGATGGGCGGCGCGACCGCCAGCTTGATGGCCGCCGCGGCGCCGCGACGGATCGAGCGCCTGCAACTGATCGAGGCCCTGGGCGGCTTGTCCGAAGCCGAAACCCGCACCGCCGCGCGTCTGCGCGAGGCTTTCGCTGATCAGGCCGCGCTGTCGGGCAAGCAACTGCGGGTGTTCGGCGACATCGCCACCGCGGTGCGCGCGCGCATGCAGGCCAACGGCCTGAGCGAACCGGTGGCGCGGCTGCTGGTGGAGCGTGGCATCGCGCCGGTGCCGGCCGGCCGCTACGCCGACGATGCGGCCGGCGGCTACGTCTGGCGCAGCGATCCGCGCCTGACCCTGGCCACCGCGGTGCGCATGACCGAAGCCCAGGTCGGCGACGTGATCGCGTCCATCGCGTGCCCGACGCGAGTGATCTACGTCGAGCCCGCGTTCCAGTACTTCAACGCCGAGCTGCGCAACGCGCGCCTCGCGCTGCTGCGTCACGGCGAAAGCGTAGCCGTGCCCGGCGGGCATCATCTGCACATGGAAGACCCCGCCGCGGTCGCCGCCGCGATCGGCGATTTCCTGACCCGGCCGCTTTAAGGTGCGGCCTGCTTCCTGTGGGAGCGGCGTAAGCCGCGATTTCGGCGGCCCGCGATCCGGTCCGAAGCTGCGCGGTCGCGGCTTACGCCGCTCCTACCCCAGCGCCGGGGCGGTCAGGTCTTGCCGCACAGCGCGTTCAACGTCGCCTTCAGGGGACGGCCCTCGGCGCGGAAATACTCGCGCTGGTCGCGCCAGCGCGGACAGCGCGCTTCGACTTCGCGCCAGAACGCGCGCGAGTGGTCGGCATGGATCAGGTGGCACAGCTCGTGCACCAGCACGTATTCGAACGCGGCCGGCGGCGCCAGCACCAGCGCCAGGTCCAGCGACAGCGCGCCGTCGGGCGACAGCGAGCCCCATTGCGAGGACATCACCCGCAGGCGGATGCGCGCGGGCGCGCGCGGCAGACCCTGCAGGTATTTCGGCAGCCAGCGGCCGATGTCGGCGCGGGCCTGGGCTTCGTAGAAATCGCGTAGCGCGCGGCGCAGCGCGGCCGGTGCGACCGCCTCGGGCGCGACGATGGCGATGGCGCCGTCGGCGTCCTCGGCGATGCGCAGGTAGCGGCCGACGCTCCAGCGCAGCGGCCGCAGCTCGCCGCGCAGCGGCAGTTGCGCATCCACATGCGGCTGCAGCGCGGCGTGCTCGCTGCGGGTGCTGTCCAACTGCGCGGCCAGCCAGGCGCCGTGCTCGCGCACGAAGCGCTCGCCGGCGCGATCGCTGGCCCGCATCGGCAAGGTCAGGCGCGCGCCGCGTTCGTCGACGCTGAGCTTGAGCCGGCGCGCGCGCGGATCGCGCACGCGCAACAGTTCGACGCTGCGGCCGTCGTCGAGCACGACGGTGATCGTTTCGCGCTCGACGCCGCGCGCGACCGGACGCGACTGGCCGGTGAGCAGGCGCAGCAGGCTGGTCATGGGTGGAAGTCCGCCATGCGAAGAGGATAGCGCGCGGGGATGACGGTTGCGGGGCGGGGTGCGGCCCTCACCCCAACCCCTCTCCCGCGAGCGGGAGAGGGGCTAAAGCGTAGGCACGATGGAAGGCGTAAGCGTGCTGGAAGGCGCAAGCGCGATAGGAGGTTTGCAGTCCCTTCTCCCGCTGGCGGGAGAAGGTGCCCGTAGGGCGKATGAGGGCAGCGCCTGCGGTGGAGGTTCAATRCGCGAGCCGGCCCTCACCCCAACCCCTCTCCCGCGAGCGGGAGAGGGGCTAACGCGTRGGCGCGATGGAAGGCGTAAGCGTGCTGGAAGGCGTAAGCGCGATGGGAGGTTTGCAGTCCCTTCTCCCGCTGGCGGGAGAAGGTGCCCGTAGGGCGGATGAGGGCAGCGCCTGCGGTTGAGGTTCAATGCTCGAGCCGGCCCTCACCCCAACCCCTCTCCCGCGAGCGGGAGAGGGGTTAACGCGTAGGCGCGATGGAAGGCGTAAGCGCAATGCGAGGTTTGCAGTCCCTTCTCCCGCTGGCGGGAGAAGGTGCCCGTAGGGCGTATGAGGGCAGCGCCTGCGGCGGAAGTTCAGCGCGCGGGCCGGCCTCACCACAGGCTCAACCCATCAAGCCTCGGCCTTGCTCAACTTCAACGCCGGCTCCAGCACATTGAACAAGCGCTTGACCTCGCCGCTCATCAGCGCGAAGCGCGCGTCGAGTTCGGCGCGCAGGTCGTCGCGCTCGGTGTTCTCCAGGGTGTCCACCGCGCCGTCGAGCAGCTTGAACTTGCGGATCACCAGGTCTTCGCCGAGCACGAACGACACGTGGTCGTCCAGGTTCAGCGCCAGGCGCGTGACCTGTTTGCCGGTTTCCAGGTGCTTGTTGATCTCGTCGCCCTGCAGCTCCATGCGTTGGCATTTGACCACCGCGCCCTGTTCCATCGGGTCGCGCAGCTCGCATTCCTCGCCCAGGGTCAGGCCTTCGGGCAGCGGTTCGCCGGCGAGCCAGCCGGTCAGGATCGAGCGCGGCGCGACTTCGGCGTTCAAGGGCAGGGCCGGGAAACTGCCGAGCGCGCGCCGGATCTCGCTGACCACGTTCTCGCCGCTCTTGCGGCTGGAGGTGTCGACCACGACGATGCCGTGCTCCAGATCGAGCAGGGCGTCGGTGCGGCTGGGCTTGATGAAGGCGCGCGGCAGCAGGTCGACGATCAACTCGTCCTTGAGCCGCTTGCGGGTGCGGCTGCCGGGCTTGCGGCCTTCCTTCTGCTCGATCTCGGCCAGCTTCTTGGCCAGCATGTCGTTGACCACCGAGCCCGGCAACAGCCGGTCCTCGCCGCCGACGCTGACCCAGATCGCGTCCTGGATGCGGTTGGACATGGCCTCGGCGTCGCGCCCGAACGGCGAGATGAAGCCGCGCGAGGACAACTCTAGCGGGCCGACCGGCTTGAGTTTGCACTCCTCCAGGCCGGCTTCGAGTTCGTCGAGTTTGGTGGTGGTCGGGAAGCGGAACAGCGTCAGATTGCGAAAGAACATCGAAGTCCCGAAAAGTGAGGAAGGGGAACGGGGCGGAGCCGCGGCCGGGTCTTACATGGCCGCAGGCTCGGTGCCCGTTTCCTGTTCGTGCGGTTCGCCGGCCAGCCATGCATGCGCGTCCGGCAGCGGCAACTGGCCGAGGCGGCCCAGGGCGAGAAAATCGAACAGCTTGGGATCGGACAGTTGCGAAGGGCGGATATCGCCCAGGGCGCGGGCGATGGTCTCGATCCGGCCCGGGGTGTCGCGTTCCCAGGCGTCCATCATCTTCTTGACCTGCTTGCGTTGCAGGTTCTCCTGCGAGCCGCACAGATTGCAAGGGATGATCGGAAATTCGCGCGCCGCGGCGTATTGCGCGATGTCGTCCTCGCGCACGTAAGCCAGCGGACGGATCACCACGTGCTTGCCGTCGTCGGACAGCAGCTTGGGCGGCATGCCGCTGAGCTTGGCGTGGAAGAACAGGTTGAGGAAGAAGGTCGCGACCAGGTCGTCGCGGTGGTGGCCCAGCGCGATCTTGGTGAAGCCTTCCTGCTCGGCGTAGGTGTACAGGGCGCCGCGACGCAGGCGCGAGCACAGCGAGCACATGGTCTTGCCTTCGGGCACCACCCGGGTCACCACCGAGTAGGTGTCCTGCTCGAGGATCTTGTAAGGCACGCCCACCGATTCCAGGTAGGCCGGCAGCACGTGCTCGGGGAAATCGGGCTGCTTCTGGTCCAGGTTCACCGCCACCAGTTCGAACCGGACCGGCGCCTTCTTCTGCAACTGCAGCAGGATGTCCAGCAGGGTGTAGCTGTCCTTGCCGCCGGACAGGCAGACCATGACCTTGTCGCCGTCCTCGATCATGCCGAAATCGGCGATCGCGCGGCCGACCTGGTGGCGCAGGCGTTTGCCCAGGCGCTGATGTTCGTGGCCGCGGCGCTGGTCGGCGCGGACGTGGCGCTGGGGTTCGGCTAGGGGCAGGATCGTGCTCATCAGACCGTCCATTCTACGGGCAGCCATGGGGCGGCTGCGATCCGAGCCTGGGCCGCGACCGGTCCGCGCCCAAACGAACGGCGCGGTGGACCGCGCCGTCGTGGCGGCAAAACCGACGCCTGCCGCCGAAAGCCGCCGCCCGTTCTGCGGGGCGGTCGGCGGGAGCGATCATTTGCGCGCGGGTACTTCCTTGCCGCTAACCGGGGCCGGGCTCTCCTCCGCCACCGGCTTCAGCGTCAGCTCGTGGCTGTCGCGCACGGGCGCCTGGGTCGGGGTGATGCTGGGGTCGGGGGCGATCACGATATTGAGCTTGCAGTCGGCGCCCAGCGGAACGCCGGCCGGGAATTGCTTGCAGTCCGGGCCCTTCTTGCCGTCCGGACAACACCAGCGGGTGCCGCGTTCGCCCTGGATGACCACGTTCTTGGCCAGGGCCAGCGGCGAGGCGCAGGCGAGCAACGCGAAAGCGGATATCAGAACCCAGCGATTCGAAAACCGATCCATCGACCTCTCCTTAGGTGCGCGGGCGATCCGCGGTTGCAGGATAGGCAAACGATCTTATAACTAAATATGAACGAAATTTTTACTATTCAGTCGGCGGACAGGCGTCGGCCGCGTGCCGCTCGGGTGCTACGGGTGTGGCGGTTTTACGCATCCGATGCGGCGCGCGGAGGGCGGCGCGTAAGGCGATGAGCGACGGACATATGGCGACGCCATCGCCGCGCGTTAAGCTCAGCGCATGATCGAAAGCGACGATCCCGCCGAAATAGCACGCAAGCTGGCCGAGCTACGGCTGGAACATCGCGACCTGGACGCAGCCATCGATCGCCTGGCCCAGGACACCGATGCCGACGAACTCACGGTCAAGCGTTTGAAGAAGCGCAAGCTGTGGTTGAAGGACTGCATCGCGCGTCTGGAAAGCGCCTTGATTCCCGACGAACCGGCCTAGGCGCCGCTCGCGAAAGCCGCCGCCGGCGCCGTGCGCGCATGGCGGCCGTCGTGCGCATTTGGTGACGTGCGTGGCTGCAGCCGGTCGCTAGCCCTGTGCTACGGTGCGTGCACTCGCAACGGGCTATTGCATGGCGAACAAGGATGAACTGATCGGCGCGGCGCGCAACCCGTGGTGGCAAGCCGCCGCCGCCCTCGCCGCGGTGGCGCTGGTCGTCACTTTCGCACTGGGCGGATTCAAGCGGGCCAAGAGCCAGACCAAGCCCCTGCCGCAGTACTCGGCCGGCCAGCGCGTGCAATCCGGCGCGATGGCGGTGACGCCGCTGCGCGCCTGGGTGGCGCGCTACCGTCCGGGTGGGCAGGTCGAACCGAACCAGCTTTACCTGGTGCTGCAAACCGATATCGAGAACCGCACCGGGCGCAGCTTCGGCGGCTTCGGTTATCCGCACAAGGACCTGATCCTGGTATCGGCCCAGCGCGAGCCGGTGCAGGCCGACAATCTGCTGATGGCCGACGACCACAGCGTGATCGCCGATCTGCATCCGCGCATGACTCAGCGCGTGGATCTGGTCTGGAAGCTGCCGCCGGATTACGTCTACGCGTCGCGCCAGACCTTCGGCCTGTTCGCGCGCGACTACAAGGCCAAGGCCCATCTCAACGACGAGGGCGCCTGGATGCAGGGCGAGCCCTTGGCCAAACTCGATCTGCCCGTGCAGGACCTGCGCGACCGGCGGGTGGCGCCGTGACCGCGTCGCAGCCCGCCGCCGCGCCGCGCCAGCCCCTGCTGCGTTGGCGTTGGCGCGACGCGCTGTGGATCGCGCTGGCGCTGGTCGCGGTGGTCGCGCTGCGCAAGGGCCAGTCCGATTACGAACAGCGCGATGCGCCCCTGCTGCAATCGGCGCCGGCCGCGCGCGCGGTCGGGCGCAATTTCGCGGTCGAGGTCGGCCGGCTCAAGGTCGCCCATGCCTATCTGCTCAAGGGCGACTACGGCGATTCCGAGGACCGCACCCTGCGCAGCCCCGGCGTGTGGCTGTCGGTGCTGGCCAAGGTCGAAGCGATGCAGCGTCCGGGTTACCTGACCGCGCAGCTGCGCACCCGCGACGGATTGGTTTACGTCGCTTCCAACAAGGAACGCCCCAAGCTCAAGGGCTTCAACCTCAGCGAGCGCGAACTGGCGCCGGGCCTGGCCGAGGAAGGCGCGTGGTTCTTCGAGCTGCCGCCGGAGCAGATCGAGGGCGCGCATCTGCAGTTGTATTGGGGCAACGGTTTGCCGGTGGGGGGCGACAGTCTGGTCGATGTCGACTTGGGCTTGGATAAAACCGCCGCCGGCAAGCTGATCGCTGACGCCAAACCCGTATTGGACCTGCGCCTGTGAACGCCACACCGACGACGACGAAAGCTGCCCCCGCGACCGGCTGGTGGCGAGGCAACGCGGGCTGGCTGCTCGGCACCGCCGTGCTGGGCGCGCTGGCGCTGTGGCTGCCTTATCGCGATGCGCTGCGGCAGTATCGCGAACGCAATCCCAGCGTGGCGGTGACCGCGGCCAAGGGCGATTGGACCGCCTTCGCCGGCGCGCGCTGGAAGTTGATCTCCGCCGAGTCGATGATCGCCGGCGATCCGCGCCTGCGCGGCCCGCTGCGCAAGGATGCCGAGGTGCTGCTGCTGCGTTACGAGGTGATCCCCGATCCCGACACCAAGATCAGCGATCTCGACCTATGCCGCGGCGCGATCGTGGATGCCCAGGGGCGGCGCTGGGACACCGGCGGCGCCGCGCTGCCGCGCCTGTCCGGGCCGCGCCTGCCGGAGACCTGCGGCAGCGGTTACGACGACGCGTTCAAGCGCGTGATCGCGGTGCCGGCGCAGCCGTTCGCGTTCCAGCACGCATTCGTGCTGCCGCGCGGTCAGCGCCCGGACGCGCTGCGCGCGCGCATCGAGTTCAAGAACACCAAGAAAGCCGACGGGCGTTATCTCGATTTTTCGTTGTAAGAGCGCGGCGCGAAGTCCGTGAGCGATCGTTTCAGCCCGCGCGCGGCAAGCGCGCGATCGCGCGGTCGAAGGTCGCCGCCAGCAGTACCACGCGCAGCACGTCGGTCAGCAGCGAGGTGCGGAACGATAGCGGCGTGTTGAGGAACACCGCGTAGATCTGGCCTTCCACGCTCTGCCAGGCCGGATCCTTGGGGCCGACCAGCTGCTGCATCCAGCGCCACGACCACGAATCCAGATACGCCAGCAACTGCCAGCACACGCACAGCGTCAGCAGCGCCGGCAGGCCCGCGCGCAGCACCAGGCGCAGGCTGTTGACCACCGGCACGCCCTTGCTGGTCCAGCCCGCGCTGGCCTTGTCGGCGAGCATGCGCAAGGTGAAATGCATGGACTTGAAGCGCGCGACCGCGCGCTCCAGCGGCGCATCCGCCTGGTCCAGGCGCTGGGCCTTGCGCAGATCGATGCCGTACACGATCGCGGTGATCGCCAGCCAGATCAGCGGCAGCGCCACCGCGCCGGCGGCGGTGGTCAGGAAATCCCACAGCGGCGCCAAGGCGCGCTTGGCCGGCGCCAACAGTTGGAACAGCGCGGTCGGGCTTTCCCACCATTCGCCCACCGCCACGTACACCGCGCGTTCGTGCCACCAGTCCTTGCCGGTCTGGATCGCCTGGCCGATCGCGGCCACGCCCACGAACACCCAGTAGGCCTCGCACACCGTCGCCAGTACGTTCCACGAGACATGGCCGGTGGCCTTGACGCGGCGCTGGCTGAACCAGCGCACCGCCCAGGCGATCGCGAGCGCGATCCACAGGCCCTTCAGGCTGAGCACGTGCAGCAGGTCCTCGCGTTCCCATACGCTGAAGAGGTAGGCGGTGGCGAAGTAGCGGCGCAGGCCTTCCAGCAATCCCCAACCCACGTAGTAGGCGAAGAACGGCAGCAGCGCGATCGCCAGCGCGGTGATCCATTGCTTGCGCACCGCCTTGGTGTCCGGCGTGACCGCTCCGTGGGCCAGCATCGGCAGCGACGGGCGCAGCGACTGGAACATGAAGATGGTGCCGACCAGCTGGGTCACGATCAGCACCGACAGCGCGGCGAAGGACATCAGCACCGAGCGTTCGCCCAGCTTGACCGCCAGGTTCATCAGCAGGTCGTAGCAGACCCGCTGGGCGAAGAACCAGAACGCCAACGCCGGCCAGTGCCGCCACAGCAGGCGCGCGGACAGCAGCGGGATTTCCAACCAGGTGTGCTGCGCGGGTGCGCGCTCGGCGACCGGGCTGGCGGTGGAAACGCTCATCGGATCCTTCCTGGCGGGCGACGTCGCATCCTAGCAAGCGCGCACCGAGCTTGGGCCGACCAGCGTCTAGAATCGTCGGCGCGATTCCCTCCCCATTCCGGACCCCCCATGACCCGATTGAAGACCGCCTTCGGTGGCCTGGCCCTGTGCCTGGCGACCGCGTCCGCCGCCGCGCACGTGCCCTTCCTCAAGCCCAACCAGTTCAACGTGCTCAACCCACGCGTGCAGGTGGAATCGGCCTTCACGGAGTTTCCGTTCCAGGCCGACTTCGCGATGGACTCGCCGAACTTCTCGATCACCGCCCCGGACGGCACGCAGGCGGCGATCAAGGCCAGTGCGAAAACCCGCGGTGCGGTCTATCTGGAACCGACCCTGGCGCACGACGGTACCTACCGGATCAGCACCGGCGTGCGTCCGGGGCCGACGTACAAGGCCGTGGAAACCGCGGACGGCAAGCTCTATTTCTCCGACGACATCGCGCGCAAACAGGGCGCGGCCACGTCGCTGAAATACTTCAGCAGCGCGGACACTTATCTTGCCAAGGGCGAGCCCGCGTACACGCCGCGTCCGTCGAACGCCGGCGTGGAGATCGTGCCCTTGTCCTCACCCAACCGTCTCATGCTGGGCGGCAAGCTGCGCCTGCGCGTGCTGCGCGACGGCAAGCCGGTGCCGAACGCGCGCATGGTGGTGGTGGCGGACAACGAGCACTACGTCACCCACCGCGACGGCGATCTGTACGACGTGGAAAACGCGCGCGACAGCAACCTGCGCTCCGACGCCGCCGGCGAGATCGCGTTCCGTCCGAGCCAGGCGGGCCTGTACCTGCTGTTCGTGACCCTCCACGAGAAGATCGATCCGACCTTGTGGGAAAGCCACAACGCGTCGCTGACGCTGGAAGTCGGCCTGCCCGAGGCGAAGGCGGCTCATCCCTGAGGGCGCGCCGCGCCGGCGACGATCGCAACGTAAGGGCGTCGCCGGACTCTCTCCCGCGGACGATGCCTCATCCTGGAAGCCGGCGTGTTCCAGCGCCGGACCCAGCCGGTACCGCAAGACTGCGATGGATGCATAGCGGCGAAGGCAGGCGCGCCGCGACCATCGGCATCAGTCGGGCATCAAGTAATGGCGGTTAGCCAAGTCCACGGCGAGCTTCTCGTTGCGGGAAACGTACAGCCCGCCAGGAAGTGCATAGATATAGCGCTGGCCCGACGAGGTGGCCGCTTGCGTGGCTTCCGCTGGCGCTTTTTCCAGCGGGAGTTTCTGCGCGTACAGGGCGCCGAGCATCCGACTGATCTCCTCCGTGTTGCGCACCAACGCGTCCCGCGTGCGCGCACAGTCGTTCTCCGCCCACAGTTGGCTGCTGCGCAATCCCCTCGCGTCCGGCGACCATTCGGTTTCCGCGGAGACCTTCAGGTTCTGCTTGTGCATCGTTGCAGCCACAGTGGCCTTTCGTCGCTCGGTCTTCTCGGCGTAGAAGCCCGCGTTGTTGACTTTTCTGACCAGGGCCTCATTGCCCGTGAGGGCGTAACGGCTGTACTCGGCCCGGGTCATGGCGTCTATGTCCGCGGTTGTTTTCGCATCCAGCTGTATCGGATCCGAAACCGCCACGAAGCTGTAAAGCCATCGGGATTCGCGCTTCCAGGCAGAGCCGGAACCTTCGGGAGCGTAAGCGAGCACGTCCACAGTGGTCATCAGATGGGCGAAGTCGACGGAAAAGCCGGCGCCTACGACGAAAACCAATCTGGGTTCATCCTTGGGAGGCAAGCGCTTGCGGTCGAGCGAGCCGTCGACGAAAAAGTCGGTTTTCGCATTGGTCGTGGCGCCCCATGAGGATCGTCGTATGGAGTCGACCACCGCCCTCTGCAGGTCATCGACCGGTAGATCGCAGCGGGCTTGCTGGACCGCGTCGAAATTGCGTTGCGCGCGTCCGCGGCCTTGTTCCATTATGACCGCAGCCGAGAGCACTTGCGCCCCAGCGCCGGCGCCCACGAGGGCGCTCAGGCTGGCGGCCTCGGCGGGCGGGAATCCGGTGATGGTGAAGTTTCCGATATGGCCCATGCTTGACGCATGCGGACCGGACACCGAGGTGATGAACATCTGAGGGCGCAGGCGCGGGTGCTGCGGTATCACATAGACGGGCAAGCTTGCGGCCAGCCGCGTTTGCTCCTCCGTAAAGCCGTGTTGAGCGTCGTCGTTGGCGAGCGCTGGCGAACAGGCCGCGAACGCATACAGCCCAATGACGGGCGCGACAAGAGCCACGAGTCGTTTCATAAGGTCCCCATTGATCTGCGCACGCTGAAGGGCGCAATCGTATGTCGAATCGTTGTCATCGAGGCTTCGCGCGCGAAACGAAGCCAGCACGCTTTCTTAGGCCGGTTCGACGTTATCCGTCGCGGCCGGCTTGGCCATCTCGGGGCTGATCTTCTCGATGGTGTGGCGCAGTTCGCGGCCGAGGATGACCTTGGCGTCCTTGGCCCAGGCATCCAGACGCGCGTCGAAGGCGAGCTTGCCGTTGCTGTCGGGCCAGACCAGCTTGAGCTCGCGCAGCTTCTGGATGAAGCCGCGGAACAGGGTCTTGTCGAAGAACTCCGGGGCGGCCGGCGCGTACAGCAGCGACAGGCGCTGCGCGGCCAGCTGGCACTGGCTTTCCAGTTCGCCCGCCGACATCGTGCCCGGGCCGTTCTTCACCAGCACCGAAATGGCGATGTAGTAGCGCTCGAAGGCTTGTTGCAGCGAGTGGCCGATCGCGCGCAGGCGGAACACTTCGTCGGTCTGGCCGGCGTTGCGTGCCAGGATGCCGCCGTCGTCGTCGCTCACGCGTTCCAGCAGGCCTTCGCGGATGAACACCTCGACCGTCAGCGTCAGGCGCTGGGCGAATTCGTCCTCGGTCCAGGGCAGGAACAGCTCGGCCTGCAGGAACGGGTACACGCTGCGGCCCAGGCGCAGCACGCCGGCCAGGCTCATGCGGCGGTTGTGCTGGAAGCAGCACGCGATCCACGACGCCCCGGTGAACAGGTGCAGCACATTGTTGCGGAAGTAGCTCAGCAGCACCGCTTTGTCTTCGCCGTCCACGCCCAACACGTCGCCCAGCGGATGGGCGATGCGCTCGAGCACGTTGATCTCTTCGCCGTGGGCGACGATTTCCTGCGGCGTGTGCGGGGTGACGGTGACGCGGTCGGAATACGGCAGCTCGGCCAGCAGGGTCTTGGACAGCGCGATCTGGGCCAGCAGGTCGGCCTCGCCCATGGCGTGCTTGGGCGTGGACAGCAGGGCCAGCGCCAGCAGGTTGATCGGATTGACGTCGGCGGCGCGGTTGACGTTGACCTGGATGCGTTCGGCCAGCGCGGCGACGGTGTCCGACAGCCACTGCGGTTTGTCGTCCTCGCCGACCGGTCGGCCGTCCCATTCCGGCGCGTGCTCGGCGAGCACGTCGTTGAGCCGGATCGGCTCGCCGAAGTTCACCACCACCTGGCCGTAGTTGGAGCGCAGCACCTTGGGGATGCCCCACAGCAGCTGCCAGATCGATTCCTTTTCCTTGGGCTTGCCGGACAGCTCGTCGAGGTAGCTGTTGCCTTCCATCAGCTTCTCGTAGCCGATGTAGACCGGCTGGAACAGCACCGGCCGGGTGGGCTGGCGCAGGAAGCCGCGCACGGTCATCACGATCATGCCGCCCTTGGGCGGCAGCAGTCGGCCGGTGCGCGAGCGCCCGCCTTCGATGAAGTATTCGATCGAATAGCCGCCCGCGACCAGCTGCGCCACGTATTCGGAGAACACCGCCGAATACAGCGCGCTGCCGCGGATGCTGCGACGCAGGAAGAACGCGCCGCCCTTGCGCAGGATGGTGCCGACCACGGGCAGGTTGAGATTGGCGCCGGCGGCGATGTGCGGCGGCACGATGCCCTTGGTGTAGAGCAGGTAGCTCAGCAGCAGATAGTCCATGTGGCTGCGGTGGCAGGGCACGTAGACCACTTCGAAGCCGGGCGCTTCCTGCTTGAGTTTGTCCAGGTGATGGACCAGCACGCCGCGGTAGATGCGGTTCCAGACCGGAGTGAGCAGGAAGCTGGCCGAGCGCACCACCGGATGCGAATAGTCGGCCGCGATCTCGTAGGCGATCGCGTGCGCCTTCTTCCAGGCGTCGACCGGCGAGCTGTTGTCGCGTCGGGCCTGGTCGGCGATCGCGTCCTTGACCGGTTCGGACGCGAGCACCTGATCGACCAGCAGGCGGCGGGTCGACAGATCCGGGCCGATGACCGCGGCGCGGATGCGGCGGAAGTGGGTGCGCAGCACGCGCGAGAGTTTGCGCACCGTGCGTTCGGCCGGCAGGCCTTCGCCGACGATGCCGCGCAGCGAGACCGGCGGCGAAAACCGCACCAGGGTATGGCGGCCGTTGAGCAGGATCGCGAGCAGGCGGCGGAAGCGGCCGACCAGGGTCCAGTTTTCCGAGAACAGCACCGAGAACCAGCCCGTGCTGCGATCGGGCGCACGACCGACGAAGATCGACACCGGCACCAGTTGCACGTCCAGTTCCGGATCGGCGCGGTGCGCATCGAGCAGGCGCGCGAGCGAGCCGGAGTGGGTCTTGGCCGGCGGCGGTTGCGGCGTGGCCGCGCCCAGCGATTCGCCCAGGGATTGCAGCGGCGCCAGGGTGCCGCCGGCGTTGCGGCGCGACAGCGCGACATAGGCGCGCTTGCGGCCGAGCGGATCGCCCGGCAGCGGTTGCAGCGGCGAGGGCAGGCCGCTCTCGCGGCAGGCGCGCTCCAGGATCAGCGCATTGGACAGGCCGTAGTCCTCGAGCACGTAGCAGACCGGGCGGCCGTTCCATTCCTCGGCCACATGCTCGGACGGCGACTTGGGCTCGATGGTCAGCTGCACCCACGGCGCCATCAGGCGGCCCAGCAGCTTGGCCCACCAGGGGCGGCGCGCCGGCGGCAGCGCACGCGTCTCGACCACGGGCGGCGGAGGCGGCGGCATCGGCAGTTCGGGCTGGTCCGGGTCGTGCTCGGTAGCAGCGCGGTCGGCGGCTGCGATTTCGGCGGCCGGCGGCCGCTCGGCCTCTGCCGGGGCGTGCTCTGGCGCTGCGGCGTCCGCGCTTACGTCGGCCAACGTGCCGGCTTCGGCGGTGAAGATGTCGGCTTCGCTGGCGTCAGGCGCGGTCGCCGGGTCGGCTCCGGGCTCGACCAGACTGTCGTCGGCGGTGGTCGCGCTGGGCGTGGCGCCGTCCGGACGGGCCGGCTCGGCGTTGGGGAAAGGCAGGGGCGTTTGTTTCGGCATCGGCGCCATTATGCCCATTCGGATTGGGGCTGCTCGCGGGGACGCGACGGCGTCGCGCGACGCGGGCATCGCCATGCGCGCGCTGGCCGCGCGCGACCTAGGGCGCGGTCTTGGCGACGGGCGCGTGCGGCTGGGCGCTGCGCGCGCTGGCGGTGCGGCTGGCCTCGGCCTCGGCGTGGCGCAGCACGTCGCTGAGGTACCAGCGGCCGTCGTGGCGTTCGACCCGCACATAGGCGTCGATCGGTTGGTCGGCCATGGTGTAGCGGATGCGCACGCGTGCTCGCTCGCCGGTTTGTTCGGCCAGGGTCGCCTCGACCCGGTCCAGGCTGGCGTCGATGTTCAGCCCGTAGCCGACCAGGGTCTGCTTGAAACGGCCGAAGAACGGGCCCAGCCGTTCCAGGCTGCGGTCCATGCCGGTCAGGCGCAGCGCGTCGGCGCCGGTCAGGCCGGTCTGGCGCGCGGCCGCGGCCAGCTGCGCGATCGCGACGCGCGCGCGCTTGGGATCGCCCAGCGGCGCGCGCTGGCCCCAGGCGCTGATCGCGCCGATCAGCTGGGCGTAGTGGTCGCGTTCCTCGGTGCTGTAGTCGCCTTCGCTGCGCACGTACTGGGTCGCGAACAGGCCCAGGGTGGCGGCGGCCGAGCGCAGTTCCGCGTGAGCGCCGGCGAACTGGCGCTGGTAGACGGCCTGCAGTTTCTTCTCCGCGCCGGGCGCGGCCAGGGCCTGCAGGAAGCCGGGCAGGCGATCCTCCAGCGGCAGCTCGGTCAGCGGCCAGGTGGTGCGGCCCTCGCGCCAGGCGGTTTCGAGGCGGTCGTGCAGGGCCGGCGGCACCGCATGGCGCGCATAGCCGGCCAGATCGTTGCGGCGCAGGTCGCGCACCAGTTGCTGCACCGCTTCGGCGGGCAGCTTGGGCGGCGCGTCGTGATCGCTCAGCGGCGCGCGATCGCAGCCGCCGCAGGCGACGACGATCAGCAGCAACGCGGCCAAGGCGCGTCGAATCGGTGGCATGAGGCGGCTCCCCAGTCGCAAGCGGCATCTTGGCCGGCGCCGGGGTCGGCCACAAGCCAAGTCGGTTCCGGATCCTGGTCCGCGCAGGCGACACAGGCATTGCCGACGGATTGGGCAAGGTCGGCGCTCGCATTCGACTAAAAGCAGCCAATGGCGGCCAATGGCGCAGATTTTTCGCCGATCGTCTGTCTTCGTGGCGACCAAGCCGGAGCGTCCCGGGTCCGCCTCGTGGACGTCGCGCATAAAAAAAGGAGGCGCTGGGCCTCCTTATAAACCGGCCGAGGCCGGGATTTCGAGTTGTGGCATGGCTCCGGCCGAGGCCGGACGGGAGCAGACTACGTCGCCCACGAAGTTAATGCAATACCTGAAATTAAGTCCGCTAAAACATTGATTTTAAATGGCGGCGCCATGCTGCGATGCGCCAAAGCCGGCGCCGTGGCCTCAGGGCGCGACGTTCAGCGCCGCGCGCTTGCTGGCCCGACGCGCCTCGCTGGGCTGGTCCCAGGCGTTGTTGAACAGCGCCGGCTCCCAGGAACCGTAGGTCGGGTTGGGCAGCATCCACCAACGCTCGCCGAACCAGTCGTGGTACTGCTCCAGCAGCTGGTTGCGGCCGTCCGGAGTGTTGGCCACCACCTGCACGAAGTCGCCGAACTGGTCGCCGAACTGCATCAGCACGCGGTACTTCTGCCCGGCCAGCTTGCGCCGGCAATTCTTCTCGCTGCCGTTCTGCTCGCAGCCTTCGACGAAGGTGCCCAGACCGAGGAAGACGCTGTCGTCCTTCACCGGCATGCCGACCGCGCGCAGGTTGGCCAAGGTGGCGGCCTGCAGGTGCTCGGCGCGGTTGGACAGATACAGCACGGTCACGCCCTTGGCGTTGGCGGCCTTGGCGAAGTCGACCACGCCCGGCAGCGGCTTGGCCTTCTTCTCAGCGACCCAGGCGTCCCAGCTGACTTCGTCGTATTGCTTGCCATCGCGGACCAGCCGCGCCTGGTAGGGCGAGTTGTCCAGCACGGTTTCGTCCACGTCCATGACCACCGCCGGCGCCAGGCCGGTGGCGGCGTTGCCGCGTTCGTCCGGTACCAGGGCGTCCCAGTTCTTCTGCTTCAGCGCGACGTCCAGCTTGTCGGCGGCGGCGCGGTAGACGGTTTCGGTAGCGGCGCGGTACTCGGCCGAAGTCTGCACCCAGAGCACGGCGTTGAGGTTGTCGTCGGCGCCGGGGCCGGCCGGCGTCGTGGGTGCGGCGCTGGCAGCGGCGTTAGCCGGCGCGGCGGCCACTGCGGGCTCGGCCGGTTTGGCGGATTCGGCGGCGGGTTCGGTGCGTTTGCAGGCGCCCAGGGCGAGGGCGCAGGCGAGGACGGAGAGGGTGAGGGCGCGGGTGTGCATGCGCGATCCGGGGCTTGGAAAGGGCTGAAGTGTAGCCGAGGTGTGGGGTGGGTCATGCGCGGGACGGCTGGCCGCTCTTGTTCTTTGGGCGTTGGCTCCATCCATCGGAAATGCTGACCCCTCTTGCTCCTAGCTCCCTCCTTTGTAAAAGGAGGGTTGGGGAGGATTTGCTGTTGCTTTGCTGTCGCCTCTTTCTGGATTCCCTTCGGTCAAAAGTAACCAAAGAGAAGGGCTAGCGTGACCAACCCTCCCCTGCGAGTTCGAGGCTTTCGCCGGGATTTTTCGAATGGACGTCCCTGTCGATTCGAAAAACGGCGCGCGTCTTGCGCGCCGCCCTGCGGGTCTACGGCTGTTTGTGTGAGTACGGTGCTTTTGGATTTCAATGCAACGGCAACGGCAACGGCAACGGCAACGGCAACGGCAACGGCAACGGCAACGGCAACGGCAACAGCGATTGCAGTTGCGGCGCTGCCGTTCGTGTGCTCGTGAGCTGCTGGCTAGCTAGCGGCGCAACGTCAGCGCTTGGGCGCTTGCGCGATGCATTCCACTTCGACGCGGGCGTTCATCGCCAAGCCGGATGCGGCCAACGCGCTGCGCGCCGGGTACGGGGCCTGGAAGTGGCGGCGATAGACCTCGTTGAAGGCCGGCCATTCCTTGATGTCGGCCAGGAACACGGTGCACCTGATCACGTCGCGCATCGAGGCGCCGTGGCGTTCCAGGACTTCCTGGATGCGTTGCAGGGTGCGGTCGGATTCGGCGGCGATGCCGCCGGGGACGAGTTCGTTCTTGCCGGCGGCGGTGCCGATCTGACCGGACAGGAACAGCAGGTCGCCGCTGCGTACCGCTTCGGAGAACGGCAGGCTGGCGGCGGCGGGGTCGGGGGACTTCAGGAACTCGGGGCGTTCGCCGCTCCAGGCCGGACTGGCGGCGAGCAGGGCGATAACGAGAGCGCTACGCGACAAGACGGCGGGAACAGGCATGCTCGTGTCCAAACCGGGGGCAGGGATTCGCACCATCCCGCAACCGTGATTGCGGCGCAATCCCATGCGCGCCGCTAGAGCGCGGCGATCTGCAGCGAAACCTGTTTGCGGCCCTCGGCCACCCACTGCGTGCCGACTTCGCTGAAACCGAATTTGGCGTGGAAACGACTGGAGCCCTCGTTCAGGGGCTGGCTGTAGAACTCGCAGGCGACCGCGCCGGTGCCGCTGGCCCGCGCGAACGCGAACAGGTCGCGATACAGCACCGCGCCCAGTCCGCGCCCCTGCTGCGTCGAAGACACCGCGATCCGATCGATGTACAGAAAATGCGGGTAGTGAGCCTGGAACCAGCGGTAGTTCGGGCTGTCGTAGCCGCAGCCCTCGCGAAACGCGAGCAGGAAGGCGAGCACGCGATCGCCGTCGTCGACCAGCACGCGATGGTAGGCCGTTTCCTGCAGCAGCTCGAGCAGGCGCGCGCCGTCCATCGGGCTCAGCAGCGCCTCCGATTCCAGATTCAGCGCCAGCACCGCGGCGTGGTCGCCGGGTGCGATGTCGCGGATGCGCAGCGCGTTGCGATCGTCGGTCATGGTGATGCTCGATCTTGCGCGGCTCAGCCTTCCAACAGCGCCTTGATCGCGGCGAAGCCGGCGCTGGCGCGCTCCTGCTTGCGCGCCGCGTCGGCGACCGGGTCGGCGCCGTCGCGCTGCAGTTCGCCCACCGGCAGTTCTTCGATGAAGCGGCTGGGCTGCAGGCGGATGCGATCGCCCCAGCGCTGGGTCTCGCGCGAGTGCGACAGGTACAGGGCTTCCTTGGCGCGGGTGATGCCCACGTACATCAGGCGACGTTCCTCGTCGAGGCGGCCTTCCTCGATGCTGGCCTCGTGTGGCAGATTGCCTTCCTCGACGCCGACGATGAACACGTAGCGGAATTCCAGGCCCTTGGCGCCATGCAGGCTCATCAGGCGCACCTGGTTGCCGGCCTCGCCCTTGTCGGCGTGCGACAGCAGCGCGAGCTGCGCGGCCAGTTCGCCCGGGCCGGCGCCTTTGCCACCGTCGAACCAGTCCGACAGTTCTTCCAGGTTCTGCTTGCGACGCTGGAAGCTGGCCTCGTCCTTGCATTGGGCGCGGATGGATGCGAGCAGGCCGCTGCGCTCGCCCAGCACGCGCACCAGTTCGGCCGGGCTGATGCGCTGGGCTTCGCCGCGCAGCGAACGCACGATGTTGACGAAACCGTCCAGCGCGTTGGCCGCGCGCGGCGGCAGCTGCTTGAGCGCGCCCACCGACTCGGCCGCGCGCGACATCGGCATGTGCGCCTGCTGAGCCAGCTCGGCGAGCTTGGCCAGCGTGGTCGCGCCGACTTCGCGCTTGGGCGAGGTGACCGCGCGCAGGAACGCGGCATCGTCGTCGGGATTGGCGATCAGGCGCAGCCAGGACAGCGCATCCTTGACCTCGTGGCGCTCCAGGAACGCGGTGCCGCCGCTGAGGTGGTAGGGCACGCGCAGCAACTGCAGCGCCTTCTCCAGCGCGCGGCTTTGATGGTTGCCGCGGAACAGGATGCAGAAGTCGCTCCACGGCGCGCTGTGCTTCTGGGCCAGGAAGTGGATCTCGCTGGCGACCTTCTCGGCCTCGTGGGCGCTGTCGCGGCATTCCCAGACCCGGATCCGCTCGCCGTCGGCCTGCTCGCTCCACAGCGTCTTGGGGTGCTCGTGCGGATTGTTCGCGATCAGGGTGTTGGCCGCGCGCAGCACGCGGTTGCTGCAGCGGTAGTTCTGCTCCAGCTTGACGATCTCCAGCGTCGGATAGTCCTTGCCCAACTCCAGCAGGTTGTCGGGATTGGCGCCACGCCAGGCATAGATCGACTGGTCGTCGTCGCCCACGCAGGTGAACAGGCCGCGCGTGCCGGCCAGGCACTTGAGCAGGCGGTACTGGGCGTCGTTGGTGTCCTGGCACTCGTCCACCAGCAGGTAGCCGATGCGCTCGCGCCAGGCCAGCTGCAGGTCTTCGTCGGCTTCCAGCATCTGCACCGGCAGGCGGATCAGATCGTCGAAGTCGACCGCGTTGAAGGTGCTCAGGCGCTGCTGGTAGCGCTGGTACAGCAGCGCGGCCTCCATCTCGCGCGGGCTGGCGGCCAGGTTCAGCGCCTCCTCGGGCGAGAGGCCGGCGTTCTTGGCGCGCGAGATCAGGTTGCGCATGTTGTCCAGCACGTCGGGCTTGCTGCCGGGCGGCAGCAGGTCCTTGATCTGGGCGGCGGAGTCGTCGCTGTCGAACACGCTGAAGCCGCGCCGCAGCCCGGCCTTGGCGTGGTCGATCTGCAGGAAGCGCAGGCCCAGGGCATGGAAGGTGCAGATGGTCAGGCCTTCCGCGGCGTCGCCCTTGATGCGCTTGGCGACGCGCTCCTTCATTTCCTTGGCGGCCTTGTTGGTGAAGGTGATCGCCGCGATGCGCTTGGCCGGCATCCGCCCGGAGGCGATCAGGTGGGCGATCTTCTCGACGATCACGCGCGTCTTGCCGCTGCCCGCGCCGGCGAGCACGAGCAAGGG
The DNA here is from genome assembly GCF_001429785.1 of Lysobacter sp. Root916. Lineage (GTDB taxonomy): Bacteria > Pseudomonadota > Gammaproteobacteria > Xanthomonadales > Xanthomonadaceae > Lysobacter. The sequence continues at coordinate 142,797 of NZ_LMJF01000014.1, read as the reverse complement.
GCCGTCGGTGTGCAGGACGGCGGCGCGTTGGGGGGGATTGAGGCCGTGCATCGTTGTCATCTTTCGGCCGGTGGGCCGGTCTATCTAGCCCATGAGTTTACCCGCTTGGGCCGCCGAGACCGGCTACCCTGGTTTCCCTAGGCCCGTCCCCTGGACCCCCAGACCGTAAAAAGGAATTGATGTGATGCGTAAGACGATCCTGCTGTTGGCCCTGCTGCCGCTGTCCCTGGGGGCCATCGCGGCCGAGAAGAAGGCCGCGCCGCCGCCGGACCCGGTCGAAGACCCGTTGCTCATCACCGCGGGCTTCCTGACCCACCATCCCGACCTGAAGTACCGCATGCTGGGCATGGACGCGTACAAGGAGAAGCGTTTCGACGACGCGTTGCGTTATTTCCGTCGCGCCAGCTTCTTCGCCGACAAGCCCTCGCAAGGCATGGTCGCCGAGATGTACTGGAACGGCGAAGGCGCGCCGCAGGACCGCGCGCTGGCCTATGCCTGGATGGACCTGGCGGCCGAGCGCGGCTATGCCGGCTTCCTGGGTCTGCGCGAGCGCTACTGGAACGCGCTGAGCCCGGCCGAACGCGAACGCGCGACCAGCGAAGGCCAGGGCGTGTACGCCCGCTTCGGCGACGAGGCGGCCAAGCCGCGCTACGAATTCCAGCTGCGCACCGGCCGCCGCAACGTCACCGGCAGCCGCACCGGCTTCACCGGCAACCTGCAGATCCTGGTGCCCGGCCCGGCTGGCGAACAGTCGATCCCGGGTTCGAAGTTCTACGACGAGCGCTACTGGGACGCCAAGAAGTACTGGGCCTGGCAGGACAACGTGTGGATGAAGCCGGCGATCGGCCGCGTCGATGTCGGCGACGTCGAAGTGGTACGCGAAGGCGAGCCGCCCAAGGTCGATTCGCGCATTCCGGAAACCCGTCCGCAGGTCGACGCTCCGGTGCCGGAAGTGCCCGAGGAACCGGCGCCTAAGCCCACGCCGTAAACCGTTCCGCCGCCGCGCCGACCGTGAGTCGGCGCGGCAGCGCGAAAAGCGCGTGGCAGGCAGGGATTTGCCTCGGCGCCGCTGTCGAACCTGCCGGCACAGACGCAGCCGCGGCGACTACCGCAATCAGCCCGTGGCCATCAATGACGCACCGGTCCACGGCGCCTTCGCGGTCGGCGCCGGCCGCCCATGCCGCAGCGGCCACGCTGGGCTCTACGGCAAACAACGCGACCTACATCGGCTTAACGCGCACTGGAAGGAACTGGACCGCTAACCCGACCAGGGCGCGGTCGAGGTCGGCGCACCGCGAAAGGTGCGCAATCCGTCGGAACGTCAGCCCGGCGGTGGCGATACACTGCGGCGAGATCGCCGTCCGTCTTGTCATCGCTGCGTCGCGAGCCCCTATCCACAAGGAGCCGTAGATGAAAGTCCGCCCCTTGTTGTTGTTCTCCCTTCTGCCCCTGGTCGCCGTGGCCGCGCCGGTCGCGCAGGAGCGCGAGCGCGCCACCAATCTCGATATCTACCAAGCCGCGATCCTGCAATCGGCGGGGCATCCGAACGAACTGCATCGCTGGCACGGCATCTGGGCTTACGACAACGGCCGCTACGACGAAGCGATCAAGCAGTTCAGTCACGCCGCGCGTTACGCCGACAAGTACTCGCAGCACTTCCTGAGCATGATGTATTGGTTCGGCGAAGGCGCGCCGTCCGACCGCGTGCTGGCCTACGTCTGGGCCGACCTGGCGGCCGAGCGCGGCGACAATCCCGCACTGCTGGCGATGCGCGAGAAGATCTGGGAATCGCTGACGCCGGAGCAGCAGGTGGCTGTCGCCGTGCAGGGCGAGGGCTACTACGCCCGCTATGGCGATACGACCGCGCTGCCGCGGATCAACTCGCACATCCGCCACTTCGCCCGCAATCAAACCGGCAGCCGCGTCGGCGCCCAGACCGCACGTCTGGAGGTGAGCCTGGGCCGGCCCGACATCTGGGCCGGCGGAGGCGGCAGTGCGGTCTCGACCCAGGCCATGCGCGGGGTCAGCCCCGGCGAGTTCTACGGCCCGCACCGCACCCGCACCGACGCCTACTGGAAGGACCAGGGCCTGCTACTGCGCACCCTGACCGGCCAGGTCGAGGTCGGCGAGGCCAAGAAGGTCGAGACGCCGGCGGATTGAGGGCTCGTTAAGAGCCTGCCCCCCTTGACCCCGGCTTTTCCAGAGGGGGGAGGGCACGGCCACGATCGACCCCTGAGTCACCTCTCCCTTGCCCGCGGTTCCCCCCCCTTTGAAAAAGGGGGGTTAGGGGGGATTTGCTCTGCGCTCACCGAACTACCCAGCAGCAGGAAAGATCCCTATGCCCCTCCCACAAGCACGCCACCGCCCCACCGCGCAATCTCGGAACTTGCGCCGCGGATGCCTACACTAGGCGCATGGCCAAGCTCTATTTCTACTACTCGGCGATGAACGCCGGTAAGACCACCACCCTGCTGCAGTCCGCGCATAACTACCGCGAACGCGGCATGCGCGTGGCGATCCTGACCCCGCGCCTGGACCACCGCGCCGGCAGCGGCACCGTGGCCTCGCGTATCGGCCTGAAGGCCGACGGCATCGGCTTCGGCCACGACCAGGACCTGGAGGCGCTGATCCGCGCCGACATCGCCGCCCACGGCGCGCTGCATTGCGTGCTGGTCGACGAAGCCCAGTTCATGACCCGCTCGCAGGTCTGGCAGCTCAGCGAAGTGGTCGACCAACTGCGCATCCCGGTGCTGTGCTACGGCCTGCGCACCGATTTCCGCGGCGAACTGTTCGAAGGCAGCCAGTACCTGCTGGCCTGGGCCGACGAACTGACCGAGATCAAGACCATCTGCCACAGCGGCAAGAAAGCCACCATGACCGTGCGCGTCGACGAACGCGGCCGCGCGGTGCTGGACGGCCCACAGGTGGAGATCGGCGGCAACGACCGCTACATCTCGGTCTCGCGCGCGGAGTACAAGCGGGTGATGCGCGGCGAGGGGACGATCGAGCCGTTGCAGGCGTCGTTGCCGTTGTAGTGCTCTGCGCCGCCGCATGAAAGGCCGGCGGCATATCTGTAAGGCCTATTTTCCACGCGATTTGCGTAACTTCGCCACTCGAAGCGCGCGCTCGTTCGCTCGCGTCGTCTCAATGTTTGCGAGCGCTCTGTTCTAGACTTCACACTATCGTTAGGGGAGCCGGTCGCGCCGGCTTGAGTTCAAGCGCAAGAGTCCACGCCGGTCTGCTCGGCGAGAGTATCCACGATATGCAATCCCGTTCTGACCGGATAGGCGCGGTCGCTGCCGCCGCCGTTTCGTTTCACTCTGTCGCGCCGTCTATTGCCATTGGAAATCGCGCCATGTCGTTCCTGCTGCGCGGTATCCTAGCGCTATTCTTGTGCGCCGCCGGTTCTATGGTCATGGCACAGGAAGCTGCGCCATGGCAGGAGTACGACCAGGCGATCAAGGCTTCGCAGGAGGTGTCCGCACTGAGCTCCGGCATGTTCGGGGAGAACATCAGCGGCTACGACGGCTCCACGTACTTCCGCACGGTCGACATCGACCTCCTCGGGAACAATTCGCTGCCGGTTCGGTTGGGGCGACGCCATGTCGTTGAAGATCGGTTTGGCCGTAATTACCTCGGGGGCTTCGGCAACTGGGAAGTCGAGGTTCCCTACATCGAGGGCACATTCGCCAGCGCCTGGGGTTGGACCGTTGCCAACCCCACGTCGCCTCAGCGGTTCTCGCGGTGCTCGATCCCCTCCGAGCCGTACATCAACCATACGAACTTCACGTCCGATGAGGTGTGGAGTGGCTATCACCTGTATCTCCCGGGCAGAGGGGAGCAGAACCTGCTCAAGTGGGTGCCAAGCACCTACAAAGCGCCTGCTGATGGTGTCGTTTATCCATGGACCACCCGTGACCTGGGGCGCCTGAGTTGCCTGTCTGCGATACAGAACGGCTACGCGGGAGAGGGCTTCATGCTTCTGACGCCGGATGGCGTGAAGTATCGATTCGATTGGGCGGTGGAACGCTCAATGCGCAGTCTTCGCAAGGCTAACGGGTTCGAGTATGTCCTGCCGCGTAAGCGTGTCTATCTGCTCGCGACTCGTATCGAAGACAGGTTCGGAAACTGGGTTAACTACGCCTACTCCGGAGACAAGCTTACGGGCATCACCAGCAGTGACGGTCGCGCGATTTCCCTCGCCTATCAAGGGGACAAGATCGTAACGGCCACCGCTGCCGGGAAGTCCTGGGCTTATACCTATGTCGGCGTTGACCTGTATCAGGTCACGCAGCCCGACGGCTCGCGCTGGAGCTATGGCAGCTCGGGCGAGTTGCGTGCCAATTACGACGATCCGGACATGCTGGAAGTCAACGACTTCAAGGCGACATGCGATTCGTCGACGATGGGCAACGGCCACTATGAGTACGTCGTCACGCATCCCAGTGGTGCCCAAGGCAAGTTCGTTTTCGACTTGGACCGGCACTATCGGGTCCATGTGCCGTTCCGCTGCACATTGGACATTGTTCGCAACTCCACAGGCACCTCCAGCACTCATGTGCAGGAAATGACCCTGACGGATCCTGATATCTATAATCAGGCTATCAAAGACGGCCACTCCGACAGCTACGCAACGGCCATCTCCTCCTACAAGACCTTCGTGCGGGTTGCCAGCGCGCCGACCACCTTGGGCAGTGGTGAAACGGGGCATGACAGGCTGTTGGTGCCCAACTATTTCGAGAACTTCTCCCTGACTAACTCGACCGTGTCTGGCCCAGGTGTTTCTGCGCTGGTCACGCAGTACGAGTACGGAAGGGTCTGGCCGCTCGGCTTCTGCGGGCGAACACCGGAAACGCCTCAGTGCATCGGAAACCGATGCGTTCCCGCGTCGCCGGATTGCCCGGGACTGACATCGAAGTGGAATACAACGACGTTGCCGGACGGCAGAAAGTTGCGCCAACGCTTCGGCGTTGCCTATGAGAAGAACGAAGGTTACTTAATCGAGACCAGGGAACTGGACGCGGCCGGCGTGACGCTGCGTACGACCTTGAACGACTATGTTCCCGACGATGAGCTGGCAACGCAGGCCTTCTCGTCGAAAATCGGTTTGAGCCTGACCCAGGAAAGAATGGGGGCGCGGATTCAGCCTGTTACCCGCACCACCATCAGCCAGGATGGCGTGAGCTACAGCAACGCAGTCAACGCATTCGATGAGTTCGCTCGCCCGAAGACGGTGACGCGTTCGAGCAACATCGGCCAAGGCTATGCGCGCACCGACGCCACGACATTCCACGACAACCTGTCGAAGTGGGTGCTGGGCCAGATCGCCTCGGTATCCAGCGGCGTCACGATTCCTACCTCGGCCACGTATGACCCCGTCACCGCCTTGCCTACGGATTTCTATACGTTCGGTATCCGCAAGCGGACCCTGACCTACAACCCCGACGGTACCGTCGCCACGGTCAAGGACGCCAACAACAACATCACTACCCTGTCGAGCTGGAAGCGCGGCATTCCGCAGACCATCCAACACCCGGCCACGCCCGAATCGCCCTCGGGCAGTACGCAGACCGCCCAGGTCAACGACAGCGGTTGGATCGACTGGGTGGCCGACGAGAACGGCTACAAGACCAACTATGGCTACGACGCCATGGGCCGCGTGTCCTCGATCGCCTATCCCGTCGGCGACAGCGTCAACTGGAACACGCTCACCCGTGCGTTCGTGCAGGTGAATCAAGCCGAGATGGGCATCCCCGCCGGCCATTGGCGCCAGTCCACCGTCCAGGGCAACTACGAGAAGCAGACCTTCTACGACGCCCTATGGCGCCCGGTCGTGCAGTACGAGCGCGACGTCACCAATAACGACCAGACCTATCGCATCACCCTGAGCGCTTACGATCACGAAGGCCGACAGACCTTCGCCTCGTATCCGCGCAATCCGTACGCGGACGGCAATTGGGCGATCGATACCGGCACCTGGACGCAGTACGACGCGCTCGGCCGCGTGACCAAGCTCGAGCAGGACTCCGAGCTGGGCAAGCTCACCACCACCACCGCCTATTCGACGGGCGGCGACATCGTGGTCACCGACCCGCGCGGCCAGCAGACCCGCACTCGTTACGCGGCCTGGGACCAGCCGACCACCGACTATCCGATCGAGATCATCCAGCCGGCCGGCGTCACCACCGTCATCGATCGCGATCCGGCCTATTTCCTGCGGCCCAAGTCGGTGCTGCGCTCGGGCACCTACGCCGGCCAGCCCGTGCAGGCGCTGCGCAAGTACTACTACGACGGCGTCAATCGCCTGTGCCGCACCGACGAGCCCGAGACCGGTTCGACGGTCATGGGCTACGACAACAACGACAACCTGAACTGGTCGGCCGCAGGCCTGTCGGGTTTGAACACCGTCGACTGCGACCATGTGGCGGCCTACAACGGTGGCCGCACCGTCACCCGCAACTACGACGCGCGCAATCGTCTCACCCAGCTCGGCTTCCCCGACGGCCTGGGCAATCAGACCTGGACTTACACGCCGGACGGCCTGCCGGCCACCATCACCACCTACAACGGCTACAACAGCACCTGGCCGTGGGTGAACGCCTACCACTACAACAAGCGGCGCTTGCTCGACGGCCAGGGCGACAGCATCAGCCAGCCCGGCTGGTACGCCTGGTCCCTGGGCTACGGCTACGACCCCAATGGCCACTTGTCGGTGCAGACCTATCCGACGGGTCTGACGGTGACCTATGCGCCCAACGGACTGGGCCAGCCGACGCAGGTGGCCACCACGCCCACCAGCACCACCCAGGGCACCTACGCCTCCGGCGTCAGCTACTACCCCAACGGCGCGATCAAGCAGTTCACCTACGGCAACGGCGTGGTTCACACCATGTCGCAGAACGCCCGTCAGCTGCCGGATACGGTCAGCGACATCGGCGTGGCCGGTTACACCTACACCTACGACAAGAATGGGAACACGACGCAGATCGTCGACAACGGCCAAGGCGCCAACTTCAATCGATACCTGAGCTATGACGGCCTGGACCGCCTGACGTCGGCCGGCTCGGCGATGTTCGGCGGCAGCACGCACTACATCAACTACGCCTACGACCCGATCGATAACCTGCGCAGCGTCAGCCACCCGGGCGTGCGCGAGCACACCTACTGGTACGACGCCAAGAACCGCCTGACCAATGTTCAGAACGCCGGCGGCGCCACCGTCACCGGCCTGGGCTACGACGTCCAGGGCAACCTCAACAACAAGAACGGGCAGGGCTACGAGTTCAGTTACGGCAACCGCCTGCGCGCCGTAACCGGTAAAGAGAGCTACGCCTACGACGGCCTGGGCCGTCGCGTGCAGACCATGCAGGCCGACGGCACGGTGCGCCTGTTCCAGTACAGCCAGGCCGGGCAGTACCTGTTCGGCTACACGCAAGCCACCGCCGGCGCACAGACCACCCACGAGAACGTCTACCTGGGTGGCAGCCTGATCGCGACCATCGACCACAACTGGCCGAGCAACACGGTCATCGCGACCAAGTACCACCACACCGATGCGCTAGGCAGCCCGGTGGCGACGACGAACACCAGCGGCGCGGTGATCGAGCGGACGAACTACGAGCCTTACGGCAGCCCGATCAACAAGACGATCAACGGCATCGGCTACACCGGCCACGTGATGGATGGGGCGACCGGGCTGACGTATATGCAGCAGCGGTATTACGATCCGACGTTGGGGCGGTTCTTGTCGGTTGACCCAGTGTCTGCTGTAGAGAGGGGCGATCTGAGATTGCTTAATCGCTATAGCTACGCCTACAACAATCCTTACAAGTTCGTTGACCCGGATGGGCGCCTCGGGCAAGTGGCCGGTCCGGTCATCGTGGGCGGGCTAATTTGTTTGAGAATATCAAGTTGTCGACGCACGCTAGTGCGTTGGGGTGGGGCTGCGATCGCGGCGGCTGCGGGGGCATGGGCTGGCTCGCAAGGAAATGTGTTGCCCGTTGCCCAGCAGTCAGCAGAGGCGGATGTGGAGACTGGGGGGGAGGGTGCGTCGGCGGATTCCGACTCCACAGGCTCGCCAACTGGAAAGGTAGATTTACCTTCCGGTCTAGTTGGCGATCAAGGCAGTCCTCTGGCCGGTCCGAATAGCACCGGGAAGCGCCATACCAGCGGAACACTGGCGCCCGAGCACGGCGGTCAAGGAGATTATGAGAAAGATCTAGAGACGCTTACAGGCGGCGTTCGTCCCTGGGCACCCGGTGACAAAGCCCCTCCAGGAAGTATGGTCGGTGAGAACGGAGTTTTTGGCAGGCCAGTAAATAGCTCTGGTGGTAAGAGTATCGATATTCCCGCTAATGGAGATAAGCCACATGAAACCCTTCACTACGATTGAAACGCTCCGGAACGGGAAGTTCAAATTTTTAGCCCAGATCGAAGGCGTGACTCGTGAACGAATTGCTCAGGAGCTTGCCGGAGAGTCTGTTGTTTCCTATCGCGTACCAAACGGACAGTCTCTCGAAAGCGTTTGGTTCTTGCAGTTATTCTTAGGGTCTGGCTTGGTTGTCGAGATAACGGCATCGAGTACACAAGTAGAGAACTGGCAAGAATTTGGAACAATAAATATAAATATTTGTGAGGGCGCCAAGCAGTCTAAACTGGAAGGAGTAATGGTCGGTATTGAGTCATTCGAAATTGAGGGAGTTAATTTACTCTTGCATGAGGATGAAAAATACTTGATTGAGTCGGGGATCGTTCTAAGGAGCTCTCAAGCGAAAGAGATTATGGTCGCGGCCGGCGAGTACCCTGGATCTCTCACTGTACAGGCGCCATTCTCAGGCGGAGGGTTTGAGCCGCAGTTTCCGGACGCATACCATATGGGAGCACTGCTTTAAGGTGCAGATTGAGCTTGGCACTGTCCGTCAATCTGGAACATCTCAGGGAATGCTTTGGGCAGGTCCCTGACTTCATGTGAGCTGTACGGGAAGCAAGGGGGTAGGGTCGACTTTCAAAAAAGCCTACTCTGACCCTAGTTTCGGTAGATCTTGTTCACGTCACCTCCGCAGCGAGTCTGCGGGGGCAATCGCTAGGCGACTTTCGCGAAGAAACTGGACATTCCTATTCTTCACTAATGAGCGAAGATTTCACGGCGCACGCGATTGGCGGAGCTTCTCGTGACTTTTCGAATAAGGGGGCGGCCGTCGGGCAAATGCTGAATCGCCTAGGGCCTCTCATAGAAAAAGAAGCCACGGAGGCACTGAAGCCATGATTAAGTCAATTCTCTTTGCGGCATGCCTTGCTACTTCTACTGTTGGTTGTGTTCGAGAGCCAGAAGTAAGCGTGGCCACCAATTTGAAGAAAAATCTTGCGTATTCAAACGGCGATGTCACTTTCGATATCGACAAGGAGGTTGTGGAAGCCCGCAAATCCTCCGGATTTGAAATTATTGCGTTCGTAACGGCGCACGATAAGACGGGCACGCTTAAGTGCACTCCAATCGAGGAAGCCCAAGCGAGGACGTCGGTATGGCTGGATCCCCTAAAGAATCCGTGGGTCAAATTGCATGATCGGGCCAAAATTTCATATGCCCGTGCTGGGGGTGAATTGATTGTTGCAATCGATGATCTCAAGATTTCGCGCTGCGAAATTGGAGTGCGCTTGGATACTTGGCTTCATGTGCACTTTGATGCTTTGCCAAAACCCTGGCATTGGTCCGGTGACGGCATGTTTGGCTTAGATGTTTCTCTTCCGAATGAATGACGGCCGTGCGGCGGTCGCGAACAGGGCTCAGAGTGCAGTTCTGACTGACGGCCGCGCCTTGGTCTCGGGCCAGGCGGGAAGAGGAGTTGACCGCGCTCAGGCTCTAGCCAAACGCCAGCGCTAACTCGGATCAGACAGTTTTCAATCGCAAGCCGCGCGCATTCCGTGGCATGCTGTTCCATAAGGTAACAGTCAATGAGCTCTAATATTGTTACTAGCTCCGACTTATATGAGCATATTGATGCTGTGCTCAGTACGGGCTATTTCGACGAAAACACTAGCCTTGTGCCTCAAGCTGCTATTGCATTTTGCAGGCTATTGTGGGACTCGCTGGACGCCACGCAAAGAGATGGTGTGGCGGCTGCGCAAAATTTTTTGAACGGGAAAGAGGAGTCCTATGCAATTCAACTCAATGTGTTCTCAAGACGGATAGATCAGGATCCTTCGTTAAGTGAAGGTGGACGACCGGTGGCGCTGAACCGATTGGTCTGGACTGCACTAAACGCGAATACAGGACTGTCTGATCTTGCTGGTGAATTTTTGGTTGAGCTAGGACTCGCGGCCGGTTTGAGTCCTGAGCAAATAGCGACGGTATTCGCTGATCTCGTTCCCGGCTTCGAACAGGAATAAGAGTCGGGCCGGAGTGGGCAGAAACATGGACATTCACTTGCATCTGATCGTGCGAAACAGGGGTTAAAGTCGACTTTCTAGAAGCCCACTCTAACCCGTGCTCCAGACGCTGCCTGCCAAGGATCAACCGAAGGGAGCTGCAGATGATTAGTAGAAATGAGCATCAACGTGGTCTGCCCTTGTATCTTCTTGGCCTGCTACTGCTGAGCAGCACTAGTTGTGCGCTATCTACCGATAGGCCGGTATTGGCTTCCGCTGAGCTGAGCGGAGTGAAGTTTAGGAGTGGCCATCCTAATGTGGGAGAGAGCTTCGAACATGCAGCGATGGAGCCCGCAGCCGATCAAGTAAAACGCCTGCAAACAGACGTAAATGCGTTCAAGGAAGCTCCGATGCTTCACGCTGAAGTGTTGGGCTTTACTGATAACGCAGAGTGTTTAGGGGCTGAATGCGACGAGCTATCGCTGCGCCGTGCTCAAGTCGTGTACGAATGGCTAGTAGCTCATGGGGTGCCGAGAGCGAATTTGAAAGCGCCTAAGGGGCATGGTTCTGCAATGCCAATCGGTAGCAATGAGACAGAGGAGGGCAGAAGCCTGAACAGAAGGGTCGAGGTCAACATCATTCCTTCAAGCTACCCGGATTATTAACGCGAAAGCTGGCTGCCGAGTCAGAAGCTGCCACGGCTAAGCCTACGACCTGATCAACAACCTGCGCAGCGTCAGCCATCCGTGCGTGCGCGATCACAACTACTGGTACGACGCCAAGAGCCAGCTGGCCAATGTCTAGAATGTCGGCAGTGCCATCCAAAGCTACCTCAACAATAAGAACGAGCTGGGCTAAGAGTTCAGTTATGTGCCGGGAACCTTCCATGTCCATGTCCATGTCCGTCCATGGGGTCAGCTTCATACGGATAGGCAAATGCATTGAGCCAAGCCGGCATGGTGGATAGGCGCGGAAGCGTTCTGGGTGGAGCGGGATAGAGATGATGAATAAATACGATGAGGTCGCATCGATTTCTAGGCGCGAAGTTGCTGAGGCGCTAGCTTCCCAAGATGCTAGTCGAGTTTGCCGAGCGCTGGTGTCTATCTCTTTCTACGATGAGGATTGGCGCTGGGTCCAAGAAACTTGCTTAAGTTATCTTGCGGACAGTGATCCTCAGATTAGTGGCGTCGCAGCTACTTGCTTGGGGCATGTTGCGCGTATTCGCAATGTGCTCGACAAAGAGAAAGTATTGGCGGCCTTAAGTGCCCGTGCATCGGAGCCGGAAATCGCGGCAAGGATTGCAGACGCCATCGACGACATCGAGATGTTTGTTCGGACTTAGCGATTGGAGTGCGGAATAGGGGTCAGAGTGCAGTTCTGACTGGCGGCCGCGCCTTAGTCTCGGGACCAGCCGGGAAGAGGAGCAGACCGTGCTCAGGCTCTAGCCAAACGCCAGCGCGAACTCGGATCAGACAGTTTTCAATCGCAAGCCGCACGCATTCCGTGGCATGACGCGCCGACTAGCCCCCGCAATTCGCCCGAATCCCATCGATCTCCCGCCCGATCGTGCTTCCATCCGGCCGTTGCGTCGCCAAGGTGCGATGCAGCACGTCGAGGCGTTCGCGCGCCTGTGCGCGAGCCGGGCCGATGCAGCGCACGCGTGAGGCGTAGGCCTGGGCCAGCCAGCCGATCTTGCGTAGCTCGGCGTCCGAGTTCGGCAGCGCCGATAGCGCATCCAGTTGCGCGAGCGCGTTGGCGTCGCCGGCCAGGGCCTGGACGTAGGCCAGGCTGAGTTCGGCGCGGCGGGTGTGCGAATGCGCGCTGCCATAGCCGCTGCGGGTCTGGCGCACGGCTTCGCCCAGCAGGGCCATGCCGCGGTCGCGTTCGCCCAGGGACAGTCGCACTTCGCCTTCGAGGCGGTCGGTGTCGCCGAGCAGGGGATGGTCGACGCCGTAGCGTGCGTCGCGCAGGCGGCGCGATTCCAGCAGCAGGGCCAGGGCTTCGCGATCGCGGCCCTGTTCGTGCAGCACCATCGCCAGGTTGAACAAGGTGCCGGCCAGGCGGCCGGTGTCGCCGTGTTTGCGCGCGATCTCGATCGCGCGGCGCAGGGCGTGCACCGCTTCGGGCAATCGGCCGCGTTCCCAGGCGATTACGCCCAGGCTGTTATAGGTGGCGCTGAGGTCGGTGTGATCGGCGCCCAGGCGCGAGGTCAGCAGGTCGCGGATCTCGCGGAATTCGTCTTCGGCCAGGGCGAAGCGGCCCTGGTCGACGTGGATCGCGGCCAGCTGGCGGCGCGCGGCCAAGGTGGTCGGGTGCTGGCTGCCGTTGACCTCCAGCGCGATCGCCAGCGCGTTGGCGGCTTCGCGTTCTGAGGCATCGGTCATGCCCAGGTCGCGTTGGCGCGCGGCGATGTTCCAACCGATCTCGACCAGCAGCGGATGTTTTTCGCCGCCGCTATGGCGCAGTTGGGTGCGAGCGCGCTCGAAAGCTTCCAGTGCGGCGCGGGTCTCGCCGACATCGGCCTGCAGGCCGGCCAGGTCCATCAGGTTTTCGACTTCGCCGACGTCGTTGTGCAGCACTTCGCGGCGCAGCGCGAGCGAGCGTTCGAACAGCTGGCGCGCGCCCTGACGCTCGCCGTTGATGCGGCGGCAGCGACCGAGCTGGGAATAGAACTCGCTGGCCTGCGTCGGCAGCTGCGCCTGTTCGCGGCGCGCATTGTCCAGCCAGGGTTGCATCAGTTCGATGCAGGTGCGCGATTCGCCGAGCAGGCGCAGCACCTGGCCGCGCTGGGTCAGCGATTCCAGGCGCAGGCTGGCGGGGATGTCGTCGGTGAGATCGATGATGTTGGCCTGACGATCCAGCAGGATCTTGGCTTCGTTGTAGTCGCCCAAGCCCGTGCGCAGGCGCGCGACCACGCCCAGCAGTTCGGCGCGCGCGCGCGGTTGCCGCGCGAGTTCGCGGTTGCCGCGTGCGACCGAGGCGTCGAGCAGGCCGCGCAGGTCCAGGGCCTCGCCTTCGGGCGTGCCGCGCGCGTTCTCGAACAGGCCGACCATGAAATCCTGCATCGCTTGCGCGCGGCTGGCTTCGCGCACCGCCTGGCGGGCCTGCCAGGCCACGATTGCCAGCGCCGCGCCCAGCACCACGGTCACCAGGGTCGCGGTGGCCAGCGCCCAGCGATGGCGCTGCACGTACTTGTGGAAGCGATAGCCCAGGCTTTGCGCGCGCGCCTGTACCGGGCGCCCGGCTTCGAAACGCTGCAGATCCAGCGCCAGCGCTTCGACCGAGGGATAGCGTTGCTCGGGGCGCTTCGACAGCGTCTTGAGGACGATGTTGTCGAGATCGCCGGCGAGCTGGCGCGCGTGCCGGCGCAGCGCCGCGCTGTCCGGCGGCGGGCCTTCCTCGCCGGTGCTCTCGGCGTTGCGCAACACGGTCTGCGAGGGGCGCAGCGGATCGGCGGCCAGGATCGCCTCTTCCCACTCGGCGTCGGTCTGGCGCTTGAGCCGGTAGGGCTTGGTCTCGGTCAGCAGTTCGTACAGCACCACGCCCAGCGAGTAGACGTCGGTCATGGTGGTGACCGGCTCGCCGCGCACCTGTTCCGGCGCGGCATAGTGCAGGGTGAAGGCGCGCACGCCGGTGCGGGTCTGCTCCGGTATCGGCACGTCGGTGTCGAGCAGTTTGGCGATGCCGAAATCGAGCAGACGCACGTCGCCGCCCGGCGTGACCATGATGTTGGACGGCTTGAGGTCGCGGTGCACGATCAGGTTGGCGTGGGCGTGGCTGACCGCGTCGCAGATCTGCTGGAACATGTGCAGCCGCTTGTCCAAGGGCGTGGACTGGTTGCGGCAGTAGTCGGTGATCGGCTCGCCTTCGACGTATTCCAGCGCCAGGTACGGCAAGCCGTCGGTGCTGATGCCGGCGTCGAGCAGGCGCGCGATGTGCGGATGCGCGAGGCGCGCCAGGATCTGGCGTTCGCGGGTGAAGCGGATACGCAGGTTGGTGTCGGCCAAGCCGGGGCGCAGCAACTTCAGCGCGACGCGGCGTTGATAGAGGCCGTCGGCGCGCGAGGCCAGCCAGACCTGGCCCATGCCGCCTTCGCCGAGCAGGCTTTCCAAACGGTAGGGGCCGACGGTGCTGCCGGCGCGCGCACCGGCTGGCGGTGCGACCAAGGGCTCGGCCAGGAAGTCTTCGTGACCTTCCTCCAGCGCGATCAGGGTCTGCAGTTCGTCGGCGAGCGCCGGGTCTTCATCGCGCAGTTCGCTCAGGCGCGCCGCGCGCGCCTGCGGTTCAAGCTCGAACAGGGCGTCGAGCAGGGGGGACAGCCGTTGCCATCGCTCGGCGTCCACGGGCGGCGATGCTCAGCTGTCTTTGAGCGACGCCAGCAGGAACAGGCGGGCTTTCTGCCAGTCGCGGCGGATGCTGCGTTCGGAGCGCTGCAGCAGCGCGGCGATCTCCAGTTCCGACAGCCCGGCGAAGTAGCGCAGCTCCACCACGTGGGCCAGGCGCTGATCGACCGCGGCCAGCTTGGTCAGCGCGGTGTCCAGGCCCAGCGTCTCCTCGTCCAGGCGCAGGCCGCCTTCGACGTCGTCGGGCAGTTCGGTGACCCGGTGCAGGTCGCCGCCGCGCTTTTGCGCCAGGCGCTGGCGGGCGTAGTCCACGACCACGCTGCGCATGGCCGAGGCGGCGTAGGCGAAGAAATGGGCGCGGTCGTCGAACTGGGCCTCGCGGCGTCCGACCAGCTTGAGGTAGGCCTCGTGCACCAGGGCGGTCGCGTCCAGGGTCTGCCCGTGCTGGCCGGCGAGTTGGCGCCGCGCCATGGTGTGCAGTTCCTGGTACAGGGTCGCCAGGACGCGGTCGAGCGCCCCCCGGTCGCCCTCGCGTGCGGCATCCAGCAATAGGGTGATGTCAGCGCTTTCGGCCATCGTGTTCCCCGGGGCAAGGCGCGACTATAACGTGTTCATCTTAGGCCGGCGCATTCGCCGGTTGGCATCAAAATTGCCTAGAAGGCTGTACCCAGTCAACGCTGGCAGTGCCCGCACCAGACCGTCGTGCGCTGGCCCACCGAGGCCTGTTTCAGGGCCCGGCCGCAGCGCGGGCAGGGCTCGCCGCCGCGGCCGTAGGCGGCCAGCTCCTGTTCGAAGTAGCCCGGCGCGCCATCGGGGCTGATGAAGTCGCGCAGGGTGGTGCCGCCGCGCTGGATCGCGTAGCCCAGGATGGTCTTGATGGCGCCGGCCAGTTCGCCGTAGCGCTCGCGCGAGACCTTGCCTGCCGCGCGCAGCGGGGAGACTCCGGCCGCGAACAGGGCCTCGGCGACGTAGATGTTGCCGACCCCGACCACCACGCTCTGGTCCATGAGGAAGCTCTTCACCGGCGCCTTGCGGCCGCGGCTGAGCTCGAACAGATAGTCGCCGTGGAAGTCGTCCGACAGCGGTTCCGGGCCGAGCGCGCGCAACAATTCGTGGGTCTCGCCCAGGCGCTGCCAGAGCAGGCAGCCGAACCGGCGCGGGTCGTTGAAGCGCAGCACGCGGTCGGAATCCAGCAGCAGGTCGACGTGGTCGTGCGCGCGCACCGGCGTGTCCGACGGCAGCACGCGCAGGCTGCCGGACATGCCCAGGTGCAGCAGGGCGCTGCCGATCGCGGTGTCCAGCAGCAGGTACTTGGCGCGCCGGCGCACGGCCGCGATGCGCTGGCCGGGCAGGTCGGTTTCGATCTCGTGCGGGATCGGCCAGCGCAGGTCGGGCCGGCGCAGGATCGCGGCGACCACTTCGCGGCCTTCCAGGTGCGGCGCCAGGCCGCGGCGGGTGGTTTCGACTTCGGGCAGTTCGGGCATGGCGCAAGCGTACTATCGTCGCGGCGGACCGCCAGCGTCGCGGTCGTCACCGGAGCTCGCGTGCCCGATCCCGCCACAGACAGCGCCGCCGTCGCGAACGCGCTGCGGGACTACGCGCTGCGCGAGCTCGACGCCGCCGCGGCCCAGCTCGCGCGTCGCGGCGGGCAGCTGCACGAAGGCGTGCATCAGGCGCGCAAGAGCCTGCGCCGCGCGCGTGCGGTCCTGGCCCTGGGCGGCGCCGCCTTGGGGCCGGGCAGACCTCTGATCGATCGCGAACTGCGCCGTCTCAATCGCGGCCTGTCGTCGCTGCGCGACGCCCATGCCCTGGTCGAAACCCTGGACCGGCTGCTCGCGCGCAGCCCGGACCCGGACGCCCTGCGGCTGCTGCGCCGCGCCCGGCGGGCGGCCGCGAGCGCGCGTGCCGAACACGCGCGACAGGCCCTGGTCGCCGACCCCGAGCTCGGTGGCCGCCGGGCGCTGCTGGCGGTGCTGCGCGCGGGCGCCGCCGCCTTGGATTGGCCGCTGCTGCAGGCCGAGCCGCTGCAGCAGGCGGTCGCCGCCAGCCGCGCGCGCATGGATCGTGCCGGCGTGCGCGCCCGCGAGCGGGGCGATGACGAGGCCTGGCATCGCTGGCGCCGGCACGCCCGCCGCCTGTCGCAGCAGCGGCGCGCGCTGAAAACCGCCGGGCTGACGGTGCGCGCCCCCGATCTGGACCGGCGCATCGCCGAGCGCCTGGGCGTGGCCCAGGACCTGGCTTTGTTGCTGGGCCACTGCGGCCGCGACTCGCCGTTCGCGTCGGACGACCGCAAGGCGCTGCGCCGCTACGGCCGCGATCAGCAGGCGCGCGCGCGGCGGCGGATCGAGGCGGCGCTGGCGGCGTCGGCCGGCTCCGAGCGCGACGCCGACCCGCCGCCGCAGTCGCCGGCCGGCGAATCGGAAGGGCGCGGCAGCTAATTAAAAATGGCGGCATGTTCACGCACTAATGGCCGGAGATGGCGGGCGTTCGCCATCCAGCCACCCGCGGCCAAGGGCGGTGGCGCTGCCGCGAGCCCCTACGCCGACTGAAACCGGTGCCTCGAGCAGCCCGCTTCCGTCTTGCGCCCAGACCCGGCGACCCCCATCACAGAACCAGCCCGTACCGGCGCGAACGGTACGGTAGGGGTGGCATCATCCCGCGCGGGAGCGTGCTTCGCGGCACCTCCTCCTCCGGCCCGCACGCGGGCCGGTCGTCGATTTCAGATCCGCCCCGGAGTTCCACCCATGCTCGCTTCCTTGCTCGATTTCCTCGCCGGCGGCCTGATCCAGGCCAGCTTCTGGGAACTCGTCGTCTATTTCCTGGTGGTCACCCAGCTCACCATCATGTCGGTGACGCTGTACCTGCACCGCTCGATGGCGCACCGCTCGGTCGACTTCCATCCGGCGTTGGCGCACCTGTTCCGCTTCTGGACCTGGCTGACCACCTCGATGATCACCAAGGAGTGGGCCGCGATCCATCGCAAGCACCACGCCAAGTGCGAGACCGAGGAAGACCCGCACAGCCCGCAGTTCAAGGGCATCGACACGGTGATGTGGCGCGGCGTCGAGCTCTACCGCGCCGCGCGCGGCGAGCGCGAGGACATCGAGAAGTACGGCAAGGGCTGCCCGGACGACTGGATCGAACGCAAGCTCTACACCCCGCACGCGACCAAGGGCCCCACCCTGTTGCTGCTGATCAGCTTCGCCCTGTTCGGCTTCGCCGGCGTGGCGATCTGGGCGCTGCAGATGCTGTGGATTCCGTTCTGGGCCGCCGGCGTGGTCAACGGCCTCGGCCATTGGTGGGGCTATCGCAACTTCGAAACCGCCGATACCGCGACCAACCTGACCCCGTGGGGTTTCTGGATCGGCGGCGAAGAGCTGCACAACAACCACCACGCTTTCCCGAGCTCGGCCAAGTTCGCCCTGCGCAAGTGGGAGTTCGACATCGGCTGGTTCGCGATCCGCGGTCTGGAAAAGCTGCGCCTGGCCAAGGTGCTGCGGGTGGCGCCGTCGCTGGATGTGCGCCCGAACATCGCCATGCCGGACGCCGAAACCCTCAAGGCCCTGCTCGCGATCCGCTTCCAGGCCATGACCGATTACTACCGCAGCGTCACCCTGCCGGCGCTGCGCGAAGAAGCCGGCAACGCCGGCGACCGCATGCGCGCGCTGCCGCGCAAGCTGCGCAAGGGCCTGGCCGACGGCGGCCGCTGGCTCGACGGCGACGCGCGCGAGCGTCTGCAGAACTGGGTCGCCGAGCGTCCGCGCATGGCCACCCTGGCCGATTTCCGCCAGCGCCTGGCGCAGGTGTTGGATGATCGTTCGCACGATGCCCAGGCCACGCTGCAGAAACTGCACGCTTGGTGCGCCGAGGCCGAGGCCAGCGGCATCCAGGCCCTGGAGGCGTTCTCCGCACGCCTCAAGGGTTACGCACTGGCGCCCGCGCGCGCCTGATCCTGCCGCGCCGCAGCACGCCCTGAAGCCCGCGCAGCGATGCGCGGGCTTTTGTTTGCGCGCCGCGCGCCGCCGCATCTTCACACCGAAGTCTCACTGTGACGCGTTCGGTTGCGGCGCTCGCGTCGGCGGTGTTAGCTTCGATGCAGGACGCGATCGGCGCGGCATGCGCGCGATACGCAGGCGTAAGCCACAGGGAGGTGCGTGTATGCGCAGGGAGAGCTATGCCTATGTCGCCTTGGCGCTGGCCTGCGCGTTGGTCGTGGTGCTGGGCGTGCAGAATCGCCAGCTGCGCCGCGACTACGCCGCACTGATCGACGAAGGCGTCCGGCCGCAGGTCGGCACCTGGCTGCCCAGCGCCGACGCCACCACCCTCTCCGGTCCTTCCGTCGTGCTCGGTCGTGCCGTCGGCGAGCGCCAGGTGCTGTATTTCTTCGATCCCAGCTGCCCGGTTTGCGAGGCCTCGGTGCCCGCGATTCTCGACCTTGCGCGCGGCTTGCAGCGGCTAGATCCCAAGCAGGTACAGATGCTGGGCGTTGCGCGCCCGGACGCGCCCGGCCTGGGCGCTTATCTGCGCGCGCGCGGCTTCGGTTTTCCGGTCGCCTTGTCGACGCCGAAGATCCGCGCCTTGTTCAAAGTCAACCTGGTGCCGCTGCTGGTCGTGGTCGACCGCGACGGCCGCGTCGTCTATTCGCATGTCGGGAAACTCGATACCAAGGAGCAGGTGCCCACCATCCTGACCGCGTTGCGCGCCACGGAACGGCATGTCGCGGTTGGATCATCGCAATGGAGAGAACGATGAAGAACCTGAACAAGCGTCTGCAGGCGGTCGTGTTCGCGATCGCGATCGTCGGCACGCTGGGCTTCGGTGCCGCACAGGCGTTCGGCACCGATCCCGACACCGGCTGCCCGACCAAGCCGGGCTGCAAGTACGGCGGCTACCGTACCGGCGGCTGCTGCGTGTTGCCGTAAGCGATTCGATCAGCTCCCCCCGGGCGATTCCTTGTTATCGCCCACGTGCGGCCGGCCCCCGGGCCGGCCGCACGTCCTTACGGGTGCGTCGCCGGCTGAATCGTGCCCCACGCTGCGCGTTACCGGACTTGTCTGCGCCGCGCCCGCAGGTCAGGCTGCGCAGCATCCCGATCCGGTTTCCCGCGCATGCGTCGTCCGCTGCTTCCAGCCCTCGCGCCCTGTCTGCTCGCGCTGCTGCCCGCCTTCGCTGCGGCCCAGGTGCGTTCCACCGGCGACTACCTCTCGCGCATGGACACCGACGGCGACGGCAAGGTGTCGCTGCTCGAGTACCAGGACTGGCTGAGTTACGGCTTCGACGCGATGGACAAGGACCGCAACGGCGTGCTCGATCCCAATGAGTTCCCGCCTGGTCGTCGCGGCGGTACAGCGCTTACCCGCGAGCAGCACCGCGCCCAGCTCGCCGAAACCTTCCGCAAGCAGGACCGCAACCGCGACGGCTCGTTGGACGCGCGCGAGCTGGCGTCGCCGCCGCAATAGATCCGCTGCCCGCGCGGCTCAATCGCAGCCGTCGCGTTCGCCGTCGAAGTAGGTCTCGACCACGCGCCCGTTGCCGTCGACGCGTTGGATCGATAGACGCTCGTCGCGGGCTTTGACCACGATCCACTCCTTCGCGCCATCCTGCGCATACGCGGCGACGTGGCCCGGGCCGCTCAGCAGCGCGGCGCCCACCTGCGGCACGCGCGCATAGTGGCTGAGCAGGCGCGCGTCCAGCGCCTGGTAGTTCGGCACCGGCCGACGCAGCCCCAGCGTGCTGCCGTCGCGCGCGAACATCAGATCCAGACGCGACACGGGCGGATCGCCGTAAGCGCTCATCGCGTGGCCGCTAAGCGCGCCTTCGATCTCGCGATCGGGCAGCAGGCGCAGGAAACCGTCGACCGGGCCGCCCGGTGTCGCGCGCGTGGCCCAACAGCCGCGCACGAAGTCGATGTCGTCGGCGGCCAAGGCCGCGGCCGGGCAGACGCCGATCAGGATCGCGATGGACAGCAGGGCGGTGCGGATCGGGGCCATGGCGTACTCCGGAATCTGCGCACCCTAGCACCGGCATCGTCGCGCGGCGTTGACGCGCATGCGCTTCGCCTTGCGTCGTTCAGCGCGCGGTCGCGCCGCGTTGTTGATGCCGGCGCGCCTTGGCCACGTTGCCGCAGGTGGCCATGTCGCACCAGCGCCGGCGCCCGTTCTTGGACGTGTCGATGAAGACCCAGCCGCAGTCGTGGCCGTCGCAGATGCGCAGGCGGTCGAGCTGGGCGTCCTTGAGCAGATCGATCGCATGCGCGACCACCGTGTGCGCGATCAGATCCGGTCCCGAGCGCTCGACCGACCACTCCGCCTGCAGACGGCCCTGGCGCGCGACCAGGCGGGCCGCCGCCGACGCGGCCAGGCGCGCCTTGTCCAGCACCGCCAGATCCTCGGCGGGAGGCGCGGCATCTTGCGAGAGCGCGTACAGGATCGCGCACAGGGCTTCGCGCAAGGTCTTGCAGCGGCCCAGCGCGGCCGCCGCCTTGGCCGGTTCGGCCTGGCTCAGGTCTTCCAGTTGGGCCAGGTCGGTGCGCGTGTAGTGGCCGGATTGACGCGCCCAGCGCAGCAGCGCGTCGTAGTCGTCCAGCCAGTCGCGCGGCTGCGTGTCGCGCGCGGTGACCGTATTGACCAGGTCGAGCGCGAGGTGGCCGGCGACCAGGTCGGCGGGCTTGAACGCGTGGTGTTCGATGCGCATGCGTAACCTGCTAAGCGATATTGACAGGTTATGCTTGCGCGCATATAACCGTCAAAACATATTTCAAGAGTTATGCGCCATGGGCCGGAATCTGCGCCTCGCGCGCCGCTGCCTCGAAACCGGTCTGCTCGCCGCCAGCATGGGCGTGGCCACCGGCGCCTGCGCGCCCATCGCCTCCGCCGACGATGCCTCGAACCCCACCGCCAAGGCCGCGCCCATGACCCGCATCGTCGTCATCGACGCGCCCAGCAATCTCGGCCTGCGCCCGCCCGCACCGGGCGTCGAACCGGGTGCGCGCAAGCTCGCCGCGGCCCTGCGCGACACCGGCCTGGTCGCGCGCCTGGGCGCGCGCGAGGGCGGCCGCGTCGACGCGCCCGCGTACTCGCCCGATCCCGACCACGCGGTCGGTTTCCGCAACGGCACCGCGTTGGCTGCGTACTCGCGCACGCTGGCCGACCGCCTGGAACCCTTGCTGGGCCGCGACGAGTTCGTGCTGGTGCTGGGCGGCGACTGCAGCGTGCTGCTGGGCTCCAGCCTGGCGCTCAAGCGCCGCGGCCGCTACGGCCTGGCCTTCGTCGATGCGCACGACGACTATTCCTACGCGCGCGACCGCAAGCGCTATCGGGGCATCTACACCGCCGCCGGCCTGGACCTGGGCCTGGCGACCGGGCACGGGCCGGCGGCGCTGACCGATATCGACGGCCGCTCGCCCTATCTGCGCGAGTCCGACGTGGTCCAGCTGGGCCTATCGCGCACGCCGGCGGACAGCGAGTTCGCGGCGACCGAGTCCTACGACGCATCCGGCATCCACACCCTCGGCGTCAACACCATCCGCCGCGACGCGCACGCGGCCGGCGCCGAGGCGCGCGCCCGCCTGGAGGCGGCCGACACCCAGGGCTACTGGATCCACGTCGACGCCGACGTGCTGGATGCGCGGGTGATGCCGGCGGTGGATTCGCCCAACGAGCGCGGCCTGAGTTTCGGACAACTGCGCGCCTTGCTGGCGCCATTGCTGGCCAGCCCGAAAGCGGTGGGACTGGAGCTGACCATCTACGACCCCGACCTCGATCCCGACGGCCGCTACGGCGCGCGCCTGGCGCGCACCATCGAGGCCGCGTTCGCGGACAGCGGGCGTTTCACGATCAAGGCCGACCGCGCGCCGCGCGGCGCGCGACGCTAGGCATCGTCGAAGCTGCAGGGCAGCGGCGCTTCGTCGATGTCCTCGTAGGCCTCGGGCCGGAAGCGCGGCGAACAGATCGCCAGGAACACCAGATCGCCGTGGCCCAGGTTGGCGATGCGTTGGCGGCAGTCGGGCGGAATCAGCACCACGTCGCCCGGTCCAACCTCCTGCGGCGGCAGGTCGCCGATCTCGGCGCGCCCGTGGCCCTCGGCGATCACATAGCGCTCGGTGGTGCCGCGCAGGCGATGCCAGCGCGTGGTCACGCCCGGCGCGACGCGCGCCCGCGCGATCGACACCTCGGCATCGTCGGCGCTGTTGGACAGCTCGACGATGTGGCATTGCTCGGAGATGTAGAACTCGGTGGACGGGTCGTAAGGGCGGATCGCCGGTTTCATGTCAGGCTCCGGTATCGGCCGCGGCCGCGCGGTCGCGCGACTCCAGCCAGTGTTGGTGGGTGTTGGCCGCGATCTCGCAATCGCAGTGGCCGCCGTAAGCCTGACACCAATCGAGCAGGGCGTTCGCCTCCTCGTCGCTCAGCGCCATCGCATCGATGCATTGCATCGCATGCCGCGTATCGTGGAAGCAACCGTGTCGCGCGCGCAGGCGTTCGACCCCGTCGAAAAACAGGCGCAGGCGCGCGTCCGGCAACGGGAACTCGGCTTGGGCGCGCTGACGCTGCGCCTGTTTCCAGGCCTTGAGCTGGGCCTTGCGTGCGGATTTGTCGCGGTCGCTCATGCGTCAAGGGCTGCCGGTCATCGTAAGCATCGATGGACCAGGAGCATAAGCGCGCGTCGAATATGCGCCAAGCCGCGATGCGGCGGAACGGTGCGGCGCGAACGCGCGGACCGACGATGGCGGCGTCGCAAAGAACAACGCCGGCTTGCGCCGGCGTTGTCCCTACCGCATACGACGTGGGGTCGTTCGGGGGCGACCTCAGTCGCGGATATCGACGTTCTTGGTTTCGGGCAGGAACAGCGCGCCGATCACCACCGTCATCGAGGCGATGATGATCGGATACCACAGGCCGCTGTAGATGTTGCCGGTGGCCGCCACGATGGCGAAGGCGGTGAACGGCAGGAAGCCGCCGAACCAGCCGTTGCCGATGTGGTAAGGCAGCGACATCGAGGTGTAGCGGATGCGGGTCGGGAACAGCTCGACCAGCCAGGCCGCGATCGGTCCGTAGACCATGGTCACCAGCAGCACCAGGAAGGTCAGCAGCGCCACCACGACCGGGGTATTGACCTGGGCCGGGTCGGCCTTGTCCGGGTAGCCGGCGGTCTTGAGCGCTTCGGTCAACTGCTTGCCGAACGCGTCGGACTGGGCCTTGAACTCGTCCTTGCCCAGCGCCTCGCCTTCGAAGCTGCTCAGG
This sequence comes from Lysobacter sp. Root916, assembly GCF_001429785.1. GTDB lineage: Bacteria > Pseudomonadota > Gammaproteobacteria > Xanthomonadales > Xanthomonadaceae > Lysobacter. The sequence continues at coordinate 118,847 of NZ_LMJF01000014.1, read as the reverse complement.
TTGGCGCCGCCGATCGACACCGTGGCCACGCTGCCGGCCGCGGCCGGGGCGTTGATGTAGGGGATGCCCTTCTTGGCCAGCGCCGCCTTGATGATGTCGCAGGATTGCTTGAACGTCGCCTTGCCGACCGGGTCGAACTGGAACGCGCAGCGCTCCGGGTCGGCGCTCACCGTGACCGGCGACTTCGCCACCGCCGACTCCAACGCCGGATTGACGTTGTGGGTCAGGGCTTTGAACACCGGGAAGTAGGTGACGGCGGCGATCAAACAGCCCGCGAGCACGATCTTCTTGCGTCCGATCTTGTCCGACAGCCAGCCGAAGAAGATGAAGCCGCCGGTGGCCAGTGCCAACGCGATCGCGATCAGGATGTCGGCGCGGTTCGGATCCAGGCCCAGGGTCTTGGTCAGGAAGAACAGCGAGTAGAACTGGCCGCCGTACCAGACCACGGCCTGGCCGGCGGTGGCGCCGAGCAGGGCGAGCAGGGCGATCTTGCCGTTCTTGGAGAAGAAGCTCTCGGTGATCGGCGCCTTGGAGGTCTTGCCCTCGGCTTTCATCTGCTGGAACAGCGGCGATTCGGCCAGCTGCATGCGGATCCACACCGACACGCCCAGCAGCACCACCGAGACCAGGAACGGAATGCGCCAGCCCCATTCTTCGAACGCTTCCTTGCCCAGGTAGTTGCGGCAGCTCCAGATCACCAGCAGCGACAAGAACAGGCCCAGGGTCGCGGTGGTCTGGATGAAGCTGGTGTACAGGCCGCGCTTGCCGTTGGGCGCATGCTCGGCCACGTAGGTCGCCGCGCCGCCGTACTCGCCGCCCAGCGCCAGGCCTTGGGCCAGGCGCAGCGTGATCAGGATGATCGGCGCGGCGATGCCCATGGTCGCGTAGCTGGGCAGGATGCCGACCAGGAAGGTCGCCAGGCCCATGATCACGATGGTGACCAGGAAGGTGTACTTGCGCCCGATCATGTCGCCGAGGCGGCCGAACACCAACGCGCCGAACGGACGCACCGCGAAGCCTGCGGCGAAGGCCAGCAAGGCGAAGATGAACTGGCTGGTGTCGTTGAGGCCGCCGAAGAACTGCTTGCCGATGATGACGGCGAGCGAACCGTACAGATAGAAGTCGTACCACTCGAACACGGTGCCCAGGCTGGACGCGAAAATTACTTTTCGGTGGCCCTTGGTGAGTTCGCCGGAGCCGGGCGAGGCGGTAGCGGTGACGCTGGACATGATGCGTTCCCCTAGAGGTTAGAAGCTGTACTTGACGTGCGTCTGCAGGCGGTTGAGTTCGCCGGAGTCGCCGTTCTCGAGTTCGCGCTTGCCCCAGATCAGCTCCGCGCCGACGTCGAGCTTGGGCAAGGGAGAATAGATCAGGTTGATATGCGCCGACTGCGCCGACTTGGTGATGCCCAGGCCGGTCAGCGCGGTCTCGTTGTCGTACTGCGCGCGCGAATAGAAAACGTTGCTGCGCAGCTTCGGGCTGAACACGTGGCGCCAGCCGACGAAGCCGCTGATCAGGTCGATGTTCTCCAGATCGCCGTTGGCGTCGAGCACCGCGTCGTTGTTGAGCGCCAGACCGACATAGCGGCCGATGCCGCTGCCGGCGGTGACCATGTAGCGCAGGTCGTCGCTCTTGCCGAGGTTGAACTTGCCCGAGACGCTGGCGCCGTAGCCGGTGCTGCTGTCGTTGGCCGGGCCGTTCTGGTACTTGAGCTGGCGCGCGAGCAGGCCGACGCCGAAGTGGCCCCAGTCGCCCTTGGCGGTGTAGCGCGCGGTGATGTCCGGCATCGTGCCGTCGTCGCCGGCGACCTGGGCCATGTTGCCGCGGAACGGCGTGTACACGGTCTCCGGGTTCTCGATCGAGAACGACCACGGGCCCTTGGTGTAGCGCAGCTGGGCCTGGCGCACGAATACGGTGCCTTCGGTGGGGCCGAGGAAGTCGACGGTGTCCGGCAAGGCCGCGGTGTCCTGGAAGTTGGACCAGGCCTGGCCGGCCAGCCAGTTGTTCCAGGTCACATAGGCCTGGCGCAGAGTGAGCGCGTAGGTGTTGGTGGCGATCTCGTTGCCGGTGAAGGCGGTGGTGCCGCCGCCGAACAGGTCGAACTCCAGGTAGGCCTTGAGCTTGTCGCCGCTGTCCAGGTCGGTGTCGGCCGCGAACCAGAAGCGCGAGAAGTTCGCGCCCATGTCGGTGTCGGTGCCGCCCTCGCGGGTGCGGCCGCCGCCGACCGGGATCGCCTTGGGCACGTAGAACAGGCGTCCGACCGAGCCGTCGGCGATGTCGCCGTCGTTGGTCTGGGTGACCGAGGCGTCGAGCTTGATGAAGCCGCCGTAGCTGAAGCGGGTGCCCGGATTGGCGCCGGGCGTGATCGCCGCGGTCTGCAGCGCGGGCTTGCCGGGCGCCGCGGCCGGTGCCGCCGGCGCGCTGGCCTGAGCGGTCTTGACCTCGGCGATCTGGCTTTGTTGCTGCTGCTGTTGCGAGACCAGCTGCTGGACCATGGCTTCGAGCTGGGCGACGCGCGCCTCCAGCTCCTTTTCCTTCGCCGTCTGGGCGTAGGCCATACCGGGCAACGACAGTGCGACCAGCAATGCCGCGGCCAGCGGGCGCCGCCGGATCGCGCTCCCCGCCGGCGATGCGATGCGAATGGACATGATTCCCTCCCGAGGAATGCCGCGCAGGACGCGCGACTGCGGCCAGCCTGCGCGCCAGGCCGGGGAGGGGCCATTCGCCATTGGTCGTAAAAAGCCGTGTTCAGATGGCACATACGACCATGGTCTAAACCACGGTCACGGCGGCTATCGTGGCGGATGCGGCACACTGGAGGTTCGCCCACGCCTGCGCGCGAACCTTAGTCGGCCCACACCCCGTCCACACTGACCCGTCCCACGTCCAACCGCCGGAGCGCCCCATGAACCAACCCGCCACCGTCTATCCCGTTGTCGCGGACTTCGCCGCCCAGGCGCGGATCACGCGGGAAGACTACGAGCGCCTGTACGCCGAATCGGTGCAGCAGCCCGAGGCGTTCTGGGCCCGGGTCGCGCAGCGTCTGGACTGGTACACGCCGCCGACCAAGATCAAGGACGTCAACTACGCCCTCGACGATTTCCGCATCCGCTGGTACGAGGACGGCGAGCTCAACGCCAGCGTCAATTGCCTGGACCGCCACCTGGCCACGCGCGGCGACAAGACCGCGCTGCTGTTCGAGCACGACGATCCGAACCTGCCGGCCGAACACGTGACCTACCGCGAGCTGCACGCGCGGGTCTGCCGCCTCGCCAACGCCCTGCGCGCACTGGGCGTACGCAAGGGCGATCGCATCACCATCTACCTGCCGATGATCCCGGAGGCCGTGGTCGCGATGCTGGCCTGCGCGCGCGTCGGCGCGATCCACTCGGTGGTGTTCGGCGGCTTCGCGCCCAATTCCATCGCCGACCGCGTCGCCGACTGCAGCAGCAAGCTCATCATCACCGCCGACGAGGGCCTGCGTGGCGGCAAGAAGATCCCGCTCAAGGCCAACGTCGACGCCGCGCTGAAGATGCCGGGCACCAATTCGGTCGAAACCGTGCTGGTGGTGCGCCATACCGGCGCCGCGGTCGACATGCAGATGCCGCGCGACCGCTGGTACGACGCGGTGGTGCACGGCCAGCCCGAGATCTGCGAGCCCGAGCGCATGAGCGCGGAAGATCCGCTGTTCATCCTCTACACCTCCGGCAGCACCGGCAAACCCAAGGGCGTGCTGCATACCACCGGCGGTTATCTTGTCTACGCCAGCTATACCCATGAGGCGGTGTTCGACCTGCGCGAGGACGACATCTACTGGTGCACCGCCGACGTCGGCTGGGTCACCGGCCACAGCTACATCGTCTACGGCCCGCTCGCCAACGGCGCGACCGCGCTGGTGTTCGAGGGCGTGCCCAACTATCCGAATGTGTCGCGTTTCTGGGAAGTGATCGACAAGCACCAGGTCACGATCTTCTACACCGCGCCGACCGCGATCCGCGCCCTGATGCGCGACGGCGACGAGCCGGTCGCGCGCACCTCGCGCAAGTCGCTGCGCCTGTTGGGTTCGGTGGGCGAGCCGATCAATCCCGAGGCCTGGCGCTGGTACCACGAAGTCGTCGGCGATTCGCGCTGTCCCATCGTCGACACCTGGTGGCAGACCGAGACCGGCGGCATCCTGATCACGCCGCTGGCCGGCGCGATCGACCTCAAACCCGGTTCGGCGACCAAGCCCTTCTTCGGCGTGCAGCCGGCCCTGGTCGACGCCAACGGCGCCGTGCTCGAAGGCGCGGCCGAGGGCAACCTGGTGCTGCTGGATTCCTGGCCCGGCCAGATGCGCACCGTCTACGGCGACCACGCGCGCTTCATCGAGACCTACTTCAAGACCTATCCCGGCAGCTATTTCACCGGCGACGGCTGCCGCCGCGACGCCGACGGCTACTACTGGATCACCGGCCGCGTCGACGACGTGATCAACGTCAGCGGCCACCGCATCGGCACCGCCGAGGTCGAGAGCGCGCTGGTGCTGCACCCCAAGGTCGCCGAGGCGGCGGTGGTCGGCTTCCCGCACGATCTCAAGGGCCAGGGCATCTACGCCTACGTGACCCTGATCGCGGGCGAGGCGCCCAGCGAGGAGCTGCGCAAGGAACTGGTCGCGTGGGTGCGCAAGGAAATCGGCCCGATCGCCACCCCCGATCACCTGCAGTGGGCGCCCGGCCTGCCCAAGACCCGTTCGGGCAAAATCATGCGCCGCATCCTGCGCAAGATCGCCGAGAACGCGCCGGACCAGCTGGGTGACACCAGCACCTTGGCGGACCCGTCGGTGGTGGAGAGCCTGGTCAACGACAGGTTGGGGAAGTGACGGGGAGGGGCAACAGCAAATCCCCCCGAACCCCCCTTTTTCAAAGGGGGGGATCTGGTGCGTCGCTGTTCGTTGCCTCGCGCAGTTCCGCGCACATCGCATTGCTGCCGAATCCGCCTTTGCCTTTCCCCCCTTTGAAAAAGGGGGGCAGGGGGGATTTGCTTTCCCACCACTCGAGGTCAACGCATTCGCTCCCTGACCGCCGCCCAAATCGCAGCCATCACCTCCTCGGTCTCCAACAGCACCTGCCGGTTATCGAATCGCAGTACCCGCAAGCCCATCGCCGCCAGCGCCTCCTCGCGTATCCGGTCGGCCGCCAACGCCTCCGGCTCGAAATGCTGCCCTCCATCGACCTCCACCACCAACATCGCGGCGGCGGCGTAGAAGTCCACCACATAGATCGCGAGCGGCTTTTGCCGATAGAACCGAACACCCTCGATCTGCCGTCGCCGCAAACGCAACCAAAGGCGCTGTTCCGCGGCGGTCATCGCGCCGCGCAAACGATGAGCGGGTCGTTTCAGGTCTTTTCGATACGGCAACATGCAGGTATTGAACCGTTCGCGGCACCTATCGCGACAGACGGCCGATGCCGCGTCGTAGCGCAGGAAAACCCCTACCCAGGAGCGCAGCCATGGCTACCCTGCTGATCGCCGACGACCATCCGCTGTTCCGCGAAGCCCTGCGCGGCGCGGTGGCGCGGGTGCTGCCCGATGCGTCGCTGCGCGAGGCCGACAGCGTGGATGCACTGTATGCGCTGGTCGAAGCGGAGTCCGACGCCGACCTGCTGCTGCTGGATCTCAACATGCCCGGTGCGCAGGGATTCAGCGCTCTCGTGCATCTGCGCGCATTGCACCCGCAGTTGCCGATCGTGGTGGTGTCGGCGCGCGAGGAGCCGGCGGTGATGCGACGCGCGCTGGATCATGGCGCGGTCGGCTTCATCCCCAAGTCGGCCGACGCGGCCACCCTGGGCGAGGCGATCGCCAGCGTGCTCGCCGGCGATCGCTGGGCGCCGGCCGCGGCCTTGTCGGCGCCGGCCGCCGCCGATGACGAACACGACGCCGCGCAGCGCCTGCGCGATCTGACCCCGCAACAATTCCGCGTGCTGCAAATGCTGGGCGCGGGCTTGCTCAACAAACAGATCGGCTACGAGCTGGGCGTGTCCGAAGCGACCGTGAAGGCGCACGTGACCGCGATCCTGCGCAAGTTGGGCGCCAACAACCGGACTCAGGCGGTGCTGATCGCCGGACGTCTGGCCTTGGACCCGGGCGCGATCGTGCTGCCGGCCGAAGAGGGCGAGTAGCGAAGTGTCCATCGCGGCGCAGGCGCGGGACGCCTCCGCCGGACTCGATCGCGATCAAGCCTCGGCGTCGTCGATCGGCGCGAACCGCCGGTCCAGCCAATCGCTTATCGTCGCCAGTGCCAGCGGCGAAAAGGTCTCCTCGATGATCGGATACTCGTAGGCCTCGCCGCTGATGCAGGACTGGAACAGATGATTCAGTCCCGGCAGTTCCCGCAGGGTGCAGTCGCGATGTTGCGTGGCGCCGAGCGTCCGACCGATCGCCTCCAGATTGGTCCTTGCGGGGACCTGCACGTCGCGTTCCCCATTGAGCGCCAGCACCGGCGCCGAAATGCGCGCCAGCGTTCGCGCCGGGTCGAAGCGCAGCGCCGAGCGGAACCAGACTTGGTTGTAGCGCGCCAGCCAGTCGCCGGCGTTCGCCTGCGCGGTCGCGTCGGCGCCGTGCGCATGGGCGATGGCGACGATGCGCTCGGCGTCGATCGCCGCATCCGCCGGCATATCGGCGAGTTCGCGGAACAGCGCGCGAGCGAACGCGATATGACGCTCGACGACGTCGGTCGTCGCGCCGCTGCGTCGCAGGGCCTCGCCCTCACGTAGCGCCAGTACCTCGCCCATCGGCAGTCCTGGGCCGGCCATCGAAATCAGGAATGCCGTCTCCTCGCGCTCCGCCGCGAGCCATTGGCCGATCGCGCCGCCCATGCTGTGACCGATCAGGCCGACCGGCGCGGATCGCAGCTCCTGTCTTGCCAGCAGGAAGTCGAATGCAGCGGCCATGTCCTGCGCCTCGTCGGCCAGCGTGATCGCCGACCGCTCGCCGCCGGATTCGCCGACGCCGCGGTCGTCCAGCCGCAGCACGGCGTAGCCGCACCGGCTCAGATGGTCGGCCAGCACCCAGAAAGGTTTGTGGCCGAACACGGTTTCGTCGCGGTCCAACGCGCCGGATCCGTTGATCAGCAGCGCCGTCGCCCGCCGGGTGCCCGCGCGCGGCATCGTCAAGGTTCCGGCCAGCTGTATGCCGGCGCGGCGGTTGGCGACGCGGATCGCTTCGATGGCGTAGTCGAAAGGCGGTTGCGGCGTTTGCGGCCGCAGCGGCGGCGTCGGCGCCACGTCGCCCGCCTCCAAGCGCATCGGTCGGCGCTGGTCCTGAAACAGAAACTCGCCGTCGATACGGCTGCCATCCACGCTCAGTTGACCTCGGTACCGGCCTAGAGAGCGGCTATTGAAACTGAGCAGGCCCTGCAGGTACTGGGCTTCGGTAAAGACGAAACCGCCGCGTCCTTGTTGCGGAAAATCCGCGGTGATGGCGATACCGTCGCCCGACGATTCGATCAGCAGGCGCACCGCAAGCGGCATGCCCGACACGGTGACGGTGCCGCTCCAATAGCCCAGAGGTAGGGGGTGCGTGGAAGTGCGCTGTCGGTAGGCGCTGGATTCGGGCCTGTTCAAGGGGCATCGCTCTGGAAATCCGGACGCGCGATTCGCGTGCGGAAACTTTATCAATCGCATGAATTTGCGCGCGTTTCTTATCGACAGCCGTTCACCGAGGGTCGTAAAATGAATCGTATGGGGAGCGAGAAACGCGGGCGCGTTTCCAGCAAACGAAAGCCCAGGCGGCGCAAGCGCGATGCGGCTCTTGTACGATTGAAATACCGAAGTTCGGCCGGGCAGTCGCCATGCGTAACGGAGTCTGTGTGAGATCCCGCAAGCTATCGATGCTGTGCGCGCTGCTCGCCCTCTGCGCGAGCCCGTTGCTGCACGCGGGCGACGACGATTGCAGTTTCGACCAGGGCTACCAGGTCAAGCGGTTGGCCGAGAGGGCGGCGCGCCATCCCGGCGGTCGAGTGAGCGCTGACAGACACGAAGTGTCTTGGCGCATGGCCGATGGCGGCGTGCTGAGCGTGGAATACGCGGGTTGCGTCGATCTGGCGGCGAACGTCACGCTCCGCTATCCCTCCGATCGACGTCCCGACAACCGGATCGCCTTGCGCCGATTGTTCGCGGCGGTATCGACGTATTGGTCGCCTGCCGACGCCGAGCGCATGGTGGCCGCGTTCGCGAGCCATGCGTTCAGCGTCCGAGCCGACAACCGCGACCTGGTCGAGCTGGACCTCACGCGCGATGAGGGCTCGCAGTTCCCGCTGGGCTTGACCCTTTCGATCACGCCTACAGAGCTTGCGGTCACTTGGAGTGATGGTTGATGCACTCGTTCGCGATCCAGGCACGCACATGAGCGTCGCATCGGAACGCGACTACCCTCAGCTGGTCGAGAAATCCATCCTGATCCAGGCGCCGCAGGCCGTGGTCTGGGCTGCCCTGACCGAAGCGCATGCGCTCGAAGCCTGGATGTCGGACGAGGAGTTCGCGGTGCAGACTGACTGGACACCAGGCGGTCCGGTGGTCTTCCGCGGCCTGCTACACGGCCGCCTGCGTTTCGAAAATCGAGGTGTGGTCCAGGCCTTCGAGCCGCCGCGCCTGCTGCAATACACTCACTGGAGTTCGCTGTCGCGGCGGGTGTTTCCCGATCTGCTTGAGCGCCATGTCGTGCTGCGCTTCGCGCTGGCTCCCTCGGGCGGCGCCACGCGCGTGGACCTGACCTTGAGCAACCTGGGCAACTACGCCGTGTACGGGCACATCAACTACTACTGGGAAATCGCGTTGCCGGCATTGCGGCGTTACTGCGAAGCCACGGTCTGCACGCAGACGCAGCCACCCTGATGCGCGGATTCGATTCGCTGCGGCGCGCCCTCAAGTCGATACGGTCTGCCGCTGCGCGGCCAGGAACGCGCGCAGCGAAGCTGGCTTGATCGGCTTGGTGAGCACGTGGCAACCGCGTTCGCGCGCGGCCAGCTTGAGCGCATCGCTGCCGTCGCCGGTGAGCAGCGCCGCCGGCAGGGTACGTCCGGCGCGCGCGCGCAAGGCATCGACCACGCCCAGGCCGTCGAGCCGGTCGTGCAGGTGGAAGTCGACCAACGCGACATCGGGTTTCTGATCCATCAGGGCCAAGGCCTCGTCGACCGTGGCCGCGATCAGCGCGGTGGCCTGCCAGCGGCTGAGCAAGGTGCGCATGCCGTCCAGGATCTCCAGGTCGTTGTCGACGCACAGCACGCGCAGGCCGGACAGCGAGTCGGCGATGGCCGGCGCGGCGGCGATGCGCGCGCGCGCGGTGCGCCCGCAAGGCACGGCGATCGAGAACACGCTGCCGCGTCCCACGCGCGAGCGCACGCGCAGCGGATGGTCGAGGGTGCGCGCGATGCGTTGGCAGATCGACAGGCCCAGGCCCAGGCCGCGCTCGCCGCCGACGCCGGGCTGATCGAAGCGCCGGAACTCGTCGAAGATCTGCTCGAGGTGATGCTCGGGTATGCCGGGGCCGGTATCCCAGACCTGCAGTTCGACTTGGCCCTGGCGCGCGCGCGCGGCCATCAGCACGCCGCCCTCGCGGGTGTAACGGAAGGCGTTGGCGATGAAGTTCTGCAGCGCGCGCCGCAGCAGGCGGCGGTCGCTGCGCACCGGCATTTCCTCCAGCGGTACGCGCACGCGCAGCTGCAGGCCGCGGCCGGCCGCGCTGGGCGCGTATTGCGCGGCCAGTTCGCGCAACAGTTCGCCGGCGTCGAAGTCGGTGGGCTCCGGGCGCAACGCGCCGGCGTCCAGGCGCGAGATGTCGAGCAGGCCGTCTAGCAGATCCTCGGCCGCGCGCAGCGAGGCATCGACGCGTTCGGCCAGGCGGCTCTGCTCGTCGGCGTCGGTGGTTTCGCGCAGCGCGGTGGTGAACAGGCGCGCGGCGTTCAAGGGCTGCAGCACGTCGTGGCTGACCGCGGCCAGGAAGCGGGTCTTGGATTGCTGCGCGGCCTCGGCTTCCTGGGTGCGTTGTTCGACGCGCTGCTCCAGGTTCTCGTTGGCTTCGCGCAGGGCCTGCTCGGCGCGCTTGTAGTCGGTGACGTCGCTGTAGCTGGTGACGTAGCCGCCGCCCAGCAGCGGGCGGCCGACCATCTCGATCACCTGGCCGTTGGCGCGCACGCGCTCGAACACGTGCGAGGCGCCCGCGCGCAGGTGGGCGAGACGGCGCCGCACTTGCGCGTCGATGTCGCCGGCGCCCATCTCGCCGCGCTCGGCGTTCCAGCGGATCAGGTCGCTGACCGGGCGGCCGACGTAGAGCATGCCGTCGGGGTAGTCGAACAATTCCTGATAGCGGCGGTTCCAGGCCACCAGGCGCATGTCGCGGTCGACCACGCTCACGCCCTGGCTGATGTTCTCCAGCGTGGTCGACAGCACCTGGCGGTTGAAGCGCAGTTCCTGATTGGCCTCGTCGAGCAAGGCCACGACCTCGCCCAACTCCATGCCCGAACCGCGCAAGGCGCTGGTCAGAGTGAGGCGCGCGGAGGCGGCGCCGATCGCCGAGGCCAGCAGGCGTTCGGTGAATTGCGCCAGCGCGCGGTCGGCGGGTTGGTCGGGCAGCCAGGTGCGGCCCTGCGCCTGCGCGTATTCCTCGAACGCGCGCCGCGCGTGGCGCTCGCCGACGATGCGTTCGGCCAGGGTCAGCAGTTCGCCGCTGCGCACGCTGCCGGCCCAGCCGCCCGGGCCCAGCGCGGGGCGCTGCACGTAAGGATCCAGATAGGTCGCGGCCAGCAGTTGGTCCTGCAGGCGCGGACGCTGGCGCACCGAAACGAACAGGAAGAAGCCGATGTTGAACAGCAGCGACCAGAAGGTGCCGTGGGTGAGCGCGTCCCAGCCGGTGAGCCCGAACAACTGCTCCGGACGCAGCCAGGACACGCCCAGCGGGCCGTGTTCGATCCAGGCGGTGTCGAGCCAGCCCACGCGCGCGAGCGCAGGCAGCAGCAGGGTGTAGAGCCACAGCAGCGCGCCCGCGAGCAGGCCCGCGAACGCGCCGGCGCGACTGGCGCCGCGCCAGTACAGGCCGCCGATCAGCGCGGGCGCGAACTGCGCGACCGCCGCGAACGCGAGCAGGCCGTGCTGGGCCAGGCTGTCGGCGCCGATCGAGGCGCGATGGTAGGCGTAGGCCATCATCGCCAGCACCAGGATGGTCGCGCGCCGCACCCACAGCACTTGGCGGTCGATGCCCTGGGTTTCGCGCAGGGCGCCGCTGCGCAGCAGCAGCGGCACGACCAGGTCGTTGCTGACCATGGTGGCCAAGGCGACGCTGGCCACGATCACCATGCCGGTCGCGGCCGAGAAACCGCCGATGTAGACCATCAGCGCCAGGGTTTCCTGCTTCAGCGCCAGCGGCAGGGCCAGCACGTAGGTGTCCGGCGATACCGAAGTGCCGCCCAGCACGGCCTGACCGGTCAAGGTGATCGGCACCACCAGCAGACTGATCAGGGCGAGATAGCCGCCGAACAGCCAGCGCGCGGGGCGCAGGTCGTTCGGGTCCTGGCACTCCACCACGGCGACGTGGAACTGGCGCGGCAGGCACAGGATCGCGGCGAAGGCCAGCAAGGTCTGGGCGACGAAGCCCGGCGGCAGGCCGGGCGCGGTGACCACGCGCGCGGCCTGGCCCACGCGCGCGGCCAGGTTGCCGTCGCCGGGCAGGTGGGCGAGCGCGAACACGCCGATGGCGACGAAGGCGACCAGCTTGACCAGCGATTCCAGCGCCACCGCCAACACCATGCCGTGGTGGTGTTCGGTGGCGTCGATCTGGCGGGTGCCGAACAGGATCGCGAACACCGCCAGCATCAGCGCGACATAGAAGGCCGGGTCGGCGAGCAGGCTGGCGTCGGAGGGCACGCCGGCCAGCACTTCCACGCTCATCGCCACGGCCTTGAACTGCAGGGCGACGTAGGGCACCGCGGCGGTCAGCGCGACCGCCGCCACCAGCGCGGCCAGGCCGGGCGCGCGGCCGTAGCGCGAGGACAGGAAGTCGGCGATCGAGACGATACGGTGCTCGCCGGAGATCAGCACCAGGCGTTCGAGGATGCGCCAGCCGAAGGCCAGCATCAGCAGCGGGCCCAGATAGATCGGCAGGAAGCCCAGGCCGGTGCGCGCGGCGGTGCCGACCGCGCCGTAGAAGGTCCAGGACGAGCAGTACACCGCCAGCGCCAGCGAGTACACGGCCGGACGCAGCCAACGCAGCTTCGGGGTACGCGCGGTGCGCTGGTCGCCGTAGTAGGCGACCGCGAACAGCAGGCCGACGTAGCCGGCCGACACCAGCAGCAATATCCAGCCTGGGATCACCGCAGGGCCCCTCTGCGTTCGGACAGTCGAGTGTACGGCGGTGGGGGCGGGGCAGGCTGGGGGGCTACGAAAGTCGTAGGTGGGCGCGGCCCTCACCCCAACCCCTCTCCCGCGAGCGGGAGAGGGGCTAAAAAGAGGCGGCTCGTCGAAGGCTCGTTGCGGGGCGGTGGTACCGCTTTATGTCGTCATTCCCGCGAAAGCGGGCGCCGCTTTACTTCGGCGTAGCCGAACCTCCAGCGACTTCAGCGAGAGGTTCGCTGGCCTAAATGCTGCGAGGAACTCAAATCGCGGACAAAAAGAAACCCGCCTTGCGGGCGGGTTTCTCGGAGGCCTGGATCCCCGCCTGCGCGGGGATGACCTTCCGGCAAAGCCGTTCGCGCGCTGCGCGAACGGGCCGGAAGGTCACTTGATCTTGCCTTCCTTATAAATCACGTGCTTGCGAACGACGGGGTCGTACTTCTTGACCTCCATCTTGTTCGGGGTGTTCTTCTTGTTCTTGTCGGTCGTGTAGAAGTGACCGGTGTTGGCCGAAGAGATCAGACGGATCTTGTCGCGCTTGGAAGCCATGATTCAGGTCCTCAGATCTTTTCGCCGCGGGCGCGGAGATCGGCCAGAACGGCGTCGATGCCGTTCTTGTCGATGGTACGCATGGCGTTGGCGGAAACACGCAGCTTGACCCAACGGTTCTCACTGGCGACCCAGAAGCGGCGCTCGTGCAGGTTGGGGAGGAAGCGGCGGCGGGTTTTGTTCATGGCGTGCGAGACGTTGTTGCCGGTCGTCGTTCGCTTGCCCGTAACTTGGCATACGCGGGACATGTGCACCTCGAAAGGATTGGATGCTTCCCTTGGCCAGGGAGGCGGCGGCCCCGCCGTCGGCGCGGAAATCCGCGGACAGCGCGCGATACGGGTGGAAACCTCAGCCGATCGAGGCGGCCGGAATCGCGCTTCCGGAACCGCTCGGACCTGCCCCTAAGGGTGGGTCGGACACAGCGAGCCGCGCATTATGCCGGCAAATTCGAGCCCAGACAAGCACTTGGGCGCCGGGCAGGGGCGTCCGGGCCGGCCGTCGCGGTATCTTTGCGCCGTAGCCCCCTCCCAGACCGACCCGAGGCGCCCATGATCCGTCTAGCCACCTGTTCCTGCGGTCAGCTGCGCGTGGCCTGCGAGGGCGAGCCGGTGCGGATCTCGGTCTGCCACTGCCTGGAGTGCCAGCGCCGTACCGGCAGCGTGTTCGCGGTGCAGGCGCGCTACCCGCGCGAGCGGGTGCGGCGGCTGGAGGGCGAGTCCGGGCGTTTCGAGCGCACCGGCGACAGCGGCACCACGGCCCGCTTCCACTTCTGCCCCGCCTGCGGCTCGACCGTGTACTGGGAGCCGCAGTCGATGCCGGACTCGATCTCGGTCGCGGTGGGCGCCTTCGCCGATCCGGGGTTTCCGCCGCCGCGCCACTCGGTCTACGAGGTCCGCCGGCACGCCTGGGTCCGGATGCCGGACGAGATCGAGCACTACGACTGAGGGGCGCGCGATGGCGCGGTAAGCCGTAAGCCCCCCGCGCCGGCGGGGCTCGCCGAACTCAGTGCCCGGCGCGGTCGCGGTGCCAGCCGCGGTGCTTGATGTCCAGGTACAGGCTGTAGGCGGCGGTGAAGGCCGGGAACAGGTTCTGGATCACGCCCACCGAGTCCTGCTTCTGCGAGAACACGAAGTAGCTCAATGTCATCGCGCTGCCGACCAGGCTCATGTACCAGAACGCGCGCGGGATCACCGGCTTGCCGTGGCGCTTGCTGGCCACGAACTGCACCAGCCAGCGGCCGCCGAACATGAAGGCGCCGGTCAGGCCGATCAGCTTCCATGGCGACATGTGCAGGCCGGTCCAGGCCAGCCACTCGATCGGCGAATTCATGAAGTCCATATGGCTCAGACCTCTTCGGTGGCGGTGACCTTGCCGCGCTTGATCAACCAGGCGACGCCGCGCAGGTCGCTGATGCCGACCAACGCGCGGTTGAGATTGTTGTACTTGGACACACCGGTGGAGCGCGCGCGATGGTTTACCGGCACGCTCACCGTCTTCCAGCCCGCGCGCTGCATCAGCGCCGGCAGGTAGCGGTGCATGTGGTTGAAGTGCGGCAGATCGAGGAAGGCCTCGCGCTCGAACAGCTTGATGCCGCAGCCGGTGTCGGGGGTGTCGTCGCGCAGCATGCGGCTGCGGATCGCGTTGGCCCACTTCGAGGCCCAGCGCTTGCTGCCCGAGTCCTGGCGGTTCACCCGCCAGCCCGCGAACAGCTTGATATCGGGCGCCGATTCGGCGCGCTTGGCCAGCAGCTTGGGGATGTCGGCCGGGTCGTTCTGGCCGTCGCCGTCCAGGGTGGCGATCCAGCGCCCGCGCGCGGCCTTGACGCCGTTGCGGATCGCGGTGCTCTGGCCGCTCTGGGTGACGTGATGGACCACGCGCAGCTCGGGCACCTGCGCCTTCAGCGCGCGCAGCGCGTCCAGGGTGCCGTCGCGCGAACGGTCGTCGACGTAGACGATCTCGAAATCGCCGCCGTCCTCGGGCGCGCGGCCGCGCAGCGCGGCGGTGATCTCGTGGATCAGCGGGGCGACGTTGTCCTGCTCGTTGAACACGGGGACGACGACGGACAGGTGCGGCGTGTGGCTTGCGGTCATCTAACGGACTCGTCGCGGCTCACCGGAGCCGGGATTGGCGGTGCGAACCCCTCGCGCGGAGGGGTGGAAAGAGCGTACGGCGCCTGCGCGGGAGCGCAAGCGTCCTGGCGGGGCCGCCGCGAGGGTTCAGGCCCTGGCGCCGAAATAATCCCGGCACCAGGCGACCACCTGCGGCAGCCCGGTCTCGATCGAGGTGGTCGGCTCGAACCCGAACGCCGCCTTGGCGCGCGCAGTATCGGCCATCGTCTCGACCATGTCGCCCGGCTGCATCGGCTTGTAGACCTTTTCGGCCGCCTGGCCGGCCGCGGCCTCGATCACGCCGATGAAATGCTCCAGCTCGACCGGGGTGTGGTTGCCCAGGTTGAACACCCGGTGCGGCGGATCGTCCTGGGCCGGATGCGCGAGCGCGCCGAGCACGCCGGCGACGATGTCGTCGATCCAGGTGAAGTCGCGGCGCATGCGGCCGTGGTTGAAGACCTCGATCGGGCGCCCCGCCAGCACCGCGCGCGAGAACAGCAGCGGCGCCATGTCGGGGCGGCCCCAGGGGCCGTAGACGGTGAAGAAGCGCAGGCCGGTGGCGTGCAGGCCGTAGAGGTGGGCGTAGGTGTGCGCCATCAGCTCGTTGGCGGCCTTGGTGGCCGCGTACAGCGAACGCGGCCGGTCCACGCGCTGGTCTTCCGAGAACGGCGCCACCGCCGAATCGCCGTAGACCGAGGATGAGCTGGCGTAGACCAGATGCTGCACGCCGCGGTGGCGGCACAGCTCCAACAGGTTCACGAAGCCGACCAGGTTGCTGTCGACGTAGGCGTGCGGATGGGTGAGCGAGTAGCGCACGCCGGCCTGCGCGGCCAGGTGGATCACCTGGGTCGGCGCGACCTCGTCGAACAAGGCAGCCAGGCCGTCGCGGTCGCCCAGGTCGAGGACGCGGATGTCGACGTCCGCGCACAGCGCGGCGACGCGGTCGCGCTTGAGCTGCGGGTCGTAGTAGTCGTTGTAGTTGTCCAGCCCGACCACGGCCTGGCCGCGGGCGCGCAGGGCGCGGCAGACGTAGCTGCCGATGAAACCGGCGGCGCCGGTGACGAGGATGGTCATGGGGCGATGGTGACGGGTTCGGAGGCGGAAAGCATGCGCGGGCGGAGGTTACCGTTTCGACAGCGTCCGCGAACCCGTGTCGGAATCGCGTGCGCGCATCGGCGGCCGCACGCGTCCTGGACGCAGCGCGGGCGACAGCTTGGCCGCCCGCGCCTGAAGCGCAGCAGACTCCGCGCCTGCGCCGGAGTCCGCCGCGCCGCGCGCGATCACTTCACCGCGAGCTGCTTGGCCAGGCCGAAAGCCTCGTTGAGCTCGGCCTGGCTGGCCGCGTCGATCCAGACGTAGACCCGGACCTTGCTCTTGGGCTTGTCGCCCGGCAGCGCGACGATCGCCTCGCGCGAGAACGGACGCGTGGCGCTGGCCTTCTTGTACCAGACCACCTGCTGGGTGCCGACCGTGCCCTTCTCGGCGCGGTTGTTCTTTTCGGGCTTGAAGCTGCGCGTACCCAGGTACACGCCCAGGCCCTTGCCGGCGGCGACCGCCGAAGGCAGCTCCAGGTAGCACAGGGTGTAGTCGTCGCCCTGGCGCTGGGTCCAGGCCAGGTCGGCGTTGTTGAGGGTGGGGCAGTTCGCGCCGGCTTGGGCGAACGCCAGGGACGGGGCCAGCAGCAGGGCCGCGAGGGCTATCCGTTTCATATGCATCTCCTTCGGTGGGGTACGGTTGATTAAAGCGGTGGAACGTGGCGGCCGTGAAGCCCGAGCTTATCGCGCCTGCGCGTCAGAACAGACCGAAGCGCTTTTTGGCGACGTTGCGCCGGTTCGGGGCGATGAGGTCGTCGAGATCGGCGAACTTGTCCAGCAGGCCGTCGGTGCCCTTGCGCAGCTTGAGTTCGCGTTCCTCCGGGTACAGCGGCACCACGGCGAGAAAGTGGATCTCCTTGTCCTCGTCGATGCGCAGGCGGTGGAAGCCGTCTGGCACGGTGACCGAGGGCAGCAGGATCGCCGAATCCAGGCGCGTGTTGGCGGCGTAGGCTTCGGGCGGATCGCCGTTGGCGATGGAATGGCCCCAGCCCAGCCAGGTGCGCTGCTTGTGCGGAAAGCGCGCGAGCATCTTCAGCAGCCGCACCGGCCAGTACCAGCGTTCGTCCTGCATCGATTCCTGATCCAGCCGCCAGTCCGCCGGCAGGGTCGCGATCAGTTCCAGATGGCGCGGCGCGTCGGAGCCGGCGGGCACCGTCATCGCCAGATCGCTCATGCCGGAGGTCACCAGCCGGGTATAGGGGTAGGCGTCGTTGGCCGACAGGAAATGCACGTCGATGTGGACCAGGTCCGAGACCAGCTCGTGGAAGACGCTGCCGATCGGGCCCAGATGGGCTTCGATGTGATCGGAAATCCGCTCCAGGCAGATCTCGCCCTGGACCGGTTCCCACCCGGGCGCCTGATCGTAGTGGTAGATCGGGCTACCGCTGAGGCTGACCACCTCGGCCTTCTTGTCCGTCATCCCCGCCTCCCCCTGAGGCTGGTCCGCGCCGCGGCGCGTCCGTCATTGCGTATCCGTCATTCGACCTTGCCGCGCAGCTTTTCCAGCACGCCGTCCAGCGAGTCCAGGTCGCTGTAATGGATCACCAGGCGGCCCTTGCCGCCGCGGCCGTGCAGCACGTTGACCTGGGTGTTGAGCGATTCCGACAGCTCGCGCTCGAGCGTGGCGATGTCGGCCTGCGGCTTGGCCTTGGCCGGTTTGGGTTTGCCCGTGGTCGGGACCTTGCCGGCGGCCAGCTGCTGCACGCGGTGTTCGACGTCGCGCACCGACCAGCCCAGTTCGGCGGCCTGGCGCGCCAGCGCGATCGCGGCTTGCGGGGCCAGGGTCAGCAGGGCGCGCGCGTGGCCCATGTCCAGGGCTCGGGTCTCGACCAGCACCCGGATCTCGGCCGGCAGTTCCAGCAGGCGCAGCAGGTTGGACACCGCCACCCGCGAACGGCCCACCGCTTCGGCGGCCTGGGCGTGGGTGAGGTCGAATTCGTCGATCAGGCGCTGCAGCGCGTTGGCCTCTTCCAGCGGGTTGAGGTCCTCGCGCTGGATGTTCTCGATCAGCGCCATCGCGACCACGGTGCGGTCGTCGACTTCGCGGATCACCACCGGAATTTCGGTCAGCCCGGCCAGTTGGGTCGCGCGCCAGCGGCGTTCGCCGGCGATGATTTCGTAGCGCTTGCCGCCGATGTCGCGCACCACGATCGGCTGGATCACGCCCTGGGCCTTGATCGACTCGGCCAGCTCGGCCAGCTTGTCGTGGTCCCAGGTCTTGCGCGGCTGGTACTTGCCGGCGATCAGCGCGTCCACCGGCAGCTTGCGCATCACGTCGGATTCGGTGGCTTCCAGGATCGGCGCCTCGGCGGCCGCCTTCGGGCCGAGCAGGGCTTCCAGCCCGCGGCCGAGGCCGCGCTTCTTCGCCGCGCTCATGCCACGGTCTCCTTGTGGTCGCGTTGCGCCGTCTTGGCGGCCTGCTCGCGCTCGCGCTGGCGGCGCAGCACTTCGCCGGCCAGGCCCAGATAGGCGATGCCGCCGCGGCTGGCCTTGTCGTAGCCGACGATGCTCTGGCCGTGGCTGGGCGCCTCGGCCAGGCGCACGTTGCGCGGCACGATGGTGCGGAACACGCGGTCGCCGAAGTGGTTGGTCAGCTCGGCCGAGACCGCGTTGGCCAGGTTGTTGCGCACGTCGAACATGGTGCGCAGCACGCCTTCGATCTCCAGCTCCGGATTGAGCTTGGCCTTGAGCGCGTTGATGGTGTCGAGCAGGGCGCTGATGCCTTCCAGCGCGTAGTACTCGCACTGCATCGGCACGATGATCGAATCGGCCGCGGTCAGCGCGTTGAGCGTGAGCAGCGACAGCGCCGGCGGGCAGTCGATCAGGATGTAGTCGTAATTGGCGCGCAGCGGCGCCAGCGCGGTCTTCAGACGCTGCTCGCGCGCGTCCTCGCCCATCAGGCGGATTTCGGCCGCGGTCAGCTCGATGTTGGCCGGCAGCAGGTCGAAGTCTTCCGGCGCGCGCAGCAGGATCGAAGCGGCGTCGGCTTCGCCCAGCATCACATCGCAGATCGAGTCCTCGATCGTGCGCTTGTCGATGCCGCTGCCCATCGTGGCGTTGCCCTGCGGGTCCAGATCGACCAGCAGCACGCGCTTGGGCGTGCGCGCGAGCGCGGCGGCCAGGTTGACCGCGGTGGTGGTCTTGCCGACCCCGCCTTTCTGATTGGCGACGGCGATGATGCGGGCCATGCGGCTCGTCCCCTGGCTATACGGGCTGTGAAAAGTGGCCGCTCGGCGCCGGGCGCCGGTCGGACTGGGGATTATGCCCGGACGGGGCGCGTTCGCGCTCCGTCATGCGGGAATTGGGTCCGCGTCCGGGCTCGTGTCCGGATCGGGACCGGCCCCGGCGCGGGCGACCACGACCAGGTGGCGCTCGGCGTCCAGCCCAGGCACGGCCAGCGGATGCGAGGCGCGCACGCGCCAGCCCTCGGGCAGCGCGGCGATTTCGTCGGCCGGGTGGGCGCCCTTCATCGCCAGCAGCACGCCCTCGGGCTTGAGCAGGTGGCCGCCCAGTTCCAGGATCAGCGGCAGGGTCGCCAACGCGCGCGCGGTGATCGCGTCGTAGGCGCCGGGCTCGTCGAAGGCCTCGATCCGCGACTCGGCCACGCGTGCGTCCTTCAGGCCCAGGGTGCGCAGGGCTTCGCGCATGAAGCGCGCCTTCTTGCCGGCGCTCTCCACCAGGGTCACGCGCAGCCCCGGCTTGACGATCGCCAGCGGGATCCCGGGCAGGCCGGCGCCGGTGCCCAGATCGGCCAAGGCCCCGCCGCGCTGGGCGATCGCATCGACGTAGCGATGCATGGCCAGCGAGTCGAGCAGGTGCTTGGTCACCATCTCCTGCGGGTCGCGCACGGCGGTGAGGTTGTAGGTGCGGTTCCAGCGCGCGAGCAGGGCCAGGTAGTCCAGCAGCGGCGCGGCCAGGGCCGGATCCAGGGCCAGCGCGGACAGGCCCGATTCGAGCTCGCGACGGAGCCCGGGCGGAAGGGGAGCGGGTGCGTTCATTGGCGACAGTATCGCCGATGGCGGCGATGGGCTCAGCGCGGGTCGCCGATGGAATCCGCGGGCGCGCCCGGGCGCGGGCGCCAGGCCAGCGCGCCGACGTAACCCGCGGCGGGCGCCAGTTCCTGCAGCCGCCACTCCTCGGGCGCACCCAATTCGGGGTCGCTGTCGACCAGGCGCAGCGCGCCCGCGCGCTCCTCGAAGCGCAGCCGGTGCAGGCCGAAGGACAGCCCGTGCCCGTGCGCCTTGAGCACCGCTTCCTTGGCGCACCACAGGCGCAGGAAGGCGCGGTCGCGCTCGGCCTGGGCGTCCAGCCAGGCGGTCTCGGCGGCGGTGAAGTAGCGTTCGGACACCGCCAGCGCGCGCGGCCGCGCGCGCAACCGTTCCAGATCGACTCCGACCCGGCCCTGCCCGGTCAAGGCGATCAGCAGGCTGTCGCCGCTGTGGCTCCAGTTGCAGTCCCAGCCCTGGTACGGCGGTTGCAACGTGGGGCGCTGGCGGCCGTCGCGGACCAGCGGCAGGGCCTGCGCGCTGGTGCCCAATTGCGCGGCCAGCCAATGGCGCGCCTGCGCCTCGGCGGCGCGACCGGGCGTGTGCGGCTGCCAGGTCCAGCGCGGCATGGGAGGCGGATCGGGCGAAGTCATGGCGAACTCAGGGACATGAACGAGGCGTTTGGCGGAACGCCGGCGCGCCAGCGTAAGCTAAAGCAGGGGACGCGGCGCTGGCCGCGATCGATGCCGCGGCCGTAGGGCCGGCGCTCAGGGGAAGGCGGCCGATGCCGTCGGCGCCGGGTCATGCGCGCGCGGCCGGAGTAACCAATGGCGAACGATGTCAGCAGTTGTTGATCACGATGCGGTACCGGGCGGCGAGCGCGTCGCCTTAGTGGCCGGCGCGCAGGCGCGCCTGCTCGCGTACGCGCACGACGATGCGATCGCGCAGTCGCGTTTCGAACGCGAGGTGCGCGCGCTGGCCGCGGCGCTGCCGGCGGCGCGCTATGCGATCAATCTGTGCGAGGACCGTTACCGCTTCCTGGTCGCGTTCTGCGCGGCCGCGCTGCGCGGGCAGACCACGCTGCTGCCGTCCTCGCGCGCGCCGGCGGTGATCGGCGACGCGCTCGCCCAGCACGCCGACAGTTATTGCCTGGGCGACATCGCCCTGGATCCGCCGCCGCCGCAGTACTGGCGCCTGCCCGAGACCCTGGCGCAGGCCGAGGGCGCGCCGCCGACGATAGCGAACGACGCGCTGGTCGCGATCGGTTTCACTTCCGGCAGCACCGGCCAGCCCAAACCCAATCCCAAGACCTGGCGTGCGTTCCGCGCCAGCACCGCGCAGAACCTGGCCGCGCTGGCCAACCTGCTCGCGCCGAACCGGGTTACCCCGCTGGTCGCGACCGTGCCGCCGCAGCATATGTACGGCATGGAGATGTCGGTGCTGCTGCCGCTGCTGGGGCCGATCGCGGTGCATGCGGCGCGGCCGTTCTTCCCCAGCGATGTCGCCCAGGCCCTGGCCGACGCACCGGCGCCGCCCTTGCTGGTGACCACGCCCGTGCACCTGCGCGCGCTGGTCGAATCCGGCATCGCGCTGCCGCCGCTGGCCGGCATCGTTTCGGCCACCGCGCCGCTGGCGCAGGATCTGGCCCTGGCCGCGGAAACGCGCTACGGCTGCGAGGTCCGCGAAGTGTTCGGTTCCACCGAAACCTGCGTGATCGCGCGCCGCCGCACCGCGCATGAATTGGCTTGGACACCGCTGCCTGGCGTGCGCGTGTTGCCGCAGCCCGACGGCACCGCGGTGTACGCCCCGCATCTGCCCGAGCCGGTGGTGCTGGCCGATCTGATGGAAGTCGGCGCCGACGGCCGCTTCGTGTTGCGCGGGCGCAGCGCGGATCTGCTGGAGATCGCCGGCAAGCGCGCCTCGCTGGGCGATCTCACCCGCAAGCTGCTCGCGATCGAGGGCGTGGAGGACGGCGTGGTGTTCCAACTCGACGCCGCCGAGGGCGCGGTGCGCCGGATCGCGGCGCTCGCGGTCGCGCCCACCCTGGACGAAGCCGGCATCCTGCACGCGCTGCGCGCGAGCATCGATCCGGTCTTTCTGCCGCGCCCGCTGCGCATCGTCGAGGCCTTGCCGCGCAACGAAACCGGCAAGCTGCCGCGCGATCGCCTGCTGCGATTGCTGCAGGGCGACGCCGGCTGAGTCAGCGCTGTGAATTCGCGCGCGGCGTGTCTACGTTGCGTGAAGCGCACCGGGTCTGCGCTGACATCTCCGTCACGAAGCCACGCCCAGACTGCCTGCGTCCCGAGGCGGCAGAGGCTGCGTATTCGTCGGTGCGAATGCGTATCGGGCGTCATTGGAACGGACAGGAGACAGCATCATGATGGGCATCATTATTTGGTTGGTCGTAGGCGGCGTTATCGGTTGGCTCGCAAGCATGATCATGAAAACCGACGGCCAGCAGGGCATTTTCCTGAACGTGATCGTCGGCATCGTCGGCGCCTTCCTCGGTGGTTGGCTGGGCGGTTTGCTGGGTCTGGGCGCGGGCGACATCAACGACGGCAATTTCAGCCTCAACGGGCTGCTGCTTTCGCTGGTGGGCGCGATCGTGCTGTTGGGCATCGTCAATTTGTTCCGGCGCGGCCGCGTGCGCTGATCCGCTCCATGTTCGACGAAAAAGCCCGGCGATGCCGGGCTTTTTTTTATGGGCCGGGCGGACGTGGAGCCGTGTTGCTTACTAGCCACAGGCTCGTGCGTCGCTGAACGCCAGTAGGCTCTTGCTCTTAGCCCCCTCCTTTGAAAAAGGGTGAAGCCGCGCAGCTTACGAACCGCAGGTTCGTGCGCGGCTGAACGCCGGCAGGCTATGCCTGCTGGCCGGGCGGGTTGGGGAGTCCGCCTGCTGCGCATGCGGGTCACTTTCTCTTGCTAGCCCAAGAGAAAGTAACCAAAGAGAAGGGCTAGCGTGACCAACCCTCCCTTGCGAGTTCGGTGCGTGCGCCGGGATTTTTCGATAGGACATCCTTGTCCTATCGAAAAACGGCGCGCGTCCTGCGCGCCGCCCTTCGGGTCTACGGCTGATCGGCGAGTGCGTTGCAATGGATTCCAATGCCGGGGCAACTGCAACGGCGTCTGCCTGATCTTGCTGCGCGCGGAGCTTTAACCCGATGTGGCGGTCGGAGATTCGACTGCGGGATTGAGCCCGCTTGCGTCTACGTCGAAGGACCGAGGCGGTCTCGCTCGTTTCTCATTGCTCCAGGCTTACTTCAGCCTCGCTCAGCCCAACTCCACCCAAGCCGGCGCGTGATCGCTGGGGCGCTCCCAAGTGCGGGGTTCGCGGTCGATGCCGGCGCCGGTGCAGCGGGCGCGCAAGGCGTCGGAAATCAGGGCCAGGTCGATGCGCAGGCCGAGGTTGCGGCGGAACGCCGCCTGGCGGTAGTCCCACCAGCTGAATTCGCCGGCGGCATCGTGGTGCATGCGGTAGCTGTCGTGCAGGCCCAGCGCGTACAGGCGCTGCAGGGCGTCGCGTTCGGCGGTGGAGGTGAGTATGTGCGTCTCGTTCCACACTGCCGGGTCGTACACGTCGCGCTCGTCGGGGGCGATGTTGAAATCGCCCAGCACCACCAGCTGCGGATGCGCGCGCAGTTCCTCGGCCAGCCAGGCGTGGACCGCGTCCAGCCAGCGCAGCTTGTAGGCGTACTTGTCGGTGCCCACGTCCTGGCCGTTGACCACGTACAGGTTGACGATGCGCACGTCGCCGACGGTGGCCGCGATCACGCGCTTTTGTTCGTCGTCCAGGCCGGGCACGCCGATCTGCACGTCTTGCGCCGGTTCGCGCGAGAGGATGGCCACGCCGTTGTAGGTCTTCTGCCCCGCGAATACGCTGCGGTAGCCCAGCGCCGACAGCTCGGTGTCGGGGAAGCGGTGGTCCTCCAGCTTGGTTTCCTGCAGCGCGACCACGTCCGGCGCGCGCAGGCCCAGCCAGGTTTCCAGGTGCGGCATGCGCACGTTGAGCGAGTTGACGTTCCAGCTGACGATTTTCATGGCCGCGAGTGTAACCACGGCCGCCGCGTTTTGGCCTGTGCCGGGCTTGCGCGCCGGCGCCGGCTCACTTGGACAGCAAGCGGATCAGGCGGTCGATCTTTCCGGTGTACGGCGGCTTGAGCCAGTCGCTGGCGGCCATGCGGCGCTGGCGGAACACCGGCAGCAGCTTGCTGAAGGTGTCGAAGCCGTTGCGGCCGTGGATCGCGCCGATGCCGCTGGGGCCGATGCCGCCGAAGGGCAGGTCGTGGGCGCCGAAGTGCAGCAGGGTGTCGTTGACGGTGACGCCGCCGGCCAGGGTCTGGCCGAGGATGCGCTCGACCTGGGCGCGGTCGTAGCCAAACGGGTACAGCGCCAGCGGCCGGTCCAGGGCGTTGATGCGCGCGATCGCTTCGTCCAGGTTGCGGTAGGACAGCACCGGCAGGATCGGGCCGAAGATCTCGTGCTGCATGACCTGGGCGTCGGCGCCGGGTTCGATCACCAGGGTCGGCGCGAACAGGCGTTCGCGCGCGGCGGTGTCCGGATCGATCGCGAAGGGTTCGATCACCTGCAGGCCGCGTGCGCGCGCGTCGTCGAGGTAGCCGCGCAGGCGCGCGTACTGGCTGTCGTTGATGATGCGGGTGTAGTCCTGGGGCGCGTCCAGTTGGCCGTAGCGCCTGCGCAGTTCGGCCTGCAGCGCGGCGACCAGGGCGTCGCGGCGGGCCGCGTCGACCAGCACGTAGTCCACGCCGATGCAGGTCTGGCCGGCGTTGAACCATTTGCCGCTGGCGATGCGCGAGGCCGCCAGTTCGATCGGGAAATCGTCGCAGATCACCGCCGGCGCCTTGCCGCCTAGCTCCAGGGTGACCGGGGTCAGGTTGGGCGCGGCCGCGGCCATGACCTTGCGCCCGACCGCGGTCGAGCCGGTGAACAGCAGGTGGTCGAAGGGCAGGGCCGAGAACGCCGCGCCGACTTCGGCGCCGCCCATCGCCACCGCGACGCGGTCGGCCGGGAACACCTCGGCCAGCAGCTCGCGCAGGTAGGCGCTGGTGCGCGGGGTGTGTTCGGAGGGCTTCAGATAGACGTGGTTGCCCGCCGCGATCGCCGACACCAGCGGCACCAGGGCCAGGTTCACCGGGTAGTTCCACGGCGACAGGATGCCGACCACGCCGACCGGCTCGGGCCGGATCTCGGCGCGCGCGGGCCAGAAACGCCAGCCCACCGCGGCCCGGCGCGGGCGCATCCAGCGGCGCAGGTGGCCGATCGCGTGGTCGATCTCGGCCAGGGTGATCATGGCCTCCGACAGCAGGTTCTCGTGGCTGGAGCGGTGGCCGAAATCGGCTTGGATCGCCGCGTCCATTTCCGTCACCCGGGCCCGAAACGCGTCGCGCAGGCGCAGCAGGTCGGCGCGGCGCTGGGCGTAGTCGGGCTTGCGCGCGCGCCAGGCCGAGCGCAGACGCTCGCGGGTGGCGGCCAGTTCGCTGGGGGTGGTGTCGGCGGTGATGTCCATACGCCGCAGTGTAGTCGCGCCGGGGGCGCCAGGGGGCGTCGCCGGTGGGGCGGAACAGGCCAGGCGTGGGGGGCGACGCGGCCGTCCTTGGCGCCGGGGCCGGCACGGTGCCGGGATCGGCCGGGCGCGCGAGCGCCGGCGCCGATGCGTGCCGGAACGGACGCGCGCGCGGCCAGGTCGGCCTGCGCCGCCATGGCCATCGATGCGTGCGTGTTCGCCCGCACGCGCAGCCAGCATCGCGCGACGGCAAGCGTTGAAACGACCGCGCTTGCGCCCAGCCGTGGCCATGGCGTCGGCGCGCGCGGCTTACAATCCGGGCATGAGCCTGCGTCCCTATCTTGAGCACACCCCCGAACTCGGCGAGCGCGTCTACGTCGATCCCGCCGCCACCGTCATCGGCCAGGTCGCCCTGGGCGACGATGTGTCGATCTGGCCCGGCTGCGTGGTGCGCGGCGATGTGAACTTCATCCGCATCGGCGCGCGCACCAACATCCAGGACGGCACCATCGTCCACGTCACCCACGAGGGGCCGTTCACGCGCCCGGGCGGGCTGCCCACCCTGATCGCCAACGACGTCACCATCGGCCACGGCGCGATCGTGCACGCCTGCCGGATCGAGGAATTCGCCCTGATCGGCATGGGCGCCAAGATCCTCGACGGCGCGACCGTGCAGCGTTTCGGCTTCGTCGGCGCGGGCGCGGTGATCGCGCCCGGCAAGACGGTCGGCGAGGGCGAGCTGTGGCTGGGCAATCCGGCACGTTTAGCGCGCAAGTTGAGTGAGCGCGAGATCGAACAGCTGCAATACAGCGCCCAGCACTACGTGCGCCTGAAGGATCGTTACCTGGGTATGGCGGACGCGGGCTAGGCACGGCCCTGGGCCGCGTTTACAGTCGTCGCAGGGGAGAAGCCGGAAACCGCATGGACGAGTTGCACCGAACACAGGCCGCGCGCTGCCCGACGCGACCGACGCCGCCCGCAGGCGCCGCGCCGCTGTGATGCTGGATACCTACCGCGAAGTGGTGACGCCCGAAGGCGTCGCCCTGCGACTGCCCGCGGCCGGGCCGGTGCCGCGCGCGCTGGCCTGGACCATCGATTTCTGCATCCGCCTGGCCTTGCTGTTCGTCGGCTCGCTGGCGTTCGGCCTGCTCGGCAAGGGCGGCATGGGGTTTTATCTGGTGCTGATGTTCGTGCTGCTGTGGTTCTACCACGTCGCCTTCGAGGCGATGTGGGACGGCCGCACGCCGGGCAAGCGCGCGCTGGGTCTGCGCGTGGTCGCCGAGAACGGCGCGCCGGTGGGCTGGATGCAATCGTTCGTGCGCAACCTGCTGCGGGTGGTCGACATGCTGCCGTTCGGCTACGCCTTCGGCCTGATCGCCAGCTACGCCGATCCTTACGGCCGGCGCCTGGGCGACATGGTCGCCGGCACCCTGGTCGTGCACGAGGCGCGCCGCCACGAAGCGGCGGCCGCGCCGGCCGGGGCGGCGAGCGCGCCGGCGGTGCCGCTGCTGCCTTACGAACAGGCGGCCATGGTCGCCTTCGCCGAACGCGCGCCGCGCTTGGCCGCCGCGCGCCAGATCGAACTGGCCGACCTGGTGCAGCCCCTGACCGGCGCGCGCGGCGAAACCGCGGTCGCGCGGGTCTACGGCATCGCCAACTGGCTGCTGGGGCGCAGATGAGTCAGGTCTCCGTGGTCAAGCAGGAACGTTTCGTCGAGCGCCACCAGGCCGAATGGAACCAGTTGGAGGCGTGGCTGGACGCGCGCGGCGACAGCGCCAAGCGCGCGCGCGCCGATCGCCGCAGCTGGCAAGGCCTGCCCGACTACGAAGTGCCGGCGCGCTATCGCCGCCTGTGCCAGCAGCTCGCGCTGGCGCGCCGTCGCGGTTACAGCGCGGCGGTCACCGATCGCCTGCAGGATCTGATGCAGCGCGGTCACGGCCTGCTGTACCGCGCGCCGCGGCCGCGTTGGCGGCGCGCGCTGGAATTCCTGTTCGCCGGCTTCCCGCGCCTGGTGCGCGCCGAGCGTGGCTGCATGGCCGCCGCCGCGGCCCTGTTCTGGCTGCCGCTGATCACCATGTTCGTGGCGATCCAGATCCAGCCCGAGCTGGCCAGTGCGCTGTTTCCGCCGGAGCAGCTGGCCGAATTCGAGCACATGTACGACCCCAACAGCCCGCTGCAGAAGCTCGGCCGCGGCGCCGAGACCGATCTGGCGATGTTCGGCTACTACATCCTCAACAACGTCAGCATCGGCTTTCGCACCTTCGCCAGCGGCTTCCTGTTCGGCCTGGGCTCGATCGCGGTGCTGATCATGAACGGCGTGGTGATCGGCGGCGTGGCCGGCCATCTGCAGGCGGTCGGTCACGGCGATCCGTTCTGGCGCTTCGTCGCCGGGCACTCGGCGCCGGAGCTCACCGCGATCTGGATCGCCGGCGGCGCCGGCCTGCGCCTGGGCTTGAACCTGGTCGCGCCCGGCCAGCGCCGGCGCATCGACGCCCTGATCGAAGGCGGCAAGCGCGGCGCCAAGATCTGCGTGGGCGTATTGGCGATGCTGGTGTTCGCCGCGTTCGTGGAAGCGTTCTGGTCGTCGATCGCGACCATACCGGCGGCGGTCAAATACGGCGTGGGCGCGTTGCTGTGGGCGGCGGTCGGCGGCTGGCTGTGGTTCGGCGGCCGCAACCAGAACGTCGCGATCGAGGACCGGATCGAGTCATGAAGATCGAGTCGCTCACCGTCGCGTTGCGTCCGCGCACGGCCTGGGAAGCGGTCGAGTTGGGCACCGCGCTCACGCGTCGGCATGCCGTCGCGATCTGGAAGCCCTACCTGCTGCTGACCCTGCCGCTGTTCGTCGCGCTCAACGCCGCGGCCTGGGCGCTGGACATGCTGTGGCTGGCCGCGCTGCTGATGTGGTGGCTCAAGCCGGTGTTCGACCGCATCCCGCTGTACGTGCTGTCGCGGGCGGTGTTCGGCGACGTGCCCAGCACCGGCCAGACCGTGCGCGCACAGCTGCGTTGGGGCGCGCGCTGGGCCCTGCCTTATCTGACCTGGCGTCGGCTCAGTCCGGCGCGCTCGCTGTACCTGCCGGTGGATCTGCTGGAAGGCGGGCGCGGCGCCGAGGCGCGCCAGCGCCGCAGCGCCCTGGGCGCGCCGGTGTACGGCGTGGCCGCGCTGCTGACCCTGGTCTGCTTCCATTTCGAAGGCGCGCTGTACCTGGGCATCGCGGCCGGCGCGGCGATGTTCATTCCCGCCGAATACCTGTCCGAATCCGCGCAGAGCATCTGGCAGGCGCTGTTGGCGGAAGCGACCTGGGTGCAGCTGGCCGGCAACATACTGGCCTGGGCCGCGACCTGTCTGATCGAGCCCTTCTACGTCGGCGCCGGTTTCGGCCTGTATCTCAACCGCCGCACCGAGATCGAGGCCTGGGACATCGAGATCGTGTTCCGGCGCCTGCGCGCGCGCCTGAGCGCCGCCAGCGCGCCGCTGCTGCTGGCGCTGTGTTTCGGCTTGGGCGTGTTGCCGGACGCTTCGGCGCAGCAGGCCGCGCCCAGCGCGCCGAGGGCGCCTTCGGCCGAGGCCGCCGCGATGGACGACGCGGCCGTCGACGAAGAGGCCGTCGACGAAGAGGCCGTCGACGAAGAGGCGGCGGACGAGTCGAACGAGGAATTCGTCGAGGCCGCGGATGCGGCTTCGATCGGCGCACCGCTGCGCGATCCGGTGGGGTCGGACGATGTCGAGGCATCCGAGGACGGTGAGGAGGCACTGCAGAAGGCCGTCGCCGCCAAGGAAGCGCAGGCGCCGCCGACCCTGGACGAGGTGTTCGGCGACGCGCGCGCCGAGGAGGCCGACTTGCGCGAGGCGGTCGATCAGGCCTATCGGGATCCGACGGTCACGCCCAAGCGCAAGGTCACCACCTGGAAAGCGCGCAACCCGGATAAGCCCCGCGAACCCAAATCGCCGCCGGCGCTGGAAGGCCTGGGCGTGGTCCTGGCGCTGATCGGCAAGTACGGCCTGTGGCTGCTGCTCGGTACGCTGGTGGTGCTGATCCTGGTGACCGCGCCGCGTTGGCTGCGTTGGCTGCGCGACAGCGCGCGCGCCGAGGAGCGCGAACCCAAGCCGGTACAGACCGGCGTGGTGATCGAGGTGGAACCGCTGCCCGACGACATCCCCACCGCCGCGCGCCGGCTGTGGCAGTCCGGCCGGCAGCGCGACGCCCTGTCCCTGCTGTACCGCGCCAGCGTCGAAGCCATGGTCGCGCGCGCCCAGGTCGTGCTGGTGCCCGGCGCGACCGAGGCCGAATGCCTGCGCGCCTCGCGCAAGATGCCGCTGGCCGAGGACCGCGAAGTCTTCGCCAGCGCTGTGCGCACCTGGCAGTACGCGGCCTATGCCCAGCGTCTGCCCGCGCTCGATGAGTTCGACGCCTTGCTGCGCACGCTCAGCCAACGTTTCGGGTGGGCCGCATGAATCTGCGTACCGCATTGGCGACCGCGCTGGTGGTCCTGCTGTTGGCGGGCCTGGGCTATTGGTGGTGGCGCACTCACGAGCGGGTCGAGGAATGGATCGATCTGCCGCGCAGCGGCGAGGCCGCCAGCAATCCGCTGTACGTGCTCAAGCTGGCCCTGAAGAAGGATGGGGTGAAGGCGCTCTCGCGCCAGCGCCTGCAGCCGGATCGGTACCCGCTGGGCGCGCGCGACACCGTGCTGCTGCTGCGCGATCCGCGCCAGCTGTCGGCGTCGGACGCCAAGGCCCTGTTGGCCTGGGTGCATGGCGGCGGCCACCTGATCGTGCGGACGCCGCCGCTGGGCGAGCTCAGCGCGGCCGCGTCGATCCCGGTGCTGACCGAGCTGGGCGTGAAGTTCTTCCCGCAGCGCGAGACCGACTGCGTGGCGATGTACGTCGAGCACCAGGATTCGCACGTCGAGTTCTGCCAGGGCCGGCGCTTCCTGTTGATGGAGCGCGCGCCGGTGCCGCTGCGCGCCTGGGGCGCGGACGACACCGGGTATGTGTTCGCGCGCCTGCCGCAGGGGCGCGGCAGCGTCGACGTGATCGCCGACCTCGACTTCGCGATCAACGCCGCCGGCGAGGAGCACGAGGAAGCGATCAAGGACGCACCGCACATCGCCCTGCTGCGCCAGCTGCTGGCGCCGAACTATCGCAGCGGCGGCACCGTGCACCTGATCTACGCGGCCGACGTGCCGTCCCTGTGGATGACCCTGCTGACCCGCAGCTGGATGGCCTGGGGCCCGATGCTGTTGGCCCTGCTGCTGTGGCTATGGCGGCGCGCGCAGCGCTTCGGGCCGCTGCTGCCGTCGCCGGCCAGCGAGCGCCGGTCCTTGCTCGAACACGTGCTGGCCAGCGGCGAGCATGTCTACCGCTACGGCTACGGCCATCTGCTGCACGCGGCCGTGCGCAATGCCTTCCTGCTGCGCCTGCGCCGCCGCGACCCGCAGGCCGCCGCGCTCGACGGCGAGCCGCAGGCGGCCCTGTTGGCCGAACGTTTCAAGCTCACGCCCGCGGAAATCCGCGAAGCGTTGGCCACGCCGGTCGCGCGCGATCACGCCGCGTTCCGTTCCCGCATCGCCACTTTGATCCGACTGAGAAACTCGCTATGACCACGCCCGCGAACGTGCCCGCACCGATCACCGGTACCGAACTGGCGCAACGCGCCGCCGCCGTGCGCGACGAGGTCGGCAAGGCCTTCATCGGCCAGGCCGAGGCGCTGGATCAGATCCTGATCGCCCTGCTCGCCGGCGGCCACGCCCTGATCGAGGGCGTGCCCGGCCTGGGCAAGACATTGCTGGTGCGCGCCCTGTCCAAGGCGCTGGACTGCGGCTACGCGCGCGTGCAGTTCACGCCCGACCTGATGCCCAGCGACATCAGCGGCCACGCGGTCTACGACCCCAAGACCGAAAGCTTCAACATCCGCCGCGGCCCGGTATTCACCAACCTGCTGCTGGCCGACGAAATCAATCGCGCCCCGGCCAAGACCCAGTCGGCGCTGCTGGAGGCGATGCAGGAACTGCAGGTCACCATCGAAGGCCACAGCTTCGAGCTGGCGCCGCCGTTCCTGACCTTGGCCACGCAGAACCCGGTCGAGCAGGAAGGCACCTACCCGTTGCCGGAAGCGCAGCTCGATCGTTTCCTGCTCAAGGTGTTGATCGGCTACCCCAGCCGCGCGGATGAGAAGCGCATGGTGACCGCGGTCAGCCAGGGCCGCAGCGCCTCGGACTTCGATCTCTCGCAGGTGCAGCGCGTGCTCGGGCCGGAGGAGATCGTGGCCATGCAGCACGGCACCTCCCTGATCACGGTCGACGACGCGGTGATCGACTACGCCGTGCGCATCGCCGCGGCCACCCGCGAGTGGGCGGGCATCGCGCTGGGCGCCGGCCCGCGCGGCAGCCTGGCGCTGGTGCGCGCGGCGCGTGCGCAGGCGGTGCTGTCGGGCCGCGACTTCGTCACTCCCGACGACGTGCGCGAGATCGCCAAGCCGGCCCTGCGCCACCGCATCGCGCTGTCGCCGGAAATGCAGATCGAGGGCCAGTCGCCCGACGACGTGCTGCACGCCTTGCTGGCCAAGGTCGAAGCGCCGCGGCAATGAGCGCCGTCGTCGCCCCGGTTCCCGCCACGCCCGCGCGCAGTCTGCCGCGGCCGGCGCCGGCCTTGCTGGCGCTGCTGGTGCTGTGGGGCGCGTTCGGCCTGGTCGCGAGCATCGGCTGGGCGCCGACGCGCGCCTGGTGGATCGCCGGTGCGGCGCTGGCCGCGATCGCCTTGTTCGATGCCTGGCGCGTGACCCTGGTGGCGACCCCGCGCGTGCAGCGGCACATGCCCGATACCTGGCCGATCGGCCTGGAGCGCGAGGTCGGCCTGACCCTGGACGGCGATGCGCGCCAGCAACCGCTGGACGTGTTCGACCTGCATCCGGGCGGCTGGTCCATGCAGGGCCTGCCGCGTCGCCTGACCCTGCGCCGCGGCGAGAGCAGCAGCATCGACTACCGCCTGCGCGCCAACGCGCGCGGCGATTTCGCCTTCGAAGGCGTGCAGTTGCGCCTGCATTCGCCGTGGCGGCTGTGGTGGCACTCGCGCGTGGCCGGCGCCGCGCAGCCGGTGCGCGTGTTCCCCAATTTCGCGCCGCTGGCCAAGTTCGCGATGTTCAGCGCCGAACAGGCCTCGCGCCTGGTCGGCGCGCACCTCAAGCGCCGTCGCGGCGAAGGCACCGACTTCCATCAGATGCGCGAGTACCGCGTCGGCGACAGCCTGCGCCAGATCGACTGGAAGGCGACCGCGCGCGCGCGCCGCCTGATCTCGCGCGAGTACCAGGACGAGCGCAACCAGCAACTGGTGCTGATGCTGGACACCGGCCGACGCCTGCTCGCGCGCGACGGCGAGTTCTCGCATTTTGATCGCGTGCTCGACGCCGCGCTGGTGGTGGCCTATCTGGCGCTGCGCCAGGGCGATGCGGTCGGCCTGCTCGCCAGCGGCGGGGCCTCGGCCTGGGTGCCGCCGCGTCGCGGCGTGGGCGCGATCGACAGCTTGCTGCGCGCGAGCTACGCGCTGCAGCCGAAGCCCATCGCCACCGACTTCCTCGCCGCCGCCACCGAGCTGTCGC
Organism: Lysobacter sp. Root916; assembly: GCF_001429785.1. Lineage (GTDB taxonomy): Bacteria > Pseudomonadota > Gammaproteobacteria > Xanthomonadales > Xanthomonadaceae > Lysobacter. Next base: position 85,630 of record NZ_LMJF01000014.1, on the reverse strand, counting down.
TGCGCCAGCGCCGACGCTCGCTGGTGATGCTGGTCACCAATCTGCGTGACGAAGACATGGACGACGTGCTGACCGCGGTGCAGATGCTGCGCAAGCGCCATCTGGTGTGCGTGGCGTCCCTGCGCGAGGATTCGCTGGACACCGCCTTGGCCGGCGAGGTCCACGACCTGCGCGACGCGATCCGCGCCGGCGCCACCGCGCAATACCTGGAACAGCGCGCCGCCGCCCACGACGCCCTGCGCAACCACGGCGTGATGGTGCTGGACGTGTCCTGCGATCAGCTCGCCGCGTCGCTGGTGGAGAAGTACCTGGCGGTGAAGCGCGACGGCTTGTTGTAACGGCCGCGCCACTTCGGTGCCGCGCTCGTACTCCGCGTTCGCGTCGCCGGCACCTGTGGAGCGACCTAAGTCGCCATTGGAGCCAGACGCGCAAGCGAATCGTCGAATCCAGGTGGAGTTCGATCGCGACTTAGGTCGCTCCCACAGAAGGCGGCGCCGCCGCGTCGGGTTGGGTGGCGAGCTCCAGGGCCGACAGCAGCGCCATCGCTTCGCTGCGACTGGCGCCGCACATGTCGGCCGATGGCCGCAGCGAGGCGCAGAACGCGGGGCGTTCGGGCCGGCCGAACAAACGGCAGCGCAGCTGATCGTCCAACTGCACGCAGGGCATGCCGGCGGGCTTGCCGTGCGGCATGCCGGGAATGGGCGAGGCGATCGAGGGCGCGGTGCAGCAAGCCGCGCAGCCGCCGCGGCAGCTCAGCGCGCTCACTGCGGTGCCTGGAACGGTTCGGCCGTGCGCACCGCCGTCAGCGGGATCGGTCCGTAGACATGCGGATAGGCTTCGCCGCTGCGAGGGCTGAGGTCGTAGCGCAAGGCGTCGCCGAGTGCGACCGCATCGAGGTGCAAGAGGACCAAAGCGCCGCGTCCGCGCTGATGGCGTTGGATCACGCCCGCCAGTTGCGCGGCGGTAGCGCAGTGCAGGAAGCCTTCGCGTTGCAGGCCTGGGTTGCGGTACGCGCCGGTGTCCTGCGCGCGCGCCCAATCGGCCGGATCGGCGAAGTGATAGACGGTGTGCGGATGCGTCGCGTCGTGGTGGCTGGCGGTCGACATGGCTTCAATCGGATGCGGCGTGTTCGGCCGCGCTCAGGCCGCGCGCGCCGGCCGCCGCACCAGGATCGCGGCGATCAGCAGCCCCATCGCGATCGTGTGCAGCAGGGTCGCGAACGCACTGAACATGCCCATGCTCATCGCGATGGAAGCCGCCGAGGGATCGCCGTTCTGGCGCATCCACAACAGCCAGGCATGGCCGCCCAAGCCCAGCAGCGAGCCGAAGATGAACAAGCCGAAGCCCGCGCAGGCGTAGGTGCCGGCCGCGCCCAACGCGGGGCGACGCATCAGGCACAGCACCAGGCCGACCGCGCACACCAGCAGATGCGGCGTGGCGTACAGCACGGGGCCTAGCAGCATGGCGAACAGAGCACTGGAATCCATCGGCGTTCCCGTTGCGTGCCCGCACGTCGACACGGCCGCGCAACGCGGCCGCACGCCGTGCGCGGCGGATCAGTCGGCGGTGACCAGGGCGTCGTCGCGCTCGCGCAGGGCGGCGTACACGGGGTCGGTTTCCGGACGCACGCGGTGCCAGCGTTCGAAGCTCTCCGCCGCCTGTTCGACCAGCATGCCCAGGCCGTCGATGCGGTCGTGGGCGCCGGCCGCCTTGGCCCAGGCCAGGAATGGGATCGCGACTTCGCCGTAGCTCAGGTCCACCGCCGCGGTGCGCTGGGTGACCAGGCCCATCGGCAGCGACGGCAGCTGCGCGTCGCGCGCGGCCGAGGTCGCGTTGACGATCAGGTCGAAGGCGCCCAGCGCGACCGCGTCCTTGAAATAACGCGGATGCACGCGGCCGGGCTGGCCCAGCGCGTCGGCCAGGGCGTCGGCGCGCTCCGGGGTGCGGTTGACGATGTAGAGGTCGCCGATGCCGGCGTCGAGCAGGGCCGGCGCCACGCCGCGCGCGGCGCCGCCGGCGCCGATCAGCAGGGTGCGGCGTTCGCGCAGGTCCAGGCCGTGGCGCTCGGTGAGATCGCGCACCAGACCGACGCCATCGGTGTTGTCGCCTTCCCAGCCGGTGGCGCTGCGGATCAGCGTGTTGGCGGCGCCGGCGCGGCGCGCGCGTTCGCTCAAGTGGCTGCAGATGCCGGCCGCGCGGGTCTTATGCGGCAGGGTGATGTTGGCGCCCAGGCCGCCCTCGGCGGCGAACTCGGCCAGCAAGGCGTCGAACTGCTCCGGGGCGGCGTCGATGGCGACGTACTCCAGGGCGATCCCGAGCTGGCGTCCGAATGCGGCGTGGATCCGCGGCGACAGCGAGTGCGCCACCGGGTGGCCGATCACCGCAAAACGTGGAATGGACATGGGCAGCCTCGTTGGTGATGCTGATAGGGAATACTCAAGGGAGACGCACTATGCGGCGCGCCGCGGCCTGGTCTGGCCTCAGTCTACTCTCCGGCCTGCTGCTGGCCATGCCCGCATCGGGCTTTCTGTCGGAGTTCGGCATCGAGGGCATGGGCGTGGTGTCCACCCCGCACTCGGAGGTGCGCGCCAGCGTGAGTCCCGACGGGCAGCGCATCGTCTGGGGCAGCACCGACCGTCCCGGCGGCGCGGGCGGTTGGGATCTGTGGCAGGCCCGCCTGAAACAGGGGCGCTGGCAGGACCCCACGCCGCTATCCCTGAACACCGGCGCCAAGGAGTTCGACCCGGCCTTCAGCGGCGACGGCCGTTGGCTGTACTTCTTTTCCAACCGCCCCGGCGGCCGCGGCGGCGACGACCTGTACCGCGCGCCGGTGCTCGCCGACGGCGGCATCGGGCCCGCCGAACACCTGGGCGGGGGCGTGAACGGCCGCGGCGACGAGTGGGCGCCCACGCCCAGCCGCGACGGCCGCCACCTGCTGTTCGCCAGCGACAGTTTCGGCGGCGCCGGGCGCCACGATCTGTTCGTCGCGACCTGGAACGGCAAGGCCTACGTCGATCCCAAGCCGGTGGCGGGCGTGAACACCGCCGCCGACGAATTCGATGCGGCCTGGCTGGGCGACGGTCGCGCGATCGTGTTCGCGCGCTCGCAAGACGTGGAGCAACAGCCGATCCGGCTCTACCTGGCCCAGTGCGACGGCGCCAAGTACGCCGCCGCCACGCCGCTGGCGCTGTCGTTCAACGGCGAGGACGGCACCACCCTGGGCCCGGCGATCGACTGGAACAAGCCCGGCGAGCTGTTGGTCACCGGCAGCGCTAAATCGCCGAAGGCCGGCAAGCTGGACCTCTATCGCATGAAGGCGCCGGCGGCGACGGGGCAAGGCGGTTGCGTCGCGCCATGAGCGGTGAGAAGAAGATCGTGTTGCATTCCTTGAGCGGTTATCGGCCCGAACTGAACGTGATGGTCCAGGAATGGATCGACGAGGGCGTGGTCTACGTGGGCGTCGTGGGAGTGAGCGCCGCGCACCTGGAGGACTGGATCGACGAGTGCTGCGTCGAGCGCGAGTACTTCATGCTCACCGCTTCGCACGAAGGCGAAACGCTCGACGATGCGAATCCCTCGCATCCATGTTGACCGGCGAGTATGCGGGGCCGTTTCGACTGGTCGAGTTCTAGTCGTTGGAACTGCCAGCGATCACGGTTGGTATGGGCCTTTGGTGCGTTGCGGCGATGTGATTCACCGTCGATTCACCGCGCCCTGCGAAGCCATGCGGCGCAAGGGTGCTCGAGATCGATGCGCTGAATGTTATCGATAAGGGTTTGGCGGTGAATGCAAGAAAAGCCTGCTTTTCAGCGCTTTTCTCTTAATTATCGATAAATTCCGTCGGTCTGTTCCGAGTCGCCGGGCATCCGAAAGCCCGTGACAGCACGCAACGCGGCTTGCTTATCTGCGCGAGCTACATGACGTAGCGAAAAAAAGGAATTCACCATGCGTATGGATCGCAAAGCAAGCCTGCTGCTTTCTTCGTTGTTGTTGGTCGTTGCCTTGCCGCTCAATGCCACTCAGGTTGGCGGGCCTCGCCCGTCCTTGCCCCCGTTGCAGCCTCTGGAAGGCGTGTGGGAGGCCACCGTTCGATCCTGGCAATACAACTCGGTCACTGGGGGCTACATCGAAGTATTTACGCCCATCAGTGCGTCGACCAGAGAGGGCTGCGAAGCGCAGCTCAGTAATATCGATTCCAGCGCGACGATAGTGAAGTTCTGTACGTTCAGGGCCTACTGATGCAAGCGGCCGCGAGGCTCATCGAGCCTCGCGGCCGTCACCGTAGGATGCGGCCAGCGCAGCGAACCGCATCGCGGTCCGCGCCGGTTATTTCGCTTCGCGCAACCAGCGCGCGGCATCCAGCGCGAAGTAGGTGAGGATGCCGTCGGCGCCGGCGCGCTTGATCGAGGTCAGCGCTTCCAGCACGCAGCCGCGCTCGTCCAGCCAGCCGTTCTGGATCGCCGCGCGCAGCATCGCGTACTCGCCGCTGACCTGGTAGACGAAGGTGGGCGCGCCGAACTCGTCCTTGGCGCGGCGCACGATGTCCAGGTAGGGCATGCCCGGCTTGACCATGATCATGTCGGCGCCTTCGTCGAGGTCGAGCGCGATCTCGCGCATGGCTTCGTCGCTGTTGGCCGGGTCCATCTGGTAGGTGTACTTGTTGCCTTTGCCCAGCGCGCCCGCGCTGCCGACCGCGTCGCGGAACGGGCCGTAGAAGCTGGACGCGTACTTGGCGCTGTAGGCCATGATGCGGGTGTGGATGTGGCCGTCGAGCTCCAGCGCTTCGCGGATCCGGCCGATGCGGCCGTCCATCATGTCGCTGGGCGCGACCACGTCGGCGCCGGCGACCGCGTGCGACAGCGCCTGCTTGACCAGGGCCTCCACGGTCTCGTCGTTCATGACGTAACCGCTGTCGTCGATCAGCCCGTCCTGGCCGTGGGTGGTGTAAGGGTCCAGGGCGACGTCGGTGATCACGCCCAGTTCCGGGAAGCGCTGCTTGAGCGCGCGCACCGCGCGCTGGCACAGGCCGTCGTCGCGCCAGGCATCCTCGGCGGTCAGCGATTTGGCGTCCGGCGCGGTGACCGGGAACAGGGCCAGGGCCGGCACGCGCAGTTCGCTGGCCTGTTCGGCCACGCGCAGCAGCTCGTCGATCGACAGACGCTCGATGCCGGGCATCGAGGCGACCGCGGCGCGGCCCCGCAGTTCGTGCACGAACACCGGATAGATCAGGTCGTTCGCGGTGAGGACCGTCTCGCGCATCAGGCGGCGCGAGAACTCGTCGCGGCGCATCCGCCGCGGGCGTACGTAGGGATAGCTCATGGGCGCTAGTTTACTCCCGGCTGCGCGCGGGCCGGCTGCTGAGGGCACGGGTGGGACGTTTTGTCATAGGCGGCAAGGCGGCGCTGCCTTTAGCCCCTCTCCCTTCGGCGTGAGGGCCGGGGTATGGGTTGGGGTGAGCGTCCGGCGCGAGCATGTAGCTCCAACCTCATCCCGGACCCTCATCCGGCCCTAGGGCCACCTTCTCCCGGTGGGAGAAGGGAAAAGCCGCAGCACTACTTATGCCGAATACACCCGGTACCGCAGCGGCCGCACCCCGACCGTCCCGCCGATCGCCGGCACCACCGCATCCGGCGTCGCCACCAGGTCCAGTTCCAGCGCGCGCGCCTGCCCGTCCAGCTGCAGTTCCACGGTGATGCGGTCGGCCAGACGGTGCAGCGCCAGCACGCGTGCGGACAGCCCGTCGCCGGCGGCGGTCAGGGCCAGGTCGTGCGGACGCAGATACAGCTTGGCCGCGCCGTCGGCGATGCCGTCGGCCGGCAGGCGCAGGGCGTGGCCGTCGATCGCGAACTGGCCGCGCTCGACCCGGCCTTCCAGGGTGTTGGCGCGACCGATGAAATCGAACACGTAGGCCGACGCCGGCTCGCGGTAGATCTGCTCGGGCGTGCCGACCTGCTCGATGCGCCCGTCGCGCAGCACGACGACGCGGTCGGCCAGCTCCAGCGCTTCTTCCTGGTCGTGGGTGACGAACAGCGTGGTCTGCCCGGTCTGCTCGTGCAGGCGCCGCAGCCAGCGCCGCAGCTCGACCCGGACCTTGGCGTCGAGCGCGCCGAAGGGTTCGTCCAGCAGCAGCACGGTGGGATCGATCGCCAGCGCCCGCGCCAGGGCGACGCGTTGCTTCTGGCCGCCCGACAGCTGCTCGGGATAACGGCCGCCGAGTTCCGGCAACTGGATCAGGCTCAACAACTCCTGCACCCGGCGCGCGATCGTGGCCTTGTCCGGGCGCCGGCTGCGCGGGCGGCTGCGCAGGCCGAAGGCGATGTTCTCGGCCACGGTCATGTGCTTGAACAGCGCGTAATGCTGGAACACGAAGCCGACGTTGCGCTCGCGCAGGCTCAGCCGCGTCGCGTCCTCGTCGCCGAACAGCAGGCGGCCGCGGTCTGGGTGGAGCAGGCCGGCGATCACGCGCAGCAGAGTGGTCTTGCCCGAGCCCGACGGACCCAGCAAGGCGACCAGCTCGCCGGACGCGATATCCAGGTCGACCGCGTCCAACGCGGCGACGTTCGCGTACTGCTTGCTGATGCCTTGGATATGCAGGTCCATACCCTTGCCCTGAACCGTTCCGCGGCCATCATGACCCAAGGCCGGTGTCGAGGGTACGGCCTCGACCGGCAGGGCCGTGTCCAGGTCGGCCGAGCGCCACAGCGCGGGATCGTTCACTCTCGCAAGATTCATATCAATGCCGCCTGTGTGATTGCGCCAGGGCGTCGCCATGACGCGCTTCCAGCCAGAACTTGATCACCAGCGTGACCAGGGCCAGGCCGGCCAGCAGCGACGCGGCCGCGAAGGCCGCGGTGCTGTCGAATTCGTTGTAGAGGATCTCGATGTGCAGCGGCAGGGTGTTGGTCAGGCCGCGGATGTGGCCGGACACCACCGACACCGCGCCGAACTCGCCCATCGCGCGCGCACCGCACAGCAGCACGCCGTACAGCAGGCCCCATTTGATATTGGGCAGGGTCACGCGGCGGAACATGGTCCAGGCGCCGGCGCCCAGCGAGCGCGCGGCCAGCTCCTCGTCGGCGCCCTGCTGCTGCATCAGCGGGATCAGCTCGCGCACCACGAAGGGGAAGGTGATGAACAGCGTCGCCAGTACGATGCCGGGGCGCGCGAACAGGATCTTGATGTCGTACTGCGCCAGCAGCTCGGCGAACCAGCCGTGCGAGCCGAACAGCAGCACCAGGCACAGGCCCGCCACCACCGGCGAGACCGCGAACGGCAAGTCGATCAGGGCCAGCAGCACGCGCTTGCCGGTGAACTCGAAGCGGGTGACCGCCCAGGCCGTGAACACGCCGAACACCGCGTTGAGCGGAATCACGATCGCGGCGGTGAACAGGGTCAGCTTGAGCGCGGCGACCGCATCGGGTTCCTTGAGCGCGGCGAACCAGACGCCGACGCCCTTGGCGAAGGCCGCGCCCAACACCATCAGCAGCGGCATCACCACCAGCAGCGCCATCACCAGCACCGCCGACAGGATCAGCAGCCAGCGCAGCCATGCCGGTTCCTGCAGGTCGTCGCGCTCATGGGCCATGGCGGCGCTCCCGGCGTTCGTGCGCGAACAGCGACGGAATCGCGTTGATCGCCAGCAGGCAGATGAAGGACGCCGCCAGCAGCAGCGCGGCGATCGCGATCGCGCCGTTGTAGTCGTATTCCTCCAGGCGGATCGTGATCAGCAGCGGCGCGATCTCGGTCTTGTAGGGCAGGTTGCCGGCGATGAAGATCACCGAGCCGTATTCGCCCAGCCCGCGCGCGAACGCGAGCGAGAAACCGGTCAGCAGCGCCGGCAGCAGTTCGGGCAGGATCACCCGGCGCAGCGTGGTCAGGCGCGAGGCGCCCAGCGAGGCGGCGGCCTCTTCCTGTTCGCGCCCCAGCGCTTCCAGCACCGGCTGCACCGTGCGCACCGCGAACGGCAGGCCGATGAACACCAGCGCGATCACGATGCCGGCCGGCGCATAGGCGATCTTGAAGCCGGCCGGTTCCAGCCAGCGCCCGACCCAACCGTTGGAGGAATAGATCGCGGTCAGGGCGATACCGGCCACCGCGGTCGGCAGCGCGAACGGCAGATCGACCAGGGCGTCGAGCAGCCGCCGGCCCGGGAAGCGATAACGCACCAGCACCCAGGCGATCAGCGCGCCGGCGAACAAGGCCAGCACCGAGGCCGCGAACGCGGCGCCGAAACTGAGCTTGAGCGCGGCCTGCACGCGCGGGTCCTGCACCGCGCGCAGCCAGCCTTCCGCGCCCAGTCCGGCGGCGCGGATGGTCAGCGCCGCCAGCGGCAGCAGCACCACCAGGCTCAGCCAGGCCAGGCCCAGGCCGATGCTGAGGCCGAAGCCCGGCAAGGGGCGTCGCCAGCGCGAGGCGGTTAGGGGTGGGAGGGCGATGGTGCTCATGGGTGGCGTGTATTCGTCTGCTTCGGTATGCGTGTTTGCGTCTGCTCTTTCTTGCTCGTCATTCCCGCGAAAGCGGAGCCCGCTTTCGCGGGAATGACGGTGACGGAGATGCGATAGGTCGGATGCATTCGTCCGTATCGGGTTCGACTGGCTTCGCAACCATCGCGCCTCACTTCACCGCACCACTGGTCATCGATCCGCGCTGGGTCCAATAGCCCAGCGCGGCATGCCATCCACCAACCCTCACTTCGGCTGATAAATCCGATCGAAGAACCCGCCGTCGGCGAAATGCTCCGCCTGCGCCTTCTTCCAACCGCCGAAGGCACCGTCGATCGTCACCTGCTTGACCTGGGCGAACTGGCTCAGCTCGGCGGCCGGCACCTTGTCCGGCTCGGCTGGGCGGTAGTGGTGCTTGGCGGCCAGGCGCTGGCCCTGCGGCGTGTACAGGAAGCGCAGGTAAGCCTCGGCCTGCTTGCGCGTGCCGTGCTTGGCCACGTTCTTATCGACCCAGGCCACCGGCGGTTCGGCCTTGATGCTCAGGCTGGGCACGACGATTTCGTACTTGCCGCGATTGCCGGGCTCGTCCAGGGTCAGCAGGGCTTCGTTCTCCCAGGCCAGCAGCACGTCGCCGATGCCGCGCTCGACGAAGGTGGTGGTGGCGCCGCGTGCGCCGGTGTCCAGCACGGGCACGTTCTTGAACAGGCGGGTGAGGTAGTCGACGACCTTGCCGCCGTCGCGGTACTGCTGCGAGGCCCAGGCCCAGGCCGCCAGATAGTTCCAACGCGCGCCGCCGGAGGTCTTGGGGTTGGGCGTGATCACCGCCACGCCCGGCTTGACCAGGTCGCCCCAGTCGCGCACGCCCTTGGGGTTGCCCTTGCGCACCAGGAACACGATGGTCGAGGTGTAGGGCGAGCTCTGGTGCGGCAAACGCGACTGCCAGTTGGCCGGCAGCAGCTTGCCGTTGGTGGCGATGGCGTCGATGTCGGCGGCTAGCGCCAGGGTGACCACGTCGGCTTCCAGGCCGTCGATCACCGAGCGCGCCTGCTTGCCCGAACCGCCGTGCGAAGCGCGGATCTTCAGGGTCTCGCCGGTGTCTTGTTTCCACTGCGCGGCGAAGGCGGTGTTGACCTCGGCGTAGAACTCGCGCGTCGGGTCGTAGGAGACGTTGAGCAGTTCCACGTCCTTGGCCACGGCCGAGCCGGTGACCAGGGACAGGGCGACGACGAGGGAGGAGAGTAGGGTTTTCATGTGGGGGTCTCTTTGCGTCGTGACGGGCGCGGTCTAAGCGCCGGTGAGGAGCATGCTCAGAAGGAGAATTGCGCCCGCGTGAAGAAAGCCTTTTCGTCTTCGCGATCGGCGCCGGCCGGCGCGCCGCCCTCGAAGTCGGTCTGGGTGTAGTTGGCGACCAGCTTGAAGTTGCTGGTCAGATACCAGTTCAGGCCCAGGCCCCAGCTGTTGGCCTCGGACGCGACCGCGGCCGGATCGGCGTAGCGCGGGAAGGCGTCGTCGTCGATATCGAGGCGGCCGTAACGCGCGACCAGTTCGAACGCGCCCCAACCGGCGCCGCCGGGCGTGAACGGCTGACTGGGCTTGACCACGCCCTTGTAGCTGGCGTCCTCGCCGGTGAGCACCCAGCCGGCGGTGAGCTGCCAAGCCTCGTGATCGAGCGCGGCGCGCGCGCCGCTGGCCGGCAGCAGCAGTTCCTGGCGCGAGCGGATGTATTCGCCGAGCAGGCCCAGGCGGTTGCGGTAGTAGTAGGCCTGCGGCGACCAGCGCGTGTGTTCGCCGTCGGCAACCACGGTGCTGCGGTAGTTGAAGAACTGCGCCTGTCCGGGCGTGCGGTAGCGCGGCAGGAAGTTGTTGCCGGTGCCGCGCTTGTCGCCCTGGCTGGCGCCGACGCCGAAACCCAGGCCCGACAGCGCAGTGCCGCTGTTCTTCCACGGCTCCACGAACACGCGGCCGATCAGCTCGAATTCGTTGTCGGGATTGGTGGTGGCGCCGTCGCGGCCGTCGGGCGCGCCGTTGAAGGCGCCCACCGCATAGCTGAGCGCGCCGTCGGCGAATTCGCCTTGCAGCTGCACGCCCAGGTCGCGCACCGGCGCCAGTTCGCTGGCGAAACCGCCTTCGACCATCGCGCCGGCGCTGCTGGACTGCAGGCGCTCCAGGCCCAGCGGCACCTTGTAGCGGCCCACGCGCACGGTCGCGCGCGGGCTGAAGCGCACGTCGACATAGGCGTCGTTGACGGTGGCGCTGTCGCCGGCCAGCTGGGCGCCGAGGCGGAACGCGAACAGCGAACCCCAGGTGCCTTCGATGGTGGGTTCGACGCGGCGGAACAGGAAGGTGTCGTTCTGCGGCGCGCGCTGGTCGTCGATGAAGAAACGGCCGTCGGCCTGGATCAGGCCGCGGAACTTGATTTCGAGATCGCCGGGCGGTGCCGATTTCACCGACAGGCCCTTGGCCGCGCTCAGCGTCACCACGGGCGTGGAGGCCACGCGCGCGCTTTCGGCTTCGGCCTGCAGTTCCAGCTTGCGTTCGATCACGCGCAGGCGCTGGTCGAGGTCGGCCGGATCGACCGCGGCGGTGCCGGCGTCGGCGGGCGCGGTGCCCAGGCGTTGTTCGATCGCCTGCAGACGGCGCGCCAGGTCTTCGACGCTGACGCCGGAGGACTGCGCCTGCGCGGGCAGGGCCAGCGCGCAGGCCAGCGCGCCCAGCAGGCGGGCGGAGGAGGCGGTCGCGGTGCCAGGTCGCCGATGTCGATGGGGCATGGCGGGTTCCTTGGTAAAGAGTAGGTGGGAGAGAGAGTAGGGCGTGCGCGGCGTAAGGCCTCAGTCCGTCGAAGCCGGGAGCGGGCGTCGACAGCGGCAAGCGGGCCGGCGTGGCGACGCGCTCACAGCGGCCGGCTCCGCGGCTCTTCCACCCGCACGCGCTCGCTGCGCGTGATCTGCACGATCCGCGAGCCGTGCACCACCACTTCCACCTGACCGTAACCGATCTCGCGCAGCGCGGTCAGCACCGCGAATTCGCTGTCGCTGAGGTTGACGATGTTGACCGCGGGTTCGAACTCGCCCACGGGCGTATCGCCCGCGGCCTGTCCGCGCGATTTGCGCCGGGCCGCGTTCATGCCGTGTCTCCCGCCAGCAACGCGGCGCCTTGGCCGCGCGCGAGCTCGCCCAGGCTGCAGCCGTCCAGCACCCGCGACAGCGCATCGCGCGCCTCGCGCATCAGCGCGCGCAGTTCGCACTGCGCCGGGTCCGGGCAATCGGCGCAGGCGCGGTAGGCGCTGACGCTGGCGCAGCGCACCGGCGCCAGCGGCCCGTCGATGGCGCGGATCAGATCGCCGACCCGGATCTGCTCGGCCGGACGCGCGAGCGCGTGCCCGCCCTTCTGGCCGCGGCGGCTGTGGATGAAGCCGGCCTCGCGCAGGTCGACCAGGATCGATTCCAGGAATTTTTCCGGCGTGCGGCTGTGTTCGGCGATCGCCCGGGCTTGCAGCCGGCCGTCGTCGGCGCGCGCCAGCGCGCACATCGCGCGCAGTGCGTATTTCGCCTTCATCGTCAGCATTTCCTATTCGCCATGTAGGGAATAAGGCCGCAAAGGTCGCCACGACGGAAAAGGCGATGCGTCATCTGCATATGCCCAGGTGGCATGTGCCCGTTAGGATGCGCGCATGCGATCCCTGCGACCCCTCCCGCCCGTGGCCCGCGCCTGCCTGATCGCGCTGGCCGCGTTGGCCGCGCTGTGCTGGCTGGGCCCGTGGCTGAGCGCCTACGACCCGCATACGCCCGATTGGGAGGCCCTGTCGGTCGCGCCCGGCACGGCCGGGCACTGGTTCGGCACCGACGCGATCGGCCGCGACGTGTACGCGCGCACCCTGGCAGGCGGGCGTCTGTCGTTGACCATCGGCCTGCTCGCCAGCGTGGTCGCGCTGGCGATCGGCCTGGGCTACGGCGCCATCGCCGGGCTCGCCGGCGGCCGCGTCGAACGCGCGCTGCTGCGCGTGCTGGACGTGTTCTCGGCGCTGCCGTTCCTGTTGGTGGTGATCCTGCTGCTGACCCTGTTCGAGCGCTCGCTGGGCCTGTTGCTGGCGGCGATCGGCGGCTATGTCTGGATCGACCTGGCGCGGGTGATGCGCGCGGAGGCCGCGCGCCTGCGCGAGGCGCCGTTCGTGCTGGCCGCCCAGGCCGCCGGCGCCGCGTTCGGCCAGCGCTTGCGCTGGCACGTGCTGCCCAACCTGCTGCCGCTGGCCTTTGTGTATCTGGGCCTGATCCTGCCGCAGGCGATCCTGGTCGAGAGCTTCCTCGGTTTTCTCGGTCTGTCGGTGGACGAGCCCTCGGCCAGTTGGGGCACCTTGCTGTCGGAAGGCGTGCAGGAACTCGACAGCGCGCCCTGGACCCTGCTGTTTCCGGCCGGCTTCCTGGTCGCGACCCTGGCCACCTTCCAGTTCCTCGGCGACGGCCTGCGCGATTGGCTGGACGTGCGCGGCGAACACGAGTCCGCGGCCGCATGAGCGCGACCCTGGCGCTGCACGGGTTGGTCGTGGACGCGGGCGCGCGTCGCTTGCTGGGGCCCTTGGACCTGGAACTGCAGGCCGGGCAGTGCCTGGGCGTGGTCGGCGAAAGCGGCAGCGGCAAAAGTCTGAGCGCCTTGTCCCTGCTCGGCCTGCTGCCGCCGGGCCTGCGCGCCGAGGGCCGGCTGAGCGTGGACGGCGAGACGGTCGCGCTGGGTTCGCGCGCGCATGCGGCGCTGCGCGGGCGCGTGTTGGGCTGGGTGCCGCAGGATCCGTTGGCGGCGCTGCATCCGCTGCGCAGCGTCGGCAGCCAGCTGCTGGAAACGCTGCGACGGGTGCGCGGCCTGGCGCGCGACGCCGCCCAGGATGAGGCGCGCGCCTTGCTGGCGCGCGTGCAACTGCCCGATCCGGACGCGGCCTTGCGCCGCTATCCGCACCAGTTCTCCGGCGGCCAGCGCCAACGCATCGCGATCGCGCTGGCGTTGGCGACGCGGCCGCGGCTGTTGATCGCCGACGAACCGACCTCGGCCCTGGATGCGCGCATCGCGCGCGAGATCCTCGACCTGCTCGACGCGCTGCGGCGCGAGGACGGTCTGGCCTTGCTACTGATCAGCCACGATCTGCCGCTGGTGGGCGCCTACGCGCAGCGCCTGGTGGTGCTGCAACGCGGGCAGGCGATGGAACGCGGCGATACCGCCACGGTGTTCGCCTCGCCGCAACACGCCTACACGCGCGAGCTGCTGGCTGCCGATGCGATCGCGCCCGCACCGGCCGACCCCTTGGCCGCGGATGCGCCGGTGCTGCTGCGCGGCGAGGGCCTGGGCATGCGGTATCCGCGCGCACCGCGCCCCGCCTTGGACGAGGTGTCGATCGAGCTGCGTCGCGGCGAGGGCCTGGCCCTGGTCGGCGAAAGCGGCAGCGGCAAGAGCTCGCTGGGTCGCGTCTTGTTGCGGCTCTTGCGCGGCGCGCAGGGCCGCGTGCTGCTGGACGGCATCGATCTGAGCGCCGCGTCGCCGCGCGCCTTGCGCCAGCTGCGCGCACGCACCGGCGTGGTGTTCCAGGACCCCTATGCCTCGCTGGACCCGCGCATGCGCGTGGCCGAGATCGTGGCCGAACCCTTGCGCATCCACGCGCGCGGCGATGCCACCGCGCGCCGCGTGCGCGCGGGCGAGCTGCTGCGGTCAGTGGGCCTGGACGCGTCCATGCTGGACCGCTACCCGCACCAGTTCTCCGGCGGCCAGCGCCAGCGCATCGCGATCGCGCGCGCGCTGGCGACCGATCCCGACCTGCTGGTCTGCGACGAGGCGGTATCGGCGCTGGACGCGCACCACCGCGGCGCGATCCTGGCCCTGTTGGCGCAGCTCAAACGCGAACGCGGCCTGGCCCTGCTGTTCGTCACCCACGACCTGGCCGCGGCGGCCGCGGTGTGCGAGCGCATCGCAGTGCTGGAGGCCGGACGCATCGTCGAGACCGGCGCGACCGCCGAGGTGTTGCGCGCGCCCAAGCATGCGCATACACAGGCGCTGCTGGCGGCGCGGCCGAAGACGGCTGTGGGGGTAGGAGCGGCGTAAGCCGCGACCGCGCTCCTTCGGCTACGACGTGGACGCGGCTTACGCCGCTCCTACTCCAAAGCTGAAGCCGTCGCGGCATCACACAGGGCGGCTGCGAAACCACCCTGTGCGGATCACGGTGCTACGTGCGAACTCAGATGATGCCGCCGCCCATCGACAGGCGGATCACGCCGACCACGATCACGATGGCGTTGAGCACCAGGCCGGTCTTGGCGCGGCCGCGGTTCTGCTCGCGCGTGAACAGGATGCCGATCGCGGCGATGATGGCGCCGACCGCCGCGAACGGGATCAGCAGCCAATTGCCCCAGCCCAGCAGCGGAATCAGGGCGATCACCATCCAGATCATCGCGAGGATGCCCCAAATCAGGCTGATCAATCCCATCGTGCGTTCTCCCATGCGGGCGCGGATGCGCTCGCGACCATGATGCTGCCGAATCGCGGCGATTCAAGGGCTGGAGGGGGTGTCTTTCGGCACCCCTGGCGGGTGTGGGCGGCGACACGGGTGGCGTGAGGGCACGCTGGGGCGGTTCGCCGTTGGCTCACCGCACCCTACGCTTCGCGCCGGCGACGCTCAGAGGTCGTGGACGCCGTCGATTTCCACGCGCAGTTCGCGCCGGCAGACCGCCGCCTGCAGCACGATGCGCTGGATGCCGGGCAGGCGCGCGTCCATCGCCGCCATCACCGCCGGCACTTCCTCGCGGTCGCGCACGTAGACCTTCAGGCGCGCGCCGGCGCCGAAGCGCGCCGGCAGCGACGGCCGTTGCGCGCGCGCGGCGGCGATCAGGCTGTCGAAGTTGGCCAGGGTCTCGTCGAGCTGGGTGTCGACTGAGTCGATGTGGCGCGACTCGTGGCCGACGATGGCCGCGGTGCCCGACAGCAGCAGCGGCATCGCGCTGCCCAGCGGCGGCAGCATCGCGCGCGCGAAGCTGGGCGGCTGCGGACCGTATTGGCGTGGGTAGCGGTAGGCGCTGATCTGGCGCGGGTTCTCCAGCGGCGTGCCGGGCGTGCGCGAGGCCAGCCAGTACACCAGCAGGCGGCGGCTTGCGCCGGCCTCGCTGACCTTGCCGATCGCGGTCGCGGCCGGCAGCTGGCCCGGTTCGAAATCGCCCAGGCCGGCGGCGCGGCCGACGCAGAACACGCGGTAGCGCTCGGCGTCGCCCTGGCCGACGGTGATGCCGTCGAGGTAGTTCCAGATCCGCAACAGGTGCGGGTAGCCGCGCGCGCGGGTGAATTCGACCATGCGCGCGTAGATGGTCTCGGCGACCGCGGCGATGCCGTCGTTGACGTGCAGGCCCGGCGGTTCGTCCAGTTCCAGCGCGCCGAACTGCAGCGCGCCGTCCTCCGACCAGGCCAGGTCGCCGTCGCGGCCGCAGGCCACCGGCGCCGAACCGCGCCAGACTTCCAGCTTGGCCTCGCCGTAAGGCTCCAGCGCCACGCGCAGATAGCGCGGGTCGTCGTGATGCGGGGCGTTCGCGCCGAAGCCGAACACCGCCAGCACGTCGTCGCCGGCCAGCGCCTGCGCGGGCGTGGCGTCGGTGTAGTCGACGCTGTAGCGCGGCGTGGCGGCCACCAGGGTCGCGGCCGCGCTCACGGGTTGCCCTGCTGCAGCGTGTCGCCGCGGAAATCGACGCCGACCTGGCGCTTGCGCCGCAACCAGCCGCGCAGCGCCTGCGGCGCCATGCGGATCGCGGTCATCGCATAGATGAAGCGGAACATGCGCAGGCGGCGCAGCACCGCCGGGTTGTCGAACACGTCGCCGGCCAGCATCGAGATCACCGCCTGTTCGACCTGCCAGTAGTTGCGCGGCGCGCTGAACAGCGCGCGCATCACCGGCGTGGTGAAGCGGTAGATGAACCACTGGAAGTGCTTGAGGCCGCGCTTGAGGCGCTTGACCATCGCGCGCTGCAGCTCGGCCTCGCGCGCGGGATCGCGCAGCGCGCCGTCGACCACCTCGGCCGCCTGCTCGCCGCTGTTCATGCCCAGGTAGACGCCGGAGGAGAACACCGGATCGACGAAGGCGTAGGCGTCGCCGACCATGACCCAGCCCGGCCCGGTCATCCGGGTGCAGGTGTAGGAGTAGTTGCCGGTGACGTGGACCGCGCCGACGCGCTGGGCGCCCTGCATGCGCGCCCACACCTGAGGCTCGGACTCCAGGGTCTTCATCAGGAACGCCTCGGTCTCGCCGCGGCGCTGCTTGAGGTATTCGGGGAAGCACACCGCGCCGACGCTCATCACGTCCTTCTGCAGCGGAATCAGCCACATCCAGCCGTGCGAGAAACGCTGCACGGTGATGTTGCCGGCGTCCTCGCCGTCGCGGCGTTCGACGCCGGTGAAGTGGCTGAAGATCGCCGCCGACTGGTGCAGCGGGTTTTTCTTCTTGAGCTTGAGTTGGCTGCCGAAGAACGCGTCGCGGCCGCTGCCGTCGACCACGTAGCGCGGCCGCACGGTCAGGGCGGCGCCGTCGGCGTCGCGCGCGTGCACCAGCGACGGACGCCCGTCGGCGCCGAACTCCACCTTCTCGACCTTGACCCGCTCGCGCGCGTCCACGCCGTTGGCCTGGGCGTTGCGGAACAGCAGCTGGTCGAATTCCTCGCGCTTGACCTGGTAGGCGTAGCCGAACTTGGGATCCAGCGCGCGCTCGAAGCGGAAGGTGTTGTAGTTGCGCTCGTCGATCGGGAACTCGGCGCCCGGCTTGTGGGTGCCGATGGCCTTGACCTGCTCGAGCACGCCCAGGCGCTCGAGGATGGGCAGGTTCATCGGCAGCAGCGATTCGCCGATGTGGAAGCGCGGGTGCGCGTCCTTCTCCAGCAGCAGCACCTTCCAGCCCTTGCGCGCGAGCAGGGTCGCGGCGGTGGTGCCGGCGGGGCCGCCGCCGATGACCAGGACGTCGGGGCTGAGTTCCGAGGTGGAGGCGGGGCTGTTCAGGTTTGCGTCCGGCGGGGCGTCGGCGGGGCCGGGCGCGGGGATGGTTGAGCTCATCGGAGAATGATAGCTCGCCGTTCGTGATCGCTGTCCGGGTCGGACCGGACCTGGGGACGGTTGCGCGCGGCCGCCCGATGCCGGATCGTGGCGCACCTTGCCGCCCGCCGTTGGATCGACCCGATGTCCGAACAGAACCCCGCCGAACGCGAACTCGCGCAGCTCCTGGTCGAAAGCCTGAACCTGGAGGATGTCGATCCGGCCCAAATCGACCCCGAGGCGGCGCTGTTCGGCGACGGACTGGGCCTGGACTCGATCGATGCCCTGGAGCTGGCCCTGGCGGTGTCCAAGCAGTACGGCTTCCAGCTGCGCTCGGACAGCGAGGAAAACCGCCGCATCTTCGGTTCGCTGCGCGCGCTGTCGGCCCACATCGAACAAAGCCGGGCCGCCTGAGCGCGCCCGCGCCCGGCCGCCGCTCGCGCGCACGGACCGTCCAGCCATGACCGGCGCCGTGCTGCGGCTGCTGCTGGCGATCGCCTACCCCCTGCTGGCGCACTGGGCCAGCCACGACGGCGGCGGCTGGCCGGCGGCGATCGCCCTGATCGACCTGGCCCTGATCGTGCAGATCGAGGCCCTGCTGCACCTGCGCGTGGGCGCCTGGCTGCTGTTCGCGGCGATCGTGGCCGGCTTGGCCGCGATCGCCCACACGATCTATCCGCAGCTGTTGCTGCTGACCCCGCCGGTGCTGTTCACCGGCGCCCTGTCGTGGTGGTTCGCGCGCAGCCTGCGCGCGCCGCGCGAGGGCCTGATCACCCGCATCGTCGCCGCCCTGGACGCCTGCACGCCCAGCCAGTTGCGGGCCGATGTCTACCGCTACTCGCGCCAGCTCACCGCGATCTGGGCCTGGCTGCTGGGCGGGCTGGCGCTGGCCAACGCCGCGCTGGCGATGATCGCCGTGCCCGGCGGCGTGCTCGCGCGGCTGGGCCAGACCCCGCCGATCGCGATCAGCCAGGACCAGTGGTCGCTGTTCGCCAACCTGCTCAACTACGGCATCGTCGGCGGCTTCTTCATCGGCGAGTACCAGTTCCGCAAGCGCGTGTTCCAGGACCGGCCCTACCGCAATTTCTGGGATTTCCTGCGCCGCATGGGCGGGTTGGGCCCGGCGTTCTGGCGCAGCCTGTTCGACTGACGCCAGGATCGGCATGGCGTCACCGGCCGTGGCTTATCCTGTCGCCGGACCACCGCCGAACGCCTCCCGCATGGAATTCCGCATCGCCGCCGACCACCCCAGCCTGCCCGGGCATTTCCCCGGCCGGCCGGTCGTGCCGGGCGTGGTCGTGCTGGACCGGGTGCTGGACGCGATCGAAGCCGGGCACGGTCCGCTGAACGGGCTGCGCCTGCCGCAGGTGAAGTTCGCCCAGCCGCTGCTGCCCGAGCAGACCGCGCGCATCGAGCTGGACGGCGCCGCGCCGCGCTGGCGTTTCCGGGTGCTGCGCGGCGACACCCTGCTGGCCAGCGGCGAAGTGGTCGCGGACGCGCCGGCATGAGCGGCGAGCACTGGAAGCAGCGCCCCGAGGGCGGCAGCCCCTTCGCCCTGCGCGTGTTGCGCGCGATCGCCCGCCACGGCGGACGCGGCCTGGCGCGGCTGTGCCTGTACCCCATCGCCGCTTACTTCGTGCTGGTGCGTGGCCCCGAGCGGCGCGCCTCGCGCGCTTATCTGGCGCGCGCGCTGAATCGCGCGCCGGGCCTGTGGGACGTGGCCCGCCACATCCACACCTTCGCTGCGACCATCCTCGACCGCTTGTTCATGCTCGGCGGGCAGATGCATTACTTCGACGTGCGAGTGAGCGGGCTGGAGGAGCTGCGCGCCCAGCACGCGCGCGGCGGCGCGCTGATCTTCGGTTCCCATCTGGGCAGCTTCGAGGCCCTGCGCGTGCTCGCGCGCAGCGCGCCGGAGGTGCAGGTGCGGGTGGTGTTCGACAAGTCGCACAACCCGGCCATGACCCAGTTGCTGGATTCGCTGGACCCGCGCATCGCCGCCGGCGTGATCGACGCCGGCCAGGACGGCCCGGCGATCGTGCTGGCGGTGAAGCAGGCCCTGGACGAAGGCGCGCTGGTGGCCTTGCTGGTCGATCGCGCGCGCCCCGGCGAGCCCTGGCTGCGCACGCCGTTCCTGGGCGCGCCGGCGCCGTTTCCGCTGGCGCCCTGGCTGGTCGCTGCGACCCTGAGGGCGCCGGTGCTGCTGGCGTTCGGCGTGTACCGCGGCGGCGCCCGCTACGATCTGGTGTTCGAGCCGTTCAGCGACGGATCGGCGATCGCGCGCCAGGATCGGGCGCGGGTGCTGGCGACGATGGTCGAACGCTATGCCGCGCGCCTGCAGCACCACGCCTGCGACGCCCCCTACAACTGGTTCAACTTCTACGACTTCTGGCATGCCGATGACGCGGTTCAAGACAGCACAGCGCAAGACAGCGGCGCCCACGAAGGCAGCGCACCCGACGATCCGGCCGCGCCGCTGGGCCTGGGCGCTGGCGCTGGCTTGCGCCGCCGGCTCGCTGAGCGCCGCTCCGCCTGAGCCGGTCGCGGGCAGCGCGCCCGGCGCGGCGGTGGACCCGGACTGGATCCTGGCGCGCCTGGCCCAGCCGGCGTCGATGCGCACCGCCTTCGTCGAGATCCGCGGCTCGGCCCTGCTAAAGGCGCCGCTGCGCCTGAGCGGCGAGTACCAGCGCCTGGAAGACGACACCCTGGTGCGCGAGGTGCGCGCGCCCTATGCCGAGACCACCACCATCCGCGCCGGCGAAGTGAAGATCCAGCGCGCCGGCAAGGCCGCGCGCACGTTCTCGCTGGCGCGCGCGCCGGAACTGGCCGGCCTGCAGGCCAGCTTCGGCGCCCTGCTGGCCGGCGACCGCAAACGCCTGGAGCAGCAGTACCTGGTCGCCGCCGAAGGCACGCGCCAGCAGTGGACCATGACGCTCACGCCGCGCAGCAGCGCGGTCGCGGCCAAGCTGCAGGGCATCACCCTGCGCGGGCGCGGCGCCGAGCTGCGTTGCATCGAAGCGCGCCCCGCGCGTTCGGACGCCAGCGGCGGCATCGAACTGCAGCGCACCTTGCTGGCCGGCGCGGCGCGCGAAGCGGCCAACGTCACCGACGCCAGTCAATTCGCGGCGCTGTGCCGCGGCCACGGCGCCGCCCAGCGATGACGCCGACGCGTCGTCTCGCCCTCGCGCTGCTGTGGCTGGCCGCGCTGGCGCTCGCGGGCTGGGCGATCAGCGGGCACCTGGAGCTCAGCGGCGATCTGCGCCGCTTCATGCCCAGCGCGCGCACGCCCGCGCAGAAGCTGTTGATCGACGAACTCGGCGAAGGCCCGGGCTCGCGTCTGCTGTTGGTGGCGCTGTCGGGCGACACGCCGCAAACGCTGGCGACGCAGTCGCAGGCGATGCGCGCGGCACTCGCGACCAAACCGGAATTCAAGCTGGTCGCCAACGGCGCCGACCTCGGCCTGGACGCGATCCCCGAACGCCTGCGCCCGTACCGCTATCTGTTGTCGCCGACCTTGGACAGCCAGGCCTTCGACGCCGCCTATCTGGGCGAAGAGCTGCAGGCGCGCGTGCAGGATCTGGGCTCGCCGGCCTCGGCGATGCTGGAGCCGCTGCTGCCGAACGATCCCACCCTGGAAACCCTGAAGCTGGCCGAGGCCTGGCAGCCGGCGAACGCGCCGCAGCGCTTGCATGGGGTCTGGTTCGACCGTGCCGGGCGCGAAGCGCTGCTGGCGCTGGAAACGCGCGCGGCGGGCTTCGATCCCACCGGCCAGCAGGCCGCGGTGGACGCGATCCGCGCCGCGTTCGCGCAGGCCCGCGGCGCGTCCAAGGCGCAGCTCACCCTGAGCGGGCCGGGCGCGTTCTCGGTCGAGATCGGCGGCCGCACCGCGCGCGAGGCCAGCCTGATCGGCACCATCGACAGCCTGGTGTTCGTGCTGCTGCTGTGGCTGGCCTATCGCAGCTGGAAAGCGCCGCTGCTGGGCGGCCTGCCGCTGGCCAGCGCCGGTCTGGCCGGCCTGGGCGCGGTCGCGCTGATGTTCGATGGCGTGCACGGCATAACCGTCGCGTTCGGTTTCACCTTGATCGGCGTCGCCCAGGACTATCCGATCCATCTGTTCAGCCATCAGCGGCCGGGCCTGTCGCCCTGGGCCAGCGCGCGCGCGCTGTGGCCGACCCTGGGCACCGGCGTGGCCTCGACCTGCATCGCCTATCTGACCTTCCTGGTCTCGGGCGTGGACGGGCTCAAGCAGTTGGCGGTGTTCACCATCGTCGGCCTGGGCACGGCCGCGCTGACCACGCGCTTCCTGCTGCCGGCGCTGATCGATCCCTCGCCGCGCGACGCCGCCGATTCGGCCTGGCTGGCGCGCGCCTGGGCGGCGCTGGCGCGGCTGCCGCGTCTGCGCGTGCCGGCGATGCTGGCGCTGGCCGCGCTCGCGCTGGGCGTGGCCTGGCTGGCGCCGGGCGCGTTCTGGCAGAACGATCTGGCCAAGCTCACCCCGGTGCCGGCCGACGCGCTCGCGCGCGACGCGCAACTGCGCGGCGAGCTGGGCGCGCCCGACGTGCGTTACGTGATCGCGCTGGAGGCCGGCGACGCCGAAGCCGCGCTGCGCGCGTCCGAACGCCTGCTGCCGGCGCTGCAAACCTTGCGCGCGCAGGGCGCGGTCGCCGGCTACGACCTGGCCGCGCGCTATCTGCCCAGCGCGGCCACCCAGCGCGCGCGCCAGATCAAACTGCCGGGCGCGGCAACGCTGGATGCGGCGCTAGCCTCGGCGGTCGTCGACAGCCCGTTCCGCGCCGATGCCTTCGCCGGTTTCGCCGCCGACGTCGCCGCCGCGCGTAGCGCGCCGCCGCTGATCGCGGCCGACCTGGACGGCATGCCGCTGGCGGCCAGCGTCGCCGGCCTGCTGCTGCAGCGGCCCGGCCACGCCACCGCGCTGGTCTCGCTGAACGGATTGAAAGACCCGGCCGCGGTCGCGCGCGTGGCCAGCGCGCACGGCGCCCAGCTGCTAGATCTCAAGCAGGCCTCCGAGTCGCTGGTCGCCGCCTACCGCGGGCGCGTGCTGTTGGCCCTGGGCCTGGCGGCGGTGCTGCTGACGCTCACGGTATGGATCGCGCTGCGCTCGCCGCGGAGGGTGCTGCGGGTGCTGGCGCCGATGGCGCTGACCACGCTGTTGATTCTGGCGGTGCTGCGCGGGCTGGGCATCGAGCTCAATCTGTTCCATCTGGTCGCGCTGATCCTGGCCGCCGGCCTGGGCCTGGATTACGCGCTGTTCTTCGACCACGCCGGCGACGACTACGCCGAACAGCTGCGCACCCTGCACGCGGTGATCGTCTGCAGCCTGACCACCTTGCTGGTGTTCGCGCTGTTGGCGTCCTCGTCGATTCCGGTGCTGCGCGCGATCGGCGCCACGGTCGCGCTGGGCGTGGCCTTCAACTTCGTGCTCGCGCTGTTGATCGTGCGCGAGCCGGCGAGCATGCGGGAGCGCGCCGATGCGCAGCCGTGAGGACATCGCCGCGCTGATCCCGCACCAGGGCACGATGTGCCTGTGGGAGGAGGTGCTGGACTGGGACGCCGACGCCATTCGTTTGCGCAGCCACGGGCATCGCGATCCCGCGCATCCGCTGCGCAGCCACGGCCGTCTGCGCGCGCTGCACCTGTGCGAGTACGGCGCGCAGGCGATGGCGGTGCATGGCGGCCTGCTCGCGCGCGCGTCCGGCGGCGCGGCACGCCCCGGCTTTCTGGTGGCCTTGCGCGGCGTCGAACTGCGCGTGGCGCGCATCGACGATCTGCCCGGCGCGATCGAGGCGCAGGCGCGCAAGCTGGTCGACGGCGGCGACAGCTGGCAATACGAGTTCGACCTGCATCACGACGGCGTCGTGCTCGCCCGCGGCCGCGCCGCGGTGATGCTGCGCCCGGACTGAGCGTTCACAGCGCCGGCGGCGGCGCGTTCCAGGTAGATGTCGCGCGGGTTCGCGCCGCCGCTACCGGAGAACCGCCATGAGCCTCGAGTTCGAATTGCTGAGCGTGGAGCCGTACCAGGCCGACGGCCAGTTCGGCCATCGCTTCACCTTGCGCATCGCCCTGCAGGAGCGCGACAACGCGCGCCTGAACTGGATCGAGCGCACCGACCGCCCCTACGTCGAGGGCATGGCGCCGGATACCTGGACCGACCTGTTCCAACTGGTGCACGGCCAGTCGATGGTGTTCAACGGCTGGAACCAGAGTCAGGACGACAGCGGCGCGGTCACGGTGAGTTTCGTGGATCCGCCCTCGATGCGGATGGAGCCTTACGCGCAGCGCACGCTGCAGTTCTGGATCGTGGTGCTGGACGGCAACGGCGAGGACTGGGCGGTGTGGGAAGGCAGCCAGCAGTTGGCTTGCAGCGATACCGGCGCGATCGTCACCCAGACCCTGGCGCAGACCGCCAACAGCAACGGCGACGACGGCGATCCGCCGTATCCGGAAGGTTTCGCGCCGTACTGAGCCGGCGCACACCCGGCCGCCGCGCCCGGTCGCGACGCTAGCGCGCACGCCACCGTGTCCGCGCAGGGCGCTTTCGCCGCAGCCGCGCTGCGGGGACAATCGCGGTTTCCGCCGCCGCGAGCCCTGCGCATGAGCCAGTCGTCCTCCACCGCCCGCCGCGCCCTGGTCACCGGCGGCAGCGGCGATCTCGGCGCGGCGATCTGCGCGCGCCTGGGCGCCGATGGCCTGCACGTGATCGTGCACGCCAACGCCAATCCCGAACGCGCCCAGGCCACGGTGGCGGCGATCCGCGAAGCCGGAGGCAGCGCCCAGGCGGTGGCCTTCGACGTCGCCGACGGCGAGGCCGCGCGCGCGGCGATCGAGGGGCTGTTGGCCGACGGCCCGATCCAGGTCGTGGTCAACAACGCCGGCGTGCACGACGATGCGCCGATGGCCGGCATGAGCGATGCGCAGTGGAAGCGCGTGATCGACATTTCGCTGCACGGCTTCTTCCACGTGACCCAGCCGCTGCTGCTGCCGATGGCGCGCACGCGCTGGGGCCGGATCGTGAGCGTGTCGTCGGTGGCGGCGGTGCTGGGCAACCGCGGCCAGACCAACTACGCCGCGGCCAAGGCCGGCCTGCACGGTGCCTCGATGTCGCTGGCGCGCGAAATGGCCTCGCGCGGGATCACCGTCAACGTGGTCGCGCCGGGCGTGATCGAAGGCCGCATGGCCGCCGACGCGTTTCCGCCCGAGACCCTGCGCCAGCTGGTGCCGGCTGGCCGCGCCGGCCGCCCGGACGAGGTCGCGGCCCTGGTCGGCTTTCTGTGCTCGGACGCGGCCGGCTACATCAACGGCCAGGTGATCGGGATCAACGGCGGCATGGGTTAGGGGCCGGGAATCGGGAATCGGGATTCGGGATTCGGGAATCGGGAATCGGGATTCGGGAATCGGGATTCGGGATTCGGGATTGGGGATACTGGAAGGGCTACGGCCACCAGCATGGTTTCGATCCGTCATCCCCGCGAAGGCGGGGATCCAGTGACTTGGTTCTCCTCCGCTCGCGACGACAGCCGATCGAAGCCGTGCACTCCCGTCGTCGTCGCACCCGCCCCATCACCCCACCCGTCGGCCCGCGACGCCCGTTCGGCGCGCCGTCACCCCACCTCCCGGGGTCGGGGGTAGCATGGACGCAACTGTCCACCCGCGGAGTCGCGCCATGCGCCGTCGTCTCGCTATCGCCCTGCTGATTCCGATGCTGGCCGCCTGCGCCAGTTCGCACGTCCTGGTCGGCTCGCCGCGGCCGCCGATCGATCCGGCCCAGGTGCGCGTGTACTTCGCGCCGCCGCCGGGCGGTTACGAGCAGATCGCCACGCTGCAGAGCAACAGCGGTGCGTTCACCTACGGCGAACAGAACAAGATGAACTCGGTGATCGGCAAGCTGCGCACCGAGGCCGCCAAGCTCGGCGCCAACGGCGTGCTGTTCCAGGGCACCGAGGACGGCTACGGCGGCGGCGGGGTCAGCGTCGGCGCCGGCGGCGGCCGTTACGGCGGCCGCAGTTTCAGTTCCGGCGGCGTCGGCATCGACATCACGCCGCGCCAGAAGTACGGCCACGGCGTGGCGATTTGGGTCGCCAATCCGCCGCCGCTCGGCGATCCCGGCCCGAGCGCGCCGCCGCCGCCGGTGCCGCCGCGCAACTGAGTCGCGCGCGTCCTAGCGCCGCGTGCCTTGCGCGCGTGGCGCGTCGGGCCGCGCCGCGCTGCCGGCGAACAGGCTCAGCAGCGGCGAGGTCATCACCGTGGTCGCGATCGCCATCGCCAGCAGCATGGTGAACAGCTCCGGCCCGATCAGGCCTGCGTCCAGGCCGACCTTCATCACGATCAGCTCCATCAGCCCGCGCGCGTTCATCAGCGCGCCCGTGGCCAGGCTGTCGCGCCAGCCGTAGCCGGCGATGCGCGCGCCCAGCGCGCCGCCGGCGATCTTGCCGGTCACCGCCACCACCAGGATCAGCGCCAACGCGCCCAGGCCGGCGCCGACGAAGGCCTCGGCGCGGGTGTTGAGGCCGGCCAGGGCGAAGAAGATCGGCATCAGGATCACCACCGCCGCGTATTCCAAGCGCTCGGTCAGGGTGCGCAGCAGGCGGTCGTCGCGCGGCAGGCAGGCGCCGAACACGAAGGCGCCGAACACCGCGTGCAGGCCCAGCCATTCGGTCAGCGCGGCGCAGGCGAGCAAGCCGATCACCAGCGCGGCCAGCATCGCCACCGAGGGATGGCCGTCGGGCGCGTAGCGGCGCAGCAGGGCCGCGTAAGCGGGCTTGAGCACGCCGAAGGCCAGGGCCAGCAGCGCCAGCAGGCCGATGCAGATCTTGGCGAAGCCCCAGGCGCCTTCGCCGCTGCCGACCAGGGCCACCACCAGCGCCAGCACGATCCAGGCGAACACGTCGGCGATCGCGGCCGAGCCCAGCGCCAGCCGGCCCAGGCGGGTCTGGCTGAGGCCGCGGTCCTTGAGGATGCGCGCCATCACCGGGAAGGCGGTGATCGACATCGCCGCGGCCATGAACAGCGCGAACGGCCAGAAGCCGACGCCGGCCGGCGCCAGCGGATGCAGCCAGGGCGACACCGCGATGCCCAGGACCACCGGCAGCAGCACGCCGAACAAACCGACCGCGCCGGCCTCGCGCAATTGCGCGCGCACGCCGTCGGGCGCGCGCAGCTCGGCGCCGACGATGAACATGAACAACACCAGGCCCAAGGTCGACAGCGAGCCCAGCGCCGGCAGCGAGGCCGGCGCGAACAAGGCCGCGTGCGCTTCCGGCAGCACCGCGCCGAACACCACCGGGCCGAGCACGAAACCGGCGGCCATCTCGCCGACCACCGCGGGCTGGCCGAAGCGCTTCAGCACCGCGCCGCAGGCGCGCGCCACCACCAGGATCACCAGCAGTTGCAGCAGCAGGGTATGGGTCATCGGCGCGGCTTCCGGTGTCGTGCGTGGCTCGCGCGTTCAGCGCGGTTCGGCGGGCAGGTCGCGCTCGCGGCCGCCGGCGAATTCGCCGCTGGGGTCGTCGATCACCGGCGCGGCCGCGCGCGTGCGCCGGTACTCCTCCATCACGTCGCCATGGCCCCAGACCTGCGCCACCACGTGCGAGGTGATGCGGTACAGATCGCGCAGCGGGCGGAAGTGGCTCTTGCGGAACCGCACCTCGTCGTTGGCCTGCTGATAGCGCGATTCGATCGGCACCGAGACCACGCCGGTGCCGAGCCGGCGCGCGGCCGAGATCAGGATCTGCGCCTCGAACACGAAGTCCTCGCCGGGCACCTCGTCCAGCGCGCACACCGCCGCCGGGTAATAGCGTTGGCCGCTCTGGCTGTCGGCGATGCGGTAACCGCAGCCCCAGCCGATGCCCCAGTCGCCGAACTCGTTGGCCAGACGCCGGTACACCGGTGCCGACGCGCGCTTGCGCAAACGCGCGCCGATCACGATGCAGCCGGGGTGGCGCTGCGCGCTGGCCAGCAAGCGCGGCAGATCGGCGGGGTCGTGCTGGCCATCGCCGTCCAGGGTCAGCACGCCGGCGTAGCCGCGTCGCAGCGCCTCACGGAAGCCGTCGCGCAGGCTCGCGCCCTTGCCCATGCGCCGCGGGTGGCGCAGCACGGTCGCCGGCAGGTCGGCGATGCACTCGGCGGTGCCGTCGTCGGAACCGTCGTCGATCACGATCACGTTCGGGCAGTGCGCGAGCGCGCCGATCACGGTCTCGCGGATGCGCAAGGATTCGTTGAGCGCGGGGATCACCACCGCGACGTTGTCGCGTTCCGGGCGCCCGGGCTCAGTCATGCGCAAGCTCCAGTTCCAGCACGCGATCGGCGCCCGCGCTCAGGCGCACCTGCGCGCTGGCGTCGGCCAGCGCATCGAACAAAGGCAGCATCGCCGCCATCGCATTGCCCTGCGAGCGCTGCGTGAGGGCGCCGCCGGCGTCGGCCGCGCCGTCGCGCAGCCGCGCGCGCACGCCCACCGCGCCCGCGCGCGGCGTGCGCGACAGCACCAGCGCGCCGCCGATCAGGCCGGTGCTGGGCGCGACCGTGGCCAGCGCGCCGCCGGCTTCGCCGTCGTAGCCGACCAGCAACACCGCCTCGGCGTTGTCGCCCAACTGCGCCAGCGCCTCGATCAGGCCTTGGGCGAAGCTGGCCTGTCCGGCGCCGATCGCGGTCGCTGCGCGCATGCAGCCGGCGCCGATGGTCCAGTAGCCGGCCGCGGCGTTGTGCACCGAGTTGTGGAAGCGCGTGGGCGAGATCGCGCGCGGATCCTCGGCCAGGGTCGCGCACATGTAGTCGGTGATCGCCAGGTCGCCGTGCGCGGACGCGAACACCGAGGCCAGCGTGGCCGGGTCGCGTCCCGCCGCCTGGCAGGCCGCAAGCGCCACTTCCAGCGCCACCGCCACGGTTTCCGGCGCGCGCCGGCGCTCGTTGGCCGGCAGCAACTGCGGCGAAGGCCGCACGGGCGCGTCGGCGACCGCCTCGGCGCCGCCGGCGTAGTCGCGCGCGGCGGTCCACGAGGGCAGGCCGCGGCTCCAATAGGCGATGCCTTCGATGTAGGCGATGGCGGTCATGCGCGTCCGAACACCAGCGAGCAGTTGTTGCCGCCGAAACCGAAGGAATTGTTCATCGCGTAACGGATCGGCTTGTGCGCATTGTCGAAACGGATCTGCGGACCGCACACCGGGTCGGGCGCGGTGCTGTTGAGAATGCCGGGCAGCTCGCCGCGCTCCAGCGCGAGCAGCGCGACCGTCGATTCGACGATGCCGGCCGCGCCCAGGGTGTGGCCGGTCCAGCCCTTGGTCGAGCTGGCGTGCAGGCCGTCGGGGAACATTGCGGCCACCGCGATCGCCTCGGCCTGATCGTTGGCCGGCGTGGCGGTGCCGTGCAGATTGAGATAGCCGACCTGGGCCGCGTCGATGCCCGCGCGCGCGAGCGCGTCGCGCATCGCCAGCTGCGCGCCCAGGCCTTGCGGGTGCGGCGCGGACATGTGGTGGGCGTCGCTGGATTCGCCATAGCCGCGCAGTTGCAGCGCGCCGGCATCATCGCCGTCGATACGTTCGATCAGGGCGTAACCGCCCGCCTCGCCCAGCGACAGGCCCACGCGCGCGGCATCGAACGGCTTGCAGGGTTCGCTGGCGACCAACTGCAGCGAGTTGAATCCGAACAGCACGCTGCCGCACAAGGTATCGACGCCGCCGACCAGGGCCGCGTCGGCGTAACCGGCGGCGATCAGGCGTGCGGCTTGGGCGAATACCTTGGCGCTGGACGAGCAGGCGGTGGCCACGGTCACGCAGGGGCCGCGCAGGCCGGTCGCGCGTTGCACGAAGCCGCCCAGGGAATGCGGCTGATGGATTTCGCCGCGCGCGAGGTCGGCCGGAAAGCGGCCGTCGGTCAGGCGCGTATAGGCTTCCTCGGTGGCGCCGATGCTGGCCGTGGAGGTGCCCAGCACCAGCGCCACGCGCTCGGCGCCGCGGCGCGCGACCAGCGCGGTCAGGGCCTCGGGCAGGCCGTCCTGGTTCAGCGCCAGCCAGGCCAGGCGGTTGTTGCGGCAGTCCCAGTCGGCCAGCTCGGCCGGCAGCGCCAGGCTTTCCAGGCCGTCGACGCGGCCGATCCAGCAGTCCAGCGGGTCGTGGCCGAAGTCGTTGCGGCGCAGCCCGCCGCGGCGTTCGCGCAGGGCCTGGGCCTGGGCCTCGCGGCCGCGGCCCAGGGCGGTGGTCGCGGTGTACGCGCGGATCGCCAGCGCGGGCATGGGCGGGGGCGGCAACGACTCAAGCGACACGCAGGACTCCGGGCGAGACGAGGCCGGAGTATAGCCAGCGCGGCGTGGAGCGATTAGGCCGCGGCGTTCAGCTTGCTGTCGCTTGCGCCAGGGCGGGCCCGCGGCATGCGGCGCGGCGCTGGCGCAGGCGTAGACTGCGCATCCCACCGCCATTCCGTCCACCTGCGCGCATGTCCAGCCGTACCGCCCACCGCCTTGCCTTGTTCGGCGATCGCGACGTGCTGCACGCCTGCGCGGTCGCCGCCACGGTATGCGCCCTGAGCGCGGGCCTGGTCTATGTCGGCTACTTCGTGCACGTGCTGCGGGTGGCGCGCAACGCGCCTTGCCAGCCCGAGCGCGGCGAATGCGTGCTGCTGTTCGGCAAGCACGCGCCGCGCGGGCGCATCGACCGCGATTTCGAAGCGCGCCTGGACCGCGCGGTGTCGCTGTGGCGCGCGCGTCCGCCGGCCAGCGTGGTGCTGTTGGGCGGCGGCGCGCCGGACGAGCCCAGCGAAGCCGAGGTCGCGCGCGGCGGCCTGTTCGCGCGCGGTTTGTCGCCGGATGCGCCCTTGCGCCTGGAAGCCGAATCGCGCGACACCCTGCAGAACCTGCGCAACGCCCGCCATCTGCTGGGCGATGGCATGCGCTCGCGCGTGACCTTGCTCAGCAGCCGCTATCACCTCGCGCGCTGCGCCCTGTTCGCCCGTCAGCTGGGTTTCGATTGGGAGCTGTGCGCGGCCGAACCGCGGCTGCAGCTGGGCCCGCGCATGCTGCTGCGCCTGGCCGGCGAAGCGGCCTACGTGTGCATGAGCGACATCGGCGCGCGCTGGGCGCGCCTGATCGGCCATCGCCGCATGCTGTCGCGGGTGAGCTGAACCCGGCCGCGTCGGCGTTTTTGCGGAGGCGGTCGCGCCCTGGCAGGTAGGGGGGCGCGGCGCGGATTTACGCTACGGCGGCTGTTTTCCGATCAAGAAAGCGTCCCGACGCAACGCCGGTGCGCGCGCGATCCGGCGCTGTTTTCCAGCGCGAATCGGCTTGTGGCGGCGTGCGCGAGCGCGCCGGTTCAGCCGGCGGCGCGGCGCCGGGGCGGGGCGGGGCGGCTTGCGGCGGGAGCGGTCGCGCCGCGCGCGGAGCTCGCGCCGGCCTGATAGCTCGCGCGCAGGCTTTCGGGCGGTTCGGATTCGGTGCACACCGACAGCACCCGGCAGGTCGCATCGCCGACCGCGATATAGGCGTGGCCCATGTTGCTGTCGAAATAAATCGAGTCGCCCACTTCCAGGCGCGCGGGCGCATACAGATCGGTGTGCAGCTCCAGCGAACCTTCCAGCACCAGCGCGAATTCCTCGCCCGGGTGGCGGATCAGTTCGCCGAACTCCTGCAGCGAACGCGCACGGATCTCGGCCACGATCGGGGTGAAGCGCTTCTGGCGCAGCTCCGAGGCCGGAAAACGCTGGCCGTAGTTGTCGGTGTCGATCGCATAACCTTCGTTGGCGCGGGTGATGCTGCGCCGTCCGGTCGGCACCTGCTGCGGCGCCGCGGCTTGCGATGACGAGCCGAACAGGTCGGCGATATCGATCTCCAGCCCGCGGCTGATGCGGGTCAGCTTGTCGTAGGTCAGCGACATGCGGTTGTTCTCGACCTTGGACAGGGTCGAGATCGGCAGTCCGGTGCGATCGCTGAGTTCCGACAAGGTCCAGCCGCGCTGGGTACGCAAGGCGCGCAGCGTGTCGCCCGGTTGCGAGGCGATGCCGGAGACGCTGCCTTTCGGGTCACGCTTGGGGCGCACTGCGCGTGTGTTCGAGGTCATGGTCGAACTTTAGGGCCTAGACGAGAGGCCTGCCAAGCGATCATGGAGCGGTCCTTTTTAGAAAACGTTTGTCCGTAATGGCAAAATCCTACCGCAATCGCGGTCGCGACGGGTCCTGGCGCTTAGGATGTGGCGCGCCGCCGATCGCGTCGGCCGCACAGGGGGAGTCGTGGTGTCCAAATCGCTGCAGTCGCTGATGGGCCGGGT
The DNA here is from genome assembly GCF_001429785.1 of Lysobacter sp. Root916. Lineage (GTDB taxonomy): Bacteria > Pseudomonadota > Gammaproteobacteria > Xanthomonadales > Xanthomonadaceae > Lysobacter. The sequence goes on along the minus strand of NZ_LMJF01000014.1, from coordinate 53,886 downwards.
CGGCCTGTGTTCGCTGGTGCTGGTGCTGGCGACCGCCGGGCTGCGGCCGCCGCCGGCGCTGGCGGCCCCGCCGGCCGCCGCCGCGCCCGCCGCGTCGCCGCAGACCGGCGTCGCGCCGCCGGCGGACGCGTCCGTGCCCGCCGAGCCGGTGCCGGCCGCGGCCGATCCCGCCGCGGTGGTGTTCGAGCAGGAGACCCCGCGTCCCGGCGTGGCGCCCAGCCGCAGCTCCAGTACCGACGTGATTCCGCTCGCGCCGCCCGCCGCGCCCGAGCCCGCCAGCGCCGATCCGGCCGGCGCCCAAGACGGCGCCGCGGCGCTCGCGGTCATGCCCGTCCAGGACGAGGCGCCGGCGATCGCCTTGCCCGAGTTCCTGCCGGATCCGGCCGCGTTCGCGCCCGGCGCCGCGATCGCGCTGCAAGCCGATGCCGCGCCGCAACTGGAGGCCGCCGACGCCCTGGCCTATTTCGACGGCGTGATCGGCAGCGCGCTCGCACGCAGCGACATCGCCGGCGTGACCCTGTCCGTGGTCAAGGACGGTCGCCTGCTGTTGAGCAAGGGCTATGGCTACGCCGATGTCGCGCGCCGCACCCCGGTCGATCCGGCGCGCACCCTGTTCCGCCCGGGCTCGGTGTCCAAACTGTTCACCTGGACCGCGGTGATGCAGCAGGTCGAGCGCGGCCGCATCGACCTGGACGCCGACCTCAACCGCTACCTGGATTTCAAGATTCCGCCCTATCGCGGCCGGCCGGCGACCATGCGCCAGCTGATGACGCACACCGCCGGTTTCGAGGAATCGCTGAAGCATCTGTTCGCGGCCGACGCCCGCGCCCTGCGCGGCAACGCGCGCTATCTCAAGTCGGTGCAACCCGAGCGCGTGTTCGCGCCCGGCGAAGTGCCGGCCTATTCCAACTACGGCGCCGCGCTGGCCGGTTATGTGGTCGAGCGCGTGACCCGTCAGCGCTACGAGGATTACATCGAGGCCGAAATACTGCGGCCGCTGGGCATGTACCGCGCCAGCTTCCGCCAGCCGCTGCCCAAGGCGCTGGCGGCGGACCTGGCCGGCGCCTACCGCGACGGACGCGGTGCGCCGCCGCACGCGTTCGAACTGGTCAATCCGGCGCCCGCCGGCGGCCTGTCGGCCTCGGCCGAGGACATGGCGCGCTTCATGCTGATGCAGCTGGGCGAAGGCCGATTGGGCGAGGCGGTGCTGCTGCAGCCCGACACCGCGCGTCGCATGCACGCGCCGGCGTATCGCGCGTTCCCGGCCTTGAACGCGATGGCGCTGGGCTATTTCCGCAACGATCACAACGGCGTGCTCACGATCGGCCACGACGGCGCCACCGAGGCTTTCCAAAGCAGCTTGCTGCTGTTCCCGCAGTCGCAGGTCGGCCTGTTCGTATCGGTGGACGGGCCCACCGCGAGCGCGGCGGCGCTGCGCCGCGAAGTGGTGCGCGGTTTCAAGCAGCGTTATTTCCCGCGCGCGGGCAAACCCGAGCCGACCCTGGCCAGCGCCGCGACCCACGGCCGCCAACTGGTCGGCCGTTACGAAAGCAGCCGCGCCTCGTTCGACAACGTCTTCGTGCTCGCGCGTTACCTGTCGCAGACCAAGATAGCGCTGCACCCCGACGGCAGCCTCACGGTCTCGTCGCTGCGCGGCGCGGACGACAAGCCGCGGCGTTGGCGCGAGGTGCGGCCCTACGTCTGGCGCGAGATCGACGGCGACGCGCTGTTGGCGGCGAAGCTGGATCGCGGCCGGGTGGTTGCGGTCGCCAGCGACGCGCATCCGCCGGCGGTGTGGCTGCAGCCGGTGCCGGCCTGGCGTTCGGCGGGCTGGTCGCTGCCCTTGTTATTGGCCGTGTTGGCGCTGCACGCGCTGATGCTGTCGCTGTGGCCGGTGGCGGCCCTGGTGCGGCGTCACTACGGCCGGCGCCTGGTCCTGGATCGCCGCGCAGGCCGTCTGCGCCTGGCGACGCGGCTGGGCCTGCTTTCGAACCTGGCCATGGCCGGTCTATGGCTATGGCTGCTGGCGCGCGCCGACGCCGACATCGCCCTGCTCGACGGCGGCCTGGACGGCTGGATCCGCCTCGCCCAGTGCCTGGCCCTGCTGTCGCTGCCGATCGCCGCGCTCGCGATCGCCAACGCGATCCAGGTCTGGCGCGCGCCGCGCGACCGCTGGCATCGCCTCGGCGCCAGCCTGATCGCGCTGGCCTGCACGCTCCTGGTCGGCCTCGTGTTCGCCTTGCATGTGCTGACGCCGACGCTGAATTACTGAGACGGCGCGCAAGCGCATGCAATCGTGCGCGCCACCCTGAAAAAAACAGGCCGCGGGAGACGGGCTCCCGCGGCCTGCGCATCGCGGCCGATCAGCGCTTGCGTTGCGCCGGCACGAAGTTCTCGCGCACCGCCTTGGCCAGCTGGTCCGGCGGCAGCAGGCCCTGGTCGAGCAGGAAGTTGTTGAACGCCAGGCGGTCGAACTTGTCGCCCAGCGCCAGCTCGGTTTCCATGCGCAGCTCGAGGATGCGGCTGTAGCCGTAGAAGTAGCTGCCGGCCTGACCGGGTGCGTTGAAGGTGTAGCGGTCCAGTTCCTGCTTGGTCATCGCCGGCGACAGGCCGACCTGCTCGCGCAGCACCTTGCCCGCGCTTTCGCGGTCTGTCAGGCCCAGGTTGAGCATGGGGTCCAGCATCGCGCGCGCGGCGCGCATCAGGCGGAACTGCAGCGCGATCAGCTGGCCGTCCAACGGCTCGTACGGCACCATCTCGGCTTCGGCGTACAGCGCCCAGCCTTCGACGTTGACCGAGTTGAACGCGAACATGGTGCGCGCCAGCGAGATGCCGCGTTCGACCATGGCGGTGAACTGCAGTTCGTGGCCGGGGCGGCCTTCGTGCGCCGACAGGGTCCAGGCAACGGAGTCGAAGTTGAAATCGTCGTAGTGCAGGGTGCTGCCGTCGGGATTCGGAACGGCGATCGGCAATACGAACTGGCCCTGCTGGCCGGTGTTGCCGATCAGCGGCGCCGGCAGGAAGTGCGGCGCCGGCTGCGCCGCCGATTCGGCCTCGCTGCCCAGACGCATCACCATCGGGCGCTGCGGCACGTCGACGATCTTCTCCTTGCGGATGATCGGATCGATCGCGTCGATCACCGTGCGGTAGCGCGCTTCCAACTGATCGTTGGGGATGCTGTTCTTCTTCAGCGCATTGATGACGGCGACGTAGTCGTGGCTGTCGATGCCGGTGATGCCCTTGGCCTGGGCGACCAGCGGCGCGAGCTGGCGCATCGCCGCGCGGGTTTCCATGAACTCGACCTGGGCGCGGCGGATCAGCAGCTGCGGGTCGACGTCGATGCCGTACTGCTTGAGCCCGAATGCGTATAGCTCCGGCGGCAGGCGGTTGTCGGTGCGCGCCTGCGGCAGCACCGTGGCGCGCGCCCAGGTCGCGTAATCCTTGAATTGCTGCTCCATCGCCTTCAGTGCCGGCTCGGCGTCGGCGATCTTGTACTTCTCGAACAGCTTGCGGATGCCGGCCGCGTAGGTCTCGACGTTACCCAGGGCCTGTTCGACCTCAAGCTTGGTCGGACGCAGCTTGGCGGCATCGGTCGCGCGCTCTTCGTAGCGCTGGCGCGCGAGCACGGTGATCGGCGTGGCATCGGCGCCCTGGCCGACGTAGTTCTTCAGGCGCGCCAGCGCGCGTGCGCGACGCTCCGGCGGGGTCTGGTCGGACAGCAGGCCCTGCATGCCCTGGAACACCATCTGCGGGGCGTCGTTCCACGGCAGGGTCAGGCGTTCGTTGAGCTCGCTGCCGGCGATGCTCTGGTCGGCGGCGGCGATCATGATCTCCAGGTCCTGGCGCACGTCCGGGTTGCGCTCGAGCTGGAGCTTGCCGCGCAGTTCGTCGCGCGCCTTGGCGATGGTGGCGCGGTAGCGCGCGCCGGTGTCGGGCTTGAGGTCGGCGACGCGCTCGTCGAAGCCGGGCACGCCGAAGAACGACATCTGCTCCGGCGCGAACTCGCCTTGCGCCTTGAGCAGGATCTGGGCGTAGCCGTTGCTGGTGGTGACCCAGGCCGGTACCGGCTTGGTGGCGGCAGCGGCGGGTTTGGCGGCTGCCTGCGCGGCGGTCGGCGCGAGCAGCGCCAGGGAAATCGCGAGAGCGAGGGTCTTCATGGGCGACGGAGGGCCGGTGGGAGGTCCGCCGACCATAGGCCCAGACCGCGGCGCGGGCATGCGCCGTAGGTCACGAGCCTGAGTCAGGTGCCGTCCGGATCGTCCGAAGGCTCGCTGAAGGTGGCCGGCGGGGCCGTAAGCAGGGAGATTTCCTCGCCATTGCCCAGGCGCACCGTCATGTTGGCGTACTCCCAGCCCGAGCCCTCGCCCTGATTGCGGGCGGCCACCGACAGCTTGGCCTGCTGCTTGGGACCGGTCAGCGGGATCTCCAGGAAGGCATGGCCGCGGCCGTTGTTGGTGCTGACGTTGCCCATGACGAACCAACCGGCCTCGATCGGCTGGCCCAACGCGGCGACCACCTGCGGATTCGCGCGCGCCCGCGCCATCGACTCGACATAGGCGGGGTGGGAGGTCATCTGGCCGCGCACCATCGAGAAGATGCCGAACATCGCGCCGCCGACCAGGGACAGCCCCAGCACCACCAGCAAGGGCAGGAACCACAGGCGGTTGCGTTGCGCCCAATCGCGCTTGGGCAGGGGCGGCGGAGCGATGGACATGCGGGCGTTCCCTAGTGCGTATGGACGCAGTATCCGCAGTCGCGGGCTTCGCGCCAAGGCGGTGCGCCGGGGCGCTGGCGCCGTGGTAAAACGCAGGAAAAGAGGGGGATGCCATGGCTCAGGTACCGAAGATCGACTCGCCGTGTCCGTTGGGGATCGACGAGCAACGCCGGCTGGACGGGCATTGCGGGCGCTGCGACAAGCAGGTGCATCGCCTGGATGCCTTGAGCGATGGCGAACGGCGTGCGCTGCTGAGCGCCGCCGACGGGCCGATCTGCGTGGCCTACCGCGCCGAACGCCCGCGTGCGACCCGGCGCAGCGCGGGCTTCGGTATCGCGATCGCGGCGACCCTGGTCTCGAGCGGCGCGTTCGCCGCCGACTCGCCTACGTCGCTGATCTCGCCCGTGAAGGGGCCGCCGGTGTTGCTGGTGCCGCAGGACGAGACGAAGGACTGCGCCGATGAGGCTGAGGTCACGAGTATCGAGAGAATCGAAATGGTGGGCGGGGTCAACGACCCGGCCGACGCGCACTGGGTCGACGACAGCGACCTGCCCGAACTGCCGATGCGCGAGGCCACCGCGCTGGACGACGGGATGGCCGGGCCAGATCGCGCCGGCGCCGTTGAACCCAACGCAAACCCCGATTCCACGCGTTAGCCGTTAACGACGGTATCCCATCCTCGCAGGAACGCTCGCCATGGCCCTGGTACCCAAGATCGACCAGCCTTGTCCGCTCGGCATCGACGAACTGCGCCGCTTGAACGGCTATTGCGGCCACTGCAAGACCCAGGTGCACGCCCTGGACGGCTTGAGCGAGGCGGAGCGACGCGCCTTGCTGCAGGCCGCCTCCGGGCCGATCTGCGTGTCCTACCGGGTGCCCAGGCCGGCGCCCGCACGCCGCGGCGCCGGTTTCGGCCTCGCGATCGCCGCGACCCTGGTGTCGGGCGGCGCGTTCGCGGCCGATCCGCCGTCGCTGTTGGCGCCGGCCGCGACCGAGCCCGCCGCCACGCCGGTCGCCGCCACGCCTTTGCTGCCGGCCGCCGACGCCGTCGAATGCGAGTCGACCGAGCTCGATTTCGTCATCATCACCGGCGGTGGCGTCAGCGATCCGCAAGACGCGCAATGGGTCGACGACAGCGACTTGCCCGAACTGCCGATGCGCGATGCCGCCCATCTGGATGGCGCTTCGGCGTTGGCCGATCTCGACGACGAGAGCGTCGCGCGCCCCGAGCGTTGAATGCCGCGCTCAGCGCGCGTCTTCGATCACGCCGCTGGCTTCGATCACCTTGAGGCGGCCGATCGCCGCCAACACGCCGGCGCCGTCCTCGGGCAGGCCGTCGCCGATGCGCAAGGCGATATGGCCGCTGTCGAAACGGCCCAGGCCGGCGTCGTAGCTGATCCAGCGCCGGCCGTCCCAGGCCTGCACCCACACGTGCGGACCGAACACATGGCTTTGGCCGGTGAAGCGGCTGGCGTACGCGACGCCGTAGGCGACGCGGGTCGGGATGCCTTGCGCGCGCCCTAGCGCGGCCAGCAGCACGGCGAACTCGGTGCAGTCGCCGCCGCGCGAGGCCAGCGCCTGCGAGGCGCTGAGATAATCGCGGTAAGCGATAGGGCCGTTCATGTGCTGCTGCACGGCCTTGACCAGCGATTGCATACGGCGTTCGACGCCCTGGCCGCGCGCGTGCTGGCGTGCGAACGCACGCACGCTGCGCTGGTCGCTGTCGATCCAGGCGTTGGGCGCGAGATAGCGTCGCAGTTCGGCCGGGTCGGGCGCCGCTTCATCGCCGCAGTCGGCGCAGACGTCGATCAGCGCGGTCGCGGCGGCGGCATCGCGCACGCGCACGCGTTGTTCGCCGGTGGCCGGCCAGGGCCAGACCAGGGCGGGCTCGAACGCGAGTGCGTAACGGATGCGGCCGCTGCGCGCGCGCTCGGACATCTTGTAAGGCGAGGCGACCAGGCGCGCCTGGATCAGTGCGCGCGCCTGCGACTCGCTCGCCCCCAGCGTCGGCGCCTGCGCCTGGGCGACGGCGCAGGCCAGCAGGGCCGCCGCGCTCAGCGGCCCGCGCCAGGCGCGTAGCGCGGCCGCGATCACGGCTTCAGACAGCGCGCGAAGAAGTTTTCGGTGATGCGCATCCGGTGCAGATTGTCCTTGCCCTTGAGGCCGTGTTTGGCGCCGGGGTAGGTCATCAGTTCGAAGGGCTGGCCGCGTTGCTGCAGCGCGCTCATCAGCACGGTGGAATTGCTGAACAGCACGTTGTCGTCGGCCATGCCGTGGATCAGCAGCAGCGGCGACTTCAGCCCGTCGATGTGCTCGAGCACGCGCGCTTCGCGATAGCCGGCGACGTTCTGGTCGGGCAAGCCCATGTAGCGCTCGGTGTAGTGACTGTCGTACAGCGCCCAGTCGGTGACCGGCGCGCCGGCGACGCCGCAGGCGTAGGCATCGCTGGCCTTGGCCAGCAGCATCAGGGTCATGTAGCCGCCGTTGGACCAGCCGTAGACGCCGATGCGTTCGCCGTCCACCCAGGGCTGCGACTTCAGCCAGGCCACGCCCTTGAGCTGGTCGGCGACTTCCACCGTGCCCTGCTTGGCGTACAGCGCGCCGCCGAAGGCCGCGCCGCGGCGCGGCGTGCCGCGGTTGTCGATCGAGAACACCACATAGCCGTGCTGGGCCAGGTACTGGTTGAAGTCGGGCGCCCAGGTGCGCTTGACCGTCTGCGCGGCCGGACCGCCGTAGACGTTGACCACCACCGGATAGCGCTTGGCCGGGTCGAAGCCGCTGGGCTTGAGCACGCTGTATTGCAGTCGGGTCTTGCCGTCGGCCGCGGTCAGGCTGCCGAACTCGATTTCGCGATGGGCCTGGCGGTAGCGCGCATAGGGATGCTTGGCGTCGGCGGGATCGTTGTCGATCAGCGCGGCGATGCGGCTGCCGTCGTTGCGGTACAGCTCCAACTGCGGCGGAGTCAGCGGGTTGGACCAGTTGTCGACATAGACGCTGGCGTTGCGGGCGAAGCTGGCGCTGTGGATGCCGTCGGTCTTGGACAGGCGTTCGATCGCGCCGCCGCTCAGGGCCACGCGGTAGATCTGCACGTCCAGCGGCGAGTCCTTGCCGGCGGCGAAGTAGACCTGGCCGGCGTCCTCGTCCACCGCCAGCACGCTGTCCACCGGCCAGTCGCCCGAGGTCAGCGCGGTGGCCTTGCGGCCGTCGGCGGACAGCAGATAAAGGTGCTCATAGCCGCTGCGCTCGCTGTTCCACAGGATGCGGCCGTCCTGGAGGAAATGCAGATCGTTGTTGAGCGGCACCCAGGTCTGGGCGCGCTCGCTCGCCAGGGTGCGCTGCTTACCGCTGTCCAGGTCGGCTTCGATCAGTTCCAGCAGGTGCTGATCGCGCGATTGGCGCTGGAAAGTCAGGTGCCGCGGATCGCGCCAGTCGACGCGGGCCAGGTAGATGTCGGGGTTCTTGCCCAGGTCCACCCAGCGCGCAGCGCCGCCGCTGGGCGCGATCACGCCCAGCTGGATCAGCACGTTGCGGTCGCCCGCGGCCGGATAGCGCTGTTCGACCACGTCGGTGCGGTCGGGATAGACCTCGTAGCGCTTCTGCACCGGCACCGGGCTTTCGTCGATGCGCGCGAACGCGATCGCCGAATCGTCCGGCGCCCACCAGTAGCCGGTGTGGCGGTCCATTTCCTCGTCGGCGACGAACTCGGCGATGCCGTTGCCGATCGTGTCGCTGCCGTCGCGGGTCAGCTGGGTGGCCTTGCCGTCGGCCAGGTCGATCACCCACAGGTTGCGGTCGCGCACGAAACTCACGTAACCGCCCTTGGGCGAGAGCTTGGGGTCGGTGGCGAAACCTTCGCCATGGGTGAGCTTGCGCACCGCGGCCTTGCCGGTCTTGCTCAGGTCGTAGAGGTAGAGCTCGCCGCCGAGCGGGAACAGCAGGGTCTTGGCGTCGGGCGACCACTGGTAATCGACGATCCCCGACAGCGCGGCGATGCGCTGGCGCTCGCGGCGCGCCTTCTCGGCGTCGCTGAGCACTTCCGCGCCCGGCAGCACGTCGTCGGAATCGACCAGCAGCTTGGATTTGCCGCTGGCGATGTCGTAGGCCCACAGGTCCAGGCGGTTCTTGTCGCGCTCCTTGCCGCGCAGGAAGCCGACCCGGCTGCCGTCGGGCGCGATGCGCGGCTTGGTCAGGCTGGGGCCCGACAGCGGGGCGTCGCCGGCCAGGGCTTCCAGCGTGAGTTTTTCGGGAGCGTTCTGCGATAGCGCGGGGATGGCGGTGAGCGACATGGCGAGCAACAGGCAGGCGGCGAGGCCGCGGCGGGCGAAGGGAGTGTTCATGCGGTGCGGGCCGGGGTTCCGAACAGGTGTTTGCGCGCCTCGTCGGTCATCTCGCGAGACGGGCGGTAGGTTTGCTCCAACGCATACGCGCGCTGGAACGCGGGGCGGGCGGCGAGGGCGTCGTGCCAGCGCTGGACCTGGGGATAGTCGGCCAGGTCGATGTAGTGCCAGGCATGCGCATGCGCCCAGGGGTGGCAGGCGAAATCGGCGATGCTGAGGGCGTCGCCGGCGATGTACTCGCGCCCGGCCAGGCGGCGGTCGAGCACGCCGTACAGGCGCTGGGTCTCGCGCTCGTAGCGTTCGATCGCGTAGGGAATCTTGTCCGGCGCGTAGCGGTTGAAGTGATGGTTCTGACCCAGCATGGGGCCGTAGCCGCCGACCTGCCAGAACAGCCACTCGTCGACCTCGACCCGGCCGCGCGGTTCGGCGGGCAGGTATGTGCCGATCTTGGCGGCCAGGTAATGCAGGATCGCGCCGGACTCGAACACGCTGATCGGCGCGCCGCCGTCCGCGGGCGCGTGGTCGACGATCGCGGGCATGCGGTTGTTGGGCGAAATCGCCAGGAATTCGGGCTTGAACTGGTCGCCGGCGCCGATGTCGACCGGGCGGATGCGGTAGTCCAGCCCCGCTTCTTCCAACAACAGGGTGATCTTGTGGCCGTTGGGCGTGGGCCAGTAGTACAGGTCGATCATGGGCGGGCCGAGCGGGGACGAAGGGCGAGTGTAAGCGCAGCGCCGGGCGGCGGTCCCGGCCGGCGGGGAACGCCGCGTTCCGGCCGCGCGGGCCCTGAAGCGGCGCGCTTCGTTCAGCCGCCGACTTGGCGCGGTCATGGGCGCGCCGTTACCCTGGACGACCTTTGACACCAGCCCGCCAGGCCCTCGCATGACCGTCGAGCGTACCGAACGCCTCAATCCGCTGCCCGCGCTGATCTTCAGCTCGCGCTGGCTGCAGCTGCCGTTGTACCTGGGCCTGATCGTCGCCCAAGGCGTCTACGTGTTCTTGTTCATCAAGGAACTGTGGCACCTGATCCACGGCGCCAACACCCTGAACGAGCAGGGGATCATGCTGATCGTGCTGGGCCTGATCGACGTGGTGATGATCTCCAACCTGCTGGTGATGGTGATCGTCGGCGGCTACGAAACCTTCGTTTCGCGCCTGCGCCTGGAAGGGCACCCGGACCAGCCGGAGTGGCTGAGCCACGTCAACGCCTCGGTGCTCAAGGTCAAGCTGGCGATGGCGATCATCGGCATCTCCTCGATCCACCTGCTCAAGACCTTCATCGCCGCAGGCGACCTGGGCCTGCCGATGTGCAACACGCTGGAGGCGATCAACGCCAGCCGTGCGGCCGCCGACGCGGTCGCCGCCGGCATGAAGGACGTGGTGGCCAAGTGCACCACCTCGACCTCGACCGGCGTGATGTGGCAGACCATCATCCACATGGTCTTCATCGTCTCGGCGATCGGCATCGCGATGACCGACAAGCTGATGGCGCACGCGCCCAAGGCCAAGCCGGCGCACTGAGCCTGTCGGGCGCTTCTAGAGGCGCGCGACGGGATGGAAGACGCAGAGGCGCTCGCCTCTGCGTCCGGCGCCCGGGATCAGAGCGGTATGCAGTTGTTGCCGTTCCAGTCGCAGACGTACTGCAGCATGAAATTCCACTGGCTGCCGTCGCATTCCCAGACGATGTAGCCTGAACCGAACTGAGTGGCGGTTTGCGCACCCGCGTTGGAGGCGTTGCAGGTGTCGGTCGGCGGCGGCCACGCGTTCGCGCTGGAGCTCATTCCCAGGCCGATCAGCGCGATCGTCGCGCCTAACAAGATCTTGTGCATCTGTAAGACTCCTTGTCCGATGCCGCTATGCGAGTGGTGGGTACCGGCAGCCAGCGGCGTCTCTGCCGATTCCATGGCCTAACGCGTCACCGTCGCAATCTATCATCTGGTATCCAGGCCTCGGCGGGACCGGTCGCGCCCATGCGCCGAACCGGGTCGATGCGTTCAAGGCGCCGCGTCGTGCGCGCGTGGACCCATGATCGCAGTGCGCAATTTTTGCGCATCGGCGCGCGGCGAATAGCCCAGTCCGCTGCCGCCATCTGGCTCCAGGCCCAACGCGGCGTAGGTCGCGCTCAGATCCGGAAACTCGCGCGAACGCGCATAGCGCCGGTACAGCCGCGCGAACACGCCGTCGCCGCCCAGGCGATCCAACTCGGCCGCGAAGTCCTGCGGCGATACCGCATCCATGTCGTCCGCGGTCGCGTCCAGACAACAGCGGGCGTAGCGCGACAGCACCGTGTCCAGGTCCAGTCCGCGCTCGCGGCGCAGGGCCAGGTCCGCTTCCAGCCAATACGCCGCGCCGGCCCAATACACGCGCATGGTCCCGCCGCGCCCCAATTCGGCCAGGGCGGGGCCTGGGCCGAGCCGACGGCCGCGGCCGAAACCGGCGTCCAGCGCGCGCCAGGCCTGGTCCTGGCTGAGCAGGCCCGCACGCGCGCGCAACACGTTCTGGTAATAGCTGGCCAGGCCTTCGGCCATCCAGCGGCCCTCGCGGCCCAGATAGGGATGAAACAGGTGCGACAACTCGTGCACCGCGGTCCAGTCGGCGCGCAGCTGGGCCAGGCTGGCGTCGCGGCGCACGAACAGCAGCACCGCCACGCCATCGCCGCGCCGGGTCTGGCCCCAAGGCACCGGGCTGGGGTCGCGGCTGTCGATCTCGCGCACCCGCACCTGCGCCGTGCGCAGCGGGTAGCGCCCGAACGCGGTCAGGGCCGCGTCCGCGCATTCGGCGACCCAGGCTTGCAGCAAGGCCGCGCGTTCCGGGTCGGCCACGCCCTCCACGCGTACCTGCAGCGCATTGCCGCCGCCGCTGCGCAGGGTGCGCGCGACGCCCGCGTCGTCGTCGGCGCGCGCGGGCGGGCTGGCCAGGGCCAGAGCGCAGACGGTCAGCAGCAGACAGGGCATGAGGCGCATGCGCATTGGATATCCAGGCCCGAGCAAGGTTCCCGCGGGTGCGGCCGCTACAATACGACGATGGACGTATCGCACCTGCTCGACGCACTCAATCCCGCTCAACGCGAAGCCGTATCGGCCGCCCCCGGCCACTATCTGGTCCTGGCCGGCGCCGGCTCGGGCAAAACCCGCGTCCTCACCCACCGCATCGCCTGGCTCAACGAAGTCTTCGGCGTGCCCACCCACGGCATCCTCGCGGTCACCTTCACCAACAAGGCCGCCGGCGAGATGCGCAACCGCGTCGAGCTGCAGCTGCGCAACGGCGCGCGCGGCATGTGGATCGGCACCTTCCACGGCCTGGCCCACCGCCTGCTGCGCCTGCACTGGCAGGACGCCAAGCTGCCGGAAGGCTTCCAGGTCCTGGACAGCGACGACCAGCTGCGCCTGGTCAAGCGCGTGGTGCAGTCGCTGGAACTGGACGAGGCGCGTTTCCCGCCGCGCCAGATCGCCTGGTGGATCAACGCCCAGAAGGACGAAGGCCGCCGCCCCGAGCACATCCAGCCGGCCGCCGATCCCTGGGCCGACGCGATGCGGCGCGCCTACGAGGCCTACCAGGAACGCTGCGAGCGCGCCGGTCTGGTCGACTTCGCCGAGTTGCTGCTGCGCGCGCACGAACTGCTGCGCGACAACCCGGCCCTGCTGGCGCACTACCGCCACCGCTTCCGCGAGATCCTGGTCGACGAGTTCCAGGACACCAACGCCATCCAGTACGCCTTCGTGCGCGTGCTGGCCGGCGACAGCGGCCGCGTGTTCGTGGTCGGCGACGACGACCAGGCCATCTACGGCTGGCGCGGCGCCAAGGTCGAAAACGTGCAGCGCTTCCTGCGCGATTTCCCCGGCGCCCAGACCATCCGCCTGGAGCAGAACTACCGCTCCAGCGCCAACATCCTGGAAGCCGCCAACGCGGTGATCGCGCACAACCCGGACCGCCTGGGCAAGAAGCTGTGGACCGACACCGGCCAGGGCGAGCCGATCGATCTGTACGCGGCCTACAACGAAATGGACGAGGCCCGCTTCGTGGTCGAGCGCCTGCGCCAGTGGGTGCGCGACGGCGGCAGCCACGGCGACGTCGCCATCCTCTATCGCAGCAACGCGCAGTCTCGCGCCTACGAAGAAGCCTTGCTGTCCGAACAGGTGCCTTACCGCGTCTACGGCGGCCAGCGCTTCTTCGAGCGCGCCGAGATCAAGGACACCCTGGCTTATCTGCGGCTGGTCGCCAACCGCGCCGACGACGCCGCCTTCGAACGCGCGGTCAACACGCCCACGCGCGGCATCGGCGAACGCACCCTGGACGAAGTGCGCAAGCGCGCGCGCGCCGACGGCGCGCCGCTGTGGGTGGCCGCGCGCTGGATGGCCGGCGAGAGCCTGCTGGCCGCGCGCGCGCGCAACGCGCTGGCCGGCTTCGTCAAGCTGATCGACGAGCTTGAAGCCGAGCTGGTGTCGATGCCGCTGCCGGAGAAGATCGATCACGTCCTGCAGCGCTCGGGCCTGCGCGAGCACTACGCCAACGAATCGCGCGGCCAACTCGATTCGCGCACCGACAACCTGGACGAACTGGTCTCGGTGGCCTCGCGCTTCACCCGCAGCGACGAAGACGACGCCGCGGCCATGCCGGAGCTGATCGCCTTCCTCAGCTACGCCGCGCTGGAGGCCGGCGAAGGTCAGGCCCAGGCCGGCGACGACGGCGTGCAGCTGATGACCCTGCACAGCGCCAAGGGCCTGGAATTTCCGCTGGTGTTCCTGGGCGGCCTGGAAGAGGGCCTGTTTCCCAGCAACCGTTCCACCGAGGAGTCCGGACGCCTGGAAGAGGAGCGCCGCCTGGCCTACGTGGGCATCACCCGCGCGCGTCAGAAGCTGGTGCTCAGCTACGCCGAGACCCGGCGCATCCACGGCATGGACATGTACGGGGTGCCCTCGCGCTTCCTGCGCGAGATCCCGCCGTCGCTGCTGCACGAGGTGCGGCCCAAGGTGCAGGTCTCGCGGCCGGTGTTCGGCAACCAGCCGCGCCGCGACTACGGCCACGTCGCGATCGAAGCGCCGCCGGTCAAGCTGGGCGCGCAGGTGCGCCACGCCAGTTTCGGCGTCGGCACCGTGACCGACTACGAAGGCAGCGGCGCGCACGCGCGCGTGCAGATCAACTTCGACGACGCCGGCAGCAAATGGCTGGTGCTGGCCTACGCCAACCTGCAACCCGCTTGAGCCAGATGCGATGCGCCGGGCCCTAGCCCGGCGCATCGACGATGAAACTAGCGCTTCAAAGCATCACTGCGCCGGCCTGGCGTCGTCCGGAACGCCGTTGCGGTCCTCGTCCTTGGACACGCCGGTGCGGATGTCGATCAGATCGTCCTGGCCGTTGCGGTTGAGGTCCGGCACCACGCCGCCCACCTGGTAGTAGATGGTGTTCTGCTGCGGCCCCTGCACGAACTTGCGCAGACGCGGATCCCAATAGGTCGCATTGGGCTGGATCACGTTCGCGACCAGGTAGGTGTAGGTGTTCGGGAACAGGCTCAGCGCGTTGCCCTTGTGGCAATACTTGATCTCGCCGCTGGCATGGTCGCCGGGCCCCTGCCTGGACGCGCCCTTGGCGCCTTGCGGGCAGTCCTCGGGCTTGTAGACGATGTCCACGGTGCGCGGATCGGTGAGCTTGCCCAGCGGGATCTGCAGGCGGTCGGCCACGATCTGCTTGCGGATGATGCTGCTGGAGTGGAACTCCACCGGTTGCCCGCGCACGTCGACCGGGCGGCCGTCGCGCATCATCGCCGAGATATCCAGCATGCGCGGCGAACGGAAGATCTGCACCTCCGACAACTCCAGCGCGCCCGCGGCGGGGTTGGTGTTGAAGAAGTTCAGATTGAACGCGCCGCTGGCGACGTCGATGTCGCCGGCGTCGTAGCCGGCCAGGCGCGGCGCCAGCGGCAACAGGGTGGCGCCGTTGAACAACTGCACGTCGAACACGATCACGCTGGCGCTGCCGGCGAAGCTGGCGCCGGTATGGAACGGCGCGGCCGGCATCACCACGCCCGCGGTCGGCCCGCTCCAGGGCTTGGCGGTGACGAAGTCCAGGTTGTGCACGTAGTAGACGTTGCCCTGGAAGTTCTGGGTGCCGCCGGTGTAGGTCACCGTCGGGTTCTGCCAGGGGCTTTCCGAGCCGTTGTACCACCAGTTGATGCTCAAGCTGTTGCTGGTGCTGAGCAGCTTGATGCGCATCTTGTTGGCGTTGGTGTTGTTGGGATTGACGAAGTCCCAGTTGTGCAGGGTCTTGGTGTTGAGACCGACGTTGTGGCCCAGGATTTCGTACTCGGTATCGCTGAAATGGCGATTGCGCGCGGCCCGCATCTCGCCGGTCAGGCCGGTCGAGCCGGTCGCCATGATGTGCCAGTTCTGCGCGTCCTCGGTCGGTCGTGGCGCGGAGTGACCGTGCGCGGCGCCGTAGTTGTGCGCGGCTTCGTGCGAGGTGGTGGTGCCGATCGCGGTGGACCAGCGCTCCAGGGTGGAGCCGATGCCGTTGAGCGGCTGGCCGGCGGCGCCGTAGGTGTCCTTGAAGGATTTGGCCCACACGCGCGCGTAGTCCTGCGGGTCGGCGTCGTTGGTATCCACGGCCTGGGCCTGGCCGAACAGGCTGCCGGCGGTGTCGGAGCCGACCGCCACGATCTGCCAGCGCGGTTCCGTCGGGCTGGGCAGCGCGGTGACCGGATTGATCTTGACGTTGAACTCGCAGTAATCGTCGACGATGAAATCGGTGATGCGATTGCGCAGCGTCGTGGTGCTGCCCACCACCGGGTCCAGGTCGGCGACGTTGAACGGCGCCGCCGAGGTGGACGGGCCGATCGACGGGAACGGCGTGGTGACGGTGGGATACAGCACGTACAGCTGATTGGTCTTCGGCTGGGCGAGGACGTTGGCGGGACAGGTGGGGGCCGCATTGGCGGCCGGTGCGATCAGCGCAAGGGCGATCAGCGCAGACAGGCTGCGCGGCTTCAGACTAAGCATCGATGAACCTCCATGTTGAGCATCGGAACCGGCCTTCAAGGCCGGACCGGCGCGAGCGATTCCACGCCGGCGCCTAGATTTAACGCGGGCGCG
Organism: Lysobacter sp. Root916; assembly: GCF_001429785.1. Classification (GTDB taxonomy): domain Bacteria; phylum Pseudomonadota; class Gammaproteobacteria; order Xanthomonadales; family Xanthomonadaceae; genus Lysobacter. Next base: position 37,750 of record NZ_LMJF01000014.1, on the reverse strand, counting down.
TGCGCCGAAATCACTGTTTCGGCAAAGTCGTTTGTGCGCGCTGTCGCAGATCGGCGCCAATGCGGCGACGAACGGCAGCCGCGCGGGCGCATGCGCGCGCTAACGCGTTGCGCGCCGCCGCCGAGCGCGGCGATCGCGCCCAGCCAACTTGCAATCGGCTTGAGCTAGGCGCGCGCCGTGGAGCCACGCAGGCCCGGAAACGCCAGGCCATGGGATGCGATGAACGCGGCGAACCGCATCGCCGCGCCGGCTACTCGCCCAGCGCGATCCCGAAATGAAAGGCTTCGATGCGCAGGCCTTCGCGCAGATAGAACGCATGCGCGTCGCGGCGCTGAGTGCCCGAATCCAACTGCAGGCGCGCGCAGCCCAGGCGCAGCGCCTCGGCCTTGAGCCAATCCAGCATGGCCTTGCCGTAGCCGCGGCTGCGCACGGTCTGGTCGGTGACCAGGTCGTCGATGTAGACGTGCAGGCCGACCGCCAGCATCTCCATCACCCGCCAGCACGCGAACGCGCGCGGCGCGCCGCCGTCGTCGAACAGCACCGTGACGCGGCAGCCCTGGGCGATCTGGCGTTGGATCTGGGCGAGGAAGCGCGCTTCGTCGAACTCCGGGCGCAGCTGCGACACCAGCGGCCAGATCGCGCGCAGTTCGTCTTCGCCGCTGAGGATGCGGATGTCATGTCCGGACATGGGGCCGCCGTGCTTACCAGCTGAACAGCTTGTACTGCACCGGCGAGATCGGACCCTCGCCCTTGCTGCTGTCCAGGGTGCCGTCGCCGTCGCTGTCGACCAGGTAATAGACCGGTCCGCGCAGCGGCGTGATCTTGACTACGCGCAGCTGGCCGGCGACGCGGTATTCCTCGACGTTGTCGCCGTCGGGGGTGGCGCGGCGGGTGACCTCGGGGTTGCTGAGGTCGGCGGTGGGGTCGCCGCCGCCCATCGTGGCGCAGCCGGCCAGGGGAGCGAGCAGCAGCAGGGCGAGCGATGCGGTGAGGGTGCGCATGGCGGTTCTCCGGAATCCAGGCCCTCAGAATACCCCCGCCCGCTGTGAAGCGGCCGCATCGAAGCAGCGGAACAAGAGCCCGCTTAAGTTACGGGGGCGGCCTTCCGGAGGAGGCCGGGGTTGTGGGATGCAATCCGAATCGCCACGAAGCGAGGATTTCCGCGCTGCTTTCCGACCCCAGCCTCCGCATTCGCGGCAGGCGCGACCGGCCGGCGTAGAATCCGGGGCATGAAACGACTCGTCCTGATCGATGGCTCCAGCTATCTCTACCGTGCCTTCCATGCGTTGCCGCCGCTGAGCAACGACGCGGGCGAACCCACCGGCGCGCTGTTCGGCGTGGTCAACATGTTGCGCGCGACCTTGAACGAACGCCCGGACTACGTGGCCTTCGTGGTCGACGCGCCCGGCAAGACCTTCCGCGACGATCTGGACCCGCAGTACAAGGCCAATCGCCCGCCGATGCCAGAGGATCTGCGCGCGCAGGTGCTGCCGATGTGCGAGATCGTCGAGGCGCTGGGCATTCCGATCCTGCGCATCGACGGCGTCGAGGCCGACGACGTGATCGGCACCCTGGCGCTGCGCGCCGCCGGCGACGGCATCGACGTCACCATCTCCACCGGCGATAAGGACTTCGCTCAGCTGGTGCGCCCGGGCGTGGCCCTGGTCAACACCATGACCGGCAGCCGCATGGACTCCGACGACAGCGTGATCGCCAAGTTCGGCGTGCGTCCGAACCAGGTCATCGACCTGCTGTCGCTGATGGGCGACAGCGTCGACAACATCCCCGGGGTCGAGAAGTGCGGCCCCAAGACCGCGGCCAAGTGGCTGGCCGAGTACGACAGCCTGGACGGCGTGATCGCGCATGCCGATCAGATCAAGGGCAAGATCGGCGAGAACCTGCGCGCGGCGCTGGCGCGGCTGCCGCTGAACCGCCAGCTGGCCACGATCAAGACCGACGTGGGCCTGGAGCGCGGCCCGACCGAGCTGGCGCTGCGCGAGCGCCACGCCGAGGACCTGCGCCGGCTGTACGCGCGCTACGGCTTCAAACAGGCGCTGCGCGAGCTCGAGGGCGCCACCGGCAACGCCGACAACGAACTTGCCGCCGACCGCGCCGGCCTGCGCGCCACCGCGGCCGGCCACGCGCGCTCGTCCGCGCCCGCCGAAGCGCCCGACGCCGCGCTGGCGGCCAAGGGCGAGTACGAGACGGTGGTCGAGCCGGCGCAACTGCAAGCCCTGGTCGCGGCCCTGCAGAACTCGCAGGAGTTCGCTTTCGACTGCGAGACCGATTCGCTGGATCCGATGCGCGCGCGCCTGGTCGGCCTGAGCTTCGCGGTCGAACCCGGCCGCGCCTGGTACATCCCGCTGGGCCACGACTACCCGGGCGTGCCGGCGCAGCTGGCCATGGACGCGGTGTTGGGCGCGCTGCGCCCGGTGTTCGCCGATCCGGCCCGGCGCAAGCTGGGCCAGCACGGCAAGTACGATCTGCACGTGCTGCGCCGCCACGGCGTCGAGGTGGCCGGTTACGCCGACGACACCATGCTGGAGAGCTTCGTCTACAACGCCACCGGCAGCCGCCACGACATGGATTCGCTGGCCAAGCGTTACCTGGGCTACGACACCATCAAGTACTCGGACGTGACCGGCAAGGGCGCCAAGGCGATCTCGTTCTCGCAGGTCGCCCTGGACGACGCCACCCGCTACGCCGCCGAGGACGCCGACGTGACCCTGCGCCTGCACCGCGTGCTGGGCCCCAAGCTCGCGGCCGAGCCGGCGCTGGAGCGCGTCTACCGCGAGATCGAGATCCCGCTGGTGCCGGTGCTGGAGCGCATCGAGGCCAACGGCGTGATGATCGACGCCGACGAGCTGCGCCGGCAGTCGCAGGACTTGGGCAAGCGCATGCTCGCGGCCCAGCAGAAGGCCACCGAGCTGGCCGGGCGCACCTTCAACCTGGATTCGCCCAAGCAGCTGCAGGCGCTGCTGTTCGACGAGCTCAAGCTGCCGGCGCTGATCAAGACGCCCACCGGCCAGCCCAGCACCAACGAGGAAGCGCTGGAGGCGATCGCCGACCAGCACGAGCTGCCGCGCATCATCCTGGAGTACCGCGGCCTGGCCAAGCTGCGCAGCACCTACACCGACAAGCTGTCGGAGATCGTCAATCCCGACACCGGCCGCGTCCACACCAGCTACCACCAGGCCGGCGCCGCGACCGGGCGCCTGGCCTCCAGCGATCCCAACCTGCAGAACATTCCGATCCGCACCGAGGACGGCCGCCGCATCCGCCGCGCCTTCGTCGCGCCGGCGGGCTGCAAGCTGGTGGCCTGCGACTATTCGCAGATCGAGCTGCGGATCATGGCCCACCTGTCCGAGGACGAGGGCCTGCTGCGCGCGTTCGCGTCCGGCGCCGACATCCACCGCGCCACCGCCGCGGAAGTGTTCGGCAAGGCCATGGACGAGGTCAGCGGCAACGAGCGCCGCGCCGCCAAGGCGATCAACTTCGGCCTGATGTACGGCATGAGCGCGTTCGGCCTGGCGCGCCAGCTCGGCATCGGCCGTGGCGAGGCCCAGGATTACATCGCGCTCTACTTCAGCCGCTACCCCGGCGTGCGCGACTTCATGGAGCGCACCCGCCAGGACGCGCGCGAGCGGGGCTACGTCGAGACCGTATTCGGCCGTCGCCTGTACCTGGAGAACATCAAGGCCTCCAACCAGGGCCTGCGCGCGGGCGCCGAGCGCGCCGCGATCAACGCGCCCATGCAGGGCACCGCCGCCGACATCATCAAGCGCGCCATGATCGCCATCGACGCCTGGCTGGCCGGGCAGGGCGGTCAGGCCCGGATGATCCTGCAGGTGCACGACGAACTGGTATTCGAGGTCCAGGCCGGGTTCGTGGACACCCTGCTCGCCCAGGCCGGGGCGATGATGTCCGGGGCAGCCGAACTAAAGGTGCCGCTCGTCGTCGACAGCGGGGTCGGTGATAATTGGGACGAAGCGCATTAATAATCGGGAAAGCCCGTCGTTGCTGGGTTTGGCAGAATGAATCGGTCCTGAATCCAACAAATTATTAACTTCGATCTTCACGAACTATCCATGTGCCAGGTGGTCATATAGGTCGCGACAGATGCAACGTCTGTCGCTGATCTCTCCCTCCCCTGGAGTGATCCCGGAGCGAAGGCCCCTCCCCAGGTCCCGCTCCACCAGCCCCGCCGGCCCCCCCTGCCTGCGGGGCTTTTTATTTGTGCCGTCAGAACCGCGGCGCCCCGCATGCGATCCGATGGCCGGCGCCGACCGCGTCGCGCCTTGCCCGCGGTCGTGCATGTCGCCGGCCCCGGTCCGCGCGCGGGCCATACGCGTTGCGCACGCGGACCGGCCACAATCCCCGCCAACGCCATCGCCCAGCAGGAGCCGCCTCCATGTCCGACGCCTTCGATCTGTCGATGCCGTGGTGGCAATACGTACTGCGCGCCTGCGTCGTCTACTTCGTGCTGCTGGCGATGATCCGTCTGTCGGGCAAGCGCACGATGGGGCAGTTCACCTCGTTCGACATGCTGCTGATCGTGCTGCTGGGCAACGCGGTACAGAACGCGCTGCTGGGCACCGACACCACCGTCGGCGGCGGCCTGATCCTGGCCGCGACGCTGATGCTGTTGAACTGGGGCGTCGGCTACCTGACCTCGCGCAGCGATCGCTTCGAACGCGCGCTGGAAGGCGTGCCGGTGGTGCTGGCGCGCGACGGCCACGTCTACCGCGAGGTATTGCGGCGCGAACTGGTCAGCCGCGCCGATTTCCACAAGGCCATGCGCGAGAACGACTGCGCCGAGGTCGACGAGATCGGCCTGGCGATGCTGGAAACCAATGGCCACATCACGATTTTGAGTCGCGAGAAGGGGCACGCGCCGCCGCGGTGAAGAGCGAGAAGCGAGCGTAGAGGAGTGAGCAGTGAGTAAGGGCGGCTTTCGCTCTCTTCTCACTCCTCTACGCTCGCTCCTGCTTCAAAGCCAGTCGCGCGGCACCAGGTACTGCGCCAGGCGCGCCTCGGCGCTGTCCGGCTCCGGCGCGTAGCCGTACTCCCAGCGCACCAGCGGCGGCAGGCTCATCAGGATCGACTCGGTGCGCCCGCCCGACTGCAGGCCGAACAGGGTGCCGCGGTCCAGGACCAGGTTGAATTCGACGTAGCGGCCGCGCCGATAGAGCTGGAACTGGCGCTCGCGGTCGCCGTAGGGCGTGTCGCGGCGGCGCTCGACCAGGGGCAGGTAGGCGTCGAGGAAACCGTCGCCGACCGCGCGCTGATAGGCGAAGTCGCGCTCGAAGTCCTCGTGCAGGTCGTCGAAGAACAGGCCGCCGACGCCGCGGGTCTCGTTGCGGTGCTTGAGGAAGAAGTATTCGTCGCACCAGCGCTTGTGCGCGGGGTAGCGCTGTTCGCCGTAGGGCGCGCACAGCGCCTGCGCGGTGCGGTGCCAGTGCTGCACGTCTTCGTCGAAGGGATAGAACGGGGTCAGGTCGAAGCCGCCGCCGAACCACCAGGCCACGGTTTCGCCGTCGCGCACCGCGCGGAAGTGGCGCACGTTGGCGTGGGTGGTGGGCAGGTAGGGGTTGTGCGGGTGGAACACCAGCGACACCCCGACCGCGCGCCAGGACGCGCCGGCCAGTTCCGGGCGCGCCGCGGTCGCCGACGGCGGCAGTTGGGTGCCGGAGACGTCGGAGAAGCCGATCCCGGCCTGTTCGAACACCTTGCCGCCGCGCAGGATGCGGGTGCGTCCGCCGCCGCCCTCGGCGCGTTGCCAGACGTCCTCGACGAAGCGCGCGCCGCCGTCGGCCTGTTCGATGGCGGCGCAGATGCGGTCCTGCAGGCCGGTGAGATAGTCGCGTACTCGTTCGAAATCGCTCATGGCGCGCATTCTACCGGGCCGCGTGCGCGCGCTCGACGCCGCCCGGCGAAGCGCCCGGCGCGGTACGGCTCAGGGCTGGGCGGTGGGCGCGACCGAGATGACGAAGTCGGAACCGCCGTTGGCCGCGGGCTGGTGCTTGACCGTCAGCGCGATCTGGGTGCCGCAGCCCTTGAGCAGCCAGCGCTCGGTGGCGCCGGTGCCGGCCTTGGCGGTTTCCAGCACGCTGCCTTCGATGCTGTCGAACTCCGGGCAGCCGTTGGCCGCGCTGCCGGCCACGATGGCCTGCTTGTAGATGTCGAAGCGCAGCTCCTGCGAGGTGCGGGTGTCGCCGCTGAACGGAATCGGCAGGCCGCTGATGAAGGTCGACAGCGCCGCCGAACAGGCCTCGGCGGGATTGGCCTCGATGCCCGGCTTCAGGCTTTTGTCGAACTGCTTGCGGAAGTTGCTGCGCTGCGCGGCGGCGCTGCCGCCCAGGTCCGGGTAGCGAGTGAGCGCGGCGACCTGTCCGGTGGCGATGGAGACTTCGCGCGGCGTGCGCCATTGCAAGTAAGCCGTCTGCAGCTGATCGATGCCGGCATAGCCCTTGGCGCGACACTCGGCGACGATGGCCTCGCGCATCAGCGAGGTGGTGAAGTTGCGCAGCGCGATCTGCTCCTGGTAGCCGGGCTTGGCGGCGCGACCGTCCTGGGCGATGGCCAAGGCGGGAAGCAACAGAGCGCTGAGCGCGCAGCGGAACAGACGGTTCTTCATGGCGATTCTTTCCGGATCGCGGGCGATGCTAGCACCGCGCTATCCGCATTGGTCTGCGCGGCGGCTGCGTTTTCGACCTGCATCAGGCTGCGCGCGCTGGCGACCAAGACCAGCCATGGGACCAGCAGGCCCAGGACGCTCCACCAATATTGCATTATCGCGTCGCCGAACCAGGCCCAGGCCGTAAAGGCGCTGGGCCGGGCGACCAGATGCGTGTCGAGCATATGTGCGATCGAGGGAAGAAAGAAGGTCGCGTCCAAAGCGACGGCGAGCAGCGGCGGCGCGAGGACGAACACGAGCAGGCCCGCGACCAGCCACTGCACCGCGAACCCGCGCCGCAGACGGACCCAGCGCAGCGCGTCGCGCAGGTTCGCCGGCATCCGCGCCCAGCGCGTATGCCGCAACCACAGCAGTACCCCGACCGTCAGCACGACCGATTGCAGCAACCAGCCGACCAGCGCTGCCGGCCAGTCCAAGGCCGGCAATGCCGATACCAAGGCCGCCTCGGCGTGCATGGCCATGGCCGCCAGAAAGCCGCAGGCTATGGCCGCGCCGATCACCGGCCACCCGGGCCAACCGGGTCGCCAGGCCAGCGGCGGCGCTGCGCGCGCGATGATGTCGCGGCGCAGACAAAACAGCGGGAAGGACAACATGTAAGCAATGGGCAGCAGCAGGATGGCCAAGAGGTCATCGGTGTGCAGGAGCATCGACAACAGCATCGCCACCCCGAGCACGGCCGCCAGCCCCAGGATCCACAGCACCAGCATCGGCAAGGTACGCAGGCACCAGCGCAGCGAGGCGCGCGCAGCTTCATCGCGATCGAGCCAGTGCAGCACCAGCAGCCAAACCAAGGCCAGGGCCGCGACTGCGACGAAGGCGCTCAGCGCCAGCGTCAGCCAGGGCGGCCATGCGGACAGCGAAAGCAACCGCGCCACGGCCCGGCCGGGCATGTCCATCAGCGCGAGCGCTTGCCGGCGTACCGGTTCGTCCAGCAGCGCATAGCCCAATCGCGGCAGCGACAGGCACAGCGCGGCCCACGCGCCCGCAAGCGCGGCCCAGGCCGCGCTACGGCCGGCGCGCCAGGAGGATGAGCCGGATGGGATGGCGTCGGTATCGATCATGGTGGCGACGATATCGATTTCGCGCCTGCCGTACGAGAGCCGGTACTCGGCACCGGCCGGCCGGAGCGCACAGTGTTGGCCGTGCGCTCCGTATGCCGTCTTACTTGAGATTGCGCTCGAACAACTCGTAGATCCGCCGGTACTCGTCGTACCAGCTGTCCGGATGGGTGAAGCCGTGGCGCTCCATCGGGTAGGGCGCCAGTTCCCACTTGTCCTTGCGCAGCTCGATCAGGCGTTGCGACAGCATCACCGAGTCCTTGAAGAACACGTTGTCGTCGATCATGCCGTGCGCGATCAGCAGGTGATCCTGCAAGCCTTGCGCGTACTCGATCGGCGAGGACTTCTTGTAGGCCTCCGGATCCAGCTCGGGCGTGTTGAGGATGTTGGAGGTGTACTCGTGGTTGTACTGCGACCAGTCGGTGACCGGGCGCAGCGCGGCGCCGGCCTTGAACTTGCCGGGTTCGCGGAACAGCGCCATGAAGGTCATGAAGCCGCCGTAGGAGCCGCCGTAGATGCCGGCGCGATCGCCGTCGCCCTGCTTGTTCGCGATCAGCCAGTCGCGGCCGTCCAGGTAGTCCTCGAGCTCCGGATGGCCCATCTGGCGGTAGATCGCGGTGCGCCAGTCGCGGCCCAGGCCGGCGCTGGCGCGGTAGTCCAGGTCCAGCACCACATAGCCCTGCTGCACCAGCAGGTTGTGGAACATCTGCTCGCGGAAGTAGTTCGGGTAACGCTCGGTGACGTTCTGCAGGTAGCCGGCGCCGTGCACGAACATCACGATCGGGTACTTCTTGCCCGGCTCGTAGTTCTTCGGCCCGTAGAACTTGCCCCAGATCGTGCCGGCGCCGTGCTTGGACGGCACCTGCACGTACTCGGGCTGGATCCACTCGCGGTTCTTGAATTCGGGCTTGCGGGTGTCGGTGAGCCGGGTCAGGCCTTCGCCGTCGCTGCCGATCACCGCCAGCTGCGCGGGCATGTAGCTGGACGAGTAGCGCAGCAGCAGGCGCTTGCCGTCGGGCGAGAGGGTGAAATCCTCGATGCCGTTCAGGGCGGTGACTTCGCGCACCGCGCCGCCGCTGCGGTCGACCGCACAGACTTCGTAGTCGCCGGGCCACTTGCGGTTGCAGACGAAGTAGAAGCTGCGGCCGTCGGCGCTTACTTGCGGCGAGGACACTTCCCAGCGTCCGGAGGTGAGCGCGCGTCCGGCGCCGTTGCCTTCGCCTACATAAAGATGGGCGTAGCCGCTCTGCTCGGAGACCCACCACAACGCAGCCGCGCCGTTGCCGGTGGCCGGCAGCCAACCGAAGTCGCTGGTGTTCCAGCCGACCCAGGCGGGGTCGTTGCTGCGGTTGCGCACCACCAGCGCGGCCTGGGCCAGATCCACCGTGGTCAGCCAGCGGTCCTTGTTGTCGATCGCGCGCACCAGCACCGCGACCTGGCGGCCGTCGTCGCTCCAGCGGATCGCCGGGCCGCTGCCGTCTCCGTCGGTTTCGACGCGCACGGCGCGGTCGCCCTTGAGCGGATCCTTCTTGGCGGCCTTGCGCATCGCCGCCAGCGGATCCTCGCCGATGCCGGGCAGGCGGTCGAACTTGAGTTCGGTGGCTTTGCCGGCGGCCACGTCGATCAGCCACAGCTTCTGCGGCAGCGGCGCGTTGCGGCCGACGCGGGTGCGCACTTCCTCGAATTCCTCGTAACCCGATTCGGTCACGTACTTGGGCATCTTGCCGCCCTGGCCGGCGTCGGCGCCCTTGGCCTGGGTGACGGCGAGCATCCAGCGGCCGTCGGGCGACAGCGCGCTATCGGAGATCTCGACATCGCTGCCCAGATAGACAGGCGCCGGCGCACGGCTGTTGTCGGCGCGCCGCCAGACTTCGTCCTGCTCGCGCGCGGCCTCGCGCTTGTCGCGATCGTCCTTGAGCGTGCGGATGGTCGCCAGCTGACGCTCGCGCAAGTCGTCGGCCTTGGGCGGCTTGGCCGGGTCGTTCTCGGCCTTGAGTTGCGCGGCCTGGCTCACGCCCTGGCCCGCGCGCCACGCATACCAATTGTTGTCGACGCGGAACACGAGCTGGCCGTCGTGGCTCCACTGCGGGCGCGATTCCTTGTCGTTGCTGCGCGTGACCTGGGTCAGCGCGCCGCTGCGCAGATCGCGCACGAACACATCGCCGTTGCGCACATAGGCCATGCGCGCGTGCTGCGCGTCGTAGACCGGCTGCGCGGCGTCGAGATCGGCACGCGCGGCGCCGTCGATCTTGGCAGCCACCGCGTTCGCGCCGGTGCCTTGCTGCCAGGTGTCCCGTACCGTCGCGCCCTCGCGTTTGAGCTGGTACTGCACGCGCTGCCCATCCCAGGCCCACCAGGCCTGTTCGACCGGCGGCCCGATCCAGTCGGGATCGGCCATGGTCTGGGCGAGCGTGATCGGCGTTTGGGCATGGACGCTGGGGGCCAGCAACAGCACGGCCAGCGACAGGGTCAGAGCGTTCGGAACTAGGCGCATCGGCGGACCTGGTTGGAAGTCTAGGGTGGGCAAATTGACGCAGGTTAGCAGCCTCAATGGTTTGCGTGATTGGGCCATGGGTCACGGTGCTTTACCGGCCCGATGACGCGGCGCACAATGGCCTTGCGAATCTGAAGCCCCGTTGCAATTGCGGGACATGACAGGAGTCGTGCCGTGGATGCTCTGATGCTGTCGCGTATCCAGTTCGGGTTCGTGATTTCGTTCCACATCCTGTTCCCAGCCTTCACGATCGGACTGGCGAGCTGGCTCGCGTTCCTGGAATGGCGCTGGCTGCGCACGCGCGACACCGTCTGGCGCGACCTGTTCTTCTTCTGGACCAAGATCTTCGCCGTGTCCTTCGGCATGGGCGTGGTGTCCGGCATCGTCATGAGCTTCCAGTTCGGCACCAATTGGGCCGTGCTGAGCGAGCAAGCCGGCAATATCCTCGGCCCGCTGCTGTCCTACGAAGTGCTCACCGCCTTTTTCCTGGAAGCGACCTTCCTGGGCGTGATGCTGTTCGGCTGGAATCGGGTCGAGGAGAAGATGCATTTCCTTGCGACCTGCATGGTCGCGCTGGGCACCTTGATCTCCACGTTCTGGATCATCTCGGCCAACAGCTGGATGCAGACGCCGGCCGGTTACAAGATCGTCGAGGGCGTGTTCGAACCCGACAGCTGGTGGGCGATCGTTTTCAATCCGTCCTTCCCCTACCGCCTCGCGCACATGGTGCTGGCGGCGTTCATCACCACCTGCTTCCTGATCGGCGGCGTCAGCGCGGGTTATCTGCGCCGCGGCGTGCACGTCGATGCCGCTAAGCGCATGTTGAAGGCGGCGGTGGTGTTCGCCGCGATCACGGTGCCGACCCAGGTCTACGTGGGCGATCTGCACGGCCTCAACGCGCGCGAGCATCAGCCGATCAAGGTCGCGGCGATGGAAGCGCATTGGGAGGCCAAGCCCCAGGGCGAGGGCGTGCCGCTGGTGTTGTTCGCGGTGCCCAACGAGCGTGCCGAGCGTAACGACTACGAAATCGCGATCCCCAAACTCGGCAGCCTGATCCTCACCCACACCCTGGACGGCGAGATCCAGCCGCTGAAGTCGGTGCCGCCGGAGGAACGTCCGCCGGTGAAGCCGGTGTTCTACGCCTTCCGCATCATGGTCGGCCTGGGCGTGGCCATGCTGCTGCTGGTGCTGGCCTCGCTGTGGGCGTGGAAGCGCAAGCAGCTCTACGAAGGCCGCGGCTTCGGTCGCTGGGTCTTGAACGGCTGGCGCGCGATGACCCTGAGCGGCTTCGTGGCGATCCTGGCCGGCTGGTACGTGGTCGAGATCGGGCGCCAGCCGTACGTGATCTACGGCTTGTTGCGCACGGCCGATGCGGTCAGCGCGATCAATGCGGGCAGCGTGTTGACCTCGTTGATCGTATTCGCGGTGGTCTACCTGACCGTGTTCGGCGCGGGCATCGGTTATCTGGTCAAGTTGATTCGCAAGGGGCCGCATCCACACGAGCCCGCGCCGCGCCAAGGCCAGGGCGAGAAGACCCCGGCGCGGCCGTTGTCGGTGCCGGACGAGCCGTCCGAAAGCAAGGCGTGATCGCCAGCGCGCAGCATGCGCGCTTCATGAAGTCCCGCCGCGGCGGGAGCGACGCAGAAGGTGGTGGACGATGGAATACTGGCTGCCAATCGTATGGTTCGGCGTGATCGGTTTCGGCGTGCTGATGTACGTGCTGCTGGACGGCTTCGTGCTCGGTCTGGGCATCCTGGCGCCGTTCGCCGAGGACGAGGGCCAGCTCGATCACATGATGAACACCGCCGCGCCGATCTGGGACGGCAACGAGACCTGGCTGGTGCTGGGCGGGGCGGGTTTGCTGGCGGCGTTTCCGAAGGCATACGCGGTGGTGCTGTCGGCGTTGTATCTGCCGGTGTTGCTGATGCTGATCGCGCTGGTGTTCCGCGGCGTGGCGTTCGAGTTCCGTTTCAAGGCGCAGCGCGCCAAGCCGGCCTGGGGCGCGGCGTTCGCGCTGGGGTCGCTGCTGTGCGCATTCGCGCAAGGCGTGATCCTGGGCGCGCTGGTGGAGGGCATGCCGCTGCAGGGCGGCAAGTACATCGGCGGTGCGTTCGAGTGGTTCAGTCCGTTTTCGATGCTGACCGGCGCGGCGGTGGTGTTCGGCTATGCGTTGCTGGGTTCGACCTGGCTGATCCTCAAGACCGAGGGGCGCATGCAGGAGGTCGCGCGCACGCTCACGCGGCCGTTGGTGCTGGTGGTGGTGGTGTTCATGGGGCTGGTCAGCGCGTGGTTGCCGTTCCTGGACTCGCGGATCATGGCGCGCTGGTTCGAGGGCGCGAATTTCCTGTGGTTGTCGCCGGTGCCGCTGTTGGTGTTGGCCAATGCGTTCGCGCTGTGGCGCGCGGCGATGCGCGAGGGGCGCGATGTGGCGCCGTTCGTGTTGACGCTGTGTTTCTTCGTGCTCGGTTTCGCGGGGTTGGTGCTGGGTATTTGGCCGAACATCGTGCCGCCGGGTTTGACGATCTGGGAGGCGGCGTCGCCGCCTTCGTCGCAGGGCTTCGTCTTGGTGGGGCTGGTGGTGTTGTTGCCGGCGATCCTGGGCTACACGTATTGGTCGTATAGCGTGTTCAAGGGGAAGATCGCGGCGGATGCGGGGTATCACTGAGTCCTTGGCTTGTTTATGGCCGGCTGCATCCGACTGGTGCGCGGGATTGGCGCTGACTCATCATCGGCTTTCGTCTGTTGCGCATGCGAGTTGCTTTCTCTCGCTTCTGGCTCCCTCCTTCGAAGAGGGTGAAGCCCCGCGGCTTACGAACCGCAGGTTCGTGCACGGCTGAACGTCAGCAGGCCCTTGCTGCTAGCTCCCTCCTTCCTGCTGCGCATGCGGGTCACTTTCTCTTGCTAGCCCAAGAGTCCGTCTGGATTCCCTTCGGTCAAAAGTAACCAAAGAGAAGGGCTAGCGTGACCAACCCTCCCCTGCGAGTTCGGGGCTTTCGCCGGGATTTTTCGAATGGACATCCCTGTCCATTCGAAAAACGGCGCGCGTCCTGCGCGCCGCCCTTCGGGTCTACGGTTGGTCGTGTGAGTGCGCTGCTTTTGGACTTCAATGCCGCAGCAACAGCAACAGCAACGGCAACTGCAACTGCAACGGCAACTGCAACTGCAACTGCAACTGCAACTGCAACTGCAACTGCACCAGCACCAGCACCGGCAACAGCAACAGCAACGGCGGCAGCAGGCGTCACCACAGCCGCGGCGACGGGCGGGCTGGAGGGGGCGCTAGAGAGCTGAGGGGCCGGCGGCGCGGTTGGCTTGAAAGGGGAGGGGCCGGGTCTCCCGAGCGGCCGGGCAGGCCGTCACCCGGACGTGAGCTGCGTCACGCCGGCCCGCCCGCTAGCAGCCGCTCCCGCGCCTGACGCTGAACGTCAGAGTTCGCGTGACGCGGATGGGCAGGTATGCTGTGCGTCACATAAACCCGCACCGAAAATCCGACCGGGAGCCGAGCCGTCCAGCGCATGCAAGCCTACGTCTACAAGAGCCTTCGCAAGGACGAAACCTACGTCTTCCTGGCCGCGCGCGACGACTTCGAGCGCGTGCCGGAACCGCTGCGCGCCCAGTTGGGCGCGCTGCAGTTCGTGCTTGAGGTGGCGTTGACGCCCGAGCGCCAGCTGGCCCGGGGCGACAGCGCGGTGGTGCGCGAGAACCTGGCCAGTCGTGGGTTCCATATCCAGTTCCCGCCGCGACACGACGAAGTGCGGTCCGATGCCTGAGCGCCGCAGTCCCTGGTCCGACCCCAAGCATGCCCGGCTGCGACTGGCCGCGACCGCGGCGGCGGGGCTGGTATTGGCGCTGCTGACCGGCTTTGGCGGCGTCGTCGCCGCGCTGGCCGGCACCCTCGCGCAGCCGGCCTACGCGCTGGCGGCGCGGTTCTGGCGCGACGACGCCGAGCAGCCGCGCCCGGTCTGGCTGCGCGATGGTGGCACCCTGGTGCTGTTGTGGGGCGCGGGCGTGGCCGCCCTGGCCCTGGTCGTGGCCTGGCCACTGTCCTCGCTGCTGCAGACCGGCTCGCTGATGGCGGCGCTGGGCCTGAGCATGGTCGGCGGCATCGCCCTGCTGGGCCTGTGGCGGGTCTGGCCGCTGTGGCATGAACTCGAACGCGACGGCGGTGGCCTGCGCGAGTACTGGCAGGCGCTGAGCGAACTCGAACTCGGGGCCTGGCGCGGGCTGGGCGTGGCCGCGATCGTTTCGGCGCTGGCCGCGGCGGTGGTGGCGCTGGCCTGGCCGAACCTGCTGTCGCAGGGCGGGCGCTGGGGTCTGGCGATCGCGCTGGCGCTGGGCTCGCCGCTGCTGCACTGGCTGCTGCAGGGGATCGAAGCGGCGGACCCGCTGCCGGGGCTGGATTTCGTCGCCGACGACGAGCCGCTGGATATCGCGCAGGCGCCGCTGCTCAGCGGCGAGCCGCTGGAGCCGGCGCTGTACGCGGCCGCGCGCGGCGGCCGGGTCGAACGCGCGTTGGAACTGATCGAGCTGGGCGCCGACGTCAACGCCGCGCCGCCCACCGACGAACGCGACCAGCGCAGCCTGGCGGTGCTGGCCGCGGTGCTGCCGGACTTGCGCCTGTTGCGCGCGCTGATCGCCCACGGCGTCGACCTCAACGCCGCCACCGCCGGCATGACGCCGTTGCTGGCCGCGACCCGCGACAGCTGGCACGGCCGCCCCGACGCGGTCATGACCCTGCTGGCCAACGGCGCCGACCCGCGCCTGGCCGACGGCGACGGCAACACCCCGCTGCATCACGCCGCGCGTAGCTCCGACCCCGGCGTGGCCGCGCTGCTGCGCGACGCCCAGGCCGAGCTGGATCCGCTCAACCGCGACGGCCAATCGCCGTTGGGCGTGGCCTGCGCGAGCGGCAACTGGCGCCTGGCCAAGTTCCTGCTCGAACGCGGCGCGCGTCCCGAGCCCGCCGGCGGTCAGCCCGTGCTGTTGGCCGCGGCCGGCACCGAGGAAGACGACCCGGCCGGCGTCAGTCTGCTGCTCAAGCAGAAGGCCAAGATCGACGCGCGCGACGCGCACGGCCGTAGTGCCCTGCACGAAGCCGCCTACGCTGGCCATCTGGATATCGTGACCGTGCTGTTGGCCGCGGGCGCCGATCCGAACGCGATCGACGCGCGCAGCCGTACACCGCTGCTGGAAGCCGCGCGTGGCGCGCGCCTGGGCGTGCTCGACCGCCTGCTCGAACACCTGCCGCGCGGCGGCGCCGCCGAGGCGGCGATGACCGACGCCGAGGGCCGCAACGCACTGGCCCTGGCCTGCATGGCCGACAACGCCACGCCGCAACTGGTGCAGCGCCTGCTCGACCTGGGCGTGGACCCGGAACAGCGCGACGCGATCGGCAAGCGCGCGGTGGATCGCGCCGCCGAGGCCGGCCGCTGGTCGCTGGTGGCCGCGCTGGATCGCGCCTATCCCTTGCCGGCCGCGGTCAGCGACGACGACGGCGGCGACGCGCCGTTGCCCGACCGCATGCCCGCCAGCCTGCTGCGCGACGGCCTGCGCGAAGGCCGCGCCGCCGAGCTCGGTGGCCTGGCCAAGCTGCTCACGCCGGCCGAGTTGGGCGCGCAGCTGCACGACGAAGACAACGCACTTTCGCCCGAGCGCATCGCCTGGCTGCTGTCGCAAGGCGCCGACGCCGAAACCCGCGACGCCCACGGCGACACCCCGATGTTCGCCCTGCTGGGCCGCGGCCCAACCGCGGTGCCGGCCTTGCAGGCGCTGCTGCGGCGCGGCGTTTCGCCGGCCGGCGCCGGCGGTCTGGCGCGCTTTCTCGCCGCCTGCGCCAGCGCCGAACAGGCCGCGCGCGGGCTGGAGCAGTTCGCGCTGGACCTGATCGAACGCGGCGCCGATCCGTTCGCGCATTCGCGCAACGGCGACCCGACCCTCGCGCTGTCGGTGCGTCTGGGCTGGACGCGTCTGGTCGACCGCCTGGTCGCGATCGGCGTGGCCCTGGACACCCGCGACAGCCACGGCATGAGCGCGCTGCACCTGGCCGCCGCGCTCGGTCGCGAGACCATGCTCAAGCGCCTGGTCGCGCAGGGCGCTTCGCCCGATCTGCTGGCCGCCGACGGCCAGACCCCGCTGGGCGTGGCGCTGTCGTCCGGCCGCCGCGACCTCGCCGACTGGCTGGATTGGCGCGGCTGGCCGCTGCCCAAGCGCCCGCTGCAGGCCTACGACGTGCCGGCCGCCGCGATCGTCGGCGATGCCGATGCGGTGCGTCGCCTGCTCGACCTCGGCCTGGCGGTGGACGCGCTCGATCGCCAGGGCTGTAGCGCGCTGCTGCGCGCGGCCGGCGGGGGCCATCGCGCCGTGGTCGACCTGCTGCTGGCGCGCGGCGCCGATCCGCAGCTGCCCGCGCATTCCGGCGCGACCCCGCTCTCGGCCGCGGTCAGCATGCGCCACGGCGACATCGTCGATCGCCTGGTCTCGGCCGGCGCTTCGCTGGAACAGCGTCTGCCGGGCGGCCTGACCGTGCTGATGGTGGCTTGCGCGCTGGGCCTGACCGATCTGGCCGCGCGCCTGCTCGCCGCCGGCGCCGACGTCCACGCGCAAGACGCACAAGGGCGCATGGCCCTGCATTGCGCGGCGATGTACGGCTTCACCGCCCGCGAGCGCAGCCGCCTGGTGGCGCTGTTCGACACCTTGCTGCTGGCCGGCGTCGACGCCGACGAGTCCGCCGCCGGCGCCACCCCGCTGCTGCTACTGCTGGGCGCGCGCGCCGAGCCGGGCACCGCCGCCGACGAGGAAGTGCTGGTCGCCGGCCTCGATCTGCTGCTGGATCACGACGCCGCGCTCGACGCCCAGGACCCGCGCGGCTTCGGCCCGCTGCATCTGGCCGCTTTGCACGGTCTGCTGCGTGTGGTCCAGCGCCTGCTGCGCGCGGGCGCCGACCCGGACCTGCGCGATGCCCTCAACCGCACCCCGCGCGAGATCGCGGTGATGCGCGGCTTCGTCGATATCGCGGCCGAATTCGCCCCGCCCGCACCGGGCAACGGCGTGTCGATGGCGCGTTTCCTGCGCGAGCGTTGAGCGCCTCCCACTGCAAGAAAGTGGATTGAAGGTGTAAGGACTGTGAGCTTCTAAAAGCGAGCGTTGACGCGCTCGCTTTTTTGCTTGTACAAACGCAAGCAATGGCGGAGCAAAGCGCGCCATTGCAACCACATGGAGTGAGTGGCGGTGGGAAAGAAGGCGATCTTGGTTATTGCCATGTTTGCGCTGGCGGCGGGTGGCTTCCTGGCGCTGCGACAAGTCGGTGGCGTCCGGCCGAATGCGGGGCTTAGCCCTTGGGAAAATCCAGCTTCCGTTTTCCGGGAGCCAGCGAACAATAGTTCCGCAGGCAGCGATCAGGTGGCGCGCTGGGCGAAGCAGCACTACGTCTTCGACAAACGGCAATCGAGCGAAAGCATCAAGGTTGGCGATGTGTTCTTGGGCGTGGAAACGCAGGAACAGGCGGATTGGTTGAACCGCAATATGTTTCCAACGCAAGAGCAACGACTGGCGATGAGCGCTCGCGACGGAAACATCGTTATGCCGAAAGATCTCGTTCCCAAGTCCGTGCAAGACCTGTTGGATGCGGAACATGTCGCGCATCTAAATGCAGCGAGTCGGGCCGATGCCAAGGCCGTATTGAATCACGGTGCCATGATGGGCTCGGTATATGCCCTGCACGCGCTAGCAAGCGTCTCAGAGAATCAGGGCGAGCACACGTTGGCAGCTGCCTATCGTCGTGCGGCCTATCTAAGGGGCGACTGGATGCCTGGATTTTCAGCGATTCCCAGCCAGAACAGCCCGATGCAGATCACGGCAACGGATGCATTGGGATATCAGATCGTAGTGAATGCGAATGCTTGGAGAGCCGCGCGCGGGCTGCCGCCGTTGAAGCCGGATGTTCGTCCGGGTTTGAACGAGACTATAAAGCGCCTTTCCGAGATGAAGTGGCAGTAAGCAGTACCCGCACCCCGTAAATGGGAGGCTTCCATCCAGTCAAGGAGAGGTTATGAAAGCGCGTGGGGGAATGTTGTTGTTCTTTGTTTCGTTGGCAGCTATTGCCGGTGCCTGTGTATATGCCCGGGCTCAGGTGCCCGCCACGATTAGTGTTTCAGCCTGGCAAAGTTTGAGCGGGGAGCGTACTTGGCGTGCCGTTGCGGAGGGGGTGGAGAAGTTTGGGGACTTATTCAAGGATGTAGAGGGGCCCGTTTCGGTCTACATCAAATACCCCCATTTGCCGCAGGCAATTTTGACCGAAATGGGGCCTAAGACTTGCGGCGAGACATTGAAAGATCGGGCTAATCGCACAGCGGATGCTGCTGCCCTGGCAAGCACAGGGGGAGGTGGCGGCGGTATTGATGGCGGTGGCGAGTTCGGCGGCGTTGGAGACGACCCTTGGGGGAATTGCTTTTCCCAGCCTGGCGGCGGCGGCTGCGTATCGGTAGGCGGCGGCGAGTACCACTGCGAAGCGCGAACTACCGAGCTGGTTTGTCCCGGCGCCTAAGCTGAAGGATCGAGCCGCAAGCACATCGCCCCGAGGTCGGGACGATGTCGTTTTTATGCTCGCCTAATGCAACGACCGCTGCGCGGCCGCGTCGGCGTCGGCGGTGATCTCGCCCAGGAGGCCTTCGCCCTGGTCGGCCTCGAACAGTTCCTCCAGCTCCTTGCGCGCGTCCTTGGCCGATTGCAGCAGCGCGGCCTCGTCGTCGTGGACCAGGTACTGGGCGTTGAGCATGCGCTCGTCGTGTTCGCGGAAACGCTCGGTGTGATCGCGCGCGACTTCCGGCGCCACGCCCAATGAGGTCAGCACGTGTTCGCCCAGCTTGAGGCTGGAATGGAAGGTCTCGCGGATCGGTTCGGCGCCCAGGTCCATCAGCTGCCAGGCATGCCGGCGATCGCGTGCGCGCGCGAACACCTTGGCGCGCGGGTACAGACGGCGCAGGGTACGCACGGTGCGGATGTTGCCGTCGTGGTCGTCGATGGCGATCACGAACACATCGACCTGGGCGGCGCCGGCAGAACGCAGCAGCTCCGGGCGCGCCGGGTCGCCGTAATAGACCATGTTGCCGAAGCGGCGCATGAAGTCGACCTGGTCGGCGCTGTTCTCGATCGCGATGAACGGCACTTTGTGGGCCAGCAGCAGGCGCGCCACGATCTGGCCGAAGCGGCCCATGCCCGCGATCAGGACCTTGGGGTGGTTGTCGGGAATCTGGTCGAATTCGCGCTTGGGCTTGGCCTTGGGCGCGGCCGACAAGGCGCGCGAGATCGCGATCAGCAGCAACGGCGTCAACGCCATCGACACGCCGACCGCGGCGATCAAACGGTCGCGCGAAGGGTCGTCGAGCAGACCGGCGTTGACCGCTTCGTTGAACACGATGAAGGCGAACTCGCCGCCTAGCGACATCACCGCGGCCAGTTGCACCGATTCGCGACGGTCCAGGCCGCCCGGGTGCAGGCCGACGCCGAACAGCAGGGCGAACTTGACCAGCATCAGCACCGCCACCATCGCCGCGATCATCGCCGGCTCGGAGACCACGCGCTGCAGGTCGATGCTCATGCCCACGGCCATGAAGAACAGACCCAGCAGCAGGCCCTTGAACGGGTCGATCTGCGATTCGAGCTCGTGGCGGAATTCCGAATCGGCCAGCAGCACACCGGCGATGAAGGCACCCAGGCCCGCGGACAGGCCGGCGATCTGCATCACCCAGGCCGCGCCCAGCACCGTCAACAGCGCCGCGCCGGTGAACACTTCCGGCATCTGGGTGCGCGCGACGATCCGGAACACGTGCCGCAGCAACACGCGGCCGCCGAAAATCACCGCACCGATCGCGCCGACCGCCTTGGCGATCGCGACCCATTCCATGCCGCCGCCCTGGACCGACGCGGCCTTGCCCAGCAGCGGAATCGCCGCCAGCAGCGGGATCGCGGCCAGGTCCTGGAACAGCAGGATCGCGAACGCGAGCCGGCCGTAGTCGCTGGTCAGTTCCTTGCGCTCGGACATCAGCTGCAGGCAGACCGCGGTCGAGGACAGGGCCAGGCCCACGCCCACCACCACCGCCGCCTTCCAGCCCAGGCCGCCGCCGAACATCGCGATCGCGCCCAGGGCCAGGCCGCTGAGCAGCACCTGCAGGCCGCCGGCGCCGAACACCGGCTTGCGCATCACCCGCAGACGCGAGGGCGACAGCTCCAGGCCGATCACGAACAACATCATCACCACGCCGATTTCCGACGCGGCCAGCACCGGTTCGGCGTTGCGGATCACCTTGACCCCGTAGGGGCCCAGCACCACGCCGGCGGCCAGGTAGCCCAGCACCGCGCCCAGTCCGAACTTGCGGAACACCGGCACCGCGATCACCGCGGCCAGCAGGAAGACCAGCGCAAGTTCCAGACCGCCGCTATGCATGCATCACCCTCGTCGCCCGCCAGATCGCCGCCATCCGCGACGCCTTCATCTTACCGACCGCGGCGGACGCGGTGGTGGCGCGTGGACGGGAAACAGCTTCCGCTCCAGCGGTCCAATCGGCGCGCCGCGATGGCGCGTCGCAGCAGGCTCGCGTCCGCGCGTTCTTGCGGCGAAACGGTGAACCCGATGCGCTAGAGGCCGCCCAGGCATTGCTAAGCTCACAAGGCGCGCGGCCGCCACGGGCAGGAGCCCGGGCCGCGACGCATCCACGCTACATCCACAGGAGCTACACGATGCAAGGAAACTCCCTCCGGCGGACCGCGCTCGCGCTGTCCGCCCTGAGCCTGGCCGCGTCGGCCTGGGCCCAATCCCCACCGGCACCGCCCAAACCGCCGGTGGACTCGATCATGACCACGCGCGTCGACAGCGAGATCGCGATCGACCCCAGCGGCGCCCTGATCGACTACCGCAGCGAGACCCCGCTGCCCGACGACGTCAAGACCAGCCTGGAACGCCAGGTGCGCGCCTGGCGCTTCGAGCCGGTGCTGGTGCAGGGCAAGCCGGTCACCGCCAAGGCGCGCATGCGCGTGACCCTGGCCGCGCGCCAACTCGGCGAGGAGCGCTACGCGGTCACCGTCGACAACGTGACCTTCCCGGCCACCGGCTACGGCGTACTGCCCGATGCGCCGCCGGCCGTCGTCACGATCAGCAGCCGCAAGATCGTGGCGCCGTCCTATCCCGAAGGTCTGGCGCGCGCACGCGTGGGCGGTGTGGTGCTGCTTTACCTGCGCCTGTCCGCGGACGGTCGCGTGCTCGAAGCGGCGCCGGTGCAGACCAGCCTGCTCAACGTCTACGGCAGCGACAAGGCCCTGGCCAAGGGCGTGGCGGCGCTGGAGCAGGCCACCGCGCGGGCCGCGCGCAGCTGGCAGTTCAACGTGCAGTTGCACACCGACCATCCCAGCGCGCGCGATCTCACCGTGAGCATGCCGGTGGAGTTCCAGGCCCCGGGCATGCGCGAGACCCGTCCGGGCCAGTGGCGCACCGAAGTGCGCGGCGCGCGCCGCGAACCGGCCTGGCTGCAAAGCGACACCGGCAATCAGCGCATCGGCGTATCCGATGTCGATGCCGGCGACGTGGTGCCCTTGGCCAGTGCGATCAAGCTGGCCAGCGAAGTGAAGGGCGTCGCGCTGTAAGCCATTGCGGCCGCCGGGCAGTGCGCCCGGCGGCCGTTTTCATGCGGCGGTGGCGGCCCGGCGACACGGGGATTTTCAATCCCCTGCTCCGCGACCGATCAACCCCGCCAGTCGCGGCAGGCCATGAGGGCGCGCGCGGACCCGCGCCTTAGCGTGCCGCGGGCTGCTGCTGGGTCACGCAATGCACCATGCCGCCCCATCGCGCGCGGTCAGGAACAGCGCCGGGGTGGCGATACCGCGCTCGCGTCATTGCCGCAGCACGGTCAGCGTATCGCCATCGGGCAGTCCGCGATCGAGCACGAAGGCGTCGTAGGCGTGGGAGCGCACGAAGGACTCCGCGGGCGCCAGATCCGCAACCTCGTCCACCGCATGCCCATGCGCGCGCAGGCGGCCGGCGACGGTTGCGCGCAGATCGGCTTGGTCTTCGAGTACGAGCAATCGCATGCGCGCAGCTCACCGCCGCCGCCGCGATCGCCGCGCTGTCCGCCGCCGCCGTGCTATTACGTGCGCCTAATTGGGACAGCCGCAAAGGACAGCCTCGATGAGCGCCACGCACGCCTTGCGCCGCCGCCTGCGCGCGCTCGCGCTGACGGCCGGATGGATCGCCGCCGGCGCCGCCGAGGCCCAGACCGGCTCCGGCTATTTCCGTTACGGCGACGCACGCCTGAGCCTGGCGCATGCGATCGCGGTGATCGAGGAGCCGTCCGATCAGGCCGAGGAGCGCCGCACCCTGGTGTTCCTCAGCGCCAAGCCGCTGGACGCGGCCGCGGTCGCCGCCGCGTTCGACGCCATGGACGCGGTGCGCGAACAGGCGCCCGCGGGCGGCTACGTGCGCCTGTGCATCGCCGCCGACGGCAGCGAGTGCGGTTTGTTCTATTCGCCCGAAGGCTTCAACAGCGGCGGCTACGGCGAACTCGCTCTGCAACGCAACGAGGCCGTGCGCATCGCCGGCCGCTGGCAGCTGGCCGAGGGCGATTTCCTCGGCACGCCCTACGATTTCGATCTGCGCTTCGACACGCCGATCGCGCCCGCGCCCGGCAGCGCCTTGCCGGCCGGCGGCGGCGCGCCCGGCGCGGCCTACAACGCCTGGCTGGACGCCCTGGCCAAAGGCGACGTCGCCGCCCTGCGCCGCATGGGCGGCGAGGACGCGCGCTGGCGCTTCCCCGAGGACGATGCCGGCACGGTCAAGGAATCGCTGAAGTCCCTGCGCGACGGCGAGCCGTTGCAGGCGCGGATCGCGCGCGGCCGCCAGCACGGCGACCAGGCCGTGCTCTGGGTCGAGGGCGTGGATCGCGACGACATCCGCAGCCGCGGCCGCGTGCTGATGCGCCGCACCGCCGCCGGCTGGCAGCACGCCGAATCCGACCTCAGCAGCGTCGACGAGTAGGGCGGCCACGCCCCGATACGTCGGCCCAGGCCGGCGCCAGGCCCGACGTCGCCCCGCCCCGTGGGCGTTTTCCTTTCCGGACCGGATCGGCCGGATGCGGCGAACCCGCCCGGACCGCCCGGGCGCCCACCACACGCCCCCGAATTGCCCCGGTCATTCGACGGGCGCATGATTCAGCTTCGACCCTGGGCCGGAGTGCCCGAGGGTTGGTTCACCAGGAGCTAGTTCACCGGACAAGGAGTAAGTGCTAATGAATGCAGTAGTCGATTCGATTTCGGACGACAGCGGCACACGCGGCGGCAACGCCACGGTGGCCCGTCGTTGGTACGCGGGACAGGGTGCGCCGCAGGACCGCGCCCTCAACTACACGGCGCTGCTGCCCGCCGACGACGAATGGTCGCGCGATACCGTGCTGCGTGCGGTCGTCGCCGACGCCTTGCAGCGCAACGGCCAGGTCGTGGACGAGGACACCCTCGAAGCCACGGTGGCCTCGGTCTCGGGGCCTGGCGGCGCGCTCGCCCAGACCGCCCTGACCTGGAAGCTGTACCCCGGCGAGACCCGCGCCGACGGCCGCGTGTCACCGCCGTTCCACGGTTACGCGGTGGAATTGCCGGCCACCCTGCAGACCTCGCTGGTCGGTTACGCCAAGAGCTGGTCGGCGCAACGCGACGCCAGCCCCGACGCGCCCGTCGATAAGCCGCTGGCCGAGCTCCAGCAGCTCGCCCAAAGCGGTGGGCACGCCGACGTCGCCCAGACCTTGGCCGCGCTGGAAGCCGCGATCAAGGCCGGCACCGCCGCCAGCCAGGCCGGACAGCCGGTGGACGCGGTGGCGATGGCGGCGGTGCTGCAGTTCGCCACCAGCACCGGGCGCGAACGCGAGGCGGCCAAGATCCTGGAGCGCTACAGCGCGATCAAGGGCGTGGCCAACGACGCCAAGGCCATCGGCCAGGACGCCGAGCGTGTGTTCAACGGCCGCGATCCGATCACCCGCAAGCCGCTGGACACCGACCGCCGCGTCGATGCCGCGTTCGACCTGCTCGGCAACGGCTTCAAGCTGGCCGGCGACGTCGGCCAGACCGCGCTGCTGCTGGGCGCGCGCAACTCCGGCCTGGTCGGCGGCCTGATCGGCGTCGCCCCCGTGGGCGTGGCCATCGTCGCCTTCGCCGCCGGCGCGTATCAATTGATCAAGCACATCCGCGAAGAGATCCTCGCGCCACGCTGGGACGAGTTCCGCGAACGCTTCCCGTTCGCCGAAGGCCTGGAGCCGCGCAAGGCGATCAGCGGCGTGATGCGCCAGATCTCGGGCATGCCCACCGACGCCGGCAACGCCCTGTCCACCGCCACCCGCGTGCTCGATGCGATGGGCGAAAACCCGGAAACGCGCGAGCGCTTCCTGGCCTTCCTCAAGCAGAAGGTGCAGCCCGAGTCGCTGGTCGACATCCTCGCCTCCGGCCAGGGCCTGGAGCGCCTGAGCGCGCAGCAGGCGGTCGATCTGGCCAAGGCCGCGAAGGGTTCGTCCAAGGAGTTCCTGGAACTGGAGCTGCAGGACGTCAAACGCTACGTGCGCGATCGCGACGGCGACCGCGAGCGCGGCACCTACCTGTTGCCCGCGGCCCAGCAGGAAGCGGCCAACCGCAACACCAACAAGGTCGGCGGCGCGGTCGATGAAGGCCTGCGCGTGGCCGGCGTGCTGACCAGCGGCGCGAACGCTTTGAACGGCATGTACAAGGACATGCTGGACAAGCTCAAGGGCGTCGATCCCGCGCAGGTCAAGCTCAACCCGCAACAGCAGCAGAACCTGGCCGCCGCGCTGGTGCCGGCCACCCGCGACGGCGGCCTGACCCAGGTCGATCACCTGTTCGCCAGCAAGGACGGCAGCAAGCTGTTCGCGGTCCAGGGCGATCCGGCCTCGGCCAACCGGCGCATGGTCTCGATCGACGTCGCGGCCGGCTCCAGCCAAAGCCTGGAAGTGAGCAGCCAGCTCGCCGCGCGCAACATGGCGGCCGGCGAAACCACCGCGCAGCAGACCACGCAGGGCGGCGGTCGCGGGCTGTAAGCGCGACGATCGGGCAATACGACGACGGCCCCGCACACGCGGGGCCGTTTTCTTTGTGGGGCAGGCATCAGATACGAAAACGCCCCGCGGTGCGGGGCGTTTCGTTGACGGTTCGGGTCGCGCCTCAGCGCTTCATCGAACTGAAGAACTCGTCGTTGGACTTGGTGGTCTTCATCTTGTCCAGCAGGAACTCCATCGCGCCGATCTCGTCCATGCCGTGCAGCAGTTTGCGCAGGATCCAGATCTTCTGCAGCAGCTCCGGCTCGATCAGCAGGTCCTCGCGGCGGGTGCCGGAGCGGTTGATGTTGATCGCGGGGTAGACGCGCTTTTCGGCGATGCGGCGGTCCAGGTGCACTTCCGAGTTGCCGGTGCCCTTGAACTCTTCGTAGATCACCTCGTCCATCTTGCTGCCGGTGTCGATCAAGGCGGTCGCGATGATGGTCAGCGAGCCGCCTTCCTCGACGTTGCGCGCCGCGCCGAAGAAGCGCTTCGGGCGGTGCAGGGCGTTGGCGTCGACGCCGCCGGTCAGGACCTTGCCCGAGCTCGGCACGACGTTGTTGTAGGCGCGGGCCAGGCGGGTGATCGAGTCGAGCAGGATCACCACGTCCTTCTTGTGTTCGACCAGGCGCTTGGCGCGCTCGATCACCATCTCGGCGACCTGGACGTGGCGGCCGGCGGGCTCGTCGAAGGTCGAGGAGACCACTTCGCCGCGCACGGTGCGCTGCATTTCGGTCACTTCTTCCGGACGCTCGTCCACCAGCAGCACGATCAGGTGCACGTCGGGGTGGTTGTGCGTGATCGCGGTGGCGACCTGCTGCATCAGCATGGTCTTACCGGCCTTGGGCGGCGACACGATCAGGGCGCGCTGGCCCTTACCCTGCGGCGCCATCAGGTCGAGGATGCGGCCGGTGATGTCTTCGGTCGAACCGTCGCCGCGCTCGAGGCGGAACTTGCGGCGCGGGAACAGCGGGGTCAGGTTCTCGAACAGGACCTTGTTCTTGGACGCTTCCAGCGGCTCGCCGTTGATGGTGTCGACGATGGACAGGGCGAAATAGCGTTCGCCGTCCTTGGGGAAGCGGATGCGGCCGGACAGGTGGTCGCCGGTGCGCAGGTTGAAGCGGCGGATCTGGCTGGGCGAGATATAGGTGTCGTCCGGGCCGGCCAGGTAGCTGGCCTCGGCCGCGCGCAGGAAGCCGAAGCCGTCGGGCAGGATTTCCAGCACGCCGTCGGCGGCGACGCCTTCGCCGTGGCGGGTCAGCACCTTGAGCAGGGCGAAAATCACGTCCTGCTTGCGGGCGCGGGCCACGCCTTCCTGAATGCTCAGCTGGTCGGCGATTTCGAGCAGCTTGGGCGCCGGCATGCGCTTGAGGTCGCCCAAGGAGTACTGCGGGAAGCCTTCCGGCACCTGCGGGTGCGGACGCGGGACGAAGTTCTCGCCGTTGCCGCCGTCGTTGGACATGCCTTCGTCGCGCGGACGGCCGCCACGGTCGCGATCGCGGTCGCGGCGGTTGCGGAAGCGGTCGCGGCGGTTGTTGTTGCCGCCTCGATCGTTGTTGTAGCCGCCTTCGCCGCGTTGGGCGTTGCCGCCGTCGTTGCCGCCCTGCGGCGCGCCATCTGCGCCGGACGAGGCCGGTGCGGAGTCGCCAGAGTAGGGGGCAGAAGCGGCGGGGGCGGCCGGCGCGGGCGCCGGAGCGGCCGGCGGTGCGCTGGGCGCAGGAGCGGGAGCGGACGGGCTGGCGGCTGCGGGAGCGGCGTCGGCTTTGGCGACACGCGGCTTACGCACGCGCTTTTCGGCGATATCGCCAGCGTCGGGGGTGTTATCGGACAAGCAGGGATTCCTCGCTAAGGGCGAGCGCTCGCAGGCAGCGAGCGGGACGTCGGGGACGTGGGTGGATGATGGTTTTGCGAGAGGGGGTGCGGCGCTGCCAGTGCTACGGTTCGGCGCCGGGTGCTGCGAAACTAGCACTGCTGTTGCGCGGCGGCAAGCGTTATGGGGCCTGCCGTTCACGTTGCCGGGCGAGCCGGCGACCTACGCCCGGCGTGGGCGGGCGTAGGCGGGGGGCGATCAGATCGCCTTGTCGATCATCTGGGTCAGCAGCGACTTGATGTTCGGCGGGGCGCCGAGCTGGCTGGAATGGACCTGGCCGTCCTTGAACATCAGCAGCATCGGGATGCTGCGCACGTTGTAGCGAACCCCCAGCGACGGGAACTCCTGCACGTCGACCTTCACGACCTTGGCCTTGCCTTCGTACTGGTCGGCGAGCTGTTCGACGATCGGCCCGATCGCCTTGCAGGGGCCGCACCAGGGGGCCCAGAAGTCGACCAGGACGGGTTCGGACGACTGCAGCACGGTGGCATCGAAGTCGGAATCGCCAGCATGCAGAACTTTTTCGCTCACGGGGATGATCTCCTGCGGGGGTACGCGCCCGTACGGAACGGGCTCATATTGAATGGTATCCCCGGGCGGGCCG
The DNA here is from genome assembly GCF_001429785.1 of Lysobacter sp. Root916. Classification (GTDB taxonomy): domain Bacteria; phylum Pseudomonadota; class Gammaproteobacteria; order Xanthomonadales; family Xanthomonadaceae; genus Lysobacter. Next base: position 9,953 of record NZ_LMJF01000014.1, on the reverse strand, counting down.
TGCCGGGCGGGGGCTTACTGTAAACTGGGGCGTTTCGCGGCACCTTCAAGGGCTGCGCCACGGCCTCTTCCAGAGGCAGAACGTCGGGTCGGCCATGGGGTCTGCCCGGCCCCGGCAGTCTGCTTCGCCGACGCCACCCACGCAAGCGCAGTTCTGCGCGCGGACCCTTAAGACGCATGAGCGACAAGCCTTTAACCGATATCACGTTTTCCTCGTTCGAACTGCATCCCAGCCTGCTCGCCGGCCTCGAAGCCGCCGGCTTCTCGCGCTGCACGCCGATCCAGGCGCTGACCCTGCCGATCACGCTGACCGGGCGCGACGTCGCCGGCCAGGCCCAGACCGGTACCGGCAAGACGCTGGCCTTCCTGGTCACCGTCATCAACCGCCTGTTGACCAGCCCGGCCCTGGCCGAGCGCAAGCCCGAGGATCCGCGCGCGCTGATCCTGGCCCCGACCCGCGAACTGGCGATCCAGATCCATAAGGACGCGGTCAAGTTCGGTTCCGAGCTGGGCCTGAAGTTCGCCCTGGTCTACGGCGGCGTCGACTACGACAAGCAGCGCGAGCTGCTGCAGAAGGGCGCCGACGTCATCATCGCCACGCCCGGCCGCCTGATCGACTACGTCAAGCAGCACAAGGTCGTGTCGCTGCATGCCTGCGAAATGTGCGTGCTCGACGAAGCCGACCGCATGTTCGACCTGGGCTTCATCAAGGACATCCGCTTCCTGCTGCGTCGCATGCCGATCCGCACCGAGCGCCAGACCTTGCTGTTCTCGGCCACCTTGAGCCACCGCGTGCTCGAGCTGGCCTACGAGCACATGAACGAGCCCGAGAAGATCGTCGTCGAGACCGAGTTCATCACCGCGGCCAAGGTGCGCCAGAAGGTGTACTTCCCGTCCGACGAGGAAAAGATCCCGCTGCTGCTGGGCCTGCTGTCGCGCTCCGAGGGCGCGCGCACCATGGTGTTCGTCAACACCAAGGTCTGGGTCGAGCGCGTGGCGCGTTCGCTGGAGCGCGGCGGCTACCGGGTCGGCGTGCTGTCGGGCGACGTGCCGCAGAAGAAGCGCGAGTCGCTGCTCAACAAGTTCCAGAAGGGCCAGCTCGAGATCCTGGTCGCCACCGACGTGGCCGCCCGCGGCCTGCACATCGACGGCGTCAGCCACGTCTACAACTACGACCTGCCGTTCGATGCCGAGGACTACGTCCACCGCATCGGCCGCACCGCGCGCCTGGGCGCCGAGGGCGACGCGATCAGCTTCGCCTGCGAGCGCTACGCGATGAGCCTGCCGGACATCGAAAGCTACATCGAGCAGAAGCTGCCGGTGGCCACGGTCGACGCCGACCTGCTGGTCGCGCTGCCGCGCAAGCCGCGCGAAGTGCCGGCGGGCGAGGAAGGCGAGGAGAACGAAAGCATCGGCGCGATCTTCAAGGAAGCGCGCGAGCAGCGCGCCGCCGACGAAGAACGCCGCGGCGGCGGTCGCAGCGGCAGCCGCAGCGGCGGTTCGCGCGACGGTGGCCGTCGCGAGGGAGGCCCGCGCCGCGAAGGTTCGCGCAGCGAGCGTCCGCGTCGCGAGCCCAGCGCCGCCGCACCAGCGGCCGAAGGCGCCGCACCGCGTCCGCCGCGTCCCGAGCGCAAGCCGCGTCCGGAAACCGAGGCCGCTGCGGTCGCCACCGCTCCGGCGGCGGTCGAGGGCGAGCACGCCCCGCGCAAGCGGCGTCGCCGTCGCGGCGGTCGCCGCATCGAGGGCGCCGAGGGCGCGACGGCCCAGACCGCCCCGGTCGCCGCGACCAAGGCGGCACCGGCGGCGAAGTCCGGCCCCGCCAAGCCGGCTCCGGCAGGCGAGGGCGAGGCCAAGCCCGGCGGTTTGCTCAGCCGCATCGGCCGCGGCCTGAAGTCGCTGGTCACGCGCGCGCCGCGTTCGCAGCACTGAGGCGGACGGGCCGCAGGCCCGTGCCGTCGAACGATACGGGCGCCCTGGGGCGCCCGTTTTCGTTGCGTCCGAGCGTGCCGCGATCGGTCGCGATGACCTAAGCGGGCTGGGCGCGCCCGGTTTCAGAGCGCCCGGTTGAGGAACACGGTCCAGGTGTTGGGCGCGGTTTCCAGCAGCTGGAACACGTCCAGATCGCCATCGCTGTCGACGTCGAGCAACTGGAATTGATTGCCGTAGTTCGGCGGCGGCGGCCAGCCGACCCCGAAGGCGCCGCCCAGGTTGGGCCAGGGCGCGAACACGCCGCCGCCGCCCGGTTCGAAGTGGGTGCGGCGGCCGGCGCCGGCGGCGCTGCACCAGATCGTCAGGCGCCAGTTCGGCGGCGCGCTGCCCCAGGATGGGAACACGATGAAGCGGGCGTTGCCGTAGCCGGTGGAGCCGGCCGGGCAACCGATGGTGCCGATGTTGAGCGGCGGGTCGTACTGCTCGGCGCGGGCGCTCTGGCTGTGCAGGCCCAAGGCCAGGGCCAGGGCGACCGCGATTTGTAGCCGGGTGGTTTGCATATTCTTCTCCTTAAGAATGAAAGCCGGAACCGAACGCCTGCCGGTGTCGACTGGCCGGCGACGGTGGTCGATCGTGGTGCCTTCCTTGTTGCACGACGTCAGGGCGCTGCCGGGCCGTTGCCGGGCATGAAGCGAGTGCTGCGGGAACGGTGCGCGCGCCGGCGTTGCGCCGGCGACCGCTGCGGCTGGCCGACCGGCGCGTTGCGCCCGCGGTGAGCCGGGAAGGTCGTGGGGCGGGGCGTCGACGACCCCGCCGTTGCGACCGAGTCGTCCCTGCCGACCGCAGGGCCACGCTAGTGCAAGCCCGCGCCGGGAAACGTGATGTGTTCTCGCGAATCGCGCATCTGCGATACTTCCGCCATGACCGTACTGCGCTTCGACAACGTCAGTAAACGCTACAGCAGCGGCCACGAGGCGCTGAGCGAAGTCAGCTTCGAGGTAGCCCCCGGCGAGATGCTGTTCGTGACCGGCCATTCCGGCGCCGGCAAGAGCACGCTGCTGAAGCTGATCCACCTCAGCGAGCGGCCCAGCCGCGGCGCGGTGCTGTTCGGCGAGAAGAACCTGCTCAAGGTGCGCGGCCGCCGCGTCGCCCTGCACCGGCGCGACATCGGCGTGGTCTACCAGGACCATCGCCTGCTCGCCGATCGCAGCGTCGCCGACAACGTCGGCCTGCCGCTGCTGCTACGCGGCCTGCGCCGCGGCGATATCGCCAAGCGCGTGCGCGCGGTGCTGGAAAAGGTCGGCCTGGCCACGCGCGAGCGTGCGCTGCCGGGCGAGCTGTCGGCCGGCGAGCAACAGCGCGTCGGCATCGCCCGCGCGATCGTCGGCGAACCGCGTCTGCTGGTGGCCGACGAACCCACCGGCAACCTCGACCCGACCCTGTCGGCCGAGATCCTGGCCCTGTTCGCCTCGCTGCCCGAGCGCGGCACCAGCGTGCTCGTCGCCAGCCACGACCTCAGCCTGGTCAAGCGCATGCGCAAGCGCGTGCTGGTCTTGAATCAGGGGCGCCTGGTCGACGACATCTCGCCGGAGGATCTGGCCGAATGAACGCCAAAGCCGCCGCGCCCTCCGATTCGCGTTCGCGCCTGGGCACCTGGGTCGATCACCACGTCTACAGTCTGGTCGCCAGCCTGGGCCGCATGCTGCGCAAGCCCTGGTCGACCGCGCTCACCGTCGGTGTGATGGCGGTGGCGCTGGCCCTGCCGCTGGGCCTGTGGGCGGCGCTGGCCAACATCGAACGCTTCACCGGCGACGTCGAGCAATCGCGCCAGATCGCGCTGTTCCTCAAGCCCGGTCTCGCCGCCGAACGCGCCAGCGCGCTCGCCGACGAATTGCGCGCGCGTCGCGACATCGCCGCGATCGAATTGCGTACGCCCGAACAAGGCCTGGCCGAGCTGCGCGAAAAGAGCGGCCTGGGCGAGGCGATCGGCACTCTGGAAGGCAATCCGCTGCCCAGCCTGCTGCTGATCACCCCTAGGGGCGACGAGCTGCTGCTGGCCGAATCGCTCAAGGCCCTGCCCGACGCCGATCTGGTCCAGCACGATGCCGGGTGGCGACAGCGTCTGGACGGCTGGCTGCGCTTCGGCAGCCGCCTGGCCTGGGTGCTGGCGGCGCTGCTGGGTCTGGGCGCGCTGCTGGTGGTGGGCAACACCGTGCGGCTGGACATCCAGTCGCGGCGCGAGGAGATCGGCGTGCTACAACTGCTGGGCGCGACCGACGGATTCATCCGGCGCCCGTTCCTGTACCTGGGCGCGTGCTACGGCCTGGCCGCGGGCGCGCTGGCCTTGGCCCTGCTGACCGCCGCCGACTTCGCCCTGCGCGAGCCGCTGGCCGAACTCGCGCGCAGCTACGGCAGCGCATTCGCCCTGCACGGCTTCGACCTGCGCTACGCCGCGGCGATCGTCGTCGGCGCGGCGGTGCTGGGCTGGTTGGGCGCGGGGCTGGTGACCGGGCATTACCTGCGCCAGACCCGGCCCACCGACACCTGAGCGGCGCGGTCGCCGTAGACGATCTGGCCGGGACGGAACGCGAGACTCGGAATCCGTAGCCGTTCGCGCCTAAACTCGGACTCCCTTGCGCCGTCGTCGATAGCGACCCGATCCGTCCCGCATGCATAGCCACGATCTACGCCATTTCGACAACGCCGCCCCCCGGGTGATGGTGGTCGACGGTTCCAAACTGGTGCGCAAGCTCATCGGCGACGTGCTCGCGCGCGAGCTGCCCAATGTCGAGGTCGTGCCCTGCGGCAGCATCGCCGAGGCGCGCGCGGCGCTGGACGGCGGCGCGGTCGACCTGGTGACGACCTCGCTGGTGTTGCCCGATGGCGATGGCATCGGCCTGGCGCGCAGCGTGCGCGAAGCCGGCGGCCAGGCCTACGTGCCGGTGATCGTTGTCTCGGGCGATGCCCAGGCCCATCTGGAGTCGCGCAGCTTCACCGAGGACGTCACCGACTATTTCGACAAGGCATTGGGCCACAGCGCGCTCGCGGCCTTCATTCGCGGCTACGTGCAGCCCGAGCCGATCCCGGGCGCGCGCGTGCTCTACGTCGAGGACAGCCGCGTGGTCGCGGTGGCGACCAAGCGCATGCTCGAACGCCACGGCTTGCAGGTGCTGCATTTCATCGGCGTCGAAGAAGCGCTGGAGTATCTGGAAACCCACCGCGGCGCCGAGGACGTCGGCGCCGATCTGGTGCTGACCGACGTCTATCTGAAAGGCGCGCTCAGCGGCAACGACCTGCTCGAGCGCCTGCGCCAGGACTTCAAGTACGGCAAGCGCCGTCTGCCGGTGCTGGTGATGACCGGCGACGCCAACCGCCACAACCAGAGCGAGCTGCTGCGCGCCGGCGCCAACGACCTGGTGCTCAAGCCGATCGAAGAGCGCCTGCTGGTCACCAAGACCTTGTTCCAGCTGCGCCTGGCACGACTGCCCGAGCGCGCATCCTCATGAACGGCGACAGCGGCGAGCGGGTCAAGCTGGAGCCGTCGTGGAAAGCGCGCGTCGGCGATTGGTTCGAGCGCGAGGACATGCGCGCGCTGTCGGCGTTCCTGCGCGAACGCAAGGCGGCCGGCGCCCGTATCTATCCGCCGGGCCCGCAGATCTTCGCCGCCTTCGACGCCACTCCGTTCGATCAGGTCAAGGTGGTCGTGCTCGGCCAGGATCCGTACCACGGGCCGGGCCAGGCCCACGGCCTGTGCTTCTCGGTGCAGCCGGGCGTGACGGTGCCGCCGTCGCTGGAGAACATCTACAAGGAAATCCACCGCGACCTGGGCCTGGCGCGTCCCGACCACGGTTACCTGATGGCGTGGGCACGCCAGGGCGTGCTGTTGCTCAACGCGGTGCTGACGGTCGAGGAGGGTCGCGCCGGCAGCCATCAGGGCAAGGGCTGGGAAGGCTTCACCGACCACGTCGTGGATACCCTCAACCGCGAACGCGAAGGGCTGGTGTTCCTGCTCTGGGGCAGCTACGCCCAGGCCAAGGGCAAGGTGATCGACGCGCGCCGCCATCGCGTGCTCAAGGCGCCGCACCCCTCGCCGCTGTCGGCCCACCGCGGCTTCATGGGCTGCGGGCATTTCTCGGCCGTCAACGACTACCTGAGCCGGCAGGGCCTGGCCGCGATCGACTGGTCGTTGCCGCCGCGCAGCGCGCTCTGATCGCCTCGCCGCGCCGCAAAAAAATCGCCCCGACCTAGGCCGGGGCTCAAAAGACAGCTACTCAGCGTCGATACCGGCGGCGAGGCTCGCGTCTTACTGCGGCGGCGGCACCTAGGAAGTGCCACGAATTCCGCTCAGCTAGGCCGCGTGGCCTGGATGTGTCGTTCGCTACGCTTGCGAGCGCCCGACCATGCCCGTGCCGATTGCAATCGGCACGCATAATTCTCACCGCAAGACTAATTGTCCAGATCGGAGAATTGCAAGCCGTTTCGACAAATATGTGAGGCTAAATTGTGCATTCCGTCAATAAACCGGGTCGGGCGGCAAGCGCGGCCGGGATCCGGGCGGCTCCGCACCCGCCTCGGGTCTAGTCGTTCGTCGCCATCAGGGCTTCGATGACGCTCTGATCGTCGTCGGTCGCGGCCACCGCCATCACCGTGGCGGCGTCGGAATCGGGCCCGATCACATACGCGTGGCCCATGTTGGAGTCGATGTAGACCGACTCGCCTTCCTCCAGGGTCAGCGGATCGTAGAACTCGGTGTGCAGCACCACCGTGCCCTTCAGGACGTAGATGAATTCCTCGCCGGCATGGCGCAGGAACGGGCCGAACTCTTCCAGGCTACGCGCGCGCAGGTTCGCCACGCTCGGCACCATGCGCTTGCGGCGCAGTTCCGGGCATAGATAGAAGTATTCGTAGTTCTTGGAGTCGATGCGCACGGCATCGCTGACCCGGCCGATGCTGCGGCGTGCGGTCACCGCCGGCACGCTGGCGTCCTCGCTTTCGGCGAACAGTTCCGACATGCGGATGTTCAAGCGCTCGCTGAGCTGCTGCAGGCGGTCGTAGGTCAGCGACAGACGGTCGTGCTCGATCTTGGACAGGGTGGATAACGGAATCCCGGAGCGTTCGCTCATCTGCTTCAACGTCCATTTGTTGCGCGCGCGCAGCGAACGCAACAGGCCGCCGATGGTCGGGTGAGACGACTTCATGGGATGTGGGTCTCCGCAAGCATGGAAACGGTACCAATTGCCTTGAATCGAAGCGGGAGACGCAAACGCCGCGTCGGGACGGGCAAAAGGTTCAGCTTGTGAAAAATACACAAGACTGGTGCAAAAAGTCAGCCTAACTTGTTGCTGGACCGTGATTTTCCGATTTGGAACACGGTCTTCACATTGTTCGTCTTGTGCCTCGCAATCTCAAGTGCTTGCGTGCATTGCGTGTGCGCGGATGGAGAGCCCAGGCGCATGGTCGAGCCTCTGTACGCAGCCAAAAGCCATCAATTTAGAGCCTTCAGTGGGCATTAAGTGTGCCTGTTCGCGCCACGCGTCCGCCCCGATCGTGGCCCTGTCCCTGTAGCGGGCGTGCCCCGCGATGTCCTCTGTGGCCGCGCTTCCGCGATCCATATCAACGGACCCGGTCCGGATGCGGCGCGATTGGGCTGAGCAGGAGAAAGATTTGGTGGCTTAGATGTGCCGCCCCCGCCCAGCCGAAGCCCAGCGCCCCGGACATCGGTAGCCGCACCGCCGATGCGCCAGGTCCGCTGCTGCAACCGATGTACGCCGGTTTTGGCCAAGTCTTTACCGCTCCGGCGGGGGCGGAAGCCGTTCGGCACCTGCGCTGTTAAGGACGTTTTGAGTCACCAAGTGACGCTGAAGGTCCTAAAAATTGTGAAAGAACGCCCGAAATAAAACGGATCCGGGACTGGGACCGTTTTCTTATTGGCATGGTAATTGCCTATACAATCCTGATTGGGACAAAAAAATCCCATTAGGGGAACTGGCGCAGCTCGATGGCTCGGATGGCCGCTCGGGGGTGTTGGCGGTGGGTACGAGGCTGAAATGGTTCAGGGGGAGTGCAACGTGGCTGCAGACATCAATCGAGCGCTGACGGTAGTCGGTCGCTGCTTTCGCAAGTCGCTGCTGCTCCTGCTGCTGGGGGCGGTCTCGCTGCCCGCGTTGGCTCAGAACGCCGTCAACACCGCCACGGTCACGCCGCCCACCGGCGTGCAGAACCCAGGCACGTTGTGCACCAGCACCAATGGCGCGGCCAACTTCAACAGCACCACCGGCGTCTGCACCGCGACCGACAGCGATCCGATCCAGCGCAACATCACCCTGACCAAGGCCTGGACCAACGCGCTCGCCGGCGACGCGGTCAGCCTCACCATCACCGGCGCCAACGGCGCCGTCGCGGGTTCCTCCACCGCGCCGTCCACGACCACCAACGCCACGGCCACCGCCGGCGGTGGCGTCACCGTCACGCTGACCGAAGCCTTCACCACCGGCGCCGCGACCAACTACACCACCAGCCTGGCCTGCGTCCGCGCGCTCGACAGCGCCCCGGTCACCGTGACCGGCACCGGTCTGAGCCGCACCATCACCATGCCCGCCGATAGTGCGGTCACCTGTACCTACACCAATGCGCGYATCGCCCAGCAGCTGAACCTGGCCAAGAGCTGGGCGGCGGGCAGCGTGAGCGGCCACACCGCCTCRGCCACCACCACCGGCGGCACCAACAACCCGACCTTCAGCTCGACCGCGCCGACCAACACCACCGGCACGGCCGTGACCGTCTATGCGGGCGACGTCGTCACCCTGCCGGCCGAAACCTTCGGCGGCGGYGCCACCGCRTCCACCTACACCAGCACCGTGGCTTGCGCCGGCGGCAGTACCCTGGCCAGCGGCGCCACCGGTCGTACCCTCACGATCGGCGCCAGCGCCACCGCGACCACCTGTACCTACACCAATACGCCGAACAACTTCGGCGTGACGCTGTCCAAGACCTGGACCAACGCGATCGCCGGCAATGCGGTCAGCCTGACCGTCAGCGGCGCCAGCGTGACCGGCGCTACCGCCGGCACTTCGACCGCGCCGTCGACCACCACCAATGCGACCGCGCAGGCGACCATCGGCTCSACGGTGACCYTGRCCGAAGYCTTCACCACGGGCGCCGCCACCAACTACACCACCACCCTGGTGTGTACGGATGCGAGCAGCAGCCCGGTCGCAGTGACCGGTAGCGGCCTGAGCCGCACCATCACCATGCCGGGCAGCGCGGTCACCTGTACCTACACCAATGCGCGTATCGCCCAGCAGCTGAACCTGGCCAAGAGCTGGGCGGCGGGCAGCGTGAGCGGCCACACCGCMTCRGCCACCACCACCGGCGGCACCGCCAACCCGACCTTCAGCGCGACCGCGCCGACCAACGCCACCGGCACGGCCGTGACCGTGTTCGCGGGCGACGTCGTCACCCTGCCGGCCGAAACCTTCGGCGGCGGTGCCACCGCGGCCGGATACACCACTACCGTGGCTTGCGCCGGCGGCAGTACGCTGGCTAGCGGCGCTACTGGACGTAGCCTCACGATCGGCGCCAGCGCCACTGCGACCACGTGTACGTATGCCAACACGCCGGTTCCCGCGACGCTGACCCTGCAGAAGACCGTGGTGAACACCGGTGGCGGCACCGCCATCGACACCAACTGGACACTGACGGCGACGGGTCCGACCACGATCACCGGCACCGAAGGCGCCGCGACCGTCACCAATGCCCAGGTCAATCCGGGCAACTACCTCCTGACGGAAGCCGGTGGCCCCGCGGGTTACACCGCTTCGAGCTGGGTGTGCACGGGCGCCACCGTCACCGGTGGCAACCAGATCACCTTGGCGCTGGGCGATGCCGCCACTTGTACGATCACCAATACCTTCGCGCCTGCGCCTTCGCTGACGATCGATAAGGTCGCCGGTGCGCCTACGGGTGCGACGGCGGGCAGCACGATCCCGTACACGTTCACGGTGACGAACACGGGCAACGTGACGC
>NZ_LMJF01000013.1:190044-520044 GCF_001429785.1 Lysobacter sp. Root916 | reverse complement strand
AAATAGACCCTGAAACCGTGTGCGTACAAGCAGTAGGAGCCCGCAAGGGTGACTGCGTACCTTTTGTATAATGGGTCAGCGACTTACTGTTCGTGGCGAGCTTAACCGTATAGGGGAGGCGAAGGGAAACCGAGTCTGATAAGGGCGCATAGTCGCGGGCAGTAGACCCGAAACCGGGTGATCTAGTCATGCCCAGGGTGAAGGTTGAGTAACATCAACTGGAGGCCCGAACCCACTCCCGTTGCAAAGGTAGGGGATGAGGTGTGATTAGGAGTGAAAAGCTAATCGAACCCGGAGATAGCTGGTTCTCCTCGAAAGCTATTTAGGTAGCGCCTCGGACGAATACTACTGGGGGTAGAGCACTGTTATGGCTAGGGGGTCATTGCGACTTACCAAACCATGGCAAACTCCGAATACCAGTACGTACTATCCGGGAGACACACGGCGGGTGCTAACGTCCGTCGTGAAAAGGGAAACAACCCAGACCCACAGCTAAGGTCCCAAATTCATCGCTAAGTGGTGAACGATGTGGAAAGGCACAGACAGCCAGGAGGTTGGCTTAGAAGCAGCCACCCTTTAAAGAAAGCGTAATAGCTCACTGGTCGAGTCGGTCTGCGCGGAAGATTTAACGGGGCTAAGCGATGAACCGAAGCTTGGGGTGCATACTTTGTATGCGCGGTAGAGGAGCGTTCCGTAAGCCGTTGAAGGTGGATTGAGAAGTCCGCTGGAGGTATCGGAAGTGCGAATGCTGACATGAGTAACGATAATGCGGGTGAAAAGCCCGCACGCCGAAAGCCCAAGGTTTCCTTGCGCAACGTTAATCGACGCAGGGTGAGTCGGCCCCTAAGGCGAGGCAGAAATGCGTAGTCGATGGGAAGCTGGTTAATATTCCAGCACCTCGCGTAAGTGCGATGGAGGGACGGAGAAGGTTAGGTCTACCCGGCGTTGGTTGTCCGGGAGAAAGCAGGTAGGTGTGGGTCTTAGGCAAATCCGGGACCCTTTAACACCGAGCAGCGAGACGAGCTCATTAGAGCGAAGTGACTGATACCACGCTTCCAGGAAAAGCTCCTAAGCTTCAGCTTACGCAGACCGTACCGTAAACCGACACAGGTGGGCAGGATGAGAATTCTAAGGCGCTTGAGAGAACTCGGGTGAAGGAACTAGGCAACATGGCACCGTAACTTCGGGAGAAGGTGCACCCCTCTTGGTGGCTCATGCGAGCTACAGCTGAGAGGGGTCGCAGTGACCAGGCCGCTGCGACTGTTTATCAAAAACACAGCACTCTGCAAACACGAAAGTGGACGTATAGGGTGTGACGCCTGCCCGGTGCTGGAAGGTTAATTGATGGGGTCAGCCGCAAGGCGAAGCTCTTGATCGAAGCCCCAGTAAACGGCGGCCGTAACTATAACGGTCCTAAGGTAGCGAAATTCCTTGTCGGGTAAGTTCCGACCTGCACGAATGGCGTAACGACAGCGGCGCTGTCTCCACCCGAGACTCAGTGAAATTGAAATCGCTGTGAAGATGCAGCGTTCCCGCGGCAAGACGGAAAGACCCCGTGAACCTTTACTATAGCTTTACACTGAACGTTGAGTTCGTCTGTGTAGGATAGGTGGGAGGCTATGAAACCATGGCGCTAGCTGTGGTGGAGCCATCCTTGAAATACCACCCTGTCGTGCTTGACGTTCTAACCTAGGCCCGTAATCCGGGTCGGGGACCGTGTATGGTGGGTAGTTTGACTGGGGCGGTCTCCTCCCAAAGTGTAACGGAGGAGCACGAAGGTACGCTCAGCGCGGTCGGACATCGCGCACTGTGTGCAAAGGCATAAGCGTGCTTGACTGCAAGATCGACGGATCAAGCAGGTACGAAAGTAGGTCTTAGTGACCCGGTGGTTCTGTATGGAAGGGCCATCGCTCAACGGATAAAAGGTACTCCGGGGATAACAGGCTGATACCGCCCAAGAGTTCATATCGACGGCGGTGTTTGGCACCTCGATGTCGGCTCATCACATCCTGGGGCTGTAGTCGGTCCCAAGGGTATGGCTGTTCGCCATTTAAAGTGGTACGCGAGCTGGGTTCAGAACGTCGTGAGACAGTTCGGTCCCTATCTGTCGTGGGCGTTGGAGATTTGAGAGGGGCTGCTCCTAGTACGAGAGGACCGGAGTGGACGAACCTCTGGTGTTCCGGTTATCACGCCAGTGGTATTGCCGGGTAGCTATGTTCGGAAGCGATAACCGCTGAAAGCATCTAAGCGGGAAGCGCGCCTCAAGATGAGATCTCCCGGGACTTTAAGTCCCCTAAAGGAACCATCAAGACTAGGTGGTTGATAGGCAGGGTGTGTAAGTGCAGCAATGCATTGAGCTAACCTGTACTAATGATCCGTGTGGCTTGACCATATAACCTCAAGTTGCTTTGGTCTCCACGATATGTCTGACGGCTTTCGTCAACGCTTCTTTATGAAGTAAACTTCGCTACGTCCCAACTTATTCGCCAACGACGGGGATCATTCCGTCGAAAGCAACCCAACGAGAGCGTGCGCGCAACCTCAGTACACCGAGATCTGCGACCCTCCACCCTCTCCCTGGTGATAATAGCTGTGTGGAACCACCCGATCCCATCCCGAACTCGGAAGTGAAACGCATATGCGCCGATGGTAGTGTGGCCTAAGCCATGCAAGAGTAGGTCATCGCCAGGGGCTTCATCCGAAGGCCGGTTCCCGCAAGGGGGCCGGCCTTCTTCTTTGCGCGAAACAAAGATAATGCGCTGGCATGACGAGTTAATGCGGCCCGAATCCGCGGCGTCGGCGAGTTAATCCGGATGCGCTCGTTCGGACACCAAGAGTTAATCCGCGCACCGTCGACCCGCCCCGCAACCCCACCCGCCCCCTGTAGGAGCGGCGCAAGCCGCGACCGCGGAGCAGGGAGGCTGCGGAGGCCACGGGCCGCCCGCATCCCGCCCTGTGGGAGCGGCGTCAGCCGCGATCGCGACACACCGAACTACGGCGCTGCTCCACTGACATCGCGGCTCACGCCGCTCCCACAGGAGGCGGGCCCGAAGCGGCGACGTCGCTCGGACTGGCGCGGTCGCGGCTTACGCCGCTCCTACCCCAAAGCCGGGCGGCGCGCTCGAGGGACCAGGCCGCCTGGACCGGGTGCTGGACGGCGAGTTCGATGTGNCGCAGCATTTTCTCGATCACCGCCGTGGCCGGCGCTGCTCCACTGACATCGCGGCTCACGCCGCTCCCACAGGAGGCGGGCCCGAAGCGGCGACGTCGCTCGGACTGGCGCGGTCGCGGCTTACGCCGCTCCTACCCCAAAGCCGGGCGAGCACCGACGCAACCGACCCGCCTAAAGCCGAGGCAACGGAGCAGGGAGGCTGCGGAGCCACGGGCCGCACGCATCCCACCCTGTGGGAGCGGCGTCAGCCGCGATCGCGGCACATCGAACGACGGCGCTGCTCCACTGACATCGCGGCTTACGCCGCTCCCACAGGAGGCAGGCCCCGAACCGACGATGTCGTTCGGAGAGGCAGGCCCCCGAACCGGCGACGTCGCTCGGACTGGCGCGGTCGCGGCTTACGCCGCTCCTACCCAAAGGGCCTAGCGCCGTGACAAAAATGCCGGCTTGCGCCGGCATTTTTCGTTTGGAGGCTAGCGACAGCAGGCGATCAACGCGCCGCCGAATCCTTAGCACGCAAGGTCACCACCAGCACATCGCGGTGCGAGGGCAAGCTGGGGTCCTGGGCGGTCACGGCGGTGACGCCGTGGAAGACCCGGCTGTCATCGACCAGGGCCGCGTCCAAGGGCGCGGTCAGGGTGAAGCTGCCGAGTTCGCGACCGTCGCCGGCGTGGATCGAGGTCGTCCCGCTGAGGATGTTCTGGCGATCGACCAGCAGAACCAGCACATAGTCGACGCCGTCGCGATGCACGCCTTCCGGGGTGGGCTCGCCGGACTGGTCGACGCGGGCTTCGATCCGGAACTGATGCACCTCGATATGCCAACCGCTGACCGCCGGCGCCAGCGCGCCGTAGAAGTCGCGGCAGAAGCCGAGGATGCGCAGCAGACTGTCGCTGTCGCCGACCTCGGGCAGGATCGGTTCGAACCAGCGTTCGATATCGCCCTGCAGGACGTTGTAGTCCAGGCTCTGATAATGCGGCTGGTGCTTCTCGCGACGCAGCCCGCCCTCCGCGTCGGCGGAGTAGACCGCATAACGGCGTTTGCGGTCGCGGCCGTGGCGGGCGAGGTAGGTATCGGGGCCGAGGTCGTTCCAACTGCCGGCGAAGGCGGGCCAGTCGGCGAGCGGGCGGTCGCGCTCGAGCAGGCCGCGCATGGTGTCGGCTTCGAGGAAGCGGAAGCCGTCGTGCTGCAGTCCGGATTCGAGGTCGCGGACGGTATCGGTGACGCCGGAAGTCATTGCCTTGGCCTTGACGAAGCTAGCGTAGCGCTCGGCCGGGTCGTTCGACCCGGTGGAGATGGAAGGCGGCGGATCGGTACCGCCGCAAGAAATCAGATCGGGGCGATCGCGGCTGCCTTCAACGCCGCCATGACCAGCAGCGCGATCGCACAGACGTAGCCCACCAGCCAGACCAGGCTGCGCAGGGTGTGCTTGTCGGCCAGGTAGAGCAGGCCGTGCAGCACGCGCGCGATCACGAACACCAACGCCAGCGCGGCGATCTGCGCGTGCGCGACGCCGGTGAGCTGCGCCATCACCACGCCGGCCGCGAACGGCGCGAAGGCCTCGAAGGCGTTGAGCTGGGCGGCGTTGGCGCGGATCGAACGCGGATTGTCCTGACGCGCCTGCCAACCGCGCGGGTCGCGGTTGTTGTAGCGCTGGCCGCTGGCCTTGGCGATGTACACCCACAGATAGGGCAGCAGCGCAGCGAACAACACGCACCAGTAAGCGAGGGCCAGGGTCATGACGGGTTTCCGCAGCGAAGGATGTTGCAGAGCCTAGCGGAAAAGCGGTGGCGGCATGGGGGCCGGGCGCGACGGGCTGGACGCTGGGATTGGAGATGCGTCGCCGTCAGTGGCCAGGACGTACCGGAGCGACCGGCCCGCGCCGGATGCACGCTGGATAGCGATGTCGCCCCAATACCCGAGAGCCAGCCACGGACCCGTGTCGAGTGCTGGGACGGGAGCGCAAAGCAAAGCTCCCCCGCCCCCCCACTTTCTGGGGAGCCTATGGGTTCCCTTCGGAATGAGCCACGTGAACGCGCTAGACCAACCGACAGATTCGGCCCGTTCGTTGCTCGACGCGCGTTCGACGGCCGGCCCTCTCAACCGAGGGGCTGTCGAGCCGACGGGCGGCTGATCGGTCTGCGCGGATCGATTCCCCAGCCACGCGCCGCATGGCTACATTGAATAAACCGTCGGCGCTCGTCGATTCTGGAGGCGTCCCCGCAATGCTAGTCTTAATCGCGTCGTACCCGGTGCCGCCATTCAAGAGAGACATTGCATGGGGAGTTTGGAGGAGGCCAACGCGCCGGAAGACGGTAGCGATCTCGCGGCGTTGATCGGCGAGATCGCAGGGGGCAGCCAAACTGCTTTCGCCGCCTTATACACCTTGTTGCAGCCGACGATGGTGCGCTATGCCGCCAGCTTGCTGGCCGCCGACCGCGAAACCGCGGCCGACGCGGTGGACGAGGCATTCTTCGATGTCTGGCGTTCGGCCTCAAACTTTCAGGGGCAAGGCAGCGCCGAGGGGTGGTTGCGACGGATCGTGCGCAACAAAGCTATCGACCTGATTCGCAAGAATCGCGAACGCCTTGCCGCCAGCGATAAGGAAGCGCAAGCCTTCGAAGAGCTGCCCGACGAAGCCGACACTCCAGACCGTCTGGCCGAGAAACTATCGGACATCGATGAACTTTGGCGCCGCTTGCAACGACTGAGTCACGAGCACCGGGAAGCCGTCTGGTTGTGTTATTACGAGGAGAAGTCGCTGGCAGAGATCGCCGAGATCGTCGGATGCCCCGAAAACACCGTCAAGACGCGCCTGTTCCATGCGCGGAAATTGCTCCGGGAGCAAGCATCATGAATCACACCGACGATATCCACGAACTTGCCGGGCTATTGCCGTTTTACGCCAACGGCCGTTTGGACGCCGAGCAACGTGCGCGCATCGACGAAGCGCTCGCTACGATGCCCGAGTTACGCGCTGAACTCGCTGAAGTGCAGGAGTTCCAAGCGCAGATCCAGGCATCCGGCCAACGCTCGCTCGGAGCCGAGCCCGCATCGCCGGCCGATCGACTGCGCAAACTGCAGGCGCGAATCGCCGCGGAGACGGCGGACTCGAACCGTCCGGTCCCGCTATTCGACGCCTCGACAGCATCCGCACCGGCGGCCCAAGCAACGGCGCAACCGGCGCGGATCGAAGTCGGCGCGCCGGCAGCGCAGACGTCGTTCGGCTCGCGCCGGCCGCGCTACCGGCCCTGGTTGAGCAAGGCGTTGGCTGCGGGATTGGCCCTCGTTTGCATGGTTCAAGCCGTGATGCTGTATCGAATGCGGAGCGACGGCGAGAGCGCGGAATACGCTTCGCTGTCCGGGCCCACGGATCGCGCGGCCGCGGCCGGCGTGCGCTTTTCCCTGCGCTTGCGCGCGGACGCGCCTTGGTCCGATGTTCAAGCGCTGTGTGAGCAGCTGAATCTGCGCATCGTCGACGGACCGGAAGACGGGATGATCGATGTGGCGCCTACCGACGGACTAGACGCAGCCCAGATTGAAGCGGTCGAAGTCGCACTCAAACGATCGCCGTCGGTAGCGTTCGTGGGACGGCAGGGATGAACTCGTTCGCCATGCCCCCGTCGCGATGGACGCTCGTGAAACGGCCTCGTCTGGCGTTGATCCTCGCGATGCTATTCGCGATACCGTCGCTGTCCATGTGGGCGCCGGCGTATGCGCAAACCGTCGTCGTCGGGCCGAACGGCGTGCCCATTGCGGGCCCTCCCTCCACTGCACCCAAACGCGGCATTTCTCTGCATGGCTTTTCCATACCGCTCGGTCTACTGAAAAATACCGAGTCGCTGCGCGATCGCGATGTGACTGAGACCTTGCCGGGCCAGGTGCTCTTCACCACCGATGCGGACCCGGCCGCAATCGCGGCCCAAGCGGGGCTCGATCTGATCGAAGCCATTCCGTTGCAAAGCCTGGGTACCACGCTAGTTGTCGCGGGCCTGCGCAAGAGGGATTCGCTCGAAGCCGCCCTGCAACGGCTGACGCAATCGGCGGACGTGCACGGCCCGCAGCCGAATTTCATATTTCAAACGATGAGCGACGCCGAGCCGGCTCCCAAGCGCTTTGCGATTCATGGGTTGGGCGCGCCTACGCAGGTGAACGCGAATACGAGTGCGACCGCCCGCACGATCGCGATGATAGACACCTCGGTGGCGCTCGACCACGAGGCGCTGCGCGGAGCGCGTTTGGAGCAGCGCTTGTTCATCGCGGACGCGACACCCAAAGCGCACGGTACCGCCGTCGCAAGCCTGATCGCCGGCTCTGGTTCCGAGGTGCCCGGCGTCGCTCGCGGCGCCAGATTGTTGAGTTTTGCGGCGTTTACCGAACGCAAGGACGGCGTCGCGGTCGCCACCACCACGAACTTGGCGAAAGCGCTCGATGCGGCCGCCATCGCGAGGCCCGACGTGCTCAATCTCGCGTTCGGCGGCCGAGAGGATCCGCTACTCGGCCTGATGGTGGATGAAATCGATCGGCGTGGCGTTTGCGTCGTGGCCGCTTCGGGCAACGGCGGCGCGCGGCGACGCGTGCCGTTTCCGGCCAGCCACCCGGCGGTGTTGGCGGTGACTGCGATCGACAACGCGCTCAAGCCTTATGAGCACGCCAGTCGCGGCGACCGCATCGATGTCGCCGCAGTCGGCGTGGATGTGTTCGTTGCCGTTCCCGACGGCACGCGCAGTGCCTACCGCAGGATGTCGGGTACGTCGATGGCCTCCGCGCTGGTCGCGGGCGCCTTGTTGCGGGCGACCGAATGCGAGGGCGCACGCGCGCCCACCGCGATACGCCCGACCGCCCGCGCTGCGGCGCGCGATCTCGGCTCGCCGGGCCACGATCCGATCTTCGGCGCCGGCCTGTTCCTGCTACCGCAAGAAAAGTCGCGATCGCATTGAACCTTCCTCGCGCTCGGCGCGACTGGTGGACGTCCATCGCATTCCGCGACGGAAACGCCAGGAGATACACCTATGCTTCGCTCCACCAGAAGCCAGATCATTTGCATCGCGCTCACTTTTTTCACCTTGGTCGGCGGCCATGCCTGGGCGCAAAGCCGGGAAGCGGTGCAGGCCAAGGACGATCCCCGTACGGACATGCCCAGCCTCGCCGAGGCCGCTGTCGTTCTCGAATTCGCTAATGCGCAACCCGAGTTTCACGAGGCGTTGAAGGCGAAGAACACCGAAAAAGTCAGTGACATCCTCCTCAGCTACGGCCTGTCGGAGAAGGTGAAGGTTTACGACGGCCCGATGGAAACCGTCGTCCCCGGCGGCCCGTACTGGGGCTGCTATACCTCGCTGATGCCTGTCTACTATCCCGCCCCGTTTAGCTGGCCCAACCACCCGCGCATAGTCGTTGTCCTAATCTGCAACAACAGCGCATACGGGCAAACCGGTACCTGGGATTAAGGCCGCAGACCCGACCGGCGAGGCAAACCCTAGGCCGCCTTGCGGTTGAGGGAACGAATCCCTGTGGGGCGAACCGCTCGATGCTCCGCGACGCATCGCGCGGACTGCGCATAGAGTGGGCGAGAGAATCCGCCTTCGCGGATGGATTCCATGAGACGCATGCGATGAAGGCCACGAAACGCCGGCCGCGACAGCGCGGCCGGCGTCTCCAAAGGGTGCATGACCGCTCAAAGTTCGAGGAAAGTCGACGACTTGAACGCCCCGTCTATGGGAGCGGCGTGAGCCGCGATCGCCATGCGACGAACTGCGCCATCGCTTCGTTGCTGCGGCGTGGCTTGCGTCGCTCCCACATGGAGGGTGCGTCGTACGCGGGCGCAGCCGAGCTGGCCTGGCCGCGGAGACTGAAGTAGCGGCGCCGTTTCATTGCGGCGGTCGCGGCTCGCGCCGCTCCCGCATCGGGCGGATACGGGATTCGTGGCTCACGATTCGCGGCGGGGAGGGCGATGTTGCGAGGAGGGGGCCGTCGCGGCCTACGCCGCTCCCACAGAAGGCGCGGTCGCTGCAGAGCGCAACGCCCCCGCTCTATTCGATAGCCAAGGCGACCTCTCCCGCTCGCGGCAGCCTAGGCATGCGCGAGCGGGAGAGGCGCCGGGTCGTCACTTGCCGGCCGGCTGCATCAGCTTGTCGTGTGCGGCGCGGAAGGCATTGCCTTCGTACCAGTTCGGCCACTGCTCGTTGCCGGCCAGGGTCTTGCCGACCGCGTACAGCGCGTCGAGGTCCTGCACCACGCCGTCCATCTTCCAGCCCGGATCGAACTGGTCGGCGGGCTTGTGGTAACGGTGGTCGCGGTAATCGGTGTTGGCCTTCTGTCCGGCCGCGGTGCCGCCGTCGATCAGGTCGTCGCCGCCCTTGGCATACAACGCCGGCACGCCGGCCTTGGCGAAGTTGAAGTGATCGGAGCGGAAGTAGAAGCCGTCTTCCGGCGTGGCCTCGGCGTGCAGGGTGCGGCCCTGGGCGCCGGCGACGGTCTTGAGGATGTCCTCGAGCTCCGAGCTGCCGTAGCCGATCACCGTCATATCGCGCGCCTTGCCGATCACCGGCATCGCGTCGAGGTTGATCACCGCGACGGTCTTGTTGAGCGGCACGGTCGGATGGGCGACGTAGTACTTGGAACCGAGCAGGCCGGATTCCTCCAGGGTCACCGCCACGAACAGCAGCGAGCGATCCGGCGGCGGGGTCTGCTTGGTGAAGGCTTCGGCGATCTCGAGAATGCCGGCCACGCCGGTGGCGTTGTCGATCGCGCCGTTGTAGATCGTGTCGGCGGCGGCCGCGGCGGATGCGTCGGCGCCGTGGCCCTCGTGGCCGCCCTTGTCGGCGTGGTCGCCCAGGTGATCCCAGTGCGCCATGTAGACGATGGCCTCGTCCGGACGCTTGGCGCCGTCCAGACGCGCGATCACGTTGCGCGAGGACTTCTCGCTGATCTGGCTCTTGAGATCGATCGAGGCCTTGGCCTGTAGCGGAATCGCCTTGAAGCCGGGCTTGCCCGCGGCCTTGTACAGCGCGTCCAGGTCCTGGCCCAGGTCGGCCAGCAGCTTGCGTGCGGCGTCGCCGGTGATCCAGCCCTGCACCGGCAGACGCGGTTCCGGATCGTCCTTGGCCGGCAGGTCGAACTGCGCGCCCGACCACGAGTTCTTGACCACGTCCCAACCGTAGGACGCGCCCTCGCTATCGTGGATGATCAGCGCCGCCGCGGCGCCCTGGCGCGCGGCTTCCTCGAACTTGTAGGTCCAGCGGCCGTAGTAGGTCATCCGCTTGCCTTCGAACAGCTTGGCGTCCTGGCCGTGGAAGCCCGGGTCGTTGACGAACATGACCACGGTCTTGCCCTTCACGTCGACGCCGGCGTAGTCGTTCCAGTTCTGCTCGGGCGCGTTGACGCCGTAGCCGACGAACACCAGGTCGCTGGCGTCGACCTTCACTTCCGACTTGCCGGTGCGCGTGCCCACCACCATGTCGCTACCGAACTTGAGCTCGCGCGCCTGTCCCTTGACGTCGAGCTTGAGCGAAGTGGTTTCGTCGGCCGTGGTTTCGACCATCGGCACGGTCTGGAAATAGCTGTCGCCGTTGCCCGGCTTCAGGCCCAGGCGCTTGAACTGCGCTTCCAGGTACTGGACGGTCTTTTCCTCGCCGGCGCTGCCGGGCGCGCGTCCGCCGAACTCGTCGGAGGCCAGGATTTTGACGTGCTCGGCGAAATCGGCGGCGTTGATCGCCGCGTCGAAGGCATGGTCGGAGGCGGCGGCAGGCGCGGCGGCCTGCGGAGCTGCGGCGGTCGGCGCTTCGGCCGGCGGCTTGCTGCAGGCGGTCGCGGCGAGCGCGGCGGCCAGCACCGAGGTGGCGCTCAACCAATGAGTGGGGTGGGACGGTGTGCGGGACATGGCGACTCCGGGACGGCCAACATCGGCGGAATCCCATTCTATGTCCCGAACCGGCCCGCGGACCTGACCGCTATCGTGAATACGCGGTCGGGTCCGGGCCGTTCAGCGTCGCCGCGCTTACTTGCTGGGCGGGGTATCGCTGGAATAGCGCACGGCGGTGGCGCCGGTGACCGGGCCGATCTTCGCGCTGGAGTGCACGTACAGGTCCACTTCGCGCTTGAACACCAGGGCGCCGTCGACCTGCGCGTTCGGTCCGATGATCACGCGCGGATTGCGGCGATTGCTGGAGAACAGCTGGAAATTGGGCTTGTCGTAGGTGATGCCGCCCTTGACGTGCGAGCCGGCGCCGACGGTGAGGTCGCCGTTGACGGTCTTGATGCTCTGCGACACATCGGTGTCGACCAGGCCGATCGAGCCGTTCACGGTCTCGACGCCGCCGCGGATGTTGCCGCCGCGATCGACGAAGATGCTGCCGTTGACGGTCTCCAGGCCATCGTTCATCTGCACGTGGTTGGCGACGCGGATGCTGCCGTTGACGGTCTCCAGGCCGCCGGCCTGGACCTTTTCGGCGACGTTGATGCTGCCGTTGACGGTTTCGGCGTTCTTGACCCGGGCGCCGGCACCGATGCGGATGCTGCCGTTGACGGTTTCGAGGTTGCCGTAGGTCTGCCCGGCTTCGACGTTGATACTGCCGTTGACCTTGTCGATGTTCTGATCGGCGGCGAATACGGGCGCGGCCGCTACGGACAGGGCCAGCGAGAGAGCGAGAGCGAAGCGGTTGCGGGTCATGGGCGGGGTCCTTCGGCGTTCCCGTTGGGTGGGTTCGTAAGATCTGATGCGCTGGGCATGGCACAGGTTTAAGGCATCGACACCGATTTCGGCGCGTGTCCTTCGTAATGCCGTCGCGGCCGGCTCCGCTACAATCCCGGGCAACCGCAACGCCGGCTCCGGCCCCCTCACTAGGAAACGCGACGTGCCATCCCCCTCCGCGCGCCCCCACCCCGTGGTTCTGCTGATTCTGGATGGCTGGGGCCATCGCGAGGAGACGGCCGACAACGCCCTGGCCCAGGCCGAGCTGCCGCAGTGGCATGCGCTGCTGGCCAGCCAGCCGCACACCCTGATCCATACCGAGGGCCGCCACGTCGGCCTGCCGGACGGCCAGATGGGCAATTCCGAGGTCGGCCACATGAACCTCGGCGCCGGCCGCATCGTGTACCAGGATCTGACCCGGGTCGACGCCGCGATCGAGGACGGCAGCTTTTACGCCAACGACGAGCTGCGCGCGGCCTGCGCCGCGGCCAAGGCTTCCGGCGGGCGCCTGCACGTGATGGGCCTGCTCTCGCCCGGCGGCGTGCACAGCCACGAGCAGCATATCTTCGCGATGCTGGAACTGGCGCGTCGCGAAGGCGTGGCCGAGGTCGCCGTGCACGCCTTCCTCGACGGCCGCGACATGCCGCCCAAGTCGGCCGCGCCCAGCCTGGCGCGCCTGCAGGAGGTCTGCGACCGGGTCGGCAATGCCCGCATCGCCTCGGTCAGCGGCCGCTACTACGCCATGGACCGCGACCAGCGCTGGGACCGCCAGCGCCGCGCCTGGGACGCGATCGTCGAAGCCGCCAGCGATCACCACGCCGGCGACGCCCAGACCGCACTGGCGCAGGCTTACGAACGCGGCGAGACCGACGAGTTCGTCGCGCCGACCGTGATCGACGGCGCGCGTCCGATCCAGGACGGCGACGCGGTGGTGTTCATGAACTTCCGCGCGGATCGCGCGCGCCAGCTCACCGCGGCGTTCGTGGATCCGAATTTCTCCGGTTACGAGCTGCGTCAGCCGCGTCTGTCGCGCTTCGTCTGCCTGACCGAGTACGACGCCAAACTGCCGGCGCCGGTCGCGTTCGCGCCCGACGACCTGCGCCACACCCTCGGCGAGCTGCTGGCCGAGCACGGCCTCACGCAGCTGCGCATCGCCGAGACCGAGAAGTACGCGCACGTGACCTTTTTCTTCAGCGGCGGCCGCGAGGATCCTTACCCGGGTGAGACCCGCATCCTCGTGCCCAGCCCCAAGGTCGCCACCTACGACCTGCAGCCGGAGATGAGCTGCCCGGAAGTCACCGCCAAGCTGGTCGAAGCGATCCGCTCCGGCGCGATCGACGTCGCCATCTGCAACATCGCCAACCCCGACATGGTCGGCCATACCGGCGACCTGGGCGCCGCGATCCAGGCCGCGCAGGCGGTGGACGTGGCGATCGGCGCGATCGCCCAGGCCGTGCGCGACAGCGGCGGCGCGCTGCTGATCACCGCCGACCACGGCAACCTCGAAATGATGCGCGACCCGTCCACCGGCCAGCCGCACACCGCCCACACCGTCGGCCCGGTGCCGCTGGTCTACCTGGGCCCGCGCCGCGCCAGCCTGCGCAGCGGCGGCGCCTTGCGCGATGTCGCGCCGACCATCCTCGACCTGCTCGGCCTGCCGCAGCCGGACGAGATGACCGGCAAGAGCCTGTTGGTTTCGGACGGCGCGATCGAAGGCGGGTCGGTCGCCTGATGCCGTCCTTGCGCGCGTTCGCCGTGGCGCTGCTGCTGTCGCTGCTGGCCTGCGCGCCGGCGGCGGCGCAGAACAGCAGCCGCGATGCCGAACGCAAGCTCGAACGCATCAAGAGCGAACTCAAATCGGTCGCCGACGAGCGCCGCAAACTCGAAGGCCAGCGCGGCGCCGCCTCGCGCGAACTGCGCGAGGTCGACGAAAAGGTCGGGCAATCCAACCGCAGCCTGCGCGAAACCGAGCAGCGCCTGGCGCGCGAGCAATCCTCGTTGGCGCAGCTGCAGCAGCGGCGCGAGACCTTATTGGGGACTCTGGGCGCCAAGCGCGAGGAGCTCGCGCAGCTGCTGCGCGCCGCCTACGCCCAAGGCGGCGATGCGCCGCTGAAGGTGATGCTGGCCCAGGACAAGGTCGCCGACGCCAATCGCATGCTCGCCTACCACGGCTACGTGCAGCGCGACCGCGCGCGCCGGATCGAACAACTGCGCGGCGAACTGGCCGAACTCGACGCGGTCGAGCGCGACATCGCGACGCGCCGGTCCGAACTCGATAGCGCGCGCAAGCAGCAGCGCGCGCAGCTGGGCCAGCTGCAGAACGACCGTCAAAGCCGCGCGGTCGTGGTCGAGCAGATCAACCGCAAATACCAGGACCGCAGCAGCCGCGAACGCGCGCTAGGCCGCGACGCCAAGGGGCTGGAGGATCTGCTGAAGAAACTGCGCCAGGCCGCCGCGCGCGCCGAGGCCCAGCGCAAGGCCGCCGCCGTGGCCAAGGCCGCGCGCGAAGCCCGCGAAGCGCGCGCCGCCCAGAACAGCGGCAAGCCCGCGGGCAGCACGCCCACGCGCAAGCCGGCGGTGGTCGCCAGCGCGGCGCCGCTGCAGGTCGGCGGCCTCGGCTGGCCGGTCTCGGGCGCGCTGCTGGCCGGCTACGGCGGCACCATGCCCGACGGGCGCGGCAGCGAAGGCCTGCTGATCGGCGCCAGCGCCGGCGCCACGGTCAAGGCGGTCGGCGACGGCCAGGTGGTCTACGCCGAATGGATGACCGGCTACGGCCTGCTGCTGATCGTCGACCACGGCAACGGCTACATGAGCCTGTACGCCCACAACGACGCCCTGCTGCGCAACGTCGGCGACCGCGTCAAACGTGGCGACCCCGTCGCCACCGTCGGCAGCTCCGGCGGCAACGGCCGCCCGGCGCTGTACTTCGAGCTGCGCCGCAACGGCCAGCCGGTGAATCCAGCGACCTGGTTGCGGCGCTGAGGGGAAGGGCAAATCCCCCTTAATCCCTCTTTTGAAAAGGGGGAAGATCGGCCGGGCGGCCCCGCTTTCTCCCCCTTTGAAAAAGGGGGATTAAGGGGGATTTGCTTCACCCGTCACCCGCCCCGCCACATGGCGCCTGAATGCGTCCGCCGGGCGTTAACGAAAGCTTCCCGCCGCCCTGCCTAACGTGTTCCTATTCGAACCACACGCCGCGACCGAACCTCGATCGCGCCGCGCGGTCCAACCGGTATCCGTTACGGAGTTCCATGCATGCGCCTGCGTCATCCGCTGTCCTCCCGTCCTGGCCTGACGCGAGCCCTGCTGCTGGGGCTGGCGCTGGCCGGCGCGGTCCTGCCCGCCGCGGCGCAGGAACCGCCCGCGCCCGCTGAGGCCAAACCGGCCAAGGCCGAGGCCAAGGACGACAAGTCCGAGTCCAAGGTGCCGCTGGACGAGATCCGCCGCTACGTCGCGGTCTACAACGCGGTCAAGCAGGCCTATGTCGAACCGGTCGACGACCGCAAGCTGATGCACTCGGCGATACGCGGCCTGTTGTTCGATCTCGACCCGCACAGCGTCTACCTCGATAAGGTCGCCGCCGACGATTTCGACGAGCAGGCGCGCGGCGCCTACGACGGCATCGGCGTCGAACTGCAGCGCCAGCCCGACGGCACGCTGCGGGTGATTTCGCCGATCGACGACACCCCGGCCGCGCGCGCCGGCATCAAGGCCGGCGACCTGATCATCGCCATCGACGGCAAGCCGTTCAAGGCCGACGAAGGCGACAGCTCCGGGCCGCTGCGCGGCGCGCCTGGCAGCAAAGTCGTGCTGAGCATCGTGCGCGCCGGACGCGACAAGCCCTTCGACGTGACCGTGGCGCGCGAGACCATCCGCGTCGCCAGCGTGCGCAGCCGCATGCTCGAGCCCGGTTACGGCTACGCGCGCATCAGCGCCTTCCAGGCCGACACCGCCGCCGATTTCGAAACCCAGATCGAGAAGCTCAAGACCCAGGCCGGCGGCAAGCTCAGCGGTCTGGTGATCGACCTGCGCAGCAACCCCGGCGGCCTGCTGACCTCGGCGGTGCAGATCGCCGACGACTTGCTGGAAAAGGGCAAGATCGTCAGCACGCGCGGCCGCATTGCGATCAGCGACGCCGAGTTCGGCGCCACCCCGGGCGACCGCATCGACGGCGCGCCGGTAGTGGTGCTGGTGGACGCCGGTTCGGCCAGCGCCTCGGAAGTGCTGGCCGGCGCGCTGCGGGACAACGGCCGCGCGCGCGTGGTCGGCAGCCGCACCTTCGGCAAGGGCTCGGTGCAGACCGTACTGCCCTTGGACAACGGCGATTCGGTCAAGCTGACCACCGCGCGCTACTACACGCCCAGCGGCAAATCGATCCAGGCCCTGGGCATCGTGCCCGACGTCGCCCTGCATCCGGCCAAGGAAGCGGCCAACGGCGGCCGCACCAGCTACAGCGAAGCCAGCCTGCCGGGCCATCTGCGCGGCGACGTCGACGACGCGCCGGGCACCAACGCCGGCGAAGTGCTGGAAGGCGACGCGCCTATCGCGGCCGCGCTGGCGGAGCTGAAAAAGCCGGCGGTGGCCAAGGCCGACGACGGCGCGACCAAGCGCTGAGCGCGGCGCGCCGGGCTCAGCGATCCGGCGCCAACCCGTCCGCACCAAACCCGACGACGCCCGGCCGCAAGCCGGGCGTCGTCGCATCCGCTCGCATCGTTTCGCGACGCACGCGCAGGTTTCAATCCAGCGGATCGAAGAACACGCGCATCAGTCGGTAGTGCTCGTCGCCGGGATCGTCGCGAAAACGTTTGTGTTCGCGATAGCGCAGGTGCTCGCCGGACAGTCCGCGTCGCGCCATGACCGCGCGGGCGGCGCCTTCGTAGTCGTCGCCGTCGTCGCGATGCCAGTAGCGGACCTCCTGATGCGCGAACGCAATCTCCAGGTCGATCTCGAACGGCATGTCCTCGCCATAGCGTTCGTCCCAGTTGGCCTCGGCCAGGCCGCGCCAGTGCAGGGCGAAGCGCGCGCCGCGGCGCGCACCCAGGCGCAGTTCGCTGCGCGACAGGCTCAGATGCGAACACAGATACAGGCTAGGCAGGCTGTCGCCTACCGCGTCGTCGCGCTCCAGTTCGAAGCTGTAGGCGAAACCCTCTAGCCGGCGCCAATCGTCGATCCGCGCCGGCATGATCTCGTCGTAGAAATGCGGTTGCAGATCCTGCTGGACCTCGCCTTGGCCGAAGCGCTGCGCGCTGCCGTGCACATCGATCGACCAGCGGGCCTCGCCGCTGGCGTCGTCGTACAGCCAACCGGCGATTTGCGCGCGCTCGACGGCGAAGCTCAGATCCTTGAGCCGTATCGTGCCGCTGGCTGGTTCGTCGTGGCTCATCGTCGCGCGCTGCGTAGGGCCTGGAAAGCAGCCTAGCATCGCAGCGGCGTGTGCCGCCGCGCGTCAGCGGCGCCGCGGATGGATAGACGGCGCACTCATGAATGAGTGGATTTCATACGCAGTTGAAGCGCGAAATTGGCATTAAAACGGTGGGCCATGCCGCGGCGCCAGCGATGTGCGCACGCGCTTACGCTGCGCGTAGGCGCCTGCGTCAGCGCGGTTTCGCCGGCAGCGGGAACGGCGTTACCACCTTCTCGCCGGTCGCCGCGTCGCGGATCGCCGACTGGCCTTTGCGCTCCACTTCCTCGATGCGCACGATGCTGTGCATCGGCAGGTGCAGCATGCGGGTGTTGCCGAACTCGTCGCGCAGGCGCTCCTCGGTCGGATCCACCACCAGGCCTTCGTGCACGTCGAACACCAGTTCGCCGACTTCGGTGAAGCCCCACAGCGCGCCCGAGGCCACGTGCCGCGCGTACAGCTCGTAGACCTTGCCGGCGTTGAGGAAGGTGACTTTGTATAGCGTCTTGGCCATGGGGCAGGGATTCGGGATTGGGGATTCGGGATTCGCAAAAGCGTGAGCGAGCGCCTGCCTCTAAGCTTGGGGGGCGAGTACCGAAACTCAACTGCGCAGTACCGAACTGCTGTGTCGAATCCCTAATCCCCAATCTCGGCCTTCAGAAGCCGCGCCGCCGCCTCATCCGTCGCGCGATGCCCGCGCGCGCGATCAGCGCGAACGCGCCGCCGAAGGCGAAGCCGGCCAGATGCGCCGACCACGCGACCGCGCCGAAGGCCGGGCCGATGAAGGTGAAGACCACCTGCAGCAGCGCCCAGACGCCGATCAGCAGCGGCGCCGGCACCTTCACGAACTGCAGGAACAGCCCCAGCGGCACCACCACCCCGAGCTTGGCGCCCGGAAATAGCGCCAGGTAGGCGCCGATCAGGGCCGAGACCGCGCCGCTGGCGCCGATGATCAACCGGTCCGGCGT
Organism: Lysobacter sp. Root916; assembly: GCF_001429785.1. GTDB lineage: Bacteria > Pseudomonadota > Gammaproteobacteria > Xanthomonadales > Xanthomonadaceae > Lysobacter. Next base: position 501,817 of record NZ_LMJF01000013.1, on the reverse strand, counting down.
GCCGATCGCGATCACCGCGGCCAGGTTGGCGACCGCGCCGCCGCACAGGAACAGGGCCAGGAACCGCCACGGCCCCATCGTCCGCTCCGCCGGCAGGCCGAAGATCAGCAGGAACACCAGGTTGCCCAGCAGGTGGGCCCAGTCGGCGTGCAGGAACAAGGCGCTGAACAGGCGCAGGCCGCTGCCGTCGCGGATCGCGTGCCACCAGGCCTCGGGGGTGGCCAGGCCGCCCGACAGCGCGCCCCATTCCAGCATCAGGCGGCGTTCGTCGGTGTCCGGCAGCAGGGCCGAGCCGATGAAGCACAGCCACAGCACCGCGAACAGCAGGGGGGTGGCCCAGCGCAGGGGTGCCTTTTCGCGGGAGGGGATGGCGATGAACATCGGTTTGGGGCGTCGCGGATTCAGGTCCGGCCGGTACGAACAGGGGGGAACCGGCACGGCATGAGGCCAAAAACGGTAGCGGTGGAACTGGGACCTATTGTTAGCTTTCAGTTAACGGCCGCGCTATAGTGCATACGGCGTCGTACGTCGGGAGGGGCTTTCCGGCGGTGCGAGCTCCAGCCAGATCGGAGCCGCTCGGACGGCCGAGGAATACCAAAAAATACTCCAATGGAGACTACACGCATGCAACACGCACACCGCTATACGCGCCTGACCGCCCTCGCGCTGGGCATCACCGGCGCCCTGGCTTTTGGCCAGGTCCACGCTTCGGGCTTCCAGCTCAAGGAAAACAGCGTCAAGGCCATGGGTCGCGCGTTCGCCGGTTCCGGCGTGGCCGCTGGCGACTCCTCCGTCGTCGCCAACAACCCGGCAGCGATGACCCAGTTCGAAGGCACCACCTTCCAGGCCGACGTCACCGTCATCGACCTCAACGCCAAGTTCAGCGGCGGCGGTTACGACCTGCTCGGCCGTCCGCTCACCGGCGGCGACGGCGGCGAAGCCGGCGACGTCACCCCGGTTCCGGCGATGTCGATCATCCACAAGTTCGATAACGGCCTGGCCGTGGGCGCCATGGTCAGCGCGCCGTTCGGTCTGAAGACCGAGTACAAGCCCGGCTGGGTCGGCCGCTACTACGCCGCCAAGTCCGAACTCAAGACCGTCGACCTGACCCTGTCGGCCGCGTTCGACCTGGTGCCTGACCACCTGTCGGTCGGCGGCGGCATCATCTGGGAGAAGGCCGAGGCTGAGCTGTCGAAGTCGGTCGATTTCGGCACGATCCTGTTCGGCCAGCTGCCGCCGGCGGCTCGTCCGACCGCGCCGGCGTTCGCGCGTCCGCAGGGCTCGGATGGCTTCGCCAAGGTCGAAGGCGACGACACCGGCCTGGGCTGGGTCATCGGCGTCAACTTCCGCCCGAACGACAAGCTGGCGATCGGCCTGTCGCACCGTTCGGAAATCGATCACGAGCTGAGCGGCACCGTCGACTGGACCGTTCCGGCCGCCGTGGCCGGTGGCCCGCTCGGTGCCACGCCGCTGTTCAAGGACGGCAAGGCCCTGGCCAAGCTGACCACCCCGTCGGTCACCACCGTCAGCGTCGAGTACAAGTTCAACGACCAGTTCTCGCTGCTGGCCGACTACTCCGAGACCGATTGGTCGTCGCTGCAGGAAATCCGCATCGACTTCGCCAACCCGGACGCGGATTCGGTCGAGCACTTCGGCTGGGATACCACGCGCTTCATGTCGCTGGGCGGCGAGTACAAGCTCAACGACGCCTGGACCCTGCGCGCCGGTTACGCCTACGACGAAACCCCGACCACCTACGCCACGCGCACCCCGCGCCTGCCGGATGAAGACCGTCGCTGGTACTCCATCGGCGCCACCTGGAACTTCAGCGAGAACCTCGAGCTGAACTTCTCCTACGTGCGCATCGAGCCGGACACCCCGCAGATCGGCATCGTCACCCCGCCGGCCCAGGGCGGCCAGCGCCTGTTCGGTTCCTACAGCAGCGACGTGAACCTGTTCGGCGTTTCGGCGCAGTACCACTTCTGATCCACGGTACGACGCGTTATTCGAAAAGCCCCGCTTCGGCGGGGCTTTTTTTATGCCTTTTGTGTGCCATTTCGGTGAGGCCGCAGGCAGCGCTCCGCGAAACCGATTGACAGCGGGGCACGCGAGTGGACAGATGGACGCGATGCGCGCGACGGCACACAAAGCCCGTCGCGGGGCGCAGGGCCTGCGCGGACCGATGCAGGCAGCCCTTCCGCATCATGAACTCGCCTGCCCCGGCAGGTGCCTTGATGGATTAAGGAGACACCGATGCACCCTGTGAACCGTTCCGCGCCGTCCGCTGCCAAAGCGGGCGGCGCTCTCTCGCCGCGCCTGCCCTTGCGCTGGTGTTCGATCCTGTTGTTGTTCCTTGCCGCCGTGCTCGCCAGCGGCGTCGCGTCCGCGCAGGCCTGGTTGCTGACGCCGGCCGAACGCAAGACCTATCTGCAGCACTACGCGCCGGTGATCATGCAGCGCGCCGAGGAAAGCAGCAGCAAGAAGGGCCGCGACTGGATTTCGAACTACGACTTCGATCGCGACGGCAATTTCGCCAACAACCGCTACACCTGGCCCAACCTGCTGTCGCAGTACATCGCCGCCTCGGCCGCGGGCACCGGCGCCTATTCGAACTGGCGCATCCGCCCGACTCTGTATTCGTCGGTGATCGAGTACATGGACGGCAACAGCAAGGCCCTGGTGCTGCTGTACCACGTCTATCACCCGGTCGATAAGAAGGCCAACGAGATCCACGACTGGGAACGCATCGAAGTCGTGGTGCGCGGCGTGACCGGCACACCGGGCGCGGGCGGCGAGTACGTGGGCCACGTCACCATCACCAGTCACAAAGACCATGTGATGCGCAGCTACGGCAGCTCCGACCTGAACTTCATGCAGGTCGCCGGCGGCAAGCACGTGATGATCTGGCAGGCCGACGAGGACAACACCGAACTCGGCACGCACGGTCACGAACTGCATTTCGTGCAGGACGCCTACAGCACCATCGCCGCGCGTCGCACCGCCAACAACAAGGCCGAAGTCGAAGTCACCAACGACGACGACAAGTCGGTGCACTACGTGTGGGTGCCGGAGACCTCCAACGCCGCGGTCACTGCCTGGGGCGCCAGCAGCATCAACTACGGCAACGCCAACGCGCTGGCCGCCGGCCGCGACGACACGGTGTCATGGTCGCTGGTGAAGCGGATCACCTACGAACTTCAGGACCTGGCCGACGTGTTCGGCGGGCAGTGGTCGGGCGCCAACTGGTCGATCAATTGGAATTCGGGCCAGACCGCCGACATCCTGCTCGACACGCCGATCACCGACGAGTTGGGCCAGGTCGAAGTGCCGGTCGGTCTGCAACGTTTCTACGTGCTGTCGCGCGATACCTCCAGCTCCAGCCTGACCGACGGCCGCGACGGCGTGCTCGGCAAGGATTGGCTGTGGGGCGCGTACTCGGCCGAGACCAATGCCGACACCATCTCCGGTTCCGACAAGCTCGGCGGCTACAGCGGCGCCGGCCGCGACAGCTACAACCGCAATCGCGCCGACGCCAGCGGCGACTACGCGTCCTTGAACGCCTATTGGCGCCAGCACGATCTGCTGGTGCACTCCGGCGGCATCGACACGCGCGAGAACTACGAAGCCGGCCAGTGGCTGCTCAACGGTTGGGAGCTGCCGCAGAACGGCGGTTATGACGGCCGCTGGGCGCAGCTGTACGACGATCGCGTGGCCTATGAGCCGCTGGGTCCGCTGATCGTGATCATGCCGGCCTCGGCGCGCGGTTGCGGCGACTCATGGAGCGTCACCGCCACCGTCAACGGCGGCCTGCCGCCCTACACCTACAGCTGGAGCAACGTGATCTGGTACTCGCCCGACGGACGCACCGCCGAAGTCGGCAGCGGCCAGAGCGCGACCCTGGTGGTCGGCAGCGCGGACGGGCAGAGCGCCACGCGCAGCTTCTTCAACATGGCCAGCTGCCCGGGCGGTGGTGGTGGCGGCGGCGGTGGGAATCCGATTCCCTAAGTCTTGCCGCCGCAATGGATCGCGGTGATCGATCACTGCGATTTCACGAGCCCCGCTGACGCGGGGCTCTTTAGTAGATTCGCGCGCGGGTCCCAAGGCATCGGAAGTGAAAGCGCCAGGCTGAGCACCGCTCACATGCCGTGTTCCTGGCTTGCGTGGCGGCGTTCTCGATCGGCGCGCTGGGCACCCTCCCTGGGCGCAAGTTCGCTGCGCCTGGGCGCGGCGGCTGGGGCAACGTCGCCGGCGGCTGATTGATCGACGTGGCCGCGGCTCGCCACTGGCGGTGGCGGCCGCGATCAGTGTTCTGTGCGGCAGGTTTGGTCAGCGCAATGGGATCGTTCGGTCTGACTCGCGGTTCCAGGCTCCAGGCGCAGGCATCGACCTGAGCGCGACTTGCAGTCCATCCCAGGCGCCCTCATTTTCGCGAAGCGCCGGCTGGCATCAGGCCGGATCGAGTTGGCGTCGCTTGGCCCGCGGACCGGCATGGGCGCGAACATGCCATTGATGCATCGGTCGGTATGACGCGCACTACCGAAGGCTTTCCGCGCGGAGTACAAAGCAAGCGAGCGGCCTCACTCACTCTATCGCGGGGATTAATCTATGCGTGGCGTTGGATCTGCCCTGGGTGCTTTGCTTATTGGCGCGGTAGTGGGGGCCTATGTGGCGACCGAGCGTGGCAGTTCGCAGGAAGCCATTCTCGTGGGGGCCGGTGTAGGAGGAGCCTGTGGCTTGGTGTTCTTCGGCTGTGGCGGAATCCTCGGGTGTGCGCTTTCGGCAATCAAAGTGTTGCGAAAAGACGCATCCATCGACCAGCTGAGGATGTGGCTTGAAGGCTATCTGGCGATGGGGATATCGCTCGCGCTTGGCGTCGTCGCCCTCGCCGCCGTATTCTTTTTCTGGGTGTGAGCACGCTGCTTCGCAGTTCAGGGCTGCGGGTGCCGGCAGGCGTTGAGGCCGCCCAGGCTCCTGGTGTACCGGCCGTAGTCCCGAAGGGCGAATGGCTGAAGATGTCTCGGGACGACTGCGTGGCGCCGTTGCAGGAACTCGATGCCCTCAGGAATGAGTTTCCATGAAGACCTCCATTGTTCTGGTCGTTCTTGCGGGTCTAGGTATGGCGGGTGGGTGCTCAAGGGTCTTCGGTTACGAAGAAGTGCTTTCGGAGACCTACGCCACATACTCCGAGGCAGCGACGAAGCGAGCCTTCGAGTCGGGCTGGCTTCCAAAGGAAATGCCGCGGTCTGCCCGGAGCATCGTTGAGGTGCACAATGTCGACACCGGGGAGCTGTGGTTGCGATTCCGATATGGCAGTGGAGATATCGCGGGGCTGCTCGCGAATTGCGCGGCGCGACCCGCGCTGGATCTTCCGGATCGCAGAAGGACACAGCGGAGCACGCCATGGTGGCCGGAGTACTTGGCGAAGGACTCGCAGGGGCCGTCGCCTATGCCGCTCGGCCTCTACTCGTGCCCGAAAATGAGCCATGCGGGCTCCATCTATCCGGCAGGAATAGCGGTCGACCGCGAGACGGAAACCGTTTGGTACTGGATTACCAGGTAATCCTGCCCAGCTGCGTTGCCGTACAGAGGTCTCCGGCGAAGTAGGCCCGGTTGTTTTGACGGGAGATCGAACGATGGCGTGCAAAGCCCGATAGCGGCTTGTTAGCCCCTACAAGAGCAGCCCCGCATTCGCGGGATACGCTGGAGGGGCATGGAGCAACCAAATCTGACTAGGTGGCGAACCCATTGGTGTGCGCCGGGGCGGTCAGCTCTATTTTGTCCATAACGATCATTTGGGGCGGCTGGAGTGGGGCGCCGATGCGGCGCAGGGGTGCCGAGGGGCTCTATTTTCGCGTTCCTCCGTTACCGGCGGCCCCCAAGTTGCTCACTATTCCGAAGGCGGGTTGTCTCTCTCCTTCGACGCGAGTAAGTCTGTAGATGCGATGATTTGCGGCGACTTGGATCTCGGCTGGCGGTTTGTGGGAGGAGGGCCATGAAACTTGTAGCCTGCGTGTTGGCGTTCTTGCTGGGCACGTGGTTCTCGGCGAGCTTCCTTGGAGCCGAGCACGTCGACATCCGCCTCCCGGCCGAAAGGCTCTGGGTTCTTTGCGGCTACGCATTGGCGACCGCAATGGCCTTCGCGACGCTTGAGGAATTCATCAGGAGGGTAGCGCCAGGCGTTCGTTACGGCTGGCTCACGGCAACCATTGTTCTTCTGGCTTTCTTCTTTCTTGGGGCGTCGGTTGCTCGGCTGGCTTATCTCACCGTTCAAAGCCAGACTGCCTCCATTGATGCTGTAGCGGTTGGCTTCTTTCTGGGGTCGTTTTTATTGGCCATTGGCGTCGCTCTGCCAAAGATCGTGATGGCGGTGTTCAAGATCCGCAGGGCGCGCAAGAAGGGGGCGTAAGCAATCGGACTGGGTATCCCGCGGATGCATACTCCGAGTGACAACGAGGTGCGAGCGCGCTCAATAGGGGCTGCGAGTCACGGAGCGGTACGACCCGCGTTCGCTTAACCCCAAAACCAACAGCCCCGCATTCGCGGGGCTGTTGGTTCTGCGGGATGCCGTACGCGATCAGTCGCCCAGCGTCAGCAACGACGCGTTGCCGCCGGCCGCCGTGGTGTTGACGGTGATCGTCTTCTCGGTGGTGAAGCGCGGCAGGTAGTGCGGGCCGCCGGCCTTAGGGCCGGTGCCGGACAGGTTCTGGCCGCCGAAGGGCTGCACGCCGACCACCGCGCCGATCTGGTTGCGGTTGACGTAGCAGTTGCCGACCTTGACCCGCGCGGCGATGCGCTCGATGGTCTCGTCGATGCGCGAGTGGATGCCCAGGGTCAGGCCGTAGCCGGTGGCGTTGATCGCGTCGATCACCGCGTCGAGCTGGTCGCCCTTCCAGCGGATCACGTGCAGGACCGGGCCGAAGACTTCCTTGTGCAGCTGGTCCAGCGACTTCAGCGCGTACGCGCGCGGGGCGAAGTAGCTGCCGTGGGCGCTGTCGGCGTCGAGCGCGACTTCGGCGATCTTGGTCGCTTCCTGGTCCATGCGCGCGGCATGGTCGTTGAGCATCTTCAGCGCGTCTTCGTCGATCACCGGGCCAACGTCGGTGGAGAGCAGGCCGGGGTCGCCGACCTTCAGCTCGGCCATCGCGCCGGCCAGCATCGAGGTCACCTTGTCGGCGATGTCTTCCTGCACGAACAGCACGCGCGCGGCGGAGCAGCGCTGGCCGGCCGAGGTGAAGGCCGAACCGATCGCGTCCTTGACCAGCTGTTCCGGTAGCGATGAGGAGTCGGCGATCAGCGCGTTCTGGCCGCCGGTCTCGGCGATCAGCACGCCGATCGCGGCGTCGCGCGCGGCCAGGGCACGGTTGATCGCGCGCGCGGTGTCGGTGGAGCCGGTGAAGGCCACGCCGGCCACGCGCGGGTCGCGGGTGAGCGCGGCGCCGACGGTGGCGCCGTCGCCGGGCAGGAACTGCAGCACCGCTTCCGGCACGCCGGCTTCGTGCAGCAGCTTCACCGCGTAGTAGCCGATCAGGTTGGTCTGCTCGGCCGGCTTGGCGATCACGCTGTTGCCGGCGGCCAGCGCGGCCGCGATCTGGCCGGCGAAGATCGCCAGCGGGAAGTTCCAGGGGCTGATGCAGACGAACACGCCGCGGCCGGACAAGTGCAGGGTGTTGGACTCGCCGGTGGGGCCCGGCAGCGCCTCGGGCGCGAACAGCTTGCGCGCCTGCTGGCCGTAGTAGCGCAGGAAGTCGACCGCCTCGCGCACTTCGGCGACGCCGTCGGGGATGGTCTTGCCGGCTTCCTTGGTGCACAGCGCGATGTAAGCGGGCATGCGCTGTTCGAGCAGGTCGGCGGCGTGTTCGAGGATCGCGGCGCGGCTGGCGGCCGGCGTCGTATCCCAGGCTTCTTGCGCGGCGACCGCGTTCTTCAGCGCCAGCTCGACGGTGGCGGCATCGGCGGCGCGCCACTGGCCCACGGTCTCGCGGCGGTCGGCCGGGTTGGTCACGGCGATGTCGGGGCCGGCGGCGTTGGCGCCCGGCACCAGCGGCGCGGCGCGCCAGTCGCCCACGGCGGCGTTGACCTGCTCGGCCAGGGACTGCAGTTGCTGATCGTTGGCGAGGTTGACGCCCATGGAATTGGTCCTCTCGAAACCGTAGCTGCGGTACAGGTCGACCGGCAGCGGAATGCGCGGGTGGGGGATGCTGGCGAACGCGGACACGGTTTCGACCGGGTCGCGGATCAGTTCGTCGATCGCGATGTCTTCGTCGGTGATGCGGTTGACGAAGCTGGAGTTGGCGCCGTTCTCGAGCAGGCGCCGCACCAGGTAGGGCAGCAGGTCCTCATGCGAACCGACCGGCGCGTACACGCGGCAGGGCACGTCCAGGCGGTCGGCGGGCACGACTTCGGCGTAGAGGTCGTCGCCCATGCCGTGCAGCTTCTGGAACTCGAACGCGCGCCCGGCGGCCATGCGGTGCACGGTGGCGATGGTCTGGGCGTTGTGGGTGGCGAACATCGGATAGATCGCGTCGCTGGCTTCGAGCATGCGGCGCGCGTTGGCCAGGTAGGACACGTCGGTGTTGGGCTTGCGCGTGAACACCGGATAGCCGAGCTGGCCGTCGACCTGGGCGCGCTTGACCTCGCTGTCCCAGTAGGCGCCCTTGACCAGGCGCACCGGGATGCGGCGGCCGGTGCGGCGGGCCAGGTCGGCCAGGAAGTCGATCACCTCAGGCGCGCGCTTCTGGTAGGCCTGCACGGCCAGGCCGTAGCCCTGCCAGCCGTCCAGCGACTTGTCGGCGTAGGCCGCGGCGATCACGTCCAGCGACATTTCCAGGCGGTCGGCTTCCTCGGCGTCGATGGTGAAGCCGATGCCGTAGCGCTTGGCCAGCTGCGCCAGTTCCAGCACGCGCGGGGTGAGTTCGGCGAACACGCGCTCGCGCTTGGCGTGCTCGTAGCGCGGGTGCAGCGCCGACAGCTTGACCGAGATGCTGGGCGCGGCGAACACGTCGTGCTGCAGGTAGTGGCCGCCGGGCCCGCTCTTGCCGATCGCGTGGATCGCCTGGCGGTAGGCCTCCAGGTAGCGCAGCGCGTCCTTGGTGGTCAGCGCGCCTTCGCCCAGCATGTCGAAGGAATAGCGGTAACTGGCGTTGTCGCCCTTCTTGGAGCGCGACAGCGCCTCGTCGATGGTGCGGCCCATCACGAACTGGTGGCCCATGATGCGCATGGCCTGGCGCACGGCCAGGCGGATCACCGGCTCGCCGACGCGGCCGATCAGGCGCTTGAAGGCGTTATGGACGTCGCGCTTGGTGTGGTCGGCCAGATCGACAAGGTGGCCGGTCAGCATCAGGCCCCAGGTCGAGGCGTTGACCAGGACCGAGTCGGACTGGCCCAGGTGGCGCTTCCAGTCGGCCTCGCCGAGCTTGTCGCGGATCAGCTTGTCGGCGGTGTCCTGGTCCGGGATGCGCAGCAGCGCCTCGGCCACGCACATCAACAGCACGCCCTCCTCGCTGCCCAGGTCGTACTGGCGCATGAAGGCTTCGATCGCGCCCTGGTCCTGGGCGCGGGTGCGGACCCGCGCGACCAGGTCGGCGGCGGTGGCCTGCGCGGCCTGGCGGTCGCTCTCGGGCAGGCGGGCCTGTTCGAGCAGGCGTCCCACGTGTTGGGCCTCGTCGCGGACCCAGGCGGCGGTGATCGCCGCGCGCGGGCCGGCCGGGACCGGGGGGAGTTCGGGGCTGATCAGCGCGCGCGGCGGCGGGCCGTCGGCGGCGTCGGAGGAGGAGTCGATGGTCATTCGGACCGCAGCGCAGCGGAGGGGAGCCGCTTAGTTTAGAGCTTTCGGTCCAATCCGGACTGTCGTAACCCGGCGTCCGGCGTTGCGGCCCGCGCATCGGAGCGCCGGGCGGCCCCGAATCGGGCCGAATGGAGCCGGTCGCCGCGCTGTCGGCGTCGGCCGGAGCGGCGGTCGGCAGGGCCCGCACAGCCCCCGGCGACGGTCGCTCCGGGCCGTTCGCGCAAGGCCCGCAGCGCGTGCGTGAACGCCTCGCGGGTTGCCGCAGAGCGGGTCGGAGGCTACCATTTCGCGGATTATCCGTAGCGCCGTCACCGGCGTGATGGGCCCTGGACGGGGCTCGCCAGCCACCTTCTTCCGGACGGTCCCCCGCGCCAGCATCTGGCCGGGCCGGTGCCGGGAGGGGCAGCCCGCGGAGCAGACAACGCAACCTTCTACGATTTTCGGGGCTCGAACTGATGAAAGCCGGTCGTTTCAAGCAGTGGGCAGTGGGTGTCGCCGCGATGGCGGTGCCGGTCCTTGCATTTGCTCAGGCGGCCGATCCCAAGCCGTGGCAGTTGAACATGGGCCGTGGCGTCACCGCGCAGTCGGTCAACGCCTACGAAGCGCACATGATGGCGCTGTGGATCTGCGTGGCGATCGGCATCCTGGTGTTCGGCGCGATGGCCGTGGCGATGTTCAAGTTCCGCCACTCCAAGGGCGCGGTGCCGGATAAGGACTTCACCCACAGCACCAAGCTGGAAATCATCTGGACCGTGGTCCCGGTGGTGCTGCTGGTGGCGATGGCGTTCCCGGCGACCAGCAAGCTCATCAAGATGTACGACACCCGCGAGTCGAAGATGACCATCAAGGTCACCGGCTACCAGTGGATGTGGAAGTACGACTACCTGGGCGAGAACGTCTCGTTCACCAGCCGCCTGGACCGCAAGAGCGACGCGCTGCGCCAGAGCAAGAAGACCGTCACCCAGGCCGACCACGAGCATTACCTGCTCGACGTCGACAACGTCCTGGTGCTGCCGACCGATACCAAGATCCGCTTCGTGATTACCGCCGACGACGTCATCCACGCGTGGTGGGTGCCGGCGCTGGGCTGGAAGCAGGACGCGATCCCGGGCATCGTCAACGAAGCCTGGACCGAGATCAAAGAGCCGGGCGTGTACCGCGGCCAGTGCGCCGAACTGTGCGGCAAGGACCACGGCTTCATGCCGATCGTCGTGCGCGCCGTGCCCAAGGCCGAGTACCAGCAGTGGCTCGCCGAGCAGAAGGCCAAGAACGCTCCGGCCGCGGCGCCCGCCGCCCCGGCTGCGCCGGCCGAAGCCGCTCCGGCGCCCGCGACGGCCGGCACCCCGAACTCCGACGCCACGACCGCTCCCGCGGTCGCCGGTTGATCGTCAAAGCATTCCTAGAGGTAGGCCATGGCAGCCACGCACCCCGTCGCCGATCATCACGATGATCATCACGCCCACCAGCAGGGCTTCATCGAGCGTTGGTTCTTCTCGACCAACCACAAAGACATCGGCACGCTGTACCTGATCTTCAGCTTCGTGATGTTCATCATCGGCGCGGGCATGTCGGTGATCATCCGCGCCGAACTGGCGACCCCGGGCCTGCAGTTGGTCAGGCCCGAGTTCTTCAACCAGATGACCACCATGCACGCGCTGGTGATGATCTTCGGCGGCGTGATGCCGGCCTTCGTCGGCCTGGCCAACTGGATGATCCCGCTGCAGATCGGCGCGCCGGACATGGCGCTGCCGCGCATGAACAACTGGTCGTTCTGGATCCTGCCGTTCGCCTTCAGCCTGCTGCTGATGACGCTGTTCCTGCCGGGCGGCGCACCGGCCGGCGGCTGGACCCTGTACCCGCCGCTGTCGCTGCAGGGCGGCAACAACGTCGCCTTCACGATCTTCGCCATCCACATGATGGGCATCAGCTCGATCATGGGCGCGATCAACGTGATCGCGACCGTGCTCAACATGCGCGCGCCGGGCATCGACCTGCTGAAGATGCCGATCTTCTGCTGGACCTGGCTGATCACCGCCTTCCTGCTGATCGCGGTGATGCCGGTGCTCGCCGGCGCCGTGACCATGCTGCTGACCGACAAGTTCTTCGCCACCTCGTTCTTCAACGCGGCCGGCGGCGGCGACCCGGTGATGTTCCAGCACATCTTCTGGTTCTTCGGTCACCCCGAGGTCTACATCATGATCCTGCCGGCGTTCGGCGTGGTCTCGGAGATCATCCCGACCTTCAGCCGCAAGCCGCTGTTCGGCTACCAGGCGATGGTGTACGCGACCGCCTCGATCGCCTTCCTCTCGTTCATCGTGTGGGCCCACCACATGTTCACCGTCGGCATGCCGCTGGGTGGCGAGATCTACTTCATGTTCGCGACCATGCTGATCGCGGTGCCGACCGGCGTGAAGGTGTTCAACTGGGTCACCACCATGTGGCGCGGTTCGATCAGCTTCGAATCGCCGATGCTGTGGGCGATCGCGTTCGTGATCCTGTTCACCATCGGCGGCTTCTCGGGCCTGATGCTCGCGATCGTGCCGGCCGACTTCCAGTACCACGACACCTACTTCGTGGTCGCGCACTTCCACTACGTGCTGGTGACCGGCGCGCTGTTCTCGATCATCGCCGCGGTCTACTACTGGTGGCCGAAGTGGACCGGCCGCATGTACAACGAGACCGCCGCCAAGTTCCATTTCTGGTGGACGATCGTGTTCGTCAACCTGCTGTTCTTCCCGCAGCACTTCCTGGGCCTGGCCGGCATGCCGCGCCGCATCCCGGACTACAACGTGGTGTTCGCGGACTGGAACCTGATCAGCTCGATCGGCGCCTTCGGCATGTTCCTGACCCCGTTCATGATGCTGGGCATCCTGTGGCACTCGAAGAAGTACGGCGCCAAGGCCGAAGCGCGTTCGTGGGAAGGCGCCAAGGGCCTGGAGTGGACCCTGTCGAGCCCGCCGCCGCACCACAGCTTCAGCACGCCGCCGGTGATTCGCGATGGCGACCTGGCGCATGGCGACATCACTCATTGAGGCTTACGCCGCAGTAAGAAGCTCGGAGAACATTGCTTCGGATTGATACGGATTGCACGCCACATCCCCGCCTACTCCGCTGCGCGGAGCAGGCCGCCCCCTTTACTAAAGGGGGCTCCAAGGGCTGGCTTTCCGGAGCATAGGAAACGTATGAACAAGACGCCTGACAACTCGGATATCGCAGCGCGCCGCAAGAGCGCGCGGCGCACCGCGTTGTGGGCGGCGGCGATCGCGGTGACGGTGTACGTGTTGTTCATCCTTAGCGGCGTGATGTCGAGCGGTGTGGTCTCGAAATGAGCGCCGGCAGCGACGACCGCGGCAAGAAGAACACCGCCGGGCTGGTGAAGCTGGTGCTGGTGGCGCTGGCCGCGTTCGCCTTCACCTTCACCCTGGTGCCGCTGTACCGCATCGCCTGCGAGAAGGTGTTCGGCATCCGCCTGGAGCGCACCGCCGCCGAAGACGTGGGCCAGGCCCAGGACCAGGCCAAGGGTGCGCGCACCGTCACCGTGCAGTTCGACGGCGGCGTCAATTCCAAGCTGCCGTGGTCGTTCCATCCCAACCAGGTCACCATGCAGGTGCGCCCGGGCGAACAGTACGAAACCACCTACTACGCGCATAACGACAGCGACCGCACCATCGTCGGCAGCGCCGTGCCCTCGGTCGCGCCCGCGCGCGCCTCGGGCTATTTCAGCAAGACCGAATGCTTCTGCTTCACCGCGCAGACCCTGGCGGCGGGCGAGAAGCGCGACATGCCGGTGCGTTTCATCGTCGACCCCAATCTGCCGGCCGACGTCAACACGATCACGCTGTCGTATACCTTCTTCAAGAACGATGTGCTCACTGCGCGACATCAGGGCTCGACGGCCAAGACGCCGGCGTCGCCGCTGTCGGCGCCGTGATCCCGGTTTCGCCGCGCACGCCCCTTCATCAGTACCGAACCTAACGGAACGCCGCCATGGCCCAAGCACACACGCCAGACGCCAACACCTACTTCGTGCCGCACAGCAGCCGCTGGCCGTTCCTCGGTTCGATCGCCCTGTTCACCACGATGATCGGCATCGCCAGCTGGCTCAACGAAGTCAGCTGGGGCAAGCCCACCTTCTTCGTCGGCCTGGCCCTGATGTGCGGCGTGCTGTTCGGCTGGTTCGGCGACGTGATCCGCGAATCGGTGCGTGGCCACTACAACCGCCAGGTCGATATCTCGTTCCGCATGGGGATGATGTGGTTCATCTTCTCCGAAGTGATGTTCTTCGCGGCCTTCTTCGGCGCGCTGTTCTACGCCCGCCAGTTCGCGTTGCCGTGGCTCAGCGGCGTCGGCGACGGCGTGATGACCAACAGCCTGCTGTGGAGCGGTTACGCCGCCGGTTGGCCGACCAACGGCCCGGGCGCCGTCGGTGGCGTGTTCGAGACCATCCCGGCGTGGGGCCTGCCGCTGCTCAACACCATGATCCTGCTGACCTCGGGCATCACCGTGACCATCGCGCACCACGCGCTGAAGGCCGGTCACCGCAAGCAGCTGCTGGTGTTCCTGGGCCTGACCGTGGCCCTGGGCTGCCTGTTCCTGTTCTACCAGGCCGAGGAATACATCCACGCCTACAAGGAGCTGAACCTGACCCTGGGTTCGGGCATCTACGGTTCGACCTTCTTCATGCTCACCGGCTTCCACGGCGCGCACGTGACGCTGGGCACCCTGATGCTGGCGATCATCTGGTTCCGCTGCCTGAAGGGCCATTTCGACAAGGACAACCACTTCGCGTTCGAGGCGGTGGCCTGGTACTGGCACTTCGTCGACGTGGTCTGGCTGGGCCTGTTCCTGTTCGTCTACGTGCTTTAACAGCCGGGATTCGGGAGTAGGGATTCGGGATTCGCAAGGGCGAAGCTCGAATTCCTAGGCCAAAGCAAAAAGCGACGGGCCTGCCGTCGCTTTTGCTTTTAGCGAATCCCGAATCCCAAATCTCGAATCACGGATTTCGGCCGATACCGTGCGGCTGGATCCAGCCCATCTTGATCGACAGGATGATGATCAGGATCAGCGCGACGGACAGCGCGATGCGGCGGGTCAGCGCGTTCACCGTGCGCTTGCTCTGCCCCTTGTCCACGAGCATGTAATAGAGGCCGGCGCCCAGGTTCCAGAGAATGACGACCAGGAACGCAATGATCAGCAGGGTCTTGAGCGAGTCGTTCATGGCGGCCTCCGGCGGCGCGCGCGATACCGCGAGAGCCGGATTATCGCAGTCCGGCCGGAGGATGTCGTGAGCCGTCGGCGCAACCTGATCGTGGGCTGGACGCTGGCGCTGCTGACCATCGCAGCGTTCGTCAACCTGGGCCTGTGGCAGTCGCGGCGCGCGGTCGAGAAGCAGGCCATGCTCGACGCCTCGGCGCGCGTGCTGGGCGAACGCCGGCCGGGTTCGTTGGCGCTGGCTGCCGATCCGGCGCGGCGCCGCGACTACGACTGGGCCGCCGGCCGCGGCGCGTTCGACGCGCGCGGCGCCCTGCTGCTGGACAACCAGCAGCGCAACGGCCGCGCCGGCGTGCGCGTCTACCGCGTGTTCGTGCCCGAGCAGGGCGCGCCGCTGCTGGTCGACCTGGGTTGGCTGGCGCTGGACGGCCAGCGCCGTTTCCCCAGCATCCCGCGCCCCGAGGGCGGTCTGGAGCTGCGCGGCCTGCTCGCGCCGCCGCCCTCGACCGGCATCGCGCTGGGGCCGGCGCTGGGCCGCCAAGGCGAGGGCTGGCTGCTGACCCGCGTCGATACCGAGGCGATCGGCGCCGGCATCGGCCTGTCGGTGCCGCTGGCGCCGCGCGTGCTGCGCCTGGATCCGGCCTTGAAGCTGGGCTACGAGCGCGACCTGGAATTGCTCGCCAACACCCTGCCGCCGGAACAGCATCGTGGCTATGCGGTGCAGTGGTTCGCGCTGGCCGCGGCGGTGCTGGCCACCGCCTTGATACTCACTTTCCGGAAATCCCGTCGATGAACGTTCCTCCCACCGACGCCAAGCGCAATCGCAATCGCGTGATGCTGCTGGCGATCTTCGCGCTGTTCTTCGGCAGCATGCTGGTCGCCGGCGCCCTGCGTTTCTCCGGTTGGCGCCCGCACGGCATGAAGAACCACGGCGAGCTGCTGCAGCCGCCGGGCGACCTGCGCCAGGTCGTGCCGCGCCTGGCCGACGGCAAGCCCTACGAGTGGCGTCCGGGCGAGCGCCTGTGGCGCATCGCGCTGGCGCCGCCGGCCGAGTGCACCGCCGCTTGCGTCAAGCTCGCGCGCGACCTCGACACCGTCTGGCAGCTGTTCGGCAAGGATGCGGATCAGGTCCACATACTGTGGATCGGCCAGCCGCCCGCGGGCGCTCCGCATCCGGCCGCGCTGCGCATCGTGCAACCCTCGCCGCAACTGCGCACCGGCCTGCCGCGCCTGGACGATCCCAAGGGCGTGCCGGTCTATGTGATCGACCCGAACGGCTTCGTGATTCTGCGCTACGCTCCCGGCTTCGATCCGGCCGACCTGCGCGAAGACCTGTCCAGGCTGCTGAAACTGATGTGACCCGGCCGCGGGTCGCTACAGCGCCCGCGCCCTGTCGCCACCGAGTCAACCGCAAGAGTTCCGCATGAACGTGACGTTCAAACCGACCTGGTACCGCAACTTCCACCGCATCGCCTGGCTGGCGGTCGCGCTCGCGCTGTGCGTGATCGTGTTCGGCGCGTTCGTGCGCCTGTCCAACGCCGGTCTGAGCTGCCCCGATTGGCCGACCTGCTACGGGCGCGCCGCGTGGCCGACGGCCGCGCACGAGGCCAGCGATCATGTCGCCACCGCGATCCGTCCGGTCGAGGTGCACAAGGCCTGGCGCGAACAGTTCCACCGCATGATCGCCGGCCTGCTCGGCGTGCTGACCCTGACCCTGGCGCTGCTGGCCGCGCGCCGGCGTCGTTACGGCGTGGCTCAGGTGATCGTGGCCGCTGTGCTGGTTGCGGTCTCGATTCCGCTGTACATGAAGGGCCAGCACGTCGCCGCGTCGGTGCTGGCCGCATTGGGCGAAGCGATCCTGCTGATCGCCGCGCTGCGCTGGAACAACAGCGACTTGTCGCGCGTGGCCGCGCTGACCCTGGCGGTGATCGTGTTCCAGGCCCTGCTGGGCATGTGGACCGTGACCTGGCTGCTCAAGCCCATCGTGGTCATGGGCCATCTGCTCGGCGGCTTGCTGACTTTCTCGCTGCTGCTGTGGATGGCCTGGCGCGCGACCGATCTGCCGATCCGTCTGGCCGAGGCGGTCACGGTGCGCAAGCTGGTGATCCTGGGCATCGCCCTGCTCGGCGTGCAGATCGCGCTGGGCGGCTGGACCAGCGCCAACTACGCCGCGCTCGCCTGCGGCAACGATTTCCCGACCTGCGTCGGCCAGTGGTGGCCCAAGCACGACGTGCGCGAGGCCTTCGTGCTGTGGCGCGGCATCGGCGTGGACTACGAAGGCGGCATCCTCGACGGCGAGGCGCGCATCGCGATCCAACTCGCCCACCGCGCGATGGCGATGCTGGTGTTCGTGTACCTGCTGGGCCTGGCGGTGAAGCTGCTGCGCACGCCGGGCATGCTCGGCTGGGGCACGCTGCTCGCGCTGCTGACCCTGGCCCAGGTCGGTCTGGGCATCGCCAACGTCAAGCTCGGCCTGCCGCTGACGGTCGCGGTGCTGCACAACGCCGGCGCGGTGCTGTTGCTGTTCGTGCTGGTGTCCCTGTTGGCGCGCCTGCGCGCGCCGGAGCACTGAGCATGGCCGCCGCCCACGCCAGCCTGCGCCAGTACTGGTCGTTGACCAAGCCGCGCGTGGTCGCGCTGATCGTCTTCACCGCCCTGGTCGGGATGCTGCTCGCGGTCGACGGCGTGCCCACCGGCGCGGAGACCTTGCGCGGGCTGCTCGGCTTCCTCGGCATCTGGTTGGCCGCGTCCAGCGCGGCGGCGATCAACCAATTGCTGGACTCGCGCATCGACGCCAAGATGGCGCGCACCTCGTGGCGTCCCATCGTCGCCGGCCAGATCACCCCGAGCCAGGCGCTGGTGTTCGCGCTGATCCTGGCCGCGCTGTCGATGGCGATCCTGATCCTGTGGGTGAACACGCTGACGGCGGTGCTCACCTTCGCTTCGCTGATCGGTTACGCGGTGATCTACACCGTCTTCCTCAAGCGCGCGACCCCGCAGAACATCGTGATCGGCGGCATCGCCGGCGCGGCGCCGCCGGCGCTGGGCTGGGCCTCGATCACCGGCACCCTCGACCCGCACGCACTGCTGCTGGTGCTGATCATCTTCGTGTGGACGCCGCCGCACTTCTGGGCGCTGGCGATCTTCCGTCGCGAGGACTACGCGCGCGCGATGGTGCCGATGCTGCCGGTCACCCACGGCGTGCAGTACACGCGCTGGCAGATCCTGTTCTACACCGTGCTGCTGGTGGCGGTGACCGTGCTGCCCTGGGCGACCGGCATGAGCGGTCTGTTCTATCTCGGCGGCGCGCTGGTGCTGGGTGCGGTGTTCCTGGGCTACGCCTGGAAGCTGATGGACCCGCCGGACGAGCTGTACGCGATGAAGGTGTTCAACTACTCCATCGTCTACCTGATGGCGCTGTTCGCGTTCTTGCTGGTCGACCATTGGCTGCTGCCGCTGATGCAGCCGGGGCCGTTGTTCGAATTGCAGCCGGTGGCTTAAAGCCGGCGCGTATAGATCGGCCTCAGCCGCCGCAGCGCGGCGGCCAATTCGTGTCCACGGTCGGCTGCAGGTCGACCAGGAACAGTTCTCCGGAATCGCGCTCGTTGGCGACCTGGCCGAACAGCACCCGATCGCCCTTGGGCGAGAACAAGGGCCCGACCTGGAACACGTCCTCGCGCGCGGGCACGCGTCCGCGCGCGACCCAGGCTTTGCCTGCGCGCTCGAACCGGTACAGATGCGAGCGCCCGTCGCCGCGCTGCCCGACCAGGATCAACTGGTCCTCGTCGCGCGATACCTCGACTTCGTACTCCTGTTCGGCGGTGCTGATCGGCGGGCCGACCAGGCTCACGTCCCAGCCGCCGTCGTTGCGCAGCCGGCCCTCGTAGATGTCGGTCAGGCCCGGCCCGCCGGGGCGCGAGGACCCGAAGTACAACCGGCCGCTCGCGGTCTCGCGTGGCAGCAGTTCCGATTCGGGCGAGTTCACCGGCGCCGGCAGGCGCTGCGGCGCCGACCACGCGCCGCTGGCATCGCGCCGCACCATCCAGATATCCAAGTCGTCGGCGTTCGCACCCTGGCGCGAGGACACGTAGTACAGGCGCTGGCCGTCGTGGCTGACAAAGGGGTCGGCCTCCTGCGCGTCCGGCGGGCCGGCGAAGGGCGGCGGCAGCGGCGCGCTCCAGCCACCGGGCTCGCAGCGCGACATCAGCAGGCGGTAGCGGCCGAAGGCGCGGTCGCTGCGCATGAAGTAGAGCTCGCGGCCGTCGGGGGTGAACGTGGGCGAGGATTCGTACTGGTCGCTCGCGATCGCGGCGGGCGTCCACGGCCGCGCCTGCGGGTGTGGCTCGCCGGCGTGGCAGGACAGCGGGAGCAGAGGAAGCAGGCACCAGCCCAGGCGCGGGAACGCTCGTCGCATCGCGGCATGCTCGGGCGGTTCGGCTGCGCCCCGGTAATCCCAGGCTAGCGCGCCTCTACCGGTAAAACAAGTTTTAACGGTTATGATCGCGACCTATCCGAAACGAGGGCGGGCGATGGACAGGAGAGGCTTCTGCGCGATCGGTCTGGCGCTGCCGCTGACGACGCCGCCGGCCGCAGACGGCAAAATGGAGCGGCGCAGCTACGCCGTCGCCGACGGCACCTACGCCCAGGCCGCGGAGATACGCGAGCCGAGGCGGCTGCTGTTCGTGAGCGGGCAGGTGCCGGCCGACGCCGAGGGCGAGGTGCCGGCGGGATTCCGCGATCAATGCGCGCTGGCCTGGCGCAACGTCGGCGCCCAGCTCGAGGCCGCGGGCATGGCCTACGAACACCTGGTCAAGGTCACGGTCTATCTGGCCAGGCGCGAGGATCGCGAGCTCGCGCGCGAGGTCCGTCAGCAGGTGCTGGGCCGTCTAGCGCATCCGCCTGCCTTGACCGTGGTCGTGGTTGAGATCTACGACGGCGCCTGGCTGCTGGAGATCGCGGCGATCGCGGCGGCGTGATCGGCGGTCGCGCCCGGGCAGGCGCCGCCCCGGCGCGGTTCCGTCTCCCGAGCGGACGATGCGTTGAATCGGTCAATCGCGGAGCCGTGGACTGGGCTAGAGTCTGCGCGACGCACCACGGAGGGCAGGCATGATCGATCGACGCACGTTCATCGGCGCCGCGGGACTGGCCGCATTGGCCGCCGCCAGCAATCCCGTATTCGCCGCCGCGGCCGCGCCGCCGCGCTGGAAGCCGTATCGCGACACCCTCGCGATCGACGCGCTAGGCGGCAGCGAGCTGTTCTACATCAAACCCGACGACCCGGCGGTGCCCAATGCCGTGCAGGCGCTGCGCGAGTGCGGCCTGAGCGGCATCATGGCCAGCGTCGCGCCGCAGGGCCGCTTCTGGTACACCGACCAGGCTTACGCCGAAACCAAACAGCGCGTCGAGGACTGGAAGGCGGTGATCGCACGCCATCCCGACGTGATGATGCTGGTGCGCGATGCCGCCGATCTCAAGCGCGCCCAGCGCGAGCGCCGGGTCGGCATCATCTTCACCTTCCAGGGCACCGAGCCGCTGGGCGAGGACGTCGACCGTATCGCCCAGTTCCGCGAACAGGGCCTGCGCGTGCTGCAACTCACCCACAACCGTCGCAATCTGGTCGGCGACGGCTGCATGGAGCCGGGCAACGCCGGGCTGAGCAATTTCGGCCATCAGGTGGTCGAGCGGCTCAACGCCGAAAAGATCGTGGTCGATCTGGCCCATGGCGCGCCACGTACCATCCGCGAAGGCATCCTGGCCTCGAAGGCGCCGGTGTTGATCGGACACACCGGTTGCCGGGCCCTGTCCGACGTGCCGCGCATGGTCTACGACGCCGAGCTCAAGCTGCTGGCCGACCGCGGCGGCGTCGCCGGCATCATGTTCTGGCCCTACCTGCGCGCGCAGGGCCAGCAGACCTCGGCCGACATCATCCGCCATATCGAGCACGCGCTGAAGGTCTGCGGCGAGGACCATGTCGGCATCGGCACCGATCTCAACCTGACCGCGGTCGACATCACGCCCGAGTACGTGAAAGACAACACCGAGATGATCAAGGGCATGATCGGCGACGGCATCTTCGAAAAGGGACGCGATCCCAACCTGTTCCTATTCGCGCCCGACCTCAACACCGCCGACCGCTTCGAGACCCTGGCTGGCATGCTGTCGGCGCGCGGGCATTCCGATGCGCGCATCGCCAAGATCCTGGGCGGAAACTTCGCGCGGGTGATGACCGAAGTCTGGGGCTGATCGATCGCGGCGATCGCCGCGATCCCACCAATGGAGAGCACTGCATGGCAAATAGACGCGAGTTCCTGATCGGCGCCGGCGCCTTGGCGTTGGCGAGTTGGGCCAAGGGCGCGCATGCGCTGACGCCGCCGGCGCCGCTGCCGACCTGGGCGCCCTACGCTAGGACCTTCGCGCTGGACGCCTGCGGCACGATCGGGCGCCAGGACCATCAGCCCGACGCCATGCTCAGCGCCGAGGAGCTGGCCGACCTGCGCGAATCCGGCCTGAGCGCTCTGCAGATCACGGTGGCGCCGGTAGGCCACTACCTCAACGCCTTCGAAGAGACCATGGGCCAGATCGCGTTTTGGGACGCGGAGCTGGCCGCGCACCCCGAGCAACTGCTGTCGTTGCGCGACGCCGCCGACCTGCAGCGCGCACGCGATGAGAACAAGACCGGCCTGATCTACAACTTCCAGGACACCACGCCCTTCGGCGAGGATCTCGATCGCGTGGGCGTGTTCCATCAGCTTGGCGTGCGTTCGGTGCAGCTGACCTACAACCTGCGTAACCTGGTCGGCGACGGCTGCCTGGAGCCGGCCAATGCTGGCCTGAGCAAGTTCGGTCGTCAGCTGATCGAAGCGCTCAATCAGAAGAAGATGGTGGTCGACCTCGCCCACAGCGGTCAGCGCACCGCGCTGGAGGCGATCGCGGCCTCGAAGTCGCCGGCGGTCATCAGCCACACCGGCTGCGCCGCGTTGGCCGCGTTGCCGCGCAACAAGACCGACGCCGAACTGCGTGCGGTCGCCGAGCGCGGCGGCGTGGTCGGGATCTACTTGATGCCGTTCCTGCGCACCCAGGGCCAGCCGATGGCGGCCGACCTGATCGCGCATCTGGAGCACGCGGTGAACGTCTGCGGCGAGGACCATGTCGGCATCGGCACCGACGGCACCGTGTCGGCGACCCAGCTGACCGCGCAGTACAAGGCCGAGCACCGCAAGTTCATCGCCGAGCGCCGCGCCAAGGGCATCTCGGCGCCGGGCGAGGCGGATGACGTGTATCTGATCCTGCCCGACCTCAACCATCCGCGCCGCTTCGAAACCCTGGGCGCGATGCTGTCGGCGCGCGGGCACTCGGACGCGCGCATCGGCAAGATCCTGGGCGGCAACTTCAAGCGGGTGATGAGCGAAGTCTGGGGTTGAGCCCTGGGCTGCGGCCGAGGACGTCGACGCGATCGAGAGCGTCGACGTAGGGTGCGGTGAGCGCTATCGAACCGCACCGTCGCGCGGGTGCGTGGCATGGCGATGGTGCGGTTGCCACCGCACCCTACGGAGCCGTTGCCGTCATTCCCGCGAAGGCGGACTCCCCCTTACTTCGGCGGGGCGGAACAACCAGTAGGGTGTGGTGAGCGCTAGCGAACCGCACCGTCGCGCGAGTACGAGGCATGGCGATGGTGCGGTTGTCACCGCACCCTACGGATGCGGTGGGCGCATCACGCGCATCACGCGATTCGCCGCACCCGCTCCACTCAGAGCGCCGGCCCCGAATACCCCGCGATCTGCGCGCGCAGCGCGCGCGCGTCCTGCAGCAGGCGCGCGGTTTCGGCGCGCTCCTCCATGCTCAACGCCGAGGGCCCGAGTTCGCGCAACTTGTCGGCGATCTCGGCCTGGCGCTGTTCCACCGCCTGCAGCTCGAGCTGGCTCATGGTGCCGAGGAAATAGCGATTGATGACCTGCTCGTCGCCGACGAAGCTGCTGGCGGCGAGCTTCTGCAGCGCCTTGGCTTCCTCGCGTTCGGCGAAGTGTTCGATCAGCGCGCCGGTGTTGATGTCCGGGCGCGCGGCGATCAGCTCGACGATCTCGGTCAGCAGCTCCACGCCGTTCTGGCGCAGCGCGGAGAAGCGGTAGGGCGACTGCAGTTCCAGCGCCAGCGCGGGCTGCTGCAACAGCAGTTCTATCGCCGCGCGCACCAGCGAGCGCTTCTGCGTCGGCGCGCCGGCGCGCGCGCGCTGCGCGGGTACGTGGGTCTCGGGCGCGCTCGCTCGCGCGCCGACGCCGGTGAGTTCGGTCAGGCGCTGGCGCATCAGGTCGCCGAAGGCGCCGTCGGGGATCTGCGCCAGCAGCGGCTTGGCGCGCTCGGCCAGGCGGCCCTTGCCTTCCAGCGTGCCCAGGTTGACGTCGGCGGCCAGCGAGTCGAACAGGAACTGCGACAGCGGCGTGGCCTCGCGCAGACGCCGGTCGAAACCCTCCGCGCCTTCCTTGCGCACCAGCGAATCCGGGTCCTCGCCCTCGGGCAGGAACAGGAAGAAGGCCTGGCGGCCGTCCTTCATGCGCGGCAGCACCGATTCCACCGCCTTCCAGGCCGCGCCGCGGCCGGCGCGGTCGCCGTCGAAACAGAAATACACGTCGGCCGCGTTGCGGAACAGCAGCTCGGCGTGGTCGGGCGTGGTCGCGGTACCCAGGGTGGCCACCGCGGTGTCGACGCCGTGTTGGAACAGCGCGACCACGTCCATGTAACCCTCGACCACGATCAGGCGCGGGATCTTGTTGTGGGCCTGGCGGACCTGCCACAGGCCGTAGAGTTCGCGGCCCTTGTGGAACAGCTGGGTCTCGGGCGAGTTGAGGTACTTGGGCCCGTCTTCCTTGTCCAGCACGCGCCCGCCGAAGGCGATGGTGCGGCCGCGGCGGTCGTGGATCGGGAACATCACCCGGTCGCGGAACTTGTCGTAGACGCGGCCGCTGTCGTTCTTGGAGAACAGGCCGGCGCGCTCCAGCAGCTTCATGCGGCGCTCGTCGGTGCCCAGCGCGTCGCGCAGTGCGTTGAAGCCATCGGGCGCATAGCCGATGCCGAAGCGTTCGCGGATGTCGGCGCTGACGCCGCGGCTGTCGAGATAGCCCTGGGCCTTGCCGCTGTGACCGTACTGCTTTTGGAAGAAACGCGAGGCCGCCTCGACCGCGGCGTAGAGATCGCGACTGTCGGAATCCTCGTTGCGCTGCTGGGTATCGCGCGGCACTTCCACGCCGACGCGCTTGGCCAGTTCCTCGACCGCGTCGAGGAACTCGAGGCGGTCGTAGTTCATCAGGAAGCTGATCGCGGTGCCGTGCGCGCCGCAGCCGAAGCAGTGATAGAACTGCTTGGTCGGCGAGACCGTGAACGAGGGCGAGCGCTCGTCGTGGAACGGGCACCGCGCCGAGTATTCCTTGCCTTGGCGCTTCAACGGGATGCGCGCGCCTATCAGCTCGACGATGTCGGAGCGGGCGAGGAGGTCGTCGATGAAGGCGTCGGGGATGCGGGCCATCGGAGGGCTAGGATGCCATGGGGGTCAGGCGAAAACGACAAAGCCGGGCGGACCCGGCTTCGTCTGGACTAGCGTTTTCAGTCGCGGACGTAGTGGTCGCGCTCGGAGCCTTCATAGCGGCCGCTGCGCAGGCAGCAGTACCTTGAACCTCCGAGCCGACCCGCACGGACAGGGATCGTTGCGGCCCAGCTTCTCGAGCAATTCCTTGTCCGAGTGGACCACCCGGTCGCCGCGTTTGACGCGGGTCTCGGACGGATAACCTTTGCGACGCTTACGCGTGATCTCGAAAGCTCACGTCGTGGGGGTGGTTGCGCTTCATGGTGCACCTCCTTGCAGGGGCCCGGTCGGGCCCAAACCTTTACTTGCTAAGACGCTGCTTCACCAGCGCCGACACCTGGCCCATATCGGCCTGGCCGGCGAGCTTGGCCTTGAGCGGGCCCATCAGCTTGCCCATGTCGGCCGGGCCGGTGGCGCCGGTCTCGGCGATGGCGGCTTCGATCGCGGCCAGGATCTCGGCCTCGCCCAGCTTGGCCGGCACGTAGCGCTCGATCACCACGATCTCGTCGCGTTCGACCGCGGCCAGGTCCTCGCGCGCGGCGGCTTCGTATTGGCTGACCGAGTCGCGGCGCTGCTTGACCATCTTGTCGAGCACGGCGATCACGGCGGTGTCGTCCAGCTCGATGCGCTCGTCGACTTCCTTTTGCTTGATCGCGGCGTTGATCAGGCGGATCACGCCCAGGCTCTGCTTGTCGCCGCTCTTCATCGCGGCCTTCATGTCGTCGGTGAGTCGTTGCTTGAGGCTCATAAGGGCAGGGATTCGAGATTGGGGATTCGGGATTGGCAAAAGCGCGGATCGAAGGTGCGCAGGGTGGCTTCAGGGGGCTTTTACGAATCCCGAATCCCGAATATCCAATCCCGGCTGCAAACGCAAAAAGCCGGCGGCGCAGGGCGCGGCCGGCTCCTTGGTCATCCCTCGCTGGCCCCGTCCGCGGACGGTGGGGCTGCGCGGGATGCGCGATCAGTACAAGCGCTTGCGCTTGGTGACGTCGCGGCCGACGCGGCGCGCCTGACGCTTCACCGCGGCAGCGGCCTTGCGCTTACGCTCCTGGGTGGGCTTCTCGTAGAACTCGCGCTTGCGGGTTTCGGCCAGAACACCGGCCTTCTCGCAGGTGCGCTTGAAGCGGCGCAGGGCAAACTCAAAGGGCTCGTTTTCGCGGACTTTGACGCTGGGCATACGTAATCTCGGATTCGGGGACCGGCCCGTACAGACCGGGCGAGCCGTGCATTATAGCGGCGGCCCTACGGAAGGTGCAACATAGCCCCCATGAAGGCGAAAGACCCCCAACAGCAGGCCCGCCGATGAAGGTTCTGGGCATCGAAACCAGCTGCGACGAGACCGGTGTGGCGGTGTACGACACCGAAACCGGGCTGCGCGCGCACGCTCTATATAGCCAGATCGCGCTGCATGCGGAGTATGGCGGCGTGGTCCCCGAACTGGCCAGCCGCGACCACGTGCGCAAGCTGCTGCCGCTGATCCGCCAGACCCTGGATGAATCCGGGCTGCAGGTCGCGGACCTGGATGGGGTGGCCTACACCGCCGGCCCCGGCCTGGTCGGGGCCCTGCTGGTCGGGGCCGGGGTGGCGCGCTCGCTGGCCTGGGCCCTGGACCTGCCTGCGGTCGCGGTCCACCACATGGAGGGCCACCTGCTGGCGCCGCTGATGGAGGACGACCCGCTCGGCCGCCCGCAGCCGCCGTTCGTGGCCCTGCTGGTGTCCGGCGGCCATACCCAACTGGTTGCGGTCGAGGCCATCGGCCGCTACCGCCTGCTCGGCGAGACTCTGGACGACGCCGCCGGCGAGGCCTTCGACAAGACCGCCAAGCTCATGGGCCTGCCCTACCCGGGCGGGCCGCAGCTGGCCGCTCTGGCCGAGCGCGGCCGGCCCGGCCAGTACAAGTTCTCGCGGCCGATGACCGACCGGCCCGGCCTGGATTTCAGTTTCAGCGGCCTCAAGACCCAGGTCCTGCTGACCTGGCGCGACAGCGACCAGAGCGAGCAGACCATGGCCGACATCGCGCGCGGTTTCGAGGACGCGGTGGTCGAGACCCTGGCGATCAAATGCGCGCGCGCGCTGGACGCGGCCGGCTGCGACACCCTGGTGGTCGCCGGCGGCGTCGGCGCCAACAAGCGCCTGCGCGCGCGGCTGGCGCAGATGGCCGAGCGCCGCGGCGGCCGGGTCGCGTTCCCGCGTCCGGCGTTCTGCACCGACAACGGCGCGATGATCGCCTACGCCGGCGCGTTGCGGCTGATGGCCGGGCAGCGCGAGGATGCCTCGGTGATGGTGACGCCGCGCTGGGATATGGCGCAGTTGCCGGCGGTTTGAGAGCCGGGAATCGGGAATGGGGAATCGGGAGTGGTTAAGGGCAGGGGGTTCGCTTGCCTTGTCGGTTCGCCACCATCGGCGCTTGCGCTAAAGTCACTGGATTCCCGTCCGGCCGAAGGCCGACCTGTCCTGAGCTAGTCGTTGGGCGGGGATGACGGTACTGGAGCGGCGAGGCGGTTCATGCTGCGGCGCTCCTCAACGATTCCCTATTTCCGATTCCCTATTCCCGGCGCTTATGGACCACGTCTTCATCGAAGGCCTCGAGATCGAGGCGCTGATCGGCATCTACGACTGGGAGCGGCGCATCCGCCAGCCGCTGGTGTTCGACCTGGAAATGTCGTTCGACAATCGCATCCCGGCCGCGAGCGACGCGATCGAGCACACCTTGAACTACAAGGCGGTCAGCAAACGCATCATCGAGTACGTGTCGCAGTCCGACTTCGGCCTGGTCGAAACCCTGGCCGAGCGTGTGGCGGCCATCGTGATCGAGGAGTTCGGCGTGCGCCGGGTCAGGCTCAAGCTCAGCAAGCCCGGCGCGGTGCGCGGCGCGCGCGCGGTCGGGGTGTCGATCGTGCGCGAGCGCGTCGGCGGCTGAGCCGCGGCGCCACTTCCTCTTTCCGCCCCGCCGCCGGCCGGGCGTACCGGATACAGCGATGGGTAAGGCTTACCTCAGTCTCGGCAGCAACCTCGATGCCGCGACCCACCTGCGCGGCGCGATCGCCGCATTGCGCGAGCGCTTCGGCGAGGTGGTGCTGTCGCCGGTCTACCGCACGCGCGCGGTCGGCTTCGACGGCGCCGATTTCTACAACAGCGCCGCCATCGTCGACAGCGAGCTCGAACCACAGGACCTCAACGACTGGCTGCACGCCCTGGAAGACCGCCACGGCCGCGACCGCAGCGGGCCGCGCTACAGCGACCGCACCCTGGACATCGACCTGGTGCTCTACGACCAGCGCGTGCTCGAAGGCCCGGGCAACCTGCGCATCCCGCGCCCGGAACTCAAGCACGCCTTCGTGCTGCGCCCGCTGGCGGACATCGCGCCGGAGGTAGTGGTGCCGGGCGTCGGCCGCAGCCTGGGCGAGCTGTGGCGCGAGCATCCGGATTACGCGCAGCCGGCGGTGGTGGCCGACATCGGCGACTGAGCGGCGCGCCGAAGCGCGCTCGCCGGCGGTCACATTCTTCGCCTCGCCCGAGTCTGTATCGGGGAGCGAGCGTGCCGCCGGTCGGCGCAGGCTCGCCAGCGCTTGCGATGCGCCGGGTTTGGCCTGAGCATGCGTCCATTCATCCAAGGGGGATCGCACGATGTTCGAAAAGTTTTCGCGTAGCTGGGGCCTGGTCAAGGCGAGCGCGGGCGTGTTGCGCTCGGACAAGGAACTGATGCTGTTCCCGGTCCTGTCCGGCGCGGCCACGCTGTTGGTGCTGGCGACCTTCCTGGTGCCGATGTTCGCGCTGCGCCTGTTCGAGAACGGCGTTGGCGTGGGCGGGATCGTGTTCGGTTTCCTGTTCTATTTTTGCCAGTACAGCGTGATCATCTTCTTCAACTGCGCCCTGGTCGGCGCGGCCATGATCCGCCTCGACGGCGGCGACCCGACCCTGCGCGACGGCTTCGACGCGGCCAAGTCGCGCCTGCCCTCGATCCTGGGCTACGCCGCGATCGCCGCGACGGTGGGTCTGATCCTGCAGTCGCTGAAGGACCGCGACAATAACTTCATCGTGCGCATGATCGGCTCCGGCCTGGGCGCGGCCTGGACCCTGGCCACCTTCATGGTGGTGCCGGTGCTGGTGAGCCAGAACGTGGGCCCGATCGACGCGCTCAAGCGCAGCATCGGCCTGCTCAAGCAGACCTGGGGCGAGAACGCGATCGGCAACGTCGGCATCGGCGCGGCGTTCGGCCTGATCACCTTCGCGGTGATCGCGGTGGGCGCGCTGCTGGCCTTCGCGGCGGCGCAGGTCTCGGTCGCTCTGGCGATCGCGGTGGGCGCGGTGTTCCTGATCGCGGTGCTGCTGCTGGGCGTGTACCAGGCCGCGCTGAGCGGCATCTACTCGGCGGCGCTGTACCGCTATGCGACCGAGGGCGAAGCGCCGGAGGCGTTCCGCGCGCTGGAGCTGCAGTCGGCGTTCCAGGCCAAGTAATGAGCCTATAGCCCCTCTCCCGCTGGCGGGAGAGAGGCTGGGGTGAGGGCCGCCGCAGGCGTGTGGCTCCACCTTCAGTCGCTGCCCTCATCCGCCCTTCGGGCACCTTCTCAGCCTTGCACTCCCTTCGGTCGCCGCAAGCGGGAGAAGGGAAATGCGAAGAAGGGTGTGAAGATAGCCCCTCTCCCGCTGGCGGGAGAGGGGTTGGGGTGAGGGCCGCCGCGGGCGTATAGGTCCAACTCAGTCGCTGCCCTCATCCGCCCTTCGGGCACCTTCTCAGCCTCGCACTCCCTTCGGTCGCCGCAAGCGGGAGAAGGGACTGCGAAGAAGGGCGTGAAGAATGGAGGGTCGAAGGCTTTGCGCCTCACTCCCCCAGCAAGCGCCCGCCATCCACCCGCAGTACCTGCCCGGTGGTATAGCGCGCCTCGCGCAACAGCCAGCGCACCGCTTCGGCGATTTCCTCGGCGCTGCCGGTGCGGCCCAGCGGCGTGCGCGCCAGCATCGCCGCCTTGGCTGCCTCGTCCTTGGCGCCCTCGGCTTCCGGCCACAGGATCGCACCCGGCGCGACCGCGTTCACTCGCACCTCCGGCGCCAGCTCCAGCGCGAGCGCGCGTGTGGCCATGACCAGTGCGGCCTTGGCCATGCAATAC
Source organism: Lysobacter sp. Root916 (assembly GCF_001429785.1). Taxonomy (GTDB): domain Bacteria; phylum Pseudomonadota; class Gammaproteobacteria; order Xanthomonadales; family Xanthomonadaceae; genus Lysobacter. The sequence goes on along the minus strand of NZ_LMJF01000013.1, from coordinate 472,140 downwards.
AAGCTGTGATCGCGCAGCGGGCGCTCGGCGTAGATGTCGGCCAGGTTCACGATCGCGCCGCGCGCGGCCTTCAGGTGCGGCGCCGCGGCCTGCGCCAGGAAGAACGGCGCGCGTGCGTTGCTGGCGAACATCGCGTCCCATTGCGCGGGCGTGGCGCTGCCGATCGGCGTGGGCGCGAAACCCGAGGCGTTGTTGACCAGGGCGTCGAGCCGACCGTAACGGCCGACGGTGCGCGCGATCAGTTCCGGCAGGCGGTCGAATTCGGCCAGGTCGGCCTGCAGCGTCAGCGTGCTGCCCGGCCGTGCGGCTTCGAGCTCGGCCGCGAGCGCGGCCATGGCCTCGCCCGAGCCGCGGTAGTGCAGGGCCAGGTCGTAGCCGTCGGCATGCAGCGCGCGCGCGATCGCGGCGCCGATGCGCTTGGCGCTGCCGGTGATCAGGGCGACGGGTGCGGCGGGAGTGGCGGGCATGGCGTGTCTAGGGCCTCAGTAACGAGTGCAGAGTAACGAGTAACTGGTGAATAGCGGTGGCTCCACTCGTTACTCGTTACTCTGCACGCGTTCCTTATACTGCAGGCCGCCCGCCGCGCCTCCGCCCGCCATGTCCGATCCCACCCCGAACGACCCCCGCCGCGAAGCCGCGACACTGCCCGCGCCGGGCCAGGACGCGCTGGAACACAGCGCGCGCCTGGAGGCGTTGATCCGCGAGCAGATCGGGGTCAACGAGGGCGCGATCCCGTTTTCGCGTTACATGGAGCTGGCCCTGTACGCGCCTGGCCTGGGCTATTACAGCGCCGGCGCGCGCAAGTTCGGCGACGACGGCGATTTCGTGACCGCGCCCGAGATCGGGCCGGTGTTCGCCGCCTGCGTGGCCGAGGCGGTCGCGCCGGTGCTGCGCCAGATCGGGCCGAGCGCGCGCATGCTCGAGTTGGGCGGCGGTACCGGCGCTTTCGCCGAGGTCGCGATCAAGCGCCTGCTGGAACTGGACGCGCTGCCCGATCGCTACGCCATCCTCGAACCCAGCGCCGAGCTGCGCCATCGCCAGCGCGAACGTCTGCAGCAACGCCTGACGCCGCCGCTGTTCGAGTTGGTGGAATGGCTGGACGGACCGTTCCCGGAAGACTGGGACGGCGTGCTGTTCGCCAACGAGGTCATCGACGCCCTACCGACGCCGCGCTTCGCGATCCGCAACGGCGAGGTCTATGAGGAAAACATCGTGATCGACGGCGATGGTTTCGCGCGCGAACTGCGCGAGGCCGACGCCTTCCTCGGTAACGCCGTGCGCCAGGTCGAACGCCGGCTAGGGCGCGAGTTCGAAGAGGGCTACCGCTCCGAGCTGCTGCCGCAGCTGCCGTACTGGATCCAGGCGGTGTCCGGCGGCATGCGCGCGGGCGCGATGCTGTTCGTCGATTACGGCTACGCGCGCGCCGAGTACTACGCGCCCGAGCGCAGCGACGGCACCCTGCGCGCGTTCTACCGCCATCGCATGCATCACGATCCGCTGCTGTGGCCGGGCCTGCAGGACATCACCGCCTCGGTGGACTTCACCGCCCTGGCCGAGGCCGGGGTCGCCGCCGGTTTCGACTTCGCCGGCTACTGCTCGCAGGCCAGCTTCCTGCTCGGCAACGGCCTGGCCGGCGTGCTCGAACGCATCGACGCGATCGCCGACGACGCCGAGCGCCAACGTCGCCACAACGAGATCAAGCGCCTGACCCTGCCTAGCGAAATGGGCGAACGTTTCCAGGTCATGGGCTTCGAGAAGGACGTCGAATTCGGCGTGGCGTTTCTGGCCGGCGATCTGAGCCACCGCCTGTGAGGGCGCGCGCGGGCGACGCAGCCAAGGGGCCGTGGCTGCGTCCGTTCCATACCCCGCGGCGCTGGCTGGCCCTGGGCGCGGCGGGCGTGCTGGCGGTGATCGCGGTGTCCCTGCTGCCGGCGGGCGATCTGCCGCCGTCGCCGTTCGCCGGCTCCGACAAGGTCGGTCATTTCCTCACCTACGCCGCGCTGTCGGCCTACGCCGGCATGCTGTTCGCGCGCATGCGCCCGCAGGCATTGAGCGCGGCCGCCCTGATCGTGCTCGGAGTGGCCCTGGAATACGCCCAAGCCGCGCTCACCGACAGCCGCATGGGCGACAGCCGCGACGCCCTCGCCAACGCCCTGGGCGCCTTGGCCGGGTTGGCCTCGGCTTCGACCCCGCTTGCGCACGTTTTGCAGCGCATGGACGCACGCCTCGCCAATATTCGTTCGTCATAATGTGACAAGCGCCGCAAAGCCAAAGTCGGCACAGTCACGCGACGTATTGCGCAAAGGTTAAGAACTTGTGAATCTCGGGCCGGACTTCCGGGAAGTCCGTCCCCCGAACCTTATTCGCAAGGAAACGACCATGTCCGCAGTGCACCGCAACCGATTGGCGCTGGCCGTGGCCGCCGCCATGGCCGCCAGCGCCATCGCCCCCGTCTACGCCCAAACCGCAGCGCCGGCTCCCGCTGAGGACACCGCCACCACGCTGGACACCGTCCAGGTCACCGGCTCGCGCGTGCGCGGCCGTACCGCCGAGGACACCGCCGCGCCGGTCGACGTGATCGGCCGCGAAGAAATCAACGCCACCGGCGCGCTCGAGGTCGGCCAGATCCTGCAGATGCTGGAGCCCTCGTTCAACTTCTCGCGCACCTTCGTCAGCGACGGCACCGACATCCTGCGCCCGGCCACGCTGCGCGCGCTGGGTCCGGACCAGGTGCTGGTGCTGGTCAACGGCAAGCGCCGTCATCAGCAGGCGCTGGTCAACGTGCAGCAGACCATCGGCCGCGGCTCGGCCGGTACCGACATCAACGCGATCCCGGTCTCGGCGATCGAGCGCATCGAAGTGCTGCGCGACGGCGCCGCCGCCCAGTACGGTTCGGATGCGATCGCGGGCGTGATCAACATCATCCTCAAGCGCCAGACCGACCACACCGAGCTGTCGATCGAGGGCTCGCAGTACTACGCCGGCGACGGCGAGATGCTGCACGGTTCGGTCAACACCGGCTTCAAGCTCGGCGCCGACGGCTTCATCAACCTCTCGGCCGAAGCGCGCAACCGCAACGAGACCAACCGCGCCGGCCCCGACAGCCTGCGCACCAATCCGCCGCGCGTGACCCAGCGCCTGGGCGACGCCGACGCCAAGGACTACTACCTGTGGCTCAACGCCGGCCTGCCGGTGGGCAAGGGCGAGCTGTACTGGTTCGGCGGCATCTCGCGGCGCGAAGGCGATTCCTCCGGCTTCTTCCGCAGCGCCGGCGATAACCGCACGGTGCCGGCGCTGTACCCCAACGGCTTCCTGCCCAACATCCTGACCACGGTCGACGACGCCTCGCTGGCGGTGGGCTACAAGGCGCCGATCGGCGAGAACTGGGATTGGGATGTCTCGATCAACCACGGCCGCAGCAAGTTCGGCTTCGAAGAGGCCAACTCGGTCAACGTGAGCTGGTGGTACGAACCGCGCGATCCGGCCAATCCGGCCGCCGGCATCTACGCCGCCTCGCCGACCACCGCCAAGACCGGCACGCTCAAGTACGACCAGACCACGTTCAATCTGGATTTCCGCGGCAGCGTCGACGGCTTCAACGACAACCGCCTGTACCTGGCCACCGGTTTCGAATGGCGCCAGGACAACTACGCGATCGAAGCCGGCGACCCGGTCTCGTACATGTACGGCCGCACCAACAACCCGGCCATCGTCATTCGCGGCCAGACCGGCGACATCGCGGCGGGCGGCATCCAGGGCTTCCCCGGCTTCACCCCGGGCACCGAGGTCGACGAAGGCCGCCACAGCATGGCGCTGTACTTCGACGCCGAGACCAACCTGAGCGAGCGCTTCCTGCTTGGCGGCGCGGTGCGCTTCGAGGATTACTCCGACTTCGGCAACACCACCACCGGCAAGCTGTCGGCGCGCTTCAACGCGACCGAAACCTTCGCCGTGCGCGGCACCCTGTCCACCGGCTTCCGCGCGCCGGGCGTGCAGCAGCAGTACTACAACCAGGTCTCGACCAACCTCAACCCCGACGGCACCCTCACCGACACCCTGACCGCGCGTCAGGACAGCGCGGTCACCCGCGCGCTGGGCGTGGCGCCGCTGAAGGAAGAAACCTCGCGCAGCGGCTCGGTGGGCATGGTGTTCAAGCCCAACGAGCGCTTCTCGCTGAGCGCCGACCTGTTCCGCATCGACATCGACGACCGCATCATCTTCTCCGGCGTGATCGCGCCCGAGTCGGTCGGCACCGATGGCCAGCCCTGCACGGCCAACAACAGCAACTGCCCGATCGCCGGCGCGCTGGCGCCGTTCCGGGTCGGTCAGGCGCAGTTCTTCACCAACGCCATCGACACCCGCACCACCGGCCTGGACATCGTCGCCAACCACAACACCGAGTTCGCCAGCGGCAGCAACCTGACCCTGACCGCGCTGGTGCACTTCAACAAGACCGAGGTGCGCGAGATCCATTCGAACTCGCCGATCCTGGCCCCGGGCCAGCTGTTCGACGCCGCCCAGATCACCCTGGTCGAGCGCGGCCAGCCGCGCGCGCACCACGTGTTGCAGAGCGTGTACGAAACCGGCCCGTGGACGATCACCGGCCGCGCCAACTACTACGGTTCGGTCACCGGCGAGTTCTTCGCGCCGGAACAGACCTGGGGCGGCAAGACCCTGTTCGACCTGGCGGTGCGCTACTCGTTCACCGACGACCTGCACCTGACCGTCGGCGGCAACAACATCTTCGACCAGTACCCGGACAAGTGGTCGGTCGGCGCCGACAACCCGGGCGTGAACCCGTTCCCGTCGCTGGGCTTCAAGTACGGCTGGGAAACCATGCCGTTCGGCATGAACGGCGGCAGCTACTACGTGCGGCTGGACTATCGCTTCTGATTCGCGACACCGATGGAGTGGTAGGAACGCCGGGCGGCCGCGAGGCCGCCCGGCGTTTCGTTTTTGGGGCTGGGCTGGCATGGCCGCTCCCGTGGAAAGCGGAGTCGGCAGGGCGCGGTGGGAACGGCGCGAGCCGCGACTCGGTGTTCGCCGTGCGTCGTTGGTTTCGTCATGGGTGCGGCTGCATCGCGGCTTATGCCGCTCCCACAGAAAGCGGAGTTGGCAGGGTCGGGTAGGAGCGGCGTGAGCCGCGACTCGGGATTCGGCGTGCGTCGTTGGCTTCGTCGTGGGTGCGATTTCGCGGTCGCGGCTTGCGCCGCTCCTACAGGCAGTGATCGGAAGAGACGTGGGTAGGGGCGAGCGATGTTCGGTGTGCGATGCGCCTGCGCTGTGGGAGCGGCGTAAGCCGCGATTGGGCTGCGGCGATGACGCGAGTTTCGCGACGAGTGCGGAGCCTTCATCGCGGCTTACGCCGCTCCCACAGAAAGCAGAAAGCAGAGTCGGCAGGGCCGGGTAGGAGCGGCGGGGGCGGCGTTACCTAGTGGGAGCGCCAGGGTAGGCGGCGAACCGGCCTACTTGCCGTTCACGACGGCGATCGCGGCGATACGCGCGCGGCGCAGGGCTTCGCCGACTTCGGGGCCGCTGCGGCCGGCGGCGATGTCGGAGGCGCGCACCGCGAGCGCGGCGTCCAGGGCGTCGCGCAGGCGCTGCCCTTGCGGGTATTCGACCTCGGACAGGCCGGTGCGGCCGCGCTTGTCGGCTTCGCAGACCAGGCTCAAGCGGCGCACGCGCTCGGGTTGGCGGAAGCCGTCGCAGCGCGCGATCAGCTCGTACACCGTGGCCGCGCGCAGTTCGTCGTAGCGATGCACGTTGAGATGCTCGCGGCAGGCGGCTTCGGCGAGCTGGCGATATTCGGTCGGCACCTTCAGGCGCTCGTTGAGCGCGCGCAAGGGCTCCAGCCCCGCACGCTCGTGACCGTGATGCTTGGGCAGCGCCTCGCTCGGCGTCAGCGCCTTGCCCAGATCGTGGGTGAGCGCGGCATAGCCGATCAGATCGTCGCCCGGCGCCAGCCGCGCGGCCATGTCGCAGACCAGCTCGGTATGCAGGCCGCTGTCGACCTCGGGGTGGTACTGCGCGGGCTGCGGCACGCCGTACAACGCGTCCACTTCCGGCAGCACCGCGCCCAGCGCGCCGGCCTCGCGCAGGGTACGCAGGAAGGCCGAGGGCCGTTCGCTGGCGAGCGCGCGCCGCAGTTCCTGCCACACGCGTTCGGGCACCAGTTCGGCGAGCTCGCCGGACTCGGCCATGTGCCGCATCAAGGCGGTGGTTTCGGGCGCGACACTGAAGCCCAGGGCGGCGAAGCGCGCCATGAAACGCGCCGCGCGCAGCACCCGCAGCGGATCCTCGACGAAGGCCGGGCCGACGTGGCGCAGCTCGCGCGCTTCCAGATCGCGCGCGCCGCCGTAGGGGTCGACCAGCGCGCCGTCCTCGTCCTGGGCGATGGCGTTGATGGTGAAGTCGCGCCGGCCCAGGTCTTCCTCCAGCGACACCGACGGGTCGGCGTCCACGACGAAGCCGCGATAGCCGCGCCCGGATTTGCGTTCGGTGCGCGCGAGTGCGTATTCCTCGCCGGTGTCCGGATGCAGGAACACCGGGAAGTCGCGCCCGACCGGCTTGTAGCCGGCTTCGAGCATCGCCTGCGGAGTGGCGCCGACCACCACGTAGTCGCGATCGCCCGGCGTCCGTCCGAGCAGGCGATCGCGGACCGCGCCGCCGACCAGATAGGTCTTCATCTCATCGCCGCCGAACGCGCGCGTTCAGCGCGGCGAGTTCTGCGCCAGCAGCGCGATGATGTCCTCGGCGCCGCTGCTGCGGCCGAGGTGGCGCACGATCGGCGCCGGCTGGCCCGAGACCCAGACCCGCAATTCGGATTCGAGATCGAAATGACCGGCGGTTTCCAGCGAGAACATCACGATGCTGCGATAAGGCAGGCTGAGGAACTCGGTCTTGCGGCCGGTCACGCCCTGCTTGTCGACCAGGATCAGGCGGCGGTCGGTGAACACGATCAGGTCGCGGATCTCGCCGAACGCGCGCTGCACGGTCTCGCCGGGCGCGAGCAGGGGCATGAAGTCTTCGGCGATCTTGTCGACCGGCTTGTCGCCGGCGTGGCCGAGCAGGGTGTCGAGCAGGCCCATGGCGGCGTTCCTGTGTGGGGTGAACACCGATGCTAAGGCTTGTTGGGCGATGGGGCGAGTGGTGCGATGTGGAGGGACGTGGCGGAGGCCATGGTGGCCTTCTCTTTTGCTCGTCATTTCCGCCTGCGCGGGAATGACGAGCAAAGATGCCGGCGTCGCCGGCCGTAGGATGCGGTAAGCCGCAGGCGCACCGCATCGAACGTCGCTACGGCTACCGTGTCGATGCGGTTGTCACCGCATCCTACAAAGCCCGGGCAGTCGCTGCGTACCGCGCTTCAGGCCGTAGGATGCGGTAAGCCGCAGGCGCACCGCATCGATCGTCGCTACGGCTACCGTGTCGATGCGGTTGTCACCGCATCCTACTAAGCCCGGACATTCGCTGCGTAACGCGCTTCAGGCCGCGGGATGCGGTAAGCCGCAGGCGCACCGCATCGAACGTCGCTACGGCTACCGCGTCGATGCGGTTGTCACCGCATCCTGCAGTCCGGCTGTTCGCTGCGCAACGCGGCCTCAGTCGGCCGCCGGCTCCAAGCCGAGGATCTCGCGCAGCCGCGGCGCCACGGGCGTAGCGGCGATGCCGAGCTGGGACAGCCCGTTGTCGGCGCTGACCGAGTCGGTCTGCAGCGAACGCCAGTTGTCGCGGCTGATCGGCTTGCCCGGCAGGTGTTCGCCGATGCCGGCCTGCAGGCGGCCCAAGGCCTGCGGCAACGGGATCACCGCGCGCAGGCGGCCGCGCGCGCGCGCGGTCAGGCGCACCAGCTCGGCCAGGGTGTAGACGTCGGGGCCGACCAGGTCGTAGCTGTGGCCGATGCTGCCGCCGTCGGCGAGCGCGCGTGCATAGGCCTGGACCACGTCGCCCACCCAGACCGGTTGGAAGCGCGCCTCGGCGCGGCCGATCGGCAGCGCCGGCGCGAAACGCAGCAACTGATCGAAGCGGCAGAACAGGCCGTCGCCGGGACCGGCGATGACCGAGGGCCGGAACAGGGTCCAGTCCAGGCCGGACGCGCGCACGCGCTGCTCAGCGCGGCCGCGCGCCTGCAGGTAATGGCTGTCGCCGCTGCCGGCACCGAGCGCGCTCATCTGCAGCAGGCGGCGCACGCCCATCTCGCGCATGGCTTCGATCAGGGACTCGAGCTGGCCCACGTACACGCGTTCGAAGCCGCTGCCGTCGTCGCCGCGTTCGTTGAGGATGCCGATCAGGTTGACCACGGCGTCGGCGTCGTCGAGCACCGCACGCAGGAAACCCGAGTCGTGCACGTCGCCCTCGATCAGGCTGGAATCGCGCGGCAGCAGCGCGCGCTTGGCCGGATCGCCGCCGCGGCTGAGCACGGTCAGGCGATGGCCGTCGCGCAACAGGCGCGCGACCAGGCGCCGGCCAACGAAGCCGGTGCCGCCGAGCACGACGACGTGGCGCCGCGCCGCGGTGTTCACGGCGACTTGGCCGCCGGCGCGGCGGCCAGCGGACACACGAAACGCTTGCGCGGCGCGTCGATGCGGCCGCGCATGCGGTCGGTCATGTTCATCGCGTCGCCGTTGAGGCGCCAGTCGTAGATCACGCTGAAGGCCAGCACGCGCGCCACGTACTCGCGCGTTTCCTTGTAGCTGATGGTCTCGATCCAGAAGTCCGCGTCCATGCCCGGGCGCTGCGACTGCCAGCGCGCCAGCGGCGCCGGACCGGCGTTGTAGCCGGCCATGGCGAAGTAGGGCTGGCCGCCGTACTTGTCCAGCAGCTCGCGCAGGTAGGCGGTGCCCAGGATGATGTTGGTGTCGGAGTCGTACAGCGTGGCCGCGCCGCCCCAGGGCAGGCCCAGGCGCTTGGACACGTTGGCGCCGGTGGCTGGCACCACCTGCATCAGGCCCATGGCGTTGGCGCCGGAGCGGGCGTTGGGATCGAACACGCTTTCGGCGCGGATCTCGGCCGCGACCCAGGCCGGGTCGAGGTTGTTCTTGGCCGACTCGCGCCGGATCGTGGCGTCGTGGTGCAGCGGGAAGCGCAAGTTGTACAGGCGCAGCTCTTCGGGATTGCCCTTGCCCAGCGAGAACACCGCGCGGTCGAACCAGCCGTGGCTCTGCGCGACTTCGACCGCGATGCGGCGCTGGTCGTTGTCGAAGCGCGACAGCGCGTCGTCCCACTCGCGCACCGCCCAGGACTTGCGCTCGATCTTGTACAAGCCCATCGCGCGCAGCACCGCCGGATCGCGCGCGATCGTCGCCTTGGCGGCGGCGCTGTCGTTGGGGATCAGCGGGCACAGCGCGTAAGGCTGGCCGATGCGGTCGGCGGCGAGGAAGCCGTGGAACTCGGGCTTGCGCGCGGCCTCGCGGTACAGGCGGTCGGCACCGGCCTTGTCGCCGGCGCGTTCGGTCAGGCGCGCCTCGAAATACTGCCAACGCGAATCGCCGCGCTGCTTGGCGCCCATCTTGCGGATCGCGGCCAGCGCGCCGGCCCAATCCGAGCGCGCCATCGCCTCGCGCGCGCGCCACTCGTGCAGGCGTTCGTCGTAGGACACGGCAGGCACGGCATTGAGGCGCTGGGCGGACTCGGGCCCGTACGAGGCCACCGTCCACAGCGCGGTCTGGTACAGCACGCGGCCGCGGTCTTCGTCGCTGAAGCCCAGCGCGCTGGCGTACTTGGGCAGTTGCGCTTCGGCCGCGGCCGGTGCCGACTTGCCCAGGCGCGCCAGGCCGTAGGAGGCCATGCGCCGGCTGCGTTCGGTCTTGGGCCAGCTCAGCGCGCGCTCGTTGACGCCATCGATGAAGGCGGCGTAATCGTTGGCCTGGGCCTGTTGATCGGCGGGCAGGCCGCGCGCGGCGCTGCGCATCACCGCCGTCAGCCCTTCCGCGGCGGCGGCGTCGATGCGCTGCCAGCGCAAGGTTTCGTCGAGCCCGCCCTGGGCCGCGAGCAGCGCCATCGGCGCGTCGCATTCGTTGGGCAGGGCCTTGCCGCTGGCGCTCCATACCGCCTGCGCGTCGCGCGTCCATTGCGCGTCGGCGCGGCGCAGGGCCTGGCGCGCGCTGAGTTCGGCGCAGCGCAGCGCGGTGTTCTTGACCAGTTCGGGCTTCCAGGCCGCAAGGAAGGCCGGCCAGTCCTCGCGGCGTGCGCTGGCGGCCAGCCAGATCTCGCGGAAGGCGCCGCCGGCGGCCTGGTCGCCGTAGCGGGCGAGGAAGTTTTGCGCCTGCGCGTTGGACAGCGAATCGATATTGCGGCGCAGGCCGGCGTACTCGATCCAGCCGTACAGCGGATGGCGGGCGAGATCGGCGTATTGGGCGGCATCGAAGCTGCCGTTTTCGGCGGCTTCGAGCGCGGCGCGCACGCGCGGCAGCAGCGGATCGGCGATGGGCGCGGGCACGCTGGCGACGGCCGGCGGCGCGGCCGTGGTCTGCGCGCAGGCGGCGGTGGCGAGGGTGGCCGCGAGCGCGGCGAACAACAGGGGGAGAGGGCGTGGGAGCATGAGCCGGACTATAGCCCAGCGACGATGAATCTCCGGCGTGAAGGCGACCCGTCGGGCAGGCGCGCGTCGTAGGATGTGACGAGCGCAACGCGAATCGCGACGCGCATCGCTCGCCTCGCGACGATGCGGTTCGCCGGCGGCTACCGCATCCTACTCAAGCAACGCAAGGAGACGCCGTGACGATCGCTTGGCTGGTATTTCTGCTACTCGGAGCGGTCGCCGGCGTGCTCGCCGGATTGCTCGGCGTCGGCGGCGGTCTGGTGCTGGTCGCGGCGCTGTCGTGGCTGGCGCCCTGGGTCGGCGTGCCGCAGGAAGCGGCGATGCACACCGCGCTGGCCAGTTCGCTGGCCAGCATCGTATTGACCGCGGCGGCGTCGGCGCGCGCGCATGCCAAGCGCGGCAGCGTGCTTTGGCCGACCGTGGCCTGGATGGTGCCGGGCCTGCTGATCGGCGGCTGGTTCGGCAGCATGGTCGCGGTGCGCATCGACGACGATCTGCTGCGCTACATCGTCGCCGGCTACTGCCTGATCGCCGCCGCGCAGCTGCTGTTCGGCAAGAACCGCGCGGCCGTGGCCGACCACGAGCCGCCGCCGCGCGGGGTGGCCATGAGCGCGGCCGGGGTCGGCATCGGCGCGGTTTCGGCGGTGGTCGGGATCGGTGGCGGCAGCATGACCGTGCCCCTGCTGGTCTGGCGCGGGATCGCGCCGGTGCGCGCGGTCGGCACCTCCTCGGCCTGCGGGGTCGCGATCGGCCTGGCCTCGGCGGTGGGCTACGCCCTGCACGCCCCGCCCGGGGCCCTGCCGCACCACGCGATCGGCTACGTCTATCTGCCGGCCGCGATCGGCGTGGCGATCGCCTCGGTGCTGGCCGCGCCCTACGGCACACGATTGGCACACCGATTGAGTGGTGCGACCCTGAAGCGGGTGTTCGCGGCCTTCCTGGTGGTGGTGGCGGTGAGCCTGCTGCTGGGCGGCTGAGCCGCGATTCGCGGGCCGGGCGGTGGGTGGGTGTGGGGGCGGCGCCCGCCGGAACAGGCAAGGCAGCGCCCGATGCGGTGGGCCGTGGGAGCGGCCCTGGCGCTCGTCTGATCGCCAGCTGAACATGTAACTGATTGATTTTTATTAAATCGACTGCCTGAACGGGCGGCCTAGCGGTGTCCTGCGTCGCGAAATCGGCAATTCGCGGCGACACAGGGTACTTTGCCGCTTGTGGCGGATTCACGAATTGTTTACAACCTCGTGACGCCAGGGAACAGGGGCCCGGCGCCCAAAACAAAACACAGCCACGTCTTAACTTAGGGAGAGAGAGATGAAGCCGTTGCGCCGCCAGTCCTTGGCGAAAGCCATCCAGTTGTCGTTGCTGATCAGCCTGCCCGGCCTCGCCGCCGCACAGGACGCCGCCCCCGCCCCCTCGGCCACTACCTTGGACACGGTGACGGTCACGGGCACCCGCATCAAACAGACCAACGCGGTCACGGCCCAGCCGGTGTTCGTGCTGGATCGCCAGAAGCTCGAGAAGACCGGCGTGCAGACCGTCGGCGAAGTGCTGCAGCAGCTCACCGCCGGCGGCAAGGCGCTCAACGCCAAGTTCAACTCCTCGGGCAACTTCGGCTATCCGCCGGACGGCGGCGGCATCGGCGCCGGCTCGGCCCAGGTCGACCTGCGCAACCTCGGCTCGCAGCGCGTGCTGGTGCTGGTCGACGGCATCCGTTGGGTCAACGAATCCTCCGCATCGGGCGTCAGCGGCAGCGCCGACGTCAACACCATCCCGCTGGCGATCGTCGAGCGCATCGAAGTGCTGGAAGACGGCGCCTCGGCGATCTACGGCTCCGACGCCATCGCGGGCGTGGTCAACATCATCACCCGTCGCAAGCTGGACGGCGCCGAAGTCCACGCCTATTTCGGCCAGTGGGGCGACGGCGGCGACACCACCGAAGCCAGCATGACCCTGGGCGGCGCCGGCGAGCGCTGGTCGGCCGTGTTCGGCGCCAGCTACTTCGAACAGAAGGCGATCAGCTCCGGCAGCTGGAAGCAGTCGTCCGAGCCGGTACCCGGCGGCGGCCTGGCCGCGGGCAGCTCGGGCATTCCGCAGGGCCGCTTCACCTTCTGCGATCCCAGCCGTCCGGTCACCGGCGTCGGCGGTTGCGACGCGGCGGGCGACAACTGGTACGACATCACCCTCAATAACGGCACCACCGTGCCGGTGTTCGATCCGAACAACCCCAACGGCGGCACCTACCACGGCTTCAGCGGCGCCGACCGCTTCAACTTCGCGCCGTTCAACCTGCTGCTGACCCCGAGCAAGCGCAAGGCGCTGTTCACCAGCCTCAACTACGACCTGACCGAAAACACCCGGTTGCACGTGAAGGCGCTGTACAACAACCGCACCTCGACCAACCAGGCCGCGCCGGAACCGATCTTCGTCGGTCCCTTCGCCGGCACCGGCGGCATCGCCGACACGGTGATCGTGCACGCCAACAATCCGTACAACCCGTTCGGCATCACCCTGGACCCGGCCACCAACTTCGGTTGGGTGACCAAGCGTCCGATCGAAGTCGGCCCGCGCATCTTCGAGCAGGACGTCGACACCACCTACTTCAACATCGGCCTGGACGGCGTGTTCGATATCGGCGAGCGCGGCTTCGGCTGGGACGCCAACTACGTGCACTCGGAGAACAAGGCCGAGCAGACCTTCCGCAACGGCTACAACGTCGCCAAGATCAAGCTCGCCCTGGGCGATCCGGCGGTGTGCGCGGCGGTGCCGGGCTGCGTGCCGCTGGACCTGTTCGGCGGTCAGGCGCGTCCGATGACGCAGGCCATGATCGACTGGATCCGCACCAAGCAGATCGACTCGAGCAAGCAGGTGCTGGACCTGTTCTCGGCCAACATCACCGGCGATCTGTTCGACATCGGCGATCGCGCGGCCGGCTTCGCGGCCGGCGTCGAGCACCGCCGTTACCGCGGCGAGTTCAACCCCGATCCGCTGCGTCAGACCGGCGAATCGCAGGACTCGTTCGCCGCGCCGGTCAACGCCAACTACGACGTCAGCGAAATCTATACCGAGTTCAACTTCCCGGTGTTGTCGACCTTGGACATCACCGCCGCGATCCGCTACTCGGATTACTCGACCTTCGGTGGCGCCACCACCGGCAAGGCCGGTTTCCGTTGGCAGCCGATCGAGGACCTGGTGATCCGCGGTACCTACTCGCAGGGCTTCCGCGCCCCCAACCTGGGCGAGCTGTACGGCCTGACCCAGTTCGGCGCCAGCCTGGTCGACCCCTGCGGTCCGACCGGCGGCGGCGGCCCGGCCCCGCAGTACGTGGCCGGCTGTAACGCGCAGGGCGTGCCGCCCGGCTTCGAGCAGGCCAACACCCAGATCACCACCTTCACCGGCGGTAATCCGAACCTGGATCCGGAAGAGTCCGACAGCTACACCGTCGGCCTGGTCTACAGCCCGAGCTGGGCCGAAGGCCTGTCGTGGTCGAGCAAGCTCGACCTTGAGCTGAACTACTACCACCACAAGATCGACGGCGCGATCCAGGCGCGCGATCTGCAGGCGTTGCTCAACGCGTGCTTGGCCAGCGGCGGTACCACCCCGTCGGTGTGCTCGCCGTTCTCGCGCGCGGCCAGCGGCAACCTCAACCCGCCCAACAACTTCCTCAGCAACCTGGGTAGCGTCAAGACCGACGGCGTCGACATCAAGGTCAACTGGGCCAGCCCGGATTGGAGCTGGGGCCGTCTGACCGCGGGTCTGCAGTCGACCTTCGTCAACGACTACAAGGCGGTGGACATCGACGGCAACGTCTCCCAGCGCAAGGTCGGCGTGGAAGTGGCCGACAGCGCGATTCCGGAGTGGCAGACCAACCTGCAGTTGGGTTGGAACAAGGGCGACTTCGACGCTAGCTGGAACGTGCGCTATATCGCCTCGGTCGACGAGGATTGCGGCAACTCGGTCTACGCCGGTCCCAAGCCGGGCTGCTTGAACCCGCAGAACGTCAACACCCTGGGTTCGGTGACCTATCACGACATCCAGTTCGGCTGGAAGAACGCGTTCACGCTGGAAGGCCTGAAGCTGTCGGCCGGCGCCAACAACGTGTTCGGCAAGGACCCGCCGGTGTGCGTGACCTGCTCGCTCAACGGTTACGACGCGGGCACCTACGACCTGCCGGGCACCTTCTGGTACGTCAGCGCCGATTACCGTTTCTGATTCAACGTTCGACTTAGTAACGCGACGGCCGGCGATGCGAATCGCCGGCCGTTTCGTTTGTGGGGCGTGGGCACGTTCGCAAGGCTTGTGAAGCTTGGATGCCGATGGTCCTGTCGTTGTGGGAGCGGCGTAAGCCGCGATCGGCATACGGCCATGACGATGCTCACGCCGCGCGCGCGGCCGCATCGCGGCTTACGCCGCTCCCACAGAAAGCGGGAGGCCGTCTGCTCCCTGTAGGAGCGGCACACGCTGCGACCGGGAATTCGGCGTGCGTCGTTGGTTTCGTCGTGGCTGCGGCTTCGCGGTCGCGGCGTGTGCCGCTCTTACAGGAAGCGGGAGTGGTTAGCCCGGGGTAGGAGCGGCGTGAGCCGCGACCCGGAATTCGGCGTGCGTCGTTGGTTTCGTCGTAGCCGCGGCGTCGCGGTCGTGGCGTGTGCCGCTCCTACAGGGAGGAGCGGCCGGCTACTTCACGGCTTGCGGCAATCAGCAACCGGCGGGTTGGACGCGGCGGTAGACCACCACGATCACCAGATCCTGCTCGCCTAGCTGTTTCAGGCCGTGCGTGCTGCCCTTGCGGGTTAGGATGGCGTCGCCGACGCCGACTTCGCGGCGGGCCTCGTCCAGCATCAGTTCGCCGCGGCCGCTGAGCACGTAATAGATCTCGTCCTTGTCGTTGCGGTGCTCGCCGATGCTGGCGCCGCGATGCAGCGCGCGCTGGCGGAATACCAGGTCGAAATCCGCTGCCTGCTCGAAGAAGGGATAGGCGGTGGTGCGGCCCTGGCCTTCATGCGGGCCGGGCTGGTCCACGGCCAGATCGCGCGCCTGTTCGACATAGGAGCCGCTGCGTGGCGCGCAGGCCGGCGCTGCGGCCTGCGCGACGCCGGCGCACCAGGCGAGCGCGAGCAGGCAAACGAGTCGCGACCAGCGTTGCTTCCTCATGCCGACACCCTCCGCTAACGCTCAGCGCGCGAGCCAGCCGCCGTCCACGGGCAGGATCGCGCCGTGCACGTAGTCGGCCGCGCGACTGGCCAGAAACACCGCGGCGCCGCCGAGATCGGAGGGGTCGCCCCAACGCCCGGCCGGAATGCGCGCCAGGATCTCGCGGTTGCGGCCCTCGTCGGCGCGCAGCTGGGCGGTGTTGTCGGTGGCCATGTAGCCCGGCGCGATCGCATTGACGTGGACGCCCTTGCCGGCCCATTCGTTGGCGAGCAGGCGGGTGATGCCGGCCAGGCCGGATTTGCTGGCGGTATACGAGGGCACGCGGATGCCGCCCTGGAACGACAGCATCGAGGCGATGTTGATGATCTTGCCGCCGCCGGCCGCGATCATGCGCCGGCCCACCGCCTGGGCCAGGAAGAACGCGCTCTTGAGATTGACGTCGATCACCGCATCCCAATCGGCCTCGCTGAAATCGACCGCGTCGGCGCGCCGGATCAGACCGGCGTTGTTGACCAGGATGTCGACCGAACCGAGTTGCGCGACCGATTCCTCGACGATGCCCGCGATCGGCGCCAGCGTCGACAGATCGGCTTCGATCGCGTGGAAGCGCCGGCCCAGCGCGCGCACGTGGCGGCCGGTGTCGGTGGCCGCGCCGGTGCTGACCGCGACGATGTCGGCGCCGGCCGCGGCCAGCGCCAGGGCCAGCCCTTGGCCGAGGCCGCGATTGCCGCCGGTGACCAGGGCGACGCGACCGCTGAGATCGAACGGCGAAACGCTCATGCGCGCGGCCTCACTTGAGTTGGCACAGATCGAGTTGGTGCATGTCGGTGTAGTCCAGGTTCTCGCCGCCCATCGCCCAGATGAAGCAGTAGTTGCGCGTGCCCGAGCCCATGTGGATCGACCACGGCGGCGACACCACGGCCTCGTCGTTGCGGATCACCAGGTGGCGCATGTCGGCCGGTTCGCCCATGAAGTGCATCACGCTCTGGTCGCCGAGATCGAAATAGAAATAGACCTCGGAGCGACGGTCGTGCAGATGCGGCGGCATGGTGTTCCAGACGCTGCCGGTCTTGAGCACGGTCAGGCCCAGCAGCAGCTGGCAGGACTGGCAGGTGGCCGGCACGATGTACTGGTAGATGGTGCGTTCGTTCGAGGTCTCCAGCGCGCCGCGTTCCAGCGGTACCGCCTTGTCGATCGAGATGTGCACGGTCTCGTAGCGCGCGTGCGCGGGCGTGGAGGCCAGGTAGAACTTGGCCGGCTGGGCGGCGTCGTCGGAGGCGAACTCGACCTGGGCGCTGCCCATCGGCACGTACAGGCCGTCCTTGGGCTGCAGCGCATACGCCTGGCCGTCGACGGTGACCGTACCGGCGCCCGCGCCGACGTTGACCACGCCCAGCTCGCGCCGGGCCAGGAAGGGCTGGCCGGCGGCCGAGGCCGGTTCGGCCTGCGCCGGCAGCACCACCGGCGCGCCCACGGGCGCGGCGCCGCCGATCACGAAGCGCTCGTTGTGCGAGTAGTTGAGACGGACTTCGCCGGGCGCGAACAGCTCGCCGATCAGGTAGCGGTCGCGCAATTGCTCGTTGCTGGCGCCGGCCATCATGTCGGGATGGGTGGCGTGGTAGGTCTTGCGGAACATCGGGCCTCCGGAAAGCGCATGCCTGCGTTGCCGCCCGCGGCGGCTGATCCGGGGATCATAACGGGGTTTTGGTAACCGGTGTCAAAATGCCGTGCACGAAGCCGCGGGCATGCGCGGGCGGCCGCGTCGTAGCGCGATTCGGAAGCTGGATTCGGGCTGCCCGCCGGCGGCGGGGGCTCAGGCCGGCGGGCGCTGGCTGGAGTCGCGCACCACCAGGTGCGGGGTGACCGAGACCGGCTCGGCGGGGGCGTCGCCGTCCTCGGGTTCCGGCGCCAACAGCATCTGCGCGGCCTGGCGGCCGAGGTCGCGGATCGGCGAGTGGATGGTGCTCAGGGCCGGCCACAACTGGGTCGCCAGCGGGCTGTCGTCGTAGCCCACCACCGACAGATCGGCCGGAATCGACAGGCCGCGTCGCATCGCGGCCTTGTACACGCCGGCGGCCATCTCGTCGTTGCAGGCGAAGATGGCGGTGGGGCGCGGCGACTTCGCCAGCAAGTACTCGGCGCCGGCGACGCCGGACTCGAAGGTGTAGCCGCCCTCGAACACATAGTCCTCGGCCAGCTCGATGCCGCGCTGGGCCAGGCCGTGGCGGAACCCGCCGCCGCGTTCGATCGAGGAGCGGTAGCGGCGCGGGCCGGTGATCAGGCCGAGCTGCCGATGGCCCAGCGACTGCAGGTAGTTGGCGGCTTCGACGCCGGCCAGGCGGTCCTGGGTGTGCAGCATGTTGGCCGGCTCGTCCAGCGGGATCGAGGCGATGCGCACGTAGCGCACGTCGATTTCGCGCAGGGCCGCGGCCAGCTGGTCGTCCTCGGACACGCGCGGAATCAGGATCACGCCGTGCAGCTTCTGCTGCAGCGCGAAGCGGCGGATGCCGTCGATGTAGTCCTCGCGATGGCTGTCGCAAGGGTGCACGACCAGCTCGTAGCCGGAATCGCGCAGGGCGTCGAGCGCGCCGTACTGCATGTTGACGATGTACTGCGCGGTCGGGTTGTCGTAGACCAGCCCGATCAGGAACGAGCGCCGAAACGCCAGCCCGCGCGCCTGCGGATCGGGCGCGTAGCCCAGCTGTTTCATCAGCGACTGGATCTTCTCGCGCGTGTCCGGGCGCACCAGCGGCGAGTTGTTGATCACCCGCGACACCGTCTTCTTCGACACCGCCGCCAGGCGCGCGATGTCGTTGATGGTGGCCTTGCCCGGTGCCGGCATCCGCGGCGACGCGGCCTCGCCTGCGGCCGCATCGGCGGAACGGGCGCTGCGCGGTCCGCGGCGCGAGCCGCGCGGGGGGGCAGGATTCATGGCGGCTCGGCGAAGGAGAAACGAGCCGGTGCGGGCACCGGGGCTGAGCCGATTCTAGCCGCCTGCGCCGGCGATGTCCCCGGTGGACATCGCGTGCCTACTTCAACAGCGCCGGCAGCCACAGCGACAGCTGCGGCACGAAGGTCACCACCAGCAGCACCGCCAGCGCGGCCAGCCAGAACGGCCAGATCGTGCGCAGGGTCTCGCCTATGCTGATCTTGCCGATCGCCGTGCCCACGAACAGCACCGAGCCCAGCGGCGGCGAGATCAGGCTGATGCCGCCCTTGAGAATCAGGATCACGCCGAAGTGCACCGGGTCGACGCCGATCGCCTTGGCCAGCGGCAGGAAGATCGGCGTGCAGATGATGATCATCGGCGCCAGGTCCATGAAGGTGCCCAGCACCAGCAGGATCAGGATCATCAGCAACAGCAGCAGGTTCTTGTCGGTGGTCAGCGAGGTCAAGGCCTCGACCGCGGCGGTGGGCACCTGCAGATAGGCCAGCAGCCAGCCGAACGAGGCCGCCGAGGCGATCACGAACAGGATCATGCCGGTGGTGCGCGCGGCGCCGGCGACGGTCTCCAGGAAATCGCGCCAGCGCAGATTGCGATAGACCAGCGCGGTCACCAGCAGCGCGTAGACCACGGCGATGGCCGCGCTCTCGACCGCGGTGAAGATGCCGGCGCGGATGCCGACGAAGATCAGGGCCACCAGCAACAAGCCCGGCAGCGCGGCGACGAAACGGCGCAGCACGATGCCGAAGCCGGGGAAGGGCTCGACCGCGTAGCCGCGCCGGCGCGCGATCACCCAGCAGGTCGCCATCAGGGTGACCGTCATCAGCAGCGCCGGAACGATGCCGGCCGCGAACAGGTCGGCGATGGAGATGCTGCCGCCGGCCGAGGCCGAGTACAAAATCAGGTTATGCGAGGGCGGCACCAGCAGCGCGACCATGGATGCGGTCATGGTCACGTTGACGGCGAAGTCGCGGTCGAAACCGCGCTTGACCATCTGCGGGATCATCGCGCCGCCGATCGCCGAGACGTCGGCGATGGCCGAGCCCGACACGCCGCCGAAGAACAGCGAGGACAGCACGCTGACCTGGCCCAGGCCGCCGCGCAGATGCCCGACCAGCGCCGACGCCAGGCCGATCAGGCGTTCGGAGATGCCGCCGCGCAGCATGATTTCGCCGGCGAAGATGAAAAGCGGAATCGCGATCAGCGAGGCTGAGCCGGCGCCGGCCGCGGTCTGCTGCACCACCACGATCGGCGGCAGGCCGATGCAGATCAGGGTCGCCAAGGCGGCCGAGGACAGGGCGTAGGCCACCGGCACGCCGACGATCAGCAGCACGGCGAACACGCCGAAAAGTATCGCGACTTCCATCAGGCGCTCCGGTGGGGGTCGGTGAGCGGCGCTGTCAGGGCCGCGACCATGCGTTGCAACGCGAACACCGCCATCAGCGCGCCGCCCAGCGCCATCGGCGCGTACACCGCGCTCTGCGGCAGCGGTGCGCCGGCCATGGGGATGTCCAGTCCGTCCAGCAGCAGTTCTCCGCCCCACACCGCCAGTACCGCGCCGATGCTGGCGATCACCAGGTTGGAGAACGCGAGCAGCCAGCGCCGCACGGCCGGGCGCGAGCGGTGGACCAGGATGAAGAAGCCGAAGTGCGAGCCGCGGTGCACGCCGGCGGCGGCGCCGAAACTCATGGCGGTGTTCAGCAGCAGCAGCGCGACCGGCTCGGTCCAGCCCGGCGAATCGTTGAGCACGTAGCGCGCGAACACCTGCAGGGCCTGCACCGCGACCATGCCTACCAGGGCGGCGCCGGCGATGGCGACCGCGATGCCGGCCAGCCGATCCAGCGCGCCGCGCGGCGCGGTCCGGTCCTGCTGGTGTTCGATGTCCGCGTTCGCGGCGAGGGGAGCGTCTGCCACGGGATCTGCCTCAGGCCAGGGAACGGATGCGGCGGTACAGGGATTCGATCGCCGGGTCGCGGTGGTAGTCGTCCAGCAGCGGCTGCACCGCGGCGCGGAACGCGGGCAGGTCGCAGTCGTTGATGCGCACGCCGCCGGCGACCACCGCCGCGCGCGCCACCGCTTCGGATTCGTCCCACAAGCTGCGCATCACCGCCACCGAGCGGCGCGCGATGTCCAGCAGCAGGGCGCGGTCGTCGGCGCGCAGCGAATCGAAACTGCGTCGCGACATCAGCAGCACGTCCGGCGCGTAGGAATGCTGGGTTTGCGACCAGTAACGCGCGGCCTCGAACTGGCGGCTGGAGTGGTAGCTGCGCAGATTGTTTTCGGCGCCGTCGATCAGATGCGTCTGCAGCGCCGAGAACACTTCGCCGTAGGCCAGCGGGGTCGGATTGCCGCCGAGCAGGCGGATCATGCGCATGAAGATGTCCGAGGCCGGCACCCGGAACTTCAGGCCGTGCATGTCGGCCGGGGTGCGGATCGGGCGGCGCACGTTGTAGAAGCAGCGCGCGCCGCAGTCGTAGATCGCCAGGCCGACCAGCTCGCGGCGGCCGAAGTCGCGCAGCACCGCCGCGCCGACTTCGCCGTCCAGCGCGCGGCGCAGGTGCGCGACCGAGTCGAACACATAGGGCAGCGACAGCGCCTGGGTCAGCGGGAAGGCGTTGTTGAGCGCGCCGCTGTAGACGCGGGTGATGTCGATCGCGCCGAAGCGCGCCATGTCGATCGCCTCGGACTCGCGACCGAGCTGGCCGGAGTGGTACAGACGCAGGCGCAGGCGGCCGTCGGTGGCGCGCTCGAGCTCGCGCCCGATCCATTGCACGGCGGCCACGGTGGGGTAGTCCTTGACGTGCACGTCGGTAGCGGTGAGCAAGCGGCTGCCGTCGCCCGCGCGCAATCCGGCCGAGGTCGCGGCCAGGGCGCAGGCCGCGCCGAGTCCGCCCAAGACTTGGCGACGAGTGGTCATGCCGGCTCCCCGCTGGCGCGCACCGCCTCGCAGTGCAACTGGCCCCAGCGCCCGAACGAGATCATCGCGCGTTGTCCGGCCAGGATGTCGTGGATGCCGGTGGCCGCGCCGGTGGTGACCAGCATGCCGGCCTTGAGCGGATAGCCGCGGCGCGCGCAACGCGACAAGGCGAACGCCAGCGCGGCGAGCAGGCCGCCGGCGATCGAACCCGCGCCGCCGCGTCCGACCGAGGTGTCGTCGATAAAAGTTTCGCAGCGCAGGTCGGCGTCGGCCAGTGCGCGCCAATCCGGAATCTCCGGGCCGACGACCAGGCCGGCGTTGTTGCCGAAGTCCGAGACCACGATAGGCGGGCCCAGGGTGTTGATGTCGGGCAGCGGACTGCCGGCCAGCTCGATCCCGATCAGCAGGGCCTCGACCAGATCCGCGGCCTGCGCGTGGTCGAACTCGGTGCGGCCGGCGGGCGCGTCGCGGCCGAGCCGGAACACGAACTCGGCCTCGACCGCGGCGAAGCCGCCCTCGATCACCTCGAAGCGCGCTGTTTGTCCACCGGTGGCGGTCTGAACCGCGTTGGCGAAGATCGGGCCGACCAGGCGCTCCTCGCCCAGCCGGGTTTCCCAGGCCGGCGGGACGCGCCCGACCTTCCAGCCCGCGATCGGCTGCGGCCACTGGCCGATGGCCCGGTCCTGGATCGCGTAGCCCTGATCCAGCGTGGCCGGCAGCGGACCGGGGTAGTCGGGCAGCGCACGCGCGCCGCGGCGTGCCGCGACCAGCCGGTGGGCGATCGCGGCGCCTGCGCTGCCGTCGTCGATGGTCGGTGTCTGCATGCCGGATCGGGTCCCCTGCGGCGTTTCCTGTCCGGAACTGTTGTATAGGAAACCGGTGTCATTGACAATCCAAGCTAGACTCCAGGCAGCGGAAGGGGACCGATCGATGATCCAGCGGGCAGGGTGGGACGGCGCGGCGAAGACGGCGCGGAACGTGGGGGGACGCGGGCTGCGCTGGCTGGCCGTCGGCCTGCTCGGCCTGGCCTGCGCCGGCGTACCGGCCGCCGAAAAGCCGGCCGCCGATGGCGGCGCGCTCGCCTTCCCGGGCGCGCAGGGCTGGGCCGCGCACACGCCCGGCGGCCGTGGCGGCCGCATCATCCGGGTCACCACCCTGGCCGCGAACGGGCCGGGCTCCTTCGCCGAAGCGGTGGCCGCGAGCGGGCCGCGCATCGTGGTGTTCGAGATCGGCGGCGTGATCGACCTGCAGCGCCAGGAACTGCGCATCGCCGAACCCTATCTCACCGTCGCCGGACAGACCGCGCCGCAACCGGGCGTCACCTTCATCCGCGGCGGTTTGATCATCGCTACTCACGACGTGGTCGTGCGGCATATCCGAGTGCGCCCGGGCGAAGCCGGCGCGGCCAAGATGGCCGGTCCGGATTTCGACGCCATCACCACCGTGCGCGGCGCGCGCGACGTGATCGTCGACCATTGCTCGCTGACCTGGGCCACCGACGAGAATCTGTCCGCCTCCAGCACCCGCTTTCACGGCGAAAGCGAGAAGGACTGGATGGAGAACGCCTCGCGCCGCATCACCTTCAGCAACAACCTGCTCGCCGAGGGCTTGTCCAACGCTACTCATGTCAAGGGCGAGCACTCCAAGGGCTCGCTGATCCACGATCACGTCAACGAGGTGCTGATCGTCGGCAACCTCTATGCGCACAACTACGAGCGCAATCCGCTGTTCAAGGGCGGCGCGCGCGGCCAGGTCATCAACAACCTGATCTACAACCCCGGCCAGCGCGCGCTGCACTACAACCTGATCGCCGAGGAATGGCTGGGCCACCCCTATTCGACCGGGCAGATGGTCGCGCGCGGCAACGTGATGCGCGCCGGCCCTTCGACCGAGGAGCTCGCGTTCTTCATGGTCGGCGGCTCCGGCGATGTCGAGTACTACGCCGAGGACAACCTCGCCGTCGACCGCCTCGGCCGTCCCTTGCCCCAGCAGGGGCGCTACACCACCACGCCGCTGCGCGTGATCCAGCCCGCCCATGCGCCGCCGCTGCCGTTCGGCGTGCGCCTGCTGCCGTCGGCGCAGGTGCAGGACGCGGTGATCGCGCAGGCGGGCGCGCGGCCCTGGGACCGCGACGACATCGACCGGCGCATCCTGGCCGACACCATCGAAGGGCGCGGCAAGATCATCGACAGCGAAAGTCAGGTCGGCGGCTATCCGCGGCACGCGCCGACGCATCAGGCCTTCGTGCCCGAAGACTGGGACCTGGCGACGATGGAGCCGCTCAAACCGCTGCCGCGGCGCGCGCCCTTGAAGTGAGGCGCGCCGCTTACGGCGCCGCGTCGTCGTCCTTGCGTAAGCGCGAGGCCAGCGCCAGGTCGGTTGCGCGCAGCGCGGCGGCGAACTCGAACGCGATGCGGCGCGCACCCAGCGGCGAGAAGTGGGTGTTGTCCTCGACGCCCTGCGGATAGTTGCGATGGGCGCCGGGCGCGAGCTGCAGGAACAGTCGTCGCGAGCCCTCCACGCCCGCCTCCTGCAGCACGGCCTGACTGCGCCGCTCCATATCGATCAGGGCCACGTGCTCGCGCGCGGCCAGCGCGCGCACCCGGCCTGGGTACTCGCCGTGGCTGTCCTGCACGCGGCCTTCGCTGTCGTAGCGACGGCGCGCCACCGGCGTCAGTAGGATCGGGGTGGCGCCGCGCGCGCGTACCTCGGCGACGAAGCGCGCGAGGTTGCGCTCGTAGTCGGGCAAGGGCGTGTAGCGATCGGGCTTGTCGGCCGACTCGTCGTTGTGGCCGAACTGGATCAGCACCCAATCGCCCGCACGCAGGCCGTCCAGCAGCGCCTGCCAACGGCCCTCTTCGATGAAGGTGCGCGTGCTGCGGCCGTTCTTCGCATGATTGACCACGCGCACGCTGCCCGCGCGGAAGCGCGCGGCCAGTGGCTCGCCCCAACCGGTTTCCGGACGCTTCTCCGGCAGTTTCTCGGCCAGGGTCGAGTCGCCGGCGAGGTGGATCGTGGGCACCGGCGAGGATGCAGCCGGCGCGCTCATGGGCAGCGCCAGAGCCCAGCCGCACAAGCTCAGCAGCAAGCCAAGGCGCACGCGCATCGGCGCCCTCACAGCGACGGCTCCCAGCCGGCCAGCACGAGCTCGCGACGATGGCGCGCGAGCGCGGTGCGATCGAGCTGGCGCCGCCCCGGCGAGCGCGCCGCGCCGGGGCCGCGGCTGTCGTACTCGTACAAGCGCGCCGCTTCCGGCGCCAGCATCGTGCGCGCGCCGTCGCGTGCGGTGTAGCCCATCGCATCCCATCCGCGCGGATCGATGTGCGCATCCATCCAGCACGACAGATAGACGGCGGCGCCGACCGCATCGGGGTCGCCGTACTTGCCGTCGGGAAAATTGCGACCCGGACGCCACGCCCGCCCCAGCGCGACGCTGGCGTCGGCCACTTCGGCATCGCGGCTCAGCCGGCAGCGCAGAAAGCTCAGTCCATAAGCCTGCGCGCTGGGCGTGCAGGGCACCGCGACATAGCCCTGGCGCTCCTTGCCGGGCCGGAAGCGCGAATGCAGTACGCAGTCCTCGAACCAGGCGTTGCCGCCGCCGAACACGAAGTCGACGCTGCCGGCGATGCGGCAACGGCGGAACAGGCTACGCCCGGCATCGACGAACAAGGTGTCCTGGTGCCCATGCAGATCGACCTCGTGCAGCACGCTGCGTTCGGCGCCCGCGTCCAACATCAAGGCCACCGCCTGCGCGCCGTTGGGGCCAATCGGTTCGAACTTCGGCGCGCTCAGATTGCCCACGTAGTCGAAATCGTTGCGGATGCTCAGGCGCTCGGCGCGGAAATCCGGCGCGCGCACGATCACGCTGGCGCAGCCCCAGGTGCCCCAGGGCTCGCCGTCTGGACGCGCCATGCCGGCGGCGGCGTCGTAGCTCAGCACGCAACCGGCGCGATCCTCGCCGATCAGGTGGATGTTCGGTTTGTCGATCACCAGTTTCTCGCGCCACAGACCGCGATCGATGCGGATGCGGAACGGCCGGCGCCCGTGCGCGGGCGCGGCGGCCACTGCGGCGCCGACACTGGGGTAGACCGGCACGCCGGCGTCCGCGGCCGGCGCGCGCGACACGCGCGCGTCCCAGCCCTCGCCCGCGTGCGCGGGTCCGGCGAGCAAGGCGCCGCCGGCGAGCAGCGAACCGGCAAGGAAGTCGCGACGGTGCATGCGATGCGCTCCAAAAAAAAGCGCCGCGAGGTGCGGAACCGTCGAGGGCGGCGGCTCCGCACCCGCGCGGCGCGGGTGCAACTAGTGCGGCGCTGCGGACCTCACAGCTTGTAGCGAATGCCCAGGAAGTACTGGCGGCCGGTGTGGTGGTAGACCGAGGCGCGGTCGCCGACCGAATCCACCCACTGGTCGTTGTACTCGTCGGTGAGATTCAGGCCTTCAAGCGTCAGCTCGATGCGGTCGTTGAGCTTCCACGACGCCGACA
The DNA here is from genome assembly GCF_001429785.1 of Lysobacter sp. Root916. Taxonomy (GTDB): domain Bacteria; phylum Pseudomonadota; class Gammaproteobacteria; order Xanthomonadales; family Xanthomonadaceae; genus Lysobacter. The sequence goes on along the minus strand of NZ_LMJF01000013.1, from coordinate 446,114 downwards.
TGTCGAGGGTGGTGGTGGCCTTGGTGCCTTCGACGTCGTTGTTGTTGCGGCCCGGCACCGTGGTCAGGTAGTCGTCGCGATAGGACGCCGACACGCGCGCGCCGAAACGCTCGCCTTCGTAGTAGAGCGTGGCGTTGTAGGCGTTCTTGGACAGGCCGACCAGGTCGGTCTTCAGCGACGACGCGCCGGTCGAGGTCACGTACTGGATCTTGGAATCGACGTAGGTGTAGTTGAGCTGCACGCCGAAGTCCTGCCAGAACCCTTCCGGCAGGAAGGTGAAGGGCTGTTGATAGCTGACTTCGAAACCCTGCAGGCTGCCGCCGGGCGTGTTGACCGGGATGTTGAACTGGAAATCGTCGGTGGGCTGCGCGCCGGTGCCCGCGAGCAGGCTGTCGGGCAGGCCCGAGGTGTTGTACGGACGGGTTTCGCGCGAGGTCTGCACGAAGGTGTCGATGTCCTTGTAGAACAACCCCAGGCCCAGCAGCGCCTCGTCGGCGAAGTACCACTCGAAGCTCAGGTCGTAGGTCTTGGCGCGGAACGGTTCCAGCAGCGGATTGCCGCCGTTGACCGTGCGCGCGCCGCCGCTGACGTTGACGGTGACGCCGGGGGTGAGATTGCCCAGGCCCGGACGCGACATCACCTTGGCCGCGCCGAAGCGGACCAGGAAATCCGGGGTGAGGTCGGCGACCAGATTCAAGGACGGCAGGGTGTCGTCGTAGCTGCGCTGCACCGTGGTCTGCACCGGCACGCCGCCGACGATGGCGTAGCCGGTCGAGGTCTGCTTGGTGTCGACCTGGCGCACGCCGATGTTGCCGCTGATCGGGATCGAGCCGATCTGGGTGTTGAAGTCGCCTTGCAGGTAGAAACCCTGGTCGCGCTCGGTGACGCTGCGGTTGTTGCCCAGTACCGCGGCGACCTTGTCGCTGACGCTGAAGATGCCGGTGTTGCTGTACAGGCCGAACACGCGGTTGAAGGCGTCGATGTCCGGGATCAGCCAGACCGAATCGTTGCCCGAGCCGACCCGGGTGTTCTCCAGGCCGATCAGCGAGGTCAGATCGGCCAGGGTGGTGCCGGCCGGCAGCGCCGGCGTGACCAGCTCCGAGGCGCGGCGGAACTCCCGGCTTTGGAAGGTGTACTCCTTGAACTGCGCGCCGCCCTTGAGCTTGAACGAGGGCGCGAGGTTCCAGGCGAAGTCGAGCTGGGCGGTGTCGTAGGTGTTGCTGGCGAACTGCGGACGCAGACGGACCTCGGAAATGCCGTTGACGAAGGTCCACTGGCTGGGATCGGTGACGTCGAAACCGTTGTCGATCACCGGCAGGCGATCGTTGCCGCGGTAGTCGTAGCTGTAACCCTGCACGTTCTGGCGATCCAGGGTGATCGTGGTCTGGATCGGGTTGTCGAACTCGGACTTGGCGCGGCCGACTTGGGCGTGCAGTTTGACGTCGTCGGTGAGCTCGTGGTCGGCGTAGAAACTGAACTGGGTGAACTTGGTGCTGAGCTCGTCGTAACGCGCTTCCGAACGCACGTCGACGTTGTTGAAGCGGCCGTAGACCAGGTTGCCGTTGGCGTCGACTTGACCGTCCAGCACCACGGTCTGCGGCTTGCCGGTGCCGGTGCGGCTGAACGACACCGCTTCGATGAAGTTCTCGGTGCGGGTGGCGTCGAACTTGGCGTACAGCAGGTCCAGGCCGACATCGGTGCGGTCGCTGACCTTCCATTGCAGCGCGCCGGTCACGCCCAGGCGCTGCTGGTCGTGTTCGAGCACGCCGTAGCGCGGAATGCGCGGATGGAACACGCCGGCGCCGCGCGCGGCCGCGAACGGCGAGGCCGCGCTGAAGCCGCCGCTGCTGGGGCCGTTGTCCCAGCGCACCGTGCTGTGGCCTTCCTCGACCAGGCGGCGGTCGGTGTAGGCCACCGACAACAGCGCGCCGAAGCGGCCGTCGCCCCAGGTGTTGCTGATCAGCGCCGAAGCGCGCGGATCGGTGTCGCCGGACAGGTCGTTGTAGCCGACCTGGCCGCCGGCGACGAAGGTGAAACCGTCGTAGTCGAACGGGCGTGCGGTCTGCAGATCGACGGTCGCGCCCAGCGAGCCTTCTTCCACTTCGGCCGACGCGGTCTTGCGCACCTTGAGGCTGTTGAACAGCTCCGAGGCGAACACGTTGAAGTCGAAGCCGCGGCCGCGATTGGCGCCGCCGGAGCTGTCGGTGCCGCCGGTGGTGGTCAGCGCCTCCATGCCGTTGATGCGCACGCGGGTGAAGTCGGGGCCCAGGCCGCGCACCGAGATCTGCCGGCCTTCGCCGGCATCGCGCGCGATCGACACGCCCGGAATGCGCTGTAGCGATTCGGCCAGGTTCAGATCGGGAAAGTCGGCGATGTCCTCCGCGACGATGGCGTCGACCACGCCGACTTCGCCGCGCTTGATGTCCAAGGCCCGCTCCAGGCTGCCGCGGAAGCCGGTGACGGTGACCCCTTCCAGGTCCTTGGCCTCGTCGCTGGCGGTTGCGGCGGTGCTGCTGTCTTGCGGCGGCGTGGCCGCGGACGGCGCCGCGGCCTGTTGCGCGAACCCGACCGCCGGCGCCATCTGCAGCGCCAGGGCGATGGCGCCTGCCAGAACGGTAACCGGTGTCTTTTTTGCCGCGCGTTGCGATTGCATCAGGATCCCCTCCCAAAGTGGTCCGACGGCTGTAAAGCGCTTATTGACTAGCTTGTAGCGCTTGCTATGGTGTCCCGGACGGCAAAATGACACCGCTGGTCAAAACCCTAGCAAAAGCTCGGGCCAACATCATGCTGCGGTGCGCAAAAGGCCATACAAGGGGCGGATCGGCCCGGGGCTGGGAGGCGGAATGAGTCAACGCATAGTGTGTTTCGGCGAAGTGCTGCTGCGCCTGGGGGCGCCCGGCCACGAGCGCCTGCTGCAGTCGCCGGCGCTGCAGGTCCACGTCGGCGGCGCGGAAGCCAACGTGGCCGTGGCCCTGGCCCGCTACGGCCACGAGGCGGCGGTGGTCGGCCGGATCGCCGACAACGCCCTGGGCGCCGCGGCCGTCGCCGAGCTGCGCCGCCACGGCGTCGACACCCGCGCGCTGCAAGCCGGGCCCGGACGCATGGGCCTGTACTTCCTGGAAACCGGCGCCGGTCACCGGCCCAGCAGCGTGCTCTACGACCGCGCCGATTCGGCGTTCGCGCGCGCGGATGCGCAGGCCTACGACTGGCCGGCGCTGTTGCTAGACGCGCAGTGGCTGCACCTGTCCGGCGTGACCCCGGCCCTGGGCCAGGCCTGCGCCGATACCGCGATCGCGGCCGCGCGCGCGGCGCGCCGCGCCGGCGTGCGGGTGAGCTTCGACGGCAACTTCCGCGGCAAGTTGTGGCAGGCTTGGAACGGCGACGCCGCCGCCCTCCTGCGCGAATTGATGGCGCAGGCCGACTGGATCTTCGCCGACCACCGCGACATCGCCATCGCTTTGGGCGTCGAGCCCGCGAGCGAGGATGCCGAGGCGCGCTTCGCCGCCGCCGCGCGCGCGGCCTTCGCCGCCTTCCCGCAACTGCAGCGCGTGGCCAGCACCGTGCGCGTGCAGCACAGCGTCGACCGCCAATCGCTGTCGGCCCGGTCGCTGGATCGCGACGGCACCGCCGCGCGCACGCCGGTGTGCGAACTCAGCGCGATCGTCGACCGCATCGGCACCGGCGACGCCTTCGCCGCCGGCGTGCTGCATGGCGCGCTGGCCGGCCTGGATGCGCAGGACAGTTTGCTGTTCGGTTGGGGCGCGGCCTGCCTCAAACACTCGGTGCCGGGCGACTTCGCCCTGTTCGACGCCCAGGACGTGCGGGCCTTCGTCGCCCAGGACGGCTACCACGTGCGGCGTTGAGGCCGGCGCCACGCTCAGCGCAGCGCGTGATCCGGTACTTCCAGTTCCAGCGACAGCGCCAGATGATCGGACTGCGCGGCCGGCACGGCGCGCGCCGACGAACAGCTCAGGCCGTCGCCGATCAGGATGTGGTCGATCGCGCGTTGCGGGCGCCAGCTGGGGAAGGTCGGCAGCGCCGCTTCCGGCGGCTGCAGGCGCGTGCGCTGGAACAGCGTGCGCATTTCCGGTTGGTCGATCGAGCAATTGAAATCGCCCATCAGTACCGCGTGCGGGTGGTCGTGCAGCAGTTCGGCGATGAAGGCCAGCTGGGAGGCGCGCGAGCCCGCGCCTAGCGACAGGTGCGCGACCGCGACGGTGAGCGCGTCGTCGTGATCGCCGAAGTGCGCCATCAGCACGCCGCGGCCCTTGACCCGGCCGGGCAGCGGATGGTCGATGACTTCGCGCGGTTCCAACTTGCTGAGCAGGCCGTTGGCGCTGGAGGCGACGCTGCCGACCCGGCGATTGGGCTGGTGGCTCCAATAGTCGAAGCCGGCGCGCTGGGCCAGGTAGTGGGTCTGGTTGGTGAAGCCCGAACGCAGGCTGCCCGGGTCGCTTTCGTTGAGGCCGACGATGTCGTGCTCGCCGGCCAACTGGGCGATGGTGTCGAGGCTGCCGCGCTTGTTGCCGGCGGGCAGCACGTGCGACCAGCTGCGGGTCGCGTAATCGCTGTAGCGGCGCGTGCTGGACCCGGCCTGGATATTGGCGCTAAGCAGGCGCAGTCGTCGGCGCGTATCCATACCGGCCGGGTCCATGAACGAATTACTGCGCGGCAGCCGCGGCCGGGCCGGTGGTGGCCGGAGCGTTGCCTTCGGCGGCCGGAGCGGCGCCGCCGCCGGCGCGTTTGGCGCGTTCCTGCGCGACCAGGTGGTCGGTGATGCGCAGCATGTCCTCGAAATTCTTGCCGATCACGCGGTACTTGCCGTCGACCACGATGTTGGGCGTGGACTCGACGCCGCTGCGGGTCAGGAAGGTTTCGGCGCGCTTGAGCTTGGCGTCGATCGCGAAGCTGGCGTAGGTGCTTTCGAACTGCTGCTTGTTGGCGCCGAACTTGGCGTAGAACTCGGCGAAGTCGACCGGCTTGACGCCGTTGACCGGCAGGCTGCGATCCAGGTGCACGGCGCGGAACATGGCCTCGTGGCTACGGCCGACCAGACCCATCGACTCGGCGGTGTAGAAGGCCTTGGCGTAGGGCACCCAGTAGCCGCCGAACGGTGCGGCGACCGGGACGAAATTGACGTCGGCGGTCTGCTTGCCGCGCCAGGACACGACCAGCGGTTCGAACTCGGCGCAATGCGGGCAGGTGTAACCGAACACTTCGACCACTTCGATCTTGCCGGCGCTGGGCGCGTACGGCGTGCCGCCCGGGATCTCGACGTAGTCGGTGCCCGCGACCGGCGCGGGGCCGCTGGGCGGCGTGGCGACCGCGGCCGGTGCGATCTCGGCGGCGGCCGGCGCGGCTTCGGCGGTCGGCGTCGGCACCGCGTTGGCCGGGCTGGCGGCGGCGCTGGGCGCGGCGGCGGTGTCGGCGGCGGGAGCGGCGGCCTCCTGCTGCTGGGTGCAGGCGGCCAGCGCGAACAGCGCGGCGAACAGGATGGGGTAGCGGTGCGACGGGGCCAGGCGCGGGGTCATGGATCGAATCTCCACAAAACGGTCGGATCGGATTGGCGGCGCGCGCGCGGTGGAACCGTCGCGACACCGGGGGATGCGTCGGCCGTCAGGATAACGGCCGGCGCGCTGAACGCGGAGTGTAGGCGAGGCGGCGCGGACGGCCGTCGCGCATCAACGCTTGCTCTTGCCGCGGTTGCGTTCCTGCGCGACCAACTGGTCGGTGATGCGCAGCACGTCCTCGAGGCTGTTGCCGCCGGTCACACGGTACTTGCCGGCGACGATGAAGGTCGGCGTGCCTTCGACGCCGCTGCGGGTCAGGAAGTCGCGCGTGGCCTCGAGCTTGGCCTCGATCGGCTTGCTGTCCATGGCCGCGGCGAACTTGTCGGCGTCGGCGCCGTAGCGCGCGTAGAAGCTCGCGATCTCCTGCGAGGACGCATTGCTGATCGGCAGGCTGCGCTCTTCGTGCAGGGCCTTGAACACGGCCTCGTGGGTCTTGGCGACCAGGCCCATGGACTGGGCGGTGTAATAGGCCTTGGCGTAGGGCTGCCAATAGCCGCCGAACGGCGCGGCCACCGGTACGAAGCTCACGTCCTTGGGCAGCTTGGCCTTCCAGGCGTCGATCGCCGGCTGCGCGTGCGCGCAATGCGGGCAGGTGTAGCCGAACACCTCGACCACCTCGATCTTGCCGGGCACCGGCGCGTAGGGGCGGCCGCCTTCGATCAGCTCGTAATCGCGGCCCGCTTCCAGCGCCGGCGCGGCGCTCTTGCCGGCGGCCGACGCGGCCAGCGGCAGCAGCGCGCTCAGGGCCAGGGTGGCGAGGGTCGTGAACAGTCGGGACGGCGTAGTGCGTGGGGTCATCGCAGGGTCTCGCGGCGATCGGGCGGGGGTGGGCCGCGTCAGCGGCGGCGTCCGGACAAAAAAAGACGCCGGCGTTAAGCATAACGGCCGGCGTCTCGAACCAGGAGTATCGGGTGTGACCGGCGTCGCGGGCGGAAGTTCCGGCGCCGTGGCGGGGGTCAACGCGGGCGCGCGGCGCGCTCCTGCGCAACTAAAGTGTCGGTAATGCGCAGCATGTCCTCGAAACTGGTGCCGATCACCCGGTATTTTCCGTTAACGATCAAGGTCGGGGTCTGGCTGACGCCGCTGCGCATCATGAATTGCTTGCCACGGTTGACCTTGGCGATGGTGGCGAAGCTGTTCATGGCCGCCACGAATTGCTGCGGATTGGCGCCGTAGCGGCCGTAGAAGCGGCCGATCGCGGCATCGTCGGGCTTGTCGCCTTCGCCGGGCATGCTCTGCTCGAGGTGGATGGCACGGATCAGAGCGTCGTGGCTGCGTGCGACCAGGCCCATCGAATCGGCGACGTAGTAGGCGCGGGCGTAAGGGTCCCACTCCGGGCCGAACGGCGCCGGCACATAGGTCAGGTGCACGTCCGCGCCCTGCTTGGCCTTCCAGGCGTTGACCAGGGGCTGAAACTGCGCGCAGGCGGGGCAGACGTAGCCGAACACCTCGACCACCTCGATCTTGCCGGGCACCGGCACGAACGGCTGGCCGCCCTCGATCAGTTCGTAGTCGGTGCCTTTGACCAAACCGCTCTCGGCGGGCGCAGGGGGTGGCGGGCTTGCCGGGGCCGGGGACGCGGCGGCGTCGGTGGGCGCGGCGGCCGCGGCTGCGGCTTCGGCCGACACCGCCGGTTCGCCTTCGACCGCGGGTTCGGCGGCGGTTGCGGGGGCCGGCGTCGCGGCGGACTGCGCGGGCGCGGCCTCGGGCTTGCAGGCGCCCAGGCTCAGCAGCGCGATCAGGAGCAGGGCAAGGCGGGTCTGGGGCATGGGTCGGCTCCGGGCCGGATCGTGGCCGGCCCGGGTGGGCCGCATCGGCGCCCACGATAAAAGAAATCGCGGCGGCCGTATGCGGTCGCGCACAAACGAAAACGCCGGCCAGGGGCCGGCGTTTAGGGGCGGGACGCGGCGGGTGCCGCGTGCCCTGGGCTCAGGCGCCGGCGGCCGGCTTGGCCGCGTCGTCCTTGGCCGGCGCCGCCGGAGCGGGCACGGCCGGCGCTGGTGCTGCGGCGGGCGCCGCGGCGGCCGGAGCGGCCGGCGCATCGGCCGCGGCGAAGTCCTCGGCGCGGTCGTGCAGGCCCTGCAGGTAGCTGGACAGCGCGCCGATTTCCTCGTCGCTGAGGTTCTTGGCCACGCCCGCCATCACGTTGAACAGGTGCGGATCGCGCTGGGTGGTGGTGCCGGCGCGGTACTCCTCCAGACGACGCTGCGAGTACGCGGCCTGCTGACCGGCGATGTGCGGGTAGGCCGGGCCCGGGTTGCCGGCGCCGCCGGGACCGTGGCAGGCCATGCAGGCCGGGATGCCGCGCGCCTTGTCGCCGGCCAGGAACAGCTGCTGGCCGACTTCGAAGAACTTCTTGTCCTTGTTCGGACCCGTCGCGATCACGGTGTCGTCGGCCACGCCGGCGCCGGACTTCTGGGTCGCGAAGTAGGCGCCCAGGTCGCGTGCGTCCTGCGTGGTCAGCGCATCGGCGTAGGGCTTCATCGCCGCGGCCATGCCGGTGTTGCGCTCGCCGCTCTTGAACAGCGCGATCTGGTGGGCGATGTAGCGCTCGCTCTGGCCGGCCAGGCGCGGGTACTGCGGATCGGTCGGATTGCCGTCGAGGCCGTGGCAGGCCGCGCAGGTGCCCGCCTTGGTGGCGCCCGCCTTGACGTCGCCCCACGAGGCCGGCTTCTCGACCAGCGGCGCGGCCTGGACCGGCTCCTTGTCGGGGATCGGCGTGATCGTGGGCTGGGCGTAGGCGACGGCAACGGCCGCCAGAACGGTCAGACCGACGATGCCTAGGACGCGGGCTTGGCTCATGTAGCTGGGCTCCGAAACACTGGGATGGCGGGCCGCGATGCGGTCGCCGGAACCTCGGAATTATCGTCGCGGGGGCAGGGCGGGTCAACGCGAATCGGTGCCCGCGAGCCGTTCGGCACGGCCTTTCGGGCCGAAAACACGGCCCGCGACGGGCGTTGGGCACCGTTGCCGTGCGATCCTAGCCGCATGGTCAATCCCCTCGCCCGCGCCCGCTACCTGTTGGCGGCGCACACGCCCAAGCAGCTACCGCCCGACGGCGGCTTCGAAGTCGCCTTCGCCGGCCGCTCCAACGCCGGCAAGTCCAGCGCCCTCAACGCCATGTGCCAGCAGAACGCGCTGGCGCGGGTGTCCAAGACGCCCGGACGTACCCAGCAGCTGGTCTTTTTCGATATTCCGCCCAGCACCGACCGCTACCTGGTCGACCTGCCCGGCTACGGCTACGCCAAGGTCCCGCAGGACCTGCAGGCGCACTGGCAGGCCTTCATCGACCAGTACTTCCAGACCCGCCAGGCCCTGCGCGGCCTGGTGGTGGTGATGGACATCCGCCATCCGCTCAAGGACTACGACCGCCAGATGCTGGGCTACGCGGTGTCGCGCGGCCTGCCCGCGCACGCGCTGCTGACCAAGGCCGACAAGTTCGGCCGCGGCCAGCAAACCCAGGCCCTGCTGGCGGTGCGCAAGGATCTGTTCTCGTCCTATGGCAATTCGGTCAGCGTGCAGACCTTCTCCGGCGAGTCCAAGCAGGGCGTGGACGAAGCGCGCGCGGTGGTCGGCGGCTGGCTGGGACTGACCGCGCCCGCCACCGCCTGAGTCGGCGTCAGGGCGCGATCGGCGCCGCGCTCACGATTTCCCCGCGCGCGTCGTAGCGGCGCGCGGTATCGAGCTTGCCGTCGCCGTCGCTGTCGAATTCGCCGCGGCTCGGCACGAGGCGTTCGTAGGCCACGCGCTTGATCACATCGCCGCGGGCGTTGAGCCATTCTTCGCGCGCGAGCACGGTGTGTTCGGCCTGCACGCGGTAGTCCGGCTTGCCGTCGCCGTCCGTGTCGATGGTCGTGCCGAGCCAACCCCGCGCATCGTAGAGCTGGTTGGTTTCCATGTAGCCATCGAAGTTGTCGTCCAGCTCAAGCCCCGAGAGACGGCCGTCCTTTCCGTAACTGGCGATCTCGTCGTCTTGCCCGTCGTGATTGCGGTCGTTCTCGGTGCGCACGAGCTGGCCGTCCTCGTAGATCGAACGCTGGTCGGTCGCTCCGTCGCGATTGACATCGTCGGCCAGGACGTCGACGCGGGTACGCATCGCGTTCCAGGTCAGGGCGGCGCCGAACGCGGCGCCGAGCAGGGCCGCGACCAGCACCGGCGCCCAGCTACGCCTTTGCGGCGTCGCCGCGGCGACCTCGGCGGGCGCGGCGCCCTCGTCCTCGTCGTCCGGCGGCACCGGCATGCTTTCCCATTCGCGCACCACTTCCCGCGCCCGCGCTTCGTGCTCGTCGGCCACCGACACCGTCACCAGTCCGCTCATCGGCAACTCGCCGGCGCCGCCTTCCAGCAGGCCGCCGTTGACGAAGGCGGTCATGCCTTCGTGCTCCAGCAGCTGGCGCACCAGGTGCGCGTCGGTGGAATGCGCGGCGCGGTAGACGATTTTCATGAGGATCCTTTGGGCGATACGAGGGCTGCAGGTCGCGGAGCGAGTCTTACGGCGAGGCTAGTTCGTTTCCGCCAAACGCGGGTCCATGGCCGCGCGCAAGGCATCGACCAGGGCGTTGATCGCCACGATCAGCGCGCCCACCACCAGCACCACGCCCAGCACCAGGGTGTAGTCGCGGTTGAGCGCGCCCTGGACGAAGTAGCGGCCCATGCCGGGGATGCCGAACACCTGCTCGACCACGGCCGAGCCGGTGACTACGTTGATCAGCGCCGGCGACAGCCAGGCCGCGACCGGCAGCAGGGCGGGCTTCATCGCATGCGCCAACAGCAGACGGGTTTCGGACAAGCCGCGCGCACGCGCGGCCTTTAGGTAGTCGGCCGACAAGGTCTCCAGCAGCGAGGCGCGGGTGAGGCGCGCGCAGTAGGCGATGTTGGGCAAGGCCAGCGCGATCACCGGCAACACCACGTGGCTCCAGCCGCCCCAGCCGCCGGCCGGCAGCCAGTGCAGGCTTACCGCGAACAGCAGCACCAGCAGCGGCGCGGCGACGAACTTGGGAATCGCCAGCCCAAGGCCGGCCGCGAACATCAGCACGCGGTCGGTCCAGCGCCCGGCACGCAAGGCGGCCCAGGTGCCCAGCGGTATGCCCAGGATCAAGGCGAGCAATAGCGCGAGACCGCCGTTGAGCATCGACACCGGCAGCGCGCTGGCGATCAGTTGGGTCACGCGGTAGTCGGGGTATTGGAACGAAGGCCCGAGGTCGCCGCGTACCACATCGCCCAGCCAGGCCGCGTACTGCGCGGGCAGAGGGCGATCGAGCCGGTACTGCGCCGCCAGCGCGGCCTGCACTTCCGGCGGCGCCGCCTTCTCGGTGTCGAAGGGGCCGCCGGGCGCGGCGCGCAGCAGTACGAAGCACAGCGTCGCCAGCAGCCACAGCGTGAGCACGGCTTCGAACAAGCGCGAGGCCCAGCGCTTCATGGCGTGGCCTCCAGGCTCAGCCAACGACTCGCGTGCCGGTCCAACGCATTGGATTCGTAGCCGCGCACGCGCTCGCCGACCAGATGCTTGGACGTGTAGTAGTACAGCGGAATCACCGCATCGGCGTTCAGCAGCCGGGTCTCGGCCGCGTGCAGCCAGGCATTGCGCGCAGCCTCGCTCTTGGCCGCGTCGGCGCGCGCGAGACGGTCGCGGAAACCGGCGTCGTCGTAGCCGCTCCAGTTCAGGGGCCCGTCGCTGCCGAACGCGGCCAGGAAGTTGCGCGCATCGGGCACGTCGCCGATCCAGCCGCCGCGAAACACCTGGGTGATCGCGCGCTGGCGGCGGTTCTGCACGAACACCTTCCATTCCTCGTTGCGCAGGCGCACCTGCACGCCCAGGGTCTGGCGCCACATCGCCGCCACCGCCAACGCCAGCCGGCGGTGCGGGGTGGAGGTGTTGTAGCGCAGCTCGATCACCAGCGGTTGAGCGTCCGAATAGCCGGCCGCGCGGTACAGCGCGCGCGCCTGCGCCTCGCGCTGCGCCTGGCTCAAGCCGGCCCAGGGCGCCGACGCCGGCGTGTAACCCGCGATGCCCGGCGGCACGATGCCGTAGGCCGGGGTCTCGCCCAGGCCGGTGACGTGGCGGGTGAGCTTGTCGCGATCGATCGCCAGCGCCAGCGCTTGGCGCAACTGCGGGGCGTCGCGCAGCGGCGGCCGGGTCAGGTTCATGCCCAGCCAGAACGCGCCCAGATAGGGCGACAGGCGCAGGCGTTCGCCGAAGCGCGCGCGCAGCGCGGCCAGCGGCTGCGGCGGCACCACCTCGGTAATGTCCAGATCGCCGGCAGCGAAGCGCTGCAGTTCCGCGGCCGCGTCCTCGGTCACGTGGTAGCGCACCTGCGCGATCGCGACCCGGGCCGCGTCGTGGAAGCGCGGGTTGCGCTGCACCAGCAGGTTCGCCTGCGGCGTCCACGCGGCGAGCGTGTAAGCGCCGTTCGACACCAGCCGCCCGGGCCGGGTGTGCTGCGCACCGTGGCGTTCGACCGCGGGCAGGTAGACCGGGAACGCGATCGGCAGGGTCAGCAGCGCGGGCAACGACGCGCTGCGCTGCAGGCGGAATACCACCGTGCGCGCGTCCGGCGCCGACACGCCCAGCGCGCCGGGCGGCAGCCGCCCGGCCTGCACCGCCTGGGCGTTCTCCAGGGCATCGAACAATTCGCCGAACGGCGCCGCGGTCGCCGGTTCGAACGCGCGCCGGAAGCTGGCGACGATCTGCGGCGCGTCCAGCGTTTCGCCGTTGCTCCAGCGCAGGTCGGGGCGCAGCGCGAAGGTCCAGGTGCGGCCGTCGGCCGACACCGTCCAGCGCTGCGCCATGCCCGGCACCAGACGGCCGTGCGCGTCTTCGGTGACCAGGCCCTCGTAGAGGTCGCGCAGCACGTTGCCGCAGGCCACCTCCTGACAGCGGTGCGCATCCAGCGTGCTCGGCTCGGGGCCGTTGCCGCGCTCCAGGGTCTGGGCAGGCACGGTCAGCGGCATCAGCGCCAGTAGCAGGGCCGAACCATAGCGTTGCAGGACGGACGTTGTTCGGCGCAAGGCGAGGGCTACACTGCCAGGGTCTGGTGATTGTAGGTCAGTGGCCGCATATCCCCGGAAATGGTACGGGCCGGAGCGTCGCAGGACGCCAGGGCCTTCCGCGCGTCGCAACGGCGGCGCGCGAGCAAGGCATCCCGCCTTGCAGCGGGGTGTCGACGAACGAGGTGCGCGTGTCCGGTCCCAGCCAGGTCAAGGATGTCCCGATTCCGCCGATGGCCAGCGGCGGTCGCACCGCGCTGATCGAATACCTCGCGTCCGGCGTGCGCCACGACGACGACTGGAAGATCGGCACCGAGCACGAGAAGTTCGGTTACCGCACCGACGACCTGCGCCCGCCCACCTTCGACGGCGAGCGCGGCATCGAAGCCCTGCTCAAGGGTCTGACCCAGTTCGGTTGGGCGCCGGTGGAGGAGCACGGTCGGGTGATCGCGCTGACCCGCGACGAAGCCTCGGTATCGCTGGAACCGGCCGGACAGCTGGAGCTGTCCGGCGCGCCGTTGGCGACCCTGCACGACACCTGCTGCGAGGCCGCCCAGCACCTGCGCGAAGTGCGCGCGGTGGCCGAGCCGATGGGCCTGGGCTTCCTCGGCATGGGCTTCCAGCCCAAGTGGCGCCGCGACGAAATGCCGTGGATGCCCAAGGGCCGTTACAAGATCATGCGCGAGTACATGCCCAAGGTCGGCAGCCTGGGCCTGGACATGATGACCCGCACCAGCACGGTGCAGGTCAACCTGGACGTGCGCGACGAAGCCGACATGGTGAAGAAGTTCCGCGTGTCGCTGGCCTTGCAGCCGATCGCGACCGCGCTGTTCGCCGATTCGCCGTTCACCGAGGGCAAGCCCAACGGCTATCTGTCCTACCGCTCGCACATCTGGACCGACACCGACCGCGACCGCACCGGCCTGCTCGATTTCGTGTTCGAGGACGGTTTCGGTTACGAGCGCTACGTCGATTATCTGCTCGACGTGCCGATGTACTTCGTCTACCGCGACGGCCGCTACATCGATGCCGCCGGCCAGTCGTTCCGCGACTACATGGACGCCAAGCTGCCGGCCTATCCCGACCAGCGACCGACTCTGAAGGACTGGGCCGACCACACCACCACCGCTTTCCCGGAAGTGCGTCTGAAGAAGTACCTGGAGATGCGCGGCGCCGACTCCGGCCCCTGGAACCGCATCTGCGCCTTGTCGGCGTTCTGGGTCGGTCTGCTGTACGACGCCAGCGCGCTCGACGCCGCCTGGGACCTGGTCCTGGACTTCACGCCCGAGGAGCGCCACGCCCTGCGCGACGGCGTGCCCAAGCACGCGCTGCAGTTGCCGTTCCGCGACGGCAAGGTGCTGGATCTGGCCCGCCGCGCGCTGGAGATTTCCGCGCACGGCCTGCGCCGGCGCGGCAAGCTCAACGGCAACGGCGCCGACGAATCGATCTACCTGGACCCGCTGCTGGAGTTCGTCGAGCGCGGCCAGACCCCGGCAGAGCGCAAGCTCGAGCTGTTCCATGGCGCCTGGGACGGCAGCGTGGATCCGGTGTTCAGCGAGTTCGCTTACTGAATTTGGACTCGATTGCGGTGCGCCTTCGGCTTACCGCATCCTACTTAGGCTGAGGGAGCCGCTCTTTCTAGTCATTGCCGCGCCGTCGTTGCAGGCTGAGGGAGCCGCTCTTTCTAGTCATTGCCGCGCCGTCGTTGCAATGTCTTGGCCGTCTGCTTTGGCTCGTCATTCCCGCGAAGGCGGGAATCCAGTGACTTGATTGAGTTCCGGCGTATCGCGTCGTTGAATCGAAGCCGATTCCTGCATTGGACCTTTGCACAGCGGCGAACCACCGCGCTGAAGGCACTGGATTCCCGCTTTCGCGGGAATGACGGCAAAGGCAGCAACAGCAACAGCAACAGCAGGCGGCGCGCCTCAGCCCGCCGGCCCGGTCATCAGCTGCTTAGACAACTGCTTGAGCTGATCCAGCGCCGGCTTGTTGATACGCCGCGCGTAAACCGGCAAACGCTTCGCCTTTGCCAACGCACGCTCGCACAGCGCACGCGCGGATTCCTGCTCGCCCCAGCCGACCAGGGCCTGCGCGTAGTAGGCATGCGCGTCGAAACCGCTGCTGTAGCCGACCAGCGCTTCGAACTCCTCGCGCGCCTTGGCGCGATCGCCTTCGGCCGCGACCGCGCGCGCATAGGTGAGGTGACCGTCCAGCGAGCGGAACTCCGGTCGGCGCTTGATCAGCTCGTCCAGCATCTCGCGCGCGCGCCGCGCGTGGCCGCATTCCAGCAGCGCCCGCGCCAGCCGTACCTGGATGTCCGGATCGTCGGCATGGATGCCTTTGAGCGCGGACTCGTAATGCGTGGCCGCTTCCGAGGCGCGGCCGCTGGCGAGCAGGGCATCGGCCAGGCGCAGGCGGCGGTCGGTGGTGGGCGAATCCTCGAACGCGTCCTGGGCCTCGCGCAATTCGCGGGTCGGATCCAGCGCGCGCTTGACCCCGCCGACCAGGGCGCGGCCATGGCGGCTGTAGCGCATCTCCGGCAGCCAGATCGTCAGCGCGTAGATCACGCTGCCCAGCAGCGGAAACATGAAAAGGATGCCCAGCCAATAACGCTCCTGCCCACTGCGCACCGCGTGTACGGCGAAGAACAGCGCCACCAGCACGTGGACGCCCAAACCCAGGAACGGCATACGGTCTCCCCCGACCGGTAATAGAAGAATAGTGTCGGGCGCCGCCGGGCTTCTGGCTAGCGCGGCGCCTGGCGCGAAATGTGTGCCGCAGATCGTTACGAATGCAACCAAATCGATCGCATCGAAATTGCTGCAACGCACAAGTTGCTGATATAGCCTAGCCGCATGAATGTCATGACCGACACCAGCGACGAACCCCTGCGCGCGGTCGATTTCGCGCCCACCGATGCCCTGCTGCGCGAAGACGTCAAAATTCTCGGCGCCCTCGTCGGCGAGATCCTGGCCGAGCAGCGCGGCCCCGGCTTTCTCGACGCGGTCGAGCGCCTGCGCCGCGCCGCGATCCGGCGCCGCGAGTCCGACCGCCCGATCGCCGCGCTGGCCGATGCGCTGGCCGACATCGACCTGGAGCAGGCCTCCGACCTGGTGCGCGCCTTCGCCACCTATTTCCAGGCGGTCAACCTGGCCGAGCGCGTGCACCGCATCCGCCGCCGCCGCGACTACGAGCGCAGCGGCGCGGCCGCGCAGCCCGGCGGCTTGCGCGACGTGCTGCTGGCGCTGTCGCACGAAGGCGTCGGCGCCGCCGAGCTGGCCGAACTGCTGCCGCGCCTGCGCATCGAGCCGGTGTTCACCGCCCACCCCACCGAAGCGGTGCGGCGCGCGCTGCTGGAAAAGGAGCGCCAGATCGTCGGCTGCCTGGTCGCCGACATCGACCGCGGCCGCACCCCGCCGGAGCGCCGCGCCGACCGCGAGCGCATCCGCCTGGCCCTGACCGCCAGCTGGCAGACCGCCGAAGCGCCCGCGGCCAAGCCCAGCGTGGCCGACGAGTTCGAGCACGTCGGCTTCTACCTGTCCGACGTGCTCTATCGGGTGCTGCCGGTCTTCTACGAAATGTTCGAGGAAGCGCTGCGCGAAGCCTATGGCGACACGCCGGCGCTGCCCGACGTGCTCGGCTTCGGCACCTGGGTCGGCGGCGACATGGACGGCAACCCCAACGTCGGCGCCGACACCGTCGCCGCGACCCTGGCCGGGCAGCGCGCGCTGGTGCTGCGCGCGTATCGGCGCGATCTGGATGCGCTGGGCGAACTGCTGAGCCAGTCGGTGACGCGGGTGAAGGTCGACGAAGCCGTGCTCGCGCGGGTCGAGGATTACAGCTACCTGCTGCCCAAGGCCGCCGCCGCGCTCAAGCCGCGCCACGCCGACATGCCGTACCGCAACCTGCTCAGTCTGATGTCGGCGCGCCTGCAGGCCACCGCCGACGAGAGCGTGCACGGCTATCCCGACGTGGGCGCCTTCCTGGCCGACATCGCCGCCATCGAAGACAGTCTCAACGCCAATCAGGGCGGCCACGCCGGCGGCTTCGCGGTGCGCCGTCTGCGCCGCCGCGCCGAATGCTTCGGCTTCCATTTGGCCAGCCTGGATCTGCGCCAGGACTCGGCCACCCACGACGCCGCGCTGGCCGCGCTGCTCGGCGATGCGGACTGGGAAACGCGCGCGCCGGCCGAGCGTGCGCAGCGCCTGCATGCCCTGCTCGACGGCAGCGCGCCGCCGCGCAGCGACGGCAACGGCGCCGCGCGCGCCAGCCTGGACGTGTTCCGCGCGGTCGCGCGTCTGCGCCCACGCTACGGCGAGCGTGCGTTCGGGCCCTACATCGTCAGCATGAGCCGCAGCGCCGCCGACGCCCTGGCCGTACTCGCGCTGGCACGCACCGCCGGCTGCGTGGACACGGCCGGACGCGTGCCGCTGGACGTGGCGCCGCTATTCGAAACCGTCGACGATCTGGACGCCGCCGCCGACACCCTGCGCGCGCTGTTCGCCGACCCGGTCTACCGCGCCCATCTGGATGCGCGCGGCGGCCGCCAGGTGGTGATGCTGGGCTATTCCGACAGCGCCAAGGACGGCGGCATGCTGGCCTCGCGCTGGGCGCTGCAGCAGACCCAGGTCGCGCTGACCGCCCTTGCGCACGACAGCGGCGTGCGCATCGCCTTCTTCCATGGCCGCGGCGGCTCGATCAGCCGCGGCGGCGGCAAAACCGAGCGCGCGGTGATCGCCGCGCCGCGCGGTTCGGTCGACGGCTTCCTGCGCCTGACCGAACAGGGCGAGGTGATCCACCGCAAGTACGGCATCCGCGCGATCGCGCTGCGCAATCTGGAACAGACCACCGGCGCGGTGCTGCGCGCGACCCTGCGCCCGCGCCCGCCCGAACCGCGCGAAGCGGGTTGGCGCGCGATCGCCTCCGAGCTGGCCCTGGCCGCGCGCGCGCACTATCGCGCGTTGGTGCACGAAGACGCGTTGTTCCCGGCCTACTTCCGTGCCGCTACGCCGATCGATGTGATCGAACGCCTGCGCATCGGGTCGCGCCCGGCCAAGCGCGCGGGCGCTGGCGATATCGGCTCGCTGCGTGCGATCCCCTGGGTGTTCGCCTGGTCGCAGAACCGCGCCGGCCTGACCGCCTGGTACGGCGTCGGCACCGCGCTGGAGCAGGCGCTCGCGCGCCACGGCCGCGAGACCCTGGCCGAAATGGCGCGCGACTGGCCGTTCTTCACCACCCTGATCGACGATTTGGAAATGGTGCTGGCCAAGTCCGACCCGGCGATCTTCGAGCGCTACTCGCTGTTGGCCGCGGCGCTGCCGGAAGGCGATCTGCATGCGCGCTTTCATCCGGGTATCGCCGCCGAGTTCCAGCGCACGCGCGAGGCGGTGCTGGCGATCAAGGGCAGTCGCGAGCTGCTGGTGGGCGACCACCGCCTGCGCCAGTCGATCCGCCTGCGCAATCCCTACGTCGATCCGATCAGCCTGCTCCAGGTCGATCTGCTGGCGCGCTGGCGCGCTGCCGGTCGCCCCGATGACGCCCTGCAGCAAGCGCTGGTGGCGACCGTCAACGGCATCGCGGCCGGCGTGCAGAACACCGGCTGAGCGCGCCGAGTAGCTGCGCGCGCTCTAAAAGCAAATCCCCCCTAGCCCCCTTTTTCAAAGGGGGGAATCGTGGTGTGTCCGGCGCCGATTGGCAGCGCCGCGGGGCTGGTTGAACTTCAGCGCGGGGATACGCGCCCTTCTGCGCGCGGCCTTTGATACTATCCCCCAGTATCCAGCGCTCGTCGTCCGAGGCCATGCCATGCCCCATTCTCCGGCAGAGAAAAAGCGCGTCCTTACCCGCGTGCGCCGCATCAAGGGCCAGACCGAGGCTCTGGAGCGCGCGCTGGAGCAGGGCAGCGAATGCGCGGCCGTGCTGCAGCAGATCGCCGCGATCCGCGGCGCGATCAACGGCCTGATGTCGGAAGTGCTGGAAAGCCATATCCGCGAGGAGCTCGGCCAGGCCGTGTCCTCGCAAAAAAACCGCAGCGCCAGCATCGACGAAGTCGCCGCGCTGGTGCGCTCGTATCTGAAATGAGTCCGTTCCCACGCAACCCGCGGCGCCGCATCGCGTCGCCGCCCGCAAACGCAGGAGTGTCATCCCCATGAGCCGGGTCATCAAAAGTCGCGCCGCCGTCGCCTTCGCCGCCGGACAGCCCTTGCAGGTCGTCGAGATCGACGTCGAGCCGCCGCGCAAGGGCGAGGTGCTGGTGCGCATCGTCGCCACCGGCGTCTGCCACACCGATGCCTTTACCCTCAGCGGCGACGATCCCGAAGGCCTGTTTCCGGCCGTGCTCGGCCACGAGGGCGGCGGCGTGGTGGTCGAAGTCGGCGAAGGCGTCACCAGCGTCAAGCCCGGCGACCACGTGATCCCGCTGTACACGGCCGAATGCCGGCAGTGCAAATTCTGCCTGTCGGGCAAGACCAATCTTTGCCAGGCCGTGCGCGCCACCCAGGGCCGCGGCGTGATGCCCGACGGCACCTCGCGTTTCAGCTACAACGGCCAGCCCATCCATCACTACATGGGCTGCAGCACCTTCAGCGAATACACCGTGGTGGCGGAGATCTCGCTGGCGGTGGTGAACCCCGAGGCCGCGCTGGAGAAGGTCTGCCTGCTCGGCTGCGGCGTGACCACCGGCATCGGCGCGGTCCACAACACCGCCAAGGTCCAGCCCGGCGACACCGTCGCGGTGTTCGGCCTGGGCGGCATCGGCCTGGCGGTGATCCAGGGTGCGGTGCAAGCCAAGGCCGGCCGCATCATCGGCATCGACACCAATCCCGGCAAGTTCGCGCTGGCCAAGCAGATGGGCGCGACCGATTGCGTGGACCCGACCGAACATGCGCGCCCGATCCAGGAGGTGCTGGTGGAGATGACCGACGGCGGCGTGGATTACAGTTTCGAATGCATCGGCAACGTCCACGTGATGCGTTCGGCGCTGGAGTGCTGCCACAAGGGCTGGGGCGAGTCGGTGATCATCGGCGTCGCCGGCGCGGGCCAGGAAATCAGCACGCGTCCGTTCCAACTGGTGACCGGCCGGGTCTGGCGCGGCTCGGCCTTCGGCGGCGTCAAGGGACGCACGCAGTTGCCGGGCATGGTCGAGCAGGCCATGAAGGGCGAGATCGACCTGGATCCCTTCATCACCCACACCCTGCCGCTGGAACGCATCAACGAAGCCTTCGACCTGATGCACGAGGGCAAGTCGATCCGCACCGTGATCCACTACTGACATGCAGCGCAGCGAAGCCCACGCCAGCCACGGCGGCCGCCAGGAAGTCTGGCAGCACGATTCCAGCGCGCTCGGATGCAGCATGCGCTATGCGGTCTACCTGCCGCCGCAGGCGCAGCACCAAGCCTGCCCGGTGCTGTACTGGCTGTCGGGCCTGACCTGCAGCGAGCAGAACTTCATCACCAAGGCCGGCGCGCAGCGTTACGCCGCCGAGCATGGTCTGATCCTGGTCGTGCCCGACACCAGCCCGCGCGGCGCCGACGTCGCCGATGCCGACGGCTATGACCTCGGCCAGGGCGCCGGCTTCTACCTCAACGCCACCCGCGAGCCCTGGGCCAAGCACTACCGCATGTACGACTACGTGGTCGAGGAATTGCCGGCGCTGGTCGATGCGCACTTCCCGACCACCAGCGCGCGAGGCATCAGCGGGCATTCGATGGGCGGGCACGGCGCGCTCACCATCGCCCTCAAGAACCCCGGCCGCTATCGCAGCGTGTCGGCGTTCTCGCCGATCGTTGCGCCCTCGCAGGTGCCTTGGGGCGAGAAGGCCTTCGCGGCCTACCTGGGCGAAGACCGCGAAGCCTGGCGCGAATGGGACGCGACCGAGCTGATCGCGCAGGCACGCGAGCGCCTGCCGCTGCTGATCGATCAGGGCGAGGCCGACGAGTTCCTGTCCACGCAACTGAAACCCGAACGGCTACGCGCGGCCTGCGAGAAGGCGGGCCATCCGTTGCAACTGCGCCTGCGGCCGGGCTACGACCATAGCTACTACTTCATCGCCAGCTTCATCGGCGAGCACATCGCGCATCACGCGGCGGCATTGCGGGGGTAAGCGAAGCTGGTAGCGGGGGCGGGATTTGAACCTGCGACGTCCGCGAAGCAAATCCCCCTCAATCCCCCTTTTTCAAAGGGGGAAGACAAGCGGCGGCGCGGTTCGCTCCCGTCAAGGTGCCGTTCCCCTTTCGAGGCGCTGTTTCCCCTTCGATGTGCAGTTCCCCTTTCGAGGCGCTGTTTCCCCTTCGATGTGCAGTTCCCCTTTCGAGGCGCTGTTTCCCCTTCGATGTACAGTTCCCCCCTTTGAAAAAGGGGGGGTAGGGGGGATTTGCTTTTGAGCCTGCCAAGCCCCAGCCCCTCAAGCCGCCGTCACATCCCGCAGCTCCCACCCCGTGCCCGCCAGCAAACGCATGCGGTGCTTGAGCACAGTGCCGGGAATGGTCGAGGTCAACACCAGATCGATGTGCAGATCGTCCTGCTGGCCGTCGACGGTGGCGCCGGGGTCGGTGGCGCCGAGGCTGGCGTCGACCTCGTCCGGGTCGGGCTGCAGCGCGCGCCAGCGTTCGAATAGGCGATCGTTCCGCAAGGCATCCTGCAATTGCTCGGCGAAGCCCTCGGCGCTGACCGCGGAGAACGACAATGAGGGCTCGCTGCCGCGCGCGCGCTCGGCGTCGGGAAGGCTGAGGTAATAACGGGTGGCCATCATGGCGTCTCGTGCGGGAACTGGCCCTAGCCTAGGACGCCGAACATGCGTGGTTTGTGAACGGCATGCGTCGAATCCGCGGCGTTGCGACGGCGGTCCGCCTGGGGCGGGTTTAGGCCGGCCCCAGCGCCCGCGCGCGGCGGGCCCGGACGATCCCGTCCCGGGGCTCCGGCGCAAGCCTGTTCCCGGCGCGGCGGCCCGACGCCACGGGCGCCGCGCCGCCGCACGGGTCCCGCCTCAGTCCTCGTGCACGTGCGCGCCATGCCCCTTCGGGCAATGGCAGACCGCGGTCGGGCCGAACTCGACGCCGAAGGTCTGGCCGTCGCGATGGCGCTGCCAATAGAAGTTCGGCGCCTTCTCCGCGCGGTTGCCGATCTCGGCCATGTCGGCGTCTACGTCGAACAGGCGGCCGTCGACCATCACATAGCGGGTGTCGGCGGTGGCGCGGATGTTCTGCAGCGGGTTGTCGTTCAACACCACCAGATCGGCCTGCTTGCCGGTTTCCAGCGAGCCCAGCTGCTTGGACAGGCCGAGCAGATCGGCACCGTCGATGGTCGCCGCGCGCAGCGCCTCGAAGTTGCTGAAGCCGCCCTGGGTCAACGACCAGATCTCCCAGTTCGGCGACAGGCCCTGCAACTGGCCGTGGCCGCCGATCTGGATCTTGATGCCGGCGTCGCGCATCTTCTTGGCCGACTTGGCGACCTCGATATGCCAGTAGTCCCAGTCCGGCGCGATCTCGCGCCGGATCGAGCGCGCGTCCAGGGTCTCGCGCGGGAAGAAGCGGTTGAGCTTCTTGTCTTCCCAGACGTTATCGCGCGCGTACCACCAGTACTCGCCCGAGGTGCCGCCGTAGCTCACCACCAGGGTCGGGGTGTTGCGCACGTCGGTCTGGCGCCACAGCTCGATCACGTCCTTGTACAGCGGCGCCACCGGCAGGTTGTGTTCGACGCTGGTCACGCCGTCCAGCACCATGGTCATGTTGTGGTGGAAGGTCGAACCGCCCTCCTCGACCACCAGCATGCCCAGCTCGCGCGCGGCCTGGTCGATCTGCTGGCGCTGTTCGCGGCGCGGCTGGTTGTAGCTCTTGACCGAGAACGCGCCGTTGGCATTCATCCGGCGCAGGTGGCTGCGCGCGTCCTCCAGCGAGTTGACCACGGCTTTGAAGTCGCCGTCGGCGCCGTACAGGATGGTGCCGGTGGAGAACACGCGCGGGCCGACCATGCGCCCGGTCTTGACCAGCTCGGCTTCGGAGAACACGAACTCGGTGGTGGCCGAGGGATCGTGCATGGTGGTCACGCCGAAGGCGAGGTTGGTGTAGTAGGCCCAGTTCTGCTGCGGCACCACGCCCTGGCCGAAGTGCGCGGCGTGCGCGTGCACGTCGACGTAGCCCGGCACGATGGTCTTGCCGCTGGCGTCGATGCTGCGCGCGCCGGCGGGGATGCTCACCGAGGCCGAAGGGCCGACCGCGACGATGGTGTCGCCACGGACCACCACGGTGCCGTCCTCGATCACTTCCTGGGTCTTCTCGGCATCGCGCATGGTGACGATGCGCGCATGGGTGAAGGCGACCGTGTCCTTGGGCGCGTCCACGGCCACGCTCAGGCCGACCGCGATGCCGCCCTCGTTGCTGGGCTTGGGCAGTTCCTTGGGCGCGCCGGGCAGGAAGGCGAAGCTCTGGCGAAGATCGCGCGAGTAGTAGCGGTCGCCGACCATCCAATGCAGCGATTCGGAATCCGCGCTCCAGTGCAGGTAGCTGCCGACGTCGGCGCTGACCTGGGTGACCGGCATGGCCTTGCTGTCCTTGGACAGCTCCACCGCGGTGCCGGTGGCGACCAGCGGCGCGACGTAGGCGTTGAACAGTTCGGTGAAGGCGATCCAGTTGCCGTCCGGGCTGATGCTGACCGAGTCGACGTACTTCAGGCTGTAAACCTCGCGTGCGTCCTCGCCGTGCAGGCCCACCGACATCAGCTTCTTCTTCAGGCCGCCGCCGGTGAGGTAGTACACGCGCGTGCCGTCGGCGCTGAACTGCGGGGACTCGCCGCTCTCGGCCACGCGCACCGCCGCGCCGCCGTCGGCCGCCATCACGTAGACGCCCTGATCGCGCGACCACAGGCTGCCGGTGAGCCCGCCGCCGCCGCTCTTGCTGTAGACGATGCGGCGGCCGTCGGGCGAGAAGCGCGGGCTGTAGTAGAAGCCCGGTTCGCGGCTGAGCTTGCGCGCGCCGCCGCCGCTGGCATCGGCCACGTAGATCGCGGTCAGGTCCTGATCGGACCAGGTGGTGTACAGCAGCTTGCGGCCGTCGGCGCTGAAGCTGGGCTGGTACTCGTAATGGCTGTCGTCGCGGGTCAGGCGCTCGGGCGTGCCGTCGGGCAGGCGCTTGCGCCACAGATGACCGACGGCGTGGAAGATCAGGGTCTTGCCGTCGGCGCTGGTGGCGACATCGCGGATCATCTTGGGCGAGAAGCGGCCTTCGTCCAGGGTCTGCTCGAAGCGCAACGGCGCGGTCACGGTCTGATCGACCTGGGCGGTGAAAGGGACGTTGCTGGCCTTGCCGCTGGCCATGTCCACGCGCCACAGCTTGCCCTGGCCCCAGATCACCACCGCGCGCGAGTCCGGCGTCCAGTCGAAGTTCGCGTAGGGGCCGAAGATCGCCCAGGCCTCCTGCTGATCGTGCGAGAGACCGTCCCAGACCGGACGCACTTCGCCGCTGGTCAGGTCCATCACGTGCAGCACGGATTTGTCGCGCACGCGCTTCACGAACGCCAGCGACTTGCCGTCGGGCGAGGGCTGCGGCCGCACCGCGCCGCCGGCGGTGGAGATCAGGGTTTCGCTCTTGCCGGTCTGGCGGTCCAGACGCTTGATCGCGTAGATCGTGTCGTGGACGTTCTTGTTGTACTGGAACGAAGGACCGCCGGTGACGTCCTCGGAGTAATAGACGTAGCGGCCGTCCGGCGAGACCGCCGGTTCGCCCAGGTCCTGCTGGTCGTTCTTCTGCTTGGTCAGCTGCAGGCCGCCGCCGCCGGAGGCGTGGTACAGCCACAGCTCGCCGGCGCCCAGCGAGCGTTCGCCGGTGAAGTGCTTGCGCCCGATCAGATAGCGCCCGTCAGGCGTCCAGGCCGGGTTGTTGAGCAGGCGGAAGTCCTCCTTGCTTACCTGGACCGGATTGCTGCCATCGGTACGGATGCGCCACAGGTTGTTGCCGCCGCCGCGGTCGGAGGTGAAAGCCAGCTCGCGGCCATCGGGCGAATAGCGCGGCTGCACGTCCCAGGCCGGGCCGCTGGTCACGCGCTGGGCGGCGCCGCCGCCGATGGGCAGGCGATACAGATCGCCCAGCAGCGAGAACGCGAGCTCGCGCCCGTCCGGCGAGACGTCCACGTCCATCCACGTGCCCTCGTCGGTCTCGAAGCGCACGCTCTTGGTTGGGCCGTGCGCGGCCGACACATCCCACTTCTTCTCGTCCTTGGCTTCGCCGGGCTTGCTCGCGCCCTTGGCGGTCTGGGCCGATGCGCGCGCCGGATCGTTGCCGGCCGGGTCCAGGGCATCCTGCTCCAATTGATCGCGCGGCTTGTCGGCCTTGTCCTTGTCCTGCGGCGCGGGTTGCGGCGCCGGCTGCGGCGACGGCGGGTTCTGGGCGAGCGCCGGTGTGGCGGCGAGGGCGCTGGCGAGCGCGAGGACGAGCAGGCGGTGGCTGGGCATCGGGTCGGGTTCGGTTGGACGAGGTCCGAGCCTAACCCGCGCGGCGGCGCCGGCCCTGGGTCGAAAGTCGTGTGCGGGGCGTTGCGGGACGCAAAAGCAAATCCCCCTCGATCCCCCTTTTGCAAAGGGGGAGGCTTAAAGCAAAGGTTCGAAGCCCGCATCGTTACGAATCGGAAGGCGCACCGCTCTCCCTTCACAGGCGCACCGTTCCTCCTTATAGAAGGCGCACTGCTCCCCCTTTAGAGGGCGCACCGTACCCCCTTCAGACGCGCCGCTCCCCCTTCAGAAGGCGCACAGTTCCCCCCTTTGAAAAAGGGGGGCTAGGGGGGATTTGCTTTTCGAACATGCCAGGCTGCATCGCCACATGATGCTGGCATGACGCGACGCTTTCATCGCCTCACGACCCACCAGGCCGGGCCCAGGGCGCAGCGAGAGGTCCTCCGACACGCGATTTACGCCATCCGACGCCCGCTTGCGCCGCGCAGGCGCCGCGGACGGCGCGGCTCCGCCTAGCGAATCGAGACCCGCGCGATTCAGGCCACGACCGCGCGCAGCGAGTATCCTTGCGCGCCGCAAACCAGTCCCCGTGGCGTTATGAAGATCGGCATCGATTTCGGCACCAGCTACTCCGCCGCCGCGGTGGTGATCGACGGCGCGGTGCGCACCGTCTACTTCGGTGACGAGCAGCAGTTCCGCACCACGGTGTATTTCCCCGAGGCCGTGCCCGACGCGAATCAGTTCGAGCTGACCGACGCGCTCGAAGCCGAGGTCGATGCCCTGGTGCGCAGCGCCCGCGCGCAGCAGACCCGTGCCGCGAGCGAGGCCGTGGCCGCGCGCCGCGAGCAGGCCGCGCGCTTGCCCGTCGATCAGCGCGAGGCGGCGCTGGCGCTGATTTCCGCGCCCGTGCAGCGCAGCGACACCGACCTGCGCCGCGATGCGATCCGCGCGGTGCGCCGGCACTGGCTGGAACAACAGGTACGCGAAGCGCGCGCCTCGGCGGCATCCTTGCAGAACGCGGTGTACGGCGAAGAGGCGGTCGAGGCCTATCTAGCCGAAGGCTTCGGCAATCTGGTGCAGTCGCCCAAATCGATGCTGGGCTATCAACTGGCGCCGAATGTGCGTCAGACCATCGTCGGCATCGCCGGCTACATCCTCGAACACATCCGCCTCAGCGCCAGTCAACAGCTAGGCGCCAATGTGCGCTCGGCCGTGCTCGGCCGGCCGGTGCAGTTCCGCAGTTCGATGGGGGCGGCCGGCGGCGACCAGGCGCTGGCGATCCTGACCGAAGCCGCGGCCGGCGCCGGATTCGACGAGGTCAGTTTTCTCGAAGAACCGGTCGCCGCGGCGCTGGGCTACCACGCGCAAAGCGCGCATCGGCATCGCACCCTGGTGGTCGATATCGGCGGCGGCACCACCGACATCACCTTGGCCGAGGTCGGCGGCGCCGAGGAGCCGCTGGTGCTGGGGTCCTGGGGCATCGCGCGCGGCGGCGTCGACGTGGATCTGTCGCTCAGTCTGTCGCGCTTCATGCCGCTGTTCGGCAGAGGCGCCACGCGAGTGCCGGCGCATCACTTCGTCGAAGCCGCGACCGTGCACGACGTGGTGCGCCAACGCGATTTCCAGCGCCGCGACAGCTACCGCGAAGTCGCGGCGCCGTTCGGCCCGCGCCTGATCGCCCTGCAGCAAGGCGGCAACACCACGCGCCTGAGCCGGGCGGTGGAGTCGGCCAAGATCGTCTTGAGCGCGCACGACGATCACCGCGCCGAACTGGACTACATCGAACCCGCGCTGGCGCTCGCGACCGGCGCGCAGCATCTCGCTCAAGCGGCGGAGCCGTTCCTGGGCTTCTTGTCCGAATTGCTGCGCGAGGTCGGGGAAGAAATCGGCGAGCCGCCCGCGGCGGTGTTCCTGACCGGCGGCATGTCGCGCGCACCGTATGTGCGCGAGGCGGTGCAGCGCTGTTTCCCCAGCGCGCGCCTGGTCGCGGGCGATCCTTCCCTGGGCGTGGTATCGGGCTTGGCGTTCGCGGCGGCTCGGGCGGCTTGATCGGCCAGCCACGACGGTCGCGCGGCGATAGCGGGCGCGGCGTTGTGGGCCGCAAGAAGCAAATCCCCCTCGATCCCCCTTTTCCAAAGGGGGAGGCTCACAGCAAACGTTCGAAGGCAGCGTCGTTTCGAATCTGACGACCTGCCTTTCCCCCCTTTGAAAAAGGGGGCTAGGGGGGATTTGCTTTTAGCGCAGACAGGCGTCGACGCCCGAGACACCGCGCCTCAATCCTCGAACTTGCTCCCACCCTCGGCCGCAAAGCCCGCCGCCACACCGCCCTTGCCGATGTTGACCATGCTGGTCAGGCTCATCACCGCCTCGAACAGCTCGACGTTGTGATCGCGGCAGGTGTCGCGCAGGCGCTCGTAGCCGGGCAGGGTGCGCATCTCCTCGAGCTCGCCGCCATAGCTCAGGCACATGGTCGGCGTCATCAGCCCGTCGCGCACGCGCTTGCCGCAGTAGTCGAACAACTTCTGCGTCGCGGCTTCGAAGCCCTTGATCTTGGCCACCGGCCCGGTCTCGCCGCGGTTGCAGTGCAGCACCGGCTTGATGTCCAGCATCGTGCCCAGGGTGGCGCTGAGCAGGCTTACGCTGCGGTCGCCGCGCACGCGGGTGCGCGCGCGGATGTAGTTCAAATCGCGCGGAATCAGATAGCCCTGGGTGTGCAGGGCCAGGTTCTCCAGGCGCGCGCGGATCTTCGGCGCGCCCTCGCCGGCGTCGCGCAGGCGCACCGCCTCGACCGGCAGGATGCCCTGGGCGGCGAACAGGTTTTGCGAATCGATCACCCGCAGCGCGAACGGCGTGTTGTTGCCGGCGGCCATGCGCACCGGCTTGTAATCGTTGAGGATGGCGAAGCTGGCCTGGTTGGCGTTGTCGTAGATCGGGCTGCGCGTCTTCGTGATCGTCATGCAGAACACGTAGTCGTAGTCGATCGCCAACTGGCTCACGAACAAGTCGCGCACCTGCTGCACCGTGAACGGGGTGGTCTCCGCCTCGAAGCCGCGTTCGGCCAGATGCGTCTGCAGGAAGTGCAGTGTGGCTTCGGGGTTGCGATGGTCGGTCAGTACCGCCTCGCCGATCCGCACCGTGACCGGCAGCAGATGGATATCGTGCTGCTGCAGGTACTCCAACGGCAGATCGCAAGCCGAATCGACGACGAGTCCGATGCGCATAGTCCCCCCCCGGGTGTTGGGCGCCAAGACATTTCGAATTGTGACCGGCAGCATACCCGGCATGCGACAAGGCCGTGTCTACGGCCCTGAACGGAGGTCCCGGGGTCGTTCAGGCTTGGCGCCGCACCGCCACAGGCAAGGTGCCCACGCGCTGCATTTCGGGGTCGGCGAGCACCGCCGGGTCGCGCAGCGCGGCCAGGGCGAAGTCGTGGGCGTCGTTGCCCCAGAACATGCCGCCGTCGAATGCCAGGGTGGGCACGCCGTACACCCCGGCCGCGATCGCGGCCTCGGTGTTGGCGCGCAGCGCGGCCTTGGTGGCCTCGCTGCCGATATCGTCCGGCGCCACACCCAGCGCGGCCGCCAGCGGCGCCAGCGCTTCGACGCTGTCGCCGGCATGGCCTTCGCGCCACAGCCAGTCGAACACCGCGTCGACCGCCTCCGGCGTGCTGCCGGCGGCCACGCACAGGCGCAGCGCGGGCAGCGGGTTGAACGGATGCGCGGGCGGAAAACGCAGCGGCACGCCTTCCTGGCGCGACTGCCACAGCACGTGGCGGTAGGTGAACTCGCGTTTGCCCGGAATCTCGGCCGGGCCCTTCTGGCCGCACGCGGCCAGCACCGCGCCGAACACCACCGGCACCGGCCGCAATTTCGCGGTCGCCGGCGGCAGCGCTTTCACCTTCTGCCAGGCCAGATAGGAGAACGGGGAAATGAAATCGAAGTACCAGTCGATGACGGTCATGGGCCTGCTCCTCAGCGCCATGCGCCCAGGATCACCCCGTACAGGATGAACTGGAGGATGTGGTAGCCGCTGTCGATCATCCACAGCTTGAGGCTGCGCTGGGCGAAGGCGTAGTTGATGCCGAAGCTCATCGCCACGAAGAACAAGCCGACCACGAAGCCCACCCCGAAGCCGTCCGCCGCGCCGGCGCCGGTCGGCAGCAGCACGGTGAAGATCAGCGCCGACAGCAGGCTGCACACGAAGGCGATCGCGAAGATCCGCGCCGGGTGCCGCGGCGCCGAATCGGGATCGATCCCAGCCTCGCGGCACCAGGCCTTCTTGAACAAGGGCCCATACCAGATCCCGCCTAGCAGGAATGCGGAAGCGGCCGCGGCGATCACCGCCAGCCAGTTGAAATCGATGGTCGGGAGGGTCATGCCTGGGAACTCCGGAGCAGGGACGAGACGGCTTCAGCAGCCGACGGATTCGTAGGTGGATACCGCGTGCAGCAGCTCGCCGTCCCTGGCGCGCGACGACAGGAACAGCGTCGGTCGCGAAACGTTGTAATGGTCGGTGGTATCGAAGATCAGGTCGAGCTTGCCGTCGCGGTCGAGGTCGCCGGCGAACAGCAGTTGCGGCGTGGCGTCGTCGCCGAGCAGGACGATGTCGACCTCGCGCCGGGCGTCCACCCGCATCAGCGCCTGTTCGACGCCGCCGGCCCCGACCAGCACCACCGCGCAGCGCGCGACCGGCGGATCGCCGCGCATGGGCGGGCATTGCGTGCGGATGCGATAGTCCCGGCCGGCGAACTCGAGCCGGTAGCTCGGCAGTGCGCCGTCCTGGCTGCGTTCGGGGATGCGCGCCGGGGTCACCTTGCCCGCGGCCAGGCCGTTGCCGCGCAGGTAGGCCAGGACCTGGGCGCCCTCGGCGTCCGGGTCCGGTTCCAGCGCCGACGACACGCGCCGGCCGCTGGTCTGGCCGGGCTCGTCCAGGATGGGGTCTTCGACCGCCCGCACCCGCAGCCGGGTCGAGGTCAGCGAAGCCGCGTCCGTGGAGGCGCGCAGGGCCAGCCAGGTTTCGCCGTCGCGCGCGACCGGCTCGTCGCCATGGAACTGTCCGGGCGGTTGCAGCGCGATCGCGGCGGCCAGCAGCAGCGGCGGCAATGACAACGATGGCATCTGGGGCGTCCTGCGGTCCGGTCGAACGCCGCCAGCATACGTCGCGCGGGGGCTTGTGGCGCGCGGCGACCGGGCCGACACTGGCGCGGACGCGGGGAGCCGATGAAACGAGTCTGGATCGCGGCCTGTCTGGTGCTGTGCAGTGTCTGCGTGCAGGCGTGGGCCGCCGGCATCGTGCGCGTCGAACGCCTGACCCAGCCCCCGCCGGCCTCGTTCGAGGCCCTGCGCGCGCTGCCCGACACGGCCTATGCCGCGCAGTCCGGCCCGCCCCAGCTCACCGGCGCTCAGGACGGCCGCGGCTGGTGGCGCCTGCGCCCGGAGTCCTCGGAAGAGCCGCGCGTACTGCTGGTCTATCACCCCTTCAGCGCCCGCATCACCGTGCTGGCGCCGCCCGACTACCGCGCGCGCAGCGCCACCATCTTCGATCCCGGCACCCAGGTCAGCCATTCGCGGCGCGCGCTGGCGTTTCCGCTGAGCGCGGCCGGCCCGGTCTACGTGCGCGTCGAGGGCGCGCGCTATCCCCTGCAGATCGCGGTGCGTTCCAGCGAGGACTACGCGGTCGAGGACCACCGCCACGTGCGCGTGCTCTGGCTCAGCATGGGCATCCTGGTCGGCGTGTCGCTGGTGGTGCTGCTGTTCTGGACCCAACTGCGCGAGCGCGTGTACCTGCTGTTCTCGGCCAGCATGATGCTGCAGCTGCTGTACGTGCTGTGCGCCTACGGCGACGCCTACACGCTGCCGGTGCTGGCCTGGCTGGGCCGCTTCGGCGTGGCCGGCATCTGGTTCGTCGCCACCTCCTCCACCATCGTCACCGTGCTGTTCCTGATCGAGTTCGCCGACCTGCGCCCGCGCGCGCCGTGGCTGACGCGCGCGCTGCTGGTCGTGGGCGCGTGGCTGCCGCTGGCGCTGCTGATCGGCCTGGTCTCGCCCTGGCCGGTCAGCAAGGCCTGGTTCCCGCCGCTGGGCAACGGCCTGCTCATGCTGGCCAACGTGCTGGCGGTGGTCGCCCTGGCCACGGTCTGGCTGCGCGGCGGCCGCCACGCCGGCTTCGTACTGATCGCATGGGTCCCCCTGGTCACCGTATCGACCGCGCGCGCGATGCAGCTCAGCGCCGGCGTGCCGCTGACCTCGCTGCTGGAATACGGCCTGCCGGTGATGCAGGCCTTCGCCGCCGTGGTCCTGGTATTGGGCCTGGCCGATCGCATGCTCACCTTCCGCCGCGAACGCGACGTCGCCCAGCTGCACGCCGAACACGACGCCCTGACCGGCGTGCTCAACCGCGCCGGCATCATCACCCGCCTCAACCGCGCGGTGGTCGAGGCGCGGCGCAAGCGCCAGCCGCTGTCGGTGCTGTTCCTGGACCTGGACCACTTCAAGGCCATCAACGACACCTACGGCCACCCCATCGGCGACGCCTGCCTGTGCGCGGTCACCGAGAGCATCCATTCCGAAACCATGCCGCTCTACCAGCTCGGCCGCATCGGCGGCGAAGAATTCCTGCTGCTGCTGCCCGGCGTAGGCGACGCGGTCGCGCGCGACACCGCCGAACAGATACGCCGCAAGGTCGAGCGCCGCTGCCGCGAGGTCAAGGGCGTCCTGGTCGCGCTCACCCTCAGCATCGGCGTGGTCGAGTGCGGCCCGGAAGACAGCGCCGCCACCTTGATCCAGCGCGCCGACGCGGCGATGTACCGCGCCAAGCACGAGGGGCGCAACCGGGTGGTGTTGTTGGATGCGCAGACCAACGCGGTGTAGGGTGCCGCGATGCCGGAATCCTCCACGCTCTACTTAGTGCTCGCGCTGCTGGTCTTGCCGGCGGTCTTGCTCGCCTGGCTCGGCTACCGCTACGGCTACGCTCAGCGCGTGACCGCCATCGGCCTGTTCTGGCGGACGCTGCTGTACTGCGCCGCGTTGAGCTGGTCGCTGACCGGCGGCCTGTCCCACGACGCGGCTTGGGGCTTGGTGCTGCCCGCCGCGCTGATCTGGACCTTCATCGGCGCCGACGCTTACGCGCTGCCGCCGTTGTGGGTGACACCGGCGCTACAGGTCTTCGTCTACCTGGCCGCCGTGTTCTGGGGCTACCACCGCCGGCAGGCGACCTATGTGCCGCTCCCGTCGGCCGATGGCGGAGCCGGCTGAGGATGGGAGTACTCGAACGGTCGGTGGCGACCCTGCGCGTATCCGGCGACGACTTACTGTCGGAGGAGATCACGGCCTTGTTGGGCGCGTCGCCCACCTATTCGCACACCAAGGGCGACCGGCGTGTTTTTGCATCGGGCCGCGAGCGGATATTCAAGTTCGGGATATGGAACCTGTCCGCCAAGGTTGCCGAGCCCGAAGATCTGAACGCCCAAGTCTATGAACTGCTGGCGCAGCTGACGCCCGACCTCGCCGTCTGGCGCGAACTCTCCGAGCGTTACAGCGTCGACTTGTTCTGTGGCTGGTTCATGGCCAACGGCAACGATGGCGTCTCGATCGCACCTAGGATTCTGCTGGCGCTGGGTGAGCGGGGCATCGAGCTCGACCTGGACATCTATTCGCCATCAGATGATTGAGCGCGATTAGTTATCCCACTCTGAGAAAGGCGTGCCAGCGCTGGGGTTGGAGAAGTGGCAGCATTGATCAACAGCAGGTCCGATAGAAAACAAATGCCGACGCTAGCCACGCTGCACAAAGCGAACCTTCTTGCCGCTTCCATGTACGGCTTGGTTAGCCTCTGGGTCTGCTCGTCCTATCAACTATGGGGCTCACATCCGGTGGGGCATGCGTTTCCCGCAGCCAGCGCTGGTGTTACAGCCATCTGGGGGCTGCACTGCTGGCAACTGGGTGTCGCGGTCGGAGTGCACGGTGCATCGGCGCTTCGCAGCGCTTCGATACCCGTGGCGATATCCGTGCTGGCAGCAATCGCATGCTGGTATCAGTATGTGCAGCAATTTTAGTTCTGGCGCATGCGCTAGCCGGGGACTGCCATGGCACACCCATTCGACCCCAAAGCCATTGGTTAAGGCGTCGCCGTATTCGTGCTGGGCTACTTGGTTCTATCCGTCTTGGCAACGATCGCTGTTGGCGCAGAGAATTCCACGGTCCATCGTGTCCTGTGGGCGCTAGTTCAATTGGGCGGTGTCGTGATTCATCGCTTTTTGCCCGCCTTTGCCCGTTCCGCGAGCCGACGCGCCTTTTCGTACAGCGCTTTCGCCTTGTCCTGGTTGCCCTGGGCCGCATGCGCTTCGGCCAGGCTGTCCCAGGCATTGGACGAGTCCGGGAAGAACACAGTGTTCAGTTCGAACACGCGTAGCGCAGGTTCGACGCCAAGGTTCTCCCGGATGGCGTAGCCGGTCGCGTTGACGGTGCGCTCCAGGTCGGCATCGCTAAGACCGCGATTCGCGCGTATCGATCCAGCCTGCGCCGATGCATCGCCTTTCGCAGGCGCCTGCAACGCGTAGCCAACCAAGGCTTCAAACAATGTTTCCACCGGGAATCGATCGGGCGCCGCCACGGCCATAGCGCTGCCCACCAGCACGCGCGACCAGACGTTCTTGGCGCTGCCGTTGGTCAGGTAGGCGAATACGTAAACATCGCCGTCCAGCGAGCCCTGAAACAGCACGCGCACCCGCACGCGCGTGCCGCCGTCGTGTCCGACCTGTCGATAGGTGCCGCTCTCGCCGTACTCCCACCCGGCCGCGAACCCGCCGAGTCGCCCGTTGGCCAGCGTGCGCGGCTGCCAGAGCCGGCGCAGCGTGGCTTTGCCCACCAGTTCGCCCGAGGTCACCGCTTTCAAGAACCGGCCAAGATCGTCCAACGTGAGGTACAGCCCGGCGTGGCCGTGGGCATAGTCCGGCCAGTCGATATCCTGCTCCGGTACCAGGCGCCCATCCTTGCCGACGTAGCTGCGCACCACGCCTTGCTTGGGCAGCGTAGCCGGGCCCAGCCAGGTATGCCCCAGCTGCAGCTTGCGCACGATGCGCTCATCGGCGATCTGCGCGTACGGCTTACCGTAATGGGCCTCCAGCAGCGCGGTCAGCACCAGAAAGTTGCTCTGCGTGTAGCGCGTGTCGGTGCCGGTGGCGAACTGCAGGGGCGTATCGGCCAGCGACGCGAACACCGCCGGCAAATCTTTGGGAAACGCCATGGCAGTTGAGGCCGCCCCGTCCTGCCGTTGAGCGAAGTACTCCGGTACGCCAGAGGTGTGGTCCAGAAACTCGCGCACGCGAATGGTCTGCCAAGCTTTCGGCAGGCCGGGTACGTAGGCGCTGGCGGGCCTGTCCAAGTCCACCTGGCCCTGCTCGACCAACTGCATGATCAAAATGCTGACGAACAACTTGCTCAGCGAGTAGGCGGCGAACACGTGATCGGCCGTGACCCGCTCATGGCGCGCCGCATCGGCCTCGCCATCCGCTCCGCGGAACAACACTTCCCCATTGTGCGCGACCAGCAGGGCCTGCCCGGCGATGCCGTAGCGCTGTCGATTGACCTCCATCTGCCGGGTCAGCGCGGCGGACAACGCCTCGTCCGCGAAGGCCGCGCCCGGCAACAGCAAGGCCAGCGCGAGCAGCATCGTCAGGGTGCGCCTGAAGGTCATCCTATCTCCCATAGTGGTGAAGCGTCCCGGCGATCGTGGCGGCATCGCTGCGCGCGCCACCTGGACACCATCGCGACCATTAGCTTGCCCGATAGACGAAGAGTTTCCTTGCTTGAAGCCCACCGGTTCAGCGCATTGTCCCCAAGGCGGAGCGGCGGAATCGCTTGCCCGGTCGCGGAGGTAGGTCCGACAATCGTCCGACGGCTATCCAAGGGGGACGGATGCGTATCCACAGCGTCGAGATCTATTTCGGCTGGGCCGACCGCGCGAACATGCGCCGTCCAGACCGCCAGGCCCTGGCATGCCTGTTGTTTCGCGACAGCTTAGGAGATGGCCGATGACCGCAAATCTGACCGCATGCCGACGTCCGTTGCCAGATCCCGGTCGACCCCAGTCATGCAGGGTGGCGATAGCGATACTGGCGATGGGGCTGGCATCGTGCGCTTCCACGCCGCGGCTCAACGACCCCGCGATGTGCGAGCAACTGGACGCCTGGGCAAGCGCCGTCGCCGCGAACAGCGTCAGTACCGTCAGGCTAAGCCGCGGCGGCACCTGGATGGTCGACCATTACAAGACTTGCGAACACAGCGACGACGATGCCGCGCGAAGATTCTGCAGTTGGGCGATGGAGTATGCGTCCACCGAGTTTATGGAGGTAAACATCAATAGGGCCCTAAGTTGCCTGCAGGGCCAACGAATCGCGGGTCCCGTCGGAAACACGGGTGTTGAGTCCTGGTCGGGCAAGACTTCGTTCTACAGTCCCCAGTTGGCAGCCGACAACCTCTCCGTCGATATGGAGTACTTCATGGACAATTCCAAGGATGACCGGGTGGACTTCCTCCAGATCACCCTTAGGGTCAAGTAGCTGGCCCAACCTTGGAGAGCCGATGAAGTACCCGAAAGCTGTGTGGGTGCTGTCGCTGGCGAGCATGTGCAGCATCGCGGCGTTTGCGGCGCGGCCGACGATGCTGAAACAGCTGCTGGCCATGGGCGCCTTCCTTGTGGCCGGTCTTCTGTTCTTGATCTGTCTGGGATGGGCACTGACGCGCGAGAAGGGTCGGCGCCTGAGGGCAGCCATCGTTCCGGCGGCGGTGCTGGCGGTTGTACCGATCGGCATCGAACTCGGGCATGCGATCCGCGACTGGCAATTCCAGCGCGACTTGCCGCGCTACCAGGCTGCGGCCGCCTGGGCCTCGACTTTGGCGGTGCCTGGCGAGACGGTGACCGTGCTGCCTCCCCCAGCAGCGTATGCGGACCTGACCTACGGGGTGCACATTACTCAGAACGAGACCTGCGGCTTAGTGGTGGACTTCTTCTGGGGCGGCGGCTTTCCGGTCAAACACACGGTCCGTCGCTACATTGCCGACCCTACGTCGATGCAGCGTAAGCCGTGCAGGGAAGGGTGGAGGCGGGGTCGGCAGCGGGCGGAAGGGTGGTTCGAGCTTGCGGATTGATCCGATGCCTAGTGCAATCAGTAAATCCGATCCGTCTAACCGGTCATTCGAGTCGATGCAGCTTCGCGCCTCGGTCAATTCATGTTCCAGGAGGCGATAGTGAAGTACGCGATCGGTCTGCTGGCTTTGTGCCTTTCCGGCTGTCTCCACACCGAGAGTGCGTCGATTCTCGTGGAGCCGGCCTCGGCTATGTTGGTGGAGGGCAAGATCCTCCGAGAGTCCGTGGGCGTCGAGACGCTCGGCGGAGTATTTACGCCGTTGCTGACCAAGGGCTGCGAGATTCCCTGCTCGCGATCCGAAACCTTCAGCACGGCGGAGGATGGCCAGAGCCAGATCCTCGTGCGCCTCTATCGTGGCAATACCCGTATGGTCAAAACAGCTCGATCTTTGGGGGAATTTCAGATTACGGGCTTTGCACCAGCGCGACGTGGAGAGCCTGCAATCGCCGTGAAGTTCGAGGTCGATGCCGGCGGGTTCACGCTCTCGGCAACGGATATCAAGGATAGCTCCCGGCTGTCCATTACTCGGATCGAGTAGGGTCAATCAGTCGTCGAACCCCTTGGGCAGCGCCAACCCCGAGGATCCGGCCACCACCTTGCGCAGGCTGGACACGGCCGCCGACGACAACGAGCGTTCCGCCAGCATCGCCGGAACCCTGCCGCCGAAGTCAGTCAGCGACACGTAGGTCAGGCGCGTCCCCGCGCCCGTGGGCGTCATGACCCACTCGCCACGCGAGCGCAGCGCGATGCAGTCGGCCGATGGCTTCTTGCCTACGTAGTCCAGGGATACGAACTTCACCCGGATCTCGCCATTGCCCGGCGCGTGCCGTTCGAAACGCATGGAGTAGCAGCGTTCGCTGGTGACCGGCGTGCTCAGCACGTCCGACCACACGGTCACGTCCCGCCCGCGCTGGACGAAGCTGCGGCGGATGTTCTTGTTCTTCTCGTCCAGGTACTTCCCGAACAGGTAGTCCGCGATGGCCTCCGGCGACGCCTTCAACAAGGTGCTGATACGCAGCTCTTCGAAGCGTGCCCCCGGAATACGCCGGCTCTCTATGCGGATGCCGTCCTTCTCCTTGGTCAGCTGCCATTGCTGTGCCCGCGCCTCGCCGGCCAACCAGCTCACGCCGGGCAGTAAGAGCAGGCACGCAAGGCTCCGGGCCATCCCACGAGGCGCTTTCGGTGCCCGTCGCGCGATTCGAATGCGGAATGAATCCATGGCGGTCTCGCGGCGCTTGAGCGGTTCCGGCGATTCGATGCCAATCCCATGACAGGGGCAAGACAGTCGATGGCTCCCGCCCGGGGCGCGGAGGACAATGACGCCGCCCCCCGTTCCGGCTACCTTTCGCTCATGGGCTTTGGGCAGGCACCCCCTGCCGCCGACCAACCGTCGTGGAGTCAACGCATGAGCAACGACAACCCCGCCTTCTGCGCCATCTACCGTTGGCGCCTGCACCCCGGGACCGAGCAGACCTTCGTCGAGGCCTGGTCGCGGGTGACGCAACTGCTGCGGGCCGAACGCGGCTCGCTCGGTTCGCGCCTGCATCGCGGGCCGGACGATCTTTGGTACAGCTACACGCAGTGGCCGTCGGCGGCGGCGAGGGCCGAAGGGCTGGCGCGTGAATCGGTGGATGTGGAGGCCTGGGCGCGGATGCGCGCGTGCATCGCCGAGAGTCTGCCCGAGGTGATCCTGGAACCGGTGGCGGATTTCCTGGCGCCGCTGCGTAAGGGCGATGCCTAGCGGCACGCGGCCGCGATGGGCAGTCGCCGCTGGGCGTCAGATCCCGTACTCCGGCAATGCAAACTCATCGTGGAAGTAGCGCCCCATCAGGATCTTCGGGAAGACCGGGAGGCGCATCAGCAGCGTGGCGTAGTCGCGAGCGCGCACGCCCAGTGCCGTTCTGGGGACGAACGAGGCTGCCAGGCTTTCCGCGAGCTTCTGCTTGCGCGCGACGACCGCCATCAGGCGCGCCTGGTACTGCGCGATGGCCGCAGCGGTGTCGCCGCTGTGCCGATGCAGGTCGCCCGCCAACACGTAGGCCTGCGCCAGCGCGAAGCCTGCCCCCTCGCCCGCGATCAGGGACGGGCAGGCCGCGGCGTCGCCGATCAAGGCCACCCGGCCTTCGGCCCAGGCGTCCATGCGGATCTGGCTGATGCTGTCGAAGTAGACGTCGTCCGCTCGCTCCAGCGCCGTGACGATGGCATCCGATTCCCAGCCGATGCCGGTGAGCGCACCGGTCAACGCCGCCTTGCGCTCGACAGCGTTGGTCGGAGCACGCCCCGGCAAGTGCTCGTCCCGCAGCAATACGAAGAACAGCATGCGATCGTCGCGCAGCGGGAACCGGGCCACGTACCGGCCGGGCGCGGTGTACGCCACGTAGGTGTTCCCGCTGCGGGGTCGGTAGCCGGCGACCTCGAACGAAGCGACATGGCAGCCCATCGGGTACTCGAACCTGTCGTCAGGCCCGAAGACCAGCTGGCGCACGCGCGAGTGCAGACCGTCCGCGCCTATCACCAGATCGACCTCCCGCGGCGCCGCCTGCTCGAACCCGACACGCACCCGCGCCCCGTCATCGTCGACAGCGGTCACGCTGTCGCCGAACAGCATCTCCACCCGGCCCTCCAGCGCACCATAGATGGTCGCGGCAATGTCGTATCGGGCCAACGTGGCCATGCGCCCCTTGGCGAGCTTCAACAACACGCTGGAGAGATAGCCGCCCCGCGTGCGCCCCGACCGGTCCACCATGCGCAGCTCGTCGGAGTGGTGCTGCAACTCCAGTAACGTCGGCAGCAGGCCCATCTTTTCCAGCGCGTCGTAGCCGATGCCCCACAGGTTGACCACGAACCCGCCGGTGCGCAGCGCAGGCGCCCGCTCGACCAGCAACACCTCGTGGCCCAGCTTACTCAGCCAGTAGGCGAGCGCCGTACCGGCAATGCCGGCGCCGTTGATGGCGATTTTCATCGATGCGGGATCTCTGTGGGCCGGGTGGAAGCGAGCGCAGACGTATAACCGAACCTGGTTGCGAACTAAAGGAGGGGCACGGCGAGTTCTCGCGGAGTGTCCTGGAAAAGTGCACTCTGGCCATTATCTCGGACCCCTGTTTTGGAGAGCCTGCAGTGACCAAGAAGCACATCGCCGCCGAAAAGATTCGCTACGTGAAGCTGGGGAAAGGCGGAGAATGGGAGAGCGATTGTGCGGCGCGTGGCATCCTGCGCATGGGTTTCGAGACGGCAGACCCGTACTCGATGGAGCTGGCGCTCGCAGGCCGGTGGGAGGAGTTTTCCGCTGCATGGGCCAAGGATCGAAAGTCCGGCGTGGCTACCCGCTATGCGGGTGAAGTACGCGAGTACTTTGAGGACGACGGCACGACGTTGTGGGTGACCTTCATCGACGACAGGCTGCATTGGGGATTTCTTGCGCCAGGCAATCCGCAGGTTAATGACCCCGACAACCCAGAAGACTCAAGTACGTTCCGTAAGGTCAGGGGTGGCTGGCGTGACGCAGACATCAACGGCAGGGTGCTGGCCAAGTCGTCCTTGCCAGGCACCATTTCAAGCCTGTCCAGCTATCGAGGCACGTCGTGCTGGGTCCATGACGAGCGCCGACTCCTGGCTCGAATCAACGCAGTGCAGACTCCGGAGGTGACGCGTGCCGAGGCCGCACACAGAGAGCTGATTGCGGCTGCGGTTCCGCTGATTCAGAAGTTGCAGCCAGCTGAATTCGAGACGCTCATCGACATGCTGTTCAATGCTGGAGGCTGGCGAAGGATTGGAGCCATTGGTGGGCAGATCAAGACCAAAGATCTGGATCTTGAGCATCCGATCCATAAGGAGCGCGCCTTCGTCCAAGTGAAGTCCGAAGCAAAGCAGAAGGTCTTCGATGAGTACATGGCCAAGCTGAAGAGCATGACCCACTACGACCGCATGTACTTCGTCTATCACACCAGTGGAAAACCACTGATCTGCGATGATCCCAAGGTGACGTTGCTAGGGGCGGGTGATGTAGCGCAGTTCACCATTGATCAAGGCTTCATGGGTTGGCTGATTGAGATGAATCTGTAGTTTGACCAGCTTAAGGCTATTCCGACTAGAGATGGTCGGGGAAGGCAAGGGCAGGTCAGAGTGAACTTCCGATAAGCGTCTTGGAAAAGTGCACTCTGACCCCTGTTTCAGGTGCGAGTGCGGCCATACGTGGTCATCTGTATCTGGTGAGGCCGCTGCGATGTACAGCCAGAGCGCCATCAAATAGTTCGTGCAGTGAGAGGCGCTTTACGGTCAGTCTGCGTTGAGGGTTTTCGTTCACAATGAAAATTGCTCATGTGATCGAGTTCGTTCGCCTCGAGTCCGAGTCTCTATCTGATATAGAGACCGTGCTGATAGGTTCTGTCTTTCACGTCACAAAGCGAGAGAACTTGGCGGCTATCGAGGCATCTGGGGCTCTCCTCCCAAATTCAGATAATTCATTCTTGACCACCTTTGGATCATCTGAAAACTCGTTCTTTCGCAATCGAGGCTGCATCAGCGTATTCGACTATCGTGCTCCATCTGCTGGCACCTGGGAGCGAAGGACAGACTGCTATCCGTTCCAGCCAGCATCTCCAGGCAATGAAGGTGTCGCGATTTTTGTGCTAAACCGAGTCATCTATGGACGCCTCCAGCCCTGGACGCTTTGGGGTGAGGAAAAGGCTTATAACGAGAAGATTGCTCCATACTTCGAAGCTGGCCACGAAGGTCCAATCTCACTGAGCCTCGTGGATCGGCTGATTCTTCTAAAGATCATGGAAGATCCGTTGTCTCTTGCAGCGATGGTCAGAAAATCCTTCAATCCGCTGCGCGAATAAGTCGACGAAATCTAAGATGTGGCTCTCGCAACCGGGTCACGATATGGGGCATGTTACGCCGGTGACCCTCGCGATCAGCGTGGTTGCAGAAAGTGAGGCATGCTCAAAAGGCCTTCGGAACAATGTTGCATGAAATAAATGCTAGCGAGCTTCCGCTCAGGACTATGGATTCGGCGTAAGCGTGAGCGCCAGCAATTAGTGGGAGACGGAGGTGCAGATGTGCATAGCTCTCATGACCTGGTTGCTCCAAGCTGCCTTGACAATTCGAGAAAGAAGTCATCGGATAACTCGAACAGGTAGTCCGCCGGCTCAGTGCAGCCAGAATGGCGGGTCAGAGTGGGCTTTCACGGTGTGTCCTGGAGAAGGCCACTCTGTCTCTTGTTTTCCGTGAGCGAAATTTCAAGCGTGACGTCTAGCGGCCGTGAACGAAATGGCACAAGCGCTTTTCGTTAGCGGAGATCGTCTCGACTCTGGTTAAAGCGGGAGGGGACTTGTCGAAAGCGTTCTTGTGGCGCTTGTATGCACGGCAGTAAAAGTTTCTAACAATAAAGGACATGAAAGCAGATGGGCCCATTGGGCCTGAGACCGGAATGCGACATCCTTCGTACTGTCCGAGGGTTAGATGGGATGCTGGATGAACTGAGTCGACGCAATCTTCTGGTGCATAGTCAAAGCGTATAGGAAATCGAACAAGTCTTCTGGCAATAATATCTCCATAGAGTTCATCTTCTTCGTATAGACCTGGTGCCTCATCTAGCGTCGGAAGTACTGGGTTTGGAAAGTATGCTAGTCGGTGACGGAGCAGTCTTTCGTCCGCATCAAATCTGTACTGAAAAATTAGAAGCCCTCCGTCAATCAGCTTGACGTCGTAGGCGTCATTTGTATCGATATCTCGATAGACATCTTCATAGCTCACATCACGTAGCGCTATTGCACTACTTGTGGGACGTCCTATCCGTATGGCTCCTCCCGGGCCTGGCTTTACAGTCGTGTGAAATTGTTTGACAGAAAGACTCGTCTTTATCAATCGACTGACCACATCCTCGACCTGGGCGCGGACCGTGCTCGGCGTCATTTTTGCTTCCCTGTCTTCTTCAGCGCCTCCAACTCCAAGATAAGCTGGTCAGCATCGACCTCTCCACGCTGAACCGCCTGCAGTAATTGCTCCCTTTGCTGCTTAACGGTGGTGCGTCGCGTTTTTGCCTTTCCTCCAGCAACTTTGTTGATGATGCGTAGCTCTTTCTTTTCAGCCATTGTCGGATAAGTGAACTTCAACTTGTAGTCGTTCTCATGAAGCGCCCGCCACTCGTTGGTCAGAACATCCATATTTGGGCCAAGTCCAAGTACTCGCACCCATGCTTTCGAACGAGAGATTGCGGTAAAAAGTCGGTTGCGTCCAAGAGCAGTTGCAGTTTTGTCCCAGCCTGAGGCGCAGTCCTGAGCGTTCATGATGTAAACCATGCCAGCCTCATTACCCTTCGCCCGGAATAC
Organism: Lysobacter sp. Root916; assembly: GCF_001429785.1. Taxonomy (GTDB): domain Bacteria; phylum Pseudomonadota; class Gammaproteobacteria; order Xanthomonadales; family Xanthomonadaceae; genus Lysobacter. Next base: position 403,642 of record NZ_LMJF01000013.1, on the reverse strand, counting down.
TCCAGTGAATGTGACCGCGCCAGCCTTGCTGAACACGTCAGCGGCCGTGCTCACGCCGGCTAGCTCGCTATTGATGCCCGAAGAGAAGAGCATCTCTCGTGGAAGCGCCACTTCGCGCTTCGTCGTAATCGGATTGGGATTGATTACCACGATATCCTCGGGCCTCAACTCTTGCTCTAGGATGTCATTCCGAATTGATTGGACGAGCCATTTCGCTTGGTCAGCGGCACTGTCGAACTTTTGGAACAGAATCAAATCCTCTACAGGAGAGTGGTTCTGGAGAAATTCTGGTGATGTTTGGGTGGTGCGCGCAAGGGTGACCGCAGTGGCTGGCTCAAGCGCTCCTTCCTCTACTACGTAGCCGACATCAGTCCATAGGTTGTCGTCATCGAAGATTTGAACCAGCCCCTTCTCACGATAAATGCCAAATCCAAGTGCATGAGCAGTGGCTAGCAATGGCCCAGAATTTCGATAGCACTTTTCGAGAATTATGTCCTGTCTAGGGCCGCCATCCTCCTGATTTAGGCGGACTAATGGCTTTCCATCTGCGGAGGTCCCAAACAGTTCCTCGGCCGGCGGCATCGACGATCCGGTCAGAGATTGAAGTTCATCGTATGCATAAACCAGGCGATGCGGTGGTGGCAAAGATACGAAGCACAATCTCAGGAACTCCACCGGAAGATCTTGAGCTTCATCGATCAAGATCATGTCATAGAGATCTGTTGGCTCCTTGGCTGCTGCCAACGCTTCAGCGCACGCACCTTGAAATTCCTTTCCTTCACCAAACTTGCCTTTAGCCATTCCGAAGTCGAGATATGGAATCTGATTGGCTCGGCAGAACTTGTGATAGATCCCGTCACGTTCCTTGTCACCTGGTCCGCCCCAGGCGTTGATGATGTCGATGCAGTCCCAATCAGGCTCGGCGCCGGTTTGCTCAATAGTGAAGCTATTGATGAGGCGGCGAAATTGCTCCTTTAGTGACCTTGTGTTGAAAGTCACACCAATCCGCCATGTTGGATTTTGTGCGTGGAGATATGCAACCTTTAGCGCAAGAACAATTGTCTTGCCAGATCCCGCGAGCCCTCTGATTCGTTGCACGCCCTCAACGGTCTCGATGACGGCTTGAGATTGGTGCTGGTCGAGATTTGCGATGGAGTCCTCAACTCGCTTCAGCTTTGCACCGCGCGAATCCTCTTTTTTGGGTTCGCGCTTCTGTTTGCCAGCGCGAATTGATGTCACAACTTGGATTGCTCCAACGAGAGTCTTGTATACGGAAGCCGACTCGGTCCAGGTGAACTGGTTGATCAGTCCGAGGAGCTCAGGTCGTGAAGCGATGAAATACGGATCGTTGGACTCGGGATGTGTCGGTTTCGCAGGGCAATAAGTGACGACATGAATGTCAAACTTAAGCTGACGACCATTCTTCAAGCCGGGATGAGGCTTGAGACGCACCTCCAACATGGAGGCGATTTCGTCTTGACGAGATTGAAAGTCACCGATCTCGTTCGCCTCAACCAAATCGAAAGCTATAAGGCCCAACTGAGGGGACGCCAAGAGTCCGTCTAGCTTGAGCGGCCCAGTGGGTGTGCCGATGACTGGGTACCCCAAATAAAGGTATCCGTCGAGCGCGGCGTCCTTTGCAAGGTCTTCGGCGAGCAGCCGCGATGATATCGGCTTCTCTTGCGACGTTCCCCAAATGACCTCAATCATGCGACGTTCCTTCTATTTTTGGACAAAGCGTATAACAGGAATTCCGGTGTATCTGCCTTGAAGAACTGGAGACGCTCATTCGATTTCTGAGCGAGATGGTTAGGCGATGCTATGAGTCCGTGTTCCTGAGTCCGCAGTATCTACTTTTCCGATATCCAAACCATAGCGATATAAGAGTGTCCGGAGTGTGCGTCCGGACCTCGCTGGGATAGCTGCCTGGACGAACGCCTCCGACCCCTTCATAGGCAAGGACCGCAGCCATGACCCTCCCCGAACAGCTCACCCTCCCGCCCGACCTGCTGCTGCAGCTCTGGCCCGCCCAGGACGACCCGACCACCGACGCCGTCGCGCTGGCCGCGCTAGGACCCGAACGGCTGGACCGCTTGTGCCTGCATGCCACCGATCGGACACAACGGGCGATGGAGGACGCGCGCGGTTTGTTGGAAGTCGCGCTTGAAACGTTGGAGTTGCAGTTGTCGGCCGATCATCAGCGCCGTCTGCTGGAGCGGGCGGACGACGAGCTGGCCACGGCCCTGCGCTGGGGCACCTTGGCGGCCAATGCGCGTTTTTGCCGGGAGCAGCCGGAGCTGGCGCGGCAGCTGGGCGGCGCCACGGCGGACGGGGCGCGCTCGGGTCGCACGGGCAAACGCCAGCGGGGCGCGGCATAGGGTGCGGCGCGCCGGGGCGAATCCGCCGCCGCTGTAGCGCAGCGGCGGAGTGTCGCTAACGAAGGCTTGGGGTCAGAGCTCCGGTTCCGGGTCGCCGCCCCAGAACGGACAGCGGATGATCTCGACCGTCACATGGGCCGAGGTCACGCCCCGGTCCAGAAACGGCGGCGATCCGGGCGGGCAGTTTTCGTAAGCCCTGAGGCCCACCACCTCGGTCTTGGCTGCGGTCGAGAAGTAGGTGGCCAACGTGGTGTAGCCATAGGCCGGGTAGGGCAAGGCCCACGCGGCCAGCGAGACCAACATGCCCAACGTCGCTGCGGCGCCGAGCATCCATAGCCGGCGGTGGCCGGTTCGCTTCTGCATCTTCATGCGCTCTCTTCTCCTTGAGATGTACGGCTTGGGGAGCCGGCCGTACTTCGGCCGTGCGTGCCTGCCGGGTTCCGGCGCGATCCGCGCTTGGCCAGTATCGGCCGCTTCCGATCCGCTATTCAATTTGCGGCAATGCCTCAGATGAGTGTTGCCTTGCGACCGAAGATAGATAGCGGCGATATCGTGTGCGAAACGTTAGAGTTGCAGTTGCTGGCCGATGACCTCGGTTGCTGTCACTACTACGGCTGTATCCGCGCACCGCAATGGGCGCTTGACCGGATATTCGTTGCTGGAGTTCAAGGAATGAATGAGCTGATCGCCACGCTAGGGTCGAAGCCGGAGGCACCCGAGACGGCGTTTACCTTGGCGCCCTATTCATTGACGGCGCATACGCAGGCGCCGTTGGAAGCAGGCATGGCGGCGGTTCGCTATCTGAGTGCGATAGCGCACGGCATTCAGTTGCAGCTGGATGCGCGCGGCACGATTCAAACCATCTTTCTGCACGGTGCCGGCAAGGACGATTTCAGTCAGTACGGCGGCGCGCTCGGGCACGGCCTTACGTTCGCGTCGTCGCGTGCTGAAGTGGAAGCGGTGCTGGGTGCGCCGGATCGCGGGGCTTCGCCGGGGCGGACTTTGCTGGGCGCGCACGGCGGTTGGTTGCGCTACGACCACCCGACGCATTCCGTACACTTCAGTTTCGATGCGGCGGGTGGGCTGGCGTTGGTGACGATCCTGACGGCGGAGGCGCGGCCGAAATGACGCCGGAGAAGAAAGTTCATCCGTCCAGACGGGTGCAGATGCAAACGCGGTCGGGCTTGGGTGTTCGGCGCTCATGACGACATCTCGTGAGATCGAGTGCAGAGAGTTCGACTGGTTCGCGTTCGATCGCGACGGAAGTTTCGCGCTGTTCGCCACCGGGGGCTGCGGCGTGGTGCCGGATTCGGTGCGCGCCTCGGTGGGATCGCACGATGCGATCAGCGAGGCCGTGGAGGTGACGGGCTGGGGAAGCTCGGCGGTCTGGCAGAGCTATGCCCGGGTCGGCTTGTACGCCTACGACTGGTCGGATGCGGAGGGGCGCTATGTCCGGGTAGCGGAGCCGACCGCGCCGCTGTCTCCGGCGTTGGCGACGCGCCTGGCGGCCTGCCCGGACTTGCTTGAATTGGATTTGCGTTTTGCGCAAGCAGCCGGGATAGAGTGGGTAGAGGTCGGATCGCCCATTGCTCTGGCCGAACTGCCTGCGCCGCGTGTGGGGGGCGAGGGCCATAAGTCGGTCGCGGGCGCGGAGGCGTCCATGAGTCGCCTTACGATCTGGTTCTCGATTGCCCTGGTGGTGCTGGCCGCTGCGCTGGTATACGTGCAGTCGTGGCCCGTCGATCCGATGGGTCCGGTGGGCGCGGCTGGACCGGGGCGCTGCTGATGGGCAACATCCGGTTCCGGCACGCCATCCTCGGCGTACCGCCTTCTTGGAGCCGTTGCTTGGGTCTGGTTCGTTCTCAACGCCAAGGAAACACGTCCAGGTCTCCGCGAGGCGATCGATGACTCAGCTATCGGCAGCCGCGGTGATGTTCGTGGACAACGTCGACAGGATCTCCGCGTTCTACAGAGGCGTTGCGGCCATGACGGTCGTGCATGCGGACGATGAACACGTGGTCTTGGAGGCGGCGGGTTTCCAGCTGATCGTCCACGCCATTCGGTATTCCGATGCCGGCGAGACGACCACTTATCCGCTCCGCGAAGACGGCTGCATCAAGCTGTGCTTGCCGGTTTCCGACATCGATACCGCACGTTCGATGGCCGTCGGGCTGGGGGGCGAGCTATGGCCGCCAGAACGCGAATGGCAGGCGCGCGGCGTGCGGGTGTGCGACGGGCGGGACCCCGAGGGCAATGTGTTCCAGCTGCGGCAGAGCGTGTCCTAGCGTTTCGCTTAAGCACCATCCCATGCGCGGCTCGGTCGCGCCCGAACTAAGGCCGGTCCCAATGCTGCATCACCTATCCATCGCCGTTTCCGACCTGCGCAAGGCCGGCGCCTTCTACGACGCCGCGCTCGGCGCCTTAGGCTATCGACGCGTGTTCGAGGACGACACCGCCATCGGCTACGGGCTGGTGGATGGCGAGGATCAGCTGTGTCTGAAGCTGCGGCCCGGTTCGGCGGCGCCGGGTCCGGGGTTTCATGTGGCGTTCGCGGCGCCGTCGCGTGCGGCGGTGGATCGGTTTCATGCGCAGGCCTTGGCGGTCGCGGGGACCGATAACGGCAAGCCCGGTCTGCGTCCGGACTATGGGCCTCACTACTACGCGGCGTTTCTGATCGATCCGGATGGGCACGCTATCGAGGCGGTCATCAACCACGCGTAATCGGCACCGATACGCTACCGCGTGAGCCCTGGAAAGCAGCATGAGCGATGCTCATCGCCGCGGAAGACTGGCATGATGGCTGAAACTAGCGCGTGCGCCGTCTAGTGGCGTGCCTCAGCACCTGTGGTCGGTGACATGGTCAATCTCACGACGAACCAGCGCAAGAACTTGGTCATTGCCGCTGCCACTGTGCTGGTTATTGGATTCAGCACCTGGATCAGCTTGGACTCAAAACAGTACTTCTTCTACGACGATGAAGACAGGGCGCAATGGGAGCATCCGACCGGCCATTTCCTGATCTTTTGCGGCTTCTATTTGCTTGAAGCCCTTTTCTTGGCGAAGGTCATAAAGCTTGGGGCCCGCCTGTGGCCTCGTATCTTGCTCGCGGCGGTGCTGTTCTTACCTTGGGCTGCGTTCTCGTCGTTTTTCGCCCTACACGCGCCGGGGTACATGATGGTCCATATCCTGTGGACATGGCTGATTTCGGCAGTGCTGGTGCTCATCTTTGTCGGGTCGGCGGTGCGGCACTTGTTCAATAGCTTTCGAGGCAGCCAGGGCGGCGTTTAGCGAAGATGTCCTAGCTAGGTTCTGGTCGAGACTTCTTCAGTACTACAGGGGATCGCAATGCTTGTCAGAGGCTGCTTGCTCGTGGTGCTAGTGGGGATGAGCGCTTCATCGGCGATCGCTCGCGGGAAGGCTTTCCCTGCCCTCGACCCTGCCAGTTGGGAAGGAGATCTCTCCCGCTTTGTCCAGCCCACGCCGGAGTGCAAGGGCGGTACGGTCGAGCAACTCGGAAAGCGTATGGAAGTCTCTGAGCCGTACCTGGCGGAGGCGTTCGAAAAGGCGCACGCCACGACGATCCCTTTCAAACGCGAACTCGCGCCTATGGATCGGATTCATTCCTTCAGTTTTCGATCCGAACAAGCCGGGGCGCCCTATTGGGGCTTCGACGGCTATCTGGTGGCACGTGGCGGATGTGTTATCCACGCCGAGATCACGAACTACGACAACTAAGGTGGAAGCACCTTGGCGCAAGCGCAGCGAGCCGCATCGCGGCCCGCTGCGCCCTATCGCTTATCGCCCCGACGGCGCCGGATACGCACGCGGCAAACCGTTCTCCGGACGCAGGTAGCGGTCGCGCAGTTCGGTCTGGCGGCTGCGCATTTCGATGGCGCGGCCGTTCATCCATACCTGCAGGGCGACGCTGCTGACTTCCAGCGGGTCGCCGCTCCACAGCACCAGGTCGGCGCGATGGCCGGGGGCGATGCTGCCGAGTTCGGCGGACACGCCCAAGGCTTCGGCCGGTACGCGGGTGAGGCCGGCCAGGCCGTCGGCCCAGGGCAGGCCGGCGGCGACGGCGTTGCCGGCGAGCTGGCGGACCTTGCGCGCGTTGTGCGAGGCGTCGCCGCTTTGGCTGAAGCCGACGGCGACACCCGCGGCGCGCAGGCGCGCGGCGTTTTCCATGCTCGCGCCGATCTGGTCGAAGTCGCCTGGCAGATTGGCCAGCGGGTCGACGAACACCGGCACCTTGGCCGCGGCCAATTGCGGTGCCAGCTTCCACGCCTCGGCGCCGCCGGCGATGGCGATGCGCACGCCGTGGCGCGACGACCAGCGCAGCAGTTGGCGGATGTCGGCGGCGCGGTCCACGCCCACCATCACGCGGCCGCCGCCGTCGAGGTAGCGCGCCAGGGTGGCGCGCCCGGCGGGCGTGAGCAGGGCGGCGTTGGCGTCGGGGCCGATGCGGCCGCGCGCTTCGGCGATCAGCTGATCGAGGATCATCCACTGCGCCGCGCGCGAGTTGCCGCTGAGGCCGGAGGCGTCGCCGCCCAGCTTCACGAACAGCACGCGCGCGCCGGTCGGGTCGGGCCCGCCGTCCAGGCGCATCACGCCGCCCTGGCCGGCCACGATCGAGCCGCCGGTGGCGGTGCCCGCGCCCAGCAGGGTCCAGCCGATGCCTTCGATGCGGGTGACCGGGATCAGCACCGACTCCGGGTTGTAGGCCAGGGTTACGTCGAACTCCGGGCGCACCGTCATCTGCTTGGTGTCGGCGCCCAGGGCCAGGGTTTCGTCGACGGTGGATTTCTCGCCGGAGACTTCCTCCAGGCCGATCTCGGTGATGCCGCCGAACAGCGTGGGCGTGAGCGGGCGGCCCTCGGCCTCGATCACCTGCGCGCCGGCCGGCGCCTTCAGGCCCTTGCCGATCGCGCGCACCTGGCCGTTGCCGATCAGCACGTCGGCGCCCTGCAGGCTGCCCTGCGCGGTGGCGGTGTGGACGGTGGCGTTGCGGATCAATACGTCTTGCGCGAACGCGGCGCCGTGCAGGGCGAAGCCGCAGGCGAGGAACAGCGTGGCGCAGCGGCGCAGCAGGCCACGGCGCGGGGAGGTAGCGCGGCTCACGGCGCACCTCCGGCGGCGCGTGCGCCCTGGCCGAGCAGGAAGTCCGAGGTCGGCTGGCGGTTGCGGTCGTTGCGGTCGTAGATGCGCGCGCCGTCCACGTAGACCTGTTCGGCCTTGGCGTAGACGCTGAAGGGGTTGCCGTTCCACACCACCACGTCGGCCATCTTGCCGGTCTCCAGGGTGCCGGTCTTGTCGAGCACGCCCAGCGACTTGGCGGCGTTCTGGGTCAGCCAGCGGATCGCGCGCTCGGGCGGGATGTCGATGCCGGCCAGCTTGGCGTGCGCCATCACCTTGGCCGCTTCCTGGTTCAAGCGCTGGATGCCTTCCTGCGAATCCGAATGCACGATCGCGCAACTGTTCTGCGGGCGGTCGACCAGGGCGATGTTCTCCTGGATGCCGTCGAAGGCTTCCATCTTGAAGCCCCACCAGTCGGCCCAGAGCGCGCCGCACACGCCTTCGGCGGCCAGGCGGTCGGCGATCTTGTAAGCCTCCACGCCATGGTGGAAGGCGCTGACCTTGAAGCCGAACTCCTTGGCCAGGTCCAGCATGGTCGCCATCTCGTCGGCGCGGTAGCAGTGGATGTGGACCAGGATGTCGCCCTTGATGGCGCCGGCCAGGGTGTCGAGCTTGAGGTCGCGCTTGCCGCCGGCGTCCTTGTCGCTGTCGGCGGCGGCGCCGTTGCCGTTGGACGAGCTCTGCCACCAGCTGCGCTTCTTCTTGGGCTGCTCGGCCTTGGGCGTGTTCTTGCGCACGTACTCGCTGGCGTCGATGAAGGCGGCGCGGTAGCCGGCGACGTTGCCCATGCGCGTGCCCGGCGAGGTGTTGCGGCCGCCGTAGACGCGCTTGGGGTTCTCGCCGCAGGCCATCTTCAGGCCCCAGGGCGCGCCCGGGAATTTCATCGCCTGGTAGGTCGTGGCGGGCACGTTCTTGAGGGTCACGCCGCGGCCGCCGATCAGGTTGGCCGAGCCGGGCAGCACCTGCAGGGTGGTGATGCCGCCGGCCATGGCGGCGGCGAAGCCCGGGTCCTGCGGCCAGACCGAGTGCTCGGCCCAGACGTTGGGGGTGACCGGGCTGGTCATCTCGTTGCCATCGCTATGGGCGCTGACGCCGGGGCTGGAGTACACGCCCAGGTGCGAGTGCACGTCGATCAGGCCGGGGGTGATCCACTTGCCGGTGGCGTCGACGCGGGTGGCATCGGCGGGCGCGTCCAGGCCGGTGCCGACCGCGACCACTTTGCCGTCCCGCATCAGCACGTCGGCGTCGTCCAGGCGCTGGCCGGTGCCGGTCAATACGGTCGCGTGCTGCAGCAGGACCGGGCCGGAGGCGACCGGGCGGTAGGTGCTGGGATACGGGTCCTGGGTGAAGCGCGAGCCGGCGGCGGGCGCGGGCGGGGCCGCGTGCGCGGCGCCGACCAGCAGGGCCAGGCCGCAGCCTGCCAGCAAAGGTCGAAGCATGGTGGTTTCCCCAAAGTGACGGCAAGGTCAGCCCCGAACCGTAGCGGCCGCCTCGGGCGCCGCCAACCCTGACGATAGTCATGGGCGGTGCGACAATGGGGGTACAACAACTAGAAAAAGAGGCGGGCGACCGTGAAAGACAAAGAACAAATCGTCGAAAACTGGCTGCCGCGCTACACCGGCGTGCCCCTGGACCAGTTCGGCCAGCACGTGCTGCTGACCAACTTCGGCGGCTACCTGCACACCTTCGCCCGCCTGACCGGCGCCGAAGTGGTCGGCCTGGACCGGCCGATGCCCAGCGCCACGGCCGACGGCATCACCATGATCAACTTCGGCATGGGCAGCCCGAACGCGGCGACCATGATGGATCTGCTGTCGGCGATCATGCCGCAGGCGGTGTTGTTCCTGGGCAAGTGCGGCGGCCTCAAGCGCAAGAACGAACTCGGCGATCTGGTGCTGCCGATCGCGGCGATCCGCGGCGAAGGCACGTCCAACGACTACCTGCTGCCGGAGGTGCCGGCGCTGCCCGCGTTCGCGCTGCAGCGCGCGGTCTCGACCATGATTCGCGACCTCGGCCACGACTACTGGACCGGCACGGTCTACACGACCAACCGCCGGGTCTGGGAACACGACCAAGCCTTCAAGGAGCGCCTGCGCGCGATGCGCTGCATGGCGATCGATATGGAAACTGCGACCATCTTCGCCGCCGGCTTCGCCAACCGCATCCCCTGCGGCGCGCTGCTGCTGGTGTCGGACCAGCCGATGATTCCGGAAGGCGTGAAGACCGAGGCCTCCGACGCCAAGGTCAGCGCTGAGTATGTGGACAACCACATCAACGTCGGCATCGAAGCCTTGAAGCTGATCCGCCGCCACGGCAAGTCGGTGCGGCATCTGCGCTTCGACGAGTAGTCGCTAAGCCGGCATCTTCGCGACGCCGTAGGGTGCGGTGAGCTGTAGGCGAACCGCACCGTTGCGAGGTAGCGGGCGCTTGCGGGGAAAGCAAATCCCCCTCAATCCCCCTTTTTCAAAGGGGGAGGGCGGAGATGTGCGAATGCGGTGGCGGCTGTAGGGGGCGGTGAGCTGTAGGCGAGCCGCGCCGTTGCGACGTAACGGGCGCTTGCGGGAAAAGCAAATCCCCCTCGGTCCCCCTTTTTCAAAGGGGGAGGTAAGTGTGTTTGGGGCAGAGGCTTGCGGCTGTGCTCCCTCCTTTGACAAAGGAGGGTTGGGGAGGATTTGCTTTGGCTCGCACGCTCCGGCCATGCCTCCACGATCCGCCCGCCCGGCCCCAGGCGTTTCAGCGGCGCCACCGCCACCCCTGAAAAATCAGCGTTCAGCAACCTGATCTGCGACCGCAAGCACGCGACATCGCACCCCCTGAGACCCCTGTCGCGCACACTGGCGTCCAGCATCGGGACACCACCATGGAACAGGTCATTTACCTACTTATCGGCGCCGTACTCACCTGGTCGTTTTATTTCGTCCAACGTCGGGTCGAGCGCCGCAACACCGTCGACGCCATCGAGCGCGGGCAGAAGCTGCTGGCGCTGAAGCAGGGGCTGGACGGTAGCAACACCAGCCTCGACGATCTGCGTCGTTTCGAAACGCGCCTGATCGGCAAGGCCGAGACCGCCGCGCGCCTGGCCGACAACTATTTCAGCAAGGCCGAGGAAGTCGCGCGCCAAAGCGACGACGACGGCGTCAGCCAGGACGACATGAACCGCCAGGCGATCGTCGAGTTCGAGCAGGTCGATGCGCGGCTGCGCGGGCTGGTCGAGCACCTGCGTCGCCAGCTCGATGGCGACGGTCGCGCCACCTTCGAGGAGGCGCATCGCGCCTGGCTGTCGTTTCGCGAGCGCTATGCGCGCTTCATTTCGCAGTCCTACTCGACCGGGCCGATCCGGCCGCTGATCCACGCGGTCACGCTGGAGAGCATCACCACGGCCTGGATCACCGAGTTGGAAACCCAGCTGGGCGACGACAGCCTGTAGGCGCGGAACGCTGCGTTGTGGGGTTTCGTGCGCGGCGTAAGCGGGGGCTGCTAACGTGCGCAGCCTGACCCTAATGCGAGATCTTCCGTGACCGAACCCACCGCTCAGGACGTCGTCGATTTCTGGCGTCAAGCCGGCTACCAGCGCTGGTTCGATCGCAGCGATCATTTCGACGCGCAGTGCCGCGCGGGCTTCCTCGAAGCGCATTTCCGCGCCGCCAGCCGCCAGCACGACGATTGGATGCAGCAGGGCGAAGTCGGCGCGCTGGCGCTACTGATCCTGCTCGACCAGATTCCGCGCAACGTGTTCCGCGACAGCGCGCATGCCTACGCGACCGATCCGCTGGCGCGCATGTACGCGAGCCAGGCGGTGGCGCGCGGCGACGACCGGCGTATCGAGGCCAGGCTGCGCGCGTTCTTCTATCTGCCGTTCGAGCATTCCGAGGCTATGGACGATCAGCGGCGCTCGGTCGATCTGCACCGCGGCCTGCCGGTGACCGAGGACATGCCGGATCCCAGCCAATGGGCGGTGCAGCATCTGCAGATCATCGAGCGCTTCAGCCGCTTCCCGCATCGCAATCAGGCCTTGGGGCGGGAGAGCACGGCGGAAGAGCGGGCCTATCTCGATAACGGCGGGTTCAAGGGCTGAGCGTCGCTGTAGCAGCGATGTCAATCGCCAGCGCTGTCTGTGGCAGCGGCGCAAGCCGCGATTTCGTCCTAGTCGGAGCGATGCGATCGCGGCTCACGCCGCTCCCACAGAGAGCGGATCGCGTCTAGTCGAGCCTGGCTTTGGGGTAGGAGCGGCGTAAGCCGCGACCGCAACCTTCGGCCGCCTGCGCAGGTCGCGGCTCACGCCGCTCCTACCCCAAGGCAGGGCCCCAAGCCTTTTGTGGGAGCGGCGTAAGCCGCGATTGCGTCACTTCGGCCGCCTGCGCAGGTCGCGGCTCACGCCGCTCCTACCCCAAGGCTGGACCTCAAGCCTTCTGTGGGAGCGGCGTAAGCCGCGATTGCGTCGCTTCGGCCGCCTACGTTGGTCGCGGCTTGCGCTGCTCCTGCAAGGCGTCGTGCGCGTTTAGCCTGATCGGGTCGAGCCGCCCAAACGAAAACGGCCGCGGAATCCGCGGCCGTTTTCGTATTCATGCCATACCGATCAGTAACGCGGAATCGTCGCGTCCACGTCGGCCCAGGCCTCGATGCCGCCTTCGACGTTGTAGATCTCGCGGAAACCGCGCTGACGGAAATGCTCCGCCGCCTGCGCGCTGCGGCCGCCGTGGTGGCACAGGAACGCCAGCGGCGCATCCTTGGGCAGGCCTTCCAGCGCTTCCACGCCGGCATCGAAACTGTCGTAGGCCACGTTGACCGAAGCCAGCGCGCGCTCGTCGGCGGGGCGTACGTCGATCAGGCGCAGCGCGCCGTCGCGCACGCGCGCCTGGGCGTCGGCGGGCGAGATTGCGCGCACGGTCGGCGGCGCGTTCGGGTTGGTGATCACCAGGCCGCGGCCGCGTTCGTCGTCGGCCCAGTCGATGCTGACGCCGTCGGCGCGACGGGCGTTTACCCAATCGGTCTGCACGCGCACGCCGTCGGTTTCCACCGCGACCGCGTTGCTGTCGATCGGCGCCAGCTGCAGGCGCACGTTGTGGCGCGCGTCCACTTCCAGCTGCACCGCGTAGCCGTCGCCGGCGTTGGCGACCGCGTCGCGCAGCATCTGCGCGGCGGCCGGGCTGATGCTCAGCTTCGGCGGGCTGCGGTCCGGCGCGGGCAGGCCGAGCACGCCGTGCAGCTCGCCGCTGCCGGCCATCTGCTCGATGATGTCGCTGCCGCCGACCAGCTGGCCGTCGATGTACAGCTGCGGGATCGTCGGCCACTCGCCGTACTGCTTGATGCCTTCGCGGATCTCCGGATCGGACAGCACGTCGACGTGGGTATAGCCCTGCGGCAGCAGCGCGTTGAGCGCGCCGGAGGCCTTGGCCGAGAAGCCGCATTGCGGCGCGTTCGGGGCGCCCTTCATGAACAGCACGACGCGATTGGACTGGAGCAGGGTTTCGATGCGCGTACGCAGCGCGGGGTCGAGGGACATGATGGGACGCCGGACGTGAGGTTCCGGCGACATGGGGGCGGGCGGTCCGCGCCGCAAGGCCCGGGCGGCGCTCCGCTAAGATGCCGCTCATGAGCATGACCGCCCCCCACCGAATCCCGCGCCGGCCCTGGGCCGCGGTCTGGGCGTTCGGCGCGTCGCAGCTGGCGGTGATTGGGGTGTGGTGGGTCTGGGGTTGGCAGGCGGGGTTGGCGGCGATGCTACTCAGCCACGGCCTGATGTTCTGGGCCACGCTGCGCCCGCAGTCGCGCCTGTTCAGCCCGGTGCTGTCGCGGTTGGAGACGGATCGCCGCGAAGTCTGGCTGACCATCGACGACGGCCCTTCGGCCGAGACGCCGGCGATGCTGGATCTGCTGGACGCGCACGGGGCCAAGGCGACGTTTTTCCTGGTCGGACAGCGCGCGCAGGCGCGGCCGGAGCTGGTGGCCGAGATCGCGCGACGCGGGCACGGGATCGGCAATCACAGCCATTCGCATCCGTCTGCCTGGTTCTGGGCGCTGCCGCCACGGCGGATGGCGGCCGAGATCGCCGAGGCGCAGGCCAGTCTGAGCGCGCTGTCGGGGCACCCGCCGCGCTGGTTCCGCGCGGTGGTCGGCATGGCCAATCCCTTCGTCGCTGCGGCCTTGCGCCGTCACGGTCTGGCACGCGTGGCCTGGTCGGCGCGCGGTTTCGATGCGGTGGCCGCTGACCCGCACAGCGTGCTGGCGCGAATCGAACGCGATCTGGCGCCGGGCGCGATCGTGCTGATGCACGAGGGCGCGGGGCACGGGCGCAATGTCGAGACCATGCGTTTGTTGCTGCAGCGGCTGCGCGAGCTTGGCTATCGCTGCACGCTGCCCGAACCGGTCTAAGGCCTTGCGCTAGCCCTTGTAGGAGCGGCGTGAGCCGCGACCGCGCAGGTGGCCGAGAGACGCGGTTGCGATTTGCGTCGCTCCTGCCCAAGGCGGTGCGTTTGCCCCCACTCCAAGACCATGCGCTTGATTTCTGTGGGAGCGGCGTGAGCCGCGATTTCGATGTGGCCGAAGTTGCGCGATCGCGGCTTACGCCGCTCCCACAGGAAACACGGAAAGCACAGGAAGCACGGGGTGGAACATAGCCGCCGCCAAACTACTCCGGCTTCGCCGCCACGATCCGCCAGTTGTTGAACGGTGTCTTGCCGAACAGCGGCGTGAACTCCACCGCCAGGCCGGCCTCGCGCAAGCGCGCGCGCAGCTCGTCGCCGTTGGGGTAATAGCGCGGCATCGCGTTCATCCAGCCGACCACGCGCGAGAACACGTCGGTGATGCGGGTGACGCGGGCGCGGCCGGTGCCGTCGTCCAGGCCGGTGCGGATCACCAGCCGTGCACCCGGGGTCAGCATCGCGATCATGGCGTCGATCGCGCGCGCTTGCGCGGCGGGCGGGATGAACTGCAGCACGTCCAGCATCACCACGCTGCCGCGATGCTCAGGCACTTCGCGCGCCAGGTCGACGGTGTCGAAGCGCGCCTCGTGCAGGCCCGCGCGCGCGGCGGCGCGGGTGGCGCGACGGATCTTGCCGGCGTCGCTGTCGACGCCGCGGTAGGGCAGCTGGATGCCGTCGGCGTACAAGGTGTGGGCGAGCAAGCCGAGCCCACAGCCCAGGTCCAGCAAGGGCGCGCGGCTGCCGCGCAGGGCCGCGCTCACACCGGGGTAGAGCGGGTCGCTGCCGAGCTTGGCGCGGCTGTAGTAGTAGTCCCAACGGTTGCCGAGCGGATGCTCGGGCAGGAAGGCGCGCGCGATCCGCAGCGCCTGTCCGTTGGCCATCGCTTGTGCCGCTTCGTTCATCGCTTCCTGCTGGCTCCGCTGGCGGTGGTTCCGCGGACGCAGTGTGGCATTGCCGTCGGCCGCGATGGAAATCGCGTGTCGCGCAGGCTCAGCGACCGCCGTCCGCCAGCAGGCGCCGCGCCACCGGCAGCGCGCGTTGCGTCCAATGCGTGTACATCGCCGCCGACGGGTGCAGGCCGTCCTCGGCCAGCATCGCCGCCTGCGCGCCGAGCTCGCGCGAGACCGGGGTGATGTCGATCCAGGCCACGCCGTGACGCTCGCAGAGCGCGCGCGCGGCCTCGTTGTAGGCGTCGATCTCGGCGCCGATGGTGGCGCTGCCGCGCGCGTCGCGCTGGCCGAACGCGGTCACGCCCCAGTCCGGGATCGACATCGCCAGCACGCGCTGCGGGCGATCGCCGGCATAGCGGATCGCGCGTTGCAGCAGGGCGCGGTACTCGCCGACGTAGTCGGCCACGCTGCGCGCGCGGTACTGGTTGTTGACGCCGATCAGCAGGCTGACCAGCTCCCAGCGCCCCAGCGGCTCGGCCGCGTCCAGGGCCGTGCTCAGCTCGTCGGTGGTCCAGCCGGTGGTGGCGATGATGCGCGGCCAGGCCAGGGTTGCGCCTTCGTCGCGCAGGGCGCGCGCCAGCTGCACCGGCCAACGCCCCGCTTCCTCGACCGCTTCGCCGATGGTGTAGCTGTCGCCCAGCGCGAGGTAGGGCTGCAAGGGCAGCGGCACGGCCACGGCGCGACTCAGGCCACGGCGGCGCGGCTGGCCTCGGCCGCGCGCTCGGCGTGGCGGTCGAGCACGCGCTCGATGCGGTGGAAGACTTCGCGCAAATCCTCCGGCTGCGGCAGCAGGGTCACGCGGAAGTGATTGCGGTAGGGCACGTTGAAGCTGGAGCCCGGCACCACCAGCACGTCTTCGGTTTCCAGCAGTTCCAAGGCGAACTTGTGGTCGTCGAAGCCCTGCGCGGCCGGACCGACCACGGACGGGAACGCGTACAGCGCGCCGGCCGGCGCGACCAGCTCCAGGTGCTTGCTGGCGTCCACGGCTTCGATCACCGCGCGGCGCGCTTCGTACAGGCGGCCGCCCGGCGCGCACAACGGCGCGATGGTGTCCTCGCCGTGCAATGCGGCTTCGATCGCGAACTGGCCCGGCACGTTGGCGCACAGGCGCAGCGCGCCCAGCAGGTCCATGGCGTGGTGGAAATCGCCGCTGGCGACCGGGTCGCCGGACAGCACCGCCCAGCCCACGCGCCAGCCGCAGGCGCGGTGGACCTTGGACAGGCCGCCGAAGCTCAGGCAGGGCAGGTCGCCGGCGATCGGCGCGACCGGGGTGAACTGGGCGCCGTCGTACAGGATGGAGTCGTAGATCTCGTCGCACATCAGCAGCAGCTTGTGGCGCGCGGCGATGGCGACGATCTTCTCGATCAGCGCGCGCGGATAGGCGGCGCCGGTCGGGTTGTTGGGGTTGATCAGCACGATCGCGCGGGTGCGGCTGGAGATCAGTTGCTCGATCTCGTCCGGGTCGGGCAGGAAGCCGTTCTCGGGCTGGCAGCGGTAATAGACCGGGCGGCCGTCGTTGAGGATGGTCGCGGCCGACCACAGCGGGTAGTCGGGCGAGGGCAGCAGCACTTCGTCGCCGGGATTGAGCAGCGCGCGCAGGCTGAGGTCGATCAGCTCGCTCACGCCGTTGCCGACGAACACGCGCTCGGGCGAGGCATTGGGCGTGCCGCGCTGCTTATGGAAAGCGGCGATGGCTTCGCGCGCGACCGGCAGGCCTTGCTGATGGGTGTAAGGGTCGGTGTCGGCGATGCGTTCGGCGATCGCGCGTTGCAGGTGCTCCGGGGCGCGGAAACCGAAGGCGCCGGGGTTGCCGATGTTGAGCTTGATCTGCTTGCGGCCCTGGGCCTCGAGTTCGCGTGCACGCCGGGCGAGCTCGCCGCGGATTTCGTAACGGACTTCGGACAGGCGTTCGCGGGTCTTCAAAGGGGGCAGGGACATTGCGGGGCGGTGTTTTGAGCGGAATACCCGCCAGACTAGCCGAATCGGCGCGCCGAAACAGCCGTCACCGCGCGCCGCCCGGGGCCGCGTTTGTGCGCGGCGTTGCGGTCCGGACACGCGATCGGGCGACCCGCGGTGCGGCGGGCCGCGCCGGCCTATGTAGAATCCCGCCATGCACAGCCCGCCCACCCCGTTTTGACCCCCGAGCTCGCCGCGCTGCTGGCGATCGGTTGGCCCCTGCCAACCGGCGAGTCCTTGCCGACCGAACCCAGCTGGCGCGAGGCGCTGGCGGCCCATCCCGAGGCCCGTCCGGTGCGGGTGGTCGAACAGCACCGCAGCGGTTATGTGGTCGCCGATGGGCCGGAAACCGGTTTCCCGGTCGAATCCCTGCCCGAATGGCAGCGTCCGCGCTTCCCGCCCGAGCAGCGCCCCGGCGTCGGCGACTGGGTCCTGATCGAGGGCCCCGCCGGCGGTAACCAGAAGATCGTCGCCCTGCTGCCGCGGCGCACCGCGATCAAGCGCGGCGCGGCCGGCGAGCACTACAAGCAGCAACTGATCGCGGCCAACGTCGATACCGTCTTCATCGTCTGCGGCCTGGACGCCGACTTCAATCCGCGCCGGATCGAGCGCTACCTGCTGCTGGTCGGCGGCGGCGCCGAGCCGGTGATCGTGCTGACCAAGTCCGACCTGGCCGATGCCGCCGACCCGGATACCCTGCCCGAGGCGATGGCCACCCTGGTCGAGCTGGCCGCGCAGAACATCGCCGTGCGCCCGGTCAACGCCAAGGATCCGGACTCGGTGGCCGCGCTCAACCCCTGGCTGTTGCCTGGCCGCACCGCGGTGCTGGTGGGCTCCTCCGGGGCCGGCAAGTCCACGCTGACCAACACCCTGCTGGGCGTGGAGCGCATGAAGACCGGCGAGGTGCGTGCCAGCGACGACCGCGGCAGGCACACCACCACCCACCGCGCGCTGATCCCCTTGCCCTCGGGCGCATGCCTGATCGATACCCCCGGCATGCGCGAGCTCAAGCCCACCGGTGAGGAAAACGTCGCCGAGAACTTCGCCGACATCGAAGCCCTGACCGAGCAGTGCAAGTTCCGCGACTGCTCGCACGCGCGCGAGCCTGGCTGCGCGGTGCGCGCGGCGATCGAGGCCGGCAAGCTCGACCCGCAGCGTTTCGCCAATTATCTGAAGCTGCGCGACGAGGTCGCCGGTGCCGCCAACAAGCTGGCCACTCGGCGCGTGCAGAAGTCGCAGGAGAAAGTCCTGGGCAAGGCTTTGAACAAGCGTTTGGACGATAAGTACGGGAAGCATTAGATGGCGTGCGCCGCTCGGCTGTGGAGCAAATCCCCCCAGCCCCCCTTTTCCAAAGGGGGGTATCCGACGCGGGTTGCTCGTGACGTCGTCGACCCGCTTGTCTCCCCCCTTTGGAAAAGGGGGGCTGGGGGGGATTTGCTGTTGCCCTGGCTCCGGCCGACCGCATGAGCGCCCACCCCTTCGAACTGCCGCCCGACATCCAGCACCACGCGCTGCTGGACGCGCGCATGGTGCGCGCCGCGCGCGAGGTCAAGCTGCTGACCCTGGCGAGCTGGCCGGCCGGGCTGGAGACGCAGTTCCTGGCCGACTACGCGCGCGGCACCGCGACCCTGCCGCAGATCGCCTATCCCAAACTCGACTTCAGCGAAGTCCGCCGCGAGCTCGCCGCGGTCGCCGCCGAGGCCGACCCCGACCATCCGCTGGGCCAGTACCTCAGCGAGTCCGCGCACAGCTGGGGCATCGCCGCCGAGCTGCTGGAAGCCTTGGGCAGCCCGCGCGTGACCGCGTTGTCGATCCAACTGTTCGGTAAGCCCGACGAAGCCCTGCCCGGCCACGGTCCCAGCACGCGCGAGGCCGCGCGCCATTTCATCTCCATCGCCGACGAACTCGACCACGAGCTGATGTCGCCGGCCGAGACCGTGAAGATCTCGGCCACCGCCCTGCATCTGCAATTGCAGCGCGATCTGGACGACTACTTCGACGGCCGCGTGATCGAAGTGATGCTGGACCCGGACCTGATCGCCAAGGCCGCCGCCGGCGCCACCCGCATCCGCCTGCGCAGCGGCGCGGCCTTCAGCGATTACGACCGCGACCAGTTGCTGCAGCACGAAGCCTTCGTGCACTCGCTGACCGCGCTCAACGGCCGCGAGCAGCACGTGCTGCCTAGCCTGGCGCTGTCTTCGCCACGCGGCACCGCGACCCAGGAAGGCCTGGCGACCTTCGCCGAGCAGATCACCGGCAGCATCGACATCGGCCGCATGAAGCGGCTGAGCCTGCGCATCGAAGCGGTGGCGATGGCGCTGGACGGCGCCGACTTCATCCAGGTATTCCGCTATTTCCTGGATGCAGGGCAGTCGCAGGAAGACAGCTTCGCCTCGGCCCAGCGCGTGTTCCGTGGCGTGCCCACGAACGGCGGCGCGGCCTTCACCAAGGACACCGTCTACCTGCGCGGCCTGGTCGGCGTGCACACCTTCTTCCGCTGGGCGCTGCGCAGCCGCAAGCTGCATCTGTGCCGCTGGCTGTTCGCCGGCAAGATGACCCTGGCCGACGTGCAACGCTTCGAGCCGCTGTTCCAGGCGGGTGTGATCAAACCGCCGCGCTGGATGCCGCCGTGGATTCAGCGCGCCAACGGCCTGGCCGGCATGCTCGCGTTCTCGCTGTTCGCCAACCGCATCCGTCTGGACAGCATCGCCGATACGGGTGGGGCGCCGGACGTGTAGCGGTGGCCCACGCGTTTTGTGAGAGCGCCGCCGCAGGGAGATTCGTCAAGCCGACGCTCGCTTTCTGTAGCAGCGGCGGTCCGCAGGGATTTCCTCCGCTCACACGCCGCGATTTCGAGGTAGCCGGAGCGACGCGATCGCGGCTCACGCCGCTCCCACAGAAGACGTCGTGCTTACGTCGCGCCTGGCCTTGGGGTAGGAGCGGCGTAAGCCGCGACCACGCAGTTTCGGCTGCCTGCGCGGGTCGCGGCTCGCGCCGCTTCTACAGGCAGTACTCGGGTCATCCGAGTAACAGGTCCAGACGAGAAGAAGCGCTTGCTTCCTGTGGGAGCGGCGTAAGCCGCGATTTCGTCGTAGCCGGAGCGGCGCGATCGCGGCTTACGCCACTCCCACAGAAAGCGTCGCCTGACGTAGCGATCGATCGCTGCGAACGCTCAGCGCAGCGGCTTAAGCGACCCGTCGCGCTGGATCTCGTAATCCGCGGCTTCGTCCGCCGCGACCAGCTTGACCCGGTCGCCGATATCGACGCCGGCGTAGCTGGGAATGTCGTGCGAGAGTCGCTCGTAGATCCACGCCTGCCCGATATCGGCCAGCTTCAGCCGCACGCCCGCGTTCGGCATCTGCGCCACGGCGCGCGCCAAGGCCGGCGAATACACCGACTGGATGCGCCCGACCTCGTGCATGCGCCGCATCACGTTGACGCCGTGCCACACGCTCAACAGCGCCGCGACGATCAGCACCACCCGACCCCAGCGCCGCATGTGCGGCCAAGCCGCTGCGCACACCGCCGCGGTCGCGGCCGCGTAGCCGTAACCGTATTGATTGGCCGACTCGGCCAGGATCATCACCGGCCCCAGCGCCGCGGTGCCGGCCAGCAGCCAACCCATGCACCAGCGCGCACCGACCCGCCACAGCGCGGCCGCGGTCGCCAGCCACACCAGGATCGCCAACCAGACCCGTCCATCGCCCAAGCCGCGCGAAAGTGTGCCGGCGATCGCCATTTTGGTCGCGATCGGCGGATACAGCTGATACTCCACCCAGCGTTCGGGAATGAAGGCCAGGCTCCAACCGTAGTTGGCGGCCTCGCGCGGCGAGAACAGCAGCACGCCGATGCGCAGGGCCAGATAGATCGCCACCGGCAGGCCCGCGACCACGGCCGCGATCAGCCATTCGCGGCGCCGGCCCAGAAACAGCCAGGCCAGTCCCAGCAGGGCCGGGATCACGATGCCGGCTTCCTTGGCCAGCAGCGCCAGCGAGGTGAGCACGAACACCGCGACCCAGCTTACGAAACCGGGCCGTTCGCGTTGCGCCAGCAGGGCCACCAGCAGGGCGCAGCCGACCCAGATCAGATCGGCCAGGGTGCCGACCCAACCGTGGGTCAGGGCCGCGAACGGGCCCAGCGCGAACACCAGCGCGCCGGCGCCGGCCGGACCGGTGGCCACGCCGAAGCGGCGCAGCAGCACCGCCAGCATCGCCGCGTTGAGCCCGCCCAGGCTCACCATCAGGCCGTGGAACAGCATCGGCCGCGCAAACAGGTGCTCGGACAGCCACAGCCATAAGGAGAAGGTCAGCGGCCGGTACTGAAACGACTGCACGTCCGTCCACAGATAGCCGCGGAAGTGCCAACCCGGGTGCTGGCCGGCGAAAGCGGCCCATTGCAGCTCGTCGTGGCTGTAGTAGCCCGGATTGAACACCAGCAACGACTGCGCCAGCAGCACGCCGGCCAACACCAGGATCGGCAAGGTCCAATGCGGCCAGGACCGCGAGGGGGGCGAGTTCATGACGGTTCCGGCCTGGGAGACGCGCATTGTGTGGCCTGCCCGCAGGCAAGGCCATACGCCACCGTCGGCTGCCGCACGCCCGCAGCTCGGGTAGGGGCTAACGCCAAAGTACTAATGAACGGCACCGAAGGCGCGTGCGAATACCGCGTGGCTATCCATTAGACTGCTAGTCCATTCACCTTCCGGCCCCGCCACGGCAGCCCACCCGCGATGTCCGACAACGATCTGAAAAACGCCGCGCTCGACTATCACCGCCTCAGCCCGCCCGGCAAGATCAAGGTCACCGCGACCAAGCCCATGGTCACTCAGCGCGACCTCGCCCTGGCCTACTCGCCGGGTGTGGCCTACGCCTGCGAGGCGATCGTCGAAGACCCCAACGCCGCCAGCGAGCTCACCGCGCGCGGCAACCTGGTCGCCGTGATCAGCAACGGCACCGCCGTGCTCGGCCTGGGCGACATCGGCCCGCTCGCCGGCAAGCCGGTGATGGAAGGCAAGGGCGTGCTGTTCCAGAAGTTCGCCGGCATCGATGTGTTCGACATCGAGATCGACGAACGAGATCCCGACAAGCTGGTCGACATCATCGCGTCCTTGGAGCCGACCTTCGGCGGCATCAACCTCGAAGACATCAAGGCCCCGGAGTGCTTCATCGTCGAGCGCAAGCTGCGCGAGCGCATGAAGATCCCGGTGTTCCACGACGACCAGCACGGCACCGCGATCATCGTCGGCAGCGCCGTGCTCAACGCGCTGGAGATCGTCGGCAAGGACATCGCCGAAGTGAAGCTGGCCACCAGCGGCGCCGGCGCGGCCGGCATCGCCTGCCTGGACATGCTGGTCGCGCTGGGCATGAAGCCGGAGAACATCCTGGCGGTGGACCGCGACGGCGTGCTCTACACCGGCCGCGGCAAGATGGACCCGGACAAGGAGCGCTACGCGCGCGACACCGACAAGCGCACCCTGGCCGACATCGTCGCCGGCGCCGACGTGTTCCTGGGTCTGTCCGCCGGCGGCGTGCTCAAGGCCGAGATGGTCGCCACCATGGCGCCCAAGCCGATCATCCTGGCACTAGCCAACCCGTATCCGGAAATCCTGCCGGAAGACGCCAAGGCCGTGCGTCCGGACTGCATCATCGCCACCGGCCGTTCGGACTACCCGAACCAGGTCAACAACGCGCTGTGCTTCCCCTATATCTTCCGCGGCGCGCTGGATGTCGGCGCCACGGTCATCAACGAAGAAATGAAGCTGGCCTGCGTGCGCGCGATCGCCGCGCTGGCGCGCATGGAATCGTCCGACCTGGGCGGCGCCTACGGCGGCGAAGTGCCGACCTTCGGCTCCGAGTACCTGATCCCGCGTCCGTTCGACCCGCGCCTGCTGGTGATGCTGGCGCCGGCGGTGGCCAAGGCCGCGATGGACTCCGGCGTGGCCGCGCGTCCGATCACGGACATGGGCGCCTACGAGGAAAAGCTCAGCCAGTACATCTACCGCACCGGCCTGCTGATGAAGCCGGTCTACGACCGCGCGCGCGCCGACCGCAAGCGCGTGGTCTACGCCGAGGGTGAGGAAGAGACCGTGCTGCGCGCGGTGCAGACGGTGATCGACGAAGAGCTGGCCACGCCGATCCTGATCGGCCGCCCGGACGTGATCCAGACCCGCATCGAACGCCTGGGCCTGCGCATGCGCGAGGGCGTGGATTTCGAGTTGACCAACATCAACGACGATCCGCGCTTCAACGACTACTGGCAGCAGTACCACGCCCTGACCGAGCGTCGCGGCGTCAGCCCGGCCGCGGCCAAGAACCTGCTGCGCTCGCGCCCCACCCTGATCGCGGCACTGATGGTCGAGCGCGGCGAAGCCGACGCCATGATCTCGGGCCTGGTCGGCCGCTTCCACAAGAAGCTGGGCTACATGCGCAGCATCTTCGACTTCGACCCGGGCGTGCAGGGCACCTCGGCCATGACCGGCGTGATCAACGATCAGGGCGCGTGGTTCTTCCTCGACACCCATGTCCAGGTCGATCCCACCGCCGAGCAGATCGCCGAAGCCACGCTGCAGGCGACCTACCGCCTCAAGCTGTTCGGCATCGAGCCCAAGGTCGCGCTGCTGTCGCACTCCAACTACGGCAGCCACGACAACCCGTCGGCGGCCAAGATGCGCAAGGTCCGCCAGATCATCCGCCAGCGCATGCCCAAGCTGGAGATGGACGGCGAGATGCAGGCCGACACCGCTTGGGACGATCTGCTGCGCAAGCGCATCTTCCCCAACGCCACCTTGCACGGTCGCGCCAACCTGTTCGTGCTGCCCAACCTGGATGCCGCCAACATCACCTACAACATGGTGCGTGTGATGACCGACGGCGTGGCCATCGGCCCGATCCTGATGGGCCTGGACAAGCCGGCGCACATCCTGACTCCGGCCTCGACCCCGCGCCGCGTGGTCAACATGACCGCGATCGCCGCCGTCGACGCGCAGATCCGCGCCGCGCGGACCACCGGTCCATAGCGTCGCCGCCGCATGGGCGAGGGGGGCGCCTGCATCCCAACGCTGACCGCGTCGAGACCCGCGGTCAGCGTGCTGTTGTTGTGCTACCGCGACGCCGCCTACATCCGCGCCGCGCTGGCAGGCGCCTTCGCCCAGACCGTGCCTTGCGAGATCATCGTCTCCAACGATAGTTCGGACGACGGCACTTACGAGATAGCCCGTGAGGTCGTCGCCGCCTATCGCGGCATCCACGACGTCAGCGTGCGCCGCACCCCGCGCAACCTGGGCGTGGCCGCGCATTTCAACGACGCCATGGCGCTGGCGCGCGGCGAGATCGTGGTGATGATGGCCGGCGACGACATCGCCTATCCCGAGCGCGTGGCGACCATCCTGCGCGCGTTCGAGGAAGCGCCCGAGGCGATGGTGCTGGGCAGCGACTTCGACTGCATCGACGCCGACGGCGCGCGCATCGACATCCGCTTCCGTCGCCGTCCCGAGCGTTACCAGATCGATTACTACGTGCGCATCGGCCGCCTGATCGGCCTGCTCGGCGCCACGCTCGCGTTCCGGCGCGAGGTCTACGACCGCTTCGGCCCGTTGCTGGGCCCGATCGAAGACAACGCCCTGAGCCTGCGCGGCGCGCTGCTCGGGCAGTCGCTGTGCCTGCGCCAACCGCTGCTGCAGTACCGCCGCCACCCCGGCAGCGTCAGCGGCTGCGTGTTCGCGCGCGACGAAGCGCCCGAGGTCGCGGTGCGCCGCCGCTACGAGCGCACCGTGCGCTTCTACCGCGGCACCGCCGACGACCTGGAGCATTGCATGGGCCAGATGCCCGAGCTGCGCGGCCGCGCCCTGCGCGACGCCCGCAACGTGCTGGCCATGTACCGCATCGAAGCCGACGCGCGCGAAGCCATCCTGCGAGAAAAGCGTCGCCACTGGCTGGGCCCCGTCCTGCGCGGCCTGCTGCAGCCCGGCCTGCGCCGCAAAAGCGCCGAGCGCGCGCTGAAGCTGCTGATGCCGAGGCGCTGGTTCGGTTTGCATCACGCCTGAAGCGCACTGCTTTGGGGTAGGAGCGGCGTAAGCCGCGACCGAGCCACCGGGGCCCCCGCGCGGGTCGATTCGCGTCGTACCCATCCCAAGACTGTCCACCGCTTTCTGTGGGAGCGGCGTAAGCCGCGATCTCGTCGCAGCCGAAGCAGCGCGATCGCGGCTTACGCCGCTCCCACAGAAAGCAGCGCCTCTGCCGTCGCCATGGCGCGCTGCCTACGCAAATTCCCGCGCCATCCAATCCACCGCGAACTCCCTCAGCAGCCGCACCTTCGCCGAGCGCCGTAAATCCGGATGCGTGGCGAACCACAGTTCCGTGCGCACATCCGGCAGGGCGTCCGACAAGCGCTTCAGGCCCTTGGCCTCGTCGGCGTAGTAGCACGGCAGCAGGGCCCGGCCCAGACCGGCCTGACACGCCGCCAGCGCCGCCGGCAGCGAATTCACCCGCATCGCGATGCGCGCGGCCGGCACCTGCTGCTGCAGCCAGCGCGCCGACGACAGATGCGCCAGCGCCTCGTCGAAACCGACCCAATCGCCGCCCGGGATCGGGCTGCGATCGCCCGCGCCGCGCGCCGCGTAGACAGCGGTCGCGATCGTCGCCAGGCGCTTGGCCGACAAACCTTCCGGCGGCGCCGCGCTCGCGCGCAGGGCCACATCAGCATCGCGCTGCTGCAGAGTGGAAAACGCATTGGCCACGATCAGATCGCAACTCAAGGCCGGATGCGCGCGCCGGAAATCCGCGCACAGCCGGGCCGCGACCGTGGCCAGGGTGTCGGGGATGGTGATGCGGATGCGCCCCTCGGCGCGTTCGTCCTGGCCCGCGAGCTGGCGCGCCAGATGCTCGGCGTCCGACAGCATGCGCTGCGCGGCCACGATCACCAGCTCGCCGGCCTCGGTCGGCGTGTAGCCGCGCCGGCTGCGCCGGAACAGCGCCGCGCCCGCGCGCGCCTCAATCGCGGCCAGGCGCCGGAACGCGCTGGAGTGGTCCACCTCCAGCAGCCGCACCGCGCCGCTGAGGCTGCCGCTGGCGCCGATCGCGCGCACCAGTTCCAGGTCCTCCAGGGACAGCCGATCGTGTCGCATCTGCAAGCAATCCTTGTCGTGGCGCCGGTACTCGCGGCGCGGGTCTGCGCGCAGGGTAACGGCTCCCGTTCCCACTTCGCATCGGACCCCCGCCATGAAGCTCTACTACACCCCCGGCACCTGCTCCTTCGCCGCCCATTTGGTCATCCGCGAGCTCGGCCTGCCGGTTGAACTGCAGCGCGTGCGCATCGGCCCCAACCCGGTCGTGGTTGGCGATGGCCGCGACTATCGCCAGCTCAGCCCGCTGGGCTACGTGCCGCTGCTGGAGCTCGATGACGGTCGGCTGCTGCGCGAGGGCGTCGCCATCCTCAGCCACCTCGGCAGCCTGGACCCGAGCGGCCGGATCGCGCCCGAGGCGCGCCGCATCGAGCTGTTGAGCTGGCTGACCTACATCGCCACCGAGCTGCACAAGACCTACAGCCCCTGGCTGTTCCACCCCGAGTACGGCGATCAGCCCGGCCAGGTCGCGCGCGAACGCCTGGCGCCGCGCCTGGCCCTTGTCGATCGCCACTTGGCCGAGCGCCCGTTCCTGCTGGGCGAGGACTTCAGCATCGCCGACGCTTACCTGTTCACCATCGCCGACTGGTCGCGCGCACTGAAGCTGTCGCTGGACGCCACGCCGCACCTGGCCGCCTACCTGGAACGCATCCGCGCCCGCCCCAGCGTGGCCGAGGCGCTGCAGGCCGAACGCGCGCCGCAGGCGCAGGCCGCCGCGTGAGCGCCCTAGTCGTTCCAGCGGCGCGAGCGCAGGGTCGCGCTCGTCGCGCGTGCGCGCATCGGACCAGCGATGCGAGCGGCGAGCGCGCGCGTTTCGCGCCGGGCCGATTCCACAGCCCGGTCATCCGGGCTGTGGAATCGGAGCGAATCGCATGAAACCCGCCACCGCCTGGCTGCTGTTGATCGCGGCCGGCCTTATCGACGTCGCCTGGGCGGCGTCGATGAAGCTATCGCAGGGCTACACGCGTCCCGGCTGGACGGTGGTGTCGCTGATGGCCCTGGCCGCCTTCGTCTACCTGCTGGGCCGCGCCCTGACCGCGCTGCCGGTAGGCAGCGCTTACGCCGTCTGGACCGGCATCGGCGCCGCCGGCACGGTGTTGCTGGGCGCCGCGGTGTTCGGCGAAAGCCTAAACCCCCTGCGCCTCGGCGGCGTGGCCCTGATCGTCGCCGGCATCGTGTTGCTGCATCGCGCACCGGTGTGAGCGCGCCTGGTGAGGAGCAAATCCCCCTCAATCCCCCTTTTCCAAAGGGGGAGGCCAAACCCACCGCGACTGAGTTCCCCCCTTTGAAAAAGGGGGGCTAGGGGGGATTTGCTTTCCCCGCCACCCGAATACACCCCCACCCTAATCAAAACGTACTATCCCACCCCTTTCACCACCCAAAGCAAGCCGATCCCAGCCCCCCATTTGTTAGACTCGGGACTCTAATCCGCCCCCACTTCCGAGGCGCGGCCACGGGGCCGCGAGATCGATGAACCAGCCGCTTGCCAGCTCCCTGCACGACCTGCTGCAGAACGACCCCGATCCCACCGAAACCCAGGAATGGGTCGAGTCCGTCCAGGCCGTCATCGCCCGCGACGGCGCCGAGCGCGCCCACCAGCTGCTCGAAGGCATGGTCGAAGTCACGCGCCGCGCCGGCGCGCACCTGCCGTTCCAGCCCACCACCGAATACATCAACACCATCCCGCCGCACCTGGAGGCCAAAAGCCCCGGCGACGCCGCGATGGAATGGCGGATCCGCTCGCTGATCCGCTGGAACGCCATGGCCATGGTCGTGCGCGCCAACCGCAAGCCCGGCGACCTCGGCGGCCACATCGCCAGCTTCGCCTCGGCGGCCACCCTGTACGACGTCGGCTTCAACCACTTCTGGCGCGCCCCCTCGGCCGACCACCCCGGCGACGTCATCGGCATCCAGGGCCACAGCTCGCCCGGTATCTACGCGCGCTCCTTCCTGGAAGGCCGCCTGAGCGAATCGCACCTGGACAACTTCCGCATGGAAGTCGACGGCCGCGGCATCAGCTCCTACCCGCACCCGTGGCTGATGCCGGATTACTGGCAGGTCCCGACCGTGTCGATGGGCCTGGGCCCGATCAGCGCCATCTACCAGGCGCGCAACTGGAAGTACCTGGAAGGCCGCGGCCTGATGCCCAAGTCCGACCGCAAGGTCTGGGCCTTCCTGGGCGACGGCGAAACCGACGAACCCGAATCCCTGGGCGCCATCTCCGTCGCCGGCCGCGAAGGCCTCGACAACCTGGTGTTCGTCATCAACTGCAACCTGCAGCGCCTCGACGGCCCGGTGCGCGGCAATGGCAAGATCATCCAGGAACTCGAAGGCCAGTTCCGCGGCGCCGGCTGGAACGTCATCAAGACCGTCTGGGGCAGCTACTGGGATCCGCTGCTCGCGCGCGACACCACCGGCAAGCTGCGTCAGCTGATGATGGAAACCGTCGACGGCGAGTACCAGAACTGCAAGGCCTTCGGCGGCAAGTACACCCGCGACAACTTCTTCGGCAAGTACCCGGAAACCGCCGCCCTGGTCGCCAACCTGTCCGACGACGACATCTGGCGCCTCAACCGCGGCGGCCACGACCCGCACAAGGTCTACGCCGCCTACCACGAGGCCGTGAACACCAAGGGCATGCCCACCGTGATCCTGGCCAAGACGGTCAAGGGCTACGGCATGGGCGCGTCGGGCGAATCGCTCAACCCGACCCACGGCACCAAGAAGATGGACGACGAAGCCGTCCGCCTGTTCCGCGACCGCTTCAACATCCCGGTTACCGACGAACAGCTCAAAGACGGCGCGGTGCCGTTCTACCACCCCGGCGAGAAGTCGCCGGAAATCGAATACATGCTCGAGCGCCGCAAGTCGCTCGGCGGTTTCCTGCCGCAGCGCCGCCGCAAGGCCAGCACCTCGCTGGAAGTGCCCAAGCTGGAAGCCTTCGACCGCCTGCTCAAGACCACCGGCGAGCGTGAAATCAGCACCACCATGTCCTTCGTGCAGGCCCTCAACATCGCCCTGCGCGACAAGCAGGTCGGCCCGCGCCTGGTGCCCATCGTCGCCGACGAGGCGCGCACCTTCGGCATGGAAGGCCTGTTCCGCCAGCTCGGCATCTACGCCCCGCACGGCCAGAAGTACAAGCCGGTCGATCGCGACCAGCTGATGTACTACCGCGAAGACACCACCGGCCAGGTGCTGGAAGAAGGCATCACCGAAGCCGGCGCGTTCTCGTCCTGGCTGGCGGCGGCCACCAGCTACAGCACCAACGACCTGCAGATGCTGCCGCTGTACATCTACTACTCGATGTTCGGCTTCCAGCGCATCGGCGACAGCGCCTGGCAGGCCGCCGACATGCGCGCGCGCGGCTTCCTGCTGGGCGCCACCGCCGGCCGCACCACCCTCAACGGCGAGGGCCTGCAGCACGAAGACGGCCACAGCATGGTCCAGGCCGGCCTGATCCCGAACTGCCGCAGCTACGACCCCACCTTCAGCTACGAAGTCGTGACCCTGCTGCAACACGGCATGCAGCGCATGCTGACCGAGCAGCACGACGAGTACTGGTACCTCACCCTGATGAACGAGAACTACACCCATCCCGACATGCCGGAAGGCAGCGCGGACGGGATCATCAAGGGCATGTACCTGTTGACCGACGCCGGCAAGCCCAAGAAGGGCGAACTGCGCGTGCAGCTGCTGGGCAGCGGCACCATCCTGCGCGAAGCCATCGCCGCGGCCGAACTGCTGGACAAGGACTTCGGCGTCACCGCCGACATCTGGTCCTGCCCCAGCTTCAACGAACTCGCCCGCGACGCTACGGATGTCGAACGCTGGAACCGCCTCAACCCCGAAGCCAAGACCCCGCGCAAGCCGTACATCACGCAGTTGCTGGAAGGCCGCCAGGGCCCGGCCATCGCCGCCACCGACTACATCCGCATGTACCCGGAACAAGTCCGCGCCTTCGTCCCGATGCGCTACACCGTGCTGGGCACCGACGGCTTCGGCCGCAGCGACACCCGCGCCAACCTGCGCCGGCACTTCGAGGTCGACCGCTACTACATCGCGCATGCCGGGGTCGCGGCGCTAGCGGCGGAGGGGAAGATGACGGGTAAGGATGTGGCTCGGGCGATCAAGCAGTACAAGATTGATGTGGAGAAGCCGAACCCCCTGGGGGTTTGAACCTTGCAATGAGCAAGAAGGCGGCCCTTAGGTCGCCTTCTTGCTTTACGGGCAACGAAGAAGCTCTTGCTACGCAGTCATACATGTGGCCATAGGCACTTGAACAGCAGGGCCTCCTTGCCTCAATCGCGCTAACAAATCACCATTGCCGTAGCCAACGGCTGAGCCAAAGCACAGTGTCTCAAAGGGTGAGATTCCAATAACCTAACTTCCGCCCGGCTGACAGGTGTCAATCTCCCATTCGTTAGATGAAGCAATTTACGTGTAGGAAGAGCCAATAGATGTCGCTTCGAAAAATCAACGTCATCGATCTTTTTGCTGGCGCGGGTGGGCTCAGCGTAGGGGCTCACCAGGCTGGTGCTAATGTCGTCGCGAGTCTTGAATACGATTCAACAGCTTGTGACACCCTCAGATCCAATCCGAAGTATCACGGACAGGTGATTGAAGGGGATGTTTGCGATTTCAGCGGCGAGCATCTGCGAAAAATGGCTGGGCTGAAGAAAAGAGAGCCATTGGTTGTTGTTGGTGGCCCCCCCTGCCAGCCGTTTTCCAAGGCCGCTTATTGGACGGAAGACGGAGACGATGCCGCATACCGACGAGCAAGAGCGAAGGGGATGGTGGCTCGCAAGCCTCCAGCCAAAACAGCTATAAAGAAAGATGCGCGCCGTGATCTTGTTCATGAGTTCTGGCGTTTGGTGTCAGATTCTAATGCTGACGGCTTTGTTTTTGAGAACGTTCCAAGTATTAGACACCCAAGGAATAGACCCATTTACGATGCATTAGTAAGTAGGGCCAAAGCTGATGGTTACTATGTAACGGAGATGGTCGCAAACGCCTCCGAGTATGGAGTTGCTCAGGCTCGAGAGCGGGTTATAGTTTTGGGATCGCGCAAACGGCCACCAGTGCAGCCAGAGCGAACAAATTCAAATGATCCCGACTGTAAGCTCCCAATGCCGGTGACCGCTGGAGAAGTACTTAAGAGATTTGGATCTAAGCGGTTCTTTGAGCCAGAAGAAGTTGTGACCGGCAGGTGGGCGAAGCACCTTGAGGAGGTTCCGCCGGGCTGGAATTACAAGGCGCATACGGCATGGGCTGGACATCCCAATCCCACCTTTGTAACGGAAACAAGGTTTTGGAATTTTCTATTGAAGCTTGCGCCAGATCGCCCCTCGTGGACTCTAGCTGCGAGTCCTGGACCATGGACAGGACCTTTTCATTGGCACAATCGTCGCCTGAGAACTCCGGAGCTTGCTGCACTACAAGGCTTTCCGGAGGAATATTTAGTCGTTGGTAGCAGGCGTGAGCGCGTGCGCCAAATGGGTAATGCAGTGCCGGTCCCGTTGGCAACAGCAATGATCAAAAGTGTTCTTGATTCTTTGGAGTAGTGAGTGGGAATGCCTTTAAATAAAGATCCTCGTCCGACATGTATCAGCTTGTTCTCCGGCTGTGGCGGCATGGATCTTGGGGTCGAGTCCGCAGGGTTTCGGGTCGCAGTTGCTACTGATGCAGATGCTGCTTGCGCGCAGACATATCAAACGAATTTTCCAGGTGTTCCTTTCGTCCTGGGGCGCATTGGTGAGGTCACTACAGCGGAACTATTGAAAGCTGCGGGATTGCGTGCAAATCAAGTTGATCTGCTTGTAGGAGGGCCTCCGTGTCCAGCTTTCTCAAAAAGCCGTTTTTACCGTACAGATAAACCAAGGGCTTTAGAAGACCCCGTGGCTGCTGAAACCGTTGGTGGTTATCTGCGTGTCTTGAAAGAAGTCCGGCCCAAGGCCTTCTTGCTCGAGAACGTAAAGGGGCTTGCTTATGGAATTCATCGGCAAGCGTTAGATCACATTCTTACAACCGCGGAAGAGTTGGGTTATGACGTCTCGTGGCAAGTAGTGAATGCTGCGGATTTCGGTGTCCCGCAAATTCGCGAGCGTTGCCTGGTGATGGGATCTCGGCGAGGTGAGATTGAGATGCCTCAACCAACCCATGCAAAAGTGGTTGGGGCAGAAGGGGTTAAGCCTCATCCGTGGGTGTCGGCGGGCGAGGTATTGCATGATTTGGATACGGAAAAGAACGCTTCTGATGAGGGGCATTTCGCTGGAGGGCAGCACCATGAGTTGCTTCGTGGGATCCCTCCGGGAGAGAACTATCTGTATTACACCGCGGAGAGAGGGCACCCGGAACCAAAGTTCAAATGGCGATCACGCTATTGGTCTTTCTTGCTCAAATTAAGCCCGAATCTGCCGTCTTGGACAATTCAAGCAAGGCGTTCAAATAATATGGGGCCATTTCATTGGCGTAATCGAATTCTGAGGATTGACGAGATAAAGAGGTTGCAGACATTCCCTGATAATTTTGATCTAAAGGGAACCATCGAAAAGCAGTGGCGGCAGGTTGGTAATGCAGTGCCTCCGATGTTGGCGAGGCGCTTCGCTGACAATATATTCAACCATATCGCCGGAATGGGGCGGTCTCGCTCCGTAGCTTGAAGCAAACATCCACACTCGAAAATATATTGACTGGGAGATGACGTGAGACTGAATAACTATCAGTTGCTTAGCCTTCTTGTCGAATCCATAGAGAGTGCTGGCTGGAACGTTCTTGTAGTTGACTCCAATAAGCCATTCAGGTTCAGGGTTTATAGGGATGGTCTTCGTGGACTGAATCTCTGTGTTTTTATATGGAACTGCACTCATGGTGGCGGCGCTGCGAGGGCCGCTGATGAGTACAGAATTCAGATCACGGGTGTTGTCCCGCATGAAGACAGAGATGCGACGACGCTCTTGCTTGGTTGGCATGGCGAATATGAGGTTTTCGGAGCTTGGGATATTCGCAGGCACGAAGGACAAGACTCGTCTTCACCTTCTGCACAGATAAGAGAAGACGTGCTGTTGCGTGCTCACAGTCATCGTTTTTCTATTGGGTCACGGGCGACAGGCGAAATGGTTGTGGCATTTCGGCCTGAATTTTTGATTGACTATGCGATTAGCTCGGGCGCACTCCATCGCCAAACCAATCATGAAGACTTTGATCTTCTTAATGATGTCGACGCTATTACAGACACCCAAATTGACAGCATTGAGAGTGAACAGCGTCGAAAAGTTGTTGCAACTATCGTAAGACGCTACAGGGCGGCTGATTTTCGGAGGCGCGTGCTTGGCGCGTACGGTAATAGATGCGCAATGTGTGGTGTGCAACTAAATCTTATTGATGCGGCGCATATCGTCCCGGTGGCTTCCGACGATAGTTCTGATGCGACTTCGAATGGTATTGCATTGTGCAAGCTGCACCACGCGGCGTTTGATAGAAATTTAGTTTCATTTGATGCGGAATATAGAATCGAGGTTAGCAATTCAGAACTCGTAAAATTGGAATCCAAGCGGCGACATGAAGGTTCTGAGAATTTCGTCGCAAATCTTAAAGCTGCGATTTTGTTGCCTAATGATCGAAGGGATTATCCGGGGAAAAGGTTTATTGAATTATCTCGGCAGATCAGAAGTTGGCGCGTGTAGTGCGATAGCTGGCGTCAATTACGATAATCGTAATTGACGTTTCTTCATTTGGTTACGATCCTTCTCGCGCATGAACTTTGTATGCGAGGGAAGGATCCGACATGAATAAGCGGGCGACGCCCCGTGCTTTGGAAGGTAATTTCGAGCGAAGCCAAGTACTTCATAGCGACGAGTCGTTCGACAAGTATTAGTATGCGAAAGCGAGGGGTCTACCGCTCGCCTACTTCTACACCGAGACCCAGGTGATGGCCGAAGCTATCGTGGTATCCTGGCTGTTGAACCAGACCGGCCAGCGTAAAGTGCTGGCGGATTTGAAGACGCGGGTGTTCATCGAGCCGATGAAGCCCGCAACGGGCTAGGTGGCCGCCTGCGGCGCTCGGCGCAGGCATGCGTAGGGGCGTATCGGTCGGATAGCGCAGGGGGGATGGCCTGCGGTTACGGGGCGAGCCACTCGGAAACCCGTTGCCAGCGGTTCAACGCTACAAGCGAGCGGGCCAAAGACGGACGCGATCGGATCGGAACTTGTCCTTCTCGGCTTAAGGCCGCTCGCCGCGGTTTTGAACTGGTCGCTTCCAGCTAATAGGCGGTCGCGTGCGGTTCCGGGCCGCTCGGCTGTGGCTAAAGACTGAACGCATCCGGTTTTGACCTGCTCGTTTACAGCTAAATAGCTGGTCCCGCTCGGTTTGGACCTGGTCGCTTTCAGCTAACAACTGATCGAATGCGGTTGGCAACTGAAACATGGGGTCAGAGTCGACTTTCTAAGCTGGTGATTGCCACCGAAAGTTTCGTGGTCATTCGCGAGATGGAGGTTAGCTTTGCCCCGCGCGGTCGCCCATAGCCGCGGCGGCTCAGATAGGGGGCTCTCTTGTATTGCCCCTGGCCTCGGCACAACATGCTGAAGGGCTAACCCATTGGATCGGGGCCCAGATCCGCAGGCTTCGCCCTGCTCCGCGATCTGTATGCATAAGGACATCGCATGAATCTGAAGCTAGTGCTCTGCGCTTTCGTGGTGGGCGCGCTGCTCCCCATCGCCTCCAGCCACTCGCAACCCACGCCCATCGTGTCCGGCTGGTCGGTGGGGGGGTGGAACTTCCAGACCATCTCCACCGTGGCAACGGACGTGACCAACAATGGCCACAACGCCACCGCGGTCGGCGCCAACACCACCTCCTGGGGCTGGGCCAACCGTGGCGCCAGCTTGGCCGGGGCCAAGTACTACACCGTGCCGTACTCGCCGGCGCTGAGTTTCGCCAGCGGCGACTTCAGCTTCGGCGCCTACGTGCGCGTGGGCGACACCATCACTACCCGCACCATCCTGGACAACCGCGGCGTCAACGGCGGCTACGTGTTCGGCATTTCAACCAGTCGGCGGGTGACGCTGCGGCTGAGCGGCTCGTCGCGCAAGGCGGCTTACGCGTCCTTGACCGAGATGGCGCTGACGCCCAACCGCTGGCACCACGTCGCCGTGGCGGTGGCGCGCAGCACCGGCACGGTGCAGTTCTACATCGACGGCAACGAGGCCGGCGCCTGGCCGCTGCAGACCGAGATCCTCAGCAACACCGACGCGCCGCTGTTGATCGGCGCCGCGGTCGACGGCACTGCGTACTTCAACGATCGCCTGGACGAGGTGCACCTGTACAACCGCGCGCTGTCCTTCGACGAGATCGCCACGGTGATGGCGCCGGGTTACCCGATGTACGAGCCCAGTTCGTGGAACGGCGGCTCCATAACCATGAACAATTGCTACAACTACGCCAACAACAAGCGCACCAACACCTTCGCGCAGCCGGGCCGCGCGTCGGGGCAGACGGCCATAGGCATGAGCTGCGCCGTGGTCCACGCCGCCGCCGTGCGCGACGGCTTGGAGCCCATCGCCGATCCCTACGACCCGAGCTACAAGACCGCCGTGGCCCTGGTGGTCGCGCCCGGCGAGGATTACCACTGGTACCGCCGTGATGCGTACGGCACCTGGAGCCACAAGCCCGGACAGACGGCTGCGACCAACCTGGACAACTCGGGCTCGCCGATCAACGACCCGCAGTACGCCGACCGCGGCCCCTACACAGACTTCTGCGGCTACTTCCGTCTGTGGTCGGACAGTGTGCAGGCCGGCGGCCACGAGGAAATCCGATGAACCGCGTTCACTCCTTCCTATCGAGACGTCCGATGAAAGCCTGGGCCATTTGCGTACTGCTGCTGTCGCTGTTCGGCGGCCCCGCGGCCTGGGCGCAGAACGCCCCCGCCGCCCCCTCCGCGCTGCACGTGACTTACCTGGTCTATTCGGGGCGGCCCAATCCCACGCTGACGATCACCGACGCCAAGACCATTCGCTCGCTGCAGGCGCAGCTGTCCGGCGCCTTGGCTACCGGCGCGGGCGTGGGCTCGACCGAGCTGCAGCCCGTGCTGGGTTACAACGGCATCCGTGTCGAAGTGGTAGGCGCGGATGCCGAGCCCGAGTACACCGTGAAGGGCCGCTTCCTGCGCTCCGAGCATCGATTGGGCGCCGCTAAGGCAGGCACTCCCGCCGTCATCGCCCGTTCCTCGACCTCCGCGTCGCAGATCGAGGCGCAGCTGTTGAAGCTGGCCGAGCAGCAAGGCGTGTTGAGTGCTTCGACGCTGTCGGTTGCGCGTAAGGGGGCGGGGAAGTAAGCGGCGTGCCGGGCAACGGCCTGGGCAGCGTGGGCCGTGTCTCGCCCAGCGGCGCTACCGCGACCCAGGCGCCGGGCATCCGCGTGATCGTGGCGGCGTGACCGATCTCGATCGCACTCGCACTTGCCGATAGACGCGGCCGTTCGCAAGGCGCGGAGTCGCTGCAAAGTCTGCAGCCCGTGGACCGAACGCAGGCGCAGCCGTCAGCGCAAACCTAAGTGGCTCAGCAAGACGCGGCGGTCCC
Source organism: Lysobacter sp. Root916 (assembly GCF_001429785.1). Taxonomy (GTDB): domain Bacteria; phylum Pseudomonadota; class Gammaproteobacteria; order Xanthomonadales; family Xanthomonadaceae; genus Lysobacter. The sequence continues at coordinate 367,110 of NZ_LMJF01000013.1, read as the reverse complement.
GGTCAGGAACCGCAGCGTCGTGGTCCGTCGGTGTGAAAGCGGCGCGTGGGTCATGGGCGATCGGCGATCGATAGCCCATAGCCCATAGCCACCAGGACGCAATGCCTACCGAGGATCTATCACGCGGTTAGAGGCGGATTCGCCTGGGTCACCCTTCGCACGGCACCTGTACGCAGTACATGCGCCCGTTCTCGGAGACGCAGAGCCAGCAGGTGGGTTCGGCGCTGAGCTGAGAGGCGCTCAGGGTGAGGGCCGCGAAAACACACAGGATCGCAATACGCTTGATACGCATAACACTCCTCCTTAAGTGATTGACGCGGCTCGCGTTTATGCCTGGTTGTCGGCGGTGTCAAGGTTCATCGCAGCAAACCCGGGTTGGCGCCCGCTATGGCGGCAAAAACCGGCGGAGTCTCATCGATGGGGTGGAGGTTTTGCGCCGCATGCGCGAAGGAAAAGTGCTCAATTTTGATGCCTTCCTGATGTCCAGTGTTTGACGCTGAGGGATGGGGCTGAACGGGCGTGATGTTCAGGGCGACGCGCCCAGACTCGCAAACAACCACGCCCGCCTTTACCCTAGCCCTGCCTATCGCAAAGGACGCGGCATGGAACCGAAACTGAGCTACGCGGCAGCAGCCGTGGTCGCAGGGATGTTGTGCATGGCCTGCACCGCCTCGCCCGCCAAGGGCAAGCCGCCCGCCGTCGCCTACCCGGCGGTACTGCAAGGCGTGTGGATCGGCGACAGCCCGGACGCCTGCAAGCAACCCAACGCCACCGACAACGATTCGCGCATGCAGATCGCCGCGCGCAAGCTCACCGCTTACGAGGATTGGCGCGAGCCGGTCAGCGTGACGCAGATCTCCAAGACGCCGCAGGCCTGGAAGATCGTTTCGCAGTTGCATATCAATGAAGACACGATCCGGTTGGAGGAAGTCCTGCTGCTCAGCGGCGAGGACCACGGCGAGCTGACCGTGGTCAACTATCGCCAATCCAACACCTATTACCGCTGCCGCTGAGCGCGGCCGGCCGCACACGAAAGGAATCGCCGCCATGGCCAACGAGAACGAGCAAGACCCGCAAGCCGCCGCTCCGGCCGACCCCAGGCCTTATCGCGTGATCCAGAAGGGCCGCAGCGCCAATATTCCGGTCACCGATTACGAAAGCCTGGTCACCCATCACCCGGGCGGTAACGCGGATGCGCGCGTGGTCAATGGCGTGGTCACCGGCGGACAGGCCGGGCGCCGGCACGGCGTGATCGACGGCGAGATCCAGGAGATCGAGGTGCGCACCGCGCGCCGCGATTACGGCCTGACCGAGAACCAGGTGCTGGAGAAGCGCGACTTCATTCTGGAAGATCCGCGTCTGGCCACGGGGCCGGGCTCGCGCAGCGTCGATGTGCCTTCGCCGCTGGTCGGCTACGTGGGCCGCGTCAGTCCGAAGGAAGGTCTGGTCGACATCTACGACCGCGAAGGCGGCGAGGTGATCGCGCGCGTGCGCCACATGAGCAATATCGCGGTGACCGAGGGCGACACCATCCAGTACGGCCAGGCGCTGGGCACGCAGAGCAATGTCGACACGGTGCCGATCCACGTGCATATGGAAGTGGACACGCGCTACCACCAGCAATTCGACAACTACGTCGACGACCTCGGCAGCGGACGCTTGGCGCTGGATCCGCCGCGGCGCGGGCATGGCATCGAGGCGCGTCCGGTGGTGGACGACGGCATCATCCGCATCGGCGAGTCCGACGATCGCGTGCGCGCCGCTGCGCGCAACCTCAACGCGGCGGGCATTCGCGGCGCCGATGGCCAGCCGTTGGCCGAGGACGGCGTGTACCGGCTGTCCATGCAGGCCGCGGTGATCAACTACCAGAACGCGCAGGGCCTGCCGCCCACCGGCAATCTCGACCCGGCCACGCTGCAGCGGCTGGTGCCGCCCACTCAGAATCAGGATGCCCCCGCGCCGAACGCGCCCGCGCCCGGCACGCAACCCGCCGCGCCGCAGGGCGCGCAGCCCGCGCCGCCGCCCGGCAACCGCGGTCCTGCGTCCGGTCCATTGGGCAGCAACGATCCGCTACTGCCGCAGGCCGAGGCCGCCACCCGCCGCCTCGACGCCAGCCTGGGTCGCGAGTACGACGGCAACAGCGCCTGCATGGCCGCCAGCGCGGCGTGCCTGGCGCGCAAGCAGGGCCTGACCGAGATCAATCACATCGTGCTCAGCGCCGCCAACGCAAACGGCGTGGCCGCCGGTCAGAACATGATCGTGGTGCAGGGCGACTTGCAGAACCCCGGCCGTCAATTGGCCAGCATGCGCACCGACGATGCGGTGCGTACGCCGGTGGCCGATTCGATCGCCCAGCTCAACCGTCTCAACGAGGCCAACCCGTCCGCGCCATCGCCCGATGCGCAGGCGCAGTCGCGTGGGCGCAGCGCGTAGGGGGCTAGTGCGCGACGCGGCCCGCAACGGCCGCATCGCGCATCAATTGCGAAGGGCTGGTTCCCAGTAGGCGTTGCAGGCAGCGGGCCATATGGCTGGCGTGCGAGAAGCCCGTCGCCAACGCGATATCGCCGATGCGTTGCTCACCTTGCAGCAACAACAGGCGCGCGCGTTCGACCCGGCGCTGCAGCACGTAACGGTGCACCGGCACGCCCGTGGCCTGTTTGAACAGCGCCTTGAAATGCGAGGCGCTGTAGCCCGCCACCGCGGCCAGTTCCAGCAGCGACAAAGGTTCGTCCAGGTGCGCTTCCACGTACTCCTGTACGCGACGCAGGCGCCAGCCCGGTAGCGCGCGGCCTTTGGTGTCGGCGACCGGCGAGCGGCGCGATTGCAACGTCAGCAACCGCGTCGCCAGCGCCGAGGCCAGGCTATCGGCGAACAAGCGACCGCCCGGATACGCGTCGTGATCTTCGGCCTGCATCATCCAGCCGATGCGCTCGACCTGCGGATCGCGCACGTGGATCGCCGGCGCCAGCAGCGCGCCGTCGCTGCCCAGACCCATCGCTTGCGAGGTGTCGCCCAGCAGCGAGGGCGTGAGGCGCAGCAGCAGCGAGCGTGCGGGCCGCGACACCACCCAGCGCGTGCTCGCGCCCGCCGGCACCACGCAGTACTGCCCATGCAGGCGCACGCCTTGGCGTTGGTGGCCGTCCATGCGGTAGGACACCGGCACCGGCTCGCCCAGGTGCAGGCACAGCACGTGGCGCCCATCCACCGGCGAGTCGAATACGCCCTGCGGCACCGGCGAAGTCAGCACGTCCAGCAGCGGCGCGCGATCAGCAGCGGTGCCCAGTGTCGACCTCGACGGCGGCGGGGGATAGCAGGCGGGGCGGTCGCTCATGGCCCGATCCTCGGCCCGCGCGGCGGCGGCCGACAGTGCCGAAAATCATCCCTGCGTGTCCGTCGTCGTCCGTTTGTGCGCGCCCGCACGCCGCGCGTTCGCCAGCATGGGCCGGTCTCCCCGCACAGGACCGCCTTCATGCATCGCCGCCAATTCATTACCTTCGCCGCCGCCAGCCTGGCTGCCGGTGTCGCCGGCAGTTACCTGCCGCTGGCCTCGGCCCGCCGCCGCGCTGCCCACGCCGGCGCCGAGGCGCCCCTGGACGCCGCCGCCTATCGCGCCACCCGTCGCTACGCCGCCTTGCCGTTCGGCAGGATCGCCTATATCGAACGCGGGCACGGTCGCGCCGCCTTGTTCCTGCATGGCGCTCCGCTCAACGGCTACCAATGGCGAGGCGCGATCGATCGCTTGTCGCCGTACCGGCGCTGCATCGCGCCGGACTTCATGGGGCTGGGTTACTCGGAGGTGCCGGCCGCTCAATCGCTGGCCGCCGGCGATCAGGCCGCCATGCTGGCCGCGCTGTTGGACTCGTTGCGCGTGGATCAGGTCGACATCGTCGCCAGCGACAGCGGCGGTGCGGTGGCCCAGCTGTTTCTGCTGCGCCATCCCAAGCGCGTGCGCAGCCTGCTGCTGACCAACTGCGACGTGGAACCCGACAGCCCGCCCCCGAAGATCCAGCCCGTGCTCGACATGGCTCGCAACGGCACTCTGGCCGACGCGACCGCCGAATGGCTGACCGACAAGCCCAAGGCCCGCGCCACGTTCGGTGCCGCCGTGTTCGCCGACCCCAGCGGTTTCGCCGACGAGACCATCGAGTACTACGTCACCCCGCTGGTCAGCACGCCGCTGCGGCGCGCGCAGTACCACGCCTTCCATCTGGCCCTGACGCCGAATCCGTTGGCGGGCATCGAAGCGCAGCTCAAGCGCAGCCAGGTTCCCGTGCGCATCGTGTGGGGCGCGGCGGACGACATCTTCGATCAGGGCGACGCGGAGTATCTGGACCGCACCTTCCCGAACTCCCAAGGCATCCGCCGCGTTCCGCGCGCGAAGCTGTTCTTTCAGGAGGAGTTTCCGGAGGTGATCGCGGAGGAGGCGCGGAGGTTGTGGGGCGTGTGACGGCTTTCGTAGCATCGCTCCTGGCGCAAATCTCGATCGCCAGACGATAGCTCTCTATGGGAGCGGCGTAAGCCGCGATAGCGAAACTACGGAGCGTTGCGCAACTGGCCCACGATCGCGGTTCGCGCCGCGCATGCATGCGGCATGCAGGAACGCTGCATCACCTTAGGATGGCAGCGACGCGAGTCGCGACCGTGTCGCTTCCGAAGTTGCGCTATCGCGGCTTACGCCGCTCCCACAGGAAGCGTCGCCAACGGGATGACGCGGCTAGCGCGACGCCGAGCAGCGCTCCAGCAGCGGGGCGATCGCGTTCATGGCCTGTATGGAGCCCAGGCTCTGGAAGGAGGTCGCATCGAACAACTTGGTCTGTACCGGAGACCTGATGATAGGCAGAACTTCCTCCAGCTCGGCATCGCTGGCCGGATTTCTCTTGTCGCCCCAGCGACGGTAGATCGCGAGCAGGCGCAAGCCTTCGGGGCTAGCGTAGAAGCGCTCCATCTCGGCCTGCTCGTCTGCGCTTAAGGACTGCGCGATGACTTCCTGCATCGCGTCGGCCACCGCGGTGGCGGGAATGCGCTCGATGCACGCGACTTCGTCGGGATTGGCGTCGGGCGTGCTGCGCACCATGTCCTTGAAGTCGTCCACATAGGCCGTGGCCATGGCCTTGGCGGTCGCGGAGACGGGTGGCGGGCTCGCCGCCCATGCGGTGGTGCTTAGCGCGATCGAGAGCAGCAGCGGGACCATGCGTGACATGAATTTTCCTATCAGCGTGCGTATGGTGTGAGGGCGTCATTGCGGGCGCTAGGTTGGCGCTGTCGGGCGGGGTTTGCGCGCCCGCCGCGACGCCCGGTTGATGCGCTTGATCCAGGCAACGCCTACTCGAACCGCCACCGTGAGCGTTTCCATGCGAATTAGGCAAGAAAAGGCGACCCAGGCTGCGATGGCAGTGAAGAATCCGTAGATCCATCCAAACGCTGTGCTGGGGCCGTAGTGGGCTGTTGCGTAAGCGGTAACCACCGCAGTCAAAGCAAAGCTGAAGTAGCCTATGACTACCAGGGCCAGCGCAAGCTTTCGCCTCCTCAGTGTCGCATGATGTCGATGAAACCAGCGCACCGTTTGCGTATCGCTGTCGTAGTGAAACAGATCCCACAATTCCGACAAGTCAACCAGTGCTTGGCTGCTGTCGGGCCGCGTCAGGCCCAAGCGGATCACTGGGGCAGGCAAATGTGTTCCATACGCGTGGCGTACGGCCACTTGCAGCCATAACGCATCGCGTGGGCGGCCATCCGCCCAAAGCTCCAGAAACTCCCGCCGGTGCTGGCCTCTGCGGCCTTGCAAGCCGTGCAGGCCGCGCACCGCATACAGCCCAATAGCGAACACCACGCCAAAGATGAGAAATGATGTTCCGCCCGCTTTGATGATGTCTTGAAGCATGTGACCTCCTGTCTCGCTCTAGAGCATCTTTTACCGTCATGCGGCCTCAGGCAAGAGCGGTACACGGTGGCGAAATCAATGTGCCGGCGAGGCCAAAGGTTTTGACCTGGTGTCAGCAATAGCAAGGCCAGCAGTTGCAGCAAGGAGGCTGCGGCCTAGTCCCCAGAGGTCGAACCACTCTTGGATCGAATCCCCGAAGATGAGCACCGAAACCCCGATGTCTATCAACTGCACCAGCAGGAAGACAGCGGCAACGTGAAGCGCGCGCCGACCGGAAATGGCTGCAGCGAACCGCCAATAGAGGAAAGCGCCCACCAAGCCGTAGGCGATGCGACGAACAAGGCGCGCACGCTCAATGGCTTCCTCAATGGTCGCGCCGTAGAGATCCCACCGCCCCATGGTCAATCCACTCAGGAAGCCCACGACCATCGCTGCTGCATAGATCAGAAGAGCCCAGGCGATCGTGCGCCGCCACCTGAATGCGTCTCCAACTGGCGGAGGCGGGGTATGCGCGGGAGGTTGGTATGGATTCGTCATTCGTGCCTACTGCGTTTGGGCTGCGAGCTCACGTTATATGGAGTGGGGATGGGAAGCCGGCTTGACCGGCTTCATAGATGGGCCAAAGTCGCGCTCAAAACACCTTGTCCGGGTCTTTGATATACGTCCCCGAAAACTCCAACCGAATATTCGCGATCGCCGTCTTCAGCTTGCCCAGGTCCAGCGTCTCGGTGTCGCCCGCTTCCACCTTCGGCGAGGACAGGATCCAATCGGTGTATAGCGTCGGTTCGGGATACGAGGTGCGGAATTCCTCGGCGATGGCGGCGCGTACGCGGATGCAGTCGAGGGCGGGATCGGTGGGGACGTTGGCCAGGTCGTAACGGAAGGTCAGGTTGACCGGCGCGCCGTGGAAGTGGAAGTCCTGGACCTGGCCGGCGACCAGCTTGCGGTCGTCGTAGGCGCCGCTGGTGCGCACGGTGAATTCGATCTCGCCCTTGCTGGGGCGTTGTCCTTCGACCCATTCCACCCAGACGAAGATTTCACCGACGCGCACGCGGCTGACGCGGCCCCAGGTCGACAGCGGACCGCGGCTGGGGGTGAAGCGCAGTTCCACGCGCTGACCGCCAAGCAAGGCCTCGCGCGCGCTGGCGGGCAAGGCGTACTTGTTGCGGGTGTAGGGCTGCGGCATAGGGCGGAAGCTGTCCAAGGCGCGCGCCTGCATCTTTTTCAGATCGGCGATGGCGACCAGATCGCCGGCCAGGTCGGCGATGCCGCGGTGGTTGTCGCGCGGTGGCAGGGGATCGCTCAGCGCCCAGTAGCGGTAGGCCGCATCGAACTGGCCCAAGGCGACCAGCATCGAGCGCTGTACGGCGCGGTAGTTGCCCCACAGCACGATCATGGCCTGGCCGGACAGCACCTCTTCCTTCTTCAGGCCTTCGATCTCGCGGGCGACGGCGTCGTACTGGCGACGCGCGATCTCCGACTGCAGCTTGGCGCGCGCGATTTCCTGCACCAGCGGCGGCAGCGCGGCCTGCGCGGTGGTCAGGGCGCGGCCGTAGATCACCAGGATCTTGAGTTCCTTCAGGTATTCCTCGGCGCCGCCGATGCCTTCCTTGATCGCCGGGGCCAGTTGGGTCTCGACTTCCAGCCACAGCTGGTCCCAATAGGCGCCCGCGGACGGCGCGCCCTTGGCGTCGTCGGACAGGGATTCGCGGGTCAGCGCCGACAGGTCGTCGGCGAATTTCTTGGCGTTGTCGATCTTGTCGACCGCGGCGACGATGGCCAGGCACATGGTGACGACCTTCTCGATCGCCTTACCGACCTTGACCAGGGTCTTCATGATCTCGGCCAGCTTGGCGGCGGTGCTGGCCACGTCGGCGGCCGCCTTGGCGGCGCCGGCCGCGCCGGCGGCGTTGCCGCCGAACATCGAGGCCACGCCGGACACGAACGAGAACACCGCGCCGACGATCGCGAACGCGGCTTCGCGTTCCTTGGCGGCCTTCCAGTCGTCCATGCCGCGCTTGAACTCGGCTTCGGCGCGACGCACGTTGGCGCTTTGCGGTTCGATCGAGTCCTGCGCGCGTTTGACGTTGGCGGTGGCCAGGCGCAGGTTCTCGGCCAGCTGCTGGCTCACCAGCTTCTGGAACGAACCGGCATCGTCCTTTTCGCCCAACACCAGTTTGGCGGCCTTCTTGCGCGCGTCCAGGTCGTAGCTGCGGTCGCTGAGGCGGGCGAAGGTGCCGGCGTAGGCCTGCAAAGCGGGCACGTGATCCTTGGCGATCTCGCCGTAGAACGAGGCGCTCAGATACGGCACCTGTTCGGGATCGAAACGCACCGGGCGCAGCAGCTCCTGGGTGGAGCGACAGCCCAGCGACACGGTGTCCCAGCCGCTCTGGTTCGGCACCAGCGCCATCAGCCCCTCCATCCGCGACAGCAGCTCCAGCGCGAGCTCGCCCTTGCCTTCCATGCCCAGCGCCTGCGCGGCGAACAGCATGCGGTCCAGCATCGCGCTGCAGGCCGGCAGCGGCAGCGCGGTCAGGTTGATCGCTTCTTCGGTGAACGGCAGCGGTTTGGTTTCGTCCAGGGGATAGGTACTGACCACGACCTGGCGGGGCGTGAGCGGACTGGGCAGGTCGCGCTTGCCGCGGACCTCGTGCTGGCCCCAGCTGGAGTCGTTCCACTTCATCCAGCGCTCCACGCTGATCTTCTGAGTCGCCGGGCTCAGGCTGCCCACGTAGAAGCCCAGACGGAAGGTGATCTCCCAGCCGCGTTTCTCCAGCAGCAGCTGCGCGCCGGCTTCCAGGCGCCGTGCCATCACCACGATGTGCTCGAACTCGCGACACAGGATCGGCGCGTCGGCCGCGTGCTGCGCGGTGATGGTGTCGGCGAAGATCAGCAGTCGGTCTTCGTTGTCGCGCTCGCTCTTGACCGCGGCCACGCGATGCAGCGCGTCGTCCAGGCCCAGCCGCATGCCCACCACCAGCCACCAGTTGCCGGCGCGGCTGACCCGCACCAGCGGACCGGCGTGGTAGGGGTTGTCGATGATCGCGTCCCAATCGGGTTCGTCCGCACCCACGGCGGGGTCGGCTAGTAGCGTAGACATGCAGCCTCCAGTGATATCCGCAAGAAACATCCGTGTTGCGGCGGGGGAGGCCAGGCCACGAAGTTCCGAGACGTGGGCCGCAAGTGGGGCGAGTATAAGCGTCGGCGCGGCCGGCGCCAGGGCGGCACCATCCGCACCGGGGACGATTCGAAGGTGTGTTGAGCGTCCGCTTGCCGCGATGGCGCCATGCACCGCGTACGAAAAAGCGCGATAAGCCTAGCGCGTCAGAAACCCCAGCACCGCCGCCACGAACTCGTCGTGAAACTCCACGTTCGACAGATGCACGGCCGGGAGCGTCAGCAGCTTCGCGCCCGGCACCGTCGCGGCGATCAGTTCGCCATGGCTGGCTGCGGTGACCGGGTCGTACTGGCCGGCGATCACCAGGGTGGGGTTGGGGATCACGGCGATCGGGCGGCGCAGGTCGGCGTCGCGCACGGCGGCGTAGGCGCCGGCCAGGCCTTGGCGGTCGGTGTTCAACAGCATGGTGCGGAACCGGTCGACGACGGGATCGTTCGCATCGAGCAGGTGGCGCGGGAACCAGTTGGCCAGGAAGGTCTCGGCGGTGTCGCGCATGTCCGGTGCCTCCAGCACGGCGGCGATGCGCTGGTCCCATTGCGGGGCCGGTCCCAGGTAAGACGAGGTGTTGGCCAGGATCAGCCGGTCGATGCGCTCCGGTGCGTGCACGCCCAGCCATTGGCCGACGTAGCCGCCCAGCGACAAGCCGAGGAAATGCGCGCGTTCGATTGCCAGCGCATCCATCAGCTCCAGCACGTCGCGGCCCAGGCGATCCAGCGAGTAGGCGCCGACCGGAACGCCGGAACCGCCGTGGCCGCGCAGGTCGTAGCGCAGCACGCGGAAGCACTGGGATAACGCTGGCACTTCGGCGTCCCACATGTGCAGGGTCGTGCCGATGGAGTTCGACAGCACCAGCACGGGCAGGGCGGGATCGCCGTCATAGCGGTAGGCGATGCGGGCGCCGTCGCCGGCGTCGAGGTATTCGGTGTGGCTCATGGTCTTGCTCTCCGGGTGGTGGCGAGGGCGCGGCTGCGAACCTGACGGTTTGCGTTGGGAGCGACGCTGGCCTTGGAGAGCAGGCTAGTTGCGTGGGCTTCGTCTTGATATTACAAAGTAAGCACAGTCTTTGTAAGAAAATCAAACATGGCCGAATTCACCCTGCACGACCTGCAATGCTTCGACGCGGTGGTTCGCGCGGGTGGTTTCCAGGCCGCGGCGGCAGAGCTGCATCGCTCGCATCCGGCCGTGTTCGCGGCGGTCGCCAAGCTGGAGCGCCAGTTGGGCCTGAGCCTGCTGGACCGCAGCGGTTATCGCGTGCGCCCGACCGAGGCCGGGCTGTCTTTCCATCGGCGCGCGCAGGCGCTGCTGGGCGAGCTAGACGTCCTGCGCACGCACGCGGCGCAGTTGGCCATGGGCGAGGAGAGCGAGCTGCACGTGGTGATCGGCGACCTGTGCCCGCGCCCGCAGGCCTTGGGTCTGCTGGGGCGTTTCTTCGCGCAGTGCCCGGCCACGCGCCTGCATCTGCATTTCGAGGCGGTCACCGGCCCTTGGGAACGCCTGTTCGATGGCGAGGCCGACCTGATCCTGCACCGCGTCGACAAGAGCGACCCGCGTCTGGAATGGCTGGATCTGGGCAAGGTGCCGATGGTGCCGGTGGTCGGCGCCGGGCTGCTGCCCGCGCCGCCCACGCGTGCGCTCACGCCCGAGCGCATGCGCGAGTACACCCAGTGCGTGATGCGCGACACCGCGCGTCATTCACCCTCGCGCGATTACTTCGTGATCGAGGGCGCGCCGCAGTGCACGGTCGGCGATCAGTTGATGAAGAAGGAGATCATCCTGCAGAACCTGGGCTGGGGGCATATGCCGCGCTTCCTGGTCGAGGAAGAACTGCGCGACGGCCGTCTGCTGTCGATCGCCGGCCGGCATTTCCCGGGCCGGGTCGAGGAGTTGGTGGCGGCACGGCGGCGCGATCGTCCGCAGGGACCGGTTGCGCAGCGGCTGTGGGCGTACTTGCAGGCGCAGGCGTCGGCGCTGCGCGGTGCGCTCGACGTGGGTGCGTCCAAAACCTCCGCCAAGCGGACGGTGAGGCGGCGTGGTGCCTAATCGCTGGGAGGGCGGCGTGTACACATTCTTTACGCCGATAGACACAGCTCCACCCATCCGCACTACCGTCCGGCGGAGATCGTTCCACATTTGGCGCTCGTGAATTTCAGCGGTGATCGCTAAATTCACGCGCAATGCGTTGACGCTCGTTCGAAAGCCCGGAAGACTGCGCACACACTAGCGACTATCCGGAGCGTGTGCGATGGATTGGCAGACGGTGGTAATCGGTGTTCTGGTGCTGATCAATCTGATCGCCACCTTGGCTGCGATGCGCAGCGGGACACTGTCGGGCGGGCAGCGGTTGGTCCAAGTGGCTTTGATATGGCTGCTGCCCTTGATCGGTGCGGTGATCTGCCTGGCTTTCGTATCGACCGAAACGCGCGCAGTGCGCGATTCGATGTCGTCGCACCAGGCGGACCTGCATGCCGCGGATGGCGGGGCGACGATAGCGGGGAGTTACTCGAGCGATTGCTTCGGCGGCGGCGATGCCTGCGGCGGTGGCGACGGAGGAGGCGGCGGAGGAGGCGGCGGAGGCGGCGATTGAGGTTCGGTCGGACGCTGCGCCGGCCTTCCGGCGGGCGATCGTTCCCGTAAGCTTCGCGCATGCCTACCTACATCGCCCTGCTCCGCGCCGTGAACGTCGGCGGCACCGGAAAACTGCCCATGGCCGAGCTGCGCGAGATGTGCGCCGCAGCCGGATTTCAGGACGTGCGCACCTATATCGCCAGCGGCAATGTGGTGTTCCGCGCCGCCAAGCAAGCGGCCCAGGTCAAGCAGGCCTTGGAGACGCGGTTGGCCGAGTACGCGGGCAAGCCGGTCGGGGTGGTGGTGCGTACCGGCGCGGACCTGGCGCGGGTGCTGGCCGGCAATCCGTACGCGCACGCGGCACCCAACCGGGTGGTGGCGATCTTCCTCGATGATCCGCCACCGGCCGACGCGCTGGACGCGGTGCGGCACCGTCGCGACGAGCAAATCGCCTTGGGCGAGCGCGAGATCTATGTGCACTACGGCGACGGCATGGCCGATTCCAAGCTGGTGATCCCGGCCGCGCGCATAGGCACGGCGCGCAACATGAACACCGTCGCCAAGTTGATCGACATGGCAGGCGCGGACTGACGCTGGAATGCGGCGTGCCGATTGCGAATTCGTGCACTTGACCTCAAGCAGGGTTGAGGTCGTAGGGTGATCGCCTGACGAGAATCAGGTCCTGCCCATGTCGCAAGCATTGCAATATCTAGACCTGTACCTGCAACGCCTCGGCTACGACGCCCCGCCCGCACCCACGCTGGATACGCTGCGGGAATTGCAGCGTCGCCACACCGCCACGTTCGCGTTCGAGACGCTGGCGACGTTCCTGGGCGAGCCGGTGCCGATCGATCTGGCGTCACTCCAGCGCAAGGTCCTGCACGAGGGCCGCGGCGGCTACTGCTACGAACTCAATCGCCTGTTCCTGGCCCTGTTGCAAGACCTGGGTTTTGTGGCACGCGGCCTGACCGCACGGGTGGTGATGGGCGGGCCGGAGGAGGCGCCGACGGCGCGCACCCATATGTTCGTGCTGGCGACGCTGGACGGCTTGGAGTACCTGGCCGACGTGGGCTTCGGCGGCATGGTGCCGACGGCGCCGCTGCGCCTGGATACGCAGGCGCCGCAGTCGACCCCGCACGAGGACTACCGCCTGGCGCGGATCGACGGCGGCTACGCGCTGCGAGCGAAGGTGGGCGAGGAGTGGCGCCCGATGTACGTCTTCGACCTGACACCCGCGCAGGAGGTCGACTACGTGGTGGGCAATTGGTACGTGTCCACGCATCCGGAGTCGCCGTTCCAAGGGCGCATGTTCGCCGCGCGCACCGGCGACGGCATCCGCAAGACCTTGAGCGACGGTAGCTACGCGGTCCATCGCCTGGGCCAACCCAGCCAGCGCCGCGAACTGGCGGACGCCGATGAGGTGATGGCGGTGCTGCGAGATGAGTTGGGAATCCGTATCGCCGACGCAGCGACCTTGCGCGCGGCGATCGTGAAGCGCCTGGCGGAGCGGGAGACATCCTGACCTGGAGTAGCGCGTCGTAGCTGAGGCGTCGCGGTCGCGACTTGCGGCGCTCCTACAGGAAGCGCTTGGCTGCACGGTGGGGAGCGGATCCCGCCGCGAGATCGCAAACCATGTACATCGAGCGCGACGCGCCTGACATGGGGCTACCGTTCGTCGGCGTTGGCGCGTGCGGTGTCGATCGCCGGCGCGCGAGTTCGACGCTCGGGTAACACCCCAACGGAGTTCGCATCATGCGCAAGATCATCGCGGCCCTGCAGATGTCGCTGGATGGACGCATCGAAGGCCCACAGGGCGAACTGGATTGGGTGGACGCCTGGGACGACCGCTACGGCCTCACCGACCGCATCGACGCCTGTCTGCTTGGCGGCGGCATGTATCCGGGCTACGAAGGCTATTGGAGCGCGGTCCAGAACGACCCCGCCGGCGTGCTCGCCTTCAGCGGGCGCGCGCCGACACCGAACGAGGTGGAGTACGCTCGCTTCGCCGCGTCGACCGAACACATCGTGCTGTCGCGCACGTTGAGGCAGGCGACGTGGCCGCATACCCGCATCGTTCGCGATATCGCCGATATCCGCGCGCTCAAATCCCGGCCCGGCCGCGATCTTAATGCGGTCGGTGGCGCCAGCTTCGTTTCCAGCCTGATGAACGCCGACCTGGTCGATGAGCTGTGCCTGGTCGTAAGCCCGATCGTGCTGGGCCCGGGCAAGCCGCTGTTCGGTGGGGTGAGCGGCCGCCATCGTTTGCGGCTGCTGGAAGCCCAGCCGATCGGCGACGACCTGCTGCGCCTGAGTTATGCGGTGACGTCGTAGCGTCGGCCATCCGATGGCGGCGCCGTCATCCCCCACGGGCGGACAGATGGCGCAGTTGTAGTCGCTGTCCGCTCCGTCGCGATCCGGCGCCCGGGCGATGGTTCTGCGGATGTAAGCCTGGCGTTCGCGCATCAAGGCATCGCGCGGCGCGCCGTATTCCACGGCCAGTTCGTACAGGGCGCTCGCGTTCTCCAAGGGGCCGCCGGCGAGGTTCAGGGTTGCCCAGTCGGACAGCAGGTTGGCGACCACGGCATCCGGTGCGGGCACGAACTGGGTGCGTTCGTGTAGCTGGTAGTTCAGCGCGGTTTCGAGCTCCCAGGGTTTGATCGGCTTGCCGTCGTTGCCGGCGGGCAGGGCGGTCGGAAGCGCAGGCACGGTCTTGGCTTCGAATCGGACACCGGCGATGGAGCGACGGTTGAGGTAGCCCGGCTCGCGCGCCGCGGCGATCTTGGCCTCGAGGATGCGCGCGTGCAGCCATTCGGTGCGCAGGTGCTCGTCGGCGTTGCGCTGGATGCCCAGGCGAATCCAGCGCAACGCGACGCGGTCCTGTCCCGCCAGTTCGAGCGCGGTGCCCAGGTTGGCGGCGGTTTCATGGTGGCCCGGGTAAAGGCGCTCGACGGCGATGAAGTGGCGAATCGCCAAGGGATACTGCCCCTGGTAGATCAACAGCACGCCCAGGTTGGTCAGCGACTGGAAGCTGGGCTGCTTGCGCGCCTCGGCGATGGTCCGCTTCGCACGCTCCAGCGCGTGCTCGCGAACGGAACGCTCGCGCATCGACTGGGTCATGTCGTCGCCCAGGTACCACAGGGCCGCGAAGCGCCGGCCGTCGCGGTCGGTGCCGACTTCGTTGATGCAGGCGTGCGCGCTCGAAGCGAGCAGCAGCAGGGCGGTCGCGAGCAGGACTTTCATCGGCGAGATTCCCCAGGAGCGACGCGCAGGGCCGCGTGTCGGGAGCATAAGGCGGCCAAGCGATCGCAGGTGCCACGGCTATTTTCGTCGCTGGCCCAAACGCACGCCTGCGTCGTCATACGCCGATTCGCGAGGGCATCGACGGGCCAGGGTCGCCATAGCCTGCGCGGGAACTCGAATGCATCGCTTACATCGCCTTGAGCTTGTCCGTACTCGCCAATGCGTCGTCGATCATCTTGCGTTGGCGGCGGCTGATCTCCTCTTCCTGCGCGGCTTCGCGGTCGAAGTCGGCCAGCAGGCGGCGGTAGGTATCCAGGTCGCTCTGGCTGCGGAACAGCAGTTCCTTGCCGTCCAGCGAGATGCGGCCGAGGCGCGCATGTGCGAAAGCGAGCAGGGCCTGGGTCGCGGCGACCGCGCGGCGCTGGTTGGCGATCTGTTCGTTATCCAGGGTCACGCGTTGGCGCTTGGACTGCTCGTAGCCGGCGATGAACTGGGCGTTCCTTGCGACGCCGCCCGCCAGGGCGTAGACGCGGCGGTCGAGTTCGGCGGTGTCGGCCCGGGCGATGGCGTTGGAGGCCTCGACCAGAGTCAGGTAGCGACGCATGGTGGATTGGCCGCTCGCGATGCCTCGAGCGTCGACCAGGTTTTGCGGCGCCAGCACGGCGTCCAATTTCAGGGTGGCGACTTCGGCCTGCAATTGCGCCCGCGTATGCGCGCTGCGCTGCCCCATATCGCTAACGATCCGGTTCATGCCGCGCAGCAGCTCGGCGGTGTTGGTGGCGGGCGCCGGAAGAGCGGTGTCGCTGTTGGCGGCCGGCTGGGGTTGGGAACCGACGCGTGTGCGGCCGGCCTCGATGTCGTCGAGGCGCGCTTTTTCCGCCAGCAGCAGCTCGCGGCCGGTCTTGGCCAAGGCGTCGGCCTCCTGGCGTACGTCCGCGCGCCGGTCGATTTCGCTCAGCAGCGAGCTGCAGCGCCCCAACAGAGTCAGACAGCCCAATACGATCACCGCGCTGATCGCCACATTGCGCCAGGTGTGGTCGCCGGAATTGCGCGCGCGCGCGGCCGCCCGGCGTGGGTCCGGCATGAAGTTGGCGAGCATCGGCGCGCCGCAGGCCGGGCAGTTGCGCGCGCCGGCGGCGGTTTCGGTCTTGCAGTTCTCACAGGCGTTGACGGTCATCGTGCCTCCCCCTAAGGCGTGATGAGCGATGCGCGCGTCGGCGCGCCCCTGCGAGGTTAGTAGCATCCGAGCGGATGCGCGTCCATATCCGGTCGAGGCCGGCGGCGGAGACTCGGGTCGAAGGATGGGGGCCAAAAACGAAGAATCCCGCCGCAGCGGGATTCCTCGTGGGGCTGGCGAGCGGCGCGAGGCGCCGGTCGGGCCTCAATGATGCAGCAGGACGTCGGCGATGATGCCGGTGGCGACCGCGATCAGGATCATGCGGCCGTCGTCCATGCGCACCCAGCGGTGGCCGCGCGGCGGCGGTGCCAGGTGGTAACGCGGGTAGTCGTCGATGTAGTAGCGCGGCTGCATGTAGACCACGTCGATGCGCTGACCGCGGCGGTAATCCTTGTGCCAACCGTTGTGGCGGCCCGGCGGATGGTTGCGGCCGTCGTAGCTGTAGTAATAGCGGCTGTCGTAACGGTCGTAGCCGCGGCCACCGCGGTCGCGACGGTCGTAGCGATCGTCGTCGTCGCGGTCGTGCCTATCGTGACGGTCGTCGCGATCCTGGTGCTTGTCGTGACCGCGGCCATGGCCGTTGCCCTTGCCGCGGCCGTCGGCCATCGCCGGCGATGCGAGGACGGCCAGAGTGATCGCGGTGGCCAGCAATATGCGTTTCATGCGGATTCTCCCGGTGTTCGGATGGCGTTCGTTGCCATGCGTTGTAATCGCATTGGGGCGTCGATGCAGCTGCATCATGTGCCAAACGCGACCGGCGTCGAGAGTTGCGCGCATTCGTGTTTAAGGTTCCTTTAACCCTGTCCGGTACGTCGGCGCCTCCTGCGTCGACGTAACCGGTTACAGGGGCGGGATGGCTTAACCGCTCCCTACTTAAAGAAACATGCCGCCGGAGGCTTCGATGCGCTGCGCATTGATCCAGCGGTTGTCCGGCGACAGCAAGGAAGCGAACACGCCGCCGATGTCGTCCGGCTGACCGACCCGGCCCAGCGCGGTCTGCGCGGCGATGTAGGCGTTGATATCGGCGTTGTCGCGCACGGTGCCGCCGCCGAAGTCGGTTTCGATCGCGCCGGGCGCGATCACGTTGACGGCGATGCCGCGCGGACCGAGTTCCTTGGCCAGGTATTTGGTCAGCACTTCGATCGCTCCCTTCATCGATGCGTAGGCGCCGTAGCCGGGCAGGGCGAAGCGGGTCAGGCCGGTGGAGACGTTGACGATGCGGCCGCCGTCGGCGATCAGCGGCAGCAGCGTCTGGGTGAGGAAGAACACGCCCTTGAAATGGATGTTCATCAGTTCGTCGAACTGCGCCTCGGTGGTTTCGGCCAGCGCGGCATACGTGCCGATGCCGGCGTTGTTGATGAGGTAATCGAAACGTTCGCGCTGCCAATGCGTGGCCAGGGCATCGCGGACCTGGGCGGCGAAGGCTTCGAAGCTGCGGCTGTCGCCGACGTCGAGTTGCAGGGCGAGGGCGCGGCGGCCTTCGGCGCGGATCGCGGCGACGATGGCGTCGGCTTCGGCGCGGTTGCTGCGGTAGGTCAGGATCACGTCGCTGCCCTGGGAGGCGAGCTTGAGGGCGGCGTTGCGGCCGAGGCCGCGGCTGCCGCCGGTGATCAGGGCGATGCTGGAGGGGGTCATGGCAGGACTCCTGAGGGTGGGATGTGGACGCCACTCTATTGGCGCGACTTATGGCGATAAATCTGCATAATTCGATTTATCTGTTCGTAAATTACGAACAATTGCGCCGCCCGGAGCCCCGATGAACCAGCTCGACGCCATGCAGGTCTTCGTCCGGGTCGCCGAGCTGGCCAGCTTCACCCGCGCCGCCGACAGCCTGGGCCTGCCCAAGGCCAGCGCCTCCACCGCGGTGCAGCAGCTGGAAAACCTGCTGGGCACGCGCCTGCTGCACCGGACCACGCGCAAGGTCCAGACCACCCAGGACGGGCAGGCTTTCTACGAACGCTGCAAGGACCTGTTGGCCGATGTGGACGAACTGCGCGGCATGTTCCAGCAGGCGCCGCAGGCGCTACGCGGCCGCCTGCGCGTGGACATGCCCAGCGGCATGGCGCACGCGCTGGTGATCCCGCGGTTGCCGGAGTTCCTGGCCCTGCACCCGCAGTTGGAGCTGGAACTGAGCAGCGCCGACCGCCGCGTCGACCTGGTGCGCGAAGGCTTCGACTGCGTGGTCCGGATCGGCACCCTGGCCGACAGCAGTCTGATCGCGCGCCCCCTGGGCCAGTTCCGCGTGGCCAACTGCGCCAGCCCCGCCTACCTGCAGCGCTACGGCACGCCGCGACGCCTGCAGGATCTGGCCGGCCATCGCCTGGTCCACTACGCGGCCAGCCTGGGCGGACGACCCGACGGCTGGGAGTACTGGGACGGCGTGGCCTACCGCAGCCTGCCCATGGCCGGCGTGCTCACCGTCAACAACGTCGAGGCCTACCGCACCGCCTGCCTGGTCGGCCTAGGCCTGATCCAGGCCCCGTTGATCGGGCTGGAGCCCTACCTGGCGCGCGGCGAACTGGTCGAAGTGCTGCCGGAACTGAGCGCCGAGCCCATGCCGGTGTCGCTGCTGTACGCCCACCGGCGCAATCTGCCCCAGCGCGCGCAGGTCTTCATGCAATGGATGGCCGAGCTGCTGCAGCCTTATCTGGACCCGCCGGGCTGACGCCGGGCCAGGCGAAAAATATTTCGCGGGCCGTGTCGATCACGCGCCCCTTGGTTCGTCGTCAAGTAGAGCAGGCCGGATCGATCCCGTACTGGGCCCGCCAACTACCCTCCACCCTCAAGGATTCGTCATGGCTACCAAGATCTTCGTCAACCTCCCCGTCCAGGACCTGGACCGTTCGGTCGCCTTCTACACCCAGCTGGGCTATTCGTTCAACGCCAAGTTCACCGACGAGAACGCCACCTGCATGATCGTCTCCGACGACATCTACGTGATGCTGCTGGTCAAGCCGTTCTTCCAGAGTTTCGTGAGCAAGCCGGTCGGCGACGCCAGCCAGAATGTGCTGGCCATCCTCAGCATCAATGCCGAAGACCGCGCCGGCGTCGACGCGCTGGTCGAAAAGGCGATCGCGGCCGGCGCCAAGTCGCCCGAGGCCAAGGATTACGGCTTCATGTACCAGCGCGGTTACGAAGATCCGGACGGCCACCAGTGGGAAGTGTTCTACATGGATCCGGACGCCGATCCGAGCGCCGCGCAGGCGGGCTGATTCGATCGCTGACTCGTTCGCGAACCTTCCCCGTGCGAGCGGGGGAGGTTCGTGCTCGCGTACTTATTTGGAAATGGCCGCGGCGCGCCCGGGGCCGAAGTCCACTCGGCGGCGTTCTTGGATGCGGTCCGCATCGACGCGGCCTTCGACCAGTTCGTAGCCGAGCAGGGCGAACACGCGATCGCCGACGAAGATGGGGCGCGCGTTGCCGTACCAGTCCACGCAGCTGACCTGGCAACCGTCGTCGGTGGCGGGCGAGGTGCGCGCGTCGAGTTGGCCCATGCGGCTCAGGTGCAGGGCGCGGTTGCGCAGGTAGACGACGCTGGCTTGGCCGGGGGCTGCATAGTCGTCGGCGGCCGCCCGCAGGATGGGCAGGCCGGCGATGCCTTGCTGGTCCGCGGTCGGACGATAGAAGAAGCCGTGGGTGCGTTGATCGCCCTCCGCCACGCCGGGGTAGACGAAACGTCCCGCGTGCGCGGCGTTGTCGCCCAGGCGAATCCCGCTGAAATGCAGATCGTTGCCGCTGGATCCGACCAGCAAGGCGTCGCGTCCCAGTGCTTCGATGCGGCTCACCGCGTGCGGCAGGGCCAAGGCCTGCACCGGCCTCTGGCTGGCGTAGCGCAGGGCGAGAACGGTGCTCGCCGCACCGCGGTCGTCGTGCTGGTACGGCGCTGCGCCCACCAGCAACCAATCGCCGACATAGCGATTCTGCATGGCGCCGTAGCCGGCGATCAGGGCGGGGAGCGGACGGTAGTGCTCGGCTCGGGTGCTGGCGCTGGCGTCGCCGAATTCGTCCAGCTTGACGCGCAGCAGGGCCAGTTCGCCGGTTTTGGCGTCGTCGCGCCACATCGCATGGCCGTCGTAGTCGCTGCCGACCAGCACGTTGAGATAGCCGTCGCGTTGCAGGAACGACATCTGGTCGATGGGGCTGCCGCTGGTGCGCAGTGCCGAGGGCGCGCCGCCATCCAGCGGCATGCGGAACACCGACGAAGACGGCACCCCGGCCTTGCCCGTTTCCGAACTGATCCAGACATAGACCGCGTCCTGCGCGACATAGAACTCGCGCGAGCGGTCGCCGAGCACGGCGGTGGCGCGGCACTCCAGTTCGGCCCTGCCCAGGTCGCACACGCTCACCGTGTGCAGCACGACGGAGTAGTTGTCGCTGGTCGGGTCCAGCGCGTCGTAGATGCGGCTGGCGGGCAGGATGCGTTTGAAGTCGGCGACCTGGGCGCCGGATCGCCAGTGGCGCAATGCCGGCAGATGCGACTCGGGCTCGTTCAAGTACACCGGCACGGGCGCGTAGAAGATCAGCTGACGTCCGATCAGGCGGCTGGCGTAGTTGCGTTGCGAATAGTAGTCGCTGCTGCGCAGTTGGTAGGTATCGCGATGACGCAGGCCGCCGTCGTCGCCCAGCGCGAACAGGCCGATCTCGGTGCCGCCGCGTTCGTAGCTGTAGCCGATCACGATCACGTCCCGGCCCGACACCAGCATCTCGTCGTACCAGGTGCCGTTGGGGCTGGAGCCCGGCGCGTAGGCGTCGATGGTGGCGACCGGTTGCAGACCGTCGCCGCCGACGCGGATGGAGAACAGGCGGCCGCGGCGCAGCACGATCAGGTAGTCGCCGGCGTTCTTGACGATGTCGCCTTCGTCCACGCCCAGGGTCTGGACGTTGGTGATCGATTCGGGTGCGGCGGCAGCGGCGTCGGCGCTGGCCTGGGCCGGCGCATCTACCGCCGAGGACTCGGCGAAGCTCATGGGGGCGGGGGGCGGTGAGGGCGGAGGGGGAGGGGCCATCGCGTACTCCTTGGCGGCCTCCTGTCGCCGCCGCTTCATGGTCTGCTGCAAGTTCGTCAGCGCACGCTGGAATGCGGCTTCGTCCTCGAACGATTGCAGTGTGCTCGACGGCTTGGACACCGGCGGCGTGGCGGGCTTGGCGCAGGCCGCCAGCAGCACGGCGCCCAGCGCGATGGACACGACGATCTTCCTGTTCATGCGGTTCC
Organism: Lysobacter sp. Root916; assembly: GCF_001429785.1. Classification (GTDB taxonomy): domain Bacteria; phylum Pseudomonadota; class Gammaproteobacteria; order Xanthomonadales; family Xanthomonadaceae; genus Lysobacter. The sequence continues at coordinate 345,857 of NZ_LMJF01000013.1, read as the reverse complement.
CCAGGGCGGAGGCGGCCGCTCCCGGCGAGCGGCCGACCAGGGCCGCCGCGGCGACCCCGAGACTTCCAACGCATGGGATCCGAAACGGGGTCGAACCCTCACTACCGGCACAGTCCTACCCCGGCCCGCGCTGCGATGATCGCCGCTAGCTCTTTCCTCTCTCTTGCGAGTCCGGCGCCATGAAGACGAATTCCAGTCCCCGACGCTGCGTGCGTACGCTGATATTGACTGGCTCGCTCCTGCTGTTCGGTGCACTGGCGAACGGTCCGGTCGCCGCCGCAGGCTACGTCGCCGGCTCGGTGCCGGCTGCCGACGGCACACGCATTCACTACGTCGACAACGGCCGGACCGGCGCGGCGCCGGTGCTGGTGTTCGTGCCTGGCTGGGGCATGGATCACACGATCTGGGACGCGCAGCTGGCGGCGTTCGGCGAGGGGCATCGGGTGGTGGCGATGGACCCGCGTTCGCAGGGTGCTTCGCAGCTTAGCGGCGGCGGCAATACGCCGGAGGTGCGCGCCAGCGATATCGAGGCCCTGCTGACGGCGCGCAAACTCGATCGGGTGGTGCTGATTGGTTGGTCGCAGGGCGTCCAGGATGTCGCCGCCTATGTGCAGCGTTACGGGACCGGGCGTATCGCCGGCTTGGTGTTGGTGGATGCGGCGGTGTCGCGCGGCGCTGGCGGGGTGGCCGCGGATCCGCAGGCGGCGCAGCGCTTCCTCGAGATGATGGCTGTCTACGCCGCGCATCCGCGCGAGTACCTGCGCGGCATGATGGGCGCGATCTTCGCCCGGCCGTTGGCGCCGGAGCAGGTGGATCGGCGCGTCGAGATCGCCTTGCGTACGCCGGTGAGCACGGGCGTGGCGATGCTGGTGGCCGATATGTACGGCGTCGACCGCAGCGGTGCGCTGAAGAAGTTCGACCGGCCGACGTTGATCGTGGCGGCGGCGGGTTCGGATGAGCTTGCGGCGCAGAAGGCAGCCGCGCAGCAGGTGCCGGGGGCACGGCTGGAGGTCGTTGCCGATGCGGGGCATGGGGTATTCGTCGATCAGCCCGAGCCGTTCAATACGGCGCTGCGGGAGTTCTTGGAGACGCTGCGGCGCTAGGGTGGGATCGCTGTTTTGAGGTGAGTGGCATCGTGGGCGTGGTGGCGCGATCGCGGCTTACGCCGCTCCCACAGAGAGCAGAAAGCAGAGTCGGGATGGCCGGGTAGGAGCGGCGTAAGCCGCGACTCGGTATTCGGTGTGCGTCGTTGGTTTCGTCGTGGGTGCGGCTTCGCGGTCGCGGCTTGCGCCGCTCCTACAGGTGGCGGTCGGAGGCGGCGCGGGTAGGGGCGAGCGACGATCGGGGCGCGTTGCGCTGGCGCTGTGGGAGCGGCGTAAGCCGCGATTGGACTGCGGCGATGACGCGAGTTGCGCGACGAGTGCGGAGCCTTCATCGCGGCTTACGCCGCTCCCACAGAAAGCAGAAAGCAGAGTCGGCAGGGCCGGGTAGGAGCGGCGTGAGCCGCGACTCGGAATGCGGCGTGCGTCGTTGGTTTCGTCGTGGGTGCGGCTTCGCGGTCGCGGCTTGCGCCGCTCCTACAGGGGCGGATGCGGCTGGTGCCGCTCCCATGGCGGCCGCGGAGCGGCGGGCGGCGGTGCGGCTCAGACGCCGGGGCGCTTGAGTTCGCGGTCCAGCCAGCGGTTGATCAGCGCCTTTTCGTAGCGCAGCGGGTCGCTGTTGCTCAGGGCGTTGGCGTTGCTGAGGAAGCCCATGTCGCTGAGCTTGCGCTCGCCCTCGGCGATGACCTGGCCGTCGGCGTCGATGCGGCGGAAGTTGAGGGTGATGCGCGGCGGGTAGATGTCGCGGATGAAGCGGGTGTCGTTGAAGGCGACGCCGCGCCAGGGTTCGTAGTTGCCGGCGCGGCGGATGTCGAGGATGTCGACTTCCAGGCGCTCGCCCGCGGGCAGGCGCTTCTGCGCGCGCTGGCGCAGGTGTTGGGCCAGATCTTCGACCCAGTTGCCGCGCTTGGCTTCGCTGGAATTGCCGCTGTAGCGGATCTCGGTGAACTGGGCGGGGTTTTGCCAACGCACTTCGACCGGCCCCTGTTCGGGTAGCGCGCGCGGCGCATCGGGGTCGGTGACGTTGCGGCTCTTGGCGACGGCGCCTCCGGCCAGGGTCAGGGCGAGGACGGCGGCGATCAAGGCGGGACGGAGAATCATGGGTGACTCCGTGGATAGCGCGCTGAGGCGACACCCTGATTGTCCGCCCGCGTGCTGGGCACCGCAAATGCCGACGCCGCGGCGCTTTAGCCCGCGCTCAGCGCCGCGATCAGGGCGCGCGCGGCGGCGGACAGCTGCCGGTGCGGCGCGTAGATCAGCGAGAACGCGCGGCTGCGGCCGCGGGTGTGCGTCAACACCTCGACCAGGCGCCCGGCGCGCACGCGTTCGCCGACGATGAAGTCATAACTCTGGCAGATACCCGCGCCCTGTTCGGCCAGGGACACCATGCCCAAGGGGTCGTCCGATACCCGCAGCGCTCCGCCCGGCGTCCAGTCGCGGTCGCGGCCGTCCTCGCGCAGGATCCACGGGAACACGCGTCCGCTGCTGGGCATCACGAACGACAGGCAACTGTGCTGGGCCAGGTCGTCGATGGTCCGCGGCAGGCCCGCGCGCCGCAGATAATCGGGCGAGGCGACCAGGCAGACCGGCGCGTCCTCGAGCTTGCGCGCGACCAGGCCGCTGTCGGGCAACTCGCCCAGGCGGATCGCCAGGTCGTAGCCTTCGGCGATCAGGTCGACATTGCGATTGGCGATGCTCAACTCGATCCGCACCTGCGGGTGCTGCTGCGCGAACGCCTGCAGCCGCGCCGGCAGTCGGTAGTGGCCGTAGGTGGTCGGCACGCTCAGACGCACGCTGCCGGAGAGCGTGCCGCCCTGGCCCTGGAGGCTGCGTTCGGCCTCGTCGATCAGGGCGAAGGCGGTGCGGGTCTGCTCGAGGTAGCTGCGCCCGGCTTCGGTCAGGCCCAGGCGCCGGGTCGTGCGCCGCAACAGTTGCACACCCAGGCGGGTTTCCAGCCGCGCGATCGCGCGGCTGATCGCCGAGGGCGTGGTCGCCAGCGCGGTCGCGGCGGCGGTCAGCGAGCCGCGCTCGACCGCGGCGGCGAAGGCCTCGACGTCGGCCAGGTGGTCGTAATGACGGCTCATTCTTGCGCTCCACGCACGAGTAATTTGCCCGTAAGCCAGTTTATCGCCATAAAACGCAAGAATAGAGTGCCAGCACCCGGTCGGCTCCCGACCCTTTCCCAGGATTCCCGCCATGAGCGCTTTATTCGCCGCCGCCCTGTTCGGCCTGTCCGCCGCCGCCACCGGCGCCACCCCGCCCGCGCCCAAGCCGGTGCTGATGGTGTTGACCAGCCACGGCACCAAGGGCAGCACCGGTCAGCCCACCGGCTTCTACCTGGGCGAAGTCACCCACCCCCTGGCGGTGTTCGACGCCGCCGGCATTGCGGTCGAGTTCGCTTCGATCCAGGGCGGCGAGCCGCCGGTGGACGGCATCGAACTGGACGACGCCACCAACGCGCGCTACTGGAACGACGCCGGCTTCCGCGCCGCGATCCGCAACACCGCGCGCCTGGATACCGTCGACAGCGGCAAGTACGCGGCGGTGTTCTACGCCGGTGGCCATGGCGCGGTCTGGGATTTTCCCGACAGTCCGGCGGTGCAGCGGGTGACGCGCGAGGTGTACGAATCCGGCAACGTGATCGCCGCGGTCTGTCACGGCCCGGCCGCGCTGGTGAACGTGAAGCTCAGCGACGGCAGCTACCTGGTGGCTGGCAAGCGCGTCAGCGCGTTCACCGACGACGAAGAGCGCGCGGTGAAGCTGGAGAGCGTGGTGCCGTTCCTGCTCGCCAGCACGCTGAGCCAGCGCGGCGCGCAGCACCAGGCCGGGCCGAACTGGACCGCGCAGGTCAGCGTCGACGGGCGCCTGGTCACCGGCCAGAACCCGCAGTCGGCGACCGCCACCGCCGAGGCGGTGCGGGATTTGCTGCGCAAGTCGACGGCCGCCAACTAGTACTCGGCGCCGCGAAGACGATGCGGTTCACCTTTGGCTCACCGCATCCTACGCATCGCGATGCCCTGGCGGCGTCCTCTTCGGGTCATGGCGAGGACGGCCGGAGAATTTCGCGCACGATCGGGTGCGGGGCGCGCGCGGAAACTGAGGCGCCGGTCATCCGAAGGTCCCATATCCCGCGTCGCAGCAAGCCCTACACTCGCTCTCACCATATCGCTCCGGGGAGAGTCCGTATGAAGTTGCGCAACGCCGTCCTGTCCGCTGCCTTGTCCTTGGGTCTGAGTCTGGCGCTGAGCGCGCAGGCGCAGAACGGCGTACCGACGATCGCGCTCAAGGCCGCGCACCTGTTCGACGGACGCAGCGGGCAGCTGGTGTCGCCCGGCGTGGTGGTGGTGCGCGGCGATCGCATCGTCGCGGTCGGTCGCGATGCCGCTATTCCGGCCGACGCGCAAGTGATCGACCTGGGCGAGGCGACCCTGCTGCCCGGCTTCATCGACGCGCATACCCACCTGGCTTCCGATCACAGCGAGGATTGGGCCCAGGGCTTCTACGAGAACATGCTGCGCTTCCCGACCGAGCAGGCCTTCCACGCGCAGCGCAACGCGCAGTCGGCGCTGAAGGCCGGCGTGACCACCGCGCGCGAGCTGGGCGCACCGGATTTCGTCGACATCGGCCTGCGCAACGCGATCAACGCCGGCCTGGTCCAGGGCCCGCGCCTGATCGTGGCCGGCCACGCCATCGGCTCCACCGGCGGTCACTGCGACAGCGTCAACGCGCCGCCGGATCGGATCCGGCCCGCCGGTCCGCTGGAAGGGGTGTGCAACGGCGCCGAGGAATGCCGCCTGGCGGTGCGTCAGCAGATGAAGTTCGGCGCCGACGTGATCAAGATCTGCGCCTCCGGCGGCGTGCTTTCCGAGTCCGACCCGGTCGACGTGCCGCAGCTCACGCCGGCCGAGCTCGGCGCGATCATCGGCGAGGCCCACAACTGGGGCCGCAAGGTGGCCGCGCACAGCCACGGCGATGTCGCCGCGCGGCTGGCGGTGGAGGCCGGCATCGATTCGATCGAGCACGGCAGCTTCCTCACCCCGGCCACGCTACAGCTGATGAAGAACAAGGGCGTCTACCTGGTGCCCACGCGCATGACCCAGCTGTGGGTGGATGAGAAGGCGAACACCTATCCGCCCAAGATCGGCGAGAAGGCGCGCGCCGCCGCCGCCGCGCATACCCAGATGTTCAAGCAGGCGTTGAAGATCGGCGTGCCGATCGCCTACGGCACCGACTCGGCGGTGTTCCCGCACGGCCTCAACGCACGCGAGTTCGGCGATTACGTCGACATGGGCATGAGCCCGGCGCAGGCGCTGATGACCAGCAGCCAGGGCTCGGCGAAATTGCTCGGCATCGACCAGGACACCGGCACCCTGGAAGTCGGCAAGGCCGCCGACATCGTGGCGGTGCCCGGCGACGTGATCCAGAACGTGCGCGCGACCGAGAAGCCGGTGCTGGTGATGCGCGCGGGCGTGGTGGTCAAGGGCGCGCCCTGAGCGGAGGCGTTTCCGCGCTTTAGGAAAATCTCAAAGAAAACCGGAGCGACGCGCGGTCCCAGTCCGCGCGCCGCTCCGGGGATCTCCCTGACGAGGAGAGCTGCAGCTTGCCTGCGGGCCGTCGCAGCAGCCGAGACTGCAGCGCAATGTCGTCTCCGCACGATGCCGGTGCGCGCGCAGCCGGCATCGCGGCTGCGCGGATACCGACGCCCCCGCACCACCGCCGTTGTCCCGACCCCACCCTCCACCGACTCCGGGAGCAAGACCATGAGCACGATCGCCACCAAAGACGGCACCCAGATCTATTACAAGGACTGGGGCAGCGGCCCCGTCGTCGTCCTCAGCCACGGCTGGCCGCTCAACGCCGACAGCTGGGAAGCGCAGATGCTGTTTTTGGCCGACAACGGCTATCGCGTGATCGCGCACGACCGCCGCGGTCACGGCCGCTCCAGTCAGCCCTGGCAGGGCAACGACATGGACCACTACGCCGACGACCTGGCCGAGCTGCTTGAGCATCTGGACGTCAAGGACGCTTCGCTGTTCGGCTTCTCCACCGGCGGCGGCGAAGTCGCGCGTTATGTGGGCCGTCACGGCACCGCGCGCGTCGCCAGGCTCGGCCTGATCTCGGCGGTGCCGCCGCTGATGCTCAAGACCGAAGCCAACCCCGGCGGCCTGCCGGTCGAAGTCTTCGACGGCATCCGCAAGGCCTCGCTGGCCGATCGTTCGCAGCTGTATCAGGACCTCGCCAGCGGCCCGTTCTTCGGCTACAACCGGCCCGGCGCGAAGAAGTCGCAGGGCGCGATCGACGCGTTCTGGATGCAGGGCATGATGGCCGGGCACAAGAACGCCTACGACTGCATCGCCGCGTTCTCGGCCACCGACTTCACCCAGGACCTGAAGAAGTTCGACAAGCCGACCCTGATAGTGCACGGCGACGACGATCAGGTCGTGCCGGTGGACGCCGCCGCGCGCGCCTCGGCCAAGCTGATCCCGCACGCCAAGCTGGTGATCTACCCCGGCGCGCCGCACGGCATCACCGACACCCACAAGGAAAAGCTCGGCGCCGACATGTTGGCGTTCCTCAAGTCCTGATCCGCGCGCGACGCCGGCCGCGCGCCGGCGTCGCGCCATCGTCCGCAACCGCCCAGCCATCGCGAGGTGAACCATGTTCGGCATCACGCCCTTCGGCATGTTCCATACCGTCGTCAGCCTCATCGCCCTGTTCGCCGGCCTCATCGCCCTGATCCGTTACCGCGAGATCGGCTACGAGCGCCTGATCGGCAAGGTCTATGTGTGGTTCACCATCGGCAGCTGCGTGACCGGCTTCTTCATCTTCCGCCACGGCGGCTTCGGCAAGCCGCACGCGTTGGGCGTGATCACGCTGATCGTGTTGTTCTCGGCGCTGGCCGCCGACCGCAAGGCGATCTTCGGCGGGCTGTCGCGCTACGTCGCGGTGATCGGCTACACGCTGACGGTGTTCTTCCACCTGATCCCGGGCTTCACCGAAACCGCCACCCGTATCCCGGAGGGCCGGCCGCTGGTGTCGGGGCCGGACGCGCCGGAACTGCAGGCCGCGGTGGGCGCGGCCTTCCTGGTGTTCCTGGCGGTGGCGCTGCTGCAGGCCTTGCGGATCCGTCGCCAGCGCGCGCCGCTGCCGCAAGCTGCCTGATCCCGCCACACCCAGGCGCGCTCGCGGTGGAAGCCTGGGTTGTCGTTGAGCCGCCCGGCGGCGCCTGAGGCGACGCCGGCGGCGTAGCCGTGCGCCCGCGACGGCGGCCGAGAGGCAAGCTCAGGCGCCGACGTCGCGCCGCACGTCGTTGAGGTCGCGCACCGGGCGCACTTCGATGCAGCCGGAATTGGCCCACGGGAACTGCGCGGCGATGCGCAGTGCTTCGTCCATGTTCTCGGCTTCGATCAGGTTGAAGCCGCCCAGGTATTCCTTGGTCTCGGCGAAGGGGCCGTCGGTGATCGTGGCACGGCCGTTGCGCACGCGCAGCGACTTGGCGGTGGTCGGGGCCTCGAGCTGTTGCGAGTCCAGCAGGTAACCCTGGTCGCGCAGCTCGTCGGCGTGGATCAGGCAGTCGCGCATCATGCTCTTGGCCTCGTCGGCGGGTACGCCGCCGAGCAGGCTGTCGTCGTTGTAGATCATCACCAGAAATTTCATTCGCGGTCTCGGATCGAGGGGTGGGCCCGGCAATGTGCGGCCAGCGGTCGCGGGCCGCAAGAGACCCGCCGTTCTTTCGCGCGTTCGTGCACAAGGCAGCGGCCGAAGGTCTTCACAACCAGCCGCGCACGCGGCGAAATCTAAGTGCCGGCCCGGCCAGTCGCGTGGCGGGTCGATCGCGGCAGGGCGGCTCTGGATCACCGACGGCCCGCCGGCGACGCGATCCGGGCGGTCGGGCGCTGGCGCGTACCATCGCCGTCGGCTTGCAGGTCTCAGGCGATCGGGGCCCGCGCGAGCAGGCCACCCGCGCTTTGGATGCGTTCGACCGGGACGATGCGGCGGCCGTCGGCGTTCATGCGGGGCGGCGTCTGCGTGAGGCGGGTTTGGCGGGCTGCGGCTCGGGGTGGGCGGCGAGATGGGCGCCCAGGCGGTCGAGCTGGCGTGCGCCGGCGTCGCGGCGCTGGCCGATCCAGCGTTCGGCCGCGGCCAGGCCGTCGCGATCGAGTTCGCAGCTGCGGACCCGGCCGGTCTTGCGCGAGCGCACCAGGCCGCTGGCCTCCAGCACCTGCAGGTGCTGCACCACCGCCGCCAACGACATCGCCAACGGCCGGGCGAGTTCGCTGACCGTGGCCGTGCCGCCGTCCAGACGCTCGATCATCGAACGCCGGCTGGGGTCGGCGAGGGCGTGGAAGACGCGGTCCAGATTCGCGGGATGGTTAGGCATGCGCTCGAGTGTGGGCGGGGCCACCCCACTGTCAAGTGATCGCTTAAGTATGGGTGCGCACTGCCGGTGCCGCCGATGCCCCTGCGCGCGGCTGTGCCGATCGCGGACAGTGGCGTAGCCGGCCCGGGCGGTGTCGATTCCGCGCAGCCCCACTCGGAATCTCTACGGGGCCTCTGCTAACGTCCTTCGTTCCGAACCTGGGAGGGGATGCCCATCCGTCGTCTGCGTAGCCCTGCCCGACTTGCCCTGCTGGTACTGCTGCTGGGACTGGCCGGCGCGGTGATGGTGGGGTTGCGCCAGCAGTCCGGCAACGAGGCGCGCACCCAGCAGCTGCTGGACAGCATGGCCGCGCGCGCCACGGCCGATTTGAAGTCGCGTTTCCAGACCTACGAATACGGGCTGCGCGGCGCGCGCGGGGCGGTGCTGGGCGCCGGCGGCGCGATCAACCGCGAACGCTTCCGTCGCTACATGCAGTCGCGCGAGCTCGCGCGCGAGTTCCCCGGCGCGCACGGCTTCGGTTACATCGCGCGCGTGCCCGCCGGCCGCGAGGGCGCCTTCCTGAGCGGCCTGCGCGCGGAAGGCCTGCGCGAGGTCAAGGTCCGCCAGCTCGCCCCGCACAAGGGCGAGAAATACCTGATCAAGTACGTCGAGCCCGAGGCGCCCAATCGCGCCGCGCTGGGTCTGGACATCGCCTCCGAGCGCAAGCGCCGCGAGGCCGCGCTGGTCGCGCTAAAGAGCGGGCAGCCGACCCTGACCGGGCCGATCACCCTGGTCCAGGTCGAGGGCAAGCCCAATCGCAGCATGCTGTTCCTGCTGCCGGTGTACCCGAACGGACAGCCCTCGGACCCGGCTCAGGCCGCGGCGGCGGCGGTGGGCTGGGTGTACGCGCCGCTGGTCACCGACGACATCCTGGCCGACTTCGGACAAACCCACGCCGACTACGGCTTCATCCTGAGCGACGTCACCGACCCGGCGCACGGCGAGCGCATCTACGCCTCCGCCAGCATCGGCGAAGGCGTCGACCAGGAGCGCTCGCGCCAGCGCGTGTTCGCCCTGTACGGCCGCCAGTGGCGCATGGATATCGAGGCCCAGCCTGCCACCATCGCCGCCCTGGACCTGCCGCAGCCCTGGCGCGCGGCGGGTTCGATCGCCGCGTTGGGTTCGCTGCTGGCGGTGCTGCTGTATCTGTTCATGAGCTCCAACGAACGCAAGCAGCGTTCGATCGCGCAGAGCGCGCGCCTGGCCGCGATCGTCGAGAGTTCGCACGACGCCATTGTCGGCACCTCGTCCGACGGCCGCGTGACCGAATGGAACCGCGCCGCCCAGCAGATGTTCGGCTATCCGCCCGAGGAGGCCATCGGCCGCTCGCTGGTCGAGTTGGTGGTGCCGTTCGAGCGCATCCGCGAGGACGGCCAGATCCTGCAGCGCGCGCTGGCCGGCGAAGAGGCGGTGGCGGTCGAGACCATCCGCCGCCATCGCAACGGCTCGCCGTTGTACGTGGAGATTTCGGCCGCGCCGATCCGCAGCGGCAGCGGGCGCGTGGTCGGCGTGGCCTCGACCCTGCGCGACATCGCCGAACGCAAGGAAGCCCAGGCCGAGATCCTGCAGCTCAACGCCACCCTGGAGCATCAGGTCGAGGAGCGCACCGCCGAACTGCAGGCGTTCTCGGCGCTGCAGCGCGCGATCCTGGCCAACGCCGGCTACGCCATCATCGCCTCCGACCCGGAAGGCAAGATCACCCTGTTCAATCCGGCCGCCGAGGCGATCCTGGGCTACTCGGCCGAGGAACTGGTCGGCCGCGAGACCCCGGCGCTGTTCCACGAGCCCATCGAGATGGCCGAGCGCGCCCATGCGCTGCAGATGGAGCTGGGCCGACGCATCGATCCTGGCTTCGAAGTGTTCGTGGCCAAGGCCCGCATCGAGCCCGATTCCAACGAGTGGACCTACATCACCAAGAGCGGCGACCGCATCCCGGTGCTGCTCAACGTCAGCGCGCTGCGCAAGAGCGACGGCGAGATCGTGGGTTACCTGGGCATCGCCGTCGACCTGCGCGAGCGCAAGCGCCGCGAGGCCGCGCTGGAGACCAACGAACGCAAGCTGCGCGGGCTGTTCGAGCTGTCGCCGTTGGGCATCGCGCTGACCGACGAGAGCGGGCGCTTCGTCGAGTTCAACGAGGAGTTCCGCGCCCTGACCGGCTACAGCGAGCAGGAACTGCGCGCGCTGGATCAGAGCAAGCTCACGCCCAAGGAGTACGAGCTGCAGGAGAAGGCGGTCCAGCGCACCCTGCACAGCAGCGGCCGTTACGGCCCCTACGAGAAACAGTTCGTGCGCAAGGACGGCGCGCGCGTGCCGGTGCGCTTGAACGGCGTGGCCCTGCGCATCGACGGCAAGCTCCATACCTGGTCGATCGCCGAGGACATCACCGTCCAGCGCACCGCCGAGGCGGCGATGGTGGACGCGGTCGCCGCGGCGGAGGCGGCCAGCAAGGCCAAGAGCGATTTCCTGGCCAACATGAGCCACGAGATCCGCACGCCCATGAACGCGATCCTGGGCATGCTGCAGCTGCTGCAGAAGACCAGCCTGGACCTGCGCCAGCTCGACTACGCCAACAAGACCGAGACCGCGGCCAAGACCCTGCTGGGCATCCTCAACGACATCCTCGACTTCTCCAAGATCGAGGCCGGCCGCCAGACCCTGGAATCGCACGAGTTCGAACTCGAGCAGGTGCTGCGCGACATCTCGGTGATCCTCAGCGCCAACGTCGGCGACAAGGACATCGAGATCGTGTTCGATATCGACGAGCACGTGCCAAAACGCGTGATCGGCGATTCCCTGCGCCTGCAGCAGGTACTGATCAATCTGGTCGGCAACGCGATCAAGTTCACCCACTACGGCGAGGTGGTGTTGGTGGTGCGCGTCGCCAACGCCGATCAGGGCCGGGTGTCGCTGGCGTTCGACGTGCGCGACAGCGGCATCGGCATCGACGAAGACAAGTTGGTGGCGATCTTCGAGGGTTTCTCGCAGGCCGAAGCCTCGACCACCCGCCGCTTCGGCGGCACCGGCCTGGGCCTGGCGATCAGCCAGCGACTGGTGCGCCTGATGGGCGGCGAGCTGGGCGTGGAAAGCGAACGCGGCCGCGGCAGCCGCTTCTTCTTCAGCATCGGGCTGGGCGTGCCCAGCCAGCCCTCCGAGGCCCCGGCCGGTCCGCCGGAGCGCCTGCGCGAACTGCGCGCGTTGGTGGTGGACGACAACGACAGCGCGCGCAACGCGATCCTGGCGATGGTGCAGTCGATCGGCTGGAAGGCCGATGCCGCGCGCAGCGGCGAGGAAGCGTTGGAGTTCGTCGAGCGCGCCGCCGGCGAGGGCCCGCCCTACGAAGTGATCTTCCTGGACTGGCGCATGCCGGGCCTGGACGGCTGGGAGACCGGCCGGCGCATCCGCGAGCTGATCGGCGGCAGCCAGGCGCCGTTGATCGTGATGGTCACCGCGCACGGCCGCGAGATGCTGGTCGAGCGGCTGGGCCGCGAACAGGCGGTGCTGGACGGTTTCCTGATGAAGCCGGTGACGGTGGCGATGCTGATCGACGCGGTCGCCGATGCGCGCTCCGGCCAGGGCCTGCCGCTGCCCTTGCCCGATCCGGCGCCGCTGCAAGCCTCGCGCAATCGCCTGGCCGGAATGTCGCTGCTGGTGGTCGAGGACAATCCGACCAACCAGCAGGTGGTGAACGACCTGCTCGAAAGCGAGGGCGCGCGCGTGGCCGTGGCCGGCGGCGGGGCCAAGGCCTTGCAGATGCTGGTCGGCCAGGCCGGCCAGTACCACGTGGTGCTGATGGACATCCAGATGCCCGACATGGACGGCTACACCGCGACCCGGCGCATCCGCGGCAATCTGGGTTTGACCAGGCTGCCGATCATCGCGATGACCGCGAACGTGCTGCCTTCCGACCGCGAGGCCTGCCTGGCCGCAGGCATGAACGATCACCTCGGCAAGCCCTTCGATCTGGATACCCTGGTCGAGCGCCTGCTGCATTGGACCGCACGCGGCGCCACCACCGCGGGCGCTGCGGCGGCCGCGAACGGCGCGGGCGTAGTCGCGCCTGCGACCACGCCCGCACCCACGCCCGCACCTGCGCCACCCGTGGAACCCGCCGCCGAGCCCGCGCCGCCGCTGCCCGCGCTGGAGGCCGAAGCCGCATTGCAGGCCGAGGCGGCGCAAGCGCTGGCCGCGCGCGCCGTCGCCACCCAGGCCGCTACGGCGCAGGCGGTGACGACCCAAGCCGCCGCCGCGCAGATCGCTACCACCCTGCCGGCCGCGGCGCACACCGCGGTGGCGCCGGCCGAAGCCGCGTCGGCCGCGAACGGCGAGCCGGCCTTGCTGGATTGGGAGGCCGCGCTGGCCCGTTTCGGCGGCAAACGGCGCGTCTACAGCGACGTGCTGCGCGGCTTCCCCGACGGCGGCACCCAGATCATGGGCGAGCTTGCGACCGCCTTGCGCTCCAAACAGCGCGAGGGCGCGGCGCGTCAGTTGCACACGCTCAAAGGCGTCGCCGCCACGGTCGGCGCGATGCGCCTGGCGCAGTTGGCCGAGCTGCAGGAGAAGGCGATCGCCGCGGCCGGCGAAGACTGGTTGCGCGCGCTGCAGTTGGGTGCGTTGCGCAACGGCCTGGGCGAAGCGGCGGCCGCCACGCGCGAGCGCCTACAGATATTGAGCGCCGACGAACCGCCGCCGCCGGGCGACGACGCGCCGGTGCCGCAGCGCTCGCTGCAGCGCCTGCGCGAACTGCTGAGCGCCTCCAACCTGGGCGCGCTGGACGTATTCCACTCGCTGGAGGCGGGCCTGGCCCGCCACCACCCGGGCGAGCATCGGCAGCTGGCCGATGCGCTGACCCGGTTCGACTTCGCCGCGGCGGCCGATGTGTGCGGCCGTCTGCTGGCCCGATCGGAATGACAAGGAGATGAACGTGATCTTGTTCGACGTGGAGGCGTTGCCCGGGACGGCGGCCGCTTCGCGACGCGCGCGCTTGCTGGTCGTGGACGATCAGCCGATCAACATACGCGCACTGCACGAAGTGTTTTCCGCCGATCACGACGTGTTCATGGCCACCAACGGCGCGCAGGCGCTGGCGTTCTGTCGCCAGACCCCGCCCGACCTGGTGCTGCTGGACGTGGTCATGCCGGACCTGAGCGGGCTGGAGGTGTGCCGCGCGCTCAAGGCCGATCCGGAAACCCAGAGCATCCCGGTGATCTTCGTCACCAGCCTGGACGATCCGGCCGAGGAGGCCGCGTGCTGGGACGCCGGCGGCGTCGACTTCATCACCAAGCCGATCAACGCCTTGACCGTGCGCAACCGCGTGCGCGCGCACCTGACCTTGAAGCAGCAATCGGATCTGCTGCGGCGCATGGCCTGGGTCGACGGCCTGACCGGCGTGGCCAACCGGCGCCAGTTCGACGAGCGCCTGGCGCGCGAGTGGCAGCGCTGCCGCCGCGGCGGCCAACCGCTGTCGGCGGGCATCATCGATATCGACCACTTCAAGGCCTACAACGACACTTACGGCCACCTCGCCGGCGACGACTGCCTGCGCCAGGTCGCGGCCGCGATCGAAAGCAGCCTGGCGCGCCCGGGCGACCTGGTCGCGCGCACCGGCGGCGAGGAGTTCACCTGCCTGCTGCCCGAAATCGATCTGGCCGGCGCGCGCGTGGTGGTGGAGAACGTGGAGCGCGCGGTGCGCGCACTGGGCATTTCGCATGCGGCCAGCGAGCACGGAACCGTTACCGTCAGCATCGGTATCGCGACCGCGCAACCGGCGGAGGAAGAGAACGCCGAGAGCTTGCTCAATCGCGCCGACAGCGGCCTGTATCGGGCCAAGCGCGGCGGGCGCGCGCGCGTGCGCAGCGACGAGGACACGCCCACGGCGGGCGCATGAGCGCCGCGTACGACGATGGCGCCCGCGCGCCATGACGAAACCCGCATGAGCGCCGCCGAACGCATCCCGGAACGTTTGAGCTGGATGTCGGGCCTGCTGGATCCGCGCCCGAGCGATGCGGTGTTGGAACTGGGCTGCGGCAACGGCGTGCTGGCCGCGCTGCTGCTGCCGCGGCTGACGCGCGGCCACTACCTGGGGTTGGATCGCTCCACCGCGGCGGTCGCCGCGGCGGTGTGGCGCAATTCCGATGCCGTCGCCTCGGGCGCGGCGAGTTTCCGCGTGGTCGAGGTCGCCAAGGCCGAGCCCGAGCGGCGCTACGAGCGCATCGTCGCGGTCAATCTCAATGGGTTCTGGACCGGCGTCGCGCCGGAACTGGCGCGCGTGCGCGACTGGCTGGCGCCGCGCGGTCGTCTGTATCTGGCCTATCAGCCGCCGAACGCGACCGAGCTGGCGCGGATCGAAGCCGGCTTGCGCGAAAACCTGCAGCGCCACGGCTACATGATCGCCGCGGTGGAGCGCGCGCCGCTACGCCCGGTGCCGGCGCTGTGCGCGATCGCCGGGGCCGACTGAAGCGCCTTCAGGCCTTGGCCGACAACCAGCGCTGGATCAGCGAGGCCAATGTCGCCGCCGCGGTCGCCTCGTCGATGCGGCCGCGCTGCCACTGCTGGGCGATCGCGTCGCCGGCGCCGATGATGCCGACGCAGCGCAGCTGCAGTTCCGACGCGGGCAGCGAGGAGTAGGGCGCCAGCGCGTCGCGATAGCGGGCGACGTAATCGTCGATCAGGCGCTGCTGCTCGCGTTCCATGGATTCGTCGCCCTTGAGCGCCGCGACGATCGCCGGGTACTCGGGGCCGGCGGTGGTGTAGCAGCGCAGATACGCCTCGGCCAGCACGCGCGCGGCGTCGCCGAGGCGGCGCGGCAGGCGCTCGAAGCTGCGCTCCAAGGCGGCGGCCTGGCGCTGGTCCAGGTGCCGGTACATCGCGATCAGCAGACCGGCGCGGGTCTGGAAGTGCTCGTAGGCGATCGGCTTGCTCACCCCCGCGCGTTCGGCCAGGTAGCCCAGGGTGAGGGCGTCGCTGCCTTGTTCGCGCACGATCGCGAAGGCGGTCTCGAGCAGCTGCTCGCGCCGTTCGGGTTTGCGCAGTCGTCGGGCTGCCGTCTCGCTCATGGAACGCTGTACCGCCGGGTTTCGTGGTGTCGCCGCCTCGTGCGCAGCGTACATTACCATTCGTAACTTACCAATCGTAGCTTGTCGCCCAGGGCGACGGCACCCGAACCCAGGAGCAAGCCCATGACCTCACACACCCTCGCCCCCGTCCTCATCGTCGGCGGTTCCGGCGTCGTCGGTGCCCAGGCCGCGCACGCGCTGCGCCGGCTGCATCCGCGGCTGCCGATCGCGATCGGCGGCCGCGACCTGGCCAAGGCCGAAACCGTGGCCGCCGCGGTCGGCGGCGCCAGCGCGGTGCGCGTCGATCTGCAGCGCGGCGATCTCGGCCTGGACGCGGACGCGCGTTACAGCGCGGTGATCGTGTTCGTGAAGGACGCGGGCTTGAACACCTTGAAGTACGCGCAGGCGCATGGCTTGCCGTACCTGAGCACCTCCAGCGGCTCGTTCGAGATCGCGCCCGAGGTCGCGCTGCACCTGCGCAAGCCGGGCGCTGCGCCGATCCTGCTCGCCAGCCATTGGCTGGCCGGCGCCGCGACCCTGCCGGCGCTGCACTACGCACGCGAGTTCGCGCAGATCGAGCGCATCGATCTGTCGGCGCTGCTCGACGAGGAGGACATGGGCGGCCCCGCCGCCGCCGCCGACTACGAGCGCCTGATCGGCGCCGCCGGCGCGCAGGTGCTGGAAGACGGGCAATGGCGTTGGCTGCGTGGCGACGAGGCCGGGCGCAGCATTCGCAGCGTGGACGGCGTGGAAGTGGCGGCCGCGGCTTATTCGCCGCTGGACGTGGTCACTCTGGCGGCCGCGACCGACGCGCGTTGGATCCGGCTCGACATGGCCCTGGGCGTCAGCGCCAGCCGCCGTCGCGGCGAGGCCTATTCGACCGAGATCGCGATCGAGATCGAAGGCCAGGGCCACGACGGCCAGCCGCTGCGCGTGCGCCACGAACTGGTGCATCCGGCCGGG
The DNA here is from genome assembly GCF_001429785.1 of Lysobacter sp. Root916. Lineage (GTDB taxonomy): Bacteria > Pseudomonadota > Gammaproteobacteria > Xanthomonadales > Xanthomonadaceae > Lysobacter. The sequence goes on along the minus strand of NZ_LMJF01000013.1, from coordinate 329,322 downwards.
CAGGCACCGCTGACCGCACTGTGCATCGCCCTGGGCGTCGAGCGCCTGCTCGGCCTGGCCGGCGGGTCGGCGGTGGCGCCCGGCCTGTACTTCCCGGACGGCCTGATCGATCCGGCCTACCTGCTGCTGCGCCTGCAGGAAGCCGGCGTGCGCCAGCGCCGGATCTGAGCCGGTAGGAGCGCTCCGCGGCCGGCGGTAGGACGCGCGGGTATCGGTGACAGCCACCACGCGATAAGTGGATACTCCGTCACGCTCGGGTCGCGGGGAAGGCGGCCCGATTCCGCGCCAGACCGCCCGGACCCGCAGGCCCGGGCGCACTCCTATCTGACTCCAAGGAAAGGTCGTCATGAGCAAGATCGCGATACCCGATCTGGTCGAAAAGCTGGCCGGCACCGCCGCCAAACCGCTCAAGGATTCCTCACTCAAGACCGAGCTGCTGAGCTACGAGAAGGGTGCGGAAACCAGCGCCCAGAGCGGCAGCATCAAGGCCGTGTTCGGCGCCACCGCGGCGGCCGCGATCCATCTGTACAACAGCGCCGACGATGTCGACGAAGACGGCGTGATCGGCAGCCGTGCCGAGGCCGTCGATCCGGCCAAGGCCAGCACCGACTGGCGACCGCAGCTTGCGTTCCAGGCCGACAGCGCATGGCTCAAGTACTCGCTGAGCGCGGCGGCCACCGCCAAGGCCACCGCCAAGATCGGCACCGCCGGCGGCAGCATCAGCGGCGATCGCTCGCTGCGCCTGCTTTGCTACAAACGCCACGACGCCGCGACGCGGATCGGCGAGGCGGTGCTGGCCGATGTCGACGAAATCGCCAGCGTGCTGGCGGCGTCCGACATCGCCGGGCTCGGCGTCGGCGAGGCGGTCGCGCTGAAGTCGCGCGGCAAGCTCACCGCCAGCCTCAGCGTCAGTTGGTCGGACATCTTCTCCAGTTCCCTACACGGCCTGACCGAGGTGCTCGGCGCCGAACGCGCCGGCGCGTTCCTGATCAACATCGGCGCCAGCGCCAGTGCCAGCTTCACCGCCACCGTCGACGACGATTTCAGCCTCAGCTTCGTGCGCGAGCGCGCCTCCGGCGATCGCGCGATCCGCGTCGCCCTGCGCAAGAGCACGGTCCACGACGCCCGCTTCGATGCCAAGGCCGGCGTGCAGATCAAATTCGCCGATCCGGCCGCGGTGGAGAAGGTGCTGGGCGGGGTCGTGGCTGGCGTGCTCGACGCGCCCACCGCGGCGTTGAAAGCGATCGAAGAGGCGACCTCGTTGGATCGGGTGCCGGAGCGCTATCGTCCGATCGCCGAAGCTCTGGCCGAGCGCTTCGGCCTGGACGAGGTCAACCCGCTGCCCAAGCTGAAGAAGAAGTTGCAGGAGCTCACCGAACTGCTGAACGAGCACGTGACCCAGATCGCCGAGACCAAGGTCACCCTGGGCTTCAGCTACGAGTACATGCGCCTGGCCAGCGAAGCCTCGCTGCTCGAGGCCACGCTGTCGGAAGACGCCCTGTCGCGCCTGCACGGCGCCCTGCTGAGCTTCGACTTCCAGCGCGTGCTGGCCTACACCGGTTCGGGCTATGCGCTGGAGTTCTTCCTCCATCAGAAGACCGTGGAGCGCGTGCGCGCCTGGGGCTTCACCTTGGGCGTCGGCACCTGGTTCAACCTCAAGAGCAAGCAGGAGCGCAAGGACCGTTTCGTCAGCCGCCGCTACGTCTCGCCGGCCGGCGAAGCGCTGACCCGCGCCTATCTGGGCAGCACCCAGTACACCGCCAACGCCAACACCTGGACCACCGAGTACGGTGCCCTGCTCAAGGCCGATCTGGAAGAAGCGCGCGCGCCGCAGCAGACCGCCGCGCGCGATTTCAAGTGCGGCCTGCAACTGTGGTGGGAGGAAAGCCGGATCAAGACCGCGAGCGAACTGTCGCGCGTGGTCGACGATGCGGTGCTGTGGGGCGTGATCGACGCCGATGCGGCGCCGGCATTGCAGGCGCAGCTGCAGGGCGCGCTGGGCTCGGCGAGCGAGTGCAAGCCTCGCCTGAGCGTGATGCTCAGCGACCACGGCCTGCGCCAGGCCATGCGCGCCTACGCGGGCGCCGACGATGCGACCTGGGCGCGGCATGCGGCGCGCGCCTTGCCCTGGTACGCCAAGCAGTCCGCGCGCGCGAGCTGCGCCAGCCGCGAGGCGGTCTACGCGCCGCTGTTCGAGGCCTATCGGCGTCGTCCCGACGCCAGCGGCAGCTCGCTCAAGCAACTGATCGCCAAGAGCCTGCGCGACTACGGCGGCGGTCTGGCCGGGCAGGAGTCGATAGGCGAGACGCCGTGGACCGTCTATCAGGTGCTGCTGCGTTCGGATATCGACCAGCGGCGTTTCTGGAACCGCTGGGAGCGCCTGCGCAGCGGCGCGGCGCGCATGATCGATCTGCTGGAGGTGCGCGGCGACTGGAACGACTTCGACGACCACTTCGCGATGCTGCGCGGCGTGTTCGAGCAGACCTTCCTGATCCGCGCGGCTGCCAGCCTGCTCGCCGAAGCCCTGCCGGCCTCGCTGCGCGACGGCAAGGCCTATGCGACCACGCTGACCATCGCCTATCGCGACGGCAATCAGGACAAGAGCCTGATCGTGGGAGGCAAGGGCTAAGCTCAGACCGCGGCGATTCCTTAGGGAGGAGGAAACGAGCATGAACCTGTTGTTCGAGATCGGCGGCGACCTGCTGGGGTGGGCCGCCTCGGGCGCGGCCTTGCTGCTGTCGTGGTGGCTCTTGCGCGCGCTGATGTGCTGGCTGGTACGTCCACGGGACACGCGCCTGAGCCTGGAGCCGGCGCCCTCGGGACAGGCCCGCACCCTGGTGGTGCTGGTCCATGGCATGCCGGGCCTGCGCCGCTTCCGCGGCGCCTTGGACCTGGTCGCGCGCGCGTTGCCGGACGCCGACCGCCTGATCGTCGATTACCAAGGCGGTTGGATGCGCGGCTACACCAGCAACGCCAACGCCCTGGAGATCGCCGACGCGATCGAGCGGGGCATCCACAGCGAGTTCAAGCGCGGGCAGTACGATCGGGTGATTCTGCTGGGCTATAGCGCCGGCGCGGCGCTGCTGCGCAAGGCCCTGGTTTGGGCCTACGGCCAGGAAGAGGATCGCGCCGCGTTCGGCCGCCGTGGCAAGCGCGCCTGGGTCGATCGCACCGAGCGCCTGGTGCTGTTGGCCGGCATGAATCGCGGTTGGACCGTAAGCCCCAAGCCCAGCGCGATGGGGTGGCCGACCTGCGTATTCATCCGCGCCTGCCAGGTGCTGGCGCGCGTGCTCGGTATCGGCCGCCTGATCCTGGCCATGCACAGCGGCTCGCCCTTCGTCGCCGATACCCGCGTGCAATGGATCCGCATCGCGCGTTCGGACGCGGTGGTGCAGGGCCGGCAACCGTTCCCGCAGGTGATCCAGTTGATCGGCAATCGCGACGACCTGGTCACCAAGGAGGACGGCCAGGACCTGGATACCGCCGCCGGCACGGTGTTCCGCACCATCGCCCAGACCGGACACAAGGAGATCGGCAGCGCCCTGGACGATGCCAGCACGGCGGCGGCTTTGGAGCGCCGGCGCCTGATCGAGCTGGCCGTGCTGGGTCGCATCGACGAACTCGAGCCGGACGTGGTCGAGCTCAAAGAGGATCGCGAGGTCACGCGCCTGGTCTACGTGATGCACGGCATCCGCGACCACGGCGATTGGACCGACAAGATCCGCGGCGAGATCGAGCATCGCTGCGACGCGGGCGGCGAGAAGGTCGCGGTGTTCAACGCCAAGTACGGCTATTTCCCGATGGCGCGCTTCCTGCTGTACGCCGATCGCCAACGCAATGTGCGCGACTTCATGGATCGCTACACCGAGCATCTGGCTCACTATCCCAACGTGCGCGCGGTGGATTTCGTCGGCCATAGCAACGGCACCTACATTCTGGCCAGCGCGCTGCAGCGCTATTCGACCATGCGCGTGCGCCGGGTTTTTTTCGCCGGCAGCGTGGTGCGCAGCGACTACCCGTGGGCGCAGCTGGTCGAAGAAGGCCGTGTCGAACGGGTGATCAACGTGGTCGCCACGGCCGACTGGGTGGTGGCCTACTTTCCCAAGCTGTTCGAGCAGATCGCCGGCCTGTTTCGGGTCGGCACGCGCGGCGGCTGGCTGGATCTGGGCGGCGCGGGCTTCAATGGCTTCCGCGATTCCGGCGTCGCCGCGGCGGTGGACGACCTGAAGTTCGCGGTCGGCGCGCACGGCACCGGCGTGGCGGTCGCGGAACCGGCCAAGTTGAACGCGATCGCGGCCTATGTCGTCGCCGCCGACGACAGCGGCTTACGAGCCTTCGAGGGCGCGCAGACGCAGAACGCACGGATCGGATTCTCGTCGAATCTCAGCATTCTGGTCTGGCTGGCCCTGATCACCCTGCTGTTTCAGATCGGCCTGTTGCTGTACATGGGTTGCGTCTTGATGGGCTGGTTCGGCGCCGCCGACGCCGTCAAGCTGGTGTATCCGGCCTTGGTCTTGTTGCTGCTGTACTTCGTCTGATCCCGGCGGCAGGGTCAGACGATCAAGCCCGGCATCGCGCGCACCGCGCGGCTGTCCGGAAACACCTGATCCTCCAGCGCGCTTTCCGGCAGCCGCAGGTGCTCGACCAGCAGGCCCTTGAACAGGCCGCGCAGGTCGCTGGTCGCGCGCAGGTCGCGGCCTTCGTTGAGCGCGGCCGGCGCCAGGCCGGGCCAATCGCCGGCGATGCGGCCGCCGTGCACCGCGCCGCCGGCCAGCAGGGCCAGGCCGCCGGTGCCGTGGTCGGTGCCGGCGGTGCCGTTGACCGCGGCGGTGCGGCCGAACTCGCTGACGATCGCGATCGCGGTGCGTTCCCAGATCGGCGCCGCCCCGTCCTGGAACGCGCGCAGGCCCGCATCCAGTTCGCCCAGCTTGCGCGCGAGCACGGCGGCCTGATTGCTGTGGGTGTCCCAGCCGGAGTCTTCGACGAAGCCCAGGCGCGGGCCATCGGCGGCGGCCATGAAGCGCGCGGCCGCGCTCATCGCCTGCGGCAGGCGTGCGCCGCGCGCCGTGCCGACCTGCATGCCGGCGCCCTGGCTGTCGAGCGCGCGCGCGAACGCGCCCGACAGCTGCGGATCGGCGGCGTACAAGGACTGCAGGCGCTGCAGCAGGATCGGATCGACGTCCTCGGGCAGCGGCGGCGACCAGGTGGTGGCCGCGCCGGGGCCGCGCATGATCAGCGGCATCACCGCGCTCACCGCCAGCGCTTCGCCGCCGCGCATCGCGGCGACGCAGCGGTTGAGCCAGCCGCTGGCGGCGCCGTTGGCGCTGGCGGTGCCGTTCTCCAGGCAGTCCTGCGCCTCGAAGTGCGAGCGCTGGCGATACGGCGGCGCGATCGCGACCACGGGCAGCAACTGCCCGCGCGCGTACAGCGAGTGGGCGAACTCCAACGCGGGATGCAGGGCGAAGTCGGCGTTCAAGGCGCGCGCGTTCTGCGGCGCCAGCGCGCCGCGCAGGCGCGCGTAGGCGGCATCGTCGCGTGGCGGCAGCAGGTGCAGGCCATCGACGCCGCCGCGCAGCAGCACCACCAGCAGACGCTGGTCGTTGGTCGATGCCAGCGCGCTCAGGTTCGGCCATAGAGTCAAAGTGGCGGCGGCGCCCGCCGCCGCGATGAAATGTCGTCGGCTCAGTCGCATCTCAGCTTCTCCATTGAAAGGCCGGGCTGGCGAACAACAGGGCCAGGCCGCCGCGCGGGGATTCGGCGCGGCGCAAGGCGCCGAGGGTGTCGGCGTCCAGGCGATCGGCGAACACCGCCCGCGCGATCGCTTGCGGGTCCACGCGCGCGTCGGGCGCCGACTCCGACAGGCTTTGCGCGGCCTGCACGCGTTTCCACAAGGCATCCGGCCCGCTCCATTCGGCGGCCTCGTCGGCGTAACCCGCGGGCGAGCGCGGCGTGAACGGCGGTTGGCCCATGCGCGCGAGCAGGGCGATCAGGCCGCGCGGCTGTTCGCCCGGCGTCGCGCCGCTGGCGCGCAGCGCCGAGATCACGAAGTCGTCCGGGGTCTTGAACTTGCGCGCGTCCTCGCCCCAGGCTTCGGGCGCATCGATCAGGGCCGCGTAGACCGTGGGCAGGTCGCCGCCGCTGCGCAGCCAGGCCGCGCTCAGGCGCGCGACCAGGGCCGGCGGTGGCGTATCGCCGACGAAATGGCGCGCGAGCTTGTACGAGAGGTGGCGCGCGGTGGACGGATGCACGGCCAGGTCGGTCAGGATCGCGCGTCCCTGTTCGAGGCCGCCGTCGGCATAGCGGCGTCCGGCCACGTTGCGCGCGCCGGCTTCGTGCGCGGCGGCGCGGAATACGAAGGCCGAGGATGCGTTGCCGGCCGCGAGCTCGCGCGGCAGCGGCGCGCCCCAACCGGTGATCGCGCGCGCCAGTTCGGTCACGTCGGCCTGCGTGTAACCGCCGTCGACGCCGAGGGTGTGCAGCTCCAGGATCTCGCGGGCGAGATTCTCGTTCAGGCCGACCTCGCGCTTGGGCGCTTGCGCGTTCGCGCGCGCCATGCGCCGACGCGCGCGCTGGGCGAGCATGGAGTCGGCGCCGACCGAGCGCACGTTGTCCAGGTAGCGCAGCATGCCCGGATGCGATTCCACCGCGATCAGCAGGTCGGCGTAGCGCGACAGCAGGTGCGGGCGGATCGCTTCGCGTTCCATCGGCGCGGCGTACAGCGCGGCGGCGCGTTTGTCGATCGAGATCGCGAAGTGGTTGGACCAGAACCGTACCAGACGCTCGACGAAGCCCTGCTCGCTGGCCACCGCGACCCGGTAGCGCCGCCCGAACTCGCGTAACTGATCCGCGCGGAAACGCTGGCCGAAGTTGGCGACTTGCTCGGACTGCTCGCCTTGCCGGCGCGCGGCCGCGCGTTCGCGGTAGTAGTCGGCCTCGCGGCGCAGGTAGTCCAGGCTGGCGGGCAGATCGGCGAAGCGCGCCTGGGCGCCGTCGCCGCGCAGCTGCGCGTGCAGCCAGCCGCGCGGATCGTCGATGCGGGTCAACTGGCCGGGCGCCGCGCCCAGGCCGAAACGATTGACCGCGCTCACGCTTTCGCCTGTCGTCATGCCCGCTCTCCATCGTCTACCGGTCTGGCAACGGCTGCGCGTGGCGGCGGTTGACAGGCGCCGCGCGCAGGCCGCCACCGGAGCCCCTACACGCGCGGGCCCGCATGGCGTAGGGTTGCGGGCAATCGGCGCGCCGCGCCGCGCAACCGCAGGCCCGCGCCCGACGCGTGGCCAGGAGACCGTGGCAATGCAGAGCGAACCGCAAGAGCTCCATCGTGGCCTGGGCGAACGCCATATCCGCCTGATGGCACTGGGCGCCGCGATCGGCGTCGGTCTGTTTCTGGGTTCGGCCAACGCGATCAAGCTGGCCGGCCCCGGCATCCTGCTGGCCTACCTGCTCGGTGGCGCGGCGATCTTCATCATCATGCGCGCGCTGGGCGAGATGGCTGTGCACAACCCGGTCGCGGGTTCGTTCAGCCGCTACGCGCAGGACTATCTGGGCCCGCTGTCGGGTTACCTGACCGGCTGGAACTACTGGTTCCTGTGGCTGGTGACCTGCGTGGCCGAGATCACCGCGGTCGGCATCTACATGCAGGTCTGGTTTCCGGGCACGCCGCAATGGGCCTGGGCGCTGGCCGCGCTGGCGGCGATGGGGTCGGTCAACCTGATCGCGGTGCGCGCCTACGGCGAGTTCGAGTTCTGGTTCGCGATGATCAAGGTCGTGACCATCGTGCTGATGATCGTCGGCGGCCTGGGCATGATCGTGTTCGGCTTCGGCAACAACGGCGTGGCCACCGGCATCTCGCACCTGTGGTCGCACGGCGGCTTCTTCCCCAACGGCGCCAAGGGCGTGCTGATGTCGCTGCAGATGGTGATGTTCGCCTATCTGGGCGTGGAGATGATCGGCCTGACCGCCGGCGAGGCCGCGAATCCGAAGAAGTCGATTCCCGACGCGATCAACTCGGTGTTCTGGCGCATCCTGATCTTCTACGTCGGCGCGCTGTTCGTGATTCTGTCGATCTATCCCTGGAACGAGCTGGGCACCACCGGCAGCCCGTTCGTGATGACCTTCGAGCGCCTGGGCATCCGCGAGGCCGCCGGCATCATCAACTTCGTGGTCCTGACCGCCGCGCTGTCCTCGTGCAACAGCGGCATCTTCAGCACCGCGCGCATGCTCTACAACCTGGGCCAGCAGGGCCAGGCGCCGCGCACCTTCGCGATCACCTCCGCCAGCGGCGTGCCGCGCAAGGCGGTGCTGGTGTCGGTGGTGGTGCTGCTGTTCGGCGTCCTGCTGAACTACCTGGTGCCGGAGAAGGTGTTCATCTGGGTGACCTCGATCTCGACCTTCGGCGCGATCTGGACCTGGGCGGTGATCCTGCTGTCGCACCGCAAGTTCCGCGCCGGGCTGAGCGCGGAGCAGCGTGCGGGCCTGGAGTTCAAGATGCCGCTGTATCCGATCGGTTCGTGGATCGCGCTGGCGTTCCTGGTGCTGGTGGTCGGCCTGATGGCCTACTTCCCCGACACCCGCATCGCGCTGTTCGTCGGCCCGGCCTTCCTGATCCTGCTGGTGGTGCTGTACTACGCGCTGGGCCTGGGCAAGCGCGCGCCCGCGAACTGAGGCGGCGCCGCGCCCGAGGTGACTCGAAAACGCTCGGGCGCTGACGGCCCGAGCGGTCAAGGAGCGACGCGATGACGAGTCGGCGGCGTTTTCTGCAAACCGCGGGGCTGGCCGCCGGCCTGGCCGCGCTGGCCCGTAGCGGCGCGGCCGCGCCCACGAGTAGGCCTTATTCCTTGGCCGGAGTGAGGAAGTAAGCCTCGACTTCGCCCTTGACCTTGACCGTCATCGGATTGCCGCGGCGGTCCAGGGCCTTGCCCACCGGCACCCGCACCCAGCCTTCGCTGATGCAGTATTCCTCGACGTTGTGGCGCTCCTGGCCGTTGAAGCGGATGCCGATGCCGCGTTCGAGCAGGGCGTCGTCGTGGAAGGGGCTGCGCGGGTCGTTGGACAGGCGGTCGGGCGGGGTATCGGTCATCGTCGGTATCGCTGTGGCTGGTGGCGCCCAGAGTGGGCGCGGGCTACGGTCGCGGCGCGCGCGGGGCGGCGCCGGTTGCACAGGATACGCGTCGCGCCGGCCGCGGTCGCCTCAGTGGGGCCGGTGCAGCTCGAACGCGGTCAGCGGCCGGATCGCGTCGATCTGGTCCAGCCACAGGTTGTGCACGCGGCTGCCGCCGTCGTCGAGCGGTTCCTCCAGCCGCAGCATGCCGTTCAGCCCTTCCACGTCGCCGGGCCCGTAGAAGGTCTGCAGGCCGGGCAGGGCGGCGACCACGCCGCGCAGCACGCGGCCGTCGTGCATGCTCAGCTGCACGCGCGCGTCGTCGCGCAGATGGGCGATATGCGACTCCAGGCGGGCGATGTCGGCGGGCGCGGAATAGACATGGTCGGCGTTGCGTGACATCGCGGCGGCCTCGATCGGGGTGATCCGACTCTAGCCCCGCGCCGCGCAAGCGCGGGTGAAGCCGCGTTCAGTGGGCGCGCGGCTGCAGGCGCAGCTGCGCGGCGGCGAGGCGGAAGGGGTCGATGCCGACTTCGTAGTAGCGATGCCCGCGCAGGCTTGCCGACTGCGCGGCCTGCGGATCCGACCAATCGGCGAAATCGCGCAGGGCGGCGGCATGGCCGCGGTCGGCCTGCAGCAGGGCCTTGCGCACGTTGTCGTCGACCAGCAGCACGTCGCGATCGCGCGGCGCGTGCGCGATCAGCTTGGCGGCGCGGTTCACGCAGGGCCCCATCACCGTCGGCACCTGGAACTGGCGTGGCCCGATGTTGGTCGAGATCAGCGGGCCCAGGGTGATCGAGACGCGCAGGCGCACCGCGTCGGCGGCTTCGGCGGCCAGGCTTTTCCAGTGCAGGCGCTTGAAGTCGCGGAAGTCGGCCAGCAGTTCGGCGGCCGCGCAGACCGCGCGCAGCGCCGGGCTGGCCACGGCCGAGTCGTGATTGCCGCCGTAGTGGAAGCGCGCCAGGGTGCCGTCGCCGCTGAAGCGTTCGATCACCGCCGAGTACGGTCCGATGCGCTGGTAGACGTGCTCGGTGAAGCGCCCGATCAGGCGGGTGGCGTCGACCAGCGGCAGCTCGTCGAACAGCGACGAGGAACGGGTGAGGTCGACGTACAGCACCGCCGCGTTCTCCAGGTCGATCTCGCCCTGCAGGCCCAACGCCCGCGCGCAGTCGCGATGGGAGAGGAAAGCATCGGCCTTGGCGGCCAGGCCGCCGTCGCCGTCTTCCAGCAGTTCGCTCAGGCGCCGTCGGTCCTCGGCGTCGAAGCCCTCTGGGTCGATCACGTCCTGGCTGCCGGCGACGGTCTTGTTGAACAGCTGGATCACGCCGACCTGGCGGTGGCGCGCATGCAGCGGCGCGACCAGGGTGTGCACCGGGGTGAAGCCGGATTGCTGATCGTAGGAGGCGACATGGCGGGCGTTGGCTTGCAGGCGGTTGTCGCCGATCGCCACGCCTTTGCTCCAGCATTCGCCGACGATGGTCCAGGCCTCGACCAGCTTCATGCGCAGGATCGCGGCGGCCGCCGCGGCGTCGGCGTTGTACACCGCGACGAAGGCGAAGCCGCGCGGAAACTCGCCTTCGTCCTCGCGCGCCGGGTAGATCGGCACGTACAGCGACGCGGCCTGCGCGTCCATCGCGCGCGCCACGCGTTCGACCCGTTCGGTGAGCTGCTCGCGCAGGCGCGCGAGGTCGCGCGCTTCCGGCGACGCGTCCTGGTCGGCGTGGCGCAGACGTTGCTCGCTCTTGGCCAGATCGGCGCGCACGCGCGCGAGCTCGGCCTCCTTGATGCGCAGCTCGGTGTCCTTTCCGGCCAGGATGCGCTGGTGATAAAGCTTGGCCAGGGTGGCCACGAAACCGGCGCCGAGCACTCCCGCGCCGAGCTTGGCCCATTCGATCCACTCGCTCATGTCCGCTCCTGGACGCGCGCCGGGCCGCCCGCCGGGCCCCATCAGCTGTGACGCGAAAGCCGCGCAAAAGCGGCCCCGGCGCGTGCGCCGGCTTTCCATCGCCGCCCCCAGGCGGCATCCTGCCCGCCTCCCCCTGCGGCGAAACCGCCATGCACGCACCCGACGACGACTACGAAAGCGACGATTACGACGGCTACGACGGCGACCTCGACGAGGCCACGCCCGAGGCCCTGGTCTGGCAGTTGCTGCTGATGATCAACCCCGGCGACGAGGAATCGGCGCTGCAGCAGTTCGCCGACTACCGCGAGGCGCTGGCCGAGGCCGGCGGGGAGACCGACGAGCCGGTCTGGCTGATCAAGGATGCGATCGACTGGAAGGCCGGCTACTACGTCGACTGGAAGGACAGCGAGTCCTTCATCGACAGCATCAACGAGCTGGCCGCGCGCTGGAACCTGCGCATCGACTGGGGCACCGACGACACCGCCGACCCGGATTTCCTCGACGGTACCGACGTGCCCGCGCTGATGGCGACCGCGCACGACCGCCTGCGCGAGCACGGCTACACCCTGTGGACCTGGAACACCGGCAGCGACAGCCACGCCGGCTGGATCGCCCTGCGTCGCGACGACGAGGCCATGCAGGTGCTCTCGACCGCGCTCGGGATCGAGTCGCGGCCGGGCAGCGACGCGTTCTGAGGGCGGGCCGGGCCGGCCTAGCCGGCCGGGTCGGCTTCGGCGCCGCCGCGCCCCAGCGGGTCGGGCAGGGCCTCGCCCTGGCGGCTGAAGGCCAGCGAGACCGAATTCAGGCAATGGCGCTCGCCGGTCGGCGGCGGGCCGTCCGGGAACACGTGGCCGAGGTGGCTGCCGCAGCGCGCGCACACGATTTCGTCGCGGATCATGCCGTAGCTGGTGTCGCGCACGACGCGCACGTGGGCCGGGTCGTAGGGGGCGAAGAAGCTGGGCCAGCCGGTGCCGGAGTCGAACTTGGTGCTGGAGCGGAACAGCGGCAGGCCGCAGTAGCGGCAGGTGTAGACCCCGTCCAGCTTGTTGTCCAGGAACACCCCGCAGAACGGCGCCTCGGTGCCGTGCTGGAGCAGCACCTTGGCCTCCTCGGGGCTCAGGCCCGCGCTGAGTTCGCGCCGTTGGGCGTCGCTGGGCGGGCTGAGATCGAAGGCGGTCATGGCGGGCTCCGGGTGTCGGCGGGGTGCCCCAGATGGTACGCAAGCCCGTCCCCACTGGCGCGCAGGGCCGGAGAACGGTGCTTCCCAGCCCTGTTCAGCTGAACGGGGAGGCCGGGCCCCGCACATAGTGTTTGCATTTCTCGCAGAAGCGGACTAGCGTATCGAGTGCTGTGTTCGTCAAGGGTCACCATGAACCGTGGCCCGATGCCGTAGATCCCAGATCCGCCCATCGTTGCACCAGGCTTCCTCCTTGCAACCAGCATCAAGGCCGCGTAGGCGGCATTCCCATTACGTTTCAAGGAGCAAGCAAAATGTCGAACCGTGAATTCGGTACGGTCAAGTGGTTCAACGACGCCAAGGGCTTCGGCTTCATCAGCCGTGAGAATGGCGAAGACGTGTTCGTGCACTTCCGCGCGATCGAGTCGCAGGGCTTCAAGAGCCTGCAGGAAGGCCAGAAGGTCTCCTTCACCGTCACCCAGGGCCAGAAGGGCCTGCAGGCTGAATCGGTGCAGGCGGTCTGAACCGCTTAAGGACCGCGCCCTCGGGCGCGATCCGACACGAAAAGCCCGGCTTCGGCCGGGCTTTTTGTTTGTGCGCGATCCGCTACGCCGCGGCCGACCTGCGCGCTCAAGCCGGGGCGGCGGCCATGCGGGTATCGGCCTGGCGCAGCGCACGCAACAGCAGCACCACGCTCAGGATCGCCTGCAGGGTCACCGAGGCCACCGACAGCAGCCACAGCTGACGCAGCTCGAAGTCCGGCCGGGTCGACAGCCATACCGCCGGCAGGGCGAATGTCAGCATGCGGCTGGCGCTGCTGGCGAACGCGGGTAGGGTGTTGCCCAGGGCCTGGAACATGCCGGAACAGGTGAAGATCAGCCCCGAGGCGACGAAGTTCAGCGAGATGATGCTCAGGAACTGCGCCGCCACCGCGATCACCGCGGTCTCCTGGGTGAACACGCCGACCAGCCAGTCCGGCCGCCATTGGCATAGCGCGGTCAGCGCCAGCATCAGCACCACGCCGATCGCGACCGCGGCATGGAAGGTCGCGCGCACCCGCTCCGGCCGGCCCGCGCCGACGTTCTGCCCGGCCACCGGCGCGGTCGCGAAGGCCACCGCCATCGCCGGCAGGAAGATCGCCTGCATCACCCGCTGGCCGATGCCGAAACCGGCCTGGGCCTCGGCGCCGAAGCCGCGGATCACCCAGTAGATCACCGCCATGTAGACGAACATCAGCGCGAACTCGCCGCCCGGCGGCAGGCCGATGCGCAGGATCCGCTTCCACACCGCAAGCCGGGCGTGGAACTGGCTGGGATCGAAACCCACGTACTTTTCCAGGCGCGCGAAGTACAGCGCCATCATCACCACGCCCGCGGCCACCGAGATCGAGGTGGCCAGGCCGGCGCCGGCCACGCCCATCGGTTTGCCGGTCAGCCAGCCGGCGATCAGCACCGGCGCCAGGATCGCGTTGAGGATCACCGTCAGCATCTGCACCACCATGGTCGGCTTGGCGATGCCGGTGCCGCGCAGGGCCGAGCCCATCGCGATCTGGGCGAACTGCAGCGCCAGCCCGGGCAGGAACCAATACAGATAGTCGATGCCGTGCTGGGTGGTGGCGGCGTCGGCGCCCAGCGTGCGCATGTAGGCGCCGCCCAGGGCGTAGCCGAGCACCAGGGTGATCGCCGCGCAGGTCAGGGCCAGCAGCAGGCTCTGGTTGAACACCAGGTTGGCATCGTCGCGGTCCTTGCGTCCGACCGCGTGCGAGATCAGCGCCATCGTGCCCACGCCGAGGATCTGGGTCAGGGCCATCACGATGAACTGCACGTTGCCGGCCGCGCCGACGCCGGCGATCGCCGCATCGCCCAGACGCGCGACGAAGTACAGATCGATCAGGAAGTACAGGGTCTGGAACAGCATGCCGATCATGATCGGCGCGGCCATCCGCAGCACGTGTTTGGGAATCGAGCCCTGGGTCAGGTCCTGCATGGCGGTGCCGACGTCTGCGATGCGCGGACGTTAGCGCGCGTTTGGCGCGCGCGCCATGGCCGTAAGCCACGGTTCGGCGCAGGCGGCTCCTAGGCGGCGCTGCCCGGGCGTCGGAACACGATCAGCTTGCCGGTGAAGGCCTGCACCACCTCGCCGCGCTGGTTGCGCGTTTCGTTGCGGACCACCACCAGGCCGCGGTCCGGACGCGAGCGCGAGGGCGAAATCTCGACGATCTCGCCGTGCACCTGCAGGGTGTCGCCCGGCCGGGTCGGGCGCGGCCAGGCGATCTCGGCGCCGGCGCCGATCAGGCCGCCAGCGGGAATGCCGCGTTCGACCAGCAGGCGCATGGTGATCGCCGCGGTATGCCAGCCGCTCGCGGCCAGGCCCTCGAACAGGCTGGCGCGCGCGGCCTCCTCGTCCAGATGGAAGGGCTGCGGATCGAACTCGCGCGCGTAGGCTTTGATCTGCTCGGCGCTGACGGTGTAGGTCGCGGTCTCGAAGCGCTGGCCGACCGCCAGATCGTCGAGGTAGAGGCCATCTTCGGAATGTTCGGCGTGCATCTGCGCTTCTCCTTCACTGCTTGCGTTCGAACACCAGCAGGGTCGAGGTGGCCGAGGCGTACAAACGGCCCTGGGCGTCGGTGAGGCGACCCTCGGCGAAGGCTACGCGCTTGCCGATCGACAGCAGCTTGGCCTCGGCGCGCACCGGCCCGGTGTCGGAGCTCATCGCGCGGTGATAGGCGACCTTGAGCTCCAGCGTGGTGTAGGCCTGCTCGGCGCTGAGCGCGCTATGCGCGGCGCAGCCGCAGGCCGAGTCCAGCAGGGTCGCGGCATAGCCGCCGTGGATCACGCCCAAGGGGTTGTAGGCGTGCGGGCCGGGCGTGCCGGCGAACACAGCGCGGCCTTCGTCGACCTCGGTCAGGATGAAGCCCAGGGTCTCGCCGATCGGCGGCGGGCGGCCCGCGGCGAGCAGGGCGCGCAGGGTTTCCAGGCCGTTGAGGCCGCGCAGGGATTCGAGCTCGAACACATTCACGGTCATCGCGGGGGCTCCGAGGGCAGGTCGGCGAGAGGGGTCAGCGAGATAAAACGGCGGCGGCGACCGCGTGCAGCACTTCGTCCGACAAGGCCGGATCGTCGACGGCGCGCGCCAGCACCAGCGCGCCGACCATGCTGGACAGCGTCGCCAGCGCACGCGCGCGACGCGCGGCGCGGCTGCGGCCGGGCAGCAGCGGGGTCAGCAGTTCGATATAGGAACGCAGCGCCTGGCCGAGGCTGCGCCGCACCGGCGGATCCAGGCGCGCGGCGTCGGCGCCGAGCGCTGCGAAGGTGCAGCCGCGGCCGGGCTGGTCGCGGTGCGCGCTCGACAGATAGGCCGCGGCGATGTGCTGCAGCCCCTGTTCGGGATCGCGTTCGATCAGCCGCGACCAATAGGCCAGCGAGCCGGCGACCGCGTGTTCGCAGGCCTCCGCCATCAGGTCCTGCTTGGATGCGAAGTGGCCGTAGAAGCCGCCGTGGGTGAGGCCGGCGTCGCGCATCAGGTCGGCGATGCCGACGCCGTCGTAGCCGCGTTCGCGGAACAGGCGCGCGGCCGCGCCGACGATGCGTTCGCGGTTCTCGGCGGTCTGTTCGCGGCTGACTTTCATGCATGCGCTCCCCGGGACCCCGGTTCGGCCCGGTCCGGCGATCCTAGCAGTATTGATGACGATCATCATTTATACGCGGACGTCGATCCGACCGGCGGTCGCGCTAGCCCGGCGCGGCCGCCTGAAAGCCGGGCAACGCGCGGTCAGGCGCGCTGGCGCCGGTCGCCGGACTTCGCGTCTAATCCGAGGGCCGGCGAAGCGCGCCGGCGTCCCGCACGGAATCGCGATGCGCCTGTACGCCGCTGTAGTCCTCACCGCTGTCTGCGCCATGGCCTCGGCCGCCGAGCCCGCGCGCGGTCCCGCGCCCAAGCCGAACTGCCTGGACGCGCGCAGCATGAGCGAGGCGCGTCAGGCGTCGGATCGCAGCCTGGCGGTGATGCAGGCCGACGGCCGCCGCTTCCGTCTCGAGCTGGGCGAGGATTGTCCGGCCGCCGTCGCCGACGAGCAGGCCAGCGTGCTCGCGCGCGAGGGCTGGGTCTGCGGCACGGGCAACGAATACCTGCGCAGCGGGCAGCGTCTGTGCGCGGTGTCGGCGGTGACCGAGATCGACGCCAAGGCCTATGCCGAACTCGCGCTGGCCAGCCATCGCCGCCACGGCGAGGTCGCCACCCTGGACGCGGTCGAGGTGCGCGCCGAGAAGCGCCGCGGCTTCGGCGGCTCGGTGCAGTACTGCCTCAACCCGCGCTACATGCGCGGCTGGAACGAAGACGGCAAGGGCCTGGTGGTGGAAGTGTCGCCGCAACGCTCCGGCGGCAATCGCTACTACCGCGTCGAACTCGCGCACAGCTGTCCGGAGCTGTTCGACGCCACCACCATCGAGCTGCGTTCGGGCCTGGGCATCAGCGCGGTCTGCGGCAATCCCGGCGACGTGGTGGTGGCGGTGCCGGAGATGCGCGCGGGCGAGGGCATCGCGCGCAGCGGCGGCGCGCTGTCGCGGATCCAGTGTCCCATCGCGACCGTGTATCCGATCGACAAGTAAGCACTGACGCCACGCGCGCAACGCATTCGTTAGCGTCGCGTGCAAGGCGCATGAACGCGCGCGGATGAATGCGCGATGTTCACCGAAGGTTGCCGCATGCGTGGCGAGACTCGAAGCACCTTCCCCCAAGGAGGCTGCCATGAGCCGCACCGTCGTACTCCGCAATACCGTGCTCGCGATCGCGCTGGCCGTATCGGGCACCGCGCTGGCCGAGCAGGCCTTGACCGAGGCCAAGGTCCGCGCCCAGCTTACTGAGCAGGGCTATACCCACATCAACGACATCAAGTTCCGCGATGGCGTCTGGAAAGCCGACGCGCGCAGCGCCGAAGGCAATCGCGTCGACGTGCGCCTGGATCCCAAGACCGGCCGCGTCTATCCGGACGAACAAGTGGCCAACCTCAGCGAAGCCGACGTGCGCGCGCGCCTGGCGGTGGCCGGATACACCAACGTGCACGACGTCGATTACGAGGACGGCATCTGGAACGCCGAGGCCGACGATCCGGCCGGCCGCGATGTCGAACTCAAGATCGATCCCAGGAACGGGCGCGTGATCGGCGCCGACAAGGACTGAGCGATCGCCTCGTCGCGGATCGCGTCGCTCACGCGGCGCGATCCGCGCGGGTCTTACCAGGTGTCTTCCAGCATGCGCGGCCGGCAGGCCAGATAGCCGCTTATCGTCAGCACCACCAGGCACAGGCTGAGAAAGCCGAACGGCAGCACCCAGCCGTGGGTGGTTTCGTGCAGCCAGCCGAACAGCAGCGGACCGACGCAGCTGATGGTGTAGCCCACGCCCTGCATGAAGCCCGACAGCGAGGCCGAGCCGGCTTGCGTGCGCGTGCGCAGATTGATCAGGGTCAGCGACAGCGGGAAGGTGCTCGGGCCCAGGCCCAGCAGCGCCACCCACAGCAGGGTCGCCGACATCGGCGCCCACAGCAGCCCGGCGAAACCGCACAGGTACATCACCACGCAGGCCAGCACCACCGGAAACGGGTTGGCGATACGCACCGCGAGCGCGGGCAGGGCCAGCGCCGCGACCAGGCCCAGGGTCGAGAACAGCGCGACCATGCTGCCGCCCAAGGCCGCACTGCCGCCGGCTTCGACGAGCAGTTTGGGCAGCCAGGTGAACATGGAATAGGTGATCAGCGAGGTCATGCCGAACATCAGCGCCATGCCCCAGGCCACCGACGAACGCCAGACTTTGCCGCGCGGCGCGGGCGCGACCAGTTCGGGCGCCTCGTCCGCGGCGTGACCGCGCGATCGTGCGCGGCGGCCAGCGCGCGCGCCTGCGCGGAACGGCCGTAGCGCTCCATCCACAGCGCCGCGATCCACGGCAGCGCTGCGGCCACCGCCACCAGCGACCACGAGCCCAGCGACACGCGCCAGCCCGCGGCTTGGGCCAGCGGCACCGCGGCCAGGGCCGGCAGGATCGTGCCCAACTGCAGCACGGTGATGTAGAGCGAACTCACCGCACCGACGCGATCGGCGAAGTAGCGCTTCACCAGCGGCGGCAGCACCACGTTGCCGATACCCATGCCCGACAAGGCCACCACCGAGGCCACCAGCAACTGCCAGGTGTCGCCGGCGAAGGAGCGCGCGAGCAGGCCCAGCGCGGCCAGCACCATCGCCGTCAGCGCCGCGCGTTCCAGACCGAGGCGGTGCGCGATCGCCGGCGTGAGCACGCCGAACGCCGCGAACGCCGCGGTCGGCACCATGCCGAACACGCCGGTCATGGTGGGGCCGAAACCGAATTCGCTGCCCAGGCTGTCGAGCAGCGGCGTCAGCGAGGTCACCGCGGTGCGCAGGGTGAACGCCGACAGCACGATACCGGCCAGGACCAGGGCGCGGCCCTGCCACAGCGAACGCGGGCGCAGCGTCGGCGCGGCGGACGCGCTCATCGCGCGCACCGGGTCGCGGGGGAGGGAAAACTGCTACGGAAAGCGGAACTCATTGCGGTGCTGCCATGGGGGGATGCGCGGGCCGGCAGCGGTGGCTGCCACGGGCTGCAGCGAGCGTGGTGGCTCGCGTGGCGGTCGGCGGGCGCGTCGGGTGGGGGAAGGTCAGTGCGGCGTCGCGGTGGCGACCGCATCGCCGGAGGCGACAGTGTGCCGCACAAGATGAATGCGCGGCAGGCCCGTCAGGGCAACGCACAGTTCCAGCCCCAATGTGCCGAAAGAGCAGATTCCGCAAACTCCGCGCCTCCGCCCCTGACTTCCGCCGCTGGACCGGCCGATCCGCGCTCCACTAGTATCGGCCGCACTTTGGCCTAAGGCGTTGCGCCCATGAAATTGCTGGTTGCGTCCCTGCTGTCCCTGTCGGTGTCCGCGGCCCTGGCGGCCGAAGCCCCGAAGTTCGATCCCAAGCGCCTGTCCGACGAGGTCAAGACGCTGTCCTCGGACGAGTTCGAAGGTCGCGGCCCGGCCACCGCCGGCGAGACCAAGACCATCGACTACGTGGTCGCGCAGATGAAGGCCGCGGGCTTGCAGCCTGGCGGCGATCTCAAGGACGGCCAGCGCGCCTGGACCCAGGCGGTGCCGCTCAAGCGCGCGCAGATCGAAGGCACGCCGACCCTGTCGGTGGCGGTGGACGGCAAGTCGCAGGCGCTGAGCCAGGGCAACGAGATCGCCGTGCGCGCCGCGCTCGACGGTTCCACCGCGGTCAAGATCGCGAACGCGCCGCTGGTGTTCGCCGGTTACGGCGTGAAGGCGCCGGAACGCAACTGGGACGACTTCAAGGGCGTCGACCTCAAGGGCAAGATCGCGGTCGTGCTGATCAACGACCCCGACTTCGAGAGCGGCCAGGGCGACTTCGGCGGCAAGGCCATGACCTACTACGGCCGCTGGACCTACAAGTACGAAGAAGCCGCGCGTCAGGGCGCGCTCGGCCTGCTGATCGTGCACGAGACCGATCCGGCGTCCTACGGTTGGGCCACGGTCAAGAACTCCAATACCAACACCATGTTCGACGTGGTGCGCGACCGTCCGGGCGCGACCCATCCGAGCATGGAAGGCTGGATCCAGCGCGATTTCGCGGTCGATCTGTTCAAGCGCGCCGGCCTGGATTTCGAAGCGCTCAAGCGCCAGGCGCAGACGCGCGACTTCAAGCCGGTCGAACTCAAGGGCGCGACCCTGTCGGCCAACTACCAGGTCAAGAGCGAAGTCATCACCTCGCAGAACATCGTCGGCCGCGTCGACGGCGCCCAGCGCCCCGACGAGACCGTGATCTACAGCGCGCACTGGGATCACCTCGGCGTGGGCGCGCCCGACGCCAAGGGCGACAAGATCTATAACGGCGCGGTCGACAACGCCACCGGCACCGCCGCCCTGATCGAAATGGGCCGCGCCTTCGCCCACGGTCCCAAGCCGCAGCGTTCGGTGGTGTTCCTGGCGGTAACCGCCGAGGAAAAGGGCCTGCTGGGTTCGGAGTACTACTCGTCCAAGCCGCTGTACCCGCTGGCCAAGACGGTGGCGGTGATCAACACCGACGCGCTGGATCCGACCGGCCCCTCGCGCGACTTCACCACCTCCGGCAGCGCCAAGCAGGAGTTGCTGGACGAGCTGATCGACCTGGCCAAGGGCTGGAACCTCAGCTACGTCACCGATCCCAAGCCCGAGGCCGGCCACTTCTTCCGTTCCGATCACTTCCCGTTCGCCAAGCGCGGCGTGCCGGCGATCTCGTTCGGTTCCGGCGACGACAAGGTCGAGGGCGGCCACGCCGCCGGCGAGGCCGCGCAGCAGGCCTACACCGCCGATCGCTATCACCAGCCGGCCGATCAGTGGGAAGCCAGTTGGAGCTTCACCGGCATGGCGCGCGATCTGGAGCTGCTGTACACCCTGGGCAACGGCCTGGCCAACTCCAAGCGCTGGCCGAACTGGAGCCAGGACTCGGAGTTCCGCGCCGCCCGCGACGCCACTTCGGCGCAGCGCAAGTAAGCCTCACGCGCCGCCCGCTCCGTCGATGGAGCGGGTGCTGCCGCGTATCCGATCGTACGCATGAGCCATATCCTCCGACTCCGACCCTGCGTCGCCGGCGACGAAGCCGCGCTGGCGCTGGTGGGCCAAAGCAGTTTTCTGGAAACCTTCGCCGGCATCCTCGGCGGCGGCGACATCGTCCAGCATTGCCAACGCGCGCATGCCGCGTCGGCCTATCGCGCCTGGCTGGAGGATCCGGCCTGCGCGTTGTGGCTGGCCGAGGTCGCGCCCGGCGACGCGCCCGTGGGTTACGCGGTGGTCGCGCCGGCGCAACTGCCGCTGGACGATCCGGACGCGCGCGATCTCGAGCTCAAGCGCCTCTATCTGCTCAGCCGTTTCCACGGCGGCGGCTGGGGCAAGCGCCTGCTCGAGGCCGCGGTGGCGCATGCGCGCGCGGCCGGCGCGCCGCGCCTGCTGCTGGGCGTGTACGCCGGCAACGCCGCCGCGATCGGCTTCTACGAACGTTGCGGCTTTCGCGCCCTGCGCATGCGCCGCTTCAACGTGGGTGGCCGCGACTACGACGACTGCATAATGGGCCTGGCGCTGGACTGAAGCGCGCCAAGCCTGGAACGCTACGACCCATCCATGCACGCCTGACGCGGTTGAAGCGGCGCGCGCGACGCCGCATCTTGTAGCGATCGGGCCGCTACGGCCGCATACGCACGGTGTCGCCATGTCCAAGTCCCTCAAGATCGATTTCGTCTCCGACGTGTCCTGCCCCTGGTGCGCGGTCGGCTTGAAGTCGCTGGAACAGGCGATCGCGCGGGTCGGCGACGAGGTCGCGGTGGAACTGCACTTCCAGCCCTTCGAGCTCAATCCGCAGATGGGGCCGCAGGGCCAGGACATCGACGAGCATCTGTACGAGAAGTACGGCTCCACCCCGGCCCAGCTCGCCCAGAACCGCGAAGCGCTGCGCCAGCGCGGCGCCGCGCTGGGCTTCGAGTTCAACCTGCGCAACCGCATCTACAACACTTTCGACGCCCACCGCCTGCTGCATTGGGCGGCGCTGGAAGGCGGCGAGCACGAGCGCGCGCTCAAGCACGCCCTGTTGCGCGCGTATTTCACCGAAGGCCGCGACGTGTCCGCGCACGAGGTCCTGGCCGAGGTCGCGGCCTCGGTCGGGCTGGACGCGACGCGTGCGCGCGAGATCCTGGCCTCGCAGGAATACGCCGAGGACGTGCGCGCGCAGGAGCGCCACTACCAGAGCCAGGGCATCAGCGCGGTGCCCTCGGTGATCATCAACGACCGCCATCTGATCCAGGGCGGTCAGCCGGTGGAGCTGTTCGAAAGCGCGCTGCGCCAGATCGCGGGCCTGGAGCCGTCGCCGGCGCCTTGATCGCGCCGGCGCGCTGCCGCCGGCGTTGCCAATCTCAGCGGCCCAGGATCTGCAGGATCTCCAGGGCCATGCGCCGCCGGCTGCCCGACAGCCGACGAAAATGCGCCAGCGCCTCGCTCTCGTGTTCGTCGCGCGCGTAATCGTCGACCAGCACGGCCGGCGCCAGGTCGACGCCCTCGCAACGGCTGGGCCCGCGTCCGGTCGCCAGCCATTCGAAGCTCAGCCCGGTCTCCTGCGCGATCTGGATCAGGTGCTCGACGCTGGGCGTGGTCCCGGCCGGATGCTCCCACTGGGTGACCGCGCTGCGCTTGACGCCGATGCGGCGCGCCAGCTCGGCCTGGGACAAGGTGGTCAAGGCCCTGGCCTTGCGGATTCTCAACGACAAGCCACTCACGCAGTGCTCCTAGTGTCGACGTCCTGGTCGCGCATTCCGGTCCTTGGCCCGCCGCGGCTTACCGGCAAGGGATTCTTGCCGCATGTTGTGCGGTATCGCTTTCCTTGCGGCGGGTAGGCCATCACGGCTTACGGCTACAGCAAACGGCTAGTGCGGCTGTCCGAGGACAGCCGGTGCGCGCACTTTTCAGGCGGGGCGCGGATATGCGAAACAGGTCACGCGCCGCGGCCCTGGGTCCGCGGCGTTGCCGTCGATGCCGCCGCCACGGCGTCGGGTACAGGGGGCGGTCCGGATCCATCCTCGCCGTGCGCGCCGCGCCGGCCCAGCACGGAGCATCGGGATGTTCAGGATCTGCCTGTTCGGTTCGCTGTCGATCGCCAGCGAAGGCGCGCCGTCGGAGGCCGTCGCCATCGCCGGCCGCTGCGCCAGCCTGCTGGCTTATCTCGCGCTGGGGCGCGGCCGCTATTTCAGCCGCTCCGAGCTGCTGGCCAGCCTGTGGCCCGAACGCTCGTCCTCGTCCACCGCCGGCTCGTTCAACACCGCCCTGTGGCGGCTGCGCAGATTGGTCGAACAGCCGCCGCTCAAACACGGCGACCTGATCGTCTGCGACCGTCGCGGCGCGATCGGTCTGAACGGGCCGGCCGCGGTCTGGCTGGACGTGGACGAGTTCGAACGCCTGGTCACGCCCGGGCTGAGCCACGCGCCCGAACGCCTCAGCGACGCCGACATCGAGGGGCTGCGGCGCGGCGTGGCGATGTACACCTCCGACATCCTGCTCGACGTCACCGACGACTGGGCCCTGCGCGAACGCGAGAAGCACCGCCGCAGCTATCTCAATGCGCTCGGTCGGCTGGTCCAGCTGGCCACGATCCGGCGCGACTACGCCGAAGGCATCCGTCACGCCCAGGCCATCCTGGACAGCGACGCGCTGCGCGAGGACGTGCACCGCGATCTGATGCAGCTGTTCGTGCTCAGCGGTCAGCGCGCGCAGGCGCTGCGCCAGTTCGAGCATTGCCGCGAACTGCTGCGGCGCGAGCTGGCGATCCAGCCGATGCGCGAAACCATGACGCTTTACCAGAGCATCGCCCAGAGCGCGATCGGCAACGAGCCGGCCGCCGCGCCGTGGACGGC
Source organism: Lysobacter sp. Root916 (assembly GCF_001429785.1). Taxonomy (GTDB): domain Bacteria; phylum Pseudomonadota; class Gammaproteobacteria; order Xanthomonadales; family Xanthomonadaceae; genus Lysobacter. The sequence continues at coordinate 305,703 of NZ_LMJF01000013.1, read as the reverse complement.
GCCGAACGTGAGCGCGTATGCGGTGCCGTTGCCGACCCAGCCGGTGTATCCGAGCATGACGGCCGACGAGGGCATGCGCGCCTACGGGCTGATCGATGCGGCGCGCCGGCATCTGGCGACCGCGGATTCGCAACTGCAGTTGAGTCTGCAGTTCTTGGAGCGCTGAAAGCGGGCGTGCTGCGTTGCAAGGCCTGCGCCCACCCAGGTCATCACCTGTCCCGATCGCGGCTCGCGCCGCTCCCACAGAAAGCAGCGCAGGGGAATCGTAGGCGACGAGGCCGCGGCCCGCGCCCACCTTGCCCTGTGGGAGCGGCGTGAGCCGCGATCGCCTGCCCGCGCTCCTGCCCATCCAGTACGAGCCCTCATCGCGCCGACCCGGCGCCAGCCCGTCCTGCGGCTCTCAGCCGTATCACCGCGACATCACACGCCCGCATGAAGGCGTGATCCACCGGTGATCCGCCCGTGATGCGGCGGTGACGGCGCCGGCGCAGCCTCGGCCACTAGCGCTGGCATAGGGGCTCGTCGCAATGGCACTGCTCGAAGACCGTACCGCCGTCTTCATCGTTCGCGTCTGGTGCGAGCGCGGCGATGCCGAGGCCGCCGTCGCCGAATGGCGCGGTTCGGTCGAGCACGTCCAATCCGGCCAGCGCGCGTTCTTCCGCCACCTCGAATCGGTGGTCGAGTTCATGAAGCCGCACCTGGAAGGCATCGGCATCGATGCCCAGCAGCGCTTCTGGGAACGCATTTCCTCGGTCATCAACGACGTCGGCGGCACGCCGATCGAACTGGCGCTGGATGCCCGCGCGCCGGCGATCGATGCGCGCGCCGATGCGGCTTCTTCCATCACTGCAAGCAAGCGCCGATAGGAGTCAGTCATGGCACTCATCCGAGCCAACCGCGAATCGATCGACGATCGCTTCAGCGTGCTGGGATTCACGGTCCGCAGCGAAAGCCCGCTGTTCGAGATCGGCCTGGCCACCGACCCGGAGCTGCTCAAGGCCGAAAACCGCGCGCGGCGCACGGCCAGCAACTTCTATTCCAGCCGCGTGCTGGGCAGCGGCGCGCGCCGCGGCGACGCGGTCTACCTGGTGCCGCCCAGCGTGGTCGCGCGCTTTGTCGGCCAGCCGCGGCTGTACTTCGGCCTGGCCACTTACAACGAAGGCGACCGCAGCCGTCCGGTGTCGGTGAAGATCCCCGATGCCGGCAACATGTACGTCAATCTCAGCGGCCTCACCGAACGCGGCCTGCGCCGCACGGCGCGCCTGGACACGGTGTCCGGCTACGGCGGCGCGGCCAACGGCGGCCTGGCCTGGGGCGGCGACGCGCTCGACAGCGGCGCCGCGCGCGCGAACGGCAACGGCCGCGGCAACGGCGCGGCCGCCGCGCCGGCCGCACCGGCGCCTTACAGCGACGGTTACTCCGACGATCTGTGGCAACAGGGCGCGAGCGCGCCGCCCGCGCCGGCCAGCAACGGCCACGACAGCACCGCGCCGGCCGCCGCCGCGCCTGCGCCAGCCGCCACACCGGCACCCGTCGCCGACGCGGCGCCCGCGACCGCGCAGTCCTACGGCCGCTACCAGCAGCGTTACGACGCGCCCGCGCCGCGCACCTCGGCGCCGAACTCGCGCTCGTTGCTGGTCTCGTCCTATTACCGGCCGAGCAACTGGTTCGACGCCCTGACCACCCAGATCGGCTTCTTCGTGAGCAGCGCGATCTGGTTCCTGGGCGTGACCGACACCACCGTGCCGCCGCATTCGGCGATCTGCCAGGTGCGCCGGCCCGACGGCAGCGAGGAAGGCGCCCTGCACGGCAGCGCGTTCTTCATCGGCCCCTGCCTGTTGCTGACCGCGGCCCACGTGGTCGACGGCCAGAGCGAACTGATCATCGTGCCCGGCAAGAACGGCGCCGGCGTGAGCGGCGCCACCGAGCCCTTCGGCCGCTTCCACGTGACCGCGGCCGATTGCCGCAAGCACCCGTCCTACAGCGCCGGCAACAGCGATTTCGACATGGCGGTGATCCGGGTGCCGGCCGCCAACGCGGTGCCGGCCGACCGCACCTTCGACCTGGTCGAGGAGCTGACCCAGTCGCGTCCCGAGGGCGTGGTGGTGTGCGGCTACTCCGCGCGTTGGTACGCCAACGACGCGATCGAGCAGTGGGTCAACGACAACATCGATCCCAACAAGCAGCACATGCACGGCGGCTACATCCGCAGCCTGCCCAGCGAGGAAACCTTCGACTACGACCTGCAGACCCTGGGCGGCGCGAGCGGCTCGCCGGTGTACTGGATCGAGGGCGGCACTTTCCCGCGCGCGCACATGGTCGGCGTGCACGTGGCCGCGCATTCGGCCACCACCAACCTGGGTTGCCGGATCACCGCGGCCAAGCGCCAGTGGATCGCCCAGGAGGCCGCGGGCTTCGGCATCGCGTTCTCGCTCGCCCAGCGCGCCGCGCCGCGGGCGCAGGCCTTGGGCGGCGGCAAGGTCTATGCGCGCGCGCAGGAGATCATCACCCCGTTCTACGATCCCGCCGATCCCTCCACCGCGCTGAGCTGCCAGGCCGACGCCTTCAGCCTGGCGCGCGAGGAATGGTTCGCGGGCGTGCCCAACACCTCGCTGTATCCGCATTCGGCGATCTGCCAACTGCTGATGACCGCGCCGGACGGCTCCGGCTACCAGGGCACCGGTTTCTACATCGGCCGCAACCGCATCCTGACCTGCGCGCACAATCTGCACGGCATGAGCAGCGTGCAGATCATCCCCGGCCGCAACGGCGCCGGCGGCCGGCCCTACGGGCAATGCACGGTGCAGTCCTCTTCCTGGCGGGTCGCGCCGCGCTACAGCGGCGACGGCGACTGGAACAACGACCTGGCGGTGATCGACAACGTGCCGATCGCGGCCCCGAACGGGCAGTACTTCGAGTTCCTGCAGGCCACGCCTTCCGACCGCCTGCCGGTCGTGGTCTGCGGCTACTCGGCCGCCTCGCGCGCGGTACCGGAGCTGGACGCGATCATCGACGGCGACAAGCAACACCTGCACGGCGGTTACGTGCGCGAACAGCCCAATCCCGAAACCCTCGACTACCCGATCCTGTCGCTGATGGGCGCCAGCGGTTCGCCGGTCTACACCCTGGCCGACCGCGGCGGGCTCAAGGCCCTGATCTGCGCGGTCCACGTCAGCGGCGAGCCGGCCGCACAGGGCCTCAACCGCGGCTGCTTCATCACCCCCAGCAAGATCGACTGGATCGAGGGCCGCGCCACGACGTTCGCGCTTGGCATGCCGGCCAGCCCGCGTGCGAACGGCCGCACGAACACACGCGCCTTCGCGCTCGAGGACGAAGAACAGGACAACAAGGGCATCTCCGAGGCGATCCCGGACGAGACCGTCGCGGCCGAGCAGTCGTATCGGCACGCGCGCGCGTTCGACGCGCCCACCGCCGAGTATCCGGGCGCCAGCCGCTTCGCGCCGGCCTACTCGGGCAACTACCGCGCCATGCGCACCCCGCGCACGGTCGACCGCATCGTGATCCACATCACCGACGGCGGCTCGCGCATCACCGGCACCATCGGCTGGTTCCAGAATCCGGACCAGCGCAACTCGCGCAACGAGCACATCACCGTCAGCGCCCACTACGTGATCGGCCGCGACGGCGAGGTCGTGCAGATGGTGCGCAACAACGACGTGGCCTGGCATGCCAGCAGCGCCAACACCCACGGCATCGGCATCGAGCACGTCGCCAACAAGCGCGGCCTGGACCCGACCGAGGCGCAATACCAGGCTTCGGCGGCGCTGGTCGCCTGGCTGTGCGCGCAGTACAACCTGCCGATCGACCGCGAACACATCGTCGGTCACCAGGAAGCCTCGCCGCGCGACAACCACGACTGCCCGAGCCGGCTGTGGAACTGGGATCACTACATGGACTGCGTGCGCGCCGCGGCCGCGCCGGCCACCGCACCGGCGACCTCGCAAGGCCTGCGCGGACGCGGGCGTGCGAACGCGCTGGCGCTGCCCGGGCGCCCCTACGCGACCGCGCAGGAAATCATCACGCCGTTCTACGACCCCTCCAACCCGATGAGCGCGCTGACCTGCCAGGACGACGCCTTCAGCCTGGCGCGCGAGGAATGGTTCGTCGGCGTCGAGGACACCCGCGCGTTTCCACATTCGGCGATCTGCCAGTTGCTGATGACCGACAGCGCCGGCAACGGCTGGGGCGGCACCGGCTTCTACATCGGGCCCAACCGCATCCTGACCTGCGCCCACAATCTGCATAACAAAGTCAACGTGACCGTGGTGCCGGGCCAGAACGGCGCCGGCGTCAAGCCGTTCGGCCAGTGCACGCTGCCCAGCTCGTCGTGGCGGATCGCGCCGCGCTACAGCGGCAGCGGCAATTGGGAGAACGACCTGGCGGTGATCGACAACGTGCCGATCGCGGCGCCGAACGGGCAGTACTTCGAGTTCCTCAACGCCACCCCGTCCGACCGCCTGCCGATCGTGGTCTGCGGCTACTCCGGCGCCTCCGACGCGGTGCCCGAACTCACCGCCGCGATCGACGGCGACAAGCAACACCTGCACGGCGGCTACGCGGCCTCGCAGAGCAACGGCGAGGTCATCGAGTACCCGATCCTGACCCTGCACGGCGCCAGCGGTTCGCCGGTCTATCACCTCGACCGCAGCAGCGGCCAGCTCAAGGCCCAGGTCTGCGCGGTCCACGTGACCGGCCAGCCGGCCGCGCAGGGCCTCAACCGCGGCTGCTTCATCACCCCGACCAAGATCGACTGGATCGAAGGCCGCGCGACCACGTTCGCGCTGGGCGCGGGACGTCCGGTGCGCGCGCTGTCCGAAAGCGGCAGCGACTATCCGGTGACGCTGGTGCCGCAGCCGAACAAGGACGCCTGTTGGGCCGCGTCGATGGCGATGCTGCTGTCGTGGCGGCACAACCAGTCCTACTCGCCCGAGACCCTGGCCAACCAGGTCGGCGGTTCCCTGGCCAGCTCCTACGGCTGGGACCTGCTCAACGCCGTGCGCGACCGCTACGGCTTCAGCGTGATTCCGCAGCCGTCCAACACCAGCCTGTATCACACGCCCACGCAATGGGCGCAGTGGCTGCGCGAGCGCGGCGCCTTGTGGGTGGTGATCGTCGGCGCGCCGCACGCGGTGGTGATCGCCGGCATCAAGGGCAACCTGGAGGATCCGGCCTCGGTGCAGGTCAAGGTGCTCAATCCCTGGGACACCCGCGTCGCTTTCGATTCCGATGCCGTCGATTTCCATCCGGCCAACCACGGCTACGAAGACTGGCTGCCGTTCGCCGACTTCGCCGCCGACTTCGGCAACATGGCCGAGCCCGATTACGGCAACTGGCGGGTGCTGTATCTGCCGCCGGAAGCGCCGCGTCCCAGCGCGCAATCGCTGGGCAGCGGCGGCGGCCTGCGCCTCGCGCGTCCGCCGTCCGCGGTGCGCGCCTTCGACGTCGGCAGCGACGCCAGCGCCTCGGGCGAAACCCGCGAACCGATCGAACCCAGCCGCGTCGCCGGCACGCGCATGAGCGTGCTGCGCGGCAGTGCCGGCGCCTGCCGCTGGGCCCTGGACCAGCTCGAGGGCCTGAAGTCGCCCGCGGTGCTGTCGCCCAGCGTGAGTTCGACCGCCGCCGCCGACGTGCGCATCGAGCTGGGCGAATGGCCGGCCATCGAAGGTCAGTCCTCTCCCTTGCCGATCACGGTCGATTTCCGTGCCTCGCAGGGTTCGGTGGGCGAGGTGCGCGTGATCGCGGGCCTGCCGGCCAACCTGGCCTACGGCGTGGAGGCGAGCGCGCGCATCGAGGACGCTCCCGATGTCGGCGGCGTCGCGGCCTTGAAGTTGAGCATCGACTACCGGTTCAGCGGACTCGCACAGGGCAGTCCGGCGGCGCGCATCGAGCTGCGCCTGCTCGGCGACGGCCGCTACGAGCGCGAGAACCGTTGGGTGACGACGGCCTGAGGATCGCATCGTGTCCGAGCACAACGGCACCCGCGGCAGGATCTTCCCCCCGAGGAACGGGGCGCCCGCGCCCGCGCGCGGGCTTGCCAACGCGCCCGCTGCCGACGCGCCCGCCACGGGCGCTCCGGCGCCGGCGCCGGCAACCGCGCCCAAGCCGCAGGCCACCGAGACCATCGCCCGCCGCGCCGGTGCGATGGTCAACGAGATCGACTTCCCTGGTTTCGTCGCCCAACTCGTGCACGGCACCTTCGACGCCATCGTCGACGCCTCGATCCGGCAGATGGAGAGCTACTCCGGCCTGGTCGCGGCGGTGGCCAAGACCCTGGACCAGTTCACCGAAGAGAACGTCAGCCCCAACCAGGCGCGCGACTGGCTGGCCACCCGTTACCCCGGCGAAGTGCAGCTGCTGCTGCCCGACGGCGGCGAGCGCACCGAGGCCCAGCTGGTGCCGCGCGCCGAAGGCCTGATGCCGGCGTGGCTGGGCGAGTACGGCATCGACGGCGAGGAGTTGAGCACCGAGGTGCTGGAGCAGCGCGTGCTGCCGCAGGTCCGGCTCAAGGTCGGCGGCGAACGCCAGCAACTGCTCGCGACCATGGTCATGCTGGGCATGAACCGGGTGGTGGTACGCGACGGCAGCATCACCAGCAAGGTGATGTTCCGCGCCGCCGCCCAGGACTCGGCCAAGGTCGGTTACGCGGTCGGCGCCGATCCGCAGTCGGTCAACAACTGGGGCGAGCGCGGCGCGCTCAGCTACAGCGGCCAGAGCTCGACCATGGTGTCGACGGTCGCGGTCAACGCCCAAAACGAGTCCAACGTCCGCGCCGACCTGTTCGGCGAGGTCAAGCTCAACTTCGTCAGCGAGACCCTGCCGCTGGAGCGATTGGCCGATGCGGCCAAGATCGCCTTGGTGCAGCGCCACTCGCCGGCGATGCGCGCGGCCGCGCCCGCCGCCGCGGCGCCCGCCGTCGCCGCGCCCGCGCCGACGCCGGAAGGAGGCGCGTGATGTTGCGCGAACTCTCGCAGCTGCTGGACGAACTGCATGACGGCCTGATCGCTACCGAGGCGCGCGGCCTGCCGGTGCAGGTGCAACTGGCGAACGTCGAGATGACGCTGCCGCTGGAACTGCGCCCGATCCTGCGCGACGGCGGCTGCGTGCTGCTGGCCGACCTGCCGCGCAGCCGCGAGGTCAATACCTGGAACGCGATGCCTTCGCGTCTGACCGTCAGCTGGAGCTGCGGCGGGGGCGAGCCATGAGCGCGCAGATGCCGGCCCTGTTGCGCGACAGCGGCGTGCCCTTCGACCTGTTCATCCAGGCCCTGACCGAGCAGTTGGACAAGGCCCAGGCGGCGATGGCGATCAAGGCCCGGGTCGGCAAGCTGCCGCTGACCTTCGCGGTCAAGGAAGTGTCGATGGACCTGCGCGCGTTCGTGCAGATGATCGACGACGACGTCTATCTGCGCCCGGCCGGCCCCGGCGAGTCCGAGGCCAGCACGATCAAACTGGCGCTGACCACGATCACCAAGCCGATGATCGAGGAGAACGCGGTCGACTTCAAAGCCGAGGATCCGAAGTTCAACCTGCGCGAGGCGCTGGGCGATTCGATCAGCGAAGACGACCAGCGCCGGCTCGAGCGCATCGGCGTGCGCACCATCACCCAGCTCAACGAACTCAAGCAAAGCGCCGGCACCGACGTGATCGCGCGCCTGTCGCGGATGCCGGTCAACCGCCTACAGCAGGCCCTGATGAACGCGGCCGCGCCGCGCGTGACCCGGGTCGAGCGCGGCGACGAGCGCGACGCGCGCGCCTCCCAGCGCGTGCACGTGAGCGCGCCGGCCCTGCGCGCCGGGCGCCTGCCGCTGGTGCGCGCCGCCGGCGAAGCGGTGCCGGTGATCGAAAGCGAAGAGGGCCGGCTAGTGCTGGCGCCGTTGGCCAGCCAGCTGGGCTGCGACGCCGAGCTGGATTTCGGCGGCGGCGAAGTCGCGCACGTGCGCCTCAGCGAGGGCCATCTCGGCCGCTGGAGCGACGACGCCCACGGAGGCCGGCCATGAACGTCGCCGTCGCCGCGCCGCGCGTGCCCGGTCGCCTGCTGGTCACCCTGCGCCTGGGCGAAGTGCCCGAGCACCTGCCCGGCTTGCGCGCCTGTACCCAGTACGGCACGCCGATCGCCGAACACATCGACGGCGGCGTGATCGATCGCCTGTTGCGCCATCACGCCGGCGCGTTCCGGGCCGCGCGCCTGCACAGCGCGCGCACCCCGCGCAGCGCGCGCGCGGTGACCGGCGCGCGCCGCTTCGACGACGTCGAGCAGCTCAGCGGCGTGGCCCGCGTGCTGCGCATCGAACTGCGCGATCCCAGCGGCGCCTACAAGCTGCTGCAGGCGCTGGCGGAACTGCCGATGGTCGAGCGCGTGGGTGCCGACCACTTGTGCAGCGCGCCGTTCGCGACGCCGGCGTCCGGCGGCGCGCACGAGAGCCAGCGCGCCTGGGCGCGCGAACTGATCCGCCTGCCGCAGGCGCTGGCCTACGAGCCCGGCGATCCGGCCACCGTGATCGGCCTGGCCGACACCGGCGTCGCGGTTGAGCACGAAGAGCTGTCGACGCGGCTGCGCGCCGGCTTCGACAGCGTCGACCTGGACCCGGCCACGGTCGGCGGCCTGACCCTGGTGGGGGACTACCGCCATCGCGGCGAGCGTCCGCAGGACGAAGTCGGCCATGGCACCGGCTGCGCCGGAATCCTGGTCGCGCGCGGCCGCGACATTCCGCCCGGTGGCGCCGGCGCCTGCGGCTTGACCCCGGTGCGGGTGCTGGGCGCGGCGGTGGGCGCGGACGATCGCCGTTTCGGCGTCGGCGCGCTGGACAACATCGACGCCGGCATGAAGCGGCTGATCGATCTGGGCGTGAAGGTGATCAACATGAGCTTCGGCACCCCCGAATCGGCGCTGGGCGCGGATGCGCCCAAGCCGCACGAGGAGATCGTGCGTTACGCCCTCGCGCGTGGCGTGATCCTGGTCGCGGCCAGCGGCAATTCCGGACTCACCGAGAAGTATTACCCGGCCGCGCACGAGGGCGTGATCGCGGTCGGCGCGATCGACAGCCAGCGCCGCCCGGCCAGCTTCAGCACGCGCGGCGAGCACGTGGCGATCTGCGCGCCCGGCCGCGACATCCTCACCTGCGGCCTGGCGGGATACCAGACCGCCAGCGGCACCAGCTTCGCCTCGCCCTTCGTGGCCGCGATCTGCGGCTTGCTGGCCTCGCGTTCGCAGCGCCGCGCCTGGCCGCTGGACAGCGTCGAGGCGCGCGAGGTCCTGATCGAGAGCGCGCGCCCGTTCGCCAGCGCCGGCATCGAAGGCTGCGGCCACGGCGTGGTCGATGCGATGGCCGCGCTGCAGGCGCTGGACGCGCGCATCGACCGCGCGATCCGCGACGAAGGCGACGAACCGGTCGATATACCACCCGCGCTGGCCGCGGCTTGAACCCTTTACCCCGCAACACCACGCACCGTCACGACCCGCACCACGCAACGCTGCCGAGGAGAGCCCCATGGCGAGCAAACGACACAACAGCAAGTCCCGCAAGCACGCGGGCGCCGCGGCAGACCAGCGTAACGCCGTGCGCTCCACCCAATCGTGCTCCACCCAATCCGTTACCAACGCGAGAGAACCGTCATGAAACGTATCCTGCTGGTTGACCTGGGCGAGCGCGAGCTGAAGAAGCGCCAGGAGCTGCGTGCCCGCCAGCAAGTTCTGGAGACCATCCAGAAAACCGCCGACACCAGCGGCGGATTGAGCAGCCGCCAGCTCGACGAGCTGATGCGGATCAAGAAGCAGCTGGGCAGTGACGTGGTCATCGACCCGTTCTACCGCCTGGTCGCCGCGACTCACCAGCAGGAAGCCTGGGAGGAGTTGGAGCGCAAGAAGCAGTTCGTGCACAAGTACGGCCTGCTCGGCTCGCAGCGCATGACCGGCAGCCTGATCGAGCCCTTGGACAAGTACGAGCGCGAGATCGCCTCGATCTGCGGCCTGCTCCAGGTCGACGGCTATACCGATGCCGGGCGCCCGGACTTCGTGCAGCGCATCAGCACCGCGCAGGGCGAGTACCGCAAGAACCGCGAGTTGTTCGACGCGGCCTACGCTCAGCTCGGCCAGCGCTATTCGGTGGTGCTGAAGTCGCAGATCGATTCGGGTCTGATCGATCCGTCCATTGTCGGTTGCATCGATCCCAACGAGGATCCGCGCACCCGCTACGACGCCCTCGACGGCTCCGCCGCCAAGCGCAACGCGGTCGCCGCGGCCCAGGCCGCGCTGGCGCGCTCGCGCGAGGCCGACCAGGCCGCCGCGAGCGCGCGCGAGAGCGCGCGCGCCGCCGCCAAGACCGCCAAGGACAAGCAGGCCGAACTCGAGGCCCTGGCCGACGAGAAGCCGAGCAAAGCCGAACTGGCCGCCGCGCGCCGCGCCGTCGCCAGCGCCAACAAGGCCGCCGAAGCCGCGACCGCGCAAGCGCGCCGCGCCGCCGACGCCGCGACCGCCGCGCGCGCCGCCGCCGAGGAGGCGCAGGAGGAGGCCAGCGATGCCGCGGTCGCCGAGGACATGCGCGACACCGGCGACGCCTTCGTGCCCGCCGCCAGCGACACCGTCTGCGCGCTCAGCGGCCGCAACGTCGCCGCGGTCGTGCGCCGCCTGGCCACCGACGGCGTCAGCGCCAACGATGCCTGGCTCGCCAGCCGCATCCAAAACGTCTACGACATGCAGACCGGCGTGGTCTCCGGCGCGCCTCCGTCGGCGATGGAAATCATGCTGCCGGACCTGGAAGCGGCCACCGACGTCGAGATCATCCGCGAGAACCTGCATGCGGTGCAGGCGATCTACTTCGCTTACATGCTGGAAGAAATGCGCCTGCCGCAGGTGGTCGAACGCATTGTCGAGCTGTTCCGCGCCGGGCTGCTGCCGTTGGGCCGCGGCAAGGCCGGCGACTATCTGTTCAACTACTACAAGAAATCCGGCGAGCGCATCACCGAAGGCGAACGCCGCGACCTGTACATGCGCGTGTTCGGCGCCCCGGGCGGCGATCCCAACGCCAACCAGCCCAATCGCGATTTCAACGAGCTGTGGCTGCGCTTCGTCTCGGCGGTGTCCTCGTTCGGCCGCCAGGTCAGCGTCGACCGGCTCCTGCGCAGCAACATCCCGGTGGCGGTCTCGCAGGAACAGGTGCGCAAGGCCGGCTACGACCTGGGCGCCAATCTGTCGCTCAACGGCTACGGCATCGCCTACTTCGCCGCGACCGAGCTGCAGCAGATGATCCTGGAGTTCCGCGATCAGCTCAGCGATCCGGAGATCCGCGGCGCATTCGGCGCGCGCGACATGTGGCAGGTGATCGACCAGGTCAACGCCAACTATCTGGGCGGCACCCGCAACACCCATCGCTATCGCACCCAGGCCCGCGCCGGCGCGGTGATCATCCGCTGGATCGCCAACAACCACCAGCGTCTGAGCGGCCGGTACGGCGAGGTGATCTCGCTGGCCGCGCTGACCAATCCGCAACTGCGCGGCAGCGACCAGCCGACCGTGGATCCGAACGACTGGGATCTGCTGCAGGCCTGCGAGCAATGGCTGGCCGTCGGCGGCGTGCAGGACGACAGCGTCGAGCACTACTCGCAGTCGGCCGAATCGCCGGTCATCACCAGCAAACCGATCGAGATGCCCGCGTTCGCGCGCGAGACGATCGAATCGCTGACCGGCGGCCTCAACGGCTCGATGCCGTTGATGTGATCGCGACCCCAGCCGCCTGAAGTCCCAACCGGAGTACCGCAATGAACCAGCCCTCTGGCAACCACGGCAAGCAACCCATGGCGACGCACGTCAAGCGCTCGCTCGCCACCGCCGCGCGCGCCCTGGGCACGCGCGATCCGCTGCCTTATCTGGATTCGCTGATCGACCGCACGTTCCGTCTGCCCGACGACGACGTCTCCTACGCCCGCAACGCGCTCACGCCCGGCGCGGTGCCGTACGAGCCGTCGTTCTCGGAGACCGAGCCGGACATCCTGCGTTTCACCATCGAACCGCTGGGCCCCGGCGCCGCGCCGATGGCCCGGCGCGACGAGGCCACGCGCGAAATGCGCCGGCTGGTGCAGCCGGTGTTCGGGCGCGACGCGCTGCGTTGGTTCGACTCGCGCAGCGAGGAATGGCGCGGCTTCGGCGGCCTGGGCTGGATGAACTACGGGGCATGGTTCGGCAGCGCCTTCGACGAGGACGGCCTGTACGCGGCCAAGATCTACTACGAGCTGCTGCCGACCCAGATCGAAGCGCTGTCGCCGGGCCTGGCGATGCTGACCCGGCAGGCGATGGCGGAGATGCCCAGTCTGATGCCGATCTTCACCTCGATCGGCTGCAAGCGCGAAGCCGGCAGCCAGCGCGTGACCTTCCTGCATCGCGGTCGCCTGCAGGTGTCGGCGCTGGGTCCGATGATGAATCGGCTCGGCATCGGCCATCAGTTGCCCAGTCTGATGCGCATCGTCGGCGTGGCCCTGGGCGGGCGCTTCGAGCTGCCTGACGGCGGCGTGCTGGTGGGTGTGCGCGAAACCCCGGATGGCGCCGAGCTCAAGCTCGAGATCCTGCTCGCGGCGATCCCCGATCTGCCCGCGCGCTTCCTGGATCTGCTCAAACTCGGCCTGGCCGAACGCCCGCGCCAACTCGCGGCGCTGTCGCGCTGGCTGGAGGCGTTCGGCATGGAGGAAGCGCGCGAGCAAGGCCACTTCTCGGTGCTCAGCATTCGCGTCAATCCGAATTCGCCGGCGCGCATCAGCCTGTATGTGCGGCCGATCGAGTTCGAGATGCGCGACAGCATCGCGGATGCGCGCGCCCTGCAGTAGCGCCGATCGGCGCGGCGGCGAGGGCGCGCCGCCAGGCGGACGCGCCCTCGGTGTAGTTCGGCGTGCCGGACCGACTTCGGTGCCGGACTTTGCAAAGACGTATTGAGACGGAGCCATAGCCATGTCAGCCGCGAGCGTCAGATCCGCGATCTTTCCGCCCAGCGCGCGTCCCGCCGGCTCGGCGAGCGCGCCGGTGGCCAGCCGCGAAACCCACGAATCCGCGCGCCTGGCCGTGCGCGAGCTGCTGCAGAGCAGTCAGGCCTTCCACGAACTGCCCCCCGACAAGCGCGAGGCGCTGGCTCAGGGCCTGGTGCGGATCGGCAGCTATCTGGCCGAACCCGGGATCAAGCTCAAGCCCGGCGAGCAAAGCCCGCAGGTGCGCGCATTGGCCAACGAGGGCCTGTCGCGGGTCAGCCAGCGCGGCAGCAACACCGACCAGGACGGCAAGTTCACCGCGCAGAGCGCGCGCGAGGGCGCGGCGGTGGCCGGCGCGCTGTTGCGCGAGGTCAATTTTCCGGAGTTCTGCGCCGGCCTCATCAACGGCGTGTTCCACTCGATCGTGCAAAGTTCGATCGAGCAGATGGAGGCCTACGCCAAACTGGTCGCCGACGTCTCCAAAAGCCTCAATCAGTTCCGCGACGACAACACCACCCAGAACCAGGGCCGCGATCATCTGGTCGAGCAGTTTCCGGACATGTTCCAGCTGAGCATGGACACCGGCAGTTTCGGCGACATGGGCGGTTTCGGCGACGAGAGCGCGGCGCCGCCCGGGCCGCGCGTGACCCTGCGCGAGGGCGTCGACGAGCGCGCCGCGGTCGCGCGGCTCAACAGCTCGCTGCCGCTGGACAAGCCGATCGAACGCCTCGATGACGAACTGATCGAGGCGGTGCTGGTGCCGGCCGCGCGCACCCAGGTCGCGACGGGCCGGCAGCAGCTGCTGGCGACGATGGTGATGCTGGGCATCAATCGGATCGTGGTCACCGACGGCAAGATTTCGGCCAAAGTCATGTACGACTTCCAGGCCCGCGACAACATGTCGTTCCGCAAGAGCGCGCAACAGTTCGACTACGGCGACCAGTACGCGACCACGTCCAGCGGCGACTACGAGGGCAGTTCCGAGGGCGGCGAGCGCAGCAGCTCCTACAGCAAGGACGCCGGCTACCAAAGCAGCAACCGCGACGCCAGCTATTACTCCAAGGGTACCTACAAGACCACCGCGCAGCCGGTGCTGAAGATGGCGTCCGCCTCGCAGACCACGATCGACGCCAGCCTGCAGACCAAGGCCAGCCTGGCCGGCACGATGGAGGTCAACTTCAAGAGCGACTACCTGCCGCTGGAGAAGCTGGCCAATCCCGAATCGATCGCGGCGATCCAGATGAACGCCCAGCCGGGCATGGTCAAGACCTTGGCCGGGCGTCCGCCGGCACAGGGCGGTCAGGCCGCGACGCCGGCGACCACACCGCCGGCAACGCGTTGAGGCGGCGACCTACGGAGCGATGGCCATGAGCGACTCAGTGCGCAGCGCAGCCGCCCCGCCGTCGTGGCTGGATGACGACACCTTGTCGGCAGTGCGGCCGCAGGTGCGGCGCCTGCTCGAATCCTCGCCCGGCTTCCGCGAACTGCCGGTGGCCGAACAGCAGGAGCTGGCCCGCAACATGGTGCGCGTGGCCTCGTACATGACCAATCCCGATGGCCTGGCCAAGCAGGAACTCACGCCAGGGCAGGGCATATTGGCCAAGAGCCAGGGCAGCGAGGATGGCCTGACGCGCGCGCTCGCCGGCGAAGTCGATCAGGCCAAGGGCAAGGCCTCCGACAAGATCGGTACCTTCGCCGGCAGCGACTTCAAGGCCGGCTCGGTGGAGCAGGGCGCGGACAACTTCAAGAAGTACATCGGCTCGGTGGACTTTCCCGCCTTCGTCGGCGGCCTGATCCAGAATGTGTTTCAGGCCATCGTCAACGCCTCGATCCAGCAGATGAACGCCTATGGCGAGCTGTTGAAGTCGGTCGCGCAGACGGTGGACCAGTTCGCCGCCGACAACATCAGCCTCAACAATGCGCGCGACTGGCTGGTCGACCGCTTCCCCGGCGATCTGGGCATCGACGCCAGCGACAGCGAAGGCGGCGGTCCGCGGCTGACCAACATCAATCAGGAAGACGACCAGGCCGCGCTCGCCCGGATCAACGCCGAACTGCAGATCGCGCAGCCGATCACCGACATTTCCGACGCCGATCAGGAAGCGCGTCTGACCCAGGCCGCGCGTCTGCAGATGGCGCGCAGCCGCCAGCAGTTGCTGTCGTCGATGGTGATCCTGGGCATCAACCGCATCGTGGTCACCGACGGCGCGATCAACGCCAAGGTGGTGTTCGACTTCCGCGCCAGCGACGAAGCCTCGCGCTCGGCCGGCGCCTCGCTGTACGACAGCCAGTCCAGCATGAACCGCAACCGCAGCGCGGCCGGCGTGCATTTCGGCTGGGGCGCGGCGGGCTCGGTCAACGAGAACGTGCAGCGCCACATGACCACGGTCTCGTCCTCGGTCAGCGAGGACTCCGAATCCAAGCAGGACATGAAAGCCAAGCTCACCGGCGAGGTGCGGGTGAACTTCAAGTCGGACTACTTCCCAATGGAGAAGCTGGCCTCGCCGGCGATGATCGCCGCGATCCAGGGCAACTCGACCCCGGTGGATCCGAACTACGTGCCCGGTGCGCGCGGCGCGGGCGGCGGCGCCGCCGGCGGCGCGCAGGGCAGCGGCAATCGCTGAGGGCCCGCGCATGCGCCTGGCCCCGCCGCCGCCGGACCTCCTGATCGCGCCGCGCCACGAGCACGAACCGCTGCTGCGCGCGTTGGCGTTGTCGCTGTCCGCGCTGGAGCGGCAATCGGCGCTGGTGATCGCCCTGTCGGCCGATCCGCTGGAAGGCGCGATCGACCTGCCGCCGGGCGCGCCCAATGCGATGGACCGCGCCCAGTTGCAGGCCGCCGCGCCCTTGTACTTCGCCGCCGAACTCGAAGGCGCCGGCCTGCTGCCCACCGCCGAGCAAATCGCCGGCCTGTTCGCCAGCGGCGCGATCGTCCAGCCCTTGGGCCCGGGCGCGCAGCTGATCAATAGCTTCTGGCGCGCGCGCCGCGAACGCCTGGACGCCAGCGAGCGCCAGGCGATCTTCGCGCGCGTGATCGAGACGCCCTACTTCGAACGCCTGATGGCGGGGCTGTGCGAGGCCATCGTCGCCCAGGCCGATGGCGGCGACCTGCGCGAGCGGGTGGCGCTGGAGACCGCCTGCGGCGCGCTGGGCGAATTCCTGGCCCTGCGCATGGACCCGATGGCGACCCTGGCCGCGCGCGACATCGTCGCCAACATCAACCTGGCCCTGGGCTTTCTGCGCGACCGCATGCTGCAGGCCGCATTCGCGGTGAACTCGCTGTGGCAGCTGGTCGCGGTGGCGGGCACCCAACAGGGGCTGAGCGCGAGCGGCGTGCAGCGCCGCGTCGACCAGGGTCGCGCCGGACAGACCGTGCTGCTGTGGCTGGCCGAACACTACGCCGATGCCGCGCCGCGGATCGCGGCCGACGATTACGAACTGATCGGCGCCGCCCAGCGCTGGCTGTCGGGCCGCGACGCCGCGCCGGCACCCGCCGCGGCGCCCGCGCTGTCCGCGGCGGCCTGAGATGAGTGCCGCCGTCGCCCGCGCCGCCGTGCCCGCGCCGGCCGCCGCCGCGCCGCCGCCTCCGTGGATCCGCAGCGCCGTGCGCGAAGTGCTGGAGCGCTCGCCCAACTATCAACTCCTCTCCGATGGCGACCGCCAATCGCTCGCGCGTTCGATGGTAAGGGTGTCCGCGTTGGCGGCGGACCTGATCGCCGAGGAAGGCCAGGCCGAGGACGAGATCGCGCAACGCGCGCCGCCGCTGGCGCGCGCGCAGGACCAGCCGGGCTTCGCCGCGGCCGCCGACCGCGTCGCCGACACCACCCGCAACGTCCTCAACGCGGTGTCGTTCCCGCGCTTCGTGACCGACCTGATCAACGGCGTGTTCCGGGCCATGCTCGATTCCAGCTCGCAGCAGATGCAGATGTATGTGCAACTGCTCAACAGCGTCTCGGCCTCGGCGGAGGGATTCGAGCGCAGCCAGTTCAGCATCATCCAGGTCCGCCAGTGGGTGGCCGAGCACTTCCCGCAGCAGATCGAATACGAACAGCCCGAGGAGGGCGAGGAAGTCGATCCGGAGGAGGCCGCGGAGATCCGCCTGCGCCTGCGCGGCGGCGCCTCGATGCCGACCGCGGAGGAGATCCGCGCCCAGCTGGGCATGGAGCCGGAGGAGTCGGTGGACGCCAGCAATCCCGAGCAGTTGGTGCCGCTGGCGCGGCGCTACATCGCGCGCCAGCGCCAGCAGATGCTCGCGACCATGGTCATGCTGGGCATGCAGCGGATCGTGATCGACAGCGGCCGCATCAACGCCTCGATGCGCTTCCACGTCGACACCCGCAGCGCCGCCAGCGAGGATCGCGGCAGCCAGTTCAACATGAACAACCGCGTGCGCGCCTCGGGCAGCTTCGGTGTCGGGCCCTGGGGCGCCAGCGCCGAGATCGAGAACAACATCGGCTACGTCTCCACCCAGCGTTCGCAGAGTTCGGAAGAAATGAACACCGATCTGGAGCTCAACTCCTCGGTCGAGCTGAACTTCCGCAGCGACTATCTGCCGCTGAACCAGATGGCCGCGCAAGCGCAGGCCGACCGCATCCGCAACGCCTCGATCAATCCCACCGCCGAACCCGATCCCAACGTCGCCCGCAACGCGCGTCTGGCCTCGCAGCAGCAAGGCGACCGCGAGCGCCGCACGGCGATGGACACCGCGATCGCCGACGCCGCGCGCCCACCGGCGCCGCGGCCGGCGACGGCACCCGCAACCGCGCCTGCGACTGCGCCCGCAACGGCACCTGCCACCGCACCAGCCACCGCGGCACGACCTGCGACCGCTCCAGCGACGGCCCCCGCGACTGCGCCTGCCACCGCACCCGCAACGGAGCCCGCAACGGCACCCGCAACGGCACCCGCAACGGCACCCGCAACGGCACCCGCAACGGCACCCGCAACGGCACCCGCAACGGCACCCGCAACGGCACCCGCAACGGCACCCGCAACGGCACCCGCAACGGCACCCGCAACGGCACCCGCAACGGCACCCGCGACAGCACCCGCAACGGCACCCGCAACAGCACCCGCCACTGCGGCTCGCCCCGCAACCGTACCCGCCTCGCCACCGCGAGGCGTTTAGGCGCCCGCGAAGCCGGCGATCGCCTCGCCGACCTCGGCGCCGACCCGATCGTAGTGACGCGGGTTCCGCGCGAACTCGCGCAGTAAGGCACCGGGATTGCCGGTGGCGCGCGTTCGATCAGGAAGCGCGCAGAGGCATCGCCGCGCGTCGGCGGCGTGCGGCCGTGCCATGCCCTCACGATCATGGTCGGGCTCCCCATGGACTGCGGCGATCCTGTCCGCCGGCACGCATGGCGGCGTCGGCCGCGATAGGGGAGAATGCGCGGCACGGGACGCCGTCGCGTCCCGCGCCCTCGGAACGCCCCGCATGAAGATCCTGGTCACCGGCAGCGCCGGCCACCTCGGCGAAGCGCTGATGCGCCGCCTGCGCCACGACGGTCACGAAGCGCACGGACTGGACGTGATCGCCTCCGCCTACACCGACACGGTGGGCTCCATCGTCGACCGCGCCCTGGTCGCGCGCTGCATGCGCGGGGTCGACGCGGTGTTGCACACCGCTACCCTGCACAAGCCGCATGTGGCCACCCACAGCCGCCAGGACTTCGTCGACACCAATATCTCCGGCACCCTCAACCTGCTCGAGGAGGCGGTGTCGGCCGGCGTCGGCGCGTTCGCCTTCACCAGCACCACCAGCGCGTTCGGCCGCGCCCTGACCCCGCCGCCGGGCGCGCCCGCGGCCTGGGTCACCGAGGACGTGACGCCGGTGCCGCGCAACATCTACGGCGTCACCAAGGTCGCGGCCGAAAGCCTGTGCGAGCTGTTCCAGCACAAGCAGGGCCTGCCGGTGCTGGTGCTGCGCACCTCGCGCTTCTTTCCCGAGGAGGACGACCTCAAGGCCTCGCGCGACGCCTACGAGGATGCCAACATCAAGGCCAACGAGCTGCTGTACCGGCGCGTGGACATCGAGGATGTGGTCGACGCCCACCTGCTCGCGATCGCGCGCGCGCCGGCGATCGGTTTCGGCCGCTACATCATCAGCGCGACCACGCCGTTCACCCGCGACGATCTGCGGCAGCTGCGCGAGGACGCGCCGGCGGTGGTCGCGCGCTATGTGCCGGACTATGCCGACGAGTACGCGCGCCGCGGCTGGCGCATGTTCCCCGGCATCGAGCGCGTCTACGTCAATCAGCGCGCCCGCGACGAGCTCGGTTGGCGCCCGCGCTACGACTTCGCCTACGCCCTGCAGCGCCTGCGTGCCGGCCAGGACCTGCGCAGCGACCTCGCGCGCGCGATCGGTCGCAAGGGCTATCACGCCGAAACCTTCGCCGAAGGCCCCTACCCGGTGGATTGAGCGCTGTCCGCCGTTTTAGTCGGGCAGGGACGGCGGTGGGCGGAAATGGCGGTACAAGGCGTAGAACACGCCGGTGACGCCGGTCAACGACGCCGGCAGGTACAGCGCGTCGTAGCCGAAACGCCGGAACGAGAGCGCGCCGATCAGGCCGCCGGCGAAGAAGCCCGCGACGATCAGGGCGCTCAGCGACAGCCGCTGCCGCGATAGCGGCCGTCGGCGTAGCGCATGGCCCAGGCCGATGCCCAGGTCGGTGATCATGCCGCTGAGATGGGTGGTGCGCACCACCGAGCCGCTGTAGGTGCTGGCCATCGCGTTCTGCAGGCCACAGGCGACCGCGGCGAGCAGAGCGCCGAGAATCTGTTGGCGGTGGAACAACGGCACCGCCGCGAACAGCAGGGCCGATTCGATCGCTAACGCGACGCCGTAGCGGCGGCCCAAACGCAGGGTGCTGTCCTGCACGATCATGCCGCTGAGCGCGGCGCCGGCGAAGAAGGCCAGGATCATGCCCAGCAGATGCGTCGCGGCACGCAGGTCGGCGCCGACCAGCGCCGCGGCGAGCAGCGAGGTGGTACCGGTGAGGTGGGTGATCGCCTGGTGCTCGAAACCCAGATAGCCGATCACATTGACCATGCCGGCGACGCAGGCCAGGGACCCGGCGCCCAGCCAGACCCAGCGCGGCAGGTGCTGCAGCCCCACTCAAGCCTCCGTAGCGCGGGCGGCGCGCGCGTTAGCCACGCAGGCCGCGGTCATGGCTCGGTTGGCAGGGTGTAGTCGAAGTCGTAGTAATGCTTGCCGTCGGCAATCTCGATGGTCATGGTGCCGCTGAGACCGCTCAGCTCGTCGTCGCCGGAATCGGGCACCACCCGCAGCACCAGCGCGGGAGTGCCGCGGTCCATGATCGCGCTGTGCTGCAGCACGAAGCTGCCGCTACGGCCTGCCAGGTGGCCTTCGACGCGCTCCATCGCGACATAGCCCGCCGAGCCGGCGACGCCGCTGCGGAAGGCCAGCATCTGGCCCTGGCCGCCGGCGTCGAGTTCGCCGTGGTAGCGCTTGTCCAGCCGCATGCGGCCGATGTGGCGGCCGGCCGCGGCGTCGTCGGCGGGTTGCGGAATCATTTCGACGTCGAAGACGCCGCGAATGCGCGTGCTCATGGGGTCGTCCTTGCCTGGGGCGCGTGGGCCGCGCATAGCGTCCGATGCTCGCTCCGGTCGCGGCGCAGGTCAATCGCCGCCTGCGCGGCTCGGCCGTGCAGCGGTTGAGGGCCGATGAGCGGCCGTGCGCGTGGGCCAGGGGCGGCGAACTTGGATCGCCGGCACCGACCGTCGTTTCCGTTTGTGCGAACGCATCGCTGCCCCATCGCCCCCCCCAGATGGAAGCCGTTGCTTCCTGTGGGAGCGGCGTAAGCCGCGAGCGCGTCGCCAAGAGCGGTCGCGCAGTCGCGGCTTACGCCGCTCCGACAAGAAGCGTCAGCACCAGCGTAATCCGGTGGCGGCGCAGTCGACAGAGCTGGGCGGCGTCGCGGCCGCAGACGCAGGATGAAGAAGACTCCTCAGCCTAACGCCTGATTGCAACAAAGCTGCGACAGCATAGCCGGCGCGATCGTACACCGACGCAGGATCGGCGCATCGCGTTGTGATGCCCGCCACAGTCGCGCGGCCGCAACGCAACGATGATCCGCTGCGTTGTCGTCGGACCCCACAAGCGGCGCAGTCCGCTAGGGGCGCGAACACGCAGCGCAAGCGCGGGGGGCGCGTGCGCGGCGATTGCACCGACGGTCCGTGAGGGCCGTGCCGTCGGTGGACTGCAGTCCGTTACGCCGGCGCGCAGCGTCCGGCGGCGATCGGAGTCGCGTACCCGGTGGGGCCATTGCCCGCCGCGCGCAACGCCCTGAGCGCAGCGAACCGGCGCAAGCCGCACAGCCACGATGGAACCAACCAGGAAGATTCCAGTGAACAAGACCCACAAGGAACGGCTGCGCCTCGGCGCGACCGCGACGCTAGCGCTGGCAGGCGCGCTCGTACTCGCGCCGAACGCGGGCGCCGCGCAACGCACCCTGCAATTGTCGGAAGACGACGCGGTCACGCAAAGGATCGCGCCCGCGCGCGGCGCCTCGATGCTGGCCACGCCCGGCAACCGCGTCTGCCAGGCCGGCGCCAAATGGATACGCCTGGGCTTCAAGGCGCTGGAGCTCAAGCCGTACGACTCCCTGGTCATCCGCAGCTCCGGCGGCGATGTCTACCACTTCGAAGGCGCGCACTGGAACGGCCGCTCCTTCCACGCGCGCGCCTTGCGCGGCGATTGCGTCGAGATCCAGTCCTACTTCGGCAATCCCGACAGCCGTTACGAACTGGACAGCTACGACTACGGCACGCGCGCGCTGGCCGCCAGCCCGGTGATCGTGGCCGGCGCCGGCGACATCTGCGACAGCAGCGGCAACGCCTGCGCGGGCACCTCGGACCTGATCGTGGCGATCAATCCCACCGCGGTGTTCACCGCAGGCGACAACGCCTACAGCAGCGGCACGCTCAGCGAATACAACAACCGCTACGCGCCGACCTGGGGCCGCTTCAAGGCCCTGACCAGCCCCACGCCCGGCAATCACGAGTACAACACCAGCGGCGCCAGCGGTTACTTCGACTACTTCAACGGCGTCGGCGCGCAGACCGGTCCGGCCGGCGATCGCAGCAAGGGCTATTACAGCTGGGACGTGGGCGAATGGCATTTCATCGCCCTCAACACCATGTCCGGCGGCACCGTCGCCAGCGCCCAGATCACCTGGCTGCAGAACGATCTGGCCGCGAACACCAAGCCCTGCACCGCGGCCTACTTCCACCATCCGCTGGTGAGTCGCGGCAACTACACCGGCTACAGCCAGGTGAAGCCGTTCTGGGATGCGCTGTACGCGGCCAAGGCCGACCTGGTGCTGGTCGGCCACGACCATAACTACCAGCGCTACGGCAAGATGAATCCCAGTCAGGCCGCGGCCAGCGACGGCATCCGTCAGGTCCTGGTCGGCACCGGCGGACGCGCGTTCTACGGCCTCAACGGCAGCCATCCCCTGCTCGAGGCCAGCAACGCCAGCACCCACGGCGTGCTCAAGCTCAGCCTCACCGCCACGGGCTACACCGGCGAGTTCGTGCCCAAGGCCGGCAGCAGCTACACCGACAGTTTCAGCGGCACCTGCAACAAGGGCGCGCCGCCGGCCAACAGCATGACCCTGGACGCGGTGCGCGACGTCACCGTGAAGTCCAACGGCAGCCGCGACAACGGCGCGGTGCTGTACGCCGACGGCGACGACGCCGGCGTGCAGCTGCGCGGCCTGATGGGCTGGAACCTGGGCGCCGCGGCCGGGTTGGACATCACCTCGGCGACGGTCTCGCTCAACGTCAGCAACCTGTCCAACGGGGCCTACGATCTGTACCAGGTCACCGGCGCCTGGACCGAGGCCGATGCGACTTATGCCGGCGCGACCCTGGGCACCAAGCTGGGCACGGTCACGCCCAGCGCCACCGGCACCCAGACCATCGCGCTCAACGCCGCCGGCGTGCAGCTGGTCGAGAACTGGGCTTCGGGCGCGGTCGCCAATCACGGCGTGGTGCTGGTCAATGCCTCCGGCGTGATCGACGGCGTGGACTGGAGTTCGCGCGAAGGCGCCTCGGCGCCCAAGCTGACCCTGAGCTACACCGGCAGCGGCGGAAACGCGCCGCCGACGGCGAACTTCGCCTCGTCGGCCAGCGGCCTCAGCGTGGCCTTCACCGACAGCTCCAGCGACAGCGACGGCAGCATCGTCTCGCGCAGCTGGACCTTCGGCGACGGCACCACGTCGACCGCGACCAACCCCAGCAAGACCTATGCGGCGGCGGGCACCTACACGGTGGCCCTGACCGTGACCGACAACGGCGGCGCCAGCAACACCAAGACCGCCTCGGTCACGGTGACCGCCAGCGGGGTGCAGACCTACAGCAACACCGCCGACTACACCATCAGCGACAACGCCACGGTCGACAGCCCGATCACGGTCTCCGGTCGCAGCGGCAATGCCCCCAGCAACGCTTCGGTGACGGTGGCGATCGTGCACACCTATCAGGGCGACTTGAAGGTGGACCTGGTGGCGCCGGACGGTTCGCTTTACAACCTCCACAACCGCACCGGCGGCAGCGCGGACAACGTCAACAAGACGGTTACCTTGAACTTGTCCAGCGAGACGCTGAATGGGACGTGGAAGCTGCGCGTGAACGACAACGCCGGCGGCGACGTAGGCAAGATCGATAGTTGGAGCGTGACGTTCTGAGGCCTGGATCGATGCGGTACCGCTGAGGGCGCCGCAAGCGCCCTCAGCTCGGCCTCGTACCCCGGCCCGAGCGCACAGTGGTCGGGGGTGCGCGGAGTTTCTGCCGTAGCGGACTCAACCAGCGCGAGGTCGCGCTACCCGGCATCCGCTATTTGCAGGAAGATTCACCGGACGAGATCGGCCGCGCGCTGCGCGACTTCGTCGCCGAGGTCCGCGGCGACGAGGCGTACGATCCCGCCCATCCCCACGTCGGAGCGCGCTCATGATCGACCTGTATTTCTGGCCCACGCCCAACGGCCTCAAGCTCAAGCTGTTCATGCTCGAATCCGGGCTCGTGCATCGCCTGCTGCCGGTCAACATCGGCAAGGGCGAACAGTTCGATGCCGAGTTCCTGAAGATATCGCCCAACAACAAGATTCCGGCCCTGGTCGATCACGCCCCCGCCGACGGCGGCGCGCCGCTGGCGCTGTTCGAATCCGGCGCGATGCTGCAGTACCTGGCCGACAAGACCGGCCGCTTCCTGCCCAGCGACGCGCGCGCCCGCGCGCAGACGCTGCAATGGCTGTACTGGCAGGTCGGCGGACTCGGCCCGATGGCCGGGCAGATCGGCCACTTCAACATCTACGCGCCGGAGAAGGTGCCCTACGCGATCGACCGCTACACCCGCGAGACCCATCGCCTGTACGGCGTGCTCGATCGCAGGCTGGCCGGACGCGACTACATCGCCGACGCGTATTCGATCGCCGACATGGCCTGCTACCCCTGGATCGTGCCGCACGCCTCGCACGGGCAGTCCTTGCAGGATTTCCCGGAACTGCGGCGCTGGTTCGAGCGCATGCGCGAGCGCCCGGCGGTGCAGGCCACCTACGCCGACACGCCCGATGCCTATGCGCCCAACACCAGCATCAGCGACGAGCAGCGCCGGATCCTGTTCGGGCAGGGCGCGCCCACGCGTTGAGGCGCGCGCTCAGCGCACCCGTTGCGCGTCCTCGCGCAGGTTGACGGGCCGGTAAGTCGGGTCCAGCTCGCGGCGCAGGTACACGCTCTCGTGCACCAGCGCGCCCGCGCGCAGCGTGCGGGCGCGCTCGCGATGCGGTTGCCAGCGCCGCTGCCAGCGGCCATCGGCGGCTTGGGACCAACGCGGGATCGGCAGGCGTTCGGACAACTGCCACAGCCAGCGCCGGATTTCGTCGTGGCGCGGCGCCAGCGCGAATCGCCGCAGGGCCTCGTCGTCGTCGAGATCGGGCAAGCCGGCGTCGGCGCGCGCGCTGGGATCGCTGAGCAGGCCCGCGGCTTCCGCCTCGCGCAGCATCCAGGCCAGCGGGATACGCGCCAGCTCCAGCTCGCGCCCGCCCGTGGGGTAACCGCCGCCGACATCGCCGTGGCCGCCGGCGAACCAGATTTCGCGCACGTCCTGGCCCGGCGGCGGCGTGCGCGTCCACAGGTTCTGCACGAAGTTGCCGCGGCGCTCGTCCAGCGCCATGGCCTGGCGCACGGTGGCGACGCTGGGATTGGACGCGGTGTGGCTGTACACGCGCGGCAACCAGGGCAGACCGACCGAGCTGACCGTGTCCCACAAGCCGAGGAAATGCACCGGCACGCGCCGCGAATAGCTTTTGCGGAAACTGCGGATGCGGCGGAAGTAATCGCGCAGCGCCTGCTGCTGGCGCGGCGGCGGCGCCGCGGTCCGGCGCGGTGGCGTGGGCATGCTCGCATAGGCTTGCCAGGCGAACGCGACCATCTCGTGCATGCCCGGTTGCAGCAGACCCACCGTGTTGAGCATGCCGGCCAGCACGCGCACCGAATAGGCGCCGCGGCTGAAGCCGAACAGGTACAGGCGGTCGCCTTCGCGGTAGGCGTCGGACAGGAATTCGTAGGCCGCGCAGACGTGCCGCTGCAGCATCCAGCCGCTGGCCGAGTCCAACCCCATCAGCACCCGGCGCCGCATCGGGCCGAGCACGCCGATCGGCTCCAGCGTGCCCACGCCGGGCTGGTAGTAGGTGAGCTGCGACTGGGACTTTTCGATCAGCCGGTACAGGCGCTGCACATGGGTGCGCGCGTCGGCGGGGGAATTGTTGGTGCCGTCCAGGCAGACGACGATATTGCGTGCTGCGCTCATGCATGGCCTCGCATGGGTCGATCAGTATGGACCGGGCTCATCGCACAGCCTGAGACCACGCGCCTAGCGTTGCCGGCGCAGTTCGGCCAGGCGCGCGCGCACGCCGGCGATCAGCGCGTCCAGCGATTCGTAGCGCGGCACGCCGTAGCGGTCGGCGGTGATATCGACGTTGCCTTTGCGCCAATAGCCTTCCGGACAGGCCAGCAACACTTTGCCGGAGGGCGCGTGCAGGCCCAGTTCGAGCAGGGTGATCGGGCTCTGCGAGGCCGGCGCGAAATACATCAGGATCACGTCGGCGCGGTTGAGCGCGCTCAGTTCCCACTCGACTTGTTTGCGGAATTCCGGCTCCGCGGCGGAGGGCTTCCAGGCCGGGTTCCAGTCTGCGCGGCGCGGATTCAGCAGCACCACGCCTTCGTCGGCCAGGGCCTGCTCGACCCGGGCCTGCCAGTTCTCGCTGCCGCCCATGTCGATGGTGCCGGCCAGAAACACCTTGATGCGGTCGTCGGTGGGCAGCGGCTGCGGCGAGGTGACCGTGACCGACGCGGGCGCCGGCGGGGGCGGAGCCTCGGCGGCCAAGGCGGGAGCGGAGCTCAGCAGCAGCGACCACAGCAACAGGGTTTTCATCGCGACCTCGGGCGGGACAGTGGGGCGCGCCGCACGGCGCGCCCGCAGTCTAGCCCAGGGTCGGCTTACTCCAGTACGCCGGTCAGGGCGGGTTTCCAGCATTTCCTGGCGATCGCCTCGAAGCCGCTGGCGACCGGGTGGATCTCGTTCTCCCACTGCGACGCGGTCTTGAGCGTGCCGCGCGAATCGACCAGGCGCATGTTGGCGTTCTGCGACACGAACGCGCGCAGCGCGCGCGCGAACTGATCGACCAGCCAGCTCGTGACCACGCGCTGGCCCTTGGGATCGGTGAGCCCCACATTGTCCAGGAACGGCTTGACCCAGGGCCCCATGGTGAACGGCCCGAGCTTGAACGCCTTACCGCTGGGGAAGATGTAGTCGTAGGTGTGCACGTAGATGATGGTGTCGCGCGAGAGCAGGTCGCGCATCTGCACCACTTCCTTCATGTCCTTGATCGCGTAGCGCAGCGCGTGCTCGAAGGTTTCCAGGCGGATGTGGTCGAACACCTCCGGCGGGATCTCGCCCCAGGGCCCCGCGCCGGTGGATTGCGGTTGCGCGGCGGTCTTGACGAACTCGCGCAGTTCCTCGCCGACGATGTCGTTGCCGCCGTTGGACAGCAGGATCGCGTCGAAGCCGAAGGTGCCGATCTCGCGCTGGATGCGCGGCAGCGCCGCCTTCCACATCGCGCTGTCGCGGCCGGCCACGCCCTCGCGCAGGAACAGG
The DNA here is from genome assembly GCF_001429785.1 of Lysobacter sp. Root916. Classification (GTDB taxonomy): domain Bacteria; phylum Pseudomonadota; class Gammaproteobacteria; order Xanthomonadales; family Xanthomonadaceae; genus Lysobacter. The sequence continues at coordinate 278,560 of NZ_LMJF01000013.1, read as the reverse complement.
GTCCGCTTGAACAGCCGCGCGATCTGCTTGTTGAGGTCGGTCGGATGCGGCACGTACTGGAACCAGGAGTCGCCGAAACACAGGGCGCGCCTGGCGTCGGGATGCTTCTCGATCGCCGCCGGATATTTGCTCAGGACCAGATTGTTGTTGCCGATGTTCATGCTGCACTCCCTGTGCGGTGGTTCCCTCATGCTCCAACGCCGGCCGTCGCGATGGGCGGACAGCGGTCGCGGTTTCGCCCTCAGTCGGCCAGCGCGGCGGCCAGTCCGCCGACCGTGCGCAGCGCGGTTTCGACCTGCTCGCTCCAGGGCTGGCCGCAGCTCAGGCGCAGGTGGCGGTCGTAATCGCCGCGGTTGGAGAACAGGTGCCCGGGCAGGGTGCCGATGCCGCGCGCGAGCGCAGCTTCGAACACCGCCTGGCCCTGGACCTGCGGCGGCAGCTCCAGCCACAGCGCCATGCCGCCGGCCGGCGCGCTCACGCAGGTGCCGGCCGGCCAATGCAGCGCGATCGCCTCGCGGTAGCGCTGAGCGTTGATAGCTAATTCGCGACGCAAGCGGCGCAGGCCGCGGTCGAAGTCGTGGCGTTCCAGGTACTCGACGATGGTGAGCTGCGACAGCGTCGAGGTGGCCACGGTCGAGAAGCACTTCGCGCGCAGCAACGCGGTCGCCCAGCGACCGCCCAGCACCCAGCCCACGCGCAGGCCCGGTGCCAGCATCTTGGAATAGGAGCCGCAGGTGATCACGCCGCCGCCCTCGTCGTAGCGGCGCAGCGGGCTGGGGCGTTCGCCGGAATAGGCGAGCTCGCCGTACAGATCGTCCTCGATCAGCACCGTGCCGTGCGCGGCGCAGGCGGCGACGATGCGGCGCTTGTCCGCATCGCCGGTGAGGCTGCCGACCGGATTGTTGAAGTTGGGCACCAGCACCGCCGCGCGCACCGCATGCCGCTCCAGCAGTTCGGACAAGCGGCTGGGATCGATGCCCTGACCGGGGCGGTTGGGGATCTCGATCACGCGCAGGCCGAGTTCGGCCACCGCCTGCAGCAGGCCGTAATAGGTCGGGGTTTCGACCAGGACCACGTCGCCCGCGCGCGCGACCGTGCGCAGGGACAGGCTGATCGCCTCCATCGCGCCGGCGGTGATCACGATCTCGTCGGGGTCCACGTCGACGCCGCACTGCGCGTAGCGCTGGGCGATGCGCGCACGCAGCGGCGCCAGGCCCTGCGGCACCGCATAGCTGAGCGCGGCTTGGGCATTGCGGCGCATCACCCGCGAGGCCGCCGCGGCCAGCGCGGCGGTGGGCAGCAGCGAGGGCGCGGGCGTGGCCGCGTGCAACGAGATCAGGTCGCAGCGGCCGAGCACGTCGAGCACGCCGAGCAGGGCCGGGTTGCGGATCGGCTGCGGCGCGCGCGGACGCCGATGGCTGCTCGCGCGCGGCGCCGGCGCCGCCGGCGCGCGCACGTAATAGCCCGAACGCGGACGCGCCTCGATCAGGCCCTCGCGCTCCAGTTGCAGATAGGCCTCGACCGCGGTGGCCAGGCTGATGCGCTGGTCGCGCCCGAGCCGGCGCAGCGAGGGCAGGCGTTCGCCCGCGCGCAGCGCGCCGCGCTGGATCTGGCCGCGCAGGCGCTCGGCCAGGCGTTCGTAAAGCAGCTCGTTGGCCATGGTGGGCCTCCCGACAGGCCCGGCGCCTGCCCATCTGTACCGGTCGAAACCGAGTCTAACTGAATCTGTACCGGTCGCGCGCGCGGCCCTAGCCTGCTCGCATGAACCCGACCGCCGCCCCCGCCGTCACCCCCGCCGAATCGCGCACCGCGCTGATCCAGCTGTTCGTCGCCGAGATCCTGATCGGTTCGGTCGGCGTGTTCGCCCACGAGGGCGGCCAGGACGCGATCACCACGGTGTTCTTCCGCTGCGTGTTCGGCAGCGTCTTCCTGATCGCCTGGGGCCTGGCACGCGGCCACCTGCGCGGGCTCGGCGGCGAGCCCGCGCTGATCCGCGCCGCGATCGTCAGCGGCGTGTTGCTGGTGTTGAACTGGGTCGCGCTGTTCGCCGGCATGGCGCGCTCGTCGATCGGCGTGGCCACCATGGTCTACCACTTCTTCCCGTTCGCGATGCTGGCGATGGCGGCGTTGTTCTTCGGCGAGCGCACGCGTCCGGCCGACTGGGCCTGGACCGCGCTGGCCTTCGTCGGCGTGGCCTGTTCGGCCGATCCGATCAAGCTGTGGCGCAGCGCCGATGCCGGCTATCTGCTCGGTATCGGTCTGACTTTCGTGGCCGCGCTGTTGTGCGGCGCCTCGCTGATTCTGTCGCGCCGGATCAGCCGCGAGCGCCCGTTCGCGGTGGTGCTGATCCAATGCCTGGTCGGCGTGTGCATGCTGGCGCCGTTCGCCGACTACGCCGCCGTGGCCGATATCGGTCCGCACTGGTATTGGCTGGCCGGCCTGGGCCTGATCCACAGCGGCGTGTGCTACGTGTTGTTCTACTCGGCCTATCCGCGCCTGCCGGTGGTGACGATCGCGGTGCTCGCCTTCGTCTATCCGGTGATCGCCCTGCTGCTGGATTACCTGCTCTACGGCAGCGTCCTGAGCGGCGTGCAACTGCTGGGCGTGGCCTTGATCGTGTTGGGCACGCTGGGCGTCAACCTGAAGTGGCAATGGCCGCGGCGGTCGCAGCCGGTCGAGGCCTGAGCGCGGCCGTTCGCCGCGCGCGCCGCGCTACAACCGGATCGCCCCGTGCCAGGCGGCCTCGACGTGGTCGACCACGTCCGGCCATTGCGCACGCCGATAACCGCGCATGCGCGCCCAACCGGCGGCGAGTTCGTGTTGTATGTCGGTCCAGGCGCGTTCGGCGTGGTGCCGACGCGCTTCGATGCCGTAGGTAACGGCCAATTCGCGGTCCTCATGCGACAGGGTCGCGTGAGACGACGCGGCATCCAATGCCAGATCGTTCATGGCTCCACCTCTCCTTGAGCGGGCCCCTGCCAGGACGACGATACGCCCGGCCGGTTAACTATCCGTTACCCGCGCGGCGCTGACGAGGGGGAGAATCGCGCACCGTGTCGCAATCCGGCGGTTACGTTTTGTTGCGTTCGCAAAATTGCGACGGACGGCGGTCTTGGACCGCCGATTCGGGCTGGTCGCGCGGCGGGCGCCAGGCAAAGGAATCCCCGCTTAGGCGGGGATTCTCTAGAGAGCTAGTTATAGGCCCTTCGCTACTCTCTCGGCGGGCGCCGTCTGGTGATGGCGATGATAACGGCGATCACGCCGCCAATAGTGAGCAGGATCGACCAGTGCCAAAGGCTTAATCCAAACATGCTCACTCCTCCAGAAAGTTCGGCGCTATGTGATAGTTACTCAGTAATGAGAACAGTCGAGCGTTTGGCCGTCTCACGTACAGTTAACCCGATTTGAGCCGCTCCCGGCTCCAGTGATTGGGATGCCTCCCCACTTCCACAGACTGTCAGCATCATCGTGCCTCAAGTAGGCCCGGGATAGTACTGTGGACCTCGCCCGACTAGCACTACGGACTACTTGGGCGTGGTGTTATGTGGTTATTTTGCACGCGCTTGGTGTGGGCCTAAGGGCATCGCAAAAAAAGGCGCCGCCCCTCGCGGAGCGGAGCCCGCTCATGGTGACCGGCCTTACCCCTTGATGCAGATCACCTGGCGCAAGGTATGCAGCACTTCGACCAGATCGGTTTGCGCGGCCATGACCGCGTCGATCGATTTGTAGGCCGCCGGCGATTCGTCGATCACCGCCGCGTCCTTGCGGCATTCGACGTGCGCGGTGGCCTCGCGGTGCTGCTTGAGGGTGATGCTCGCGCGCGCCTGGGTGCGGCTCATCACCCGGCCGGCGCCGTGGCTGCAGCTGTGGAAGCTGTCCGCATTGCCCTTGCCGCGCACGATATAGCTGCGCGTGCCCATGCTGCCCGGGATGATTCCCAGCTCGCCCGCGCGCGCGCTGACCGCGCCCTTGCGGGTGACAAGCAGGGACTCGCCGTGATGCTGCTCGCGCTGCACATAGTTGTGGTGGCAGTTGACCGCCATCTTCTCCAGTTGGAACTTCGGCAGGCGCTGGCGCAGCTCGTGCAGCACGCGCGCCATCATCGCCTCGCGGTTGTGGCGCGCGTAGTCCTGCGCCCACGACACCGCCTCGACGTAGTGCTCGAACAGGGGCTCGCCCTCCAGGAAGAAGGCCAGGTCCTTGTCGGGCAGGTGGAAGCCGAGCACGCGCCGCTCCAGCTCGCGCCGGGCCAGCTCGATGAAGTAGGTGCCGATCAGGTTGCCGGTGCCGCGCGAACCCGAGTGCAGCATCACCCACACCGCATCGGCCTCGTCCAGACAGATCTCGATGAAGTGGTTGCCGCCGCCGAGCGTGCCCAGCTGCTTGTCCACCTTGTCGTAGCGGATCTTCGGATGGCGCGCGCGTACGGTCTCCAGCCGCGCCATCAGCCCGGACTGCGCGAGCCGGGTGTCGATGCTGTCGGGTCGCTTGCGGTGATCGCCGCCCGGGCCGTTGCCGACCGGCACGCTGCGTTCGATCGACGAGCGCAGCAGGGCCAGGCTGTCGGGCAAGTCCTTGGCGCGCAGGGTGGTGCGCACCGCGGCCATGCCGCAGCCGATGTCGACGCCGACCGCGGCCGGGACGATCGCGCCACGCGTGGGCACCACCGATCCCACGGTCGCGCCCTTACCCAGATGGACGTCGGGCATCACCGCCACCCAGGGCCCGACGAAGGGCAGGGCGGCGATGTTCTGCAACTGGCGGTGGGCCTGCTCGTCCAGCGGCACGCCGCGCACCCAGCCCTTGATCGGCGTGGCGTCCGGCGCGTGCAGCAGTTCGTATTGAGGACTCATGATGTTTCTCCTGTGCGGTGGCGCCGCGACTTGCGCGGCGCCACCGATTGCTTCTCTAGTGCAGGCGTTCGCCATCGTGGTTGCGCAAGCCATAACGCTGCAGCTCGTGCCGATTCAGCTGGCGCTTGCTGCGCGCGTACAGGCCACTGCGGCCGTAGGGCTTGCAGGCCTCGCAAGCGCGATGCCCGCAGGGCTTGCCGATCCGGCGGGCCGGACGCTTGGCGATCACATCGAACGGCATCGTGAACTGGGCCGGCCCGCCGCGCACGCTCGTCAGCGCGGCCGTTTCGGGCAACGCGGCCAGTTCGACCTCGTACCAGATGCCGTCGATGCGGCGCAGCTGATGCAGTTCGTCGACGCGACGCAGATCCGGCGACGCCTGCGCCGCGCGTTCGACCGCGCGCCGACGCCGCAGCGCACGCCTGGCCGCGATCGCCTCGCGGTTGTCCAGCAGCAGGCCGCTGTCAGGATCCACGTACAACTTCGGCGCCCAGGGATCGCTCAGCGATTTCAGGCCGCCCCAGCCATGATCGAGGTGGAGCCTGCCGTCGAACACGACCACCCGCAGCGCGACGAACTGGTCGAGGTGCTGGTGGATGTGCTGCTGCACGGTGTTGCGGCGGTCGATGCGCGCGCATAGCTCCGAGTAGACCTGGTCCCAGCGCCGGCCTACCTGCGTCTCGAGGTAGCGCCGCAGCGGGTTGAGGTTCTCGTTGAGCCACTTGTGCGAGCGATGGCGGAACTTGAGGCTTTCGTGTTGGATTTGGTCCTCCGGATCGGTCGAGGGGCGGCGTTCGCTGCTGTAGCGACCTCCGCGCCGCGGCCGTTCCACGATGACCTTGTACATGTCCTTACGCATAAGGGTTTCCAATGGAATGGGATGCGATGGCCGCTCCCTGGGGAGCGGCGTTCTCGGTGTGGGGCGGCGGCCGAGTCGTCATCCGGGATTCCACGGATCACCCCTTCAGCCGCCGCTCTTGAGGCTGACCAGCTGCTTGAGCACGCCGTCCAGGCCGCCGAAGACGGTGAGCTTGTCGATCTTCTCGGTGACCTTCTCCAGCGCCTCCAGCTCCTTCAGGCGCATCAGCGTCGGGCTGTCCTCGATCAGCTTGGCGGTGTTGAGCAGGCTGCGCGTGGCGTTGGCCTCCTCGCGGCGGCGGATCACGTTGGCCTGGGCCGTCTTCTCCGCTTGCACCACGCCGTTGAGGATCTCCTTCATCTCGCCCGGCAGGATCACGTCCTTGACACCCACGCCCAGCACCTCCAGGCCGAGGCCATCGAGCTGATCGCGCACGTAGCCGTAGATGTCGGCATCCAGCGAGGCCTTGTCGCCGAGCAGCTCGTCCAGGGTCTTGGCCGAGACCGCCTTGCGCAGGCCGTACTGCAGCTCGCGGTACAGGTAGTCGTTGACCTTGGCGACCTTGCTGCGCGTGGCGACCGCATCGGTCACGCGCATGCTCGCGGCCAGGTTCACGCGCAGCGATACCTTGTCGCGCGTCAACAGTTCCTGGCCCGAGACCTCGACCGACTGCACGCGCAGCTCGACCAGCTCGACGGCGACGTTCTTCTGGAAGTTCCAGTAGGCGTAGCTGCCGGCGTCCAGCGTGCGCACCAGCTTGCCGTCGACGTAGAGCAGACCGGCCGATTCGTTGGGCACGGTCACCGCCAGGGCGACGCGATCGAGCAGGCCGATCTGGCGCAGACGCTGAGCGATGTCGCTGCGCAGCTCCAGTCCCGCCGACAGGGTCGTGGCGACCACCTCGATCGGGACCAGGCCCTTCCAGTACAGCTTGCGCGAGCCCGGCGCGAGCAGGTCCTCGAGCTTGCCGTTCTTCATCACCAGGCCAACCTGGTCGACGCCGATGTCGGCCAGGGCGAAGTGCTCGTCCAGGCGCGCACCCAGCGCGGCCACCAACGCGTCGGTGTCCTTGCCGGCGTATTCCGGCTTGGCGATGTCGTGCAGCACCACCTCGGTGCGGCCGCGCCAGTCGCCGATGCGATAGACGCCCGGTCCGAGCACGCGCTCGAAACGGCGGTTGCGGTAGATCAGGGCGCGCTCGGCGTCGCCGACCACGACCCGCTTGTTCCAGAACATGACGATTTCTCCTTGGGTGTTCTGCGGGTTTCGATCCGGTCGTGTGGACGGCGCGCGACCGGATCGTTCGTCGCGCGCTGGGTGGAGGCCGCGGTCGCACGCGCACGCGGCGACCGCAAAGTGGAAAGGGGTGGAAGCGCCCCCGACGGCGTCGGCGCGGAACCCGCGCGCGCTCGGCGCGGTCCGTGGCGGAGCCGGTGCGCGACGCTGTTCCGTCGCGTCCGGCCGTCCGCCGCGGTCCGTCGCCTCGTGGGCGCGGGTCCGGCGTCGTCGCCGCTGCCTTGTTCCGTCCATCGCCGCGCCGAAGCGCGGCGGCGGTCGAAACGCCGCAAGGGGCGTTTCCGGGTGGGGACTTTCGTCCCCGGTATCACCGACTGCTTAAGAGGCAGTTTTGGAGCGGGATTTGAACCCGCGACACTCGGAGTTTTGATCCGATGCTCTACCCATCTGAGCTATCCAGTGGCGACGTGCCGGATTCGAACCGACGACCCGCGGACGCTATGTCCGCTGCTCTACCTAGCTGAGCTAACGTCGCTGTTCGAAACACCGCTGGCGCACCACGGCATACGCCACGGCAGGGCCGCGCGCACCGGACGGGATGCGAACCCGTGCCGCTGTGGAACGTTCGATCGATGTTTCGCATTGGCGTCTGTCACCAGACGCCAATTCGTGCGGGCGCATGCGCCCTATGCCTTGCGATCTCCCACCGCACCGCCCGTGCCGAAGCATCCGGACACAGCGCCTCGCGGCGCCTCGACGGCATTGCCCCTGCGGCGCGCAAACGCGCGCGGATGCTTCGGGGCCGGCTGGAAACCGCTGAATTTAGGGGGTGTGATCCTTGGCGAGCGCGAAAAACAAAACGCCCCCGGGTTTCGAATCCGAGGGCGTTCGCGTTCCTCGGGAGGTCGGGGTCACCGACCTCCCGCATAGGCAAGGTCAGTGTGGAGTGCGCAGCTGCGCTTCGATGCGATCGCCGACGTTCATCGGCGCGCACGCGTCCTTACCGTGGCGCAAGGGCCGCGGCTGGAGCGATTTGGCGATGTCGATGAAGAGGTTCATGGCGGAAGATTCGAAGTCTGCGTGTGGCCGCGCTGGGCCGAGGTGGCGCACATTACGCCCGTTAAAATTTAGTTGCAAGACCGTTCGTCGCCTCATCAACGGTCGTTGCGATGCATGCGTCGCGATCACGCCGCGTGCGACCGCGCATGCAGCGACGCGATCACGTCCTGGCTATCGACGACTTCGGCGAACTCGGCGCGCAACGTGGCCAGGTGCGCGCGCGCGATATCGTCGGCGGCGATGACGCGGCCGTGTTCGTCGCGCAGATCGAAACAGGCGCAGGCGTCGGCGACCACGAGCACGCGATAGCCCAGGTTGGCGGCCACGCGCGCGGTGGTCGATACGCACATGTCGGTGCTGATGCCGAACAGCACCACGCAGTCGATGCCGAGCCGGCGCAGGCGCAGATCCAGATCGGTGCCGATGAAGGCGGCGTTGACCGACTTGCTCACCAGCGCTTCGTCGGGCAAGGGCTCGAACCCGGGCCGGAATGCGTTGCCCGGATGTGAGGGCTGCAAGGACGAGCCCTCGATCACCGAGTCGTGACGGACGTGGATCGGCGTCAGGCCGGCTTCGCGCCAGGCGGCGAGCAGGCGCAGGCCGTTGGCCTCCATGGCCGGATTGTTGCGCGGGCCCCAGGGCGGATAGTCGAAGCCCTGCTGTACGTCGATCGGAATCAGGGCAGTGCTGCGCGGGTCCAGCTTCATGGCGTGGTCTCGTCGGGTTGGGTGGGAGTGGGGCGTGGGCCGCCGTAGGCGCGCTCGACGCGGGCCACGCGTTGTTCGAAGCGTTGGTACCAGAGGCGATGGCCGCGCTCACGCGCGAGTGTGTGTTCGGCGTGCATGCGCCAGGCCGCGATCGCGGCCTCGCTGTCGAAGTAGGCCACGGTGATGCCGAAGCCGCTGCCGTCGCGCGTGGATTCGTAGCCGAGGAAGCCGGGCTGTTCGACCACCAACTCGACCATGCGCTCGGCGGTGGCCGCATAGCCGGCCTCGTCGCGGCCGTTGCGCTGCGAGGAGAAGATCACCGCGTAGTAGGGCGGCGGGGGCAGCGCGGCAAAGCGCTGGCTGCGGTCGGTGTCGGACATGGCGTGCACGCGGCAGGGGGGTGACGGCTACTGTGCGCACTCGCCGGCGCCGGTCTCAACCCGGCACAATGCCGGTCGCACCGACATATCGCCGGATCCGACCATGAAAGCGCTGGACGCCACCGATCGCCAGTTGATCGCCCTGCTGCAGGACAATGCGCGGCTGTCCACCGTCGCCTTGGCCAAGGCGGTGGGCCTGTCGCGCAGCACCGTGCAGGAGCGCCTGCAGCGGCTAGAGGCGGGCGGGGTGATCGCGCAGTACACCGTGCGCCTGGGCAAGGACGGCGACCCGCTGCAGGCCTGGCTGTTGGTGCGTTATGCGGACGGCTTCAGCTGCGACGACGTGATGCCCTTGCTGGCGCAACTGCCGCAGCTGCGGTTCTGCCACAGCGTCGCCGGCGAAATCGATCTGATGGCGCTGGTGCAGGTGGAGTCGCCGGGCGCACTGGCCGATCTGCGTGAGGTGGTGATGGCGATGAAGGGCGTGGACGATGTCACCACGATCCCGGTGCTGCGCACCATGCTGGATCGCATGAGCGGCTAGCGCGAGGCGCGCACGCGCCGCCAGGGCGCGTGCGTGCTGGCCCGGGCGCATCCGATCGCGCGGATGCGCCGGCCCGCATTCACGAAAGGCGGCGCGAAAGCGCGTAGTAAGCCAGGTTGCCCAGGCCGGTCGCAGCCAGCAGCAGGGCGATCACGCCAGGGGTCACCTCGCGCCAGCCGAAGGCCTCGATCAGGCCGAAGGCGACGGCCAGGGTGAGGGCCAGCACGCCCCAGCGCAGCGAGGCGTGGCGGCGGCGCTGATCGTCGCCCTGGACCAGCGAGCGGATCAGTTCTTCCGAGCCGCTGCCTTGCTGGATCAGCTTGCTGCGGAAACGGGCGTCGACCACGAACTTGATCGCGTAGGTGATGCAGAGGAACAGGGTGATGGGGATGAGGGAGTCTAGATCCATGGCACGGTCTCGGGTTTGGGGCTCGGGGCAATGGATACGGCCACAGTCGGAACGGTTGCAGACCCCAGCATGGCCGGCCGGCGGCCACCGGTCCAGGCGGGGGCGGGCGGCAGTTCTCAAAAATTGTGCTCCGGCATTGCAACCATTCGCCCCCGGGACGTATCCACTGCCCTAGATGACCGCCCCGCCGCCCGCCGCCAACGACGATCGCGCGCTCGTGGACGCCGTACTGGCGCGCGCGCCGGGCGCGTTCGAGCGTCTGGTGCGCGAGTACCAAGGCCTGTGCTGGCACATCATCCAGCGCATGGTCCGCCAACCGGACGACACCCGCGAGCTCTGCCAGGAAGCGTTCCTGCGCGTGCACCAGTGCCTGCACCAGTACCGCTACGAGAGCGCGCTGAAGTCCTGGATCGGCCAGGTCGCCTACTCGGTGGCGAAGCGCCATCTGGAGCGCAAGCGCATCCCCATCCTCGAGGTCGCCGACGACGAGGACGCGCTGTCGCCGCTGGACCAGGTCAGCGACGGCTTCGACCTGGAGGCGGCCTGCGCCGACGCCGAGGTCGCCGCCGCCCTGCACGCCCAGATCGAGGCGCTGCCGCCGCTGCAGCGGACCTTGCTGACCCTGTATCACTTGGACGAGGTGCCGATCGTCGAGATCGCGCGCATCACCGGCCTCGCCGAGGGTACGATCAAGAGCCATCTGTTCCGGACCCGGGCCTTGCTGCGCGAGCGCCTGCAGTCCAGCATGGGAGTCACCGCATGAACATGTCCCACACTCCGCCACCGCCCGACGATCGCGAGCAGCGCGAAGCCCAGGAATGGCTGGCGCAGGAGCGCGCGCTGCGCGACGAGCGCGCCGGCCTGCCGATGGACGCCGGCGATGCGCGCGTGGCCCAGTACCGTTTGCTGGTGCGCGCGCTGCGCGCGCCGGCGATGGAGCCGCTGCCGGCCGATTTCGCGGCCCAGGTGGCGCGTCGGGTCGAGGCCAGCGCCACGCTCGGCGACCGCCTCGAACAATGGCTGCTCAACGGCTTGATCCTGGTCATGGCCGCGGTTGCGCTGTACGTGGTCGCCAGCTACGGCGGCGCGTGGTGGGACGCGATCGCCGCGCCGCTGGCGCGGATGCCGTCCGGCCTGGGCGCCTGGCTGCCGGTACTGGGGCTGTGCGCGGGCGGCACCTGGCTATGGGACCGCATGTCCGATTTCGGCGGTCGCGACCGCCACGCGCGCACCGCCTAAGCGTAGGCCGACGCGCGATAGCGCTGGAACGCCGGCCGCGCCGCGATCCGCGTCAGGTACGCCTTGAACGCCGGCCGCTCCGGGATCGTCCCGAGCAGTCGCATGCCCCGATCCAGGCCTTCGGCCCATTGCGTGTCGGCCGCGCTGTAGCGCGCGCCGGCGGCGTAGGCGTGCGCGCTTAAGCGCCGTTCCAGATAGGCCAGCATGTCTTCGTAAGCGCCGAACGGGAATGCGCGCGACGCGTATTGCCAGCCCAGCGCGTGCGCGGTCAGGCAAGGATCGAACACGGCGTCGGCGTACACCAAGGCGCTCAGATACGCTGCGCGCATGGGGTCGTCGATCGCCGGCGCGAGGCCGGCCTGCGGAAACGCATCGGCCAGATAGACGCAGATCGCCGCGCGTTCGATCACCACCACGCCGTCGTGCACGATCGCCGGCACCTTCTTGTGCGGATGGATCGCGCGGTAGCTTTCCGGCGCGCCGTCGTCGGCGTGGATGTCGATCTCGAGGATGTCGTAGGCGACGCCCAGTTCCTCGAGCAGATAAAGAATGCTGGAAGAGCGCGATCGCGGCGCGTGATAGAAGGTCAGCATGATCGGCCTCGGACATGGCGCGGGAACCCGGCGGACCGGGCGCCGGAAGCGCGCCCGCCACGGGGCTTTTGTAAGCGAGGGGGCTGACAGGTTTTGTCAGTAGTGGAAAATCGCCCCGCTGTGTCACCCAGGTAACAGCCTTTCCGTGAGCGTCTCACCAGACTCGCCTGTGTGTACTCAACACAGGAGGTGTTGGTGATGAACAAGCCGGGCGATGGATCGCAAGAACTGGGCCTAGCCGACGAAATGTTCGTGAAAGCCTGGCGAGCGACCAAGCCGGAGCTCGACCGGCGCGCCCGCCGGCTCTCGGACGGCCACCGCGACCGCGCCGACGACTTGCTCGCCAACACCGCCATCAAGGCCCTGTTGTTCATGCGCCGCTCGCCGGACGCGATGAGCGACCCCGAGGGTTTCCTGTTCGTGGTGCTGCGCCACGTGTTCCTGGACAGCGTGCGCCGCAACGGCCGCGACGGCGAGGTCTTCGACCGCGGCGTCGACATCGAGGCCGAGGGCGTGGCCCAGGGCCTGGACCTGTCCGCACTGCAGCGCATGGAGCTGGAGGAGCAACTGGGCCGGGTGATCGCCGCGGTCGCCTCGCTCAGCCGCGACCAGAAGCGCTTGTTCGTCTACCGCTTCATCGACGACCTGCCGTACCCGGCGATCGCCGAGCGCCTGGCGATCAACCAGCCGCTGGCGCGCAAGCGGGTCCAGCTGCTGCGCGAGCGGATCAAGGTCGCGGTGGATCGCGATTGAAGGCGCGGCCGCGTTCACAGAATCGGACGCGGCGCGTTTAACCCATAGCTATCGCATCAAACGCCGCACGCCGACGCCGCCTCCGCGCCGTCGTACGGCCACAGGACGCCGCGCGTGCCGGGTTTCGGGCACGCGCGGCGGAACGCCTCGGCGCGGCGCTGGTCGGGGACTCCATCAAACACGCGACTCCCAAGGACAGGTCCATGGCCGACACCACGCCCGTGAATTCGCAAATTACCGATGCCGTCACCCAGACCAACGTCAAGGTCGTGGCCGAGGCCCCCGCGCAGGCGATCGCCGCGCTCTACCAGGTCGCCAGCCACTCGGCCGGCCTGTCGTTGCAGAACGCCGTTCACAGCCAGCAAGTGCTCAACCAGATCTCGACCGCGGTGGTGTCCAAGGCGGTCGGTCTGATCATGGCCATAGGCGAGAAGTCGTCATGACGGCCCCCGCGACAACGGACGTTGATTAGGGGAGTAGCGCCATGCCTTTCTGGAACAGGAACAAACCGCCTACCGCATCCGCGACGACGCCGGCGACGCCCGGCTCGCCGACCACGCCCGCAACATCCGCAACACCCGCTGCTCCGGCGGCCGCGGCCATGCCTGCCGATCCTGCGACGCCCGCGACGGCGACCACCGCGGACACGGCTGCGACGCCCGCGATCACGCCTGCCGCGGAGGCCGATGCAGGCGCCACGCCGAGTGCGACCACCGCCGCGGCGGGGGATGCCGCGAGCGGTTCCGGCACGACGGGCTCCGCTGCGACAGGTTCCGGCACGACCGACGCGGGTACGACCGGCGGCGGTACCACGGGATCGGCTACGACCGGCAGCGGCAGCACCGGGGCCGGGACCACCGGTTCCGGTTCCGGCACGACCGACGCGGGTACGACCGGCGGCGGTACCACGGGATCGGGTACGACCGGCAGCGGCAGCACCGGGGCCGGGGCCACCGGTTCCGGCGGTGGCGGATCGGGCGGTGGCGGCTCCGGCACGACCGGCTCTGGCACCGCATCGGATCCGCCGACGCCACCGGTCACCCCGCCCGCGCCGCCCGCGCCGCCGCCGCCCAGCGTGCTGGCGACGATGAACACCCAGATGCTGGCCCAGTCCGCCGCGGCCAACCCGCCGACCGACGCGCTCAATCAGAAGATCGTGCAGGCCGTGCAGCTGAGCAACGCCGAGACCGCGCAGTACGCGCCGTCGCAGATCGCGATCCCGCCCAACATGATGATCACCCAGGCGGCCGGCCTGGTCGCGCAGTCGGCGGCGGCCTACTTCGACGGCGTCAGCAAGCTCGCATTGGCCAGCCAAGGCATCTTGCTCAAGGAGATGACCCAGAACCTGGTCGAGAACCAGTTGGAGAAGGCCGCCGAGGACGCGCTAGGCGTGCTCGCCACCGACATCCTGATGGGCGCCGCGGCCGCGGTCGCCGCCGCCGCCGGTGCGATGGAGGCCGAGGCCGCCAGCTTCGCCATCGATCGCATCGACCAGAGCATCTCCAAGTACGCCAGCGTGCTGCAGAACCACAAGAGCGCGTCGTCCTGACCTGACGCCCCCCGCGAGAGCGCGTCGCCGCGATGCGCTCCGGACCCGAATGCCGCCTTGCGGCGCAGACCTTAGGAGCCCCGTCCATGGCCTTTTTCTCTCTGACCAAGCCGGTCGCGATGCAGCAGTATCCGTTCGACTATCACAGCCACTTCGGCGGCATCCTGCCGGTGGAGGGCGTGCTGGACGCATCCACCGACTATCAGATCAGCTACCGCACCGCGAAACTGCAGCGGCCGGTCGAAGTCAGCCTGCCCAAGGGCCAGCGCCTGTCGCTGGTCGGGATCATGGGCGGTACCGGCAAGTACGCGATCGAAGAGGGCACGGTGGTGCTGTTCGATCTGGCGCTGCAGATGATGATCGAGGGCAATCCGCTCACCATCGTGGCGACCAAGGCCAACAAGGCCCAGTACGAGCGCGGCGAATGCGCTGCCGAGTCGATCTACGTCGCCTGCGTGGTGCTGGCCAGGCGTTGGGCCCTGTCGTCGGCGATGTTGAACGCCTCGGCCACCAGCCCGGAGCTGTACGAGGAGATTCGCGGCCTGCTGCGCGCACGCGTGCAGCCGGACCCCAGCGGCCCCTACAACCCCGAGCTCATCGCGATCCTGCGTTACTTCAACAACAAGATCTACAGCGCCAACAAGTACACGCCCTTCGACGACTGCTACAAGACCCGTTCCAGCCTGATGAAAGCGGTGATGCGCGATCCCAAATACGCGGGCCGCTACGACCAGTGGATGCTGGCGACCTACGCTTATCTGTATCAGAGCGGCGTGCGCTGCAACCAGGCCGCGATGGGTTTCGACGAGATCGAGATCGCCGACCAGATCGCGCAGTCCTTCAACGCCCTGTACCCGAAGGACCCCAGCAACTACCGCCTGCTGGTGCATACCTCGGCCGGCTACATGCCGGGCGAGCGCCTGAGCGCCGAGCTCACCGAAAAAATCCTGCCGCTGCTGGTCGAGCCCGGCCCCAGCACGGTGATCGGCATCGACTTGTTGGGCACCGAGACCAAGGTCGCCGACTACAAACAGTTATTCAAATTCCTGTTCGAGAACCAGGCCGCGCTAGGCAAGTGCTTCGGCACGGGCAAGGGCGCGCGTTCGGCGCAGCTGATCTGCCACGTGCATTGCGGCGAGGGCGCGGCCTCGACCGCGGACAACCGTTCGATGATCGGCTACTACTACGCCAACGCCGCCGAAGCGCCGAACGAGACCTTCTATCCCGCCTATTCCGCCTACATCGCGCGCGGCCTGGCCACCGCCCAGGGCCGGCGCGACGACGAACCGCGCGGCAGCCGCGGCGCCACGCCGCGCAAGAAGAGCGACGTCGCCGGCCTGTTCGACGAGCTGTTCCGCAGCGATTCCCTGACCCACGGCGGCTGCACCCTGCGCCGCTTCGACATCAACAGCCCGGCCAGCATCGCGATCGTCGCCTACAACGGCAAGCGCAGCGAAATGGCGATGAGCGAATCGCTGGACACCGTGCCGGCGACCCAGTCGCAGAGCTGGTACAGCTTCTTCTCCGGCAGCCAGCAGTTCGCGATCCGACTCGGACACGCGTTCTATTACCGCAACTACATGGCGCAGCGCTATCCGCTGATCGCTTTCGACACCAACCTGGGCAGCAACGCGATCACCGGCGCCTCCGGCCTGTTCGACTCGGTCGAGGGCTATCGCATCAATCGCGGTTTCCGCCATCTGGACGGCTACATCGACACCGACGTGCTGCATCAGGCCGGAAACGCCGTGGCCTACCTGGGCGCGAACGCGCTGGAGCAGGCCCAGGTGGCGCAGTTCATCGCCATGGTGCGCGCGCAGACCAGCGTGGCCGATGTGCTGAACGATCAGGCCAACAAGACCTGGCTGTACGGCGAGCTGACCGCGGGCATGGCGCCGATCTGCAACCAGAGCAACATCGCGGGCTACTACCAGCTGTATTGCGAGCTGGTGCTGCAATTGGCGGGTCAGACCACGATCAAGTCCTACTGGTTCGACGCCTTGACCCGCGTGCTGACTTTGTTCAACAACTGGCGCTCCTACCTGCTGGGCGCCGACGGTCAGGGCGTGGAGCACACCGACATCCAGGACGAGTTCCTGCGCATGGTGATCCTGCTGGCCTACCAACTGTTGCCCGCCGGTCAGACCCGCGTACTCGACCAGACCATGGTGTCGCTGCAGCAACTGGTGCTGAACATCGCCACCGACTACTGGAAGACCACGGTCGATCCCAACGTCACCCTGGTCCTGTCGGACGGCCTGGGCCTGGAGGCGATGGACGGCTTCAAGTCGCCTGCCTCGGTGGTCACGCTGCGCCGCCCCAAGCCGAAGAAGTGAACGCCATGCGTCCGGCTGCGGCGCGGACGCCTCTCAGCCCGGCCGCGCGGCGCGCGCGGCGGGCACCGCCAGGAGCTTGCGATGAACGACCTCGTCGAACACCTGCTGCACGAAGAGATAGACGGTCCCGACGCGCCGACCGCGCCGGGGAAATCGCCGGATTCCTCGGCGCCCGCATCGCCGCCGGTATCGCCACCCGCGACCGCCGTGGCCGACAAGGCGCTCGACCCCGAGCTGGTGAAAGTGCTCGAGCGCCTGATGCAGCCCGATGTGCTGCGCGCGCTCACCCAACTGCTGCGTGCGCGCTGAGCGCCCGTGCCCCTGACAGCCGCGAGTAGTGCCATGACCGTAAGCCGGAACGAGTTGACCGAGCAGGTGCATGAGTTCGCGCGCCAGTGGCTGGGTCACGACCTGGACGAGGACGAGCGCAAGCAACTGGCCGAGTTCCTCACCACCCTGAGCGCGAACGAGGCGGTGCTGGGCGGCTATACCGACCAGGCCCGGCGCCATGCCGCCGATATCGTCGATCAGGGCCGGCAGCGCGTGGAGGCGGCGATGAAGACCGTGCTCGGCGCCGCCAACGCCCCGCCCGCCGACGCCGCCGCGCCCGCCAAGGGCGCGGCAAAGGCGGCCCCGCTGACCCGCGAGGAGCAGGCGATCCTGCGCTTGCTGGAGTCGTCGCGCACGCTCGGCGACCTGCGGCCCTCGCAGCTGAAGGGCGCCGGCGAGGGCGAAACCGCGGCCGCGCAGCTGGCGATCGCGCAGATCGCCGACCGCCTCGCGATCCTGATCAAGGCCGAAGTCGAGGCCTGTTTCGAGCGCCAGTACGGCCCGCTCACGCGCCAGATCGAGGCCGTGCTCGAAGCCGGGCGCGCCGAGGCCGGCGCCCGCAAGTCCCCGTCCGCCGCGTCGTCCGCCTGATTCACAAGGCGGGTTCCGCAGCGTTCATTGAAACGTACGGCATGGGCCGTACACGACCCCGAGGAGTTAAACCATGGCTTTCCCGACCGCCGTCAACGATCAGATCACCGATGCCGTCACCCAATCCAACGTCAAGGTCATCGGCGAAGCGCCAGCCTTCGCGATGGGCTCGATCTACCAGAGCCTGGCGCACTCGACCGGCATCCTGTTCCAGAACGCGATCGCCGCGCAGCAGCAGCAGAACACGCTGGCGCAGGCCGCCGCCAACCAGGGCGTGATGCAGATCTACAGCCTCGACACCACCGCTGCCGCGGGTGCGACCGAGAAGGTCGCCCAGACCGGCGTTTCCGACAACCTGACCAGCCTGCTCACCGTGCTCAACGCCTTCAAGTAAGGGATCCCCGGCCGATGGCCACCGCGCCATCTGCCGGATCTCCCAGGCGCGCATGTTCCTGACGACCGCATAACGAGGATGACCTCATGGCATTTCCCACCGCCGTCAACGACCAGATCACCGATGCCGTAACCCAGTCCAACGTCAAGGTGATCGGCGAAGCGCCGGCCTTCGCGATGGGCTCGATCTACCAGAGCCTGGCGCACTCGACCGGCATCTTGTTCGAGAACGCCGTAGCCGCGCAGCAGCAGCAGAATACGCTGGCGCTGGCCGCCGCCAACCAGGGCGTGATGCAGATCTACACGCTCGACACCACGGCCGCCGCGGGCGCGACCGAGAAGGTCGCTCAGACCGGCGTGTCCGACAACCTGAGCAGCCTGATGACCGTGCTCAAGGCCTTCACCGGTACCAAGCCGGTCAAGGGTTTGAACAGCGGTTCTCCGTAACGCGGAAGGCGTCGGGCGCGACACCCGACGCCGGACGCAAGGGATGCGGCGGCCCCCGATGCCGCGTCCGCGAGGCAGTCCGCCGGCGCCCGCGCCGGCAGTCGGCCCCGCACCAGCCCGGATGCGTCGCCGCCCACGCGGCCTCGCTCCGGACCCAGGGAACGACCGCGAACGAACCGCAGGCGGCCCAATGGATGGGCGCCCGCCGATCGCGGCAGAGGCCGGCGCAGCTACGGTTGGCGGCGGCAGGGGATCGAATATGGATCGTTCGTCACGCAGCGGCGGCCTACGGCACCGGCGTCGCGTAGGCTGCATGCTTGCCCATCGCCGATCGTCCGGCAGCGACGGCCATACGGCGGTCGCTTTCGCGTTTTCGGCCTCTCGTGCCGGCGCGCGCCCCCCTTCGCGCGTGTGGTCGTGCGCATGTGCATGACGCTGGACCGTTCCGCCAACGCACGCGCAAGGCAGTTGATTCTGGAGCAATCCCCGCTGTTTCAGGGCTTGCCCGACACCTTGCTCGAGCACGTCGCCCGCAACGCCACCGAACGCACGCTGCGCGACGGCCAGGCCTTGTTCCTCAAGAACGATCCCAGCGATTTCCTGGCCCTGGTCGCGCGCGGTCGGATCTACAAGATCCTGTACGGCCCCGACGGCCAGGAACTGATCGTCGACACCATCGAGGCCGGCGAGACCGTCGACGAAACCGCCTTGCTAGACGCCAAGGACCGCAACTTCACCGCCATCGCCTACGGCCCGGCGCGCGTGCTGCTGCTGTCGCGGCGGCATTTTCCGGCGCTGACCTCCGAGCCGGTGCTGCTGGAACGCGCGCACGCGACCTTGTGCCTGCGACTGCGCAAGGCGGTCGACAGCCTGGAGACCATGTGCCTGCATCGCCTGGAGTCGCGCCTGGCGCGCTATCTGCTGTCGATCATGCACGACGGCGGTCGCGCCGCGGTCGACGGCTTCGAGGTCGCGCTGCCGCCGACCCAGAGCATCCTGGCCGCGATGGTCAACGCCAGCCGGCCGAAGTTGAACGCGCAGCTGCAGACCTGGCATCGCAGCGGCCTGGTGAGCCGACGCCGCAACATCCTGCGCATCAACGACATCGACCAGTTCCGCTGCAAGGCCTATCTGGGTCGCGATTTCGTGCGCGCGGAGCCGCGTGCGCGCGCCAAGCCGAACTAGCGTTCGTCGGCGGGCAGGTGGGGCGCGTACAACTGCGCGACCATCTCCTTGAGCAGCGCGCCGCGCCGCCGCGGCAGCGGCTCGGGCAGCACGTCCAGGGAGGCGATGCGGTCGAGGCGGAAATGGCGGTAGTCGCCGCGCAACTCGCACCAGGCGCCGACCACGCGCGCGTGGTCGAAGAAGGCCAGCGCCAGCGGCCAGATCGTGCGCTCGCTTTGCTGGCCGTCGCCGCCGCCGTAGCGGATGCGCAGCTTGCGTTCGTCGCGCATGGCGTCGCGCACGCGCTGCATGGTGGTGGGCGCGCCGCGCTGGGCGTTGCTGGGCGACACCCACAGGCCGATTTCGCCGATCGCGTCGCGCAGGTCGCGCGGCGCGGCCGCGGCGATCTTGGCCAGCGCATTACTGGCCGCCAGCGACAAGGCGCGATCGTCCTGGCGTTGCACCCAGCGCGCGCCCAGCACCAGCGCCTCGATCTCGTCCTGGGCGAAGTTCATCGGCGGCAGGAAGAAACCGGGCCGCAGCAGATAGCCGACGCCGGCCTCGCCGTCGATGGGCGCGCCCAGGCTGACCAGGGTCTGCACGTCGCGGTAGATCGTGCGCAGCGATACGCCCAGCTCCTGCGCCAGGCTGGCCGCCGCGATCGGCTGGCGGTGCCGGCGCAGGGCCTCGATCAGGTCGAACAGGCGTTCGGTACGGCTCATGCGGTCGTGGCGGCGGGGTCGGCTGCGCACGATAGCAAGCGCGTGGACGCGGCGCGCATGTGCGTGGCGTCGGACGCGCGGCGACCTCCGCCGACGCGGTCGCGCGATCGCGGCTTACGCGGCTGCCAAGGGGTGCGCGTCGCCGCGCTCAGCGCAGCAACGGCCCCAGCTGGGTCCACACGTGGTCGCGCAGCTTGGGTTGCGCGCTTGCCACCGGATGCAGGTTGTCGTCCTGGAACGCCTGGCGGTCCAGCGCGATCGGTTCCAGCAGGAACGGCAGCAGCGCCGCGCCGTGGCGCTGGGCGAGTTCGGCGTAGTTGCGTTCGAAGCCCTGGGTGTATTCGCGGCCCAGGTTCGGCGGCATGCGCATGCCGATCAGCAGCACCCGCGCCTTGCCTGCCTGGGCAGCGGCGATCATGCGCTCCAGATTGGCCCGGCTCTGCGCCAGCGGCAGGCCGCGCAGGCCGTCGTTGGCGCCCAGCTCGATCACCACCACCGCGGGTTTGTGGCGCGCGAGTTCGCCGGCGATGCGCGCGGCGCCGCCGGCGGTGGTTTCGCCGCTGATGCTGGCGTTGACCACGCGCCAACCCGGACGGGTCTGGGCCACGCGTTGCGCGGTCAATGCGACCCAGCCCTGCGAGGCCGCCAGGCCGTAACCGGCCGACAGCGAATCGCCCATCACCAGCACGGTGCGCGCGGCCTTGGCCGCGGGCGCCGGCGCCGCGGCGGCCGGCTGCGCGCGCGCGGGCTGGGCCTGCAGCGGCGTCGCGATCAGGGCGCACGCCAGCACCAGGGCCAGGGAGCCGGTACCGATGGCCCATTGAAGCCGGCGCCGCGATGCCGCATATCCTTGTTTATTAAGCGTCATTAATAAGGCCTCCGGATGATGTCGCTGGAGCAAGCATAAGGACGATCATGGCCGATTCCATTCAAGTGCACGCCGTACGCGTCGATTCCGTTCAGCGTGATGCGGGCCGCCGCGGCGGCGCCCGCCGCGATGCCGGGGCCGCGTCCGCCGATGCCGCGCCCGCGCTGCGGGTCGAGGGCTTGGGCAAGCGCGTCGCCCTGCCCGACGAAGAACTGACCATCCTCGACGGAGTCGGTTTCGAGATCGCGCGCGGCGATACCGTCGCCATCGTCGGCGCGTCCGGCTCGGGCAAGAGCACCCTGCTGTCGCTGATGGCCGGCCTGGACACGCCCAGCAGCGGCAGCGTCGCCCTCGACGGCGAGCCCCTGTCGGCGCTGGACGAGGACGGTCGCGCCCGCGTGCGCGGCGCCAAGGTCGGCTTCGTGTTCCAAAGCTTCCAACTGCTGCCTTCGCTGACCGCGCTGGAGAACGTGATGCTGCCGCTGGAGCTGCGCGGCGATCGCGAAGTCGAAGGCCCGGCTAAGGCGATCCTGGACAAGGTCGGCCTGGGCCAGCGCCTGGGCCACTACCCGCGCCAGTTGTCCGGCGGCGAGCAACAGCGCGTGGCGCTGGCGCGCGCGTTCGTGACCCGGCCCTCGCTGCTGTTCGCCGACGAGCCCACCGGCAATCTCGACACCCACACCGGCCAGGCCATCATCGAGTTGCTGTTCGAACTCAACGCCGATGCCGGCACCACCCTGGTCCTGGTCACCCACGACGAGCACCTGGCCCAGCGCTGCGGCCGTATGTTGCGCCTGGACAGCGGCAGGCTGGTGCCGTGAGGACGCTGGGGCTGGCCTGGCGCCAGCTGCGTCGCGATTTCAAGGCCGGCGACGTGCGCATCCTGTTCGCCGCGCTGGTGCTGGCCGTGCTGGCGGTGACCTCGGTGGGCTTCGTCACCGATCGCGCCGAGCGCGCGCTGGCGATCGAGGCCAACCGTCTGCTCGGCGGCGACGCCGTGGTCCGCGCCGACGCGCCCAGCGCGGGCGCCTTGCGCGCCGCCGCGCAGCGCGACGGCTTGCGCCGCACCGAGACCATGGAGCTGCAGACCATGATTCGGGTCGGCGAGCGCCTGCAACTGGGCGAGCTGCGCGCACTGGGCGCAGGCTTTCCGCTGCGCGGCGCGTTCCGCGTCGCCGACCGCGGCGGCGAACGCGACGCCGACGGCGTGCCCGCGCGCGGCACGATCTGGATGAGCCGCGCCGGCGCCGACACCCTGGGCGCCGCGCTGGGCGACAGCATCGCGATCGGCGATGCGCGTTTCACCCTCGCCGCGCTGGTGGTGCAGGAGCCCGACGCCGCACTGGATTACTTCAACATCGCGCCCAAGGTCTTCCTCAACCTCGGCGACGTCGGCGCCACCGGCCTGATCCAGGAAGGCAGCCGCATCCGCTATCGCCTGGTGATCGCCGGCGACGCCGCCGCGGTCGAGCGTTTCGTCGCCGCCGCGCGTCCCGCGCTGGGCCGTGGCCAGCGCCTGGAAACCATCAGCGACGCGCGCCCGGAAATCCGCTCCGCGCTGGACCGCGCCGGCCGCTTCCTCGGCCTGGCCGCGCTGGTGTCGGTGGTGCTGGCGGCGGTCGCGGTGGCGATGGCCGCGCGACGCCACAGCGAGCGCCATCTGTCCGGCACCGCGGTGATGCGTTGCCTCGGCGCCAGCCAGCGCACCCTGGTCGGCGTGCACGTGGGCGAGCTGCTGATGCTGGGCCTGGTCGCCTGCACGGTCGGCGTGCTGCTCGCGTTCGGATTGCAATGGCTGGTCGGCAGTTGGTTGGCGCAGGCCTTGAAGCTGTCGATACCGCCGGCCGGGCTGTTGCCGGCACTGCAGGGTTACGGCGTCGGCCTGGTCGTGCTGCTCGCGTTCGGCGCGCCGCCGGTGCTGGCGCTGCGTCGGGTGCCGGCCTTGCGGGTGCTGCGCCGCGACCTCGATACCACCGAGCCCAGCGCCTGGCTGGTCGCGCTGGCCGGTTTCGCCGGCCTGGGCGCGCTGCTGTGGTGGAAGGCCGGTTCGGCGGCCTTGGGCACGGCGATGCTGCTCGGCATCGCCGGCACCCTGGCGGTACTGGCGCTGCTGGCCTGGCTGCTGATCGTGGCGGTGCGCCGCCTGCGTTCGCGCCTGCGCGGCAGCCTGCGTTACGGCCTGGCCAACGTCAGCCGCCGCGCCGGCACCAGCATCGCCCAGGTCTCGGCCTTGGGCCTGGGTCTGATGGCCTTGCTGCTGCTGACCTTCGTGCGCACCGATCTGCTCGATCGCTGGCAGCTCGCGCTGGCCGCCGATGCGCCCAATCGCTTCATCATCAACGTGCAGGACGATCAGCTCGCGCCGGTGCGCAGCTTCATGAGCGAGCAGGGCATCGCCGCGCCGACCTTGTATCCGATGATTCGCGGCCGCCTGATCTCGCGCAACGGCAAGCCGGTCACCGGCGCCGACTACGCCGACCAGGGTGAGCGCGCGCAGCGGTTGGCCGAACGCGAATTCAATCTGTCGGTGGCGGCGAAACTGCGCGACGACAACCGCGTCACCGCCGGCCGTTTCTGGGGAGAGGCCAAGCCCGCGCGGCCCGAGGTCTCGGTCGAAGAAGGCTTCGCCGAGCAACTGGGCTGGAAGCTGGGCGACCGGGTCGCGTTCGACATCGCCGGGCAGCCGTTCCAGGCCACCATCACCAGCCTGCGCAGCGTCGATTGGGAAAGCTTCCGTCCCAACTTCTTCGTGATCGCCTCGCCGGGGTCGATGGACGGCTATCCGGCCAGCTACATCACCGCGGTCAGCGTGCCGCCGCAGCGCACGCGCTTCACCGCCGACCTGGTCGCGCGCTTCCCCAACCTGTCGGTGATCGACGTCGACGCCGTGCTCAAGCAGGTGCGCGGCACCGCCGACCAGGTCTCGACCGTGGTCGAAGTGGTGTTCTATTTCTCGCTGGTGGCCGGCGTGCTGGTCCTGATGGCCGCGGTCAGCGCCAGCCAGGATGAGCGGTTGCTGGAAGGCGGCGTCATGCGCGTGCTCGGCGGCAGCCGCCGCCAGCTGCGTCTGGCCCAGGCTTCCGAGTTCGCGGCGATCGGCCTGCTCGCGGGCCTGGTCGCGGCGACGGCGGCCTCGGTGCTGGCCGGCGTGATCGCGACCCAGGTATTCGACCTGCCTTGGCGCGTGGACTGGCTTATGGGCGCGGTCGGCGCCGCCTTGGGCCTGGTCGCGGCCCTGCTCGCGGGCTTGTACGCGACCCGGCGCGTGCTCGATGCGCCGCCGTCGGTGACCTTGCGCGAGCTGCAGAACTAGCCGCCCGTCGCGGCGCCTGCGTTCGCCGTTGCGAGCGCAGGCGCGAGGCGCTCAGGCCTCCGAGTGCGGCTCGGCCTGGAAGCGGCGCGCGTAGCCGCGCTCTTCGGCCACCCGTTCGACTTCCTCGTCGGCCAGCTCGGGCGCGGCATACACCGCGTACGCGACCGCGCCGTCGCGGCGGCCGGTGTGGTGCAGGCGGTAACGCGGGCGCCCGCCGCCGGTGTTCTCGGGGTAGTGGCGCGGCGGCTGTTCGCCGTCCAGGTCGAGTTCGCTGTTGTCGACCATACCGCCGATGAAAAGAGCTCGCATGCGCTGGGTTCCTTCGTTTTGCATGCAGCATGGCGCGACCGATGTTGCGGCGGCATGAAGCCGACGTTCGCCTCACCCCGCGCGCGCGGGCGCGGTCGCGCGCCGACGCAGCCACAGGCTCTGCGCGGCCAACACGGCGGCGATCGCGAGCGCGACCCAGGCCGCGACCGTCGCGCCGGGCAGGGGCGAACGCGATTGCTGCACATAGACGCCGACCAGGCCCCACAGCGCGGCCAGCGTGTACGCCCAGTTGCCGCGCATGCGCGCGTTGAGGGTCAGCAGCAACGCGGCGGCGACCGCGTACAGACCCAGGCTCCAGGCCAGCATGTCGTCGCCGGGAAACAGGCGGTAGGCGACGATGGTCTGCGCCGTATCCAGCAGCGCGGCCAGCGACAACCAACCGGCGTGCAGCGACAGCGGCAGCCATGCCAGCCAACGTTGACCGGGGAGGGGGGCGGGATCGCGCGACAGCACCAGCGCGCACCAGCCGATGCAAGCCAGCGCGGCCCAGATCACCAGCAGCGCCAGTCCGAACCGTTGCTGCGAGAACACCGGCATCCACAGCGCCGTCAACGCGAAGCCCGCGGTCGCGGCCGGACGGATGCGCGCCAGGGTCGCGTCGCGCTCGCGCGGCCGCCGCGACTGCCAGAACGCGAACAGGGCGTCGCAGAGAAAGATCGGGCCCCAGATCGCGAAGGCATAACCGGCGGCGACCAGCAGGGTCGGATAGCGGTCGGAGAGGGTGGCGTTGTCGGGGCCGAACGCGCCGCGTTGCGACCACCACGCCACCAGCGGCATGGACAGGGCGGACAGCAGGACTAGCAGGCGCATGACGTCGCTCCTCGGGGCCGGCCCGCACCCTAGCGCAGGCCGCCGTGAAGGCCGCGCAGTCGCGACACGGGCGTGCGCGCGCGGCGACGGGTAAAATGCGTCCGATGATCCGCATTCGACCCTGCCGTGCGCGCTGACGCACCCGATAACGCCCTCGAAACCCTGTTCCTGCCGTTCGCCGAAGGCCGGCTGAGCTGGCCCGCGCAGGGGGGAGCATTGTTCCTGCGCGCGCGCGACGGTTGGCCGCTGCATGCGCAGCCGCGCCCCGGCCTGGTCTGCGAGCAAAGCTTCAAGCCGCAGGCCGAGGCCTTGCAGCGTTCGGGTCTGAGCCTGGACGAGGACGACGGCTCGCGGCGTTACCCGCTGGTGCTGATGCTGCCGCCGCGTCAGCGCGACGAGGCGCGGGCGCTGATGGCTCGGGCGCTCGCGCGCACCGCGCCGGGTGGGCGCGTGGTCGCCTGCATGAGCAACGACGAAGGCGCGCGTTCGGGCGAGGCCGACCTGGGCAAACTGGTCGGCCCGGTCGGGCAGTTGTCCAAGAACAAATGCCGGGTGTTCTGGAGCGCGCCGCTGGACGGCCCCGCCGATGCCGCGCTGGCCGCGCAATGGCAGGGCCTGGACGCGATCCGGCCGATCCTGGGCGGGCGGTTCCAGAGCCGGCCGGGCGTGTTCGCCTGGGACCGCATCGATCCGGCCTCGGCCCTGCTGGCCGCGCAGCTGCCGGCGGATCTGGCTGGGCGCGCGGCCGATTTCGGCGCGGGCTACGGCTATCTCGCCGCCGAGCTGCTGGCGCGCTGTCCGCGCATCGTCGCGGTGGATCTGTACGAAGCCGAAGCGCGCGCGCTGGCGCTGGCGCGGGTGAACCTGGCCGCCGACCGCCTGCCGGCCGCGGCGCGCGAGGTCGCGCTGGACTACCGCTGGCAGGACGTGACCGCCGGCGTCGACGCGCGCTACGACGTGATCGTCAGCAATCCGCCGTTCCATGCCCAGGGCCGCGCCGAACGCCCCGACATCGGCCGCCGCTTCATCGAGGTCGCGGCGCAGGCGCTGAATCCCGGCGGCCGGCTGTGGCTGGTCGCCAATCGCCATTTGCCCTACGAGGGCGCGCTGGAGACCGGATTCGCGCAGGTGCGCACGGTCGCCCAGCAAGGCGGCTTCAAGATCGTCGAGGCGATCAAGGAGGCCGCGCCCGCGCGCGGTCGTGCGGGGCGCGCATGAAGCTGGTCAAGTTGATCGGCAACCTGGGTTACGGCAGCCGCAAGGAAGTCGCGGCGATGTTCCGCGAAGGCCGCATCACCGATGCGGAAGGCGAAGTGCTGTATGCCGACGATCAGATCGGCCACGAGCGCATCCGCATCGACGGCGCGCCGCTGGATCCGCCCGCGGGTCTGGTTCTGATGCTGCACAAGCCGGTCGGGTACACCTGTTCGACCAAGGACCCCGGCCGCATCGTCTACGACCTGCTGCCGCCGCGCTTCCGTCTACGCTCGCCGCTGCTGTCCACGGTCGGGCGCCTGGACCGCGACACCAGCGGGCTGTTGCTGCTCACCGACGACGGCGGCCTGCTGCATCGCATCGTCTCGCCCAAGGCCAACTTGGCCAAAGTCTACGAGGCCAGCCTCGCTTCCGATCTGCGCGGCGACGAAGCGGCGACCTTCGCCAGCGGCACGCTGATGCTGGAGTCGGAAAAGACGCCGCTGGCGCCGGCGACGCTGGAAACGCTGGCGCCGCGCCAGGCCCGGTTGGTGCTGACCGAAGGCCGTTATCACCAGGTGCGGCGCATGTTCGCCGCGGTCGGCAATCACGTCGAAGCGCTGCATCGCAGCCGCATCGGCGGCCTGGGCCTGGACGAACTGCCGTCCGGGCAATGGCGCGCGCTGGACGCGGCCGATCTGGAGCGTTTGTTTGGCGGTTGAAGCGGCCGCCGCCGTTCACCGCCCGCGGCTGGCGTCGCGGGCCGACATCCTGCAGGACCCAAGATGCTGACCGACACCGCGCGCGCCGCCGCGCTCGAGTTCCTTCCCGCCGCGGTGCTGTTCGACATGGACGGCACCATGATCGAAAGCGAAGCGGCATTGCTGGAGTGCTGGCGCCAGGCCGCGCAGGATTTGGGCTACGACCTGGAAGATGGCTTGTGGCTGTCGATGGTCGGTTTGCACGACAGCGCCTGCCACGACCTGTTGCGCACGCGCCTGGACGAGGCGCAGGTGCAGGCGCTGCTGCACGCGATGCAGGCCTTGTACGACGTGCGCGTCGATGCGGGCCTGCCCTTGAAGCCGGGGCTGATCGCCTTGCTCGAGCATCTGGCCGCGCAGGACATGGCGACCGCGGTGGTGACCTCCACGCGCCGGCCGCGCGCGCTGTACAAGCTGGAGCGCGCCGGCCTGCTCGCGCATTTCGCGCTGGTGGTCGGCGGCGACGAGGTCGCGCATCCCAAGCCCGCGCCGGACATTTATCTGCTGGCGGCGCAACGCCTGAGCGTGGCGCCGGAACGCTGCCTGGTGCTGGAGGATTCGCCAGCCGGCGTGCGCGCGGCGCTGGCCGCCGGCATGACCCCGATCCACATTCCGGACCTGGTCGCACCCAGCGCCGAGGTACGCGCGCTGGGCCACCGCATCGTCGCGAACATGGACGAAGCCCACGCCCTGCTGGCGCCATGGCTGCGCGATGAGGCGCTGGCGGGGCAGTAGGCGCGCAACGCCTCTGCTTCCCCCCTTTGAAAAAGGGGGGCTAGGGGGGATTTGCTTCTGCTCGAATAGCAACAGCGAACAGCAAATCTCCCCTAACCCCTCTTTTCCAAAGAGGGGGACCAGGCTCGAGAACGGCCTGGGCTCGGGGCACGCCAACAACCTGCGCTGACGCTCCATGTCGAATTCCCCCCCCCAACCGTACATGTCGAATCCCCCCCTTTGAAAAAGGGGGGCTAGGGGGGGATTTGCTTCTGCTCGAATAGCACCAGCGAACAGCAAATCTCCCCTAACACCTCTTTTCCAAAGAGGGGGACCAGGCGCAAAACAGCCTGGGCTCGGGGCACGCCAACAACTTGCGCCGACGCTCCATGTCGAATTCCCCCACCCAACCGTCCATGTCGAATCCCCCCCTTTGAAAAAGGGGGGCTAGGGGGGATTTGCTTCTGGCTCGAATAGCACCAGCGAACAGCAACCCCCTAACCACTCTTTTTCAATAAAGAGAGACCGAAGGCAAGAGTGATTTGGACCTTACGGCGTCAGCAACTTGCGCCAGCCCTCGATGCCGAGCTTCTCCAAGGTCTCCAGATTGCGCTCCACGATCACGTCCGGATCCGGGAACGCCGCCACCGCGCGTTCGACGCTGGCCTCGCGCAGCAGGTGCAGCATCGGATAAGGCGAGCGGTTGCTGCAGTTGCCGACCTCGTCGTAGGCGGTGTCGGCGAACTGGTAATCCGGGTGGAAGCTGGCGACCTGGATCTCGCCCTGCAGTTCCAGCGCCTCGACCGCGGCGTCGGCGGTGTCGAGGAAATCGTTGTAATCCAGGAAATCCGTGAGCACCCGCGGATGGATCAGCAGGGTGGTGTCGACCTGATCGGGTTCGGTCTGCTGCAGCCGGACCAGCTCGTAGGCCAGTTCCTCCAGCAAAGCCTCGGGTGTGGTCGCCTCGCTGAGCACGTAACGGACCTGGTCCTTGGCCACCACTGCCTTGGCGAACGGGCACAGATTGAGCCCGATCACCGCCCGTTCCAGCCAGCGGCGGGTGGCGACGATGGGCTCGGCTTCGGCGTCCATGGTCGCCGGCTCAGTCGCGGAAGTTTTCGAACTGCAGCGGGCGCTCGAACTCGCTGGCCTTGAGTAAGGCGATCGCGGTCTGCAGATCGTCGCGCTTCTTGCCGTTGACGCGCAGCTTGTCGCCGTTGATCTGGGCCTCGACCTTGAGCTTGGCGTCCTTGATCGCGGCCACGATCTTCTTGGCCAGCTTCTGCTCGATGCCCTGCTGCACGGTGATCTTCTGGCGCGCGCCGGCCAGATTGGTTTCGATATCGCCGAACTCCAGGCAGCGGCCGTCGATGCCGCGCGCGATCAGGCGCGCGCGCAGGATGTCCTGCATCTGCTTGAGTTGGAACTCGCTGGGCGCGGACTGGTTGATGAACTTGTCGTCGAGCTCGAACTTAGCCTCCACGCCCTTGAAATCGAAACGCGTGGACAGCTCGCGATTGGCCTGGTCGACGGCATTGGTGAGCTCGTGGGTGTCGACTTCGGAGACGACGTCGAAGGAAGGCATGGCGGTATCCGGATCGGTGCTGCGGCTGGGGAGGTAAAGGGTAGCGCAGGCGCGCGGCCGCGGCACGTAGCGTTGCGCGCGCATTGACGTCGGGGCAACGCCGGCTTGGCTAGACTGGCGCTCTCGCCCAGTCCCCGGACCCGTACATGCTCAAGACCGCCGCCTATGCCGCCGCCAGCGCCCAGTCGCCGCTGGCCCCGCACTCGATCGAACGCCGCCAGCCCGGTCCGAACGAGGTCCTGATCGACATCCTGTATTGCGGCGTCTGCCATTCCGACATCCACCAGGCACGCGACGAGTGGGGCGGGTCGATCTTCCCGATGGTCCCGGGCCACGAAATCGTCGGCCGGGTCGCCCAGGTCGGTGCCGGGGTCGACAAGTTCCAGGTCGGCGATGCGGTCGGCGTGGGCTGCTTCGTCGATTCCTGCCGCGAGTGCCCGCAGTGCCGTGACGGCCTGGAGCAGTACTGCGACCAGGGCATGACCGGCACCTACAACTCGCACGAACGCGTCGGCGGCGCGCCCACCTACGGCGGCTACTCGACCCGGATCACGGTCGATCAGGACTACGTGTTGCGGATTCCCGCCTCGATCCCGCTGGACCGTGCCGCGCCGCTGCTGTGCGCGGGCATCACCACCTATTCGCCGCTCAAGCACTACGGCGTCAAGGCCGGCGACCGCGTGGCGGTGGTCGGCCTGGGCGGCCTGGGCCACATGGCGGTCAAGCTGGCGGCGGCGATGGGCGCGCAGGTCACCGTGCTGAGCACCTCCGAGTCCAAGCGCGAAGCCGCGCTGGCCCTGGGCGCGCAGGATTTCGCCGCCACCCGCGATCCGGCGGTGTTCAAGCGCCTGGCGCGCAGCTTCGACTTCATCATCGACTCGGTGTCGGGCGAGCACGACTACAACGCCTACCTGTCGCTGCTGAAGGTCGACGGCACCATGGTGCTGCTGGGCATCCCCGAAACCCCGGCGCCGGTCGCGGCCGGCGTGCTGATCACCAAGCGCCGCCGCCTGGCCGGCTCGATGATCGGCGGTATCGCCGAGACCCAGGAGATGCTGGATTTCTGCGCCGAACACGGCGTGGCCTCGGATATCGAGCTGATCGACATCGCCCAGATCAACGAGGCTTACGAGCGCATGATCAAGGGCGATGTGCGCTACCGCTTCGTGATCGACATCGCCAGCCTCGAAAACACAGCCTGATCGCAGACGCGCCCGGGTCGTTTCGCTTTCCATGGAAGCGGCGGTCGAGCCACGTCGGTCGATGCAAGCCTGATCGCGGCTCACGCCGCTCCCACAGCGGGGCGGCGGCGCTTCGGCTGGCGGCCCGACCGCGCCTCATCGTCTAAGCTGGCCCGCATGCAATTGTTGCTGATCCCCTTGCTCGTCCTGCTCATGGTCCTGCTCGGCGCCCTGCTGCTGCCGGTGGCGCTGATCCAGCGCTATCGCTACGGCAAATCGCGCCGGCGCGCGATCGGCTGGACGATCTCCTTGAACCTGGGGGCGACCTTCGTCTCGCTGCTGCTGTTCTTCTTCAGCGCCTGGATCGTCGGCCACTGGATCGCCGACGCCAGCGTCTACGCCGCGGCCGGCGTGGCGCTGGGACTGCTGCTGGGCGTGGCCGGGCTGGCCCTGACCCGCTTCGAGTCCGAGCCCGGCGCCTTGTACTACACGCCCAACCGTTGGCTGGTGCTGGCCCTGACCCTGATCGTCGCCGCGCGTTTGGGTTTCGGCCTGGTGCAGGCGCTGCACCTGTGGGGACAGCAGGACGCGCGCGACGCCTGGCTGTCGCGGCAGGGCAGCCTGCTCGCGGTCGGCGGCATGATGCTGGGTTATTACCTGAGCTACGCCTTCGGATTGCGTCGACGCTGCCGGCGCCTGGCCTGATCGGCCCATGACGGCGGCCGCGATTGCCGGCAAGATGCGGCTTCGCCTCCCCCAGCTGTGGACATGACTCGCGATTTCCTTTTCACCGCCGCGCGCGGCGGCACGGCCGCATGAGCGCCGATCGCAAACGCCAGACGCGCGCGGCCTTGAGCATGCTGGCCGCGGTCGGTTTGTTCGCGATGATGGACGCCGGCCTCAAGCTGCTCAGCGCGCGCTACCCGCCGTTCCAGGTCGCCTCCTTGCGCGGCGCGGCTTCGCTGCCGTTCGTGCTGGCCTGGGCCCTGGCCACGGTGGGCCCGGCGGCGCTGCTGCGCGTGCGTTGGTCCCTGCATCTGCTGCGCGGCGTGCTCGGCATCGGCATGATGGCGGCGTTCGTGTACGCGCTGCGCAGCCTGCCCTTGTCGACCGCGTACTCGGTCTTCTTCGTCGCGCCGCTGCTGATCACCGCGATGTCGGTGCCGCTGCTGGGCGAACGCGTCGGTCCGCGCCGCTGGATCGCCATCGCGGTCGGTCTGATCGGCGTGCTGGTGCTGCTGCGTCCCACCGGCGAGGGCATGCTGAGCCTGGCCTCGCTGGCGGTGCTGGGCGCGGCCCTGGCCTACGCGGTCAGCGCGATCACCGTGCGCCTGCTCGCGCGCACCGACAGCACCCAGTCGATGATGGTCTGGCTGATGGCGATGCTCGCGATCGGCGCCGGCGCGCTGGCCTGGCCGGATTGGGTCGCGATCCGCAGCGCGGACCTGTGGCTGATCCTCGGCGTCGGCGTCGCCGGCGGTCTGGGTCAGTATGCGATCACCGAGGCCTTCCGCCTCGGCGAGGCCTCGCTGATCGCGCCGCTGGAATACACCGCCCTGGTCTGGGGCGTGCTGCTCGACCTCAGTCTGTGGGGCGTGCTGCCGGATGCGATCACCTGGCTAGGCGCGGCGATCATCGTCGCCAGCGGCCTGTATCTGCTGCGTCGCGAGCGCGCGCACGCCGAATCCGAACATCCCTGAACCGGGCTCTGGCCGGGCCCAGCCTCGCATCGCGTTTGCCTGTCTGTCTCCACACACAGGCAGGCTTCATGAAAACGTTCAGGACGAACTCCGTCACCGGCAAGCGCGCAGCGGTCGCGCTGCTGCTCCTCAGCGCGGTGGCGGCCGCGACGGTCTGGGCCTACAAGGGCCCGGCCGATCAGGTGGTATTGGAACCGGTGAAGCAGGGCGCGGACATTCCCGCCAGCAGCCGTCAGCGCAAGCTCTCGCTCAGCGCCGCCAAGGCCGCCGCGCCGATCTCGCTGGCCGCCGCCGCGGTCACCGACGAGGACGTCGGCGACAGCGACTCCTTCGGCCGCAACCTGCGTTGGCTGGGTTTGGCCGACATGGCGGTCGAGCTCACCGACACTTGCCCCAGCGCCGACCCGGAGGCGGGCTGCAAGGTGCTCAATCCGGCGCCGGCATTCACCTCGTTCGCGTTCGAGGACCTGGGCCGCATCACGCTGCCCGGCAAATCCACCCAGTCCTTGCTGTGCTACTGGTTGTCGCCGGTGCTGACCGTGCGCTACGCCAATCCGACCGCGAGCCCGGTGGTGGCCCGGTTCCGCTATTCGCCGACGTTGACGGTCGAAAATCCGGTCCTGGCCACGCCGGGCCTGATCGACCCGACCACCGGTCTGCCGTTCAACGGCAAGCTGCTGACCGGCCTGACCTCGTCGGAAATGTTCGAGGTGCCCCTGGCGCCGGGCGTGGCGTTCACCGAACGCACGCGCGATTCGGCGGTGTGCATCGCCGGCTTCATCAGCCGCAAGTCGCTGGCCGATAACTACGGGCTCAGCGACGCCCAGATCAAGGAGTTCTTCAAGAAGCCGACCACCGTGCGCATGAACATCAGCGGCAACGCGCAGTACGTGGAATCGGCCTCGCTCTACTTCGGCCTGCGCATCATCGGCGACTGAGGCCGCGAGGGTTCAATGGCGGCGGGCGCGGAGATGGGGGGCGCGCCTGCCGCCAGCTTTCGCCGCACCGCGCCATGACGGCGTGGCGCGATCGGCGTAGCGTCCGCCGTATCTCGTCGCCGAACGCCGCCGTCATGCGCCTGGATCTCGTTTCGCTCCGTGAGGCGCCGCCTTCAAGTCCGCGGCACGCGGGCATGCGTACGCGCCCGGGGCGTGCGAGCTGATGGCCGGCAGCGCCGCCAAGACGGTCGCGGCTTACCTGGCCGACCTCGCGCCCGAACGGCGCGCGGTGGTCGCGGCGGTACGCGATCTGGTCAATGCGCAGCTGCCGGCCGGCTACGTCGAGGAAATGGCCTACGGCATGATCGCCTGGAACATCCCGCTCGCGCGCTATCCCAAGACCTACAACGGACAGCCGCTGTGCTACGTCGCGCTGGCGGCGCAGAAGAACGCCTACTCCCTCTACCTCAATGGCGTTTACGCCGACTCCGAACGCGAGCAGCGCCTGCGCGAGGCCTATGCGCGTGCCGGCCTCAAGCTCGACCTGGGCAAGAGTTGTCTGCGCTTCAAATCGCTGGACGGCCTGCTGCAGGACGAGATCGGCGCGATCGTGGCATCGACTTCGGTGGAGGCGTACATCGCCCTGTACGAGGCGAGCCGTCACAAGGCTTGAGGGGCCAGCAGACGGGATCGTTCATGGCCGCCTGTCGGCGGGCGACGATCGAAGCGGGTCGGCGTGTCAGGTGAGCAGTTTGATCTTGTCCCGATAACTGCGTGACAGCTTCAGCTCATGCCCCGAGTCGAGCCTGAGAAAATACTCGCCGTTGACGTGTGGGCGCATCTCTTGGACCCTCGCCAGATTGACGATGGTGGAGCGATGGATGCGCGCGAATTTCCGCGGGTCCAGGCGTTGCTCGAGTTCTTGCATCGTGCCGCGCAGTACGTGGGTCTGCTCGCCCGTATGCAGGCACATGTAGTCGCCGGCCGCGTCGACCCAGCGTATCGAGTCGAGTTCGATGCGCAACAGCCGGCCGCCGTCCCGGATCGTCAAGGTGCGGCCAGCGGGAACGGCTTCATCCCCGAGCAAGCCCTCGATCTTCGCGCGTTGCGCGCCGGGCAGGGTCGCGATGAACTTGAGTAAGCGTTCGTAGTGGTCCCCGATATCGCGCGCGGCCAGGCGCTCGCGCGCCCGCTCGACCGATTCGTCCAGGCGCGCGTCGTCGACCGGCTTGAGCAGGTAGTCCAGCGCGCTCGCGGCGAACGCGGCAGAGGCGTAGTGATCGTAAGCCGTGACGAACACCGTCAACGGAATCTGAGTGGCGGGCACCATGCGCAGCAGATCGAAGCCGTCGATGCCGGGCATCTGGACGTCGAGAAACATCAGCTGCGGGCGCAAACTGGAGATAGCGTAGAAGGCCTGGCGGCCGTTGCCGGCTTCGCCGACGATCTCGATGTCGCTGTGACGGCCCAGGCGCAGTTCCAATCCCCGGCGGGCCAGGGGTTCGTCGTCGACGATCAGCGTGCGGATCCTCTTCATGGCCGCTCGCTCTGATCGATGACGAACGGCAGGCGCACATGCACGTCCACACCCTCGGGATCGCGGTTGCGAATGCTCAGATGCTGGCGCTCGCCATACAGCACGCGCAGCCGTTCGCGCGTGTTGGCCAGGCCGACGCGCGCGTGGCCGTTGGTAGCCGAGTCGGATTCGACGAAGCCCGGGCCGTTATCGCAAAGATGCAAGTCGAGCATGTCGCCGTCGAGCCGTGCACTGAGCTCGATGCACCCGCCCTCTTCGCGTTTGGTGACCGCGTGCTTGATCGCGTTCTCGATCAGCGGCTGCAGGATCAGGCTCGGCACCAGCGCGTCGCGTACGCCGGGCTCGATATCCACCGTCATGTTCAGGCGATCGCCAAAGCGCACCTGTTCGATGCCGAGATAGAGATTTAGCGCCTCAATCTCCTGCGTGAGCGTCACCTGCTGCTCGGGATCGGAGTCGAGGGAATGGCGCAGGAACGACGATAGGCTCGCGACCATGCGGTAGGCGGTATCCCGCTGGTCGTCCAGCACGAGGGTGGAGATCGCGTTGAGGGTATTGAACAGAAAGTGCGGGTTGAGCTGGTAACGGAGCATCTTGATCTGCGCCGCGTGCGCGGCGTTACGCGCGCGCAATGCGGCTTCCTTCTGCTGTTGCAGCTGCAGCGCGAACTTGATTCCGAAATACAGCGCGCTCCACGACAACAGGAGGTAGAGCGTTGAGGCGAAGTACCACAGGTAGCCGAACACACTGCGCAGTTGACAGTCGCCGCAGTAGCTGAAAGCGATCGCGACGTAGAGCTTCATCTGCACAAGTGTGGCAAGCACGAGCAAGCCGATCGCCGCTGCCGCCATCTTCGCTACGGGCAGCCCCCACAATCGTCGATAACCCAGGCGCAGCAGGCTGGTGATCGCGAAGCCGCAGGCGGTCACGGATAGCGAGGCGTACACGTAGTGCAACGGCTTGCCGTCGCCCATGGCAGCGGTGAAATGGAGGACGAAGTAACCCATCCATCCCAGGACCTGCAAGGGCCAGAACAGGCGCTTCGAGGTCGCCGCGGTCGAATCGGGCAAGACGATGGAACTCATCGGGGCGTTCTTCATGAGCGGCGCCCACTATGAACTAGTCCCTGCGCAGTTTGAAGGCGCCAGGGAGCCGCGTCGGGCGCTCAAACGTTTCGGCGTGCCTTCACAACGCTTCGTCGCGTCGGCTGGAGACTTTCTCTCGTCGTACCTGCCTAATCGGTGGATCGGTATCCCTGGGCGAAAGAGATTCTATGTCGGCATTTTCCTTGGTTATTGCGGCCGCTGCCGCGGTGGTTCCCGGCCCGACGAACATCGATCCGGCGACTCGCGCCGCGATCGAGGCGACTTGCTTCGATTATGCGGACGGTCAGCTCGCGGGCGATCCGGATCGGGTCGCCCGCGCTTTGCATCCAGACCTCGCCAAGCGCGCGGTCATAGGCGATACCCCGTACGAACGGCTAGGCCTGCGGCGCATGTCGAAGGAAGAGCTGGTGGGGCTGACCCGAAACGGCGCCCTGAAGACGCCGAAGGAACGTTGGGATCGCAGTTGCCGCGTGCTCGATGTAACCGGCAACGCAGCGTCGGTGAGGCTGGAGACGCCATGGTTCGTCGACTACTTCCATATGGGAAAGTTCGAGGAGCGCTGGATCATCGTGAATGCGCTTTGGTACCCCAAGCCCAAGTGATCCCGGCGTCGTTCGTGGCGTTTCCGGTTGCCCTATCCATGCGGAGTGTGCAGTGAGAATTAGCGGTCTGATGATGGTTTGCCTGTTGGCGTCTGCCTGTGCGCCGATGGATCGCGCACCGCCTTCGATGGCTGCGAGCGAGCCGGCTGCGCCTACACAGGGGCAGGGGGCCCCTGTCGTGGAGCGGGTCTTGCCATCGCCGCAGGCCGATGTCGCCCGCCTGGCGGGCGCCGGGTGGCTGTCTAGTACGCGTAACGACTACAACCTCAGCACCGATGCCGCGCAGACGCTGATGGTGTTCGCGCGCTCGGAGGCGAACTTCAAGGAGAGCCGAGTGTGGTTCGCGGCGCGGGAGGGCAGCGGTTGGGGCGATGCGGCGGTAGCGCCGTTTACCCATCCGCGTTACCGCGATTCCGATCCCTGGCTGACGCCCGATGGCCGGGTGCTCTATTTCGTCTCCAACCGCCCTGTCAGTGGTGAGGCACCGAATACCAGCCTGGATATCTGGCGCGTCGTGCGGGAGGATGGGCGTTTCGGCGTACCGGAGCATCTGGCTGCGTTGGCCAGCGAGGGCGAGGAGCTAGGCCCCGAGCTGCACGATGGCTGGCTCTACTTCAATAGCTCGCGCAAGGGTGGGCCTGCGAAGTTGGCGATCTATCGGGCGCGCATGGACGGTGACGGCTTCGCTGCGCCGCAGGCGCTGGGCGCGCCGTTCAACAACGGTACGATCCAAGGCGACTTCACCCTGTCGCCGAATGGCGCTCTGGCGGTGTTCTGGAGTCAACGCGGCGAATCCCCGGATGCGGACCTGTTCGCCACTTGCCGTACCCGCGATGGTTGGTCCGCCGCGGTGCGCCTGCCGTCGCCGATCAACGCGCCAGGCATGGACTTCACTCCGTCCTTGACCGCCGACGGCATGGAACTGCGCTTCGCGAGCATGCGCACGTCGGCGCAGGCGGACGCCGGCGGCCGGCTGTTGAACGGACAAGCCAACATTTATGTGGTGCCAGCGGAACTGGTGATTCAGGCCACCCAACAAGTACTGCCATCGGTCCGCTGCCGCGGTTAGCGGTAGAGACGTCGGCGACTTTCGCAAG
The DNA here is from genome assembly GCF_001429785.1 of Lysobacter sp. Root916. Lineage (GTDB taxonomy): Bacteria > Pseudomonadota > Gammaproteobacteria > Xanthomonadales > Xanthomonadaceae > Lysobacter. The sequence continues at coordinate 240,660 of NZ_LMJF01000013.1, read as the reverse complement.
AGGCCTCATGCCCATCGACGCTAATCAATTGGGCGGAAGGACACGGCCATTTCCAAAGTGATTTCGACATGGTTGATGGAGCTATCTCTTGCTGGCCGCTTTAGCTCGTCCAGGGCATGCACCACTTCAACCCAACTACCTTCACGGAACAGCGCAATATCTTGCTCGTCGTTAGTGAAAATTCCGACCCGGATAACCCGGTCATCGGATGTGACCAAATCCACGGTGTTGTTGATCTCCGAACGGTCCTGTCCGCCGCAGTATGCTCTTGAAATTTTCCCCGCCTCATAACGCAACGGAGTTCGGCGCTCCTCGATGCCGCGCCACCATGCCTCTGAACCGAAAAAGCCATAGGTGCCCTTTAGCCCCATAAGCGGCTTTGAAGCATCCATCGTCAGCGCTTGAGCGATAGCAACCCTTTCGGGATTTCGCCTCAATTCCTCGGCGAGAGTGAAAACGGTCTTCATCGGGAATGCTAAGCGGTCAAGTTTCAATAGCATTGTCATTGGTCCTTTAGGTGCCACGGCTCAAAGTGAAGAAGGTTAGCGTTGAAAATATACGAAGCCCTTCCTCGGCAAAGAGGTTGCGCCTGCAGGCCGACACCATAAGAAGCATCTTCAGTGGTGCCCATCTGTCGAACCTCCGCTTGTTGCCATCTGCAACGTTGGTACTAGAGGGCTTCGTCGATTTGCGCCAGGTGAATGAGCTTGGTGCAGGATTAGATCGAGGCCATCGTGGTCTCGACCTCGGTAGAACCGTGCATCTGCCTTATACGAGGCCAGCCGCAAGGGCTAGTTGGCGGTGAGAGCAAATCCCCCTCAATCCCCCTTTTTCAAAGGGGGAGGGCAAGCATGCCCTTGATCGGTTGTCGTTTCCCTTTGAAAAGGGGGCTAGGGGGGACTTGCTCTTGGCGCTCCAGCCTTACGGCGCCACCGCCTTCGCATCCCGCACCACCACCTCGCCGCCCTTCATCACGAACACGGGCTGCGCGTCCAGGGCGTGGATGTCGGCGAGCGGATCTCCGCTCACCGCGACCAGGTCGGCGTAGCGGCCGGCTTCGACCGCGCCGACCTTGTCCGACCAGCCCAGCAGTTCGGCGGCATCCGAGGTCGCCGCGCGCAGCGCCTGCATCGGCGTCATGCCCCATTCGACCATCTTGGGGAACTGCTTGCGGTTGTCGCCGTGCGGATATACGCCGGCATCGGTGCCGAAGCCCATGCGCGCGCCCGCGCGCACGGCTTTGCGGAAGTTCTCGCGCTGGGTGCGGCCGACCAGCTTTTCCTTGTCGATCATCTGCTGCGGAAAGCCCAGGCGCCCGTACTCGGCGAGGATGTAGTCGTCGTTGTAGACGTCCATGACCAGCCAGGTGCCTTTCTGCTTGGCCAGGCGCAGGCCCTCGTCGTCGATGAAACTGGCGTGCTCGACCGAGTCGACGCCGGCCAGGATCGCCATGCGGATCGCCTCGGCGCCGTGGGCGTGCGCGGCCACGCGCTTGCCCCAGCGATGCGACTCGTCGACGATCGCGTTCATCTCTTCCTGGGTGTACTGCGGCGCGCCCACCGACGCCTCCGCGCTGAGCACGCCGGCGCCGGCCATGAACTTGATCACCTCGGCGCCGTGCTTGACGTTGTCGCGGACCTTGGCGCGCACCGCCTCGACGCCGTCGGCGACGCCGCTGGCGTTGTGGAATTCCAGATACGGCGAGAAGCCGGTGTTGCCGTCGATGTGGCCGCCGGTGGCGCCGATCGCCAGGCCCGAGGGCAGGATGCGCGGGCCCTGCAGCTTGCCGTGCTCGATCGCGCGCGCCAGGGCGACGTCGATGTACTCGCCCGAGCCGACGTTGCGCACGGTGGTGAAGCCCGCATGCAGGGTGCGTTCGGCGTAGAGATGCGCGGTCACCGCATCGTCGATCGGGCTGCGCTTGAGGATGTCCTCGAAATAGTTGCCGGTGCCGCTGGTGGAGTCGCCGGTGATGTGCACGTGCAGGTCGATGAAGCCCGGCAACAGGGTGGCCGAGCCCAGGTCGATCAGCTCCATCCCCGCTGGGGCCTCGCCGCCGCCGGACACGCCGACGATCTTTTCGCCCTCGATCAGCACCAGCGGCCGCTCGATCACGCGCTGGTGGGCGGTGTCGATCAGGCGCGCGGCGCGCAGCGCGATGCGCTTGGGTGCGGCGGATGCGTCGTTCGCGTACGCATCGGCGCCGGGCAGCGCGAGCAGCAGTAGGGCAAGCAGGGCGGGTAGACGCATGGCGGCACTCGGCTGGGAGGGAAGCTGCGAGTGTAGCCACGCCCGCGCGGGCGCAGCAGTGCGCCAAGACCGGTTTCGACGCGGATGTGCGGCCGATGTGGATGGGGAGCAACGGCGGCCCACGAAAAAGGCGGGCCCCGTCGCCGGGGCCCGCCTGCGTTGCTGTTTGCGGCGGTGCGGGCCTTAGAAGCGCGCACCCAGGCCGACGCCCAGGATCACCGGGTTCAACTCGGCCTCGCCGACCTTGACGCCGTTGACGCGCGCGTCGGACTTGCCCTGCAGGTAGCGCACATCGGCGCGCGCGAACCAGGTCGGGTTGATGTTGAGGTCGACGCCGGCGGTGGCCATCGCGCCCTTGGCGGTTTCCACGCCGATGCGCTGGCCGGCCAGTGCGCCGGTCGGCTCGGCCTTTTCGCCGCTGTAGTTGGACTCGTAGTAGCCCAGGCCCACGAACGGACGCACGACCTTGTCCGGCGCGCCGAAGTGGTACTGGCCGCTCACGGCATAGGGCTGCGCCTCGACGCTACCGGCCTTGGCGCCGTTGAGGTTGACGCGGTGACCGAACTTGTCGGCCGCGCCCCAGGCTTCGACCGCGATGTTGTCGGTGATGTAGTAGCTGGCGCTGAGGGTGGCGGCGCCATCGCCGTCGGCCTGGGCGCGTGCGCCGGCGATCGACGGGTTCTTGGTCGGTTCGGACAGGGCATAGCCGCCGACGACGGCGAAACGCTTGCCGGCCGCGGTGCCGGTATCGGCGTCCTGAGCGAAGGCGGCCGGGGCAACGGCCAGAGTGCCCAGCAGGGCGAGGGTCAAATGACGAAAACGCATCATGGCGTGGACTCCTGAAGTTTCTTTTGTGAGCCTTGGGGGAGGCGTGCGCAGGCTAGGACTTCGCGCATGAACCGTGCTTGTTTCGCGATCGCGCGGCTCGGAACTTTTGCGCGCGCTGCGTCGCGATCGCCGTCGCGCGGCGGTGCACGCAGTGATGAACCGAACTTGAAAGGGCCGCCGAGCGCGGCGCTTCCTGGCTGAACGAGCACGCCGCGAACGCTGTGCTGGTCATGGCGCGGCTGTGCGCAAAGCGCATCGCAGCGGGCTGCGTATGGAAAGGAGCCGCGACGCGCGGCGATGCTGAATATCGGCCGAAGCGCGAACCGTATGGAGGCCGTCGCTCACGCGCATACCGATGATCGTCTTGAAATCGCGGCGCGCGGCTCTTTGCAACCGACCATGAACGCTGCCGTATGTCGGGGCGCCGTTCCGCCGCGCCATGACGAAGGTCACGCTCCCCACCGGCAGGGGACGCGCCGCCGCGCGCACGGCATGATGGCCGCATCCCGACATGGAGTTCGACGATGCGCCGCCCTGCCCAGATCCGTCCCGCCCGTTCCCTCGCGCCGCGTCTGCTGGCGCTGACCCTGCTGGCCTTGTCCTGCGGCGGCGCCTGGGCCGCGGAGATCGAGTGCAACGTCGAGAGCGATTACGAGCTGACCCTCAACGAGCGCAGCGTGATCTTCACCCGCGACACCGGCTCCCCCAAGGCGATCGTGATGCGCCAGGGCCGGCTGTTCGTGGACGACAAGTGGCTGAGCCTGAGCGCGGCCGACAGCCGCCGCATCGCCGATTTCGAGCAGCAGACCCGCGCCGCCATGCCCGAGGCCCAGCAGATCGGGCGCGAGGCCGCCGAGATCGCCTTCACCGCCCTGGGCGAGGTCGCGGCCAGCTTCAGCAGCGATCCCAAGGCCGCGCGCGCCAAGATGGACAAGGCGCGCGCCCAGATCGACGCGCGCCTGGCGCGCTCGGTCACGCCGACCCACTTCAACGGCAAGGACTTGGGCGAGGGCATCGGCGACGCCGTGGCCGAGGTGATCCCCAGCCTGATCGGCGACATCGTCGGCGGCGCGATCGGCGCGGCCTTCAGCGGCGACGAGACCCGGCTCAAGCGCCTGGAGAACCTGGACGCCCAGGTCGAGGCCAAGGTCAAACCGCGCGCCGATGCGCTGGAAGTGCGTGCCGAGGGCCTGTGCCGGCGCATGGTCGAGCTGGACCGGATCGACGATTCGCTGGAAGTCCGCCTCGACGGCAAGCCCTTGAACCTGATGACCGCGAAGGCCGAGCGGAGCAAGGTCACGACCAGGAAGTAAGCGCGGCGGGCCTCGACGCGCCTGCGGCGCTGCCTTTCGGCACGAATGCCGCGGTCGCGCCCGCCCGGTCCCGACCGGGCCGCGTGCCCGCGCGGCCCCAGTACCCGCCCGTACGCGCAAGCCGCCAAAGGCCGCGGTTGGCGTGGCTGGCTCCAGCAGCCACAATAGGGTTTTCGCGCATTTGCGGAGCCCCACGATCATGGCTGAGCTGAAGGAAGCACGCGTCCCCGACATCGGCGACTACGACGGCGTCCCCGTCATCGAATTGCTGGTCGCGGTCGGCGACACGGTCCAGCAGGACCAGGGGCTGGTCACCCTGGAATCCGACAAGGCCACCATGGAAGTCCCGGCGCCGTTCGCCGGCATCGTGCGCGAGCTCAAGGTCAAGATCGGCGACAACCTGGCCGAAGGCAGCGTGGTCGCCCTGATCGAGCCCAGCGAGGGCGCCGCCGCCGCGGCTCCGGCCGCCGCCGAAGCGCCGAAGGCCGAGGCGCCCGCCGCTCCGACTCCGGCCGCGCCTGCGCCGGCTGCCGCGCCCGCTCCGGCACCTGCCGCTGCTGCGCCCGCCGCGCCGGCCGCCCTGGCCGGTGCCGGTGCCGGCACCGATCCCGAAGCCATGCCGCCGCGTACTCCGCCGGTGGCCTTCACCGCCGACGAACTGCTGCCGGACAAGGTGCCCTACGCCAGCCCGGCGGTGCGCCTGTTCGCGCGCGAGCTCGGCGTCGATCTGGCGCGCGTCGCCGGCAGCGCGCGCGGCGGCCGTATTTCCAAGGAGGACGTGCAGTCCTTCGTCAAGGGCGTGATGCAGGGCGGCGGTGGCGCGCCGGCCAGCGCGGGCGCCGCGCCCGCGCTCGGCGGCGGCCTCAACCTGCTGCCCTGGCCCAAGGTCGACTTCAGCAAGTTCGGCGAGACCGAAACCAAGCCGCTGTCGCGCATCCAGAAGCTGTCCGGCGCCAACCTGGCGCGCAACTGGGCGATGATCCCGCACGTCACCCAGCACGACGACGCCGACATCACCGACCTGGAAGCGCTGCGGGTGGCGCTGAACAAGGAGAACGAGAAGGCCGGCCTCAAGCTGACCATGCTCGCGTTCCTGATGAAGGCCAGCGTGGCCGCGCTGCAGAAGTACCCGACCTTCAACGCCTCGCTCGACGCCTCGGGCGAGAACCTGACCTTGAAGAAGTACTTCCACATCGGCTTCGCCGCCGACACTCCGAACGGCCTGGTCGTGCCGGTGGTGCGCGACTGCGACAAGAAGGGCGTGCTGCAGATCGCCAAGGAAACCGGCGAACTCGCGGCCAAGGCGCGCGAAGGCAAGCTCGGCCCGGCCGACATGAGCGGCGGCTGCTTCTCGATCAGCTCGCTGGGCGGCATCGGCGGCACCGCGTTCACCCCGATCGTCAACGCGCCGGAAGTCGCGATCCTGGGCGTGTCGAAGTCGGCGACCAAGCCGGTCTGGGACGGCAAGCAGTTCGCGCCGCGCCTGATCCTGCCGCTGTCGCTGTCCTACGACCACCGCGTCATTGACGGCGCCGCCGCCGCGCGCTTCACCGCATACCTCGGCCAGCTGCTGGGCGATATGCGGCGCGTGCTGCTGTAAGCGGCCGCGCGGCGCCGGGCGCGATCATGCCGATCCGACTTCGCCACTGCGCGATCGGGCTGCTGCTCGCCGTCGGCCTGTGGTCGACGGCGGTCGCCGCCGCCGAGCCGGCAGCGCCCAAGTCGCTGTCGGCGACGCTGGACGCGCACCTGACCGCGATCAACGCGCGCGACCTCGACGGCTTGCTGGCGACGGTCACCCGCGGCGACAAGCTCACCCTGATCCTGCCCAACGGTCAGGTGCTCGAGACCCGCGAGCAGTTCCGCCAGCTGCACGTCGACTGGTTCGCCGAACAGGACTGGCGCATGCGTTTCCAGACCCATTCGGTGCGCGAACTCGGCGATGTCGGGGTCGCGTTGGTGAAGTACGAATCGCAGACCCGGCAGCCCGACGGCGCCTACCTGACCCGACGCGAGGCCTGGCTCAGCCTGGTATTCGCGAAGGAGTCCGATGGCTGGCGCCTGGTGTACGACCAGAACACCGTGATTCCCCCGACCACGCCCTGAACCCAGGATCCCGACAGGCCTCATGAGCGACTCCCGCGCCTTCTGTGTTTCCGCTTTCGCGTTAGCGATCACCGCGCTGTTGCTGGCCGCGCCGCTGGCGCGCGCCGCCGACGAGTGCAAACCCGAGCTCGGCCGAGGCTGGCCGCCGGCGACCGAGAACCACGGCAGCGCGGTCGAACGCCTGTTCGCGGCCGGCGCCGCGCCCACGCTCAGCCTGACCACCCTGCCGCGCTACAGCACCGAGAGCGGTCTGCTGCTGATCCCGGGCCAGGGCGACGCCGATTGGCGCCTGCGCTACGCCGAAGCCGACGACCGCGTCGCCTCCTGGAGCGGCGGCGCCCTGCGCATGCGCGTGGACCAGGAGCCGGAAGTCGCCGAAGTGCCGATGCCGGCCGCGCTGGCCAAGCGCATGGTCGCCGACTGGCGGCGCGCGCTGAGCGCGACCGTGCCTGAGGACCGCGCCGCGGGCTTCCACGACGAGGACACCCTGCTGTTCATGGTCGACGGCATGCGCGTGAGCGGCCTGCTGCCCGAGTGCGGCGCCGGCGAACTGCTGATGCGGCAAAGCGAACTGTTGATCAAGGCGACCGACGACGGCAACGAGCGGCGCGCGCGCCGCTGGACCGAACTGTCGGCGCAACTGGACGAACTGGACCAATGGCTGGCCGGCAATGCCGCCGCCGGCGCGGGAGTAGCGAATGGCAACGATTGAAGTCAAAGTCCCGGATATCGGCGGTTACGACGACGTACCGGTCATCGAGTTGCTGGTCGCCGTCGGCGATACGGTGAAAAAGGACCAGGGGCTGGTCACGCTGGAGTCGGACAAGGCGACGATGGAAGTGCCCTCGTCGGCCGACGGCGTGATCAAGTCGATCAGCGTCAAGCTCGGCGACAAGGTCGCCGAGGGCACCGTGATCGCGATACTGGAAGCCGCTGGCGAGAGTGAGGCCAAGGCTGCGCCCGCCGCGGCCGCGCCTGCACCGGCGAAGGCCGCCGAAGCCGCGCCCGCGCCGAGCGCGCCGGCTGTGGCTGCCGCGCCCGCGACGCCAGCGCCTAGCGCCGCCGCGTCCAGCGGCCGCAAGGCCGACGTCGAATGCCGCATGCTGGTGCTCGGTTCCGGCCCCGGCGGCTACACCGCCGCCTTCCGCGCCGCCGACCTGGGCCTGGATACGGTGCTGGTCGAGCGCTACGCCACCCTCGGCGGCGTCTGCCTCAACGTCGGCTGCATTCCGTCCAAGGCCCTGCTGCACGCGGCCGCGCTGATCGACGAGACCTCGCATTCGGCCGACATCGGCCTGGATTTCGGCACGCCCAAGATCGACCTGGGCAAGCTGCGCGATTTCAAGCAGAACAAGGTGGTCGGCCAGTTCACCAAGGGCCTGGCCGGCATGGCCAAGCAGCGCAAGGTGCGCGTGGTCACCGGCACCGGCCGTTTCGTCTCGCCCAACGAATTGGAAGTGCAGGGCGAGAGCGGCACTCAGCTGATCCGTTTCGAGCAATGCATCATCGCCGCCGGTTCGCAGGCGGTGAAGCTGCCGGGCTTCCCCTGGGACGACCCGCGCGTGATGGATTCCACCGACGCGCTGGAACTGGCGGAGGTGCCGAAGAAGCTGCTGGTCGTCGGCGGCGGCATCATCGGCCTGGAAATGGCCACGGTCTATCGCGCCCTGGGCAGCGAAGTCACCGTGGTCGAGTTCATGGACCAGCTGATGCCGGGCGCGGATCCGGACCTGGTCAAGCCGCTGGCCGATCGCATCAAGAAGCAGGGCGTGGCCGTGCATCTCAAGGTCAAGGCCGCCGGCACCGAGGCGAGCAAGCAGGGCCTCAAGGTGTCGTTCGAACCCGCGGTCGCGGGCGGTAGCGCGCCCGAGGCGCAGCTGTTCGATCGCGTGCTGGTCGCGGTGGGCCGCGCACCCAACGGCGGCAAGCTGGACGCCGACAAGGCCGGCGTGCAGGTCACCGAGCGCGGCTTCATTCCGGTCGATCGGCAGATGCGCACCAACGTGCCGCACATCTTCGCGATCGGCGACCTGGTCGGTAATCCGATGCTCGCGCACAAGGCCACCCACGAGGGCAAGCTCGCGGCCGAAGTCGCCGCCGGCGAGAAGAAGGAATGGGTGGCGCGGGCGATTCCGTCGGTGGCCTACACCGATCCGGAAATCGCCTGGGTCGGTGTCACCGAGACCGAAGCCAAGGCCAAGGGGCTCAAGATCGGCGTCGGCAAGTTCCCGTGGGCCGCGAGCGCGCGCGCGTTGGGCCTGGGCCGCAGCGAGGGTTTCACCAAGTTGATCTTCGACGAGGCCACCCACCGGGTGATCGGCGCCGGCATCGTCGGCGTGCACGCGGGCGATCTGATCTCGGAGTTGGCCTTGGCCATCGAGATGGGGTGCGAGGCGTCCGACATCGGGCACACCATCCATCCGCATCCGACGCTTAGCGAGTCGGTGGCGATGGCGGCGGAGGTGTACGAGGGCACGATCACGGATCTCTACATTCCGAAGAAGAAGGCGTAATCGCGCCCATCCGTTCCCTCTTCCGCTTGCGGGAGAGGGCTAGGGTGAGGGCGGCGGCACCGCAAGCGCAACGGCTCTCGCTCTTCGCGTCGTTCGTCGTGCCGCGAAGGTTGGCGGCTGTGCCTTTGCGTTCTACCGCAAGCGCTCAGGTGTAGGGGCCTTGTTCTGGCTCGTCATACCCCGAAAGCGGGCTCCGCTTTAGTTTGGCGGAGTCGAACATCCAGTGTCTTTAGCGTGCACTCGCACGCAAGTCCGCCTTCGCCTTTGATTCCCTCCTTCATCAAAGGGTAAAGCCGTGCGGCTTGCGAACCGCAGGGTCGTACACGACCGAACGCCGACCACTTGCTCCTAAGCTCTTAGCTCTTAGCTCTTAGCTCTTAGCTCTTAGCTCCTAGTTCCTAGCTCTTTAGCTCCCTCCTTTATCAAAGGAGGGTTGGGGAGGATTTGCTTTGGCTTTGCTTTGCGTGTGCTCTTCACGAAGGTCAAAGGCTTCCGCCTGCTGCGCATGCGGGTCACTTTCTCTTGCTAGCCCAAGAGTCCGTCTGGATTCCCTTCGGTCAAAAGTAACCAAAGATTTTCGAATGGACATCCCTGTCCATTCGAAAAACGGCGCGCGTCCTGCGCGCCGCCCTTCGGGTCTACGGTTGGTCGTGTGAGTGCGGGGCTTTGGGGCTTCAATGCCGCGGCAACGGCAACGGCAACGGCAACGGCAACGGCAACCGCAACCGCAACCGCAACCGCAACCGTTAGGCCGATTCGCCGATCAGAACGCGAACGTCACGCCCGCCATCGGGCCTTTGAAGCGCTGGTCCAGGCCTAGCACGCCGTCGCTGCCGCGCTGGTCCACGTCCAGCTTGAACCAGTCGTAGCCGACGAATACGCCGACGTTGGGCGTGAAGCGGTATTCGACCAGGGCGTTGGCGCGGCTGAGGTCGCCTTCGTAGTCGTCGAAGTTGCCCCAGCTCGCGTCCAGGTACTGGCCCTGGGCGACGAAGCGCCAGTGCTCGTTCGGCGCCACGGTCAGGCGCGCGCCGACCACCGGCGCGTAGCCGTCGTCGCTGGAGCGCGATTCGTAGGTGTTGACGCCGGACTCGGCGTACAGCTTGCCTTCGAGCTTGGCGTACTCGACGCCCAGCTGCAGGCCGAGGCTGACGGTGTCGGTTTCGACCACCGCGTAGTCGTAGACCACGCTGGCCAGTTCGAACTTGGCCTTGGCCTTGGCGAAGCTGCCGGCGGGGATGGTCACGTTGTCGAACGACAGGTCCTGGCCCAGCGTCGCGCGGCGGTCCTTGTCGTAGCCGAAATAGTTGAACAGCAGACGATTGCGCTCGCTGAAGCGGAACTGGCCTTCCAGGCGCGGCACCACTTCGTCGCCGCCGAAATCGAAGTCCTCGCTGAACTCGAACGGCTGGCCGGCGAACACGGTGCTGCCGCGCAGTTCGCTTTGCGCGTCCACTTGCATCGCGCCCAGGCGCAGGGTGAAACGGTCGTCTTCGATGGCATGCGCTGGCAGCGCGAATACGACGCCGGTCGCGGCCAGCGCGAGCGTCAGGGGCAGGGTCTTGGGATTCACTAGTCGCACTCCGGATCGGGGGATGGGCCGTGCGGCACAACAAAAGTGCACGACAACCACATCAATGCCGAACGGCGGGTGCAACGACCGTGAAAGCGCGCGTTTGAATCGCGCGATTCAAAGTGGCGAAGGCCGGAAACGCGATGAGCGTCACAAAAGGCGAAGCCCCGGCCGGGGCCGGGGCTTCGGGGGGCCCACCGCTGCTTTTGCCATTGACGAGGAGAGAGTGGCGGGGGGCGTTCTATAAGACTGACCGGGGTCGGGCGGAAAGGTTCCGCGACTTTTCAGGTCGCCAGCGCGGCGGCCTCGGCCTCGGCCCGGCGGCGCTCGATCCGCTTCCAGACCTTCTCGTGGAGGTGGAAAGCCACGGTATTGCAGGCCGGTTCGACCAGGGCCAGGGCGCCGCCGACCCAAACGCTGCCGGTCATCAGATAGCCGACCAGGAAGGCGACGGTGAAATGCACGCAGGCGAAGCTTACGGTCTTGCCCATGATGGCGGTCACTAAATGAGAATTATTCTCAATTGTGCACGCCCGAATTGCGAAGTCAAATCGATAGACGCGCTCGCTTCGATAGTCGTCGGCTATCACGTTTTCACGCCCAAGGGTCCGCGCCGCGGACTTGACCTCCCAGGTAATTCAATGACCTACGCCGCGCGCGCACAGTGTTGCGCATGGACCGAAGACGCATCGAAGCCGTCCTCACCCCGGGCACCGCGCCGCACGCGGCCGTGACGCCCGGCGGTTGCCCGAAACGCTTACGCGTTCTATACTTTTGCGGCTCTACCGGGCGCTTTGCGCCTACCCCAGACCGACGAGACCCGCGTGCACGATCCATTGTCCACGGGCCGCCGGCTGGCGTCGCGCGCGATTGCCTGGCAAGCCGGCGCGACGGCGCTGACCGCGCTGGCCTTCCTCCCCCTCGGTGCGCGACATGCGCTAGCGGGCGCGGTCGGCGGAGGCGCGGTCTTCGCGGGTGCAGTGGTGGCGGCCTGGATGGCGCTAGGGGGCGGCGTGCAGCCGGCCGGCGCGGCCATAGGCCGCTTGCTGGCTGGAGTCATGCTGAAGTGGGTGGTGGTGTTCTTGATGCTCGGGCTGGGTCTGGCCGTGCTTCGGTTGCCGCCGCTGCCAATGCTGGTCGGGGTGCTCGCGGCGACGCTGGCCTTCGTACTGGCCAATCTTTTGAAACGATAGGTGTCTTTTCGTGAGTGAACAGACCGGTTCGGGCGGCCTGAACGAATACATCAAGCACCACCTGACCCACAACACCACGGAGGTGTTCGGGGGGCAGTTCCATTTCGACTCGTGGATCGTCGCTCTGGTGCTGGGCTTGGTGTTCGTGCTGTGGTTCGGTCTGGCGGCTCGCAAGGCCACCGCCGGCGTTCCCAGCAAGGGCCAGGCCTTCGTCGAGATGATCGTCGAGTTCATCGACGGCCAGGTGAAGGACACCTTCCACGGCGACCGCCGTTCGGTCACGCCGCTGGCGCTGACCATCTTCATGTGGGTCGTGTTCATGAACACGATGGACCTGCTGCCGCTGGATCTGTTCGGCTGGCTGGTCCACACCACCGCCGGCGCCGAAGCCGCGCACCACACTTATTTCCGCGCCGTTCCCACCGCCGACCTCAACACCACGTTCGCGCTGTCGGCCTCGGTGTTCTTCATCCTGATCGGTCATGCGGTCTCGGCCAAGGGCGCGCTGGGCTTCGGCAAGGAGCTGCTGACCGCGCCGTTCCACGCCCACGGCTTCATGAAGATCGTGCTGGTCCCGGTCAACCTGGTGATGAACGTCATCGAGTGGCTGGTCAAGCCGGTTTCGTTGGCGATGCGACTGTTCGGCAACATGTACGGCGGCGAGTTGGTGTTCATGCTGATCGCCGGCCTGATGGGAAGCATCTACACCATCGTCCCCGGCATCATCGCCAACGCGGCCTGGGCGATCTTCCACATCCTGATCATCCTGCTGCAGGCCTTCATCTTCATGATCCTCACGGTCGTCTACATCGCAGGCGCCCGCGAAAGCCATTGATTCAAGCCGCGTCACCCAGCTGCACCCCCAATTCGTTTTCCCTTCACCGTTTAGCACTACCTCTACCAGGAGAAGCACCATGGAGTTCATCGCCAACGTTCAGGGTCTGACCGCGATCGCGATCGGCATCATCATCGGTCTCGGCGCTCTGGGCGCTTGCCTCGGCATCGCGATCATGGGTTCGAAGTTCCTCGAATCCGCCGCTCGCCAGCCGGAGCTGGTCCCGATGCTGCAGGGCCGTATGTTCCTGCTCGCCGGTCTGATCGACGCCGCGTTCATCATCGGTCTCGCCGTGGCGCTGTTCTTCGCGTTCGCCAACCCGCTGATCAGCGTCCTCCAGGCCTGATCCGGGCCGGTTCGCGCGCCAACGCGCGAATCGGGCACACGGGCCGGCCACTCGGCCGGCTCCAGTACGACTACGTCGAGGACCCGTCATGAATCCCAACATGACTTTCTTCGGCCAGATGCTCTCCTTCGCGATCCTCGTCTGGTTCACGATGAAGTTCATTTGGCCGCCGCTGAACGCGGCCATCGAAGAACGCCAAAAGAAGATCGCCGAAGGCCTGGCCGCGGCGGAGCGTAGCCAGAAGGATCTCATCCAGGCGCAAGAGCGCGCGGATGCGGAACTTCGCGAGGCTCGCACCAAGGCCAACGAGATCATCGATCAGGCGCATCAGCGCGCCAATCAGATCATCGACCAGGCCAAGACCGATGCCGTCGTCGAAGCCACGCGCCAGAAGGCGTTGGCGGATGCCGAAATCGTCGCCGCCGCCACGCGTGCCCGCGAGGACCTGCGCAAGCAGGTGTCGACGCTGGCCGTCAGCGGTGCCGAGAAGCTGCTCAAGCGCGAGATCGACGCCAACGCCCACAAGGCGCTGCTCGACGATCTGGCCGCGCAGCTCTGAACGGCGCGCGACGCGAACGCACTGATCGGATAGCCCAAAGCTGATGAGCCAGAACCTCACACTCGCCCGCCCGTACGCCCGCGCCGCGTTCGCGTTGTCGCGCGACGGCGGTCGCTCCGCCGCCTGGTCGCAGGGCCTCGCCCTGGCCGCGCGCATCGCCGCCGACCCGCAGGTGCACGAACTGCTCGCGCACCCGCGCCTGTCGTCGGCCGACGCCGTCGGCCTGATCGCGATCGATGGCGCCGACGAAGCCTACCTGCGCTTCCTCGGCCTGCTCGCGGACAACCGCCGGCTGAGCTTGCTGCCGGAGATCGCGGGCATGTTCGAGGAACTGCGCGCGGAAGCCGAACGCATCGTCAAGGCGCGCGTCACCGCCGCCAGCGAACTGCCGGCCGCCGAGCTCGAGTCGATCAAGGCCGCGCTGACCAAGCGCTTCGGCCGCGAAGTCGAGATCGAGACCGCGGTCGACGCGTCGCTGATCGGCGGCGCGGTGATCGACGCGGGCGATGTGGTCATCGATGGCTCGCTCAAGGGCAAGCTCGCGCGCCTGCAGACCGCTCTCGCGGGCTGACCGGCGACCAGAACGAACTTAATTGCAAATCCGGCGGTATCGCCGGGCACAAGGGAACCACCCATGGCAAGCACGCAGCTCAACCCGTCCGAAATCAGCGAACTGATCAAGACCCGCATCGAGAAGGTCAAGCTGGCCGCCGAGGCGCGCAACGAAGGCACGGTCACCTCCGTGTCCGACGGCATCGTGCGCATCCACGGCCTGGCCGACGTGATGCAGGGCGAAATGATCGAGCTGCCGAACAACACCTTCGCACTCGCCCTGAACCTGGAGCGCGACTCGGTCGGCGCCGTGGTCCTGGGCGACTACGAGCACCTGCGCGAAGGCGACGTGGCCAAGACCACCGCGCGCATCCTCGAAGTGCCGGTCGGCAACGAGCTGCTCGGCCGCGTGGTCAACGCCCTGGGCGAGCCGATCGACGGCAAGGGTCCGATCGACGCCAAGCTGACCGCGCCGGTGGAGCGCGTCGCGCCGGGCGTGATCTGGCGTAAGTCGGTCGACCAGCCGGTGCAGACCGGCTACAAGACCGTCGACGCGATGATCCCGATCGGCCGCGGCCAGCGCGAGCTGATCATCGGCGACCGCCAGACCGGCAAGACCGCGATGGCGATCGACGCGATCATCAACCAGAAGGGCACCGGCATTAAGTGCGTGTACGTCGCGATCGGTCAGAAGGCCAGCTCGGTCGCCAACGTCGTGCGCAAGCTGGAAGAGAACGGCGCGCTCGCCCACACCATCGTGGTCGCCGCCACCGCGTCCGAGTCGGCCGCGATGCAGTACATCAGCCCCTACTCCGGCTGCACCATGGGCGAGTACTTCCTCGACCGCGGCGAAGACGCCCTGATCGTGTACGACGATCTGTCCAAGCAGGCCGTGGCCTACCGCCAGATCTCGCTGCTGCTGAAGCGTCCGCCGGGCCGCGAAGCCTACCCGGGCGACGTGTTCTACCTGCACTCCCGTCTGCTCGAGCGCGCCGCGCGCGTGTCCGAGGAGTACGTCGAGAAGTTCACCAACGGTGCGGTGAAGGGCAAGACCGGTTCGCTGACCGCGCTGCCGATCATCGAAACCCAGGCCGGCGACGTCTCGGCGTTCGTGCCGACCAACGTGATCTCGATCACCGACGGCCAGATCTTCCTGGAAACCGACCTGTTCAACGCCGGTATCCGTCCGGCCGTGAACGCCGGTATCTCGGTGTCCCGCGTCGGCGGCGCCGCCCAGACCAAGATCGTGAAGAAGCTGTCGGGCGGCATCCGTATCGCCCTGGCCCAGTACCGCGAGTTGGCTGCGTTCGCGCAGTTCGCCTCGGACCTGGACGAAGCCACCCGCAAGCAGCTCGAGCGCGGCCAGCGCGTCACCGAGCTGATGAAGCAGAAGCAGTACGCGCCGATGTCGATCGCGCTGCAGTCGCTGTCGATCTACGCGGTGGACAAGGGTTACATGGACGAAGTGCCGGTCGCCAAGATCGGCGCGTTCGAGGAAGCCCTGCACGCCCACTTCACCAACACCGCAGGCGAACTGATCAACAAGATTAACGCCACCGGCGCGTGGGACGACGAGATCGAAGGCGCCTTCAAGAAGGGCATCGAAGAGTTCAAGCAGACCGGGACCTGGTGAGTAAGGCCGGGATTCGAGATACGGGATTCGGGATTCGGCGAGGCCGAACCCGACCCTCTGGTACGAATCCCCAATCCCTAATCCCTAATCCCACGAGCGGAGCGAGTTAATGGCAGGCGGACGCGAAATCAAGACGAAGATCAAGAGCGTGCAGAACACCCGCAAGGTGACGCGCGCGCTCGAGATGGTCTCGGCCTCCAAGATCCGCAAGGCGCAGGAGCGCATGAAGACCTCGCGTCCGTACGCGCGGGTGATGAAGCAGGTGATCGGTCACCTGGCCCAGGCCAATTCCGATTACCAGCATCCGTACATGATCGAGCGTAAGGAAACCAAGCGCGTCGGTTACATCATCGTCTCCTCCGACCGCGGCCTGGCCGGCGGCCTCAACAACAACCTGTTCCGCAAGCTGCTGGGCGAAATGCGCAAGTGGCAGGAGCAGGGCGTCGAGGTCGACGTGGTCACCATCGGCCAGAAGGCCTCGGTGTTCTTCCGCCGGATCAAGGTCAACATGCTGGCCTCGGTGACTCACCTGGGCGACAAGCCGCATCTGGAGCAGCTGGTCGGCGTGATCAAGGTCATGCTGGACGCGTACAGCGCCGGCAGCATCGACCGTGTGTTCCTGTCCTACAACGACTTCGTCAACACCATGACGCAGCGCGCGGCGTTCGATCAGCTGCTGCCGCTGCCGGAGCCGGAAACGCAGGTCGCCCACCACGACTGGGACTACATCTACGAGCCCGATGCGAAGACCGTGCTGGAGCACGTGCTGACGCGCTACATCGAGTCGCTGGTGTACCAGGCGGTGCTGGAGAACGTCGCGTCCGAGCACGCCGCCCGCATGGTGGCGATGAAGGCGGCCAGCGATAACGCCGGCAAGCTGATCGACACCCTGAAGCTGGTCTACAACAAGGCGCGCCAGGCTGCGATCACGCAGGAAATCTCCGAAATCGTCGGCGGCGCCGCGGCGGTCTAAACCATACACGCGGACGCCTGTCGCGGCCGCCATGCAGCATTAAGTTACTGAGGAAAGAACCATGAGCCAGGGCAAGATCGTTCAGATCATCGGTGCGGTCGTCGACGTCGAGTTCGCGCGCGCGGAAGTGCCGAAGGTGTACGACGCGTTGAAGGTCGCCAACACCGAAATCACGCTGGAAGTGCAGCAGCAGCTCGGCGACGGCATCGTGCGTACCATCGCGCTGGGTTCGACCGACGGCCTCAAGCGCAACCTGATCGCGACCAACACCGGTCACGCGATCTCGGTGCCGGTGGGCGCGGGCACCCTGGGCCGCATCATGGACGTGCTGGGCAACCCGATCGACGAAGCCGGCCCGGTGCAGGCGACCGATCATTGGGAAATCCACCGTTCGGCTCCGTCCTACGAGGACCAGTCCTCGGCCAACGACCTGCTCGAAACCGGCATCAAGGTCATCGACCTGATGTGCCCGTTCGCGAAGGGCGGCAAGGTCGGCCTGTTCGGCGGCGCCGGCGTGGGCAAGACCGTCAACATGATGGAACTCATCAACAACATCGCCAAGGCGCACAGCGGTCTGTCCGTGTTCGCCGGCGTGGGCGAGCGTACCCGCGAGGGCAACGACTTCTACCACGAGATGAAGGACTCCAACGTCCTCGACAAGGTGGCGATGGTGTACGGCCAGATGAACGAGCCGCCGGGCAACCGTCTGCGCGTGGCCCTGACCGGCCTGACCATGGCCGAGTACTTCCGCGACGAGAAGGACGCGTCCGGCAAGGGTAAGGACGTGCTGCTGTTCGTCGACAACATCTACCGCTACACCCTGGCCGGTACCGAAGTGTCGGCGCTGCTGGGCCGTATGCCGTCGGCCGTGGGTTACCAGCCGACCCTGGCCGAGGAAATGGGCGTCCTGCAGGAGCGCATCACCTCGACCAAGACCGGTTCGATCACCTCGATCCAGGCCGTGTACGTGCCCGCGGACGACCTGACCGACCCGTCGCCGGCGACCACCTTCGCCCACCTCGACGCCACCGTCGTGTTGAGCCGTAACATCGCGTCGCTGGGCATCTATCCGGCCGTGGATCCGCTGGACTCGACCTCGCGTCAGCTCGACCCGAACGTGATCGGTGCCGAGCACTACGACACCGCGCGTCGCGTGCAGTCGACCCTGCAGAAGTACAAGGAACTGAAGGACATCATCGCGATCCTGGGCATGGACGAGCTGTCGGAAGAAGACAAGCAGGCCGTGTCGCGCGCGCGCAAGATCGAGCGTTTCTTCTCGCAGCCGTTCCACGTGGCCGAAGTCTTCACCGGCGCGCCGGGCAAGTACGTGTCGCTGAAGGACACGATCCGCGGCTTCAAGGGCATCGTCGACGGCGAGTACGACCACCTGCCGGAGCAGGCGTTCTACATGGTCGGCGCGATCGAGGAAGCGGTCGAGAAGGCCAAGAAGATGGGCGTGGGCTGAGACGCCTGACGGCGTCTCGGAAATTGGGAGTCAAGAATCGGGAATCGTAAGAGCGGAACGTCAGCCCTCGCGGCTTTAGACGAATCCTCATTCCCCATTCCCGATTCCCGTCGAGCGAGCAAAGCGAGAGAAACATGGCCACTACGTTCCGTTGCGACATCGTCAGCGCCGAGGAAGAAATCTTCCACGGCGAAGCGACGCTGCTGGTCGCCACCGGCGAAATCGGCGAGCTCGGCATCGCGCCGCGCCACGCGCCGCTGATCACGCGTCTCAAGCCCGGCAAGGTCGTGGTGACCCTGCCCAACGGCGAGCACCTGGACTTCGCCGTGTCCGGCGGCATCCTGGAAGTGCAGCCGCAGGTCGTGACCGTGCTGGCCGACACCGCGATCCGCGCTCAGGACATCGACGAGGCCGCCGTGCGCGCCGCCAAGGAAGAAGCCGAGCGCATCCTGTCGAAGAAGGATCCGAAGATGAGCGCGGAAGAGGCTCAGGCGCAGCTGGCGATGAGCGTTGCCCAGCTGAGCGCTCTGGAGCGTCTGCGCAAGAACATGAAGCACTGATCGCGCGCCACCGCGTCGCGAACGAAACGCCGGCCTCGCGCCGGCGTTTTTGTTTTGGGCAGTCCTGGGGGATGAGCGGCGTGAGCCGCGACCACGAAACCTCGGTCGCCGAAGAGCCCGCGAATGCGAGGCAGGGTCGCGGCTTATGACCGAAGGAAATCCCTGTGGGATGCCGCTGCTGCCCCGAAGCCCGGTCAGCGGCGATAGATCCAGTACCGCGACAGCAGGAAGCCGATCGCGCCCAGCACCAGCTCCACCGCGGGCTTGGCCAGCCAGGTCCAGGTCAGGCCGACCGCGTCGTCGATCGCGCCCATGGCCCAGGTGCTGGCCAGGGTGGTCGCGATCCACATGCCCAGGAAACGGCCGAACTGACGGCGGCCGACGCGGGTGTCGTCGCCGGCGAAGGTGATGCGGCCGTTGAGCCAGAAGCCGAGCAGGGCGCCGCTGACGCGGCCGGCGATGTTGGCCGGTTCCACCGCCATGCCGGCGTGGCTGAGCGCGACCATCACCCCCCAATCCAGCAGCCATTGGATCAGGCCGATGATGAGGTAGTGGCGGCCCTGACGACCCAGGCTCATCCGGCGCGGCTCCGCGGACGGCGGCGCGCCGATGGGCGGTGGCGTGAATGGCGCGGGGTCGGATTCGGCACCGCCGCATCCTAGCAGGGCCGGCGCGGCTAGAATCACTGTTCACTGAACGCGTAATCGCCTCCCGGAGTCCGCATGGCCGCACCCCTGCATGTCGTCATTCTCGCCGCCGGCGAGGGCAAGCGCATGAAGTCCGACACCGCCAAGGTGCTGCAGAAAATCGGCGGACGGCCGATGCTCGCGCACGTGATCGCGACCGCGCGCGCTCTGGATTCGGCCGGCATCCACGTGGTCTACGGGCATGGCGGCGAGCAGGTGCGCGCGGCCTTCGCCGATCAGCCGGACCTGCACTGGGCCGAACAGGCGCAGCGCCTGGGCACCGGCCACGCGGTGCAGCAGGCGATGCCGGGCGTGCCACAGGATGCGCGCGTGCTGGTGCTGTACGGCGACGTGCCGCTGACCACGCCCGCGACCTTGCAGCGCCTGCTGGACGCACCGGGCCGGCTGGCGGTGCTGGTCGCCGACCTGATCGATCCCACCGGCTATGGCCGCATCGTGCGCGACGCCGAAGGCCGGGTCGGCCAGATCGTCGAGCACAAGGACGCCGACGAGGCGCAACGCGAGATCCGCACCGTCAACACTGGCATCCTGGTCTGCGACGGCGAGCCCTTGCGGCGCTGGCTGCAGAGCCTGGGCAACGACAACGCCCAGGGCGAGTACTACCTCACCGACGTCTTCGCCGCCGCCGCCGCAGAATTCAGCGCCGCCGAGATGGTGCACGTGAGCGATCCGCTGGAGGTCGAGGGCGTCAACGACCCCTGGCAGCTGGCGCAGATGGAGCGCGCGTTCCAGCGCCGCGCCGCGCGCGCGCTGTGCGAGCAGGGCGCGCGCCTGGCCGATCCGACCCGTTTCGATCAGCGCGGCGTAGTCAGCGTCGGCCGCGACGTCGAGATCGATGTCGACGTGATCCTGGAGGGCCGCGTGGAGCTCGCCGACGGCGTGCGCATCGGCCCGTTCTGCCGGCTCAAGGACGTGACGCTGGGGCCGGGCACCGAAGTACGCGCGCATTGCGACCTGGACGGCGTGGTGGTCGAGGGCGCGGCCCAGATCGGCCCGTACTCGCGCCTGCGTCCGGGCACCGTGCTCGCCGACGGCGTGCACGTCGGCAACTTCGTGGAAACCAAGAACGCGCGCCTGGGCGTGAGCAGCAAAGCCAATCATCTGGCTTACCTCGGCGACGCGACCATCGGCAGCGGCGTGAACGTCGGCGCGGGCACCATCACCTGCAACTACGACGGCGTCAACAAATCGGTCACCGTGATCGAGGATGGCGCCTTCATCGGTTCCAACTCGGCCTTGGTGGCGCCGGTGACCATCGGCGCGGGCGCGACCATCGGCGCCGGCTCGGTGATCGGCAAGAACGCGCCGGAAGGCAAGCTCACCGTCGCGCGCGCGCGCCAAGTCACGATCGACGGCTGGCAGCGGCCGGTGAAGAAGCCTAAGGCTTGAGGGCCGGCATCCTGCAGCCGCCCGCGTGGGTAGTTGGAGGTTAGCCTCCAATCACTCGAAGTACCTCCCCCCTCCGCGAACAGTCCCCCCCTTTAAAAAAGGGGGGGCTAGGGGGGATTTGCTGTTGCTGTTGCTGTTGCTGGTTCGTACAAGGCAAAAGCAAATCCCCCCTGGCCCCCCTTTTTCAAAGGGGGGAACTCAAAACAGGGGGATGGGGGCGTAGGCGACGAAACCACGCTCAATCCGGAATCAACATCGACACGCACAAGCCGCCGCCTTCGCGGTTGAGCAGGGCGATGCGGCCGCCGTGGGCTTCGGCGATTTCGCGCGCCAGGGCCAGGCCCAGGCCGGTGCCGTTGCGCTTGGTCGAGTAGAACGGCAACAGCGCGTTCGCGAGCACCGCCTCGTTCATGCCGGTGCCGCGGTCGAGCACGTCGATACGCCAGGCGTCGGGCGTGCGCCGCAGCACCAGGCGCACTTCCTCGGGCTTGGAGCCGGACTCGTGCGCGTTCTTGAGCAGGTTGAGCAGGCTCTGCTCCATCTGCGCGGCGTCGAAATGGACGATGCCTTCCTGACCGCGCGCGCGGCCGTCGTAGACGAAGTCGACCTGGCTGCGCAGCTGGGCCAGAAAACGCGACCACTCCACCGCCTCCAGGCGCGGCGCCGGCAGCTTGGCGAAGCGCGCGTAATCGCGGATGAAACCTTCCAGATGGCGCGCGCGTTCCTCGATGGTGGTCAGCGCGGTCGGCAGCTTGTCGTATTGGCCGCGCCGCACCAGCTCGGCGCCGGAGTGGGCGAGCGAGGCGATCGGCGCCAGCGAGTTGTTGAGCTCGTGGCTGATCACCCGGATCACCTTCTTCCAGGTCTGCACTTCCTGGCGGCGCAGCTCGGCGGTGAGCTGGCGCAGCAGCACCAGCTCGTGGTGGCGGCCGTTGAGGCGGAACATGCGCCGGGCGAGGTGATAGATGTCCTCGTTGTCCTCGTCGCCGACGGTGAACATGCCGTCGCCGCCGCGATCGAAGGCTTCGCGCACGGGCTCGGGCGCGCGCGCGAGCAGGTCCTCGAAGGACTGGCCTTCCAGCCGGCGGCCTTCGCCCAGCATTTTGCGGGCGGCCAGATTGGCGTGGACCACGCGCCGGCTCGGATCGACCAGCAGCATCGCCACCGGCGTGTTCTGGACCATCGTGTCCAGCAGCAGTTCGCGCTGCACCAGCGACAGCCGCTGTTCGCGCAGGGCCTCGCCGAGCAGGTTATGGCTGTCGACCAGCTCGCCGAGTTCGCCGCGGCCCGCCCACGACAGGCCGAAGCTGTAGTCGCCGTCGCGGTAGCTGGCGACGCTGCCGGCGAGCGCGCGGAACAGCGAGTTCATCGGCGCGAACGCGCGGCGCACGTGGTAGACCAACAGCGGCAGCAACAGCGCCACCGCCAGCGCCGGCGCCATCCAGCGCTGCGACAGCAGGGTGCCCAGCCAGGTGGTCAGGGCGGTGCCTACGATCAGGTAAGCCAGCGCGATCGCGCTGAAGCTCAGGCTCAAGGGCAGATGGCGCAACCAGCGCATCGCGTTCTCCTCAGTCCCGTTTTATGCCGAGCCGGTCGAGCCGGCGATACAAGGCCTGACGCGACAGGCCCAGTTCGCTCGCCGCCTGCGCGAGTACGCCACCGGCGCGTTCCAGCGCCGCCTCGATGCTGGCGCGGTCGGGCTCGTCGCCGCCGGAGGCCGCGACGCTCGCATTGGCCGCCGGCAGGCCCAGATCGGCGGCGCCGATGTCGTCGCCGCGCGCCAGCAGGACCGCGCGCTGCAGGGTGTTGCGCAGCTCGCGCACGTTACCCGGCCAGGCGTGCGCGACCAGAGCGTGCTCGGCGTCCTCGCTCAGGCGCTTGCGGCCGTCGGCTGCGAGTTCGCGCAGGAACTTGCGCGCCAGCGGCAGCACGTCGTCCGAGCGCTCGCCCAGCGGGGGCAGGTGGATTTCGATGGTGTTGAGGCGGTAATAGAGGTCTTCGCGGAAGCGGCCGTCGCGGATCATCGCCGGCAGGTCGGCGTTGGTGGCGCTGATCACGCGCACCTTGACCTGGCGCTCGCGGTTGGAGCCCAGGCGTTCGAAGCGCCCGGTCTCGAGCACGCGCAGCAGCTTCATCTGGCCGGCCAGCGGCAGGTTGCCGATCTCGTCCAGGAACAGGGTGCCGCCATCGGCGGCTTCGAACTTGCCTTCGCGCGCCTTGCTGGCGCCGGTGTAGGCGCCGGCGTCGGCGCCGAACAATTCGGCCTCGATCAGTTCCGACGGCAGCGCGCCGCAGTTGAGCGTCACGAAGGGGCCGGACTTGACCGAGGAATTGGCCTGCACGATCTCGGCGATCTTTTCCTTGCCGGCGCCGTTGGGGCCGGTGATCAGCACCGGCACGTCGGCGCGCGCGACATGTCCGGCCAGCTCGACCACGCGCGCCAGCGCCTCGGAGGCGAACACCAGGCCGCGCAGGTCGTAGCGCGATTCGAGTTCGCGGTGCGCGCGCTTGCGCTGGTCGTGCAGGCGCGCGACTTCGCGCGTGCTCGCCGACAGCTCCAGCAGGTTCTCGACGCTGGCCAGCAGCTTCTGGTCGTCCCAGGGCTTGGCCAGGTAATCGGCGGCGCCGGCCTTGGCCAGATCGACCGCGATGTCCAGGTGGGTCCAGGCGGTGAGCAGGATGATCGGCAGGTCGGGGTGGCGCGCGCGGATGGCGCGGAACAGCGCCACACCTTCCTCGCCCGAGGTGGTGTCGGCGCTGAAGTTCATGTCCTGGATCACCAGGCCGATCTGCTCGCGTTCCAGCGCCTGCAGGCCGTCCTCCGGCGATTGCGCGGTGAGCACGCGGATCTCGCGCAGGCCGAACAGCAGGTCCAGCGCGGTGCCGACCGCGGGGTTGTCGTCGATCACCAGGACGGTGCGCATAAGGCTCCGGAACGTTGAGGGTGCGGCGGCGTGCGCGACGTCGCCGCGGGTCCGGCGGAAGTATAGCCAGCGCCGCCGCGCGGCAGCGGCGCGCGGGCGCCGATACCGCGCGGCGGCGCGTCGATCATGGCGCGGCCGCGGCCGCGGCCGCGCCGCTGGCGCGAGTGCGTGCGATCCAGCCGTCGATACGCTGCTCCAGCGCGTCCAGCGGCAGGGCGCCGCCGCCCAGGACCTGATCGTGGAAGGCGCGGATGTCGAAGCGATCGCCGAGCGCGGTTTGCGCGCGCTCGCGCAGCTCGACGATCTTCAGCTCGCCGATCTTGTAGGCCAGCGCCTGGCCGGGGTTGGCGATGTAGCGATCGACCTCGGCCTGGATGTTGGGCTCGTCCGAATCCGAATGCTCGCGGTACCAGGCCACCATCTGTTCGCGCGTCCAACGCTTGTGGTGCACGCCGGTGTCCAGCACCAGGCGGTTGGCGCGCACCAGTTCCTGGGCGAGTCGGCCGAAGTCGCTGTACGGGTCCTGATAGAAACCCAGTTCCTTGCCCAGGCGCTCGGAGTACAGGCCCCAGCCTTCGATGTAGGCGGTCTCGCCGATCAGGCGCCGGAACGGCGGCAGCTCGGGCAGGGCGCGGGTGATCGAATTCTGCAGGTGATGGCCGGGAATGCCTTCGTGGTAGGCGATCGCCTCGATCGGCAGCAGCAGGCGTTCGGTCGGCGCGCTGGTATTGATCATGATCATGCCCGGCCGGGAACCGTCGGGCGTGCCGGGCATGTAGCCGGCCGCGGACGCGGACTTCTCGCGGTAGGGTTCGATCGCGCGCACTTCCACGCCGGTCTTGGGCAGTAGGCCGAATAGCTCGGGCAGGCGCGGCTCCATCTGGGTCACGTACTTGCGGTACAGCTCCAGGATCTGCTCGCGCGACTGCGCGTGTTGCTTGGGATCCTGGCGCACCGCGGCGCGCATCGCCTTGAGGTCGGCATAGCCGAGCTTGCGCGCGATCTCGGCCTGGGTCTTCTCGATTCGCGCGACTTCGGCCAGGCCGAGCTGGTGGATCTGCTCGGCGCTCATGTCGGTCGAGGCCTGCTGGCGGATCTGGTAGGCGTACAGCGCCTCGCCCTTGGGCAGCGACCACAGGCCCGGCGTTTCGCGGCCCTGCGGCGCGTATTCCTTGGCGACGAATTCGGACAGCTTGCGATAGGCCGGCCGCACCTGTTCGTCGACCGCGGCGAGCAGGGCCTTGCGGATGCGCTCGCGCTCGGCGGCCGGCACGCTGTCGGGGAATTTCTGCAGCGGCTGGGCGAACACGTTGTCGGCGCCGGCCGGGTCGGCGATGCCGTCGCATTGCGCGACCACTTTCTCCAACAGGTAGCGCGGCGGCATCAGGCCGTCCTTGGCGCCCTGACGCGCGCGCTCGGTGACCTGGTCCAGCAGCTTGGGCATCGCGCGCAGGCGCACGATGTATTCGTCGTACTGCTTGACGTCGTTGAACGGAAACGCGCTGGCGATGATCGGCAGCAGCAGGTGGATGCCGTTCATCTGGTCCAGCGGCATCTCGTGCAGCTTGAGCCGGTAGAACTCGCGGTCGCTTTCCAGGCGCCGGATCATCAGCTGCAGGTTGAGTCGGTCGGCGTCGGCCAGGCCTTCGGGGTCGATCGCGCGGAAGCGCTTGAGCAGCGCTTCGAGATCGCGGGTCTGGCTGTCGACGGCGGAGAGCGAGAAATCGCTCCAGCCGGCGTTGTAGCGATAGTCGCCGAAGAAGCTGGCCTGCTCCGGCGCTTCGCGCAGGAAGGTCTGCCACTGCTCGTCCAGCAGGGCGTTGAGCGCGCCGGTGCGGGCGGCGACGTCGGCGCTGGTCGCGCTGGACGCCGGCGCCGCGGGGGCGGCGGCTGCGGTGTGGACGCCGCCGATGGCCAGGGTCAGGGCGAGCGCGAGGGCGTGCAAGGGGGTGCTGCGTGGGAACATGAGTGCGGGCTCCGTACCGGATTTCGAGACGACCCGGTCCGGGCCCGTCCAGCGCGGAGGCTGGACGGGCTTGCGGACCGACTCGGAGAGACTAGCGGGCGCGTTGCGCGCGCGCCCGGAACTGCGCCACGCGTTGCGAATCGAACGCGTCAGATCGAGCGGGTCGCGACCGCCGGCGGCACCGCCGCGGCGCGGCGCGCCGGACCGAACACCGCGATCTGGCCCAGCGCCCACAGCGCGACCGCGCCCAGCGGCAGGTAGATCGCCGGCAGTCGCGGCAGTTCGTAGGCGCTCATCAGCACCATGTTGATGCCGTAGGCCAGCGCCATGCCGATCATGATGCCGAGCGTGGCAAGCAGGAAGTTTTCGGTCTGGAAGTAGCGCAGCACCTGGCCGCGGGTCGCGCCCAATGCGCGGCGCACGCCGATCTGCTTGGTCCGCTGCTGCACCCAGAAGCTGGCCAGGCCGACGATGCCCAGCGCGGTCACCACCAGCAGGGCGATGCACACCGCGACCAGCAGCCAGGCCATGGAACGGTCCTGCTGATAGAACTCACGGCGCATCGTTTCCAGGGTCTTGCTCTGGTCCTCCAGGATGATGCGGGTCGGCCCGCTTTTCTCCAGCGCCGCCATCGCCGCTTTCATGGTCTCGTCGCGGCGGCTGGGATCCACGCGCAGCAGGTAGTTGCCACCGACCTCGTAGGTCACCCGGATCGGGAAGATCATCGAGTACTCGTACTCGCCGGCGCCGCCGCGGTTGTTCGGACGCGCGAGGTGGTCGACCACGCCGACGATGCGGATCGGCTTCGGGCCCCAGCTGTAGAACACCTTGCCGACCGCGTTCTCGCCCGGGAACAGCTTCTCGGCGACGACCTTGGTGACGATCGCCGCCGGCACGCCGGCATCGGCGGGCAGTTTGTCGAAGTCCTCGTAGTTGATGTACTCGTCGTTGGTGAAGCGACGGCCGGCGATCAGGTTCAGGCCCAGGGTATCGAGCAACTGCTCGTCGCCGAAGTAGGTGGTCGCGCTGAGGTTCGGGAACGGCTGATCCTGCTTCACGCTCACGCCGCTGTTCCAGGAGGAATTGCCGAACGTGACCTGGTTGCTGACGGTGGCGGCCTTGACCCCGGGCAGTGCGCGCAGCGCGGCCAGATCGGCCTGGGTGACGGAGCGGGCGTCCTCGTTGTTGTTGATGCCGGTCAGCTGCACCCGCACGATTTCGTTTTCGGCCAGGCCGCTGGTGCGGTTCATCAGCTCCAGACGGTTGCTGATCAGGAACACCGCGTTGCAGATGATGGCGCAGCTCAACGCGATCTCGAACACGATCAGCGCGGCGGCGGTCTTGTGGCGACGCAGGGTCGTCAGGATGGGGCGGATGTCCATGGTGGGCCTCACTGGCTCTTGAGCTGGATGGCCGGGGTCACCTGGCAGGCATGCCAGGCCGGCAACAGGCCGGCCAGCACGCTGGCGACGACCGCGATCACAAAGGTGGCGACCAGCATGGTCGGGTCCAGATGGGCGAGTTCGGCGTAGCTGGCCGGTTGCTGACGCACCGCCCACAGGCCCAGCATCGCCAGGCCCAGGCCGATCACGCCGCCGACCAGGCCGACGGTGCCGGCTTCGACCAGACATTGGGCGAAGATCGCGCGCCGCGAGGCGCCGAGCGCGCGGCGCACGCCGATCTCGTTGGCGCGACGCAGGAACTTGGCCAGCAGCAGGCCGACGGTGTTGAGCAGGCAGACCAGCAGGAAGCCGAATGCCAGCCAGGTCTGCAGGCGCACGTCGGAGGGCACGACCTTGTTGTGGTCCAGCCAATCCATCACGTTGTACAGGCGCACGTTGGTCGGACGCTCGAAGCGGCCGGCGCTGCGCTGCTCGTCGGAGTAGTTGCCCAGATAGGCCAGGTAGTCCTTGGCCTTGTCGGCCGAGTCCAGTTCCACCCAATACTGCAGCCAGGCGCAGGGCGCGTTGAGCGCGTGCGAGCCCTCGGGGTCGTCGTTACGGTTCTCTCCCCAGCAGTTCATATCGCCGTTGTTGCCCATGCGCAGGGCCAGCGAGGTCGAGAACGGAATGAACACCTGCTCGCCGCGGCCGAACTTTTCGTTGCTCAAGTCGTAGAAGCGCGGCGTCGGACGCCAGTTGTCGATCACGCCGACCACGCGGAACTCCGACTCGTTGATCCGGATCGGCTTGCCGACGCTGGGGCCGGCGCCGAACAGCTTCTCGCTGAGTTCCTTGCTGATCACCGCCACGCGCGCGCGGTTCTCGTCGTCGCTGGCCTTCCAGGCGCCGCCCTGCAGGAAGGGCACGTCGAACATGGCGAACAGGTCGGCGGAGGTGAAACGCGCGTCGGACATGAAGGGCGTCAGGCCCTGGCGGTCGGGCTCGATGTTGGCCGAGCCGGCGGTCATCACTGCCTGGCGCTGGGCGCGCTTGGCGCGCAGCAGGGCTTCGGAATCGAAGCGGGTCATCTGGAACGAAGGATCCTCGCCTGGGGTGTAGCCATCCTTGGTGCGCGGATCCATCTGCACGTAGAACAGACGATCGCTCTTGCTCGGGATGGGGTCGCCGGAGAGCACGTAGAACACCGTCAGCGTGGTCATGCTAGCGCCGATGCCGAGCGCGATGGCGAGCACCATCAGCGCGGTCAGCATCTTGTTGCGGCGGAAGCTTCGGAACGCCAGGTCGAGGTAGTAGCCGAACATGGAGTTGGCGGTCATCGCGACGTCCTCAGGCGGTGGTGGCGGCGGCGTCGTCGCTGGCCAGCGAGCGCACCAGGCTGGGCACGGCCGCGAAGTCGGTGGCCATGCCGTCGACGATGTGCACGTTGCGCTGCGCGCGCGCGGCCAGTTCGGGATCGTGGGTGACCATGACGATGGTGGTGCCCTGGCCGTTGATCTCCTCCAGCAGCTCCATCACGCCGCGCGCCATCTGCGAGTCGAGGTTGCCGGTGGGCTCGTCGGCCAGCAGCAGGCGCGGGCTGCCGGCCAGCGCGCGCGCGATCGCGGCGCGCTGCTGCTGGCCGCCCGACAGCTCGGCCGGGTAGTGCTTCATGCGCGAGCCCAAGCCGACCCGGCTGAGCGCGTCTTCGATGCGCTGGCGGCGTTCGGCGCCGGGCATGCCGCGGTAGCGCAGCGGCACGTCGACGTTGTCGAACAGGTTGAGGTCGGGGATCAGGTTGAAGCCCTGGAAGATGAAGCCGATCTTGCGGTTGCGCAGGCGCGAACGCGCGTCGTCGGACATGCCGCTGACGTCCTCGCCGTCGAGCCGGAACTCGCCGCCGGTGAAGGTTTCCAGCAGGCCGGCGATGTTGAGGAAGGTGGTCTTGCCCGAGCCCGACGGGCCGGTGACCGCGACGAACTCGCCTTCGCGCACATGCAGGTCCAGCGAGCGCAGCGCGTGGGTTTCGACGAGTTCGGTGCGGTAAACCTTGGTGACCTGGCGCATGTCGAGCATGACGGTATGTCCTGAGTGAAAAGGTGGAGAGGAATCAGCGAACGCGGAACGAGGTCGGCGCGGCGTTGCGCAGGTAGCCGTTGCGGCGCCAGGCCTGGACCGGGGCTTCGACGTTGGCGCTGGGCTGGGCCTGGGCGCGCGCGGCGTCGAAGTCGAACAGCTCGCTCAGGCGCAGCGGCATCGCGCCGGCCAGGTCGTCGGAGGTCCAATGCAGGTCGAAGGGGAACACTGGGGTGCGGTTGGAAGCTTTCATGATCATTCTCCTGAGAGGCGGATGCTTTCTGCGTTGTCGAACTGGTCGCTACCGGATACCACCACGCGCTCGCCCGGTTGCACGCCGGAAACGATCTCGACCGCGCTGAGGCTGCTGGCGCCGGCCTGGATCGGGCGTCGCACCGCGCGACTGCCGTCGACCACGTAGGCGAAGCGGCCGCCGGACTGTTCGAGGAAGGGGCCGCGCTCGACCATCAGCACGTTGCGGCGGGTGTCGAGCACGATGCGGGCGGACAGGCGCTGGTTCTGGCGCAGGCCCGGGGGCTGCTTGCCGGTGAAGCGCAGGCGGCTGGTGACTTCGCCGTTCACCACTTCCGGCGACACCGCCGAAACCTGCGCGGCGTAAGGTTCGCCGGCGCCGCTGGTGATCTGCGCCGGCATGCCGATGCCCAGATCGCGGGCGAAGCTTTCCGGCACCTTGATCTCGACTTCGAACACGGCCAGATCGACCACGCTGAGCACCGGCGCGTTGGCGGCGACGTTGGCGCGCTGCGCGATCTGGACCTGACCGACCTGGCCGTCGAAGGGCGCGCGCAGAGTCAGCGCGTCGACCTGGCGCTGGGTCTCGATCACGATCGCGCGCTGGCGGTCGGCGAGCAGGCGCTTGTTGCGCGTGTCCAGGCCGGCGCCCTGGCCTTGCAGGCCGGCGTCCTGGCGCGCATGCGCCAGACCGATGTCGGCCTTCTTGAGTTCGTCCTGCGCGCGCGCCACGTCGACCTGCGCCACCGCGCCGCCTTCGAAGCCGCGCTGCTGGCGTTCCAGGTCGCGGATCGCGGCGGTGCGTTCGATCTGCGCCTGGTCGTAGGCCTTGCGCGCATTCGAGCGCGCCAGCTGGGCGTCGAGCTCGGAGCGGCCGGCCTCGGCTTCCAGGCTGGCCAGGGTCGCCTGTTCCTGCGCCAGCTTGCTGCGCAGTTCGGGGCTGTCGATTTCGGCCAGCGCCTGGCCTTGCTTGACCACGTCGCCGGCGACCACCTTCAACACCACCGTGCCCGCGGCGATCGCGTACAGGGTGGGGCTGTTGGCGGCGATCACGCGGCCGTCGGCGGAGATGTCGCGCACCAGGTCGCCGCGCTTGACCTCGGAGATGCGCACCCGCGATGCGTCGACCGAACGGCCGCTGGCGCTCCAGCCCGACAGCAGCCAGGCCGCCAGCGCGATGGTGCCGACGCCGGCGGCGCCGGCCAGCAGCCAGGGGCGACGGCGCTTGCTCGCGACGGAGGAGGTGGCGGCGACGGGGCGGTCCTGGGCGGCGGTATCGCGGATGCTCATGCGGTGTTCGGCTCGGCGGGTGGGCGAAAGGTCTTTGCTGTTATGCAATGCACGAGTCGTGCCAACCGCAAGTTGTTGATTTTATTGGCTGGCGCGCAGTGTCCGGGTGTCCGTCCGGACGGACACCGCGTCCGCCGGACAGACCGGACATGCCGGTTGTGCCGCCGCGCGCCGTTAAACTAGGCGGACACCAGCAGGAGCATTCGCAGCATGTGTGGAATCGTCGGCGCGATCGCGGATCGCGATGTGGTACCGGTCCTGATCGAAGGTCTTAAGCGGCTGGAGTACCGCGGTTACGATTCCGCCGGCATCGCGGTGATCGACGGCGCCGATGTGCGCCGCGTGCGCCGCACCGGACGCGTCGCCGAAATGGAGGGCGCGGCACAGTCCGAGGGCTTCCACGCCACGCTCGGCATCGGCCACACCCGTTGGGCCACCCATGGCGGCGTCACCGAAGCCAATGCGCATCCGCACATCAGCTTCGGCGAACTGGCGGTGGTGCATAACGGCATCATCGAAAACCACGAAGAGCAACGCGAGCGCCTGCGCGCGGCCGGCTACGTGTTCGAGTCGCAGACCGACACCGAAGTCATCGCCCATCTGATCCATCACCATCAGTCGCAGGGCAAGGATTTGCTGCTCGCGGTGCAGAGCGCGGTGCGCGAACTGATCGGCGCCTACGCGATCGCCGTGGTCAGCAAGCGCGAACCCGGCCGTCTGGTCGCCGCGCGCATGGGCTGTCCGCTGCTGGTCGGCCTGGGCGAGGGCGAGAACTTCGTCGCCAGCGACGTTTCGGCGATCATCCAGGCCACGCGCAAGGTGATCTTCCTGGAAGAGGGCGATACCGCCGACGTGCGTCGCGACGGCGTCGACGTGTACGACGAGCATGGCAAGCTGGCCGCGCGCGATGTCCATCTGTCGGACGTGTCGCTGGCCTCGCTGGAACTGGGCCCCTACCGCCACTTCATGCAGAAGGAGATCCACGAGCAGCCGCGTGCGATCGCCGACACCATCGAAGCGGTCATGAACGACGGCGCGTTCCTGCCGGCGCTGTTCGGCCGCGACGCCGAAGCCGTGTTGCGCGATATCGAAGGCGTGCAGATCCTGGCCTGCGGCACCAGTTATTACGCCGGTCTGACCGCGCGTTACTGGATCGAAGCCATCGCCGGCCTGCCCTGTCAGGTCGAGGTCGCCAGCGAGTACCGTTACCGCAAGGCGGTTGCCAACCCGAAGCAGTTGATCGTGACGATCTCGCAGTCGGGCGAAACCCTGGACACGATGGAGGCCCTGAAGTACGCCAAGTCGCTGGGCCACGAGCGCACCCTGTCGATCTGCAACGTGCCAGAGAGCGCGATTCCGCGCGCCAGCAAACTGGTCTACTACACCCGCGCCGGCGCCGAGATCGGCGTGGCCTCGACCAAGGCCTTCACCACTCAGTTGGTGGCGCTGTTCATCCTGACCGCAACCGTGGCCAAGCTGCAGGGCCGTCTGGACGCCGCGCAGGAAGCCGAGTTCATCGACGCACTGCGCTACCTGCCCGGCAGTGTGCAGCACGCCCTGAATCTGGAACCGCAGATCACCGCTTGGGCCGAGCGCTTCGCGCCCAAGCAGCACGCGCTGTTCCTGGGGCGCGGCGTGCACTACCCGATCGCGCTGGAAGGCGCGCTCAAGCTCAAGGAAATCTCCTACATCCACGCCGAAGCCTACCCGGCCGGCGAGCTCAAGCACGGCCCGCTGGCGCTGGTCGACGCGGCCATGCCGGTGGTGGTGATCGCGCCCAAGGACGGCCTGCTGGAGAAGGTGAAGTCGAACATGCAGGAAGTGCGCGCGCGCGGCGGCGAGCTGTTCGTGTTCACCGACGAGGACAGCCAGTTCGGCCCCTCCGAGGGCGTGCACGTGATCCGCGCCCCGCGCAACGTCGGCGTGCTGTCGCCGGTGGTGCACGCGATTCCGGTGCAGCTGCTGGCCTACCACGCCGCCCTGGCGCGCGGCACCGACGTCGACAAGCCGCGCAATCTGGCCAAGTCGGTGACGGTGGAATGAGCCGCGACCGCGCCAGTCGGGGCGGTCCGGGTAGATGAGGCTTGCGAGGATGAGCGTGCGGCTGCGCTAGACGCTCTTAAGGGCGTAGCCAGTTAACTAGCGCTTTTCTGCCTATTTAGCGATATCTCCGCCTTATTCGGCGGAATAGTGCTATTTGATTGATATGTATTTAACTAGCGGATTTCCGCCTTGTGATAGGCTTCGAGCTATCCGTTTGGCGAGAAAGCGCTAGTTATGTCTGCCGCATTCAATACGCCGCAAGAACTCCTCTCAGAGCTCGGGGGGCGGATCAGCCGGCTGCGCATCGGTAAAGCGCTCACCCAGGCGGAGCTGGCCAGCCGGGCCGGCGTATCGCCACGGGCGCTGGGCGACCTCGAGCGTGGCAAAGGCTCGTCGCTGATTACCTACGTCAGCGTTCTGAAGGCATTGGATGCCTTGTCGTCCCTGGACGCGCTGGCGCCGGCACCGACGATCAGCCCCATGGCTTTGCTGCGCACTCGCCAGGCCCAGCCCAAGCGAGCGCCGAGGCGGCGCTCATGAACGCCGCACCGCTGGTCGTCGTCGAAGTGCGCGTATGGGGTAAGCGCGTCGGCGCGGTCGCGGCGGATCCGACGTATGCGTCCTACGCCTTCGAATACGACCCGGCCTGGGCGCGCCGCGGGATCCAGTTGGCGCCGCTGACGATGCCCACCCCTGGACCCGGCATCCATACATTCCCCAGTCTGGATCGCGAGGCCTACAAGGGCTTGCCGGGCCTGCTCGCCGATGCCCTGCCCGACGACTTCGGCAACCAGTTGATCGACGCGTGGATGGCCAGCCACGGCGTCGCCAAGCAGGACGTGACCACCCTGGATCGCCTTGCGTACATGGGCAAACGCGGCATGGGCGCGATCGAGTTCCGGCCGGCGCGCGGTTCGGCCAGGGAGTCCAAGAAACCGCTGGCGATGAAGAGCCTGGTGGAAGAGGCGCGCCGTGCCATTCATGCGGATCTGAGCGACGACGAAGCCGCGCAGGCGGCGCTTGCCAACATCATCCGCGTGGGCACCTCGGCCGGCGGCGCGCGCGCCAAGGCGGTGATCGCCTGGCATCCGCAAACCAACGAAATCCGTAGCGGCCAGTTCGACGTGGATCCGGGTTGGGAGCATTGGCTGCTGAAGTTCGATGGGGTCGGCAAGGATCTGGAGCTGGGATCCAGCCAGGACTACGGACGAATCGAGTACGCCTACTACCTCATGGCGACGCACGCCGGCATCGTCATGAGCCCCTGCCGCCTGCTGCAGGAGAACGGCCGACGGCACTTCATGACCAAGCGCTTCGACCGCGAGGGCAACGACAAGGTGCACGTGCAGACGCTGTGCGCCTTGCAACACCTCAACTACAAACAGCGCGGCACGCATGCTTACGAGCAATTGTTCATGGTGGCCACGCAACTGGGGCTGGCCCCCGAGGCGCTGACCCAGCTGTTCGCCAGGATGACGTTCAACGTGGTGGCGAAGAACCACGACGACCACACGAAGAATCACGCCTTCATGCTGCGCGAAGGCGGGGCCTGGGAGCCGACCCCGGCCTACGATGTGACATTCGCCTACAACCCGAGCGGCGAGTGGACCCAGCAGCACCTGATGAGCATCAACGGTAAATTCGACGCCATCACCAAAGACGACCTGCTGAACGTGGCGGCCCGGTTCTCGATCCCGGATGCGGAAAAAGCGATAAGCCGCGTATGCGAGGCGGTGCGCGAATGGTCCGGCTTCGCGGCGGAAGCGGGGGTGCAGGACGCGGAAATCGCCCGGATCGGGCAGCTCCACATCGCGCGGCTGTAACCGACACCAGCGAGCGACCGCGACAAGCGCGCGGACGCCGGTTTCGGGGGGGGCGCCCCTGCCGTCGACGACATGAAACGCCGGGCGCATTCTGCCCCGACGTGACGACCGCGCTTACGCCTTGGCCGAAATCGCGCTCAGCTCTTCCAGATCCAGATCCCGTTCCAGCTCGCGCAAGGTCGCGTCGTCGATATCGCCGGCGCGGTGCAGGCGGATCAGTTCGCGGCGGCCGCTGGCCACGGCTTCCAGGACGACGTCGAAGTGGGCGTGCAGCAGCGGCGTGTAGTGCTCGGTGCGAGCGGCGTAGTCGACGATCGCCACCGACTTGCGTTCGTATTGCGCCAGCAGCTTGGGGTGGATGAGTTCGCCGGCGCTGTCGTAGGCCAGGGCGCGCACGGTCGCGAACTGCGCCTGCGCCATCGCGGCTTCGGCCTGGCTCATGGTCAGGCGCGGCTTCTCGGTTTCCGGCTCGGTCAGGCGCGCCCATGCGATCACGCGGCCCAGGGTCATGCCCTGCAACAGGACGGTGCCCAGGATGA
Organism: Lysobacter sp. Root916; assembly: GCF_001429785.1. Taxonomy (GTDB): domain Bacteria; phylum Pseudomonadota; class Gammaproteobacteria; order Xanthomonadales; family Xanthomonadaceae; genus Lysobacter. Next base: position 205,573 of record NZ_LMJF01000013.1, on the reverse strand, counting down.
CGGCGAACGAGGTGACCAGGATGAAGTCGCGGCCCGGGAAGCCTTCCGGCACGCTCAGCGCCAGGGCCAGGGTGACCACGCCGCGGACGCCGGCCCAGCTCAGTACCGTCGAGCCGCGCGCGCCGATGGGCTGGTAACGCTTGAGCCCCAGCGCGTTGCAAAGCTTGATGATCAGATCGGAGCCGAACACCCAGACGAAGCGCGCGACGGTAAGCGCGGCGATCACCCCGAGGATGTGCCATCCCATCGTCGCGGCCACCACACCGAAACCGCCGCCGCGTTCGACCACGCCGCGCAGCGACAGCCCGATCAGGATGAAGACCGAGGCCTCCATCAGGAACACCAGCACGGTCCAGAACGAAGTGCCGCGCATGCGCGTCGAGGCCGAGAGGATGATGCTGGAGTTCCAACTCGCGATCAGTCCCGCGGTCACCGTGGCGATGACGCCGGACACGTGCAGCATTTCGCCGAGCAGGTAGGCGATCCATCCCAGCAGCGCGGTGGTCGCGATGATCAGGTATTCGTCGCCCAGGCGGCGCACCAGCTTGACCCAGAGCAGGCCGACCAGGATGCCGACCGCCACGCCTCCCAGCGCCAGCAGAAAGAAGCTGCCGACCGCCTCGCTCGCACTGAAGGCGCCGGTGACGCCGGCCGCGATCGCGAAGCGGAACAGCACCAGGCCGCTGGCGTCGTTGAGCAGGCTTTCGCCCTCCAGCAGGATCTGCAGGCGCCGCGGCAGCTTCACCCGTTGCAGCACCGAGCGCGCGGACACGGCGTCGGGCGGCGACACGATCGCCCCCAGCGCCGCGCAGGCGGCCCAGGGCAGCGACGGAATCAGCCAATGAGTCACCACGGCCACGACCACGCAGGTGAACAGCACCGCGCCCACCGCCATCGAGCCGATGCCGATCAGATGGCGGCGCAGCCGGGTCAGGGCGATGGACCAGGCGCCGTCCATCAGCAGCGGCGGCAGGAAAATGACCAGCACCAATTCGGGATCGACGCTGATGGCGGGCAGACCGGGCAGGAAGGCCAGCGCCGCGCCGCCGGCGAGCAGACCCACCGACGGCGGCAGGCCCAGCCTGTCGGCCACGTAGTGCAGCGCGATGATCGCCAGGAACATCACGATCACCAGCTCGAACAAATGGGTTGAATCCATGCGGCTCTCCGACGGCCAGATGCCTGCTGCGCCTGGCCCCTATTTCCCGCCAGGATCGGCCGAAACGCAATCGCTGCGGGCGGCCGCCGCGTCGGCGAATCTACGTGCGGTCGATAGGGTCGCTGCGCGGGCGGCGCCCCAACCGTAATCGTGGCGGGCCCATTGTCGCGCTTCCTGGCGGAGGCGGAACAAGAGGCGGCTGCTGGCCCGCTCGCCGGCGTCGCCGTTCCAACCAAACCTCGCGGTCGCGCATCCGATCCCGGAACCCCGACGATGGCGAACTCCCGATGAAGCATTCCCGCTGGCTGTGCTGCGCCGCACTCGCGCTATCGAGCCTGTGCGCGCAGGCGCAAACCGCGCCGGCGCCGACGGCCGCTGCGGCCGCAGCGGCGCTGCAGGCGCGGATCGCCAGAGTCGAGCAGGGGTTGTCGACGCGCATCGTGGTCAAGGGGGCGCCGGGCCGGCGGCGCGGCCTGAGCGAGCGCATGGCCTTCCACCGTGTGCCGTCGGTCAGCATCGCCTTGGTCAACGAGGGGCGGGTGGAGTGGGCGCGCGCCTACGGTGTGGCCGATGCCGTCAGCGGGCGGCCGGTGGATACCGACACCTTGTTTCAGGCCGCTTCGATCAGCAAGTCGCTCAGCGCCATCGGCGCGCTGCGTCTGGTCGAGCGGGGCCGGCTCGCCTTGGACGGCGATGCCAATCGTCAACTCGCGTCCTGGCAGATCCCGCAGAACTCTTACACCCGCGCGCATGCGGTCAGCTTGCGCATGCTGCTCAATCACAGCGCCGGTACCAACGTGCACGGTTACGACGGCTATGCGCCGGGGCAGACGCTGCCGAGCTTGCTGCAGGTGCTGGAGGGCGCGGCGCCGGCCAACTCGGCGCCGGTCCGGGTAGAGCTCGCACCCGCCAGCGTCTGGCGCTATTCGGGCGGCGGCTACAGCATCGTCCAGTTGATGATGAGCGAGGCCAGCGGGCAGCCCTTCGAGCGCTACATGCGGGAGGCGGTGCTGGATCCGCTGGAGATGCGTCGCAGCACGTTTGCGGCGCCCTTGCCGGAGGCCTGGCGCGATCGCGCGGCCAGCGCCCACGATGGCAGCGGCAAGGGCATCGCGGGCGGGGGGCATGTGTATCCGGAATCGGCCGCGGCCGGCCTGTGGACCACCCCCAGCGATCTGGCACGCGTGCTGATCGAGGTGCAGCGCGCCGAGGCGGGCCAGTCCGCGCGGCTGCTGTCGCGCGACATGGCCGCGACCATGCTCACGCGCGGCCTGGGCGAGTACGGCCTGGGGTTCTTCGTCGAAAACCTGGGCGACCGCAGCAGCTTCAGCCACAGCGGCGGCAGCGCCGGCTTTCGCGCGCAACTGTACGGCTACACGCGCTCGGGCCAGGGCGTGGTGGTGATGACCAACAGCGACAACGGCGCCGCGCTGATCGAGGAGATCCTGTGCAGCATCGCCGCCGAGTACGGCTGGCCGGAGTTCCGGGTGATCGAGAAGGCCGCGATCGCGGGCGATGCCGAGGCGAATCGGGCACTGGCCGGCGGTTACCGGTTGCTGGACCTGCCCGCTCAGGTCATCGCCGACGGCGAACGCCTGTATTTCCAAAGCGAACTGTTCGGTGCGCAGCGCATGGAGCTGTACGCGGAAGGCAAGGATTCATTCTTCATGACCGCTCAGGACATGTCGCTACGCTTCCAGCGCAACCACGACGGCGCCGTGGCGGGATTCGAGCTGTTGCGCGGCGCGAATACCTATGCGGCGACCAGAACCCGCTAGCGCCGCTACAACTGCGATTCGATCGGCAGCCAGCCCAGTACGCGCGCCGTGGCGCGGCGCATGAGGCCGGCGTCCGGCTCGCGGTCGAGCAAGCGCGGCGGGCGGCTGGTCTCGTCCAGCCAGCACAGGCGGCCGTCGTCCAGGGTCACCCGATAGCTCAGCGCCGGCGCGGCCAGGCGTTCGTACTCGCGGCGCAAGGACGCGGCCAGCGTCGCGTCCTCGAACAGCACACCCATCTCGGTGTTGAGCTCGGCCGAACGCGGGTCGAGGTTGAACGAGCCGACGAAGCCGCGCGCGCCGTCGACCACGAAGGCCTTGGTATGCAGGCTGGCGCCGCTGCTGCCGAACAGGCCGGCGGCGGCGCTGGGGCCGCTGCGGCGGATCTCGTACAGGCGCACGCCGCCCGCCAGCAGGCGCTCGCGGTAGCGCGCATAGCCGCTGTGCACGGCCGGGACATCGTTCGCGGCCAGGGAGTTGGTCACCACGCCGACCTGGGCGCCCTTGCGCACCAGGCCGACCAGGCCCTCGCTGCCTTCCTCGCCGGGCACGAAGTAGGGCGAGATCAGCAAGGCCTCGCGCTGGGTGGTGGCGAGCTTGGCGATCAGTTGGGTCACCAGCCAGTCGTCGCCGCCGTCGCCGCGCTTCTGTGCGGGATCCGACACTACCCGCACGCCTTCGCTCCAGTGCATGCCGGTGTCCCAGGGCAGGTTTTGGTCCAGCGAATCGGAGACGCGTTGCAGATAGCGCTTGGCCTCGTCGCCCTTGGCATCGTCGTCGATCCGGGCAATGTAAGCCTTCAGCTCAGCCGGCTTCTTGTCGCTGAGTGCGGCGATCGGCACCACCGCGGGGCTGTTCCAGTAGCGATCGAAGATGGCGCTGGCGTCGGCGACCGCCGGGCCCGCCAGCAGCAGGTCGAGGTCGCGGAAATTCACTTCCTGGTGGGCGTCGAAGTATTCGTCGCCGACGTTGCGGCCGCCGACCACGGCGACCCGGCCGTCGGCGATCCAGGCCTTGTTGTGCATGCGGTGATTGATGCTGAAAACGCGCTGCACCATTTCCAGCAAACGCCACAATCCCTCGCGGTTGCGGAAGGGGTTGTAGAGGCGAATCTCGATATTGCGGTGCGCGTCCAGCACCATCAGCGCCGGGTCCAGGCCCTTGGCGTTGATGTCGTCCAGCAGCAGACGCACGCGCACGCCGCGCTCGGCCGCCGCGTAGAGTTCGCGGCCCAGCAAGCCGCCGACCAGGTCGTCGTGCCACATGTAGTACTGCAGATCCAGGCTGCGGCCGCTGGCGCGCGCGCTGGTCGCGCGCGCGGCGAAAGCCTCCAGGCCGCCCGGGATCATCAGCACGCCGGTCTTGCCCGGATGCGCGGCCAGACGCGGCGCGAGTTCGCGGTCGATCGTGGTCTGCGCCGCGCGCAAGGGCAGGTGGGCGCTGGGCGCGCCCGTCGCGGGCGGGGTCAGACGGTCGGCAAGCAGTACACCGCTGACGACCAGCGCCAGCAAGGCCAGCAGGCCCCAGGCGAACCAACGCCAGCTTATGCGGATGCGCATCGAGGCTCCTTAGCGACGGTCGGAGTATGCGATGCGGCCCTCCGGCGCGCCAAGCCGACTCGCCGCCCCGCTAGCCGGGCGCGGCGCGCTGCAGCAAGGCCAGCACGAATAGCGCGCTGGCGAGCGTGCACGCCAGTGTGCGCACGTGATTCCCGCGCGTCCAATCGCGCAGGTAACGCTGCCAGACCGGCAGCGCGGCTTCGCCGCCCTGGTCGACCGCGGCTAGGGCGTTGTTGAGCGGCACGTTGAACGCGACCGTGCATACGAACATGCCCAGCACGTGGACGACGCCGCCGACGAGCATGGCCAAGGCGCCGGGCGCGCTCGCATGCACGATCCCGATGCCAGCCAGCGCCAGGCCGGCGAACGTGGTGAGCCAGAACACCGGCATGAACAGCGAACGCAGGATGACGCGGTTGATCGCGTTCATCGCGGCGATGCCGGCGTCGGGGGCGATGCTGCCCAGCGCGCTCATGATGAACACCGAGAAGGCGAAGAACAGGCCGCCGAGCAGGCCGCAGCCGATCGCGCCGATCCAGAGCAAGACGCAGATGACGGTGTCCATCCTGGCGAAAACTCCTGTATGCGCGGCGATGGCAGCCGTTGCGTTCGAGCTACGGGCTGGGGTCGTCGCCCGCCGCGTGTTTGCGCGCCGCATCGGCGTCCCATGCAGGCAGCCGATAGCGAACCAGATGCAGCTCCATGCTCTGCGCGCCGTCGCGTTGGGCCGAGTAGAGCAGACGATCGCGCTGCGACCAGTCCAGCATCGGGCCGTAGCTATCGGTCTCGCGGCTGTTCACGCTTAGCGGCAGCAACTGGCCCGCATCGTAGCCCTTGCCGTGGGGCCTCGCCAGATAGAGGTCGACCCGATCGGTGCGGAAGTCCTGCGCGCGCGAGTAGACGATGCTGGCATCGTCGGCGAGATAGCTGGCGTCGAAATCGTGGGCCGAGGTGTTGATGCCTCCGCTCAGGCGTTGTGCGTCGTCGAAGCCGTCGCCGCGCCGCCGCGCGACGTAGAGGTCGAGTCCGCCGGCGCCGCCGGGGCGGTCGCTGGCAAACAGCAGGCGCCGGCCGTCGGCCGAGAGCATGGGTGCGTACTCCTTGCCCGGGCTGTTCACCGCCGCGCCCAGAGGCTCGGGCTCGCCGAAGCCGGTGGCGACGACCGCGACCCGCCACAAATCGTCCGCGCCCAGGCCGCCGGGGCGGTCCGAACAGAAATAGACGCTGCGGCCGTCGGCGGAGAACGCGGGGTCGAAATCGCGACCCGGCGAGTTGAACGGCACCGGCGTCGCCTCGCTCCAGCCCTGTTCGCCGCGGCGCGAGATCCAGATGTCGTAACCGCCCGCGCCGCCGGGCCGGTCGCGGCTGAACCACAGCGCGGTGCGGCCGTCGGGGCTGAGGGTGAGGCGGATTTCCGCGTAGCGCGTGGAGGCGATGCCGGGCGCGAACACGGCCGGCGTATCGAGGATCTCGATCGAGGGCTTCGATGCTTCGCCCGCCACAGCAGGCGAACTCGCATCGCTTGCGCCGGCCGCCAGCATCAGCCAGCAGATCGCGGCCGGGCGAAGCAGGTGTTTCGCGGCGATGTCCAAGCCCATCGATCGCACCCCTAGATCTTGCGCACGAAATCGCTGATCCAATTGGTTTCCCAATTGGCGCCACCGTCGTTGGAGCATGCCTGCTCCCAGCGCGCAGAGCGCGCGGTGATGCGCGACCACAACACGCGGGTACGGATCGGCTTGCCATCGAGACTATCGTCGCCGATGAAAGTGCCCAGGCCCTGCGCGTCGAAGCCGCCGCGCACGGGCGGCGCGATCGCGGTCGGCGTGCGGCCGTCCAGCCACCAGCTCAGCCATTGCTTGTTTTTCGCATCGTAGGAACGCAGGCCGACGCCGCGCACCGTGCCGGTCGGGAACTCGAAGACGTTGTCGCCGACGTTGCCGTAGCCGCCCAGCACCGGCCAATTGCGCAGGGTGCCGCCGAACTCGTCCCAGTCCTGGCTGCCGACCAGGCGCTGGCGCAGGCGGCGGTGGCTGACTTGCCAATCGCCGACCAGGAAATCGAAATCGCGCGGCGCGTCGGCCAGCTTGTCCAGCGGCGAGGGCCGCGCGGCGGTGCGGGTGAAATAGTTGCGCCAATTGGTTTCCCAACTGGCGCCGCCGTCGGGCGAGAACGCCTGCTCCCACCACGGCTGTCGGCCGTGGATGTCGTGCCAGCGGAAGCGCATCACGATCGGCTTGCCGCGCAGCGTGTCGTGGCCGACGAACTCGCCGCCGTCGCCCATGAAGCCGCCGCGCACCGGCGGATCGATGTGGGTCGGGTTGCGCGCGTCCAGCCACCAGATCGACCACCGGCCCGAGTCGCGGTCGTAGGCGCGGATGCCGAGGCCGCGGTAGGGATCGCCGGGCAACTCGACGAGGTTGTCGTCGATGGTGCCCAGGCCGTCCAAGGTCGCCCAGCACGCGCTCTTGCCGGCGAAGTCCTGCCAGTCCTGGCTGCCCGCCAAGCGCTCCTTCAAACGCCGATGGCGCACGTCCCAGTTGCCCTGCAGCCAGGCCCAGTCCCGCGCATGCGCGCCGGGTGTGGCGGGCGCTTTCGCGAAGCTCCAGGCGGGCAGGGCCAAGGCCGCGGCACCGGCCAGGGCCGTGCGGGTCACGAAGCCGCGCCGACCCGGCGAGGCCGGGGAATCGGTGGCGTCCGCATCGACCCGCGACGATGCGGATCCGGGCTGGATGGGGAAGGAGGTCATGCGCAGTCCCTGTGGCGGTGGCGGAGGTTGCGGCGCCCAGGATGCGTGCCGCCGCCGCGGTTGACGACACGAATTCCGGGCCGCAGGCTAAGTCACACTTATGGTCCAGTCGCCGCGATTCCCCTCCTTGTCCGCGATCCGGGCCTTCGAATCGGCGGCCCGATTGGGCAGTTTCGCCAAGGCCGCGCAGGAGCTGGACACCACGGCGGCCTCGGTCAGCTACCACGTACGCCGGCTCGAGGAGCAGATCGGCGTGGCCCTGTTCCGGCGCCACCCGCACCGGGTCGAGCTGACCGAGTCGGGCGAGCTGGTCGCGCGCGAGGCCATCGCCGCCTTTGCCGCATTGCGCGCGAGCTTCGTGCGCGCGGTCGACATCGACGAATCGCGTTTGTCGCTGACCACCTTGCCGACGCTGGGCACCAGTTGGCTCACGCCCAAGCTGGGACGCTTCCGCGCGCGGCATCCGCAGATCGCATTGGAACTGGATCTGTCGGTCGAGGCCCAGGACCTGGGCGTGGGCCGCTACGATCTCGCCATCCGCAACGGCCACGGCGTGTGGCCCGGGATGCAGGCGATGGAACTGTTTCCGGCGATCTTCATGCCCTTGTGCGCGCCAGCCCTGCGCGCGGCCGCGGCCGAACTCGGCGATCCGCGACGGCCCTTGAGCGTGCCCTTGCTGGGCCGGCCGGACTGGTGGGCGCTGTGGTATCGCGCCCAGGGCCACGCCGACGCCGCGCCGCCGGGCGGCTTCGGTACCCATCTGTCGGCCGAGCACCTGGACGTCGCCGCCGCGGTCGCCGGCCACGGCATCGCGATCGGCTCGCCCATCCTGTTCCGCGGCGAACTCGAATCCGGACGCCTGGCGCCCGCGCACGATTTCGTCGCCGGCGACGGGCGCGCGTTCTGGCTCACCTACCCGAGCGCGCGCCAGCGCAGCGGCAAGATCGCCAGGTTCCGCGAGTGGCTGAGCGAGGAAGTCGCGCGCGACCGCGAGGCGGCCCAGGCCTATTTGCGGCGGGCGGTGATCGTCGCGGCTTGAGGGCCGGGCCTAGCCGGCGAAGTGGAACCGCACCAAGGCCAGGCACAGCGCGAACAGGTAGGCGTAGGAGAAGCGCTCGATGCTCACCTGCACGTGCCCGCGCTTGACCCGCCAAACGCCCAATGCGGCCATCGCGAACCCGGCCAGTATCGGCGTCGCGATCAGGTTGACCACTCGCCAGCTTTCGTCCCGCACCAGCAGTTCCGGCAGCAGCCACAGGCTGACGCCACCGGCCAGCGCGCCCAGGCAGGCGTAAGCGATCGCGGTGAACCAGGGGTTGTAAGGCGGCGACTTGCGCTTCCGGCGGAACGGTTCCAGGCCCAGGTCCACCAGCAGTTCCAGCACCCCTTGCAGGACCACTTCGCCGATCAGTTGGAACAGGAATTCGAGCACGATCGACTCCGAGACAGGGGGCAGGCGGCGATCAGGTGACCAGGTAGTACAGCGGCCACAGCGACAGCAGCACCGCCAGGAGCAGGTGCACCAGATTGGCGGTGGAGCTGCCGGGCACCAGCACCGCGCGCTGCGGGCGTTGCGGATCGTAGCTGACCTCGACTTCGCGGCCCTGGACGATGCCGTCTAGCAGTTCGGCGGCATCGGAAAAACCCAGGTAACGCGTGGGCCGATAGCTCAGTCGGGTCGAGGTGTAGTGATGCCGGCCCACCTGATAGCGGTAGCGCACATGCGCCGAATGGGTGACGTCGCCATCCTCGTCCGGCTGGGTTTCGTCGAGATAGGCGCTCAGCACCCGGCCGCGCGTACGCGGCCAGCCGGCCGAGGCCTTCGCCAGCAGCAGCGCGCGCGCCTGCCACGCGACCAGGCCCAGCACGATCAGCAGCAGCAAGGCCGGCCCCAGGTCGGATCCGCTCATCGCGACGGCGTCCGCGCGCGCAGGCCGTACGCTAATGCGGACAGGCCGAGCGCCTGCAACAGCGCCAACCGCGGCGCAATGGGCAACTGCAGGAATACGAACCGGCCCTTGGGATCGCCGTTGCCGCCGAAAGCGAAGCCGAGGCAGATCGCGATGAGGGCGAGATAGAGTGCGGCCAGGGCCAATCCGGTCTTGCTCATGCGCGATCTGCGTGAGAGTTGAGCGGATCATCTTGGCCGATCGGCCCGCCGTCAATATCGGTTAAATTCGAGCGAGCATGGGAACGCAACGTGACGCGGTTTCCAACCGGAAATGGCTGCGTTGGTTCGCGATCACCGACCAGCTCGAGCGGCGAATATGCCGGCAGCCACTGGGTGCGAGATCATCGCTTTACCCCTTGTTGCAGGCACGCGCACGCCGATTCACGGCTTCGGTCTCCGACTTCGATAGCCACAAAGCGTTCGTCGTATCCAGCATCAACCCCTGGTCTCGCAGGCTATCGCGGTAACCGCGAACCGTCAGTGTGATGGGATCGTCGCGATCCAGTACGCGCTCGTCAAAACGCAAGGCACGATCCAAATGTGCCGCGGCATCTATTCTTCGGCAGGTTTCATGCGCGTGTAGCGCCCGAAAGACCAAGGCTCGATTAAGAAAGTGGGCGCGCAAGTAATCCTCACTGGTGCGTTCGAGGAGTTTCCTGTCCAGGAAGGCGCGGTTGTCTTCGATGCGCTGCGCGAAACGACGATCCGCTTGCTCGCGCTCTCCGCGCACGTATAGCAGTTGGTCCCCCAGTTGGCTCAAGTCCTGCAATAGGAGATCGTGAGGCCCGCCGTAGTAGCGCTCAGCCTCGCGCAGGCTTTCGTCGACCTGACGCTGGGCCTCGGCCAGGCGCGAAATATCGCCGTCGGCCAGAATGGTGGAAACCAGCAGGCTCCGCTCGTACGGCGCGGCAATGCCCGACCGACGCTTCTCCTCAATGGTCTGTCGCAAAAGCTCGATACCTTCGGCGACGTCGCGCGGAGTGCGCTGGACGCCGGACAGACTGATCAGGGCCGCGCCAAGGTTTCCTTTGAGCGCGATAGTCTGCTCGGCCTGCGGGCCCGCGGTGCGTTGCAGAGTGCTTAGTGCTTCGCGCAGCAGGCGCACGTTGTCTTTATCGTCGCGTGCGATCGCCCAAGATATACCACCCAAAGCCATGGCGAAGGTCGGACTATCTCGCCCGTGGCTTGCTTCCAGTTGCGTCAACGCACCCTCGATATCTTCCTGCACCTGGTGAGGGTATTGCGCCCAGGCCAAGCCGAGCACGGCCTCCGCCGTCTTGGGATGACTCGGGCCCAGGTTGCGGCGACGGTTCGCGGCCAATTCTTGCGCTCGCTTCAGTACATCGGGCTTGCCTCGGCGGCCGAGAATGGTTACCAGCAGATCCAGCGCATCGTCGGCGAGTATCGGATTGCGCGGCCGCGCCAGCGCCTCGGCTTTGATGGCGTCTGCCTCGGCGTCTTCGAAACGCAGCATGCGGTGCAGAAAGTTCGCACGCACAAGCAGAAGCTCTGCGCGGACTTCTTCATGGTCGCGAGATAGTCTTTGCGCCTGGTCCACCAGCTCGTCCATGGTCCGGACCGCGCCGAGGGTGTCCGCCTGTCCCCATTGCGCCTTCGCCAGCTCGGCGCCGAAGCTCAGCCGCATCGACTGCGCGTTCGCATCGTCGCTGTCGCCGATCCTCTCCAATTGGGCGCGGGCCAATTTCTCGGCCTCGGCGTAGCGGCCACGGCTGTTGAGCATCGCCAGTCGCGTGGCCCCGATGGAGCCCTCGTCGTCGCGCGCGTCGCCCAGCGCCACCTGGGCCTGGTCGGCCAGGCGCTGGGCGTGGCGATAGTCGCCGAGCACGGCGTAGCTGCGCGCCAAGGTCGCGAGGCTGCGCGCATGCAGCAACGGATGTTCGTCCAAGGGCAGCCCACGCAGCTCGCGCTCGGTCTTGTCCAGCAGCGCTTTCGACGAGAACGGCGCACTGCCCAGCCCCGACAGCGTGGCCATGCCCAGGGTGGACGCGAACAGGCGACTCACGGCGGCGGTGGCCTGGGTTTCGCGTACCGCGATGCGGTGTTGGCGCAGGGCCAGGCCGGCGCCCACCGCGCCTGCGACCGCCACGGCGGCGGCTACGCCGACGGCCAGACGGTGGCGGCGCGCGAACTTACGGGCCCGGTACAGCAGATCGTCGCCGCGTATCGCCAAGGGCCGGTGCTCGCGCCAACGCCGCAGGTCCTCGGCGTATTCGTTGATGCTGGCGTAGCGGTCCTGCGGGCGCAGGGCCACGGCCTTGCGCACCAGCGCCGACAGGTCGCCCGCGAGCAGGCGCTTGAGCGCGGTCAGGTTCGCGACGCCGCGTTGCTCGGCGACGGCGGGCGCGGCGTCATCGAGCAGTCGATCCATCGGCAGCGCCTCGCCGGGACCGGCATCGTCCATCAGATCGCGCAGCGCGTGCAGCGGTGTCGGCCATTGCCCGCACAGCAAGCGGTAGCTCAGCACGCCCAATGCGTACAGGTCGGTGGCCGGGGCGGTGGCGCCGTGGTCGCGCGCCTCGGGGGCGGCGTATTCGCGCGACAGCGCGAGCTGCTCGCGGTCCGCGCCGGCAAACGCGACGAAGGTGGAGGCGATGCCGAAGTCGACCAGCTGCACGCGCCCGTCGGCGTCGACCAGCAGATTGGATGGCTTGATGTCGCGGTGCAGTACGCCCTGGGCGTGGGCATAGCCCAGCGCTTCGCAGGCCTGGATCAACAGGTCGACGCGCTGCCGCACGCTGGCGCGATGGCGGTCGCACCAGGTGTCGATGGCGATGCCTTCGACGTAACGCATCGCGAACCAGGGATGACCGGTGTCGTCCACGCCGGCGTCGATCAGCGCGGCGATGCCCGGGTGGTCGAGGCGCGCCAGCACATTGCGTTCGTCGCGGAAGGCCGCGATCAGCGCCGGCGTCGCCAGCTCGGCGAGGATGCATTTGAGCGCGACCCGCTGCCGATATTGGCCGTCGTCGCGCTGAGCTTCGTACACGCTGCCCATGCCGCCGCGCGCGATCAGGCGCTCGATGCGCCAGGGCCCCAGGCGAGTGCCGAGGCGAGGATCGGGTCCGGCATCGGCTTGATCGCGACTTTCGCGGGCGCGCCGCTGCTCCACCAGCGCCGCCGGCGAACGGTCCAGCAGGCTGCTGTCGGCATTCGCATCGGAATCCAGCAGGGCCTGCAGCGCGCGATACAGCTCGGGGTCGCGCGTGGACAGCTCCGCGAGCGCGCGTTCGCGCTGCGCCGGAGGCATCTCGATATAGTCGTCGAACAAGTCCAGGGCGCGTGCGCTGACGTCGCTCATGAGGCTGTCTGCCGCTGCGGTGAGTGGGCGGAGCTGGGTGCGCCGATGCGTGGCATGGCGCCGGTCCGCTGCGGCTATCGTACGCCCTCCGACCGGGGATCCGATTGGACCTTCGCAGGGGGCGCGCCCGATCCGCACCCGATCGGAGCGCTCAGTAATGTCACTTAATTAGTGGATCCGTGAGGGTTTGGGCACGGTACGGCGCGCCGGGTCGGACGGTCCGTAGCCTCGCAGCGCCGCGGCAGACGCGAGCCCGTCCACCGCCCGGCTCGCTGCAAAAGAAAGCCCGGCGGAACCGGGCTTTCGAGGGCTTGGACGCGCGTCCGGCTCAGCGGGCCGGCGCGTAACGCAAGGTCAGGAACCACTCGCGACCGGGCTGGTTGTAGAACGAGATGGTCTCGTAGTCGCGGTCGAAGACATTGGCCACGCGCGCCTGCAGCGACCAGGCCGGGGTGAGCGCGTATTCGGCGCGCAGGTCCAGGGTGCCGTAGCCGCCGACCCGGCGGGTATTGGCGACGTCGTCGTAACGCGCGCTGGAACCGACTGCGGTGACGCCGAAGCGGAAGTCGCCGAAGGCGCGGTCGATGTCGACGCGCGCGCTGCGCTTGGCGCGACGCGGCAGATCGTTGCCGGCGTAGAAGCCGACCCGGTTCTCGCTGTCGAGGAAGCTGGCGCTGGCGGCCACGGTCCAATCGGCGAAGGTAGTGTCGATGCCGATCTCGGCGCCGCGCACACGCGCGCGTTCGATGTTGTTGGGCAGGAAGATCGCGGCGTCGTAGGCGATCAGGTCGTCGACCTGGGTGCTGAAACCGTCGATGCGCGCGTTGAAGCGCTCGCCGCGATAGGCCAAGCCCAGTTCCCAGGTCTTGGATTCTTCCGGGCGCAGCGCCGGGTTGCCGAAGAACGGGTAGTAGAGCTCGTTGAAGGTCGGGGCTTTGAACGCGGTGCCGTAGCCCGCGGTCAGACGCCAGTGTTCGGCGAAGCCCAGGCCCCAGGCGATGCTGCCGGTGGTGTGGCCGCCGAACTGGTCGTTGTCGTCGCGGCGCAGGCTGGCCTCGATCGACTGGGCGCCGAAGCGGCCCTGGTACTGGACGAAGCCGGCGCGGTTATCGCGCTCGTTCTTGTCGTAGGCGGTGTCGCTGTCGGCATGGTCGCGCAGCCAGTCGAAGCCCACGCTCAGCAGCTGGCCTTCGCCGACGCCGTAGTCGGTCTGCACGGTGAAGCTGTCGCGGTTGGTGGCGAAGTAACCGTTGGGCACGTTGCCGAGGAAGTTGTCGGACTCGTCGCGGTTGCGGCCGGCGCTGACCTGCAGGCGCAGGTTCTCGGAAGGACGCCAGGTGCCCTTGGCGCCGACCACCTGCTGCACGATCTCGGAGTAGTTGACGAAGCTGCCGTCGTACTCGTTCTCGCCTTCGGCGCGCAGCACATGGCCTTCGAAGCTCAGGGTGTCGGTGGCATCGAAGCCACCGCGCAGCGACAGCGAGCGGTTGCGGTAGCCGTCGCGGTCGGGCTCTTCGGTGAAGCAGCCGGCGAACAGGGTGCTGGAGCCGTCGCAGGCATTGATGCCGTCGGTGCGCTGGTAGGCGGCGTCGGCGCCGAACCAGCCGCGGCCGACGCGGCCGCCGATGCCGGCGCTGGCTTCGCGGCCGCCGTGGCTGCCAACGGTGACGCTGGCGCGCGGGGCGACGGCGTCGCGGTCGCGGCGGGTGAAGATCTGGATCACGCCGCCGATCGCGTCGGCGCCGTACAGGCTGGAGCGCGGGCCGCGCACGATTTCGATGCGGTCGATCAGGGCGACCGGCAGGTCCTGGAACGAAGCCAGGCCGGAGGTCGCCGAGCCGATGCGGATGCCGTCGACCAGGACCAGCACGTGGTCGGTCTCGCTGCCGCGCAGCGACAGCGTGGTCAGCTTGCCCCGGCCGCCCTGGTTGCCGATCGAGAGGCCGGCACGGCCGCGCAGCAGGTCGGGCAGCGAGCGCGCCTGGCTGCGCGCGATGTCGTCGTGGGTGATCACTTCGACCGGCGACAGCGCGTCGTTGGCGCTGATCGCGGTGCGGGTCGCGGTGACGACGACATCGTCCAGATCGGTGGCGTCGTCGTTCGGCTGCGCCTGCGCGAGAGCGGGCAGGGCGAGGGCGGCGGCGATGGCCAGGGACAGCTTGGGAACACGCATGAGCAAACTCCAGGGGCGCGGCGGTGGAGCCGCGCCGTCGATCGAGGGAGTCGCGAGGAGAGAGGGGCCGCGAATGCGGGCGCTGAACGCGCCGACGGTCGCCGCCGCGACGCCCTCCGCATCGCAACCAGTCGCGCGTCGGGGCCGGTCTCCGGACTCGCGAGCCGGGACCGGGGTCCCGTGCGCGGTGCCTTCCCGTGCTGAGCACAGTGGCGGTTGCCGCGGTCGACTCGCTTACCGTTGCGGGGGCAGTGCCGGGCTGGCCCGATCGCGCTGTCGTAGCGCTGGGGCGTCACCGGCTTCCCGTTTCAACCCTGACGGCGGATGCCGGGGGTCACCTCGAAGCGCGCGCAGTCTACGCGATCGGGGCCGCTGGGGCCAAAAGAGCGGGGGTTTAAGGGGGACCGTGGCCATTAGCCCCTCTCCCGCCCGCGGGAGAGGGGTTGGGGTGAGGGCCCGGCGCGAGTGCGTTGCTTGAACCCCGCCGCGCGCCCTCATCCGCCCTGCGGGCACCTTCTCCCGCAAGCGGGAGAAGGGAAGATCAAGAACGTCTCCCGCAAGCRGGMAGGGGAAGATCAARARCYAGCGTTGCGAGCCCCTCTCCCGCYCGCGGGAGAGGGGTTGGGGTGAGGGGTCGGCGCGAGTGCGTTGCTTGAACCTCGTCGCGCGCCCTCATCCGCCCTGCGGGCACCTTCTCCCGCAAGCGGGAGAAGGGAAGATCAAGAACCTCTCCCGCAAGCGGGAAGGGGGAGATCAAGAACCAGCGCTGTGAGCCCCTCTCCCGCCTGCGGGAGAGGGGTTGGGGTGAGGGCCCGGCGCGAGTGCGTTGCTTGAACCCCGCCGC
>NZ_LMJF01000013.1:0-190023 GCF_001429785.1 Lysobacter sp. Root916 | reverse complement strand
CGGCGCGAGTGCGTTGCTTGAAYCCCGCCRCGCGCCCTCATCCGCCCTGCGGGCACCTTCTCCCGCAAGCGGGAGAAGGGAAGATCAAGGACGTCTCCCGCAAGCGGGAAGGGGGAGATCAAGAACCAGCGCTGTGAGCCCCTCTCCCGCTCGCGGGAGAGGGGTTGGGGTGAGGGCCCGGCGCAGGGCGCGCAGCTCCAACTTCATCCCGGCTCTTCATCCGGTCCGCAGCCCGTCCTGAGCCTGCCGAACGGGGCACCGCCTCCCACTGTTGGGAGCAGAGAAAGCCAGGTCGGGGACGTAACCAAGCGCCGCTAATCCGCGCCGCAAAGCGGAACACAGGACCGCCTTACTCCCGCTCTTCCGCCTCGTCGCGGCCTTCGCCCGCAGGCTCGTCGTCGAAACCGTCGTCGTAGGACGGCGGCATCGCCACGGTGTCCTCGGTCAGCACGGTGGTGCGCACCGGGCCGGCGGCCGGGCGGTTGCGCGGCGCGGGCAGCAGGGCGGTGGCGGCCTCGGCGGCGGCGATCAGTTCGTTGCGACGCTGGTCGGGGATCTCCTGCCAATGGCAGTCCAGCAGGGCGCCCTCGATCGCGTACAGCAAGTTGAGCGTCGGTTTGAAGCCCGCGCGCTTGACCCGCATGAAAGCCTCGACCGTGCCGATCGCGGCGATGTCCTCGTGCGAGCGCAGGCCGACCTGGCGCAGCCAGGCCGCGCTCTTGGGGCCGATGTTGCGCAGCTTGGCCGCGGTCATCGCAGCGACTCCACGAAGGCCTGGGCGATCGCTTCCAGGCCGCGCTGGTCGTCGGCGTCGAAGCGGTCGAGCTTGGGGCTATCGAGATCGAACACGCCGATCAGTTCGCCGTTCAAGGACAAAGGCACCACCAGTTCGGAGTTCGACGCCGAATCGCAGGCGATGTGGCCCGGGAAGCGGTGCACGTCGGCGATGCGCTGGGTCTGGCCGCTGGAGGCCGCCGCGCCGCACACGCCCTTGTCGAGCGGGATGCGGATGCAGGCCGGCAGGCCCTGGAACGGTCCGACCACCAGCTCGCGGCCGTCGTAGAAGTAGAAGCCGACCCAGTTGAGGTCCGGCAGGGCGTGATAGACCAGCGCCGACAGGTTGGCGGCGTTGGCGACACGGTCGCGCTCGCCCTCGATCAGGGCGCGGGCCTGGGCCAGGAGCAGGTCGTATTGTTCCGGCTTGCTGCCGGACAGGGGGTTGGCGGCGAACATACCGCGAGTGTAGCAGCGGCACGCCCGGGCATTACCATGGCCGGATACCGCCCCCCCAAGCCCGCCGCCGAGGATGCCGATGACCGAGTCAGGCTCGACCATGCCCGCCTTCCGCGAACGCGGCCACCAGGTGACACGGCTGGAAAGTTTCGTCGACGCCGCGTTCGCGTTCTCGCTGACGATGCTGGTGATCCTGTTCAACGAACTGCCCGACACCGTGGCGGAACTGCGCGAAGCGCTGCGGCGGGTGCCGACCTTCGTGTTCTGCTTCGTGCTGCTCGCCTTGTTCTGGGGCGCGCACAACCGTTGGAGCCGACGCTACGGACTCGACGATGGGCGCTCCAACGTGCTCAGCCTGGCCCTGGTGCTGGTGGTGATGATCTACGTCTACCCGCTGCGCATGGTGGTCTCCAGCGCGATGTCGATGTTCACCGGCGGCTGGGTCAAGAGCGAGTTGGGCATCGACCCGGCGCATTGGAACGCCGACCTGCAGACCGCCTTCATGGTCTACGCGGTGGGCTTCGGCCTGCTGTCGTGGATCGTGTGCGAGCTCAACCGGCACGCCTTGCGACGCGCCGACAAACTGGGTTTGACCGCGGCCGAGCGCTACGAGACCGGCACCGAGATCGGCCTGCACTGGATCCTCACCGGCACCGCCGTGCTGAGCCTAGCGCTGAGCGGCCTGGCGCTGGCCTGGCCCGGCGAGAACGCGCCGGGCCTGATCGCGGCGCTGCCGGTATGGGTGTACGCGGCCTTGGGCGCGGTCATGCCGGCCTACGCCGTGCGTCGCAATCGCCGATGGTTGGCCCATCAATCGAAGGAAGCCGCCGCTTGAGCGCACGCAGTTATTTCGTCACCGGCACCGACACCGGCATCGGCAAGTCGGTCGCCAGCGCCACGCTGCTGCACGCACTGCGCGCGCGCGGGCTGCGCGCGGTCGGCATGAAGCCGGTCGCGAGCGGTTGCGAGCTCACGCCGGAGGGTTTGCGCAACGAAGACGCGCTGCTGTTGCAGGCGGCCAGCGCGCCCACGCCCGCCTATGCGGACATCAATCCCTATGCCTTGCGCGCACCGCTGGCACCGGAGCTGGCCGCGGCCGACGACGGCGTCGAGATCGCGCTGCCGACCCTGCTGGCCGCGCACGCGCGCCTGGCCGCGCAGGCCGAGGTGGTGGTGGTCGAAGGCGTCGGCGGCTGGGCGGCGCCGCTGTCGGCGAGCCTGGACCAGGCCGAGCTGGCGCGCGAACTGGACGCGGCGGTGGTGTTGGTGGTCGGAATGCGGCTAGGCTGCATCAACCATGCGCGCCTGACTGCGCGTGCGATCGAGGCCGACGGCCTGCGCCTGGTCGGCTGGATCGGCAATGAGATGGACCCTCATATGGACCGACGCGATGACAATTTCCGTTTACTGCGTGAGCGTCTGCCCGCACCGTGCTGGGGCCGCCTGCCGTACGCCCCCGAACCCGACGCCAGCCGTTTTTCGCACTTGCTCGAGGTGGCATGACGGCGCTGGCCCCGTGACTTATGGGGGGTGGGGCCAAGTAGCAGAATGCTAGACTTTTCAGTATAGGAATTAGCGGCAACCACCGAGCGATCGCGCTCTAGACAACGATGGAACCGGAGTCTTTCCCATGATCATGATCCCGCGCTCCGCGGCCCTGGCCTTCGCGTTGGCCCTCGCACTCTCCGCTTGCGGAGGTGGTGGCGACGAACAAGCCGGCGGTGCGCCGCCGCCGCCGGAACTGGGCGTGATCAAAGCGCAGCCGGCGAACGTGCCGCTGCAGAAGGATCTGGTCGGCCGCCTGGCCGCTTACCGCAGCGCCGACGTGCGCGCCCGCGTACCGGGCGTATTGCAGCGCCGCGTGTACGCCGAAGGCAGCGACGTCAGCCAAGGCCAGGTGCTGTTCCAGATCGATCCCTCTCAGATGCAGGCCGAAGTCAGCCAGGCCCAGGCCTCGCTGGCCTCGGCCGAAGCCAACTACGCCAACGCGCGCGCCGCGGCCGATCGCGCGCGCCGCCTGGCGCCGGAGAAATTCATCTCCCGCTCCGACCTCGACAACGCGCTCGCCGCCGAACGCAGCGGTTCGGCCGCGGTGAAGCAGGCCGAGGCCGCGCTGGCCAACGCGCGCATCAACCTGGGTTACGCCACCGTGCGCTCGCCGATCAACGGCCGCGCCGGCAAGCAGCAGGTCACCGAGGGCGCGTTGGTCGGCCAGGGCACTGCGACCCTGCTGACCACGGTCGATCAGATCGACCAGCTGTACGTGAACTTCTCGCTCAGCGTGTCCGAGCTGGAACAGATCCGCCGCGCCCAGGCCGGTCAGGCCCAGGGCGAAACCCAGGTCCAGGTGGTGCTGCCCGACGGCACGGTGTATCAGCGCCCGGGCGTGATGGATTTCTCCGGCGACGTGGTCGATCCGGCCACCGGCGCGATCGCGCTGCGCGCGCGCATCCCGAACCCGGACAAGACCCTGCTGCCCGGCACCTACGTGACCCTGAAGGCCACTCTGGGCAATCAGGCCAACGCCTTCCTGGTGCCGCAGGCCGCGCTCCAGCGCGACGCCGGCGGTCCCTATCTGCTGGTGGTGGGCGCGGACGGCAAGGTCGCGCGCAAGGGCGTGACCGCCGACCGCAGCCAGGGCGGCAACTGGGTGATCAGCAGCGGCGTGGCCGCGGGCGATCAGGTCGTGGTTTCCGGCATCCAGCGCGCCGTTCCGGGCGAGGCGGCCAAGGCCACGCCGTGGCAGCCCGAGGGCGCCAAGGGCAAGCCCGATGCCGCCGCGCCGGCCGCCAAATAAGGACTGAGCGAACGCCATGTCCAGATTCTTCATCAATCACCCGGTCTTCG
This sequence comes from Lysobacter sp. Root916, assembly GCF_001429785.1. Lineage (GTDB taxonomy): Bacteria > Pseudomonadota > Gammaproteobacteria > Xanthomonadales > Xanthomonadaceae > Lysobacter. Next base: position 185,943 of record NZ_LMJF01000013.1, on the reverse strand, counting down.
CCTGGGTCATCGCGATCCTGATCACGCTGGGCGGCGTGCTCGCGATCTTCAATCTCGGCGTCGAGTCCTATCCCAACATCGCCCCGCCTCAGGTGGGGATCTCGGCCAGCTATCCCGGCGCCAGCGCCGAAACCGCCGAGGGCGCGGTCACTCAGGTGATCGAGCAGCAGCTGACCGGTATCGACAACCTCGATTACTTCAGCTCCTCGTCCAGCGCCTCGGGCGGCTCCTCGATCACCCTGACCTTCGCGCCGGGCACCGATCCCGACATCGCCCAGGTCCAGGTCCAGAACAAGGTGGCGCTGGCGACGCCGCGACTGCCGGAGGAAGTGACCCGGCAGGGCGTGGTGGTGGCCAAGTCGAATTCGAACTTCCTGATGGTGGTCGCGCTGCGCTCGGAAAATCCGGGCGTGGACACCAACGCGCTCAGCGACATGATCGGTTCGCGCGTGCTCGACCAGATCGCGCGCGTGCCCGGCGTGGGCAGCACCCAGCAGTTCGGCAGCGAATATGCCATGAACATCTGGCTCAACCCCGAACAGCTGCAGGGTTACGGCCTCTCGGCCACCCAGGTGCTGAACTCGGTGCGCGGCCAGAACGTGCAGTTCGCCGCCGGTTCGATCGGCGCCGAGCCCTCGCCGAAGGAACAGGCCTATACCGCCACGGTCTCGGCCGAGGGCCGTTTCAGCACGCCCGAGGAGTTCGGCAACATCATCCTGCGCGCCAACGCCGACGGCACCACGGTGCGCCTGAAGGACGTCGCCCGGATCAAGATCGGTGCGCAGTCCTACGGCTTCGAGGCGCGCTGGAACGGCGCCCCGACCGGCGCCTTCGCCGTGCTGCTCAGCCCCGGCGCCAACGCCCTGGGCGTGGCCGAGGCGGTGCGCAAGCGCATGGACGAGCTGCAGACCAGCTTCCCGCAGGGCGTGAAGTGGTTCTCGCCCTACGACACCTCGACCTTCGTGCGGATCTCGGTGGAGGAGGTCGTCAAGACCCTGCTCGAGGCGATCGCGCTGGTGTTCCTGGTGATGCTGATCTTCCTGCAGAACCTGCGCGCCACCCTGATCCCGACTCTGGTGATCCCGATCGCCTTGATGGGCACCTTCCTGGGCATGTATATCCTCGGGTTCACCATCAACCAGCTCAGCCTGTTCGGCATGGTGCTGGCGATCGGCATCGTGGTCGACGACGCGATCGTGGTGATCGAGAACGTCGAACGCATCATGACCGAGGAGGGCCTCAACGCCCGCCAGGCCACGATCAAGGCGATGAGCCAGATCAGCGGCGCGGTCATCGCGATCACGGTGGTGCTGGCGGCGGTGTTCATCCCCAGCGCCTTCCAGGGCGGTTCGGCCGGCGAGATCTACAAGCAGTTCGCCATCACCATCGCCATGGCGATGGGCTTCTCCGCGTTCCTCGCCCTGGGCTTCACCCCGGCGCTGTGCGCGACCATGCTCAAGCCCACCGAGCACCACAAGTCGAACTTCGTCTTCCGCGGCTTCAACACGGTCTACAACAAGGTCGCCAACACCTACGTCGGCCACATCGGCAGCGCGGTCAAGCATGCGCCGCGCTGGATGGCGGTGTTCGTGGCGCTGGCGGTGCTGTGCGGCTTCCTGTTCACCAAGTTGCCGGGCAGCTTCCTGCCGGAAGAAGACCAGGGCTACGCGCTGGCGTTGGTGCAGTTGCCGCCGGGCGCGACCATGCGCCGCACCCAGGCCGTGTTCGACGACATGCGCAAGGCCCTGGAGAAGCAGGAAGGCTACGACGGCATGATGGAAGTGGCCGGCTTCAGCTTCGTCGGCCAGGGCGAGAACATGGGCATGGCCTTCATCCGCCTGAAGCCCTGGGACGAGCGCAAGGTCGACGCGAGCACCTTCATCCAGACCACCTACGGCACCCTGAGCGGCATCCGCGACGCCCAGATCTTCGTGATCAACCTGCCCACCGTCAGCGGCCTGGGCTCGTTCGGCGGCTTCGACATGTACCTGCAGGACCGCGGCGGCAAGGGTCGCGAGGCGCTGACCGAGGCCCGCAACATCCTGCTCGGCAACGCAGGCAAGAACCAGGCGCTGGTCGGCGTGCGCCCGAACACGCAGGAAGACTCGCCGCAGCTCAAGCTCGACGTCGACCGTGTGCAGGCGCAGGCGATGGGCCTGTCGGTGAACGACATCTACAGCTCGATCCAGCTGATGCTGGCGCCGGTGTACGTCAACGACTTCGTCGACAACGGCCGCATCAAGCGCGTGACCATGCAGGCCGATGCGCAGTACCGCACCGGTCCGGAAGCCTTGGCCCGGTTCTACACGCCCAACCCGTCGGCGGCGACCAACGTCGACGGCAGCGCGGCCGACCGCACCACCAACGCGATGATCCCGCTGACCAACGTGGTCCACAGCAAGTGGATCATGGCCTCGCCGTCGCTGACCCGCTACAACGGTTATTCGGCGGTCGAGATCGTGGGTTCGCAGGCGCCGGGGCATAGCTCGGGCGAGGCCATGAACGCGATGCAGGCGATCGTCGACAACGATCTGCCGGAAGGCTTCGGCTACGACTGGACCGGTCAGTCCTACCAGGAAATCCTGTCGGGCAATCAGGCGCCGATGCTGATGGCGCTGTCGATCCTGGTGGTGTTCCTGTGCTTGGCCGCCCTGTACGAGAGTTGGTCGGTGCCGGTGGCGGTGCTGCTGGTGGTGCCGCTGGGCGTGCTCGGCGCGGTGGTGTTCTCGCTGCTGCGCGGTCTGCCCAACGACATCTACTTCAAGATCGGCCTGATCACGGTGATCGGCCTGGCGGCGAAGAACGCGATCCTGATCGTGGAGTTCGCGATCGAGCAGCGCCAGGCGGGCAAGACGCTGCGCGAGGCGACCATCGAGGCCTGCAAGCTGCGTTTCCGTCCGATCCTGATGACCTCGTTCGCCTTCATCATGGGCGTGATCCCGCTAGCCATTTCGTCCGGCGCGGGCGCCAACTCGCGGCACGCGATCGGTACGGGCGTGATCGGCGGCATGGTCTTCGCGACCTTCCTGGGCGTGCTGCTGATTCCGGTGTTCTACGTGGTGGTGCGTCGCCTGCTGGGCGACAAGCTCGACGAGGCGCCGAAGATCGTGCGTCACGACGATGAGCCTCCGGCGGCCAAACCTGCGGTCTGATCCGGATCCGCTGTTACCGAAAAGCCCGCCGAACGGCGGGCTCTTCTTTGGGCAGCCGCCACGACGTTACGTCCACGCGTCCGCTTCGTATCTCTTGTGGGCGACGCTTCTCCCTGTAGGAGCGGCGTTCCGCAAGGATTTCCTTCGGCCATAAGCCCCGGCCGCGAACCCCGACGACGGCGACTGTTCGATTCCGGTTGCTCTCCAGGAGTCGATCGCTTGATCCACCATCTACTCCTGCAGCGAGTCCTCCAACAGGTTCACGTAGGTATCCAATCGGATACGCAGACCGACCAGCAACCATCCGCCCGCATACAGAAGCAACATCAGTAAGATAAAAAAGCCCGCTACGAGATTGACGTCGAACGCGCCAGCCCAGTCGCCCCACTTCCAGTCGCGAAATTGCAGATAAAGCGCGACCAGCACCGGAAAAATACCCAACCGCTGAATACCGCCGAACAACAGCCCCATTCGGTCATTCATGCTATTTCGTAGTGCCGTTGCGAAACGTAGACGCGCCTCCCGCTCCGGGGTAGGGAAGCGTTTGAGGTCGGCCACGGCGCCTTGCCATATGTCGAATTCCAAATCCATTTCGGCCGCATGCGTTTCGCGTGGACGCGAAAATTGCGGTAGCTCGCGTTTGAGCGTCAACACTACGGATACCGCCAACCCGACTACTTCAGCGACTACGCAAACGAGTGCGATCCAGAACGCCACCACCGGCTGGATCCAGTGTTGAAGCGCCGCGGCCCCGAGCCCGATGCCTGCCATGCCGATGCCGAACCAGAAAGACCGCCGCTCAAGCTTGGTCGGGGTTCCTCGTTGGCTTTCGATGAGATAGCCCTGCACGCGTTGGTAGAGCCACGCGAAGGTCAGCGGACTAGGGTGCGTCGGCCGCGACGCTGTCGCCGCATTCAACTCGGTTCCTTCCGTCTCCATTCTCGCCTCCTAGGCGCATCCTTCACCAAAGATGTTATCGCGCAGGCGCGGGCTTATTCGCCTGGCATTGGAAGCTAAGGAAGGTGGACCAATGGCGGCGACTCGCCCGCGCATAGGGTGGCGTCAACCGTATGCAGATAGACATCTGTCGGGTGTCCGTCTTGTCCCGTGGGTACTAAATCGCGCCCAACAAAAAACCCGGTAGCTGGCGCTACCGGGTTTCGTGTCCGTCGGGGGTACGACGAGGAGAGAGACCTTGCGAATTACTTGGCGGCGACCTTGGTCGCGGCCTTGGCGGCCTTCTCGACGTTGGCCTGGGTGGTCTTGGCGGCCGACTCGATCTGCGACTTGGTCAGCTCGCCGATGGCTTCGTTGGCCTTCAGGGTGCGGCCGAAGACTTCCTGGCCGGTGCTGACGGCGCGCTCGACGTTCTCGCGGGCGACCTGCGCGGCCTTCGGCCACAGGGTCTTGAGGCTGTCGAAGTCGCGGGCTTCGGCGGCTTCGCCGAAGAAGGCGAAGGTGGCGTTGACGCGCTCTTCGATCGCGGCCAGCTGCAGGCCGAACACGGCCTCGGCGTTGTCGAGGGTCAGACGGTTGACCTGAGCGGCCGTGTCAGCGAACTGACGCGTCGCGGCGGCGAACTGCTCGTTGAACTGCTGGTACATGGCGTGCTCCTAGAGATTCGGGTGGTCCGGGCCGGGGGAATGCCCGGATTGTGCGGTGCAGCATAATCCGGCTTTTGTTGCGTTGCAACATCGAACCGACCAGCGGTTGCCGACCGTTCATGCGGTCTTTGCAATCAACCACTTACAGGGTGAGTGGCGGTCGGGCGCGGCCCAGGATCGGCCGCGGCGATGACCGCGCGATGACGAAAAAGCGGCGGGCTCGGCCGCTCGGGCGGGGCTCAGCCGCGGTAGCGGCAGCCGGAGGTGCAGGTCTCGTGGACCACGATCTCGCTCAGCAGCGGCAGCGCCGGCTTCAGGCGTTCCCAGATCCAGATCGCCAGCCGCTCGCTGGTCGGGTTGTCCAGACCGGGGATGTCGTTGAGGTAGTGGTGGTCGAGCTGGTCGTACAGCGGCTGGAACGCCTTTTTGACGTCGCTGAAGTCCATCACCCAGCCGCTGTGCTCGCCAAGTTCGCCGTCCAGATGGACCTCGACCCGGAACGAATGGCCGTGCAGGCGCGCGCATTTATGGCCTTCCGGCACGTTCGGCAGCCGGTGGGCGGCTTCCAGGGTAAAGACCTTGAAGATGTTCATGGCGTCATTGTGCGGCAAGCCGCTGCGGTCGGCGATCCGGCCTTTGGTGAGGGCGGCGGATACGAAAAAGCCCGCTGGCGGCGGGCTTGAACTGCGGCGCCAGGCGCCTGAAACGATGGTGGCTATGGGTGGACTCGAACCACCGACCCCAGCATTATGAGTGCTGTGCTCTAACCGGCTGAGCTACATAGCCACGGGGAACCGCGAATTATTCATGCCGGCGCGGGTGCCGTCAATCATCCCGGGCCGGCTTGTCGTCGGGCGGGGGCCGTGGCAGAGTCGGTCGCAGTGAATTTGGAGTCCGCATCGTGATCGATCCGGACGGCTACAGGCCTAATGTCGGCATCGTGCTGATGCACCCGGACGGCCGCCTGTTCTGGGCCCGACGCGTGCATCGCGACGGCTGGCAGTTCCCGCAAGGCGGGATGAACACCGACGAGACGCCGCTCGAGGCGATGTACCGCGAGCTGCGCGAAGAGACCGGCCTGCTGCCGCAGCATGTCGAAGTGCTGGGCGCGACCCCGGGCTGGCTGCGCTATCGCTTGCCGCAGCGGGCGATCCGGCGCAACGACCGGCTGGTCTGCATCGGCCAGAAACAGGTCTGGTTCCTGCTGCGCCTGACCGGCCAGGAGTCCGACCTGCGCCTGGACCTGACCGACAAGCCCGAGTTCGACCACTGGCGCTGGGTGGACTTCTGGTACCCGGTCGAACACGTGGTGGTGTTCAAGCGCGGGGTCTATTCCAGCGCCCTGCGCCATCTGGCCCCGTTCGCGCGCAGCATCGCCGGCGCCCAGGCGGTGCCGGCGCCGGGTCCGGACCCGCGCGCTCAGCTGGACCCGCGTGCGGGCGGCCCCGGGCGCAATCGCCAGCGCCCGCGCGCCCGGCAACCGGGGATGAACGTCCGCGGCGGCCAGGACCCGTCGTCGAATTGACAATCATTCGCATTCCTGGCGAAATGGACCTGCAGCCGATCCGGCTGCCTGCCCGCCCAACGCCACCGTGTACGTCTGCATCTGCAACGGAGTCACCGAACGCGACATCCTCCAGGCCGCCGAGGCCGGTTGCCGCAGCGTGCCCGAACTGACCATGCGTACCGGCGCCGGCGCCAACTGCGGCAGCTGCCTGGACATGGCCTCCGAATTGCTCGAGCGCGCCCGCGCGCTGCGCGATCTGCCGCTGCCGGTATTGCAGCAAGCCGCCTGATCGTCTCCCGCGAGCGCCGCGCGTTCGCGAACTCCTTAAGTTTTCCGCGCCGGCGCGTACGCGAAATGCACTCGATTCGCGTTCCGTCACGGCCTGCGCGAAAGGGCTAGAGTGCCCGCCATTGCAACTGCCGGAGCACGGCCATGAAGGGCGACGCCAAGGTCATCGAGTTCCTCAACAAGGCGCTCTATAACGAGCTGACCGCGATCAATCAGTACTTCCTGCACGCCAAGATGCTGAAGAACTGGGGTCTGAAGGAACTGGCCGATCACGAGTACCACGAGTCGATCGACGAGATGAAGCACGCCGACAAGTTGTCGGAGCGCATCCTGTTCCTCGACGGCCTGCCGAACTTCCAGGCCCTGGGCAAGTTGCGCATCGGCGAGAACCCGCGCGAGCTGCTCAACTGCGATCTCGCGCTGGAGCTGGAAGCGCTGCCGGTGCTGCGCGACGGCATCAAGCACGCCGAAGCGGTCGGCGACTACGTCAGCCGTCAGTTGTTCGCCGACATCCTCGACTCCGAGGAAGAGCACATCGACTGGATCGAAACCCAGCTGGCGCTGATCGATCGCCTGGGCGAGCAGAACTACTTGCTGACCAAGATCGAAGAGTAAGTCGCCGCGCCTCGCGCGCGGCCGTCGCATCCAGCCAGCCATCGGGCGCGCCAGGCGCGCACCGTCGCCAGCCAGACATCCGAGCCACCGGTACGCCGGTGGCTTTTTTGTGTTCGGGGAGTGTTAGCCCGGGCGTTTCCCGGCACAGTCTTATTTGGTGTCAAATACCGCAACCGCTCAAGGAGACGGGTGCGATGGGAGTGCGCGGCAAACGTTGGCTGATGCTCGTCGGCATAGGCGCTGCGGTCACCATGGCCGCCACGGCGGCGGATCCTGCGAGGCTGGCTATCGCGGGGATCGGGGTAGGGAGCTTCGAGAAGGACGTCGTGCGAAAACTTGGCAAGCCTCGTAGCCGAACCACGGAAGAGGGCTACATCATGGCCACGTTGCACTACGACCGTTCGGCGTACTTCCTCGATGAGGATGACCGTGTGGTAGGCATGCGCTCGTCGAATCCGCGTAGTTGTTTCGAGCGCGTCGTCTGTCCCGGCATGCCGCTGTCCGAGGCGAGAAAATATCTATCGCGGATGCTGCCCGTGCCAACTCACGATCCGAAAGGCCTGGCGTTCGTCGATCCCGGAGGCAGCGGCTGTTGGGTCGAATTGACGCCGAAGGGCAAGACGCTCGCGAGCCTCGCGATTAAGTGTGAGCCCTGAGTTCGTTGCGCCGATCCAGCTCGATGCGCGAGGCCGAGCTGTCGCGACGGGTCGAAGATTCGGGGTGGGCTAGAGCCGGCCCTATGCGGCGCTGACCTTGGGCGCGCGCCGGAAGATCAGGCGCCAGACCCACCACAGCAGCAGGGCGACGACCAGGCTGATCAAAGCGACCAGCGACAGCGCGATCCAGGGGTGGGCGAACACCAGGGCCAGGGTGCCGACCACGGCCAGGTCTTCGCCGACCGAGGCGGTCCAGTTGGTCACCGGTTCGGGCGAGGTGTTGAGCAGCACGCGCGAGCCGGCCTTGAGCAGGTGGCTGCCCAGGGCCACGCCGGCGCCGGTGGCCAGGGCGCCCGCGCCGAGCTGGCCGTCCGGGGACAGGGTGGCGGCGGCCAGGAAAGCGCCGACCGGCACCCGCAGCAGGGTGTGCAGCAGGTCCCAGCCCGAGTCCACGCCGGGGATCTTGTCGGCGAAGAATTCGGTGGCGGCGAGCACGCCGGAGACGCCGATCACCCACGGCGACTCGGTCGCCTGCAGGGCCTGGGGCAGGTCCAGCCAGCCCAGGGCACCGGCGATGCCGACCCCGAACACGGTCATGTAGACCCGGACCCCGGCCAGCCAGGCAAGAACTACCCCAATTGCGAACAGGTGCGCATCGGACACGGCGACAACCCCGCTAGACTTGTCGGCCGAGTATAGAACCACCCGGCGGCCCCCGCCGCTCCGTCGCATGGCCAAGCCACCACCGCCCCGTTTCGTCATCGTCCAGCAGCAACCCGACCGGCGGCCGTTGATCGCGGCCGTGGTGGCGGCGATTTGGCTGGCGTCGCTGGCTGGCGCCTGGGCCTGGGCGACCTGGCGCGCGGCGCCGCAACTGCCCAAGGTCAGCGCCGAGCTCGACGCCGTGCGCGCGACCCTGCGCGAGCGCCAGGCCCGTCTGGACCAGCTGGAACAGCGCGAGGCCACCTTGCAGCGTTCCGACCAGATCAGCCGGGTCGCCAACAAGCAGATCCAGGGCGCGCTGGCCGATCGCGAGGAAGAGATCGCCGACTTGCGCGCCGACGTCGCCTTCTACGAGCGTCTGGTCGGTTCGACCGGCAAGCCGCAGGGCCTGAACGTGCACTCGACCCAGTTCTCGCCCGAGGCGGGCGGCACCTGGCGCTACATGATCGTCCTGACCCAGAACCTCAACCGCGGCGCGGTCAGCGCCGGCCGGCTGGAGTTCGCGGTCGAGGGCGTGCGTAACGGCAAACTGACCACGATCGGCTGGGACGAGCTGCATCAACGCCCGGCGGCGCCGGCGCAGGACTATTCTTTCCGCTACTTCCAGCAGCTCGACGGCAGCGTGATGCTGCCGGCCGGCTTCACTCCGCAGCGCGTACGCGTGTCGCTGCGAGGCGGGGACGCCTCGGTGGAGCAGGCGTTCGACTGGCGCAGCGGCGCTACCGTCACCGGGGAAACCTAAGCATGTTCAAGAACAAACCCACCCAGCTCGCGGCCGGCCAGGTCGACACCATGATCGGCCCGCAGGTAGTGATGCGCGGCGACCTCCAGTTCAGCGGCGGCCTGTACATCGAGGGCCGCATCGTCGGCAAGATCGTGGCCGAGCCGGGCCAGCCGGCCGTGCTGACCCTGGCCGAGAACGGCAGCATCGAGGGCGAGGTGCATGCGCCGGTGGTGATCATCAACGGCGAGCTTACCGGCGACGTCTACGCCGCCGAGCGCGTCGAACTGGCGGCCAAGGCGCGCGTGCTGGGCAACGTCCATTACAAGGTGGTCGAGATGATCGCCGGCTCGATGCTGACCGGCCGCCTGATCCATTCCGACACCGCCGGCGCGCCGCGCGCGGGCGCTGAAGCTCCGGTGACCGCGCACGCCCTGGCCGACTGAGGGGAGATTGCGCCGGCCCGCGCCGCGCCCTATTAATGGGGCATGGCCGAATCCGAACCGCGCAGTCCCCAGAACGCGCCCCGCCACTGGCGCTACGCCGCCGGCGTGGCGATGGCCGCCGTGCTCGCGTTCGGCGCCTGGGGCCTGTGGCGCGCCTGGTCGCCGCCGCCGCCCGCGGCGCCGGCCGGCTCCGACACGGCGCGCGACGCGCGCGCCGAACACGCCGAACTCGAGCAGCTGCGCCAGCGCGTGACCACGCTGAGCCGATCGGATCAGATCAGCCGCGAGGCCAACCGCGACCTGCAGGGCACCCTGTCCGAGCGCGACGAGGAAATCGCCGGCCTGCGCGCCGACGTCGCCTTCTACGAACGCCTGGTCGGCTCCACCGCGCAACGCCGCGGCCTGGCCGTGCACGCGCTGCGGGTGCAGCCCCAGAACGGCGGGGCCTGGCATTTCACCAGCACCCTGACCCAGAACCTCAACCGCGGCGCGGTCAGCGCCGGCCGCCTGACCGTGGCCCTGGAAGGCAGCCGCGGCGGCAAGCTGCAGAAGCTGGCCTGGGACGATCTGCGCCAGCAGCCCAATGCGCCGGGCCTGGCCTATTCGTTCAAGTACTTCCAGCAGATCGAAGGCGACCTGTTCCTGCCCGCAGGCGTGACCCCGGTGCGGGTGGTCGTGCGCCTGACCCCGCAAAGCGGCGCGGCGGTGGAGCAGTCGTTCACTTGGGCCGAAGCTACGCGCGAGGGCAGCGGGGCGACGGCGGCGGAGTAGGGGTGGGTTAATTGGCTCGGCGGAAACCCCGATGCGCGATCGCTTTGCCCGTCATTCCCGCGCAAGCCGAGCCCGCCTTCGCGGGAATGACGACCGGAGAGTTTCGACTGAATAGCGACCGCGCCAGATCGCGCAAGTCCCTCAAGTCGAGGTCCGCCGCATCGCGATAGCAGCAACGATCAACCGCAGCGTTCGATCCGCGAGCTTGAATGCCGGGCCTTCGCCCCCCATCCTGGAGGGATGGAAACGATCACTGCCCTGCCCACGGCGCCGGACTACCAGTCGCTGGAGCGCCCGCTGGATTTCACCGCCTCGGCGGCGACCAAGGTCCGCGAACTGATCGCGGAAGAAGGCAATGCCGCGCTCAAGCTGCGCGTCTACATCCAGGGCGGCGGCTGTTCGGGCTTCCAGTACGGCTTCGAATTCGACGAGCAGCAGGGCGAGGACGACCTCGCCGTGCAGACCGACGGCGTCACCCTGCTGGTGGATCCGCTGAGCCTGCAGTACCTGATGGGCGCGGTGGTCGATTACACCGAAAGCCTGCACGGTGCGCAGTTCGTGATCCGCAATCCGAACGCCAAGACCACCTGCGGTTGCGGCTCCTCGTTCGCGGTGTGAGCGACGCCGCCGACCAACCCGAGCGCGCGCCTTACGCCTTCGTCGAAGCCGGCAGCGATGCCGCCGTGCGCGCAGCCTTGGACCGTGCCGACCATCTGCGCGACCAGCCCGAAGCGCTGACCGCGCTGTGGCCGCAGGCGCGGGTGATCCTGCTGGACGAGTCCGGTCAGGCCCTGGCCGACGACGACGGACAATTACTCGCGCCCAGCGGCGCCGAACTCAGCGCCGGTCCCGGCGGAATCGGGGCGGCCGTGTTCCTGGGCCTGGCGCCCGACGGCGGCGGCTGGTTCGCGCTGGAGTCGGCGCTGGCCGCGTTCGAAGCGCCGCGCCGGGTCGATCTGCGCAACGCCGCCGCGCATTGGCCGGCGCTGCACGCCAGCGTGTTCGCGCAGGCGCGCGCGCTGCAGCATTGGCGCACGCGCAACCGCCACTGCGGCGTCTGCGGCGGCGAAGTCGGTTTTTCGCGCGGCGGCTGGCAAGGCCGCTGCGCGCAATGCGGCGCCGAGCACTATCCGCGCACCGATCCGGCCGTGATCGTCGCCGTCAGCGACGGCGAGCGCCTGCTGTTGGGCCGCCAGACCGGCTGGCCGGCGCGCCGCTATTCGGTGCTGGCCGGCTTCGTCGAGCCCGGCGAATCGCTGGAGCAGACGGTCGCGCGCGAAGTGTTCGAGGAGGCCGGCGTGCGCGTGCGGCGCTGCCGTTACCTGGGCTCGCAGCCGTGGCCGTTCCCGGGCGCGCTGATGCTGGGCTTCTTCGCCGAGGCCGGCCCGGACGAGCCGCAGGTCGGCGACGAGCTGGAAGAAGCGCGCTGGTTCACCGCGCAGGAAGTCCGCGAGGCCCAGGCCCGCGGCGAGCGTCCGCCGCGCGAGGACGACCAGGGGCCCCTGCTCTCGCCCAGCATTTCGATCTCGCGCTGGCTGATCGATCAGTGGCTGGCGGCCGCCGAGGCACGTGCTACGCGTTGAGCCACGGTAGAATCGGCGCTGGCGGACGTTGCAGAGCGTTCCGCCGGATGGCCGGTTCGGCCATGACGGCGGTACGCGCCAGGCGCGCGCCGCCCACGCATACAACGGACACCTTCATCGGATTGGTCACGCCGGGAGCCGGGACGCAATGTCAGAAACGCTGATCGCCGCCGTCGTCGCGCTCGTGCTGGGCCACCTCGCGCAGTCGCTGGCGGCCTCGGTGCGGCACTACGGCTGGTACGCCGATTGGCTGCGCTGGCTGGGCACGCGTTTTCCCGAGGACAGCATCTGGCGCGGTCGCTGGGGCATCGCGCTGGCGCTGGTGCCGCCGCTGCTGGCGGTGGGCCTGTTCCAACTGGCCCTGGACGAGCCGCTGTACGGGCTGGCCGGCCTGGTGTTCGGGATCGCGGTGCTGTTCTACGTCTGGGGCCCGCGCGATCTGGATTTGGACGTGGACGCGATCGTCGCCGCGCCGGATGCGGCCTCGCGCCGCGAAGCCGCCTCGCGGCTGTGGCCGCAGGGCGCGACGCCTTCGCTGGACGGCGGTTCGCTGGTCGAGGCGGTGTTCCGCAACGCGTTGCGGCGCTGGTTCGGCGTGCTGTTCTGGTTCCTGGTGCTGGGCCCGTTCGGCGCGGTGTTGTACCGCCTGACCGAATTGGCGGCCGAGGGCGAGGGGGCGCAGGAATTGCCCGGCGAAACCGCCGTGGGCGCGCGCACGCTGTTGGCGATCCTGGAATGGCCGGTGGCGCAGCTGCTGACCCTGGCGATGGCCCTGGTCGGCAATTTCGACACCGTGCTGGGCGCCTGGCGCGAATCCGGCGGCGCCGCGCTGAGTCTGGACAACCGTTTCCTGGGTGCGATCGCGCGCGCGAGCGTGAAGATCGAGCTGGCCGAAGAGGCCGCCGACTACGCCGAGGACAACGGCAACGCGACCCTGGCCAGCGCGGAGCTGCCCGAATTGCGCGACGCCATGAGCCTGGTCTGGCGCAGCCTGCTGGTGTGGCTGGCGGTACTGGCGCTGTTCGTGATCGCCGGCTTCGTCAGCTGATCGCCTGACGGCGACCCCTGACCGGCCGCGGGCTCATTGCCCGAGCGCGGCGCCGAGCACGGCAAGTCCGCCGAAGAACACGAACCACAACGCGATCGCGACTGGCAGCGCGACCACGGATGCGATCGCCCAGTTGATCGCGCTGCGCGAGGCCGCGCGCGCGCCGGCGATGTCGCCCGCGGCGCGTTTGCCGTCGACCTGCGCGGCATAGACGATCGAGACCACGCCCAGCGGCAGGCAGCAGAACAGGGTGGACAGGATCGCCCAGACCAGGTGATTGGGGACGTATTCGCCGTGAGGTGCGTTCATGCGGTTCTTCTGCAAAGGGACGGTGCGCCGCGTTCGCGGCGCCGAGACGGAGGACGATTCAGCCCGGCGCGAGCCAGCTGAAAGGCCACCAGGGCAGGTTGCGCGCGATCCAGTAGCCGAAGATCAGGCTGAGCCAGAACTTGCCGCTGAGCAGCAGGTCGATCGCGCGTTTGGGCAGGGGCAGGCGATAGCCCATGCCGTGCGCGATCAGCAGCGGCATGGCCGGGATCACCACGAACAACAGCGGGTTCATCGCCAGTGCCTGGCCGAGGTCGCCGTGGACCAGGCCGTGCATGGCGCGGGTGCTGCCGCAGCCCGGGCAATACAGCCCGGTGAAGTGGAAGAACAAACAGCCCGGTAGCGGGCTGTCGGGCGCGTTCGGATCGACGCGCCGCAACAGCCAGACGCCGGCCCCGGCCGCCGCGAGCGCGGCGGCCGCAGCCGTCGCGTGCCACAGTCGGGGCTGGCGCAACGCGGTCATATCAACGCGCGTTCTGCATCTGCTGCATCATTTCCATGTACTGAGCGGTACCGCCCATCATGACGTAGCCGATGTTGAGCAACAGGCCGACGGCGACCAGCGCGGTCGCGACCCAGCACCAGATCTTGGCGTTCTCGGAGGCCTTGCGCGCGCCTTCCAGATCGCCCGCATTGGACTTGCTGTTGACCTGCGAGCCGTAAACGATGCCGACGATGCCCGGCGCGCAGCCGAAGATGCAGCACAGGCAGAAGCCGAGCACGGTCATGCTGATCGACCAGGCCAGGTAGTTTTGAATCGGCTGCGCAGGCGTGGCCTGAGGCGGCTCGTACATGGGTGTCCCCTATCCTTGTTGTGTTTGTGATCGCCGGCACGCGCCGACGCCCCCTTGCCCATCCTAGCAGCGGCTTGCGACGGCTGTCAGTCCTGAATGGGCTTTAGCGGGATTTGCCGGCGCCGGGCCGGCAACTTCACGCGGCGTCGCCACGCAGCGCGCGTACCTGCGCTTCCAGGCCCTCGGCGCTGGCGGCGGCGCCGTCCACCGGCGCGGCCGCGACCACCTCGACCTGGGCGCGGAAACGCCGCGGCACGCGCATGCGCGACATGCGCGAATCGCGATGGCTCCACATGCTGGTCCACATCCCGCGCAAGGCCATCGGGATCACCGGCACCGGCTGTTTTTCCAGGATGTGCTCGACGCCGGACTTGAACTTGGCGATCTCGCCGTCCTTGGTCAACGCGCCCTCGGGGAAGATGCCGACGATCTGGCCGTCGGCGAGCGCGGCCTCGATCTCCTCGAACGCGCGTCGCATGATCTCCGGATTCTCGCGCGCGCCGGCGATCGGGATCGCCTTGGCGGTGCGGAAGATCCAGCTCATCACCGGGATGTTGAAGATCTTGTAGTACATGACGAAACGCACCGGGCGCGGAATGCTCGCGCTCAGGATCAGGGCGTCCATGTAGCTGACGTGGTTGCACACCACCAGCGCCGCGCCCTCGTCGGGGATCTGCTCGACGCCCTTCACGCGCAGCCGGTACAGCGCGCGCACGAGCACCCAGCTCATGAAGCGCATCAGGAACTCGGGCACCAGGGTGAAGATCCAGATCGCGACCAGCACATTGGCAACCGCCAGGGCCAGGAAGACCTGGGGAATGGTCCAGTGCAGGAAGCGCTGCACCGCTACGCCGAGCACCGCGGCCAGGACGATGAAGGCGGCGTTTTGGATGTTCATGCCGGCGATCACGCGCGACAGTTCGTGCTTGGCGGTGCGGCTTTGGATCAGTGCGAACAATGGCACCACGAAGAAGCCGGTGAACAGGCCGATTCCGACTAGATCGATCGCGATCCGCCAGCTGCCCGGTTGCTGCATGAAGGCGGCAATGTCCAACCCGGCGGTTTGAGCGAGGCCCGTACGAGCGAAATAGAGGTCGAACAGGAACGCGCTCATGCCGAACGCGCCCAGCGGCACCAGGCCGATCTCGACGGTGCGCGCCGACAGCTTCTCGCACAGCATTGAGCCCACGCCGGTGCCGATCGAGAACAGCGCCAGCGGGAACACGTACCAGTCGCCCATGCCGAGGTTGAGCTCGGTGTAGCTGGGGATGTTGGCGGTCAGCACGGTGCCGACGAACCAGAACCAGGACACGCCTAGAATCGAGTTGCGCACCGCGACTTGTTTACGCGCCAGCCGGATGATCGCCAGCGACTCCGGCAGTGGGTTCCAGTTGATCTTGAGTTCCGGAGCGCCGGCTTCGGCGCGCGGGATCGCGCGGCTGACCAGGTTGCCGGTCACGGCCAGTACGATGATCGCGATCGCCGCGACCACCGGGCCGTGATCGCCGGCGATCTTGAAGATTACGCCGCCGAAGATCATGCCGATCAGGATCGAGATCGAGGTGCCCATCTCGACTAGGCCGTTACCGCCGGTGAGCTCCTCGGGTTTGAGCACCGAGGGCAGAATCGAGTACTTGACCGGGCCGAACAGGGTCGACTGCAGGCCCGTGCAGAAGAGCGCGGCCAGCAGTATCGGTAGGTTGTGGGTCAGAAAACCTATCGCGGCCAGCGACATGATCACGATTTCCATCGTGGTCGTGATCCGGATCAGGCGCGACTTCTCCAGCTTCTCCGCGATCTGGCCGGCGGTGGCCGAGAACAGGAAGTAGGGGAGGATGAAGATGGCCGGAGCCAGGTTGGTGTAGAGCGTCTTGTCGGCGGCGTCGACGGCCATGTAGCCGAGCAGGCCGATGATCGCCTGCCGGTACACGTTGTCGTTGAACGCACCCAGCGCCTGGGTCAGGAAGAACGGCAGGAACCGCCGTTGCTTGAGCAGCTCGAACTGGTTGTGCGCCATGCGGCCTGCGGGTCCGGTCAGGTCCGCACGTCGATGTGCGGCTCGTGCGAAGGGTTCGCCGGTGGAGCCTAGCAAACCCCCCTGACGGGGTGTAGCGGTACCGGCGAGGTAGCGGAAAACTAGCCCCGCGATGCCATCGGCCTAGCCTTGACCGCCCTGCATCGTCGCCTAGACGGCGCTGGGATGCCGGCGAGCTGCCCGGAGCTCGTCCTGGGTGACCGGTGAAGGCCGCGTGTGCAAGGCGCGATCCGTTTCGCGGGCAGCCAGCTTGGCCTGGCTACCCTGAGGCCCAGCTTGTGCAGAGGAGGTTGCCATGTCCGCCGATAACAAGACGCCGTTGGATCACGTGAACTCGGCCTTGAACCAGCTCAAGGAAATGCGTCACTACTCCAAGAACTATGTCGAGCAACTGACCGCGCAATGGCTGCTGTTCGACGGCGAGCTGTCGAAGTTGAAGCTGGCAGCGCACATCGAGGATCTGATGGTGCGTCAGGGCGAGTTGTACGAGGCCTTGGAGAAGGAGATCGCGGAGTTGGAAGAGGTGGCGGTGTCGCTGCAGCCGGCGCCTGAGGAGGCGGCTGGGGCGGCGCACTAGTTGCGGTGGTCGCGCCGGTGCTTGTGTTGGCGCGATCGCGGCTTACGCCGCTCCCACAGAGAGCACTAAAGAAAACGGCCGGGAGCGCGATGCTTCCGGCCGTTCGTTTTTGCGTGCGGCGATGTCGGACTTAAACCTGCGCGGCGCGCTCGCGCTCGATCGCGCGCCAGCCGATATCGTGGCGGTGGAACTCGCCGTGCCAGGAGATGCCGGCCACCGCTTCGTAGGCGCGGTGCTGGGCTTCGGCCACGCTGGCGCCCAGCGCGCACACGCACAGCACGCGGCCGCCCGCGGTCACGACCTGGCCGTCGACCAGTTGGGTGCCGGCGTGGAAGACCTTGCTGTCCTCGGGCAGGGGCACGTCCCAGGCGCTGATCGGATCGCCGGTGCGCGGCGTCTCCGGATAGTGCTCGGCGGCCATCACCACGCCCAGGGACGGGCGCGGGTCCCACTGGGCCTGCGTCTCGTGCAGGCGGCCGTCGATCGCGGCCTCGACCAGGTCCAGCAGGTCGGACTGCAGGCGCAGCATCACCGGTTGGGTTTCCGGGTCGCCGAAGCGCACGTTGAACTCGATCACCTTGGGCGCGCCGGCCTTGTCGATCATCAGGCCGGCGTAGAGGAAGCCGGTGAAGGGGATGCCGTCGGCGATCATGCCGCGCACGGTCGGCTCGACCACTTCGCGCATCACTCGCGCATGCACTTCAGGGGTGACCACCGGCGCCGGCGAGTAGGCGCCCATGCCGCCAGTGTTGGGACCGGTGTCGCCGTCGTGCACGCGCTTGTGGTCCTGCGAGGTCGCCATCGGCAGAGCGGTGCGGCCGTCGACCATGGAGATGAAGCTGGCCTCCTCGCCGTCGAGGAATTCCTCGATCACCACGCGCGCGCCGGCCGCGCCGAAGGCGTAGTCGGCGAGCATGTCGGTGATCGCGGCTTCCGCCTCGGCCAGGGTCATGGCGACGATCACGCCCTTGCCGGCGGCCAGGCCGTCGGCCTTGATGACGATGGGCGCGCCCTTCTCGCGGACGTACTCCAACGCTTCCTCGACATGAGTGTGCACGGCGTAGTGCGCGGTCGGGATCTGGTGGCGGGCCAGGAAATCCTTGGCGTAGGCCTTGCTGCCCTCGAGCTGGGCCGCCGCGGCGGTCGGCCCGAAGATGCGCAGGCCGGCGGCGCGGAAGCGGTCGACCACGCCCGCGACCAGCGGCGCCTCGGGGCCGACCACGGTGACCGCCACGCCCTCGGCCGCGACCAGGGCCAGCAGGCCGTCGATGTCGGTCGCGGACACCGCGACGTTGCGGCAGCGCTCCTCCGTCGCGGTACCGGCATTGCCGGGGGCGACCAGCACTTCGTCGATGCGGGAAGACTGGGCCAGCTTCCAGGCCAGCGCGTGTTCGCGCCCGCCGGACCCGATGACGAGAACCTTCATACGTGCTCCAGGGAAATAACGGATGGGGAGAGGCTCATGAGCCATGGGATTTTACGCCACCGGCCGGGACGGGGTTGGCGGCTGCTACCATCGCGACGGCTATCGGCACGCTTTCCGGCCTGAGCCCGGACGCAGTCCTCGTCCGGTTCGCGACAGGGCCGCGCAGGCATGCCGGCGATCCGTAACGACGGCGCCGGCAGGGCGGCATGGACGCGGCCGCACGAGCCCCTCTTCCTTCCCGCCCTCATTTCGGAACCGTCCGCATGGATTGGCTGCTGCACCAGATCGAACTCGCGATCTCCCCGGTCGTCGCCGCGATCAACAACCTGCTGTGGAACTACATCCTGATCTACGGCCTGCTGGCGGTGGGCGTGTTTTTCACCGTGCGGCTGGGCTTCGTGCAGGTGCGCCGCTTCCCGCACATGCTCAAGGTGATCGGGCGCGGCACCGACGGCGACGACGCCGGCATTTCGCCTTTCCAGGCGCTGTGCACCTCGCTGGCGGCGCGGGTGGGCACCGGCAACCTCGCCGGCGTGGCCATCGCCTTGAGCCT
The DNA here is from genome assembly GCF_001429785.1 of Lysobacter sp. Root916. Lineage (GTDB taxonomy): Bacteria > Pseudomonadota > Gammaproteobacteria > Xanthomonadales > Xanthomonadaceae > Lysobacter. The sequence continues at coordinate 167,117 of NZ_LMJF01000013.1, read as the reverse complement.
GGGCGGCGCGGGCGCGCTGTTCTGGATGTGGTGCACGGCCGCGGTCGGCATGGCCACCGCCTACGCGGAGAGCTCGCTGGCGCAGCTGTACAAGGTGCGCGACGAGAAGGGGCAGTATCGCGGCGGTCCGGCCTATTACATCGCGCGCGGCCTGCGCATGCCGAAGATGGGCTGGGCGTTCGCCGCCTGCTTGTTATTCTCCTACGGCGTGGTGTTCAACGGCGTGCACGCCAACGCGATCGCGCAGTCGGTGGGCGAAACCTTCAAGTTCAGCCAGACCCAGGTCGCGGTGGTGTTGGTGGTGCTGACGGGGGCGATCATATTCGGCGGCCTGCGTTCCATCGCCAAGGTCGCCGAATGGGTGGTGCCGTTCATGTCGATCGGCTACATCGGCCTGGCGGTGTGGGCGCTGGTCGCGCATTACGACCAGATTCCCGCCGCGGTGATGATGATCCTGCGCGGCGCGTTCGGCCTGGACCAGGCCGCGGGCGGCATCGCCGGCGGCATGGCGGCGGCGATGCTCAACGGCGTCAAGCGCGGCCTGTACGCCAATGAGGCCGGCATGGGCAGCGCGCCCAACATCGCCGCGGCGGCGACGCCGGTGCCGCACCATCCGTCCAGCCAGGGCTTCGTGCAAGCCCTGGGCGTGTTCTTCGACACCATGTTCATCTGCACCGCGACCGGGCTGATCGTGTTGCTGTCGGGCGTGCTCGACCAGGGCGGCGATGGCGTGGTGATCACCCAGCGCGCGATGACGGTGTTCTTCGGCGAGTGGGGGGCCTGGTTCGCCTCGATCGCGCTGTTCTTCTTCGCCTTCACCACCATCCTGGGCAACTACTCCTACGCCGAGAGCGGCCTGCTCTACATCGGCGGCGGGCGCAAATCGCTGTTCGCGCTGCGCATCGTGGCGCTGTGCGTGATCGTATGGGGCGTGTTCTCGAAAGTGCAGCTGGTCTGGGACGCCGCCGACGCCGCAATGGCGGTGATGGCGACCTTGAACCTGATCGCGATCGTCTTGCTGGCGAAAGTGGTGGTGAAACTGACCCGCGACTACGACCGCCAGTTGGATGAAGGCAAGTCGCCGGAATTCCACATCGCGCAGTATCCCGAGCTGGGAGAGGGCGTGGACCACGAGATCTGGAAGGAACGCACGCCCAAGGCCTGAGCGGGCGCGGTCAGGCGACCTCGAACGCGCGATGGTAGGTCACCGCGCCGGACGGCGTGGCGCCGGCGAATGCCAGCGCCATGAAGTACTCCGGCGGCAGGCCGGGGTAGTGCAGTCCGGTGTCCTGGCGGAAGCCGAAACGGCCGTAGTAGCCCGGATCGCCGACCACCACGCAGCCTTGCGCGGCCAGCGCGCGCAGGCGCGCCAGTCCTGCTTCGATCAAGGCGCGGCCGATGCCGCTACCCTGCGCCCGCGGCGCCACCGCGACCGGGCCCAGGCCGTACCAGTCCCGGCTGCCGTCGTCGATGCCGACCTGCGAGAACGCGACGTGGCCGAGCACGGCGCCGTCGCGTACCGCCACCAGCGACAGGCTCAGCGCATCGGCGGCGCGCAGGGCGTCGACGATGCGGTGTTCGGTCTGCTGGCTGTGCGGATGCCCGACGAACGCGGCCGCGACCACGGCGCGGATCGCGTCGCGATCCCCGTCGCGCTCCTCGCGGATGACCGGCGCGTCGCTGCCCACGTTCAGTGGCGGAAGTGGCGCACGCCGGTGAACACCATCGCCAGACCGTGCTCGTCGGCGGCGGCGATCACTTCGCCGTCGCGCATCGAACCGCCGGGCTGGATCACCGCGCGCACGCCGGCGGCGGCGGCGGCGTCGATGCCGTCGCGGAACGGGAAGAAGGCGTCGGAGGCCATCACCGAGCCCGGCACCACCAGGCCCGCTTCCTCGGCCTTGAGCGCGGCGATCTTGGCCGAGACCACGCGGCTCATCTGGCCGGCGCCGATGCCGATGCTGCGGTGGTCGCGCGCGTAGACGATGGCGTTGGACTTGACGTACTTGGCCACGCGCCAGGCGAACAGCAGGTCGGCGAGTTCGGCCGGGTCGGGCGCGCGCTGGGTCACGACCTTCAGCTCGTCGCGGCCGACCTCGCGGATGTCGCTGGTCTGCATCAGCAGGCCCGAACCGACGCGCTTGACGTCGAAGTTGTTCCTGCCGTCGCCGTGCGGAATGCGCAGCACGCGCACGTTGGCCTTCTTGGCGCAGTAGGCCAGCGCGGCCTCGTCGTAGTCCGGCGCGATCAGCACCTCGACGAACTGACGGTCGAGGATGGCCTTGGCGGTGGCCGCGTCCAGGCGGGTGTTGAAGGCGATGATGCCGCCGAAGGCCGAGGTCGGGTCGGTGGCGTAGGCCAGCTCGTAGGCATCGCCGCAGGCCACGCCCTCGGCCACGCCGCAGGGATTGGCGTGCTTGACGATCACGCAGGCCGGGCGCTCGAACTGGCGCACGCATTCCCAGGCCGCGTCGGCGTCGGCGAGGTTGTTGTAGCTCAGCTCCTTGCCCTGCAGCTGGCTGAAAGTGGCCAGCGTGCCCGGCACCGGGTACAGGTCGCGGTAGAACGCGCCCTGCTGGTGCGGGTTTTCGCCGTAGCGCAGGTCCATGACCTTGACGAAGTTGCTGTGCTGCTGGGCCGGGAACTGCTGGCTGCGCACGCCGTCGGCGTCCAGCGAGGACAGGTAGTTGGCGATGCAGGCGTCGTACTGGGCGACGCGATTGAACGCGGCCACCGACAGCGCGAAGCGGGTCTGCGCCGACAGGGTGCCGGCGTTGGTCTGCAGCTCCTCGATCAGGGCCGCGTACTGGGCCGGATCGGTCGCGACCGCGACGCGGGCGAAGTTCTTGGCCGCCGAGCGCAGCATGGCCGGGCCGCCGATGTCGATGTTCTCGACGATGTCCTCGAACGAGCTGTCGGCCTTGGCCGAGACCTGCTCGAACGGATACAGGTTCAACACCAGCAGATCGATCGCGCCGATGCCGTGTTCGGCCATCACCGCATCGTCGATGCCGGCGCGGCCGAGCAGGCCGCCGTGCACCAGCGGATGCAGGGTCTTGACCCGGCCGTCCATCATTTCCGGGAAACCGGTGACCTCGGAGACGTCGCGCACGGCCAGGCCGGCGTCGCGGATCGCCTTGGCGGTGCCGCCGGTGGACAGCAGTTCGACGCCATGGGCGGACAGGGCACGGGCGAGGTCGAGCAGGCCGCTCTTGTCGGAAACAGAGAGCAGCGCCCGGCGGACGGGCAGGCGATCGGAGGTCATGCGGGGAGTCGGGCAGCGGAAGGGCGCGGGAATTATAGCGGTGCGACTGCGCCATCCCGGCCCCGCGCGCCGAATCCAGCCGGTACGCCCGCCCGCGGGGCATCCGGCGCAGGCGAAGGTGACGCGGCGCTGGCCCCGGGGGTCAGCAATGCGCTACCCCTGCGATCGGGCCGCGGCAGGACCGTCATCGCGTCCGCCAGCGGCTAAGCTGATGCCCGATCGCCCGTGAGGGCATGCGGACCGGCTCAGGGAATGGCATCGATCTACGCGTTGAAGGGGCGCTTCCAGGCCTTGTTGCGGCCGCTGGTGCGCGCCCTGTTCGCGGCCGGCGTGACCGCCAATCAGGTCACCGTGCTGGCCGGCCTGGGCTCGCTGGCGGTCGCGGCCTGGGTGGCCTGGAACGGCAGCGAGCAGCCCTGGGCGTTCGCGGCCCTGCCGCTGTGGATGTTCCTGCGCATGGCCTTGAACGCGATCGACGGCATGCTGGCGCGCGAGCACGGCCAGCAGTCGCGCCTGGGCGCCTACCTCAACGAACTGTGCGACGTGGTTTCCGACAGCGCCCTATACCTGACCTTGCTGGTGGTCCCCGGCGTCGCGCCGTGGACCCTGCTGCTGTTCGCGGGGCTGGCGGCGCTGACCGAATTCGCCGGGATCCTGGCTCCGATGGTCGGCGCGCCGCGCCGCTACGACGGGCCCATGGGCAAGAGCGACCGCGCCTTCGTGGTCGGCGCGCTGGGACTGGCGCTGGCCCTGGGCTGGGCCGGCGCGCGCGCGACCGAACTGGTCGCGATCCTGGCCGCTTTGTTGTGTGTGTGGACGGTGCTGCGGCGGGTGACCGCCGGCGTGCGCCACGGCGCGGCATCCGCCGACGCCGCAACGCAAGGGAGTCGCGAATGAGGGAACACCAGGAACGCCACTACGCCAGCTTCGACGGCACCGAGCTGTACTACCGTCATTGGCCGGCGCGCGGCGAGGGGCCGCGGCGCGCGGTGGTGCTGCTGCATCGCGGTCACGAACACTCCGGCCGGGTCGCGCACCTGGTCGACGAACTGGGCCTGGACGATTGCGATTTCTTCGCCTGGGACGCGCGCGGCAACGGCCGCTCGCCGGGCGAGCGCGGCGACGCGCCGGGCTTCGAGGCGCTGGTGCGCGATCTGGACCGCTTCGTCGCCCACATCGGCGACGTCCACGGGATCGCGGTGGAGGACACCGCGCTGATCGCGCAGAGCGTGGGCGCGGTGGTCGCCGCGACCTGGGCCCACGATTACGCGCCGCGCCTGCGCGCGTTGGTGCTGGCCTCGCCTGCGTTCAAGGTCAAGCTATACGTGCCGTTCGCGCGTGCGGGCCTGGGCCTGATGCAGAAGCTGCGCGGCAATTTCTTCGTCAACAGCTACGTGCAGCCGCAATGGCTGACCCACGACCGCGAGCGCGTCGCCAGCTATCGCAGCGACCCGCTGATCGCGCGGCCGATCTCGGTGCGCGTGCTGCTGGGCCTGTACGAGGCCGCCGATCGCATCGTCGCCGATGCGCAGGCGATCCGGGTGCCGGTGCAGCTGCTGGTCTCGGGCTCGGATTTCGTGGTCCACCGCGCGCCGCAGGACCGCTTCTACGAGCGTCTGGGGTCGAGCATCAAACAGCGCCACTTCCTGCCCGGCTTCTATCACGACACCTTGGGCGAGAAGGAGCGCGCGCCGGCGCTGGCCAAGATCCGCGACTTCCTGCGCGCGCGCTTCGAGGAGCCGCTGCAACACGCTTCGCTGCTGGATGCGCACCAGCGCGGCGACAGCTTCGAGGAGGCCGAGCGCCTGGCCTGGCCGCCGCAACGCAATTCGTTGCAGGATCTGCGTTGGCGCTTCGTGCGTGCCGGCCTGCGCTTCGGCGGCTACCTGTCGGAAGGCATCCGCACCGGCCTGGACACCGGCTTCGACTCCGGCAGCAGCCTGGACTACGTCTACCGCGATCAGGCGCGCGGCGCCGGTCCGCTGGGCCGCATGGTCGATCGCAACTATCTGGACGCGATCGGCTGGCGCGGGATCCGCGTGCGCCGCACGCATCTGCACGAACTGCTGGGCGAGGCCATGCGCCGCTTGCGCGAAGCGGGCGAGCGCGTGGACGTGGTGGATATCGCCGCCGGCCACGGCCGCTACGCGCTGGAGGCCCTGGCCGGCGGCGCCGATTCGATCCGCCTGCGCGACTACAGCGATCTCAATGTGCGCCAGGGGCGCGCGCTGATCGCCGAACTCGGCGCCGGCGGCGTGGCCGAGTTCGAGCAGGGCGACGCCTTCGACCGCGCCGCGCTGGCCGCGCTGACACCGCGCCCGACCCTGGCGATCGTGTCCGGCCTGTACGAACTGTTCCCCGACAACGCCCTGGTGCGGCGCTCGCTGGCCGGCCTGGCCGACGCGGTCGCGCCGGGCGGCTATCTGGTCTACACCGGCCAGCCCTGGCACCCGCAGTTGGAGTTCATCGCGCGCGCCCTGACCAGCCACCGCGGCGGCGAGGCCTGGGTGATGCGGCGGCGCTCGCAGGCCGAGATGGACGAATTGGTGCGCGCGGCGGGCTTCCGCAAGCTCGATCAGCGTATCGACCGTTGGGGCATCTTCACCGTGTCGCTGGCGCAGCGGGTCGAGGAATGAGCGAGACCGCCGTGCGCCGGCCCTGGGGCCGCGCGCTGCTGTGGCTGGCCCTGCTGGGGCCCTTGTTCTTTCTCAGCTACGGCTATGCCAACTCGGTCGCCGCCCAGCGCGTCGGCGTGCCCAGCATCGTGTTCGGCTGGGAACACGCGATTCCGTTCTGGGCCTGGACCATCCTGCCGTACTGGTCGATCGATCTGTTCTACGGCATTTCGCTGTTCGTGTGCCGCGACCGCCGCGAACTCGACAACCAGGCCTTGCGCCTGCTGACCGCGCAGGCGATCGCGATCGCCTGCTTCCTCGCATTCCCGCTGACCTTCAGCTTCGTGCGGCCCGAAACCGACGGCGTGTTCGGCTGGATGTTCGACGTGCTGCTGGGCTTCGACAAGCCGTTCAATCAGGCGCCGTCGCTGCACATCGTGCTGTTGATCGTGCTGTGGGTGCGTTTCGCCCAACACCTGAGCGGCGCCTGGCGCTGGCTGCTGCACCTGTGGTTCGGCCTGATCGGGGTGTCGGTGCTGACCACCTATCAACACCACTTCGTCGACGTGCCGACCGGGCTGCTCGCGGGCTGGCTGTGCGTATGGCTGTGGCCGGAAGGCGCGCGCTCGCCGTGGCGCGCGGCGGTTTGGGCGCGCGATCCGAAGCGTTGGCGACTGGCATCGCTGTATTTGTTGGGCGCGGCCTTGTGCGCGGCGCTGGCCTGGATGCTGCGCGGCGCGGCGTGGTGGCTGTTGTGGCCGGCGCTGTCGCTGCTGCTGGTGGCGCTGAACTATGCGCTGCTGGGCGCGGACGGATTCCAAAAGCGCGCCGACGGCCGCCTCAGCCCTGCCGCGCGCTGGCTGTACGCGCCCTACCTGTGGGGCGCGTGGATCAATTCGCGGCTGTGGACGCGGCGCGCGCCGCAGCCGGTGGAAGTCGGCGACGGCGTCTGGCTGGGGCGCATGCCCGGGCGGGACGAGGCTGCACGCTACGCGGCCGCGGTCGATGTCTGCGCCGAGTTGTCGGCGCCGTCGACGCTGCGGGTGGCGGCGGTGCGGCCGATGCTGGACCTGGTGGCAGCCGAACCGCAGGCGCTGCGTGCGGCCGCGCAGGACATCGAAGCCGCGCGCGCGGCCGGTGCGGTGCTGGTGTGCTGCGCGCTGGGCTATTCGCGCAGCGCGGCGGCGGTCGCGGCCTGGTTGCTGGAGAGCGGCCGCGCCGATACCGTCGAGGCCGCGGTCGCGCAGGTGCGCGCCGCCCGGCCGGCGGTGGTCCTGGGCGAGGCGCATCTGCGTGCGTTGGAACAGGTCCGTGCCGGTGCGATGCCGATCTCCGTGCAGGCAGGGGTGCCCGCGACATGACCACCGCTTTCGAGCTGCACACCATGGGCCTGCTGCTGCGCCAGGGGCGACGCTTGAATGCGTTGTCGCTGGGCTTGCTGGCCCTGACCGGCCTGTGGCTGCTGCTGGCCGGTTTCGGTTTCGGCGCGCTCGTAGGCTGGACCGCCTACGGGCTGGGCCTGAGCGCGATCGCCGGCCTGCTGCAGGTCTATTACGCCGCGCGCGTAGATTTCGACGCCGGCCTGCTGCTGGCCGCCGCGCGCGAGCGCGATCCGGCGCATGCGGCGACGGCCGTGGACGCGAGTCTGCAAGCCCTGGGCCTGCAGCCGCCCGAACGCGCCGGCCGTGACTGGTCCGCGCGCTGGCGTGGCGCGCGCGGCCTGCTGCGGCGTCAGGCCGCGTGCCTGATCGCGCAGGCGCTGTTGCTGGCGAGCGCCTGGTGGTTGGCGCCGTTGCCGCTGGATAACGATCCGGCCCCGGAGGCGTTCGACGACGGTCCGGTCGCGAGCCTATGGCGGCCCGAGCGCGCGCCCTCGTCCATTTTCGGAGTACGTATCGATGCTTAGCGGTTGGATCGCCGACGGTTTCAGTTTCGCGATCCGCGCCCTGACCGGCGCGCGCGCGCTGTGGCGTTGCCCGCCGCTGGGCGATCGCCGGGTCTATTACGGCAACCACGTCAGCCACGGCGATTTCGTGATGATCTGGTCGGCCTTGCCGCGCGCGATGCGCGACGAGACCCGGCCGGTCGCGGGCGCCGACTATTGGCAGCGCGACGCCTTGCGCCGTTACCTGATCCGCGAGGTCTTCAACGGCGTGCTGGTGGACCGCGAGCCCAAGCCACAGGACTGCGGCGATCCCGACCAGCGCCGCCACGAGGCCATGCAGACCTTGTGCGACGCGGTCGACGGCGGTGCCTCGCTGATCCTGTTTCCCGAGGGCACGCGCAACCAGGGCGAGGGCCTGCTGCCGTTCAAGAGCGGCCTGTTCCACCTCGCCCGGCTGCGTCCGGAGCTGGAGTTCGTGCCGGTGTGGATCGACAACCTGGCGCGGGTCATGCCCAAGGGCAAATTGCTGCCGCTGCCGCTGCTGTGCACGGCCACTTTCGGCGAGCCGCTGCGCCTGCACAGCGACGAGGACAAACCGGCGTTCCTGGCGCGCGCGCGCGAGGCGTTGCTGGCCTTGTCCGATGACGGTACGGGCACGCGCGGCTCGGAGGGCGGCGCATGAGCGCGAACCTCGCGATCCTGATCGAGCGGGTGAAGGTGCTGCCGCATTCGGTGTTGTTGTTCCTGGGCGTGGCCGGGGTGCTGTTGCTGGCCACGGCGATCGCGGAATTCCTGCGCTGGCGCACGCGCGGGCGGCCCAGCCCGGTGATCGCCAACCTGACCGCGCGCATCCGCGCCTGGTGGGTGATGGCGGCGGTGGTGGGCGCGTCCTTCCTGATCGGCCGGGTTGGGGTGATCGTGCTGTTCGCGCTGGTATCGCTGTTCGCGCTGCGCGAGTTCATCACCCTCACGCCGACCCGGCGCAGCGACTACTACGCACTGGCGGTGGCCTTCTACGCGGCGCTGCCCTTGCAGTACTGGCTGGTCTACACCGACTGGTACGGGCTGTACACGCTGCTGATTCCGGTCTACGCCTTCCTGCTGCTGCCGATCCTGTCCACGGTGGGCGGCGATACCACGCGTTATCTGGAGCGCGCGGCCAAGGTGCAGTGGGGGCTGATGATCTGCGTGTTCTGCATTTCGCACGTGCCGGCGTTGTTGAACCTGGACATTCCGGGCTACGAGGGTCGCAATCTGCTGCTGATCGCGTTCCTGGTGATCGTGGTTCAGTCCTCGGACGTGCTGCAGTACGTGTGGGGCAAGTTGTGCGGGCGCCGTTTGATCGCGCCCAAGCTGTCGCCGTCGAAAACGGTGGAGGGTTTCGTCGGCGGCGTGGCTTCGGCGACGGCGCTGGGCGCGGCTTTGTGGTGGATCACGCCGTTCACGCCGCTGCAGGCGGCGGCGCTGGCGTTGGTGATCAATCTGATGGGGTTCTACGGCGGTCTGGTGATGTCGGCGATCAAGCGCGATCGCGGGATCAAGGATTGGGGGCACATGATCGAGGGGCACGGGGGCATGCTGGATCGCCTGGATTCGGTGTGTTTCGCGGCCCCGGTGTTCTTCCATTTGATCCGGTATTGGTGGGCGTAGCCGACGCGCTTGCGAGCCATTGGCTCGCGCGTCGGCTACGCGCCCGGCCATGGATGGCCGGGCCGGGCGATCCGGAGCCAGCGTCTTCTCGCCATGGATGGCAGGGGGCACCCCCAAGAAGCGTCTCGCGCATTGCGCGCAGTCCGGCTACGCGCCCGGCCATGGATGGCCGGGTCGGGCGATCCGGAGCCAGCGTCTTCTCGCCATGGATGGCAGGGGGTACCCCAAGAAGCGTCTCGCGCATTGCGCGCAGTCCGGCTACGCGCCCGGACATGGATGGCCGGGCCGGGCGATCCGAAGTCCGCGGAAGTGGCGCCATGGATGGCAGCGAGTCGCTACCTATGCGTCGTGCAGAACGCGCTCATCCCAAGTAGACGGCTTTGCTGGTGCTTGTCATCCCGGCGCGGGCGGCTTACGAGCGCAGGTTCGTTCACGGTTGAACGCCAGAGGGCTCTCGCTCCTAGCTCCTAAGCTCTTTAGCTCTTTAGCTCCCTCCTTTGGAAAAGGAGGGTTGGGGAGGATTTGCTTTTGCTGTTGCTTCGTCGGCTCGGTTCGAAGGTCAACGGCTTCCGCCTGCTGCGCATGCGGGTCACTTTCTCTTGCTAGCCCAAGAGTCCGTCTGGATTCCCTTCGGTCAAAAGTAACCAAAGAGAAGGGCTAGCNGGCTTCCGCCTGCTGCGCATGCGGGTCACTTTCTCTTGCTAGCCCAAGAGTCCGTCTGGATTCCCTTCGGTCAAAAGTAACCAAAGAGAAGGGCTAGCTTGACCAAACCTCCCCTGCGGGTTCGGGGCTGGCGCCGGGATTTTTCGAATGGACGTCCCTGTCCATTCGAAAAACGGCGCGCGTCCTGCGCGCCGCCCTTCGGGTCTACGGTTGTCTGTGTGAGTGCGGTGCTTTTGGACTTCAATGCAACGGCAACGGCAACGGCAACGGCAACGGCAACGGCAACGGCAACGGCAACGGCAACGGCAATCGCAGCCGCAGCCGCAGCCGCAGCCGCAGCTCCGTGAAAGGCGGTAGTCGTAGGATGTGGTGAGCCGAAGGCGAACCGCATCGTCGCGGCGGTTCGATGTGCGGCGGACCTTGTCGTGTTGGCCTGGAACGGTCGGAACGGCGGGAAAGCCTGGGAAAACGGGGCTTTCGGCTGCTGGCGCAGCGACGGCGGATTACTCCAGCCCGTACTCGCGCAGCTTCTTGCGCAGGGTGGCGCGGTGGATGCCCAGCATGGAGGCGGCGCGGCTTTGGTTGCCGTCGCAGTGCTGCAGGACTTCGGCGAACAGCGGGATTTCGAGTTCGCGCAGGGCGATCTCGTAGAGGTTCTCGGTGCCGCTGCCGTTGAGGTCGCCCAGGTAGCGCCGGATCGAGGTGGCCACGTGGTCGCGCAGCGGGACGCGCGGTCCGCCGCGGGTGGCTTCGTTGCGATCGATTGCGGCGTTCAAGCGGTTCCCCTGATGCAGTGTCGTCCCGCCGGGCGGGTGCCTGGCGCAGGGCGCGGCGGACGGGCGGGAGGGGGAGTCTAGCGCGCGACGGTCGCGGCGGACAACGCGACCGTCGCAGTTTTTATCGGAAGTCGAAGGTGAATGCGACGATCCGGGGCGCCGGCTCGACCACGTCCAATTGCACCGTCGCGCTCTGCCCGGGGGCGAGTTCGTCGGTGGGGGCGTGGCCGCGGCGGTAGTCGGAGGGAGCGAACGCGCGCTGGCCGACCTCCCGGCCATCGACATCGGACAAGGTCAGCAGCAAGGTCGGCCAACGCTGCGGCCAACGCGCATCGTTGCGGAAGCTGGCGTTGACGCGCAACACGCCCGGCGCGCCGGGGCTGGGGCGCACGTTGCGGTTGAGCATGCTGTAGGCGGTGGGCTCGTGCCAGGGCGGAAGGCTGCAGCGCAGTACGCCGCACAGCGCGCCGACCAGCGGGCGCCAGCGCGCGTCGGCGGCCAGTTCCTGGCGTTGGGCCAGGACCAACTGCAAGCCCAGCGCCAGCACCAGCACGGCGATCGCGGCGACCGCGCGCCAGTCTCGGCGCGTCGGCGCTGCCGCTGTGCTGCCGCGCACGAAACTGGGTGCGTCGCGCTTGGCGCGCGGCGTGCGCGCGGTGCGGGACGGGCGGGTGCGCGTGCCGGGCAGGGCGGACGCGGCCACCGCTTCTTCCAGCGAGGGCACGGCGGCGGCGGTGGCCGCCGCTTCGGTTGCGGCGCCGTCGGCGTCCGCGGTGGCGGACGCGAGCGCGTCGGCGGGCTCCGGTTCCGGCGATACGGGCGAGCTTGCCGGCGACTGATCGGCGGGCGCGGGCGGCGCCTCCGGCGAGACTGCGTCGGCCTCGGGCTCCGCGTCGCGGGGCGCGATGTCTGCGTCCGCGCCGGCGGCGTCGGCCGCATCGGCCTGCAAGGGGCGCTCGCAACGCGGGCAGCGTTGCGGCGTTTCGCGCGCGCCGCTGCCGGCGGCAGGCAGGATCAGCGCGACCAGGAATCCGCAATGTGGGCAGGCGACGAACATCGGCGTATTCAAGCACGCCGGCTTCGCCGCTGTCCGCCCCCCTGACTCAGCGGCGACGCGTGCCCGTGACGCGCATCCAGTCTTCGAGGCGGTCGGCGCGCAGGTCTTCGAAGGCGTCGGCGTAGCGCGCCAGCACGTCTTCCTCCTGCCCGGCGAGGATGCCCGACAGTGCGATGCGGCCGCCCGGCGCGACGCGCGCGGCCAGGGTATCGGCCAGCGCGATCAGCGCCGAGGCGAGGATGTTGGCGACCACGATCGGGTAGGTCGCTAGCGGCTCGTCCTGCGGCAGGTAGACCTGCATGCGTGCGGCCACGCCGTTGCGTTGCGCGTTGTCGGCGGTGGCGAGCAGGGCCTGCGGGTCGTTGTCGACGCCGATGGCGTGGGCGGCGCCGAGCTTGAGCGCGGCCAGCGCGAGGATGCCCGAGCCGCAGCCGAAATCGAGCACGCGGGCCTCGCCGAGCTGGCCGTCGGCGGCCAAGCCGTCCAGCCACTGCAGGCACAGCGCGGTGGTCGGATGGGTGCCGGAGCCGAAGGCCAGGCCCGGGTCGAGCCGGATCACCGCCGCGTCGGCGGCGTCGGCGCCCTCGGGCAGGTCGTGGTTCCAGGGCACGATCCAGGTCCGCGCGCCGAAATGCAGGGGCACGTACTGGTCCATCCAGGCGCGTTCCCAGTCCTGGTCCTCGACCGCGCGGAAGCGCGCCTGGGTCCAGTCCAGGCCGGCGTCGAAGGATTCCAACGCGGCCAGCAGCACCAGTGCGTCGGTCTCGTGCGGGAACAGCGCGCTGAGCACGATCTCGTCCCAAAGCGGGGTTTCGCCGACGCCGGGTTCGAGGATGGCGTGCTCGTCGTCGGTGTCGGCATCGGCGTCCAGCATGGTTACGGCCAGCGCACCGACGTCGTCCAGCGCGGTCTCGTAGCGGGGCTGCTCGGATTCGCGGCAACGCAGGGTCAGTTCGAGGAAGGGCATCGCGGTCGCAGCGGGTAACGGGACCGCATTATCCCACCCTTGGCCACGGTTCCGGTTCAGGTCGGGCCGCCGCCGCCGTTCGTGCCGCCGACGGCGCCGGTGGGCCGGCCGTTTCGGCGCCGGCTGACGGCTTGCTTTACTATTCGAGGTATCAGGGTGCCACCCGCTACCGCGCGCAGGCTGCGCGGCGAGGAAGGGCGGGCCCGCTGGCACCAGGCCGCAGGACCCAGCCCCGCACGCGGCGGAGATCAGGACCGAATGTCCGACTTGCTGACATCCCAGCTCGAGAAGCAGGCGCCGCCCGCGGCTCGGGCCGGCGTGTTCGCTTCCGTGCGGCCGATGTGGGCGGTGGCCGCCGTGGCCTTGCTGGCCGGTGGCGTCTTGTACGCGCGGCGCGGCCAGGTCGCGCCGGATGCGGCGCCCGAGAGCGCCGCGACCTCCGCCAGCGCGGTCGCCGGCGCGAGCGCGGGCACTGGCCATGGCGTGGGCGATGCGGAGGCCGACGCGCCCCAGCGCACGCGCGCGCTGACGCCGGCGCAGCGCTTGCGCGAGCGCTTCGAGCACAGCGACGATCTTTACGGTTACGCCCAGGAGCTCGGTGCGGCGGCGCGCGCGGGCGAGCCCGAATCGACCTGGATGCTCAGCCGCGTGCTCGACTACTGCGCCGGCTACGCCGCTTCGCCCGCCGACTACGGCCGCGATACCCAGGCCATCGCCGGCATGAACCTGCGCACCTCGGCGGCGATGGCGGCGGCGCGCAATCGCGTCGGCGAACGCTGCGCGCGGTTCACGCCCGCCGACGATCTGTCCTACGCGACCATCCAGCGCACCCGCATCCGCGCGGCCAAGGCCGGCAGCCTGCCGGCGGAAGCGGCGCTGATGGGCATGGACCAACCGCTGCAGAACGACGAAGCCTATGCGCGCGACCTGGTCGACCGGGTGCGCAATTCGCTGGACCCGGAGGCCTTCTTCGCGATCTCGCCGAAGATGGGCATCGCCTCCAGCGGTCGCAAGAATTTTTACGGACCGGTGGCCGGTACCCAGTTCTCGGAACTGGCCTGGCAGCTGGCCGCTTGCAAACTGGGGTTGGATTGCAGCCCCAACAGCGTGCTGATGACGACTTATTGCGCCAACGGAGGTATCTGCTCGCAGGACCCGAACCAGGACTTCAGCAGCTTCGTATTCGACGCGGCGGTGCCGCGCCAGGGAACCGAAGTGATGAACGACATGGTCAACGGTCTTGTCGGCGGAACGAGGATAACCAAATGAAAGACAAGCGCTTCGTACACAAGGCCAAGCTGGGCTTCTGGGTGCTGCTGTTCGCCGCCTATTCGGTGGGTGCGGCCGGGGTCGTGATCGACGTGCTCGCCGACGACTACAGCGAGCTGTCGCAGGTCGCGGTGACCACGGTGCACTCGCCCGAACAGACCCGCCGCGCGAGTTCGGCGCAGATCGCGGCGATGTATCGCGCCCAGAGCGGCACGCCGTTCTCGTCGCTGCCGCCCGGAAGCACCTTCAAGGTGGTCTGGCCCGACGGCTCCAGCGAGTACGTGATGATCGTCAGCCCGGCGTCGAGTTCCGGCGCGCAGCCGATCCAGGGCACGCAGTCGCGTGCGCAGGGCGGCCCGATCACGGTGCCCGCGCCCGGCGGCCTGGACGGCGTCAGTGTCGGCGACCTGGGCGAAGTCGGCGAGGTCACGGTGCCGCGCCAGTTGGATTGAGCGCGCGCATCGTCGCGCCGCCAGGGCCGCGCCGCGGATCGAATGCGAATCCGCGACGGTCGCTCATCCCAGGCGCTAGCGCGCGCCGGGACGCTTGAACCGCAGGGCCGCCTACTGGGCGGCCCTGATCGTTTCCGCCATCGGCCGCCGATCAGGTTGGATCGCGAATAGCCCGATAGACGCCGATGCCGAGGAAGAGGCCGATCTGGCATAGCAGCAGCGCCAGCCAAGCTGCCTTGATGACGATCAGGACCAGCGCGGACAGCGCGATCGACATCAAGGCCCACCAGTAGCTGTAGTCGTACTGCGCGCCCACCGACTCGATGCGGCCCGCGCGAAAGAACGTGACCGCGCACACCAGGGCCAGCACCACTTCGATACTGATGCCCACAGGCTTCCCCATGCGAAGACGGCGCCGGTGTTCCAGCGCCGTCGGAAGGTCCGCTACCGGCGATCGGATCAGACGATCGAGATCGACTTTTCCTTCTGTTCCTTGAGGCGCTTTTCCAGGTAATGGATGTTCATGCCGCCCTGCTGGAAACCGGCGTCGGACAGGATCCGCTGCTGCAGCGGAATGTTGGTCTTGATGCCGTCCACGACCATCTCGCTCAGGGCCACGCGCATGCGCGCGATCGCGGTTTCGCGGTCGGGGCCGTGCACGATCAGCTTGCCGATCATCGAGTCGTAGTTGGCCGGAACGCGGTAGCCCTCGTAGATGTGGCTGTCCACGCGCACGCCCGGGCCGCCTGGGGCGTGAAAGTGCTGGATCAGGCCGGGGCTGGGCAGGAAGCTGTCCGGGTCCTCGGCGTTGATGCGGCATTCGATCGCGTGGCCGGACAGCACCACGTCGCTTTGCTTGATCGATAGCTTGTGGCCGGCGGCGATCATCAACTGCTCGCGCACCAGGTCGATGCCGGTGACCAGCTCGGTGACCGGGTGCTCGACCTGAATGCGGGTGTTCATTTCGATGAAGTAGAAGCGGCCGTTCTCGTACAGGAACTCGAACGTGCCCGCGCCGCGGTAGCCGATGCGGATGCAGGCCTCGACGCAGACCTTGCCGATCTCGGCGCGCTGCTCGAGGCTGATGCCCGGCGCCGGCGCTTCCTCGACCACCTTCTGGTGGCGGCGCTGCATCGAGCAGTCGCGTTCGCCCAGGTGGATCGCGTTGCCCTGGCCGTCGGCGAGGACTTGGATCTCGACATGGCGCGGGTTCTCGAGGAACTTCTCCATGTAGACCATGTCGTTGCCGAACGCGGCCTTGGCCTCGGACTTGGTGGTCTGGATCGCGGCGTTGAGGTGGGCCTCGGTGTGGACCACGCGCATGCCGCGACCGCCGCCGCCGCCGGCGGCCTTGACGATGATCGGGTAGCCGATCTCGCGCGCGATCTTGATGTTGGTGGCGTTGTCGTCGCCGAGCGGGCCGCCGCTGCCGGGCACGCAGGGCACGCCGGCGTCCTTCATCGCGCGGATCGCCTCGACCTTGTCGCCCATCAGGCGGATGGTGTCGGCCTTGGGCCCGATGAAGATGAAGCCCGACTGCTCGACGCGCTCGGCGAAGTCGGCGTTCTCGCTGAGGAAGCCGTAGCCGGGGTGGATCGCCTGGGCGTCGGTGACTTCGGCCGCGGCGATGATCGAGGCCATGTTGAGATAGCTCTCGGTCGACGGCGCGGGGCCGATGCAGACCGACTCGTCGGCCATGGCGACGTGCTTGAGATTGCGGTCGACGGTGGAATGCACCGCGACCGTGCGAATGCCCAGCGCGTGGCAGGCGCGCAGGATCCGCAACGCGATTTCGCCGCGATTGGCGATGACGACTTTATCAAGCATGGGATTTGGGATTCGAGATTAGGGATTCGTAAGGCGCGTGCGTCTCACTGACGGCGCGCGGCGATGAGTCGAGTGAGCGGATCAAGGCATTTAGACGGGCGAACGTTCGGTCCATCAGGTCGGCGTCCGTGGCGTCCTCGGTGAGGTAACCGACGCGGCGCGCGATCTCGTACTGAGTGCTGACCTCGGCGAGCGAGCCGCGCGCTATCGCTAGGAATCGCAGGTACTCCTGCCGCGAGCGACGCGCTGCGCCTTCGGCAATGTTCGACGGAACGCTCACGGCGGCTCTGCGCAATTGCAAGGCCAGGCCCAATCGCTCCGTGTCGGGAAATGAAGCCGTGATCCGGTAGATCGATTCGACCAGCAACATAGCATCGCGCCAGACCTCAAGGCGCTCATGCGGCCGCTGGTTTTCCGAATCCCTAATCACGAATCCCGAATCCCGTCGTGATCGGCCTTAGCCGATCACGAAGAGCGGCTGATCGAACTCGATCGGCTGGCCGCTCTCGGCCATCACCTTGAGCACGGTGCCGGACACGTCGGCCTCGATCGGGTTGAACATCTTCATCGCCTCGATGATGCCCAGGGTGTCGCCGGCCTTGACCGCCTGGCCGACGCTGACGAAGGCGGGCTTGTCCGGCGACGGCGAGGTGTAGAAGGTGCCGACCATGGGCGCGCGCACGACGTGGCCATCGGGCAGGTCGTTGGCGGGCTTGGCGCTGCCGCCGGTGGCCGCTTCGGTGGGCGAGTGCATCGGCATCGCCTGCGGCGGGCGCTCGGCCATCGGCGCGGCCTGCATCATCGGCTGGGCCACGGCGTAGCCGCCCTTAGGCGTGCGCGCCAGGCGCACCGACTCTTCGCCCTCCTTGATCTCGATCTCGGCGAGGTTGGATTCCTCGAGCAGGTCGATGAGTTTCTTGATTTTGCGCAGGTCCATGGGCGGGCCTCAGGTAATGCCCCGGGCGACGGGGCGGTGGTTTCAGGATTGGGGATCGAGCCGCTGCAGCGCGGCATCCAGCGCGTAGCGGTAGCTGTCCGCGCCGAAGCCGCAGATCACGCCCAGCGCCAGATCGCTGAAGTAGCTGGTGCGGCGGAAGTCTTCGCGGCGGTGCGGGTTGGACAGGTGGATCTCGATGAAGGGGATCGCCACCGCGGCCAGGGTGTCGCGCAGGGCCACGCTGGTGTGGGTGAACGCGGCCGGGTTGATCAGGATCAGGGCGGTGCCGTCCTCGCGCGCGGCCTGCACGCGGTCCACCAGCACGTGCTCGGCATTGGACTGCAGGCTGTCGTAGCGGTGCCCGGCGGCCTCGGTGCGGCCGCGCAGGTCGGCATCGATCTGCGCCAGCGTGGTGCGGCCGTAGACCTCCGGCTCGCGCGTGCCGAGCAGGTTGAGGTTGGGGCCGTGCAGGACCAGAAGCGTCGCCATCGGAACCGGAGCGGTGGCCTTCAAAGGGCGGCAGTGTGCGTGAAGGCCGGTGCCATGTCCAGAAGTTCGCCGCCAAATCGGCGAAGTTGTTACGATTTAAGCGGTTGTTTGAGTGGCGACTCTAAATTTCCCGGCGCCCGAGCACGTTGCCGGCGCAATCGCCGACGATGGCGCGGGGAGGCGGCGCGATGGGCGTAAGGGCAAGGTGGCGCCGGCGAGGCCGGCTGTCAATCCGGGGCTTGGCTCACTGCGCCGAGCCGACCCAGGCCTCGAGTTCGCCGGGTTCGAACGGCCCGATCTTCTGCTTCAGCAGCCGCCCCTCGGCCGAGACCAGGGCGGTGTAGGGCAGCACGCCCTTGGGGTTGCCCAACTGCACGCCGGCGTCGCGCGGGCCGGCCCGGTCCAGCACGATCGGGTAGCGCACCGGCACCCGGCGCAGGAATTCGCGCACCGCATCGGCGTCGTCCAGGGCGATCCCGACCACCTGGGTGCCGGTCGCGCCCTGCTGGGCGGCATAACGGTCCAGTTCGGGCATTTCCTGGATGCAGGGGCCGCACCAGCTGGCCCAGAGATTGATCAGCACCGGCCGGCCCGGGTACGCCGAGGGCAGACGCAGCGGCTTGCCGTCTAGCGTAGGCAGCTCGATCACCGGCACCGGTGCGCCGCGCGAGGCCACGGCCAGGCCCTGCGGCGGCGCGGGCGCGGTCGAGGCGATCACGCCCTGCAGCACGCGCTGCCCAGCCTCGGTGCGCAGCAGCGGACCGGGGCCGTTGAGCCAGATCCCGAGACCGGCGCCGAGCACGCCGGCGATGCCGGCGACCAGCAGGACTTTCGCGGTCGACCCCATCAGCGCGCGCGCCGCGCGCGTTCGACGAACTTGGGCGCTTCCTCGAAACCGAACAGGCGCAGCTCGCGACGCTCGGCGCCGCCGGTGTAGTACAGCGTGGCCGGCGGGCCGTGGATGCCCAGGCGCTTCATCAGCGCGGCGTCGAGTTCGTCGTTGGCGGTCACGTCGGCCTTGAGCAGGACGAAGCCGGACAGCGCCTCGTGCACCGCAGGCTCGGTGAAGGTGTATTTCTCCATCTCTTTGCAGGACACGCACCAGTCGGCGTAGAAATCCAGCATCAGCGGCTGGCCGGCGGCCTGGGCCGCGGCGACCTCGCGATCGAGGTCGGCCACCGATTTGATGGTGCGGAACGGCAGCTCGCGATGCGCGGCGGCGCCGCCGCCGCGCAGGCCGGCCAGCGGCTGCAGCGGATCGCTGCCTCCGGCCAGGGCGCCGACGATCTGGGCGGCGCCGGTCAGGCCCAGCAGCAGCGCCGCGGTCCAGCCCAGCACGCGCAGACCTCCGCTACCGCCGACGCGGCTGGCGACCAGGCCGATCGCGGCGGCCGCGCCGCACAGCAGCGCGCCCCACAAGGCCAGCACGAACGGGCCGGGCAGGATGCGCGACAGCATCCACACCGCCAGGCCCAGGAACACGAAGCCGAATGCGCGCTGCACGCCCACCATCCACGGCCCGCTGGTCGGCACGCCCTTGCCCGCGGCCACGCCGAACGCGAGCAGCGGCACGCCCATGCCCAGGGCCAGCAGGAACAGGGCCGCGCCGCCGAACCACTGGTCGCCGCTCTGGCCGATGTAGAGCATCGCCGCCGCCAGCGGCGGCGCCACGCAGGGGCCGACGATCAGCGAGGACAGCGCGCCCATCGCCGCCACGCCCAGCCAGGAGCCGCCGCGCTGGCGGTCGCTGAGGCTGCCCAGGCGATTGCGCAGCGCGGCCGGCATCTGCAGCTCGTAGAGGCCGAAGCTGGACAGCGCCAGCAGCACGAACAGCAGCGAGAAGGCGACGATCACCCACGGGGTCTGGAACAGGATCTGCAAGTTGGCGCCGACGCTGGCCGCGATCACGCCGGCGATCGCGAACACCACCGCGTTGGCCAGCACGTACACCAGCGACAGCGAGAACGCGCGGCGCACGCCGATGCCCGGGCCGTGGCCGGCGATCAGGCCCGACAGGATCGGGATCATCGGCAGCACGCAGGGCGTGAACGACAGGCCCACGCCCATCGCCAGGAACACCAGCAGGGTGAACCAGCGGTTGGGGCCGGACAGGGCGGCGGCGAGCAGGCTGTCTTCGGCTTGCTCGGGGGCCTGGGTGGACGCGGATTGGATCGCGGCCCCATCGGCTTGCGCTGCACGCACATCGGCGCCGGTTTGCGTGGCAGCGGACGATGCAGGGTCCGCGAGCGCCGTCGCCGCTTCGGCGTCGGCTGCCAGAGCGGCGCCAGCGGTTTCCGGATTGGCGGCGTCCGTCGCCGCGACCGCCGGCTCCACCGCGATCTTGCCGCGTGGCAGATCGATCGAGACGGTGCGCGTCATCGGCGGATAGCAGATGCCGTCGGTCTGGCAGCCCATGAAGTGCGCGGTCAGCACGAACTTGGCGGCGTCCTCGCGCGTGCGCCGCAGCGGCAGCGGCACGTCGATCTGCTCGAAGAACACGATGACCTGGCCGAAGTGCTCGTCGCGGTGCGCGCTGCCGCGCGGCCATTGCGGCGCGCCCAGGGCGATGCCGGCCTTGCTCGCGGCCGCGTCCAGCTTGAACGAGGTCTTGTCGCGGTACAGGTAATAGCCGCGCGCCGGGGTGAAGCGCAGCAGCAGGGTGTTGCCGTCGCCGGGGATGGCCTCGAAACCGAAGGCCTGTTCCGGCGGCAGCGGCAGCGCATCGGCGCCGGCGGCGGCGCTGGGCGCGTTGCCGAGCAGGCCGCCGCCCAGCGGTGGCGCGCCGCCTGCGCCGGCGTTGCCGAACGCGACCAGAGGTTCGTCGTTGCCGGTCGCCGCGTTCGCGGCCGCGGGCAGGTTCACGCTGACATTGCGCGTCACCGGCGGGTAACAGATGCCGGCATCGGCGCAGCCCTGGTACTTGATCTGCAGATCGACGCGGGTGGCGCCGGCGCGGCCGGGCAGGGTCGCGCTCAGGGCCTTGCGGTAGGTCTCGACTTCGCCGAAGAACTCGTCCTTGTGCTTGTCGCCCTTGGGCAGCTGCAGCGCCTGCGCCGCGAACGCGGGATCGGCCTTGACCGAGATGCGGTGCTTGTAGAGGTAGTAGCCGTCGGCGATCTTCCAGCGCAGCACGATGCGGTCAGCGGCAGGCGCCTCCGCGCTCAGCACGAAGGCCTGTTCGACCGGCAGCAGATCGGACTCGTCGATCGCCAGGGCCGGGCCGGCCAGGGACAGGCCGAACGCGAGCGCAGCGGCGGCGTAACCGGCGCGCGCGCGCCGGAGCAAGGCTTTCAATTCAGTCATCGTCACGAGTCTGTTCGGCCACCCAGTGCAGGTACTGGGGCAGGCCGCCGCAGGCTTCGACCGCGACAGCCTCCGGCAGTTCATAGGGATGCAGCGCCCGCAGGCGCTCGATCAGGGCGTCCAGGCGGTCGGCGCTGGTCTTGATCAGCAACTGCACCTCGTCCGCGCTTTCCACCTGGCCCTGCCAGCGATAGGTCGAGCGCAGGCCGGGCAGGCGGCTCACGCAGGCGGCCAGCCGTTCGCCGACCAGCGCCTGCGCGATCGCGTCGGCGCTGGCGGCATCGGGGCAGCTGCTGAAGACCAGGCGGACGGGCGAGGGTGCGGGCATGAGGGGCGCAGTGTAATGCCCGCCCCTGGGCGCGGCGACCGTGGATGCGGCCACGGACCGCTCCACGCTCAGCCGCCGGCGAGCAGGCGTTCCCAGTGCGCGGGCCGGCCGATCGCTTCCTCCAGGAAGTCGATGAAGACCTCGACCTTGCGCGGCCGGTACTCGCGCCCCGGATAGACCGCGTAGAGGCCGATCGGGACCAGGCTCCAGTCCGGCAGCACCTCGCACAGGCGGCCGTCGGCGAGTTCCTGGGCGACGGCGAAGGTCGCGGTCTGCAGGATGCCGCCGCCGTGCAGGGCGGCGTCGACCAGGGGCGCGCCGTAGTTCGAACGCAGGCGCCCGCGCACCGGCACCCGCAAGGTCTCGCGGCCGCGGTGGAATTCCCAGGTCGCCACATCGCGGAACAGGGTGTAGTGCAGGCAGTCGTGGCCGACCAGCTCGCCGGGCGCGCGCGGTGCGCCGCGGCGCTGCAGGTAGTCGGGCGAGGCGACCAGGATGCGGCGGGTGTCGGCCAGCCGGCGCGCGACCAGGCGCGAATCGTCGAGCGCGCCGATCCGGATCGCCAGGTCGTAGCCCTCGCCGATCAGGTCGACGTAGCGGTCGTCGAACTGGGCGTCCAGGGCGATGCCGGGCCAGCGCTGCAGGAACGCGGGCAGGCGCGGCATCACGTACAGGCGGCCGAAGTTCATCGGCAGCGACACCCGCAGCTCGCCGCGCGGTTCGCCGCCCAGGTCGTGCACACGCTCGGCCGCCGAGGCGATCTGGGCCAGCGCGGGCGCGATCTGGGCGTAGTAGTCGCGGCCGGATTCGGTGAGGCTGAGGCGGCGGGTCGAACGGTTCAGCAGCTTGGCGCCCAGCCGGGTCTCCAGTGCATGCAGCCGGCGCGTGATCGCGCCGGTGGTCACGCCCAGCTGGCGCGCGGCGGCGGTGAAGCTGCCCTGGGTGAGGATGGCCTCGAAGGCCTCGAGCTCGGAGTACAGGCCGCCCAACATTATTGATATTCACTCAATGATGAGTTGATGGGCTGATCCTATATCTACTTTTACTTCAACAATAGCCTGTGTCTCCCCGATCCGGAGACACCCCCATGGACGCTTACCAATTGCAGGGCCACCGCCTGGACAGCCTGCGCCAAGTGCGCCTGCCCGAGCCCGCGCCCGGCCCCGGCGAGGTGCGGATCCGCACCGAGGCGGCCTCGATCAACTACCGCGACTACGCCCTGGCCACCGGTCTCTACCAGCCCGGGCTGGCGCGCCCCTTCGTGCCGCTGTCCGACGGCGTCGGCCGGATCGAGGCGCTGGGCGAGGGCGTGAGCGGCCTGCAGGTCGGCGACCGCGTGCTCGGCCACTACACGAGCACCTGGCTGGACGGTCCCTTCCGCTCCGAGAACCATGCCCACAAGCTCGGCGGCCCGCGCGATGGCTGGCTCGCGCGTTCGATCGTGCTGCCCGCCGCCGCGGTGCTGCCGGCGCCGGCTTACCTCAGCGCCGCCCAGGCCGCGACCTTGCCGGTGTCGGGCCTGACCGCCTGGGCGGCCCTGCGCAAACTCGAACTCGCGCCCGGTGCGAGCCTGCTGGTGCAGGGCAGCGGCAGCGTGTCGCTGATGGCCATGCAGCTGGCGGTGGTGCGCGGCGTGCGGGTGATCGCGACCAGCGCCGACCCGGCCAAGGCCGAACGCCTGCGCGCGCTGGGCGCCAGTGCGGTGATCGATTACCGCCAGCGCCCCGACCTGGCCGCGGCGGTGCGCGAACTCACCGACGGTCGCGGCGTCGACGGCATCGTCGACGTGGTCGGCGGCCCGGGCCTGGTCGAATTGCTGGGCGCCGCTGCCGACAACGCCCACATCGCCATCGTCGGTTTTCTCAACGGCTTCGAAGTCGCCGGCAATCTGATCGCGCCGATCATGGCCCACCAGCTCAACATCCACGGCGTCAGCGTCGGCAGCGCGCGCGACTTCGCGGAGTTCCTGGCCGAGCTCGAACGCCACCGCATCGTACCGGTGGTGGGCGAGGTATTCGGCTTCGACGACGCCCCCGCCGCGATCGCCTCGGTCGCGCAGCAGCGCGTGTTGGGCAAGCCGGTGATCGTGTTCGATTGATCGAGCTTCGCGGCGAAGGCGAAGCGTAATTTCAGCGTACCCGCAATGCGCGAACTCCACCCCCTGTAGGAGCGGCGCAAGCCGTGACCGCGCAGTAGCCGAAGTCGCGCGGTCGCGACTCGCGTCGCTCCTACCCCAAAGCCCACGCGGCGATACGTGGATGAGACGTTGCTGCGAACAGGCGCCGACGGTTCTCCTGTGGGAGCGGTGTGAGCCGCGATCGCGTCGTAGCCGCAGTAGCGCAGTCGCGACTCACGTCGCTCCTACCCCAAAGCCCGCGCGGCGATACGTGGAGGCGGCGCTGCTGCGAACAGGCGACGACGGTTCCCCTGTGGGAGCGGCGTGAGCCGCGATCGCGTCGTAGCCGCGGTACCGCAGTCGCGACTCACGTCGCTCCTACCCCAAAGCCCGCGCGGCGATACGTGGAGGAGGCGTTGCTGCGAACAGGCGACGACGGTTCCCCTGTGGGAGCGGCGTGAGCCGCGATCGCGTCGTAGCCGCAGTAGCGCAGTCGCGACTCACGTCGCTCCTACCCCAAAACCCGCGCACATCATCGACAGCTGCGATCCGCCGCCGGGCCGCGCATCGCGCCGGGTTATCCTGAGCGCCCGACTCGCAACAGGATCGTGCATGGCGTCGCATCAAGGACGGTGGTGGTGGTCGCTATGCCTGTTCGCCGCCGCCGCGCCCGCGGCAGAGCGCCCGCAATGGCTGCCCTTCATGGGCGGCGAAACCAGCCAGGCGCATGCGATCCATCTGTCGACGCAGAAGCTGCGCCCGGACGGTCTGCTGGAATCGGCCAGCCGCTATCCGCGCACGTCCGCCGCCGGTTGGACCGCCGAGCAGCACCAGCGCGGCTGGTACGAATATCTGGAACGCCTGATCGATTGCGAAAGTGGCCTCTATGTCGACACCGCGCTGTCCTTGCTCGATCGCGACAACCACCTGGTCGCGCGCCGCGAAACCCGCCGCGACGACCAGTTGCAGCAGATCGCGCTGACCCGCTCCGACGTGGCCGCGCATCGCTGGCCCAGCCACAGCGAAATCTGGCTC
The DNA here is from genome assembly GCF_001429785.1 of Lysobacter sp. Root916. Lineage (GTDB taxonomy): Bacteria > Pseudomonadota > Gammaproteobacteria > Xanthomonadales > Xanthomonadaceae > Lysobacter. The sequence continues at coordinate 142,483 of NZ_LMJF01000013.1, read as the reverse complement.
GCCTGCGCGGCTAGCCGCGATCCCGCGGTCGGCGCCGATGCGCGTTCGACGATGAGCGACAACGGTGGGCACTACGCCTACGACTTCGAGGCGATCGGCGCCTCGCTTCCATCGGACGGCAACGGCCTGTACGAACGTCTGCGCGCGCAGTACGACGCCGAGCGAGCGCGCGACTCGATGCCGTCGCCGCAGCCCGCGGGCCCGGTGGCGGGACCCTACAAAGGCGCGCCGTGGCTGACCGTCGGCGACCACGAGGCCGGCGCCTGGCACCTGGCCGGCCTGCGCCATCGCGGCGGCGGCACGATCGAGGTCGCGCAGCGCGCGGGGCGCGACCGACAGCCGCCGCCTGCGGTACCCGACGATGCGGATCTGCGCATCGAGCACAAGATCGACTGCCGCACCGGCCTGACCGTGCCGATAGCCAGGGCCTACTACGCCGCCGACAGCGAACGCCTGTTGCTGCGTACGTCCACGCCGGTGTTCGACACCGTGCAGACCCTCGCGCACGACGCCCAAGGGGTGAGTGCCTGGACGCCCTGGTTGGGCCCGACGCTACCGGGCGACGCGGCCGCGTTGTGCGTCGCCGCCGCCGCGCGCTGCAACGGCGGAAAGGCGCAGGCGCCGGGAACGCTGTTCGAGATCGATCCTGAAGACTTGCCCGCCGCCAGCGGCGCGCCCTTGCTGCTCGCGGCGCGCGCGCGCTGGCTCGCGCATCGCGACGGCTTCGTTCCTACCTGCCTCATCGGAGTTCCTTGATGCGTATCCGCCCCTTGCTGCTGGTCGCCGCGCTGTCGTTGGCCGCCTTCGCCGCCGCGGCGCAGGAGCCGCCGCTGCAGATCTTCTCGGTCAAGAACGAGTTGACGCGCTGGCGCGGCGATGGCCTGCGCGACGCCCAGGGCCGCGTGGTGCTGGCGCCGGCCGGTTTGCTCACCGCGCTGGGCAACGGCGGCTTCATGGCTCAGCGCGACGGCGCCTACTGGTTATACGACGCGCGCGGCGCGCGCATCGGTGGCCCCTACGACAGCCTGGAGGTGGTCGATCCGGCCGTGGATGCCTTGATCGTCGGCGTCGGCGGCAGCCCGGTGCTGGGCGGCGACGGCGGCTTGATCGATGGCCGCGGCCAAACACTGATGGCGCCGGTCCAGAAGGATTTGCGCTACCTGCCGGGCACCCGCTTGTTCTCGTTCGAACAGGCGCGACGCTGGGGCCTGGCCGACGCGCGCGGCCAGATCGTGGTCAAGCCGACCCTCGACAGCGTCAACGATGCGCCGGGCGCGGTGCTGGTCGGCGACGCCGGTCGGCAGGGCCTGATGGACCGCACGGGCCGCTACGTGGTGCCGTTGAGCGAACACCTGGTGTCCTCGCTCAACGACAGCGCCGGCGCCGCCACGGGTTACTTCGCCGTGTGCGATGGCCAACGATCGAGCTGTCGTGGCGTCGACGGCGGCGGCCGGCCGATTCTGGGCGGGCGTACCTTCTCCGAAGCGACGTTTCATCGCGACCTCGCGCGCTGGGTCATCACGCCGGCGCGCGAGCCGGCGGCGACGGTCGCGGCCGACGATCCGGTGGTCGCCGCCGTGGCGGTACAGCCGGGCTGGACCCTGGCCGACGAGCAAGGCCGCACCCTGGCCACGTTCGACTGCGGTTACCCGTATCGCGCCGGCGGCCTGTTCCGCGGCGCGCGCGCCAAAAGCGATGCCGGCGACTGCCTCTGGGGCCTGGTCGACCGCGATGGCAAATGGCGCGTGCCGGCGCGTTACGACTCGATCGAGCCGGCCCACAACGCCTGGGGTGTGAATGCGGAAACGCCGGAGGCGAAGGCCGACGAATACGAGGTCGGCATCGAAGGTGAGGACCGCGTGCGCCGTTACGGCATGCTCGCCGCGGATGGCAGCGAAGTGCTGCCGCCGCGCTACGCGCAGATGTACGACCGCTATCCCGAACTCGGCCTGTACGTGGTGCGCCAGGGCGACAAGATCGGTTTGGTCGATCGCCAGGGCCGCTGGCGCGTGGAGCCCCTCTATAGCGAGACCGCGCCCAACTCCAGCCTGCCGCTGCCGTATCTGATGTTGAGCGAGCGCGACGACGACGGCGACGGCCCGCAGCGCGAGCGCGACTCGCTCATCGACCTGCGCACCGGCAAACCCGTATTCGCTGGCGACTACGAGTATCTGAGCGTCGGGTACGACTTCCGCTGGGAGAAGCTCGGCCTGCCCTGGGAAGAGTTCGCCGTCGTCGAGGCCAGGCGCAACGGCAAGTACGGCGCGCTCGATCTGCAGGGCCACGTGATCGTTCCGTTCGAGTACGACAGGTTGGAGGGTCTGGACGCCTGGGGGCGGCTGCAGCCGATGCGCGGAGAACGCGAATTGCCCTGGGTGTCCGGATTGGGGCCGCAACGCAGCGCGCGCCTGCACGAGGCGCTGTCGCGCAAGCTGCGCACGGAGCCGGCGCCGTACGCCAGCGAGGGGGCGCCGTACGCCGGACGCTACGTGCCCGCCGACTATCGCAGCGCCGAGCAGGTGCGCGTGGCGGTCGCCGCGGGTCGTTTGTCGCGCGCGGTCGCGCCGCTGCTGTTGCTGGACGCGGACACGGTGATCTTCGACCTGGACATGATCGCCAGCAAGCAGCGGCCGGATTTCGAGTTCCTGGAGTACTACTGCGCGCGCGACGACGGTTTCGACATTCCCTTGCCGGCGGCGGCGACGTTCGAGAACGCCTGCGAGGACCCGGCCGCACCGAAACTCGAATTCCGCGCGCGCGCCGACCAGGCCTGGGACTGCGCGAACTGCGCGCGCCAGGGCCTGCCCACGCAATGGGTGCGCACCGATCCCGCGCCGGATGCGGCGATGCCATAAGACGCGCGAACGACCGCGGGATCTTCGCGGGTCCTTGGCGAAGTCGTGCGCCGCGACCGTGCAAGGCGACCACGATCCTGTGCTGTAGCAGCGGCGCAAGCCGCGACCGCGCCGTAGCCGAAGTGGCGCAGTCGCGACTCACGTCGCTCCTACCCCAAAGCACGCGTGGCGATACGTGGAGGAGGCGTTGCTGCGAACAGACGACGACGGTTCCCCTGTGGGAGCGGCGTGAGCCGCGATCGCGTCGTAGCCGAAGTGGCGCGGTCGCGACTCACGTCGCGCCTACCCCAAAGCCCGCGCGGCGATGCGTGGAGGTAGGCGTTGCTGCGAACAGACGACGACGGTTCCCCTGTAGGAGCGGCGTGAGCCGCGACCGCGTGGTGGCCGAAGTGGCGTCATCGCGGCTCACGCCGCTCCCACAGAAAGCGGCAGGCCATCCCAAGCGGCAGGCTATCGCTGCGAGTAGGCCATCGCTGCGAGTAGGCACCTGCAGCTAGAGAAGGCCCCTCCCGCTGGTTTCGCCTTCCCAAAAAACGAACGCCCGCATCGCGCGGGCGCTCGTCATAGCGGCAGGGGCCGCGATTACGGAATCAACACGCAGCTAGCAGGCTTGCTCGAAGTGAACAACGCATTGCTCGCCCACTCCGGATGATCGATGAAGGGATTGCGGTTGCCCTGGAAGCTGAAGATCACTTCGTTGCGTTCCAGTTCGGCGGCGTCCGGCGGATCCTGGGTGTGCCAGGCCAGCAGCGTGCTCAGCAGGCCCATATAAGCCGGCGACGACGAGGTGATCACGATCTTGCTGCGGTCGTCGGTGAGCTCCAGATCCGGCTCGCCCTGGCCGGTGACCGGATGGCTGTCGCCTTCGTAGCGGATCGCCATGTACAGCACCGCGCGCGCCATGTTGCCCTTCATGTGGTTCCAGACCTGGAACGAGCCGGCGTTGCCGTCGGGCGTCTTGACCCAGTTGGAATTGCCCGGATACACGCCGCTGCCGCCGCCGTAGCCGGCGTTGGCCTCGGTGATGCGCTCGCCGCAACCGCTGGCCAGGGTGCAGTCCGCGTACGGCTTGTTGCCGCGGTCGGCGTTCCAGGTCGCGTCGGTCAGGTACAGCATGTGGGTGTCGGTGTACGGCGCGTAGGGCAGGCCGAGGTTGCCGGTGGTGCTGCCGAAGCCCAGCGAGTTCGGCCAGGTGTGCTCGCGGTTGTACTTCAGGCCGCTGCCGCTGCCCGCGCGGTCGGTGACCTTGAGGTAGCTGCGGTTGCGATAAGCGTCGAGGATGCGGCCGGAATTGTTCGGATCCTCGTCGGCGATCTCCAGGATGGTCCAGGTGTTGGTGGTGCCGCCGCTGTAGGGATAGACCGTGTGGCCCTTGATGGTCTCGTGCAGCGAGCAACGCAGCTGGCTGGCGCTGCTGGTGTTGACGTGGGCGTAGTAACCGCCGCCACCGCCGCCGCTGGCCACGCTGAAGTTGACCACGGTGTTGGCGGACGGATGCGCGCCGCCGCTGTCGGTGACCTGCGCGGCGACCACGGTGTAGGTACAGCTCTCGCCCGCGACCAGCGCGGTGCCGGTGGAGGCGGTGAAGCTGGTGCCGCTGGACGGGTAGGTCAGCGCGATCGTGCCCGAGCTCGCGCACTGCAGCGTGAGCGCGCCGCTGCCCAGGGTCACCGCTTCGCTGAAGCTGACCGCCAGATCGCCGGCGGCCGGGAAGCTGTTGCTGCCGTTGGCCGGTGTGGTCGAGGTCACGGTCGGCGCCGGGTTCGGCGTCGAGAAGGTCTGGCCGGCGTTGCAGGCGCCGAAGCTCTGCGCGGCCGAGGCCTGCCAGGTGAAGTTGGCGTAGGTGCTGCCGCTGCCGGACAGGCGCAGCGAGGTGCCGGCCGCCGTCGAGCCGCTTTCGGAGACCGGCAGGTTGGTGCTGGTCATGCCCGCGGCCGGGCCGCTGGAAGCGGTGATCGCGCCCTCGTAGCTGAGGAACTGGACCACGTTGCCGCTGCCGTCGACCAGCGCGAAGCCGTCGTTGCTGCCGTTTTGGATGCCGTTGGTGGGATAGCTCAGCACGCCGATGCGCACGCTGCCGCCGCAGGACACCAGGCTGCCGGCGGGCAGCAGGTCGTTGTCGTAACTGGTGGCGGCCGACGGCGTCGAGCCGTTGTACAGATAGATGCGGTAGTTGCTGAGGGTTTCGCCGGCGGTGGCGACGACCTCGATCTTCTCGCCGACGTCGCCCGCGGAGGTGGCGTCGTCGTAGTGGAATTCGTTGATGAAGACGGCGGCCGGCGCGGCGGTGGGCAGCGCGGCGGCCATCAGCAGGCTCAGGCAGGACAGGCTCAGACAGGAACGACGTAATGACAACGACATTGGGCGACTCCCTTTCCCCAGGTAGTCGCCGGAGTCTAGTCGGCCTTTGTGACATCGTCTGCCGCAGCGCAGCAGGCGGCGCCGTCTACAAGACCACGCGTGTGCCCTTGGTGAGCGTGGCCCGTGGACGGCCGGTGCGCAGCTCGGCCAGCTGCTCGGCGATTTCCACCAGCGGCGCCTTGGACTTGGTCGGGGTGTCGCGGAAGGCCACGATCAGGCGCAGTTCCAGCGGGTCCTCGACCAGCAGGGCGTCGGCGGCGGCCACCGAATCCATTTCGGTGTCGGCCGACAGGTTCATCTTGCCGCGCCCCGTCGCCAGCCATTCGAACTGCACGCCGGTAATCAGCGCGACCTCGCGCAGATGCGCGACGCTGGGGAATTTGCCCTGCGCGCTTTCCCAGTGGCCGACCGCGCTACGCTGCACGCCGACGGCCGAACCCAGGGCTGCTTGCGACATGCCGGCGTGGCGCCGGGCCAGTCGAATCCGTTGTTGAGGCGTCATCCTTGCGCTCCTTGCTAGGTGGGTTAGGGGTTTTTGCCTAAGAAATAGCCATTTGCTACCAAAAGTCACTAGGCGACCAATAGAGAGGAGACCTTGTGTGCTTTCGGTAGCAATATGAGCTTACTGGGTGGTCGTAAGTCAATGGTGACGGCGTTCATGCTTTCGCGGTGCCACCAGGAGTCGGCAGATTTCGCGACCAGGCACCTAGAAAATGTGACGTGGAGTGAACACCATCCACTCACGCCAACAAGGATGTGGGCAAACGACACGAGGTCGGTTCGGGGGAAGGGGCGCAGGATCGCGCCATGCTGAGGACGGCCGTCTCCGCACCAAAGAGCGCGTTCCACGGGACGCGCTCTTTTCTTTTGGGCGATCGGAACGCGCGCGAACGATGCGCAGCGCGATGCGAATCGCAAGCCAGCTTCCACTCGATGCTTCGATTGCGCCTGCTTTGGGGTAGGAGCGGCGTGAGTCGCGAGCGGGCCATCACTGCGACGACGCGATCGCGGCTTACGCCGCTCCCACACGGACAGATGCGTTTGCGGGCGATGCATTCGATGCGTCCGGGTCCAGGGGCGGGCGCGGGCCGGCCTGTCGTGGTGCCTGCCGTGGGCGTGGGGCCTGCTTTGGGGTAGGAGCGGCGCAAGCCGCGACCGCGCGACTTCGGCGGCGACGCGGTCGCGGCTTGCGCCGCCGCTACAGGGAGGGACTGCCGCCACCGCCGCCGCTCCAGCATGAGAGGCCACCGCCACCGCCGCGGCTCCAGCACGAGGGCTCCCGCCGCCGCCCGAAGGCTGCGCGGCCCTACCGCCCGGCGGCCAATCACATCCCGGCGCTTGAAAAGCCCCGCCGCCGCCCCATCTCGTGGCTATCCCGGTTCGCCGGGCGTTTTTTGTCCCCGGCATTGGCACTCCGCCGGGGCGACTGCTAAAATTACCGTTCTTTCTCCACCCATTCAGTCACTTACAGAGGTCGCCATGAATCTCAAGCCGCTTTACGACCGCGTTGTGGTCAAGCCGATCGAAGCCGACGAAGTCTCCGCCGGCGGCATCATCATCCCCGACGCCGCCAAGGAAAAGTCGACCAAGGGCGAAGTCGTCGCCGTCGGCGAAGGCAAGGCCCTGGACAACGGCAGCCTGCGCGCGCCGAAGCTCAAGGTCGGCGACAAGGTCATCTACGGCCAGTACTCGGGCAGCTCCTATAAGCAGGACGGCATCGAATACAAGATCCTCAAGGAAGACGACGTCCTCGCGATCGTCGGCTAAGAGCCGAGATTCGGGATTGGAGATTCGGGATTCGTAAAGCGCTTGCGCTGTGATCCCGCCCAACCCGACGTCTGCTCCCGCTCTTGCCAATCCCGAATCCCAAATCTCAAATCCCGGAGTTTCAAAATGGCTGCCAAAGAAATTCGTTTCGGTGAGGACGCTCGCGCCAAGATGGTGCGCGGCGTCAACGTGCTCGCCAATGCCGTCAAGGCCACCCTCGGTCCGAAGGGCCGCAACGTCGTGCTCGAGAAGAGCTTCGGCGCGCCGACGATCACCAAGGACGGCGTGTCCGTCGCCAAGGAGATCGAACTGGCCGACAAGTTCGAGAACATGGGCGCGCAGATGGTGAAGGAAGTCGCTTCCAAGACCTCCGACAACGCCGGCGACGGCACCACCACCGCGACCGTGCTGGCTCAGGCGCTGATCCGCGAGGGCATGAAGGCGGTCGCCGCCGGCATGAACCCGATGGACCTCAAGCGCGGCATCGACAAGGCCGTGATCGGCGCCGTCGAAGAGCTGAAGAAGATCTCCAAGCCGTCGTCGACGAGCAAGGAAATCGCCCAGGTCGGCGCGATCTCGGCCAACTCCGACGCCGACATCGGCGACCTGATCGCCCAGGCGATGGACAAGGTCGGCAAGGAAGGCGTGATCACCGTCGAGGACGGTTCGGGTCTGGAGAACGAGCTCGACGTCGTCGAGGGCATGCAGTTCGACCGCGGCTACCTGTCGCCGTACTTCATCAACAACCAGCAGTCGATGTCGGCCGAGCTGGACGACCCGTTCGTGCTGCTGTACGACAAGAAGATCTCCAATGTGCGCGACCTGCTGCCGGTGCTGGAAGGCGTCGCCAAGGCCGGTAAGCCGCTGCTGATCGTCGCCGAGGAAGTCGAAGGCGAAGCGCTGGCGACCCTGGTGGTCAACACCATCCGCGGCATCGTCAAGGTCTGCGCCGTCAAGGCCCCGGGCTTCGGCGACCGTCGCAAGGCGATGCTGGAAGACATGGCCGTGCTGACCGGCGGCACCGTGATCTCCGAGGAAGTCGGCCTGCAGCTCGAGAAGGCCACGATCAAGGATCTGGGCCGCGCCAAGAAGGTGCAGGTCTCCAAGGAGAACACCACCATCATCGACGGCGCCGGCGACGGCGACTCGATCCAGGCCCGCATCAAGCAGATCAAGGCCCAGATCGAAGAGACCTCGTCGGACTACGATCGCGAGAAGCTGCAGGAGCGCGTGGCCAAGCTGGCCGGCGGCGTTGCGGTGATCAAGGTCGGCGCTTCGACCGAGATCGAGATGAAGGAAAAGAAGGCACGCGTTGAAGACGCGCTGCACGCCACCCGCGCTGCCGTGGAAGAAGGCATCGTCCCGGGCGGCGGCGTCGCGCTGCTGCGCGCCAAGGCCGCGATCGCGGGCCTGAAGGGCGCCAACGAAGACCAGAACCACGGCATCCAGATCGCCCTGCGCGCGATGGAAGCCCCGCTGCGCGAGATCGTCACCAACGCCGGCGAAGAGCCCTCCGTCATCCTCAACAAGGTGCAGGAAGGTTCGGGCGCGTTCGGTTACAACGCCGCCAACGGCGAATACGGCGACATGCTCGAGTTCGGCATCCTGGACCCGACCAAGGTCACCCGCACCGCGCTGCAGAACGCGGCTTCGATCGCCGGTCTGATGATCACGACCGAGGCGATGGTCGCCGAGCTGCCGAAGAAGGACGAGCCGGCGATGCCGGGCGGCGGTGGCATGGGCGGCATGGGCGGCATGGATTTCTAAGTCCGTAACACCGCAAAACGCAAACGAAAAGCCCCGCAGCGATGCGGGGCTTTTTTGTTGCGCGCGATCGCGGCCATTTGCGGCGTGCCGTCGATCTGACTAGGCTCGAACGACGGACGACCGACCACATGGAGCGCGATATGAAGATGCGGATTGAGTTTGTGCGCAAACTTTGCGTAAAAAATGCACTCAAAAAATTCAGTGTTTCCTCGGCTCTGATTCTGCTCATGTTCGCGGCTTGCGCCGTGGCTCCGGCGAGTGCCGCTGGCGGGATCTTCACCGTGTACATGGCGCCAGCCGATGCCGGCGGTTCGGACTTCAACGATGGGCTGAGCACCGCTACCCCGGTCGCCACGTTGGCGGAGGTGCAGAAAGTGCTGACCGATGCGCGGCCGGATTCGGATGTCGAGGTACGTATTCGCCAGGGCGTGTACGAGGCGCCGCCGCTGGGCTCGTGGACCTTCTATGTACCGGGCCACACGGTCTCGTTCCTGCCCATCGACTACGTTTATGGCGCGGGCGGAGGCAGCATTGCCGGGCTTCCCGTGTTCAGGAACAAACAGAACAGCGACGGCACCTATCCGAATGGGCCCTGGTTGATCGCACGCGTGGGCGGCGCATTGCCCAACGGCGGCGACAGTCGGTTGCGCTTCTACTATCTGCAGGTCGAAAAATACTCCGATGGCCTCAGCGTCGCCGGCCTGCCCTACGGTGAGGACACCGATGGCGGCAATCCCGCCTACTACGCCAAGAACACCGCGGGACTCAACCGCAACGTCGTGTTCGGCATGTACTTCTTGAATATCGGCACCTACTGGACCGGCAACGATACCGGTAGCGGATACGGCGCCATCGTGCTGTCAAACTCATCCAACAACTTGATCGAGAACAGCCACTTCATACGCGTCGAGAACCAAGCCGGTCAGCGGGCGCAACTGCTGCATGGCGTCTATCTCGGTCATTTCAGCGACAACAATTCAATCAAGCGCAATCGCTTCTATTTCAACTCGGGTGCGCCGGTGAAGGTTCGCGACCGCAGCAATTTCAACACCTTCGATAGCAATACCTTCGAGCGCGCGGGCGCCACCGAGTTCTATGCCGACGATGTGTGCGACCCCGAATGCCAGGCGCGTTTTCCGGAAATCGCGCGTGCGCTGGAATGCGCGGGATACCACAATAGCTTCATCAACAATCGGTTGATCTCCGCTTATCAGGGCGGCATGCCCGAACGCGTCTGGCGCATGTTTCCCTGGAGGCGGACCGACGATGAGTCTCAGCATTACGCGGGCGATCCCGCGCGTTGCACGCTTCCGGCCAACGAAGTGCGTCTGTATGTGAGCGGAAATCTGTAGCGGTTGCAGTGCGTTCGCCGTTCGCGCGAAACCAAAAACCCCGCCGCGAGGCGGGGTTTTTTTTGCGCGTTGCGAAGGCGACGCGACCGAGTCGGGCGATACGCCTTGCGCGGGTATCCTCACGCCTTCGTGCAGAGGCTCGCCACGGAAGCGCAGCGTGGTCTAGTGTTGGCGGATCGTAAACGCCAAGGTCGTGCCGCGCACCTCGAAACGGGCGGCCTCGCCGTTGGGCGCGTATGCCACCGAAGGCCCGCTGCGCCGCACGCCGCCGACCGCGCCGATGCGCAGGCGCACGTGATCGCCCACGTTCAAGCGCTGGCCATGAAAATGCAGCGTGCCCAAATCGATTCGTTGGCCCCGATGGTGCGTCATGCGGCCGAGCAAACGGGTCTGGCTGATCACTTGGCCGTCGACCAGGCGTTGCACGACGAAGCGCGCCACGAAGGCGCCTACGTGGATGTAGTCGATGTACTGGTAATGCGGTTCCGGTTCCGCGGACGCTTCTGGCGTGTGCATGGCAGGCCCCCCTCCGTGTGCGCAGCAAGATCGTTCGCGGAGTCTAAGTGAAGACCGGGCGGTCCAGCCGGTGCTTCCGGGCCGGCTTGGACCGCTTGGCGGGTCGGCGGCCGATGGGCGCCGCGCGCGTTTACCGCCGACCTCGCATGGGCGGACAATGGCGGCCTGATCCAGCAACGGAGGCGGGATGCGATCCAGCCGGAGGTACTTGCAAACGATGGTGCTGGCCCTGGCCTGGCTGCTGCTCAGCGGCTGCGCGGTGGTCTCGGTCAAGCAGCACACCGCCGACGATGCCGCGATCGCGCGTCGCGCCGACGTGCTCAGCAGCGGCAAGCTCAGCACCGACGCCACCACCTCCCTGGCCGCGGCCGGCCTGGACAGTAGCGCCTGCACGCGCGATCCCGCGCCTTGCGTGCAGCAATTGCGCGCCGCCGTGCCAGTGGAAGCCTGGCTGGCTACCGCGGCGGAGTTGCAGCTCGCGCGCCTGCAATCGGACAAAGAGGCGCAGGCCACGGCTGCGCCGCTGCGCACCCAGCTGGCGGCCGATGCCGCGCGCTGGTCCTACGCCTATCTGTTCCTGACCCCGCGCACGCCGGAGCAACGGGTGTTCGAATCGCGCCAGCAGCGCGTGCTGGCGATCTACAACCGGGCGGTCGAGCTGCTGGCTCAGGCCACCTTCGAGGCCAGCCGCGCCGAAGGCGGCGTCGGCAGTTCGCCGGTGCGGGTCGGCGAGCTGGAGACCACCGTGGTCCTGCACGGCTTCGAAGCCAGCCAGCTGGGCACCCAGCCCGACGAACTGCTGGCCTCCGACACCCTGGGCTTCGACAACCTGCGCGCGGTGTATCGCCGCGACGGTTTCGGCTCCAGCCTGGTCGCGGTGTATCCGCGTCCGCAGCGCGACCCCGATCAGGCCCAGGTCGCTTACCGCGACACCCGCTACCTGCCGGTGACGGTGACCGTGCGTTTTCCGGGCGACAGCCTGGACGCGGTGCTGGCCAGCCGCCAGCTGCGCGTGGACGCCTACAACCCGTACCGGATCGACAGCGAGACCATCGCCGGGCGCACCGTGCCCCTGGCGGCGAATTTCTCGGCCGCCTACGGTGTGTGGCTGGCGCGTTCGGACCTGGCCAAGCTGAGCCTGGCCAGCCTGCTCAAGCCGCGCCAGAGCACGGTGTTCAAGCCGCGCGTGTATCTCAACCAACCTTACGATCCCGACAAGCGCGTGATCATCCTGGTGCACGGCCTGGCCAGCAGCCCCGAAGCCTGGGTCAATCTGGCCAACGAATTGCTGGGCGACGACGAGCTGCGCGGCCAGTACCAGGTCTGGCAGGTGTTCTATCCGACCAACCTGGGCCTGCTCGCGAGCCGGCAATCGATCGACGCCGCGCTGCAGGCCACCTTCCGCCACTACGATCCGGACGGCGACGATGCCGCCAGCCGGGATGCGGTGCTGGTCGGGCACAGCATGGGCGGGGTGATCGCGCGCCTGCTGGTCAGCGACAGCGGCGAGCGCGTGCTCGACGCCAGCCTGGCCTCGTTCTCGCCCGAGCAGACCGCGCGCCTGCGCAAGGAGCCGCTGGTGCGCGGCCTGACCGTGTTCGCGCCGATGCCGCAGGTCGGGCGTGTGGTGTTCATGGCGGCGCCGCATCGCGGTGCGGGCGTGGCCGACGGCTGGGCCCTGCGAGTGGTGCGCAAGCTGATCGGGCTGCCGTTCGAGGTGCTGCGCGAAACCGCCGAATTGGCGCAGCGCGCCGACGTCGATGAGCAGGCGTTGCAGAAGGTCGGCTTCCGTAAGGGACGGCCGCCGACCGGTCCCGACGATCTGAGCCCGACCTCGTGGTTCATGCGCATCACTGCCGGAGTGCCGATGGAGCCCGGCCTGCCGTTCCACACCATCGTCGGGCGCAAGGACCCGGCGCTGCCGCTGGCGCAGTCCAGCGACGGTTATGTGCCTTACGCCAGCGCGCACCTGGACGGCGCGGTCTCGGAACTCGCGATCACCTCCGGCCACAGCGTGCAGGAGACCCCGCAGGCCATCATCGAACTGCGCCGGATCCTGCGCGAGGACGAGCGCGCGCACGCGAAGCCTTGAGTCTGCGGCGAGCATCGCAGCGGCGTGCGGGCCGCCGGCAGCCCTGCGTCACCTCTCGCTTTGCTGTCGACTGGCGTCGCCTGTTGGGATTAATCTTAAAAATCAATTAGATAGCAAGAAGCGGGCGTGGAAGCTATGTTTCCGATAAAGAAAATATATTTCAAATAAGGACAAATACCTATAGATCGGAGAACCCGAGATGGTTAGGGTGGGGGTGTCCCGATAGGGGCTCACGATGCTCCTCCACCCAAGACAGGGGGTTCCATGCATAAGACATTGCGCTTGCTGGCCGCTGGCATTTCAGCCGCGCTCGCGGTCTCGGCCTCGGTCGGCGCTCATGCCGCCGACGCCGCCCATGCCGCGCAGACGGCGCGCGTCAATCAGCTGCTCTCCAGTCCGCTGGGCAAAACCCTGCTCAGCCGGAACGCGGGGGACGATTTCACCGTTCGCAGCGTGATCACCGATCCCGACGGTACCGAACACCTGCGCATGGACCGCAGTTATCGCGGCCTGCCGGTCATCGGCGGCGATGTGGTGGTGAAGAACCGGCGCGGCGCGCTCAAAGGCGTGATGCAGATGCTGCGCGGGCTGGAGCGTCCCTTGCTGGTCCCCACCCTGAGCGCCGAGGAGGCGGCGATCGAAGCCGGCGTGCATTTCCCGGGCACGGTGAAGGCCATCGCCGACCATCGCCTGGTGGTGTACGCGGGGCGCGGTAAACCGGCGCTGGCCTATCAGGTGCAGTTGCTGGACGAACGACACGACGTGATCTATTACATCGATGCCAAGAACGGCAAGTTGCTCGCCGCTCACAGTCAGATCATGACCGGGCACGCTTACGGCGTCGGCAAGACCTTACGACACGGACAGGTGGTCTTCCCGGTGGACCTGACCGGAACCACGTGGCAGCTGTACGACCACACCCGTGGCGGCAACCACGTGCTCGATGGCCGTCGCAATTTCGTCGACGCGAACTTCTACAAGAAGGCAACGATCTTCCCCGGTCTGCACGGCATCTGGGGCGATCACACCACGAACAACGCAAACTCCATCGGCGCCGATGCCCACTACGCGCTGGCGATGACCTGGGACTACTACCGCGATGTGCACGGCCGCTGGGGCCATGCCAACAACAGCGTGGGCATGAAGGTGTACGCCAACGTGGACTTCGGGCCTCCGTCTGGCGGCGTCCAGGGCCAGTGGTACAACGACATCATGTATCTCGGCTACGGCAATGCGGCCGCCGGAATCGGCCCGATCGCCTCGCTGGATTTCATCGGCCATGAGTTCACCCATGGCGTGACGATGAGCACCGCCAAACTGGTTTATGCCGGCGATCCGGGCGGCTTGAACGAGGCCTCCTCGGACATCATGGGCACGATGGTCGAGTTCCACACCAACAACGCCTTGGATCCGCCCGACTATCTGGTCAGCGAACAAGTCCGCGACAACAGGTACCCCTTCCGCTGGATGTACTACCCGGCCTATGACGGCCATTCGTTCAATTGCTGGCCGGCAGGCGGGTTCCAGCCCGGGGTGGCGGCGCACGACCCGCATGCGGCCTCCGGCGTGGGCAACCGCTTTTTCTATCTGCTGGCCGAGGGCGCGGTCGCTCCTCCCACCAGCCCGGAGCTGACGCCGGCGCAACTGGTCTGCAATGGCGATACCACCCTGGTGGGCATCGGCCGCGAAAAGGCCGCCAAGATCTGGTACCGCACCCTGACCGCCAAGCTGTTGTCGCACAGCAATTACCCGCACGCCAAGTTGGCCAGCATCGAGGCCGCCGGTGAGTTGTACGGCGTGAATTCGATCGAGCAGCAGACGGTCGCGCGGGCGTGGTCCGCGGTCAGCGTTCCCTGATCGATCGCCACCGCTGAGCATCGTCGTAACGAATGCACGGCCCGCACCGCGGGTCGTGCATTCGCGGCCATCTCGATGCATCGAAGTGCGCGCCGGTGCGGTGGCCACCGCACCCTAGGGCATGCGTCGAAACAAGCGCACCGCGTTCGTAGGATGCGGTGAGCCATAGGCGAACCGCATCATCGCCATGCATCGAACCCCCGCGCCGGTGCGGTTGCCACCGCACCCTACGACTTGCGCCGAAACAAGCGCACCGCGTTCGTAGGATGTGGTGAGCGTAGGCGAACCGCATCATCGCCATGCACCGGAACCGCGCCCGTGCGGTTGCCACCGCACCCTACGGGCGCCTAGCCTCAATGATGCCGGCTGCTGTCGATCCCGCCGCCCTTGCCGTCGGGCACCAGCACGCGCACGTTCTGCATCATGCCCTGGTCCTCGTGTTCGAGGATGTGGCAATGCAGAACATACTCGCCGATGTAGCGCTGGTAGCGAGTGCGCACGAACACGCGATAGCCCTTCTTCACGAACAGGGTGTCCTTCCAGGTGCCCTTGGTGTTGGCATATTGCGGGTCGTTCTTCTCGCCGCTGACGCTGACGTCCTGGCCCTGCGGGTCGAGGATGCGCGAGACCTGGAACGGATTGACGTGGATGTGGAAGGGATGGCCGCCGAGCTCCGAGCGCAGTTCCCATTCCTCGACGTTGCCCAGGATCAGGTCGCGCGATTTGCTCGGGTCGTAGGGGTAGCCGTCGACCATGTATACGTTCGGGATCCGGCTGCCGTCGATGTTGAACACCAGGTCCTGCTTGCCGGTGAGTTCGCCGTCGCCGATATCCGGGTGCGGCACGAACGCGTCCAGGCGCAGGCCGTCGCGCAGCGCCGCGACGATGCCGGCGCGCAGGTCGGTCGGCATCTGGGTTTCGGCGGCCGCGACCAGGCGATCGGTTACGTAGGGCCGCAACTGCGCGATCGGCGCGCCGCTGCCCGCGGCCACGGTGGCCACGCCCAGCAGCTGGCGGTCCTCGGCGGCGTTGAGGATGCTGGCGCTGGCCGGCGCGGCGGCGTCGATCACGCAGTACTGGCCGGCCTTGGGGAACACGACCAGGGCGTCGCTGCGATAGCCCGGCTGCAACACGTTCTCCGCTTTCTCGATCGCGCGCGCATGGCTGAGGCCATCGGCTGCGACCTCGAACTGCGGCACCACCGGGCCGGTGCAATTGCGCGCGACCCAGTTGTCCAGCGCGGTGCCGGACAGGCCTTCCAGGCTGCCGGGGTTGGCGCGCAGTTCGCGCAGCTGCAGGTTGATGGTGTCGCGCACGCCCGCGTGCAGCAAGCGCCAGCGCTCGATGCGGCCGGCGACCAGGCCGGTGAAGGTCGGCAGCACGTCGCCGTTGATGCTGGTGTGGCGCCCGGACTGCACCCAGGTGTCGATCTTGGCGCCGGGCTCGAAGCCGAACTGGTCGTAGCCTTCGATCTCGCCGACATCGCCGGGGTCGCAGACCCAGGCCACGGTCTCGCCGGCGGCGTTCTTGCGCACCTTGATCTTGCCGGTGGCCTTGTCGCGACAGGCGTAGGCGACCTGCTGGAACAGCAGCACGCGCTCGGGCAGGGCGCTGCCGTCGGGCTCGCGCAGCAGGGTGTCGAGATCGCCGGTGCGGCCCGGCGCGGGCAGGCGGTTGCCGCGCACCAGCAGCGCGCCGGCCATGCCGCTGGACACCTGCAGCGCGGTCGAGCCGTGCAGATGCGGGTGATACCAGTAGGTGCCGGCCGGATGGTCGGCGGGCAGGTTGTATTCGTACTCGAACTTCACGCCCGGTCGCAGCGTCAGCAGCACGTTGTCGCTGTTGCCGGTCGGGCTGACCCACAGGCCGTGCGAATGCAGGTTGGTGGAGTTGAAGCAGTGCGGGATGTTGATGTCGGAGTGCGCGCAGTCCTTCTGCTCGGGCAGGCTGTTGTCCAGGCGGATGCGCACGGTCTCGCCGGGCGAAGTCACGATGGTCGGCGCCACGAAAGGCACGTCAGGATGGGTGCCCGGGCTTTGGTAGGAGCGCAGGTTGACCTCGTCGTAGCGCTGGCTCTCGGGGTTCCAGATTCGCGAACGGGTATAGACGATACGCAGGTCCAGCTGGGCTTCGTGGGTGTCCAGCGGCTGCGCGCCCTTGGGCGTCAGGCTCAGCAGCGGTTTGGCGGCGTCGCCGGAGCGCAGCATGCGCGCCATCACCGGCTGATCGAGATCGCGTTCGTCCGGCGCGGTGTCCTGCGCCGTTGCGAGCGGCGCGAATGCGAGCAGGCAGAGTAAGGGCAGGGCGGTGGCCTTGCGCTCGCGCCGCGCGCGGCCGAGGCCCGGAATCGAGTCCAGGGAAATGCGTTCCATGCGTCGGTGCTCCTGATGGCGGAGTGGATGTGCCATCCGAGCATATAGCCGGCCGTGAACCCGCGCACTGGCGTGTATTGGCGACGCGCTTGCGTGCGCGCGGGTGCTGCGCCGCCGCAATCGGTGACGCGCCGCGCGAGCGGAATCGCGGGATTCGCCGCGCACTCACGCGCAGGCGCGTCGCGCGCGGGCGATGCGCAGCGAGCGGAGAACGTCGGGAACGCGCAGGCGCGCGTCCCCGCCGCGCCGACCGCCGATGCCGTGGCACCGACGGACGGTCGGTCCGCCTTACATCGACTGCGCCTGGCGCTGTTCCTTCAGCGGCGCCGGCTGGGCCGGGGTCTGGCCCTGGTTGAGCGCGTCGAGCTGGCGGAAGGATTCCTCGGCCGACGGCGCCTTGTCGGTGGGCACGCCGACGCGCACATGGGCCGGGTCGCTGAGCCCGCCCTGGACCAGGAACGCGGTCTTGCCGACTTCCTTGGTCACCGGGTCGACGCTGAGGGCGACATGGTCGGGGCTGGTGATGCCGTTGCGCTTGCCTTCCACGGTCATGCCGGCGGCGATGCGGTCCAGATCGCCCTCGGACATGCTGCGGCCGTGGCGCGCGAACTCGCCTTCGACCTTGTCGCGGATGCCGGTGAACAGCTTGTGGTCGGCATGCTCGGCGCTGCGCGGATCGACGCGGATGTGCGAATGCGTGTCCTCCAGCAGCTTCTCCAGCGGCGAGTTGATCGGCACTGCCGTGTGGGTGGTCTTGGTGTGGTCGAAGTGACCCGGCTTGGGCGTGCTGGTGCTGGTATCGACATAGGCCTGGCGCCCAGCCGAATTCGCGCCCAGGTCGATGCCGTTCTGCTCCATCAGGCTCTCGTTGAGCTTGAGCTGGGTCATGTTCAGATGCACCGCCGGCTTGCTGCCGTCGGCGGTCTTGCCGTGCGCGTGCTCGAGCTGGCTGATGTAGCTGACGTAGCTGGCGCCGTAGTAGTTGGCGTAGTCGGAATTGCCGTTGTGACCCAGACGCGCCTGCGAGCCGGGCATGTCGAAGTAGTACTTGCCCATCGCCTTGATGTTGTCGGCGCTTTGCGCCATCGACAGGTCGGCGCCGACGGTGAGGTCGGGCTTCATGGCATAGGTGAAGTTGGGTGCGGTGCCGCTGCGGTTGATGAAGTCTCCGGCGCGGCCGGGCGATTTCAGGTAGACGTCCTCGAGCGTGGCGGTGGGCTTGGCCTGACGCACGTTGCCGACCAGCGCGTTCCAGCCGGCGATGTGGGCCTTGGCCTCGTCGTCGCGGTTGGTCTGGATCATCTTGCCGACGATCGTGGTGTAGTCGTGCACCGAGGCAGGGCTCTTGGCCATCGCCGTGGCTTCGGTGGCGAAGGTCGACAGGGCGGTGGCGCGATCGGTGCGGAAGTAACCGTGCTGCACTTCGTGGCCGAGCACGAAGGTCATGTTGCCGGCGTTGTAGCTGCCGCCGGGCGCGTTCTCCAGGCCCTTGATCGGCAGCAGCATGGTCTGGTCGCCGCTGCGGTAGGCGCCGCCGGCGTGCGGGTCGGTCAGCGCGGCGAAGCCCTTCAGGTGGCCCTTGGTGACGACGTCGTTGAGCTGCGCCATCAGGGCCGGCGAGCCGTTGATCGTGGCGGTGAGGTTCGTGACGGCTTCGGCGCTGACGCCGGACTGCTTGCCGAAATCGTCGATGAGTTTCTGCAGATCTGCACTGATAGGCATGACGGGATCCTTCCCTTACTCGACCGTGATCATCTTCACGCAGTGGTGGGTGGTCTTCTCCGGCGTTTCGCTGGATTCGCCCTCGATATAGACCTCCAGCGACAGCGTCGGACGCTGGAACCGGTAGTGGTCGACCCGGCCGTGTTCGCCGTAGCTGATGCTGTCCTGGAAGCCCATGCCCTTGAGCGCCTCGGCGTACTGCTTGAAGTCGACGCCGCAGATCGCGCTCATCGGCGCGTTGCCCTCGCCGGTGCGCGAGAAGTCGAAGATCAGCTTGTTCCTGTCGGCGCCGTCGGGCTTGGTCACGTACAGGTTGTAGGCCCAGTCCGGGGTCAGCTGGGCGCCGGTGCCGAACGAATCGGCGCGGCCGGCCGCGCGCTGGATCGCCAGGCCGGTCTGCTGTTCCACGTATTCGGGGGTGAGCTGATCGCTGGACTTGAGCCCCTCGATCAGCTTCAACACGCGCCGGCTGATGTCGTCGGCGGTGAGCTGGGGGGTGGCGGTGGTGGTCATGGATTCCTCCTTGATGGACGTCTTGTCTGTAGGCTCGTTCTGCGACACATGCGCGCAGGCGGCCAAGGCGAGGCTGCTCAGCGGCAGCGCGCACCAGGTGATGAGGGAAGCGAAGGGGGAAGTGCGGCGGGGCGGCGGCATGGCGTCTCCTCCTTGGACGCTGGGGACTTCCCAGTTATAGAACATGCGTTGACCCCTAACAACGACAGAACCGTGTCGCGCAGGACAGGCGAAACCGTCTCTGGCCTGGACGCGATCCGGCCTGCGTTGCCAGTGCAGAACCCGACGAGGAAGCGCGTATGGCCCGCACGCCCCTGTACTCCTTATTGCGCCGCGCGGCCCGCATCGCGCGCGCGTCCCTGCATGCGCGCCAGCCCCTGGACGAGCTGCAGGCCTACGCCGACGAACGCCGCACCGACCTGCGCCGGCGCCGCCTGCTGCAGGGCGCGGGCGCCGGCCTGGTGCTGGCCGGTTGCGCGCAGGCGCCGCCGCGCGCACTGCTGCCGCCGGACGAGGAGGTGGTGGTGGTCGGGGCCGGCATCGCCGGCCTCACCGCGGCCTGGCGGCTGCGCCAGGCCGGCGTGCGGGTGCGCGTGTTCGAGGCCCAGGGCCGGGTCGGCGGACGCATGCTGAGCCTGCGCGATCATTTCCCGGACGGCCAGGTGATCGAACTGGGCGGCGAATTGATCGACAGCAACCATCTGCGCATCCGCGCGCTGGCCGGCGAGCTCGGCCTGGCCCTGGACGACTTGCTGGAAGGCGATGCCGGCACCGACCGCTGGTACTTCGACGGCCGCCGCATCGACGAGCGCGAACTGGTCGAGGCCTTCGTGCCGGTCGCCGCCTTGATCGAGCGCGACCTCGCGCGCCTGGGCGACGGCGACATCACCTACCGCGACGCCCAAGGCGCGCAGGTGCTGGACGCGCTGTCGATCGCGCAATGGCTGGATGCGAACCAGGTCGGCGGTTGGCTGCGCAAGCTGATCGACGTGGCCTACACCACCGAGATGGGACTGGCGATCGAAGCGCAGTCGGCCTTGAACCTGCTGACCTTCATCGGCACCGACGACAACGCCTTCGCGGTGTTCGGCGAAAGCGACGAGCGCTTCCACGTGCGCGGCGGCAACGACCTGATCGTGCAGCGCCTAGGCGGCAAGCTCGAGGACGCGGTCGAGACCGGGCAGGTGCTGGAATCGGTGCGCGCGCAGGCGCGCGGCGGCTACACGCTGTCGTTCCGCGCCGGCGCCGGCTCGCGCCAGGTGCAGGCGAAGCAGGTGGTGCTGGCCCTGCCGTTCACCCTGCTGCGTCAGGTCGCGATCGAGGCCGACCTGCCGCCGGTCAAACGCCGCGCGATCGATACCCTGGCCTACGGCAGCAACGCCAAGCTGATGATCGGTTACGACCGCCGGGTCTGGCGCGAGCACGGCGCCAACGGCGCCTCGATGAGCGACCTGAGCTATCAGACCAGTTGGGAGACTTCGCGCAAGCAGCCCGGCCGTGGCGGCGTGCTGACCAACTTCACCGGCGGCCAGCACGGCATCGACCTGGGCCAGGGCACGCCGCGCGAGCAGGCGCAGGCCGCGACCGAGGCCTTGGAGCGCGTGTTCCCCGGCCTGCTGCAGGCGCGCGTCGGCCAGCGCGAGGCGCGTTTCCACTGGCCCAGCCACCCCTGGACCCTGGGCAGCTACGCCTGCCTGCGTCCCGGCGATTGGACCGGTCTGCGTGGGGCCATGGGCGAGTCGGTGGGCGGCCTGCATTTCGCCGGCGAGCATTGCGCGCTCGACACCCAGGGCTTCATGGAAGGCGGCTGCGAATCGGGCGAGACCGCCGCGCGCGCGGTGCTGGCCCAGCTGCGTCTGAGCCAGTTCCGGCGCGGGCCGAGCCCTATTCAGGTAACTGCCTGAATCCCGGGGCTTTTTGAACTGACGGGTATCGTTTTGCAGTGCAGCGTGCAAAGGGGATAACGTTTCCTTCACGATCGCCCCGCATCCCGACGTGGGGGAGGGAGCAGGCCCGCAACCGGTTCGACCGGGGCGGGCTTTTTTATTGCCCGCTAGTTCGCGTTCCACCTCCATCCGCAAGCGTCGTGCCAGCACCGCGCGACAGTCGGTGGCCGTTTTCGGCCGCAAATCCGTGCCTTGAGACCCCTTCCGCATGGGCCTACCCTGCTTCGGCACGGGGGAAGACCGTGACGCAAGTCACTCTTATCCAGGAGAAGGGGTTATGAAG
Source organism: Lysobacter sp. Root916 (assembly GCF_001429785.1). Lineage (GTDB taxonomy): Bacteria > Pseudomonadota > Gammaproteobacteria > Xanthomonadales > Xanthomonadaceae > Lysobacter. The sequence continues at coordinate 121,080 of NZ_LMJF01000013.1, read as the reverse complement.
CGTTGGACATTGGCTGTATGCGCGGCCGCGTTGGCTGCGGGCAATGCGCATGCGGCGACTTACGTCGTACAGGCGAAAGCGCAGAACTTCAGTCCAGCCCTCGCCGCCAAGATCGCCGCCGCCGGCGGTCAGGTGAAGGCGCGCTATGCGCAGATCGGCGTGGCGATCGTCGAGGCCGACGACAGCTTCGCCGCGCGCGCGCTGCAACTGGGCGAAATCGAATCGGCGTCGCGCGACCAGGTCTTGCAGTTCGAACAGCCGACCGTGGTGAGCGGGCTCAGCCTGGGCGAGAACGCCGCCAGTCCGCCCAACACCGGCGACAACGACACCCGCTTCGACTTGCAGTGGGGGCACACCGCGATCCGTGCCACCGACGCGTGGGCGCGCGGATATCGCGGCGCCGGCGCGGTGGTGGCGGTGCTGGATTCGGGCGTGGACTGCACGCATCCGGACCTGGTGCCCAACCTTCTGATCAATCTCAACACCTCCTTCGTGGCCGGCGAGGGCGCGTGCGCGACGCGTCCGTTCCCGGCCTTCAACCACGGCACCCACGTCGCCGGCACCATCGCCGCCGCCGACAACGGCATCGGCATCATCGGCGTGGCGCCCTCGGCCAAGTTCTTCGCGGTCAAGGTGCTGTCCGAGTTCACCGGCAGCGGCAGCTTCGCCGGCATCCTGCAAGGCATCCTCTACGCCACCGACAACGGCGCCGACGTGATCAACATGAGCCTGGGCGTGTCCGGCGGCCTGCCGATCGCCGCTGACACCAAGGACCTGATCAAGGCGATGCAGAAAGCGGTGTTGTACGCGCGTCAGAACAACACCATCGTGATCGCGTCCACCGGCAACGACGCGATCGACTTCGATCGCGCGGTCGATGCCGACGGCAACCGCCTGATGTCGTTCCCGGGCGGCGTCGACGGCGTGGTCGGTATCTCCGCGACCGCGCCGATCGGCTGGGCCTTGAACTTCAATACCAACCTCGACATCCCGACCAGCTACACCAACTACGGCAAGCACACGGTCCACTTCGCCGCGCCGGGCGGCGACTCGGTGTATCCGGGCAACGAGAACTGCACCGTCGCCGGCCTGTTGCGGCCGTGCTGGGTGTTCGATCTGGTGTTCAGCGACAGCACCGGCGGCTTCTCCTGGGCCGGCGGCACCAGCATGGCCTCGCCGCACGCGGCCGGCATCGCAGCGCTCATCATCGGCGCCAACGGCGGCGATCTGCAGGTTTCGCGGGTGGAGAACGCGCTCAGGCAAGGCGCGGCCGACCTGGGCACGCACGGCGTCGACGAGTTCTTCGGCCAGGGACGCGTGAACGCCAACGATTCGCTGCGCTAAGCAGCCACCGCGCAGGGGCGCCGCGACCGATGGTGACCGGTCGTGGCGATGCGAACGCCCGTCGCGCCTGCCGCGGCGGGCGTTCGCTGTTTGCGCGCTACTGAACGCCGCGGCCGCCATGCCATCATCGCAGGATGTCCGCATCCGTCTCCATGCCCTCCGACGCGACCGAGCGCGCGCTTGCGCGCCTGCGCGCGTCCGCGCCCGAGACCGCCGCCGCGCTGTCCGATCCCGACCTGGCCCAGCGCGTGGCCCGGGTCGCGGCGATCAGCGATTTCGCCATCGATACCCTGGCACGCCAGCCGGCGTTGCTGCGCGCGCTAGCCGCCGACGACGGCGCCCAGCCCTGGCCTGCGCCCGAACTGCCGCCGGAACAGCGCGCCGACTGGGGCTGCCTGCTGCGCCGTTATCGCGCGGCCGGCTCGACCCGGCTGATCTGGCGCGACGCGCTGGGCCTGGACGAGGTCGACGCCACCCTGGCCGGCAGCACCGCCCTGGCCGAGATCTGTCTGCAGCGTGCGCTGGACGCGCTGGAAGCCGAGTTCGCCCAACGCTACGGTGCGATCCGCGACCGCGACGGCCGGCTGCAGCGGCTGGTGGTGTTCGGGCTGGGCAAGCTCGGCGGCGGCGAACTCAACTTCAGCTCCGACGTCGACCTGGTCTACGCCTACGAGCACGACGGCAGCACCGAATACGACGGCCGCGACCCGGCGCGCGCGTTGGACGCCGAGAATTACTTCGCCAAGCTCGGCCAGCAGCTCGCGCGCCTGCTCGACGAGGTCACCGCCGACGGTTTCTGCCACCGCGTCGACCTGCGCCTGCGCCCCTACGGCAATGCCGGCCGCCTAGCCTGGTCGTTCGCGGCGATGGAGCAGTATTTCCAGCGCGAAGGCCGCGACTGGGAACGCTACGCCTGGCAGAAGGCGCGTCCGGTCGCCGGCGATCTGGACGCCGGCGAACGTTTTCTGGAAGCGTTGCGCCCGTTCGTGTACCGGCGCTACCTGGATTTCGGCGCGCTCGACGGCTTGCGCGCGATGAAGGCGGCGATCAGCGCCGAAGTCGCGCGCAAGGAACTGGCCGACGACATCAAGCGCGGGCCGGGCGGCATCCGCGAGATCGAGTTCCTGGCCCAGGCCCTGCAACTGATCCGCGGCGGCCGCGAGCCCGAATTGCGCGGCAGGCGCTTGCTGCCAGCGCTGCGCGAGCTGATCGCCCAACGCCAGATCGGCGAAGCCGCCGGCGCGGCCCTGATCGACGACTACCGTTATCTGCGGCGGCTGGAAAACCGCCTGCAGATGCTGCGCGACGCCCAGACCCACGCCTTGCCCGAGGGTGAGGACGACAGGCTGCGAATCGCGCGGGGGCTGGGCTACGCGGATTGGGATGGGCTGCGCGCCGAACTCGATCCGCGCCGCGCGCGCGTGACCGCCGAATTCGACGCCCTGCTCGCACCGCGCCGGCGCACGGTCGCGCCGAACGCGCTGACCGTATATTGGGGCGCGCTGCCTGAAGCGGGATCGGCCGAGGTGCTGGCCGACGCCGGCTTCGAGGATGCGACCGCGGCCGACGCCATGCTGCGCGATCTCGCCCGCAGCCCCGGCGTGCGCGGCTTGTCGGACGGCGCGCGCGCGCGCCTGGATCGCGTTCTGCCGGCATTGCTGCAAGGCGCGGCGGTGTCCTCGCAACCGATGCTGGCCTCGAAGCGTCTGCTCGCGCTGCTGCACAACATCCTGCGTCGCAGCGCCTACCTGGCCCTGCTCGACGAACAACCGGCCGCGCTGTCGCGTCTGCTGGAGGCCGTGACCCGCAGCGCCCTGCTGGCCGAACGTCTGGCCGCGTATCCGCTGCTGTTGGACGAACTGCTGGACGCGCGCGTGGCCGGGCCCTTGCCGGGACGCGCCGAATTGATCGCGGCCTGCGAGGAGGTCGACGAGGGCGACGACACCGAGGCCACCCTGCAGGCCTTGAACGAGGTGCGTCAGGCGTTGAGCTTCCGCATCGCCCTGGCCCTGCGCGATGGCCGTCAATCGGCCGAGGAGAGCGCGCGCCAGCTGGCCTGGCTGGCCGACGGCGTGGTCCTGCGCGTACTCGCGCTGGCCGAGCGCGATATTGCCGCCGCGCATGGGCGCGTGCCGGGGTCGCGCTTCGTCGTGCTCGGCTATGGCAGCCTCGGCGGCGAGGAACTGGGCTTCGGGTCCGATCTGGATCTGGTGTTCCTGTACGACGCGCCGCGCGCGGACGGCACCTCCGTGGAGGGCATGCAGTCCGATGGCGCGCGGCCGCTGGACGCGGTGCGCTGGTTCGCGCGCCTGGCCCAGAAGGTGGTCGCGCTGTTGGGCGCGGTGACCGCGGCCGGGCGCTTGTTCGATGTCGACGTGCGCCTGCGCCCGGACGGCGCCAAGGGCCTGCTGGTGTCGTCGCTGACCAGCTTCGCCGACTACCAGCGCGAGCGCGCCTGGACCTGGGAGCACCAGGCGCTGGTGCGCGCCCGCAGCGTGGCCGGCGATCCGGGGCTGCGCGAGGATTTCGAGCGCGTGCGCGCGCAAACGCTGGCCAGCGCGCGCGATCCGGCCAAGGTGCGCGAGGACGTGGGCGCGATGCGCTTGCGCATGCGCGCCGAGCTGGACCGCAGCGATGCGGCGGCGTTCGATCTCAAGCAGGGCGAGGGCGGCCTGGTCGATCTGGAATTCCTGCTGCAGGCCTTAGTGTTGCGCGAGGCGCAAGCGCATGCGGCCTTGTTGACGCCGCGCGATACGCCGGGGCTGATCGGGATCGCGCAGTTGGTCGGGGTGTTGGACGAGGTCACCGCGACGTCGCTGCGTTCGGCGCACACGACCTTGTTGGCGCGAGGCTTGGATTGCACTTTGGATCGGCGTGCGCGACGGGTGGCGCCGGACGAGGCGGTGGAGGCGGCGCGTGCGGCGATACGCGCGGCGGCGAAGGCGCAGGGTTTGGCGTTCGACTGAATAACTTGCTTAGGTAGCCGATCCCATCCTCCGCGGTTCCGCTCGCTCTACGTTGTCATCCCTGCACAAGCGGGCTCCGCTTTACTTCGGCGTAGCCGAGCATGCGGCGCCTTCGGCGCTCTCCTGCAGGCGCTTGGACATGATGCCTTTGCTGTTGCTCGTCATCCCCGCGAAAGCGGGGATCCAGTGTCTTTAGCGCCTTCCTACAAGCAAGTCCCATCCTTTGCTTTTGACTCACTCCTTTGTAAAAGGGTGAAGCTGCGCGGCTTACGAACCGCAGGTTCGTGCGCGGCTGAACGCCGGCAGGCGCTTCCGCCTGCTGCGCATGCGGGTCACTTTCTCTTGCTAGCCCAAGAGAAAGTAACCAAAGAGAAGGGCTAGCGTGACCAACCCTCCCCTGCGAGTTTGGTGCGTGCGCCGGGATTTTTCGAATGGACATCCCTGTCCATTCGAAAAACGGCGCGCGTCCTGCGCGCCGCCCTACGGGTCTGCGGCTGTCTGTGTGAGTGCGTTGCTTTTGGACTTCAATGCCGCGGCAACGGCAACGGCAACGGCAACGGCAACGGCAATCGCAGCCGCGGCTGCGTGAAAGACGGCACTCGTAGGATGTGGTGAGCCGCAGGCGAACCGCATCGTCGCGTAGCGCGTCGTTGCGCTAAGCGCCCAACCCCAGACGCCGTCGCACCTCGTCGGCGATGCGTGCCGTCTCGCGCAGCGGCGTGACCGCATACGGCGCGAGCGCATCGGTGGCGTCGAAGAGGCGGGCTCGGCCGCTAGCGAGCAAAGCGTCGACGAAGCGGCGCGGGCGGCCGCTGAGCGCGTCGATGCCGGCGATGTACAACGGCACGGTGGTCGCGGCCGCTTCCGACAACAGATTGACCGAATCGGCCGTGCAGACCACGCGGTCCGCCCAGCCGAGCAGGCCGGCGTAGGGATTGGCGCCGTCTTCCGGGCCGGCCCAGACCACGCCGGGTACGTGCGCGAAGCGCGCGCGCAACTGCTCGCGCACCATCGCCGGCGTGCGGCGCGACGCGGTCGCGAGCACGCTGCCGCCCTCGCGTTCCACCAACGCGGCGACGCGCGCGATCAAGTTTTCGAACATGCCCGCATCGAACGCGGCATGCGCGCTGGGGCCGCCCAACAGCAAGGCCGTGCGCGGCGCGGGCAGGGCGGCGAAGGCCGGGAAGGCGCTGCGCGCGGCGGCCAGCCAGAGGTCGTCGACCGGATGCAGGCTGCCGAGCGGGGACAGGCTGTTGGCCGCGCGCAAACCGTCGTGTTCGGGCGCGATCACCAGGTCCCAGTGGCGGCTGTCGATGCGCGGATCCAGGATCTGCACCGCGCGCGCGCCACGCAGGCGCAACAAGCGGGTCGCGAGCGCGGCCTGGCGCCCGCAGCCGATCGCCAGCGCCGGCGGCGCCGCCAGCACGCCTGCGAACGCGGCACCGAAGGCGCGCGTGGCGCCGGGCAGGCGCCGCGGCGCGGCCCAGGCCCAGGGCGCCCGCGCTTCCAGCACGAACTCGCGCGCCGGCCGGCCCAGCGCGGCCGCCAGCGCCTGGGCCTGACGGACGTTGCCGGCGTGTCCATCGGTCAGGACCAAAGTGTCATCCATGGTTGTAACCGAGCTTGAAGGCGTCTTTTGTTGCACTGGTGCTATCAATCCGTTCCGGCGATGGCGGCGTTGCTTAACGGCCCGGACTCTACACTTCTCCCCTTGGCCGCGGCGCTCCCGCTCCGGCACCCCTTGGAGACTCCGATGTCCTCGACCTTGTCCGATGCCGCACTGGACCAGCTATTCCGTACCGCCCGCACCCATAACGAGCTCGGCGGCGAGGTTAGCGACGATACCCTGCGCGCCCTGTACGACCTGATGAAGTGGGCGCCCACCAGCGCCAACATGTCGCCCGGCCGCTACGTGTTCGTGAAGTCGGCGGCAGCCAAGGAGAAGCTGCGTCCGGCGCTGTCGGAAGGCAACCTGGAAAAGACCATGAAGGCGCCGGTGACGGTGATCGTGGCCCACGACGAGGACTTCCACGAGAAGCTGCCCTACCTGTTCCCGCACACCGACGCCAAGGCCTGGTTCGACGGTCCGCGCGAAGGCCGCAGCGCCGCCGCGTTCCGCAACGGCAGCCTGCAGGGCGCCTATGTGATCCTGGCCGCGCGCGCGCTGGGCCTGGACGCCGGCCCGATGTCGGGTTTCGACAACGCCAAGGTCGACAAGGCTTTCTTCGCCGGCACGCCGATCAAGTCCAACTTCCTGATCAACCTCGGCCACGGCGACGCTTCCAAGCTGTTCCCGCGTTCGCCGCGCTTGTCCTTCGACGAGGTCGCGCAGATCCTGTGATCCGCGCCGGTTTCGTTTTCCCGTAGTACGCCCCGCACAGACCGGCCTTAGGGCCCCACCCGGAGATTTCCCGCCATGAAGCGCTTCCTGCTCGCCGCCGCCGTCGCTCTCGCCTTCGCGGGCGCCGCCACGGCCGCTCCGCTGACCTACAAGATCGATCCCAACCACACCGACGTCGTCGCCGGCTGGAGCCACTTCGGCTTCTCCAACCCGGTCGCCCACTTCGGCCAGGTCGACGGCAGCATCACCTACGATCCGGCCAAGCCGTCGGCGTCCTCGGTCGAGGTCACCATCCCGCTGGCCGGGCTGAACTCGCACGTCGCCGCGTTCGACGAGCACCTGCGCAGCGAGGATTTCTTCGACGCCGCCAAGTACCCCAACATCACCTTCAAGAGCACCAAGGTCGAGGCCGCGGGCGAGAAGAAGCTCAAGGTCACCGGCGACCTGAGCGTGCACGGCGTGACCAAGTCGGTGGTGCTGGACGTGACCATCAACAAGGTCGGCGAGCAGCCGATGGCCAAGCGCGCGGCGGCCGGCTTCGACGCCAGCACTACAATCAAGCGCAGCGAGTTCGGCGTGGGCAAGTACGTGCCCAACGTCAGCGACGAGGTGACGATCCACATCACCACCGAAGCTATCGTGCCCAAGCCGGAAGCGGCGAAGCAGTAAGCGCCATGATCGTCGAACGCCCTTCCGCGAGCCGCGGCCGCGTCCAGGCCGGTTGGCTGGACAGCCACCACACGTTTTCCTTCGGTGGCTATTACGACCCGGCCTGGATGGGCTTCGGCCCCTTGCGCGTGATCAACGAGGACCGCGTCGCTCCCGGCGCGGGTTTCTCGCCGCACCGCCACGCCAACATGGAAATCCTGAGCTATGTGCTCAGCGGCGGTCTGGCGCACAAGGACAGCACCGGCGGAGGCGGCACCATCCGCCCCGGCGAACTGCAGTGGATGAGCGCCGGTCACGGCGTCGAGCACAGCGAGTTCAACGCCTCCGAATCGGAGCCGGTGCATTTCCTGCAGATCTGGATCCAGCCCGACCGCCTCAACGCCCAGCCCGCCTATGCCCAGCGCGAGGCGGGTGTGCGCGGCGAGGGCTGGAGCCTGCTGGCCTCGCCGGACGGGGCCCAGGGCAGCATCGCGATCCGCCAGCAGGCGTGGTTGTACGGCGCGCGTCCGGTCCAGGGCGAAACCCTGCAACATGAGCTCGATCCCGCACGCCTGTACTGGCTGCATGTGGCCGAAGGCGAGGTCGAGGCCAATGGGCGCCGCCTGCAGGCGGGCGATGCGCTGGGGTATCGGGAAGAGGACGGTGCTTTGAGCATCGTTGGGCTCGGTGCCGAGGCGGCGAATGTGTTGTTCTTCGATTTGCCGGTGTAGTAAACCCTAGCCCCTTCTCTCTGTTCCCTTCTCTCGCACCCTCGGGAGAAGATGCCCGCAGGGCGGATGAGGGTCCGGGATGAGGTTTGAGCTGCGCGGTCGCGCCGGACCCTCACCCCAACCCCTCTCCCGCAAGCGGGAGAGGGGCTCAGTTCCACTAGCTCTTGGTCTTCTCTTCTTTTTCTGGAAAGGCGCTGTCCAAAGGGCAGATGAGGGCCGGAATCGCCCACCCCGCACCTGCTAAACTGCGTGTCCGCGTCGCCACTCGCCGTTCCGTCATGACCGCAGCCAACGCCCATCCCACCCAGGCCAACGCCGAACAGCGCTACACCGTCACGCGCGCGGACCTGCCTTTGAGCTGCCCGCTGCCGTCGATGGCGCTGTGGAATTCGCATCCGCGCGTGTACCTGCCGATCGAGGCCGAGCGCGAATGCCAGTGCCCTTACTGCGGCGCGCTTTTCACCCTGGTCGACGACTGAGCCCGCGCGGCCACGCCGCAGGTTCCGCGTGCGCCCGCTGACCGTAGTGCAATTGCTGCCGGCGCTGGAGTCCGGCGGCGTCGAACGTTCCACTCTGGAGATCGCCGACGCGCTGGTGCGTGCCGGCCATCGCGCGCTCGTGGTCTCGGCCGGCGGCCGGCTGGTGCCGCGCCTGCTCGCCAGCGGCGCCGAGCACATCGAACTCGACATCGGGCGCAAATCCCTGCTGAGCCTGCGCCACGGGCGCGCGCTGCGACGCCTGTTCGCCGACACCGGCGCCGACATCGTGCACGCGCGCTCGCGCCTGCCGGCCTGGCTGACCCGGCTGGCCCTGCGCGGCATGCCGGCGACGGCGCGTCCGCATTTCGTCACCACCGTGCACGGGCTCAATTCGCCGTCGCGCTACAGCGCGGTCATGACGACGGGCGAGCGCGTGATCTGCGTGTCCGACACCGTGCGCGGGTACGTGCTGCGACATTACCCCGACACCGATCCGGCCAAGCTGCGCACGATCCCGCGCGGCATCGATCCCGCCGCGTTCCCGCGAGCGCCGATGCCGGATCGCGAGGCGCGCGCCTGGGCCGCGTCGCTGCATCCCGCGCTCGCCGGCAGCGGGCCGTTGCTGCTGCTGCCCGGTCGAGGTACCCGCCTCAAGGGCCATGCCGATGCGCTGAGTCTGCTGGCCGCGCTGCGCCGCGACGGCGACGATGCGCGCCTGTGGCTGCCGGGCGCGCGCGAGGCCGGGCGCGAGGCCTACATCGCCGAACTCGAACGCGAAGCCCAGGCGTTGTGCGTGGCCGATGCGGTCGCTTTCACCGCGCCCACCGACGCGATCGCGCGCGCCTATGCCGCCGCCGATCTGGTGCTGCAGCTGTCGCGCAAACCTGAGGCCTTCGGTCGCACCGTGGTGGAGGCCCTGTCGGTGGGGCGCGCCGTGCTCGGCTGGGCCCACGGCGGCGTCGGCGAACTGCTCGCGCAACTGCAACCGCGCGGGGCGGTGGCGCCGTTCGACCCGGTCTTACTGCACGCGGCGGCTCGCGAATTGCTAACGCATCCGCCCGCGGCAACGGATACGATTGCCTATTCCTTGCGTGCGATGCAGGAGGCCACGCTTGGCGTCTACGCCGAATTCCCCCGCCGACCGCGCTGATCCGCGTTGGGTCGATCCCAACCCGCCGAAGCCGGCGGGCGTCGCGCATGGCTGGCGATGGGCGCCGGCCTGGATCCTGGCCTATGTCGCGCTGTGGCCGGCGCCGGGCTACGCCGAGGCGGTGCTGGTGCTGGGCGCGCTGGCCGCGATCGTGCACCTGGTCGCCTCGCGTTTCCGCAGCGGCGGCCAGTTGCTGAGCAATCCGGCATGGGCCCTGACCAGCGTGCTGTTCTTCGCCTACTGGTTGCCCGAGCTGGTCTCGGCCTTCGATGCGGTCGACACGCCGCACGCGCTACGCAAGGCGCTGGAAGACATTCGCTATCTGCCGTTCCTGTGGCTGGCGGCCTCGGCGGTCGCCAATCCGCGCGGGCGCCGGACCATCTTCGGCGGCCTGGCGGTGATCGTCGCGATCTGGACGGTGGACGCCTTGTTGCAGGCGCTGACCGGCGCCAGCCCGCTGTTTTCGGCGCTGGACGCGATCAAGCGCGGCATCAGCGGTCACGGCATGTGCACGCCGGAGGAAATCGCCGGCGTCGACCGCCTCAGCGGCGTACTCGGCCCGTGCAATCTCAAACTCGGTCAGGTGCTGGCCAGCCTGTCGCCGTTCGCGCTCTACGCCGGCGGCCGGCGCTACGGCATGGGCGGTTGGTTGATCGCGGCCGCGGGCGTCGGCCTGGTGGTGGTGTTGGCCGGTTCGCGCGCGTCGTGGATCACCTACGCGCTGGTGCTGGTGCTGTCGGGCTGGCGCTTGCTGGGCTGGAAGCGCCTGCTGGGCGTGTTCGCGTTCGGCGCGATCGCGGTGGCGACCATCGCCGTGGTCTCGCCGCAGGTGCGAGAGCGCATCGTGCGCACCACCCTGGTCCGCAGCGCCGACGCCGAGGGCGTGGACAGTGCGCTGTCCGGACGCGCGCGCATCTGGGGCGCCGCGCTGTGCATGGCGCGCGAGAACCCGATCAATGGCGTCGGCGCGCGCGGCTTCCGCGAGGCCTTCCCGGCCTGCGACCCCGATCCCGGCAAGCAGGCCGCCTGGGGCTACGGCCCCGCGCTGCACGCGCACCAAGTGGTGCTGGAAGTGCTCAGCGAGACCGGCCTGTTCGGTTTGTTGATGTGGCTGGCAGGCGTGGCCCTGGCCTGGCGGGCGTGGCGGTTCGCCGACGACGCCGCGCGCGATCGCGCGCGCCCGGCCATGCTCGCGATCGCGGTCACGCTGTTTCCGTTCAACACCCATCTGGCCTTCTATTCGACCTTCTGGGGCGGCCTGGCGCTGATGCTGGTGGCTTTGTATGCGGGGAGCTTGTTGTCGCAACCGGCCGAGAAGCAGGAGTGAGTCTGGAGAAGTGAGAAGTGAGAAGTGAGTAAGAGCAGAGCGGAAACGCTTTCGCCCACTTCTCACTCCTCCCCGCTCGCTCCTCGCTTGTACGGCGAGACATCCCCCGGCGGCCGGCGCTTGAAGCGGCGGTGGATCCACAGGTACTGGCTGGGCGCTTCGCGCACCATCGCCTCGATCTGGGCGTTCACGCGCGCGCTGTCGGCGGTGGCGTCGGAGGACGGGAAGTCCGCCAACGGCGCGCCCAGGCGCAACACGTAGTCGCCGCCTTCGCGGCGATGGAAGAACGGCACCACGGCGCAGCCGCTGAGGCGGGCGAACTGGTGGGTGGCGGTGATCGTCGCCGCCGGCACGCCGAAGAACGGCGCGAACACCGTGTCCTTGCCGCGCATGTCCTGGTCCGGCGCGTACCACAGGAAGCCGCCCTGCTTGAGGTGGCGCATGGCCGGACGGATCTCTTCGTTGGTGTACATGGCCGCGGCGTAGCGCAGACGTCCGCGCTTGACCGCCCACTCGAACACCGGGCTGCGGTGGCGACGGTACATGCCGGCCAGCGGCAGGTGGTCGCACATCAGCCGGCCGCACATCTCCAGGGTCATGAAGTGGCCGGAGATCAGCAGCACGCCGCGTCCCTGCGCGCGCACCTCGTCCAGCAGTTCCAGGCCCTCGATGCGCACCGTGCGCCGCATCGGCCCCACCGAGCCCCACCAGGCGCGCGCGAATTCGAACAGGCCGATGCCGAGGTCGCGGAAGCTCTCGCGCAGCATGCGCTCGCGCTCGGCCTCGCTCTTTTCGGGATAGCACAGGGCCAGGTTGATCCGCGCCGCGCGTCGGCGCTCGCCGGCCGCATGCAGGGCGAACGCGCCGAACAAGCGGCCCAGCCCGCGTTGCAGGGACCAGGGCAGACGCGCGCCCAGGCACATGCCGGCCAGGGCCAGCCACATCGGCCAATGGCGGGGACCGCGCGGGGGAGGGGGCAGCGGGGTTGCGCTCATGCACGCTAGTTTAGAGGGATGAGGACGAAACGCGGCCACGGACCGGCGCCGCGCGTGCGCAAAAGCTGGCCAATCGCGGCCGTGGCCGCCGTTTCGCGCGGCCGATGGGCGTGGCGCGGGCGCGGAACGCTTATCCTTGGCGCATGCAGAGGGACTATATCGAGCGCCTGTTGCGCGGCCTGTACTCGGTCGCGCTATACCTATTGGCGCCGGTCACGGTCTACCACCTGATCTGGCGCGGTTTTCGCCAGCCGGCCTATTTTCAGCGCTGGCTGGAGCGCTACGCGATCTATCGCGGCCCCGCCCACAGTCGCACGCTGTGGCTGCATGCGGTCTCGGTGGGCGAGGTCAACGCCGCGATCCCGCTGGTCAACGCCTTGCGCCGCGGCCGCCCCGATTTGCGCCTGCTGGTGACCACGATCACCCCGACCGGATCGGACCGCGCGCGCGCGGCCTGGGGCGACGGCGTCGAGCACGTCTATCTGCCCTACGACCTGCCCGGCGCGGTCTCGCGTTTCCTCCAGCACCACCGCCCCTGCGCGGCGCTGATCATGGAGACCGAGCTCTGGCCCAGCCTGCTGTTCGGCTGCCGCGATCGCGGCATTCCGACCTACATCGTCAACGCGCGCCTGTCCGAGCGCTCGCTGCGCGGTTATCGGGTGCTGGCGCCGCTGGTCGCGCGCGCGCTACGCACCGTGCGCGCGGTCGCGGCGCAGTCGCGCGCCGACGGCGAGCGCTTCGTGCGCCTGGGCGCGCGGCCGGAGCAGATCGTCGAGACCGGCAACCTCAAGTTCGACGTCAACGTGCCCGAGGCGCTGGACGAATTCGCCGCCGAATGCCGCCGTCACAGCGGTGCGCGCCCGGTCTGGATCGCGGCCAGCACGCACGAGGACGAGGAGGCGGCGGTGATCGCCATCCATCGCCGTCTGCGCGCGCGCTTCCCGGAGCTGCTGCTGTTGTGGGCGCCGCGCCATCCGGAGCGGTTCCGGGTGGTCGCCGAATCCGCGCGCGCGATCGGTTGGACGGTATCGACGCGCTCGCGCATGCGTTGGCCGCAACGCGGCGACGACGTGTTCGTGATCGACACCCTGGGCGAGCTGATGTGCTTCTACGCCGGCGCCGACGTCGCCTTCGTCGGCGGCAGCCTGCAGGCGATCGGCGGCCACAACCTGTTGGAACCGGCCGCCACCGGCACGCCCATCGTGACCGGCCCGCACCTGCACAATTTCGTCGAGATCGCCGAGCGCCTGCAGGCCGCCGGCGCGCTGCGCATCGGCGACGACGCCGACGCGGTGCAGCGCGAGCTCGAGCGCCTGCTATCCGACCCCGAGCAGCGCGCGCAGATGGTCGCGGCCGGCCGCGCCCTGGTCGAACTCGGGCGCGGCGCGCTGGCCAAGACCATCGCCCTGTTGCAACCGGCGCTGCCGCCGCAGGCTTGAGTTTCTGGGAGCGTGTATTCCCGCGACTCCGGTCGAAGGCGCATCGCGGCTTACGCCGCTCCCACAGACAGCGAATTCGCTCCGTAGGATGCGGTGAGCGCAGCGAACCGCATCATCGCCATCGCCAAGATCGCGTCGGCGACGCGATGCGCCTTGCGAACGCGCAAAAGAAAACCGCCGGGCGGGCCGGCGGTTTTCGTGTCGCCTCGAGCGGGCGTCGGAATCAGCCGCCGCTGGGCTCGAACTTGGCCGCCGGTTCGGCGGTCAGCAGGCGGTTGATGTCCTGCACGTCGGCCACGTCCAGCGTACCGGCAGCCTGTTCCAGCAACAGACGGTTCTGCAGGTAGTTGTACTTGGCCTGCGCGTAGGCCTGCTGCGCGGTGAACAGGTTCTGCTGGTTGATCAACACGTCCAGCACGGTGCGGGTACCGACTTCCAGGCCGACCTGGGAGGCCTCGTAGGCGCTGCGCGCCGAGACCAGCGCCAGACGGCGGGCTTCGACTTCGCTGACGCCGGCGACCAGGGTCTGGTAGGCGTTGCGGGCGTTGCGCACCAGGGCGCGCTTCTGCTGCTCAAGCTCGTCGCTGGCGACATCGCGCGTGGCCAGGGCCTGGCGCACGCCGGACTGGGTCGCGCCGCCGGCGAAGATCGGCACCGACAGGGTGATGCCCAGGCTGGGGCCGCGGCCTTCGCTGTCGCTTTCGAAGGTGTTGCCGCCGAAGGTGCGGTCGGTCCAGGTCTTGCTCTTGTCGTAGCCGCCGGTCAGATACAGGGTCGGCCAGTGGCCGGAGCGCGCGGTCTCGACGTCGGCTTCGGCCGACTGCACCTGAAACTGCTTGGCGCGCAGGGACGGGTTGTTCTCGATCGCGGTTTGGACCCAGCCGTCGACGCCCTGCGATTCCGGCAGCGCCGGCTTGAAGTCGTCCGGCAGGCCCTTGAGGTTGCGGATCGGCTGGCCGGTGATTTCGCTCAGCGCCTGGTAGGCGTCCTCGACCGCGTTGCGCACCAGGATGGTGTTGGCGCGGGCGTTGTCGTATTGGGCGCGGGCTTCGTGCACGTCGGTGATCGGCGCCAGGCCGACTTCCAGGCGCTTGGAGGCGTAGTCGAACTGCTTCTTCAGCGCGGTCTCGGCGGCCTCGGCCGCGGCCAGGGTCTCCAGCTGCACCAACACGTTGAAGTAGGCGGCCGAGGTGCGCGTGATCAGGGTGTCGCCGGCGGACTCGAGCTGAAAGTCGCTGGCCTGGCTGAGCGCGTTGCGGCTCTTGAGCGTGGTGAAGCGGCTGCGGTCGTAGATCATCTGCCGCAGGTCGACGCCGTAGCTGCGCGAGGTCGTCTCGGTGGTCAGATTGCCGGCGACCTCGACCGGATTGGTCGGATCACTATTGTCGGTGAAGCTGGGCGCGGTGTTGCGCGACTTGCTGAGCGTGGCCGAACCGGTCAGCGACGGCAGCATCGCCGCGCGGGCCTGCACCGCGCCTTCCTTGGTGGCCAGGCGGCTGGATTCGGCGGCCGACAACTGCGGGTCGCCGTTGCGGGCCAGCTCGTAGGTCTGCAGCAGGTCTTCCGCCGAAGCGACGGCCGGCAGCAGGGCGACAACGAGGGCGAGAACGAGTGGGCGGCGGATCATGCGGCTTCCTTGACGTTCGGTTCAGAACTCGAAGACGGGCGCGGGCGCCGCGCCGACGAGATAGGGTAGGTCGGTTTCGAACAACGATTGGATGCGGCGAGCGTTGACTTCGTTGCGCACCAGCACCGCTTCCATCGCCGGCGACCGGCCGCGGACCACGAACAGGCGTCCGTCCGGCTGCAGCCAGTCGAAGAAGTGTTGCGGAATTTCGGCGACCGCGCCGGTGACGCAGATAGCGTTGTAGCGGCGCTCGCTACGCCAGGCGTAGGCGTCGGCCAGCACCACCTGGGCGTTCTCCACCGACTGCTCGGACAGGCGCGCGCGGGCGGCGTCGGCGAGGTCGGCGTGGATCTCCAGGCTGGTCACTTCGCGCGCCAGGCGGCCCAGGCAGGCGGTCAGATAGCCGCTGCCGGTGCCGATCTCGAGCACGTCGTCGGTGGGGTCCAGCTCCAGCGAATGCAGGGTGCGGCCTTCCAGCACCGGCTTCATGGCGAATTCGCCATGGCCCAGCGGCAGGGACAGATCGGCATAGGCCAGGTTGCGGTGCTCGGCGGAGACGAAGGCCTCGCGCGGCAGCGTCGCCAGCACGTCGAGTACGCGCGGGTCGAGCACGTCCCAGGGCCGAACTTGTTGTTCGACCATCAGTTCACGTGCTTTGGCGTAATCGATCGTAGTCATTGGTTCGTGGTCTCGCGCGGGGAACGTCGGTCGAAATGCAGGCTAGAGCCGACAATTCTACCGGTCTGGCGCGGCAGCCGGTGGATACAGGATGGCGGTTGCGGGCGTACGGGGCTGAGTGCCGGAAGTCACCAAGACCGTCGTCATTCGCGCTCCCGCCCGGGCCTGGGTTCTATCCATGGGACGCGGAACGGGCGTAGGCGCGCAGGAACAGGTCCACCGAGGCCTGCAGGTGGGCATCGATCTGGGACGCGTCGAAGTCGCAACCGAACACCAGTTGCGCGTGCGGTTCGCCCTTGAGCAGGGCGAAGAACTGCCCGGCGGCGCGCTCGACGTCGTCGATCCGCAGCTCGCCGGCGACGATGCGCCGGCGCAGCAGGGCCGCGAATTCCTGGTGCACGCGCTGCGGGCCGGCTTCCCAGAACATCTGCGGCAGCGGCGAGCCGGCCAGCTGCGGCGAGCACAGGATGCGATGGCCCTGGACCGCCTCGGGCGCACTGACCATGGCCCAGAACGCCTGCGCGATGGTCATCAGGCGCTCGCGCAGCGGGGTCGCCGGCGAGGGCTCGAACAGCAGCGGCGGCAGGTGGCGCTCGCAATAGGTCTTGATGGCCTCGGCGAACAGGGCCTCCTTGTCGCCGAAATGGCTGTAGACGGTGAGCTTGGAGACCCCGGCCTCGGCCGCGATCTGATCCATGCTGGTGGCGTCGAAGCCGGCCTGGGTGAACATTTTCGAGGCCGCATCGAGGATGGCGGCGCGCTTGCTCAGGTCCTTGGGGCGGCCCGGACCGGCGGGTTTGGCGGTCTCGGGCGGGGGCAGGGTTTTGCGTGAGGCGGTCATGCGCGGAATACTAGACTAACGGGTTCGATATTTATACAGTACCGCCAGGTACATTAATTATCCCTGAGGTCACCCGCGATGCGCAGCCGCACTTCCTCCCCCGGATTGGCGTTTTCCAGCGCCGTTCTGATGCTGGCGTTGGCGGCTTGCGGCCGCGATGCTCCCGCGCCCGAAGCGGCCCGGCCGGTGCTGGTGACCCACCCCGGCGCCGGCCAGACCGGCGTGACCGCCTTCGCCGGCGAAGTCCGCGCCCGCCAGGAAAGCCCGCTGTCGTTCCGGGTCGGCGGCAATCTGGTCGAGCGTCGGGTCGATGTCGGTGCCCACGTCGCCGCCGGCGACCTGCTCGCGGTGCTGGACCCGGGCGATCTGCAGGCGCAGTCGCGCGCTGCCCAGGCCCAATTGGCCGCGGCCGAGGCCGAACTCGGCCGCGCGCGCGCCGACCAGCAGCGTTTCGCCCGCCTCGCCGACGATCAACTGGTCAGTCGCTCCAGCCTGGACGCGCAGAACGCCGCGGCCAAGGCCGCGCAGGGCCAGGTCAACGCCGCCCGCGCCAACCTGGACGTGGCGCGCAACCAGGCTCAGTACACCCAATTGCGCGCGCCGCACGCGGGCGTGATCGCCACGCGCAGCGCCGAGGCCGGGCAGGTGGTCGCGGCCGGCCAGCAGGTGTTCGGCCTGGCCGCCGACGGCGTGCGCGAAATCGCGTTCGCGATACCCGAAGGCGCGATCGCGCAGTACAAGACCGGCCGCGAGGTGATGGTCGAGCTGTGGTCGCAACCGGGCCAGCGCTGGCCGGGCCGGGTGCGCGAGATCGCGCCGGCCGCCGACCCGGCCTCGCGCACCTATGCCGCGCGGGTCGCGGTCGAGGCGCCGGAAGGCAGCCTCGAACTCGGTCAGAGCGCGCGCGTCTACATCGTCCAGGACGGCAATGGCGGTGCGGGGTTGAGCGTGCCGCTGTCGGCGCTGCAGCGCGACAAGGGCGTGCCGACGGTGTTCGTGGTCGACCCCAAAACCTCGACCCTGAAGTTGGTGCCGGTGCAGATCGGCGCCTACGGCGAGGATCGCGTGCCGGTCACGAGCGGCCTGAGCGCGAACGACTGGGTGGTCGCCGCCGGCGGTCATCTGGTGCGTGCGGGTCAGAAGGTGGTGGCGGTGGATCGAGACAATCGACCCGTCAAACCGTAGTCCCCGAAGTGAACGCGACCCGATCGCCATTGAGCTGCCCGATGCGAATCCCGCTCGGCACCTTCGCCCTTCCCTCGCTCGCGGGGGAAGGGATGGGATGGGGGCGCGCCGCCGCGACACGCGTCGTACCGCATCCGTCCGCTCTCACCTCAACCCCTCTCCCGCAAGCGGGAGAGGGGCGACTCATTCAACGCTGAGCCTCTCTCATGCGCTTCAATCTCTCCGAATGGGCGCTGCGTCACCGCAGCCTGATCGTCTACGCAATGCTGGTGGCGGCGATCGCCGGCACCTTCTCTTATCTGCGTCTGGGCCGCAGCGAGGACCCGGCGTTCACCTTCAAGGTCATGGTGATCCGGACCCTGTGGCCGGGCGCCACCGCCGACGAGGTATCGCGCCAGGTCACCGAGCGCATCGAGAAGAAGCTGATGGAGACTGGCCAGTACGAGTTCATCCGCTCGTACTCGCGCGCCGGCGAGTCGCAGGTGATCTTCGGCGCGCGCGACTCGATGCACTCGAAGGACATCCAGCCGCTGTGGTACCAGGTGCGTAAGAAGGTCGGCGATATCCGCGCCACGCTGCCCAGCGACGTGGTCGGGCCGTTCTTCAACGACGAGTTCGGCGACACCTTCGGCAATATCTATGCCTTGACCGGCAAGGGCTTCGACTACGCCGTACTCAAGGACTACGCCGAGCGCGTGCAACTGGCCCTGCAGGACCAGGCCGACGTCGGCAAGATCGAGCTGTTCGGCGTGCAGGACGAGAAGATCTGGGTCGAGCTGTCGAACGTGAAGCTGGCGACCCTGGGCGTGCCGGCCAACGCGGTCGGCGAGGCCCTGAATCAGCAGAACGCGCTGGCCCCGGCCGGCTTCTTCGAAACCGGCAGCAACCGCGTGGCGCTGCGCGTCGGCGGGCAGTTCAAGACCGTCGAGGAAATCCGCGAATTCCCGATCCGGGTCGGCGACCGCACCTTCCGCCTCGGCGACGTCGCCGAGGTGCGCCGCGGCTTCTCCGATCCGCCCGCGCCGCGCATGCGCTTCATGGGCGAGGACGCGATCGGCATCGGCGTGTCGATGAAGGAGGGCGGCGACATCCTCAAGCTGGGCAAGACCCTGGAGACCGAGTTCGCGCGCCTGCAGAAGACCCTGCCGGCGGGCATGGAGCTGCGCAAGGTCGCCGACCAGCCGGCCGCGGTCGATGCGTCGGTGGGCGAGTTCGTGCGCGTGCTGGCCGAGGCGGTGCTGATCGTGCTGCTGGTCAGCTTCTTCTCGCTGGGTTGGCGCACCGGCCTGGTGGTGGCGCTGTCGATTCCGCTGGTGCTGGCGATGACCTTCGCCGCCATGCAGTTCTTCGGCGTCGGCCTGCACAAGATTTCGCTGGGCGCGCTGGTGTTGGCGCTGGGCCTGCTGGTGGACGACGCGATCATCGCCGTCGAGATGATGGCGATCAAGATGGAGCAGGGCTTCGACCGCATCCGCGCGGCCGCATTCGCCTGGGACAGCACCGCCTTCCCGATGCTCACCGGCACCCTGATCACCGCCGCCGGCTTCCTGCCGATCGCGACCGCGGCCTCCGGCACCGGCGAGTACACGCGCTCGCTGTTCCAGGTGGTCACGATCGCGTTGCTGGTGTCGTGGATCGCCGCGGTCGCGTTCATCCCCTACCTGGGCGACAAGTTGCTGCCCGACCACGGCCATGCGGCCGCGCCCAAGCCCGGCTCGCTGGTCGCGCGCTGGCATGCGCAACGCGCGCGCTGGGCCGAGCGTCTAAGCGCGCGCTCGGGTGCGGGCGCGCTGGCGGAGTTCATCGCCCCCACGCCGCACGACGGCAAGGATCACGATCCCTACGCCAGCAAGTTCTATACGCGCTTCCGCAACTGGGTGACCTGGTGCGTGCGCCGCCGCTGGCTGGTGATCGGGATCACCGTGGCCGCGTTCTTCCTGTCGGTGTTCATGTTCCGCTTCGTGCCGCAGCAGTTCTTCCCGGATTCGGTGCGTCCGGAGCTGATGGTGGACATGGAGCTGGCCGAGGGCAGCTCGCTGCGTCAGACCGCCGAACAGGCCCAGCGTCTGGAAGCTCTGCTCAAGCAGCGCAAGGACCTGGTCAACTACGTGTCCTACGTCGGCACCGGTTCGCCGCGCTTCTATCTGCCGCTGGACCAGCAGCTGCCGTCGGCCAACTTCGCCCAGTTCGTGTTGATGCCCAAGGACGTGGCCGCGCGCGAAGCGATCCGCGAGTGGGTGATCAAGGACGTGGTGCCGCGCTTCCCCGACCTGCAGCTGCGCGTAACCCGCTTGGAGAACGGTCCGCCGGTCGGCTACCCGGTGCAGTTCCGCGTCTCAGGCGAGCACATCGACCGCGTACGCGCGATCGCTTATCAGGTGCGCGAGAAGATCCGTGCCAACCCGCACGTGACCAACGTGAACCTGGACTGGGACGAGCCGAACAAGGTGGTGCGCCTGCAGGTGGACCAGGAACGCGCGCGCGCGCTGGGCGTGACCTCGGCGCAGCTGTCGCAGTTCCTGTCCAGTTCGCTGTCGGGCTCGCACATCAGCACCTACCGCGAGGGCAACGAACTGATCGAGATGCTGCTGCGCGGCCCCACCGAGGAGCGTCTGCAGTTGAGCATGCTGGGCAGCCTGATGGTGCCGACCAGCAACGGCCGCGCGGTGCCGCTGACCCAGATCGCCACGCTCGAGTACGGTTTCGAGGAGGGCATCATCTGGCACCGCGACCGCCAGCCGACCATTACGGTGCGCGCCGACATCTACGACGGCACCCAGCCGGCGACGGTGATGGGCCAGATCTCGCCGACCCTGGACGCGCTGCGTGCGCAGCTGCCTTACGCCTACTCGATCGATGTCGGCGGCAGCGTCGAGGACTCGGCGCGCGGCCAGAATTCGATCATCGCCGGCGTGCCGCTGTTCGTGTTCGCGGTGTTCACCTTGCTGATGCTGCAGCTGCGCAGTTTCTCGCGCAGTTTCATGGTGCTGCTGACGGCGCCGCTGGGCCTGATCGGTGTGACCCTGTTCCTGCTGGTGTTCCGGGTGCCGTTCGGTTTCGTGGCGATGCTGGGCACGATCGCGTTGTCGGGCATGATCATGCGCAATTCGGTGATCCTGGTCGATCAGATCGAGCAGGACCGTGCGGACGGGCATGAGCCGTGGCGGGCGATCGTGGAGGCGACGGTGCGGCGTTTCCGGCCGATCGTGTTGACGGCGCTGGCGGCGATCCTGGCGATGATTCCGCTGTCGCGCAGTGCGTTCTTCGGGCCGATGGCGGTGGCGATCATGGGCGGTCTGATGGTGGCGACGCTGTTGACGCTGTTGTTCCTGCCGGCGCTGTATGCGGCGTGGTTCAAGGTGAAGGCGCCGGGGGCGGGGGCGTAAGCCCGCGGTCTCTATCCCCTCTCCCGCTCTTTGCATCTAGCT
Organism: Lysobacter sp. Root916; assembly: GCF_001429785.1. Taxonomy (GTDB): domain Bacteria; phylum Pseudomonadota; class Gammaproteobacteria; order Xanthomonadales; family Xanthomonadaceae; genus Lysobacter. The sequence continues at coordinate 99,901 of NZ_LMJF01000013.1, read as the reverse complement.
CCCTCCTTTGGAAAAGGAGGGTTGGGGAGGATTTGCTTTTGCTGTTGCTTCGTCCGCTTCGGCTCGAAGGTCAAAGGCTTCCGCCTGCTGCGCATGCGGGTCACTTTCTCTTGCTAGCCCAAGAGAAAGTGACGTTCGGTGCCTGCGCCGGGATTTTTCGAATGGACATCCCTGTCCATTCGAAAAACGGCGCGCGTCCTGCGCGCCGCCCTTCGGGTCTACGGTTGGTCGTGTGAGTGCGTTGCTTTTGGATTTGAATGCAACGGCAACGGCAACGGCAACGGCAACGGCAACGGCAACGGCAAACGCAACCGAAACTGCAACCGTGGTTGGTCTATTCAAGGCCAGGGCTGCACGTTCGAATGCGCAGCCCCGCACTCAGTCGCGTAGCTCCGCGATCTGACAAGGCAGCTCCAGCTGCGCGAGTACCGCCGCCGTCACCTCGGCCGTGCTGGCGCCGCGGCCGTTCGGAGCGAGGTCGGCGCTGAGGACGCCGCGTTCCAGTACCGCCGCCACCGCTTGTTCGATGCGGTCGGCTTCGTCGCTCAAACCCAGCGAGTGGCGCAGCAGCATCGCTGCGCTGAGGATGGTGCCGACCGGGTTGGCGATGCCGCGGCCGGCGATGTCGGGGGCGGAGCCGTGGATGGGCTCGTAGAGGCCGACCTTGCCTTCGCCCAGCGAGGCCGAGGGCAGCAGGCCCAGCGAGCCGGCCAGCATCGAGGCTTCGTCGGTGAGGATGTCGCCGAACATGTTCTCGGTCACGATCACGTCGAAGGCGCGCGGCTTGGCGATCAAATGCATCGCCATCGAATCGACCAGCTGGTGTTCCAGGGTCACGTCCGGGAACTCGTCGCGGGCGACGCGAGTGGCGACTTCGCGCCACAGACGCGAGGTCTCCAGCACGTTGGCCTTGTCCACCGAGACCACATGTCCGCGGCGACCGCGCGCGAGCGCGCAGGCGCGGCGCACCACGCGTTCGATCTCGGCCACGCTGTATTCGCACAGGTCGCTGGCGCTGTCGGCGCTGCGCTGCTTCTGGCCGAAGTAGATGCCGCCGGTGAGCTCGCGCACCACCAGCAGGTCGACGCCGGCCAGCAGGTGCGGCTTGATCGGCGAGGCGCCCAGGGTGGCTGCGTGCGGTTTCACCGGGCGCAGGTTGGCGTACAGGCCCAGGCCTTTGCGCAGGGCCAGCAGGCCTTGTTCGGGACGTACTTTCGCTTTGGGGTCCGACCACTTCGGCCCGCCGACCGCGCCCAGCAGCACGGCGTCGGCCTTGCGGCAGGCGGCCAGCGTGGCTTCGGGCAGGGGCTCGCCGGTGGCGTCGATGGCGGCGCCGCCGATCGGGTGCTCGCGCAGCGCGAAGGCGTGGCCGTAGCGGCGGCCGACCGTGCGCAGCACTTCGACCGCGGCGGCGGTGACTTCGGGGCCGATGCCGTCGCCCGGCAATACGACGATCTCAGCGTGCATGACGCAGTTCCTCATAACGTTGGATGGCGGTTTGTTGTTTGAGCAGATAGCCCAGCTGGTCCACGCCTTCGAGCAGACAGGTCTGGGCGAACGCGTCCAGCGGGAACTGCACGCGGCGGCCGCCGGGCAGGATCACGCTGCGGCTGGCGACGTCGACGGACAATTCGATGCCGGGACGATCCAGCAACTCGTCGACCACATCGCTGTCGAGCACGATCGGCAGCAGGCCGTTCTTGAGCGCGTTGCTGCGGAAGATGTCGGCGATCTCGGTGCTGATCACCGCGCGCAGGCCCAGGTCGGTCAAGGCCCAGGGCGCGTGCTCGCGCGAGGAACCGCAGCCGAAGTTGCGCCCCGCGACCAGGATCTGCGCGCCGGCGTTCTCGGGTCGATTGAAGACGAACTCGGGATTGGGCGAGCCGTCGGCGAGGTAGCGCCAGTCGTTGAAGGCGTAGCGCCCCAGGCCCTGGCGCTGCGTGGTGGTGAGAAAGCGCGCGGGGATGATCTGGTCGGTGTCGATATTGCGCTCGCGCAGGACCACGGTGCGCGAGGTCAGTTCGGTGAATGCGCTCATCACGCGGCCTCCGTGGCGACGGCTTGCAGGTAGGCGCGTGGGTCGGTGACCTCGCCCGCGATCGCGCAGGCGGCCGCGGTCAGCGGCGAGGCCAGCAGCGTGCGCGCGCCCTTGCCCTGGCGGCCCTCGAAATTGCGGTTGCTGGTGGAGACCGCGAGCTGGCCCGGGCCGACCAGATCGCCGTTCATGGCGATGCACATCGAGCAGCCCGGCTCGCGCCACTCGGCGCCGGCCGCGCGCACGATGCGGTCGATGCCCTCGGCCTCGGCTTCGCGCTTGACCTGTTCGGAACCCGGCACCACCAGCATGCGCACGCGCGGGTGCACGCGCCGGCCCTGCAGCACCTGCGCGGCCTGACGCAGGTCGGTGAGGCGCGAATTGGTGCAGCTGCCGACGAACACCACGTCCACCGGCGCGCCGGCCAATGCCGCGCCGCCGCTCAGGCCCATGTAGGCCAGCGCCTTGGCGGCGTCGGCGTCCTGCGCGATCGGCAGCTGCGCGTCGACCGCGGCGACCTGGCCGGGGTGGGTGCCCCAGGTCAGGGTGGGTTTGATCGTGCTGGCGTCGATATGCACTTCGCGATCGAAGCGCGCGCCCTCGTCGCCGACGAACTCGCGCCAGCGCGCGACCGCGCGTTCGAAGTCCGCGCCCTGCGGCGCACGCGGGGTCGCGGCCAGGTAGTCGTAGGTGACCTGGTCGGGCGCGATCAGGCCGGCGCGCGCGCCGGCTTCGATCGACATGTTGCATACCGTCATGCGCTCGTCCATCGACAGCGCGCGCACGGTAGAGCCGCGGTACTCGATCACCTGGCCGGTGCCGCCGTTGACGCCGATCTCGCCGATCACGTGCAGGATCAGGTCCTTGGCGCCGACGCCGGGCGCGAGCTCGCCTTCGATGTTGATCGCCAGGGTGCGCGGCTTGCGCTGCAACAGGCACTGGGTGGCCAGCACGTGGCCGACCTCGCTGGTGCCGATGCCGAACGCGAGCGCGCCGAACGCGCCGTGGGTGGCGGTGTGGCTGTCGCCGCAGACGATGGTCATGCCGGGCTGGGTCAGGCCCAGTTCCGGGCCGATCACGTGCACGATGCCGCGGTGCGGACTGTCGTAGTCGAACAACTCGATGTCGTGGCGCGCGCAATTGCGGCGCAGGGTATCGACCTGACGCTCGGCCTCGTCGGTGTAGTAGGGCAGACGGCCGTCGGCGCCGCGCGGCAGGGTCGGCGTGGAATGGTCGAGGGTGCCCTTGGTCAGGTCCGGCCGGCGCGGCGACAGGCCGCGCGATTCGAGCTCGGCGAAGGCCTGTGGGGTGGTGACCTCGTGGATCAGGTGCAGGTCGATGTAGAGCACGGCGGGCACGGCCTCGGTCTCGGGCGTGACCAGGTGGGCGTCCCACAGTTTGTCGAACAGGGTTCTGGGTGCGGTCATGGTGGGGTATGGGGCTTCGATGTTGAGCGGCTGTTGCGTTGGCGGGAGCGGTTCGGGGTGTGGGGCGCTGTGCGGAGGCGTCGTCGTGGCTGCTTGGCGCGTGCCCTCACCCCAACCCCTCTCCTGCAGGCGGGAGAGGGGCTCTTAGGCGGTGGCGGCTAAGCGCTGCGGGGGCTGCTGCTGGGTGCGCAGCACGCGGTTGGCGATCTCCAGCCAGGCCAACGCACTGGCCTCGAGGATGTCGGTGCTGGTGCCCGAGCCGGTCAGTTCGACACCGTCCACGCGGGTGGTCACGCTGGCCTGGCCCTGGGCGTCGTCGCCGGTGGTCACGCTGGACACGTGGTAGCTGTCGATCTGCAGCTGCACGCCGGTCGCGCGCGCCAGCGCGGCGAACAGCGCGTGCACCGGGCCGTCGCCGACCGCGGCTTCGTTGATGGCGCCGCCGTCGGGATCGACCAGCTGCACGCTGGCGGTCGGCAGGCTGTCGCTGGCGATGCCGGTGCTGACATGCGCGCGCACCAGGCGATGGCCGCGCGCGGCGCGCGCGTCGGCGCCCAGCACCAGCGCTTCCAGGTCGGCGTCGAAGACTTCGCGCTTCTTCTCGGCCAGGGCCTTGAAGCTGGCGAACACCGCGTTCAGACGCGCCTCGTCGACGACGAAGCCCAGGGTTTGCAGGCGATCGCTGAGCGCGGCGCGGCCGCTGTGGCGGCCCAGTACCATCTGCGACTGTGCCCAGCCCACGTCCTCGGGATTCATGATCTCGTAGGTGCCGCGGTGCTTGAGCATGCCGTGCTGGTGAATGCCGGACTCGTGCGCGAACGCGTTCTGGCCGACGATGGCCTTGTTGCGTTGCACGGCCATGCCGGTGATGCGCGACAGCAGACGCGAGGTCGGCACCAGCCGGCGCGTGTCGATGCGGGTCTGGGCGTTGTAATAGCCGCCGCGCACGCGCAGCGCCATCACCAGCTCTTCCATCGCGCAGTTGCCGGCGCGTTCGCCGATGCCGTTGATGGTGCATTCGACCTGGCGCGCGCCGCCTTCGATCGCGGCCAGGCTGTTGGCCACGGCCAGGCCCAGGTCGTTGTGGCAATGGGCGCTGAAGATCGCGCGTTCGGCGTCGCGCACGTTCGCGCGCAGGTACTCGAACAGCGCGCGGATCTCGCTGGGGGTGGTGTAGCCGACGGTGTCGGGAATGTTCAGGGTGCGCGCGCCGGCGGCGAGTGCGGCGCCGCAGACCTCGGCCAGGAATTCCGGCTCGGTGCGCAGCGCGTCCTCGGCCGAGAACTCGACGTCGTCGACGTAACGGCGCGCCAGTTCGACGCCCATCACCGCGCGTTCCAGCACCTGCTCGCGGCTCAGGCCCAGTTTGTGTTCGCGATGCAGCGGGCTGGTCGAGATGAAGACGTGGATGCGCGGCTTGCCGGCGCCTTCCAGGGCGCGCGCGCAGGCCTCGATGTCGCCGACATGGCAGCGCGCCAGAGTGGCCAGGGTCGAGCCGCGCACTTCGCGCGCGATCGCCTGGGTGGCTTCGATTTCGGCGCCGGAGCTGGCCGGGAAGCCGGCTTCGATCACGTCCACGCCCAGTTCGGCCAGCGCATGCGCGAAGCGCAGCTTCTGGCTGGAGCTCATGCTGCAGCCGGGCGATTGCTCGCCGTCGCGCAGGCTGGTGTCGAAAATGGCGATGTGTTGCGGGGCGTGGTCTATGGGTACTACCGGCCCGGGCGACTCGTTCATGCGGGGACGTCCTCGATCAAAGTGGAATGCGGGGCAAGGGAGGGCGTGTGGGTCGTGCGCGCGGGCGGCGACGACCCGGATCTAAGTCGCGCCAGCCGGAAGATGTCGCTCTCGATGGCGGCCGCCTCGCGTGCGGGCGCCTCGCGGCTGCGTCGGCGCGGGCGTCGCGGTGCGCGCGGGCGCACCTCCGACAGCAGCTGCGCGAGCACGCCGGCGTCGAGGTTGCCGCCGGACACCACCGCGCATTTGCGCTTGCCGGCGATGCGGCGGCCGGCCGCCAGCGCGAGCGCGCCCGCGCCTTCGGCGATGATGTGTTCCTCCAAGGCCAGCCGCACCAACGTCTCGCGCAATTCGGCTTCGCGCACGATCACCACGTCGTCCAGCAGCGCGCTCAGCACGCGTTCGGTGAGACGGCCCGGATCCTTGACCCGCACGCCGTCGGCCAGGGTGGCGGCCGGTTCGATCAGGCGGCGGTCGCCGCGCAGGGCGCGCGCCATCGAATCCACGCCTTCGACCTGGGCGCCGATCACGCGCACGCGGCGCGCGGCCGCGCTGCCGCACAGCAGCTCCGACTTCAGCGCCAGGGCCACGCCGGCGGCCAGGCCGCCGCCGCCGATCGGCACCAGCAGCACGTCGGGCGCGAACGCGGCCAGCTCCAGCGCGACCGTGCCCTGGCCGGCGATCACGTCGGGGTCGTCGAAGGCCGACAGCAAACGGTAATCGTGTTGCTCGGCCAGCTCGATCGCGAAGGCCTTGGCCTCGTCGTAGCTGTCGCCGTGCAGGCGCACGGTGGCGCCCCAGTGGGCGACGCCGGCGATCTTGGTCTGTGGCGCGCAGCGCGGCATCACCGTGATCGCGTTGACGCCCAGGCGGTACGCGGCCCAGGCCAGGCCTTGGGCATGATTGCCGGCGGAGGCGGCGATCACGGTGCGGTGATCGCCGCGTTCGCGCGCGGCCAGCAGCGCGTTGAGCGCGCCGCGCACCTTGTAGGAGCCGGTGCGCTGCAGGTTTTCCAGCTTCAGCCAGCAGCCGAAGCGTTCGGCGTGATGCAACGGCGTCGGGTCCAGGTAGCGACGCAGGCGCGCCTGCGCCGCTAGCAGGTCGGCGGCGCTCACGGGTACCGCGCTGGCTACGTCGCCGTCCATGCGCTCAGACCGGCGTCAGCCACGCGCGGTAGCGCGGGTCTTCGCCGCGCACCACGCGCGCGTACTGCGCCGACAGCTCGCGGGTGACCGGGTTGTCGCCGAACTCGCGACGGTCCAGCACCGCGATCGGGGTGGCCTCGGCGGCGGTGCCGCAGACGAAGACCTCGTCGGCGTCCAGCAGTTCGTGCAGAGTGACCTCGCGCGACTCGGCACCGGACAGCGCGATCATGGTGTCGCGGGTGATGCCCGGCAGCGCGTCGCGGTGCTCGACCGAGGTGATCGCGCCGTTCTTGACCATGAACACGTTGGCGCCGGTGCACTCGACCACATAGCCCTTGTCGTCGGTGAACAGCGCTTCGTCGAAGCCGCGTTGCTTGGCTTCGCGCTTGGCCAGGATCGAATTGACGTAGGCGCCGCTGAGCTTCAGCGCCGGCAGCGAAGTAGCCGGGTTGCGCTTCCAGGGCGAGACCGTCAGGCGCGTGCGCGCGCCGCCCAGGTGCACCACCTTGGCCATGGTCGCGATCATCAGATGCTGGCTCAGCGGGTCCACGTCCAGGCCGATGGTGCCGGTGCCCATCCAGGTCAGCGGGCGGATGTAGGCGTCGCGATGGCCGTTCGCACGCAGGGTCTGCACGGTCGCGGCGCTGGCGCGTTCGACGTCGAAATCGATGCCGAACAGCTCGGCGCCCTTGCGCATGCGCTGCATATGCTCGGGCAGGCGGAACACCGCCGCGCCGCCGTCGGCGGTGGCGTAGCTGCGGATGCCTTCGAACACCGCGGTGCCGTAATGCATGGCATGGGTGGTCAGCGGCGCTTCCGGGGCATCGGCGGCGACGAATTCGCCGTCGAACCAGATCAGCGGCGTTTGCGTGTCCAGGCGCAGCGAGATGCTCGCCGGAGCGGTGGAGAGCATTGGAGAGTCCGCACATGGATGTGCGGGGTTCTGCGAGGGATTCGCACTCAAGTACATGGAGACACCTCGACGGCAAGACAGTCGTAGAGCTTGGCGAGCTGGCTCTGCAGGGCGGTGTCGGCGCGTTCGCCTTCCACCGTCATGCGCAGGTGCCAGCGATCGCCGTCGGGTTGCGCTTCGCCGTCCACCGACAGGGGACGGAAACCGCGCCGTTCGGCGGCGCCCAATACGCGAGCCAGCGCGCCCTCGGCCTGGCGCAGGGTCAGTTCAAGCTGGTATCGCATGGGCATCCTCCTTGTCGGTGGCGGGGGTGGGAGAGGCGGCCGCCGCGATCGCGTCGGCCTCGGGGTCCAGCATTTCGGCATTGCTGCGGTTGGGCGGCACCAGCGGCCAGACGTTGGCTTCCTGATCGATCGCCACATGCAGCAGCGCCGGGCCCTCGCAGGCCAGCATCGCGGCCAGCGCGTCCTCGACCGCATCGGCGCGTTCGACATGGAACGAGGCCACGCCGAAGGCCGCGGCGATCGCGCAGAAGTCCGGGTTGTCGGACAGGTCGATCTCGGAATAGCGGCGTTCGAAGAACAGCTCCTGCCATTGCCGCACCATGCCCAGGGCCTGGTTGTCGAGCAGCACGATCTTCACCGGCAGGCGATAGCGCGCGACGGTGGCCAGCTCCTGCACGTTCATCAGGAACGAGCCGTCGCCGCTCACGCAGATCACGCGCGCCGACGGGTCCTGCATCTGCGCGCCGATCGCGGCCGGCAGGCCGAAGCCCATCGCGCCCAGCGCGCCGCTGGTCAGGTGCTTGCGCGGATCGTCGAAGCGCCAGTGCTGGGCCACCCACATCTGGTGCTGGCCGACGTCGCAGGTCACCACCGCGTCGGGGGCCAGGTCGGACAGGCGCCGCAGCAGCGCCGGTGCGTACACGGTCTCGCCGGGCGCGTCGTAGCGCGGGGCGCAATCGCGTTTGCGTTGCAGGCAGGTGTCGCGCCAGGCGCGCCGTGCGCCGCCGTTGCGGCCCTGGGTCTGGGCGGTGCAGGCCGGCGTCAGCGCTTCCAGCGAACGGCGCAGATCGCCGTTGACCGCGGCATCGGCGTGGCGCAGCTTGCCGATCTCGGCCGGGTCCAGGTCCAGATGGACCACACGCGCGTTCGGCGCGAACTCGGCCAGTTTGCCGGTGGCGCGATCGTCGAAGCGCGCGCCGACCACGATCAGCAGATCGCATTCCTGCACCGACAGATTGGCGGCGCGGTTGCCGTGCATGCCCAGCATGCCCAGGTTCAACAGGTGCTCGGCCGGCAGCGCGCCCAGTCCCTTCAGCGTCAGCACGGCCGGGATCTGGCTGCCTTCGACGAAGTCGCGGAATGCGCGCACCGCGTCGCCCAGGGCGATGCCGCCGCCGCCGTAGACCAGCGGCTTGCGCGCATGCGCGATCAGCGCCGCGGCCTCGTGATAGGCCGCGTCCGGTGCGCTCGGCAGCGCATCGGTGGGCAGCGGCAGGTGAGCGGGCAGATGCGCGGCGTCGGCGTTCTGCACGTCCTTGGGCAGATCGATCAGCACCGGGCCCGGTCGCCCGGAGCGCGCCAGGCGGAAGGCCTCGCCGACCATGCGCGGCAGATCGTCGACGCTGCGCACCAGGAAGCTGTGCTTGACGATGGGCAGGGTCATGCCGAACACGTCCAGTTCCTGAAATGCGTCGGTACCCATCAGGGACGTCGCGACCTGGCCGGTGATCGCGACCATCGGCACCGAATCCAGCATCGCGTCGGCGATGCCGGTGACCAGGTTGGATGCGCCGGGACCGGAGGTCGCCACGCATACGCCGACTCGCCCGCTGGCACGGGCATAGCCGTTGGCAGCGAAAGCGGCGCCTTGCTCGTGGCGGACCAGCACATGCTTGAGGTCCGACCCGTGCAGGGCGTCGTAGAAAGGCATGATGGTGCCGCCCGGATAACCGAACAGCGTGTCCACGCCTTCTGCGGCCAGCGCTTGCGCCAGCCAGCGGGCACCGTTCATCACGCAGCCTCTTCCTGTCGTTCGCCGCGCGTGGCGGCGGGGGCGGGAGCGGCCGGCTGCGCTTTCGGCGCGGTGTCCAGCCACTTCATGTTGGCGCGCAGCTTCTTGCCGACCGCTTCGATCGGGTGATCCAGATCGGCCTGCTTGAGCGCCTTGTAGTTGGCGTTGCCGGAGGCGTACTCGGCGATCCATTGGCGGGCGAAGGTGCCGTCCTGGATTTCCTTGAGCACGCGGCGCATCTGCGCTCGGGTGTCCTCGTCGACCACGTAGGGCCCGCGGGTGAGCGCACCGTACTGCGCGGTTTCGCTGATGAACTCGTGCATGCGGGTCACGCCGCCTTCGTAGAACAGATCGACGATCAGCTTCAGCTCGTGCAGGCATTCGTAGTAGGCGACTTCCGGCTGGTAGCCGGCTTCGACCAGGGTTTCCCAGCCGGCTTGGACCAGCTTGGTCGCGCCGCCGCAGAGCACGGCCTGCTCGCCGAACAGATCGGTCTCGGTCTCTTCCTTGAACGTGGTCTTGATCGCGTTCTGGCGCGCGCCGCCGATGCCGGCGCAGTAGGTCAGCGCGAACTCCTCGGCGCGGCCGCTGGTGTCCTGATGCACGGCGTAGACGCTGGGCACGCCGCGGCCGATTTCGTATTCGCGACGCACCAGCGCGCCCGGGCCCTTGGGCGCCACGAGTACGACGTCGAGGTCCGCGCGCGGCGCGATCTGGGCGTAGTGGACGTTGAAACCGTGCGCGAACAGCAGGCACGCGCCCTGGGCGATGTTGGGTTCGATCACGTCGCGATAGAGCTGTGCCTGGACCATGTCCGGCGTGAGCACGGCGACCAGCTCGGCGCCGGCCACCGCCTCGGCGGGCGACTTGACGGTGAAGCCGTCGGCCTTGGCCTTGAGCTCGGTCGGGCCACCCGGGCGCAGACCGACGGTGACGTCGAAGCCGGAGTCGCGCAGGTTGAGCGCGTGGGCGCGGCCCTGGCTGCCGTAGCCGACGATGGCGATCTTGGGGCGGAAGGTCGTAGCGGTCATGTCTGTGATCTCTGAGCGAGGAGTGAGCGGAGGGGAGTGAGGAGCGAGTGGGGTCAAGCGGTTTCGGTGCTGGCGTGTTCGACCAGAGCGGCTGGGATCGTTCGCGGCGGCGGCGACTGCAGCGGACCGGGCGCGGTGACCGCGCCTTGCGAGGCCGAGCCGACCAGCAGCGCGTACTTGGCGAGCACGCCGGTGGTCACGCGCGGGGCGATGCGCGCGGGCTCGCGTGCGGTCAAATCGGCGGCGACGTTCAAGCGGCGCGTGCGCACGTCGATGCTCACGCGGTCGCCTTCGCGCAGACGCGCGATCGGGCCGCCGTGCGCGGCTTCCGGCGAGATGTGTCCGACCATGAAGCCGTGGGTGGCGCCGCTGAAGCGGCCGTCGGTGATCAGGGCGACGTCGTTGCTCAGGCCCTGTCCGACCAGGGCCGCGGTCACCGCCAGCATTTCGCGCATGCCGGGGCCGCCGGCCGGGCCTTCGAAGCGGATCACCACCACGTCGCCGGCCTGGATTCGGCGCGACTGCACGGCAGCGAACGCATCCTCTTCCGAGTCGAACACCCGCGCCGGGCCTTCGAAATGCTCGCGGCCGTGACCGGCCAGCTTGAGGATGCAGCCTTCCGGCGCTAGGTCGCCGTACAGCACCGAGTAGCCGCCGCGCGGCTTGATCGGGTCGGACACCGGGCGCACCACGTCCTGCTGGTCGGCCATGCAGGCGTCGGCCAGCTCCTGGAAAAAGGAACGGCCGGTGACCGTCGGAATATCCTCGATCAAGCCGGCCGCTTTGAGTTCGCGCGCCACCAGTGCCGCTCCGCCGAATTCGTACATCTCCGCGGCGGTGTAGCGACCGCCCGGTTTCAGGTCGGCGATCACCGGCGTATGCGCGGCGGCTTCGAATTCCTCCAGGTCGAAGGGCACGCCGGCTTCGTGCGCGATCGCCAGCAGGTGCAGCGCGGCATTGGTGGAGCCGGCGGTGGCCGAGACCGCGCGCGCGGCATTGCGCAGCGCGGAGGGAGAGAGGAGCGCGCGCGGTCTCGGTCCGCCTTTACGCAGTTGCTGCATGACCAGCTCGCCGCAGTTGCGCGCGGCCTCGGCCTTGTCGGCATGGATCGCCGGGATGTCGTTCAAGCCCAGCGGCGACAGGCCCAGGAAGGTCAGCACCATGGCCATGGTGTTGGCGGTGAACTGGCCGCCGCAGGCGCCGGCGCCCGGGCAGGCGTGCGACTCGATACGGTGCAGCTCGGCGTCGTCGATGCGGCCGGCCGAATGCGCGCCGACGGCTTCGAACACGTCCTGCACGGTCAGCGGCTTGTCGTCGGCCGCGCCCCGCTTGGACGGGCAGTGGCCCGGCATGATGGTGCCGCCATAGAGGATCACGGTCGGGATATCCAGGCGCGCCGCCGCCATCGCCGCGGCCGGAATGGTCTTGTCGCAGCCCACCAGCAGCACCATCGCGTCCAGGCAATGCCCGGACACCGCCAGTTCGATCGAGTCGGCGATGGTTTCGCGCGAGGCCAGCGAGGCGCGCATGCCGTCGGTGCCCATGGCGATGCCGTCGGTGACGGCGATGGTGTTGAACTCGATCGGCGTGCCGCCGTTGTCGACCACGCCGCGGCGCACGTGCTGGGCCAGATCGCGCAGGGTGATGTTGCAAGGCGAAACGTCGGACCAGGTGTGGACCACGGCGACCAGCGGTCTGGCGATGGCCGCGTCGTCGAGACCGGTCGCGCGCAGCATCGCGCGTGCGGGGGCTCGGGCCGGGCCTTGCTTGATGGCGTTGCTTCTCACGGAAAAACGTTCCTGCAGTCGTGGTCGACAAGGAACCCGAGGCCTCAGAAACGAAAAACCCCGCGCCTTTTGGGCGCGGGGTTCAGGTTCTTTCGACCTTGGGTTGTGTGGTTTTGCTACACGAACCCGACTCCCGCGCTGGTAAGCGAGGTAATAAGTACGAGGACGAGAATAATCGTGGCGATCGCGGGTGCGAGACGCAGCGAAACGCGCGCGGCGTCGTTCGAGGCCGTGGCGGCCTTGAGCGAAGTCGTCTGCGAGTGGTTGTTGCGCTGCGTCATGAGGACGAGAAAAGCATGTCGATTCGCACCTTGTCAACCGTTTTTTAGGTTTCATGCGAAACCGTCATAAGGCGCTCGAGGCCGGGCGCTGCGATTCAGGCGGGGCCCCTGATCGGATCTGAGATGGCCGTCGCACTCGACGCTACGCCGTGGCCGGCGGCGGCCTGAATCCACGTCTGCATCGGCGCACCATCCTTAGGTCCGCATCGGGTCCGATGCGGACTGCGCCTGCAGGGACGCTGGGCAAGGTGCCTGTCGTGCGCACGACCGATACGCATCTCGCGCCGCGCCGCGCTGTCCAGGGAGGACACAGCATGAATCCGAATTCCATCCATCCATCCATCGCCCGCCGGTGCAGGAAGCGCCTCGGCTTGGGATGGCGAGCTAGCGTTTTACTCGTCGCGCTGGCGGCGGCGGGCACGGCCAGTGCGCAAGAGACTTTCAGGAAGGCGATGACCTGGACGGTGCTCGCGCAGAACGGTGGCCAGGTGCGCGTGGGCGCGGACGCCTTGTCGAACGCGTACGCGGGCGACACTCAGATCGATACCGAGTTGCCGATACTGTGCGCTTACATCGATGGTCGCGGCTCGTTCAACGCAACGGCCTACGACTACCGGCAAGCGCAGATGGTGAGCGAGCCGGGCGACCCCGGTGCGCCCGGCACGCCCATCTACGAACTTCCGCTGCCCCCTGACGATCCCCCGCCCGGCAACGCATACAGCTTTTCCGAAGGTTGGTTGCAAGGCGAGGTGCGTCTGACGCCGTCCATCCACGGCGTGGCGCTGATATCGCGAGAGCGCGGCGACGAAATCTGCGCCGATACCTTCGATCCCGGTTGGCGGATGGCCGAATTCCACGACGGCCGCTATGGCCCTTACTTCGAGTACCGCGGCGGTTGGACCTATTGGGCCGACGGCAATTTGCCCGCCGGCGCGCGCTTTTGGACCGCGATCGACGATCAGCCGGCCAACCCGTGGAACTCGGCCGGCGAGATCCCGGCCGTGCAGGTGCCCAAGTTCATGCCGTCCGAGGCGCCGGTGCCGGACCAGTACGTGGTGATGTTCAGCGAGGAGACGCCCGAGGCCGATGTCGAGCCGCTCTCGCAGGCGCTGCTCAGCAGCTACGGCGGCACGGTCATCAACGTGTTCCCGTCGGTACAGGGGTTCTCGTTCACCGGCAGTCAGTCCCAGGCCCTGGCGATGAGCGCCGATAGCCGCGTGGAGTCGGTCGAACAGGACACCTACGGCGAGCCGGCCGAGTATTGGCATCGCGATCGCATCGACCAGCGTTACCGCCCTTACAACAACAGCTACCTGCCCGGTAACGACGGCTCGGGGGTGAACATCTACGTGCTCGACACCGGCTTCCGTCGCTCGCACGAGCAGTTCGGCGGACGCGCCAGCCAGCAGGCCGACTTCATCCGCTTCCTGGGTTCGCGCGACGATTGCAACGGCCACGGTACCTCGGTCGCCAGCGCCGCCGGCGGCAGCACCGTGGGCGTGGCGCCGGGCGCCAATCTGATCTCGATACGCATCGCCGGCTGCGGCGGCACCGCTTACAACCCGCTGACGTCGCTCACCACCTCGACCATCGTCGCCGGCCTGGACTGGGTCGCGCGGCATCATGTCAAGCCGGCGGTGGCCAATGTCAGTTACGGCTCGTCGCCCGGTTTCTGGCGGCGCTGGTTCAACTGGCGGACGCCGCAGGACCGCGCGGTGCGACGCGCCGTGCAGGCGGGCGTGACCGTGGTGGTGTCGGCCGGCAACGAAAACAAGAACGCCAACCGCTCCACGCCCGCGCGTGCGCCCGAAGCGATTTCGGTCAGCTCCACCGATTACAGCGATATGCGCGCGAGCTTCGGCAACTACGGCAAAGTGGATATGTTCGCTCCGGGCGTAAGCCTGCTGCTGGCCGATCTGGGCAGCGACAACGGCTACCGATACGGCAGCGGCACGTCCTACTCTGCCCCCATGGTCGCCGGCGCGGCCGCGCTCTATCTGCACGATCACCCCTGGGCCAGTCCGGCCGAGGTCCGCAACGCGCTGCAGAACTCGGCGACCCCGGGCGTTGTCGGCAACCCGGGGCCGGGTTCGGCGAACCGCCTGCTGTTCGTCGGATCGGCCGGCGGCAGCGCCACGCATGCCGGTCTCACCTGGAGCGTGGGTACGCAAAGCGGCAATCTGAATCACGTCGGCGTGCATCCCAACAGCAATCCCTACGATGGCGACACGCCGGCCTCGGCGACGCTGCCGCTGCTGTGCATCGCCGTCGACGGCAGCGCGATGCCGGGCGGCTTGTCGCTGAGCTACTCCAGCGGCTGGGCACGCGGACGAATCGCCGCGACGCCGCCGGTCTCCGGAACCCAGCTCAGCAGCCGCGCGACGGCCAATGCCATGTGCGCATCCGCGTTCGGTGCCGGATGGCGGATGGCGGAGTTCCACGATGGCCGCTACGGCCCCGGTCTGGCCTATCCCACCGGCTGGTCGTTCTGGGCTTACGGCACGCTGCCCGTGGGCACCCGCGTCTGGATCGCGATCGACGACCAGCGCGCTAATCCCTGGGACTGACGGATTCGGGGCGCCGCCGCGCGCGGCGCTCCCGAATCGATGCGGCATGACCGCATCGCCGGCGATGGACGCCATTTACGGGCGTCCGTCGCCGATGCCGGGCGTCGCGGCGGCCGCACAGGGCCGCGACGCCTCCGGACGGGTTTGCCGGCGACAAGGCGGCGGCACAGATCAAGGCGTCTTGAAGCCATGGATGCAGTAGAGCGGCAGGCCTGGCCCTGCCTGCCGATGCAGGCGGCAGCGAGCTGCGGCGGATCGGCGACCGCGTAGATCCCGCCCTCCGATCCCAGACTGAGGTTGTCCGACCCGGCCAAGAATCCGGGTCGATCCCGCGCTCGCCTCGGCGCCGCGCCAGCCACCGTATATCCGCCCTGTGAGCGCATGAATTGCGTATCTATTGCGGGCGAATCGCGTCTGCATCTGATTGATTAAGCGCGTTTTTAGTGCATTTCATGCGGGTTGTTAGTGCACAAGACTTGCCCCCATCCAAGCGCTCCCCTGGTCTTCTGTGACTGGGTTGTAATTTTTCTGTGACTAACAATTAGTTTCCTATAGGATATTTATCGTCCTGTTGAGGTGCGCCGGGCCGGGCTGCGGGAATGGGCTCCGCGCACGCCGCGCCGCAGGTGCCGCCGGTGAGGTTTCGAGCGCCCACAGGACAAGGGGAAATCCGGTCGGGGACCTGCGGCGGCATGCGCACGGAAGGGTCCGCAGCCGGTTCGTGCGAAACGAAGGGGCGATCGAATCGAGGCCTGCGGCGCTGCCTGGCGCTTCGCGCCGATGCGCAGGAAGGGGATAGGCGTCTGATGGAGCGAGTGCAGCAGTGGTTGGGCGGCCTGTTGGTGTTGGCGTGCCTGGCTTGGGTATCGAACGTCGGCGCGCAAACGACGGTGCGCTATCAGCAGGTGCTGAAGGGCGGCGCCGCGATGATCGGCAACGCGCACTACCTGCGCTCGTCCGACTTCGGCAATCCGATCGTGGTCAACGACGTCGATGGCGACGCGAGCACCGCGATCTCGTCCTCGGCGGATCTGATCCTGCCGTCCGGCTCGACCATCATGTACGCCTATCTGACCGTGCAGACGGGTTATCAGACCAGTCAGGGCATCGGGCCGATGACCAGCGTCAAGTTCCGCGTGCCCGGCGGCAGCTATACCACCCTGACCAGCGCCTCGGCGCAATTCCTGCAGGCGCGCACCACCACCGAAGCGGCCAGCGGCGGTACCCGCTTCTATCGCCAGATCATGTTCAACGTGACCAGCCTGATGCCGGCCAACGGCTACGTCAGCAATGCCGGCGGCAGTCCGCTGGCGCGCTACTTCGTCGCCGACCCGGCACCGGGCTTCACCGCGGCCGGCGCCGGCGACGCCGCGCGCAGCCGCCTCGGCGGCTGGTCGCTGATCGTGGTCTACCGCCACGCCAACGCGCTGCCGCGCTCGATCACGGTCGCCGACAACTGGCAGTTCTTCGGCTCCGGCGCCTTGTCGATCGATACCGACGTGCCGAACGTGCAGTTGCCCAATGGCGGCACGGTCACCGCCACCGTCGGCGTGGCCGCCACCTACGGCGATCCGTCGGGGACCACGGGCGGCTTCACCTGCGGCAACTGCGACGACTTCCTGTCGTTCGGCATCGCCGGCGGCACGCTCACCGATCTGAGCGACCCGGTGCGCAACGTCACCAGCGATGCGCTCAACTCCACCATCGGCTGGGCGGCGGGCAACGACGTCAGCACCGACGGCGGCCCGGCGATCTCGGGCAGCTATGCCGCGCGCAACCCGGCCACGGGCTTCACGCCCTCCACCTACACCACCGTCGGCACCTGGGGATCGGCGGACTACGACTCGGACATCTTCAACGCCAGCGGCCTGCTGCCCGCCGACGGCTCCATCCGCACCCTGCGCTTCCGCCAGCGCAGCCTCGGCAACGATTGGCTGGTCAGCGGCTCCTACTTCGTGTCGGTGGAAACCGGCACCGCCGCCCTGCGCAAGTCGCTGACGCCGGCCGCGATCGTCGATGGCGGCGTCGGCACCTACACCTTCACCTTGGACAACACCTCGCCGACCTCGGTGAACCTGACCGGGGTCGGGTTCACCGACAACCTGCCCAGCAGCCTGCGCGTGGCCAACCCGGCGGCGATCGCCAACACCTGCGGCGGCACGGTGACGGCCGCGTCCGGCGCGACCGCGATCGTGGCCAGCGGCATCACCTTGAACGCGGGCACGTCCTGCACGATCAGCGTCAACGTCACCAATGTGCCGGGGCAGACCAATACCAGTTGCGCGGCCAACCCCACCGCCTTCACCAACAGCACGATCAACATCACCGGCACCACCAGCGCGCTGTTTCCGGACTTCAATCCGGTCTGTCTGGTGGTGCAGCCGGCGGCGACGATCGTCGTCGTCAAGGACGCGGTGCCCAACGACGCCCAGGACTTCGCGTTCACCGCGACCGGCACCGGTTTGAGCGCCTTCAGCCTGGACGACGACGGCGACGCCACGCTGTCGAACACGCGCAACTTCACCGGCCTGGCCGCCGGCAGCTATACGATCACCGAAACCGCGGTAGCCGGGTGGGTGCTGACCGGCCTGGTCTGCAGCGATCCCACCGGCAACAGCAGCGGCAACACCGGCACCCGCGTCGCGACCATCGATGTCGCCGCCGGCGAGACCGTGACCTGCACCTATACCAACACCAAGCGGGCGCAGTTCCGACTGGCCAAGACCTGGGACGTGAACAGCGCGGTCGGCGACGTGGCTACGATCGCCGCGACCACGGGTCTGGCCAACAACACCGCCGCCTTCAATTCGCCGGCCACCGCCGCCATGCAGGGCGCGGCCGTCGGGGTGCTGGTCGGCGAGACCGCGAGCCTGCCGGCCGAAACCATGACCCCGGCCGGCGCGCTGGCCAATTACCTCACCTCGCTGACCTGCGACAACGGCGTGGTGCCGTCGGGGGCGAACGGCCAGGCCGCCAATACGGTGCAGATCCCGGGCAATCTCGCGGTCGATACCCTGATCACCTGCACCTACACCAACACGCGCAGGACGACGACGCTGCAGCTGCGCAAGCAATGGTCGGGCGCGGCGGTGGGCGACGACGCCACCGTAACGCTGACCCGCGCCGGTGCCGGCATCGACAGCCTGGCCTCGGATGCGGGCAGCGCCGGCGAGCTCGATAGCGATGCCACACCGACGACGGTGTTCGCCGGCGAGACGGTGGTCGTCGCCGAAAGCCTGGCCGGCGCCAATGCCGGCGCCTACAACGGCAGCCTGGCCTGCACCGGAAGCGCGGACGCCAATCCGAACGACGGCATCACCGTGGCTGCGGCCGACACGGCGATCGTCTGCACCTACACCAATACGCGCCGATCGGCGGACCTCTCGGTCGCGAAGACCAATGGCGCCAGCCTGCTCACGGCGGGCAGCACGACCACCTATACCGTGACCGTTCGCAATCAGGGGCCGGATGCCGCGCACGGTGCGGTGGTGCGCGATACGCCGGGCGCGCAGTTGAGCGGATGCACGGTGATCGCTTGCGCGCCGATCGGCGCCGCGGCCTGTCCTGCCACGCCCGCGAATCTGCTCGCCGTCGGCGGCGTCGCAGTGCCGACCCTGCCGAATGCCAGCGGCGTGGTCTTCACTTTGCAGTGCACGGTGCTGTGAGCGCCTGAGCCTCGTTATCAGGCGAAGCCGCGGCGCTTGCGCCGACAAGGCGCAGCAGCGCTGCGCGCGTTGGCTGGGCAGCTCGGTCTGGGCGTACCGGATGCCGTTCGCGCGCGTGTGGCGACGGGTGCGCAGGCGCCGGCGGTCGTCCAGGTGTCGCAAGACGGCACCGGTTCGGCGACTGGCCGCCGCAAAGCCGCGATCGGGCGTTGACCCCGCGTCACGAGGTCGCCGACCATGAGTGGACATCGCGTCTCGGGCTTCGATCGCGATGGATGGCTGCGAATTCCGGCGTTTTGCGGCAAGTGGCCGGCACCTGGCCGGCCGTACAATAGCGGCCGGACCCCTCGCGCAAAGGTCCGCTTGCCCGGCGAGCGGGCTTGCACCCAACGACTACCCTGGCATGCCGCAACTCTCAGCTCCCACCGAATCGGTACTAAAGCAAGCCATCGATATCGTCGGCCAGGAGGGCGTCAGCGAGGATGAGATCGAGCGGCGGGTCGCGGCGCTGGTGGAAGAGCCCATGCTCGCCCGGCGTGTGATCGACTGGCTGCCCGAGGTGTTCGGGCTGGTCCTGGTCTCGCACATGGATGGCGTCGAACTGCCGACCACCTTCAGCGCGCGCGATCGGCGCGGTCGCTGGCATCGGTTCGAGTTCGAAATCGAGCCCGTCTTCAAGAGCGCCTTGGTGCTGGCGGTGGAGATGTATCACGCCGGTCCCCGTCGCGGCTTCGGCGCGGTGGCGCTGCGCAGCTCGGTGGTGGCCGCGGCCAGCCAGGCCTTGCGCGAGAACGGCACCCTGGAGGGCGCGGACCTTACCGGACCGGCGCTGGCTGGAATACCGGCCGAGCTGTACGCGAGCGCGGCAGCTCGGAAGTAACAGGTTCCTGGCCACGCCTTGACGGTGCCGTCGATCCGAGTCCAATCTGGATCGCATCGATTCCTGGGGGCAGCGAGAGGCGCTATGCCGGATACCGTGAACTTGTCCTGGGGACGTTTCGCACTGGCGATCGGCGTGCTCAACGGCGTGCCGTTGTTGCTGGCGCTAACGGGGAATGGGCTGGATTCCAGTCTCATGATCGTATGGCTGGTGGCGATCTCGCTCTCCATTTTCTTCGCGTTCGGCTGGGCCCGCCTGCGACGGGAGAATGCGGTCAGTCCGCTTTCCGCTTTCGACAAAGACCGTTTCAAGCGTGTGCTCATAGGCCCGCCGGTTCCCGCCATCGTGTGGTTCGCCGCCACGATGGCGGTGGCGATCGGCCTAGCGGTCATGACCGCCCTGTAGCGGCAGCCGAGGCATGGAGTTCCTCTGTCGATTTCACGACAGCGACGCCCTGTCGCAGGCGCGCGGCCGCCTGCGTGAGAAGGGTATTCCCAGCTTCGCCTCCGAGGTCGAATCGCGCAGGATGGGCAGCCAGTGGGCGCTGTTCGTGTGTTTGCCCGAGCAGGCCGAAGATGCGCGTAGGCTCCTGCGCGATCCGAACCATGAACCCGCCGTGCGTGTCGACGCCGCCGAGTTCGAACGCGCCATCGAGCACGCGGAACGCGCCCCCTCCGACGAGACGTTCGCGCGCTGGATCACCATCGTGGGCGCGGTGGTGGCCGCGGGCTTTCTGGCGCTGGTTTACCTGCGCTCGCAATGGGCCTGAGCCGGTCCGACCCGAGCCCGCCCCGTCGCGCTAACGCGCCTTGCCGCGGCACGCCTGGAGATGCAGCGGTTCCGCCGCGCTCAGCGCAGCCTTGATCGGAACCTGTGCGCCCGTGGTGTTGAGCATGCGGCCGCGCTGGCGTAGCGCGCTGAGGAAGCCGACGGTGTCGCGGGTGGCGAAATGCGTGGGCCCGAGCCTGGCCCGCTCCGAGGCCAGGGCCTGCTCCAGATAGCGCTGCGCCTGCGCGTTGTCGCAGTGCTCGTAGGCGTGAAGGGCGCGATACACCCAGGAGTCGTGCAGGTACAACTGCGCGAGGTAGCCGGTGTCGTCGCGGTACGCGTCCAGGGTGCGCGCGAAGTCGCGGTCGGCTTCGACGCGATGGCCTTGCTGGTAGCGCAGGGTGATCCAGAAGATATCGACCATGCCCCGGTAGCTGCTCTTGGGCTCGAAATAGCGCTCTCCATCCGCGCGGCTCTCGCGCAGCAGGGCTTCGACCCTGGGCAGGTCCGCCGCGCCGCCGTGCAGCAGCAGCGAATGGGCCAGCAGCAGCTTCTCCCACGGCCCCGGAATGCGGGCCGCGCGCTTGATGCGCAGGTTGTATTCGAACAGCGCCTCGGCCTCCTTGTGGTCGCCGGGCTGCAGGATCGCCGGCGCCAGATCGTGCAGGCGGGCGGCCAGGGTGCGACGCGCGAACAACGTGGTTTCATGGGCCGGGCCCAGACGGGTCTCGCAAATGCGCAAGGCCTCGCGCAGCACCGGGACATTGTCGCGCGATTCGCGCGCGGCCACGGTGGACCCCATCAACAGCGATAGCGCGTACTCGGGATGGTCGCGGCCGTAGGCGGCTTCGATCAGGGCGCGCCCGGCCTCGATGTATTTCAGCGCATCGACTTTACGGCCGTTCACGTACTGCCCGTAGCCGAGCAGGATCCAGGCGCGCGCGGTCTTGGGGTGGCGGTCGCCCAAGGTCTCGCGGCGGTCGCGCAACAAGCGCTCGGCCATGGCCAGGTCCGACGAGCGCCGGTAGCGGGCGGACATGGTCAACCAGTGATCGCGCCCGTCGTCCGCCAGCACCGGGTTGCGCAGGTCGACCAAGGCGATGGCGCGCTCCGCGTCGGCCTGCGCCTCTTTGAGCCGGAACAGGCGGCCGCGGAACTTGCTGCGCTGGATCAGCAGTTGGGCGAGCAATTCCTCGTGCCCGCCGCCCAGCGCTTGCGCCTGACGCAATGCCGTATCCAGCGTCCTCAGGGCCGCCGTCGGATCGCCCAGACCCCACTGCGCCTGCGCCAGTTCGACCCCGAAGGCGACCTTGGACTGATGCGCCTGCGTATCGTGACGCTCGGCCAGCACCGCGAGATGCGCGCGCGCCACCTGCGCGGCCTCGGCGTAGCGCGATTGTATGTTGAGCAGGGACAAGCGCGTGGCGGCGACGTAGTCCTCTTCGTCGATGTCGTCGCCGAGACTGAGTTGTGCCTCGTCCGCCAGACGTTCGGCGTGCCGATAGTCGCCGATCACCGCGTAGCTGCGCGCCAGCGTGGCCAGGCTGTGCGCCTGCAGGACGTGGTGCCGCTTCAGGTCGAGCTTGCGCAGCTCCATTTCGGTCTTGGCCAACAGGTTGCGCGAAGAGAAGGGCGTGGTGCCCAGGCCGGATAAGGTGGCCGAGCCCAGGGTCGAGGCGAACAGTTCGCTGACCGCGCGAGTGGCCTGGGCTTCGTGCAAGGCGCGCTGACTCTGCCAGTGCGAGATGCCGAAGGCCGCGCCCAGCACCAGCGGCAGCGCGAATGCCAGACTGGCGGCGGCGCGGTTGCGACGCAGCAGTTTTTTCGTGCGCGGCCACCAGCCGACCGGATTGGCATGGACCGGGTGGCCGGTGCGCCAGCGTCGCAGGTCTTCGGCGAATGCCTGAGCGCTGGCATAGCGATCCTGTGGCCGCTCGGCCACCGCTTTGAGCGCGATCGCCGATAGATCGCCGGCAAGCTCGCGCGTCAGCGCCGCAATGCCGGCAACGCCGCGCTCGGTCGCTACCGAACTCGGGACCTGGGCGAGCAGGCGATCCATCGGCGCGGCGGTGCCTTGCGCGGCGTCGGGTATCAGCGCGCTGAGGGTATGCAACGCGGTCGGCCATTGCCCGCACAGCAGGCGATAGCTCAGCACGCCCAGGGCATACAGGTCCGCGGCCGTGCCGCCCGCGCCGAGGCTGTGCGCGCCTGCGCGCCGTATCTCCGGCGCGGCGTAGTCCATGGTCAGCCCTATGCGCTCGCTGTGCGCGCCGGTCAAGACCTCGAAGGTGGAGGACAAGCCGAAGTCCACCAGCTGCACTCGGCCGTCCTCGGTCACCAGCAGATTGGACGGCTTGATGTCGCGATGCAGCAGGCCTTGCGCATGCGCGTATCCCAAGGCCCGCGCGGCCTGCATCAACAGATCGACGCGCTCGCGCACCGGTGCGCGGCGCCGATCGCACCAGCGGTCGATGGCAAGCCCATCGACGTAGCGCATCGCGAACCAGGGTTGGCCGTTCTCGTCCACGCCGCCATCGACCAGGGCGGCGATGCCGGGATGGTCGAGACGCGCGAGATGATTGCGCTCGTTGCGGAAGGCCGCGATCAGCTCCGGCGTGGCCAACTCGGCGCGCACGCATTTGAGCGCGACGCGCTGTTGGTAGTGGCCATCGTCGCGGTGCGCCTCGTAGACGCTGCCCATGCCGCCGTGCGCGATCGCGCGGTCGATGCGCCATGCGCCCAGGCGGGTGCCGATGCGCGCATCCGCTGCCTGCGCTTCGTCGGCATCCAGCGGCCGCGATGCTTGCTTGTCGGCGATTACGTCCGCGGGCGAGCGCGACAGTATTCCGGAGGCGCTGTCGTCGTCGGCTTGAAACAAGGCGCGCAGCGCCTGGTGCAAGGCGGGATCGCGGCGCGCCAGCTCGGCCAAAGCGCTTTGGCGTTCGGCCCAGGGCAGGTCGATCCACTGGTCGAACAGGCCCAGTGCGCGCGTGATGAGTTCGCTCATGGAGGGTGCATCGCCGCCTTGGTTGGATAGGCCGGGTCCATGGCCGGATGGTTCCGTCGCGGCAGGGATGGTCGTGATGAGTAGGCGTTAATTGATACGCCAAACGCGAAAGACTGTCGAACCCCCGAGCTGCAAGCCCGTGCCTGTCGCGATGGCCGTGCGAGTGTCGTGTGCGTGGCGAGTCTTCGAGCGTGCTTTCGGATCAGTCGCGCGTATGCAGCGCGTGGCGGCGGATCGTGTGACCGCGAAAATCGAGTGGATTATGTGTGTATTTGTGATGCGCATTAAACGCCTATAGGTACTTTCACTCTCTTTATTTTCAGTAACCGATGGTGCGATCAATGCGCGCAAAGGAGCGCCTTCGGTGTAGGTTGCGGGGGCCGAAATGGGATGCCGGACGTGGCAAGGGAGCGCGACGATGGATAGAGATTCGCTTGCATGCGCGAATGACAAACGGATATGGCACATAAGTGAAGTGCCTAGCGCACAGAATAAGTGCGTGTACGGCGAGAAGTTCTGTCCGGCGCTGGCTGCAGTGGGGCGCCGTACGCGGATTCTGTTCCCGGCCTTGGCCGCGCTGGCGTTCATGTTGCCCACTGCGGCGGCGTTCGCCCAGAACCGTCCGACCCTGGAGATGCAAACCACCAACGGCGGGCCCGCGGGCACCGGCCCAACCACCGCCAGCCAAGTCGTGACCTTTCGCAGGAACAACGACAACCCCGGCGGCAATACCTTTGTCGCGCAAGCGCCGCTGCCGGCGGTCACGGTGACCTATAGCCTGTCCAACCAGCAGTACACCTTGAACACGACGACCGAATCCGCCGCCGGCGCGGCCGTCGCTTTCGGCAGCAACTTGAATAACGCCGGCACGCTGGCCGGGCCGCTCAATCTGTATATGAACATGAACACCATCGGTGCGCCGGCCAATGGCTCTTTCACCTCCACCGGCACCTCGACCGCGGGTACCGGCATCGAGATCGCGCAGAACGGCGCCATCGAAATGTTCATCTCCACGCGCGGCCTCTTCAATGCTGGCGCGCCGACCAACGCCAGCTATCGGATGGCCGATCTCACCTTGACCTTCAGCCGTCCGGTCAACAATCCGGTTCTCCATTTCGCCGGCACGGGCGGAATGTTCGGCACCATGGGCATAGCGCCGACCTTCGATCTGCTCACGCCAGGGCTGTCGCTGACCCGCCTGTCCGGCAATGCCGCGTTCGCCACCGGCATCAACCCGGCAACCGGCTTGCCCTCGGTCAGAAACGCGGCCGTCACGCCTGCCGCCGCCTGCAACGTCGCCGATGAGGCCGCCTGCGGCTCGGTACGCGTGGTGGGCAACAATTTGTCGTCGATCAGCTTCCGCATCTACCTGCGCGGCGATGGGCTGGAAACAGTTTGGGCCACGCCTGCCCAACATCCGGGCGACGGATTCACCGTCGGCGTTTCCCTGGACGTGCCCCCACGCATTCGCCTGCAGAAGGCGCTGGGTGCCGGCGGGCGCGCGGCCGCGGCGGATCAGTTCGCCTTGAGCATCGCCGGCCCGGTGGGTGGGACCGCAACCACCGTCACCACCAACACCACTGGCACCGGCACCACCGCGACCGGCACCGCCGATTTCGCCCAAGCCGATGTAGGCGCCACCTACACCTTGTCCGAAGCCATGGCGGCGGGCAGCGCCACACCTTTGACCGGCTACACCAGTTCGATCGCGTGCGTGAACGCCACGGCGAACTCCACCACCGTACTGCCCAGCGGCGCGGGCACCAGCTTCACCCTGACGACCACGGCGGCCGACGACATCACCTGCACTTTGACCAACACCCGAAAGGCCGTGCAGTTCCGCCTGGCCAAGGTCTGGGGCGCGAACAGCATCGCCGGCAACGTGGCATCGATCGCGGCGACGACAGGGCTGACCACCAATACCGCGGCCTTCACTTCGACCGCGCCCACCAACACCAACGGCGCGATCGTGACCGCCTTGGTCGGCGAGGTGGCGACGCTGCCGGCGGAAACCTTCAGCAGCGGCAGCCTGGCCAATTACACCACCGCACTGACCTGCGACAACGGCGTCGCGCCCTCGGGCAGCAACGGCCAGGTCAGCAACACGGTGACGATCCCGAACAATCTGCCTGCCAGCACTCTGGTCACTTGCAGCTACACCAACACGCGCCGACAGGCCAACCTGTCGATCACCAAGACCAATACGCCGGGCACCAACGGCGAGGTCGACCAAGGGGCCGATACCGTGATGACCGGCAACTCCACGGTGTACACGGTGATCGCTACCAATGCCGGACCGGACGCCGCGCATGGCGCGATCGTGCGCGACCAGCCGGTGGGCGGTTTGAGCGGCTGCGTGGTCAGCGGTTGCACCCAGAACGGCGGCGCTGCCTGTCCGGCCACGCCGAACGATATCTTGAACGCGGGCGGCGCGACGCTACCGGTATTTCCCGCGAACGCATCGGTGCATTTCGTCGTGGCTTGCACCGTCAACTAGGCCTGGCTGCCGGACTCCGTGGCGCGGCGCCACGCGCCACGGAGCGACTGCCTGCGCCGCGCTGGGACCGGCCCCGTGGGGCGCACCGGTCTGCCGCAACGCGGTGTCGCCGAGATTGACGCGGGCGCCCGCGCCATCCGAGCATCCGTCCATCGCCCGGCCACAACGGCCAGGCCTCTGGTTTTCGGAACTCGCATGGACGCAGCGCGCAACGCCCTGGAAATCGCATTGGCGCGCGCCGCCGCCGAGCCCGCGGCGCGACCGGCGTTCTATCGGCTGCTGCTGGACTCGGAAATTTTCGCTATCGGCCATACCCGAAGCTCGAACGATGGTGGCGACAAGCTAAAGCTGGCGCTGATGCAATGGCAGGCGCAAGACGGAGCGCCCTATCTGCCGTTCTTCACCAGCATGGAGGCCTTGCGGCGCGAGTCCGACGACGAAGTCGCGGCGGTGTCGATGCCGGCGCGCAACTTTTTCGAGCTCACCCGTGGCGCCACGGTGGTGCTCAATCCCGGTTCGAACTGCGGCAAGGAGTTCACGCCCGGCGAGATCGCGACCTTGCTGGATACCGGTATGTCCCAGCGCGTGAGCGCGCATACGATTCCGCGCAGCAGCCAGGTGCTGCTGGGTCAGCCGGTGCAATTGCCGACCCGGATGCTGGCGTCCTTGAGCGCCTTGCTGGCGACGCGGCCCGAAGTGCGCGCGGCCTATCTATGCCAGATGCACGACCCTGCCCGGATGCCGGAGCCCGGCCTCGTGGTCGGCTTCCAAGGCGCGGGCGACTTGGACCGCGTCATGCAGGACGCCGCCACCGTCGTCGCCGATACCGTTCCACCGGGACACTCCGTCGACTTCGTGGCGATATCGCGCGGCGACGGCGGCCTCGGCGACTATTTCCTGAGCTCGGTCGCGCCGTTTTATCGGCGTTCCTGGGGTAGCAGGTTGAAGGCGCTGTTTTCTTCGCGGGCCTAAGACCTGCTCGTGCTCCCGACGGAGATGCGGTGCGCTCTCGTCGATCGTCGGACGAAGCTTAGGGCGCGCCCTCCAGCCGC
This sequence comes from Lysobacter sp. Root916, assembly GCF_001429785.1. Lineage (GTDB taxonomy): Bacteria > Pseudomonadota > Gammaproteobacteria > Xanthomonadales > Xanthomonadaceae > Lysobacter. Next base: position 73,096 of record NZ_LMJF01000013.1, on the reverse strand, counting down.
CGCAGCTGCGTTGCCGCATGCGTGTTCTTCGGATCCAGTACCAGCGCGCGCCGGTACGCCTCGATCGCGCCCTTGCGGTCGCCGTTGACCGAGCGGGCTTCGGCCAGGCTGTCGTAGGCATTGCCGCTGTTCGGATACAGATCGACGATGCGTTCGAAGATGGCCAGGGCCTGCTTCGGACGGCCGGAGGCGAGCAAACGGTAGCCCCAGTCGTTGAACTCGGCCTCGGGGAAGCTGGCTTGCGGATGTTGGGCGCGCAAGTCGCGCAATACCGTGTCGACCCGCTCGTAATCGCTGTCGTCCAGCGCGATCCGCAGCGCGGGTATGCCGGTCAGCGGCAGCTCGGGCGCATAGATCTTGGCGATGCCATCGATGAAGTCCTCCGGGTAGGCGCCCGACAGATTGGTGAGCACGACCACGGCGAGCGCGTCGTCCGGATACAGAAACACCGCCGAGCGCCCGCCGCCGGTCATGCCGACCATGCGATGGCTGCCGCGCGCGAATACCTGCCAGCCCAGCCCCCATTGCCCCGGCTTGCCATCGGCATACCGCACCGGCGTCCACAGCCGTTCGCGCGTGCGCGCGTCGATCAGGCTGGCGTTCAACACCGCCTTCGCCCAGTTCGCCATGTCTTCGGCGTTGCTGTTGATGCCAGAGGAAGCCTGCCGATAGGGCGGGAAGCGCTCGTAGATGGGGCGCAGGGTACGCGGGGTGCCCGGCCCGCTGTCGCGGTAGCGATAGTTCGGACCCTTACCGGGGACCACGACGTCGGCGTCGCCATAGCCGGTATGGCGCATGCCGGCCGCGGCGAACTGGGCGGTGGCCAGGGCCGCGTCGGACGGACGCGCCGTCAGTTGGTTGAGGATGCGTTGCAGCAGCGTGTAGTTGGTCTGGCAGTAGTCGTAGCGTTCGCCAGGGGCGAAGCGGATCGGTTGCGCCAGGGTCCACGCCCATGCGGCCGCGGGGTCCTGCTCGACGCTGGGCGCGCGCATCAGGTCCGGCAGGCCGGAGATATGCGCCATCAATTGTTCGATCGTGACCGCTCGCCAGGACTCGGGCAGGTCGGTGAGGTAACGCGACAGCGGGGCTTTGGGATCGAGGTGGCCCTGCGCGATGGCGGCGCCCGCGGCGATGCCCGAAAACGCCTTGGTGATGGAGTTCAGCGAGAACACCGAGGCGTCGGTCACCGGCACGCCGAGTTCCACGCTCGCGACCCCGTAGTTGCGCAGCAGTACGGTGCGATCCTGGCGCACCACAGCGACTTGCAGGCCGGGAATGCCCAGCTGCTGCATCCGCCGTCGCACCAGGGCGTCGACCGCTCGGGTGTTCGCGTCCGTGGAGGGCGCGGTCGGCGCGGGGGCGGCGTGGGCGCTGCCGATGGCGGCGGCCGACAGCACGAGCGCGAGCAGAAAACCTAAGTTCATGAGTAAGCGATGCCTGCGGTTAGTTCGGGTCCACGAGGGGCCCGGTTCCATGTGCGATTCGAGATGGGCCCACGGCGATGGTCGCGACTTGCATGCTCCGATGCGACCGGTTCGGCTAGAGCACATCCCAATTGGCGCGGCCGGTGAGGGTCTTCCTGCCCAGCGTGAGCGTGCCGGCATCGCCTTGGACCTCGAGCACGAACGACGGCGGTTGGCGCGAATCGCCGGGGTTGGTATGGCGCACGGTCAAGCGCTTCCCGGCCCGATCCATGCGCACGACATAGGCCTTGGGATTGGCTTCGTACTGCCCGCTGCCGGTCCAGCTGGTTTGAGGAAAGCCCGGGTCCTCGCGGCCGACCAGCTCGAAGGAAAAGAAATCGGCGGGCGTGGTGCCGGCCGAAAAGCGGAACAGGGTGCCGGTGGCGGATGCAGGCAAGGCGCACAAGGACAAGACCAGCAACAGGGCCCAGGCGCGAGTCTGGTGAAGGCTGCGAGCGGCGAAACGGGCCGTGCTTTCCATTGCGAAAACTCCGCGATCGGTTGGTGGTGGGCGCGCCGGCATTGTGAGCCGCGCTTTCGCGGCGGAGCAATCGGGATCCAACGAATGCCGCGGGGAATGCGCCAGACCGGGGCGCGGCCGGCGTAAACGCTGGACGCGGCCGGCCGATGAGACGCGCGGTGCGGACGGACGGCGCGCAGCCGCCCACACTTTCGGCTACTGTCCAGCCTCTGCCACAGGGGGGCGTGCCATGAATGGATTCGGGTGGATGCTGGTAGCTGTCATGGGGGCGATGTCGGTGCAACCGGCCAGGGCCGCCGATGCGGACGCGCTGTATCGGTTGTTGCATCCCAAATCCTGTCTGGGCTGCGATCTGAGCCGGGCCGAGTTGCCCGACGGGATCGACTTGAGCGGTTACGACTTGAGCAAGACGCGCTTCGACGGTGCGCGCCTGCGCGGCGCGAATCTGCAGGGCGCCGACTTCGGCGGAGCGGATCTCACCGGTGCCGACGCCAGCGGCGCCAACCTGCGCGCCGCGAAGCTGGGCACGGCCAAGCTGGCTGGCATCGATTTCAGCCGCGCCCAGCTCGACGCCGACTTCAGCGGCATCGACCTGACCCGCGCGCGCTTCAAGGGCAGCGAGCTCAACGGCAACCGCTTCAATCGCGCGCAGCTGGGCGATGCCGACTTCAGCGAATCCAAGCTGGTCGGCGTCGATTTCGGCAAGGCCGTGGCCCAGCGCGCCGACTTCAGCGCCAGCCGCATCGAGAACACCCACTTCGTCGGCGCGGTGTTGAGCGGGGCCAGCTTTAGGGATCTGCAGGTGCAGAGCTACAACGTCGGCAAACCGATCGACTTCAGCGGCGCGGATTTGAACGGCGCTGATTTCAATGGCGCCAACTGCCGTGGCAAGTCCTTCCGGATCTGCGCGCGCACCGACGCCGCGACCACCTGTCCGGCGGGCAATAAGGGCCCTTGCCTGGACTTCGGCTCGGCGCTGGTCGCGCGCAATCGCGAGGCCTTGATCAGCAGTTCGCAATGCAAGGGCTGCGATCTGCGCGGGGCGACGTTGGACAACAAGGGCGGCGCGCGCATCGTGCTGGACGGCGCCGACCTGCGTTCCGCGTCCTTGTACCGCTTCAATGCGCCGGACGGCAGTTTCGTCGACGCCAAGCTGCAAGGCGCGGACGTGGTGGGCGATTACACGCGCGCCAAGCTGCAGGGCGCCGACCTGCGCGCCGACCGCCTGATGGGCACCTTCGTCGAGGCCCAGATGCAGGGTGCGGACCTCAGCGGCGCGGATATCCAGATGTCCGACTATCGCCGGGCCAACCTGGTCAAGGCCAAGCTCAACAACACCCTGGTGTACGGCACCGACCTGCGCGGCGCGGACCTGACCGGTGCCGACGTCCAAGGGCTGCGCTACGGCAACACGGCCAAAACGGATGCCACCACGACCTGCCCGAACGGAAAGCCGGGGCCTTGCGCCTGGTGAACCGTCGATGGGTGCGAGGGCCCGATCGAGCTTGCGCGCAGGCACGCGCGCAAGCGATACAGGCGAAATGAGCAAGACACTGTTGCGTGGATGCCGGCTTGTTGGTCGATAACGGCGCGGCTAAGCTCGCTGAGCCGCAACGCCCGGTCACCGGCGAGTGTCGCCGCTCCCCACTTCGCATCCGAGACCTGCCCATGAATCGCACCGCGCTCTCTCTCTTCGTCGCCGCCGCCTTGGCCGGCGCAACCTTGGTCGGTTGCGCCAAGCCCGAGCCCGCCGCGACCGCCACGCCGACTCCGGCCGAGACGCCCGCCACGGCCACGGCCTCGACGCCGGAAACCGCGAACCCGGATGTGCATCGCTTCAAGATCGGCGCGCTCGATGCCGCGGCCTTGAAGGACGGCGACATCGATGCCGCCAACGACGGCAAGACCTTCGCCCTCGGCCACCCGCCGGCGGACGTCGCCGCGCTGCTGAGCGCGGCCGGCCTGCCCACCGACGTGCTGCATCTGAGCATCCAGCCTTTGCTGGTGCGCAGCGGCTCGCGCGTGTTGCTGTTCGACACCGGCGCGGCCGACGCCTCGTTCGCACGCGCCGGGCGCCTGCCGGCTTCGCTGCGCGCCGACGGCGTCGAGCCTTCGCAGGTCACCGACATCTTTCTTTCGCACCAGCATCAGGATCACACCGGCGGCCTGCTCACCGCCGACGGCAAGCTCGCGTTCCCCAACGCCGCCATCCATCTGTCGGCACCGGAATGGGAAAGCCTGAAGGCCGACAAGGGCGCCGCCGCCTTGGTCGCGGCGATGACGCCGAAGGTTGCCCCCTTCCAGCCGGGCGCGATCCTCATTCCCGGTGTCGTGACCGCGGTCGCCGTGGACGGACATACGCCCGGCCACAGCGCCTACGAGATCGCGTCGGGCGATCAGCGCCTGCTCTACATCGGCGATACCGCGCATCACCACGTGATCTCGGTGCAGCGTCCGGAGTGGACCATCCAATACGACACCAACGCGCCGCTGGCCCAGACCAGCCGCCGCGCGCTGCTGCAGCGCGCGGCCGACGGCGATCTGCGCGTCTACTCCGTGCACTTCCCGTTCCCGGGCCTGGGCCACGTCAAGGCCCAGGGCGAGAGCTTCGTCTGGGTGCCGGAACACTGATCGCGAGCGGGGCAGCGCGTTACGGCGCCGCTGCCCCGCGCTCGATGTCGGTCACCTGCTTTCGTCGCTGCCTATCGGAACCGGATCGGCGCCATGCTGCGACGCTCCCCGCGAGGTGGCCAGGAATGAGCCCAGCAGCACCAGGGCGAAGCCCGCGAGCATGCCCGGCGTGAGCGGCTCATGCAGCAGCCAGACGCCTAGCAGCAAGGCCACCACCGGATTGACGTAGGTGATCACGGTGGCGCGCGTGGGGCCGGCTTCGGCGATCAGCGAGAAGAACAGCAGGAACGCGATCGCGGTGCAGACCACGCCCAGCACCAGTACGGAGCCAGCGGCTTTCATCGTGACCTGCGGCGGCCAGGCCGGAATCGCGAACGGGATGTACAGCGCCGCCGCGACCGCGAGCGAGGCGGCGATCACGCCCAGCGGCGGTACCCCGGACAGATAGCGGCTGATCACGATCGGACCCAGCGCGTAACCCAGGGCGGTCGTCAGCGCGGCGCCTACGGCCCAGCCGTTGGAGACGTCGATGTCCAAGCCGACCAGTGCGACCACGCCGCCCAAGCCCACGGCCAATCCCAGCGAGCGTCGGCCGTTCAGCACTTCGCGACCGCTCAGCACCATCAGGCCGGCGGTCAGTACCGGCACCAGCGCGATCAGCAGGCCGGCGGTGGAACTGTTGATGCGCGTCTCCGCATAACCCAACAACCACCAGGGAATACTGATCTCGACCAGGGTGAAAGCCAGCAAGGGCTTCCAGTAGCGCAGCAGCGGCCGCAATTCCCCGCGCATCGCCGCGATCGGCAGCAACAGCAAGGCGCCGATCAGAGTGCGCGCGAACGCCACGCACACCGGCGGCAAATCGGCCACCGCCACCCGGATCAGCAGATAGGGAATGCCCCAGATCAGGCCGAGCGCGAGGAACAGCCACCAGGCGCGCGCGCTCATGCGGCCTTCCTCGCCAGCACGGAGCGCCAGGGACCGGAGCTCTCGTCCTGGTGCGCGTCCCACACGACGACGAAGCCTGCGCGCCGCAGGCGCTGGTCCAGCGCTGCGCCGGTCCACAGCACCACGCGATAGTCGCCCGAGTTCGCCTGCTCCCAGTACTCGGTCTCGCCCAGCGGGTAGGAAAGCAGCAAGGCGCCCTCCGACGTCAGGGCGTTCGCGAGTTTGCGCAACACGGCATCCAGGTCGGCGCGCTCGAAGTGCTGAAGCACGCACAGCATCAGGACGCCGTCGTAGATGTCGGCGATCTCGTCCGCGAGCACGTCCAGCGCATCCACGCGATGGCCGCGCTCGGCCTGAACTTCGCGGAATGCCGCCGTCACGTCGGTGCGGTGCACGCGCAGGCCCAGGGTTTCCAGGAAATCGGCATCCCAGCCGGGGCCGGAGCCCACGTCCAGCACGCGCCCGCCAGCGGGCAGCAGCTCGGCCAGTTGCCGCAAGGCCGTGGCATACAGCCCGGTCGGCTGCTTCGGCACGCTGGCCGCGTAGTCGTGCGCGCATCGCTCGTAGCCGGCGACGGTGCGGCGGTTCGAATCGGACGAATCGGGCATGGCGTGTGCTCCTGGGGCGTAGCGATGAGGCGAGGCCTTAATCGGCCAGCGGTATCCACAGCGAGAGCCCGCCTTCGCCGGTGTCGGGATCGAACTCAGGCGAATGCCGCTCGATGATAGGCGACTGAGCCGGCGTCCATTCGTGCTCGGGCAAGGCTTCGTTCCAGATCGCGGCATAGGTATCCAGTACCGTCGAGACATGTCCGCGGTGTTCGAACACCGCGTAGCGGCAAGGCGCGATTTCGATCCGCAGCAGATCTTCCGGTACACGGCCGAACGCGCTGACCTCGGCGGCGCAGACGTAGTCGAATCCGCCCTGTTCGTCCGCGGGCTGCTGAATGCCGATCGGTATGCCTTCGACCCGGTGCGGAATCTGGCCGTAGCCGCCGGCCATGAAGACCTGCCATTGAATGGGAATGCCGATGACCTTGTCGAAGCTGTGGCGGCGCGACAGACCGACCGCGCGCACGGCCGGGCCGTCGGCCAGCCAGGGCGGCGCCAGCGCGGGGCGCGCCCGGTTGCGCAGGTCCAGCGGCGCGACCAGCGCCAGGCCCTGCGTGCTCGCGCGCTCGCGCACGCGCTCGGGCGGCAGCTCGAACTGATCGCGGAATGCGCGGGTAAAGGCTTCGTGCGAACCGTAGCCCGCGTCCAGCGCCACCGCCAGAATATCGGGCGCGCCCTGCGCCAAGGTTTGCGCCGCGCAGGTCAGGCGCCGCGCGCGCAGGTACTTCATCAGCGGCCAGCCGGTGCTGCTGCCGAACGCGCTGGCCAGGTGCGAGCGCGATACGCCGCAGGCTTCGGCCACGGTCGACAGGCTGAGCTCGCATTCCGAGTTGCGCTCGATGACCCACAAGGCTTTGTCCACGACCGACATGCGAGTCCTCCCGTTTCGAAAGGCGCAACCTAACAAGCGTGTCGGCCGGCCGTTTGATCGTTCGTACGGTCGGAGGGTGGCCGTTCCCGGCCGGGCGCGATAGTGACAAGTCTCACAAGAACGCGATGATGCGCGGATCCGACTAACCTGCGCTGCTCCAATGCCCCTGGCCGCCTTGTCGGCGACCCGACTCGCGCGACGCCCGCTTGGGCGAACGCTGGCCTGTTCGCGCGGCATCCGACGTTGGCCCCGGATGTCGAGCCAACGGAGGGCGGGTCATGATCGTCTCGGTGTTCAATCTCAGCCACGGCGCCATCGGCGACCTCCGCATGCAGGAGGTGATCCGGGCCATCAATATCCAGATCGAGCGCGACTTCGAGCCCTACTGGGGCTTCGGCGCGACGCTGCGCCTGGAAGGGCACACGGCCCGCAAGGGCAAGCGCCGTTTCGAGTTCGAGCCCCTGGATATGCGCGGCGACGGCGTGCTGTACGTGCTGGACAAGTTCAACAAGGATCTGGCCGGCGCGCACGAGACCGACTTCCGCGGCGTGCCGGCGGGCGTGGTTTACCTGGACTTGAGCAAGGGCTTGCAGGAGGACTGGACGGTCAGCCTCTCGCACGAGGCGCTGGAGATGATCGCCGACCCACAGGTCAATCTGGTGGTGCAGGGGCCGCATCCGGAAGCGCGCGATCGCGACGTGTTCCACTGGTTCGAAATGTGCGATGCCGTGCAGGCGCAGTCCTACGCCATCGACGGCGTCGGCGTGTCGGATTTCGTCCTGCCCCTGTACTTCACGCCCACGTCGGAGCCCGGCTCGCGCAACAACTTCATGGGGGCCGTGACCCGCGGCAAGAAGAGCGTCGACCTGCCTTCGTTCGGCGTGGCCCACGGCGGCTATATCGGCTATTTCGATCCGCGGAAAGCCGACAACCTCACCTACGAACACGAAGGCGACACCTTGGCCAGGAAGCGCCGGGCCCTGAAGCAGGGCCGCACCGGCCGTCGCGCTCAACGCATGCTCAAGACGGCCAACTTCGCCAAGATACCCAAGGCCTAGACCGCCGCCGCGCTCACTTCATCGGCTGGCGGATGATGGTTTTCCACTTGGCCGGATCGCCGCGGCGGATGTCGCTGAGATAGATCTCGTGGTGCTTTCCGGTCAGCGCCGAACGCGCGGCGATATGGTCGTGGACGCGCTGTATGGTCGGGCCTTCCTCGCTGAAGGGGCCGATGTGCAGCGTCTGCGCGCACCGGCCCTCTTCGAAGGACGCCAGCCTCAGCTGGCTCACCGCGGGTAGCGCCTTCTTTCGTCGCACCTGCGCGATGGCCGCGTCGATGACCGCGTCCTCCACGAAATCCGGCTGCAGGATCATCATCGTCCATTGCCATTGCGAGCGTTCGTCGGCGGCGAAGGACGCCAGGTCGTCCGCCCACCACAAGCCTTCCAAGGGCATGACCGCGTAGTCGATCGCCTGCTTGCCCTTCTTGAGCATGAACTTGGCCGTGTAGGACACGGAGAACAGGGCCTCCACCGCGGCGGCGTAAGCGGGCGAGGTGTTGGGGTCGCCCGCGCCGTCGATCATCAGGAACCGCAAGCTCGGCACCTCGACTTCGACCACGGCCTTCGCCGAGGGCTGGTAGAGGAACTTGAGTTCTTTCTTCAGATCGATCTTGCCCATGCAGACTCCCAAGGACGACGGATGCGGCCGCTGTCGCCGCGCACGAACGCGACGATCGTACGCGGTGGCCGGACCGCGATGGGTCGAAGCCCGGCGCCGGTCTGGAAGCGCGGTCAGAGCGAGGTCTGCGCCTGCTGGTCTTGCCGGCCTTGCTGGCTCTGTTGGCGCTGCTGCCACAGCGGCGATTTGAAGTAATGGTGCAGATGGTGGTCCGCGCCGACCGCGACGCCGGAGCCCGACCACACCGCATTCTGGCCCGAGCCGTCGTCCCAGGTGACGCCGCACACGTGATAGCGGTCGGCGGCGTCGATCTGCTGCAGCTGCATGGTGCCGGCCTGGCTCCAATCGCCGGGCGCGATCCGCGACCACAGATGGTGATTGCCGTCGATCGCGAACAGCGAAGCGTCGGCGCCGATCGCCACGTCCAGCATCGCGCCGGTGGTCGGAGAGGAGACCGCCTGCCAGCCGCCGCCGGTGAAGAAGAACAGCTTGCCGCTGGGGTCGAGGCCGGCGATGTACTGCGAGGAACCCACCGCGACCTTCTGCATCCGGCCAGGCACGGACTGCCAGGCGGCACCGTCGAAACTCCAGATCGCTTGCGCCTGATCGACAGCCCACAAGCTGCCGTCGACGCCCGCCGAGATCGAAACGAAATTGCTGCCCGCGATCTTCTGCCAGGTGCTGCCGCCCCATTGCAGATAGACGCCGGTCTGCACGTCGAGCGCATACATCTTATGGGCGTCGATGGCGATCTTGTCCAAGGTGCGATTCGGAAACACCAGCGACTGCCAGGCGCCGAAGCCGGCCAGCCGGACGACCGGATCGCCGTCGACCAGCAGGGTGCCGTCCGCGGCCACGCCGGCCGAAGCGCAGGACCCCAGGGTGTCGATGGGCTGCCAGAAGCCGCCGCCCAGGACCCAGAGCAGGCCGAAGTCCCAGCCGTAGACCAGCCCGCCGTTGCCCGCGGCGATGCCGAACAGATTCGGTGTGTTGGTGGCGGCGACCCGCCATACGCCGCCATCGAGATACAGAGTGCGATCGTCGTGCGACTGCAGCCAGACCGTGCCGTCCGGAGCGATCGAGATCCACTGCGCGTTGGGTGCGTCGGTCACCGGAGCGAAGGTGCTGCCGTTCCACTTGTACGGAACGCCGGGGCCGCCCCACCAGCCGCTGGTGTTGTCGATGGTCCAGACATTGCCGCCGTCGCCGACCGCGACGAACAGGGCCATGGCGCCGCCGTTGGGGCGTTGCTGCCATTGCCCGCCGGACCACTCGAAGATATTGCCGTTGCCGTCGACGCCCCAGGCCGAACCGTCCGCGCTGGTGCTGACATGCCACATCGGCGTCCAGGGCGCGGCCTGGTACGGCGTATTGACCAGCCGATAGACCTCGCCGGCGGCGCTGAGGCCGTAGATGCTGTTGACGTTGCCGACCGCGATATAGGTCAGCGCCTGCGAGGTTTCGGGCTGCACCGAGGAATTGCCCAGATACCGCAGCGCCTGATGGGCCGCGTTCAAAGCCCAGAACGTACCGTCGTTGCCGTTCGTCGCCATCAAATACGTTGCCATGCGCTACTCCGAGAGTGGGATGGAAGTGACAGGACCGGGCTCTGGTTTCCCCGCGCACAGCGCCACAGCGCCCTGCGCCAGGCCGAGCGGCGGTGGCGACGCGGTGCTTGCGGCGGTTCGGAAGCTTGCAGTTCCCCGGGTGTAGCCGTGTTCGTGCTGCGGCGGCAGCGACCGCTCCGCGGTATCGCGCCACGTCGGTCGTACCGGCGTGGCGGCGAAGACGGTTCATTGCGCCCAGCGCAATCCTACGTCCGCTCCGGCTCGGAAACGACCGCGCCGGTGTCGGCGGTCGCCCCGTAGGCGCCGCTCATCCGGCGCGGTCGCCGGACGATGCCGATGTTGGCGTGTCGGACGCGATGCGCCGGCGGGCCGAGCCCGCGCGGGTCGTTGCGTTCGGAAAGAAGAGCGGACCGGCGCAGGCAGGCGGCTATCCGCGCTGGAACGCGGAAGAAGGCGGGTAAGGGGGCTTGGGCGGAACGCGCGCCCGCGCAGCGGGCCGATCGGCGCAGAGGGGGTGAAGACGCCCCTGTCCCTATCAATATCTTAGCGCATGGGGGGCTTGCGGCAAGCCCCGCGCCGTGGCGCTAAATCGCCGACCGTAAGCCGGACCCTCCGGCCGTTGGAGCGACGACATGGGCGAGCGGTTGGTTCAAGACGAAATGCGTGGGCATGCGGTGGCGATCGCCGGAGGCGGCCCGACCGGACTGATGCTGGCGGCCGAATTGGCTTTGGCGGGTGTGGACGTCGCCATCGTCGAGCGGCGCGCCAATCGGGATCTGGTGGGCGCGCGTGCGGGCGGTCTGCATGCGCGCACGCTGGAGATCCTCGATCAGCGCGGCGTCGTCGAGCGATTCCTGTCGCAGGGACAGGTGGCCCAGGTCGCGGGCTTCGGCGGCACCACGTTCGACCTCGGCGACTTCCCGACCCGGCATCCCTACGGCCTCGGGCTGTGGCAGAACCACATCGAACGCATCCTCGCCGATTGGGTGGATGAGCTGTCGGTGACGATCTATCGCGGCTGCGAGGTCGCCGGTTTCGCCCAGGACGCCGCCGGCGTCGACGTCGCCTTGTCCGATGGCCGGAGCCTGCGCGCGCAGTACCTGGTCGGCTGCGACGGCGGACGCAGTCGGGTGCGCAAGGCCGCCGGCATCGAGTTCCCCGGCACCGATCCGAGCACCAGCGCCCTGATCGCGGAAGCGCAATTCAGCCAGCCGCCGGCATTGGGCGTCCATCGCGATGCCTTGGGCACGCATGGGTTCGGCAAGCTGGATTACGAGATCCGCGACGGCAAGGTGATCTACGGGGAAGGCGGGCCGACCCGGGTCATGGTGACCGAGGCGCAGGTCAGCACGACCGAACCTACTCTGCGCGATCTCAGTGCCGCCCTGATCGCCGTGTACGGCACCGACTATGGGATACATAGCCCCGCTTACATCTCGCGATTCACCGATACGACGCGTCAAGCCGCGAGCTACCGCGTCGGACGCGTGCTGCTGGCCGGCGACGCCGCGCACATACACAGCCCGATCGGCGGACAGGGCCTCAACACCGGCGTGCAGGACGCGGTGAATCTGGGCTGGAAGCTGGCTCAGGTCGTCCACGGCACCTCGCCGGAGGGTTTGTTGGACAGCTATCACGCCGAACGCCATCCGGTCGGCGCGCGCGTGTTGCGCAACACCCTGGCGCAGGTCGTATTGCATCGCAACGACGACCGCAGCAAGGCGGTGGCCGAGGTGGTGTCCGAACTGATGCGCATGGACGAGCCGCGCAAGCGCTACGCGGCGATGATGAGCGGCTTGGATATCCGATACGAGTTCGGCGAAGGCCATCCGCTGCTCGGGCGCCGCATGCCCGATCTCGAATTGATCGGCGCCGACGGCCCGCTGCGTGTCTATACCTTGCTGCACGAGGCCAGGCCGGTGCTGCTCAACCTGGGCGCACCCGGCGCCTTGGACCTCGCCGCGTGGACGGGGCGAGTGCGCTTGGTCGAGGCGCGCTACGCGGGGGTGTGGGAGCTGCCCGCACTGGGCATCGTCGCGCCGCCCACGGCCGTGTTGATACGGCCGGATGGCCATGTGGCCTGGGTGGGCGAGGGCACGCACGAAGGACTGCGCGAGGCGCTCGCCACCTGGTTTGGCGCGCCCGTCGAGAGCTGACGCGGGCGGCGTTATCGTTCGGGGTTTAACCCCCGGCGATCGCCTTCGAGCCTGCGACCGCTATGCGTCGCAGGCGCGGGGCGTAGCCTCGCGAACGTATCCGAACCTCAGGTGCCGACGTCCGCGACCGCGCGATCGAGCTCGGCGATGTCGATCTTGCGCATTTTCATCATCGCTGCGAACGCGCGTTTCGCGGTGTCGCCGCCCTGGGCCATCAGGTCGGTCAGGCGCCGCGGCGTGATCTGCCAGGACAGGCCGAAGCGATCTTCGCACCAGCCGCACATGCTCTCTTTGCCGCCGTTGTCCACGATCGCGTTCCAGTAGCGATCGGTTTCGGCCTGGTCGTCGGTGGCGACCTGGAAACTCACCGCTTCATCGAACTTGAATTGAGGACCTCCGTTCAACAGCAGAAACGGCATGTCGAAGATCGTCATCTCCACGGTCAGGACCTCGCCCTGCTTGCCGTCGGGATAATCGCCGGGCGCACGCGCCACCGCGTCTATGTGGCTACCGGGAAAAGTCGCGGCGTAGAACTGCGCGGCCTCTTCGGCGTTTTTGTCGTACCAAAGGCAGGGCTGGATCTTGGCGGTCATGCGCAACCTCCTGAGGTCAATCCGGGCGAGCGAGGGTACTGCGGCGCGAGCGAGTCTGGCGTGAAGTCGCCTCGCCCAGCTTTCGCGTCTTCGGCGAGCGCCACGCAAGGCCCACGCGCACGAAGCCCTGACCTGGCGTGGGCGATCCGTCGCCGGCACGCATGGCCGCGGTGGCGGTATCGGTCGTGGGAACGTGGCGGCTCGTGTCTGCGGCGACATCGCGGCGTTGCGCGAGGCGCGACGATCCGTGCCAGCGGTGCCCGATCGGCGGCGCGGCCTATGTCGTAGCATGAAACGCCCTGGCTTCGAGCGGGAGTTCTGCCTTGTCTTCGTTCTCCGATCCGCAAGCGGTCGCCCGCTACGCGCAGGGCCCGGTGCGCCAGGTGCCGGGCTTTCATGCCCTGCAGCAAATGACCCGGCTGCTGCTGGCCGAGCGCGTGCCCGACGATGGCCGCGTGCTGGTGCTGGGCGCCGGCGGCGGTTTGGAGTTGAAGGTGTTCGCCGAAGCGCAACCGGGATGGCGCCTGGTCGGCGTGGACCCGTCGGCCGAGATGTTGAAGCTCGCGGCGGTCACCTTGGGGCTGCTGGCGCCGCGCGCCGAACTCATCGAGGGCTATATCGACAGCGCGCCCGAGGGGCCCTTCGATGGCGCCGCCTGCCTGCTGACCCTTCACTTCCTCGATGCCGAAGAGCGCCTGCGCACCTTGATCGAACTCCGGCGGTGCATGCAGCCGGGCGCGCCGCTGGTCGTCGCCCACCACAGCATTCCGCTGGAACCGGAGCAGAAGCGGCGATGGCTGAGCCGCTATGCGGCCTTCGGGATCGCGTCCGGCGTCGCCGAGTTGGACGCCAACCATGCGATCGCCGCCATCGGCGCCAGACTGCCGCTGCTGTCGCCCGAGCAGGAGGTCGAGCTGTTGCAGCAGGCCGGCTTCGGTACGGTCGAGCTGTTCTACGCCGCGTTTAGCTTCAAAGGCTGGGTCGCCTACAACCCGGCCTAGCGTCGTTGCCCTCAGGGCCTCGCCGATCCGCCAGCGTTCACAGATGCAGCGCCTGCCGCAGGCGCAGCAACCAGCCGCTGTCCCTGGCGATCGGGCGGCCCGCATGCCACAGGCGCAGGTCGTCGGCGAACGCGAGCATGTCCGCATAGCCGCCGCGCGCGGCCATGGCTCGTTCGACGATGGACGTAAGGTCGCCGCCGAGGGTGCGCGCGAGCGCGCGGTTGTCGTGCAGACCGCGGCGTTGGGCGACGCTGGCCGGGGCGTCGATCAGCGCCAAGGCCATGCTCGGCGCGGCGCCGGGTTTCGCCGACAGCGGCGCGCGGCCGCACAGCAGGCGGAATGCGACCGCGCCCAGGGCGCGCACGTCGGCGCCGATGGCGATACGGTCGGCGTCGGGCGGCGTGGGTGCGGCGTCGAACAGCGAGGCGCTGCGGGCGGGTGCGGGCAGGCCGAAGCCGACCAGCTGGAGTTGCCCGGTTTCGTCCACCAGCAGGCTGCAGGCGGCCACATGCCGGTGGCGCACGCCGTGGTCATGGGCATAGGCGAGCGCGTCGCAGGCGCGAATCAGCAGGTCGACTCGCTGCGCCACGGGCAGACGGCGGGCGTCGCACCAGTCGTCGATGGCCTGGCCGTCGACGGGGCGGGCGGCGAACCAGGGATGCCCGTCGCCGTCGAGGCCGGCGTCCAGGATGGTGGCGATGCCCGGATGGCGCAGGGCGACCAGACGGCGACGGTCGGACAAGAAGGCGCCGATCGCATGCGGCTCGCGCAGGGTCGAATTCAGGCAGTGCAACACCACTTGCTGGCGGTAGCGGCCGTCGTCGCGGTAGGCGAGGTAGCGGCCGCCGCCGCAGGCGTCGGCTAGGGCGCGATCGATCCGCCATGCGCCCAGGCGCTCGCCGATGCGGGGATCGGCGGGCCCGGCGTGCGCGTGTTCGGGCGAGGCCAGCACCGCCAGATGGGCGACCAAGCCGCTGGGCAGCTCGTCGTCCAGGGCATGGCGGCAGCCGTCGGCGCGCAGCAGATGGGCCAGGGCCCCGTGCAGGCGCGGATTGGCGTGCTGGAGCGATTGCAACCATTCCGCACGTTGCGCCGCCGGCAGGTCGACGTAGTCGTCGAACAGGTCCAAGGCGCGAAGCTTGAGTTCGTCCATGGGTAAGCGGTGAGGCCGGCGGTGGGCGCGGTTGCGCCTGACACAGCAGATATCGCCGTGGCGCGCGGCATCAGGGCATGCAGGGGACACCGTTCGTCGCTGGAAAGACGAATCTGCGACCGGGTTAGCGCTTAGCGGTTCCGCTGCCGGGCCGCGCGCCGCCCTTAGGCAGCGCCGCAGTCAGATTGGTGGTGGAATTTTTACGTACGAAATATGTTCCATTTCCGCAGTTCTGGGCGCGTCGAAGGACCGCGGCCTTGAGCGCGTACGGCGGAATGCCTTGCGCCGGCGGCGCCGACAGCATGGCGCCGTCGCGCAAGGCGGTCAGATAGGCGCGCGATTCGCGGGTGGCGGGGCCCTCCGGTCCCTGGCGGCGCAGGTCGTCTTCGGCCGACCGGGTCAGCAGCGCCGCCGCATCGTCGTCGCGGCAGGTCTCATAGGCGTACAGCGCGCGGAACATCAGGCTCTCGTGGATGCCGGCGCTGGCGACATCGCTGTCGTCGGCGACATCGGCGGCCACCTGCCGCGCGAAGGCGGCGTCGGCGCGCGCGCGCTGTCCTTGCAGGTAGTCCAGCGAGATCGCCATCTGGCTGACCAGGCGGGTGAACGCGTCGTCGGTTTCGTAGTAGCGGGCCGCATCGGACTGGGCATGGCGCAGCAAGGCCTGCGCGCGTGGCAGGTCGGCCGGCGTGCCGCGCAGCATCAGCACGCGCGCCAGCAGCTGCGCCTCGCGCGAGGAGGGCAGGCCGGCCTTTTCCTTGATGCGCAGGTTGTCGCTCAACAGCGTTTCGATCTCGGCTGGATCGTCGGGCCGCTGGTTGCGCGGCGACAGGCTCAGCAGGCGCATCGCCAGCACGGTGTTCGCGCGTACCGTGGTTTCGTGGTTCCGGCCCAAGGTCCGCTCGCAGATCTGGGCGACTTCGCGCAAGGGAGCGATGCTGTCGCGGTTGTCGCCCGGCGCGGTGTAGGACGCGATCATCGACGCCATCGCGTACTCGGGGTGGTTACGCCCGTACGCGGCCTCGATCATCGCCAAGCCGGCCAGCAATTGCTGGCGGGCGATCACCTTGCTGCCGGCCAGGTATTGGGTATAGCCGAGCAATATCCAGGCGCGGCCGGTCTTGGGATGGTGCTCGCCCAAGGTGCGTCGGCGGCTTTGCAGCAGGCGTTCGCTGAAGGCCGGGTCGACCCGGCGGCTCTTGCGCAGCAGCATCATCACCAACTCGTCGCGGCCGTCGTCGGCGAGCACGGTGTTGGTCTTGTCGGCCAGCGCGATCGCCGAACTCAGATCGGCTTGCGCCTGTCGGAAGTAGGACACGCGCGAACGATAGTTGCCGCGGCGGATCAGCACCTGGGCCTGCAGTTCTTCGTTGCCGGGCCCGAGTGCGCGCGCCTGCGCGACGGCTTCGTCCAGCGTGCGCAGCGCGGCCGGCGGATGGCCTTGCCCCCACTCGGCCTGGGCGAGTTCGGCGCTGAAGTTGACTTTTTCCCGGCGCGCGGACGCATCGTTGCGGTCCGCCAACTGCGCCAGACGGGCCGTGGCCAAACGCGCGGCGTCGTCGAAATGCGCGCGTGCATTGAGCATCGAAACCTGGGTGGCCGACACGTAGCCGTCGTCGTCCCCGACCTCGCCCAGGGCGCGCATCGCCTCGGCGGCCAGGTCTTCGGCGCGCTTGTAATCGCCGATCACCGCGTTGCCGCGCGCGAGCGTGGCCAGGCTGTGCGCGAGCAGTTGCGGGTGGTCGTGCAGCGACATTTGGCGCAGTTGCGCCTCGGTCTTGTTCAACAGGGCGCGCGAGGAAAACGGCGCGCTGCCGAGCCCGGACAAGGTGGCGGTGCCCAGCGTGGACGCGAACAGTTGGCCAACCGCGAGGGTGGCGCGCGCCTCGCGCGCGGCGCGCTGGCCTTGCCATAGGGTGATGCCGGTGCCCGCGATCAAGACCAGCAATAGCGACGCGGCCAAGGCGGTCGCGGCGCCGTTGCGACGCATCAGCTTGCCCAGGCGGGCCAGGCGGCCGAGCGGGCGCGCCAGCACCGGCCGACCTTGCTGCCAACGGCGCAGGTCGGCGCCGAGCTCGCTGGCGCTGGCGTAACGGTCTTGCGGTTGCTTGGCAACCGCCTTGAGCGCGATCGCGCTGAGGTCGCCGGCCAACGCGTCGGCCAAGGCCGCGACGCTGCGCGCGCCGCGCTGCCGCGCCACCGATGCGGGCGTCGACGCCTGCAGCAGGCGCTCCATGGGCTCGGCGGCCGCGGAACTCCAGCCGGGCATGAGTTCGTGCAGGCTGTGTTTGGGCGCCGGCCATTGCGCGCACAGCAGGCGATAGGCCAGTACGCCCAGCGAATAGATGTCGACCGCGGGGCCGCGAATGCCGTCCCGCAGGCTTTCCGGCGCGCTGTAGTCGGGCGTGGCCGCGAGCTGCGGATCGGCAAGCGCGCTGCCGGTGAACAGCGAGGAAATGCCGAAGTCGACCAGATGCAGATGGCCATCCGCGGTGACCAACAGGTTGGCCGGCTTGATGTCGCCATGCAGCACGCCCTGCGCGTGCGCATGCGCGAGCGCTTCGCAGGCCTGGATCAACAGGCCCACGCGGGTGCGCACATCGGCGTTGCGGGCGTCGCACCATTCGTCGATCGGGGTGCCGTCGACATAACGCATCGCGAACCAGGGCCGGCCATCGCCGTCGATGCCGCCATCGACCAGACTGGCGATGCCGGCGTGGTCCAGGCGCGCCAGGTGATGGCGCTCGTCCAGGAAGGCGGCGACCAGATCGGGCGAGACCAGTTCGTTGCGGATGCACTTGAGCGCGACGCGCTGCTGGTAATGGCCGTCGTCGCGATGCGCCTCGTAGACCGCGCCCATGCCGCCGCGCGCGATCAGGCGTTGCAGGCGCCAGGGCCCCAGGTGGGTGCCGATGCGCGACTGGTCGGCGCAGTGCGCGTCGTCGTCGGGTGCGTCCTCGGAGTTGGCGGGCTGCTTGTCGGCCAGGAAATCCACGGCCGAGCGCCGCAAGACAACCTCGTCGCCGGCGTCGGCGTCCAGCAGCGCGCGCAGGGTCGCGTACAGCGGCGCGTCGCTGCGCGCCAGCGCCGCCAAGGCGCGCTCGCGCGCGGCCGATGGCATCGCCACGTACTCGTCGAACAATGTCAACGCACGCACGGACAAGGAGGTCATGGCGGTGTCGGCCAGGTCGGGCGTCCTGCGTTCAATGAGGTCTTACGTCGAGCCGTCGTCCGTGCCGCTCGGGTCCAGGGATGCGGCCAGGAAAGCGCGCGCTTTGCGCCAGTCGCGCCGCACCGTACGTTCGGTGACGCCTAGTACTTGTGCGATCTCCCCTTCGCTCATGCCGGCGAAGTAGCGCATTTCCACGACCTGACCCAGGCGCGGATCGACCGCGGCCAGATCGGTGAGCGCGCGGTCGATCGCGACAAGCTGATCCAGTTCCGGGTCGTAGGAGGGTTCTTGTACGGAATCGATTTCGCCGGGGTGGTAGTGCTCGGCGCGCTTGCTGGCCTGCAGGCGCCGCACTTCGTCCAGCACGGCGTAACGCATCGCGCGCGACAGCACCGACAACAGATGCTGGCGATTGTTGAGCGTGACCTCGTCCTGGTTGAGGCGCAGCCAGGTGCGGTTGATCAGCGAAGTCGGCGAACGCTCGCTGCCGCGCCAGCGCCGGCGCAGGTGCAGCCCGGCGACTTTATGCAGTTCCTGATACAGCAAGGTGTAGACCCGGTCCCAGGCGCCGGCCTGGCCGTTCTGGGCGGCCAGGATCAGTTGGGTGACGGAATCTATGGTGTCGCAGCCGAATTCGAACCCGGACGGGCTGCCGTCCGGGGTGCCCTGAAGCGCTTCTTGGGCCTGCTGCGTCATGGTATGGAGTGTTTCCGAATACGAAAGTTGTGTCCTTGAGAACGATAAATACGCCAAAGGCCGTCCACTGTCGATTGTTGCGGGCGCAACCGATGGTGAGTGGTCAGGTTTCGCTAACTAAGCGCTGTGCGACGCAGGTGAAAACCCCTACGTTTTGTTAGTGATATGCGGTGATTGCCCGCCCGAGCCGTAGCAGGTTTTGCGTTGCACACGGGCTGTGCGCGGGCATCGCACGGTGCTTCCCTGCCACGCCGACGGACGGCGTTATTTCTCCCGGAAGGCGATGCTGTCGTGGGCGACGTTAGTGCTTCGCACTCCGTCATATTGTGACGATCGTCGCTTTCCGTGGCCGGTGCGCTCAGGCGGTTATGGCGGCCAGCCGCGCGCGCAGCGTCGCGTAGTCGGCGCGCAGGGGTTCGGCCGACGCCGGGCGCGCCAAGGCCTCGGCCAGGGCGTGGGGCGGCGGCACCGCGCGACCGATCAAGGGCTCGACGATGCTGTCGAACTTGGCCGGATGCGCGGTCGCGACCACCGCCCACGGCCGGCTATCGCCTTGCGCGCGCAAGCCTTCCAACAGGTGCAGGCCGGTGGCGGTATGCGGGCAGGGCACGATGCCGTGGCGCTGCGGCGCGCGTCGGATGGTGTCGGTGATGGTGGCGTCGTCGACGGCGGTGGCGACGATCGCGGCACGCAGTTGCGCGTCGCTGCCGAACCAGTGGCGCAGGCGCTCGTAGTTGCTGGGCGCGCCCACGTCCATGGCGTTGGCGAGGGTGGCGCGGGTCGGCTGCGCGGCGTAATCGGCGCCGGCGAAGTAGCGCGGCAGGGTGTCGTTGGCGTTGGTGGCCAGGCGGATCTCGCCGATCGGCGCACCCATGCGTTGCGCGACCAGGGCCGCGCAAGCGTTGCCCAGATTGCCGGTGGGCACGATGAAGTTGAGTGCTTGGCCGTTGCGCGCCTGGTGCTGTGCGGCGGCATGCGCGTAGTAGGCGGCCTGCGGCAGCAGGCGCCCCAGGCTGATGCTGTTGGCCGAACTCAGCGACGAGGTTGCGCGCAGGGCCTGATCGGACAGCGCCTGCTTGGCCAGGCGCTGGCAGGCGTCGAAATCGCCGTCGACGCGATAGGCCTGGACGTTTTCGCCCCAGCAGCCCAGGCCGTGGGCCTGGCGCGGCGAGACGCGGCCGTCGGGGTAGAGGATCGCCACGCGGAAGCCGGGCCGGCGATGGAACGCCGCCGCGACCGCGGCGCCGGTGTCGCCGGAGGTTGCGACCACGATGGTGGTGGTCGGCGCGTCGGGCCGGCGCAGGGCCGACAAGGCCTCGGCGAGGAAGCGCGCGGCATAGTCCTTGAAGGCGGCGGTGGGGCCGTGGAACAGCTCCAGCAGCAGGTCGTCGGCTTGCGAGAGCGCACGCAACGGCGCGGGGAAGTCGTAGGCGCGGCGGCACAGTTCGGGCAGGCGCTCGCGCAGCGCGGAGTCGGCGAAGTAGGGCGCGAGCAGGGCCTGCGCGGTATCGGCGAGCGCGTCGCGCGCGGGCTGCGGCGGCAACTGCGGCAAGGCTTCGGGTACGTAGAGACCGCCATCGGGCGCGAGTCCGGCCGAGAGCGCGGCGTCGATCGAAGTCGCGGGCGTCTGGCCGCGCGTGCTGAAGTAATTCATGGGCGGTCTCGGGGCGGGGCGGCGTGGCTGCTTGGTGCGGTCGAAGAGCAAATCCCCCTCGGTCCCCCTTTTTCAAAGGGGGAGGACCAGTGGGTCTCTGGCGGGAAGGGGGATGCGTGCGGCGGTGGACGACCGGCGGGGGTCGAAGAGCAAATCCCCCTCGGTCCCCCTTTTTCAAAGGGGGAGGACCGGAGGGTCTCTGGCGGGAAGGGAGATGTGTGCGGCGGTGGGCGACCGGCGGCGGTCGAAGAGCAAATCCCCCTCGGTCCCCCTTTTTCAAAGGGGGAGGGCCAGTGGGTCTCTGGCGGGAAGGGGGGTGCGTGCGGCGGTGGACGACCGGCGGGGGTCGAAGAGCGAATCCCCCTCGGTTCCCCTTTTTCAAAGGGGGAGGACCGGCGGGTCTCTGGCGGGAAGGGGGATGCGTGCGGCGGTGGACGACCGGCGGGGGGCGAAGAGCAAATCCCCCTCGGTCCCCCTTTTTCAAAGGGGGAGGACCGGCGGGCTTTTGCGAAGGGGGAGGGCCAATGGACTTTTGCGAAGGGGGAGGACCAGCGGGCCTTCAGCGTGATGGGAGATCCGTGCAACGGCGCAAGACGAGGCACGCGACGCCCTGCTGTTCCCCCCTTTGAAAAAGGGGGGCAGGGGGGATTTGCGGTTGCGGTTGCGGTTGCCGCTGCCGTTATCGCCTCACTCCTCACCGATCACCTCCGCGCGCGGTCCCGCCACCGGCGTCACGTAGGCGCGCGAATCGAAGCCGGCGTCGGCGAAGGCCTGGCGCATCGCCGCCGAGGCGGCTTGCGCCTGCGCCTTGGATTCGAACCAGGCGAAACAACTGGGGCCGGCGCCGGAGATGCTGGCGCCCAGCGCGCCGTGGGCGAGCGCGGCCGCCTTGACCGCGGCGAAGCCGGGGATCAACGGCGCGCGCCGCGGTTCGACCAGCAGATCGACCAGGCCTTCGCGCAGCAAGCTGGCGTCGCCGCGCTGCAAGCCGGTCAGGAACAAGGCCAGGTGCGCGCTCTGCTCGACCACGGTGTGCAGCGGATAGGGTTCGGCGAGCACGGCGCGCGCGCGCCGCGTTTCCAGCACCTGGTCCGGATGCACCACCGCCGCATGCAGCCACTCGGGCACGGCCAACGGAATCATGCGCGTCGCCGTCGCCATGACCACGCCGCCGAGCAGCATCGGCGCGACGTTGTCGCCGTGGCGGCTGCCGCTGGACACCGACTCGCCGTCCAGCGCGAATTCGTACAAGGCCTCGCGCGGCAGCGGCGCGTCCAGCAGCGCGTTGGCGGCGACCACCGCGGCCACGCAGGACGCGGCCGAGCCGCCCAAGCCGGAGCCCAGCGGGATGCCTTTCTCCAGTTCCAGCTCGAAGCCATAGTCCAGGCCGAGTTTGTCGCGCAGCGCGATCAAGGCCTGGCCGGCGGTATTGCGCGCGGCTTCCAGCGGCAGGCCGGCGGCGCCGAGGCTGTCGCCGCGGATCGCGGCGATGCGCACCGTCGGCTCGGCGATGCGGCGTACCACGGCGACATCGCGCGGGCCCTCGATGGAATGCCCGAGCAGGTCGAAACCGACCCCGATGTTGCCGACGCTGCCGGGCGCGAAGGCGCGCACGCGGGAATGGGGTGTCGCAGCGCTCATGCGCGGGCTCCGAGGGTCTGCGCGATGGAAAGGATGTCGCCGAACACGCCGGCCGCGGTGACGTCCGGCCCCGCGCCGGGCCCTTGCACCACCAGCGGATTATCCGCGTAACGGCGGGTGCGGAACTGGATCAGGTTGTCGGTGAGCGCGCCATGCAAAGCGGCATGGCCGGGCGGCGGCGAGACCACGCCGACGCTGGCGCGGCCGTCGCGGTCCAGACGGGCCAGGTAACGCAGGCCAAGGCCGGCCGCGCGCGCCTCGTCGAAGCGCTGTTTCAGCGGCGCGTCCAGCTCGGACAAGCGGGCCATGAACTCGTCCTTGGAAACCGTGCGCAGCGCCTCGGGCACCAGGCTTTCGACCTCGACCTGCTCCAGCGACAGGGCGCGGCCGGCTTCGCGCGCCAGGATCACCAGCTTGCGGGCGACGTCGGTGCCGGACAGGTCGTCGCGCGGATCGGGCTCGGTGTAGCCCAGGCGATGGGCTTCGCGCACCAGCTCGGAAAACGCGGCGCTGCCGTCGTAGCGGTTGAACAGCCAGGCCAGGGTGCCGGACAGGATGCCTTCGACCTCGGTGAGCTCGTCGCCGGTGTCCAGCAGCGAGCGCAGGGTCTGGATCACCGGCAGGCCGGCGCCGACCGTGGCTTCGTAGCGGAACTTGGCGCCGCCGTTGCGGCTGGCGGCGCGGATCGCTTCGTAGCGCGGCAGCGGGCCGGCGCCGGCCTGTTTGTTGGGCGTGACCACGTGGATGCCGGCTTCCAGCCACTGCGGGTAGTAGGCGGCGACCGCATCGCTGCCGCTGCAATCGACGATCAGCGCATGCGGCAGGTGCTCGGCGCGCACGTGCGCGGCGAAGCGCGCCAGGTCCAACGCTTCGCCCTCGGCCAACGCTTCGACCGCGCCCTGCGGCGCCATCGCCTTGGGCGTGAGCTGCATGCGCCGGCTGTCGGCGATCGCGCGCAGGCGCAGTTCCAGTTTCGAATCCGGGTGGTGTTCGGAACTCAGGCGCGGCTGCGCATCGGCCAGCTGCGCGAGCAGGGCGCGACCGACCTTGCCGGGGCCGATCAGCCCGACCGACACGCATTGCGGCGACAGCCAGAACGCGGAGTGGGCGGCGCGCAGCGCGCGGGTGGCGTCGCGTGCGCCGATCGCGACCGAGATGTTGCGCTCGCCCGCGCCCTGCGCGATCGCGCGCACGTTCACGCGCGCCTGCGCCAGCCCGCCGAGTAGGCGCGCGGCGACGCCGGGCGTGCCGACCATGCCGTCGCCGACCGCGGCCAGCACGCATACGTCCGGGGTGACGCTGACTTCCTGGGCCTGGCCGTCGGCCATGGCATCGGCGAACGCGGCGACGATGGCCGCGCGCCCGCGCTGGGCCTGATCGGCGCGCACCACGCAGCAGATCGAATGTTCGGACGAGCCCTGCGAAATCATGGTCACCGACACGCCGGCGCCGCGCAGCGCGCCGAACAGGCGTTCGGCGGTGCCGGGCACGCCGACCATGCCGTTGCCGACCAGTTCCAGCACCGCCAGATCGTGGACCAGGCTCAGGCCCTTCACCGGCGCGCCGTCCACCGACGGCTGCGGCGTGATCAGGGTGCCGGGCGCGTCGGGATTGCGCGCGTTGCGGATGCGCAGCGGAATGCCGCGCTGCTGCACCGGCGCCAGCGTCTGTGGGTGCAGCACCTTGGCGCCGAAGTAGGCCAACTCGCAGGCCTCGGCATAAGACATCGCCGGCAGGCAGACCGCATCGGGCACCAGGCGCGGATCGGCCGACAGCACGCCGTCGACATCGGTCCAGATGGTCAGCGCGTCGGCGTCGAACAGGTGGGCGAAGATCGCCGCGGAGTAGTCGCTGCCGTTGCGGCCCAGGGTGGTCGCTTCGCCCTGCGCGTCGCGGGCGACGAAGCCGGTGACGACGATGCGTTCGCCGGGATGGCGCGCGCGCCAATCGGCCAGGCGCGCGCGGCTGGCGTCCCAATCCACGCCCACCCCCATCTCGCCCGGGTGCACCACCAGCACGTCGCGGGCGTCCAGACGCGTCCAGCCGGCGGCGTCGCCGCCGAGCGTGGCGTGCAGCAAGTGCGAGGACAGCACTTCGCCCAGCCCGGGCAAGGCGGCGGCGATGCGTTCGGCCTGCTCCTCGTTCCAGTGGCCGGCCGCCAGTCGGTCCAACTGCGCTTTGAGTTCGGTCAGTTCCTGGCGCAGCGCAGGCGCCAGACCCTGCTGGCCGCTGGGGTCGAGCTCGGCGGCAACATCGAGGTGGCGCTGACTCAGTGTGGACCAGGCCGGTTCCAGCGCCTCGCGCCCGCGTGCGGCCGCGGCCAGCGCGACCAGGGCGTCGGTGACGCCCTGCATGGCCGAGACCACGACCATGCGCGCCTGCGCGCCGTCGTCGATCAGCGGCGGAACGGCGCGGTAGCGGACGGCGTCGGCGACGCTGCTGCCGCCGAACTTGTGCACGTGGCGAGCGGGTGGGACGGCGGGCGAGGGTGGCGCGGACGACATGGCGAGAGCTCCGTTTGGGGCTCCGCGTCGCGACTTGGGTGTGGCCGGCAGGCCGCACCCGGATCGGGTGCGGAGCGGCGTGTTTGGATCAGTTGGACACGCCCGTCCGCACCACTGGGGTAGTGGTGGTACCGGTGGTGGTAATCGTCAGCGCTCGCGCGGCCGCGCCCCGGCCTTGCGGCTGGGCGGCGATGCGGGCGGTGGCGAGGGCGGGGTGCATGCGACAGCAATAACCGAGGTTTGTGCGGTGCGTCAAGCGGCGCGGATCGCCGTCACGCTCCGCAGGCGTTCGCCGGGCGCGGCGGACCTGGCGCGCGCGCGAGGATCAGCGCGGCTTCTTCGCGCGCGGCGCGCGCTTGGGCTTGGCCGGCGCGGGCGGCGGATCGCTCGCTCCCCAGGGCGGCGGCGGGGTCGCGATCGGCCGGGTCAGGTCGAACTCGACCCGGAACAGACGCCCGGGGCGCGCCAGCTTGTAGACGAAGCGGCGGCCGCTATCGAGTTCGATCGTCCATACGTTCTGCGCGGCCTCAGGCCGGCCCATGCGCCGGAACAGCGAACGCGAATCGGCATCCGCCGGGAATTGCGCTTCGGCGCTGTCGGCCGAGATCGCGATCTGCGCGCTGTCGCCGCCGTAGTGCGACAGAGGATCGGCGGCGCCGTCGGCGTGGCGGTGGTCGTGCTTGAGCCGCAGCTGGTGCCCGCGCGGGCTCAGCACCCAGGTGCGCGAGCGGTCGCTGCCGACGTGAAAGGGGATGCGGATCTCCTGCTTGTCGCATTCGCGCACGTGCATCACCAGGGCGCGGCCGGAATAGGGATCGGCCGCGTTCTCGGGGATGTCGGCGACCACGCGCCCCAGGTAGGCCTTGCCGCACAGGGCGGACAGGCGTCGAAACAGTTCGTGAGCGTCGTCGGCGACCGGTTCGGGCGCCGGCTCGCCGCGGAACGGCCATAGGGAGCAGGCGCTGGTTGCCAGCACGACGCAAAACAGGGCGATCAGGCGCGGCGAAGGTGGGTTCATGCGGCCGGAGCGTGCGTCGAGGTGATGACGTCATCGTGGCACGCGGTGCAGCCGTGCCGATAGGTGCAACCAATACGCTTCTAACGCACATCCGAGGCGCGCGATGTGAATACGGAAGCGGGGGGCGTCCGGGCTTTCGATCGCCGATCCGGGCGGCGCCGGCCCGGCGGAATGGCTCATGTCGGAATGTAATAACAGAATTGGAGAATTGGTCTCATTTGAAACTAAATGAACGGGCCTGCGTCTCACGACAGCGCGGGCCATGCGCGCGAGAGTTTTTTTGCTGCGCATTCCTCAAGGGCGACGGATGCCAGTGGAGTGGCGGGACGTTTAGCCGGACGTTACGGCTCGGCGCCGGGCCCGACGGCTGGGGCAGGCGCACGCAGTTCGCCCATTCGTTCATTCAAGGAGCAAGGCAATGAAGGACATATCCAAGGCAAGAAAGACGCTGCTGGCGTGCTGCATGGCGCTGGCGATCAGCGGAGCGGCCACGGCGGCGGAACCGGCCGGCGGCGGGCTGGCCGGGCGGGATCTGATCTACAGCTACGACGAGATGTTCGACTTCGACATCGACGCCTACCTGGCCAAGCGCGCACCGCATCTGTCGCGTTACGGCGAGACGATCTCGCACTGGGCCGGCTACAGCGGCATCAGCCCGAAGGTGCTGATCGCATTGATGGAGCAGCAAAGCGGCGTGGTCACGCGCCGGCGCGCGGCGGCCGACGGCATGAGCCGGCCGTTCGGCAAGCTCGCCCAGAGCCGCGACTTCAGCGCGCAAACCCGCGAAGTGGCGGTGGCGCTGCGCGAGGCGCTGTACGCGCAGGACGCCGCCGACGCGAAGGGGCCGGTGTCGTTGGCACGCGTCAATCCGTTACAGACCTTGTTCGCGCGTGCGGGCGCCAGCCCGGCCAGCGCGGCGCTGAGCGGCGACGGCGAGTTCCAGCAGGTCTACGCCGGCCTGTTCAACGAGACCCGCAAGGCGGCGACGCCGTCGCCGCGCTTCGCGGCGCAGGCCGGTCCGGACGTGGGCGCCCTGGCGGGGCCGGCGAACGGCTTCCTGCAGTTCCCGTTCCCGCGCGGGCAGCGTTGGCATGTCGGCGGCGCGCATACCAACACCGGCTCGGGCAACTACCCGATGTCGTCGCTGGACATGTCGATCGGCGGCGGCTGGGGCAGCAACCAGAGCAATACCTGGGTGTCCTCGTCGGCGGCGGGCTCGTTCAAGCGCCACTCGTCGTGTTTCGCCGAAGTCGTGCATAGCGGCGGCTGGTCGACCACCTACTACCACCTGATGAACATCCAGTACGCCACCGGCGCCAGCGTCGCGGCCAATACCCGCATCGCCAATCCGGCCAACACCCAGAGCCAGGCGCTGTGCAACGGAGGCTCCTCCACCGGCCCGCACGAGCATTGGTCGCTCAAGTCCAACGGCAGCCACTACCACCTCAACCAGGTGTATCTGTCGGGCTTCCTGATCACCGCGACCGGCAGCAGCTACGACACCAACTGCAATCGCTTCTATCTGACCAAGAACGGAACCAAGTACTGCTCGGGCTACTTCACCAACCCGTGATGCACGCGGGCGCGCCGGCGCCCGTGGTTTTCCCCGTGGCGCGTCCGGCCGGCGAATCCGGCCGGACGTCGCCGCGCTAGCGGAGCGCTCGCGCGTGGACGCCTTATCGGGGCTTGCCGGATGAGACGACTCCGCCATTGCCGCTGGTGGTAAACAGGAAGCGCGCCTCGGACGAGCCGTCGGGTAAGCGGATCAGGCGATGGGAAAAGACGGGCATGGGCAGGGTCGTCTGCTCGCGGAACTCGCGGGTCCATGCATTGAACGCTTTGCCCTCCTTGCCGACGTTGATCAAGCCCGCGCAGAATCTGAGGCCACAGGCGAAACGGCCCAGGGGGTCCAGCTCGGGGTGGCGTTGTAGCGACGCTTCGATCTCCATGCGGTAGGCGGCACTGCGCTCGCTCGCCTCCGCGGTGTTCCCCGCCTGCAGCGATACGATGAAATCGTCGAAATTCTTGGCGCCCAATGCGGCTTGCGCGTTGTCGTTGACCATGTCCTGGGTCAGCAATGCGGCCTCTATCGGCGGCAAGGCCTGCGCGCCGTTGGCATGGTCGTTTCCAGCGGAACGCTGAGCGGGATAGGGCGACGTCTGCCGCGCGTCCGACGGCTCGGAATAGGCGCTCGCCTCGCTTCCGTCCGTCCGCGTTTCCGGCGCGTCCGAGGCATCGTGCGCAATGGGCGCATTGACCGCTCCCTCCGGTGCCCGCCGACCGACGAACCAAAACGCGGTGGCGACAGCCGACAAGACCACGACGGCAACAATCAGTTTTCGCATTCGGGATGTCCTCGATCAGCGGTGATTAATAGCCAAGACGGCGACGCGATCCCGCTCAGCCGCCCCATGGCGGCGGAGGCGGGGCGATCGGCTGGCTGAGGTCGAATTCGACCCGGAACAAACGCCCGGGGCGCGCGAGTTCGTAGACGAAGCGCTGCGCGTCGATCTCGACCGCCCACACGTTCGGCACCGAGACCTCGCGGCCCAGTTTGCGGAACATGTCCTGGCTGTAGGCGTCGGCCGGAAATTCGTAGCGGCCGGCGATCTCGCCCGGGCGCTGCACGCCGGGCGCACGCTGATCGCCGCCGTACTGGGTGAGCGCATCGGGGCTGCCATCTGCGTGGCGATGATCGTGCTTGAGCCGCAGCCGGCCGTCGCGCGCGCTGAATACCCAGGTGCGCGAACGGTCCTCGCCGACATGAAAGGGCACGCGGATCTCGGTCAGGCCGCAATTGCGTACATGCATGATCAGCGGCTTGCCGGCGAAGGGATCGTCCGCGCTCTTGGGCGTGTCGACCACGACGCGGCCGGCGTAGGCCTTGCCGCACAGCGGGCGCAGGCGCTGCAGCGGATCGGCCGGGTTCGGCGCGGCAGCGGCATTCGGCGTCGCTGGCGCGGGCTTGGGCGCGGGCGCGGCGCAGGCCGACAGGGCCAGGAGGAGCGCTGCCGCCCATCCGGCAGGGCCTACGGCGATACGAGGCGAGGAAAGCTGACTGGGGTGGCTGGGCATCGTCACACGCTAGCCTGCGCGGCCACCGCAGGCAATGCGCGGACGCCAGCGCGCACAGGCCCGGCGCGCGCGGCGGACGCGCCCGCCGGAATCCGCCCGTGCCAGCCTGGGTGCGGATTGGCGCCGACCCGAATTTCCATGTCTAATGCGCACTGAAGCGGGGGTACCGCGGCGGTTCCAGGCCGGCGGTTGAGACAGTCCCTTCGAACCTGATGCGGTTGAGACCGCCGTAGGGAAGCTTCGCCGGCCGCGCTTCGCGGCCGTGCGCCGCCCGCTTTGTGCGAGTCCCTCGCATGCGCCCGCACGTTTCGTGCGGATGTCTTCATCAAAAAGCGGATCCGATCCCATGAATGCGGTGCCCTCCGAACTGCTGCAGCAGGCCGAACGTCTTTCGGCCGACGTCGTGCGTCCGATTCCCGGTTCGCGCAAGATCCACGTCGAAGGTTCGCGCGCGGACCTGCAAGTGCCGATGCGCGAGATCGCGCTGGCGCGCACGCCGACCATCTTCGGCGGCGAGGACAACGCCGCGCTCGCGGTCTACGACACTTCCGGCCCCTACACCGATCACGACGTCGAGATCGATCTCGCCGCCGGCCTGAAGCCGCTGCGCGCGAACTGGATCGCCGAGCGCGGCGACACCCAGGCGCTGAGCGGGCTGTCGTCGGAGTTCGGACGCAAGCGCGAGCACGACCCCAAGCTGGCCCACGTGCGCTTCGGCAACCGGCCGCTGCCGCGCCGCGCGATCGCCGGCGCCAACGTGACCCAGATGCATTACGCGCGCCGCGGCATCGTCACCCCGGAGATGGAATACATCGCGATCCGCGAGAACCAGCGCCTGGAAGCGATCCGCGAGGCCCACCTGCTCAACCAGCACGCCGGCCACAGCTTCGGCGCCGACATCCAGAAGATCATCACGCCGCAGTTCGTGCGCGACGAGGTCGCTCGCGGCCGCGCGATCATCCCCAACAACATCAACCACCCGGAAAGCGAGCCGATGATCATCGGCCGCAACTTCCTGACCAAGGTCAACGCCAACATCGGCAATTCGGCGGTGTCCTCGGGCATCGCCGAGGAAGTCGAGAAGCTGGTGTGGTCGATCCGCTGGGGCGCCGACACGGTCATGGACCTGTCGACCGGCAAGCACATCCACGAAACCCGCGAGTGGATCATCCGTAATTCGCCGGTGCCGATCGGCACGGTGCCGATTTACCAGGCCCTGGAAAAGGTCGACGGCCGCGCCGAGGAGCTCAACTGGGAGATCTTCCGCGACACCCTGATCGAACAGGCCGAGCAGGGCGTGGACTACTTCACCATCCACGCCGGCGTCTTGCTGCGCTACGTGCCGCTGACCGCCAAGCGCGTGACCGGCATCGTCTCGCGCGGCGGCTCGATCCTGGCCAAGTGGTGCCTGGCGCACCATAAGGAGAATTTCCTCTACGCCCACTTCGAGGAAATCTGCGAAATCATGAAGGCCTACGACGTGGCCTTCTCGCTGGGCGACGGCCTGCGTCCGGGCTCGATCGCCGACGCCAACGACGCGGCCCAGTTCGGCGAGCTGGAGACCCTGGGCGAGCTGACCAAGATCGCCTGGAAGCACGACGTCCAGACCATGATCGAAGGCCCCGGCCACGTGCCGATGCAGTTGATCAAGGAGAACATGGACAAGCAGCTCGAGGTTTGCGGCGAGGCGCCGTTCTACACCCTGGGGCCGCTGACCACCGACATCGCGCCGGGTTACGACCACATCACCTCGGCGATCGGCGCGGCGATGATCGGTTGGTTCGGCACGGCGATGCTGTGTTACGTGACGCCGAAGGAGCACTTGGGCCTGCCCAACAAGCAGGATGTGCGCGAAGGGCTGATGGCCTACAAGATCGCCGCGCACGCGGCCGATCTGGCCAAGGGCCATCCGGGGGCGCAGGCGCGCGACAACGCGATGAGCAAGGCGCGCTTCGAGTTCCGTTGGGAAGATCAGTTCAATCTGGGGCTGGATCCGGAGCGGGCGCGCGAGTATCACGACGAGACGCTGCCCAAGGATGCGCACAAGGTGGCGCACTTCTGCTCGATGTGCGGCCCGCACTTCTGTTCGATGAAGATCACCCAGGACGTGCGCGATTACGCGAAGGAGCATGGGGTCGAGACCGATGCCGCGCTCGAAGTGGGCATGGCCGAGAAGTCGGCGGAGTTCCTGGCGGCCGGAGCGGAGCTCTATCGGGCCAGCTAAGCCGTCGCCCCGGGTGGCCCGGGGCGCGACGCGGTCGAGTGGAGGCGGCGATGTCCGCCTCCACCCGTCACCTGGGGCGAGCCGGCCTTATTCGGCCAGGCAGCGCATCAGCTTTTCGTCTTTCAGCAAGCTGTTGATCGCTTGCGAGACGACGTCGTTGACGAACAGGTTGTTGGACTTTGCGCCCTGCACTATCTGTACGTTCTTGCGGTACTCGCCGCGGTACATCTGCTCGTAGGGACGCGCATTGCCCTTGATGCAGATGCCCTTGAGCAGGAACTCGATGTTGAGCTTACCTGCCCAGAACCCGGAGTTGAGCACGTAGTCGAGGTTGCGGATTTCCACGCGCAGTTGGTTCTCGAGCGGGCCATTGGTGGCGAAGCCCTGCTTCTGCAGGCCCTGCACGATGGACGCTTCGAGGATCTTGGGCAGATCGCCGTCCACGGTCAGCTGTTCGCCGATACCGGACACGCCGCGTGTTCCCAGCGTCGAGCGCGGACGCTCGTCTGCGACATTGACCATGGTCAGCTTGCCGGAGCCGATCGTGCTTTGCGGCGCGTCGACCTTGGGTTCGATGCGGACGGCTTGTTTCTGAAAGGCGCAGCCAGACAGCACGACTGCCGCGATCGCTACGATCGCAGTCCTGAATAACGACATTTCGGTGTTCCCCCTGGTTTCATACGACCGCCCGCGTCGGGCGGCGGTAGATTCTCGGGGACGCTGATGGCCCGTACAAGCGCGGTGCGACGAACCGATTCGGCGCGTGCACGCGGGCGCAGCGCCGGTGGTTGCGGACTGCGTTGAGCGCAGGCATTGCCGCCCGTCGCGGTGCGGTGCAGTTGCTGGAGAGGGGGCGTCGCAGCGGTCCGTGTCTTGGATTTCGAAAGAATTCGATATCCCGGCCTTTCGAGTCGACTCTTGCGGCGCTACCCGAGGGCGGCCTCAGACCGACGCTTCGGCACCGCCGCGACCCGATCCCCGCCCCCTGTGCGCCGCCCGCCAAGTCCTGCACACTCCGCCGCATGAGCGACCGCAACTACGCCTCCTTGAAATGGCGCGCCATCGCGCGCCGGCATCCGTCGGCGTTTCTGCTGGCCGCGCAGCTGCTGAGCATGCTGGCCTATCCGCTGTTCGAGCCCTCCGGCGGCGGGCGGGTCGTGTTCGGCGCGTTCGGCGTGCTGGTGCTGACCCTGGCGGTGTGGGTGGTGGACCGCAGCCCGGCGGTCAAGTGGATCGCGTGGCTGCTGGCGGTGCCGGCGTTCGCGCTGTCGATCCTGTCGGTGCTGATAAGCAGCGACCTGCTGCTGGTGGCCTCGTCGGCGCTGGAGGCGCTGTTGTACTTCTACGCCGCCGGCAGCCTGATCGCCTACATGATGAGCGACCACCGGGTCACCGCCGACGAGCTGTTCGCGGCGGGCGCGACCTTCACCTTGCTGGCCTGGGGATTCGCCTACGCCTTCCTGGTCTGCCAGGCCTGGTACCCCGGCAGTTTCGTCGGCGCCGAGCGCCCGGGCGAGCCGCGGACCTGGATCGAACTGTTGTTCCTGAGCTTCACCAATCTTTCCGCGGTCGGTCTGGGCGACGTGATTCCGCTGGGCTCGGGCGCGCGCGTGCTGGTGATGCTGGAGCAGTTCGCGGGCGTGGGCTACATCGCCGCGGTGGTGTCGCGTCTGATCGGCTTGACCATCCTGCGCCAGGAGCGTCGTTGAGCCCGACGCCGATCGGGCGCGGCCGGACCCGTCGTTAAGCACGCATGCAGCGAAGGCGCGGAAAAAAAATCGCGCCCCGGCCCCGTGAAGGCCGCGACGCGAAAGTGGAACGATACGTTCTGTAGGACGTCGGCGAGAGAGGGCCTGTGTGCCACCCGCGATGAATGCGGAGGTACCCGGCGACGTTAGAATGGCGGCCTCAGGCGCGTTAGCCCGTTCGCGCCCCAGCGTTGTGCCGGGTATGGCCGTTGGCCTTACACGTCTTCAGGCACATGACGCCGTAGCGGACCGCCGCGACCATTGCAGGATTCATGTCACGACCCCCCGAGCCATCGCCGCCGCCGCTGCCGTCCGAGCGACTGCGCGTGGGCGACTGCTTGGTCGACGTGCCGCTGCGCGAGATTCTCGCGCCCGGCGCGCGGCGGGCGCGCCGGATCACGCCCAAGGCCATGGGCGTGCTGCTGAGCCTGGTCGAGCACCAGGGCCGGGTCGTGAGCCGCGATGCCTTGCTGACCGAGGTCTGGCCCGACACACTGCCGACCAACGACGTCATCACCCAGGCCATCACCCAACTGCGCAAGGCCTTCGACGACGAGCGCGGCAATCCGCGCTACATCGAAACCATCGCCAAGAACGGCTATCGCCTGCTCACGCCGGTGGTCTGGCTGGGCGCCGCATCGGACGCGCCCGCGCGCGCCGAACGCGCGCGTCAGGATGCGGCGCTGGTCGATCCTTCGCGCACCACCGCCGAACATCCGGCGTTTCCCGAGCCGCGGCGCGACGAGACGGTGGCCGCCATCCCGGTCGTCGCCGCGCCCAGCGCGCGCGGCGCCTGGACTTCGATCGTCGGCGCGATCGTCGCGGTGTCGGTGCTGGTCGGCGCGATCCTGCTGTGGTCGATGTTGCGCACGCCGGCGCCGCAGGAGGTGCGCGCCAATAGCGCGATGCCCCTGCCCAGCGAGCGCCCCTATCGCCTGATCACCTCGATGCCGGGTTTCGAACTGGCGCCCACGCTGTCGCCGGACGCCTCGATGGTGGCCTACGTCGCCATCCCCGAGCGCGCGCGCGCGACCGCGATCATGGTCCAAACCACCGACCAGACCCAGCCGCGCGTGCTCAGCCATCCCGGCGGCAACGCCGAGGACAGCGCGCCGGCCTGGTCGCCGGACGGGCGTTGGATCGCGTTCGTGCGCCTGGACCCGGGCGTCGCCTGCCGGATCATGATGATCGCGGCCAACGGCGGCGCCGAGCGCGAGGTCGGCACCTGCGACCACCGCAGCCCGCCCAGCTTCGACTGGACGCCCGACAGCCACGGCCTGGTGTTCGGCAGCATGCCCACCGCGCTGGGCGTGGCCGGCATGCGCCAGCTCGATCTGGCCAGCGGTGAATGGACCGTGCTCAACTACCGCCGCGGTCGCGACGATCTCGACACCGCACCGCGCTACTCGCCGGACGGACGCTGGATCGCGTTCGTGCGCAATGCGCCGCTCGGCGATTTCTGGCGCGTGCCGGCCGAGGGCGGGGAAGCCGAACGCCTGACCGAGCTGCGCGCCGACGTGCGCGGCTGGGACTGGCTGCCCGACGGCAGCGGTCTGTTGTTCGGTCGCGCCTCCGACGGCGACGTGCGCATGTACCGGCTCGACTTCGACAGCGGCCGGATCACCGACACCGGCATCGCCGACGCCCAGAGCCCGGTGTCCGCGCGCAGCCGCGAGGCCGCGGTGTTCGTGCAGCGCAAACCCTATTTCGGTCTGTACCGGGTTATGGTGCCGGAGCATTCCGGCGGCCTGGTGCACGTGGTTGAACCGCTGTTCGCGTCTTCGGCGCGCGACGTGCTGCCTTCGATCGCGCCGGACTCGCGCCAGATGGTGTTCGTGTCGGATCGCTCCGGCAGCAACGGCCTATGGTGGGCCGATCTGGAGCGGCCGGAATCGCTGCGCATGATCGCCGGCGTGCAGCCGGCCACCCGTTACGTCTCCAACTGGTCGGCCGACGCGCGCAGCGTGCTGGTCAGCGGCCGCGACCGCGACGGCCGGGCGGTGGTGCACGAGGTGGTCCCGTCCAGCGGCCGGGTTTCGCAGCTGGACCTGCCGCTGACCGAACCGGTGCAGGCCCTGTACCTGCCCGACCCGGACCGGATCCTGGTCCTGGCCGGGGCCGGCGACGGCCATCTGCGCCTGCACCTGTTCGACCGCCGCCACAACCCGATGAAGGCCCTGGCCACGATCGACGACGTGTCCCAGGTCCAGCTGGACCCGGTCGGCCAGCGCGTGCTGTTCACCCGACCCACCCGCAGCGGCCTGTGGCAGGCCGACCTGGCCCTGTCGGCAGGCAGCGTGCGCGAGCTGAACGCGGAAATGCCGATCTCCGACCGCTACCGTCTGTGGGCGGTCGCCGGCGACGGCCAGATCCGCTACCTCGAACAGCTGCAAAGTTGCGCCGCCCGCCTGCGTCGCATCGGCCTGGGAGACACGACCACGGCACCGGCCCTGTGCCTGGACCAAAGCCGGCGCGCCGCGGTCAACGGTTTCTCGGTCAGCCCGCGCGGCGACGCCGTTTATGTGGCCCTGGTCGAGTGGGATGGCGCTGATATCGGTTACATGGACCTATTGCCCGCGCCGAAGACCGAAGTGCCGGGTTGGTTCAAGTAATTGATCCAAAAGCGAAACATGCTTTCGGAAGTTCTTCGGTTTTGCTCTCGTTGCGATTTCGCATAACTGTCCGACAACTTTCCTGAAGCCGCACTCCGGCTCCGGCAAAACCTTTGGCCATTCTCGGCACATGAGGTGGACCAATGGAGCAATCGCAATGGGCGGATCGCGGGCAGCTGCTGCAGCTCGACAGCCCGGACAACGCAGCGCTGGGTAGCTGCGTCGGCGTCTCCCGCCTCGGCAGCGCACAGCTGTCGGGCGCCAACTTCTCGATCTGGGTGCAGCTGCGAGGCGCGTCCTGGGTCGAAGCCAAGGAAGGCAAGTTCCGTCTGCGCCGCGGCGACTGGATCGCCTTCGAGCGCGACTCCAAGCCGGTGCTGCAGGCCGACCGCCACGGCCTGTGCGTGGGCCTGAACCTGAGCGCGGACGCGCTCAAGGCGATGGCGCGCTTCACCGACTGCGGCCTCTATGCCGGCCGCGGTCGCATGACCCGGCGCGACGCCCGCGTCGCCCTGCGCCTGTGGCGCCAGGCCAGCGTGCACGCCGCCGACACCGAGGCCCCGGCCGAGGTCACCGCGCTGCGTCCGATCCTGCTGCACCTGGCCGGCATCCAGCGCGAGCTGGCCGCGCGCATCCCGCGTTGCCCGGGCCGCTCGCGCAGCCGCAAGCGTCAGGTGTTCGGCCGTCTGCAGCGCGCACGCCTGTATCTCGAAGGCAATTGCGATCGCGTGGTGCGCATCAGCGAACTCGCCGAACTGACCAGCTTCTCCAGCTGGTACTTCTCCAAGACCTTCCACAGTCTTTATGAAGAGAGCCCGCAGGCCGCATCCGCGCGCATGCGTCTGGAGCACGCCGCCGACTTGCTCAAGAGCACGACGATGATGATCGGCGAGGTCGCCGCGGCCAGCGGCTTCGACAACTGCTGCAGTTTCGCGCGCGCGTTCCGCGCACGCTTCGGCGTATCGGCCACGCGTTATCGCAGCGCGGCGGCGAGCGGAGCGAATGCGCGGACCGATTCGGCAAAGTCCACGGGCGTCGTGCGTAAAGCCGCGTGAGTTCGGCGCCAACGATGCGGAATCGCGCACATATATAGATGTGCGCGTCGCGACGCATCGGCGTGGAGTGAGAACGACGAGCGAAGCCGCTGACATCAGCGGCTTCGCTTTTTTGTTTGCGCGTGTTACGCGCGTTCGCGTTGCTTGTGCGACGACGCAGCGCGTGTGAGCTCGCGGACCGACTTGGCAAAGTCTCTCAGCGCCGCGCGCAAAGCAGCGATGGCCAGCGGAACGTAATTTTGCTGGGCGTTTTAACACGCCCATAACGATTACTGGAGAGAGATAGATGAACCATCGCAATTTGCGTCCCGCGGTGCGGCTCGGCTTGCTGCCGGCCGGTATCGCGATCGCACTGGTGCCGGCGTTTGCCAGCGCCCAAGAAGCCGATGCAGCTCCCGCCCAAGACGCTACGACGCTCGATCGCATCGAGGTCACCGGCTCGCGCATCAAGCGCGCCGACATCGAAACTTCGCAGCCGATCTTCACCCTGACCCGCGCCGAGATCGACAAGCAGGGCGTGACCTCGGTCGCCGACGTGCTGCAGCGCATCTCCAGCAACGGCGCCGCGCTGAACTCGACCTTCAACAACGGCGGCGACGGTTCCTCGGGCATCAGCCTGCGTAACCTCGGCAGCAGCCGCACCCTGGTGCTGGTCAACGGCCGCCGCTGGACCACCCAGCTCGACGGTTCGGTCGACCTCAACACCATCCCGGCCTCGATCATCGAGCGCGTGGAAGTGCTGAAGGACGGCGCGTCGACCATCTACGGTTCCGACGCCATCGCCGGCGTGGTCAACATCATCACCCGTCGCAACTTCGAAGGCGCCGAAGCCGGCGCGTACTTCGGCCAGTACAACGCTCAGGACGGCGACCGTCAGGCGTACGACTTCTCGCTGGGCGTGAGCAACGACCGCTCCTCGCTGCTGCTGGGCGCTTCCTACGTGAAGGAAGAGGCCGTGATGGCCGGCGCGCGCAAGATCTCCGCGGGCGGCGCTCCGTTCTACTCCGGCCAGAGCGGCACCGGCTTCCCGGGCTCGTTCGTCGACAACAAGGGCACCGCCGCCACCGCGGACGACGTGCGTTACGTGCTCGACGCGCAGGGCAACAAGGTCGTTTACGACTCGGCCGTGCACGGCTACAACACCGCGCCGGACAACTACCTGCTGACCCCGCAGGAGCGTACCTCGCTGTTCGCGCAGGGCACGTTCGACATCACCGACAACCTGACCTTCCGCACCGAGACGCTGTACAACCAGCGCATCTCCGAGCAGCTGCTCGCGGCCATGCCGGTCACCGGCCTGACCCTGAGCAAGGACAGCCTGTATGCGCCGGCCGAGTACAAGGGCGTGCGCGACCTGGTCGGCGTCAACCGCCGCTTCCAGGAAACCGGCGGTCGTTCGTACAACCAGGACGTCAAGAACTTCCACTTCTACGGCGGTCTGGAAGGCTACTTCAGCGTCGGCGAGCGTCAGTTCGATTGGGACGCCGGCTACCGCTACGACAAGTCCGACGAGAACACCCTGACCTACGGTCTGTTCAACCTGGCCGCGCTGCGCAACGCCTACGGTCCGTCGGAAATGCGCGACGGCAAGGCCGTGTGCGTGTCCGCTCCGGGCGGCGCCATCATCGCCGGCTGCGTGCCGATCAATCCGCTCGGCGGCCTGGGTTCGATCACGCCGGAAGGCCTGGCGTACACCGGCTTCACCGCGCACGATTCGGCCAAGGTCGAGTCCAAGAGCTACACCCTCAACATCAGCGGCGACATCGTCGACCTGCCGGCCGGCCCGCTGGGCTTCGCCGCGGGCTATGAGCACCGCACCGAGAGCGGCCAGTTCGATCCGGATGCGTTCATCGCCGCCGGCCTGAGCACGGGCAACGCGCGTTCGCCCACCGCCGGTTCGTACTCGCTGGACGAGTTCTACCTCGAAGTCGCCGTGCCGGTGCTGTCCGACCTGCCGTTCGCCAAGCTGCTCGACTTCTCGGTCGCCACGCGTTACTCGGACTTCAGCAACTTCGGCAACACGCTGAACAGCAAGTTCGGTTTCCGCTGGAAGCCGATCGACGACCTGCTGATCCGCGGTAACTGGTCGGAGGGCTTCCGCGCCCCGAGCATCAGCAACCTCTACGGCGGCAACACCGACTCGTTCGAGAGCTACATCGACCCGTGCTCCAGCCACTCGCCGCTGCGTAGCAACCCGCAGGTCGCCGCTCGCTGCGCCGCCGAAGGCGTGCCGGCGAACTACGTCCAGCCGGGCAACGGTTCGTCGCGTCAGACGCTGGAAGCCTTCACCTGGACCTCCAACGACAAGCTGTCGCCGGAAACCTCGACCAGCAAGACCCTGGGCTTCGTCTACAGCCCGAGCTGGCTGCAGGGCTTCGACATCGCTCTTGACTGGTACAAGGTCAAGATCGAGAACGCGATCACCCGTCCGGAAGCGCAGTTCATCCTCGACAAGTGCTACGCCGGTACCCCGGGCGAGCAGGCGGCTTACTGCGGCCTGTACCAGCGCGGCGGCACCTCCGCCGGTAACCCGAACATCATCGACAACCTCGAGATGCCGCTGCTCAACCTCGCGCAGTACGAGGTCGAGGGTTACGACATGACCTTGAACTACCGTCTGCCGGAAACGGTCTACGGCAAGTTCTCGATCACCTGGGACACCAGCTACACCTCCAAGTGGATCGCTACGGCCACCAAGGACTCCGTCGCCGAAGAGCGTCAGGGCCTGTACCTGCCGAACGATCCGTACTGGCGCATCAAGTCCAATCTGTACCTGGATTGGACCAAGGGCGACTTCGGTGCGACCTGGGGCATGCGCTACAAGTCGGGCATCGACGAGGTTTGCCCGTTCACCGGCGCGAGCGCGCAGGCTTACTGCTCGGATCCGAACCGCGTGACCGCCGATGGCGCTTCGCCGCGCAATCACCTGGGCGCGACCACGTACCACGACATGCAGTTCCGCTACAACACGCCGTGGAACGCCACCGTCTCGGTCGGCGCGAACAACGTGTTCGACAAGGATCCGCCGCTGTCGCTGACCGCGAAGTACAACATGTTCGATCCGCAGTACGACCTGCCGGGCCGTTACTACTACCTGCAGTACCGTCAGCGCTTCTGATCGACGGTTGCCGTAGTAGGCAGCACGCAGTACCGGGAGGCGGGCCATGGGCCCGCCTCCTTTTTTTTGGGGCGCCGCCGCCGTGGCGACGGCTCGACGGTCCTGTGTACGATAGGCCGGTCGCAAGCCCGGATCGCCCGATGAAATTGCAGGTGCCGTTCATCCAGTTGCCGCTGACCATCGATGCGGCGCGGCTGGCCGCCGAGATCGCCGCCTTGGGCGAGGGCCCCTGGCGCCCGCACCCGCAGGGTTTCGCCGGCAATTCCATGCTGCCGCTGGTCGCGGTGGACGGCGATCCGGCCAACGAGGCCTTCTCCGGGCAGATGCGTCCGACCCCGGAACTGTTGCGTTGCCCGTACCTGACCCAGGTGTTCGCCAGCCTGGGCGCCACCGTCGGCCGCAGCCGCCTGATGCGCCTGTCCGGCCACGCCGAGGTCACCCGCCACGCCGACCAGGGCTACTACTGGGCCGAGCGCGTGCGCGTGCACGTGCCGGTGGTGACCCAGCCGACCGTGCGCTTCGAGTGCGGCGACGCCGCGATCAATATGGCGGCGGGCGAGTGCTGGATCTTCGATACCTGGCGCCAGCACCGCGTGATCAACGATGCGGTGGAGTCGCGCATCCATCTGGTCGTCGATACGGTCGGCGGCGGCGAGTTCTGGGAACTGGTCGCGCGCGGCCGCCCGCACAATGTCGCGCCCGTCGGCTGGCCGCAGCAGGCGGTGGCGCCGCGCGAGAACGAGGTCGCGCGTTTTCCCTGCGAGATCGTCAACGTGCCGGCGGTGATGAGCCCCTGGGAACTCAACGCGCACTTCGGGCTGCTGTTCGCCGACGCCGAGCCGCATCCGCAACTGCAGCAGGTGCGCCAGGCCTCGATGCGTTTCGCGCGCGTGTGGCAGGGCTTGTGGTTCGAGTACGGCGAGCGCCCGGAAGGCCGCGCGAGTTACCGCGACGCCCTGCAGCGCTTCATCGACGAGGTCAAAGGCCCCAGCCAGACCATCCGCCTCAAGAACGAGCTGCGCTGGTTCAACGCGATGATGACCATCGTCGCCAAGTTCGCGGTGGGTGGCCAGGCGCCTGCGACTGGCAATAACGCCGAGCAGCAGCGCGCGGTGGGCGATAACGCCTAGCCGCTGCCAGGCGGCTCCCAAACGCGTAACTGCGAGCCCTGCAGCGGCGCTCATCCGCCATTCGGCCGCCGCCAGCGGAAGCGCGAACGGCAAGGCGGTTACGCTGCGAAAACACGAAGGCCGCCCTGAGGCGGCCTTCGTCGTCCTACCGAAATCGCGACGGCCTCAGAACTTCGGCTTGTCGCTCTCTTCGGTGGCGTTGTAGCGCTCGATCGCTTCCAGCAGGATCTGCTTGGCTTCGGCGGCGTTGCCCCAGCCGTCCAGCTTGACCCACTTGCCCTTCTCCAGATCCTTGTAGTGCTCGAAGAAGTGGCCGATGCGGTCCAGCCAATGCTGGCTGACCTGCTCGATGTCGGAGATGTGGCTGTAGCCGGCGAAGACCTTGTCGATCGGCACCGCCAGCAGCTTCTCGTCGCCGCCGGCTTCGTCGGTCATGCGCAGCACGCCGACCGGGCGGCAGCGGATCACCGAGCCGGGGATCAACGGCAGCGGCAGCACCACCAGCACGTCGGCCGGATCGCCGTCGCCGCACAGGGTGTGGGGCACATAGCCGTAGTTGCAGGGGTAACGCATCGGGGTCGACAGGATGCGGTCGACGAAGATCGCACCGGAGGCCTTGTCGACCTCGTACTTGACCGGCTCGGCGTCCTTGGGGATTTCGATGATGACGTTGATCTCTTCCGGCGGGTTCTTGCCGGTGGGGACGAGGTCCAGGCCCATGATGCGTAGCTCCGACTGCTGGTGGCCCGTCGGGGGACGGGCCGATGAAAGAGCGGGCATTCTACGCGGCCGGCTGTTGCGATGCAGCATCGACCCGGCCGAGCCGCCGATTCGGCCCGGCGCGCGCCCGCGCCGGAGCCCGGCATGGTCAAGGATGCGCCGTCCCGGCATGCTGAGCCGCACGCAAGCCAGGGGTGTGGGCGGGCCGATCGGGTCCCGCCGCGACCGAGACCGACCAGGGAGCGACGATGCGATACAGGACAGGACTCGGCTTGGCGGCGATGCTATGCCTCGCCCCGGCCGCGACCGCCGAGGCCAGAACCGCCGGCGAGCCGGCGAGCGCCGACGAAGCGCGCACGGCCGCGCGTTTCGAGCGCATCGCCGACAGCCCGCCGCAACTGCGCATGTTCCTGCAGGCCATGCCCAAGGGCGGCGACCTGCACAACCACGCCAGCGGCTCGGTCTACGCCGAGGACTACCTGCGCTGGGCGGCGGAGCGGGGCTACTGCGTCGCCGCCGACAGCCATCGCATCGTGCGTCCGCCCTGCGAGGCGCCGGGGTCGGTCGCGGCGCGCGATCTGGCCAGTCGGGACTACGCCGCCTACAGCCGCGCGATCGACGCGTTGTCGATGCGCAATGCGGCGCTGCCCGATTTCGACCGCTTCTTCGCCAGCTTCGACGGTTTCCGCGCGGTCTCGGCCGACGACGCCGGACGGGTGGTCGCGGCCGCGCGCGAACTGGCCGCCGACGATCAGGTGGCCTATCTGGAACTGATGTCGATGCCGCGCAGCGCGCAGGGCCTGCTCGACGCGGCCAAGGCCAGCGGCCAGGACGGCGGCGATCCGGACGCGCTGCTGGCCGTGTTGGCGCCGCTGCTGCCGGCCGCGATCGCCGAGGCGCGCGCGGAGCTGGATCGCGACGAGGCCGCGTTCGCCGCCTCGCATGCCTGCGCGAGCGCCGCCGCCAAGCCCGCCTGCGCGGTCGAGGTGCGCTATCAGATTCCGGTGGCGCGCCATCGGCCGCCGGCGCAGGCCTTCGCCGCGATGGTGTTCGGTTTCGCCTTGGTGCAGGCCGATCCGCGCTGGGTCGGCGTCAACATCGTCGGCCCCGAGCATCACCCGGTGGCGCAGCGCGATTACTCGCTGCACATGCGCCTGTTCGCTTACCTGAAACAGCGTCACCCCACGGTGCCTTTGTCCCTGCATGCCGGCGAACAGACCCTGGGCCTGGTCGCGCCGCGCGAGCTGCGCTACCACGTGCGCGAGGCGGTGACGGTGGCCGGCGCGCGCCGCATCGGCCACGGCGTGGATATCGCCTACGAGACCGACGCGCGCGCAGTGCTGGAGCGCATGGCGCGCGAACGGATCGCGGTCGAGATCAACCTCAGCAGCAA
Source organism: Lysobacter sp. Root916 (assembly GCF_001429785.1). Classification (GTDB taxonomy): domain Bacteria; phylum Pseudomonadota; class Gammaproteobacteria; order Xanthomonadales; family Xanthomonadaceae; genus Lysobacter. The sequence continues at coordinate 30,180 of NZ_LMJF01000013.1, read as the reverse complement.
CGCGGCCATCCTCGGCGTGCAGGGCGCCCAGCATCCGCTGCGCGCCTACCTGGACGCGGGCGTACCGGTGGTCCTGGCCACCGACGATCAGGGCGTGCTGCGCAGCGACATGACCCACGAATACCAGCGCGCGGTGCAGGAGCAAGGCTTGCGCTATGCGCAGCTCAAGCAGCTCGCGCGCGACAGTCTGGAATACGCCTTCCTGGCCGGCGACAGCCTGTGGCAGGACCGCGCCGGCGGCGCGCGCGTGGACGCCTGCGCGCGCGACATCGCCGCGCCGGCGTGCGCGGCCTTGTTGCAAGCCAGCGCCAAGGCACGCCTGCAATGGCGCCTGGAGCAGGAGTTCGCGCGCTTCGAACGCGGCCAGCGCTGAGCGCGCCGGAAAAGAAAACGGCGGCCGTGGCCGCCGTTTCCCGAACCCCGAAGCTTGGCGTTTACTCGAGGCGGACCTCGACCCGGCGCGCTTCCTTGGCGGTGCCGTCGCCTTCCATCTGGACCGGCTTGTCCATGCTCACGCGATCGGCGGACAGGCCCTGCTGGATCAGCCAGTCCCTGACCACCGACGCGCGCTGCTTGGCCAGATCGGCATTGCGCGCGGGATCGCCGCTGCTGTCGTGAAAGCCCGACACGCGCGCCTTCAGCGCAGGATCGCGCTGCATGCGGTGGTAGGCCTTGGACAGCACGGTTTCGAACTCGGCCGGCAGCGCGGCCGAACCGCTTTCGAAGTACAGCGTGGCCAGCGAGTCCGGCGTGACGTCGGCGGTAGCCGGCGCGGCCCCCATCGCCGGCGCCGACAGCGCCGCCACCGGCGCGCCGTGCGCGGCCGCGGCCGCGTCGGCAGGACCGGCGCCGCTGGGCAGCAGCGGCACCAGCAACAGCGCGACGATGTTGATGATCTTGATCAGCGGATTGATCGCCGGGCCGGCGGTGTCCTTATACGGGTCGCCGACGGTGTCGCCGGTGACCGCGGCCTTGTGCGCCTCGGAACCCTTGCCGCCGTGGTGGCCGTCCTCGATGTACTTCTTGGCGTTGTCCCAGGCGCCGCCGCCGGTGGTCATCGAGATCGCCACGAACAGGCCGGTCACGATGGTGCCGATCAGCAGGCCGCCCAGCGCCTTCGGCCCCAGCAGCAGGCCGATCACCACCGGTACCGCGACCGGCAGCAGCGAGGGCACGATCATTTCCTTGATCGCCGACTTGGTCAGCATGTCCACGGCGCGCGAGTAATCGGGCTTGCCGGTGCCTTCCATGATGCCGGGGATGTCGCGGAACTGACGGCGCACTTCCTCCACCACCGCGCCGGCGGCGCGGCCCACGGCTTCCATCGCCATGGCGCCGAACAGATACGGGATCAGGCCGCCGATCAGCAGGCCGATGATCACGTAGTGGTCGGACAGGTCGAAGGAGAACACGGTGCCCGGATGCGCGGCCTGCAGGTTGTGGGTGTAGTCGGCGAACAGCACCAGCGCGGCCAGCGCGGCCGAACCGATCGCATAGCCCTTGGTCACCGCCTTGGTGGTGTTGCCGACCGCGTCGAGCGGGTCGGTCACCGCGCGCACCTCCGGCGGCAGCTCGGCCATCTCGGCGATGCCGCCGGCGTTGTCGGTGATCGGGCCGTAGGCGTCCAGGGCGACGATCATGCCGGCCATCGACAGCATCGAAGTGGCGGCGATGGCGATGCCGTACAGGCCGCCCAGCGCGTGCGCGCCCCAGATCGCCAGGCACACCGAGATCACCGGCAGCGCGGTCGACTTCATCGACACGCCCAGGCCGGCGATGATGTTGGTTCCATGCCCGGTGGTCGAGGCCGCCGCGACGTGCTGCACCGGCTTGAACTGAGTGCCGGTGTAGTACTCGGTGATCCACACGATCACGCCGGTCAGCACCAGGCCGATCAACGCGCACCAGTACAGGTTCATCGCGCCGTAGGACGAGTCGGCCATCAGCTGGGTGGTGATCGGGTAGAACGCGATCGCCGCCAGCACCGCCGACACGATCACGCCCTTGTACAGCGCGCCCATGATCGAGCCGCCGGCCTTCACCTTGACGAAGAACGCGCCGATGATCGAAGCGATGATCGACACGCCGCCCAACACCAGCGGATACAGCACCGCGTTGTGGCCGGCCTGGGCGATCATCAGCCCGCCCAGCAGCATGGTCGCGATCACGGTGACCGCGTAGGTCTCGAACAGGTCCGCGGCCATGCCGGCGCAATCGCCGACGTTGTCGCCGACGTTGTCGGCGATCACCGCCGGGTTGCGCGGGTCGTCCTCGGGGATGCCGGCTTCGACCTTGCCCACCAGGTCGGCGCCGACGTCGGCGCCCTTGGTGAAGATGCCGCCGCCCAGTCGCGCGAAGATCGAGATCAGCGAGGAGCCGAAGGCCAGGCCGACCAGCGCGTGCAGCGCCGCTTCGCCGGTGATGCCCATCTTGGCCAGCACCAGCCAGTAACCGGCCACGCCCAGCAGGCCCAGGCCGACCACCAGCATGCCGGTGATGGCGCCGCCGCGGAAGGCGACGTCCATGGCCGGGCCGATGCCCTTGCGCGCGGCTTCGGCGGTGCGCACGTTGGCGCGCACCGACACGTTCATGCCGATGTAGCCGGCCGCGCCGGACAGCACCGCGCCGATCAGGAAGCCGATCGCGGTGGGCCAGTTCAGGAAGAAGCCGATGACCACGAACAGCACGACGCCGGCGACGCCGATGGTGCTGTACTGGCGATTGAGGTAGGCGCGCGCGCCTTCCTGGATCGCGCCGGCGATCTCCTGCATGCGTGCGTTGCCGGCGGGTTGAGCGCTGATCCAGCGCGCGGAAATGATCCCGTACAGGATCGCGATGACGGCGCAAGCCAGCGCCAAGGTCAAACCGTACTGCTCCAGCATGAACCCCTCCCCAGAGTGGACATCAGGAATTTCTGATCACCTAAAGTTTTAGGTCGCAGGCCGAAGTCCCGGCGCGGCAACGCTGGGACTATCGCACAGGGCTTGGGCCTGTGAAACCTCGTGAAACCAGGGTTCAGCCCCGGCGTGCCAGCCTGCGACCCCAGTCACGTATCGATGGAGCCTGTTCATGCGCATCGCCGCCGTCCTGCTCGCCGCGCTGTCGCTGCCGGCCCTGGCCGCCGCCGCCGGTACCGACCCCGCCCCGGAAATCCAGCGCCCGGTCGGGCAGCCGCAGGCGCTGGGCGCCGTCCACACCCTGCGTCAGATCCCCGAGGCCTGCGCCCGCCTGGAGGGCCAGTTCACCGGCCAGGCCGCGCAGCCCTACAAGTTCGCCGTGGTCCGCACCAGCCCCAGTTGCCAGCCGCGCGCGCGCTTCGTCGACGCCGCCAAGGCCCAGCCCTCGCTGGCCGCGGGTTGGTCATTCAACGATCTGATCCGCGTGCCCAACGCGGCCTGCCCCTCGCAGCAGGCGGTGGTGCGGGTGTGGCGCAAGCCGGCTAACGTCGCCCCGCCCAAGCTGGACGGTCAGGGCCAGGCGCGTCTGTACCTAGCCGACGAAAAGGCCAAGGCCGCGGCCAAGCAGCTGGCGGCGGTGCCGATGTTCGCCGCCGTCATGGCGGTCGAAGGCAAATCCTGCGGCGGTTAGGGCGCGCCGCGCGCCGATCACTTGCACGCAAACGGGCGCCGTGTCCGCGGCGCCCGTTGCGATCGATAAGGCTTACTTGGCGAGCTTGAGCTTGTCGGCCAGCGCGTTGAACGCCGCGGCGTCGGTCGGCGCCAGGTTCGGACGACCGGCCACGATGCCCATGCCCAGCGTGCCCTGCACGTAGTAGGTTTCGCCGGCTTCGATTTCCATGGTCAGCACGTCCTTGGTCTCGCCATGTACGCGGTACTCGTGCGTGCCCGGCTCGGCCACATGGACGAAGTACTTGCCGCTGCGCAGCTTGCCCAGCTCGGTCTCGCCCTCGCGCACCTTGAAACCGACCGCGCCGCCGACGAACTTGGACGGGCGGAAGAACACGATCTGGCCCTTGCCCTGCGGCGGCACGCCGATCTTGCCGGCCGGCTGCGCGTCGGCGGCGGTGTCTTCGGCCTCTTCGGCGCTGGCTTCGGTCGCGGCGGGCGGGGCGGTGTCCTGGGCCAGCACGGCGCCGGAGAACATCAGGCCGAGCGCGAGAGCGGAAACACGGAACTTCAGGTTCATCTAAGAACTACTCCTGGGGTGGTTGAACGGCGTCGGCCGCGGTGGTCGGCGACGGAGAAACGGGTAAGGCAGGCGCGGTCGCGGCTGTGGTGCCGGCGACGGTCAGCTCCAGTTCCTGGGCGAGCTTGGCGCGCAAGGCGGTGTCGGCGGGGATCTCGATTTCGCGGCCGCGCACGAACATCGCGAACGGGCCGATTAGGAGGGACGCGCCCATCGCGCCGTTGATCTGGTCGCGTCCGCTTTGCCCCACCGACAAGCCGCGCAAGGGGATCTGGCGGCCGTTGAATTCCAGATAGCGGCCGGCGATCAGCAACTCGCCCGGATGGCCGCCGCCGCGCGAACGCGCGCCGTGCACCACCTCGCCGACGGCGGGCGTGCCGGCCAGTATCGGTTCGGCGCCGTCGACCGTCAACGGCTGGCTCAGACGCAGCGCGAAGCGGTCGCCGCGCTTGTGACGCGCGGAGGACAGGCTTTCGCCTAGCTGCAGTTCGACCGCGCTGCCCGCCGCGAGCCGGCAGCAAGGCGCGGGTGCGGAGACGTTGGCGTTGGCGTTGGCGGCCGTCGCGGGATCGTCGGCGGCGGCCGGCGCAGCGATGGGTTGTGTCGTCGGCGCAGGCGTTACGGCGGGGAGCGGCGCGGCGGCAACGGCGTCCTGCGCCTGCGTAACCGGAACGACCAGCAAAGCCGCCAGCGCGGCTGCGAACTTGAACATGAGCGACGCCCCCCCTGAGCGTGGCCGCACCTTAGCCAAGGCTCGGATTCCAGGCAAGCGCAGCGCGCGTGCGCGGGCAGGGGGCGCCGCGATCGCGATAGAGCGCCTACGACCGCAGGCCGGGCCGGCGCTAACGCCACGCACGAGGCGCCGAGTCAATGGCCGCAAGGGCTCGGCGTCGAGGGGGGGCAGATGAGTCGCTGCTTACGTGACGCCAAAACGGCGCCTGGGATGGTGGCGCGGCTTCAAGGCCGCGCGCCAGAACGGTAGCGCCTAGCGCCGAAGCGGTAGGGCCCGCGCTGGCTGGGGTAAGCGGCGCACAGACGGCGCCGAAGCGCCGCCCGCGCGTTGTCGCCAGGGCTTACTGGATGCCGCGGCAGTTCTTCAGCCAGACCAGGTAGCTGGACTCGTCGTAGTGGTCGTAGGTGGCGTTGAGATACATCTTGTCGCCGTTGCGCATCGCCAGCGCGTAGGCGTTCTGGTCGGGCATCATGCGGCAGGCGATGCGCAGCTCGCCGCGCCGCGACTTGCTGGGGACGAAGCCCGGAACCAGCGAGGGGTTCATGTCGAAGTACAGCTCGAACGCGCCCTTCTTGCCGGCCACGCCCTTGTTGACGCCCTTGATGTTGTAGACCTTGCCCGCGAAGCGCACGTCGATCGCGGCGGAGTTCTCCACACCCTGGCGTTCGATATCGGTGGCCAGCGCGGTCGCCTGGATCTCGATCGGCTTGACCGCGGCGCGCGCGACCGGCGCCTTGCCCGGCTTGAGCTGGGTCAGCATCTTGCACATCTCGCTGCGGATGCCGTCGGCGTTGCCGAACGCGCCGCGGCGCGTCTTCATCAGCATCGACACGGTGCCGTCGGGCTTGGCGGTGACATACACCTGCAGGCCCTTGTGGGCCAGGTTCGCCGGTTCCTCCAGCAACAGCGAGCCGCTGTCGGGGCTTTCGTCCAGCACGTCCATGCCGTCGGCGATGGCGAGGTTGCGCATCTGGCCGATCGCGCTGGGTACGCTCAGGCCCGCGACCTTGTAGGAGGTCGAATACTCGGCGCCGGAGAGCGCATTGCCCTTCTTGCTGAAATTGTCGTCGCACTGGCCGGCCAGCGCCGGCAGGGCGGGCAGCAACAGCAGCATCGGGAGCAATAGTGTGATCGGCTTGGCTTTCATGAGCTGTTCCTTGAAGTGATCGGTCTTCCGTGCGCCTTGCCGACGGCCGGCGACGCCCACGGCCGCAGATTGCCGGATTACCCCTGTCGATTCAACGACAATCCGGCACGAATTCCGCTATCGCGTTCGCATTCCTGCGTTCGAACGTGCGTTGCGCGCGCTCAAGCGCAGGGATCGGCGGGGTAGCGGCGCTGCATTTCCTCGGGCGTGAGCGCCTCGATGCTGTGACCGATGTTCCAGCGATGGCCGAACGGATCGATCACAGTGCCCGAGCGCTCGCCGTAGAAATGGTCGCGCGGCGCCATCGCCAGCCGCGCGCCGGCGGCGACCGCGCGCGCGACCGTCGCATCGGCGTCGTCCACGTGCAGATGCAGGGTGTGGCTGTGGCCGTGCTCGGGCACCGGGCGACGGATGTCGATCTCCGGATACTCCTCGCAGAGCATCAGGGTGCTGCCGCCCAGGTCGAGTTCGACATGGCCGATGCGGCCGCCGGGCTCGACCAGGCGGAACTTCTCGCTGGCCTCGAAGGCATAGGCATAGAACTCGATCGCGGCCTGGGCATCGGCGACGCAGAGGTAGGGGAACAGTTCGTGTACGGCCATGGCGGCGCTCCTGGTTGGGTGTGCGCGTCAGCCTGCGGCCCGGGCGCGCCGCGCGATTGGACGAAATTTACCTGGTTGCTGCGGCGGCGCGTGCGGCGCCACCTGCTCGCTGTGGGAGCGGCGTGAGCCGCGATGAGCCTGCGGCCACGACGAAACTCTGGGCGATGCGCGCGCCGTCGCGATTGCGCGATCGCGGCTTACGCCGCTCCCACAGAACGCCCACAGATCGCATCGGCGTGCGCGTCCGCGCTCAAGCCAGGGGCAGATGGTTGGGCGACGCGGGCGCGCGCGCCGCGTACTCGCGCGGGCTCACGCCGGCGAACTCGCGGAACTCGCGGATCAGATGGGATTGGTCGAAGTAGCCCGCGTCCAGCGCCAGCTGCGCCCAGGCCGGGCGCGGCGTCGCCGCCAAGCCGGCGAGCAGGCGCTGGAAGCGCAGCACGCGCGCATAGCGCTTGGGTGCCAGGCCGGCGGCGTCGCGGAAGCCGGCGATGAAATGGCGCGGGCTGCGGCCGCAGGCATCGGCCAGCGCCGCCACGTCGGTCGCCGCCGGCGCGCGCTGCACACTGGCCAGCGCCTGTGCGATCTGCGGATCCAGCCCGCGCCCGCTGCGCGCGCGGCGCAGGCGCGCGCCCAGAAAGTCCAGCAGCAGCGCGCGACGGCGGCCGCGGTCGGCGTCGCCGGCCAGGCGTTCGTACAGCAGCTCGGCCTCGTGCCCGCACAACTGGGCCAGATCGACATGGCCGTCGGCGAGTTCGGCCGCCGACACCCCGAACAGCGCCAGCGCCGCGCCCGGCCGCAGCACCGCGCCCACCGAGGCGGCGGGGTGGGCGGTGTCCTTGATGCAGTAACCGGCGCGCACGCCGCCGACGGTGGCGGCGCTGTAGCCGCGGCCCTGGCGATCGTCGGCGCTGGCGTAGATCCGCAGCGGCGGGCCGTCCAGGCGGATCGACAGATGCATCGCGCCGCTGGGCAGCGAGTGCTCGCGCGCATGCGCGGGCGGCGCGGGCGGCGCGGGCGGACGCGCGCAGGCCCAGACCTGCGCGACCCAGGGCCGCAACGCCGCCGCCTCGTGCATGCCCGCGTCCTCAGCCCTCGAACGCCGGCAGCTTGCGCTTCACCGCCACGTTCTTCAGCGTCACGTACTTGGGCAGGCCGTCGCGGCCGTAGGGCGGCGGCGCCTCGCCGCGGATCAGCGGCTCCAGGTATTTGCGCGCGCTGGCGGTGATGCCGTGGCCGTCCTTGCGGATGAAGCCGGCCGGCATCTTCTTCTCGTGGTTGGCGACCTTGTCCAGCGGCGCCGGCGCGATCTTCCAGCGGTAGGGCGCGTCGGAACCGCGCACGATCGCCGGCATCACCGCGTTCATGCCCTTGAGCGCGTACTCGACCGCGGCCTTGCCCACCGCGCGGGCCTGCTCGACGTCGGTCTTGGAGGCCAGGTGACGGGCCGAGCGCTGCAGATAGTCGGGCAGGGTCCAGTGGACCTTGTAGCCCAGTACGTCCTTGACCCGGCCGGCCAGGTGCGAGGCCACGCCGCCGAGTTGGGTATGGCCGAAGGAGTCCTTGCCGCCGCCGGCATCGGCGACGAAACGGCCGTCGGCGGTCTGGATGCCCTCGCTGGCGACCACCACGCAATAGCCCACGCGCTCGACCACGGCTTTGACGCGCCGGAAGAAGTCGGCCTCGTCGAACGGCCGCTCCGGAAACAGGATCAGGTGCGGGGCGTCGTCCGGGCCTTGGCCGGCCAGGCCGGCGGCCGCGGCCAGCCAGCCGGCGTGCCGGCCCATGGCTTCGTAGACGAAGACCTTGGTCGAGGTCTCGGCCATCGCGGCCACGTCCAGCGCCGCCTCACGCACCGACACCGCGGTGTACTTGGCGGCCGAGCCGAAGCCCGGGCAGCAGTCGGTCACGGCCAGGTCGTTGTCGACCGTCTTGGGCACGCCGATGCAGGTCAGCGGATAGCCGAATTCGGCCGCCAGGCGCGAGACCTTGAGGGCGGTGTCGGCCGAGTCGTTGCCGCCGTTGTAGAGGAACCAGCGCACGTCGTGGGCCTTGAGCACGGCCAGCAGGCGCTCGTAGCGGGCGCGGTCGGCGTCCAGGGATTTCAGCTTGACCCGGCAGGAGCCGAAGGCCCCGCCCGGGGTATGCGCCAGGGCCCGGATCGCCGCCGCCGATTCCTTGGAAGTGTCGATCAGGTCCTCGCGCAGGGCGCCGAGGATGCCGTTGCGGGCGGCCAGCACCTTGACCTTGCGCGCGCGGGCGGTCTCGATGACGGCCGAGGCGGTGGCATTGATGACGGCGGTCACGCCGCCGGATTGCGCGTACAGCAGGGTTCCAGAGGCCATGGGGGTTCCAGGATTGACGCCGGGATGCGGTAAGCTGACCGCAATATTGACGCCCGGCGGTGGGGTGGCGACGGCTGAGTGTAGCGCCGCGCCCCGGGCACGCGACCCAGGCCGCTCCCGAGAGAGCGCCGGCCGCGCGAGGCATTCTTGTTCTAGGAGCGATGTAGATGCGATTGGTACTTCTGGGCGCGCCCGGTTCCGGCAAGGGCACGCAGGCTGCGCGGCTCAAGGACCACCTGCAGGTGCCGCACATTTCCACCGGCGATTTGCTGCGCGCCGAAGTCGCGGCCGGCAGCAAGCTCGGCCTCGAGGCCAAGGCGGTGATGGACGCCGGCAATCTGGTCAGCGACGAGATCCTGCTGGGCATGCTCGAGGACCGTTTCTCGCGTCCGGACACCCACGGCGGCTTCATCCTCGACGGCTACCCGCGCAACCTGGCCCAGGCCGACGCGCTGGACGTGCTGTTGAAGAAGATCGGCCAGCCCATGGACTACGCCGTGCAGCTGGAAGTGCCGATCGAGCTGCTGGTCGAGCGCATCGCCGGCCGCGCCGCCGAGCAGGGCCGCAAGGACGACAGTCCCGAAGCCGTGCGCACCCGTTTGAAGGTCTACGACGACGTGACCGCGCCGGTGATCGAGTACTACCGCCAGCACGGCCGCCTCACCGCGATCGACGGCGTGGGCTCGTTGGACGAGGTGTTCACGCGGATCGTCGAGGCGTTGTCGCCGGCGCCGGTGGTTGGGTGAGTTTTCCGCTTCGTTTTTGCTTCCGCCTTTCGCTTTAGCCCCCTCTCCCGCTCGCGGGAGAGGGCTGGGGTGAGGGCACACGAATCCCAAAACCACGGCGCCAGTCTCGAAATCGCGACATCGGCTGCTAGCCAGCTTGCGTCGAACGCCAACTGTCGCGCGCCCTCACCCCTTGCCCTCTCCCGCAAGCGGGAGAGGGGGAGTAGGCCCTATGCGGGAGTCGCTGCGTTGAGCTTTCGCTGTTAATCCAGGACGTCGGATCTTGAAGCTACATATCTTGGGCATTGCCGGTACCTTCATGGGCGGCGTCGCCGCGCTCGCGCGCGAACTCGGTCATGAGGTCGAAGGCAGCGACCAGGCGGTGTATCCGCCGATGTCGACCCAACTGGAGCAGCTTGGCATCGCCCTGCGCCAGGGCTACCGGCCCGAACATATTTCCGCCGATTGCGACGAGGTCGTGGTCGGCAACGCGCTGTCGCGCGGCAACGACGCGGTCGAGCAGGTGCTCGACGACGGCCGCCGCTACACCTCCGGCGCGCAGTGGCTGTCCGAGCGCGTGCTGCCGGGTCGCGACACCCTCGCGGTCGCCGGCACCCATGGCAAGACCACCACCACCACCATCCTGACCTGGCTGCTCGAAGCCGCCGGCCGTGCGCCCGGCTTCCTGATCGGCGGCGTCGCCGAGGATTTCGGCGTGTCGGCGCGCGTCGGCGGCGGTCGCGAGTTCGTGGTCGAAGCCGACGAGTACGACACCGCCTTCTTCGACAAGCGCAGCAAGTTCGTCCACTACCGTCCGCTGGTGGCGATCCTCAACAACCTCGAGTACGACCACGCCGACATTTTCCCGGACGTGGCCGCGATCCAGCGCCAGTTCCACCACCTGGTGCGCACCGTGCCGCGCCGCGGCCGCCTGATCGTCAACGGCGAGGACGCGCGCCTGGCCGAAGTGCTGGCGATGGGCTGCTGGACGCCGGTGGAGACCTTCGGTCTGGACGCCGACGCGGCCCAGGGCGGCGCCGGCTACACCTGGAGCGCGCGCCTGCTAGCCCAGGACGGTAGCGCCTTCGTCGTGGTCCACAACGGCCACGAGATCGGCCAGGTGCAGTGGCCTTTGCTGGGCCGTCACAACGTGATGAACGCCTTGGCCGCGCTGGCCGCCGCCCACGCGGTCGGTGTCGATGTGGCGAGCGTGCTGCCCGCGCTGGCCGCCTTCCGCAGCGTCAAGCGTCGCCTGGAAGTGATCGGCGAGGCCGACGGCATCACCGTCTACGACGACTTCGCCCATCACCCGACCGCCATCGCGACCACCCTGGCCGGCCTGCGCGCGCGCGTCGGCGCGGCCCGCATCGTGGTGGCGATGGAGCCGCGCAGCAACTCCATGCGCCTGGGCGCGCATGCGCAGGCGCTGGCACCGTCCCTGGACGGCGCCGATGCGGTGGTGTTCCTGCACCGCCCGGAACTGGCCTGGGACGCCGGCCAGGTCGTCGCCGGCCTGCGCGGCGAAGGCGTGACAGCGGCCGATGCCGACAGCCTGATCGCGGCCCTGCGCGCTCGCGTGCGCGCCGGCGACCACGTCGTCTTCATGTCCAACGGCGGCTTCGACGGCGCGCCGCGCCGTTTTCTCGCCGCCTTGCGCGACGGCGCCGCCTAAGCGCGTTCCGCGTGCCGGTGGCCGCAGTGTGCGGCCGCCGGAATGACAATTCAAACGTGCCAATTTGCGTGCCATCCAGCACCGCTCCGTGCACGCCTGAGCGTTATATGTGCCATTAGTGCACACTTTAAATACCTATAAATCACCTTGTTAGTGCCTCGTTGCACGACAGAGGCGCGCTAGGCTCATGCTCGAGGTCCTGTCTAAGATAGCAACTGATAATTGTTATTTGTGCATATGAAAAGTGCCACTCCAGGCTGCGAGTTACGCAACAATGAGTTGCGTCACTCCCGCCGCCCGTGCGCCGCATCCCGCGCCCGCCCGGGCGGCCCGTTTCGGCCTGGCAGGATGCATGGGCGGTATTGCATGACTTCAAACCACGACGACTTCGCCCAGCGCCTGCGCCATGCGCTGGACTATTCGGGTTTCGCAAAGGGCCGCGGGCGCATCGGCGCGCTCGCGATCCAGTACAACGTCAGTCGCGAGACCGCGCGCAAATGGCTGGCCGGTCTGTCGCTGCCCGAATTGCAGCGCATGATCGACATCGCCAAACAGCAGCGCGTGAGCTTCGAATGGCTGAGCACCGGCCGCGGCAGCGTCGACGGCAACGGCGTATCGGTGCGCGATGCCGGCGGCCATTACGGCGATCCCGACGAACTGCAATTGGCCGGACTGGTGCAGCGGCTTTCGCGCAAAAAGCGCCGCGCCCTGATCGATCTGCTGGAGCCGCATTGAGGCGGTAGCGGCGCGCGCGGCGCGGGTACACTGGCGGCATGTCGACCGCTACCGACGCCGCAGCTTCCAGCCCGGAATCGCTGGGCCTGTTTCCCTTGCACACGGTGCTGGTGCCCGGCGCGGCGCTCGGCCTGCGCGTGTTCGAACCGCGCTATCTGGATTTGGTGCGCGAGTGCGGCCGCCGCGGCCGCGGCTTCGGGGTCTGTCTGATCATCGACGGCCAGGAGGTCGGCGCGCCGGCCAGCGCCGCCGCATTCGGCACCGAGGCCCTGATCGAGGATTTCGGCGCCGACGCCGACGGCCTGCTGACCTTGCGCGTACGCGGCGCCCGTCGCTTCCACGCGCGCCGCGTGCGGGTGCGCGACAACGGCCTGCAGGTGGCCGAAATCGAATGGTGCGCGCCCGATTCCGAGCAGGTACTGCGCCCGGAACACGGCTTGCTGGCGATCCTGCTGCAGGAGCTGATCGACCGCTTCGGCGGCGAACACGCGCTGGCGCCGCGCGTGCGCATGGAGGATGCCGCCTGGGTCGGCTGGCGCCTGGCCGAACTGCTGCCGCTGCAGCATGCGCAGCGCCAGGCGCTGTTGCAGATCGACGACCCGCACGAACGCCTGGACCGTCTGCTGGTCCTGTTGCCCTGAGCCAGCGACCGATGCCGGGTCGCCATACGATGCGCGCGCGGATGGGCCCTATGCCATCGCAAAGCCAGCCGTAGGATGCGATGAGCCGCCAGGCGAACCGCATCGCACCGCGTCACTCCGAACTGCATCGCTGCTCGCAGCGAAAGCGCCCAGCGCTCGCGCCCCGCCCTAAGGCGTGCGCGCCTTCACCGCCCCGGCATCGCCCGGTGCGACCGTGCGCAAGCGCAGCACCGGCGTGCCATGGAACCCGGTCGCCTCGATCGCGCTGAATTCCTTCAATGCCGCGCGCACGGTCGCGTGCGCGCGTGCGTCGTCGCTGGTCGGCAGCCACAACGCGGCCGCATCCAGGGGCTTGTTGAGTCGCAGCACCTGGCTGGTGCCCAGCCACAGCGGCGTGCCGTCCTCGAACGTCGCCGGCGCCGGCCACAGGCGCAGCGCGTATTGCTCGTCGGGGCGCGCGCCCGCGCGCAGGAACAGCAGGGATTCGGCCTGCGCATCCAGCGTGGCCGGCAGTACCGCCTGTTCCAGCGGCGGCGCGCTGTCGTTGAGCAGGGCGATCGTGGCCAGCCAATCGGCCTGCGGCTGCACCCGCCAGCCCTGCGCGATCAGGCTCGCGCGCAGCGGCTCCAGCGGGCCGGCGACCTGCAGGTCCAGCGGCCAGCGCCGGCGCAAATCGCGTTCGTTGCGATGCTCGGGCAGGGTCGCCCAATCGCGTCGCCACCAGTCGTCGATCGCCAGCACGCGGGTGGGCGCGGCCGCGGCGAACTTCGCCAGCAGCGCGTCGGCCGAGCGCGGCGCATGCCACAGCGCCGCGGCCGCGAAGCTGCCGTAGAACAGCCAGGCCAGCGGCCGCATCCAGAACGAACGCGCGACGTGGCGGCGATAGGCGATGCCCAGGATCAACAGCCAGACGATGCCGAACAGAGTGCCGCCGACCAGGTCGCTGGGCCAGTGCGCGCCCAGGTACAGGCGCGCGAAGCCGACCAGGGTGGTCACCACGCCCGCCAGCAAATACGGCCACACGCGTTGCCGCCCCGGCAACTCGCGCGCGATCAGCACCGCGAAGAAACCGAACACGATCGTAGTCATGGTGACCGCGACCGAAGGGAAGCCGAAGCCGGCCGGCGCGGTCGGCGGACGTGGCATGTCGATCGCCGCTTCCAGCAGCGAGGTCAGGGCCAGGCCGAACACGATCGCCGCGACCCAGTGCGCGGCCGCCATCCAGCGCCGCCGCCACAGCAGATAGCCCAGCGCGACCAGCGCCGCCGGCGCCAGCACCGCCGCGTCGCCCAGGCTGGCCAGCGCAGCCATCAGGCGGTCGGCCAGCGGATTGCGCAGGCTCCACATCAGTTCGTGGATGCTGTGATCCAGCGCCAGCGGACCGCCGCTGGCGAGCAGGGTCGCCAGCAGGGTGAACCAGACCCAGCTGATAGCCAGCAGGCATACGGCCAGGATCGCCAGCGAGGCCGACTCGGGCCGGTTCGGGTCGATCAGGGCTTCGGCATAGCGGCCCATGCGCGGATGCCGGCGGGTCCAGCGCAAGGCGCGCGCCAGCAGGTTATTGGCGTGCGCGGCGAACCAGCGCCAGGTGTAGAGCACGCAGGCCCAGACCAGCGCCACCGCCACCAGCAGCCCGCCCAGCACCAGGGCCAGACGGTCGGCGACCGCGGCCACCGCATCGTAGGACGCGCCCAGGAGCCAGCCCGGGGCCAGGAACGCGGCCGCCCAGGCGATGCAGGCGAACAGGCTGGGCAGGGCGTAGCGGCGCGCCGGCATGTGCAGCATGCCCGCGATCGCCGGCACGAACGGCCGCACCGCGCCGACGAAGCGCGCGATCAGGATGCTTTTGCTGCCATGGCGGCGGAACAACTGCTCGCCGCGATCCAGCCATTGCGGATAGCGCGAGAACGGCCAGCGTTGGCGCAGCTGCGGCCCCCAGCGATAGCCGACCCAATAGCTCAGGCCGTCGCCGGCGAAGGCGCCCGCCGCCGCGCAGGCCAGCGCATAAGGCCCGCTGATGTGGCCCAGGCCGACCAGTGCGCCGACCGCGAACAGCAGCGGCAGGGCCGGCACCACGATGCCCGCCAGGATCAGGGCATCGCAGAACGCAATCAGGAAGATCACCGCGCCGGCGGCGGTGGGGTTCGCCGCGATCCATGCGGTCGCGCTTTCGAGCCAGGCTGAATCCATCGCTCGATTATAGGAGCCGGGATTGGCGATTCGGGATTCGGGATACGCAAAAGCGGCGATGCGTGGCGTCGGTACACTGGGCTCATGACAGTTGACATCGCCAAGGGCCGGGATTCGAGATTCGCGATTCGGGATCCGTAGAGCGCCGCCGCGGCGCGTCGGTACACTGGTCTCAGCCTGCCCCGGACCTTCGACACAGCGCCCTCCGCCTTTGCCAATCCCGAATCCTCCATCCCCAATCCCGGCCGTGGAAGTCGCCGCGCTCAAGGCCGACAGCTTCGGTCGCATCGCGCTGATGCGCGACGGCGACGGCCTGTTCGTGCGCCGCGACCTCGCCCACGTGCCGCTGTGGCTGCGTTTGCCGGCCTGGTGGCTGGCGCGGCGCGAGGCCCTGGCGCTGCGCCGCGTGCACGGCCTGGCCGCGCCGCAGCTGCTGCGCTGGGACGGGCGCCGGCTCGACCGCAGCTATCTCGACGGCGCCGCCATGTACCAGCGCCCGCCGCACGGCGATGTCGCCTACTTCCGGCGCGCGCGCCGCCTGCTGCAGCAACTGCATCGCTGCGGCATCGCCCACAACGATCTGGCCAAGGAGGCCAACTGGCTGGTGCTGGCCGACGGCGCGCCGGCGGTGATCGACTTCCAACTGGCGGTGCGCGGGCGCCCGCGCGCGCGCTGGCTGCGCCTGCTCGCGCGCGAGGACCTGCGCCATCTGCTCAAGCACAAGCGCACTTACTGCCCGCAGGCTTTGACGCCGATCGAGCGGCGCCTGCTCAAGCGGCCCTCCTGGCTACGCCAGGCCTGGTTCGCGACCGGCAAACCGGTATACCGCTTCGTGACCCGGCGCATCCTGCATTGGGAGGACAACGAAGGGCAGGGACCCAAGCCTTGACGGCAGGGATTAGGGGGTTGGGATTAGGGATTAGGATGTGGGCTTGCGGATGCTTGCGAATCCCTAACCTCTGATCCCTAATTCCGGCCTTCCACCATGACCAGCCTCTCCGGCAAGACCCTCTTCATCACCGGCGCCTCGCGCGGCATCGGCCGCGCGATCGCACTGCGCGCCGCGCGCGACGGCGCCAACATCGCGATCGCGGCCAAGTCCGACGTCGCCAATCCCAAGCTGCCCGGCACCATTCACAGCGTCGCCGCCGAGATCGAGGCCGCCGGCGGCCGCGCGCTCGCGCTCAAGTGCGACATCCGCGAGGAGGACGAGGTCCGCGCCGCGGTCGCGGCCACCGTCGACGCGTTCGGCGGCCTCGACATCCTGGTCAACAACGCCAGCGCGATCTGGCTGCGCGGCACCCTGGACACGCCGATGAAGCGCTTCGACCTGATGCAGCAGGTCAACGCGCGCGGCAGTTTCCTGTGCGCGCAGGCCTGTCTGCCGCATCTGTTGAAGGCACCCAACCCGCATATCTTGACCCTGGCGCCGCCGCCGAACCTCGATCCCAAGTGGTGGGCGCCGCACACCGGCTACACCCTGGCCAAGATGGGCATGAGTTTCGTCACCCTGGGCCTGGCCGCCGAGTTCGGGCCGCAGGGCGTGGCGGTCAACGCGCTGTGGCCGCGCACGGTGATCGCCACCGATGCGATCAACATGATTCCGGGCGTGCAGGCCGAACGCTGCCGTAGGCCCGAAATCGTCGCCGACGCCGCACAGGCGGTGCTGACGCGGCCGGCGCAGGGCTACCACGGCCACTTCCTGATCGACGACGAAGTGCTGGCCGCGCAAGGCGTCACCGACTTCGCGCGCTACGCGGTCGATCCGACCCAGCCTCTGCTGCCGGACCTGTTCCTGGACTCCGACCGCGCGCACCAGCCCCCGCGCTGAGTCCGCGCGCGCTCCACCATCGCCTCCGTAGGATGCGGTGAGCGCAGCGAACCGCATCGCGTCGCATCGCCACGCGCCCGCGCAAGCGACGACAGCAGGGTGAGCGCGGCCCATCGCCGCGCCCACCGCATCGCCGCCTTACTTCTTCGCCGTCGCCTTTAGCGAATCCGACAGCGCATACATCAGGTCGACATAGAAGCGCTCGGCCTGCGCCAGCCCGGCAATCTTCGAACCGGCCTGCGGTTCCACCACCATGTACTCGTTGGGCGCGTGCGCGCCGCTGCCGTGGCCCAGGCCGCCGGCGATCATCGGCAGGCCCAGGGTCTGGGTGAACACGTAGTAGGGCGCACTGCCGGCCAGGCGCGGCGCGATGGTGGGGGTGAAGCCGTACTTGCGGTAGGTGCCGATCGCCGCGCGCGACAACGGTGCGTCCACCGAGGTCTGCGCCGGCGGATAGCCGGACAGCTGGCGCACCACGATGTCGTCGAAGCCCTGTGCGTCGAGCTGCTTGCGGATCAGGCCCAGCGCCTGCTCCGGGGTCTGGTTGGGCACCAGCCGCGAATCGACCTTGGCCACCGCGCGGTGCGGCAGGATGGTCTTGACGCCTTCGCCGGTGTAGCCCGCGACCAGGCCGTCGATGTTGAGGGTGGTGTCGAACAATTCCGATGCCACCGCCTCGCGCACGCTGCGCCCGTTCTTCCAGCGCGTCGCGCCCAGCACCTCCAGGGTCTTGGCCGCGTCCTGCTCGCGGTCGCGGATCAGGCCGTTGTACAGGCGCTGTTCCTCGGCGTTGGGCGGGCGGATCGCGTCGCGGTAGCCCGGCACCGCGATCTCGCCCTCGGGCGTGGTCAGGGTCGACAGCGCCTGCACCAGGCGCCAGGTCGGCGAATCCAGGGTCGCCGCCATCGAGCCGTGCACCTCGCTCTTCTGCGAACCGCCGGTCTTGGCATTGCCGCGCGCTTCCAGCTCGAAATACAGGATGCCCTTCACGCCCAGGAACATGCTGGGCTCGCCGTCGCGGCCCTGGGTGTTCATCGGGAAGAACACGCCGTCGGCCTTGCGCAGTTGCGCTTCGTACTTGGCCACCACTTCCGGATAGTGCGGCGAGCCCAGCTCTTCCTCGCCCTCGGCCAGCACGATCAGGTTCACCGGCGGCTTGCCGCGCACCTTGATCATCGCCGCCAGCGCATTGAGAAACGCGCGCTGCGGGCCCTTCTGATTGGTCGCGCCGCGCGCCATCAACACCTTGCCCAGGCCGGGCTCGTCGACCAGCTCGCCCTTGAAGGCGTCGACCTTCCAGCCGGTGGGCTCGATCGGCTGCACGTCGTACATCATGTAGACGACCAGCGTGTGTTCGGCACCGGCGTCGTAGTAGCCGTAGACGCCAGGGTGCCCGGAAGTCGGCACCAGCGCGGTGTCGCGGAAGCCCAGGCCCTGCAGGTCGGCGCGCAGCAGCTCGGCCATTTCCTGGATGCCCTGGTTCTGCGCGCTGATCGACGGCTGCCGCACCCAACGCTGCAGCTGTTCCAGATCCTGCGCGCGGTGCTGTTCGAGGTAGGCGTAGATGTCGGCGTAGTCGCCGGTGTAGGCGGGCACCGAGGCGGCGTCGAACGCGGCGGTCTCGGTGATCGAGATCTTGGGCGCGGGCGCATTGGGCGGCGCCGCGGCGGCGGAGCCGGCGGCGAGCAGGGCGGACAGCAGACAGGCGAACGACGAGCGGCGCGGCTGGGTCATGAGCGTGGGGTCCCTGGAGTGGTCTGCCGATTCTGCGCGCGACCCCCGGTTCACCGCATGACGCAGCGCACAGTGCGTCCTGCCGCATTCCGCCTTGTCGCCCCTGCGCGGTCGGGCTAAGGTCTGCGGGCTTTCCGATCAGGGGTGGGAATG
Organism: Lysobacter sp. Root916; assembly: GCF_001429785.1. GTDB lineage: Bacteria > Pseudomonadota > Gammaproteobacteria > Xanthomonadales > Xanthomonadaceae > Lysobacter. Next base: position 11,526 of record NZ_LMJF01000013.1, on the reverse strand, counting down.
TCGTACTTGCAGGGTCTGCCGGCGTTCGCCGGTTATTTCGGGGTCGGGCTGGGGTTCGTCGCCTTGTTTCTGGCGGTGTACCTGCAACTCACGCCGCATCGCGAACTGCAGTTGATCCGCGACGGCAACCTCGCCGCCAGCACCGCCCTGGCCGGCGCGCTGCTCGGCTTCTGTCTGCCGCTGGCCAGCGCGATGGCGCACAGCCTCAGCCTGATCGATCTGGCCGTGTGGGGCGCGGTCGCGATGCTGACGCAGGCCGCCGCGCATGTGCTGACCCGCTTGCTGCTGCCGGGATTTCCCGCGCGCATCGAGCGCGGCGAGCAGGCCGCCGCGCTGTTGTCCGCCACCCTGCATCTGGGCGTGGGCCTGATCAACGCCGCGGCGATGACTTACTGACGATGGCGAAGAAGAAACGCGGCGCGTCGCAGTACACGCCCACGATCACCCGCCCCGGCCCGCTCAAGCGCAAGCGCTCCTACGCGGTGCCTTTACTGTGGCTGGGCGCGGCCGGGCTGATCGGTTATCCGATCGTGCGCGATCTCACCGCCGAGCCGGTGCAGCGCGGCGGTTACGCCGATCGCTACAGCTGCGAATGCGACTACAGCGATCGCTGCACCTACGAGAACGGGCGCTGGTACGGGCCCTGGTATCCGCAGAAGGCGCAGGACCCGCGCGACGAGCAGGCCGGCAACCGCTGCCGCCACCATCGCGGCTACTACGGCGGCTACGGTAGCTACGGCAACAGTGCTGGCTTGCGCAGCGACGCCGAATACCGCGCGCCGACGGTCGAACGCGGTTACCGCGGCGGTTTCGGCCGCACCGGCGCCGCGCACTCGGTCCGTTCCTGATGCGCCGCGAGCGTTGCGCGCCGCGGCCGGACTGGCGCGCGCGGGTGGAGGCACTGGGCTTCGACTTCCACAGCCTCGACGGCGCCTACTGGGTCGACGACGCCTGCTACCGCTTTCGCGAAGACCAGATCGACCGCATCGAAGCCGCGACCGGCGAGTTGCACCAACTGTGCCTGCAAGCCGTAGCTCACGTCGTCGAACGCGGCGATTACGCCGTGTTGGGCTTGAGCGCGCGCGCCGCCGAACTGGCCGAGTGCTCCTGGCGCGCCAAGGAGCCGGCGCTGTACGGCCGCTTCGATCTGGCCTACGACGGCTATGGAGAACCCAAGCTGCTCGAGTACAACGCCGATACCCCGACCTCGCTGTTCGAGGCCGCGGTGGTGCAGTGGTACTGGCTGGAAGACACCGCCGCCGGCGCCGATCAGTTCAATCTGATCCACGAGCGCCTGGTCGAGCGCTGGTCGCAGGTGCTGCCCGTCGGCGCGCAGGTGCATTTCGCCGGCTGCCTGGAGGCGCCGGAGGACCGCGCGACCGTCGAGTACCTGCGCGAGACCTGCGCCCAGGCCGGCTACGCGACCCAATCGCTGGACATCGCCGAGATCGGCTGGCTCGATTCGAACTACGTCGATCTCGACGACCGCCCGATCGCGCAGCTGTTCAAGCTTTACCCCTGGGAATGGTTGCTGGACGAGCCTTTCGCGGAGCACCTGCCGGCGGCGCCGACGCGCTGGATCGAGCCGGCCTGGAAGCAGTTGCTGTCGAACAAGGCCCTGCTGCCGCTGCTGTGGCGCATGTTCCCGGGCCATCCCAACCTGCTGCCGGCCTCGCACGATCCGGCCGCGATCGACGGCCCGCTGGTCGCCAAGCCGCGCCTGGGCCGCGAAGGCGAGGGCGTGGCGATGTTCGAACGCGCCCCGCTGATGGCCGCGCCGGACACGGTTTACCAGGCTTATTCGCCGCTGTACCAAAGCGCCGCCGGCCACGCCGTGCTCGGCGCCTGGGTGGTCGGCGACGTCGCTGCCGGACTGGGCGTGCGCGAGGACGGCGACCGCATCACCCGCAACAGCAGCCGCTTCGTGCCGCACTGCTTCGACTGAACCTGCGCGCCAGCGCCGGCCGCCGACTTGGGCGAGAATATGCGTTCTCCCCAACCGATCCCGCGTCGATGACCGCCTCCACCGAATCGCTGTTCGCCCTTTCCGAGCGCTACTACCTGCCGGTCTACCGTCCGCGCCGGATCGTGCTCGACCACGGCCAGGGCGCGCGTATCTGGGACCGCGACGGTCGCGAGTACGTGGATTTCGGCGCCGGCATCGCCGTCAACGCGCTAGGCCACGCCCATCCGGCGCTGATCGCCGCGCTGACCGAGCAGGCCGGCAAGCTCTGGCACACCAGCAACGTGTTCGTGAGCGAACCGCCGCTGCGCCTGGCCGAGGCGCTGGTGAGCGCGTCGGGTTTCGCCGAGCGGGTGTTCTTCTGCAATTCCGGCGCCGAGGCCAACGAGGCCGCGATCAAGCTCGCGCGCAAGTGGGCGACCGCGCAGGGCCGCGAGCCCGAGCGTCGCGCCATCCTGAGTTTCCGCGGCAGCTTCCACGGCCGCACCCTGGCCGCGGTCACCGCCACCGCCCAGCCCAAGTACCACGAGGGCTTCGAGCCGCTGCCGCCGGGCTTCCGCTACAGCGATTTCAACGATCTGGCCGCCGCCGAAGCGGCGATGGCCGACGGCGCGGTCTGCGCGGTGCTGGTCGAGCCGGTGCAAGGCGAGGGCGGCGTGACGCCGGCCACCGCGGAGTTCCTGAGCGGTCTGCGCGCGCTGTGCGATCGCCACGACGCCCTGCTGATCCTCGACGAAATCCAATGCGGCATGGGCCGCACGGGCCGCTTGTTCGCCTGCCACGGCTATGAGGTAGTGCCCGATGTGGTCACCTTGGCCAAGGCGCTGGGCAGCGGCTTCCCGATCGGCGCCATGCTGGTCGGCGCGCGCGCCGGTCAGAGCATGCAGTTCGGCGCTCACGGCACCACCTTCGGCGGCAATCCGCTCGCGGCCGCGGTCGCCAACGCGGCCCTGCGCGAGCTGTCGTCGCCGGCGCTGCTGGCCAATGTGCTGCGTCAGTCCGAGGCCTTGCGCGCGGCCCTGGCGGCGCTAGACGAGGAGTACTCGTTGTTCTCCGAAGTGCGCGGCCGCGGCCTGATGCTGGGCGCGCAACTGCGTCCCGAGCACGCCGGCAAGGCCGGCGAGATCCTCGACCGCTGCGTCGACCACGGCCTTCTCCTGCTGCAGGCCGGCCCCGACGTGCTGCGCTTCGTGCCGGCGCTGAACATCTCCGACGCCGACATCGGCGAAGGTTTGGCGCGCCTGCGCGCCGCGCTGGCGGCGTTCCTGGGCCGCTGATCGCCAAGCTCGGACGATGAGCGACGGCGACTGCGTCTTCTGCGCGATCGTGGCCGGCACAGCGCCGGCCGCGATCGTCCACGAAGACGCCATTGCCATCGCCTTCCTGGATCTGCGCCAAGCGGTGCCCGGCCACGTCTTGGTGGTGCCGCGCGCCCACGTGCCCAATATCTACGCGCTGGACGAAGCCACCGCCGCGCACCTGATGACGCTGGCGGTGCGCATCGCCAAGGCCCTGGCCGCCGACGGCGCGCCCGACGGCCTCAACCTCTGGCAGTCCAACGGCGAGGCCGGCGGGCAGGAAGTGCCGCATGTGCATCTGCATGTGCATCCGCGCCGTCATGGCGACGGCTTGCTCGACGTGTACCCAGCCGGAGTTCCCGCGCCCACCGATCACGCGACCTTGCGCGTGCTCGCACACACCATCGCCGCACGCCTGTCCGCGTCCTGACGACGCGACACGGTCCGGCCTCCTTCGTCGCGTACCTGTCCGGGCTAGCATCCGCTGCTTAACTAAACGATAATGATTATCGTTTGCATAAACAGCCGGAGAACCCATGCCCCGCTCTCGTATCACCCCGGCTCCCTTGGCCGTGGCGCTAATGCTCGCCCTGACCGCGCCCGTCGCGCTGGCCCAGACCTCTTCCAGCCCCGACGACGGTGACGCGGCGGCGGATCGGGCCACCACGCTGGACCATGTGGTCGTCGAGGGCGCGGCGGTGGAGGGCTACCAGGCCGACAGCGCCCGCAGCGCGACCAAGACCGACACCCCGATCTCGGAAACGCCGCAGGCGATCACGGTGGTGACCGGGCAACGCATGACCGACCAGGGCGCGCAGAGCGTGCAGGACGCGCTCAACTACGCCGCCGGCGTGCGTTCGGAAGCCTACGGCCTGGATTCGCGCGGCGACTGGACCCTGATCCGCGGCAGTTCGCCCAGCGAATACCTCGACGGCCTGCGCAACGCGTTCAACTACTACACCAGCAGCGCGCGCACCGATCCCTACATGCTCGAACGCATCGAAGTGCTGCGCGGCCCGGCCTCGATGCTGTTCGGGCAGGGCAGCACCGCCGGTATCGTCAACCTGGTCAGCAAGCGCCCGCAAGCGCAGACCCGGCGCGAGATCGGCGTGCAGATCGGCAGTTTCGATCGCCGCCAGCTCAACGCCGATTTCACCGGCCCGCTCAGCGACGACGGCACCTGGTTGTATCGTCTGGTCGGCGTGTACCGAGACAGCGCCACCCAGGTCGACAATGTCGACGACGACCGCCGCCTGTTCGCGCCCTCGCTGACCTGGAAGCCCAACGAGGACACCTCCCTGACCGTGCAACTGCGTTGGCAGCGCGATCGCACCGGTTCCACTTCGCAGTTCTTCGGCTGGAGCGGCCTGCTGGCGCCCAACCCGAACGGACGCGTGCCAGCGCATCGCTACATCGGCAATCCCGGCGATCACTACGACACCGACCGCAGCACCGCCGGCTGGTCGTTCGAGCATCGCTTCAACGAGAACTGGACGGTCCGCCAATCCTTCCGCGCCACGCGCAACAAGGTCGATTACGCCAGCGTCTACGGCAATCCCTTCCTCGATCCCACCGATCCCTTCCTCGACGCGCAGCAGCGGCTCTTGCCGCGCGAAGGCTGGTTCGCCAAGACCCAGGTACGGATGCAGAACATCGACCAGCACGTCGAGGGCCGCTTCAGGACCGGCGCGATCGATCACCAGATGCTGCTGGGGCTGGACGCGGTGCGCTTCAAGCAGGACGAGGCCCAGTTGTTCGACAGCAACGTGCCGCCGGTAGACATCTTCGATCCGGTGTACACGCCCTATACGCCGCCGGCGTTGGGCGCACCGGTCAAGACCCGCCAACGTCAGGTCGGCCTGTACCTGCAGGACCAGATGAAGTTCGGCGAGCATTGGATCGTGGTCGCCGGTGTGCGCCACGACCGGGTCAACAACGGGCTGGCCGGCGCCGCCGACGAAGACACCAGCGCCATCACCAAGCGCCTGGGCCTGATGTTCCACGATTGGGCCGGCTGGTCGCCGTACCTGAGCTACAGCGAATCCTTCACTCCCTTGGCCGGCACCAACGCCATCACCGGCGCGCGTTACACGCCGCAAAAGGGCGAGCAGGTCGAAGCCGGCCTGAAGTTCGAACCGGCCGGGCGCGATCTGAGCTTTAGCGCCGCCGCCTACGAGCTGCGCGAGGAAAATCGCCTGGTCCCCGATCCGCGCAACCCCAACACCAACATCCAGGCGGGCAAGACCAAGGTCAGCGGCGTGGAGCTGGAAGTCGGCGGCCGGCTGACCGAAACGTTCGACATCACCGCGCACTACAACTACCTGGAGAACGACAGGCAGCTCGAAGCCACGCCGCGCCACCAGGCCGCGGTCTGGGGCAAGCAGCGCTTCCGCATCGGCGGCCGCGAAGGCTACGCCGCCGGCCTGGGCCTGCGCTACATGAGCGCCTTCGACAGCCTGCCCGCGCCGACCACGCCGGCGGTGACCCTGGCCGATGCGATGCTGTCCTACGACACCGGCGTCTGGCGCTGGGCGCTCAACGTCAACAACCTGACCGACAAGCGCTACTTCAGCATCTGCATGGGCCGCGGCGACTGCTGGTTCGGCGCGCGCCGCAACATCGGACTGAGCGCGACGTTCGTGTTCTGATGTGGCTCGAGAGTGGGCGTAAACGACCGGCGAATTCGCCGGCCGTTTACGCCGCTACACGGTTGCGACGCGCCGCCTCGGATGGCGACAGCCATCGCTCGTGCCGATCCTGGGCGCGCCGCGGATCAGTGCAAGCGCGGAATATCGTTCAGGGGCACACCGTTGTTCGCGGTCGGGTTGCCATTTCCGTCCCATTCGAAGTAGCGGCCGTACGCGGTCACCGTTTCGATGATGCCGTTCGGGCCGCTCCGCTGCTCGCGACTACCGAACTTGCAAGTCGTTCCCGCCGGCCGATAGGCACAGGGACCGTTGGCATAGCGCGGAGTGCTCAGCAGCGTGTTACTGGCGATCAGCGAGCCGGCTGCGTCGTAAGTCCAATAACGTCCATAAGCGGTGATCGATTCGTACAGTCCGCCCCATTGCGGCGGATTGAACATGTCGCGCGTGTCGAAGGTGCAAGGCGCGCCGCCTGCGTAGGCGCAAGGCCCATTGGCGTAGCGAGGTACGCTGGTCAAAAGCGATCCGCTGTTGCCCAAGGCGTTGTTGTTTTGGTCGAAGTTCCAATAGCGGCCGTAGGCGGTCACCGATTCGATATAGCCGAACCCCGGATAGTCGAGCGCGGTCACCGAATCGAGCGTGCAAGTCTGGCCGGCCGGCGCGTACTGACAAGGGCCGTCCTTATAGTGCGGGAACGCGTTGAGCTTTTTCGCCACGCCGTTTTGATTGCCAGCTGCATCGAACTGCCAGCGGTAACCGTACGCATAGACCGATTCCACCAGCGTGCCGCTGCCGTTGACGTACTGGCTGTGGCCTTCGATGCTGCAGCTCAACGGGTAGGATGGATTGCCGGCGCTGCACGGCCCGGTGCTGGTGGTCGCCGCCAATGCCACTGAGTTCGCGACGTTGAGCAGGCCGGGGCCGCAGTTGGGGCCGCAAGACAGGAGTGCGGTCGCGGATTGCTGCAAGATTCGACCGACTTGATCGGGCCGCAGATTCGGCTTGACCGACAGCATCAGGCCGACGGTCCCGGATACGTGGGGCGCGGCCATCGAGGTGCCCGATAGGTAGCGATAGCAATGCGAATTGCCGCTAGCCGGGGAGGTGGTCCAGGCCGATACGACGCCGCGTTGCTTGATCTGGGAATTGAAGGCGCTCGCGGGGTCGGAGTTGCACAGCGGAACGCCCAGCACGCTCAGCATGCCGCCATAGACCGTCGAAGTCGGTAGGACGTTGCCTTGCGAATCGTACGAGAACGAGCCGCCGCCGCCGGGAGCGGTGATGCCGATGTTCGACCCGCGATTGCTGTAGAGCGCGAGGGAGCTGCTGGGATCGATGGCTGCGACCGAGATCACGTCGGGGCAGGATGCCGGCGTCGCGTTGTCGACGTTGCCAGCCCCGTTGCCCGCGGCGGCGACCAGCGTCACGCCATTGTCCCGGGCACGCCGGATGGCCGCGCGCAGGACTGGAAAAGACCCCTGAGTGCAGGCGCCGGGAAACTCGAAGCTCATATTGATGACGCGCGCGCCTTTGTCGGTTGCCCAGTCGATGCTATTGGTGATCCACAGCGTGTTCGGGTTGTCGAGGCCGTTGCCCGGAGCGACGATGCCGGTACCGCTGTCGCCGACCTTCGCGTTCATCAGCGTGCAACCCGGACAGACCCCAGCGCCGCCTGTGTTGTTGTCGACCGTGGCGCCGACGATGCCGGCCACATGGGTGCCGTGGCGCCAGCTTCCATTGTCCGTAGCGGGCTGACCAGGCGCTGGGGCGTTGTACTCGTCGATCATGTTGTACTGGTCGACCATGAAGCGGCCGCTCAAATCCGGATGATCCGAGCGGCCCGTGTCGAGTACGGCGATGCGCACCGAGGCGTTGCCCCTGCCCGAGGCGGCCCATGCGTTTGACAGCGAGATGGCCGGGTAGTGCCATTGCTCCGCGAACAGGGGGTCGCTGGAGAAAGCGAACAGATAGTTCAGCTGCGCGTATTCCACATCGTCGCGCTGGCGCAATTCGGCCAGCAGGGCCAAGGTTTCGGCCTTCGCCGCATCCTTGTCGGAACGTGCGGCGTTCGGGCGGCGGATCTTCGCGACCCAGAAATGCTGGGACGGCCGCTCCAGTGCGATATCGGCCGAGGCGGCGGCCAGCGCCGACTTTTCCCCGCCGGGCTTGAACTTGACGAGGACTTCGTAGGGAATGAAACGCGGTTGAGTGTCGGTTCCGGGCGGCGGGGCCGCCATCGCGCTATGGATCGAGGCCGCGCTGAGCAGCGCGACGAGCAGGTACGGGTGGGGCTTCATGGTTGGTCCTTGTGGTTATTCGCATTCGAGAGGAATCGAAAATCACAACCTAGTAGCCAGACCAAGCATACCTGCGGCGATCCGGGCGCGCTTGCGCCCGAATCGGATGCGTATCACGGAACAATCGAGGCGAGTTCGAGTGTCTGAGAACTTGCATGTCGCCGCCGCGAACGCGGGGCGGGCGCGTATCACAAGGCCGCGAAACTCGCGCACGCGGCCTCCAGCGTGTGCGCGATCTCGGCCTCGCCGTGCGCGCTGGACAGGAAGCCGGCCTCGAACGCCGACGGCGCCAGGTACACGCCGCGCTCGAGCATGCCGTGGAAGAAGCGGTTGAAGCGCTGGGTATCCGAGGCCATCGCGTCGGCGAAGCTGTTCACCGGCCCTTCGCGGAAATACAGGCCGAACATGCCCGGCGCGCGAGTGGTATGGAAGGCCACGCCGGCCTCGCGCGCGGCCGCTTCCAGGCCGTCGCACAGCGCGTGCGTGCCGCGTTCCAGCGCCTCGTGGAAGCCCGGCGCGCGGATCAGGTCCAGCGTCGCCAGGCCCGCGGCCATCGCCACCGGGTTGCCGCTCAAGGTGCCGGCTTGATAGATCGGGCCGCTGGGCGCGACCTGCTTCATCAGATCGCGACGGCCGCCGTAGGCGCCCACCGGCATGCCGCCGCCGATGATCTTGCCGAAGGTGCTCAGGTCCGGCTTGATGCCGTAACGCTGCTGCGCGCCGCCCAGCGCGACTCGGAAACCGGTCATCACCTCGTCGAAGATCAGCAGCGCGCCGTAATTGCTGCACAGGGCGCGCAGATGCTGCAGATAACCCTCGCGCGGCAGGATGCAGTTGGCGTTGCCGACGATGGGTTCGATGATCAGGCCGGCGATCTGATCGCCGACATCGTCGAACAAGCGCGTCGCCGCCTCGAAATCGTTGTAGGGCAGGGTCAGGGTCAGGTCGGCCAGCGCCGAGGGCACGCCCGGCGAATTCGGCAGGCCCAGGGTGAGCGCGCCGCTGCCGGCCTTGACCAGGAAACTGTCGCCGTGGCCGTGATAGCAGCCCTCGAACTTGACGATGCGCGTGCGCCCGGTCGCGCCGCGCGCCACCCGGATCGCCGACAGCGTGGCCTCGGTGCCCGAATTCACCATGCGCACCATCTCGCAGCTGGGCACGATCGAAGTGATCGCCTCGGCCATGGTCACCTCCAGCGCATTGGGCACGCCGAAGCTCAAGCCGTCGCGCATGGTGCGCGCGACCGCGTCCAGCACCTGCGGATGGGCGTGGCCGGCGATCATCGGGCCCCAGGACCCGACGTAGTCGACGTAACGGTTGCCGTCGACGTCGTACAGATACGCACCTTCGGCGCGCTGGGCGAAGAACGGCTCGCCGCCGACGGATTTGAACGCGCGCACCGGCGAATTGACGCCGCCGGGCAGCAGCTCGGAAGCGCGGGTGAACAGGGCGTGCGAACGGGCGTTATTCATGGGCAGGCAGGGGTCTTCAGGTAAGAGAAACGGAATCGGAATCGGGGGAGTCGAAACAGGCCCGGTACGCGCGCGTCGCGGCGGCCGGATCCGGCGCGTCGAACACGCCGCTGATCACCGCCAGCAGGTCGGCGCCGGCCGCGACCAGCGCCGGCGCATTGTCCGGGGTGATGCCGCCGATGGCCACCCGCGGCACGTTCAAATCCGCCGCGTCGCGCAGCAGCTGCGGCGCCGCGCGACGCGCGTTGGGCTTGGTCGGCGACGGAAAGAACGCGCCGAACGCGACGTAGTCTGCGCCGGCTGCGACCGCCGCGCAGGCGAGGGCGCCCTGGTCGTAGCAGGACACGCCGAGGATCGCATCCGCGCCCAGAGCGGCGCGCGCGGCCGCGATGTCGCCGTCGTCCTCGCCCAGATGCGCGCCGTCGGCACCGATGCGCGCGGCCAGGCGCCAGTCGTCGTTCACGATCAGCGGCACCTGGTACTGCCGGCACAGCGCTAGCAAGGCGCGCGCCTGGCGTTCGCGGGCGACCTCGTCGGCGGCCTTGTTGCGGTACTGCAGCCAGGCCGCGCCCGCACCGAGCACGGTGCCGACCCGCGCCAGCAGGCGCGCGTCGTCGGCTTCGTCGGGGGTGATCGCATAGACGCCGCGGCGCGGCCAGGATGAATGCATGACGGCGCTTCCGTGGGCGCGGCGGGGGTGGGACAATGCTTGTCCCGCAAGACAGCCATTATCCGCCCATATGTCCGAGATCGCCGCCGCTACCGTGTTCCGCACCTGGATGTGCGTCGTTTGCGGCTTCATCTACGACGAGGCCAAGGGCCTGCCGGAAGAGGGCATCGCCCCGGGCACCCGCTGGGCGGACGTACCCGATACCTGGACCTGTCCGGACTGCGGTGTGACCAAGGACGACTTCGAGATGATGGAGCTCTGAGCGCCCAGGCGGTTCAGGGCTGGGGCAGACCGGGCCCGAAGGTCAGCACGGCGCCGTCCTGCAGTTTCAGCTTGGCCGCCTGGCCGGCGTTGAGTTCCAGCACGTAACGCGCCGGCGCGGCGCTGGGGTAGGGCGGGCACTGGTTGCCGGCCGAGCACGGCGGCACGTCGCGCTGCTGCGACACCAGCTTGCGGTCGCTGTCGAAGTACAGGATGTCCAGCGGAATCTTGGTGTTTTTCATCCAATAGGCCTGCGGTTCCTGGCGCTCGTGGATGAAGACCATGCCGCGGTCGTCGGCCATTTCCTCGCGGAACATCAGGCCCATGGCGCGCTCTTCGTCATCGTCGGCGACTTCCACCGTATAGCGCTGCCCGGCCAGCTCCACCCAGGGGTCGGCGCCGCTGGCGCAACCGGACAGGGCCAGGCCGCAGCAGGCGGCCAACAGACGTAGCTTGGACATCGAGCGTTCCTTGTTGCCTAAGGGTGCGGCGACCATCGGGCAGCGCGGCGCGGCGGTCAAGTCGAATTATTTTCGCTGACCCCCTTCCCTATTCAGCTTGAGCTGTGCACAATGCGCGCCCCGCCGAGCTGCATCGATTGAGCGCGGCGGGGCGGATCGAAAGTGGCATCGAAAACGGTTGACGGATTCGGAGGCTGCTGTAAGATGCGCGGCCCACCAGACGGGACGGCTTTAGGGCCTGAACGGAACGGTGGGAAGCGGTAGAAAAAAGGTTTCGCAGGGTGTTGACGGTCGCGAAATCTGCTGTAAGATGTGCGGCTCCCTCGGGCACTTTGGTGACGAGGCCGGAACAAGGCGCTGAGGCCGGTTCCAACGATCTTTGACAGTGTGCGCAGGTGACTTGTGCGGGCGTCTGGCCGGTGGTGTTAGTCCATCAGCAGACGTTCGTAACAGAGTCCA
>NZ_LMJF01000012.1 GCF_001429785.1 Lysobacter sp. Root916 | reverse complement strand
GAGCAGCCGGGGCGAACTGTCCTGCAGGATGAAGGCCAGCCGTTCGGCCGGATAGGCTGGGTCCAGCGACACGTAGGCGCCGCCGGCCTTGAGGATGCCCAGCAGGCCGACCACCAGGTCGAAGCTGCGTTCGCAGCAGATCGCCACGCGATCATCCGGCCGCACGCCGCGCGCGATCAGTTCGTGCGCCAGCTGGTTCGCGCGCGCATTGAGCTCGCCGTACGTCAGACGGTGGTTTTCGTAAACCACCGCCACCGCATCCGGCTGCGTAGCCGCCTGCTGCTCGAACAACTCGTGGATCAGGGCGTCGCGCGGATAGGCGGCCTCGGTGGCATTGAACTGTTCCAGGACGCGTTCGCGCTCTCCATCCAGCAGCATATCCGCCGGAACGAGCACGGCATCGGGCGAGAGCACCGCCAGCTTCAGGGCTTTCGCAAAACGCTGGGCGAGCAGCGTGGCCTCATCGCGGGTGAAATAAGCCTCGTTGCAATCGAAATGCACCGCGACGTCGCCGTTCGCACGGACGTCCCATACGGTGACCATCAACGGCGTTCTTTCGCTCTCATGACTGACATAAGTCAGTTCGAGTCCGCAGCCCTCGATTTCCAGCGCGCTGTCGACCTTGAGATAACTGAACCCGACATCGCCCAGCAAGGCATGGCCACCGGCCCGGCCCAGATCGCGCAGCAAGTCGCCGTGCGGATAGCGCTGATGACGAAAATGCGCCTTTTGACTGCTCGCAACCTGGCGTACCAGATCCGAAAAGCGCGAGCCGGCGACCTGTTTCAACGGCAACGGACTGACGCCCGAAAATGCGCCGATAAGCTGCTTCTGCGCGGCGCCGCGACGGTTGTGCACCGCGACGGAAATCAGCACGTCCGGCTGTCGGTATGTCAGTCCAAGGCAGGCCCCGAGCGCCCCCAGCAACACCGCATGCGGCCCCACCCCCAAATGCGAAGCGAGCTGCTCCACGCATGCGAATGTGTCGGACGACACCTGCTGCGTGACACGGAAACTGCGGGTCGGCGCATCGCCGGCGCTGCCTGCGTAAAACGGTTGAAGCAAACGCTCCGGCAACGTTGCGCATTGCTGCGCCCAATAGTCCCGATCGCGCAGGTATCTTTCGGTTCCCAGATAGGCATGCTGCTCGGCCGCAACGCTCACGCAGCTCGACACCTGCGCTGCCGCTTCGCCGTTGTAGTACCTCGCCAGCGCCTGCGCCCAGTTGGCGAAGCCCCAGCCATCCACCGCCAGATGGTGGGCGATACCCACGTACCAATATTCGGAATCGCTCAATCGTATGAGCGCCGCCTTGAACATCTCCGTGTTCTCGAACGCCAGTGGCGTGGCGAAAAGCTGGCGAATCCAGACTTCCGCCGCCATCGAAGGGCGCGCCTCAGACGACAGATCCACTTGTTGCAGCACTGTCGTGCGCTCGTGCACGACACCTTGCGCCACATCGTCGTCGGTACAAAAAATCCGTAGACCGAACGCGTCATGCTCCATCACCAGGTCGCTGTGCGCCTTGGCAAGCCGTGCCGTATCGACAGCACCCAGCTTCAGATAGCCGCCTACGTTGTAGCAGGGGCTTTGCGGACGGCGAATCTGATCGAAGTAAATGTCGCTTTGATGCGGACTCAGATGAGCAAGCCGATTGACTCCCCGCATGACATTTCCCTGTCCTTGCATCAGCAACGAAAAATAAGCACCACTGGCTGCGACGCCTATCGCAACCACTCGAACACACGAAGAATCAGGCACCGCACGTATTTGGGATACGTTGCCTCCGAGACGCGGCGTGAGACAGCCGCCCCTTTTACCTGGCTCGTAAGCAATACCCGCAGCACCGCAGCACCCGCAGCGCGCTAAGGCAGCCCTGTTTGACCCCTTTGTTCGACTTGCTTAACTACCCCGCCTCGACTTTCGCAAAATTTGTGAGGGTCGTCAATTCGGAAGCACGACACCAAAGGCAACGCTGCAAAAGTCCTTTGGCAACTTTCGCGTGCATTTCCAAATAGGTGTTCATGGCGTTACGCCTCAATCGAACGCGGCGAACGCAAGCTCACCATGTGGACGATGTGGCGTGTCGCGGAAGGTCTCGGCGCGGTGCCATCCGAGTCGCTAGCTGACGCCAACTTGCGGGAAAGCATCCGGAAGTTGCTGCCGTCGTTGCCGTGGGAAGCCCTGCAGGTTGAAGTCGCTCGAAAGGGACGCATACAGCCGCATGAAATTGTCGAGACTGCCCGTACCGAGGCGTATGCGGCCTACCGGCAGTGCTCGACGGGCTCCTATCGACGGATCAATTTCCTAAAGAACGCCCATCACGTGAGAGGTCCTCTCAAGCGACACAGTAGCTCATTGGAATACTTGTGCGCGAAACCTTTGGCAACTACTTACTTTTCTTCGGCGGAACGGTGCTTACTCTTGCTCTCACGGCGACCTGACCGACTCGCAGCAGGAACCGGCTCATCCCACGCGAGCAAACCCATCCATCGGCGCAGCCGTACACGCGTCGGCCCGGCTGCCGCACGACGCCACACTCGCGGGTCAACGCGCGCGGCCGACGCGGCACGTGCCGCGTCGGCCGCGCAAGCTACACCGGGAGCAGCCTTGTGATCGCGGGTACTTCACCTGCTGAGCGAAGACCGGTCACCGCAACAGGTCAGTCGCACACTGCACCGACGGTTCCCTGATCGGCCGGCGTGGCGGGTGACGCGCGAAACAATCTATACCGCGATTGACGCCACGGCTCGAGGCGCCATGCGGCGCGAGCCGGTGCAATTGCTGCGCCAGCGCAAATACGCCCACCGTCCACGCGGCCAGGGCGCGAACCGTCGTGGCCAGCTGGCGGATCTAGCCAGCATCCACGTACGCCCAGCGGAGACGGACGCACGTATGATCCCAGGCCACTAGGAAGACTACTTCATCAAAGGCAGGCGCAACCGCTCGGCGGTCGGCGTGCTCGTCGAGCGCACCACGCTGTATGTGAGCTTGGTTCGGATGGCGGGCTGTTCGGCGCAGGCGGCGCTGGAGGGGTTCGCCAAGGTGTCTGTTCCGCTGCCTGAGTCTGCCCGACAAACCCTGACTTACGACCAAGGCAAGGAGATGGCGTTACATCGCCTCCTGCCACAACGCACCGGCCTGGCAATTTGCTTCGTCGACCCCGCACAGCCCTGGCAACGGAGCATCCGCGAGCTGCGAGAACAGCAATGGCTTGCTACGGCAGTACGTACCGAAGGGGACCGATCTGTCCATCTACAGCCAGCGCCAACTGGATGCCATCGCCAAACGGCTGAACTATCGACCCGCGCAACACTCGGCTATCGCTGTCCAGCGAAAACATTCAAGCGTCACTTAGGGCATCACGATCTCGCGGATCGGATCGATTGACTCCGCCACGGTTTTTGAACTGCCCAATAAGAAGAAGCCCTCTTGGATAGAGGGCTTCTTCGTTCCATCTCTCGAAAAATCAGAGATGTGTTTCTTAGAACGGGATGTCGTCGTCGGCGAAGTCGTCGCCGAAGTCGTTGGACTTGGCCGGGGGCGCATCGCGGCGCGGGGCAGATTCCTGGCGACCGCCACCACCGTAGCCGCCACCGCCGCCACCACCGCCGGCAGGACGCGCGGCACGCTCGCCACCGCCACCGCCGCGGAATTCGCGACCGCCGCCACCACCGCCGCCACCGCCCTCGCCGCCCGGGCCGCCGAGCATCTGCATGTCGTCGGCGACGATATCGGTGAAGTACTTCTCGACACCGTCCTGACCGGTGAACTTGTCGTAGCGGATCGAGCCTTCGATGTAGACCTGGCGGCCCTTGCGCAGGTACTCGCCGGCGATCTCGCCGAGCTTGCCGAACAGCTTGACCCGGTGCCACTCGGTGCGCTCCTGGGTATTGCCGTCCTTGTCCTTGCGCACGCTGGTCGTAGCCAGGCTGAGCGTGGTCACGGCCATGCCGCCCTGGGTGTACTTGGTTTCGGGGTCGTTGCCGAGGTTGCCGACCAGGATGACCTTATTGATGCCACGTGCCATGAGGATGCGGGTCCTTAAGTTGTCGCCGAAAGCGGGCGATAGATAGTGAAGTATAACCGCCGGCCCAGGACCGTCGGGCCGCCGCCCGGTCCGGTGTCGGGAAATGCCGCGGCGAGGGGTAGGCCCGGCCGACCGGCCGAAATGGCTCAGAGCCAGCAGGGACGGGCTTCGCGCGATGGCGGCCGGCAGCGACCGGGCCCTTGGCGCACCGCTCCGGACCCCACCGGGGCCTCCGCCGGTCGTCCCGCCCCGCCGCCTTCGCAGCCCCACCTGCCCGCCCCGCGCCCTGGGTCGTCCGCCGCCCCCGTCTGCCTGCGTGCTGCCCTGCCGCCCGCGGCGGCCGAGCCCCGGAGACCGAGCTGCGCCGGCGGGTCCAGGAGAACCCGGACCCGGTTGCGCACCCCCGCACCTGGCCGCCCCCTGGGCGGGCACGGCCGAAGGCCGGAATCTGATCGCCGAGCAGGTTCGGGCCTTGCAGGCCGATCCGCCGCCACGGGCGCCGCCCGCCGAACAACTGTGCGGCCAACACGGCGCGCGGCCCGGCTGTCGGCCAACCCCGCTGCGCCGCGCAAGCGACGTCCTAACCTGCGAGCGTAGCGTCCAGGCGGCGACCGTCCATCGCGCCCAGGTCATCGACGTTCTTCGCACCCGCGCACCCACTCATGCGACGAAGTTTCCAACGCGGCGCGCAGGGCCGCAGCTTCGGTTTGTAGATCGTCGCGAAGGTTTGCATGTCCGTACGACCCGAGCGGTGAGCGCCGCGCGGTTCGGATCGCTCCGTCGCGACCGGCCCGATCGCCGCGACAGTTCCATCGCGCATGGATCACGCGTCGCCGCGACTCGCGCGACGGCGCCGCACGACGCGCAGCGATAGCCACGACGGGCGTTCGCGGCCGGCGCGCTAACAGGTTAGCAGCGCGCAACGCGCGCATCTCAAGACAGCGCGAGTCTCATTGCGTCGTCGCGTGCGCATGCCGCGCGCGAACGCAAGAGTCGCGCGACACCGGCCGCGCGCTGGAAAAAAATCGCGTGTCCGGTCGCGCGTTCCATCGCCGTTCTTTTTCCAGTACCCCGAACGGCGGACGGCCAGGCAGGCCGGCAGCGACCAGCTGCATAGATTCGGCGAACCAAGGAAGGAGTGATGTATGCCGCACGGCGCAGCGCTAGGACGATCGCCCCACATACGCGGATTTCTCTACGCCAGCGATGCGTGCGCGAAGGTCGCCGAGCGCCTGCCGGTGATCGCCGGCAGCGATTCCAGCGTGTTGATCGTCGGCGAGACCGGAACCGGCAAGGAGATCTGCGCGCAGGCGTTGCACTATCTGTCGCGGCGCTCGGCCGGACCTTGGGTCGCGGTCAATTGCGCGGCGGTGCCGGTGGAGCTGATCGAGAGCGAGCTGTTCGGCCACGTCAAAGGCGCGTTCACCACCGCCCACAGCTCCCGCCACGGCCTGGTCAAGGAGGCCGAGGGCGGCACCATGTTCCTGGACGATATCGACTGCCTGCCCCTGCTTGCGCAGGGCAAGCTGCTGCGCTTCCTGCAACAGCAGGAGTACCGCCCGGTCGGCTGCAACGCCGTGCAGCGCTCCGATGTGCGGGTGATCGCGGCCAGCAACCGCGACCTGCGCGTGCTAGCGCGCCAGAACAGTTTTCGCCAGGACCTGTACTTCCGCCTCAACGTGCTGCCGATCGCGCTGCCGCCGCTGCGCGAGCGGCGCGAGGACATCGCACTGCTGGCCGGCCACTTCGTCCACCAGTTCGATCAGGCCCACGGCGGCGGAGACGGCCGCCGGCTCACCGCCGAGGCGCTGCAGAAGCTGTTGGCCCACGACTGGCCCGGCAACGTGCGCGAGCTGCGCCACGTGATCGAACGCTCGGTGCTGCTGGCCACGGGCGACAGCATAGGCGCCGACGACATCGACATCGATCCTGATCTGGACGCCGACGCGGACGCGGGCAGCGGCGAACTGGCCGGCGAGTCCTTCCAGTCGGCCAAGAAGCGTGTGGTCGAACGCTTCGAGCGGCAGTACATCGAAACCCTGCTGGCCCTGCACCACGGCAACCTCACCCACGCCGCCCACGCGGCCAAGAAGAACCGACGCGCGTTCTTCGAGCTGGTCCGCAAACACCAGATCGACACCCGCCGCTTCAACGACGCCTCCTGATGACTTCCACCTCGATCACCACGGCGCCTGGCGCCGGCGAAGCGCTGCGCCCGCACCATGCCGAATCGGTCCGTGCGCGAGCCGTTCGCGTGGAATTCGTTCGCGCGGCAACCGCGCACGAGCGCAGCGCCACCGCACCCGGTCGGATTCGTCCGCTTTCCAGGACAAAAACGCCCTACCCCTTACAGCGCGTCGCAGCAGGCTTTCGCCGCATCGGCGCGGCGCGGGCGCAGGACAAAGCAGCACCGATGCCGGCCAAGGCCGCGACCCGCAACCGTTTGGAATCAATCGTTTGCGATACCAACGGCGTTGGCACGCGACTTGCGCTCTTCAGTCCAAGGCTGGGACGCATGGACGACTACCCCGAAATGCTAGCGATCGTAAGAGCGCTCGCCCGCTACCTGCGGGTGAATCCGAACAGTTCCGATACCGCGGAGGGAATCGCCATGTGGTGGTTCCGCGAACAGACCGTGGTCGACGGGCGCGCCTTGCTCGATGCGCTGGATTGGATGCGCGAACGCGGCCTGGTCGAGATGCTCAGCGCCAGCAGCACCGGCGACCGCTACCGCTGCACCGCCAGCGCCGACGAGCTCGACGGCGTGCTGCAGGAACTGTCGAGGCGCCGGCTGACATGACGTCCGCTCACGCAAGGATGCAGGAGAGTCGCCCGTGCCGTCGCTGACGCTCGCCGCCTTCACCCAACTCGCCGGCTGGCAGACCCTGCAAGGCGATGGCGTGACGCCGTCGGCGCAGATCGCGGTGGCCGAGGACCTGCTCGGCGACACGCCCAGCGGCGACCATCGCAGCCTGACCCTGGCTTACAGCGCGGCCTCGCTGGACCACATCGCGCGGCGTCCGCTGGCCGCGCTGGACCTGGACGACTACGACGAACTGCGGCTGGTCCTGCGCGGCGATCGCAGCTCCGCGCCCGGCTTCTATCTGGAACTGCGCCTGGGCAGCGTCGCCCTGCCGATCGGCGCGCCCGGCAACACCTGGCATCGGCGCGTGCCGGTCGGCGGCGGCGCGGGCTGGGACGTGGTGCGCTTTTCGTTGGCCGACTTGCCGGCCGCGGTGCGCGGCGCGGTCACGGTCGCGCAGTTGCACTGCATCGATGCCGGCCAGGGCTATAGCGTCGCCATCGACGAGGCGCTGGCGGTGCGGCCGAGCATGCTCGCCGATCTGGAGCAGGCCTTGCTGGCGCGTTTGCACGAGCGCACCAGCCTGGGCGGCATACCGGTGCCGGCCGAGTTGGTGAGCGCCGGCGGACCGTGGCCCGCGACCAACCCTTGCATCGCGATCGTGCCGATGGACGTGCGCAATCTCGCCGAGCGCAGCGTCGGCAGCGCGCAACGCTGCGATTTCGTCGCCGATGGCTACCGCGTGCGCCCCGCGCCGAACGCGTTCGAGGCGGCGTACGCGATCGAGGCCGTCGCCGCCGAACGCGCCGACCAGGGCGCGGTGATGGATTTCCTGCTGCGCGAAATCGGCCCGCGCGGCGCGCTGCGCGTGGCCGCGCATCCGTGGTCGATCGAGACCCAGATGCCGCCGGCCTACGAATACAACCCCCACCTCGACCCCGCACCGCGTCAGCGGCTGTATTGCCGCGTGTACGCGTGGCAGGACCACGACGCGCCGTCGTCGGTGCAGCCGGTGCAGGGCCTGGTCAACCACATCGATTGGAAGGAGTCCGGCCATGGCTGAAGACAAGGCGAGCGAACGCGTCCGCCTGATCAATACGCGCTCGCAGCCGGTCGAGCTGCATCTGGGCTCGTCGGTGCACGTACTCGCGGCCGGGCAGAGCCTCGAGCTCGACGCCGCCGCGCTGGCGTCGCCGCAGTTGACCTATCTGCTCAACCGCAAGGCGCTGGCGGTACGCAGCGCAACGCCGCCGGAGGCCGCCGAGGCCGCCGGCAACGCAATCACTCCGCGCAGGCGCGGCCAGGGTGCCGCCGATGGATCCGCGCGGCCCCCGCAACCACCCAAGAGGAAGAAAGAATCATGAGCTTCATCGGCATCAATGTGCGGGAAGTCGACGGAACGGGCGCGCCGGTACTGGCCGCCGCCCCCACCTCCATCGCGGGCTTCAACATCCTGACCCGGCGCGGCACGCCGAATCAGGCCGTGATGGTCGATTCCTACGCTCGCTTCGTCGAGCGTTTCGGCGGCTATTTCCCGGGAGGCCTGGGCGCGTATCTCGTCAAGGGCTACTTCGACAACGGCGGCCAGGTCGCCTACGTCAATCGGGTGGTCTCCGACGACCCCGCCACCGGCCATGCGCCGGGCACGCTGGCGCTGCGCGACGGCAGCCCCGCCGACACGCTGCGGATCTCGGCCGGCTTCCGCGGCACCGAAGACCCGGGCAGCTGGGGCAACGGCCTGCAGGTGCGGGTGGCGCGCTCCACGCCCACCACCACCCGCCTGCGCGAAGCCGCGGCTGCCACCATTACCGGCACGGTGGCCATGGTCGCGCCGGTCGACATGAGCACCCTCCCCAGCCTGACGCTGCGCGTGGACGGCTCGCCCGACAACACCGTGATCACCTTCCTGCCCGCCGACTTCCCGGGCGGCGCCGCCAACGCCACCCCGCAGCAGATCCGCGACGCGATCAACGGCCGCCAGAGCCGGGTGGTCGCGTCTCTGACCGGCCCGGGCAACCTGGTGCTGACCTCGACCGGCGAAGTCGCACGGCTGAGCGACGGCTGGACGTCGATCCAGGTCATCGCCGCCAACGCGACCCTGGGCTTCGCGATCGCCGCGGCGGTGCCGGGCACGGCCAGCGCGGTGGCCACCAACGGCGCCACCCTGCGCCGCACCGAGGACTTCGACCTCGGCGACGCGATCGAGGTCTTCGACCCGACCGTGCCGGCCAACACCGCCATGGTCAAGCTGCTGTCGCGCAACCCGCTGACCGGCGCGGTCACCTGGGGACCGCCGATCGCCGGCATCGCCGGCTGGACCGCGCAGAACATCCGCGTGCGCAACCTGCGCTTCACCGTAACCGTGGCCGAAGGCGGGACCGAAGCGGAGAACGTGCGCGAGACCTGGTCGGACCTGTCGATGGAAGCCGACACGCCGAACTACGCGCCGGCGCGCATCAACGACACCATCCGCGGCTCGCGCTACGTCGTCGCCGAGGACATGCTCAGCGCCAGCGCGGTCGGCGCCGACCGTCCCGCGGTGCTGGCCTGGACGCCGCTGGCGGCCGGTCGCGACGGCACGCCGACGTCGGCGCACTTCAACGGCGACGCCTCGGTCCGCAGCGGCTTCTTCGCCTTCGATCCGCACGACGTGCAGTTGCTGACCTGCGAGCGCACCGATCCGGGCATCGTTGCCGCCGCCCTGGCCTACTGCGAGAACCGCGGCGATTGCATGTACGTGGGCGCGGTGCCGGAAGGCTTCACCGAGGCCGGCCAGGCGGTCGCCTACGGCCAGTCCTTCCAGGCCAAGAAGGCCTACGGCGCCTTGTACGCGCCGTGGATCACCATCGCCGATCCGGCCGGCGTGGGCGACAACCCGCGTCGCAACCTGCCGCCGGTCGGGCATGTGCTGGGCGTGTTCGCGCGCGTCGAGCGCTCGCGCGGCGTGTGGAAGGCGCCGGCGGGCGACGAGGCCAACCTGGCCGGCGTGCTCGACGTCACCTACCGCCTCACCGACGCCGAGCACACCCAGCTGGTCAAGGACGGTAGCGTCAACGGCATCCGCGCGATCCCGCGCGCCGGCATCGTGATCGATTCCTCGCGCACGCTCAGCACCGATCCACGCTGGATGTACGTCGGCGTGCGCCTGCTCTTCAACTTCGTCAAGAGCAGCCTGAAGAACGGCCTGCGCTGGGTGCGCCAGGAGCCGAACCGCAGCTCGCTGTGGAACGCCGTCAAGTTCAATGCGGTGAACCCCTTCCTGCTGGGGCTTTGGCGGCAGGGCGCGTTCGGCACGGGTTCGCCGGAGGAAGTGTTCACCGTCATCTGCGACGCCTCGAACAATCCGCCGGACCAGGTCGATCAGGGCCTGCTCAACGTCGAAGTCTATTTCTATCCGTCCAAGCCGGCGGAAACCATCGTCATCACCGTCGGCCAGCAGCCCTCCGGGGCCGCCGCGGCCGAAGCTTGAACTCATCACTAGCGCACGCAGGAGGGCGTCATGCCACAAGTCGGAGACATTTGGGAAAGTTATCGCGCGAGCGAGTTCGTACTGGTGATCGACGGGCGCGAAAGCCCCGGCGTGAGCAAGATCGGCGGACTCAGCGAAGGCGAGATTGAAACCGTGGAACAGCCGCACGGCGGTTCGTTCCGGGTGTTCAAGACCGCCGGCGCGAAGGTCAAGTTCGACTCGCTCACGATCGAGCGGTACGTCGACGGCAGTCCGGAGGACCAGCGCTTCAAGGACTGGTTCCAGGAGTGCTTCAAGCTCAATCGCGACGATCAGGGCGGCTCCGTCCCGCGTCGCGACGGAATGATCGTCAAGCGCCACAACGGCGCCGACGTGCTGACCTTCGCCTTCTACGGGGCCTGGGTGAAGTCGTCGAAGTTCACCGACCTGGAAGCCGGGTCGACCAACCACTTCAAGCAGACCATCGTCCTCGAACACGAAGGACTGGAGCGTGTCGAATGAGAACCGAAGCCACCGCACTGCGCGAGGTCCCGCTGGCGCCGCCGCCGAGCACGACCCACCGCACCTACGAGTTCGAGCTGCCGATCGGCGTCTACGACGACGAAGGCCGCCTGCACCGCCACGGCATGCTGCGCAAGATGACCGGCCGCGACGAGGCGATCCTGGCCGATCCGCAGAACCAGCGTAACGGCGGCAAGCTGGTCACCGAACTGCTGGCCAGCTGCATCGTCGGCCTGGGCGAGCTCAAGTCCACCGGCCCGTCTGTGGTCGCGGAAATGTACTCGGCCGACCGCAACTATCTGTTGCTGCGACTGCGCGGCGCGACCTTCGGCAACGAGCTGCAGGCGAGCTACAAGTGCCCGTCCTGCGGCCACAGCCACGAGGTCACCGAAGAGCTCGACGCCCTGCCGGTGCGGCGCATGCCGGAAGAGGAATCGGCGGGCGAGATCCGCATCCGCCTGGAGGACGGCTACATCGACAACCAGGGCGTGGCCCACCACGCGATGGTGATGCGGCTGCCCACCGGCGCGGACGAGTCGGCGGTGGCGCCGCAGATGCGCAAGAACGCCTCGCTGGGCAAGAACGCGCTGCTCGCCCGCTGCCTGAAGTCGCTGGGCGACGTGCCGCAGCACCGGCTCAACGCGATCGGGCCGAAGCTGCTGGCCGAGCTGACCATGACCGACCGGCGCCTGATCGACCGGGCGCTCAACTCGGCCGCGCCCGGCGTCGATCTGATACGCGCGCTGGAGTGCCCGGCCTGCGGCCACGAGTTCAAGGCCAGCCTGGACCTGTCCCATTTTTTGGCATTGGACTGACGCTCGAGGATTTGCGTCGCGAGGTGTTCTTTCTGGCTTACCACCTTCATTGGCCGCACGCCGAGTTGATGGACATGCCCACCGAGGACCGACGCAGCTTCGCGCGTCTGCTGATCGAGCAGATCGAGCGGGAAAACGCCGAGATCGAATCGTCCCGAGGACGTTGAACCGCAGGTCGTTGAATTGGAGCCGTTGAATGCCCATCGGGCTGCTACTCACATCGCTCTCTGCGCCGTTGGCCGGTATGGCCACGGCGTTCGAGCGATGGAACGCGGTACTGCGGCTGGAAGCCGTGGTGATGGACCGCGCGCGCGGCGCCTTCCTGGTGGAATGGTTCGGCGTGCGTCTGCCGCGGCTGGATAGCCGCCTGCGCGTGGTGATCGCCAACATCACCGCGCTGGGCGAGCGCTACCGCGAGGCGCGCGCGCAGTCCAAGGGCGGCCAGACCGGCCCCAACCTGCTCGAACCGGTGGCCGGTATGGCCGGCATGGCCGTCGGCATGTTCATCAGCCCCAGCGGCATCGTCATGTATCTGTACGTGAAGATCCGCGAATCGATGTGCGCGATCGCGGCCAGCCTGCTCACGATTCTCTACAGCCCGATCTTCCTGGCCGAGTTCACCGGCCTGGGCACCGCGGCCGCGGCGATCCTGTTTCCGCTGGCCTTGCTAGGCGGTTTCGTCGTCGCCATCGTCGCAGCCGCGCAGGGCGCCAACGGCGTCCTGGTCATGGCCTACGAGCTGGTCGGCGACGCGACCCGCGCGATCCAGGCGCTCACGCGCTTCATCAACCTGCTCACCGGTCCGCGCGAGGCGATCCGCAACCCGCTGCTGCGCGGCATCCTGGAGCTGGTCGATCGCGTCGCCGCGCTGTTCGCGCAACTGATCGGCGCCGCGGCCTGGCTGTTGACCCGCTTCGGCAGGCTGATCCTGCCGACCGCGATGCAGTTCCACGCCCTGATCGAATTCGGCAAGGGCATCTGGGAGGTGGTTAAGCGTATCGGCGAAGGCACGGTCGCCGCCCTCGAAGGCGCCGATCCGGAAGCGTCGCCGATGGCGATCCTGACGCGCATGATCGACCACGTCATGGCGATGGCGCGGCACCTGATCGCAGGCGCGGGTGCGATGCTGGCGCAGATGGCGATAGCGCTGAAGGACGGTTTCGGCTCGATCGCCAACGAGACCCGCGCCTCGATCGATCTGTCGGTGTCCGCCGCGCGCGGACTGATCGAGGACATCCCGCTGATCCGCCAGTTCCGCGCGGCCGCACGCGTGGTGACCGAGGTCCGCAAGATCTTCGCCAGCACCGGCGCGGCCGCCCCGGCGGCGCCGCCGGCCGCCGCGCCGCCGCCGTCCTCGTCCGCCAGCCCGGGAGCGATCAGCAGCGCGCTGGCCCCGGCACGCGTCCTCAGCGGCATGCTGGTGGCGCCGCCCACGCCCAGCATGGACATGGCCAAGCGCATGGTCGGCGCGGCGCGTGGCGGCATCACCCTGTCCACGCCCTGGGGCCCGGAGTTCGACGTGGACATGGCGGCGCCGTTCGCGCTGGACCCGGCCACCGACGCACTGGCGCAGCAGCTGATGGCGCCGCCGGCGAGCGTGTTCCGCGGCGAACCGGCGCTGATGGCGCAGGAGTTCGGCGTCGACACGCCCGATGAAGCCTTCGAGCAGTTGCGCACCCATGAGCTGCGCTACCGCGACCTGCTCTACACCGTGGTCGCGCGCATCCTGCCCGCGCAGGTGCGCATCCGCGTGCCCGACCTGCTGGACGCGTTCGACCGCCTCGACCGCGAGGTCTACGGCCGCGACGTGCCCGCGCGCGACCCTGATTTCCCGGTGCGCGATCTGCCCGACAACGGTCGCCTGCGTCCGGTCGTGCGCAAGATCACCGTGCGCTGCCCCGGCGGCGACGCGGTTTCGCTGCGCAATATCGGCAACGACCTGACCCGGCTGCTGCGCGAGCAGACCTACCTGGCGCCGGCGAGCTGACGATCATGCCCATCGATCTGATCCCGCTCGCCTCCGACTGGCTGGCCGCCTTCGACAGCCAACGCCGCCGCATCGGCGGCCTGTCCGCGGCGCTGCAACGCTGGCTGACTCAGCGCCTGGAGCGCATGGGCGAACTCGAGCGACGCACCCGCGCGTTCCCGATCTTCCTGTTCGAAGGCGCCGCGCTGTCGGTGGCCATCGACGCCCAGCAGCACGGCGCGTTGCGTCCTTACCGCAGCGCCGGCGCGACCTGGGCGGCTCCGTTCGTGGCCTTCGGGCGCGGCTTCACCCGCATCCCGCAGGCGGTCGAGGACGAGATGATCCTGCCGAACCTGCTCGGTGCGATCGAGGGCATCGTCACTGCGATCGCCGATTCCGTCGACCGCCTGGCCGACCCGCGCGCCTCCACCTTCGATCCGCGCAATGCGCGCGCCTCGGATCTGTTCGGCCTGCTCGGCATGGCGTGGCGCGGTCTGACCACCAGCACCGGCCAGCTGCGCAACATCGTCGGCGACTTTGCCAAGGCCAAAGTCCTGTTCGATGGCCCGGCCGGCGCCGCTGGCGCGGCCGGGGGCGCCGCCGCGGCCACGCCCAGCGCCGCCGTCGCGGCGGCGGCGCCCGCGCCGGCCGGCATGGGCGGCGGCGACAACATGCTCGATACGGTGCTGCGCGGCTTCACCGCGGTGATGCTGATCCTGCCGATCATTCCGGACTGGATCCGCACCCTCGCCAACGCGATCTGGCTGCGCATCCGTCTGACCATCGTCAATGCGCTGCGCGGCATCGAAGCGCGGGTGTTCCGCCTGCGCCGCGAGGTGCTGGCGTTCTTCTTCGAGTCCCTGCCCAAGATGCTGCGCGAGGTGCCGGCCCTGGTCGGGGCCATGGCCACGATGCTGCAGTGGAGCATCAACTACTTCGCCGTGGTCGCGCGCATCTACCTGGAAGTGGCGTTGTTCGCGCTGCAGCGCTTCCTGCACGGCCTGCGCCAGCAGGTCAACGAAGTGATCATCATCGTCAACATCGTGTTCCACATGATCGACGAGATCCTGGCCTTCGATCTGCTGGAGCTGGTCAAGCCCTTTATGGGCCCGACCGCGATGCTGATCGACATGATCGGAGTCACGCTGACCGTCAATCAGGTGATCGATGCGGCCGGCACCGCGATCAACTGGACCCTGTGGGGCGCGGCCAAGGCCGGCATCAACACCGCACGCGCGACCATCGTCTCCACCGCCTTCATGCCGGTGATCAACGACGTGCCCTGGGTCGGGGGCAAACTGGCCGCGCTGCGCGCCAGTCTGCTGCACGACCTGAACCTGATCGACCAGATCGTCGATGCGCTGTTTGCCGATACCGGCGGGCCGATGGTCGAGACCGAAAAGCCGCGCATCAAGCGCATGCCCAACTTCTACGACCTGCTGTTCGGCGTCCCGCCGGGCGTGCTGGGCCGCGAGGTGCGGGATTTCGGCCGCGCCCTGGGCGCCAATGTGCGCGGCCTGTTCGAGAATGTGTCGCGCAGCCTCGCCGACCTGGGCGAGGTGTTCTCGCGCACCGCCACCGATTTCGCCCGCACCGGCCCGGCCGGACGCATGCAGGAGTTCGCGCGCGAGTCGGCCGGGCTGGCCAACGGTCTCTACAACGACCAGATCCGCGCCCTCGGCGACCGCATCCACACCGCGCCGATCGGCGCCTTCGAACGCTGGCTGGCCGGTAACGGCTTCCGCATCATCGAAGCGGCGATCCCGCTCTACATCGGCGAGATGCGGCGCTGGTGGCGCGAGCGCGCCATGGCCGGCGAGGAAAGCTACGTCGAACTCACCCCGACCTCGCCGCACATCCTGGCGCGCCGCGCGCGCCTGGGCCGGGTGCGGGTGCCGCGCCTGACCCTGCGCGCGCACGACCGCGCCCATGACGAATCGCTGGTGCGCGACCTCGCCCAGCATTTCCGCGACGCGATCGGCCAGGCCTACGCCGAGGGCCGGCGCCAACTCGATCAGATCGCAGCGGGAGCAGCCTGAGCCATGGCCGACGACCACGCCTCCGACGATATGGTCACCCAGATGGGTCTGATGCTGACCCAGCTGAAGGGCCTGCGCGGCACCTTGGAACAGGTGGCGCAGGCGACCGCGCGCTATGCCGGATTCGCCTTCGCCGAGGCGTTTACGCCCAGCGGCCGCTTCGGCGCGCCGCCGATGCGCGGCGGCGCCTTGCTGGTGCACGTCAACAACCTGCGCGACCTGGTCGCCAGCAGTGGCGTGGCCGGCTTCTTCGAAGGCCTGCTCGGCGGCATCGGCCGCTTCTTCGGCGGCCTGTTCGGCGGATTGATCGGCGGCACCATCGCGGGCGTGGCCTTGCCGGTGATGATCTGGAAGATCGATTCCATCGTCACCAAGCTGCAGGACATCCTCAAGCGCCTGGGCATAGGCGGCGACGACAAGAAGCCCGCCGCGGCCGCCAAGAAGGGCGCCGGCAAAGCGCTCACGCCGACCGAGGCCGCGGTGGCGGCGGCCGACGCCGAGCCGACCGCCACGGTCGCGGGCGCGCCCCTGACCGATCAGATCGGCGAGTTCCGCGAAATCCTGAATCTGCTCACCGGCCTGTTCGAGGCCGCCGGCAGCGGCGGCGGCAGTGGCGGCGGCTCGCCCGCGCCCGAGCGACTGCAGGCCTCGCTGACGCCGCAGCACGAGCGCTGGATGGCCATGCTGCAGTCGGTGGAGACCACCGTAGGCGGCGTGACCCGCATCATCAACGGCCTGATCATCCTGGTGCCCATGCTGGTGGGCAGCATCGCCCTGCTGTTCGACAAGCTCGACACCTTCAAGCTGGCGGTGGTCGAAATCCTGCAGTTCCTGGTGCGCAACGTGCTGTTGTTGCGCGGCGTGGTGCTGGTGACCGTGTTCGACCTGCTAGGCGTGGTCGCACGCCTGGCCGCCGGGCTGGCCCAGGTCATCGGCCAGATGGTCCAGGGCATCCTGGGAAGCCTGTTCGATATCGCCGGCACGGTGCTGGAAGGCGCGCTGGCGGTGTTCCAGTTCCTGGCCGGCGGCCTGCAGCGCACCGTCAACGGCATGCTGCGCTGGTTGGTCGACACCTTGTTCATCGTGCTTGCGCGCTTCAGCGACCTGCGCGTGTTCCGCTTGATCACCCACCTGATCCAGGTGCTGCCGGCGGTGCTGCCGCCGCTGTACGAACTGCTGCGCGACAAATCGACCAGCGCGGGTGGCACCCCGGTCAGCGCACCGCTGACCGGCACCCAGATCAAGGCCCTGACCGATGCCGCCGCCCTGCCCTTGCCGGGCCCGATCACGCCTTCGACCACGTTGCCTTCGACCCTGATGCCGGCCATGCCCGATCCGGCCGCGTTGGCCGCGCCGCCCGCCGCGCTGGTGAGCCTGCGCGCGCAGATGGATGCGCTGCGCACCGGCCTGCTCGACGGCGTGCGCGACTTGGCCGGCAGCGTCGCCACTGGCTTCGGCCTGTTGTCGGATCGCTTCGATCAACTGATCTCGACCGAACTGGACCGCAGCCGCAGCGATTACGCCACCAACTTGAACGCGGTGCGCCAGCGCTCGGCCGAATTCGCCGGCGCCTTCGCCGAGGCCGAACGCGCGGTGCGCGAGCGCCCGGAGACGGGCCTGGAAGCTATCGCGCGCGCCTACGAGCAATGGCTGTCCGGCAACGGCCTGGCCACGCTGCTCGATCAGATCACCCGCCAGTTCTCCAGCACCCCGGCCACCGCCGGCGACTCCATCCCCGGCCGCATCGTCGGCGAAGCCGTCGACCGCCCGCGCGCCTCGATCGAAATCCAGGAAGTGATCATCGACCTGACCGCGGCCACGGTGGCCGGCGGCGACGGCCCGGTCGCCGCCTTGCCCGCACCCGAAGTGCTGTACGCGCAATTGCTCGCCTATCAGCGCGAACTCGCCCAGCGCGGTTCCGACGACCCCGCCTTGATCACCGCCTGAGCCCACGGAACCGGAGACGCGCCATGGCCTACGGATACCTCGCCTGCTGGAACAGCCTGCCGCCGCTGGTGTTTCGCTTTCAATTCAATCCCGAGGCGCTGACCGAGAAGCGCGCCTACAAGTACACCGACGTCGAAAACTTCGGCAATTGGGCCTTCGACAAGACCTCCGCGGCGATGAGCGCCAGCCAGCCCTGGTACGTGAAGCTGGCGACCGCGCCGGCCGGCGCGCTCGAGGACCTGAAGGAGTTCGGACCGCAGCTGGTGCGCACGCATCCGCTGGAGGCCGGTTGCGGTGAGGCCCGCACCTTCGCCCTGGATTTCGTGCTCGACGGCGCGGTGCGCCCGGAAGGTTCGACCTCGGACGTGGGCAACCTCTACGACGGCGACATCTCGCCGGACCTGGCCCTGCTGCGCTCCTTCGTCAATCCCGGCGTCGACGTCGGCAGCCTGGTCGAGTGGATCAGCAGCGGCTTCGAAAAGACCTTCGCGCCGCCGCTGTGCACGCTGATCTACGGCGGCATCAACACCGACTGCGTGATGGAAAACCTGAGCATCAAGATCACCCGCTTCAACGCCGATACATCGCCGGCGCGCGCCGAGATCAGCGTCAGCCTCAAGCAGCAGACCAAGGCGATTTCGCCGCTGGTCGAAACCATCGAGCGCTACGTCAACGTCGCCCGAACCATGGGCCGCTCCGGCTACGGCATGGACTACGTCAACGTGCTGCCGGGCGCGTCGGTCATCAAACACATCTTCGATCTCTGAGCAGGAGCCTCCATGCCCGTTTCCGCACGATCGCGATACGCCCGCCTGGCGCCGATGCAAGCGCCCGACGCCGACGGCGAGCCGCGCACCGGCCTGCCGATCCGCCGCCATGAGAGCGTGCCCGCCAGTTCGGCGCGCTATGCGCACCTGGTCACCGGCGCCGAGTCGCTGGAGTATCTGGCATGGCGCTATCAGGGCTCCAGCGAAGGCTGGTGGCGCCTGGCCGACGCCAATCCGCTGCGTTTCCCGCTGGAGTGGCGCCCGGGCGACAAGCTCGACATCGCCTCCGGCGGCAGCGCCCCGGGTCTGGTCGAACGCGACCGGCGCTTCTGAGGACGCGCCATGAGCGACAGCCGCCAGCCGTACAAGCGCGTGCACCTGCAGGGCATCGACATCAGCGCCAACGTGCGCAGTGCCGAAGTCGAGGACAACGATCGCCTGATCGACAAGGCGGTGGTGGTGCTCAACGACCCCAGCGGCAGCGGCAGCGAAGCGCCGCGCGAGGGCAACACCTTGCTGGTCGACCTGGGCTGGGGCGAGAACCACGCGGTGCTGTTCGAAGGCGAAGTCACCCAGATCGCGAACGCGGCCGCGGGCTGCAATCCCAAGCAGCTCACCATCACCGCGCTGGACCTGTCCTACCGCATCCGCAAGCGCCCGTTCCGCGCCACCCACCACGTCGGCACGCTGAGTTCGATCCTGCGCGCCATCGTCACCCGCGAGCCCACCACCGGCATCGCGGTCGGCCAGATCGAGCCCAGCCCGGATCCGGAGTTCACCGAAGCCGCGCCGCTGCGCCAGACCACCCAGAACGACTGGGACTTCATCGTGCTGTTGGCGCGTCGCTACTCCTGCCGCGCCTTCGTCGAATACAACGGCGGCGCCTCCAAGTTCTATTTCATTCCGCTCGCGCGCCTGACCGAGGGCGAGGCGATGGGCACCTTGGCCGCCACCGGCATGGCCGGGCGCATCACCCGCTTCTCCTACGAGCGCACCGCCAGCGCCGCTTCGCCGCGACGCAGCACCGCGACCGTGGATCCGCTCACCGGCGACACCGTCACCACCACCGCGCCGCCGCCGCCGGCCGAGCCCGCGCATGCGCCCAGCGAGACTGTCGCCGAAGCCGGCGGACCCGCGCTGGACAGCGCGCTCAGCGTCGCCGGCGAAGCCACCGAAACGCCGCAAAGCCAGCGCCCTGAAACCTTCACCCCCGGCACGCCCTCCAGCGCCGCGCGCGCGACCAGCGACGCCGCTCAGGACCCGACCATGGCGCTGGGCTTCACCGCCCGCGGCGCCTGCGTGGGGACGGTGATGTTGCGCGCCAAGGGCGCGGTCGACGTCACCGGCATCAGCGGCTGGGGCGCGGGGCGCTGGTACGTGCGCAAGGTCAAGCACACGGTGCGCACCAGTTCCGGCGGCGGGATGTCGCCTGGCTACACCTCCGAATTCGAACTCACCCGCTAGGACGCCATGAACGCCATCCACCGCCACGCCGAACGCTGGTACGGAAAATACAGCGGCACCGTCACCGGCAACGAAGACCCGGACAAGCAAGGCTGCGTCCTGGTCAACGTGCCGGCGATCTTCGGCACCGAGCTCGCGGTCAACGCGCGCCCCTGCTTCCCCTACGGCCACTTCTTCGTGCCGCCGGTGGGGGCCAAGGTGTGGGTGGAGTTCGAAGGCGGCGATCCCGAGTTCGCGATCTGGGTCGGCACCTGGTACCCCAAGACCGCGACGCCGGAGGAGAGTCGGGTCACGCCGCCCGACAACCGCGTGATTCAGACCGCCAGCGGCCACACCATCGAACTCAACGACACCGACGGCGGCGCCAAGGTCGTGATCCGCCACAAGGACAACTCCTTCCTGGCCATCGACGACAAGGGCAGCGTGGTGGTGTCGAACAAGAGCGGCTCGACGCTCTATCTCAACGCCGACAAGGGCGAAGCCTCGCTGATGTCCGAGCAAGGCCACGTACTGGCGATGAACGCCGATGGCGTGGTGCTGATGAACAAGGACGGCGCCAGCCTCGACCTCACCGGCGACACCGTGCGCATCACCGCGGCCAATATCCTGCTCGAAGGCACCACGGTATCGGTGGGTTCCGGCGCCAGCGAACCGACCCTGCTGGCCAAGCAGTTCGACATCCTGTGGAAGCAGTTCATGTTCCACACCCATCCGTCCGCGATGGGCCCGACCGGTCCGGCCACGCCGCCCGCGATGTTGGTGCCGCAGCAGCACTTCAGCGCTTCGGTGCTGGTGAAGTGAGGAGACCGCGCGCATGAGCCGCTGCAGCTTCCCCGAACTGCCGATCCCGCTGTCGCTGCCGCCGTTGCCGCCGCTGCCGCTGCCGCCCGCGTTGCCGTCGATGCCGGCGCTGCCCGCGTTGCCGTCCCTGCCGGGACTGGCGCTGCCGACGCTGCCGATCGCGATCACCCTGCCGCCCTTGCCGCCGCTGCCGATGCCGCCCTCGCTGCCGGCGCTGCCGGAGTTGCCGGCCTTGCCGGATCTGCCGGGCCTGACGCTGCCGACCTTGCCGATCGCGATCACCCTGCCGCCGCTGCCGCCGCTGCCCGTGCCGCCTTCGCTGCCCGCGTTGCCCGCGCTGCCCACCCTGCCGCCCTGCCCCCTGGACTGATGCCATGGCCCTGGACCGCAACACGCTCGAATCGACGCTGGCCGCGACTTTGCGCACCAATTTCCAGAAGGGTGTGGACGAGGAATGGAGCGGCGACGACGCCGCCGACGCGATGGCCAAGGCCATCGCCGACGTCGTCCATGCCTACGTGGTCGGCGCGCGCGTGACCGGTGTGCAGTCGCAAGTACGTGATAACGGCAACGTGCCGATAGGAACCGCCACCCAAACCGGCGAAGTCGGACTGAGCTGAGGAGCACTAGCGACATGGACAACGTCATGGGTTTCGCCTTTCCCTTCGCCCTTTCCGACGGCGGCGTGCAGCGCGCCAACGGTCAGGACAAGATTCGCCAGAACATCCGCGCGCTGCTGGCCACGCGCTTCGGCGAGCGCGTGATGCTGCGCGAGTACGGCACCCGCATCCACTCGCTGGTGCACGACCCCAACGACGACGTCATGGCCACCCTGGTCAAGCGCCAGCTGCAGGAATGCCTGCTGGCCTGGGAACCGCGCGTGCTGGTCACCAACGTCGCCTTCGAACGCCGCGAGGCCGAGCTGTACGTGCGCCTCGACTACACCCACACCAGCGAACCCAGCACGGATTCGCTGCTGGTCCCGTTGGCCTGAGCAAGGAGCGCCGTCATGGCCGTCACCGATCCGTTGCCGCCGGCGATCGATTACACCAATAAGGACTACGCGTCCTTGCGCCGCGCCATGCTCGATCTGGCGCGCCTGCGCCTGCCCGAGTGGACCGACCACACCCCGTCCGATCTGGGCGTGGTGCTGACCGACATGGTCGCCTACGTCGGCGACGTGATCCTGTACTACCAGGACCGCATCGCCAGCGAACTGTTTCCGGGCACCGCGCGCGAACGCCGCAGCGTGCTGCAGCTGCTACGCCTGATCGGCTACGAACCCACCCCGCCGCTGCCCGCGCGCGCCGACCTGCTGCTGACCTTCTCGGTGCCGGTGGGCCCGGCGGTGATCGCGATCCCCAGCGGCGCGCAGTTCATCGCCAGCCAGCCCAGCGACGATCCGGCGACCTTCGAATACCTGGGCCCGGCGCTGTCCATCGATCTGCATTCGGATCAGGTCCTGCCCGGCGCGATCGCCGGCCAGGCCCAGTTCGTGCTGCCCGTCTCGCACAGCCGCAGCCTGCCGCCGACCCTGCTGGGCTCGTCCAGCGGCGAGCCCAACCAGAGTTTCCGCCTGCCGCACAAGCCGCCGATCCTGGAAAGCCTGGTGGTCGAGGTCGACGAAGGCGCGGGCTGGGTGCGCTGGGACCGCCGCGACAACTTCCTCTACAGCACCGGCCCCGACGGCCGCACCCTGCTGTCCACGCGCGATTCGCGCGACTACATCTGCCAGTTCGACGAGAACGACGCCTGCGCCATCCTGTTCGGCGACAACGTGTTCGGACGCGTACCGCCGCGCGGCACCAACAACGTGCGAGCGACCTGCCGGGTCGGCGGCGGCGTGCGCGCCAACGTGGCCGCCAACACCATCACCCGCGCGGTCACCGTGCTGCCCAACCTGCTGGCGGTGACCAACCCGGCCCCGGCCGCGGGCGGCAGCGCCGCGGAAAGCAGCGAGATCGCGGTGCGCAACGGCCCCATGGTCTATCGCAGCGGCCGCCGCGCGGTAACGCCCGACGATTGCGTCGCCCTCGCCCACCACGCCGGCGGCGTGGCCAAGGCGCGCGCGCGCGCCCGCAACTGGAATCAGATCGACCTGATCGTCGCCCCGCAGGGCGACAGCTGGCGTCCGGTGCCGGAGGCGCTGCGCACCGCGCTGTTGGCCTACTTCGAGGACAAGCGCATGGCCGGCACCCAGTTGCGCGTGCTCGACGCCAGCCCGGCGCCGGTCGCGATCGCGATGACGGTGCGCTACGACGCGCGCTATCAGGCCGATCCGCTGCGCCAGCAGATCGCCGACACGGTGGCGCGCTACCTCGCCTACGACGCGGTCGATTTCGGCCAGGCCCTGTACCCCAGCGACCTGTTCGCGCTGATCGAGGCGATACCCGGGGTGCTGTCGCTGGACATCTACCGCTTCAACCGCGCCGATCAACCCGCTTCGACCCTGGACGACGATCTGCGCCGCTACGACCTGCCGTCGATGGCCGAGCTGCCGGACTTCATC
The DNA here is from genome assembly GCF_001429785.1 of Lysobacter sp. Root916. Lineage (GTDB taxonomy): Bacteria > Pseudomonadota > Gammaproteobacteria > Xanthomonadales > Xanthomonadaceae > Lysobacter. Next base: position 644,121 of record NZ_LMJF01000012.1, on the reverse strand, counting down.
CGCAACGCCCTGATCTCGCGCAGCGCGGTCGCCAGCCGCGTCGATGTCGGGCCCTACGAGCTGCCGGTGCTGTCGCAGCTCGAACTCAGCCTGCAGATCGGCTGAGGGGGCCGGCGTGATCATCGACCGCTTCATCGCAGAATCCGACCTGGTCGCCCGCCGCGTGCGGGTGTGCTGGACGCTGACGCCGGGTCCGGGCGAGACGCTGGCCGACGCGCCACGGCAGACGCTGCGGCGCAAGACGCGCGATTTCGAATTCCCGCAGCCGCCGCTGGCGCCCGATCCCTACCTGGTTTACGACAGCGCCGCGTTCCCGCCGACTCCCGGTGGTGGCATCAGCGTCATCGATCTGCCGGCCTGGGAAGAACGCGACGGCGCCGAGCGCATCGTGTTCGAGGCGATCAGCGTCGCCCAGGACGTCGGCGGCCAGCCGCTGGAGCGCGTGCGCCGCATCGTCGCCACCAGCTACGGCGCCGACGGCCAGCCGCTGCGCCGGCGCATCGAGATCGTCGACGGCGGCGACGCGCCGCTGTCGCTGACGCCCGGCGACGCCTGCTACTACCAATTGTTCAGCGCGGCCTTCGATCCGGTCGAGGCGCAGCGCCATCGCGCCATCGCCACGCCGGCGGCGCCGCACGGCCTCAACCGCACCATGTACGACCTGCTACCGGCCGTGCATCGCCAGTTCGACGTCAACTTGCGCCCGACCACGCCGGGTTCCGAGGCGATCCCGGAAATGGCCGCGCGTTCGGGCCAGCTGCGGCGCCTGCTCGACGTCTACGGCGCGTCCATGGACAGCGCGCGCAGCTCGGCCGAGAACCTGTGGGACCTGCACGACATCGACCGCGTCGACGGCCGCCGTCTGCCGCAACTGGCGGGCTGGTTGGGCTGGCGCCTGGGCGATGCCGATGCGCTGCCGCTGGCGCGCAACGAACTCAAGGCCACGCCGCGCTTGTACGAATCGGTGGGCACGGTGACGTCGGTCGGCGCCCTGGTCACGCGTTACACCGGCTGGACCACGCGCACCGCCGAGTTCGTGCAGCACCTCGCGCGCAGCAACCATGCGCCGCGTTATCAGATCCATGCAAGCGTGCCGGCGGGAGCGAGCTGGCGTTCGCCGCTGGACGCGGCCGCCCTGCTCGGTTTCGGCGCCGGCAACGACGAAGCTTTCGGCGTCGGCCCGGCGCCGGCGACCCTGGTCGGCAACGTCGCCGGCCCTTACGCGATCTTCCCCGGCGCCGAACTCAGCATCGCCGTCGACGGCGGCGCCTCGTTCCGGGTGCGTTTGGGCGCGTCGGCCTTCGCCAATCCAGCCGCGGCGACCGCTGCCGAAGTCGCGGCCGCGATCGCGGCGGTCGCCAGCGACATCGTCGCCGACGCGGTCGGCGGCCAGGTCCGGCTGCGCACGCGCAGCGTCGGTCCGGAATCGCAGATCAACGTCAGCGCGCGCGAAAGCGAAGCGCTGACCCTGGACGCAGCCGGCGGCGATCGTCTCGCCGCCGCCGCCGATGCGCTGGGCCGCGTGCGCGTGTTCGCCAGCGACGCCGCGAGCGCGCCCGACCCGGATCAACGCGAAGGCGAGCGCGCGCCTTACGGCGGCCTGGTCTGCAAGACCTGGGACGCCGGCCAATGGCGCGGCGCCACCCGCTTGCTGTCGACGCGACCTGGCGACGACGCCGCGGTCGCGCATCCGGCCGCGGCTACCCTGGCCGACGGCCGCGTGTTCCTGGCCCGTGTCGAAGCGGCCGAGAGCGCCAACGCGCGCGTGCGCTGGAGCTTGGGCAGTTCGCGTCCGCGCTTGCCTGCCGTGCTGCAAGGTCGCCAGCTGCCGCGTTTCCGCCTGGTGGTCGGCACCCGTCTGACCCTGCGCACCGCCGGCGCCAACGACGTGTTCCAGGTCAACGCGATCGATTACGCCAATCCCGCGCTTGCGACCACGGCCGAAGTGGTCGCCGCGATGAACGCGCAACTCACCCAGGCCGTCGCCAGCCCGGCCGGCGATGGTTCGATCCGCCTGACCAGTACCGCGGTGGGTCCGACCGCTCGCTTGTCGGTCGACCTCGCGCTGTCCAGCACCGCACGCGCGCTCGGCTTCGCCCACGCCACCGCGCCCAGTTTCGGCAGTTGGGACGACACCCTCGATCTGACGCCCGCGCAGACCTTGCCCGCACTCACCCCGGGCCGGCCGACCGAACTCAGCGCGCTCGCCTCCGGCGATGGCGCCGTGCTGGCCTGGAGCGAACACGCCGACGGCCGCTGGCGTCTGCGCGCCAGCGCCTGGCTGGGCGCGTTCGATGCGATCGCCACGGTCAACGGCCTGGCTCTGCGCGGCGAGAACGGCACGATCAACGTGCTTGACAGCGCCGACGGCTTGCCCAGCGACAACGTGCGCCATTGCCTGGTCGACGGCCTGGGCGCGCTGTGGGTCGCCACCGACGCCGGCGTCGCGCGCCGCCGCGGCAACCTCACCTGGCAGGCCTTCGACATCGGCGACGGCCTGTCCAGCGACGACTGCCGCCGCTTGCTGCAGAGCGACGACGGCGCAGTGTGGGTCGCCACCGACACCGGACTGTCGCGCGTCGCCACCAACGGCGGCATCACCACGTTGGACGTCGGCGACGGTCTGGCCGACAACGACGTGCGCGCGCTCGCGCTGGCCGCGGACGGTGCGCTCTGGATCGCCACCGCCGCCGGCCTCAGCCGACTCGATCGCAACCTCAACTTCGCCAATACGCTGGCGCCCGATCTGCCCAGCGACGACGTGCGCGATGTCGCGCTCGCCGCCGACGGCCGCGTCTGGGCCGCCACCGCCGCCGGCATCGCCGAGCGCAGCGCCGCCGGCGTGTGGTCTACGCTGGCGCCGCCGCTGGCGATCGGCAACGACGTGCGCGGTCTGGCCTACGCCGACAACGCCCTGTGGATCGCCGCCGCCAGCGGCGTGTGGCGGCGCGCGGCCGATGGCGCCTGGCGCGGCTGGTCGCTGGCCGACGGCCTGCCCAGCGTCGATGCGCGCGCCATCGGTGTCGACGGTGCCGGCAATGCCTGGGTCGCCACCGGCAACGGCGCCGCGCGTATCGATCGCAACGATGCGGTCATCGCCGTACGCAGCGCGCAGGGCCTGCCCAGCGACGACGTCAGCGCCTGGTCGTCGCCGTGGTCGGGCGCGATCGCGATCAGCGACGGCGGCGCGGCCGCCGGCGCACGCGGCGACCGCGAACCCCATCTGCTGCGCGAAGCCGGCGGCACCGTGCTGCTGCTGTGGTCGCGTTGGCTGTCCGGCGCCGCCGGACAAGACCGCCGCGCGTTGCGCGCGCGTCGCTACGACCCGGTGGCGCTGAGCTGGGGCCCGATCGCCGACGTCACCACCCCGCCCGCGCCCGGCGCTGCCGATGTGCAGCCGTCCGCGCTAGCGCTGGGTGGCGGCGGCACGCGCGTGTTCTTCAGCAGCGACCGCAACGGCGGGCGCAGCCTGTGGGAAGTGTCCTTGAGCGCGGCCCTGGTCGCGGCCGCGCCGATCGCCCTGCCCTGGGACGAGAACGCGCGCATCGCGCCGCTGCCGCTGATCCTGCCCGTGGCCGGGTTGACCCTGTTGCACCGCTGCGATGCGTCGATCGCGCTGGACCAGCTGGCGCCGATCCTGGCCGGCGCGGCGCCGACAGCCGCGCCCACACGCGTGCCCGAAGCGGCGACGCTGCGCCGGCACTGCAACACCATCACCCCGCGCATGGCCGAAACCGCGCGCAACACCCGCCACCATCAATGGGGCGATCTGCTCGCGTATACGCCGCATCGGCCGCTAGGCGGCGACGACGAACCGCCGCTGTCGCCCAACGAGTTCTACACCCGCGGAACGCTGGGCTTGTACGTGACGCGCGGCCGCTTCGGCCAGGCGCTGACCGTGGCCAATGCCGCGCGCCTGAAACAGCTGCTGGCCGAATTCCTGCCGATCAACTTGCGCGCGGTGATCGTGCTGGCGCCGTCGCTGACCACCGAGGTGCTGTACGCGCCGGGCGCGGATCTCAGCGATTCCTATCTGGACGACTACCCCTTCGTCGAACAGTTCCTCGATCTGGCCGACTCCACCAGCGCCGCCCTGCCCGACTGGGTGTTGCTGCTGAGCAATCAGGTCGCCAGCGTCAGCGCCAATCCGACCAACCTGACCACCTTGCGCCGCCGCACCTACTTCCCACCGCCGGTCTGAGCGCGTGCGTTCGCGCAGCGATCCAGCAGGCCTACCACCGAACACGCTCATCGAAGGAATCGAATTATGGACACGGACACCCGGATGCCCCTGCCGCAAGGCATGTACCGCGACGTGCTGCGCGACGCCGACGGGCGCGTGATCTGGGACCGCGGCTGGGCCAAGAACGCGATCCTCACCGATTGCCGGCGTTTGCTCGCCGCCTTCATGGGCGGCACACCGGGCGCCACGCTCGGCATTCAGGGCCTGGCGGTCGGCGCCGGCCTCGCCTCCTGGGACCAGGTGCCGCCACCGCCGCCGACCGGCAACGAAACCGGACTCACCGATCCCTCGCCCTTCGTGGTGCCGGCGGCGAATCTGGATTTCACCTTCATGGACGGACCGGTGCCTTCGGCCACGCCGACCAATCGTCTGCAAATCGTCGCCACGCTCGGCCCCAACGTACCGCCGTGGCCGAACGGCAGCCACGCCAGCGGCAACCTGCGCGAGTTCGGCCTGATCGCCCAACTCGGCGGCGCGCCGACGCAAATCAATCTCGTGCGCCATCCGGTGGTCGCCAAAGACCCGGCCAGCACGCTCGAACGCACCATCTGGCTCGTGTTCTGACACGACCACACGACGGGGACACGCCATGGCCATCATCTCGCCCAACACTTTCGATCCGATCCGCCGCTACGTCAGCGTGCGCCTGGCCCAGGGCGTGCCCCTGGCCGACGCCGACTGGAACGAAGGCGACGACATGCGTCGCTACGAGCTGCGCGCCTTCCTCCGCTGGTTCGTCGGCGACGGCGTGCCGGTCGGCAACGACGGCTTCCGCATCGCCGCGATCAATTCCGCCACCAGCTTCACCATCGTCGCCGGCGGCGGTCCGCAACCGCTGCAGGCCGGGCGCATGCTGGTCGACGGCATGGAGGCCTTCATCACCGCCGACATCGGCTTCAGCGCGCAGCCGCTGCACGCCGGCCAGGCCGGCGCCGCCGCGCTCGCCGCGAGCTGGGGCGTGCCGGTGATCGCCGCACTGCCGGCGCCGCCGGTCGCGCCGGCCACGCGCACCCTCACCGTCTATCTGGACGTGTGGGAACGCCTGGTCACGCTGGCCGAGGATCCGGCACTGGTGCTGCCCGGCCTGGGCACCGAGACCTGCTCGCGCCTGCGTCGCGAATGGGCTGTGCGCGTGCGTACCGGAGCCGCGCCGCCGGTCAACGGCGACCCCGATTTCATCGCCGGCCACAGCTACGCCGCGCTGGCCACGATCACCCAGACCTCGGCCGGCATCATCGACGCGCCGGCGGTGGTCGATCGCCGCCGGCGCGGCATCTCGCTGCCGTCGCAGATGGATTTCAACCAAGTGCTGTCCGACACCTTCGGCGGCGGCTATTCGGTCAACGGCAGCGGCGTGCCGCAACTGCCGTATCCGATGCGCGACGTGATCAACGCCATGCTGCGCGAACGCCCGGCCGCGGTCGGGCCCACCACCGTGCTCAACGCCGGCCCCTACAACACCCCGACCGCGGTGATCGATTCCAGCGGCGTGCCGTGGGTGTTCTGGGTGCGGGTGAACGGCCCCAACCGCTTCCTGTCCTTCAGCCGCCGCATCGCCGGGGTATGGACGCCGCCCGCCGACGCCTTCCAGTTCACCGGCGTGCTCAGCGTGAGCAGCCTGGCGGCGGCCGCGCAATCCAACGGCACGATCCGCGTGTTCTACTCCGCGCTGTCCGGCAACAACCGCATCTTCAGCCGCGCCTTCACCGGCGCCTGGGGCCCGGAGGAACTGGTCGACTCGATCGATCAGAACTCCCAGGTCAGCGCGGTCACCGATCAGACCGGAACCATCATCGTGGTCTGGCGCCGCGATACCGCTGGCGTGTTCACCGCGCAGAGCGTGCGCTATCCCCTGGGCGGCGCCGCCGGCGCGGTCACCAACGCCGGCACCATGGTGCGGCCCGGCGATCACGCCATCACCATCGATCCCACCGGCGCGCCGCAACTGGTCTACGTGCAGGAGCCCAATCCCACGGGCCCGAATTGGAGCGTCTTCACCAAGCGCTTCATCGCCAACGCCTGGGAAGCCAACTTCACCGACTCCACCCTGACCGTCCCGGTCACCACCTTCATCGACCTGGCCGCGGGCTACACCGCCGACGGCTCGCTGTGGTTGTTCTATTCCACCGTGAGCGCCCCCGGCTTCAGCACCTTGCGCGCGCGCCGGCTGGTGCTCGGCGTAACCGAAACCCGCGAACTGCTGCCGCCGCAGCAGACCGCACGCTTCCCCAGTCTCGCGGTCGACGCCGCCGGCAACGCCGGCCTCTACATCCAGAACGGCGCCCTGCTCCAGCAGGTCGGCCTGGTCCAGCACATCTGAGCGAAAGGAGCTCCTCATGAAACGTCAACTTCCGCTATGGCGGGCCTGGGCGATGATGCTCGCCCTGTTCGTCGGCACCGACGCGGTGGCGGCCACGGCCAGCCCCAACGTCACCGCCGCCAGTACCTCCGAGCCCAAGCTCAACGGCACCGGCGACGCCTGGGTGCCGTTCACCAACGCGCTCGGTTTCCCCAACTCGAGCAAGTCGATCAAGGTCTTCTACTTGTCCGACGATCTGGCCGTGTACCCGCTCAACGGCGCCGCCGCGACCGTGCAGCTGCGCGCCAAGACCGGCGGCCCGATGATCAACTGCACTTTCAACGCCGGCGTACCGGTGCTCAGCGGCACCAACGGCGGCACCTGTACCTTCCGCATCATCAACACCGCCGGCCAGGTCGACACGCTGGAGATTTTCCATCTCGGCATGCTTGCGGGCGACATCCGCGTCACCGCCACCGGCATCACCGCCAGCGGCGGCGGCAACACCGTCGATGCCTACGACAGCGACACCGTGATTCCGGGCTCAAAGCCGACGCCCGCACTGGGCCCGCCGCTGTCGCGCCTGCCCGCACGCCTGGTGCTGGTGTTCGACAAGTCCGGCTCCATGGCCTGGTCGTCCAAGCTCAACGGCGACCCGGTCTGCGGCGCGTTGTATTCGCCCAATCCCGACTGCCAGCGCTGGAAGGTGCTGCGGCGCGCGACCGAGCAGATGATCTCGGTGGCTAAGGCCTATCAACTGCCGACTGATAAGTTGGGCGTGGTGTTCTTCGACAACGACGCGACCAACACCGGCGGCATCGCCGCGATGAGCACCGTCAATCTGGATGCGGTGCTGAGCGAAATCGACAAGCCGGCGCATCAGCCCGGCGGCGGCACCTCGATCGGCGACGGCATCGCGAACCTGAATTCGGATCTGGTCGGCGGCGATAACGCCAACTTCAACAACACCATGCTGCTGTTCACCGACGGCGCCCAGAACACCAGCAAATTCCTGGTCTGGGACGGTCTGGACCTGCGCGTCAATACCAACAACAGCCCGATCGGCGGCGACTTGGTGCGTCCGGCCGGCAAGCAGCTGAGCCTGTGCCCGTTCCGCCTGCGCCTGGACGATCCCAGCGACCCGGACTCGAGTTCGCTGCTGCAGAACATCGCCAACTACAGCGGCTGCGGCGCGCTCAACATCGAGACCACGCTGGACAATCCGCCCGCCGGCGCGATCCAGTATTTCCTGCAGGTGCTGGCCGACACCCTGATCGGCGACAAGCTGGAACTGCTGCACACCGACAAGGGCGAGCAGGCCGCGCCGTCCGGTGCCATCGCACCGCCGCCGCTGGACATGAGCTTCAAGACCAGCAAGAAAGATCTGGCCTTCACCATCCTGCTGGGCTGGGACCAGGCCTTCCAGGCCGACGGACGCCCCAACATCAAGCTCAGCAAGGACGGCGTCGACTTCGATCCGCTGCATAACCCGCATTTCACCATCAGCGGTGGCGCCGGCCATGTCGCCTTGACTCTGCGCGCGCCGTTCTGCGACGCGCACGGCAAATGCGTGTCCAGCGACGGCGATTGGAAAATGCGCGTGGCCCGCACCCTGCCGCGCGGTCTTGGCCACTGGAACCTGTTCGTGATCGGCGACAACGCCAGCATCGTCTCGCGCTACAACGTCGGTCAGACCAAATCCGGCATCGGCGAGCCGCTGCAGCTCAAGGCCACCCTGACCGAAGGCGGCAAGCCGCTGGTGGGCCTGCCCGCCGGCACGGTGCGCGCCTTCGTTTCCGGTCCCGCGCTGAGCTTGGGCAACATCCTCTCCGACGGTAAGGCCAAGGCGGGCGAAGCACCGCAGGGCGACGCGCTCAGCGCCTCCGGTTTGAAGCTGCAGGCCATGCTGGCCGACCCGGCACAGCGCGACAAGATCCTGAAGGCCCTGGAACTCGGCGCCGAGAAGGGCATCGAGCTGAAGGAAACCAGCCCCGGCGTCTATACCGGCGAGTACCCGGCCACGCTGGCCGAAGGCGTGTATCAGGTCACCTACCGCATCGACAGCACCAGCTCGGACAACGGCGCCTTCACCCGCGTCTTCACCACCGACCACTACGTGCAAGTGGCGCCGGATCCCGCCGCCACCGCCAAGACCATCAAGCACGAGCCCGCACGCACCTGCCCCTCCACCCACGCAGGCGGTTGCATCAAGCTGACCCTGACGCCGGTCGACGGCAAGGGCAACCGCGTCGGTCCCGGCAAGTCGACGAGCTTCCAACTGGTGCAGCCCTTCGAGGGCGGCATCGTCGGCGATGTCACCGACAATCTCGACGGCAGCTATAGTCTGGTGATCGGCTACAACAAGAAGGGCATGGCGCCGCCGGTGTTGCGCATCGACGGCCAAACCCTGACCCTGCCCGACGCGGTCGGTACCGGCGGCAAGGGCGGTGGCGGCAAGCTCACCGGCGACGGCGACAAGCCGATCTGGCAGCAGTGGTGGGTCTGGCTGATCGCCCTGCTGGTGCTGCTGGTGCTGATCCTGCTGATGCGGCGCAAGTAAGCCGTCCTTGGGGGCGCGAGCCGCGCCCTATAGGATACGAAGACGCCGCGAGTTATCGCGGCGTTTTCATTTATCACTTCGCGGTCAAGGTGAAAACGAGGTGCTTTGACGCTAGTCGACCTCCCCAACGGCAAGCTCCGTCCAAATGAGTATTCCGACCAGAGCGCCCACCGTCAGAATCACAGGCATCGCCAGTACGGCCCACCAGGGCATGCGCTTGAACCGATAGGCGATGAAACTCGCCAGAACGCTGGCCGAGCCGACAGGCCACCAGAATCGCATCGAGCTGGGAAACTGTGCGGCGTCACCCGCCAGCAGTCGCCCCATGAGATACAACAGCACCGGAACGACACCCATGCCAGTGGCTAAAGCAGCTACGGCCTGCCATCGACGCTCTGGTTCAGGCCTTACATCTGGCAATCCGCTGTTTGGCGGCCGATAAGGGTCTTCCAAGAACAGTCCATCACCGATGAGGTCGGAGCGATCTTAGAACCTTCGATGCCGCTTCGGCCATAAGCTTCCTGCCCTAGGAATCGCCCGAAGCCTCCTATTCACCGCACCGGCGGCGGCAGCATGGTCTCGCCGCACACGCAGCGTCCGTTCCACAGCAGCATCTCGAAGCCCGGCGCGCATTTCAGGAACTGCTTGCAGGTGTCCACGCCGCCCAAGCTATCCAGCGGCCCCGGGCTGCGATCGGTGCGCGGCGGCGCGTCGCCTGGCGCCGGTTGCGGCGTGCTCAGGTCGCGACAGCCGCATTCCGGCCACTCGCCCACGCCGATCTGGTTGCCCTCGGCGCAGCCGAAGTTGTTTTCGCAGGTCAGGGGCGTGCGCGGCGGGGGCACCTTCTCGCAGCCGCATTGGGGCGGCTCGCCGGTCGCGATGGTTCCTTCCGCGCAATCGACCAGCTCCGCGCAACTGCGTTGCGCCGTGGCCGAGGGTATCGCCGCTAACGCCGTCAACCCGATCAAAAGCGCTAGCACCGCTCGCGATCTCGTTCGCGCATTCATGCCTGGCCTCCTTGCGACGTTTCCGCAATGACAAGGCAAACACAGAATCGCAGCGGTCGGCGCTACCGCTCGTCGGCAGCGCGCCCGGCGGCCGGCTTATCCGCGCCTGGCGCGCATCCGGGGCTCAGGTGCCGCGGCGTACCTCTCGCCAGACCAGGATCAGCGGGGTCGCGAACACCAGCAAGGCAAAGGCCGCGTAGATCAGGGCCGGAAGCACCTCGCCCCGGAACAGCCACAGGAAGGCCGGCAGGATCACCAGCAGCAGACCCGCCGGCCGGCGCCGAGTCAGCAGATAGGCGCCCACCGCCACCAACATCCACAGCAGCGACAAGGCCATCGCCTCAAACGACGAGACCGGCTTGGCCTGCTGCGCGTCCGGCCCTGGCCCCAGGAACAGCACGGCGACCACGGCCAGCACCGCGACCGTCATCAGCATCCAGGCGCACAGGTCGGAGAGACCGAACAGTATTTTGGTAAGGCGCATCGACCCGTTCTCCGATCAGTCTTCGCTGTCGATCGCGTGCAACCGCGCATATCGGCGCAGAATTGCGGCCGACACGAATTGGTGCAGCACGATCACTCCGGCGAGCAAGACCATGTACAAGGCAAGCGAGAGCTTGCCGTCTCCATACCAGCGCACAGCCCACAGCGTCAGCATCATCGTCCCCAACGAAGCGATGCAGGCAATGATGGAGACTCTGCCGGAGAATATGGAAAGTCCCGAGCACTCGCTGCATTTGAAGGTGCCGCGCACGAACGAGACTCCTGGCATGAACCGATGCAGTCCCGAAGCTGGGGTCTTGCCGCAGTGCGGACAGACGATAGTGCTCAACGATAGGATCCCGATACTTCGGCCCTTTCCACTGCGATGCAGCGCAGGAACCCGTTCGCCGCCGACCGCGGCCAAGTCGCCAGAACCCCTGGCACGCCGCGCATCCTGCGCGGCGGAGAGGCCCCGGTCAATGACGGACCATCCAGCGAACGAACGGGAAATGGCTCGTTAGTGCGCAATAAGCGTCGAAGTTTCCAAAGCACCCCGGCCAAATCGCGTTCGCCGCCGTCCAGATCGCCGACCTCAGTTCGGAACGGATGGCTCGTAAGCCGCGAACGGGCCGAAACACACCCAGTCGGGCGATGCCAGACCGGCCATGACCTCGGCCTGGGAGGGGAAATGCTCGCGAAATTCGGGCCAGACCCCGGCCACGTACTCGTCCCACCGCAGCGGGTCCAGCTGATGGACTTTGCCGTCGGCCAAATCGATGAACTCGTAGTCGCGCGCCTGGATCTGCGCCACGCCCTGCACCAACGCGGCTTCATGATTGGCTGCCGCTACGTAGACGGCGACGAAGGCGCCGGCCAAGTGCGAAGGCATCTCGCGATTCTGGCCGCGGCCGATCTGCAGGTTGAGTAGGAACAGCTGATTCATCGCCTCACCCGTCCTTGCTCGCACGCGTGGGATCGCCCACGCTATGGTTCAACGCCACCGCCTGCTTGGTCAGCTTGCGCACGGTCGTGGCCGCGATCGTCATACCCTCGCGCAGGTCCAGGTTGGCCAGCTCGTATTTGCCGCCCGGCTTGAGGCGGGGCTCGATCTCCAGCAGGCGCTTGCCGCGCCAGAAGCCGAGCAGAACCCGCTGCACTTCGACGCGGATCAGCAGCACCGGGCCGTTGCTGAAATAGACCAGGTGGCCCCACTTCACCACCTCTTCCAGCTTCGCTGCGCCGAGCACGCACGCGCGCAGGCGTTCGGCGAGGTCGCGTCGCCAACCGTCCAGCGCGGCGATGTAGGCGTCGGGACTTTCGGCGGGCTTGATCTTCTGCATCGCGGGCTCCCGGAGCGGCCAAAGTCGGACAGAGCGAACTGCATGCTATCGAACCTGCCGAACGTCGCCGCGACGCCGCGCCGGCCGTCGGCCCGGCCTTGGCAGGCTCAGCCGGTGTACGGCCCCTTGACCTCGCCCCAGCCCCACTTCGGCATGGGCGCATCCGCGTCGACGGTGGCGCCGGGCTGCGAATTCATCACGGCCAGGCGCGAACCCCATTCCAGGTAACCCACCAAGGCGGATCGGAACTCCGGATCGTCGGGCATGCCCAGTTCGTCCGCGGTCTCCAGCAACAGGCCGACCCAGCGCCGGCGTTGCTCCTGTCCGAGGTGCCGATTGAGGTGGTGCTGGATCATTTGCGGATGCCCGCCGTGCTTGCGCGAGTAGTCGTCCGGGCCGCCCAGCACTTCGGCCAGGAACGCCGCGACGTGGGCCGGATGATCCGCGCCCATATGCGCGAAGACCTCGCCCAGCAGCGCATCCGCGCGCACGTGTTCGTAGAAGCGTACGGTCAGGCGGTTGAGCGCTTCGATCCCGCCCAGCCACTCGTACAAAGTCGGAACGTCGGTGTTCTGCATGTTCGCTCGCTATGGGCTGGCGCACCGGCGCCCGGCGGGTCCGGCCACGCGCGGCGCCGGGACCCGCGCATGCTAGAGCAAGTCCGCACGCTTACGCAGGCGCAGCGAAGATCTCCGCCAACCGCGTCACGGAAGCGCCGCCCGCGTAGCCCACCGCCCCGACCGGGACACGTCCACCGGTGGCTTCCATCACCCGCCCCGGCCAGATCGGATCGAAGCCGCCGCAGAGCTCGATGAACTGCGCGCCCTCCTCGACCAGGGCCACCGCGACGGCGACCACCGCTGCCTGCTCCGGCACGCCGACGATGACGGTGCGTACGCCGCCGCGTTCGACGACCATGCGGTCGACGGCGGAATCCATTTCTGGCGCTTCGAATATGAATACCCAGCTGATCACTACCACCCTCCCTGCCTATGCGGCGCTATACGTGGCGACAGCCACAGACCCGGCCGGGCATCGGTCCGATCTTGAAACTCCGGTTACCGAGATCCGACACCTGGCTGAAGTTCACCCTGCCCGAGTTCGGACCTGCGGTGAAGTGCGCATGGATGGATGGCCGACCGTCTTTTGCCGACCGGCCAACGCGTCGCTGAATCGGCAGCTTCCGGGCTTAAGCGAAAGGATGAGGCGAAAACGCCGCAGCCATCACGTCTTCTGACCCCGCCCTGCGCTAAAAGAATCCATCGAAGCTGCGAGAGCCCCCCATGACCAAGTCCCTGACGACGGCGTTGGCGATCATGGTGCTGTCTTCGGCCTGCACGCCGATGGCGCATGACGCTCGCGGAGAGACTGGCGGCACCCAGGAGACGGCGCGCGCGCGATCTCCGGTGGCGCTCGCCGTGCGGACGCCGGAGACGCCTCCAACGCCGACCGCCGAATCGACGCCCGCACCGATCGCGCCGGTCGCGTCGGCGCAGCCCCTGGCCGAGCCGGCGGTAATGAAGGGCGGCCCCAACCGTCCCGCCGTCGAACCCGATCCGCCTTTCGTCGCCACCGAGTTCGGCCGCTTCAACGAGCCCTGGGCGATGACCTTCCTGCCCGACGGCCGCCTGCTGGTGACCGAAAAAAATCGCCGCCTGCGGCTGTTCAACACCGCAAGCAAGCAGACCACCGAAATCAGCGGCCTGCCGACCGTAGCCTACGGTGGACAAGGCGGTCTCGGCGACGTCGTCCTGCATCCGCAGTTCTCCAGCAATCGCTACGTTTATCTCAGCTACGCCGAAGCCGGCCCCAACAGCACGCGCGGCGCGGCCGTGGCGCGCGCGCAGCTGACGCTTAATGCCGACGGCAACGGCGGCAGCCTGTCGGGCCTGCAAGTGCTGTGGCGGCAGACGCCCAAGGTCACCGGCGAAGGCCACTACAGCCATCGTCTCGCCTTCGGCGGCGACGGCAAGTTGTGGATCACCTCGGGCGATCGCCAGAAGTTCGATCCCGCCCAGGACATGCAGCAGAACCTGGGCAAGCTGATCCGCCTCAACGACGACGGCTCGATCCCGGGCGACAATCCCTTCGTGGGCGTGGGCGGCGTCGCGTCGCAGGTCTGGACCCTGGGCCACCGCAATCTGCTGGGCATCGCCTTCGACAACGCCGGGCGCCTGTGGACCCACGAAATGGGACCGGCCGGCGGCGACGAACTCAACCTGATCGAGCGCGGCACCAACTACGGCTGGCCCATCGTCTCCAACGGCGATCACTACGACGGCACCCCGATCCCCGATCATCCGACACGCCCGGAGTTCAACGCGCCCGAGGCCTACTGGTCGCCGGTGATCGCGCCCGCGGGCTTCATCATCTACAGCGGCGATCTGTTTCCCTCTTTCCGCGGCCAAGGCTTCATCGGCGGCCTCGCTTCGCAGGCGTTGGTGCGGATCCAGTTCGACGGCACCAGCGCACGCGAGTACAAGCGCTATCCGATGGGCGCACGCATCCGCGAGGTCGAGCAAGGGCCCGACGGCGCGATCTGGGTGCTGGAGGACAGCAGCAATGCGCGGCTGTTGAAACTCACGCCCAGGCCCTACTGAGGATTCGCGGCCTTACGCGGTGCGGTGGCGCGCAAGCAGACCAAACTGGCGATCACCGCGATCCCCAGGCCGGTGACGCCGGTCCGCGTGGGCACCAGCAACAACGCCACACCCGCGGACAACGCCGAAATCGCGAACAGATAAATCCCGGCCCTGGACCTGAGCCACAGCATCACCGCACCGGCCAGCAAGCAGACCGCGGCACTGACCGAAGCCAGGAAAGCGACGGCGCTGATTTCGCCGGCCTGCACGGCGCGCAGACCCGATGCCGCGTTGAAGGCATAGAACAACAACTGCAACAGCACGAGGATCAGGACGCTGGTACGCCAGCCCTCGGCTTGGTACGGCGCAGGGCCGACCGCAGCGGCCGGCGGCCGATAAGGATCGTTCTGGTCCAAGGTCTTCATCTCCAGGTCGAAAGCCGACTGCCACGATGCAGTATGCCCGCACGGCCGATCCCACCGCCCGCGTTCTACCGCACGCTCGGCGGCGACTAAACCGCCCGCGCGTACCGGCCCGGCGCCTGGCCGACATGGCGACTGAAGGCGGTGCTGAACGTACTGGCCGAAGCGTAGCCGACACGCTCGGCGACTTCGGCCAGCCCCAACTCCCGGCGGCGCAGCAGATCCTTGGCCACGGCCATGCGCCAGCTCAGCAGGTATTCCATCGGCGGCAGCCCGACGGTGCGGACGAAGCGATCGAAGAACGAGGAGCGCGACAATGCGGCCTTCTTCGCCAGTTGCTCCACGGTCCAAGCGCGCGCGATCTGCGCATGCATATGGCGCAGGGCGGGCGCGATGCGTCCGTCGGCCAGGCCGCGTAGCAGTCCTGGCGGCGCGTCCTCACTGGGGGTCGCACGCAGCGCCTCGATCAGCAGCACCTCCACCAATCGCGTCAGCACCAGCTCGCGCCCCGGCCTACGCTCGCCGGATTCTTCGCCGACCAGGCGCACCAGGGTGGAAAGGCGCTCGACGCCGCGTATGTGCACCAGCGCGGGCAGCAGGGGCACCAGCAGCGAAGCATCCGGCGAATCGAACATGAAGTAGCCGCCCAACAGACGCGCATCCGGGCGCCGGCCACGGGTGCCGTGGCGCACCTCGCCGGTCTGCCCGGCCTCGCGATTCGGGTCGAACTGGCGTGCCTGCACCGGCGCGCCGCCCGCAAGGGTGAAACCCGGCGTGGCCGGCAACAGCACGAAATCGCCGGCTTTCAGCAATGCCGTGCTCTCCCCGTCCACGTCCAGACGACAGCGGCCTTCCAGCACCGCGCAGAAGCTCGGCTGGCCGAAGGCGGAATAGCGCACGGCCCAATCGCCGGCGCCGCCGATGCGCTTGGCGAATACCGTGCGCGGCTGCAGCAGGGCGATGACGTCCGCCAGGGGGTCGCTCATTCCGGACTCTCGCAAACGAATATCGGATTTTTCATAGTAGATCGTCCTATCTGTGCCCGGCAAGATGGCCATCCGCACCCTCCACTACGGACACCCTCATGAAAACGGTACTGATCACCGGCTGCTCCTCCGGCTACGGCCTCGAAACCGCGCGCCACTTCCACGCCCAGGGCTGGAACGTCGTCGCCACCATGCGCAAGCCGCGCGAAGACCTGCTGCCGCGCTCGGAGCGCCTGCGTGTAGTCGCCCTGGACGTTACTCGCCCCGACAGCATCGTGGCCGCACTGGAAGCCGCCGGCCCCATCGACGTGCTGGTCAACAATGCCGGCATCGGCGTGGTCGGCGCCTTCGAGGCCACGCCGATGGCGACCGTGCGCGAAGTGTTCGAGACCAACACCTTCGGCGTGATGGCGATGACCCAGGCCGTGCTGCCGCAGTTCCGCGCGCGCCGCTCCGGCGTGGTCGTGAACGTCACCTCCAGCGTGACGCTGGCGCGGATGCCGCTGGCGGCCGCCTACACGGCCAGCAAAGCCGCCATCGAGGGCTTCACCGGATCGCTGGCGTTCGAGCTGGAGGCCTTCGATGTGCAGGTGAAACTGGTGGAACCGGGCTACGGCCCCACCACGGCTTTCGGCCAGAACGGCGGCGCGCGCATGCAGGGCCTGGTGCCCGAACCCTACGCGGCGTTCGCCGAGCGCGTGTTCGCGGGCTTCGCACAGCCCGCCGCCGTGACCACGGAGGCCGACGTTGCGCAGGTGGTCTGGCGCGCCGCCAACGACACGTCCGGGCAACTGCGCTTCCCGGCCGGTACGGACGCGCTGGCCCTGGCCCAGTCCCGATAATCGGCACCAAGGCATGCACACCCATGGGCGCGGCCGCACATGGGTGGCGTGCGCTTACTTCTTGCAGGCCTTGGCCGGATCCGCCTGGGCCACGTCCGCGCTCCATAGACAGACGATACGGTCCAAGGCCAAGCCGGTGCGCGAGTTGCTGAAGAAAACGATGCCGTCGCCGGTGCTGGGACGCATCAGGAATTTGGCGCGAAAACCGGCCTGATTGCGCCCATCGTGCCCCACCGCTGTACTGCCATCGGCTAGCCGTTCGATGAAATGACCCAGACCGTAGATGGCGTCGTCGGGCGCGCGGGGCGTGCTCAGTTCCGCCGGCGCGTACATCAGGCTCAGCTGCGCTTGGCCCAACGGATGGGCACCGGGGCTATCCGCCATGCCGGCGATCATCCAACGCGCGAAGTCGTTGACGGTCGTGCTCAGGGCCGAAGGCGCCTGCTCGACGTAATAGCGCATCGGCACCGGACCGCCATCGTCGCCGTGGCCTTGCGCGGCGCCAGCCAGCACCTTCGGCGTCATCGTCACGCTGCTGTGCTTCATGCCCAAGGGCCGGAACACCAGCTCGCGCGCCAAGTCGGCGTACTTGCGTTTCGTGGTCCGCTCGATCGCCAGCTGCATCAGGGTGTAACCGCCGCCCGAGTACTGGAATTTGGCGCCGACGGGCGCGAACAGCTCCACCGCACCGCGCCCATTGGTTTTTCCTGCCAGCGATTCTTCCAGCGTCGGCAGTTCCTTGTAGTCCAACCAGCCCTGATATCCGCCCAAGGTGGTGCCCGCGGTATGCGAAAGCAGACGGCGGATGGTGATCTGGCGATAGTCGAACTGGTTCTGCGCCAAGGGCCACGGCGACACCAGCTCGGCCACCGGCTGATCCAACCGGATACGCCCTTGCTCGGCCAGACGCATCGTTACCCAACTGGCGATCGGCTTGGACAGCGAGGCGGCGACGAATACGGTGTCCGGCGTCGCGGGCACCTTGCCGGCATGATCCGCGTAGCCGTAGCCGCGCGCATAGACCAGCTTGCCATCGACGATCAGGCCTATCGCAGCGCCTTGGATCTTGGCGTCCTTCATGATCGCCGGCACTTCGCGCTCGATGACCTGCGCGAACGCCGGAGGCTCCTGGACGGACGCCGCGTGGATAGGCGCGACCACCGATGCGGTCGCGATCAGGGCCCAGCATGCGAGCGCCTTGGGCGAGACGATTCTGTGGGCGATTGCGGAGTAGCGTCCGTGGCGTAGGTGGGTCATGGCGTCCTGGCTGAGCTGGGTGACGGATACGGCTGAGGGCCCCGACGAGAGCGTTGGCCTCGCGAGGCGAAAAGAATCGGGCCCGAAATAAGTCATGCGACGGCGCACCGACGCCCCCGGCGTCGCGCTGTCGACACGATGTCGGCGCCAGTAGGATGCGTCGCTTCCGCGCCAGGTTTAGACCGTCGCCCCCGCGTCCGCTTCGATCCGCGGACGCTAAGGCCGTACTTGACAGGCTCTAATAATTCGAAAATACTGGAATTATGGAAACAACAACCGCACTAGGCGCACTCAACGCCCTCAGCCACGAATCCCGCCTGGCCGCCTTCCGTCAACTGGTGCAGGCCGGGCCGGATGGAATGTCGGTAGGCGAGCTACGCGAAAAGCTGGACCTTCCACCGGCGACGCTCACCGCTCATCTCAACGTGTTGCGCGGCGCGGCCCTGGTCCACGACCAGCGCGAGGGGCGCGTGATCCGTGTGCGCGCGAACTACCTGCAGATGAACGCCCTGCTCGCCTATCTCACCGAGAACTGCTGCGCGGGCGTCGAGACCTGCACGCCGGCCGCAGCCTGCACCCCACGTCCGAAAGGAGTCCGTCGATGAATCGCTTCCACGTGCATTTGAATGTCGCCGACCTGGCGTCGAGCATCCGCTTCTACAACGAATTGTTCGCCACCGCGCCCAGCGTGCAGAAAGACGACTACGCCAAGTGGATGCTCGAAGATCCGCGCATCAACTTCGCCATCTCCAGCACCGGCCGTGCCGTAGGCGTCGATCACCTGGGCCTGCAGGTGGATAGCGGCAACGAACTCACCGCGCTGGGTCGTCGTCTCGACGCGGCCGGAGGCACTGTCGCCCCCGAAGCCGCGGCGGTGTGCTGCTATGCGCAGTCGGACAAGCTGTGGACCGAGGATCCCCAGGGCGTGCGCTGGGAGTCGTTCCATACTTTCGGCGAATCCACCACCTATTACGACCCCGAGGTCGGTTGCGCCGGGGAAGGCACGGCCGCCTGCGCGCCCACCGCCCAGGCGCAGCCCGTCGCGGCGGCCTGCTGCGCTTCCTCTTGCGGCTGAGACGCGCGATGTCGATTCGTCCAGCGCTCCCATCCGAGCACGCCGCGATCCGTGCGTTGCTGGCCGACAACGGCCTGCCGGTGCAGGATTTGACCGACGCCGATGTCGGCTTCCTGATCGCGGACACCGACGGTGCGATCGCCGGCGTCGTCGGCGTGCAGCGCTTCGGCGACACCGGCCTGCTGCGCTCGCTTGCCGTGCACGCCGATGCGCGCCGCTCCGGCACCGGCGGCCATCTGGTCGCCGCGGCCGAAAGCGCGGCGCAGGCGCAGGGCCTGCGCGAGCTGGTATTGCTGACCCAGACCGCGTCGGCCTTCTTCACCCGGCGCGGCTACGTCGCCATCGATCGCGCATCGGCGCCCGCCGCCGTGCACAGCAGCGCGGAATTCCAGTCGCTGTGCCCGGCGTCCGCCACCTGCCTGATCAAGTCCCTCGAATGAACCAGCGCGACTCATCCACGCGACAGCCCCATTGGAACGTCCAGAGCTCATGACATCCGCCCCGTCCAAGAAACGCGTGCTATTCGTCTGCGTCGAAAACGCCAACCGCAGCCAAATGGCCGAAGCCTTCGCGCGCATGCACGGCGGCGATCGCGTCGACGCCTACAGCGCCGGTTCCGCCCCATCCGGCCGCATCAATCCCAAAGCCGTGCGCTACATGGCCGAATTGGGTTACGACTTGAGCGCCCACGCATCCAAATCGCTGGACGAGATCGAAGGCGCCTTCGATGCGGTCGTCACCATGGGCTGCGGCGACGACTGTCCTTGGGTGCCGGCCCAGCGCCGCGAAGACTGGGCCCTGCCCGATCCCAAGCACCTGGACGACGACGCCTATCGCGCGGTGCGCGACGAAATCTCGGCGCGGGTCCGGACCTTGCTGGCTTCGTTGCCGTGAGCCTGCGCCGAAAGCTGCTGGCCGAGTTCGTCGGCACCTCGGCGCTACTGGCCACGGTGGTCGGCTCCGGCATCATGGGAGCGAACCTGTCGGGCGGTAACGACGGCTTGGCCCTGCTGGCCAACGCCGCTGCGACCGCGGGCATGCTGTATGTGTTGATCGCCGCGTTGGGCCCGATATCAGGCGCGCATCTGAACCCGGCCGTCACTTTGGCGATGCGCTTGCGCGGCGAGGTGACCACGACCGTAGCCGTCGCCTACATCGCCGTGCAGACCGTCGCGGCCGTGACAGGCGTACTGCTAGCCCATGCCATGTTCGACCTGCCGCTGTGGCAGCCAGGCCTGCGTGCGCGCGGCGGCTCCGGGCAATGGTTGAGCGAAGCGGTGGCGACCTTCGGCCTGCTGCTCACCGTCCTCCTGGGCGCACGCCACCGCCCCGCCGCCCTGCCCATGCTGGTGGCTGGCTACATCTTCGCCGCCTATTGGTTCACCGCCAGCACCTCGTTCGCCAATCCAGCAGTCACCCTGGCGCGATCGCTGACCCAGAGTTTCGCGGGCATCCGGCCCGATGACGTTGCGGGCTTCGTGCTGGCGCAGCTAGTGGGCGCGATCGGCGCGCTATGGTTCGCGACGCTGCTATTGACGCGGAGCGCGGATGGAGCCGACTCATCGCTCGACCCGAAGCCAGCGAACGCCGAAGCGCCCTAGGCTAACGGCCTGGGAGCTTCGACCCGTCGCAGTAGCAGCACCAGCAAGAACCCCGCCCAGGCCAGCAGCCACAGCACGACCACGAAGACGAAGCCCGTGGCGTACATCAAGAACAGCACGCAACCCAGGATCGCGGAAACGCCTACCCAAGGCAGCACCAGTCCGAACAACAGCGAAGACAGAAGACGTTTCACCGCGCATGCCTCATCAGGGCGCGAATCGAGCCGCTGGCAGGGCTGCGTCCGGACGGATCGCTCACTGCCGCAGCCTCAGGTGCCGAAGGCATTGAACGCCCAGAACACCCCGGCGTACAAGGAAATCCCCGCCGCCGCGATAGCGAACAGATGGCGTAGAGGCGTGCGGCCCGAGAACCAAGCCAGCCCTGCCGCCGCCCTGGCGTAAGCGATACCGGCCGCGATGGTGGAGACGCCCAGCCAAACCGCCATCGTCGCGTTGTAAGACAGCGGCAGGCCGAAGAACCTGGCGCCGTAGCAGCCGTACAGAAAGGCGATGTGAGCCGCGGCGATCAGCGCGATCAAGGCGATCCGTTTCATGAGAACCCTGTCACGAATGGAAACAGCCGTCATGCCCGTTACGCCGTCGTCGTTCGATTCATGCGCTTCCCCTGGCGCCCGGACGCTCGGCCTAGGCCGCGCCCCGGCGCGACTTCGACTTGAATGGATCGCCGGACGGCTTGGGCGCGCCAAAGCGCTTGGCCGAAAGCTCCGCGGCCTTGCCGCGCTCGATCTCGCGGCTCTTGGGCGGGCTGAACGTGGTCAACGAGTTGATGAGCGTGGCCGCAGCCTCGCTGACTTGCTTCACGGCCAGGTTGAAGGCTTCTTCGTTCGCCTTCGACGGGGCATTGAATCCGCTCAATTTACGAACGAACTGCAACGCCGACGCACGAATCTCCTCGTGCGTGGCCGGCGGCTCGAAGTTGTACAGCGTCCGGATATTCCTGCACATATCGCCTCCAACATCGACGTTTGCCGACGCGAATCGCCCCGCATCGGGGCGCCGCGCTCAATACTCGGACCGGCGCTCGAAGGCTGTCAACCCATCCGCGCCAGAGCGGAGGTCGGCGTACGTAGGTTCACTGACATGGATCCAGCGCTTTCATAGCGGCCTTCTGGACCACCGGATCCCCCGACGCCGCGACCTCTTGCAGCTTGATGTAGGACGGCATGCTGACGATGGGTGTGATCTGCTTCAGTTCGTCCTTGCTGAATTCGCTATGGGAGGCGCCACCTGTCTGTCCGAAGCGGATGTTGTCGTCGGTCCAACGCGTGCCGAGCGAAGTGCCGAAGAAGGAATCCAACTTGACGATGTCGGCCGCGGGCATCGTGCGGACGATGACGGATTGATAGGCTTCGCTGAGAGCGTAGTCGCTGATCTTGCCGACGCAGGTCGCCATGGCCGGGTGGCTCTTCGCCAGTCCGTACTTCATGCCCGCGACGGTGAGCCTGGAGAATTCATTGGCGGTCGCGTGCCGGGACTTGCCGGCATACGCCGCGGAGCTAAGCGACAATATGAGCGTCGCTGCGATACAAAGCGTCTTGAGCACGGATGCCCCCCCTGGATGCCACGGCCGAGTACGGCCCTAAGCGGCCGTTGCGGCGATGGTCCGGTGGGCATTGCGCCTTGTCAATGAAACGGCCGACGCATTCGGGGCGATGCGCCACGCCGGTGCGCTCCAGCATTCGCCGCGAACGGGGCGGTCGCGGCCCTCGCCGCTCCCACAGCGCTGGCGTCGCGTCCATTGGGTTGGCATCGCAGGCCCCACGCCCCTGCCTGGAGCAAAAAAAACGCCGCGGAGGCCGCGGCGTTTGTTGGAGCCTCCGAAGACGGCGGGTCAGTAATAACCCGCCAGATTCAAGAACCAGCCCTTGTTGTCGTATTTCAGATCGGTCAGGTCGTCGCTGAAGTCGGTGAAGTTGTAGCCCACGCCGACCTTGAAGTTGTCGCCGAGCTGGCGATCCAGGCCGATCAGCCAGCCGCGCTTGTCGCCGCCGTCCTTGACCTGCAGCCAGCGGTACTCGACCAGACCTTCCCACTTGGCGATCAGGTGATAGCGCAGCTGGCCGGCGGCGAAGTCGGCGCGGCTGTCCAGCCACTGGCCTTCGCCGCGACCGATGCGGTAGTCGCCCCAACGGCTGGCAAGCTTACCGGCCACCTCCCACTTGTCGTCGATGCGGTAGACGCCTTCGAACGACAGCACCTGCGAGCGCTGGTCGTAAGTGGCGCCGCCGTCCTGGCCGAGGGTGGCCAGGTCGTACAAATAGGTGTACTTGCCGAACAGACCCCAGCGGGTGTTGTCGTGCGGGCGGTAGGCGAAGCCGAGGTTGGCTTCGGCCAGCTTGGCGCTTTCGGCCGGATTGAGGTCGTCCTGGGTATCGGCGTAATTGGCGCGCAGGGCCAGGCGCAGGTCTTCGTTGACCTTGTAGAACAGGCGATTGGTGGTGACCCACTGCTCGCGCTGCTCGGCACCGGTGTCCTTGCGGTACTCCAGCTTGCTGTTCCACTGGGCGATTTCGTCGGTGCGGCCGCCGCTGACGCTGTAGGCGCGACGGTCGACGCGACCGGTGGTGGCGTCCAGTTCGCCGTCCATGATGGTGAAGCCGATGTTCCAGCCTTCGGACGGATAGAAGTCCATGCCGTAGGTGTGGACGATGCCCTGGCTGTTGTCGCTGGGGTCCTTGAGGAACTGGCTTTCGTTGAACAGGTTGACCTGGTTGCTCAGACGCCAGCGCTGGCCGAGGGTCCAACCGTTCTGCAGATCGCGGTTGAACAGCGGATCGGTGGCGGTGGTGTCGGTGCTGTAGCTGTAGGCGCCGTAGATCGTGTGGTCGGGCTTGAGGCGGTACTCGGCCTCGACCTTGCCGCCGTGGCCGCGGCTGCCACCGCTGACTTCGGCGCCAACGCTGGAACGATCGCCGAACAGGTACTTGCCGCCCAGGGTGATCAGGTTGTTGCGGTCGTAGGCGCCATTGTCGTCGTCGGCTGTGAACTGGCCGACGCCGTACAGCTCCAGCGAGGAACCGAAGCGGCGGCGGTAGCTCACGGCCGCCAACAGGGCGTCGGCGGTGCCGCTGAGGCGCTCTTCGCGCACGCGACGCAGCTCGGCGCCCAGCTGGGTGTCGTTGGTGATGCGCCAATCGGCGGTCAGCTGGCTCTGCTCCAGGGCCTCGGCGCCGCGTTCGGCGCGCGAGTACTTGCCGTACAGGCTGAAGTTGTCGGTGAAGTAGCCCAGGAACTCGGCGCCGTATTCCTCGATATCCAGGCCGGTGTCCGCGCGCGAGACCGAGAAGCCGGCGTCGACGTCGCGCCACCAGGCACCCACGCTCCAATCGCGATCGGTCCAGCCCAGCTCCTTGAAGTTCGCGCGCGCCTCGACGGCCTTGGCTTCGCCGCTGCGCGCAGCGGTGGTCGGATTGCGCTGGATGAAGCTGAGACCGCCGTTGTCGGAATAGAAGATCGGCGCGACGGTGGATTCGCTGCGGGTCTGTTCCAGCTTCAGGTAGGTGCCGCGACCGGCCTGCAGGGTCAGATCCGCGCCCTTCAGGGTGTAGTCGTCGCCACGTCGGTTCTCGTCGATGTAGGTGCCGCCCACCGCGACGTGCTCGCCGAACCACTGCTTGCCGCGGAAACCGGCGCTGACGTCGTCGGCATCGAAGCCGACCGGCACGTATTCGTAATCGACCAGCAGCAGTTGGGTGTAGCCGTCGAGCGGGTTGTCGCGGGTCAGGGTGCGCACGTTCTCGCGCGTGACCTGGGCCAGCGGACGGGTCAGGATCAGGCGACCCTGCAGCTCATCGATCTCGTAGTCGGCGCCGCGCTGCAGGTCCACGCGGCTCTCGGTGCGGCCGGTGGTGCGATCGCGGATTTCCAGGGTGACCTTGTCCGAACCCGGCAGCACGTCGGTGTGCTTGAGGTAGTACAGGCTGCCGCCGGTGCCGAGGAACTCGGTGTGGCCGTAGGCGCTCTGCGCTTCGGAACCGAACGCGCGCACTTCGCTCTTGGGCGCGCCGAGCTGGGTGGTGGCGCGCGAACGCCAGGACAGCGCCGCGCCGTACAGCGAGCGGTCGTACTGACCGTACTCGGTACCGGTGATGCCGGTGTTGAAGTTGCCCCACAACGCCTGGTTTTGGTCCCAGTCCACGCGCACGTACAAACGGCCCTGGGTATCGACGTCGCGGTAGGTGCTGGAGTCGTCGCCGTAGACCGGGTAGTACAGGTCCGGGTCGAGGCGGCGGAACACGTCCTGGGCGTCGGCATCGAAGAAGCCGTTGAACAGCTGCTTGATCTCGCGCTCGCGGGTGTCGGCCTGGGCGGTGATCAGGTACTTGCCCTTGACCTTGCCCTTCAAATAGAACGCCAGGCGGCCTTCGCTGATGAAGTCCTTGTCGTAGCGTTCGTCGCCGGCCAGCGGTTCGATGTTGCCGCTGACGTTGTTCTCGGACACGGTGACATCGGCCAGCGCGACCAGGAAGGCGTACTTGCCGGTGACGTCGACGTCGAGGCGGTGCTGCAACGGCGCGCCGCCGCGCGGCTTGACCGCTACGTCGTAGCCGTGACGGCCGATCGGCTCCAGGAACTCGGCCACGAACTTGCGCTCGAGGTCGATCGGGAAGGTTTCGCCGTTGATGGTGAGCTGGGTATCGCGCGGGATGTCGCGGCCGTAGATGCGCACGCGCGAGCCGTAGATCGGGATGTTCTGGATGCGCAGCGAGCTGCGCCCGTAGATCGCGTTCTCGATGCCCTGCGACTCGGCGTCCTCGATGTCCAGCGCCTTGCCCAGCGAGCGCTGGTTTTCGTCGCGCAGCACCTGGATACCGCGCTCGTAGTCTTCCGGACGCACCAATTGCACGCGCTTGCCGACGGTTTCGTCGAAAGTGCCGTCCTTGCCGTAGGCGCGGGCGACGTAAATCAGCTCGTCGCCCGGCTGCAGGTTGAGATCGGCCGGCAGGGCGCCATCCCATTCCTGGTCGGTGACGTTGGCCACCGGCAGGTCGATCTTGGCCAGCGGCGTGACCAGGTCGGCGTCGCTGCCGCGGTACACGGTGACTTCGATCTTGTCGATGAACGAGGCGTAGTTGGTGTAGCCGTGGAAGCGCAGCGGCTTGGCGATGCGGCCGTTCTCGAAGGGCACGGTCGAACCGCCCTGCACGTCGAGCACGGGGCGGCCGAGGGTGGGATCTTCGGTGGCCCAGATCACGCCGCCGTTAGGCAGGTCGATGCTGAAGCGGCCGGCGATCTTGGCGCTGCCGGGCAGCACGTCCTCGCGCACCACATCGACGCGACGATTGCGTTGCAACGCGTCGGCGTCCTCGCCCTGCGCGACCGGGCGCTCTTCGCCTCGGGTGCGCACGCGGAACAGCAGGCCTTCGTCGCTGCGGCATTCGCCGCCGTCGCAACGTGCCGCGGCGCCCTCGCCTTCCGACTTTGGTGCCGCGTCCTGAGCCAGCGACGGGCCGGCGGCGCCGGCCGAGAGCAGGCCGATCAGGGTCATGTCCAGAAGCTTCATTTTCATCTTCATGGCCATGTCCTCAGCGGCCGCCCACGCCGACGGGGGCGTTGGTATCGTCAGTTATGTCCACTCGCACCTTCTGTCTCACCTTCGGCTCGAGCTCGGCCGATATCGCCTCGTACACGGCCTTGGCGCGGCGCATGCCGAGCTGGACGTTGTAGGCGTTGGCGCCGCGCGGATCGGCGCGGCCGACGATACCGATCACACCGCGACCTTCGCGGTTGAGGGTCTTGGCGATTTCCGAGATCAGGCCGCGGTACTGCGGACGAATCGTGGCCTGGTCGGTGTCGAACAGCAGCTCGCCGAGCTTGATCGCCTGGTCCAGGCTGACCAGCGCCGTGGCGTCGGTGCCCGCGACCACGTCGATGCGGACCTTTTCGGCGAGGTCCGGTTCCAGTTCCTTGCTCAGCGCCGCCTGCACCGCATGGGCGCGGGCGAACGCCAGCGCCTCGCCTTCAGCCTGAGCGGTGATGGTGACGCTGCCGCCGTCGGCATCGCGCAGGCGCTGGGCGATCTTGCCGAACATCGGCGCGTAATCGCTCTTCACCTGGTCGCTGCCGGCCTCGAACATCACCTCGCCCAGCTCGACATCGGTCTGGCTGCTGCCGCCGCGGATCTCGCCGGCGGGCAGCTTGACGCCGAAGTCGAAGCGGGTCGGCACGCCCTGGGTCACGCGGCGCACGCGCGGGTTTTCGGTGGTGAACACCGAGCCCGGCGGCAACGTGGCCTGGTCGACCTTGAGGATGAAGTTGCGGCCGCGTGCGGTGTCGCCGCCCGAGATACCCTCCAGGTGGTAACGGCCGTAGGCGTCGGTCTGCATGATCAGGCCTTCCACCGAGGCGATGCGCACGCCGGGGATACCGCGTTCGTCGATGCCTTCGTTGCGGATCACGTAAGAGACCTCGTAGCCGTCGGCGACCTGGCTGACCTTGCGCGTGACCTGCAGGTCCTGCGCGGTCAGACCCTTGGCCGCGTCGCCGCGGGTGCGTTCGACCGTGGTCTGACCGGCGGCGTTCATGCGCACGGTGCTGCCCTCGTCGGTGGTCAGGACGAAGTCGTCGCTGAAGTCGAGCGAGCGCAGGGTCTGGCGCACCACCACCTGACGGC
Source organism: Lysobacter sp. Root916 (assembly GCF_001429785.1). GTDB lineage: Bacteria > Pseudomonadota > Gammaproteobacteria > Xanthomonadales > Xanthomonadaceae > Lysobacter. The sequence goes on along the minus strand of NZ_LMJF01000012.1, from coordinate 616,790 downwards.
GCTGGGCGCTGTCGGCGCTGGAGCTGCGGCCGGCGATGTCGCCGATCGCGATGCCGTGCAGCAGCGGCGCGCTGGCGTCGGGCTCCGGCTGCGGGCCGGTGCCGCGATCGACCGTGGTCGAACCCGCGACGTAGGCCCCCGGGGCGAAGCCGCCCTGCACGCGCACGCCGCCGGCCTTGGCCGGATCCTGCCAGCCGTCGCCGTCGCGGTCGTCGTAGACCGTACCCATGATCAGGCTGTCTTCCAGCAGCGGATCGCCGGCCATGTCGACATCGGCGGTGGCGACGTTGCCGATCGAGGTGCCGTTGACGTCGAGCGCGGTGACGCTGTTGGTGTGCACGCCCTTGCCCACGCCGGCGCCGACGCGCAGGAAGTAGACGATGGTGGCGCGCTGACCGATAGCCACGTCGATGCCGTTGATGCGCAGCGGATTGGTGCCGCCGACGCTGGCGGCGTCGTCCTCGTCGTCCACGCTGAGCGAGCCGTCGACGTAGGTGAAGCCCGCGGGCGGCGTATCGACCAGGGTCGCGTTGCGCGCCGGCGAGTCGCCCACGTTCTCGGCGATCACCGTATAGCGGATCAGATCGCCGATCTTCACCGAGCGCTGAGCCGCCTGCTTGGTCAGGCGCAGCACCGGGGCGTTGGCGTTCACCGTGATGGTGACCACGGCGGTGTCGCAGACCGGGGTCGGCACCGAGGTGTCGCAGACGCGGTAGGTGAAGCTGTCGGTACCGGCGAAGAACTGGTTCGGGGTGTAGGTGCACACGCCCGCCACGCAGTTCACCGTGCCGTTGGTCGGCGCCACGGTCACGCTGACCGAGGCCGGATCCAGCGGCGCGCTGAGCACGCTGTCGTTGGTGAGGACGCTGATCGTCACCGGCACCTGCTGATCGGTGCTGGTCACGTCGTCGACGGCGTCGACCCGGTTGGGCTGGACCAGCACCGAAACGGTGGCGGTGGCGCAGTTGGCCGGATTGAGCTTCTCGCAGATCGTGTAGGTGTAGCTGTCGTTGCCGCTGAAGTTCGGGTTGGGCGTATAGGTCACGGTGCCGTCGCCGTTGACCACGACCGTGCCGTTCGCCGGGTTGCTGGCGATGGTGATGTTGACCAGGGCCGGATCGATCGGCGCGCCGTTGAGCGTGTCGTTGGTCAGCACGCTGGTGATGATCGGCGTGTTCTGCGGGGTGACGCCGCGGCCGCCGCCGACCAGATCGTCGGTGGCGGTGATCGCGGGAGCGACCACGGTGACCGTGACCACGGCCGTATCGCAGTTGCTCGGGTTCAGCACTTCGCAGATGCGGTAGGTGACGGTGTAGGTGCCGGCCGGGGTGTTCGGCGCGACATCGACCGTACCGTTGGCGTTCACCGTCAGCGGGCCGCTGGTGACCGGCGTCAGGCTGACGTCGGCCGGGTTCAGGGTGCTGCCGTTGAGCGTGTCGTTACCGAGCACGTTGATCACGCCGGTGCCGCCGGTGCTGCCGTTGACCGGCGTGGCGAGGGTGTCGTCGACCGCGTCGATCGGTGCGGCGTTGACCGTGACCGTGACCGTGGCGGTATCGCAGTTGCTCGGGTTGAGCACTTCGCAGATCCGATAGGTCGCGGTGTAGGTACCGGCCGGGGTGTTCGGCGCGACGTCTACCGTACCGTCGGCGTTCACCGTCAGCGGGCCGTTGGTGACCGGCGCCAGGGTGACGTTGCCGGTCGTGGCCGCGCCACCGTTGAGGGTGTCGTTGCCTAGCACGTTCACCACACCGGTGCCGCCCGTGGTGCCGTTGATCGGCGTGGCGACGGTGTCGTCGACCGCGTCGATCGGCGCGGCGTTGACCGTCACGGTGACCGTGGCGGTATCGCAGTTGCTCGGGTTGAGGACTTCGCAGATCCGGTAGGTGACGGTGTAAGTGCCGGCCGGGGTGTTCGGCGCGACATCGACCGTACCGTCGACATTCACCGTCAGCGGGCCGCTGGTGACCGGCGCCAAGGTGACGTTGCTGGTCGTGGCCGCGCCACCGTTGAGGGTGTCGTTGCCGAGCACGTTGACCACGGCGGTCGCGCCGGTGCTGCCGTTGACCGGGGTGGCGACCGGATCGTCGACCGCGTCGATCGGCGCGGCGCCGACCACCACGGTGATCGAGGCCGTGTCGCAGTTGCTCGGACGCGCGGTCTCGCACAGCTGGTACGGAATCACGTAAGTACCGGCCGGGGTGCCCGGGGCGACCGAGACGGTGCCGTCGGCCGCGACCGAGACGCCATCGCCCGTGTTCGGGTCGTTGACGGTGAAGGTCACAAAGGCCAGATCGACCGCGCCGCCGTTGAGGCTGTCGTTGGTCAGCGCGTTGCCGACGTTGGCCGAGCCCGTGGCGCCGTTGACCGGCGCGCCGCTGTAGTCGTCGTCGTTGGCCGCGATCACCGCCTGCGCCACGGTCACCGTGGCGGTGGCGTTGGCGCAGACCGGGGTCGGCGTCGAGACGTCGCAGACGCGGTACACGAAGCTGTCGCTGCCGCTGAAGCCGGCGTTCGGCGTGTAGGTGCATAGACCCGCGCTGTCGCAGGTCACGCTGCCGTTGGTCGGTGCCGTGACGATGCTGACCGAGGCCGGATTGAGCGGCGCGCCGGTGGTGGTGTCGTTGCCGATCACGTTGATGCCCACCGGCGTGTTCTGCGGCGTGCTGGCGCTGTCGTCGAGCGCGGTGACGGCATTGCCACCGACGGTGATCGACACGGTCGCGATATCGCAGACCGAGCCGTTCGGCGCCGGCAGGCACAGACGGTAGCTGAAGCTGTCCGGGCCGCTGTAGTTGGCATTCGGCACGTAGGTGTAGCTGCCGTCGGCGTTGAAGGTCAGCGTGCCGTTGCTGGTACCGGTCACCAGTGCGTAGGCCGAGCCCACCGGTGCGCTGTCGCCGCCGGTGACGGTGGCGTTGAGCGTGGTGTTCTGCGGCGTGGTGGCGGTGTCGTCCACGGCATCCGGGCCGACCACGACCGGCACGCTGGCATCGTCGCAGGTGGCCGGCGAGGTGGCCGGCAGCGTGCAGATGCGGTAGGTGACGGTGTAGGCGCCCGGCGTCGAACCGGCCGGCACGGTGAAGCTGCCGTCCGGATTGGCGATCAGACCGGTCAGGCCGCCGTTGCTGACGACGGTCGGCGCGGTGGCGTTGACGCCGATCGCGACGGCGACGCCGTTGGTGGTGTCGTTGACGGTCACGTTCGGCACGGTGCCGCCTGCGAACGGCAGGACCGCGGCCGAGTCGTCGACTGCGTCGATCGAAATCGAAACCGGCGTGGTCTCGGTATCGCTGTCGTTGCCGCCGTTCGGATCGGTGGTGGCGCTGCTGACGCTAGCGGTGTTGCTGATCGTGGACGCGCCGCCGTAGTTGGACGGCACCGCCAGGGTCAGAGTGATCGCGGCATTGGCGCCCGCGGCCAGGGTCGGACGCGAGCATTCCACGGTGCCGGCGTTGTTCACGCAGGCCCAGCCGGCGCCGCTTGCGCTGACGAAGTTCAGACCCGCCGGGATGGCGTCGCTGACCACGATCGAGGACGCCGCCGAAGGACCGGCGTTGGCGACGGTGATCGTGTAGACCACATTGTTGCCCGGTACGACCGAGGCGCCGGCATCGTCCTTGTCGATCGACAGGTCGGCCGAAGCCACCGGGGTCGTCGTGGCCGTGCCGGTGTTGTTGGTCGTGGTCGGATCRTTGGTGGTCGAGGTTGCCGTCGCCGAGTTCAGATACGTGCCCGTGGCGTTGACCGTCGCGGTGATCTGCAGCGAAGCGCTGGCGCCATTGGCCAGGTTGCCGATGGTCCACACGCCGGTGCCGGASACRTAAGCGCCCGCACCGTTATCGGAGACATAGGTGTAGCCATTCGGCAGCAGGTCGGCGACCGAGACGCCGGCCGAGGCCGACGGACCGTTGTTGGTCACCGTCAGGGTGAACACGACGTTCGTGCCCACGGTCGGGGTCGCGTTATCGACCGACTTGGCCATCGCCAGATCSGCCGAGGCGACCGGGGTCGTGGTGGCCGTGCCRGTGTTGTTGGTCGTGGTCGGATCGTTGGTGGTCGAGGTCACCGTCGCGGTGTTGGCGTAGGTACCCGTGGCGTTGACCGTCGCGGTGATCTGCAGCGAGCCGGTGCCGGAGACATAAGCGCCCGCACCGTTATCGGAGACATAGGTGTAGCCATTCGGCAGCAAGTCGGCGACCGAGACGCCGGCCGAGGCCGACGGACCGTTGTTGGTGACGGTCAGGGTGAACACGACGTTCGTGCCCACCGTCGGAGTCGCGTTATCGACCGACTTCGCCATGACCAGATCGGCCGAGGCGACCGGSGTSGTSGTGGCCGTRCCGGTGTTGTTGGTCGTGGTCGGATCGTTGGTGGTCGAGGTCACCGTCGCGGTGTTGGCGTAGGTACCCGTGGCGTTGACCGTCGCGGTGATCTGCAGCGAGGTGTTGTTGGTCGTGGTCGGATCGTTGGTGGTCGAGGTCACCGTCGCGGTGTTGGCGTAGGTACCCGTGGCGTTGACCGTCGCGGTGATCTGCAGCGAGGTCGACGCACCGTTGGCCAGGYTRCCRATSGTCCACACRCCGGTGCCGGAGACATAAGCGCCCGCACCGTTATCGGAGACATAGGTGTAGCCATTCGGCAGCAAGTCGGCGACCGAGACGCCGGCCGAGGCCGACGGACCGTTGTTGGTCACCGTCAGSGTGAACACGACGTTCGTGCCSACGGTCGGGGTCGCGTTNGTCCACACGCCGGTGCCGGAGACATAAGCGCCCGCACCGTTATCGGAGACATAGGTGTAGCCATTCGGCAGCAAGTCGGCGACCGAGACGCCGGCCGAGGCCGACGGGCCGTTGTTTGTCACCGTCAGGGTGAACACGACGTTGGTGCCCACCGTCGGGGTCGCATTATCGACCGACTTGGCCATGACCAGATCGGCCGAGGCGACCGGGGTCGTCGTGGCCGTGCCAGTGTTGTTGGTCGTGGTCGGATCGTTGGTAGTGGACGAAGCGGTCGCGGTGTTGAGATAGGTACCCGTGGCGTTGACCGTCGCGGTGATCTGCAGCGAAGCGTTGGCGCCGTTGGCCAGGTTGCCGATGGTCCACACGCCGGTGCCGGACACGTAAGCGCCCGCACCGTTGTCGGAGACATAGGTGTAGCCATTCGGCAGCAAGTCGGCGACCGAGACGCCGGCCGAGGCCGACGGACCGTTGTTGGTCACCGTCAGCGTGAACACGACGTTCGTGCCGACGGTCGGGGTCGCGTTGTCCACCGACTTGGCCATGACCAGATCGGCCGAGGCGACCGGCGTGGTCGTGGCCGTACCGGTGTTGTTGGTCGTGGTCGGATCGTTGGTGGTCGAGGTTGCCGTCGCCGAGTTCAGATACGTGCCCGTGGCGTTGACCGTCGCGGTGATCTGCAGCGAGGTCGACGCACCGTTGGCCAGGTTGCCAATCGTCCACACGCCGGTGCCGGATACGTAAGCGCCCGCACCGTTGTCGGAGACGTAGGTGTAGCCGTTCGGCAGCAGGTCGGCGACCGAGACGCCGGCCGAGGCCGACGGACCGTTGTTGGTCACCGTCAGCGTGAACACCACGTTCGTGCCCACCGTCGGGGTCGCGTTATCGACCGACTTGGCCATCGCCAGATCCGCCGAGGCGACCGGCGTGGTCGTGGCCGTACCGGTGTTGTTGCCCGGGGTCGGATCGTTGGTGGTGGACGAAACGGTCGCGGTGTTGAGGTAGGTACCCGTGGCATTGACCGTCGCGGTGATCTGCAGCGAGGTCGACGCACCGTTGGCCAGGCTACCGATGGTCCACACACCGGTGCCGGACACGTAAGCGCCTGCACCGTTGTCGGAGACGTAGGTGTAGCCGTTCGGCAGCAGGTCGGCGACCGACACCGCCGCCGCCGGCGACGGGCCGTTGTTGGTGACCGTCAGCGTGAACACGACATTCGTGCCCACGACCGGGTTCGCATTCGACACGCCCTTGACGATGGCGAGGTCGGCGGTCGGGACCGGGCCCGGCGTCGAGGTGCTGGTGTTGTTGCCCGGGGTCGGATCGTTGGTGGCCGAGGTCACCGTCGCGGTGTTCGCGTACGGGCCGGCGGCGTTGACGGTGACCACGATGTTCAGCGCGACGCTGGCGCCGTTGGCGAGGTTGCCGATGGTCCAGGCGCCGGTGCCCGGCACGTACGCGCCCGCGCTGTCGTCGGACACGTAGGTGTAGCCGGCCGGCAGCAGGTCGGTCACCGACACGCTGGTGGCGGCGGACGGACCGTTGTTGGTGACGGTCAGGGTGAAGGTGACGCTGTCGCCGACATTCGGGTTGGCGTTCGACACGCCCTTGACGATCGCCAGATCGGCCGAAGCCGCCGGGGTCGGGGTCGAGGTCGACGTGTTGTTGCCCGGGGTCGGGTCGGTGGTGGTCGAGGTGACCGTCGCGGTGTTGGCGTAGGTGCCGGTGGCGTTGACCGTTGCGGTGATCAGCAACGAGGTCGACGCACCGTTGGCCAGGTTGCGATCGTCCACACGCCAGTGCCGGAGACGTAAGCRCCCGCRCCGTTGTCGGAGACGTAGGTGTAGCCGYTCGGCAGCAGGTCGGCGACCGAGACGCCAGCCGCAGCCGACAGGCCGTTGTTGGTKACCGTCAGCGTGAACACGACGTTGTTACCYACCGTCGGRGTCGCATTATCGACCGACTTGGCCATGACCAAGTCGGCGGACGCGACCGGGGTCGGCGTCGAGGTGCTGGTGTTGTTGCCCGGCGTCGGATCGTTRGTGGTCGAGGTGACYGTYGCGGTGTTGGCGTAGGYGCCSGTSGCRTTGACCGTTGCGGTGATCWGCAACGAGGTCGACGCACCGTTGGCCAGGTTGACGAAGCAGACGCGCCGTTGGCCAGGCTACCGATCGTCCACACGCCAGTGCCGGAGACGTAAGCRCCYGCGCYGTTGTCGGAGACGTAGGTGTAGCCGCTCGGCAGCAGGTCGGCGACCGAGACGGCCGTCGCGGCGGACGGACCATTGTTGGTGACCGTCAGCGTGAACACGACGTTGTTACCGCGTGAACACGACGTTGTTACCTACCGTCGGGGTCGCATTGTCGACGGACTTGACCATGACCAGGTCCGCCGAAGCGACCGGGACCGGAGTCGAGGTGCTGGTGTTGTTGCCCGGTGTCGGATCGTTGGTGGTCGAGGTGACCGTTGCGGTGTTGGCRTAGGYGCCCGTCGCGCGCACGGTCGCCACGATCTGCAGCGAAGCGCTGGCGCCGTTGGCGAGCGTGCCGATGGTCCAGGCACCGGTGCCAGGCACGTATGCGCCGCCACCGTTGTCCGACACATAGGTGTAGCCGTTGGGCAGCAGATCGGCGGCCGACACCGCAGCCGCGCTGGACGGACCGTTATTGGTGACGGTCAGGGTGAAGGTAACGTTCGTACCCACGACCGGCGCGCTGTTCGACACGCCCTTGACGATGGACAGGTCGGCCGAGGCGCCCGGCGTCGGCGTCGAGGTGCTGGTGTTGTTGCCGGGCGTCGGATCATTGGTGGTCGAGGTGACCGTTGCGGTGTTGGCATAGGTGCCCGTCGCTCGCACGGTCGCCACGATCTGCAGCGAAGCGCTAGCGCCGTTGGCGAGCGTGCCGATGGTCCAGGCACCGGTGCCCGGCACGTATGCGCCGCCACCGTTGTCGGACACGTAGGTGTAACCGTTCGGCAGCAGGTCGGCGACCGACACAGCGGCCGCGCTGGACGGACCGTTGTTGGTGACGGTCAGGGTGAAGGTAACGTTCGTACCCACGATCGGCGTGCTATTCGACACGCCCTTGACGATGGACAGGTCGGCCGAGGCCACCGGCGTCGGCGTCGAGGTCGAGGTGTTGTTGCCCGGGGTCGGGTCGTTGGTGGTCGACGACACGGTCGCGGTGTTGGCGTAGGTGCCGGTGGCGCGCACGGTGGCCACGATCTGCAAGGAAGCGCTGGCGCCGTTGGCCAGGCTGCCGACGGTCCACACACCGGTGCCGGACACGTACGCGCCCGCACCGTTGTCGGAGACATAGGTGTAACCGCTGGGCAGCAGATCGGCGACGGCAACAGCCGCGGCGGCCGAGGGGCCGTTGTTGGTGACCGTCAGGGTGAAGGTGACGTTGCTGCCCACCACCGGCGTGCTGTTGGACACGCCCTTGACGATGGACAGGTCGGCCGAGGCCACCGGCACCGGCGTCGAGGTGCTGGTGTTGTTGCCCGGGGTCGGGTCGTTGGTGGTCGAGCTGACCGTGGCCGTGTTGGCGTACGGGCCGGCCGCGCGCACGGTCGCGACGATCTGCAGCGAGGTGCTGGCGCCGTTGGCGAGCGCACCGATGGTCCAGGCGCCGGTACCGGGCACATAAGCGCCCGCGCCGTTGTCCGACACGTAGGTGTAGCCATCCGGCAGCAGGTCGGCGACGGAGACCGCGGCCGCGGCCGAGGGACCGTTGTTGGTGACGGTCAGGGTGAAGGTGACATTGGTGCCCACGGCCGGCGTGCTGTTCGACACGCCCTTGACGATGGACAGGTCGGCCGAAGCCACCGGGGTCGGCGTCGAAGTGCTGGTGTTGTTGCCCGGGGTCGGGTCGTTGGAGGTCGAGGACACCGTCGCCGTGTTGGCGTAGGTGCCCGTCGCGCGCACGGTCGCCACGATCTGCAACGAAGTCGAAGCGGCGTTGGCCAGGTTGCCGATGGTCCACACGCCGGTGCCGGACACGTAAGCGCCCGCGCCGTTGTCGGACACATAGGTGTAGCCGTTCGGCAGCAGGTCGGCGACCGACACGCCCGTCGCGGGCGACGGACCGTTGTTGGTGACGGTCAGCGTGAACGTGACGTTGCTGCCCACGGTCGGGGTGCTGTTGGACACGCCCTTGACGATGGACAGGTCGGACGACACCACGGGCACCGGCGTCGAGGTGCTGGTGTTGTTGCCCGGGGTCGGGTCGTTGGTGGTCGAGGTGACGGTCGCCGTATTGGCGTAGGGGCCCGTCGCGCGCACGGTCGCGACGATCTGCAGCGATGCGTTGGCGCCGTTGGCCAGCGTGCCGATGGTCCAGACGCCGGTGCCGGACACATAAGCGCCGCCGCCGTTGTCGGACACGTAGGTGTAACCGGCCGGCAGCAGGTCGGCGACCGACACTGCGGCCGCGGCCGAGGGACCGTTGTTGGTGACCGTCAGGGTGAACGTGACGTTGGTGCCCACGGCCGGCGCGCTGTTCGACACGCCCTTGACGATGGACAGGTCGGCCGAAGCGACCGGCACCGGCGTCGAGGTACTGGTGTTGTTGCCAGGCGTCGGGTCGTTGGTGATCGAGGTCACCGTCGCCGTGTTGGCGTAGGGCCCGGTCGCGCGCACCGTCGCCACGATCTGCAGCGAAGCGCTGGCGCCGTTGGCGAGCGTACCGATGGTCCAGACGCCCGTGCCCGGCACATAAGCGCCGCCACCGTTGTTCGAGACATAGGTGTAGCCGGCCGGCAGCAGGTCGGCGACCGACACGGCGGCGGCGGCGGACGGGCCGTTGTTGGTGACCGTCAGGGTGAACGTGACGTTGCTGCCCACCACCGGCGTGCTGTTGGACACGCCCTTGATGATGGACAGGTCGGCCGAGGCCACCGGGACCGGCGTCGAGGTCGCGGTGTTGTTGCCCGGGGTCGGATCGCTGGTGGTCGAGGTGACCGTCGCGGTATTGGCGTAGGGCCCGGTCGCGCGCACGGTCGCCACGATCTGCAACGAAGCGCTGGCGCCGTTGTTGAGCGAGCCGATGGTCCACACGCCGGTGCCGGACACATAGGCACCCGCGCCGTTATCGGACACATAGGTGTAGCCGGCCGGCAGCAGGTCGGCGACCGACACCGCAGCCGCGGCCGATGGGCCGTTGTTGGTGACGGTCAGCGTGAACGTGACGTTGGTGCCCACGGCCGGGGTGCTGTTGGACACGCCCTTGGTGATCGCCAGATCCGCCAGCGCCACGATGGTGGTGTTGGCCGCGCTGCTGTTGTTGCCGGCGGTCGGATCGCTGGTGCCGGCCGGGGCCGCCACCGTCGCGGTATTGGTGATCGCACCCGGCGTGGTCGCCGTGCCGGTCACGGTGATGGTGACGAAGCTGGTGTCGGCCGAGGTGGCCGCGCCGGTGTCGACCGGCAGGTTGGCGGTCAACGCAATGGTGTTGCCGGTGCCGCTGGCCGCGCTGCAGGTGGAGCCCGCGCCGGTGCCGGCGCAGGTCCAGCTGACCGAGGTCAGATTGGCCGGCACGGTGTCGGCGATGCTGGCGCCGGTGACGGCGCTCGGGCCGTTGTTCCAGACGCGGATGGTGTAGCTGACCGCGCCACCCTGATTGACGGTGGCGGTACCGGTCTTGCTGATCGCCAGATCGCTCAGCGCGGTGATCGTGGTATTGGCGGAGCTGCTGTTGTTGCCCGGGGTCGGGTCGGTGGCACCGGCCGGCGCGGCGATCGTCGCGGTGTTGGTGATCGCGCCCGGCGTGGTCGCGGTGCCCGTGACAGTGACGGTGACGAAAGCGGTGTCCGGCGTGGTGGTCGCGCCGGTGTCGACCGGCAGGTTGGCGGTCAGGCTGATGGTGTTGCCGGTGCCGCTGGCCGCGCTACAGGTAGAGCCCGCGCCGGTGCCGGCGCAGGTCCAGCTGACCGAGGTCAGATTGGCCGGCACGGTGTCGGCGATGGTTGCGGCCAGCGAGCCGCTGAGGCCGTTGTTCCAGGCGCGGATCGTGTAGGTGACCGTGCCGCCCTGATTGACGGCGGCGGTGCCGGTCTTGCTGATCGCCAGATCGGACGAGGCCGCCAGGGTATTGGTGTCGGTGGAAGAGCAGACGCCGGCGCTGAAGCTGCGGCCGGCGCCGGTGCACGAAGCGCCGCTGTTGGTGACGCCGCTGGGTGGCGAAATCGACGCCGTGTTGCTCAGCGACGGTGGGAAGACCTGGGCCAACGCCAGCGGGGCCGCGAACAGCAGCATCGCGGCGAGTGCGATACGCGACACGGTCCGGGACAGACGCGTTCCCACGCCCTCCTCGCGGCGGTTATGCAGCGGGCGAGCGAGCGGGCGGGTGTTGGCAGTCTTCATGCGTAGGCCCAGACAGGGTCAGTAAGCGCCGGCGTTGGCGTTGAACGCCACCGGTACGGTGATGGTGGCCGTGCCGTTGGCAAGCAGGTTCACGGTGAGCGAAACGGTGTTACCGCCGACGGCGCCGCCGTTGGCGACGCTGCAGCTGGAACCCGCGCTGGCGGCGCAGCTCCACGGACCCGACAAGGTCGCGCCGGCAGGCAGCGTGTCGGCGATCTGTGCGGCGGTGATCGTCAGCGCGCCGAAGTTGCGCGCGATCAGCGTGTAGCTGGTGGTGCCGCCCGGCGTGTAGCTGGTGGCGACATCGCTCTTGGCGATCGTCAGATCGGACGTGGTCGCGTTGACGAAGGTGCAGGTGATGTTCTGGTTGGCGCGGTAGTTGGCGGTGGCGATGGTCAGCGCGTTGCCGGCCAGCGACGAGGTCACCACCGCGTTGCTCTGATCGCGGCAAGTCGCCGACTGCAGAACGAAGCCGGCCACCGCGGTTTCGGTGACGCTGATCGCCGCGGCGTGATTGGTGATCGGGAACACCGCCGAGGTCTGAGGATTGAGGGTCGCGGTATTGAGCGTCGGCGAACCCACGCCATTGGTACCGGTGAAGGGGAAGCTGCCGGTGTTGGCCAGGGTCTGCTTGACGATGCGCAGGTCGGAGCCGGCGAGCGACCAGATCACTTCCAGGCCGTCGCCGCCGCTGCCGCCGCCCGGATCGATGGCGGAAACGGTGAAGGTCAGGCTGGTGATGCCGGTGCCGTCGAAACGGATCGAACCGCAACCGGTGCCGTTGGCGGCGGTGGTGCTGCATTCGATGCTGGCGGCGGCGACGCCACCGGTCGTGCGCTGGAAGCTGTTGCCGGTAACGGTGAATACCGAGTTTCCGCTGAGTCGGGTCAGACCGACGGTGCCGCCGGTGGACACGCTACTGCTCAGGGTCCACAAGGAGGAGTTGTTCAGGCCGCCCGAGGAACCGCCGATGCGGTCCATATGCAGCACCGGGTTGTCCACGGCTTTGCTGAAGGTGACGGTGATGGTGTAGGTGTTGGGAGGGATCGTCATGAGCAGCGCGTTGGCGCCGGCGACCGTACCCGTGTAGGGGTTGTTCCAGAAGTTGGTGGTGTTGAACGTGTCGTTGCCGTAGGGGCTGCCGCCGCCGATCGCACCGGCCCAGTTCACGGTGACGCCCGCCGCGGTCGCGTTGGCCGAGTTGCCGGGCGTCGCCCAAGTGCCGGTAGTCGCGGCGGATACCGAGCCGGCGACCCACAGCAAGGCCCACGACGCGCATAGCGCGAGCGAACGACGGATGCGGCGGGCGCTGTCGCGCGTTACGACGCAAGTAGGCATTGCTTCGGTCATGAGATTTCGTGCGCTGCGCGCCATCGCGCCGACCACGCCCGACTCCTCGTCGTGCGTACTCGAGCTGCGTGACTTTGGTTGAAGCCCCCAGGTACCAAATAGGTACCCAACATGTGCCAATTCCGTGCTCAGCCCTTTGCCTGAGCCCCGGTTCGCGCGGACGCAATGAGCGACCTGTCCCTGTCTCCCCTTCCGCACTACGCGCCCCCGTCGGCCTTGGCTTCCGGGAGTACGTTGCAAATAGTGTGCCATCCATCACACAACACCTGCAACCAAGCGCACACTAACCTTCCGCTGGAGTCACCGTCAGGTGTGCCAGGCGTACAGGTCAGATGCCGCCGTTGTACGTCACTTTTGTGACTTATTGAATAGGGAAACTCCCTATAAACCACTGATTGCGCAAAGTGCGTGGCTCAAAACGCACATATAAAGTGTGATTTTTATGCGTATTAGCAGGGCGCCCCCTCGTCCCCGATGCGCCCATCCGACCTACGCTGGAAAACACCGGGCATTCGGCCGAACACGGCCGCGCCCTATACTTTCCATCCCCACCGCATCGGCCGTCCCATGCCCTCCAGCGCACCGTCCCTGTCCGTCCCTGACCTGGCGACCATCCAATCCCTGGCCCGAGACGACATGGCGGCGGTCGATGCCCTGATCCGGCGCCGGCTGGCCTCGGACGTGGTCCTGATCAACCAGGTCGCCGAGTACATCGTCGGTGCCGGCGGCAAGCGCCTGCGGCCGATGCTGCTGTTGTTGGCGGCCGGCGCCCTGGGCCACCGCGGCCCGGACGCGCACCAGTTGGCGGCGGTGGTCGAGTTCATCCACACCGCCACCCTGCTGCACGACGACGTGGTCGACGAATCCGACCTGCGCCGCGGCCGCAAGACCGCCAACGCGGTCTGGGGCAACGCCGCCAGCGTGCTGGTCGGCGACTTTCTGTATTCGCGTAGCTTCCAGCTGATGGTCGAACTGGACCGGATGGAAGTGATGAAGATCCTGGCCGACACCACCAATGCCATCGCCGAGGGCGAGGTGCTGCAGCTGCTGCACGTGCGCAACCCGGATACCGACGAAGGCGCCTACCTGCGCGTGATCGAGCGCAAGACCGCGGTGTTGTTCGCCGCTGCGACCCGCCTGGGCGCGCTGCTGTCCGGCGCCGACCCGGCCACCCAGCAGCGCCTGCACGATTACGGCATGGCCCTGGGCTACGCCTTCCAGATCGCCGACGACGTGCTCGACTACGCGTCCGACGCGCAGACCCTGGGCAAGAACCTCGGCGACGACCTCGCCGAGGGCAAGGCCACCTTGCCGCTGATCCACGCCATCGCGCACAGCGACGACGCGGCGCGCGCGCGCCTGCGCGCGGCGGTCGAGCACGGCGACACCGACGCGATGCCGGACGTGATGGCCGCGATCCAGGCCACCGGTGGCCTGGACTACAGCCGCCAGCGCGCGCGCGACTACGCCGACGCCGCCGAGACCGCACTGGAAGGCCTGGACGAGAACGACTACACGGCGGCGCTGCGCGGGCTGGCGAGGTACGCGGTCAGCCGCGATCATTGAATCCGCTGGGGGGAGAAGCAAATCCCCCTCAATCCCCCTTTTTCAAAGGGGGAGGTTAAGAGCGGTGCGCTTCGATACCGTCGCGCGCGGCTTCCGCTTCGAATGCAGCTCCGCTTCGAATGCAGTCCCGCTTCGAATGCAGTCCCGCTTCGAATGCAGCTCCGCTTCGTACGCATCCCGCTTCGAATGCAGCCCTCTTTCGAGTGCGCCCCCTCTTTCGAATGCAGTCCCCCTCTTTGCAAAAGAGGGGTTAGGGGAGATTTGCTTTCCGCTCGAAGGCCCCCCTTACCCGCACACCACTCACTCCGCCGCGAAACGCTCGGCGAAGAAGTCGCGCATCATGCGCTCGGCGCGCTTGGCGGCGCGTTCGTTGTAGACGCAACCGGGCGGATTGTTGGCTTCCGGCTCGGCGAAGCAATGCACCGCGCCGCTGAAATTGACGAACTGCCAGTCGGCGCCGGCCGCGTCCATTTCCTTCTCGAAGCTGGCGATGTCCTGATCGGTGATGCCGCGGTCGTCGGCGCCGTTGAGCACCAGCACCGGCGTGCGCGCGCCGTCGTCCTGGGCCGGCAGATCGGTGGACAGGCCGCCGTGGAAACTGACCACACCGGCCAGTTCGCTGCCGCCGCGCACCAGTTCCAAAACCGTGCTGCCGCCGAAGCAGTAGCCCAGCGCGCCGATCTTGGCCGCGTCCACCGGCGCCTTGCCGGCCTGAGCCTTGAGCACCTTCACCGCTTCCTGGATGCGTGCGCGCAACTTGGGACGGTCGGCGCGCAGCGGGCCGGCGACCTTGCCGGCCTCCTTGTCGTTCTTGGGCCGGATCTTGCTGCCGTAGACGTCGGCGACCAACACCACGTAGTCGTCGCCTGCGATGAGCTTGGCGCGCTCGATCGCGGCCGGGGTCACGCCCTTCCAGTTCGGCACCATCACCAGGCCCGGGCGCTTGATCGCGTTGACGTCGTCGTAGACCAGCACCCCGGTGAAGGCCTCCTTGCCGACTTTCCACTTCACCGGCTTGGCCTGCATCGCGGCCAGCGCCGGCGAGGCGCACAGGACGAGGACGATAGCGGCTACGAGACGACGGCGCATGGCGGGGCTCCTGGACGGGTGTCCGGGCAGCGTAGTGCTTCGGCGTGACGATCGGGAGAAAGGGGGCAAGCGAGCAGTGAGCGTAGAGAAGTGAGTAGTGAGCGGGAGCCAAAGCGTTCGCGCCCTGGTTTTCTCACTCCTCACTCCTCACTCCTCACTCCTCACTCCTGCCCTAAGCCACACCCAGGCCCGGGATCGAGCTGATCGCGTCGGGGTCGAAACCCGCGAGCTCGGCGAAATGGCGGCCGCGCGCGACGTAATCGCGATAGGGACCGAAGCTGGGCGCGCCCGGCGACAGCAGGATCACGCCCTCGCCGGCCAGGGCCGCGCGCGCCTGCGCCATCGCCTCGGCCAGGTCCTGTGCCGCGCTCAGGCGGAAATCCGCCTGCGCCGCCAGCGGCGACAGCAAGGCATGGATGCGCGGGCCGTTCTCGCCCATGGTCACGATCGCCACCGGCGCCTTGCGCCGCATCGCATCGGCGAACACGCCCCACTCCACCCCGCGGTCGTGACCGCCGACCAGGATCGCGATGCGACGGCCGTCGTAGCAGTCCAGCGCGGCCAGACTGGCGTGCGGCGTGGTGCTGATCGAATCGTTGACGTAGGCGATGCCGTCGCGCGTGCCGATCGGCTGCAGACGGTGCGGCAGCGGACGGAAGCTCGCCGCGTGCGCGGCCAGCGGCGCCGCGTCCAGGCCCAGCGCTTCTATCGCGGTCAGCACCGCGCACAGATTGCCGCGGTTGTGGCGCCCCGGCAGCGGCAGCGCCGAGGTATCCATGATCTCGACATCGCCGCGATACAACGCATCGCCGCGCAGGTGCCAGCCGTCCTCGCGCCCGAACCAGCGCACGTCGCTGTCGGGCAGCGCCAATGCGGCCAGGGTGGCGTCGTTGGCGTTGAGCACGGCGATACGCGGCTTGGCTTCGGTCAACAGGCGCAGCTTGTCCTCGACATAGCGCGCATGCGAGCCGTGCCAGTCCAGGTGTTCGGGAAATACGTTGAGCGCGATCGCGACCTCGGGCCGCACGCCGCCGGCGGCGACGTCGCCGGTCTGATAGCTGGACAGCTCGATCGCCCAGAATTCCGGCGTTTGCTCAGGCGCCATCAGCTCCAGCAGCGGCAGGCCGATGTTGCCGGCCAAAGCGGTGCGATGACCGGCCGCGCGCAGCAAATGGGCCAACAGTGAGGTGGTGGTGCTCTTGCCCTTGGTCCCGGTCACGCAGACCGTGCGCGCTTCGGGGTGTTCGCCGAACCACAGCGCGGTGCCGCCGAGCAAGCGCGCGCCCTGTTCGGTCGCGGCCACGGCCTCGGCGCGGTAAGGGCTGATCCCCGGCGACTTGATCACGAACTCGAACGCGCCCAGGCGCTCGGCGCTGGCGGCGGTCTCGATCAGCAGGCGCGTATCGCCGAGCGCGCGCGCATCGGCGGCCTCGTCCTGCGAACAGAACAGAGTCAGGGTCTGCTCGGGCAGTCGCTCGCGCAGCAGCCGGTAGGCGGCGCGGCCTTCGCGGCCCCAGCCCCAAAGCGCTACGCGGCGTCCGTCAAGCTGCGAAATGCGCACGCAGGCGCTCCCACAAGGCGGGCGGCAGCCGCTGTTCCTCGTCCAGCACCAGCAGCGGTTCGATGCGCAGATCCTGCGCATCCAACTGCGGCCGGATCTCGCGCGCGAAACGTTCGACCAAGGTGTCCTCGCGCCATTCCGGGCGTTCGCTCAGCGCGGCCATCGCGGCGCGCGATTCGCGGCCTTCGCCCACGCATTCGAAGGGTTTGTGGTCCTGATACTCCAGCAGCGCGTCGTAGCCGCCGATCTGGCCGGCATCGTCAAGCAGGTTGCGGCCGAAGATACCGACCAGGCGCGGCTTGGGCATGAACGGCGCGAGCGCCAGGAACACGAAGTGGCATTTCGGGCACACGCCGCACCAGCGGTTGGCCGGGCGTTCGCCGAGGATATGGAAGTTGCGGTTGCAGCTGCTGAAGTGGGCGTCGTAGCGGTCGCTGCGCGCGAACTGGCGCGCGACCGCGAGCTCGCTGAGCGGACGCAGCAGCGAGTAGTACTGCAGGTCGGCCGCGACCTGGCGCTGCACGTGGTCGCCGAAAGCCTGCTCGCAGGCCCAGCCCTTGGACCACTGGTGATTCACCTCGCCGGTGCCTTCGATCAGGCTGCCGTAGCTGGCCGAGCGTTCGTTGGAGAACACCACCTGATCGACGCCGTGCAGCAGCGCCGCCAGCACCATGATCGCCGAGTTCACCACCGTCACCGGGATGTGGCCGTTCCAGGCGCCTTCGCGGTTGTAGTCGAACAACTGCGGCGCGAGCGCGCGGCCCAGGTTGAGCGTAGGCAGGCCGGTACGCTGCGCGCAGGCGGCGATCAGCTGCGAACCGCCGATCCAGGTCACGGTCTGCTCCACGCCCAGGCTGCGCAGTGCTTCGATGCTGACCAGCGAATCCTTGCCGCCGCCGATCGCGACCAGCGCGTGCGCGCTCAGGCCCAGCGACAGCGCCACCGGCGTCGCCGCCGTGGTATGCGGGAAGCGGATGCGGCCGTGCAGGTTCAGACCGTTGCGATAGGCGAACTCGCCCAGGCCGTTGACGTAGATGAGCTCCAGCAGCGCCGCGGTGTCGGCATCGATCTCGTAGGAATCGATGCGGATGTCCTCGGGCACCGCCGCTTTGTAGTAGCTCACGCCCGCGATCAGATGCAGCAGCCGCAGCGCACGTTCGACCGCGGCCGCGCGCTGCGTGTCCAACTGGAACGGCGCGCCCGGCACGGTGATCGTTTCGATCAGCTCCGGGCCGTCGTCGAACGCGTAGACCAGCTGCGCCACGCCGCTCGCCGCGTCGAAACCGCAACGCACGAAACGGAACGCGCGGATCGCATCGCGCTGGAAACGCCAATCAGTCATTACAGATCACCTTCTTGCAGTACTTGCTCGGCGGGCAGCGCCCGCAGGTTGTAGGTATGCGCCATCGCCATGCCATAGGCGCCGGCGTCGGCGACCAGCAGCACGTCGCCCTCGGCGGTCGCGCGCGGCAGCGGGCGGCCGCGGCCGAGCACGTCGCTGCTCTCGCAGATCGGGCCGACCACGTCGAAGGCGACGTTGTCGGCGTCGTCCAGGCGGCTGAGGTTGTGGATGCCGTGGTAGGCCTCGTACATGGCCGGACGCATCAGCGCGTTCATGCCGGCATCGCCGCCGACCCGGCGCACGCCGTCCTTCTCGACCACCTGGGTGACGGTCAACAGCAACACGCCGCTCTCGGCGACCAGGTAGCGGCCCGGCTCGACGATCAAGCCGTAGCGCGGGTACGCGGCCTTGATCTCGGCCAGGCCGGCGCGCCAGGCGGCGAGATCGAACGCCGGCGCCTCCGGCGTGTAGGCGATCGGCAGGCCGCCGCCGATGTCGATGGTCTCAATGGTGCCGATGCCGTCGGCCAGTCCGGCCAGTTGCGCGTACACGCCGCGCCAGTGGCGCGGATCGTCGATGCCGCTGCCCAGGTGCGCGTGCAGGCCCGCGATGCGCACGCCGAGACGGCGCGCCTGCTCGACGAAGGCGTCGAAACGCGACATCGGCAGGCCGAACTTGGCGGCGACGCCGCCGGTGCGGACCTTTTCGTGATGGCCTTCGCCGTGGCCCAGATCGATGCGCAGCCAGATCGACCGGTCGCGGAACACCTCGGGCCAGTTCTGCAAGGCTTCGAGGTTGTCCAGCGTGACGGTGACCCCGCGCGCGAACGCGGCGACGTACTCGCGCTTGGGCGCGAAGCTGGGCGTGAACAGCACGCGCGCCGGATCGAGCTGCGGCAGGGTTTCGAACACGCGTTCGATCTCGCCCAGCGACACGCATTCCAGGCCGAAGCCTTCGTCGGCGATGGCGCGCAGGATCTCGGGATGCGAATTGGCCTTGATCGCGTAGTAGCAACGATCGATAGCCGGCGTATCGCGCAGCGACCGCGCGCGTGCGCGCACGGTCTCCAGGTCGTAGACGTAACGCGGGGTGCCGGCCGTCGCGACGTCGAGCAGACGCTCGCGCGCGCCGCGCCACCAGGCCGGCGCACGCGTGGGCTTGCCGTGCGCTATCTCGCGCCAGCTCGGGCCGAACACGCTGTCGTCGCGCACCGGCATCGCGCCGCCGCGGATCAACTCGTGGTGCAGATGCGGCAGCAGCCCGTCGGCGTCGGCCTCGTCGATGACGAAGGTGAGGTTGAGGTCGTTCGAGGACTGCGAGATCAGGTGCACGCGCTCGCGACCGAACGCGGCCCAGATATCCGACAAGCGATGCAACAGCGAACGCATGCCGCGCCCGACCAGGGTGACCGCCGCGCAGGGTGCGATCACCTTGACCCGGCAGACCTCGGCCAGATCGGCCGACAGCGCTTCCAGCACGTTGCTGTTGACCAGATTCTCGCTGGGGTCCAGCGACACCGTGACGTTGGTTTCCGACGAACCGATCAGGTCGATCGACAGGCCGTGGCGCTTGAAGCGTTCGAACACATCGGCGAGGAAGCCGACCTGCTGCCACATGCCGATGCTTTCCATCGACACCAGCACGATGCCGTTGCGGCGGCTGATCGCCTTGACGCCCGGCACGGTCGCCGCGCTGGCGTCGATGCGGGTGCCCGGCAGATCGAAGCGCTCGGTATCGAGGATCGCCATCGGCACGCCAGCGTCGCGGCAAGGCGCGATCGAACGCGGGTGCAGGACCTTGGCGCCGGTGGTCGCGATTTCCTGCGCCTCGGCATAGTCCAGACGGGTCAGCAGACGCGCGTCCGGCACTTCGCGCGGGTTGGCGCTGAACATGCCGGGCACGTCGGTCCAGATCTCGACCCGTTGTGCCTTGAGCAGGGCGCCGAAGTAGGCGGCCGAGGTATCCGAACCGCCGCGGCCCAGGATCGCAGTGCCGCCGTCGTCGTGGCGGGCGATGAAGCCCTGGGTCAGCAGCATGGGCGCGGCCTGGCGGGCGAAGCGCGCGGCGAACTCCGGATCGGGTTCGCGCCGGCAGTTCACCGACAAACGCCGCGCCCAGGCGCTTTGATTCGGCAGCGAGACCGCGTCCAGCCAATCGCGCGCGTCGCACCAGCCGAAATCGTGGCCCTGGCTGCGCAGATAGGCCGTGCCGATGGTCGAGGACAGCAGTTCGCCCTGGGCCAGCACCTCGGCCTGCCAATCCAGCGCGCGGCTGGCCATGCGCGGATCGACCGCCAGCGCCTGCAGCGCGGCCAGGCGCTCGCCGAGTACCGCGTCTGCGTCCAGGTCGAGTTCGGCGCAGAACGCGCGATGGCGTTCGACCAGGGCCTGCACGCGCGCCGCGATCTCGTCCTGCGCGCCTTCGGGCGCGCTGGCGATCGCCTGCAGTTCGTTGGTGACGCCCGACAGGGCCGAGACCACGACCACGACGCGTACGCCGTCCTCGTGCATGCGTTTGGAAGCGAGGCGTCCGATGGTGTCCCAACGGTTGCGGCGGGACACCGAAGTGCCGCCGAACTTGAGTACTACCCAACGAGATGCTTCCGCCACCGCCACTGTCTCCGGTCTGTTGTCGCGCTCTGATCGATGCCCGGCCGCGGCCGGGCGTGTGTTTGGGAACCATGCCGCGGCCGCCGGGCGCGACGACCAGGCCCACGGACGTGCCGAAGCCGGGTCTCAAGCGTCGCGCTCGCCCGCGCCGCGGGCATGAAGCTGCGATTCTAAACGGGAAAGCACCGGCGCAGGCCGGCGGCGCGCGCAACACTGGAAGGACCGTGGCGGAACGGTTCTACTGACCCGCCCGCCCCGCGTACGAGATCGCCATGACCCTGCGCCGCTATCTGCAACTGGACGTATTCGCCGACCGGCCGGGAGCGGGCAATCCGCTGGGCGTGGTCTTGAACGCCGACGGCCTGGACACGGCGGCGATGCAGGCTTTCGCAGCCTGGACCAACCTGTCCGAAACCATCTTCCTGCTGCCGCCGGTCGAGGGCGCCGACTACCGGGTGCGCATCTTCACTCCGCGCCAGGAACTGGCGTTCGCCGGCCACCCCAGCGTGGGCGCGGCCTGGGCCGCGATCGACGCCGGCCTGGCCAGCCCCCGCGACGGTGCCCTGATCCAGGACTGCGCGGCCGGCCTGCTGCCGGTGCGCGTGGCCGGCAGCGGCGCGCGTGCGCTGGTGTCGGTGCGGGCGCCGCGCGCGCAGCGCATCGAGATCGCCAGCCTGGGCGAACCCGAGGCGATCGAGGCCGCGCTGGCCGTGGTGAGCGCCCCCCTGCCGCTGGGCGCGCGAGCGCCGACGCTATGGGACAACGGCGCGCGTTGGTGGGTGCTGGAGCTAACCGACGCCGCTGCGGTGCGCGCGCTGCAGCCGGACCTGCCCGCGATCGCGACCCTGACCCGGGCCTGCGCCGCGGTCGGCCTGGCGGTCTACGCGCCTGCCGAGGCGCCCGACCACCAACTCGCGGTGCGCGCCTTCTGCCCCGCCGACAACATCCCCGAGGACCCGGTCACCGGCAGCGTCAACGCCGCGATCGGCGCCCAGCTCGCCGCCGACGGCGGCTTCCCGGGCGGGGCCACGCGCTATGTGGCCAGCCAGGGCCGCGAGCTCGGCCGCGACGGCCGGGTCGAGGTCGCCCTGGACGAGCAGGGCGAGATCTGGATCGGCGGCCGGGTCCAGGCGGTTATCCGCGGCCGCGCCGATTGGTAAGCTGCGCGACCCAGCGGACCCCACGCCGCGACGCGATCCGACAATGAAACGCCGCTACCTGCAATTGGACGTATTCGCCGACCGTCCCGGCGCCGGCAACCCGCTCGCGGTGGTGCTGGATGCCGAAGGTCTGGACGAGGCCGCCATGCAGGCGATCGCGCGCTGGACCCGCCTGCCCGAGACCACCTTCGTGTTCGCGCCGACCGCGCCGGGCGCGAGCTACCGCATCCGCATGTTCAGTCCGCGCCGCGAGGTGCCGTTCGCGGGCCATCCCAGCGTCGGCACCGCGCACGTGGTGCTGGACGCCGGACTGGCCGCGCCCGTCGACGGCCGATTGCTGCAGGAAGGCGTGGCCGGACTGCTGCCCTTGGCGGTGGACGGCGAAGGCGCCGCGCGCACGATCGCGGTGCGCACGCCGCGCGCACGCGTGCTGGAAACCGCCGGCGCAGAGGATCCGCGCCTGAGCGCCGCCCTCAACGGTCTGCCCCTGGGCGCGCTGCCGCCGGCGCT
Source organism: Lysobacter sp. Root916 (assembly GCF_001429785.1). GTDB lineage: Bacteria > Pseudomonadota > Gammaproteobacteria > Xanthomonadales > Xanthomonadaceae > Lysobacter. Next base: position 594,500 of record NZ_LMJF01000012.1, on the reverse strand, counting down.
GATGGACGGCGGCCGCCGCTGGTGGCTGGCCGAACTGCGCGACGAAGCCGCACTGCGCAACGCCAGCCCGGACTGGGCCGCGATCGGCGCGCTCGCCGAAGCCACCGAAAGCATGGGCCTGTGCGCGTTCGCGCGCGCCGACGCCGGCAACGACTACGACCTGGTGGTGCGCGCCTTCGTCGGCGCGCCCGCGCAGTTCGAGGACGCCGCCTCCGGCGCCGCCAACGCCACCCTCGCCGCCTGGCTGCAGCACAACCGCGCCCTGCCCGGCCGCGACGGCCGCTACACCGTCAGCCAGGGCCGCGAAGTCGGTTTCGACGCGCGCCTGCAACTGCGCGTGGATGCCGACGGCGACGTCTGGTCGGGCGGTCAGGTGCATCCGATCGTGAGCGGGCATATCGATTGGTGAGCCGGCTGACAACCTTTCAATTCATCCGCCGGGACACTCGATAAGTGTTACTGAGCCATCTCTGCGACAAGCCAATAAGCAAAAATAGCTGCAGAATGTTTCCTGGCAATTGAGCTTAACATCCACAGCAACCACAGCACTTCTGAAATCCTCAATACGCTAACTGGTCCGGAGAGGAAAGTGGCGCACAACAAGCTGGGATATAGTCGCCGAGCCATCGACCAAGCAGGGGCATCTCTTACACGAGAGAATGAAACAGACCTCTCAATTGAAGATGCTATCTCCAAGCTTAATAACTGGCGATCATTCCACAGCTTTCCACTGAACACGATCACTGTAGATCTCAAACAGAAGGCTGACCGGATAGATTCACTCGCTCAAGTAGTACGACGCCTAAAACGATCACGATCCATAATTTCCAAGCTCACAAAAGAGTCCAGCATGCGCCTCACGCAAATGCAGGATATCGGCGGATGTCGCGCAGTTTTAAACTCTATTGACGCCGTCTACGACGTCAAGAACATGTATTTGCGTGGCAAATCGCAGCACGAACTTGTCAGCATCGATGACTACATCAGACACCCGAAGCAGTCGGGATATCGAAGCTTGCATCTAGTCTATCGATTTCGCAGCAAAGGGTATCCGGAGTACGATCGTCTGCTGCTAGAAATTCAACTGCGAACGACAGCTCAGCACGCATGGGCAACCGCAGTCGAAACCGTTGGAGCAATGAGCGGCCAAGCACTAAAATCAAGCGAGGGCGAGGCCGAGTGGCTTGAGTATTTTCAGTTCGCATCGCTTGCACTAGAACATAGCGAACGCCCAATCTTCTCCACCATCACCCCACACTCGTTGGGCGGAATCGCTAGAAAGCTCGCAGCCCTCGACAAGCGCCTCCAGGTCGGAAAGAAGCTCACCGCCTATCGACAGGCCCTAAGGGCTACTGAGCGGGCAGACAAAAAGAAGGCTGCGTATTTCCTACTAGTGCTATTACCTGAGCAACCAGAGCTTCAGATCTTCACGTACACGAGACAGCAAAGCGATCTGGCGTTAAAGGAGTATGAGCGCTTTGAGCGCCTAATCCCACTGTATAGCAGCCGAAACCAGCTCCCTCTATTCCCTGATCTGGAGAACTACACTGGAGCGCAGGCAGTGCTGGTCGGCGCAGAGTCATTCAGGTCAATCCGCGACTCATACCCAAACTACTATCTCGACACCGAAGTTTTCGTTACACAAGTCGACTACTTCGTGCGACGTTACAGACGCTCGCCATAGCGCTTGACTGGTGGACATAGTCGCGAGCAAGAAAAAGAGCCCGCTTTCGCGGGCTCTTTGCATTCATAGCTAGGCGAAAATTGATAATCGCGAGTTGCTTGCTCAAAACGCTTACTCCGGACGCACGTCCACGCGCACGCGGATCTTGTCGCCGGGGTGGTAGTTGGTGCGGGTGCGGTAGCTGCGGCCGCCGTATTCGTAGGTCACGTCGTAGGCGCTGACCGCGCGATCGTCGCCGCCATAGCCGGTGTTGCCGTAGCCGGTGTTCTGGACCGGGTCGCAAACGCGCACCGAACCGACGCGGTCGCGGTTGCTGTTGCGCTTGCTCTGTTCGTACACGCTGCGGCCGGCCATGCCGCCGACCATCGAGCCGACCGCCGAGGTCGCGTAGCGCGCGCTGCCGCCGCCGACCTGGCTGCCGACCGCGGCGCCGAGGATGCCGCCGATCACGGTGGCCACGGTGCGGCCGGTTTCGGTGCCGGCCGAGCGGCGGGAGTTGCCGTACTGGTCGGTGTAGCCGTCGTCGCGGCGGTAGTTGTCGTCGTAGCCGCGGTCGTCGTAGCCGTCGTAGGTGCCGCCGCCGTTGACGTAGGTCGGACGCTCGTAGCAACGCTGCGCGCCGTACTGGCCGCTGTTGTAGGAATCGAACACCGGATCGACGCGCAGCACGCGCGCATAGTCGACCTGCGAACCGGTAGAGGCCGGATAGCTGTCCGGGTAGGCCGAACCGTAGCCGTTCTGCGGATAGGACTGCGCCGAGGCGACGCCGGTGGCGGCGGCGAGGACCAGGCTAAGGGCGGTGACGGACAGGCGCTTCATGGCGGGCTCCACACGCCGGGATGGCGTGGATCGCATCGTCGGGTCGGCGCGGTCAACGCCGGCTGAATCCGGGCCCGGTTTCGGTGCCGGCCCTGGCGGCGTTTACCTGGCCGACAGCCAGTCGGCGACGCGCCCCGCCAATTCGGCCGCGCCGCGCCCCAGCAGAGGGCCGACGTGGCTGGGCGACGGCGCGCGCAGGCAGTCGGCGCCCCAGGCCGCGGCCCATTCGGCGGTGAGCTCGGGCGGGACATCCTCGTCTTGCGCCGATGCGACCAACAAGCTGGCGCAGCTCGGCGCGACGGCGGCGATCCCGTCCTGCGCGGCGCGCAGCACCGCCCCGGACTCGTCGCGCCAGCGCCGGTAGGCGTAAAGCGCGGTGGCTTCGTCGGCGTCGGGCAGCGCGCGCCGGGTCGAGGCCAGGCGCGCGTCGCGATGCCAAGGCACGATCGGCGGCCATGCGCGCGCAGGCAGGCGCGCCGCCCAAGGCGCAGGCGGCAACGGATTGATCAGTACCAGGGCGTCGGCCGCGTCGGCGCAAGGCAAGGCCAGCAGCCCGCCGAGACTGGCGCCGATGAGCGCGCGCGGACGCGGCAGGCGCACGAACGCGGCGCGCACCTGCGCCGCATAGTCGTCGAAACCGGTCGCGGCCAAACCGGCGTCCGTGGCCTGCAAGTCCGGCGCATGCGCATCGAAGCCGCGCGCGCGCAAGACCTCGCACCACCGGTTCCATTCCCAAGCGCCGCCGCCCGCGCCGTGGATCAGCAGGACGTGGCGGATGGGTTCGCGCGCGGACATCAACGCAGACCGCGCGTCGGCGGGCGTCGCGCGCCGACTCAAGCCAGCGTCGCTTCCAGGCTGATCGGCACCGCGCTCAGCGCCTTCGACACCGGGCAGTTGGCCTTGGCGTCCTCGGCGATGGCCTGGAACTTGGCGGCGTCGATGCCGGGCACGTCGGCGCTGACCTTGAGCCGGATCTGCGAAAAATTCGGGCCGCCTTCCATCGACAGATCGACCTCGGCGCGGGTGTCCAGGCGCGCCGGCGGATGCCCGGCCTCGGTCAGCTTGGCCGACAGCGCCATGGTGAAGCAGCCCGCGTGCGCGGCCGCGATCAACTCTTCCGGGTTGGTGCCCTTCTCGTCGCCGAAGCGGGTGTTGAAGGCATAGCGGGTGTTGTCCAGCACGCCGCTCTGGCTGCTGAGACGGCCCTGTCCGCTTTTGAGATCGCCTTCCCAATGCGCGGTGGCGTGTCGCGAAATACCCATGAGTGGACTCCGGAGGATGAAGGGCGGTCAGGGTAACTGCGGGGGTGTTAGTTCTGTATTGCGGCTAAGAGCAAATCCCCCCTAGCCCCCCTTTGCAAAGGGGGGAACAGCCAGCAACGAAGTGGGGAGACTGATCTGCCTTGCAACGGCGGGTCTTCTCCCTTTGGAAAAGAGTGAGGGCGCGCGGCCTACGAACCGCGGGTTCGTGCGCGACTGAGCGCCAGCGGGCTGTGCCCGCTGGCCGGATGGATCGACGGGATTTGCTTCTGCGACCCATGTTGCAACGCAACCCAAGCCGGGCTTGACCCGCCCCCTCGCCTGCGGGAGTCTTGATTCCCGGCCCCCCGAAAGCCGGCACCCGCCATGACCGCCCGCCGAGCGCTCCACGCTCGGGCGCGCAGCGCGGACAGCCATGACGGCCTTCCCACCCTCACCCAGGGAGAAGTCCGCTCATGTCCTACAGCACTCAATCCATCCGCAACGTGGCCTTGGCAGGCCACCCCGGCGCCGGCAAAACAACGCTCTTCGAAGCCCTGCTGCAGGCCGGCGGCGCACTCCAGACGGCAGGCAGCATCGAACGCGGCAGCACCGTCTCCGACTTCGACCCGATCGAGAAACAGCGCGGCCATTCGCTGGACGCCGCCATCGCCAGCACCGATCACGCGGGCATCCACGTCAACCTGATCGACACCCCCGGCTATCCCGATTTCCGCGGCCCGACCCTGTCGGCGTTGGCGGCGGTGGAGACGGTCGCGATCGTGGTCGACGCCGATACCGGGGTCGAGTACGGCACCCGCCGGATGATGGAGCACGCCAAGGCGCGCAACCTCTGCCGGGTGCTGGTGGTCAACAAGATCGACCACGAAGGCGCCGATGCGGCGCGCGTGCTCGAGGACCTGCGCGAGAGCTTCGGCCCCGAATGCCTGCCCCTGAACCTGTCCGCCGACCGCGGCCAGCGCGTGCTCGACTGCTACGCCGCCTCCGCGGCCGGCAGCGCCGAGGGCAGCGACCTGGGCACCGTCGGCGACTGGCACCAGAAGATCATCGACCAGGTGGTGGAGATCAACGAAACGGTGATGGAGCATTACCTGGACCTGGGCGAAAGCGGCCTGAGCAGCGCGGAGCTGCACGACGCCTTCGAGCAATGCCTGCGCGAAGGCCATCTGGTGCCGGTGCTGTTCTGTTCGGCGCGCAGCGGGGTCGGGGTCAAGGAACTGCTGGACGCGGCCGAGGCGCTGTTCCCGAATCCGGCCGAGGCCAATCCGCCGCCGTTCGTGAAGGGCGTGGGCGAGGACGCACAGCCGATCGTGGCCGCGCCCGATCCCAAGGCGCACGTGATCGCCGACGTGTTCAAGATCGTCAACGACCCCTTCGTCGGCAAGCTCGGCGTGTTCCGCGTCTATCAGGGCACGCTCAAGCGCGACACCCAGCTGTTCGTCGACGACGGCAAGAAGCCGTTCAAGGTCGGGCATCTGTTCAAGCTCAAGGGCAAGGACCACGTCGAGATCGAGCAGGCCATCCCCGGCGACATCGCCGCGGTGGCCAAGGTCGAGGAACTGCACTTCGACGCGGTGCTGCACGACAGCCACGACGAGGATCATATCCATCTGGCCCCGCTGAACTTCCCCAAGCCCATGTTCGGCCTGGCGGTGGAAGCGGCCAGCAAGGGCCAGGAGCAGAAGCTGGCGACCTCGCTGCACAAGCTGTCGGAAGAGGACCCCTGCTTCCACGTCGAGCACGAGACCGAGACCAACGAAACCGTGATCCGCGGCCTGTCCGACCTGCACCTGCGCATCAACATCGACCGCCTGAAGGACAAGTACGGCGTGGAAGTGAAGTCGCGCCCGCCGCGCATCGCCTACCGCGAAACCGTGAGCGGCAAGGCCGAGGGCCATCACCGCCACAAGAAACAGACCGGCGGCGCCGGCCAGTTCGGCGAAGTCTTCCTGCGCGTCGAACCGCTGCCGCGCGGCGGCGGCTTCGAGTTCGTCGACGAGGTCAAGGGCGGCACCATCCCCGGCCAGTTCCTGCCGGCGGTGGAGAAAGGCGTGCGCCAGGTACTGCACCAGGGCGCGCTGGCCGGCTATCCGATGCAGGACGTGCGCGTGATCGTCTACGACGGCAAGCACCATCCGGTCGACAGCAAGGAGGTCGCGTTCGTGGCCGCCGGCAAGAAGGCCTTCCTCGACGCCATCGGCAAGGCCCGCCCGCAAGTGCTGGAGCCCATCGTCGACCTGGAGGTCAACGCACCCGAGCAGCACATGGGCGACATCAGCGGCGGCCTGGCCAGCAAGCGCGCGCGCATCAACGGCACGGATGCCGCGCGCGGCCAGGAGATCATCGTCAAGGCGCAGGTGCCGCTGTCGGAACTGGAAGGCTACGCGGCCGAGCTGAAATCGGTGACCGCCGGGCGCGGGCGCTACTCGCTGGATTTCAGCCACTACGAGCCGGTACCGGCGAACGTGCAGCAAAAGCTGGTCGAGGCCTTCAAACCGCGGGCCGAGGAGGACTGAGCGCGCGTTCCCCCTGGCGTTCCCGCGCGCTGGCGCGGGACGCTGGCGATGTTCACAATCGCCGCAGGCCGCGCGCTGCCTCGCGCGCGGCCCCCTCCCCCAGCCGAGCCTGCGCATGAAGCCCGACACCCCCGCCGCGGCGGTCGATCCAGAGCTCGAAAAGACCTTGGACACGGCTTTGTCCGTGACCGCGCACCCGGTCGAGGCGGTGATCGCGCTGGCGCTGGTGATCGCGGCGCTGCTGCTGTCCCACTACCTGAAACAGCGCCTGCGCCCGCGCCTGAGCGACCGGCCGCGCCTGCGCATCCTGCTGGACTATCTGTTCACGCCCACGCTGGCGCTGCTGCTGCTGGCCATCCCCGGGCCGCTGGGCATCGTCAACGAATTCGGCCGCGCCGCGATCTCGCTGGTGTTCCTGGCCCTGGGCGTATTCGTGCTGGTGCGCATCCCCGGCGCCCTGGTCGAGTTGCTGTTCCGGCCGACGCCCTTGCTCAAGGTCCTGATGCGGGTGGCCACGGTGCTGGCCTGGGCCATGACCATGCTGGCGGTGTTCGGTGCGCGCTACCCGCTGGTCGCCAAGCTGTTCGCCTCCAAGCTCACGCTGGGCAACATCACGCTGAGCACCGAGGACGTGGTCAGCGGCCTGGTGGTCGGCGTGATCATCGTGATCGTTTCGTACTGGGCCACGCGGACCCTGGACAAGGCCATCCAGCGCAGCCCGCACCTGGCGCCCAACCACATCCTGGCGCTGTCGCGCATCGCCGGCGTGCTGGTGTGGCTGGTCGCGCTGATGCTGATCTTCAGCGTCAGCGGCATCAATCTGGCCGCGCTGGCCGCGTTCGGCGGCGCCCTCGGCATCGGCCTGGGCCTGGGCCTGCAGAAGCTGGCGGCCAGCTACGTCAGCGGCTTGATCGTCCTGTTCGAGCAGTCGGTGCGGGTAGGCGACAACGTGTCCGTGGGCGGCGTGACCGGCAAGGTCACGCGCATGACCGTGCGCTACACCGTGATCCGCACCCGCGAAGGCCTGGAAGCGATCGTTCCCAACGACACCCTGACCGGCAACACCATCCTCAATCAGTCGTGGTCGGACCGCAACGTGCGTCTGACCTCGACCCTGCTGGTCAAGGGCGATACCGACACCGTGGCCGCGCGCACCATTTTCCTGCGCGCGGTCGCCGCCCAGCCGCGCGTGCTGCGCACGCCCGAACCCGGGGTCTACGTCAGCACCGTCACCGACAAGGGCATCGTGCTGGAAGCGCAGCTGTGGATCGCCGACATCGAGAACGGCCAGCACGCCCTGCTGTCGGACATCTACGACGCCACCCTGGCCGACTTCCGCGCCCAGGGCATCGAACTGGCGGTGCCCTAGGCGGGGCGCGCGGGTCGGATTCCGGGAGTAGGATGAGCCCGTGAGCGACACCACCATCCCGCGCTTCTTCTGGACCTTCCCGATGCGGTTGGTGCGCGAGGCGCGGTTGGACGAAGCGCTGGCCGAGGACGAACGCCTGCGCATCCTGTTCCTGTGGGGCAAGGACTGCCCGAACTGCGATATCGCCAAGGGCCAGATCCTGCTGGCGCCCGAGCGTTTCCGTTGGCCGGATATCGAGTGGCTGCACGACAACGTCTACGAAGACCCGCAGATGGGCACGCGCTTCGGCCTGCATGGCGTCCCCGCCTTCCTGGTGTTCCGCGGCGCCAGGAAACTGGGGCGCATCGGCCAATGGCCGGGGCCCGACGCCTTCGTCGCGGCGATCGAGAAGCAGCGCGCGGCCGAACCCACCGCCGCCACCGGCTAGCCGCACCCGCTTTGGGGTAGGAGCGGCGTAAGCCGCGACCGCGAACCTACGCCGGCTACCGAACCTGCGCTGGCTCGCATGGTCGCGGCTTACGCCGCTCCTACCCCACAGACGTACGGCGTGCGCAACGCTGAGTCCTGCGTCAAGCCGCCGCGCGCACTTGGCGCGCGCCCACGCACAGCGCAGACTGCGATTCCGCCCCGCAACGCCGCCGCCATGTTCGACACCGCCACCCTCGCCGCTTACCTGGTCGCCGCCGCCGTGCTGGTGCTGATTCCGGGCCCGGGCACGGCCTGGATCCTGACCCAGGCGGCGACCGGCGGCACCGCGCGCGGCGTGCGCGCCGCGTTCGGGCTGGAGACCGCCACCCTGATCCACGCCCTGGCCGCGAGCCTGGGCCTGTCGGCGCTGCTGGCGACCTCGGCGATGGCCTTCGAGGTGCTCAAGTATGCCGGCGCCGCTTATCTGATCTGGCTGGGCATCAAGGCCTGGCGCGCGCCGGCGGAGACCGCGCCCGCGGCCGACAGCGATGCGCCGGCGGTGGCCGAGCCCAACATCTACCTGCGCTCGGTGATCACCGGCGTGCTCAACCCCAAGGTCGCGCTGTTCTTCCTGGCCTTCCTGCCGCAGTTCGTGCACCCCGAGCGCGGCTACGTCTGGCTACAGTTCCTGGTGCTGGGCGCGTTGTTGTCGCTGATCGGCTTCAGCCACAGCCTGATGCTGAGCTTCGCGGTCGGCCGCTTCGGCCGGCGCTTCTCCACCCGCGCCGGGCGCTGGAAGCAGCGCGTGACCGGCAGCGTGTTCATCGCCCTGGGCCTGCGCCTGGCGGTGCAGCAACGCGGCTGAGGTGAACCGCGCCGCGCCGGCCGCCGCCGGCGCGCTTGAAGCCCGCACCCTGCGCCCTCAGGTCGTGAATTCACGACCTTAACGACGGAGTTGCGCGCATGAAAACCCAGGGCTTGCTCGACCAGCTGCTGAAGACCGCCCAGAGCAGCCTTGGCGGCGGTGGGCTCGAGAGTCTGCTGGGCGGCGGCAAAGCGCCGGCGCGTTACGAGGGCAAGGAAGAAAAGCGCGGCCTATTGAATGCGGATTTCGGCAAGGGCGCGCTCGCCGGCGGCGCGCTCGGCCTGCTGCTGGGCAACAAGAAGATGCGCAAGATGGGCGGCAAGCTGGCCCTGTACGGCGGCGTGGCCGCGGTCGGCGTGCTGGCCTACAAGGCCTACGGCGAGTACCGCAAGCAACAGGACGGCAGCACCGCCGAACCGCAGACCGTGGACCGTCTGCCGCCGCCGCAGGCCGAGCTGCACAGCCAGGCCATCCTCCAGGCCCTGGTCGCCGCGGCCAAGGCCGACGGCCATATCGACGCGCGCGAACGCGAAGTGATCGAAGGCGAGTTCACCCGCATCGACAACGACCCGAACCTGCGTCAGTGGCTGCACGCCGAGCTCGAAAAGCCGCTGGATCCGGCCGAAGTGGCGCGTGCCGCCACCTCCCCGGAGATGGCCTCGGAAATGTATCTGGCCAGCCTGCTCGCGGCCGACGAGCAGAGCTTCATGGAACGCGCCTACCTGGACGAGCTGGCGCGCCAGCTCAAGATCGACGACGCCCTCAAGGCGCGCCTGGAAGCGCAACTGCAGGACGCGCGCGAGGGCTGAGCCCCAAGAACCCTGCGGTAGGAGCGGGCGCAAGCCGCGACCGAGCGCCTGCGTCGCCAAAGCAAGCGGCGCCGGCTTGCGTCGCTCCTACCCGGGGGTGGGGATGGGCCACGCCATCCCCCTGTGTCGCCGTTCATGCGGTCCGGGTATCGTGCGCGCATCGCCCACGGAACTTGCCGATGTCCGCCCGAGCCCGCCTCCGCCCCACTCTAGTGCGCTCCCTGCTGCTGGCCGCCGCGCTGCTGACGCTGGCGGCCTGCTCCACGCTCAATGCGGTCAGCGCCTACCTCGGCAACGAGGTCGCGTTCACCGCGCCGCAACTGCAGCAGTCCCTGAACCGCAATTTCCCCAAGCGCTACGAGAAGCTGGGCGGCCTGGTGGCGGTGACCCTGATGAACCCGCGCCTGTCGATTCCCGACGACGGCGACCGCCTGCGCCTGGACTTCGACATCGGCCTGGCCGCGCTCGGCAGCGGTTCCTCGCAGCGCCCGTCCGGGCGTTTCACCCTGACCAGCGCCCTGCGCTACGACGCCGCCACCCAGGGCCTGCACCTGCGCGACCCGCGCATCGACTACGTCGACGTGCCGCAGCTGGGCGGCGTGATGACCGGCGCCTCGCGCGAACTGCTCAACGCCTGGCTCGGCGACTACGCGCGCCAGGAACCCGTCTACCGCTTCGACAACAGCCTGCTCGACAAGCTGGGTTCGCGCCGCATCGGCAGCACCCAGATCGAACACGGCCGCGTCGTCGTCCACCTCGATCGCTGACATGCGCGCATCCCGCCACCACCGCCTGCTCGCCGCCTGCCTGCTCGTATTCGCGCTAGGCGCCTGCGGCAAGCACGACGATCCCCAGGCCGGCACCGCCAACGGCGAGGCCGGCGAGCTGTTGCCGGCGCCGCAGGGCGCCAGCGGCGGCGTCACCGGCATGCCCTCGCAGCCGGGACCGGGCCAGGTCGGCCCGCCCAGCGCCGCCATCGTCGAGGAGCCGGTGCTGGACGAGAACGGCAACCCGATCCTGCCGGCCACGCCCGAAGACGGCAGCCTGCCGATCGCCGACGACGGCACGCCGCTGGTCGAGGACGGCACCGCCGTGCCCGGCGAACCCACACCGCAGGACGCGGTCGCCGTGGTGCGCGACTACTACGCCGCGATCAACGCACGCAGTTACGCCCGCGCCCATGCGCTGTGGTCCGATGGCGGCCGCGCCAGCGGCCAGTCGCCGCAGCAGTTCGCCGACGGTTTCGCCGACACCACCGGCGTATCGGTCGAGATCCTGCCGCCGGGCCGTGTCGATGCCGCCGCCGGCTCGCGGTATCTGGAAGTGCCGGTGGCGCTGACCGCGAGCCAGCGCGACGGCAGCCAGCGCAAGTATGTCGGCGCCTATGTACTGCGCCGCGCCGTGGTCGACGGCGCGGGCCCGGAGCAACGCGCCTGGCGCATCGGCAGCGCCGATCTGAGGGAAGTGAAGCCATGAAGCTGCGCACCTTGCTGGTCCCGTCCTTGCTGCTGGTGGCGCTGAGCGCTTGCGAGCGTGCCGCGCCGACCGCGAACGCGCCCGCGGCGCAGGCCGACGCGAAGCCCGCGCCGGCCGCGGCCGCGCCCGCGAGCGGACAAGCCGCGAGCGCAGCGGCCGACAGCGCCACCGCCGCCGACTTCGTGCTGCCCGGCGATTTCGCGCCCGACACCGGCCCTGACGAACTGCGCAAGCGCTATGGCGCCGCCAATGTGCGCCTGGGCAAGGTGCCCGGCGCCGAGGGCGAGGAATTCTCCGGCGTGATCCTGTTCCCCGACGATCCGACCCGTCGCGCCTATCTGTACTTCCAGAACGAGCAGAGCCTGCAGGGCCTGTCGCTGGTGCGCGTGTTCGGTCCGCAATCGAAGTGGACGCTGGACAACGGCCTGCGCGTGGGCATGCCGCTGCCCGAGATGGTCGCCCTCAACGGCAAACCGATTTCGTTCTACGGGCTGGAGTGGGACTACGGCGGCACCATCGTCGATTACCACGGCGGCAAGCTCGATGCGCGCAAGGACGAACAGGTCGGGCGCAGCGCCAGCCTGGGCTTGCGCGACAACGGCGATCAGGGCGTGCCGCAGGGCAAGACGCCGGTCGGCGAAGGCACGTATTCCAGCGACGATCCCAAGTACCCCGAGCAGGGCCAGTGGATCGTGATCTCGGAACTGTCGGTCTCGTTCCCGGGCGAAGACGATCTGTAAGCGGTGGCGCACGCGATGACGACGCCGCGACCGCGGCTGGTGTTGGACACCAACGTCTGCCTCGATCTGTTCGTGTTTCGCGACCCGCACGCGGCCGCGCTCGCCGACGCGCTCGCCAGCGGCCGCGTCGAAGCGGTCAGCGACGCCGACTGCCGCGACGAATGGCAGCGCGTGCTCGCCTATCCCCAGCTCGGCCTGGATGCGCAGACGCAGGCGCAGGCCTTGCGCGCCTACGACGCCGTGGTGCGCGTTCTGGCCGACAGCGAGCGACGCCCGCCGCCCGAGCGCGCGCTGCCGCGCTGCGCCGACCCCGACGATCAGAAATTCCTCGAACTGGCCCACGCCGCCGATGCCAGCTGCCTGCTCAGCCGCGACCATGCGCTGACCGTGCTCGGCCGTCGCAACGCGCGCGCCGGCCTGTTCGAGATCATGACGCCGCAGGCCTGGGCCGGGGTGGACGCGTTCCGCAGCGCGCGCGCCTAGCTGCGCGGCGCCGCCGCGACGGCGCATGCGATACTCGCCCCATGCAAGGCGTACCCGAGCAATTCGTCCACGCCCACGATGCCGCCGAATTCCGGCAGCCCGCGCATCGCCGCGGCATCGAGCTCTACCGCGCCCACATCGTCCGCCACGCCTTCGAGCCGCATACCCACGAAGCCTACGGCCTGGGCGCGATCGAGTCGGGCGTGGAGCGTTTCCGCTACCGCGGCAGCGATCACCTGGCGCCGCCGGATTCGCTGGTGCTGATGAACCCCGACGTGCTGCACACCGGCCGCGCCGAAACCGAAGGCGGCTGGCGCTACCGCATGGCCTACATCGACCCCGACCTGGCCGCGGAGGTCACCGGCGAGAGCGGCTGGTGGTTCGACGAGGCGGTGCGCCACGACCCCGCCCGCGCGCGCCGCATCGGCGCGCGCCTGGACGCGCTGTGGCAGGCGCGCGAGCCGCTGGCCTTCGACAGCCAGCTGGCGGCCCTGCTGGACGAGTTCCGCGCGCACGCGCGGGTGCCGCAGCGCGAGCGCGCCGAGGCCGCGCCGCGTTTCGCGCCGGTGCTGGACTACCTGCGCTGCCATCTGGCTGAACGCCTGAGCCTGGAACAACTGGCCGCCGTCGCCGGCCTCAGCCCCTTCCACTTCCTGCGCCGCTTCCGCGACCACTACCACGTCACCCCGCAGCAGATGCTGATGGCGCTGCGCCTGCACCAGGCCAAGCGCCGGCTGGCCGAGAACATCGCGCCGGCCCAGGTCGCCGCCGAGACCGGCCTGGCCGACCAGGCCCACCTGACCCGCGCCTTCGTGCGCCGCTACGGCATCACCCCGGCGCGCTATCGCAGGCAACTGCGCGGCTGAGCGCGGGCGCAATCTCGTACAAGAATCGCCGGCCCGCGCGCGCCATGCTGCGGCCATGCTGATCGGAACCCTCTACGCGCTGTTGGCCGGCCTGATCTGGGGCCTGGTCTTCGTCGGCCCGCTGCTGCTGCCGGAGTACCCGGCCGCCCTGCAGTCGGTCGGCCGCTATCTGGCCTTCGGCCTGATCGCCCTGCCCCTGGCCTGGTTCGACCGCGCAGCGCTGCGCCAGCTCGGCCGCTCCGACTGGATCGAGGCGCTCAAGCTGTGCGCGGTCGGCAACCTGCTCTACTACCTGTGCCTGGCCAGCGCGATCCAGCGCGCGGGCGGCCCCTTGCCGACCATGATCATCGGCACCTTGCCGGTGGTGATCGCGATCGCCGCCAATCGCCGCAACGCGCAACGCGACGGCCGCCTGCCGTGGGCGCGGCTGGCACCGTCGCTGCTGCTGATCGGCGCCGGCATCGCCTGCGTCAACCAGGTCGAACTCGACGCACTGCTCAGCGATACGGACGCCGACCTCACGCGCTATCTCAGCGGCGGCCTGCTCGCGATCGGCGCGCTGATCTGCTGGACCTGGTACCCGCTGCGCAACGCCGACTGGCTGCGCGCGCATCCGGGCCGCAACCCCCGCACCTGGGCGACCGCGCAGGGCCTGGCGACCCTGCCCCTGGCCTTGCTGGGGTACGCCGCGCTGTGGGGCGGCAGCGCGGCGCTCGGCAGCGACTTCGCGATGCCGTTCGGCCCGCGGCCGGCGTTCTTCATCGGCCTGATGGTCGCGATCGGTTTGCTCGCGTCCTGGGTCGGCACCTTGTGCTGGAACGAAGCCAGCCAACGCCTGCCGACCGCGCTGGCCGGGCAGCTGATCGTATTCGAAACCCTGTTCGCGCTGGCCTACGCCTTCATCCTGCGCGGCGCGATGCCGCGCCCGCTGACCCTGGCGGGCATCGGTCTGTTGATCGCCGGCGTGCTGTGGGCTTTGCGGGTGAAGCCGGTGCCGGCCGCACCCGCGCCCTGAGGACGGGGCCTCAGATCTCGAAGCGGTACGACAGCTTGATCAGCAACTGCTCGCTGTCGCGCAGGTCGAAGGCGTCGCCGAACTCGCTGCCGGCGCTGCCCTGCAGATTCAGGCCTTCCTCGAACAGATCGCCGCCGCGCACGTAGGCGATGTACAGGTGCGACAGCGGCGCCAGCTCGTAGCGGTAGCGGATCTGGAAGCCCAGATTGCGCAGGTTGAAGTTCGGAATCGACTCGTTGACCTTGAGCGGGCGACCGTCGGCGGCGACGCGATAGGCCTGGCGGCTGTGCGCGTCCAGGCCGATCGCCTCCAGGCGCACGCGCAGTTCCTGCTTGTCGTCGATCAGCCACACCGAACCGGCGTTCAGCGAAATCATGTCGGAGCGGAAGCTGCCGAGCAGATTGCCGCCGCGCCACAGCAACCAATCCGGGTTGTGCGAGATCTCCATGCCGCTGAAGAAGCTCAGGCGGTCGTTGACGTGATAGCGCGGCTCGAAGTACAGCCGCGACTTGCCCTCGTCCATGCCGCCCAGGCCCTCGGCCGCGTATTGGGCTTCTCCGTAGAAGGCCCAGCGCCCGTCGTTCTGACGCGGGCGGAAGCGTTCGAAGTACAGGTACAGCTTGGAGGGCACGTCGACCACGCCGTTGCCGCGCGTGATCAGGTCGTCGTGACCGGCGCTCCAGGCCGCGATCTCGACGAACTGGTTGCCGCCGTCGCGCAGATCGCTGCGGCGGTTGATCGCGCCGGCATCGGCGATGTGCACGCCTTGGTCGTTGTAGCGGCGCGAGACCGCGTAGTGCCAGTCGTGGCCGGCGTACGGCGACGAGGCCGGCAGGTCGGTCACGCGCCGGCCGAGGTCGTAGCGCAGGTAGTTGAAGTTGTTGCGCTCGAGATAGCCGAAGTCGTTGAGCTGCAGGTCGCGCCCCAGGTGCACCATATACAGCTGGTGGCGCCAGCTATTGCCCATGTCGTAATCCATGCGCAACTGGGCGCCGCTGTCGCGCACGCCGACGCCGCCCTGATCGACGTTGGAGCCGACCAGAGTGCTGCGGATCGACCACTGCGAATTCGGGGTCCAGCGGTGGTCGAACTCGTACACCGTTGCTCCGCGGTCCAGGAACGGCCGGTTCACGCGCGTGACCATCGCGCCCACGCCTTGTTCGGCGAAGTCGCGGGTGGCGCGCACCGCATAGAAGTCGCGTCCGACCTCGTCGGCCTCGTTGGCCGCGAACACGCCGTAGTTGAAGCCGCCGGCGCTACCGTTGACCTTGATCGCGGCGGTGACGTCGCCGGAACCGACGCCGTCGTCGTTGCGGCCGCCGACGCGACGGGTGTAGATCAGACGGCTGTTGTTGTTGAGCGAACCGAAGGGCACGTCGAAGAAGCCCTGGTTCTCGGTGAAGAACGGGCGCTTGTCGCTGAAGAAGGTCTCGGTGGCGCTGAAGTTGACCGTGAGCTCGTCGCTCTCGACCTGGCCGAAGTCGGGATTGAGCGTGGCGCTGAGCTGGAAGCGGCCGTTGGGCTTCCAGAACAGGTCGACACCGCCGTCGAAGTCGTTGTCCTTGCCGACCGCGTCGTAGACGCCGGACACGTAGGGCGTGATCGCCAGCAGAGACTGGCTGTAGGCCGGCACCTCGACGCGCTCGAACGCGCTCAGGAAGCGGCTTTCGGTGTAGCCCACCGCCGGCCACGAGGCGCGCTCGCCGGTGGCGCCGATCACGCGGTCCAGCGACACACCGATCGTGCGCTTGCCGTCGCTGGGCGCACGCATCGGCGCGATATGCCAGGGGATCAGCATCTCGGCGTACCAGCCCTGTTCGTCCTCGCTGGTGGCGTGGCGCCAGTCGCCGTCCCAGTCGTCGTTGAACTGGTTCTCGTTGGTGAGGGTGGTGTCGATGATGCTGTTGGACAGCAGCACGGTGAAGTTGTAGCCGTTGCGGCCGTCGCCGTCGAAATCGACGTACAGGTTGACCCGGTCCATCGGCCCGCCCTGGTCGCGCTGGGCGAACTGGCGCCGGCGCGGAATGCTGCTGGGCTGGGTGTTGCGGAAGCCGATCGCCAGGCCCTCGGGCGTGGCCAGCAGCAGCGCCTCGGTCGGCTGCGGCGCGGGCGCGCGCGACAAGGGCTGGGTCAGGCGGAAGTCGGTGATGCGCTGCGCGCCCTCCCACTCGGCGGGATCGAGGCGGCCGTCGATTTCGACCGCCTGCGCCAGTGGCGCGGCGCCGGCGAGCGCGGCGAGGATGGCCAGGGTCAGGGGTGCGCGCATGGCGGATGCCTCGATACTGATGGGGTTGGCCGCCGCAAACCGCAGCGCGGGCGTCGGGCATCGATGGGATGCGAACGCCTGCCGAAAGGTTGCGTGTGGTGCTGGCCCTGGCGGTTGCGCAGCCCGAGCGTGGCGAAGCCTAGACGGCGTGCGCCGGGTTACCGCATGGCAAAAGTCATGGCAACCATCGGCAGGGTTTGCGCATCCGTCGTTGGCACGGATCCTGCCTCGTCGCGGTGCGCGCGAGCGCGGGCGCTTGTTTCAAGGCGCGGTGGCGTCGTGGGATACGAACGCGACCTCGCCGGTCGGCAGTTCCAGCCATTCCGGATGCGCCAACGCACGCGCGATGTCGGCTTGACCAGACAGCCAGTGTTCACGCATCGCGACCCGGCCGAACTGATAGTCCTTGAAGTGGCCGATGCGCGCGCGTTCGCGATAGATCAGATGGATCACGCTGTAGCGGCGGTCGCAGGCCAGTTCGGCCGCGTACAGCGCCCAAGGGTTGCGGCGGCGCACGTCCTCGGGGATCTCCTCCAGCAGCTCGCGCAATAGCCGGCGGTAATGCTGCTGCACGCGTTGGATGTCGGTGATCAGGCGGGTACGGCTGGAGTACTGGATCTCCTTCTGCCGCTCGGCCACGTCCAGCAGGGTCTGCGGCAGCTCGCCCTGCGCGCTCCACAGGTCGACCTGGAACACCAGGGTGTCGCGGCGCGGCTCGCTGGCCAGCACTTGCGACAGCGGCGTGTTCGAGACCAGGCCGCCGTCCCAGTAGTACTCGCCGTCGATCTCCACCGCTGGAAACGCCGGCGGCAGCGCGCCCGAGGCCAGGATGTGCCGGGCGTCCAGGCGCATCTGGGTGTTGTCGAAGTACTCCAGGTTGCCGGTGCGCACATTGACCGCGCCCACCGACACCCGGATGCCGCCGTCGTTGAGACGGTCGAAATCGACCATGCGCTCCAGCGTCGCGATCATCGGCGCGGTGTCGTACCAGCTGGCCGTGGCCGGACCCGAGGCCGCCAGCGGATCCCAGCCGCGCGGCCGGTAGAAGCCGCGCTGGCCCTCGACCAGCGCGCGCCAGGCTTCCCAGGTGTCCAGCCAGGCGCGCAGGTCGTCGCCGAGACCGGCGTAACGCGCTTCCTGCCCCAGCGTGGTCGCCGGCAGCAGGGTCGGCTGCGAGATCGTGTCCCAGAACTCGCGCAGCGCCTGGACCCGCCGCCCGGGCGGATTGCCGGCCACGATCGCGGTGTTGAACGCGCCGATCGAGATGCCGGCCAGCCAGTCCGGCGCGATGCCGGCCTCGTCCAGGCCCTGATAGACCCCGGCCTGGTAGGCGCCCAAGGCGCCGCCGCCCTGCAGCACCAGAGCGGTGCGTTCGGGGCGGCGTTGTGGCGGCGGCAGCCCGGCCGGCTTTGCCGCGCGCTTGCGCGACGCCGTCTTGCGCGGCGCCGAAGAGGAACGCTTGCCCGGGGGACTCGCCATCGGGCGACCTTACTGCATGTACCAGCCGTGGCTGACCACGATGCTCTGCCCGGTCAGGGCCGCGCTCGGGAACTCGGACAGGAAGCGCACGGTCTTGGCCACGTCCTCGACGGTGGTGAACACGCCGTCGACGGTGTTGCCCAGCATCACCTTGCGGATCACCTCGTCCTCGCTGATGCCCAGCTCCTTGGCCTGCTCCGGGATCTGCTTGTCGACCAGCGGAGTGCGCACGAAGCCGGGGCAGACCACGTGGCTGCGCACGCCGTGCTTGGCGCCTTCCTTGGCCAGCACCCGCGCCAGCCCGAGCAGGCCGTGCTTGGCGGTGACGTAGGCCGACTTCAGCGGCGAGGCCTCGTGCGAATGCACCGAGCCCATGTAGATCACGGTGCCGCCCTTGTCGCCCCGGTACATGTGCGGCAGCACCGCCTTGGTGGTCAGAAAGGCGCCGTCCAGGTGGATCGCCAGCATCTTCTTCCAGTCGCCGAAGGCGTAGTTCTCGATCGGATTGACGATCTGGATGCCGGCGTTGGAAATCAGGATATCGACGCCGCCCAGTTCGGCGACCACGCGCGCGATGCCGGCGTCGACCGCGGCCTCGTCGGTGACGTCCATGGCCACGCCGATCGCGCGGCCGCCGGCGGCGACGATCTCGTCGGCCACGGCCTGGGCGCCGGCCTGGTTGAGGTCGGCGATCGCGATCGCGGCGCCGGCGCGGGCCAGCTCATGGGCGATTTCCTTGCCGATGCCGCTGGCGGCTCCGGTGACGACGGCGACCTGGCCTTGGATCGAACTCATGACGACTCCTGGGAATGCGGATGGGGGCGCGCCGGCAGCGGACGCGAAAGCGGCCATTGTCGCCGCCCTGCGTTATCGCGGCGTTGCGGCGCGGGACCGCAGTGTCCCGCGAGCGCGGCGCGGGCGGCCATCGGCCATTGGTACCAGCCGGCCGGCCCCGCGCCGCGGACGTGTCCGGCGCAGGAACGAGGCCTGCTTTCTACAGAAGCGGCGCCAGGCGAACGCGCTTCCTGTGGGAGCGGCGCCAGGCGGACGCGCTTCCTGTGGGAGCGGCGCCAGGCGATCGCGCTTCCTGTGGGAGCGGCGCGAGCCGCGATCACGACACCGCGAACGCGTCACAGGCATGGGTGCCGGCGCGACATCGCGCTTTCGTCGCTGGTCAGGAGGCGCGGTCGCGGCTCATGACCGAAGGAAATCCCTGAGGGACGCCGTTCCTACCCCAAAGCAGGCAAGGCCGGCTGACGCGGGCGCCACTCAATCCTTCTTGGACTTCTTCTTGTCCTTCTTTTTCTTCTTGTCCTTGTCCTTCTTCTTTTTCTTCTTGTCTTTCTTGTCCTTCTTCGGCTGCAGCATCGTGCCGGTGCAGTTGTCCGAGCCGCAGCGGCACTCCCAGATCTGCTTCAGGCGCTTGGTGTGCTTCTCGGCCAGGGTGATGCCGTAGTTGTAGGACAGCTCCTCGCCCGGCGCGATCGCGCGGATGGCCTCGATGAAGACCCGGTCCTGGCGGCGGTCGTCGCCCTCGTCCTCGTCCAGCACGGCTTCGCAGTTGGGCGCGCAGCTGTGGTTGATCCAGCGCGCGCTGTTGCCTTCGAAGTTGGCGTCGATCACGTACTCGTCGTTGAGCGTGAACAGAAAGGTGTGGCCGGAGTCGGTGTCGCCCGAATCGCCCGCGTCGACCTCCTCGTGGGTGCGGCGGCGGCCTTTGTATTCGATTACGCGTTCGCCCTTGGCGATCGGGGTGACGGCGAATACGCCGTTGCCGTGGATGGCGGAACGACGGGCGGCGATCTTGCGCGGCATGCGGTAATCCAGAAGAGACGTCCGCGCATTTTGACCGCAAACGCGCGTCCGCGGCCATCGTGGTCGCGGACGCGTGCGCGAACGCGACGCGAGCCGCATTGCGCGGCCCCGTGGAGTCGCCTCCCGCGCGGGACGCCGCGTCGCATCGACCAGGTCGATATCCCCAAGGCCGCCGCAAGCCCCGGCTGCGCCGCCTCGACGCGCGCTTGCCGCCCTACCTGGCGCGAACGGATCTCCGTCCCAGCGCCGCTCCATCGCCCCTCGCCCCGCCACGTCCCGCCCCGCTGCAACCCGCCCAAACCGGTCTGCCCGCCCGGAGCGCCCCAACGCCCCGTCCGGCAAGGGGCGCGCCCCCGCCCCTGAACCGCCTGAATGCGGGCGCTGGCCCCGTCGGGCCGGAAACCGTACAATTCCGGTACGGATTAAACCGACACCCACGCCGATGCTCCGCGTCACCAAGCTCACCGACTACGCGACGGTCGTTCTGACCGTGCTCGCCGCCCAATTGGACGGCGTGCCCGATGCCGTGCTCAGCGCTTCCGAGCTGGCCGAGCGCGCCGGCCTGGAGACGCCGACGGTGAGCAAGCTGCTCAAGCCGCTGGCCCAGGCCGGTCTGGTCGAAGGCTTCCGCGGCGCCAACGGCGGCTACCGCCTGGCCCGCCCGGCCGAACAGATCGGCCTGATCGAGATCGTCGAGGCCATGGAAGGTCCGCTCGGCATGACCGAGTGCAGCGTCCACGCCGGCAATTGCGGCATCGAACAGCAGTGCGGCGTGCGCGCCAACTGGCGCCGCATCAACGACGTCGTGGTCGAGGCCCTGCGCAGCGTGACCCTGGCGCAGATGCTGGCCCCGCCCGTGCCCCCGCCCGAACCCGACACCAGGCGCATCGCTTTGCGCCTGGCCAACGCATAGACAGTAGGCAGCCCCCATGGCCACCGACATCATCGAACAGACCTCCGCCGCGCCCGCCGCGGACCTCGCCAACCGCGAGATCCACGAGCAGCTGGGCCGCCGCTACGAGGCTGGTTTCGTCACCGACATCGAATCCGACAGCCTGCCGCCGGGCCTGAACGAGGACATCATCCGCGCGCTTTCGGCCAAGAAGGACGAACCGGAGTGGATGACCGAATGGCGCCTGGCCGCGTACCGGCACTGGCTGACCATGCCGATGCCGCACTGGGCCAAGCTCAACATCGCCCCGATCGACTTCCAGGGCGTGAGCTACTACTCCGCGCCCAAGGCCAAGTACGCCTCACTGGACGAGGTGCCGCAGGAGCTGATCGACACCTACGACAAGCTCGGCGTGCCGCTGCACGAGCGCGCCAAGCTGGCCGGCGTCGCGGTGGACGCGGTGTTCGACTCGGTTTCGGTCGGCACCACCTACCGCAAGGAACTGGCCGACAAGGGCATCGTGTTCTGCTCGATGTCCGAGGCCATCCGCGAGTACCCGGACCTAGTCCGCAAGTACCTGGGCAGCGTGGTCCCCACCCACGACAACTATTTCGCCGCGCTCAACTCGGCGGTGTTCTCCGACGGCAGCTTCGTGTTCATCCCCAAGGGCGTGCGCTGCCCGATGGAACTGAGCACCTACTTCCGCATCAACGCCATGGGCACCGGCCAGTTCGAGCGCACCCTGATCGTGGCCGAGGACAAGAGCTACGTCAGCTACCTGGAAGGCTGCACCGCGCCGATGCGCGACGAGAACCAGCTGCACGCGGCGGTGGTCGAGCTGGTCGCGCTGGAAGATGCCGAGATCAAGTATTCCACGGTGCAGAACTGGTACCCGGGCGACGAGAACGGCGTCGGCGGCATCTACAACTTCGTCACCAAGCGCGGCGAATGCCGCGGCGCGCGCAGCAAGATCAGCTGGACCCAGGTCGAGACCGGTTCGGCGATTACCTGGAAGTACCCGTCCTGCGTGCTGCTGGGCGACGACTCCAGCGGCGAGTTCTATTCAGTCGCGCTGACCCACCACCGCCAGCAGGCCGACACCGGCACCAAGATGATCCACGTCGGCAAGCGCACCAAGTCCAAGATCGTCAGCAAGGGCATCAGCGCCGGCCGCGGCCAGAACACCTACCGCGGCCTGGTCAAGGTAGAGCGCAGCGCGGAAGGCGCGCGCAACCACACCCAATGCGACAGCCTGCTGATCGGCAAGAAATGCGGCGCACACACCTTCCCCTACATCGAGGTGCGCCACCCCAACGCCACCGTCGAGCACGAGGCCACCACCTCCAAGATCAGCGACGACCAGCTGTTCTATTGCCGCAGCCGCGGCATCGGCGAGGAAGACGCTGTCTCGATGATCGTCGACGGCTTCTGCAAGTCGGTGTTCAAGGAACTGCCGATGGAGTTCGCGGTGGAGGCCAAGAAGTTGTTGGAAGTGAGCCTGGAAGGTTCGGTCGGCTGACGATGTTGCTTTGCCCTTCTCCCGCCCGCGGGAGAAGGTGCCCGAAGGGCGGATGAGGGCAAGCGGACCCCGCGGCCCTCACCCCAACCCCTCTCCCGCAAGCGGAAGAGGGGCTAAAAGCGGCCTCTCGGCAATCGGGGCGCCGCTCAACCACTGGATACGAAAAGATGCTGAAGATCGAAAACCTCCACGTCCGCGTCGCCGGCAAGGACATCCTCAAGGGCCTCTCGCTGGAATTGCAGCCGGGCCAGGTGCATGCGGTCATGGGGCCCAACGGCGCCGGCAAGTCGACCCTGGGCAACGTCATCGCCGGGCGCGAGGGCTACGAGGTGGTCGAGGGCTCGGTCACCTTCCAGGGCCGCGACCTGCTGGCGCTGGAGCCGGAAGAGCGCGCCGCCGCAGGCGTGTTCCTGGCGTTCCAGTACCCGGTCGAGATCGCCGGCGTCAACAACACCTATTTCCTGCGCGCCGCGCTCAACGCCCAGCGCAAGGCCCGCGGCGAGACCGAGCTGGACTCGATCCAGTTCCTCAAGCTGGTGCGCCAGAAGCTGGCCGTGCTGCACCTGAAGGACGAACTGCTCAACCGCGGCGTCAACGAAGGCTTCAGCGGCGGCGAGAAGAAGCGCAACGAGATCTTCCAGATGGCGGTGCTGGAGCCCAAGCTGGCGATCCTGGACGAAACCGACTCCGGCCTGGACATCGACGCCCTCAAGAACGTGGCCGAGGGCGTCAACGCCCTGCGCGCGCCCGACCGCGCCTTCCTGGTGATCACCCACTACCAGCGGCTGTTGGACTACATCAAGCCTGACGTGGTGCATGTGCTCGCCGACGGCCGCATCGTCGAGAGCGGCGGGCCGGAGCTGGCGCTGGAGCTGGAGGCGCACGGCTACGCCTGGCTCAAGGACCGCATCGCGCCGACCGCGGTGGCCTGACATGAGCGCCCTGCTCGACTCCTTCTCCGACGCTCTGACGCCGCTGCTGGCGCGCCAGCAGTACCACGGCCTGCGCCGCGTGCAGGCGATGGAAGCCGCGCTCCAGACCGGCCTGCCGCATGCGCGCAGCGAAGCCTGGAAGTACACCCCGCTGCGCAACCTGGAGCGCCGCCGCTACGCCGCACCGCAGCCCGGCGTCTTCGATGCCGCCCTGCTGGCGACGATTCCGGCGCCGCGCCTGGTGTTCAACAACGGCCGCTACGACGCCGCGCTGTCCGACCTGAGCGGTCTGGCCGCCGGGGTCTCGCTGCAGCCGCTGTCGCAATTGCTCGCGGACGAGGACGCGCGCGCCTCCAACTTTCTTGAACGCCGCTACGAACGTCCGGAAGAAGTCTTCGCCCGCGTGAATGCCGCACTGGCCGAAGACGGCGCCGTGCTCAAGGTCGCTAGCGGCGCGCAAGGCGGCGCGGTACGACTGGTATTCGTGGGCGCGCCGGCGCAAGGCGGCGACGCGGCCTGGCATCTGCGCAACTTGATCGAACTGCAGGAAGGCGCTTCGCTGAGCGTGATCGAGCATCAGCTCGGCGGCGGCGAGCATAGCCACCTGGGCAACAGCCTCAGTCACGTGCATCTGTCGCCGCGCGCGACGCTCGCGCATGCGCGGGTGCAGGACGAAGCCACTGGCGCCGTGTCGATCGCGCGCACCGACGCCGTGCTCTCGCGCGAGTCGGTCTATCGCCGCCTCGATCTGGAACTGGGCGCGGCGCTGTCGCGTCACGAACTCAACGTCGCCCTGCACGGCGAAGCCGCGCAGCTGCATGCCAACGGCGTGCTGCTGGCGACCGGCAAGCGTCACCTCGATACCCGCCTGGGCATCGACCACGTCGGCCGCGACAGCCGCTGCGACCTGGTCTGGCGCGGCATGGCCGCCGGCCGTTCGCGCGCCGCCTTCCACGGCGGCATCCTGATCCGCGAAGGCGCCGACGGCACCGCCGCGATGCTGTCGAACAAGAACCTGCTGCTGTCCGAAGGCGCCGAGATCGACACCCAGCCGGTGCTGGAGATCCATGCCGACGAGGTCCAGGCCGCGCACGGCGCGACCGTCGGCCAGCTCGACGCCAACGCCCTGTTCTATCTGCGCTCGCGCGGCCTGCCCGCCGAGCAGGCGCGCTCCCTGCTGACGGCGGCGTTCTGTCGCGAAACCCTGTCCGTGTTCGACGACGCCGAGCTACGCGCCGCCCTGGAAACGCGTCTGGACGCGGCCTTGAACTGCCTCGACGAGAGCGCTGGCGCATGAACGCCCCCGCCGTCGCCATCGACTGGAACGCCGTACGCGCCGACTTCCCGCTGCTCACGCGCGAAGTCCACGGCAAGCCGTTGATCTACCTCGACTCGGCCAACACCGGCCAGAAACCGGAAGCGGTGATCGCGGCGGTCGACGACTTCTACCGCCGCCACAACGCCAACGTCAGCCGCGCCGTGCACGCGCTGGGCACCGAGGCCACCGAGGCCTACGAGGGCGCGCGCACCAAGCTGGCCAAGTTCCTCAACGTGCGCGCCGACGAGCTGGTGCTGTGTAGCGGCACCACCTTCGCGCTGAACCTGGTCGCCTATTCCTGGGCGCTGCCGCGGCTGCGGCCCGGCGACGCGATCGTGCTCACGCGCATGGAGCACCACGCCAACATCGTGCCCTGGCAGTTGGTCGCCCAGCGCACCGGCGCCACCATCAAGGTCGCCGAGATCGACGACCTGGGCCAGCTCGATCTGCCCCAGCTGTATTCGCTGCTGACTCCGGAAGTGAAGCTGCTGGCCCTGACCCACGTCTCCAACGTGCTGGGCACGGTCAATCCGGTGCGCGAAATCTGCCGCGAGGCGCGCAAGCGCGGCATCGTCAGCGTGATCGACGGCTCGCAGGCCGCGCCGCACCGCGCGCTAGACATCGCCGCGATCGGCTGCGATTTCTATGCGATCACCGGTCACAAGATGAACGGCCCCACCGGCACCGGCGCGCTGTGGGCGCGCCGCGAGCACCTGGCGCAGATGCCGCCCTTCCTCGGCGGCGGCGAGATGATCAAGGAAGTGCGCTTCGAAGGCACGGTGTTCAACGATGCGCCGCACAAGTTCGAGGCCGGCACCCCCAACATCGCCGGCTTCGTCGGCCTGGGCGCGGCGGTGGACTACCTGTCGGCGCTGGGCATGAACCACATCGAAGCGCGCGAGCGGGCCCTGCTCGACTACGCCACCCGCGCGCTGTCGGAGGTGCCCGGCCTGCGCATTTTCGGCCGCGCGCCGGAGAAGGCGGCGGTGATCAGTTTCCTGGTCGAGGGCGCGCACGCGCACGACCTGGCCACCCTGCTCGACCTGGAAGGCGTGGCGATCCGTTCCGGCCATCACTGCGCCCACCCGCTGATGCATCATCTCGGGGTGCCGGCGACCTGCCGCGCCTCGCTGGCTTACTACAATACGTTCGACGAGGTCGACGCCTTCGTCGCCGCTTTGACCAAGGTACGCACGCTGCTCGCATGAACGACACGCCCCTGAGTTTCCGCCCCGCCACTCATGCCGATACTGACGCCCTGATCGCGCTGGTCGAGTCCGCCTATCGCGGCGACAGCAGCCGGGTCGGCTGGACCACCGAGGCCGACCTGCTCGGCGGCCGCCGCACCGGCGCCGACGACATCTCCGAGTGCATCGACCGCGCGCACAGCGTGCTGCTGATCGCCGAGCGCGCCAGCGCCGACGGCGACGCGCCGGAGCTGCTGGCTTGCGCGCATGTCGCGGTCGAGGATGGCGCCGGCTACTTCGGCCTGTTCTCGGTGCGCCCGAACCTGCAGGGTGGCGGCATCGGCAAGATCGTACTCAACGAGGCCGAGCGCATCGCGCGCGAGGACTGGAAGCTGCCGGCGATGCGCATGACCGTGATCGACGCCCGCGAGGAACTGATCGCGTACTACGTGCGCCGCGGTTACCGCCGCACCGGCATCATCAAGCCGTTCCCCTACGGCGACGCGCGCTTCGGCTTGCCCAAGCGCGACGATCTGCGTTTCGAAGTTCTGGAAAAATTGTTTTAAGAACTGGGATTTGGGATTGGGGATTAGAGATTCGCAAGAGCCGCTCTTTCCAATCCCGAATCCCGAATCCCCAATCTCGGATTTGAAACCATGGGCGACTGGGTCTTCGTTTGCGCTACCTCGCAGTTGCTGCCGGGCGAATCCACCGTGGCCTGGGACGGCGACACGCCTATCCTGGTCTGCAACTACGACGGCGATTACTACGCGCTGGAAGACAAGTGCTCGCACGAGGACTTCGAGCTCTCGGCCGGCAATTACGACGGCGAGGAAGCCACGGTCGAGTGCGTGCTGCACGGGGCCAAGTTCGACATCCGCGACGGCCGCCCGCTGTGCGCGCCCGCCTACAGCCCGGTGACCAAGTTCCCGGTCAAGGTCGAGAACGACGGGGTCTGGACCCGCGACGACCGCGCCTGAGGCGGCGTAGGGCGCTTTCCTCGCCCTGAGCATCGTCCCAATCCCCTGTCCAACGGCCGCCCGCGCGGCCTCGCGCGAGCGACCGATCCCCGACGGCCCCAAGGCCCGCCTGCGGTCGTCCCGCCGCGCCCGCTGCGCCGTTCCCGACCAGCGCACACGCAAATTGCGAACGCCGCATTCACTTTTCGTTGCAAATGCGAATCGCTCTCATTAATATTCCCGGTTAACGCGGTCCTGATTGGCCCGCTCCCCCATCGTCAGCCCTGGACCCCCCATGTCGACCACGAAGTTCGTCGTGTCGCCGCTCGCCGGTGCACTTGCCCTCGCCCTCAGCGTTCCCGCCATCGCGGCGCCGGCGCCGGATCCCCAAGCCAAGGATCTGGACGGCGTCGAAGTCCGTGGCGTGAAGGTGCTCAAGGCCAGCTCGGGCAAGTACACCGCGCCGCTGCGCGACACCCCGCAGACGATCACCGTGATCGACCGCAGCACCATCGACGGCCAGAACCTGCTGTCGCTGCAGGACATCCTCGCGACCCTGCCCGGCATCACCTTCGGCGCCGGCGAAGGCGGCGGCGGCTTCGGCGACAAGATCAACCTGCGCGGCTTCGACGCCAGCAACGACATCACCGTCGACGGCGTGCGCGACAGCGGTCTGTACAGCCGCACCGATCCGTTCAACCTGGAATCGGTGGAAGTCATCAACGGCGCCAACTCGGTCTACTCGGGTGCGGGCTCGGTGGCCGGCACCATCAACCTGGTCAGCAAGTCCGCCGGCGCGACCGAATTCAACCGCGCCAGCATCGCCGCCGGCACCGACGACTACGCCCGCGTCACCGCCGACAGCAACTTCCTGCTGGGCGAAAGCAGCGCGTTCCGCATCAACGTGATGGCGCACCAGAACGACATCCCGGGCCGCGACGTCGAGCGCAACGAGCGTTGGGGCATCGCGCCCTCGCTGAGCTTCGGCCTGGGCAGCGACACCACCTGGACCTTGAACTACGTCCACCAGGAAGACGACAACATCCCCGAGTACGGCGTGCCGTTCTTCAACGGCGGCCCGTTGCCCGGCGTCGATCCGTCGACCTACTACGGCTACAAGAACATCGACCAGCAGGAAATCGAGTACGACTCGCTGACCTCGATCCTGGAGCACCGCTTCAGCGACACCATGAAGGTGCGCAACCTGACGCGCTGGCAGCAGGTCGACCAGTTCTCGCTGGTGGACGCGGTGCAGGGCACCTGGTGCATGCCCAACGGCCTGACTCCGCTCGGCGTCGCCTGCCCGGCCGGCGTGGCCCCGGGCCGCTACCTGCCCAGCGGCCCGCGCGGTTTCGGTCGCGACACCCGCAACACCACCCTCTACACCCAGACCGACCTGACCACCGAGTTCAACACCGGCTCGGTGCAGCACACCCTGGTCGCGGGCTTCTCGGTGATGCACGAGAGCTTCGACCTCGACACCACCAGCGATTTTCGCAACGCCGACGGCACCAACCCGTACATCAACGGCCTGCCGACGATGGACATTTTCCATCCGGACAACGTCTACCGCGGCCCGATCAACCGCACCCTGACCGGCCGCACCGAAGGCGAACTCGACAACCAGGCCGTCTACGTCTTCGACACGATCAAGTTCAGCGAGCAGTGGCTGCTGAGCCTGGGCGCGCGCTACGAGCACAACGAAGGCAAGACCAACACCGCCACCGTGGTGCTGGCGCCGACCACCGTGGGCGCGCCGCTGCCGGCGCAGCCGATCGGCACCGTCACCGGCTACGGCGTGCCGGCCAAGAACACCGACGACCTGTTCTCCTACCGCGCCGGCCTGGTCTACAAGCCGGTCGAAAACGTCAGCGTGTACGCCGCCTACGGCAACTCCAAGACGCCGTCCAAGGCCTCGGTCAACGGTTCCTGCACCCTGACCAGCACCACCGGCACCGCCAACTGCACAGTCGATCCGGAAACCGCGGTCAACTACGAAATCGGCGCCAAGTGGGATCTGTTCGAGGGTCGTCTGGCGCTGACCGGTTCGCTGTTCCGCAACGACCGCGAGAACTACAAGGTCTCCGACCCGGGCAACCCGAACAATCCGACCGGCGCGCAGCAACTCGACGGCCGCGCGCGCGTCGACGGCGCGATGCTGGGCGTGTCCGGCCTGCTCACCGACCATTGGGCGGTCTACGCCAACTACGCCTACCTGGACAGCGAAGTGCTGCAGGGCGTGTCCGACCGTCAGGCCGGCCTGGGCCTGGACTACACCCAGGGCGATCGCCTGTTGAACGTGCCGGAGCACTCCTTCAGCCTGTGGACCACCTACGACCTGTCGCCGAAGTGGCAGATCGGCTACGGCGCGACCTACCAGGGCAAGATCTGGCTGACCCAGCACAGCGCGACCAACCTCAACGGCCCGCTGGTGACCGCGGACAGCTATTGGACCCACCGTGCGATGGTCAATTACAAGATCAACCGCAACGCCGCCCTCCAGCTCAACGTCAGCAATCTGGCCGACGAGGAGTACTACACCCGCATCCGCAACAACGGCTGGGCGACGCCGGGCGAGGCGCGCCAGGTGGTATTGAGCGCCAACTTCACGTTCTAATCCGGACTTCCATAGTCCGCGCGCGCCGCCCGGGACCTCCCGGGCGGCCGCATTGAGGAAGACCATGCTGCTGCACGTGCCCAAAGTCCTCAGCCCCGAACAGGTCGCGCACTGCCGCGAGCGGCTGGCGCAGGCCGGCTGGGCCGATGGCCGCATCACCGCCGGCTACCAGTCGGCCAAGGCCAAGGACAACGCGCAGCTGCCGGAGAACGACCCGGTCGCGCGCGAGCTGGGCGCGATCATCCTCGACGCCCTGGCCAAGAACCCGACCTTCTTTTCCGCGGCCCTGCCGCAGCGGGTGTTCCCGCCGCTGTTCAACCGCTACGAAGGCGGCCAGGCCTTCGGCTTCCACGTCGACAACGCCATCCGCTACGACCGCAGCCGCGGCGGCATGGACACCGTGCGCACCGATCTGTCGGCGACTCTGTTCCTGAGCGCGCCGGAGGAATACGACGGCGGCGAGCTGGTGATCGAGGACACCTACGGCAGCCACAGCATCAAGCTGGCGGCCGGCGATCTGGTGCTCTACCCCGGCACCAGCCTGCACAAGGTCACCCCGGTCACGCGCGGCGCGCGCCTGGCCTCGTTCTTCTGGATCCAGAGCCTGCTGCGCGAGGACGCGCAACGCCGGCTGATGTTCGAACTCGACGTCTCGATCCGCCGCCTCACCGCCGACGTGCCCGAGCATCCGGCGCTGGTGCAGCTGACCGGCGTGTACCACAACCTGCTGCGTCGCTGGAGCGAGCCTTGAGCGCCAACGACGCCGCCGCGCGCGCGCGCGACTCCACGGCCAAGGCCGGCGATCCGAACCGGCGCGCGTACTGGCTCAAGACCCTGCACCGCTGGCACTGGATCAGCGCGGCGCTGAGCCTGTTCGCGCTGCTGATCTTCGCCGCCACCGGCATCACCCTCAACCATGCCGCCCAGATCGAAGCCGAGCCGCAGGTGGTCACGGTAAAGGACACCCTGCCGGCCAGCGCCCTGCGCGGCCTGCAAGGCGAACGCGCGGCCGATGCGCCGCTGCCGGCCGGCGCGCGCGACTGGATCGAGGCCCAGCTGGGCGTGAATACCGAAGGCCGCAGCGTGGAATGGTCGGACGGCGAGGTCTACATCTCGCTGCCGCGTCCCGGCGGCGATGCCTGGCTCAGCATCGACCGCGAAAGCGGCGCGATCGAATACGAACTCACCCGCCGCGGCTGGATCGCCTGGCTCAACGACCTGCACAAGGGCCGCAACACCGGCGCGGTCTGGCGCTGGTTCATCGATCTGTTCGCGGTCGCCTGCCTGCTGTTCGCGCTCACCGGCCTGTGGCTGCTGCAGCTGCATGCGCGCCAGCGCGGCAAGACCTGGCCGCTGGTCGCCGCGGGCGTGGCGATACCGGCGCTGCTGATCGTCCTTTTCATGCATTGAACCCCTGGAGACCGCGATGAAGTTGTTGCCCCGCACCGCACTGATCGTCGCCCTGGCGATGCCGGTGTCGGCGTTCGCCGCCGACCTCGGCCTCAGCATCGAAATCCCGCGCCTGAAGGTCGCCGAATACCACCGTCCCTACGTCGCGGCCTGGATCGAACGTCCCGACAACAGCGTCGCCGCCGATCTGGCGGTCTGGTACGACGTGGACATGAAGAACGGCGAAGGCACCAAGTGGCTGAAGGACATCCGTCAGTGGTGGCGGCGCAGCGGCCGCAGCCTGAAGATGCCGGTCGACGGCGTCAGCGGCGCGACCCGCGCGGTCGGTCAGCACAGCCTGAATTTCAAGGGCGGCAGCAAGCCGCTGGCCGGTCTCGCGCCGGGCCAGTACACCCTGGTGGTCGAAGCCGCCCGCGAAGTCGGCGGCCGCGAACTGCTGAGCATTCCGTTCCAGTGGCCGGCCAAGGGCGGCGCGCAGACCCTGTCGGCCCAGGGCAAGACCGAGTTGGGCGCGGTGCGTCTGGCGGTCAAGCCTTGAGATTCGGGATTCGAGATTCGGGATTCGTGTAAGCGCTAAATCGCGCTCCCGGTTTCGACCCGCATTCCACGCCATCGCTGTTACGAATCCCGAATCCCCAATCTCCAATCCCGGATTTCAACCATGAAAATCAAACTCATCGCCGCCGCCGCGATCGCCGCGCTCGGTTTCGCCACCTCGGCGCAGGCGCACAAGGCCTGGCTGCAGCCGTCGCAGACCGTGTTCTCCGACAAGGGCGCCTGGCTCACGGTCGACGCGGCCGTGTCCAACGACCTGTTCTACTTCAACCACGTGCCGCTGCCGCTGGAACGTCTGCGCATCACCGCGCCGGACGGCAGCGCGGTGCAGGCGCAGAACGCGTCCACCGGCAAGCTGCGCAGCGTGTTCGACGTCGAGCTGGCGCAGGAAGGCACCTACAAGATCGCGATGGTCAACGAGGGCATGTTCGCCAGCTACAAGCTCGGCGGCGAAGCCAAGCGCTGGCGCGGCAAGGCCGAGGACTACAAAGCCGGCATCCCGGCCGGCGCGACCGAAATCAGCGCCTCGGAAAGCCTGGGCCGGGTCGAGACCTTCGCCACCGTCGGCTCGCCGACCACCACCGTGTTCAAGGCCAGCGGCAAGGGCATCGAGCTGGTGCCGGTGACCCACCCCAACGACTTGTTCGCCGGCGAGAAGGCCACCTTCCAGCTGCTCGTAGACGGCAAGCCGGCCGCGGGCCTGAAGATCGAAGTGGTGCCGGGCGCGACCCGCTACCGCGATCAGCAGAACGAGATCCACCTGACCAGCGGCGCCGACGGCAAGTTCGAAGTGAACTGGCCGCAGGCCGGCATGTACTGGCTGGAGACCGCCAGCGAGGACGCCAAGACCACGCTGCCGGACGCCAAGCAGCGCCGTCTGAGCTACGTCGCCGTGTTCGAAGTGCTGTCGCAGTAAATCGGCCGACGTGCAACCGCCTGAGATCCGCATGAGCTGGAGCGGCACGAGCTGGGGCGGCAGCGCGCCGGCCGCGCGCGCCGTGCACGCGCTCGCGGGCCACAGCATGGGCACGCAATGGTCGGTGAAGCTGGTCGCCGATGCCGCCGCGCTGCCGGAACTGGAGCGCGGCATCCAGGCCTGTCTGGACGAAGTCGTGGCCCAGATGAGCACCTGGGAAGCGGACTCGGACCTCAGCCGCTACAACCGCGCCGAGGCCGGCACCGTGCAGACCCTGCCCGACGGTTTCCACGCGGTGCTGGACGCGGCGCTGAAACTCGCCGCCGACAGCGGCGGCGCCTACGACCCCACGATCGGGCCGCTGGTCAATCTGTGGGGCTTCGGCCCCGACGGCGCGCGCGAGTCGGCACCGTCGGACGCGCAGATCGCCCAGGCGCAGGCGCGCGTGGGCTGGCAACGGGTCGGCTTCGATCCGCACGCGCGCACCGCCACCCAGGCCGGCGGCAGCTATCTGGATTTCTCTTCGATCGCCAAGGGCTACGGTGTCGATCGCGTGGCGCAGTGGCTGGGCGAGCGTGGCATCGACGCGTTTCTGGTCGAGGTCGGCGGCGAACTCTACGGCCGCGGCCGCAAGCCCGACGGCAGCGCCTGGCGGATCGCGGTCGAACGCCCCGACGACGACGCCGGCGACGAGGGTGCCGCGGTGTTGGCGCTGGACGGTTTCGCGATCGCGACCTCGGGCGATTATCGGCGCTACTTCGATCACGATGGCCGTCGTTACTCGCACACCGTCGATCCGCGCAGCGGCCGGCCGGTGACGCATGCGCTGGCCTCGGTCAGCGTGTTGCATCCGCAGTGCATGCAGGCCGACGGCCTGGCCACCGTGCTCGCGGTGCTGGGCCCGCAGGCCGGCATGGCCTACGCCAACCGTCGCCAGCTCGCGGCGATGTTCGTGCTGCACGACGGCGACGGTTTCCTGACCCGGATGACGCCGGCCTTCATCGCGCGCCAGCGCGCGGCTTGAGCGCGCACGAATCGCCTATGTCTGTTTCCGAATCCTCGTCCACCACAAGGCGTATCGACGCCAGCACCGTCGGCAATGCGCTGGTGCTGCTGGCCCTGATCGTGCTGGCTTATCTGCTGCTGCGCTGGCAGGCCGAGCCGGTGCGTTGGCTCGCGCCGGAGCGCACGCGTCTGCTGTGGGCGGCGGGATTGGCGACGGCGTATGCCGCCTTCGTCGGTGGCGTCGCCTGGGTGCGCGCGCGTCGCGCGCGTGCGCAAGCGCTGCCGCAGGCCTCCGCGCACGCCGCCCATGAGTGGTTGATCGCGTTCGCCAGCCAGACCGGCCATGCCGAATTCCTGGCGCGCCGCAGTTGGCAGACCCTGGCCGACAGCGGCATCGGCGCCGATATCCGCATGCTGGGCGGCTTGGATGCGGCCGCGCTCGCGCGCTACCGCCAGGTCTTGTTCGTGGTCAGCACCACCGGCGAAGGCGACGCGCCGGACACCGCCGCACGCTTCGTACGCCTCGTGCTGGGTACCCCCGCCGCCCTGACAGGCCTGCGCTACGGCGTGCTGGCGCTGGGCGACCGTCAGTACGAGCAGTTCTGCAGCTTCGGCCACCGCCTCGACCATTGGCTGCGCCATGCCGGCGCCGACCCGATGTTCGACTTGGTCGAAGTCGACGACGGCGACCCCGGCGCGCTGCGTCATTGGCAGCATCATCTGGGCCTGCTCGCGGGGCATACCGAACTGCCGGACTGGAGCGCGCCCGCCTACCGACCGTGGCGACTAAGCGCACGCACGCAGCTCAATCCCGGCAGCCTCGGCGGGCCCGCTTTCCATCTCGCGCTCACGCCGGAACACGCCGCCGATCTGCGATGGCAGGCCGGCGATATCGCCGAGATCGGTCCGCGCAACGGCGAGGCCGATGTGGCCGCGTGGCTGGCTGCCGCAAATCAGGACGGCACGGCCACGGTCGACGCGGACGGCGAAGCCGACACGCTGGCCGCGCTGTTGCGGCGCTCGCGCTTGCCGGACGCGACCGCGATGCAGGCACTGGCGCCGCAGGCCGTCGCCGATGCGCTGCAGGCCTTGCCGCATCGCGAGTATTCGATCGCCTCGCTGCCTGCCGACAGCAGCCTGCAGTTGCTGGTGCGGCAGATGCGCCAGCCCGACGGACGCCTGGGCAGCGGCAGCGGCTGGCTGACCGCCCACGCAGGCATCGACGAACGTATCGACCTACGCATCCGCGCCAATCCCTCCTTCCACGCGCCGGCCGATGCGCGGCCGCTGATCCTGATCGGCAACGGCACCGGCATCGCCGGCCTGCGCGCGCTGCTGAAGGCCCGCGTCGCCGCCGGGCATACGCGCAACTGGCTGCTGTTCGGCGAACGCAGCGCGGCGCACGACTACCACTACCGCGACGAGCTCGAAGCCTGGCTGCGCGATGGCGCCATCGAACGCATCGACCTGGCGTTCTCGCGCGACGGCAGCGAACGCATGTACGTGCAGCAGCGCCTGCGCGAGCACAGCGCGCGCGCGCGCGAATGGCTGGACGGCGGGGCGGCGGTTTACGTCTGCGGCAGCCTGGAAGGCATGGCGCCGGCGGTGGACGCGGTGCTGCGCGAGATCGTGGGATTGGAGGCGTTGGAAGCGATGGCGCTGGATGGGCGTTACAGGCGCGACGTGTACTGAGTCGCTCAGGCGCCTAGCCCGGTGGAGTGGCGCGTCGGTTGTTGGCTACTGGGGTCGCGCGGTTCGCGCGGGTCGTCGGCCATGGTTCGACTAGTTCACCACCAACGGCTCGTGACGTTGCGCCACTCGTGTCGTTGCATGGCTCGTCTCATTACGCCGCCCCGCGTTTCCTCCCCCTTTGGAAAAGGGGGATTGAGGGGGATTTGCTCTTAAGACCGCGCAGCTTCGCCACTCACGGCTCGACTAGCTCATCACGAACAGCTCAGGCAGCGCACCAAGCGAACGCATCACTCGACAACCCGCGCCACCCTCACCAGCAACACCTCGCCACCGCCCTCCAGCACCGCGCGCAAACGCGCAGCGCCGGCCGCCAGCACCGCGGTATCGCCCGCCGCCAGCGGCGGCAGGCCGGTGTCGTCGGCGAAGCGGGCTTGCCCCGCGATCAGGTGCACGGCCCAGGTCTGGCCGGGCTCGGCGAAGATCACCATCGGCCCGACCAGCGGGCGATGCCAGAGCTGCGCCTGCACGCGCTCGCGCCGCCACATCAGGTTGAAATCGTGGGTGGTGCCGTCGATCAGTTCGCCGTGCACGACGCGCTCGCCGGCGAAGCGCAGCTTGTCGTGCGGCGGCAGCAGTTCGTGCAGCTCGCCGTCGTCGAAGCGCAGGCGCAGGCCGTTGCCGCTGAGCAGCACCAGTTCGCGGTCGATGCCCGGAAACGCCGAGAACGCGGCGTCGCGCTCGATTTCGGCGATCGACAGCCGCCAATCCCAGTCCTCGCCGTCCGCCGGGCGCGCCGCCGCGTCCAGGCGCAGGATTTCGCGGGTCCAGCCGAGTTGGTTGCGCCAGCGCTCGCGCCGGTATTCGTTGGCCGGGATCGCCCAACAACGCCCGCCCTGGGCGGTATCCGTTTCGTCTGTCATCGCCATCGCTGTGGTCGGCCTGGATGGCGCAAAGTCTAACCAGCACGGCGACCGCGCGCGGGCCGCGGCAGACGGTGTCGACGATTTCGAGCGTGAGCCGGCACCGCGACCGGGCCGCTCACGGCGCGCCACCGCGGCGGCGCGCCACAAATAGCGCCGCCGCCCACGGATCCTTCCGTGGACGGGCGGCTCACATCCTTGTCCAGGGCTCTCCCCCTGCATTCGTCGGGCGTCCTGCCCGTGCGTTGTCAGCCACCGCATCCCTGCGGGACCGACGGTTCCTCAGCGGCGGTTGGCCGCGCGCTGTGCGCTGCCGCCGCCGACGGCCGGCGCAGCGGGCTTGCGCGCCGGTGCTGCCTCGCCGATGACGATGCGGTCGCGATTCTTTTCCACGGTCTTCAGGCCGATGCCCTTGACCAGGGCCAGCTGTTCGGGGCTGCGGAAGGCGCCGTTGGCCTTGCGGTAGGCGACGATGGCCTCGGCCTTGGAGGCGCCGACATTGAGCAGGACGCGGTCCAAGGTGGCGACGTCGGCGCTGTTGATATTGACCTGTTCGGCGGCCAGGGCGCTGCCGGCGAACAGCAGCGACAGCAGCAGCGCACGGAGGGCGAGCGCGAGGACGTTCATCTTGTTCAGCTCCATGGAGTGGATTCCGTTCCGATACCGGGCGGTGGGAGAGTCCGCCGGGGGATTCGGTCTCCGCGACTCGATGGGGTCAGCGTATCGCCGCGGCATTGCGGAAAAAGCCAGCGGATGCCGCGTCGCAGGGTAGGAAAAGTCCTACAGGGCCGGGAGGCGTAAACTTGCGGGTCTTACCCCCAGCTCGAGGCCCTTCGATGGACGCCAGCAAGGTCGACCGCTACGTCGGCGAAAAATGGGACGACGAAATCGTCCCGCAACTGGTTGAATACATTCGTATTCCCAACAAATCGCCGATGTTCGACGCGGACTGGGTCCAGCACGGCTACATGGACGACGCGGTCAAGCTGATGGAGTCCTGGGCGCGCGCCCAGACCATCCCGGGCATGCAGGTCGAGGTGGTGCGCCTGGAAGGCCGCACCCCACTGATCTTCATCGACATCCCGGCCGCGCACGGCGGCAGCGACGAGGATTGCGTGCTGCTCTACGGCCACCTCGACAAGCAGCCGGAGATGACCGGCTGGGACGCCGACCTCGGCCCCTGGACCCCGGTCATCAAGGGCGACCGCCTGTACGGCCGCGGCGGCGCCGACGACGGCTACGCGATCTTCGGCTCGTTGGCCGCGATCATGGCCCTGCAGGAACAGCAGCTGCCGCACGCGCGCTGCGTGATCCTGATCGAGGCCTGCGAGGAATCCGGCAGCTACGACCTGCCGGCCTACGTCGATCACCTCGCCGAGCGCATCGGCAAGCCGTCGCTGGTGGTCTGCCTGGATTCGGGCTGCGGCAACTACGAGCAGCTGTGGTGCACGACCTCGCTGCGCGGCCTGGCCGGCGGCAACTTCACGGTCAAGGTGCTCAGCGAAGGCGTGCACTCCGGCGACGCCTCCGGCATCGTGCCCTCGAGCTTCCGCCTGCTGCGTCAACTGCTGTCGCGCCTGGAAGACGAGACCAGCGGCAAGATCCTGGTCGAAGGCCTGTACGTGGACGTGCCCGAGGAACGC
The DNA here is from genome assembly GCF_001429785.1 of Lysobacter sp. Root916. GTDB lineage: Bacteria > Pseudomonadota > Gammaproteobacteria > Xanthomonadales > Xanthomonadaceae > Lysobacter. The sequence continues at coordinate 557,066 of NZ_LMJF01000012.1, read as the reverse complement.
CTGGAGCAGGCGCGCCAGGCCGCCAAGGTGCTGGGCAACGCGGTCTACGACAAGTTCCCGTTCCTGCCGGGCATGAAGCCGATGGCCAGCGAACTGTCGGAGCTGGTGCTCAACCGCACCTGGCGCCCGGCGCTGTCGGTGACCGGCGTGGACGGCATGCCGCCGCTGTCGTCGGCCGGCAACGTGCTGCGCCCGCACACCTCGGTCAAGCTCAGCCTGCGCCTGCCGCCGACCCTGGACGGCAAGCGCGCGGGCGAGCTGCTGAAGGAAGTGCTGGAACGCGACCCGCCCAACGGCGCGCAGGTGACGATGGAACTGGAGAAGGCTTCGACCGGTTGGAACGCGCCGGCGCAGTCGCCCTGGCTGACCCGCGCGATCGACGCCTCCAGCCGCGATTTCTTCGGCCAGCCGGCGATGTACATGGGCGAAGGCGGCACGATTCCGTTCATGGGCATGCTCGGCGAGAAGTTCCCCGGCGCGCAGTTCATGATCACCGGCGTGCTCGGCCCGCATTCCAATGCGCACGGCCCGAACGAGTTCCTGCACATCCCGATGGGCAAGCGCGTAACCGCCTGTGTCGCGCGCGTGGTGGCCGAACATCACGCCGCCAGTCAGCGCGGCGAAACCAGCGGCGTGGCCGCGGTCGCCGGCGGCGAGCAGCACGGCGATCACGGCTGCTGCTGATCGCGCAGGTCACGGGCCGGATCTCGACGATCCGGCCCGTCGTACACGGACCACGGACGCGGCGCACGACGCCATCGTCATGCTTGGCGCCGCGCGCTGCGACCGGCCGGATTCCGACAGCGTCTTGCGTGCCTGGCGGCGTGGCCGCCGCCGCTCCCGGCCCTAGGCAGTATCGTCCGGCCCCTCCGCAGCGCCCCTGCTGCGCCGCGACACGGCGCTCACCGCCACGACTGCTAGGATTCCCGGGCGTCACCACGACCCTGAGGAGGGGAACGCTATGGGCGGTATCGTTTATACGATCATCATCGGTGCGGTCATCGGTGTGCTGGCTCGTTTCTTCAAACCGGGCGCCGATCCGATGGGGTGGATCCTGACCATCCTGCTGGGCATCGCCGGCGCATATGTCGGTAGTTACATCTCTGGGATGCTGGGACTCGGTGGCGCAATAACCGGCTTTATCGTCTCGATCATCTGCGCCATCGTGCTGTTGTTCCTCTACGAGATCATCCGCAGCAAGACGGCGAAACGCTGATCCGGCGTCGGTCGTGCGAGAGGACGCCCCGGCTTCGGCTGGGGCGTTTGCGTTTGGGGGTGAGCACCCAGATCCTCGATGCCCCTGCTCCCGCTTGCGGCGACTGCAGGCAGTGCAACGCCGAGTAGGTGCCCAAGGGACGGATGAGGCGGCGGGATCAAGTGGGAGTGACGCGGCGGCCCTCACCCCAACCCCTCTCCCGCAGGCGGGAGAGGGGCTTAAGCGTGGAAGGCCGATGGCCGGGAAGCGCTGCGCGTCAGCCCAAAGTGCAACGCCGAGTAGGTGTCCGCAGCGCGGATGAGGGCAACAGGATCAAGTGGGAGTGGCGCGGCCCTCACCCCAACCCCTCTCCCGCAGGCGGGAGAGGGGCTTAAGCGGGAAAGGCCGATGGCCGGCAAGCGCTGCGCGTCAGCCCAAAGTGCAACGCCGAGTAGGTGTCCGCAGCGCGGATGAGGGCAGCGGGATCAAGTGGGAGTGGCGCGGCTGCCCTCACCCCAACCCCTCTCCCGCAGGCGGGAGAGGGGCTTAAGCGTGGAAGGCCGATGGCCGGGAAGCACTGCGCGTCAGCCCAACAAGCGATCGATCACCCGCTGCGCCAGGTCCTCGGCGACCTGCTCCACCGTGTTCAACACCAGCTCCGGCGCTTCCGGCGCCTCGTAGGGCGAATCGATGCCGGTGAAGTTGGGGATCTTGCCCGCGCGGGCCTTGGCGTACAGCCCCTTCACGTCGCGCCCCTCCGCCACCGCCAGCGGCGTGTCGACGTAGACCTCGACGAACTCGTCCGGCCCGAACAATTCGCGCGCCATGCGGCGTTCGGCGCGGAACGGCGAGATGAAGCTGACCAGCACGATCAGGCCGGCGTCGGTCATCAGGCGCGCGACTTCGGCGACGCGGCGGATGTTCTCGACGCGGTCCTCGTCGGTGAAGCCCAGGTCCTTGTTGAGGCCGTGGCGCACGTTGTCGCCGTCGAGGATGTAGGTGTGATGGCCGAGTGCGTGCAGGCGCTTCTCGACCAGATTGGCGATGGTCGATTTGCCCGAACCCGACAAGCCAGTGAACCACACGCAGCGCGGCGTCTGCGCCTTGCTGCGCGCGCGCGCGGCCTTGTCGACATCGACGTGCTGCCAATGGATGTTGCCGGCGCGGCGCAGGGCGAAATCGAGGGTGCCGGCGGCGACGGTGGCGTTGTCCTCGCGGTCGATCAGGATGAAACCGCCGAGCGCGCGATTGTCGCGGTAGGCCTCGAACGCGACCGGCTGATCGAGGTTGAGGTTGCAGTAGGCGACCTCGTTGAGTTCCAGATGCTTGGCGGCGAGCTGGGCCTGGGTGTTCACGTCGATCTTGTGTTTGATCTCGGTGACGGTGGCGCTGACCGTGCGCGTGCCGATCTTGAGCCAGTACGGACGGCCCGGCAGCAGCGGGCTCTCGCCCATCCACAGCAGGTGGGCGGCGAACTGGTCGGCGACCTGGGCTGGCGCGTCCGCGGAGGCGATCACGTCGCCGCGACTGATGTCGAGCTCGTCGTCCAAGGTCAGCGTGACCGCCTGGCCGACGCCGGCGACCTCGAGATCGCCACCGGCCGTGACGATGCGCGCAACCCTGGAACGCCGGCCCGAGGGCAGCGCCGCGATCTCGTCGCCGGGCCGCACCACGCCCGCGGCCACGGTGCCGGCGAAGCCGCGGAAGTTCTGATTCGGGCGATTCACCCATTGCACCGGCAGACGGAAGCCGACCTCGACCTCGTCGCGCGCGACATCCACGGTTTCCAGATGCTCGAGCACGCTGACGCCGTCGTACCAGGGCATGGCCTGCGAGCGCTGCAGCAGGTTGTCGCCACGCAGCGCCGACAGCGGAATCGCCGTGACCTGGGCGATGCCGCGTTGCGCCGCGAGTTCGCGGTACTCGGCGACGATGGCCTCGAACACCGCCTGGTCGTAGCCGACCAGGTCCATTTTGTTGACCGCCAGCAGCACGTGACGGATACCAAGCAGCGCGGCGATGTAGGTGTGGCGACGGGTCTGGGTCAGCAGGCCCTTGCGCGCGTCCACCAGCACCACGGCCAGGTCGGCGGTGGAAGCGCCGGTGGCCATGTTGCGGGTGTACTGCTCGTGGCCCGGGCAGTCGGCGACGATGAACTTGCGCCGCTCGGTGCCGAAATAGCGGTAGGCGACATCGATGGTGATGCCCTGCTCGCGCTCGGCGGCCAGGCCGTCGACCAGCAGGGCGTAATCGATCTCGCCGTTCTGGGTGCCGTGGCGTCGGCTGTCGGCGTTGAGCGCGGCGAGCTGGTCGTCGAACAGCAGGCGGGTGTCGTGCAGCAGGCGCCCGATCAGGGTGCTCTTGCCGTCGTCGACGCTGCCGCAGGTGATGAAGCGCAGCAGGCCCTTGGATTCGTGCAGGCGCAGGTACTCGACGACTTTGTCGCCGACGGGGTTGGGGATTCGGGATTGGGGATTCGCAACAGCGGTCCCCGTATCCGAACCTGCTCCAGCCTTCCCGAATCCCGAATCCCGAATCTCGAATCCCGGCTTCATCAGAAATAGCCCTCCTGCTTCTTCTTCTCCATCGAGGCGGAGGGGTCGTGGTCGATCACCCGGCCCTGACGCTCGGAGGTGGTCGCCACCAGCATCTCGGCGATGATCTGCTCCAGCGTTTCGGCCTCGGACTCGATCGCGCCGGTCAGCGGATAGCAGCCCAGGGTGCGGAAGCGCACCTTGCGCAGCTGCGGGGTTTCGCCCGGCCGCAGCGGCAGACGCTCGTCGTCGACCAGGATCAGGGCGCCGTCGCGCTCCACCACCGGACGTTCGGCGGCGAAGTACAGCGACGGCACCGGGATCTTCTCGCGGTAGATGTAGAGCCACACGTCGAGCTCGGTCCAGTTCGAGATCGGAAACACGCGCACGCTCTCGCCGCTGCGGATGCGGGTGTTGTAGAGATTCCACAGCTCGGGACGCTGGTTCTTGGGGTCCCAGCGGTGCTGTTCGTTGCGGAACGAGAAGATGCGCTCCTTGGCGCGCGACTTCTCCTCGTCGCGGCGCGCGCCGCCGATCGCGGCGTCGTGGCGCGCCGCATCCAGCGCCTGCTTCAGGCCCTGGGTCTTCATCACATCGGTGTGCACGCTGGCGCCGTGGCTGATCGGACCGATCCCACGCGCCAGGCCGTCGGGGTTGGTGTGCACGCGCAGGTCGACGCCGGTCTCGGCGGCGCGGCGGTCGCGGAAGGCGATCATTTCGCGGAACTTCCAGCCGGTGTCCACGTGCAGCAGCGGGATCGGCGGGCGCGCCGGATGGAAGGCCTTGAGCAGCAGGTGCAGCAGCACCGAGCTGTCCTTGCCCACCGAGTACAGCATCACCGGGTTACGGAATTCGGCCGCTACTTCCCGAAGGATATGAATGCTTTCGGCTTCGAGGCGGTCTAGGTGGCTCAGGTCCAAGGTCGGGCTCGTGGCTGCGGGGCGTGCGTAGGCGCCGCGCCGGGGCCCGGCGCGACCGGGACTATCTGACCACAGAAGGGAATCGGGAGACATGCCAGCGGCGACGCACCTGCGAACGGGCCGCCATTAGGCCGCCCCGGCCGGCGTGCCCGGAAATGAGCGCAGGGCATGAACGCATAACGCAGCATCCTTTCCGCGCGCCTCGCGCGGGGCCTAGCCTGCAGGCTCCGAACCTCGCCGTTCCCTGCCCCGAGCCCGCCCTCCGCCATGCCCGCGCCCGCGCTACTTGCCACTCCGCTGACCGAGGACCGGCTGTCCGCGCTGCTGCGTCTGACCGACGACCTCGACCGCGACGGCCTGTGGTGGCTGTCCGGCTACGCCGCCGGACTGGCCGCACGCACCGCCGGCGGCGCCCTGGCGCCGGTCCCACTGGCGCCCGAGGCGCGCAGCGGCGAACGCCTGACCGTGGTCTACGGCAGCCAGACCGGCAACGCCAAGCGCCTGGCCGAGCAGCTCGCGGCCCAGGCCGAGCAGGCCGGCCTGTCGGTGCGCCTGCTGCGCGCCGACGCCTACCCCACCCGTGAGCTCAAGAACGAACGCCACCTCTACCTGGTGGTGAGCACCCAAGGCGACGGCGACCCGCCCGACGACGCCCGCGGCCTGGTCGAGTTCATCGCCGGCAAGCGCGCGCCCGAGCTAAAGCAGCTGCACTACGCCGTGCTCGGCCTGGGCGACTCCAGCTACCCGCAGTTCTGCGCGATCGGAGCCAAGCTCGACGAGCGCCTGGCCGAACTCGGCGCGACCCGCCTGCTCGCGCGCGGCGACGCCGATCTGGACTTCGAAACGGTATCCACGCCTTGGCTGCAGCAGGCCCTGAGCGCGGCCAAGGACGCGCTCAAGCCGAGCGCGCCGCTGGCCACCGTCACCCCGCTGCGTCCGCTGCCGGCCGCGCCGGCCTACACCCGCGAATCCCCGTTCGCGGCCGAGCTGCTGGTCAACCAGCGCCTGACCGTGGGCGGCAGCGACAAGGATGTGCGCCATATCGAACTGTCGCTGGAAGGCTCGGGCCTGAGCTACGCGCCCGGCGATGCGCTCGGCCTCTGGCCGCGCAACCCGCCGGCCCTGGTCGAGGCGGTGCTGCAGACCCTGGAACTGGACGGCGACAGCGACGTCGAGCACGGCGGCCAGCGCCTGCCGTTGCGGCAGTGGCTGGGCGAGAAGCGCGAGCTGACCAAGCTGGCGCGCCCGTTCGTGGCCAGCCACGCCGCGCATGCGCGCAGCGACGAACTCAATCGCCTGCTCGCGCCGGACAACGCGGCCGCGTTCACCCGCCTGCTCGCCGACACCCAGGTGATCGACCTGCTGCAGCGCTACGACGGCGCCTGGTCGGGCGAGGAACTGGTGGCCGCGCTGCGCCCGCTCACGCCGCGCCTGTACTCGATCGCGTCCAGCCAGAAGCTGGTCGGCGACGAAGTCCATCTGACCGTCGCCCATGTCGAATACGCCAGCGCCGGCGGCACGCGCTGGGGCGCGGCCTCGCACCTGCTCGCGCGCAGCGAGGAAGGCGCGCGCCTGCCGGTGTTCGTCGAACACAACGAGCGCTTCCGCCTGCCGCGCGACGGCGCCCGCGACGTGATCATGATCGGCCCCGGCACCGGCGTCGCGCCCTTCCGCGGCTTCGTCCAGGAGCGCGCCGCCGACGGCGCCAGCGGCCGCAACTGGCTGCTGTTCGGCAATCCGCATTTCCGCAGCGACTTCCTCTACCAGACCGAATGGCAGGCGGCGCTGAAGGCGGGCCAGCTGCAGCGCCTGGACCTGGCGTTCTCGCGCGACCAAGCCCACAAGATCTATGTGCAGGACCGCCTGCGCCAGGCCGGTCGCGATCTCTACGACTGGCTGGAAGGCGGCGCCCATCTGTACGTCTGCGGCGACGCCACCCACATGGCGCGCGACGTGCACGCCGCGCTGCTGGCGGCGATCGCCGAGCACGGCGGCAAGAGCGCCGAAGACGCCGAGGAGTATCTCAACGGCCTGCAGCAGCAGGGCCGCTACGCGCGGGACGTGTACTGATGAGCGCGCATTCCGTCGAAGACATCAAGCGCTCCAGCGCGCGCCTGCGCGGCAGCCTGCTGGAGAGCCTGGCCGACCCGGTCACCGGCAGCCTGCGCGAGGACGATCAGACCCTGATCAAGTACCACGGCAGCTACCAGCAGGACGATCGCGACATCCGCGACGAGCGCCGCCTGGCCAAGCTGGAGCCGGCCTACAGCTTCATGATCCGCACCCGCACCCCGGGCGGCGTGGTCACCCCGGCGCAGTGGCTGAAGCTGGATGCGATCGCCACCACCTACGCCGAGCGTGGCCTGCGCATCACCACCCGCCAGGCGTTCCAGTTCCACGGCGTGATCAAGACCGAACTCAAGCCGACCATGCAGGCGATCAACGCCACGCTGATCGACACCCTGGCCGCCTGCGGCGACGTCAACCGCAACGTCGCGGTGGCCGCCAACCCGCTGCGCTCGCACACGCACGCGGCCGTGTACGCCCAGGCCGCGGCGCTGTCCGAGCACCTGCTGCCCAACACCCGCGCCTACTACGAGATCTGGCTGGACGAAGAACGCGTGGCCGGCAGCGGCGGCGAAGAAGAGCCGATCTACGGCAACGTCTACCTGCCGCGCAAGTTCAAGATCGGCTTCGCGGTGCCGCCCTACAACGACGTCGACGTGTTCGCCCAGGACCTGGGCTACATCGCCGTGCTCGACGAGGCCGGCGAACTGCTGGGCTACAACGTCAGCGTCGGCGGCGGCATGGGCGCGACCCATGGCGATCCCGAGACCTATCCGCGCCTGGGCAACGTGATCGGCTTCGTCACGCCCGAGCAGGTGATCGCGGTCGGCGAGGCGGTGGTCACCGCCCAGCGCGACCACGGCAACCGCGCCGTGCGCAAGCGCGCGCGCCTGAAGTACACCATCGACGACCATGGGCTGGACTGGTTCCAGGCCGAAGTCGAACGCCGCGCCGGGTTCCCTCTCCCCCCGGCGCGGCCGTTCGCCTTCGCCCACAACGGCGACCGCTTCGGTTGGGTCGAGGGCGAGGACGGGCGCGCGCATCTGACCCTGCGCATCCCGGCCGGCCGCATCGTCGATGGAGAGTCCGCCGACGGTTCGCAGGTGCGCCACCTCAGCGGGCTGCGCGAGCTCGCGCAGTTGCTGAGCGCGCAGCAAGACGGCGCGGGCGCGGAATTCCGCATGACCCCGAACCAGAACCTGACCGTGGCCGGCATCGCGCCGGCGCTGCGCGCGCGCGTCGATGCGCTGATCGCGGAATACGGCCTGGACGGCTACCGCGACGCCAGCCCGCTGCGCCGCAACGCCCTGGCCTGCGTGGCCCTGCCGACCTGCGGCCTGGCCATGGCCGAGGCCGAACGCTATCTGCCGGAACTGATCGGCAAGGTCGAAGGCCTGCTTCAGAACCACGGCATCGGCGATGCCCCGATCCACCTGCGTATCAGCGGCTGCCCGAACGGCTGCTCGCGCCCCTACCTGGGCGAGATCGCCTTGGTCGGCAAGGCGCCCGGCCGCTACAACCTGATGCTGGGCGCCGATCACCGCGGCCAGCGCCTCAACACCCTGTACCGCGAAAACATCGCCGAACCCGAGATCCTGGCCGCGCTGAATCCGCTGTTCGCCGACTACGCCGCGCAGCGCCAGGCCGAGGAAGGCTTCGGCGACTACCTGCTGCGCAGCGAAACCGTCGCCATCCCGCCCCACGCCATCCGTCCCAGCATTCCGATCGCCGTCGTCGCCACCGAGGTCCGCGCATGAGCCCGCCCGATCCCATCACCGCCGCCGAATCGCCGCGCGCGCTGGCCGATCTCAACCGCTGGCTGGAAGGTATGAGCGCACAGGATCGTGTGGCCTGGGCCTTGGAGAACACCGCCGGCGAACACGCGCTGTCGTCCAGCTTCGGCGCGCAGGCCGCGGTCTCGCTGCACATGGTCACGCGCCAGGCGCCGAAAATTCCGGTGGTCCTGATCGACACCGGCTATCTGTTCCCGGAGACCTACCGCTTCATCGACGAGATGAGCACGCGCCTGGATCTGAACCTCAAGGTCTATCGGCCACAGATCGGCATCGCCTGGATGGAAGCACGCATGGGCAAGATCTGGGAACAGGGCGTGGACGGGATCGAACGCTACAACCGCCTGCGCAAGGTCGAGCCGATGCAGCGCGCCTTGAACGAACTCGGCGTGCGCACCTGGATCGCCGGCCTGCGCCGCAGCCAGTCCAGTACCCGCGCCAATCTCGACTTCCTGAGCCTGCGCGACGGCCGCTGGAAACTGCATCCGCTGGCCGATTGGAACGACCGCGACGTCTGGCAGTACCTGCAGGCGCACGACCTGCCCTATCACCCGCTGTGGCACGACGGCTATGTGTCGATCGGCGACGTCCACACCACCAGCAAACTCGAGGACGGCATGCGCGAGGAAGACACGCGCTTCTTCGGACTCAAGCGCGAGTGCGGGCTGCACTTCGACGACGAAGGCGCGGCCGAGCAGGCGGCTTAAGGCGCGCTTGCGCAGAAGCAAATCCCCCCTACCCCCCTTTTTCAAAGGGGGAACTCCGACGGAAGGAAAGGGGGAACTTCGATGGAAGGACACCGCAATTCCACGCTTGCATGCGCGCTGCCTCCCCCTTTGAAAAAGGGTGAGGGCGCGCGGTTTACGAACCGCAGGTTCGTGCGCGACTGAACGCCAGCGGGCTATGCCCGCTGGCCGGACGGATTGAGGGGGATTTGCTTTTCGCTCCATTCGTCCGAACGAAGCCGATGCACAGCGCCTGCGACGGTGTCGCGAGCCAGCCCGAACGCTGCGCTCAGACCGCAGCCGTACGCATCAATTCTTCCCAACTGGGCGCGCGCGGCCATTGCGCCTCGAGGTTGCCCTCGAGCACGCGCCGCAGATCGCGGCGGTCGATCTGCGGGGCCAGGCCGTGCAGCAGTTCCAGCGCGTAGTCGCGCAGCACGCGCGCGCGCGGGATCACCGCCCAGGTCACGCATTCGGGCAGCGCATCGGGCGCGGTCAGCGCCTTGAGGTCTTCGTCGCGGCCGGTCACCGCCATTTCGGCGAGCACGCCCACGCCCAGGCCGGCGCGCACGTAGGTCTTGATCAGGTCGGCGTCGCGCGCGGTCATCGCCAACTGCGGCTCGACCCCGCCGGCGGCGAAGGCGCGGCGCAGCGAGGATTCCGGGCGCGTCGAGGACTCGTAGCTGATCAGCGGATGCGCGGCCAGTTCGGCCAGCGTGGGCGCACGCTTGAGCGAGGCCAGCGCATGCGTGCGCGGCACCAGCACCACCCGGCGCCAGCGGAACAGCGGCACCGCCAGCCCGCCTTCGGGCGCGGCGCCGGCGGTGCTGATCACCGCCAGGTCGGCGTTGCCGTGCGACAGATGCTCCAGCACCTCGCCGTCGGCGGTCGCCTGCAGATGCACGCTGACCTGCGGGAAACCGCGCTTCACGTTGGCGATCACCGGCGGCAGCACGTAGCGCGCCTGGGTGTGGGTGGTGGCCAGGACCAGGCGGCCGGCGTGCTGGCCGCGCTCGTTGGCGGCGTAGGCGCGGATGTTGCCGGCCTCGTCGAGGATGCGGCGCGCATGCGCGAGCACACGCTCGCCGGCCGGCGCGATCGCTTCCAGGCTGCGGCCCTTGCGCACGAACAACTGGAAGCCCAGTTCGTCCTCCAGCTGTTTGAGCTGCTTGGACAAACCGGGCTGAGTGGCGTGCACGCGCTCGGCGGCCAGGGTGATGTTGAGGCCGGAGTCGGCGATCGCGACGAGGTAGCGCAACTGGGTGAGAGTCATAACGGCGGAATCCGGAACAGGGAGACGAGAGGACGGCGGCAGGCGACGGCGCGGCAACACCCGGGCATCCGGCACGACATCGTGTCCACTTTTATCTCTCTATACGGATAGAAGGATTTATAGCCTAAGCCGGCCCGCGGCCGCTGTCCAGTAGTGTCGGCCCGGTGGCGGCCCCGCGCTCATGCCGTTAGGGCATGGGCACAGGCGGGGGCGTCATTTCCCCCGCCGGGCCGGGGTTTGTAGGTTCGCCTCAACGTCTTCGGCCCTGCGCGCCCCGCCACTGAACATGAGTACCGGTCTTTTCCCCCTGTTCGCCGCCCTGCGCGGCCGCGCCGTTCTCGTGGTGGGCGGCGGCGCGGTCGCGCAGCGCAAGGTCGAGGCCTTGCTGGAGGCCGGGGCGCAGGTCCGGGTCGGCGCGCCCGCGTTGCAGCCTTCGCTGGTCCAGTTAGCCGAACAGGGACGCATCCGGCATCTGCGCGGCGAGTTCGCCGAGCACTGGCTGGACGAGGTCTGGCTGGCGATCGCGGCCACCGACGATGCGCAGGTCAACCGCGCCGTCGCCGCCGCCGGCGAAGCGCGGCGGGTCTGGGTCAACGTCGTCGACGATGCCGAGGCGTCCAGCTTCCACGTGCCCGCGCGCATCGAGCGCGGCCCGTTGCAGATCGCGATTTCCAGCGGCGGCGGCGCACCCATGCTGGCGCGCCATCTGCGCGAACGCCTGGAAACCCAGCTCGATCCCTCGCTGGGCGAACTGGCCGAATTATTGGGGCGCGAACGCCTGCGCATCCGCGCGCATTACCCCGACTTGGGCGCGCGACGGCGCTTCTTCGACCGCCTGCTCGACGGCCCGCTGCCGGCGCTGCTGCGCCAACACCGCCATCGCGCCGCCGAACGCGCGTTCGCGCAGGCGTTGGAAACGCGCGAACCGCGCACCCCGCGCGGTTCGGTGGTGCTGGTCGGCGCGGGCCCCGGCGATCCGGGCCTGCTGACCCTGCGCGGCCTGCGTGCGCTCAACGAAGCCGACGTGATCCTGCACGACCGTCTGGTCAGCGCCGAAGTGCTGCGGCTGGCGCGGCGCGACGCCGAACGCATCGAAGTCGGCAAACAGGCCGGCGATCATCACACCACCCAGGACCGCATCCACGAGTTGATGCTGGAACATGCGCGCGCCGGCAAGCGCGTGGTCCGGCTCAAGGGCGGCGACCCGTTCGTGTTCGGGCGTGGCGGCGAGGAAATCGAAGTGCTGCGCGCGCACGGCATCGCCTTTGAAGTGGTGCCCGGCATCACCGCCGCCCTGGCCTGCGCGGCCTACGCCGGCGTGCCGCTCACCCATCGCGAGCACGCCCAGTCGGTGCGCCTGGTGACCGCGCACTGCAAGGACTCGGAGGACGAACTGGACTGGGCCGCGTTGGCGCAGGAACGCCAGACTTTGGCGGTGTACATGGGCGTGGCCGGGTTGGAGCGCCTGCGCGATCGTCTGATCGCCCACGGTCGCGCCCCGGGCACGCCGTTCGCGCTGATCGAGAACGGCTCGCGCGCGAACCAGCGCACCGTGGTCGGCACCCTGGCCGAACTGCCCGACGCCGCGCTCGCGCACGACGTGCGCTCGCCGGCGTTGCTGATCCTGGGCGAAGTCGCGGGCCTGGCCGAACGCCTGCACTGGTACGGCGCGGCGCCGCTGCGCCACGCGCCGGCGCTGGCAGCCGCGGCCTGAGTCCGCCCCTCCCTCTTTTCCGAATCAGGACCCGCCATGGCCCTCTACGACAGCATCCTCGACACCATCGGCAACACGCCCATCGTCAAACTGCACCGGATCGCGCCGGCGCATGTCTCGCTGTACGCCAAGGTCGAATCCTTCAACCCGGGCGGTTCGGTCAAGGACCGTCTGGCGCTGGCGATCGTGCTGGACGCCGAACGCAGCGGCGCGCTCCAGCCCGGCCAGACCATCGTCGAGGCGACCTCCGGCAACACCGGCATCGCCCTGGCCATGGTCGCGGCCGCGCGCGGCTATCCCTTCGTGGCGGTGATGACCGAAACCTTCTCGGTCGAGCGCCGCAAACTGATGCGCGCCTACGGCGCCAAGGTGATCCTGACCCCGGCCGCCGAGCGCGGCAGCGGCATGGTGCGCAAGGCCGCCGAACTCGCCGCGCAGCACGGCTGGTTCCTGGCCCGCCAGTTCGAGAACCCGGCCAACCCGGCCTACCACCGCAGCACCACCGGCCCGGAGATCCTGCGCGATTTCGCCGGCAAGCGCCTGGACTATTTCGTGACCGGCTGGGGCACCGGCGGCACCCTCAGCGGCGCCGGCCAGGTGCTCAAGCTCGCGCGTCCGGATCTGAAGATCATCGCCTCCGAACCCGCCGGCGCCTCGCTGCTGAGCGGCAAGGACTGGCAGCCGCACAAGATCCAGGGCTGGACCCCGGACTTCGTGCCGGCGGTGCTGGACCGCGGCGTGGCCGACGAGATCCGTCCGGTCGACGACGTGCTCGCGCGCGACACCGCGCGCCGCCTGGCCGCCGAGGAGGGCGTGTTCGTCGGCATCTCCGCCGGCGCCACCGTCGCCGCCGCGCTCCAGGTCGCCGAGCAAGCGCCGGCCGGCAGCGTGCTGCTGGCGATGCTGCCCGACACCGGCGAGCGCTACCTCTCCACCTTCCTGTTCGAAGGCGTGGCCGAAGGCTCCGACGACGAATGGCTGGCCGCGCTGGCGCAGGAAGACAGCGTGGCGGCCTGAGCCCCGCTGCCTGTGGGAGCGGCGTGAGCCGCGATCGCCTTACTCGCGCCTTCCCACAGCGCTCCCCGCGCCCAATCCGCGACCCGCCATTCACCGCGCGCACCGGGGCGTTTACCCTGTGCGCTCGCGGCCCCGTTGGCCGCGCGGAGATCGCATGACCCAGCTTCACGCCGACGAGCGCGCCGACCAGCGCCTCGCCTGGGCCCGCCGCGCCACCGGCGACAGCCGCCTGCAACTGCAGCGCGCCTCGGTCGACGCTGGCTTCCGCAGCTATTGGCGCGCCGCGCCCGATGCGGCCGGCATGCCCGCTAGCGCCATCGTCATGGACTCGCCGCCGACGCTGGAGGACGTACGCCCCTGGCTGCGCATGCGCGCGCTGCTCGAAGGCGGCGGCGTCCGTGTGCCGCGCGTGCTGGTCGAGGACACCGAACACGGCTTCCTGCTGCTGGAAGACCTGGGCGGCCCGACCCTGGCCCAGATCATCGACGCCGACAGCGCCGATGCCTATTTCGATGCCGCGATCGAGCAGTTGTTGAAGCTGCAGGCGATCGCCCCGCCCGAGGGCATGGGCGAGTTCGGCGAGGCCCTGCTGCAGCGCGACGCCGGCCTGTTCGAGGAGTGGTTCCTGCGCCGTCATCTGGGCCTGGAACTCGACTGCGACGACACCGACCGTCTGGAGCTGGTGCAGCGTCGCCTGATGGACAACGCGCTCGCGCAGCGGCAGGTGCTCACCCATCGCGATTTCATGCCGCGCAATCTGATGCCGGTGCAGCCGGGCCCGGCGGTGCTGGACTTCCAGGACTGCGTGCGCGGCCCGGTCGCCTACGACGCGATCAGTCTGTTCAAGGACGCGTTCCTGAGCTGGCCGCTGGACCGCGTCGACGCCTGGCTGGCGCGTTACCACCAGCGCGCCGTCGCCGCGGGCGTGCCGGTGCCGGTGCTGGCGCGCTTCCGTCGCGACGCCGACTGGCTGGGCGTGCAGCGCCACCTCAAGATCCTGGGCATCTTCGCGCGCCTGCACTACCGCGACGGCAAGACCAAGTACCTGCCCGACGCGCCGCGCTTCATCACCTATCTGGACGAAGTGCTGCCGCGCTATCCCGAGCTGCAGCCGCTGGCGGAGCTGCTGGACACGCGCATCCGTCCGGCGCTGGCGAGGCTCGCGGCATGAAGGCGCTGATCTTCGCGGCGGGACTGGGCGAGCGCATGCGCCCGCTCACCGACACCACGCCCAAGCCCCTGCTTGCGGTCGCCGGCAAGCCGCTGATCGAATGGCATCTGGAGAAACTGGCGGCCTGCGGCGTGCGCGAGGTCGTGATCAACACCTCCTGGCTGGCGGAACAGTTTCCGCGCGCGCTCGGCGACGGCGCGCGCTGGGGGCTGCGCATCGTCTATTCCTACGAAGGCGCCACGCCGCTGGAAACCGGTGGCGGCATGCTGCATGCCCTGCCCCTCCTTGGCGACGCGCCCTTCCTGCTGGTCAACGGCGACGTCTGGACCGACTTCGACTTCGCGCGCCTGCCGCACGAGCCCGAGGGGCTGGCGCATCTGGTGATGGTCGATCGGCCGCCGCAGGCCACCCAGGGCGATTTCGCGCTGGACGAGGACGGACTGGTGCGCAGCGACGGCGCGCACCGCCTCACCTACGCCGGCCTCGGCGTGTATCGCCCGCAATTGCTGGACGGGTGGCGTGCGCACAGCCGCGATGCCGGCGCCGACGACACTCCGCCGCGCTTCCGTCTGGCGCCGATCCTGCGCGCGCACATGGCCGACGGCCGCATCCGCGGCGAACACCACCGCGGCCGCTGGACCGACGTGGGCACGCCGCAGCGGCTGGCCGACCTGGACGCGGCGCTGTCGGGCTGAGCGCCAGGCATCGTCCGACGAACTGCTAGCATGCGCGGCGATATGACCGACCGACACAAACCGCTCAGCAAATTCCTCAGCCTGATCCTGCGCCATGAACCCGAGGCTATCGGCCTGCAACTGGACGCGGAAGGCTGGGCCGACGTGGACGAACTCATCGCCAAGGCCGCCGCGCACGGCAAACGCTACGACCGCGAGCTGCTGCGGGAGCTGGTGCGCGACAACGACAAGCAGCGCTTCAAGCTCAGCGACGACGGCGATCGCATACGCGCCAACCAGGGCCACTCGATCGATATCGATCTGGCCCTGACCCCGATCGAGCCGCCGGCCTTGCTGTACCACGGCACCGCCACTCGCCACGCTGAGGCGATCCGCGCCGAGGGCCTGCGCAAGCAGAGCCGCCAGCACGTGCACCTGTCGGCCGATCGCGATACCGCGCTCAAGGTCGGCAGCCGTCATGGCCGGCCTGTCGTGCTGCACGTGCGCGCCGGTGAAATGCATGCGCGTGGGTTCGCCTTCTTCCGCGCCGACAACGGCGTGTGGCTGACCGATACGGTGCCGGCGGAATTCATCGAATGGCCGGCGCAGACATGAGGCCGGCGCCCGCAACGCGACGCCACCACAGGAGCATGGGCGCATGAGCGCCGGGCACCGTTTCTCCGACGCGGAACGCGGCGGCGTCTACCGCGCCATCTTCGAGCGCCGCGACGTGCGTTCGCAGTTCTTGCCCGACCCGATTCCCGCGGACGTACTTGAGCGCCTGCTACGCGCCGCGCACCATGCACCGTCGGTGGGATTCATGCAGCCCTGGGACTTCATCGTCGTCGAGGATCCGGCGGTCAAGCACGAAGTGAAGGCTCTGCACGCGCAAGCCAATGCGCAGGCCGCGCACAACTACCGCGACGAACGCGCCGAACTTTATCGGCAGCTCAAGCTGGAAGGGATCGTCGAAAGCCCGATCAATCTGTGCATCACCTGCGACCGCGGCCGCGGCGGCGAACATGTGTTGGGTCGCAACACCATGCTGGACGCGGACCTGTTCAGCGCCTGCCTGGCGGTGCAGAACTTGTGGCTGGCCGCGCGCGCGGAGGGCATCGGCGTGGGCTGGGTCAGCATCCTGGAACCCCGCGAACTGGCGCGCGTGCTCGGTCTGCCCGAGGGCGTCGAACCGCTCGCTTACCTGTGTCTGGGCTATGTCAGCCAGTTCCTGGAGCGACCGGAGCTGGAAACGCGCGGTTGGCGCTCGCGCCTGCCGCTGCAGGATCTGGTGCATGCCAACGCCTGGGGCGGTGAGGTGCAGGACCCGGCGCTGCGCAGCGCGCTGCTGGCCGGCGAGCCCGATCGGGACCCGGCTCGCGGCGGTTAGGAGGAGTCCGCCCACCCCTGCGTCCGCGGGCATCGTTCATTGGGAGCGGATCATGCGTGGAGTCGCCACCGCCTGCCTGCATGCCTTGCTGCTATGCGGCGCCCTCGCAAGCGCTCGAGCGGCCGAACCCCGAGCCGGGGCGCTGTACGTACTACCTGGGCGACGTGCTGTTCGACGACGACCCGCGCCTGACCGCCGCGCGCGCCAGCAACTGGCCTACGGCGGCAACGGCATCGCCCATCCGCAAGGCGACGCGCGCAGTGGCTGGCGCGTGCAGCGCGACATCGTGCTGGGCTTGAACGTGCCGGGGTATGCGCGCTGCGGGCGTTAAGCCATTCGCTCGACGTCCCGTCTGAGGCTTTGGGGTAGGAGCGGCGTAAGCCGCGACCGCGCCACTGCGACAACGACGCAGGCCGCGACCACCACTTGGCACCCCACTCACGACGCAAGCGAGTTCCGCGATCGCGGCTTACGCCGCTCCCACAGTGGTGGGTGCGTCGCTACGGCGAAACTTGCGATGACCACAACCACAATCGTGCACACAGGCGCGCGCAGCCCTGCTTCCTGTGGGAGCGGCGTGAGCCGCGATTGCGTTAGCGCGGCGACATACACATTCGACGCAAGCCGGTGTCGCGGTCGCGGCTCGCGCCGCTCCTACAGGAAGCAAACCGTGCAGACCTTGCCAGGTGGAGCGCCGTTTCCTGTTATCGCCTTAAGAAATCCAGGCACCCATGTACAGGGCAATAAAGGACGGCGCGGTCGCAACGATCGCGGTCGCGATGCCGGGACGGGTTATGTGGCGCCAGATGCCTACCACGCATGCGCTGACCGCGATGCACGCGATCACTGCCCAGGTTTCATAGCCAATCAGACAGATCGGGCTCACTCGCCCTACGGTCAAAGAAGGTTTGACGATAGCCAGTGCGGTCGACGCGATCAGCAACGCGACTCCAACAGTTGCGAACACAGCCCAGGATTTGCGAGCTGCCACGGTCAAGCCCGCCGACACCAACGCCGGGATATATCCGACAAAGCTCCAGAATTCATACGACACGCAAAGCTCCCGAAACAGGTCGCTCGCCGCCCGATCATCTCGCATGATCGATGCACGTGTTCAAGCCCTGTCCTAAGCATCGCCCATCCGACCGACGTCCGGACAGGTCAGGGTGGTATCCGCGCCTCAACGCTGCTCCAGCGTCTGCTTCAGAAACGGCACGGTGATGCGGCGCTGCGCGGCCAGGGAGGCGCGGTCGAGGCGGTCCAGCAGCGCGGTCAGGCCGGCCAGGTCGCGGTCGACGCGCTTGAGCATCCAATCCAGCGCGGCCTCTTCCAGGACCAGGCCGCGGCGTTGCGCGCGCTGGCGCAGCACTTCGGCGCGGCCATCGTCGTCCAGCGGCGACAGCGCGATGCGCGCGCATTGCGACAGGCGCGAGCGCAGGTCGGGCAGGCTCAGGGCGAGGCCGTCGGGGGCTTCGCGCGCGGCGTAGATCACCGCCGCGCCGGCGGCGCGCGCGCGGTTGTGGGCGTCGAACAGGGCGATCTCGTCCTCGCGCGTGCCAGCGATGACGTCCAGGCCGTCCAGTGCCAGCAGGTCGTTGCCTTCCAGCGCTTCGAGCGCGTCGCGCAGGCGCCCGGCGGCCGCGACCAGCGGCAGGTAGGCGGCGCGGCGTCCGCCGGCTTCGGCGGCGGCGCAGGCGGCGAGCAGCAGGTGGGTCTTGCCGACGCCCGCGGGGCCGGCCAGGTACAGCCAATCGCCGCCGGCCCGCTCGGCCAAGGCGCGCAGTTGCGCGATCGCTCCTGCCGGCGCGGCGACGAAGGTGTCGAGTCGCTGGTCCGGCGGGTAGCGCAGCGCCAAAGGGAGCTGCGGCACGCTCATCGCTGCAGGTTCATCGCGGCAGACTCATCGCGGATCGCAGCCGGCTCACTCGGGTTCGCGTTCGGCCGACGCCGGCACGACGAGCGGGCCCGGCTCCAGCAGGATCGACGACGGCGTGCCCGCGTACAAACGGCTGCGGGTGTAGCGCTCCTGCGCGTAACGCAGCAGCACGTTGGCCACCGCCGCCACCGGCAGCGCCAGCAACATGCCCAGGAAGCCGAACAACTGGCCGCCGGCGAGCACGGCGAAGATCACCGCGACCGGATGCAGGCCGATGCGGTCGCCGACCAGCTTGGGCGTGAGCCAATAGCCTTCGATCAGTTGGCCGATGCCGAACACGGTGAGCACGCCGGCGACGTATTTCCAGTCGCCGTACTGCACCAGCGCGGCGATGGTGCCCAGGACGATGCCGCTGGCCGGGCCCAGGTAGGGCACGAAGGTCAGCAGGCCGGCGATCAGGCCGATCAGGATGCCCAGATCCAGGCCCACCGCCCACAGGCCCAGGCCGTACATCACGCCCAGGATCAGCATCACCAGGAACTGGCCGCGCAGGAAGGCGCCGAGCACGTCGCTGGACTCGCGCGCGAGGCGGCCGACGGTGCTCAGGTGGTTGCGCGGCACCAGCGAGGCCACGCGCGCGACCATCAGGTCCCAATCGCGCAGGAAGAAGAAGGTGATGACCGGCAGCAGCGCGATATTGGCGGCCATGCCGACCAGGGCGAAGCCCGAGCGCGACAGATAGCCCAACAGGGTGCTGGCGACGCCGCCGGCGCGCTCCCAGTTGCTGCGCACCAGCTGACTGATGTGCTCCAGATCCAGCCAGGTGGTGATCTCGAATCCGGTACGCATTTCCACCCACGGCAGCGCGGTGTTCATGAACCAGTCGCGGTAGCTGGGCAGCGAGGCGATCAGGGTGGAGATCTGGCGCTCGATCAGCGGCACCAGGATCACCAGCACCAGCAGTACCAGCAAGGCCATGGCGGTGAACACCAGGGTCACGGCGACGTTGCGCGAGCGCCCGGCGCGTTCCAGGCGGTCGACCAGCGGGTCGCCCAGCCAGCCCAGCAGGGCGGCGACCACGAACGGAGTCAGGATCGGCGCCAGCAGCCACAGCAGCCAGCACGCGCCCAGGCCGAGCGCGGCCCATTGCAGGCGGCGCAGGAATTGGGCGATGTCGTGCAGGGGGGTGGTTTCCATCCGCGGATCCTATGGGTTGCGAGCGGGCGGCGCGCCGGTGAACGGCGCGTCGCCATGAGGGCCCAGCCTAGCCGGTCAGCGCAGGCGGTAGACCGGCGGCTGGCCTTCCAGGCCTTCCTGCGCCTCGAGCACGTCGTCGCCCTCGGTCATGCGCTTGAAGCCCTGCAGGCCGGAGATCAGCTCCAGCTCGAACTCGACCCCGCTGGGGCTGGCGCGTACCGGGGTGATCCGGCGCACCACGGCCAGCCGCTGCAGGTAGCCGGACAGGCGGATGAAATCGTCGCTGCTGGTGATGCCGGTGAAGGTCACGCGGTAGTTGCCCGGCGGGCCGGCGGCGGTGCCGCGCTTGGCGTAGCGGCGCATCAGGGCGTCGGCGGCGCCGTCCGCACCGCCGGACAAGGCGCGGCGGGCGTCGGCCTCTTCGCTGGTCCAGGTCGACAGCACCTTGCCGCTGTCGACGAAGATCCAGTCGGCCTTCCAGCCGGCCTTGGAGCGGTAGAGCTTGCCGATCAGCTGCATCGGCGGGCTGTAGCGGGCCGAGGCGCGCGCGACCGCGGCGCTGTCGCCGCGCCAGATCGCGCCGACCGCGGCCTGTTCAGCCGCGTTGCCGGTGGGCAGGCCGAGGCGGTAGCCGCGCTCGATCGCGCGGTTCAGGGTCGAGCGAGCGGCGTTGGCCTGGGCCAGGCCGACCAGGCGCGGGCCGCTGCCGTCGTCGATGGCCAGCCACAGCACCGGCTTGGGGCGCGGGGTCGGCCAGACCGGCAAACCCAGCACCGAGGCCAGGCTGTCGACCTGGGATTGGTCGAAATTGACCACCAGGGTGGTGCGGTAGCTGGGCGCCCCGGTCGGGCCCACGCCCTCGTCCTGGCGGTAGTCGTAGCCGGCCACGTAGTCCTTGGCGCGGCGCAATTCCTGGCCCACGCCCGGGCGCGCGGCCGCGCCGCGGTCGCCGGACAGCTTGCCCAGCACCTGCGCCAGCGCGCGCGCGAAGCCCGCGTTGCGCTCAGCCTCGCCCTGGCCGTTGACCGGCACTTCGGCCGCGTAAACGCCCTCGGCCTTGGCACGATCGCCTTCGACACGCTGCGCCCAGGCGGCAGAGCTCGCCAGCAGCAGGGTCGCGACCAGTAAAACGCGGATTGCCCGAACCATCGCTGTCCCTAGATAGGTGCGTAATGGATGAAATGGTGCCGTAGTGGGGCCGGAACGTCCATTCGCGCGCTCCGCGACTGGTAAAATGTCGGGCTTGTCCTCTTACTCGCGCCCGCCGGAGCCGCCGTGACCGCTTCCATCCCCGACGCTCCCACTCCCCTGACCTACCGCGATGCCGGCGTCGATATCGACGCGGGCAACGCCCTGGTCGAACGCATCAAGCCGATGGTCAAGCGCAGCTTCCGTCCCGAAGTCATGGGCGGGCTGGGCGGTTTCGGCGCGCTGTTCGACCTGTCGGGCAAGTACCGCGAGCCGGTACTGGTCTCGGGCACCGACGGCGTGGGCACCAAGCTGAAGCTGGCCCAGCAGCTCGGCCGCCACGACAGCATCGGCATCGATCTGGTCGGCATGTGCGTGAACGACGTGCTGGTGCAGGGCGCCGAGCCGTTGTTCTTCCTCGACTACTTCGCCACCGGCAAGCTCGACGTGGACACCGCCGCGGCCGTGGTCAGCGGCATCGCCACCGGCTGCGAGCAGTCCGGCTGCGCCCTGATCGGCGGCGAGACCGCCGAGATGCCCGACATGTACCCGCCGGGCGAATACGACCTAGCCGGCTTCACCGTCGGCGCGGTCGAGAAGTCGCAGTTGCTCGACGGCAGCCGCGTGCGCGAGGGCGATCTGCTGATCGGCCTGGCCTCCAGCGGCCCGCATTCCAACGGCTATTCGCTGATCCGTCGCATCTACGACCGCGCCGGCCGTCCGGCCGACACCGACCTGGGCGGGGTCAAGCTGATCGATGCGCTGATGGCGCCGACCCGCCTGTACGTGAAGCCGGTGCTGGAGCTGCTGCGCGCCAACGACGGCGCCCACAAGATCCACGCCATGGCCCACGTCACCGGCGGCGGCCTGACCGAGAACATCATTCGGGTGGTGCCCGACGGCCTAGGCCTGGACATCGACGCCGCGTCCTGGGAACTGCCGCCGGTGTTCCAGTGGCTGCAGCGCGAAGGCGCGGTGACCCAGGAAGAAATGTGGCGCACCTTCAACTGCGGCATCGGCTTCGTGCTGATCGTGGCGCCGGAAGACGCCGCCGAGATCGAAGCCGAGCTGGAGCGCATGGCGCTGGCGAACTGGCGCATCGGCCGGGTGGTCGCGCACGCCGACGGCGAACGCGTGCATATCGGTTGAAGCAGGAGTGAGCTTAGAGGAGAGAGAAGTGAGTAGGAGCAATACCCCTGCGACGCGGGCGCTTTCGCTCGCTGCTCACTACTCCACGCTCACTTCTTGCTCCAAGCCATGAACGCCATCAAGAAGGCGGCGCTGGCCGTGGTCCTGGCCGTGTTCGCGATCAGCTGGATCGCGCCGACCAGCCCTTTCGAGCAGGGCATGCACAGTGTGCTGACCGTGGTCGGCCTGGTCTGGCTGTGGCTGCACAACCGGCGCTGGCCGATGCGCGATAGCCACTTCATCGCGATCTGCGTGTTCATGATCGCCCACTGCGTGGCCGCGCGCTGGCTGTATTCCTACGTGCCCTACGACCGCTGGATCCAGTGGTTGACCGGCGGCTGGTCGCTGGATCGCGCGCTGGGCTTCGAACGCAATCACTTCGACCGCTTGATCCATTTCCTCTACGGCGTGTGCTTCACGCCAGCGGCGCGCGAGTACTTCCGCCAGCGCTGGCCGGCGCTGAGCGCGCGCCAGGCCTTCGTGCTCGCAGTCGCCGCGATCATGTGCACCAGCCTGATCTACGAATGGATCGAATGGGCGATCGCGCTGGGCATGTCGCCGGAAGCCGCCGAGTCCTACAACGGCCAGCAGGGCGACGTCTGGGACGCGCACACCGACATGTTCCTGGCCACCCTGGGTTCGCTCGCGGCCTGGCCGCGCCGCCGCGCCCGCGCATGAACGCCGTCGCGCTGCCGCCGGCCCTGCAGGACTTCGAGCGCCGCGTCGCCGCGGTCGATTGGGACGCCTACGAGCGCCCGCAATGGAGCGACGCCGCGCAGGTACGCGCGGCGCTGGCCGACGCCCTGCACGCGCACGACCGCACCAGCAGCGAGCGCGCCTATCACGCCGTGCTGTACGCGGTGGGCAACAACCACGCCGGCACCTACCACGCGATCGCGCTGGCGGTGCTGCCGTTTCTGGGCGAACTGATGCGCCACGGCCAGGGCTGGGCGCGCAGCACGGCGCTGGAGGCCTTCTTCGACCTGGCGCTGTCGTTCGAGCCCGACCGCGACCAGCAGGCGCTGGCGCCCGAGCTGGCGCGCCAGGCGCGCGCCATGCGCCCGGTGCTGGAAGCCATCGCCGCGCAAGGCGGCGCCGACGCCGTCACCGCCCACGAAGCCCTGCTGGCGCTGGAGCCCGGCGCGGACTGAAAGCGCCGAGAACGCGCGCCACCCCAGGTTTCTTGCGACACTGCGCGCTCGCAGGCGGCTTGGCCGCGCCCGCGCCGACTCACCCACACGGCGTTCGGCCCGCCGTCACGGAGGACGCATGGGCGCTTGGGGCATCGGTTCGTTCGACAACGACCACGCCAGCGATTGGCTGCTGGACCTGATCGAAGGCGAGGATCTCGCGCCGATGCGCGCGGCGATCGCGCAGGTGCTGGCGGAGGACGACTACCTGGATTCGGACCTGGCCGTGGAAGCGCTGGCCGCGATCGAAGTGCTGGCCGCAACCCTGGGCCGGCCCACCGCCGCGATCCAGGACGAGGCCGAATTCCAGGCCTGGCTGGCGGAGCTGCAGTTGCAGGGCGACCCCAGCCTGGTGCCGGAGGCGCTGCGCGCGCTCGAGCGCATCCTGGCCCCGGAATCGGAACTGCGCGAGCTTTGGGAAGAGACCGAGGACTACGAGGACTGGTGCGCGGACGTCGCGCGCCTGCGCTCGCACGTGGGCGCCTGAGCGCGACCGTCGCGAGACAGCGCAATCGCGGCCCGAACCGCGCCCAGCGCAGCGGATCGCCTAAAATGCGGGCCCGCACCCGAATCCCGCCCGCATGCCCCAGCTTCCCCGCATCGCCGTCCTCGCCTCGGGACGCGGCAGCAACCTGCAGGCGGTGCTGGACGCGATCGCCGACGGCCGGCTGGCCGCCGAGGTGGTTGGGGTGTGTTCCGACAAGCCTGGGGCGGCGGCACTGCAACGGGTGCCGGCCGCGCTGCGCTGGAGCGACGATCCGCGCGGCTATGCCTCGCGCGAGGCCTTCGACGCCGCGCTAGGCGACGCGGTCGCGGCCAGCCGGCCGGACTGGGTGCTGTGCGCGGGTTATCTGCGCATCCTCGGCGCCGATTTCGTCCAACGCTTCCGCGGCCGCCTGCTCAACATCCACCCCTCGCTGCTGCCGCTTCATCGCGGCCTGCGCACGCATGCGCGCGCGATCGAGGCCGGCGACCGCGAACACGGCGCCAGCGTGCACTTCGTGATCCCCGAACTCGACGCCGGCGCGGTGATCGCGCAGGCAGTGGTGCCGATCGCCGACGGCGACGACCCCGAGGCCCTGGCCGCACGCGTACTTTCGGTGGAACACCCGCTGCTGCTGGCCACGCTGCAGCTGGCGGTCGCGGGCCGGATTGCTGAACAGGGCGCAACCGTGACCCTGGATGGTCATCCGCTATTTACCCCCCTGCGTTTAGATTCCGCCGGACACACGCTGCAGCCCTGAACCCGAGCGCGTACGCCCGGTCCAATACGCATACGCGCCCTTCCGCCCTACTCGTCCGTCGACGCCCTCGCGCCCCAAGGACCCCGCTCCCGCCATGAAGTCATCGCTGCCCCTGCTCGCCGCCGTCCTGCTCGGCGCGCTGCTCCCCGGACGCGCCTGCGCGCTGGAGCCGTTCGTGGCCGATTACCAGGTCTACAACAGCGGCAAGGTGCTGGGCGACGCGACCATGCAGGTGGTGCCCTCCGGCAGCCATTGGCGCATCGACCTGGATATCCGCGCCGAGCACGGCATGATGGGCCTGGCCGGCGCGGCCGCGCAGCAGAGCACGGTGTTCGACCTGGTCGGCGACACCTACCGCCCGCTCAGCCAGGCGCTGGTGCGCAAGGTGGTGTTCTCCAAGCGCCAGGTGATCGGCACCTACGACTGGAACAAGCGCAGCGCGCGCTGGACCGGCGACGTCAAGGAAAGCCGGCAAAAGCCCATCGCGCTGCAGGACGGCGACATGAGCGGCCTGCTGATCAATCTGGCCGTCATACGCGACGCCCAGCCCGGCAAGACCCTGGCCTACCGCTTCGTCGATGGCGGCCGCGTGCGCCCGCATCAGTACGTGGTCGCGCAGGAACTGGAAAGCGTGTCGGTCGCCGACATGGGCTACAACGCCATGCGCGTGAACCGGGTCCAAAGCGGCAACGAAGAGACCGTGATCTGGGTCGTGGAAGGCGTTCCGACCCCCGTTCGCATTCTTCAACGCGAAAACGGTCAAGATACCTACGACCTGCGTCTGGTCGAATACCGAGGAGTGAACTGATGGCCCTTACCCCCAAGGTCCCGTCGCCGCGTCTGTCGCCCTGGCTGCTGGCCGGCGCACTGGCGCTGACCAGCCTGCCCGCGCTCGCGATCAAGCCCTTCAGCGCCGACTACACGGCCAGCTACATGGGCATGCAGGGCAACGGCCGCATGACCCTGGCCGCGGCCGGCCCCGGCCGCTGGAAGTACAGCCTGGAAGTCAGCAGCCCGCTGGCCAACCTCAGCCAGTCGACCGTGTTCGAGGAAAAGGGCGGCCAGTGGCGCCCGATCTCGGGCAGCGACTCGAGCAAGGTACTGACCCGCAAGCAGGTCAAGAACGCGAACTACGACTGGAACCGCGGCGTGGCCACCTGGACCGGCGACGTCAAGGAAAACCGCGCCGGCCCGATCCCGCTGCTCGCCGGCGACATGGACGCGCTGCTGATCAACCTGGCCCTGGTGCGCGACGCCGGCGCCGGCAAGCCCATCAGCTACCGCATGGTCGAGGACGGCCGCGTCAAGCAACTGACCTACACCGTGGTCGGCAAGGAAAGCATCGACATCGGCGGCAAGAGCCAGACCGCGACCAAGCTGATCAGCAGCAACGGCGACAAGCAGACCATCGCCTGGGTCGTCGACGGCATGCCGGTGCCCGCGCGCATCCTGCAACGCGACAAGGGCCAGGACGCGATCGATCTGCGCGTGCGCGGCGTGCGCTGAAGTCCGTTCTCTCCCGATGAACGACAACGACAGCCCCGCGATCGCGGGGCTCTTCGTTTTAGGACGCACGAGGTTCGACTGGCCTGTCGATGCCGTCCTCCGCGGCCGGCGCGAATATCCTCACCCCTGCAGCGGGATTTTCGCCTTGCAGGACCACACCCCTTGCCGCCGCCCGAGCTGGGCGTAGCGTCCTCGCATGTAATCGATCTGGGAATCGTCGCCACGCGGCAGCTCGCTGAACACGATATCGCTGGACGGCAAGGGAACCAACACGCCGCGTTGCGCGTCGTAGCGGCCGATCTGGAAGCGCGGCTCGATCGAAGCCTGGCTGGCGGTGTGGTGGCCGTCGGCCAGAACGACTAGCCCGCCGTCCTTGACCGCGCAGGAGGGATCGATGATGGACGTGCCGCAGGATGCGATCAGCTGCAGGTCCAGGCCCGGCACCTCCGGCCCGAGCACGCGGCCCAAGTAGTTCATATCGTTGCGCAGGGTCTGCTGGCCGTGGTCCAGGCCCAACTCCACGCCCAGCATCATTCCGTCCCAGCGAATCAGGTTGTCCAGGCTTTGCTCCGGGTCCAAGGCGTAGCGGCTGGCCAGGCTCTGGTCGGCGTCGGCCAGGCGCGCTGCAGCGGCGTCGTCCAGGCGCGGACGGTACAGCTTTTCCAGCAGCACGTACGGCGGCGATGCATCCATCTGCGCGCGCTGGCCGCGCAGCACAAAGGTGGTGTTGAGCAAGCCCCTTCGCTGCGTTAGCGACGCGCACAGGCTGCCGGCTACCAGCAGCCAGTTCTTGAACAACGGCGTCCCATTAATCGCGCTATACAGGGCTCCGGCCAACTCGTGGCGCAGGGATTCCGGATAGGCGCCGAAACCGGCATCGGTGGCTGCGGTGGCGGCTTGCGTCCCTTTCCGGAACAGGAACTCTGGCGCCAGGAAGACTTTCAAAGTCTGCTCGTCGACCATGCCGTCGAGATTGGCATGGCGCTGCGCCGTCCAATACAGCACGTTGAGCAGACGCTGGGCTCGGGCCTGCAGGTCCGGATCGGGCAATTGCAGCAGCGGTGCGCCGCAGGAGGGAATCGCCTTGCCCGCCGGCGCCGCGTAATAGGTGGGCAGCATCCAGGCGAACGGCAGCAGATGGCTGTAATCGCCACGGCCGGCACCGCCGCGTACGAGCGTATCGAGGTCCATATCGTCTCCGTCAAAAGGCGTGCGTCATACGCCGCGCCGGCCGCATCGAGGCCAGGCGATGGCGTTCCGTGATCGTTCCCCTACCGTAAACGCCGCACCGCTCACCTGAAAGTGCGAGCCTTCGTCGGCATCGGCCCAGGGAGTGTACCTAGCGCGCGAACCCCGCCGCACATCAGCCGGCAGGCGACGCGCAACCGGCATCGCCACCGCCAATTTTGGAGGGCATTGACGATGTGGTGTTGGTGAGCGTGCAAGTAACGGCGGAGGGAAGCGGACGGGAGCCGCAACGCCGTCGCTCAAGGGCGAAAAGAAGGAGTAGGCAGCCGTTGTCGCCCGCCACTGAGAAAGCCCACTCTGCAGCCTGTTTTCGGCCTCTCTAGTCTCCTGTAACACTCTCGAAGTTGCGATCGTCATTGAACTGCAGAACAACCGCTACGCCTCGCGCGCAAACGCCGTAGTAGACGCATTTCGAACTACGAGGCCTTGACTCCGAATGCAGCTCAAAAACTTCGAGCTGGCAGGGCCCCTCGAAGACAGCCGATATCATGTCCATGACCTTGAACGACAAGTGATGCCGCAGATTGAGCAGGTCACCCTGACTTGTCTTCGGAGCATCCCTGACCAGATACGGGCGGAGTGAATGTTCCAGATCCCGCGCCCCTCTTTCCAACCGTATCACCGAGGAAAATCGCAGCTGAGGAAACCAGTGGCAATAGTCCTTGATAGCCCTATCTATGGACTGCCCATCATCGATCCGAACGATGTAGCAGAATGACGAATAGTCGCGCAGCCCTCCATTCATGGCGGCCAATCCCGCGAGAAACCCGTCGAGCCTGGCAACTCCTCGTTCCAGATCTAGTGCGTCTCTAGCGTTCATATCGGACAGAATGCACCGTAAGCACCACCATCGGCAGCTTCAAGTTTAGCCAGTGCCTCATCGTAAAGGCTCCGCGCACGCGGACTCTTTGTGCGCGCGGCGCTTTTCGCAGGGCGGCCAAAGAAAAGGCCCGCATCGAGCGGGCCTCTCATGTTCAAGCGCGGAGCGCTTAACCAATCCGGCGAATCTTCGCCCCCAACTGCGACAATTTCGCCTCAATGTTCTCGTACCCACGATCCAGGTGGTAGATGCGATCGATCGTGGTCTCACCGCTAGCAACCAACCCGGCCAGGATCAGCGAGGCCGAGGCGCGCAGGTCGGTGGCCATGACCGGGGCGCCGCTGAGCTTGGCCACGCCGCGCACCACGGACGTGTGGCCATCGACGCGGATGTCGGCGCCCAGGCGCAGCAGTTCGTTGACGTGCATGAAGCGGTTTTCGAAGATGGTTTCGTTGATCACGCCCGCGCCTTCGGCGATGCAGTTGAGCGCCATGAACTGCGCCTGCATGTCGGTCGGGAACGCCGGGTACGGGGCGGTGGTGAGGTCGACCGAACGCGGGCGGCGGCCCTGCATGTCCAGGGTGATGCGGTCGCCGTCGACTTCGATGACGGCGCCGGCGTCGCGCAGTTTGTCGAGCACCGCATCGAGGGTGTCGGCGCGGCTGCGGGTGGTGGTGACGCGGCCGCCGGTCATCGCGGCGGCGACCAGGAAGGTGCCGGTCTCGATGCGGTCGGGCAGCACGTCGTGGCTGCCGCCGTGCAGGCGTTCGACGCCGTGCACGACGATGCGGCCGCTGCCGGCGTGTTCGATGTTCGCGCCCAGCGCATTAAGGCAGTCGGCCAGGTCGACCACTTCCGGTTCCATCGCGGCGTTTTCGAGCACGCTGGTGCCCTCGGCCAGGACCGCGGCCATGAGCACGTTCTCGGTACCGGTCACGCTGACCACGTCGAAGACGAAGCGCGCGCCCTTGAGGCGGCCGTTGCGATGGGCCTTGATGTAGCCGTTCTCGACCGAGATCTGCGCGCCCAGGGCCTGCAGACCCTTGATGTGCTGGTCGACCGGACGCGAACCGATCGCGCAGCCGCCCGGCAGCGAGACTTCGGCCTCGCCGTACTTGGCCAGCAACGGGCCCAGCACAAGCACCGAGGCGCGCATGGTCTTGACCAGCTCGTAGGGCGCGACGTGGCTGTTGACCGTGGTCGGATCGACGGTGATGGTGGCGCCGTCGGTGACCACGCCGGCGCCGAGCTCGCCCAGCAGCTTGGCGGTGGTGACCACGTCGTGCAGGTGCGGCACGTTGCGGATGGTCACCGGCGCGTCGGCCAGCAAGGTCGCGCACAGAATGGGGAGCACGGCGTTCTTGGCGCCGGAAATCTGGACTTCGCCGTTCAGCGGTTGTCCGCCTTCGACCACGATCTTCTGCATGTTTTTCCGCCAGGAATCGGGAATGGGGAATCGGGAATGGTTAAGAGCGGGCGATAGGATTGAAGGTCGCGGCGAAATCGGAGCGCGACAGGCGCGGCCCGATTCCCGACTCCCTATTCCCGATTCCCGGCCTCTTCGGGGGTCAGGGTCTTGAGCGCGAGGGCGTGGATTTCTCCGCCCATGCGCTCGCCCAGGGTGGCGTAGACCAGACGGTGGCGGGCCAGCGGCAGCTTGCCGCGGAAGGCTTCGGCCACGACGGTGGCTTCGAAATGCACGCCGTCGTCGCCGCGCACGTCGGCGCGGGCGCCGGGCAGGCCCTGTTCGATCAAGGATTGGATGGTTTCGGCGTTCACGTCTGGGGCACAGCCTTGGGGTCGGTCGGAGGACGACGGCACGACGGTCGGCGCGATGCTGCGCGCGGCCCGGCGAGCCGTGGAGGGGTGAGGGTGCCGCTGGCGGCCCGCCTGTCGGAGGTCGAAGCGCGCCCGTCCGGGGCGCCCCTCGCGTCGCCAGCCCGGGACCAGCCCGGACGCGCTCGCGGCGATTCCTGCGCTTGCGCGCGGGTTTCGCCGACGCGGCCAGTCCCTGGCCGCGCTAGCTGGGCGTTTGCGACGCCCGGCTAGACGGGCATTCAGCGGACGAACCGCATAGAATTCACGGATTAGCCTAGCGGAAAGCCCCGCGGTCCGGAATGGCGGCAAGGGAACGGCCCGTCCCACCGACCTGTCGGCCACGCGCCCCGGCGAGCCAGGCCCGCCTGCGCGCCGCGACCCGCCGGCCCCTTTCCGACCCGGAGCGCCCCCGCCGCCCCGCCCCAGAGCGAATGTCCCGATGACGATCTCCCCCCTCAGCGCGGCGCCCGCCCCGCACCCGGTCTCCGACGCCGGCCTGGCCGCCAGCGGCCGGCGCGTGTTCGAGATCGAGGGGCAGGCCCTGGCCGCGGTCGCCGCGCGCATCGACGGCGCCTTCACCGCGGCCTGCCGCTTGATGCTGGAAGCGCGCGGGCGGGTGGTCTGCACCGGCATGGGCAAGTCCGGTCACGTCGCGCGCAAGATCGCCGCCACCCTGGCCTCCACCGGCACCCCGGCCTTCTATGTGCACCCGGGCGAAGCCGGCCACGGCGACCTGGGCATGATCACCGACGCCGATATCGTGCTGGCCCTGTCCTACTCGGGCGAGAGCGACGAAGTGCTGATGCTGCTGCCGGTGCTCAAGCGCCAGGGCAACAAGCTGATCTCGATGACCGGCCGCGCCCAGTCGACCATGGCGCGCGAGTCCGATGTGCACCTGGACGTCAGCGTGCCGGCCGAGGCCTGCCCGCTGGCGCTGGCGCCGACCTCCAGCACCACCGCCTCGCTGGCGATGGGCGACGCGCTCGCGGTCGCCCTGCTGGAAGCGCGCGGCTTCACCGCCGACGATTTCGCCCGCTCGCATCCGGCCGGCGCGCTCGGTCGCCGCCTGCTGCTGCACATCACCGACATCATGCACGCCGGCGACGACGTGCCGCGCATCAAAGCCGACGCCAGCGTGAGCGAGGCGCTGGTGGAAATGAGCCACAAGCGCCTGGGCATGACCGCGGTGGTCGACGACGGCGGACGCCTGCTCGGTCTGTACACCGACGGCGACCTGCGCCGCACCCTCGACGACCCGGGCGTGGACCTGCGTTCGACCCGGATCGTCGAAGTCATGACCCGCGCGCCCAAGACCATCGGCCCCGAGGCCCTGGCGGTGGAAGCCGCGCAGCTCATGGAAACCCACAAGATCAGTGGCCTGCTGGTGGTGGACGCTGAACAACGCGTGGTCGGCGCCCTCAATATTCATGACTTGTTGCGCGCTAGAGTGGTTTAAAGGCTGAGATTGGGGATTCGAGATTCGGGATTCGCCAACCGATCACATTCCACTATGACGCTCGCCCAATCCCGAATCCCAAATCCCGAATCCCTGCTCTGATGCCCTATAGCCACCTCAACGACTACCCCGCCGAAATCCGCGAACGCGCCGCCCGGATCCGGCTGGCCTGCTTCGACGTCGACGGCACCCTGACCGACGGCCGCCTGATCTTCGACAGCGAGGGCCGCGAACTCAAAGCCTTCCACGTCCACGACGGCCAGGGCCTGGTGCTGCTGCGCAAGGCGGGCATCGCGGTGGCCTTCGTGACCGCGCGCGCCAGCACCATCGCCGAGCAGCGCGCGGCCGAACTCGGCCTGGAGGCGCATACCCGCGTCGCCGACAAGCTGGCCTGCGTGCGCGAGATCGCGCAGCGCCTGGGCCTGGGCCTGGACGAGGTCAGCTTCATGGGCGACGACCTGCCCGATCTGCGCGCGATGGCCCACGTCGGCCTCGCGGTCGCGCCCGCCAACGCCCACCCCTGGGTCCGCGAGCGCGTGCACTGGCGCACCGGCGCCCTGGGCGGCTGCGGCGCCGGCCGCGAGCTGTGCGACCTGCTGCTGGCCGCGCAGGGCCACGCCGAGCGCCTGCTGGCGCAGGTGCTGGAATGAGCTGGCGCGGCCTGATCACCGCCTTCCTGGTGCTGGGCGCGCTCGCCAGCGGCTGGGCGCTGTGGTCGCAGCGCAACAAGGACCACGGCGGTCCGGCCGCCGGCGGGCGCTCGGACTACGTGCTCAACGATTTCGAAGTGGTGGTGCTGGACAAACAGGGCAAGGAATCCTTCACCCTGCGCGCGCCCAAGCTGACGCGCGATCCCAACGTCAAGACCATGGACATCGCCACCCCGACCT
Source organism: Lysobacter sp. Root916 (assembly GCF_001429785.1). Lineage (GTDB taxonomy): Bacteria > Pseudomonadota > Gammaproteobacteria > Xanthomonadales > Xanthomonadaceae > Lysobacter. Next base: position 524,975 of record NZ_LMJF01000012.1, on the reverse strand, counting down.
TCCTGATCCCGCCCACCGGCGAAGCCGGCGGCGGCGCCTGGGAAGTACGCTCCAAGGCCGCCTGGGTCAGCGCCAAGGCCGACGAGGTGCGCCTGCGCGGGGCGGTCAAGGCCGACAGCACCAATGCCGGCGGCAAGCCGATCAGCATCACCTCCGAAGAACTGAACGTGTTCCCCGACACGAACAAGGCGACTTCGGCGGTTCCGGTTAAGGTGGTTCAGCCGGGCACTATAATGACCGGCTCGGGATTGCAGGCCGATCTCGATACCAAGAACGTCAACATCCCCAACGTCAAGGTCCGCTATGAAGCGAAAGCCCGCTAAGCAGGTGCTGTGCCTGATCGTCGCCCTGCTGGCGGCCGCCGCGGCGCATGCGCGTTCTTCGGACCGCAACCAGCCCATGGACGTCGGCGCCGACCACAGCAACTGCTCGGTCGCCAGCGACACCGGCCCCTGCGTGCTCACCGGCAACGTCAAGATCGTCCAGGGCACCCTGGTCATCAACGCCGCCAAGGCCGACATCAAGCGCGCCGACGGCGATATCAGCTACGTCGCCCTGACCGGCTCGCAGGTGACCTTGAAGCAGCAGCTCGACGACGGCTCGCCGTTCAACGGCCGCGCCAACAAGGTCGACTACGACATGCCCAAGGACACCGTGATCCTCACCGGCAACGCCTATGTCGACAAGGCCGGCGACACGATCAAGAGCGAGCGCATCGTCTACAACATGAAGACCGGCCAGATCGAGAGCGGCGGCACCGGCGGCCGCGTGAACCTGCGCCTGCAGCCCAAGGGCAAGCCCGCCGCGCCGGCCAAGGGAGGCCGCTGATGCTGGTCGCCCGCGGCCTGCGCAAGGCCTACCGTTCGCGCGAAGTGGTGCGCGATTTCGGCCTGACGCTGGACGCCGGCGAAGTGGTCGGCCTGCTCGGCCCCAACGGCGCCGGCAAGACCACCTGCTTCTACATGATCGTCGGCCTGGTCCCGGCCGACGCCGGCCAGATCGTGCTGGACGGCAAGGACATCACCAGCGAGCCGATGTACGCGCGCGCCAAGTACGGCGTGGGCTATCTGCCGCAGGAACCCTCGGTGTTCCGCAAGCTCAGCGTGGCCGACAACCTGCGCCTGGTGCTGGAACTGCGCGAGGACCTGGACCGCAACGGCCGCGAGCGCGAGCTGGCCAACCTGATGGACGAGCTGCAGGTGAGCCACGTCGCCGAGCAGATCGGCGCCAGCCTGTCCGGCGGCGAACGCCGCCGCGTCGAAATCGCGCGCGCGCTGGCCGCCAAGCCGCGGCTGATGCTGCTGGACGAGCCCTTCGCCGGCGTCGACCCGATTTCGGTCGGCGAGATCCAGCGAATCGTGCGCCACCTCAAGAATCGCGGCATCGGCGTGCTGATCACCGACCATAACGTGCGCGAGACCTTGGGCATTTGCGACCGGGCGTATATCCTCAACGAAGGCGGCGTGCTCGCGCAGGGGGCTCCGGACGCGCTGCTGGCCAATCCCGACGTCCGTCGCGTATACCTGGGCGAAACCTTCCGCCTGTAACCTTAGCTCGATTGCGCAGGGTTCCAGTCGGCGTTTCCGCCACATTCTGGAACACGCGTGCGGCCGTCCGCCCTATCAGGTCGCGTTAGACACCGAGCATGAAGCCCCGCCTCCAAGCCTCGCTAGGTCAACAGCTGGTGATGACGCCGCAATTGCGTCAGGCCATCCGTCTGTTGCAGCTATCGGCGGTGGAACTGGAAGCCGAACTGGTCACCGCGGTGGAGAGCAATCCGCTGCTGGACTGGACCGAGACCGCGATCAGCGTCAGCAACGGCGCCGACGGCGGCAGCGTCGGCGACGAGCGCGAGAGCGCGCCGGAGTCCTCCGGCGAGGACCACCGCGACGCCCTGCCGCCGGAGGCCGATTGGGGCACCAGCGACGGCGAGCCCTGGTACCAGCGCATCGGCCCCTCCGATCAGGACGACGACGGCCCGGTCGCCGAACAGGTCGCCGACGCCGACACCCTGCACGACCACCTGCTGTGGCAGCTGCACCTGAGCCCGCTGACCGCGCGCGACCGCCTGATCGGGGTATCCCTGATCGAGGCCATCGATGACGACGGCTACCTGCGCGAGCCGCTGGACGCGATCGCCGCCTCGCTGGGCCCGGCGATCGACGCCGGCGTGGACGAGCTGACCACGGTGCTGCACCAGATCCAGCGCTACGACCCAGTCGGGGTCGGCGCGCGCTCGCTGGGCGAGTGCCTGCGCCTGCAGCTGAGCCAGCTGCCCGCCGAGACGCCCGGACGCGAGCTCGCCAACAGCCTGGCCAACGGGCCGCTGGAGCGCCTGCCCAAGGTCGGCGTGGCCGGGCTGGCGGCCGAACTCAAGCTCGAGGTCGCCGAGGTCGAGACCGCGGTGCAACTGCTGCGCTCGCTGGACCCGCGCCCGGGCGCCCAGATCGGCGCGATCGCGGCCGACACCTATGTCGCTCCCGACGTGGTGATCTGGCGCCAGCACGGGCTGTGGCGGGTCGCCCTGGCCGACGGCATGCGCCCACGGGTGTCGATCCACCGCGGCTACGAGGGCATGATCCGCCACGCCAGCGCGGCCGACGCCAGTTATCTGCGCGGCCACCTGCAGGAGGCGCGCTGGCTGCTCAAGAGCCTGGAAGCGCGCGGCGACACCCTGCTCAAGGTCACCCGCTGCCTGCTCAAGCAGCAGGCCGCGTTCCTGGAATTCGGCGACAGCGCCCTGCGCCCGCTGACCCTGCGCGAGGTCGCCAACGAGATCGGCCTGCACGAATCCACGGTCTCGCGCGCGATCTCGCGCAAGTACGCGCGCACCCCGCGCGGCACCGTGCCGCTGCGCGCCTTCTTCGCCTCCGGCATCGACACCGGTTCCGGCGGCGAGGCCTCCAGCACCGCGATCCAGGCCATGATCCGGCGCCTGATCGAGGCCGAGAACCCGCGCAAGCCGCTGTCCGACGCGCGCCTGGCCGAAACCCTCAAGGCCACCGGCGTGCCGGTGGCGCGCCGTACGGTAGCCAAGTACCGCGAGGCGATGAGCATCCCGTCGTCGCAGGATCGGGTGCGGATGGCCTGAGGGCCAGGTTGTGGCTTGGGCCTAGCCCGAAGCCCCTCAGGCCGCCCTCATCCGCCCTTCGGGCACCTTCTCCCGCAGGCGGGAGAAGGGAGATCAAGTGCGCGTCGCTTTAGCCCCTCTCCCGCTTGCGGGAGAGGGGTTGGGGTGAGGGCGCGCCGCAGGCCGCAAGCTCCCACCTCACCCGTCGCCCTCATCCGCCCTTCGGGCACCTTCTCCCGCAGGCGGGAGAAGGGAGATCAAGTGCRCCTCGCYTTAGCCCCTCTCCCGCTCGCGGGAGAGGTGTTGGGGTGAGGGCGCGCCGCAGGCCGCAAGCTCCCACCTCACCCGTCGCCCTCATCCGCCCTTCGGGCACCTTCTCCCGCAGGCGGGAGAAGGGAGATCAAGTGCGCCTCGCCTTAGCCCCTCTCCCGCTCGCGGGAGAGGGGTTGGGGTGAGGGCGCACCGCAGGCCGCAAGCTCCCGCCTCGCCCGTCGCCCTCATCCGCCCTTCGGGCACCTTCTCCCGCAGGCGGGAGAAGGGAGATCAAGAGCACCTCGCTGTAGCCCCTCTCCCGCTCGCGGGAGAGGGGTTGGGGTGAGGGCGCGCCGCAAGCCGCAAGCTCCCACCTCACTCGTCACCCTCATCCGCCCTTCGGGCACCTTCTCCCGCAGGCGGGAGAAGGAAGATCAAGTGCGCCTCACCTCACCCCTCTCTCGCAGGCGGGAGAAGGGAGATCAAGCGCGCCTCGCTTTGGCCCCTCTCCCGCTCGCGCGTGGAGCATCGCCGCCGCGCGTGGAACATTTTCGCAGCGATTTATTAACTTCGTTTTCACCCGCCCACCCGACTTTGGTCGCAGTCCACGCGAAACCCCCATCGGATCAACGCTTTTCACCCCAGCCGCCAGATTTCGTGTCGTCCACCCCTTGCGCCCACGCCTCAGCGTGCGATGCTGGGTTCGTGGCTCCGGCTACGGAGCCGCATTCCCTGCAACGTGTAAGGAGGCCTCCGATGCGTATCGAAACCCACAGCCAGCAGATCGAAGTCACCACCGCCCTGCGTGACTACGTCGAAACCAAGCTGGCGCGGCTGCAACGTCATTACGAACAGCCTTTCGACATCCGCACCCAACTCAGCCTCGACAAGCCCGACCATCGCGCCGAAGCGACCGTGAACCTCGCCGGCCGCACCCTCCACTGCGACGCCGCCGCCGTCGACATGTACGCGGCCATCGACCTGCTGGCCGACAAGCTGGACCGCCTGCTGATGAAGCACAAGAGCAAGCTCGTCGACCATCACCGCGGAGAAAGTCTCGCCCGGAACGGCGAATTCGGCTGATCGTTCGGGGATAATGCGGCGCCTCCCGACGCTGTGTTGAACGATGCCGCTTCATGAACTGCTGAGCGCGCAACGGGTCGCGATCCTGGAGGAATCCGGCGATCGCGACGCCGTTTTGGACGCCGCCGCGCGCCTGCTGGGCGACGGCACGCCGGCGGCGATCCGCGCCATCGGCGACAGCCTGCGCGAACGCGAACGCCTGGCCAGCACCGCCATCGGCCACGGCGTGGCCATTCCGCACGGGCGCAGCGCCCTGTTCGACGACAGCCGCGGCGCCTTCCTGCGCCTCGAACAACCGGTAGACTTCGGCGCCGCCGACGGTGAAAAAGTCGATCTGGTGCTCGCCATGACCGTGCCCGAACATTACGTGCAACAGCATCTGCAGCTGCTGGCCGAACTGGCCGAACGCTTCGGCGACGCCGATTTCCGCGCCGCCCTGCGCGGCGCGGCCGACGTCGACGAACTCGGCTGGCGCCTGCTCGGCGGCACCGCCCTGCGCAGCGGAGCGCGCGCATGACCACCAGCATCAGCGCCGGCGAGCTGTTCGAGCAGCAGCGCGAACGCCTGGACCTGCGCTGGCTGGCCGGCCAGCGCGGCGACGACCGCGTGGTCGCGGCGGTGGAAACGGTCGCCCGGCGCCCGTCCCTGGCCGGCTACCTCAACGCGATCTATCCCAACAAGGTGCAGATCCTGGGCAGCGAGGAACTGTCCTGGCTGGATGGGCTGGACTCGCGCCTGCGTTGGGAAACCATCGAGAAGATCATCCAGTTCCGCCCGTTGGCGCTGGTGATCAGCAAGAACCAGGCCTGCCCCGAGGACCTGCGCCAGGCCGCCGAGGAAAGCGGCACCGCGCTGTGGGTCTCGCCGCGTCGCGGCCACGAACTGCTCAACCACCTGCAGTACCACCTCGCGCGCACGCTCGCGCCGCGCATCACCATGCACGGCGTGTTCATGGAGATCTATTCGATCGGCGTGCTGATCACCGGCGAATCCGGCTCGGGCAAGAGCGAGCTAGCGCTGGAGCTGGTCACCCGCGGCCACCGCCTGGTCGCCGACGACGCGCCCGAGTTCACCCAGATCGCGCCCGACGTGCTCGACGGCACCTGCCCGGAAATGCTGCAGGACCTGCTGGAAGTGCGCGGCCTGGGCGTGCTCAACATTCGCCAGATGTTCGGCGACACCGCGGTCAAGAACAACAAGTACCTGCGCCTGATCGTGCACCTGACCAAGCCCATGACCGAGCCGCTGCCTTCGGGCATCGAACGCCTCACCGGCGACACCGGCCTGCGCCGGGTGCTGGATCTGGACGTGCCCATGATCACCCTGCCGGTGATGCCCGGCCGCAACCTGGCGGTGCTCACCGAGGCCGCGACGCGTCTGCACAGCCTGCGCATGAAGGGGCTGGATCCGGCCGCGGCCTTCATCGCGCGCCACAGCAATTTCCTCGAGCGCGGCGAATCATGAATCAGAGCGTGGAACCGGTCCTGATCATCGTCAGCGGCCTATCCGGATCGGGCAAGTCGGTGGCCCTGCACACCTTCGAGGACCTGGGCTACTACTGCGTCGACAACCTGCCGGCCGAGCTGCTGCCCGAGTTCGTGCGCAGCGTGGTCCAGGCCGACGACGGCGCGCCGGCCAAGCTCGCGGTCAGCATCGACGTGCGCAACCGCCATAGCGACCTGGCCAATATCCCGGGTTGGCTATCGACCGTGGGCGCACTGGGCGTGGACCCCAAGCTGGTGTTCTTCGACGCGCGCGACGAGGTCCTGCTCAAGCGCTACGCCGACACCCGCCGCCGCCATCCGCTCAGCCAGCTCGGCCTGGCCCTGGCCGACGCGATCGCGCTGGAACACCAGGTGCTGCGCCCGCTGCGTCAGATCGCCGACGCAGTGGTCGACACCAGCGACCTCAACGTGCATCAGCTGCGCCGGTACGTGATCACCGAGTTCGGCATGGGCGGCGAGACCGGGATGTCGTTGCTGTTCGAGTCCTTCGCCTACCGCCGCGGCGTGCCCGCCGACGCCGATTTCGTGTTCGATGCGCGCGCGCTGCCCAACCCGCATTGGGACCCCTCGCTGCGCCCGCTGTCGGGCCGCGACGCGGGCGTGCGCGACTACCTGCAGGCGCAGCCCTATGTGCAGCAGTTCGTAGGCCAGATCGGCGAATTCCTGGACACCTGGCTGCCGCGCCTGCAGGCCGACAGCACGCGCAGTTACGCGACCATCGCCTTCGGCTGCACCGGCGGCCGCCATCGCTCGGTCTATCTGGCCGAGCGTCTGGCCGAGCATGCGCGCGAACGCGGCTGGAACGAAGTCGCCGTGCACCATCGCGAGCTGGACTGAGCGCGCGGTCGCGACTTCCGCCTGTCGCATCCATCGCCGCGTCGTGGCGGCGAATCGCCGCCGACTTCGCGCGCGTCTTACGAAACTTTTGCGCATTCGTACCGCTGCTCTACGTCGGCGCCGCTACGGTGGATACGCGCTCTCCGGCGCACTCCGCACCCTCCGGAGCACCGACGATGACCCATCGCATACGCAATCCGCTGCCCGTCCTGCTCGCACTGACCGCCGCGCTGGCGGTACCGCTGGCGTTCGCGCAATCCCCGTCCATGCCGCAGGATCCGTCGCCGACGACCGGCGGCGATGCTGAGCCGACGAGCCCGGCCGCCACCCGCGCGACGCCCGCCTTCGCCGGATTCGATGTCGACGGCGACGGCCAGATCCGCCAGGCCGAAGCCGCGATCGACAGCCCACTCAGCCGCCACTTCGCCACGCGCGATGAAAACCGCGACGGCGCGCTGAGCGAGGTCGAATACCAAGCCGGCGCCGCCGAGCGCGAGACCGACAAGCGCAAGTAAGCCGGACGCCGCGACCGCGGCGCCGCGCGGCGCGATCGCGAACCGGCCCAGACATTAGGAGACCGTCATGAACACCCATGCCCACCGCCCGCTGGCCCTGGCCTTGAGCGCCCTGCTGGCCGGCGCCGCGTTGACCGCCTGCAGCAAACCCGAGCCGCCGGCCGGGGAAATGCCGCCGCCGACCACCGAGCCGGCAGCGCCCGCGGACACGGCACCGCCGCCGGCCGATACCGCGCCGCCGGCGACCGACACCGGCGTGCCGCCGCCGGTCGAAGGCCGCTCCAACCAGACCCCGCCGGACCAGGCCAAGACCGACGCCAAGCAGCCACCGGCGCACTGAGGGCCCGCCCCTCGATCCCGCAAGGGCGGCCTCCGGGCCGCCCTTGCCGCGAGCGTCGCCAACCGCCCTCGCAAAATCGCAAACGCGGCGCTTCCGGCGCTTCCGGGCTGTCACCGCGGTCTGTTAAGTTGGCCGCATGAGCGTCGGCATCCTCCTCATCACCCACGAAGGCATCGGCAATGCGCTGGTCGCGGTCGCGAGCCGGTTGATGCGGCCGTTGCCGCTGAAACTGGAAGCGCTGGAAGTGCCGTTCGACGCCGACCACGACCTGCTGCTGCCGATGGCCAGCGCCGCGCTGCGCCGCGTCGACGGCGGCCAGGGCGTGCTGGTGCTGACCGATCTGTATGGCGCCTCGCCCAGCAACCTCGCCGCCCGCGTCGCCCGTCTGGGCACGCCGGTGCGCCGCGTGTCGGCGCTGAGCCTGCCGATGCTGCTGCGGGTGTTGAACTATTCCGACCTCGACCTGGACGAACTCCCCGCGGTCGCCGCGGCCGGAGCGCGCAACGGCGTGATCATCGACGAGGCCTGATGTCCAACCCCAGACCGCAACGCGACACCGCAACACCGAGACGGATTTTGAGGAACCCGCAATGATCGAACGCGAACTGACCGTCTCCAACCGACTGGGCTTGCACGCCCGCGCCACCGCCAAGCTGGTGCAGGTGCTGTCCGGCTTCCGCAGCAGCGCCACCCTCACCGCCAAGGGCCGCGAGGTCAACGCCAAGAGCATCATGGGCGTGATGCTGCTCGCCGCCGGCCAAGGCACATCGGTCAAGCTGCGCGTGGACGGCGAGGACGAAACCTCCGCGGTCGATGCCGTGATCGCCTTGTTCGATCGCCGCTTCGACGAAGACAGCTGAGTTGAGGGCGCGTCCATGAGAGAGACTCGATGAGGCAAGCGTTCTTCGGACATGGCGCATCGCGGGGCAGCGCGCTGGGCCGTGCCCGGGTCCGCCTGCCGCACGCGCTGGAAGTCGCCGAGGAACGGATCTCGCCGGCACAGGTCGAGGCCGAACTGGCGCGCCTGCACGCCGCCATCGAGACCGTGCGCGGGGAAATGCATGCCCTGCGCGAACGCCTGCACGGCGCGCTCGCGCACGAGGTCGGCGAGTTCCTCGACCTGCACACCCTGCTGCTGGACGACCCCGAACTGCTGCACGGCCTGGACGAGCTGATCCGCACCGGCCGCTACGCCGCCGACTACGCCCTGCGCCTGCAGCGCGACCGCATCGCCTCGGTGTTCGAGGCCATGGACGACGCCTACTTCCGCAGCCGCGTCGACGACATCGACCAGGTCATCGGCCGCATCCACGCCGCCCTGCACCGCCGCGCCGGCGAGATGCAGGGCGTGGCCGGCGAGATCCTGATCACCGACAACGTCGCCCCGGCCGAACTGGCGCAGCTGCAGACCCAGGGCGTGCTGGCGATCGTGACCTCCGCCGGCAGCGCGCTCTCGCACAGCGCCATCCTGGCGCGCAGCCTGCACCTGCCGCTGGTGGTCGGCGCCGCGCAGGCCCTGCTCAAGATCAACGACGGCGACGCGCTGACCGTGGACGGCAGCAGCGGCACGGTGATCCTGGAACCCAACGCCGACGACCTGCGCGCGCACCGCAGCCGGGTGCGCGAGCACGCGCGCGAGCGCAAGCAGCTGCACCGCCTGCGCCGCGAGCCCACACGCACGACCGACGGCGTCGACATCAAGCTCTACGCCAACGCCGAATCGCGCGAGGACGTGGCCGAGGCGCATGCCCTGGGCGCGGCCGGCGTCGGCCTGTACCGCACCGAATTCCTGTTCCTGCAGCGCAACGAACTGCCGACCGAGGAAGAACAATTCCGCGCCTACCGCGACGTGGTGCTGGGCATGACCGGCCGTTCGGTCACCATCCGCACCCTGGATCTGGGCGCGGACAAGGCCGATCGCACCGGCCTGGCCTTGCGCGACGAACCCAATCCGGCCCTGGGCCTGCGCGGCGTGCGCCTGTCGCTGGCGCGCGACGGCCTGCTCGAAACCCAGTTGCGCGCGCTGCTGCGCGCCTCCGGCTACGGTCCGCTGCGCGTGCTGGTGCCGATGGTGAGCTCGCGCGAGGAGATCCGGCGGGTCAAGCGCATGCTCGACCAGGTCGCCGCCGATCTGCGCCACGAGGGCCATGAGATCGCCGAACACGTGCCCCTGGGCGCGATGATCGAAGTGCCCGCGGCCGCGATCGCCCTGCCCAGCTTCATCGGCGCGATCGACTTCCTGTCGATCGGCACCAACGACCTGATCCAGTACCTGCTCGCCGCCGATCGCAACAACGAGGCCCTGGGCGAGCTCTATACGCCGCTGCACCCGGCCGTGCTACGCCTGATCCGCGACGTGATCCGGCTGGCGCGCGCGCGCGGAAAATCGGTGGCGGTGTGCGGCGAGATGGCCGGCGACCCGGCCTTCGCGCCGCTGCTGCTGGCCCTGGGGCTGGAGGAATTCAGCCTGCACCCGGCGACCCTGCTGGAGCTGCGGCGCGCGATCCGCGGCATGGACCTGGGTGCGCTGCGCGCGCGCGCGCCGGCGTTGCTGCGTGCGCGCGACCGCAAGGCGATCGAGGCCTGGTTGCGCGCGAACTGAAGCGCGGCGGCGACGGCCGGTCTACTTCCAGCCGTCGAAGTAGAAGCTGCCGGTCACGCAGTTGCTGCTGATCTTCTGACACATCTGCGCGCCCTTGCCGCAGCGCGCCAGCGCCGTCGCCAGCGCCTGCTCCTCGCTGCGGCCCTTGTCGGCGAACAGGCTGGCGTTGCCGTCCGGCCCCATGCCCACCGCGATCGCCGCGCACTCGGCGCGATAGGCGAGCAGGACCTTGCAGTCGGCGCCGCCGCCGTTGGCGCGGCAGGCCTCGATCGCGCCCCGCTCGGCTTCCTTGCGTTCGCTGATGCCGTTGTCCTGTCCGGCCATGCCCAGGCTGCGCTTGACCGGATCGTGGGCGATCGCGGCCCAGGCCTTGTACTCGTGTTTGATCGCCTGCGGATCGCCGTCGGGGGCCGACTGCGCGGGTTTGTTGCCGCCGTTGATGCCGTAGCCCGGCAGCGGGATGCACAACTGTCCGGCCGAACTGCCGCCGGGATAGAGTCCGTCCGGGCAGCCCTGCTCGGCGCGCGCGCCGCCGGCGGCCAGCAGCAGGCCGATCAGGGCCCACGTTCTGATGTTCATCTTCGTTTCCCCCGGGCTGGCCCGCTGCGGTCCGCACTCGCGTCGAATACGCGAGTGCGCGCCCCGCCATTGTCGCCGGCACGCGCGCGCCGTTCGAATGCGCCACCGGACTGTCCGCCGAATTTGCGGCGGGCCGGTCGCGCACGCGCAGGCATGCGCGTGCCTGGATGCGTCCGGCGATACGGCGTAGGCCACGCTGTCGCGTCGGCAAGCCGATTTCTCTGGGCTTTGCCGCCGCCGCGGGCGATAATGACCGCATGAACGCCTAACCCAGTCGCCGCCCTCGTGGCCGCGACGCGCCAACGGAAGTACCGCATGGCCGAAGCCGTCCGCCACGACAAGACCGCACGTCAGCTGCGACTGCTTTCCGACGCGCTCGACAGCGGTCGTCTGGGGCCGGTCCGGCGTCTGGTCAACACCCTTTCGCCCGCCGAGATCGGCAACCTGCTCGAATCGCTGCCGCCCGGCAAGCGCGTCGTGGTCTGGGGCCTGGTCGATCCCGAGGACGACGGCGAGGTGCTGGTCCACGTCGGCGACGAAGTGCGCGAAAGCCTGCTGGCGGACATGGACACCGACGAGATCGTAGCCGCGGTCGAGGACCTCGACATCGACGACCTCGCCGATCTGGTCGAGGATCTGCCCGACACGGTCATCGACGAAGTCCTCAAGTCGATGGATCGCGAGAACCGCGAGCGCCTGGAGCAGGTGCTGTCGTACGCGGAGGACACCGCCGGCCGCCTGATGAATCCGGACGTGGTGACGGTGCGCGCCGACACCACCATCGACGTGGTGCTGCGCTACCTGCGCCTGCGCGGCGAGCTGCCCGAACACACCGACCACCTGTACGTGGTCAGCCGCCGCCACCAGTATCTGGGCCGGATCGCCCTGGCCGCCCTGCTCACCCACGAGCCCGGCACGCCGATCAACGAGCTGATCGACGACGAGCAGCCGGCGATCGACGTGACCGAGACCGACAGCGAAGTCGCGCGCCAGTTCTCCGACCACGACTGGATCAGCGCCCCGGTCGTTGACGACAACAACATCCTGCTCGGCCGCATCACCATCGACGACGTGGTCGACATCATCCGCGACCAGGCCGAGCACCAGGCCTTGAGCGCGGCCGGCCTGGACGAGGACGAGGACTTGTTCAGCCCGGTCCGGCGCGCGTTCCGGCGCCGCCTGATCTGGCTCAGCGTGAACCTGTGCACCGCCTTCCTGGCCGCCAGCGTGGTCGGCCAGTTCGAGGACTCCATCGCCAAGCTGGTCGCGTTGGCGGCGCTGATGCCGATCGTCGCCGGCATGGGCGGCAACGCCGGTACCCAGGTGCTGGCGCTGATGATCCGCGGCCTGGCCCTGGGCCAGATCGGCGCGTCCAACGTCGGCGTGCTGCTGCGCAAGGAGCTGTCGGTCGCGCTGATCAACGGCGTGGTGCTGGGCATCGGCCTGGGCCTGATCGTGCTGCTGTGGTTCCGCCAGCCCGGTCTGTCGCTGGTGATCGGCGCCGCGCTCACGATCAACCTGCTCACCGCCGCGGCCGGCGGCGTGCTGGTGCCGGTCACGCTCAAGCGCCTGGGCTTCGACCCGGCCCTGGCCGGCGGCGTGGTGTTGACCACGCTGACCGACGTGATGGGCTTCCTGAGCTTCCTCGGCCTGGCCACGTTGATCCTGCTGCGCTGAGCGCGCCCGGACGCAGCGGCGCACACGTGGATCGTGCTGCGCATCACCGCGCTCGCTGAACGGGATCCACGAACGTGAACAACGACTTTTCCCAATGTGGCGGTCGCGACAAATCGCAGGATCGCGCATGGACAGCGCTGAAATCGCACGGAATGATGCGATCAACAAGGATGCCGTGGACAGCACGATGCTGCGACCCGTTACCGTTCGCCTGTGGGCGATCCTGCTGCCGTTGGCCGTGATGATCGCGGCCTCCTGCACGCACACGCCCGCGGCCCGCGAACACGGGGCCTTCGTCGAACGCAGCCTGGACCTGGACGGCAAGACCTATCGCTATCAAGTGTTCGTGCCCGCGCGCGCGGCCGGCGGCCGGCATCCGCCGGTGCTGCTGTTCCTGCACGGCTCGGGCGAGCGCGGCGACGACAACCAGCGTCAGCTCGCGGTGGGCCTGGCGCCGCACATCCGCCGCGTCCAGGACGAGTTCCCCGCGATCGCGGTGTTCCCGCAGTCGCCCGCCGACGAATCCTGGACCGACGGCACCGCGCGCATGGCGCTGGCGGCGCTGGATGCGGCGATGCGCGAGTTCGACGGCGACCCGGACCGGGTCGCGCTGACCGGGCTGTCGCGCGGCGGCTACGGCGTCTACGAACTGGCGCTGCTGCAACCCGACCGCTTCGCCGCGCTGGTGCCGATCTGCGGCGGCGTGACCGCACCCGGCGCACTGGGCGATCTGTACGTGCGCGGCGTGGCCACCGACGACGACCCGTTCGCGATCGCGGCCCAGCGCCTGCACCGCCTGCCGACCTGGATCTTCCACGGCGACCGCGACGAGTCGGTACCGGTGCAGCAGTCGCGGCGCATGGCCGAGGCGCTCAAGCAGGCCGGCGGCGACGTGCGCTACACCGAGTTCGCGGGCGTCGCGCATAACGCCTGGGATCCGGCGTATGCCGGCGACGCGCTGTGGTCTTGGCTGTGGCAGCAGCGGCGGCACTGAGGCGGAAGGCTCGGAGCAACAGCAACAGCAAATCCCCCTCAATCCCCCTTTCAAAGGGGGAAGACAAGCGGGGCGCGATGCGCCTTGTTGAGCTTGCTTCCTTATTCAAAAAAGAAGACAAGCGTACGCTGGGACCGGTCAGCCATACGCTTCCTCCCCCTTTGAAAAAGGGGGATTGAGGGGGATTTGCTCTACCCGCTATTAGGCGGGATTCGCTTCTACCCGCTCAAGCCTTCTTCAGAAACTCGGTGCGCAGCACCAGTCCCTTGACCTTCTCGACGTTGCACTCGATCAGCTCTTCGTCGTCGGTGAGGCGAATGTTCTTGCACAGGGTGCCGCGCTTGAGCGTCACCGAGGTGCCCTTGACCTTCAGGTCCTTGATCACCAACACCGAGTCGCCGTCGGCGAGCGCGGTGCCATTGCTGTCTTTCACGATCATGCGTCGGTGTCCTTAGCCGGCGCCGAGGGCGTCGCGGCTGGTGATGGGTTCAACCCTTGAGCAGGGCTTCGAGTACGGCCATGCGCGCGGCGACGCCGTTGGCGACCTGGGTCAGGATCAGCGACTGCGGGCCGTCGGCGACCTCGTCGGTGATTTCGACGCCGCGATTGATCGGGCCGGGGTGCATCACGATCGCGTCCGCGGCGGCGCGCTGGAGGCGCGCGGCGGTGAGGCCGTAATCGCGGTGGTAGTCCTCCAGCGACGCCACCAGGCCCTCCTCCATGCGCTCGCGCTGCAGGCGCAGCATCATCACCGCGTCCACGCCTTCCAGCGCGGCGTCCAGATCGTGCGACACCGTGCAGCCCTGCAGGGTCGCCGCGTCGGGCAGCAGCGCGGCCGGGCCGCAGACGCGGATTTCGCCGGTGCCCAGCGCGCGCAGCGCGTGCAGGTCCGAGCGCGCGACCCGCGAATGGCGCAGGTCGCCGACGATCAGCACGCGCAGGCCGGAGAAATCGGTGCCCTTGGCCTGGCGCAGGGTCAGCATGTCGAGCAGGCCCTGGGTCGGGTGCGCGCTGCGGCCGTCGCCGGCGTTGACCAGGCTGGTGCCGGGGTTGGCGTGCCCGGCCAGCGCCGCGACCGCGCCGTCCTCGTGATGGCGGATCACGAAGCCGCGCACGCCCATGGCTTCCAGATTCTTGAGCGTGTCCAGCGCGGTCTCGCCCTTGCGCGTGGACGAGGTCGAGGCATCGAAGTTGATCGTGTGCGCGCCCAGGCGCTGGGCCGCGAGCTGGAAGCTCATGCGCGTGCGCGTGGACGGCTCGAAGAACAGCGTGCACACCGCCAGCCCGTCCAGCGCGCGGCGGTCGTAGTGGCCTTCGGCGAAGGCCTGGGCGCGGATTAGCAGCGCGGTCAGAGCCTCGTGCGAGATTCCGTCCAGGGTCAACAGATGGCGCGGCGCAGCGGCCGGCGGCGTATGCGAAAACGTCGAGTTCATGCGGCGGGCAGTTGGTTCAGGTCGAGAGCGTCGTCGGGGGCGGCCAGGTAGCGCTCGACGATCACCGCCGCGGCGACCGCGTCCAGCGCCTCGGCGTCGCGCCGGCGCTTGCGGCCCTCGGCGCGGTCGGCGGCGAAACGCTGCGCGGCCTCGATCGAACTCAAGCGCTCGTCCACCAGCACCACCGGCAGGTTGTAGCGTGCGTGCAGCTCGCGCGCGAACGCATGCGCGCGCAGGCGGGCCGGCTGATCGCCGCCCTCCAGGGTCATCGGATCGCCGACGATCAGGCCGTCGGGGCGCCATTCGTTGCGCAGGCGGTCGATCGCGTTCCAGTCGGGGCCGTGGCCGTGCACGTCCACCACCGCCAGCGCGCGCGCGCCGTGGCCGAAGGCGCTGCCCACCGCCACGCCGATCCGGCGCGCACCGACATCGAAGCCCAGTACCGTGCCGTCGCGGCGGATGACCGTACGCTGATCGGCGTCGGCGTTCATGCGTGCCCGGCGTAATCGGCCAAGTGCGCGAAATCCACGCCGATACGGCCCGCCGCGGCGTGCCAGCGCGCGTCCAGCGGCAGGTCGAACAGCAGCTCGGCGTCGGCCGGCGCGGTCAGCCAGTCGTTCTCGGTCAGTTCGTGTTCGAGCTGGCCCGAACCCCAACCGGCGCAGCCCAGGGCGACGATGGCGTTCTCCGGACCTTCGCCGCGCGCCATCGCTTCCAGGATGTCGCGCGAGGTGGTCAGGAACAGCGCATCGGCGATCGCCAGGGTCGAGTCCCAGTGCATGCCGCCGTCGTGCAACACGAAGCCGCGCTCCGGATGGACCGGGCCGCCGGCCAGCACGATCTGCGAACGCAGGCGGTCGTCGCCGCCGTCCACGCCCATCTGGCCGAACACCTCGCCCAGGGTGTACTCGGACGGTCGGTTGACCACGATGCCCATGGCACCGTCGTCGTCGTGCTGGCAGATCAGGGCGACGCTGCGCGAAAAGTTGGTATCCGACAGCGCGGGCAGCGCGATCAGGAGCTGGCTGGCCAGGGGTGTGGGCATCACGGACATGGCGCCATTCTAACGTGCGTGCCGCGCTCGCGGGTCGTGACCGATCCGTCGTAGCATGGGGTTTGCCCCCTACCCCGGACCCGAGCCATGCCCCGGCCGATCCTCCGTTTTCCGGCGCCCGCCACGGCCGCCGTCGGCCTGCGCCACGGACGCGCCTGACCGTGTCCGGCTACTGCGACTACGCCCCCGGCCATCCCCTGCACGGCCCCTATCACGACCGCGAGTACGGGTTCCCGCAACGCGCCGAGGCCGAGCTGTTCGAGCGCCTGATCCTGGAGATCAACCAGGCCGGCCTGAGCTGGGAAACCATCCTGCGCAAGCGCGAGGGCTTCCGCCTGGCCTACGACGGTTTCGACGTCGACACCGTGGCCGCCTACGGCGATACCGAACGCGGGCGCCTGCTCGCCGACGCCGGCATCATCCGCAACCGCCTCAAGGTCGACGCCGCCATCCACAACGCCCAGATCGTGCAAAGCCTGCGCGACAGCCACGGCGGATTCGCGCAATGGCTGGACGCGCACCTGCTGCTGGACGGCCGCGCGCGCGACAAGACGGCCTGGGTCAAGCTGTTCAAGAAAACCTTCCGCTTCACCGGCGGCGAAATCACCAACGAATTCCTGATGAGCCTGGGCTACCTGCCCGGCGGCCATCGCGAGACCTGCCCGGTGTACGCCAAGCTGGCCAAGCTGCGCCCGCCGCCGCCGTGGATGCGGGCGGCGAAGGGCTGAGCCAGCGCCGCGCGCGGCAACGCGAAACGGCAGGTGCGCGCGCCCAAAAAAGAAGAAGCCCGGACCAGCCGGGCTTCTTCGTGTGGCGATGCGCGTCGCGCGCGTCAGCGCACTTCCGCGACCTCGACGCCATCCATGCCCTGGGCCAGGGTGCGCGCGTCGCCGCCCTGGGCGAGCTTGATGCGCAGGCGCACTTCGTTCTGCGAGTCGGCGTAACGCAGCGCGTCCTCGTAGCTGATCTCGCCGGCCTGGTAGAGCTCGAACAGGGCCTGGTCGAAGGTCTTCATGCCCAGCTGCACGGACTCCTTCATCACTTCCTTGAGCTTGTGGATCTCGCCGTCGCGGATGTAGTCCTGGACCAGCGGCGTGCCCAGCAGGATTTCCATCGCGACCCGGCGCGCCTTGCCGTCCGGGGTCGGGATCAGCTGCTGCGCGACCACGCCCTTGAGGTTCAGCGACAAGTCCATGAGCAACTGGCCGCGGCGATCCTCGGGGAAGAAGTTGATGATGCGGTCCATCGCCTGGTTGGCGTTGTTGGCGTGCAGGGTGCACAGCACCAGGTGACCGGTTTCGGCGAAGGCGATGGCGTGGTCCATGCCCTCGCGGGTGCGCACCTCGCCGATCATGATCACGTCCGGCGCCTGGCGCAGGGTGTTCTTGAGCGCGGCGTCCCAGCTGTCGGTGTCGATGCCGACCTCGCGCTGGGTGATGATGCAGCCCTCGTGCTTGTGCACGAACTCGATCGGGTCCTCGATCGTGATGATGTGGCCGCTGGAGTTCATGTTGCGGTAGCCGATCATCGCCGCCAGCGAGGTCGACTTACCGGTACCGGTCGCGCCGACGAAGATGATGATGCCGCGCTTGGTCATCGCCAGCGTCTTGATGATCGGCGGCAGGTTGAGCTCTTCGACGGTCGGGATCTTGGTCTCGATGCGTCGCAGGACCATGCCCACCTGATTGCGCTGGTAGAAGCAGCTCACGCGGAAGCGGCCGACGCCGGTCACGCCGATGGCGAAGTTGCACTCGTGGGTCTTTTCGAACTCCTCGCGCTGCTGAGGGTTCATGACGTTGAGCACGAGATCGCGGCTTTGCTGCGGCGTCAGCGGGTTCTGGGTGATCGGCGAGATCTTGCCGTGGACCTTCATCGACGGCGGCATGCCGGCGGTGATGAACAGGTCCGACGCCTTCTGGTGCGCCATCAGCTTGAGGAACGAGGTGAAGTCGATGGTGCTCATGGGATGCTCCTACTGAGCCGGGATGGGGGATTGGGGATTCGGGATTTGCAAACCCCGACCCCGCACCGCAACTCCGGCCTGAACTGAATACTGCTTTTAACCAATCTCGAATCCCGAATCTCGAACCCCGGTCTCAATCGAACAGGCGCTTGTCCTTGGCGTACTCGCGGGCCTGCGGGCGCAGGATCATGCCGCGCTTCACCAGGTCCTGCAGGTGCTGGTCGAGGGTCATCATGCCGTGGTTCTGGCCGGTCTGGATCGCCGAGTACATCTGCGCGACCTTGTCCTCGCGGATCAGGTTACGCACCGCGGGGATGCCGACCATGATTTCCCAGGCCGCGGTACGACCGCCGCCGACCTTCTTCAGCAACGCCTGCGAGATCACCGCGCGCAACGATTCGGACAGCATCGAGCGCACCATCGGCTTTTCGCCGGCCGGGAACACGTCGATGATGCGGTCGACGGTCTTGGCCGCGGACGAGGTGTGCAGGGTACCGAACACCAAGTGGCCGGTTTCGGCCGCGGTCAGCGCCAGGCGGATGGTTTCCAGATCTCGCAACTCGCCGACCAGGATGTAGTCCGGGTCTTCGCGCAGCGCCGAACGCAGGGCCTCGTTGAAGCCGTGGGTGTCGCGGTGGACTTCGCGCTGGTTGATCAGGCACTTCTGCGAGGTGTGCACGAACTCGATCGGGTCTTCGACCGACAGAATGTGCGCGTACTCGTTCTTATTGATGTGGTCGATCATCGCCGCCAGCGTGGTCGACTTGCCCGAACCGGTCGGTCCGGTGACCAGGATCAGGCCCTGCGGCTGCTCGATCAGTTCCTTGAAGATGCGCGGGCAGCCCAGGTCTTCGAGCGACAGCACTTCCGAGGGAATGGTACGGAACACCGCGCCTGCGCCGCGGTTCTGATTGAACGCGTTGACGCGGAAGCGGGCCAGGCCGGGAATCTCGAACGAGAAGTCGACCTCGAGGAATTCTTCGTAATCGCGGCGCTGCTTGTCCGACATGATGTCGTACACCAGCGAGTGGACCTGCTTATGGTCCAAGGCCGGGATATTGATGCGCCGCACGTCGCCATCGACGCGAATCATCGGCGGCAGGCCGGCCGACAGATGCAAGTCGGATGCCTTGTTCTTGACCGAAAACGCCAACAGTTCGGCGATATCCATGCGTGCTCCCCCGCACTGCAACAGAACTTCAGATGGAAACTTCAGACCACACGTAGCGACGCTACAGCGAAACGCCTAAACGCAAACGAGCGACAATAACGGCCAGCCGCAAGTGGCGGGAAGCGTCCCCTGCGAGGCAGTATAGCCCCGTACCCGCATTGCCGAACCAGCCCTCTTTCACAGGATTCCTCACGTGCGCGCGCACGCCCTGCTCGGCATCTTGCACCAGTTGGATAACGCCGCGCGCCTTGCGCAACGGCCAGTACCGCAGTTGCTCGCGGTCAGCAAGACCCAGGATGCGACCGCCGTCGCGGAACTGGCGGCGGCCGGGCAACGCGCGCTCGGCGAGAACTATGTTCAGGAAGCCGCGACCAAAACCGCGGCCCTGGCCGAACTGAGACTGGAGTGGCATTTGATCGGCCACCTGCAGTCGAACAAGGCCGAGCAGGCCGCGCGGCTGTTCGACTGGGTGCAGACCGTGGACCGGCCCAAGCTGGTCGCGGCCCTGGCCCGCCACCGCGATCCGGCGCGGGCGCCGCTGCAGGCGCTGATCCAGGTCAACATCGACGACGAGGCCAGCAAGCACGGCTGCCGGCCCGAGGATGCGCCGGCGCTGGCGGCCGCGATCGCGGCCGAACCGCGCCTGCGGCTGCGCGGCCTGATGGTGATCCCGACCCCGCACGCGGATCCCGAGCGCCGCCGCCCCGCGTTCCGCCGCGCCTACGCCTTGTTCGAGTCGCTGCGCGCCGACCACCCCGGCCTCGACACCCTGTCGATGGGCATGAGCGACGACTACGCGATCGCGATCGAGGAAGGCGCGACTATGGTCCGCATCGGCACCGCGCTGTTCGGTGCGCGCCCGCCCAAGGCCGCCGCATGAGCGCCGCGCCAGACGGGCAGGACCGCATCGTGTTCCCCGGCAATCCCTGGCCGGAAGGCCACGCGATCGCCGAATTCGACTGGAGCGCGCGGGTCGAGGGCGAGGATGTGTGGTTCGACCTGCACCTGGTCGGCGCCAAGTACTACGCCGAACGCGAGATCGCCGACGACGGGAACGACGCGGCTTCGGACTGGGCCTCGCCGATCGTGTGGGGCAACTACCACCACTGCATCCTGTCCTCGGTCTATTGGGGCGAGAGCGGCGGCATCCGGATCGGGCCGCTGGCGCAGTTCTCGCTGGCGGCGCTGGACGGTGCCGAATTCGTGGCCGATCCGTTCGACGGCGACGGGGAGCTGCCCGACGCCGACGAAGATCCGGCGTTCGGGCTGTACCTGCTCGGTCACGACAGCGCGGTCGATCACCGCATTCGCTTCCAGCGCCGCGGCGACAGCGACCGCTACGACCTGCTGTGGTCGGGCCGGATTGCCCTGAGCTACGCCGGCGACTACGTGCCGCGCTACCGCTTCGAAGCGCGCATCCTCGACCGGCCCTGTCCGCCGCTGCCCGGCGCATCCCCGCGCACGAGGTTCTAGCGCGGGAGCGCGGCCGCCTCGGTATGCTGGCGCTCCAGTCCCGCACGCCGCGAACGCCATGCCCGCATCCGAAACCGCCCTGTCCCCGCTCAGTCCGGTCGCCTTCATCGGCGGCGGCAACATGGCGCGCAGCCTGATCGGCGGCCTGGTCGCGCGCGGCGGCGACGCCGACGCGATTCGCGTGGCCGAGCCGGTGGATGCGCTGCGCGAGGCCCTGCAGCGCGATTTCGGCGTGCCCAGCTACGCCAACGCGGCCGAGGCCGCGACCGGCGCCGGCGTGTGGCTGCTCGCGGTCAAGCCGCAGGTGATGCGCAGCGTATGCGCGGCGCTGGCGCCGCTGGCGCAGTCGCAGCGCCCGCTGGTGATCTCGATCGCGGCCGGCATCACCGCCGGCCAGCTCGACCTGTGGCTGGGCGGCGGCCAGACGGTGGTGCGGGCGATGCCGAACACGCCCGCCCTGCTCGGCGCCGGCATCACCGGCCTGTACGCCAACGCCGCCACCGCCGAACCGCAACGCGCGCGCGCGGCGGCGCTGCTGGACGCGGTCGGTCCGACGGTGTGGATCGCCGAGGAGGCGCTGATGGACGCGGTCACCGCGGTCTCCGGCAGCGGCCCGGCCTATGTGTTCCTGCTCGCCGAGGCCATGCAGGCCGCGGGCGTCGCCCAGGGCCTGGCGCCCGAGGCCGCGCGCGCCCTGGTCAATCAGACCCTGCTGGGCGCGGCGACCATGCTGACCCGTTCCGACGAGTCCGCGCAGGTGCTGCGCGCGCGCGTGACCTCGCCCGGCGGCACCACCCAGGCGGCGATCGAGACCTTCGAAACCGGCGGCTTCCATGCCCTGGTCGAGGCCGCGATCGCGGCCGCTACCCGACGCGGCCGCGAGCTCTCGGCCGCCAACGATTGACCCTTTCCACCGGAACCGCCGCCATGCGCACCGCCCTCGCCGTCTGCCTGCTCACCCTAGCGCTGCTGAGCGGCTGCGGCCGCGAGGCGGCGGCGCCCACCGGCTCCGGCAGCGCCGGCGCCGCGCCGCAGGAGGCGACCGTGCGCAGCGGCGACGTCACCGTGCGCGCCAGCGCATTGCAGACCTCGGCGCTGTCGCCGGCGGTCGCGCAGCAGTACGGCATCGCGCGCGATGACGCCACGGTCTTGCTGCTGGTGGCGGTGCGACGCGGCCCGGACGGCCAGGACAACGCGATCCCGGCGCGCGTGAGCGCGACCGCAACCGACCTGCGCGGCCAGCGCCGCACGCTGGAACTGCGCGAACTGCGTACCGGCGAGGCGGGCAGCGCGCAACTGCTGGACTACGTGGGCACCGTCGAGATCGCCCTGCCCGACACCCTGCGCTTCGAGCTGAGCGTGGCGCCGGAGGGCGGCGCACCGACCACGCTGCAGTTCAGCCGCGAGTTCTATCCGCGCTGAGGGTCGCGCTCGGACGTAATGCATCCGAACCGCGACAGTTGATCGGGATGGGGCGCCGCGTCGCTCCACGATGCGTTCGCGGTGAACCCGTCGAACCATGAGCGGATCGCCAGCGCGGCGCCACGATCAGTCGTTGCGGGTCAGCGCCTCGATGCGCAGACGCTCGCGCGCATCGAACGGCGCCAGCAGCGCCGCCAGCCGGGCTTGACGCTGGGCCGAGCTCAAACCGCGATCGGCCAACACCTGCGAGCGCGCGACGCGATACGCGGCCACGCGCCGATTCCATTGCGCGCGGCGTAGATCGAGCGCGCCCAAGCGCTGCGCCGCTTCCCGCCCGAACGTCGCTTCGCGTTCGGCGTAACGGCGTTCCGGCGTGGCGCCCTCGGCCTCGAAGCGCGCGCTCTGGCGCATCGCCAGGGCGACCGTGTCGCCCTCCGTGCGGGTCGGGTCCAGGTCCAGGCCGTACGCGGCATCGAGTTCGCGCAGGCGCGCGGCGCGTTGCGCGGGCGCGAGACCGCGATCGCGCTGCAGCGCCTGGCGCGCGATCGCGTGCTCGAGGCGACGCTCGTCTTCGCCATACCAGGCCTGCGCGACCGTGGCGCCGAGGCGGCGGCGGCGCAGCTCGCGGCGACGCTGCAGATCCGCGCTCAGATCGCCGCTGGCGCCCAAGGCCGCGCTTTCGCGCTCCAGCGCGACATAGGCATCGAACCAGGCCAGTACCTGCGCCAGCACCGCCGCGCCGACGCGCGGCTGCAGATGGCGACGCAGGTCGTCGCGGATGGCCGCGGGCGAGCGCTCGCCCAGGCGGGTGAGGAAGTAGTCGAATAGCCGCCGCATCGCACGATCCGGAACCGCCTTGCCCGCGGCATTCAAGGTCAAGCCGCCGTCGACGCCGGTGCCGCGCAGCGAGTCGTCCGCGGCGGCCGCGGCGGCAGGCGGGCGCCCCATGCGCGCATCGGCGGCCGCGTTGGCGGCCGCCGAGGGCTGTGCCGGGGTCAGGGCCGGCGTGGTCTCGCGACTCCGGCCCGACAGCCCCAGCACCAGCGCCAAGCCCGCCGCCAGCATCAGGACCAGCGTGAAACGCAGCATGCCTACAGCCCGGCGTTCTTCAGCCGGTTCAGATGCGCGCGGTAGACGCTGGGCGGATTGGACGCGAACAGGCCGCGCAGGCCGGCGACCTGGTTGACCTCGTCGAGGTGGTTCCAGGCGTAGTCGTCGCGGATCACGCTGCCCAGATGCGAGGAACAGCGCCCGACCAGGCCGTCGTTGGCCTCGAACCCGAAGAACAGCGCGCCCGCGCCCAGCAGCAGATCGCTGGGATCGAACACGTTGCTCAGCGGCGAGGTGCCGCCCATCGAGTAGTAGCGCACGCCGCGCACGCTGGCCGCGCCCTGGCCGCAGGCGCTGCCGGGCAGGCCCTCGGGATAGCGCGCGTTGAACGCGGCCGCGCCGGCGCTGTCGAGCGAAGCCAAGGCGGCCAGCGCGTCCTGCGGATCGTCGTCGCCGGACAGGAACTCCAGGAACGATCCCAGCGCATCGGCGAGGCCGGCGACCAGGCCGCGGCCAGGCGAGCCGGGCGGGAACGCGGTGCCGATGCCGTCGGCGACCTTGCTGCCGGTGTGCGGGCTGCCCATCGAGGTGATCGAGGCGACCAGGTCCGGGCGCACCGAAGCCACGTAACGCGCGGTCGGTCCGCCATGGCTGTGGCCGATCAGGTTGAAACGGCTGTAGCCGTAAGTGGCCTGCAGGGTTTCCAGGTAGTCGATCAGCTGTTCGCCGCGCAGTTCGCTGGAGTTGGCCGAGGACACGTTGGCGACATAGACCTTGGCGCCGCCCGAACGCAGCTGCCCGGGAATGTCGTACCAGTAGTCGTAGATGCCGCCGAGTTCGTCGAAGCCGAACAGGCCGTGCACCAGCACGACCGGGTGCTTGGTCTTGGTGTAATCGTCGGCGCTGGCCGGCAGGGCCGCCGCCAGCAACAGCAGGACCGCGAACAGCCTGGCCCAGACTCCGGCGCGCAACGCGCCCATACGCAGGATCGATCGCGACATGTTCCCTCCCAGAAACGGTGCCGTACCGCAGGCGAGGCCGGCGGCGCCGGCCCGATCGACTGTACGAATGCGTATGGAACCTGCACGCCGCAGTGCACCATACGGGAGCGAACCGTGATGCCTATCGCGCCAGGCCGGGCTGGCCAAGCGCCGAGCCCGGGCTAATTGTTGCGCTGCACCCAGGCGCGGATATGCGCGGCGATCTCGGCCACGCCGTCGCTGAGCGCGGCCGGACCGGGCTGCAGGATCAGCGGCGATTTGATCTCGTGCAGCTCGCCGTCGCGCACCGCCGGGATCGCGTCCCAACCTGGCCGCGCGGCCACGCGTTCGGGACGGAATTTCTTGCCGCACCAGGAGCCGAACACGATGTCCGGTGCCAGCGGGATCACCTCGGCCGCGTCGGCCAGGATGCGGTGCTTGGCCAGCGACTGCGCCGCGTGCTGCGGGAACACGTCGTCGCCGCCGGCGATCCGCACCAACTCGGCGACCCAGCGGATGCCGGTGATCAGCGGCTCGTCCCACTCCTCGAAATAGACCTTGGGCCGGCGCGGATAGGTCTGCGCTTCGCGCTCGATCGCGTCCAGCCCGCGCCGCAGTTCGTCGGCGTAGGCCACGGCCCGGTCGGCCGCGCCGACCAGGGCGCCCAAGCGCGCGATGTAGTCGAGGATGCCCTCGACGCTGCGGTGGTTGCTGATCCAGACCTCCACGCCCTGCTTGATCAGCGCGGCGGCGATCTCGGACTGGATGTCGGAGAAGCCGATCACGAAATCGGGCTGGAGCTTGAGGATCTCGTCGATCTTGGCGCTGGTGAAGGCGCTGACCTTGGGCTTTTCCTTGCGCGCGATCGGCGGGCGCACGGTGAAGCCGCTGATGCCGACGATGCGGTGCTGTTCGCCGAGCGCGTACAGGGTCTCGGTCGGTTCTTCGGTGAGGCAGACGATGCGTTGGGGGCCCATGTCGCGATTGTCGCATTACCGGGGGGCGCCGACGCGGCCGGCGGCGATTGCCAGGCGCGCCGCGCGATGCGATCTTCGCCGCATGCAACCCGCCATCGTCTACGCCCGCGAGGCCACCGTCGCCGTCGCCGACTTCCGCCACCTCCTGGTCGATTCCGGCCTGGGCGCGATCCGTCCGGTCGACGACGCGCCGCGCCTGCAGCGGATGCTGGACGCGGCCGATCTGATCGTGAGCGCGCGCCGGCCCGACGGCGAACTGGTCGGCATCGCGCGCTGCGTCACCGATTTCGCCTGGTGCTGCTATCTGTCGGAGCTGGCGGTGTCGAAAACGGCGCAGGGACTGGGTATAGGCCAGGGTTTGCTGGACGAGACGCGGCGCCAGCTCGGGCCGACGGTAAGTCTGATCCTGGCCTCGGTGCCGGACGCGGTCGGCTTCTACGAACGCGCGGGCATGGCGCCGATGCAGCACACCTTCTGGTACAAGCGCGAGTATTGAGGCGGTTGCGCGGCGGTATCGGTGCCGGCGTCGTTGCCCGAGCGGCGCGGCGATGCGGTTCGCTTTGCTCACCGCATCCTACGCAAGCCAGCTGGGGCCGTAGGGTGCGGTGTTAACCGCACCATTGCGTTACCCAAGGCGCTTGCGGAAATACACCACGCGCTCGGTTTCCTCGAAGCCGCAGGCCGCGTGCGCGTGGTGGGCGTCGTGGTTGTCCAACAGCGAATCGGAAGCCAGCTCCTCGCAACCGCGTTCGCGCGTCCAGCGCTCGACCGCGCCGATCAGGGCGCGTCCGACGCCGCGGCCGCGCTGTTCCGGCGCCACGTACCAGCCTTCGAGAAACCCGACCGGCGAGCTGTCGGTGCCGTTGACGTAGTCCGTGCGCAGGCTGGCTTCGGCGAAGCCGCAGGCGCGGCCGTGCGCGTCGAATGCGAGCACGCACAGATCGCGCTCCGGACGCGCCAGCGCCTCGCGCATCTCGCCCTCGTGATCGTTGGGCTCCTCGCCCTCCTCGTCCGGCCACAGCGCGCCGCGCAGCCGCGCCCAGTCGGCCAGGTCGGCCGCGGTCGCCGGCCGCACCCGCCCGGCATCGCTCACGGATACAGCATCCGCTTCGACCAGTCGCCGGCGCGGTCGCATTCGTACAACCAGCGCTCGTGCAGGCGGAAGTCGGCGCCGTACCAGAACTCGATCTTCTCCGGCCGCATGCGCAAGCCGGTCCAACGCGGCGGACGCGGCACCTCACGGCCGTCGAAGCGTTGCTCGACCTGGGCCAGGCGCTGCTCGAAGGTCTCGCGCGATGCCAGGGTTTCCGATTGCAGTGAAGCCCAGGCGCCGAGCTGGCTCACGCGCGGACGCGAGGCGAAGTAGGCGTCCGCCTCGGCGTCGGAGACGATCTCGACCGTGCCTTCCACCCGCACCTGCACGCCGTTGCGCACGCGCGGCCAATGGAACAACAGCGCCGCATGCGGATTGGCCTGCAGCTCGCGGCCCTTGCGCCCGTCCAGATGGGTGTAGAACACGAAACCGCGCGCGTCGTGCGCTTTCAGCAGCACGGTGCGCGCCGACGGACGCGCGTCCAGGCCGGCGGTGGCGATGGTCATCGCGGTGGGATCGGGCTCGCCGGCGACGCGCGCCTCCTCGAACAGACCGGAAAATCCTGCGATGGCTTCGGCTAACAGGGGATGTGGGTTCATTGGGTTATTGTCGCGCGATGCCGCCCGCTACGCATCCCTCCGCCGCCAGCGCCTATGCTGCGGACTTCGTCGAACGCGTGCTGGCCGACGCCCTGCGCCACGACGCCCGCGTCTACGCGATCGCCGGCCTGCAGGGCAGCGGCAAGTCGACCCTGGCCGCGCAGGTCGCGGCGCTCGCCGGCGAACGCGGACTGCGGGTGGCGGTGCTGTCGATCGACGACTGCTACCTGGGCCGGCGCGAACGCGCGCAACTGGGCCGCCGGGTGCATCCGCTGCTGGCCACGCGCGGCCCGCCGGGCACTCACGAGGTCGAACTGGCCTGTGCCACCCTGGACTCCTTGCGCGCCGGCGGCGCCGCACGCCTGCCGCGCTTCGACAAGCTCGGCGACCGCCGCCTGCCGCCCTCGCGCTGGCCGCGCCTGCGCGCGGTCGATCTGACCCTGTTCGAAGGCTGGTTCCTCAAGACCCCGGCACAGACGGGGGCGGAGCTGATCGAGCCGATCAACGCCCTGGAGCGCGACGAGGACCGCGACGGCGTCTGGCGCGGCTACTGCAACCAGGCCTTGGCGCAGGACTACCCGGCGCTGTGGGCGCGCCTGGACCGGCTGCTGTTCCTGCAGCCGCCGGGCTTCGAACACGTACCGGAGTGGCGGTGGCAACAGGAGCGTGCGCTGCAGGCCGCCAGCCCCGGGCGCGCGGGCATGGACCGCGCCCGGATCGAACGCTTCGTGCGCCTGTTCGAACGGGTGAGCCGGCAGGCGCTGGCGCGGCTGCCGGAGATCGCCGACTGGACGGTGCCGGTGGACGCGCGCCGGCGCGTGCTCGCCTAGAGCCGCGCGCTGGCGCGCGACGGCGCCGTCACTCGACGATGAAGCTCACCCGCAGGTTGACCCGCCACTCGGTCACCGTGCCGTCGTCCTCGGTCACGACCTTGATCTCGTTGACCCACGCCCCCTTGATGTTCTTCACCGATTCGCCGCACTTCTTCAGTCCCGATTTGACCGCGTCCTCCATGCTGGTCTTGGAAGAGGCGTTGAGTTCGATGATCTTGGCGATCGCCATGGGCGTGCTCCTGTCTGGCCGGCGCGCGGGTTTGCGACCGGAACGGCGAGCCTAGGCTGGCCGGCGTTAAGGCCACGCAACAGCCGCCGCCAGCGCGGAGCCGCGGCTGGCTACAATCGCGGCATGAATCCCGCGAGCAATCTGATCCTGGTGGGCCCGATGGGGGCCGGCAAGAGCTGCATCGGCCGCCGCCTGGCCGAGCGCTACGGCCTGCGCCTGGCCGATGCCGACCGCGAGATCGAACAGCGCACCGGCGCCACCGTCGCCACCATCTTCGAATGCGAGGGCGAGGCCGGCTTCCGCGCGCGCGAGCGCGCGACCCTGGCCGAGCTGCTGGCCGAGGACGGCCTGCTGCTGGCCACCGGCGGCGGCGCGGTGCTGGACCCGGACAACCGCGCCCTGCTGCGCGAGCGCGGCTATGTGGTGCACCTGCAGGTCAGCGTGGAGGCGCAACTGGAGCGCCTGGCGCGCGACCGCACCCGCCCGCTGCTGGCGCGCGACGACCGCGAGGACGTGCTGCGCACGCTGTCGACGCAGCGCGCGCCGCTGTACGCCGAAGTGGCCGACCTGCGCTTCGACACCGAACGCATGACCGCGGCCGACGCCGCGGCCAAGCTCGCCGACGAACTCGACCTTTGCTGGCTCCGTCCCGCGCACGCGCACGGAGCCTCCGCATGACTACCCCCGCCTCGCAGCCCTTGCACAGAGTGAAGGTGTCGGGCGACGCCGCCTATGCGATCGACATCGGCCCCGGCCTGCTCGCCGACGCCGAGCACGTCGCCGTGCACCTGCGCGGCCGCCACGCCCTGATCGTCAGCGACGGCCACGTCGCGCCGCTGTACGCCGATGCGCTGGAACGCGCGCTGCGGGCGGCCCGCCCCACCCTGTCGCTGGCGCGCTACGTGCTGCCGCCGGGCGAACACGAGAAAACCCTGGCGCGCTTCGGCGAATGCCTGGACGCGCTGGCCCGGCTCGGCGCGACCCGCGACGCCACCGTGCTGGCCCTGGGCGGCGGCGTGGTCGGCGACCTCGCCGGTTTCGCCGCCGCCTGCTGGATGCGCGGCGTCGACGTGGTGCAGCTGCCGACCACCCTGCTGGCGATGGTCGATTCCTCGGTCGGCGGCAAGACCGCGGTCGATCTGCCCAGCGGCAAGAACCTGGTCGGCGCCTTCCATCCGCCGCGCGCGGTGATCGCCGACACCGCCACCCTGCGCAGCCTGCCCGCGCGCGAACTGCGCGCCGGTCTGGCCGAAGTGGTGAAGTACGGCGCGATCTTCGACGAGAGCTTCCTGGCCTGGCTGGAGGCGCATGCCACGGCCTTGCTCAGCGGCGACGACGCGACCTTGGCGCAGGCGATCGCGCGCAGCTGCGCCTACAAGGCCGACGTGGTCGCGCGCGACCCCTACGAGCGCGGCGATCGCGCCCTGCTCAATTTCGGCCATACCTTCGGTCACGCCATCGAAACCGAACAGGGCTACGCCGGCGCCACCGGCGATGGCCTCAATCACGGCGAAGCGGTCGCGGTCGGCATGGTGCTGGCGGCGCGACTGTCGGCGGAGCTGGGCATGGCCGACGCCGCCGACACCCAACGCTTGCGCAGCCTGCTGGAAGCGCTGGGCCTGCCGACCACGATCCCGGCAGGCCTGTCGCCCGACGCCCTGCTCGCGCGCATGCGCCTGGACAAGAAAGCCGACGCCAGCGGCCTGCGCTTCATTCTGTGGGATCGCGCCGGCCTGGCCCGGATCGTGTCGGGGGTGGCCGACGAAGCGGTGTTGAACGTCCTCGCCAGCGGCTAATCGAGCCCGTTACCGGCGGGCCTTGCCTCGCCGACCCCGGAGCCGCACAGTGCGCCACCGGCCCGCTGCCGCAACGAGCGGTTCCATCCGTTGCAGGGGCACAGGGGCACCGCATGAGTTCGCAGTTCGACTTTCTCGACAAACACTATTGCGCGACCGAGTCGGTGCAGGTCGCGGCGCAAGCCGTGTTCGAACGCTACGGCCCGTATCCGCGCGCGCGCACCGCGGTGGCGGTCTACGCCATCGACTGGCAGGCCTGGACCGACACCATCGCCGACGTGGTGCGCGCCTATGCGCAACGCGGCGCGGCATCGCGCGCGGGCACGGCCACGCTGGACGCCAGCGGCAAGGAGTGGCGCATCGTCCTCACCGGCATGCGCTACGTCAGCGCCGGACGCTACTCGCAGGGCGGCGGCGCGACCTACCGGGTCAACGAGTACCGCGACGGCACGGTCCAGCTGAAGGCGAGCGCGGTCGGCAATCCGCCGCAACTGGGCGAGGTCACTCACTTCGAACATCTGTCCGGAACCTTGGTCGGACCGGTTGAGTTGTCGCAGCAGTAAACGGCGTTGCCGCGCAGCCCGCTAGGGAGTCGGACCTAGCTTCGTCCGCCTGCGCCGCCCCTCGCCCGATAGCGAGCGAAGGGCCGGCGAGTCGCGCTTACGCCGCCGCCTTCACCCGCGCCAGGGCGCGCTGGTTGGAGGCGTACGGATTGTCCAGATAAGGCACCGCGTCGGCCTGGACCGCCTCGATCCACTGCTGCGTGCTCAGCACCGCGGCGAAGCGGCTTTGGAATACCACCGAAAACACCCGATGGATCTCCTCGGCGCTGGCCTGGCCGGCGCTGTTCTCGTACGACAGCGAACCGCTGGCGTCGCTGAGGAACTCCACGTTCAGCTGCAGGTGCGCGGCTTCGAAGATGGTCGAGGCGTCGCAGTTGTGGGTCATGTAGCCGACCACGCTGAGGGTGTCGACGCCGTTGGCGGCGATCCAGTCCTTGAGATCGGTGCCGGTGAACACGCTGGGGAAATTCTTTTCGATGTAGTGGTCGCGCGGACGGCCGCCGACGACCTCGTTGAGCTCCCAACCCGACGTGCCTTTGACGAATACCGGCGCCTCCGGCGGCGCGGTGTTCTGTACCACCACCACCGGCACGCCGGCGGCGCGCGCGGCGTCCATGGCGCGGCCGATGTTGGGCAGGGTCTGGCTCACCGGCGGGTGCTCGATGAGCAGGCCGCCGCTGAAGTACTCGTTCTGGACGTCGACGACGATCAGGGCGCGCTTGCGGGTCATGGCGGAATTCCTAATGAGTGGGGAAGGGATCGGACGAGGCACATGCTCCGCTTGAGGCGGAATCGCCGACAGTGGCCCGATTGCCAATATTCGATAGAATCGGGCCATGAACGCCGACACCATCGCCGTGGTCGCCTTCGACCGCATCAGCCCCTTCCATCTGTCGGTGCCCTGCATCGTGTTCGAGGACCGCGGCTTCGACGGCCAGCCGCGCTTCGAACTGCGCGTGTGCGCGGCCGAACCCGGCCCGCTGCGCACCCAGGCCGGTTTCAGCATCGCGGTCGAGCATGGGCTGGAAGGCCTGGACGACGCCGGCGTGGTGATCGTGCCGTCCTGGCGCGATGCCGACGAACGCCCGCCCGAGGCCCTGCTGCAGGCGCTGCGCCGGGCCCATGCGCGCGGCGCGCAGATCGTCGGCCTGTGCCTGGGCGCCTACGTGCTGGCCGAGGCCGGCCTGCTCGACGGCCGCCGCGCCACCACCCATTGGCATTGGAGCGAGCACTTCGCCCAGCGCTATCCGCAGGTGCGCCTGCAATCGGACGTGCTCTACGTCGACGACGCCGAACTGACCACCTCGGCCGGCACCGCGGCGGCGCTGGACTGCTGCCTGCACCTGCTGCGCCGGCGCTGCGGCGCGGACCTCGCCAGCCGGGTCGCGCGCCGGCTGGTGGTGGCCCCGCACCGCCAGGGCGGCCAGGCCCAGTACATCGAGCGGCCGGTGCCGGCCTCGGCCCAGGACGAGCGGTTGTCGGGGGTGCTGAGCTGGGCCCTGGCCCATCTGGAGCAGCCGCACAGCCTGGACGCGCTGGCCGAACGCGCGCTGATGAGCCGGCGCAGCTTCACCCGCCGCTTCCGTCAGAGCACCGGCACCACGGTCGCGCAGTGGCTGGCGAACCAGCGCCTGGCGCGCGCGCAGCGGCTGCTGGAAAGCACCGATCGGCCGATCGAGGCGATCGCCGCCGACACCGGATTCGGCTCGGCGGTGTCGCTGCGCCAGCACTTCGCGGCCGCGCTCAAGACCTCGCCCTCGGCCTATCGGCGCGAGTTCCGCGGCGGCTGACACCGTTGCGGCGCCGCCTGCCGCTACAATCCAGGCGTGCGCCTACTCCTACAACAACGCCCCGACGGCCGCGAAGCCCCGCGCTTCGTGCAGCTGATGCTGCAGCCCGACCTGCTGGGCGGCTGGACCCTGGTGCGCGAAACCGGCCAGATCGGCGGCCGCAGCAGCGTGCGCCGCGAGCAGTTCATGGACCGCGACAGCGCCTTCGCCGCGCTGGAACATGCGCGCGATCAGCAGCTCAAGCGCGGCTTCCAGCTGATGTTCGCCCAGGGCGCGGAAGCGCCGACCGAGTGACGGCGCGCCGCGCGGGCGCCCGCGCGGAACACAGCAACGCAGCCACGCAGCGCTGCGCGGCTCGCTTCGGCCCCGCCGCACCGCGATAATGCGCGCCCAGCCGACGCCCCCGCGCACCAGGAATCCAGCATGAGCCTTACCGACGCCGCACCCGCCAACGACCGCTTCCTGCGCGCCCTGCGCCGCGAGCCGGTCGATCGCACGCCGGTGTGGCTGATGCGCCAGGCCGGCCGCTACCTGCCCGAGTACCGCGCCACCCGCGCCCAGGCCGGCAGCTTCCTCAACCTGGCCAAGAACCCGGAGCTGGCCTGCGAGGTCACCCTGCAGCCGCTGCGCCGGTTCCCGCTGGACGCCGCGATCCTGTTCTCCGACATCCTCACCGTGCCCGATGCGATGGGCCTGGGCCTGTACTTCGCCGACGGCGAGGGTCCGAAGTTCGAACGCCCGATCCGCAGCGCGGCCGACATCGACCGCCTGGCCGTGCCGGACATGGAAGGCGAGCTGCGCTATGTGATGGACGCGGTGCGCACGATCCGCCGCGAATTGAACGGTTCGGTGCCGCTGATCGGTTTCTCCGGCAGCCCCTGGACCATCGCTTGCTACATGGTCGAGGGCGGCGGCAGCGACAACTATTCCAAGGTCAAGGCGCTAGCGCTCAACGATCCGGCGGCGATGCACAAGCTGCTGGGCGTGGTCACCGACGCGGTGATCGCCTACCTGCAAGCCCAGCACGCCGCCGGCGCGCAGGCGCTGCAGGTGTTCGACACCTGGGGCGGCGTGCTGTCGCCGGCGATGTACCGCGAGTTCTCGCTGCGCTACCTGCAGCGCATCGCCGCCGAACTGCCGCGCGGCGCGGGCGCGCAGCGCGCGCCGCTGATCCTGTTCGGCAAGGGCAACGATCCCTATCTGGAAGACCTGGCCGGCAGCGGCGCCGAAGCGGTGGGCGTGGACTGGACCATCGGCCTGGGCGACACCGCGCGCCGCATCGGCGGCCGCGTCGCGATCCAGGGCAACCTCGACCCGGTCACCCTGTACGCCACGCCCGCGGCGATCCGCGACCAGGTCGGACGCGCGCTGGACGATTATCGCGACGGTAACGGCGGTTCGCGCGAAGGCCACGTGTTCAACCTCGGCCACGGCCTGTCGCCGGACATGAGCCCGGACCACGTGGCGGCGATGGTGAGCGCGGTGCACGAACTCAGTGTTAGGAGCCGGGATTAGGGATTAGGGATTAGGGATTAGGGATTAGGGATTAGGGACAAGCTTGAGGACGTCGCTCTTGCGAATCCCGAATCCCGAATCCCGAATCCCCAATCCCGGCCTTCAACCCACGTCGATCTTATTGCTGCGCAGCAGCCGCGAAGGGTCTGCCGGCGCGTCGCTGGGCGCGCCGTACTCGAGGCGGATCTCGCGCATGTCCTTGGGCACCGCCTGCTCGATCTCCTCCGGCGGTTCACAGCCCGGCTGCAGGCGCTTGTGCAGGCCCATACCGATCATCATCAGCGCGCGCGCCTCGTCCGACTGCGGCTCGCGCGCAAGCACGCGGTCGCTCATCAGGTAAACGCTGTCCACGCCGTCCTTGGACAGCGTGGACACCGCGCCGCTGGGCGTGGGCGCGCCGGCTTCGAGTTTTTCGATCGGCAGCGGGTCCCAGCAGCGGCCGGTGCTGGCCACGGTCAGGCGCCCGGACAGATCGGACGCGAATTCCTCCAGCGAAGCGCGCGCCTGCGCGGGCGTGGCCGCCTTGGCCGGCACGCTGTAGCGGCCCTTGACCAGGTACATGCGATCCAGTTGCAGAGTCATCGCCGAACTCTTGCGCTCGCCCTGGCTCGTGTAGGCCAGGTCCAGCGAGCGCCCGCTGACCGCGCCGTCCTTGCGGCGCGCCGAGGCGAAACTGCGCAGCTCGCCCATGTCCATGTCCTGGTAACCGCCGGGCTGGCGGCCGACCTCGGCCAGGGCCTCGCGCTCCTCGCCGGCGACGCGCTCGAACTCGTCCGGCGACAGCACGCCGGCCGGATAGAAGTACACGTCG
The DNA here is from genome assembly GCF_001429785.1 of Lysobacter sp. Root916. Classification (GTDB taxonomy): domain Bacteria; phylum Pseudomonadota; class Gammaproteobacteria; order Xanthomonadales; family Xanthomonadaceae; genus Lysobacter. The sequence continues at coordinate 490,769 of NZ_LMJF01000012.1, read as the reverse complement.
ATCCAACGATCGCTGCGGTTGCTCAGCGCGTAGCGTACCGACACGCCGAATTCCTGGCGGTCGTAGCGGTGTTCGTCCACCGCCTGCCATTTGCCCACGCGCAGCGGATACACCACCCGGGTCTCGCGCAGGTAACCGCCCAACAGCGGCACCGTCTGCGTCTGCGCCGTATCGGCGCTGGCGACGGCGTCGGCGCCGCGCGCGACGGCCGGTATCCACGCGAGCGCACCGAGCAAGGCCCAGCCCATCGCCCCCGCGCAGCCCACCCCGCGCACCGCTGTACCGATCATCTTCGCTCCCGATTCCGCCTGCCTGCAGCGCCGCTTCCGCGACCCTGCTTACGTCGCGATCATGCGCCGCTTCGGCGGCACCTGCCAGCCTGCCGCACGCCGCCGGGACAGCCGGCCTTCACGCGGTCGGCGGCAGCGCCTCGTCGAGCACCGCGGCCAGCATCGCGCCGGTCACCGGCTTGCGCAGGAAGCGATCGAAGCCGGCCGCGATCGCCTGCGGTTCGGCATCGGCATCGGCGCGCGCGGTGACCGCGATCAGCGGGCGCGCGTAGCCCTGGGCGCGCAGTTGGCGGGCCAGGTCCAGGCCGTTGAGACCGGGCAGATCGAGATCGAGCAAGGCCGCGTCGTAGTTCGCCGTCGCCACCTCGGTCAGCGCGCCCAGGCCGTTGCCGACATGGGTCACGCGATGCCCCTGCGCACGCAGCAGGCCGGCGATGACCAGGGCCACGGTCGTATCGTCCTCGACCAACAGCAGCGCCAGCGGCGCGCGCCGCGATGCGCCGACCCGGTCGGGCGCGCTGGCGCCGCTGGCGACGATTGCCGCCGGCAGCGGCAGTTCGAAGCAGAAGCGCGCGCCTTCGCCGGGCCGGCTGTCCACGGTAAGCAATCCGTTCATCGCCGCCGCCAGCTCCTGACAGATCGCCAGCCCCAGGCCGCTGCCGCCATAGCGCGCGGCGGTGCGCGCGCCCTCGGCCTGCTCGAAGCGGCGGAACAAGCGCGACTGCTGCTCTTCGTTCAAGCCCGGGCCGGTGTCGGCGACTTCGAAGCGCACGCCCTGCGGCGCCATCGCCGACACCCGCAGCGAGACCTGGCCCTGTTCGGTGAATTTGATCGCATTGCCGAGCAGGTTGAGCAGGATCTGCCGGACCCGATGCGGGTCGCCGCGCAAACCGCGCGGCGCGTCGTGCGCGATGTCCAGCTCGAAGGCCAGGCCGCGCTTGCGCGCCAGCGGCGCCATCAGCGCGCTCGCGTCCTCGACCAGCGCGCGCACATCGAAGGCCTCGTCGGCCAGCTCCAGCTTGCCCGATTCGATCCGGGCCAGATCCAGCGCGTCGTTGACCAGACGCAGCAGGTGCTTGCCGGCGCGCTGGATCGATTCGGTGTAACTGCGCTGCTGGGTATCCAGCGGCGTGTCCAGCAGCAGTTCGCTCATGCCCAGCACGCCGGTCATCGGCGTACGCACTTCGTGACCCAAGGTGGCGAGGAAGCGGGTCTTGGCCAGCGAGGCCTCCTTGGCGATCTCGCGCTCGTGCTCGGCGGCCTGCCAGTCGAGACGGCGCTTGAGCCGTCTGCGGTAGCGATCGGCCGCCCACCACGCGCCCAGGATAGCGATGCCGACCAGCGCCGCCAGCGCCGGTGGCGTGCGCCACCACGGCGGCTGCACGGTCAGCGAGAACTGGCGCGACTGCGACCAGATGCCGTCGGCGTTGGCCGCCTGCACTTCCATGCGGTAAGTGCCGGGTTCCAGCTTGGAGAACACGCGCTCGCCGTTGCCGGACTGGATCACCCAATCCGGGTCGTAGCCGTGCAAACGGAAGCGGTAGCGATGCGATTGCAGATCGACGAAGGACAGCAGGCGCGCCGACACGCGCAGGTCGCGGTCCTGCGGGCCCAGCACCACCGGGCGCTCGGGATCGAGCTTAAACTCGTCCTCGTCGCGGCGGTAGCTCAGGGTTTCGATCACCAGGCGCGGCGACTTGGCCGCCTCCGGCGCGCGCCCCGCGTCGAACAGGACCACGCCGTCCATGGTCACCGCCGCGGCCACGCCGGAGGGCGTGAGCAGCGGATTGCGCTCGGTGAACTCCTGGCTGGGCAGGCCGTCGCGCATGCCGTAGATGCGCAGGCGCTGGCGGGTCTGGTTCCAGCAGATCAGGCCGCGGCGCGTGGTCAGCCAGACGTTGTCGCCCCAGGCCAGCACGCCGCCGGACTCGGTCGCCGGCAGGCCTTCGTCGCCGCTCACGCGCGCCAGCAGGCGCAGCTCGCGACCGTCCCAGGCGTATTGCTCCAAGGCTTCCAGACGATGCAGCCACAGCCGGTCCTTGCCGGCCATCGCGAAGCCGAACACGCGCCCGGCCGGCCCGCCCGGCAAGGCGTCGAAGCGGCGCGCGGCCGCGTTCCAGCGCGACAGGCCGGAGGGCCCGGCCATCCACAGCGCGCCGTCGGGGCCGACATCGATCTGCTCGATGTACAGGCTGTCGACGCCGCGGTCGTCCTCCGGCTTCACCGACAGCTGCACCCGCCCCTCGCTGTCGCGCATCTGCAGCGCCGGCGGCATGTAGGCGATCCAGACGTTGCCGTCGGGCGTCTGCACCAGTTGGTCGGTGATGCCGTCGTCGCCCAACGCCGCGTCGCGCGGCGAGCTCGCGCTCCAGTTGCGCACGCTGCCATCCGGCGCCACCCGCGAGAGGCCGTGGTTGTCGCCGAACCACAAGGCGCCGTCGCGCGCCTCCAGCATCGAATACAGCGCGGCGTCGGCCACCGCCGGCACCTTGCGCTGGGTCGAGCGGCCGTCGGCCAGGTTCAGGTGATCGACCACGCCGCGCTCGCCGACCATCCACACGTTGCCGTCGCGGCTGGTCGCAAGGTCGCGCATGTAGCCCACGCGCGTCGCGCCGGGGCGGCCGGTGCCGGGCTTGAGCACGGTGAACTGCCGCCAGTTCGGCGCCAGATAGGCGACGCCCTCCTCCTCGGTCGCGAACCACCAACCGCCTTCGTGGTCCTGCAGCAGATCGAGGGTGTTGATTTCCGAGATCGCGATGTCGCCGGCCGGCGGCATCAAGCGCCCGCCGAGCACGCGACGCAGACCGCGATGGGTCGCGACCCAGTAGCTGCCGGGACCGTCGCCGACCACGCCGTACACACCGATCTTGTCGGCGGGCTGAAACCACGGCATCTGCGCGATGCGGCCGTCGGGCGTGCGCCGGAACGCGCGCAGACCGGCGCCGATCCACAGCGTACCGTCGGCGGCCGGCGTCAAGGCGGTGACCCAGGCGCCGCTGATGCCCGCATGCGCGACCGTGCGGAAACGCGCGCCGTCCCAGTAGGCCAGGCCGGTGGTCGTGCCCACCCACAGCCGACCGCTGCTGTCGGTCTTCATGGTCCAAATGTATTCGCCGGGCAGACCGCTCTGCGCCGCGGGCGCGCCCTTGGCCGCGCCGGCCTTGTCGGGCATATAGCGGGTGATGCGGCCTTCGGCGTCGAGGCGGTGCACGCCCGCGCCGTCGGTGCCGAACCAGATCGCGCCGTCGGGCGTGGACGTGATCGTGTAGATCTCGTCGCTGCCGATGTCGGGATGGGTGTCGCGGCTGTAGTGGACGAAGTTCTGACGCTCGCGGTCGAGCATGTGCAGGCCGCCGCCGCTGAGCCCGACCCAGACCCGGTTGCGCGCATCCACGTGCAAGGCCTGGACCATGTTGCTGGGCAGCGAGCCCGGATCGCCGGGCACGTGGCGCCAGACCCGGAAGCTGATGCCGTCGTAACGCGCCAGGCCGTCGTGGGTGGCCAGCCAGATGTAGCCCTCGGCGTCCTGGGCGAGCGCGGCCACGGTGCTGGAGGGCATGCCCTCGGCGACGCCGTAGTAGCGGAACTGCGGCGTCTCCGGCAGCGCCGCGCGCACCGGCAGCGCCAGCGCCGCGAGCAGCAGCCAGCACAGCCAACGCGCCCATCCCGGGCTTCCATGCACGACCGCTGGCCTGAGCATCCTCGGGTCCGATTCCTTGCTGTACGGCCGCTAGGCTCCCCGATCCGGGCCCGGCGAAGCAAGGCCCGCGACCGCGCGCCCCACCCCCGCGTTCCGCGACCAAGCCGCAACGGACCGTTGCGGACACGCGTCTACGGGTTCATCGTGCGGTCCATAGAATCCCCGGACGATGCAGGTCGGACCTGCCTTAGGAGCGCCGCGTGCCGAATCCGTCCTACCGTCCGCTGTGGTGCGCGCTGGCGCTGTGCGCGCTGGCGCCGCAGGCGCGTGCGGCCGGGCCGGACACCTACGCGCTGGATCCGGTGCACACGCGGGTGATGTTCGCGATCTCGCATGCCGGCTTCTCCAAGGCCCTGGGCGCCGTATCGGGCAGTACCGGCACATTGAGCTTCGATCGCGAGGACTGGCGCAGCGCGCGTCTGGACGTGCGCGTGCCGCTGACCCGATTGGACCTGGGCGATGCCAAATGGAACGCGGCCGCGCTGGCGCGCAACCTGCTCGATGGCGAACGCTATCCGGAAGCGCGCTTCGTCTCCGACCGCGTCGAGCCGGTCGACGCCGATCATGCCAAGGTCTGCGGCCAGCTCAGCCTGCACGGCCGCAGCGCGCCGCTGTGCATGGACGTGACCCTCAACGCGCTCAAGCGCCATCCGCTGCCGCCGTTCCGCCGCACCGCCGGCTTCTCCGCCACCGCCACCCTCAGCCGCGCCGCGTTCGGCATCGACGCCTGGAAATCGGTGATCGGCGACAGCGTCGAACTGCGCATCGAGGCCGAGGCCGTGCGCGATCGCCAGGCCGGCGAAGCCGACGAGCCGTCACCGGCCGCCGAATCCGAAGTCGCGCCGTCCGCGCCGCCGAGCAAGCCCGACAACGACCCCTACGAACCCGCCCCGGTACCGCACGCATGACGATCAAGAACACCGAACTCCGCTGGGGCGCGATCAGCCAGCTGCTGCATTGGGCGATCGTGCTGCTGATCACGGCGATCGCGATCATCGGCCTGACCATGACCGACATGGCCAACGGCCTGCCCAAGATCAAGATCTACGCCCTGCACAAATCGCTGGGCCTGACCCTGCTGGCGCTGGTGGTCCTGCGCCTGCTGTGGCGCTTCTACGCCGGCGCGCCCAAGCCGGTCGCGGGCACGCCGCATTGGCAGGAGCGCATCGCCTCGCTCACCCATTGGGCGCTGTACCTGCTGATGTTCGCCATGCCGATCACCGGTTGGCTGTTCAATTCCAGCTCCGGCTATCCGCTGCAGTACTTCGGCCTGTTCAACCTGCCCAAGATCGCCGCGGTCAACTCCGGCCTGGCCGATCTGAGCGAATCGCTGCACGAGAACGGCTTCTGGCTGTTGCTGGTGCTGGTGCTCGCGCACGCGGGCGCCGCCTTCTACCACCACCTGTTCCAGAACGACGACACCCTGCGGCGCATGCTGCCGATGCGCCTGCGCCAGGCGCCGGCCGCTGCCCAAGCCGTGCCCGTCGCCGCCGTCGCCCCCACCCCCATTCCGGAGAATCCCGATGTCCCTTAAGCCGCTCGCCGTCGCCCTGCTGTTCGCCGCCGCACCGGTCTACGCCGCCGACTACGCGCAGGCGCCCGGCTCCACCCTGACCTTCGCCACCAAGTATCAGGGCGAAGTGTTCAGCGGCCGCCTGCCCGGTTTCACCACCAAGCTCAGCTTCGATCCGGCGAACCTGACGAACTCGAAGCTCGACGTGGTGATTCCCCTGGCCGGCGTCAGCACCGCCAACGCCGAACGCGACGACAACCTCAAGGGCGCGGATTTCTTCAGCATCGCCAAGTTCCCGCAGGCGCGTTTCACCGCCACCAAGTTTCGCAGCCTGGGCGGCAACAACTACGCCGCCGACGGCAGCCTGAGCCTGCGCGGCGTGAGCAAGCCGGTCACCCTGACGTTCACCTGGACCCCGGGCGCCAAGCCGGTGTTGAGCGGCAAGGCCACGGTCAAGCGCCTGGACTTCGGCGTCGGCGGCGGCGATTGGGCCGACACCTCGGTCATCCCCAACGAAGTCGCGGTCAGCACCAAGGTCATTCTGGTGCCGGCGAAGTAAGCCCGAAAGCGCGATCGCCCCGCACCCTACGCCTCGCGTGGGGTGCGGTAAGCCGAAGGCGCACCGCACCATCGCCCGCTCGCGGGCGCGCCAGCTCAGCCGCCCAAAAACGCCCGCAGCCGCGCCGCGTCGAACGGCCACTCCAGCTCCAGCCCGCGCGCCTGGTCGCGCAACACCGGCACGCGCGTGCCGTAACGCGCCTCCAGCGCCTGGTCCTCGTCGATGAAGACGCTGTCGAATTCGGGCGCGCGCGCCTGCGCCAAGACCTCCAGGGCCAGGTCGCAGAGATGGCAGTCGTCGCGTTGGTACAGGATCAGGTGCATGCGCTTGCGTACTGAGGTCGCGGGGTTCGCGAGCGTCTAGAATACCTAGAGTCCATCTTGGGACGGCTCATGGCCTTCCGCTCGATCCACGCTGCGATCCTGGGCGCGCTGCTGGCGCCGGCCGTGGCGTGGGCCGCTCCGGCCTGCAAGGTCCAACCCGCGCAGCTGATCGCGGCCTGGGAAAGCGACGACGGCGGCCATTTCGAGCAGTTCGAGCTAAACCAACGCGACGGCCAGCGCGGCTTCGACTCCTGGCTGCACGAGCGCCCGGACCTGCTCGACGGCCGTTGGAGCTTCGACCCCAAGACCTGTCGCCTGCGCATAAACCACGCCGCCAGCGGGCAGCGCTGGGACTACGCGGTGCGCATGAGCGGCCCTGACATCCTGCTGCTGCGCGAAGCCGACGAAACCAGCAGCGCCCGCTACCGCAAGATCGCCAACGGACGCTGACCGCGTCCCATCGCCCTCCAGCCGAGCATCCCCCGCCCCATGGCCGTCAGCACCTTCGATCTTTTCAAAATCGGCATCGGGCCGAGTTCCTCGCACACCGTCGGCCCGATGCGCGCCGCGGCGCGCTTCGTCGAACGTTGGCTGGTCGAGAACGGCGAGCTCGAACGCTGCGCGCGGCTGCGCGCCGAAGTGTTCGGCTCGCTGGCGCTCACCGGCCGCGGCCACGGCACCGACAAGGCCGTGCTCATGGGCCTGGAAGGCCATTGGCCGAACCAGATCGATCCCGACATCATTCCCGAGGCGCTGGAGCGCATTCGTAGCAGCAAGCGCATCCGTTTGTTCGGTCAGCGCGAGATCGGCTTCGACGAGAAGCACGATCTGATCATGAACAAGCGCCAGAAGCTGCCGTTCCATACCAACGGCATGCGCTTCACCGCCTACGACGGCGACGGCGAAGTGATCGCCACGCGCGACTACTACTCGGTCGGCGGCGGCTTCGTGGTCAATCAGGACGAGGCGGCCGAAGACCGCATCGTCGCCGATACCACCGACCTGCCCTACCCCTTCCATTCCGGCGACGAACTGCTTGCGCAGGCGCAGCGCAGCGGCTTGAGCATCGCCGCGCTGATGTACGCCAACGAACAGGCCTGGCGCACGCCGGAGCAGATCGACAGCGGTCTGGACGAGATCTGGAAGGCGATGCAGGCCTGCGTCGAGCGCGGCATCCGCCAGACCGGCACCCTGCCCGGCGGCCTGCACGTGTCGCGGCGCGCGCCGGCGCTGTTCGGCGAACTGTCGAGCAAGCCCGAAGCGGCGATGCGCGATCCCTTGACCGTGCTGGACTGGGTCAACCTGTACGCGCTAGCGGTCAACGAAGAGAACGCCGCCGGTGGCCGCGTGGTCACCGCGCCCACCAACGGCGCGGCCGGCATCATTCCCTCGGTGCTGCACTACTACGACCGTTTCTGCCCGGGCGCGAACATCCAGGGCGTGCGCGATTTCCTGCTGACCGCGGCCGCGGTCGGCATCCTGTACAAGGAAAACGCTTCGATCAGCGGCGCCGAAGTCGGCTGCCAGGGCGAGGTCGGCGTGGCCTGCTCGATGGCCGCCGCCGGCCTGGTCGCGGCGTTGGGCGGCACCGCCAGCCAGATCGAGAACGCGGCCGAGATCGGCATGGAACACAACCTGGGCCTGACCTGCGACCCGATCGGCGGCCTGGTCCAGATCCCCTGCATCGAGCGCAACGCGATGGGCGCGGTCAAGGCGATCAACGCCTACCGCATGGCCATGCGCGGCGACGGCAAGCACAAGGTCAGCCTGGACAAGGTCATCAAGACCATGCGCGACACCGGCCGCGACATGCAGGACAAGTACAAGGAAACCTCGCGCGGCGGTCTGGCGGTCAACGTGATCGAGTGCTGAGGCGCAGGAGCTGATCCGATGAGAGGTTTGATCGCAGCGTTGCTCCTACTGGTCTCTACCTCAACGGTCCACGCGGGCGCTTGGGGATACGGGCAGTTCGAAAACGACCATGCATTGGACACGGCAAGCGACTGGAGTGAAGCGGGTTCCGTCGACTCGATCCGGCATGCGCTGGACGCCGCAACGTCGGCCAGATACCTGGACTCGGATGTCGCCGTGGAAGCGCTGGTGGCGGCGGAAGTGGTTGCTGCGGCTCTGGGCAAGCCCAACCACAACCTTCCTGCGGACCTGTCCGCGTGGATAAGCCGCCAGCCTGCGAATCGGTTACGCGCGCTAGCGCCCCAGGCCTTGGCTGCGCTCGCACGCGTACGCAGCCCCGAAGGCTCGGAACTGTACGAGTTATGGGCAGAGAACGACGCCGAAGAGTGGCTGACCCAGGTGAGCGAACTGGCCGAGCGTTTAAGTGCCGCCGCTGTTCGGCCTGTGCTCTAGCCAGCTAGGCCAGGGCCCAAGGAACAACGCCGCATGAGCGCGTCGCTGCGCTGCTTGATCCTACCGGGCATGGACGGCACCGGCGAATTGCTGGACGAATTTGCCGCGGCGCTCGCACCGCAGTTGCGGGCTGAAATCGTGGTCTATCCGCGCGACGCGGCGTTGGGATACGACGCCCTGACCGATCTGGTGCGCCAGCGCCTGCCGCAGGGCGAACCCTTCGTGGTGGTGGGCGAATCCTTCTCTGGTCCGATCGCGATCCGCATCGCCGCCGCGCGACCCGAGGGCCTTCGCGGCGTGGTGCTGTGCGCGAGCTTCGCTCGTGCGCCCAGTCCGCCGGGCTGGGTACTGCCCGCGGCGTGGCTGGGCCGGATCGGCAGCGTCCTGCCGATCGACCGCATTCCCCCTCGATTGACCACAGCGGCGATGCTCGGTCCCTGGGCCGACGCGCCTTGGCGCGCACGCACGCGCGACGTACTGGCCACGCTGGACCCGGCGACGATCCGGGCGCGCATGCGCGCGGGCAGCACCGCCGATGAAACCGCCGCCCTGAGCCGCGTCGCCTGCCCGCTGCTGTACCTGCGCGGCCGCCACGACCGGCTGGTGTCGCGGCGCAGTTGGGAACACATACGCGCGACGCTGCCGCAGGCGAAGTGCGTGGAACTCGACGGCCCGCACTTCCTGCTGCAGGCGAAAGCCGTCGAGGCCGCCGCCGCGATCAAGCGCGCGTTCGAGACTTGAACGCGCTGCCCCGGCGGACGACCGGGCCCGTTCGCACTGTCTTACGCGGCCAGGCCGGCGTGGATGGCGGCGGCGCCCAGTGGCTACTATGTCTCGACGAACAGGACGACCATGCCCCTCGAGACGGAACCTCAGCGCGCGCCCCGCATCCAGCCCGCCCACCCGCGGTGGGAGCAGGACCTGGCATTGCGGGATGCGCCGCCTTCCGGCAATGCCGACAGCTGGGATGAGTTGAACCATCTGGACGAGACCTATCTGGAGTTCTCGATGGCCACGGACATTCCCAGAGGCCCCCTGTTTTGGTGCGGCATCATCTGCCTGGCCATGGGCTTGTTTCCCGGCTACCTGATGTCCATCACCTGGCCGGCGCGTGGCTTCGACATCTGGGCCGATGGCGTGTTGATTGCCGCGTCGCTGCCGATGTTCTGTCTGGCCCTGTTCTTCCTGCGCCTCGATCTGCGCCTGCCCAAGGACCGGCCTGTCCGCTTCAATCGCCGCCAAGGCTTGGTCTACGCCAACCGCTACCTCTGGAACCACAACCCCTTCGGCCGCTGGGGCGGCGACGCGAAAGTCTTCGCTTGGTCCACGCTGCAGGCCGAGATCACCCAGCAGATCGACTCCGGCGGCGAAGTGGCGACGTGGCGCTATGCGTTCGAACTCGTGGCCTGCGCGCCGGGCTCCTTCGAGGAAGTCGACCGCTTCCGGCTGCAACAGGGCGCGCAGACGACCGGCCAGTACGAGGAGCAGTGGGAGCTGCTGCGCCGCTACATGAACGACGGCCTGGAAGGCCTGCCTGCGCAACAGCTGCGCGATCGGACCCCGCGCTTCATCGACTGCCTGCTGTTCGCCATGCCTTGGTTCGCACCGACCCCGACGGGCCGGCGCGCGCGCGAACGCATGCGCGGTTTTTTCGGCACGTTGATGATGGTGCTGATGTCGCTGCCGTTCCCGCTGTGGCTGTTGTTCGGCGTGGGCAACGTCATCGTGATGCGGCTGGCCCCGGACGCGACCTGGCCCGCCGGCGTGGACGAGGCCTCGAAGCGGCCAGGCTGAGCGGCCGGCGCCCTCGCCCTCACAAGGTCTACACATCGCCGACGGCGTAAGCGCGCCCTGCGCCGGCCATGCGGCGCACGGCGATTTTTCCCGCCGGACTTGTGGTTACTATGCGCTGGAGCCAGCTAGGACGCCCTCCATGCCAGCCCGCCTCAGCCGTCGCGATTTCCTCAAATGCAGCGTGGTGGCCGGGATCTCGGTCTACGTCGCCGCGCCGGGCAGCGCCGCGCTGGCCGCCCTGTTCGAACGCGAGCGCCTGCGGCCCATGCCCTGGGACGCGGCCACCGGCAAGATCCGTTACCGCACCGACGCCACCGCCAAGGTCACCGGCGAGAAAGTCTTCAGTTTCGACATGCGCGCGCACGACCTGCCCGGCTGGCCGCGGCAGCAGGCGCACGCGATGCTGCTGCGCGTGACCCGCGCCGATCGCGCCTATGCCGGCTACGACCTGTCCGTGCTGGGCGCGGGCCTGCAACCCGACCGCATCGTCACCGCCGCCGATCTTGCGCGCGACGGCGTCGGCTTTCCGCCCTTCTACGGCGAGCACATGCTGCTGCCCGAAGGCCAGACCCCGGCCTACCTGGGGCATGCGGTCGCGTTGCTGATCTGGCACGACTTCGACCGCTTCCGCGCCGCCAAGACCCGGCTGAAGTTCCGCGACGATCTCATTCGCTGGGGCGCCGAGACCGGCCCCTTGCAGCGCGATCCCTGGGCGAGCTTCCGCTACGTGCGCGTGGGCGGCGCCACCGCCTACGACGACGACGCCTATTCCAGCCTCAAGGACACGCCGCTGTTCCCGTCCGGCTATCGCAAGAACCAGCCGCAGTGGCCGGCCGCGAACGCCGACGGCGCAATCGACGCCCAGGGCGCGGCGCATGCGGCGGCGATGGCGGCCAGCCTGGACGCGCCCGCCGAAGGGCGCCTGGTGCTGCAGCGCGAGTACTACTCGCAATCCATCGACACCGCCGCGCTGGAACCCGACAACGGCAACGGCTGGTACGACCGCAACAACGCCACGCTGCACTTGGTCGCCGCGACCCAGTCGCCGCAGGAAATCGCCGAGGACGGCGCGCGCATGCTGGCGGCGAGCGCGCTGGGCGTGAAGCGGCTGGTGCTGCACCCCTGCTACACCGTCGGCTACGGTTCCAAGGACCACAATCCGTTCCCGTTCTACGCCCTGATCGCGGGGCTGTACGGCGACGGCCGCGCGGTGCGCCTGGCCAACGACCGCTACGAGCAGTTCCAGGCCAGCCTCAAGCGCCACAGCTTCCGCATGCGCTACAAGATCGCGGTGGATCGCAAAAGCGGCCGCTTCGAGATCCTGCAAGGCGACATGACCGGCGACGGCGGCGGTCGGCGCAACTTCTCGCCCTCGGTGTGCCTGGTCGCGGCGACCGCGGCGCAGTCGATCTACTACTTCCCGCGCAGCGACCTGGCCAGCACCGTGATCGCCTCGCACGCGCTCGACGCCGGTTCGGCGCGCGGCTACGGCACCCTGCAGAGCATGGGCGCGACCGAGATGCTGGTCGACGAGGTCGCCAGCGAACTCGGGCTGGACCCGATCGAGCTGCGCGAGCGCAACGTGTTCAAGTCTGGCATGAAGAACACCCAGGGCGCGATCCCGGGCGGCGCCCAGCGCGCCGACGAAGTGCTGGCCCAGGCCAAGGCGCATCCGCTATGGCGCGAGCGCGGCAAGCGCAAGCGCGAGTACGAGGCCGCGCATCCGGGCAAGCGCTACGGCGTGGGCTTCGGCTGCGTGCAGAAGGATTTCGGCACCGGCGCCGAATCCGGTTTCGCAGAAGTCGCGCTGTCCAAGGACGGCCGCATCCTGCTGCGCCAGGTCGCGATCGAGATGGGCACCGGCATGACCACCAGCCAGGCCGCGATCTGCGCGCAATGGCTGGGCCGGCCCGCCGACGAGGTGCGCACCGGCGAGATCGAATGGCCGGAGCTGCCGATGGTCGCGACCGGCGATCCCTGGCTGATGTCGCAGGCCGATCAGGACCGCCATCAGGGCGATCCGCGCTGGACGCCGAACCGGGTGATCCCCAGCAGCGCCAGCAACTCGGCGTATTTCTTCGGCCACGCCACGCGCGAGGCCGCGCGGTTGTTGTTCACCCAGGGCCTGTGGCCGGCCGCGCGCGCCCTGTGGGGCCAGGGCTACGGCGGCGGCCAGTTGGCGCCGCTGGTGGTGCGACGCGAGGACGCGCGCTGGATCGAAGGCAAGCTCACCGCGGCCGGCCTGGTGCCGCTGACCCTGGCGCAACTGGCGGCCAAGGCGCATGAGTTGGGCCTGGCGACCGGCGCGATCGTGCACACCTTCAACCGCTGGCAATGGGCCGAAGCCGAGTTCCCGCTGTCGGGCGACGACGCACGCCTGCCGCTGGACGGCGTGGCGCTGCGTTGGGGCGACGGCAGCGGCGCGGGCGTCGGCACGCCGACCGCGAACGGCTACCGCATGATCGAGCGCACGCGCGCCCACTACCCGCCGACCCAGCGCAACAACGCCGGCGTCGTCTACTACAGCGCGATCGGCACCCTGGCCGAGGTCGCGGTCGACACCGCCACCGGCGCGGTCGAACTGCTCAACCACCACTCCATCCTGGAATGCGGCAACCAGATCGTGCCCGAACTGGTCTCCGGCCAGCTCCAGGGCGGGCTGGCGATGGGCATCGGCCATGCCTTGCACGAGTTCCTGCCGTTGTACGAAGACGGCCCCGGCAACGGCACCTGGAACTTCAACCGCTACACCCTACCGCGCGCGCACGACGTGGCGGTATGGAAGCAAAGCGGCGAAGTGCTGGCGCCGCTGTCCGACACCGACCCGCCCAAGGGCATGGCCGAGGTGGTGATGATCGCGGTGGTGCCGGCGATCGCCAACGCGGTCGCGCACGCCACCGGACGGCGCCTGCGCGAACTGCCGATCACGCCCGAGAAGGTGCTGGCGGCGCTCGCCGGCGGCGCCACGCCGTCAAGCTCGGACAGCGCCACCTCGGAGAACGCCGCATGAGCGCGCCCATCGTAAAGCGACCGCTGGCCCTGCACGTCAATGGCCGCGCCCACGGCCCGATCGACGTGCCCGAGGACATGATGCTGGTCGACGTGCTGCACGAGTACCTCGGCCTCACCGGCACCCGCTTCGGCTGCGGCCAGGGCGTGTGCCGCGCGTGCACGGTGATCGTCGACGACGAGTACGGCCCGCGCGAAGTACGCAGCTGCATCACCGGCGCACACTACTTCGCCGGCAAGCGCATCCGCACCGTCGAAGGCCATGCGCGGCGCGACGCGGCCGGCGCGATCGTCGAACTCTCGCCGGTGCAGCAGGCCTTCCTCGACCATTTCAGTTTCCAGTGCGGCTATTGCACGCCGGGCTTCGTCAACGCCGCCACCGTGCTGCTGGAACGGCTGAAGAAAAACCCGGTGGCCGCGGCCGAGGTCGAAACCACCATCACCGAGGCCCTGGACCCGCACCTGTGCCGCTGCACCGGTTACGTGCGCTATTACCAGGCCGTGAAAGCGCTGGTGCTGGCCACGCCGGGCCTGGTGCGGGAGCGCACGCCATGACCCGGGTCGGCTGGCGGCGCATTCTGGCCTGGGCGGTGCTGCTGCTGGCGATCTGGCTGATCGCGAGCTGGCTGCTGCAATGGTGGGCCGGACGCGGCCCGACTCAGAAAGTCGAGGCCAGCGCCCAGCAACTCGCGCGCGGACGCTACCTCACCGATGCCGCCGACTGCGCCGCCTGCCATACCGCGCCCGGCGGCGCGCCGTTCGCGGGCGGGGTGGCGCTGGCCTCGCCGTTCGGCGCCATCCACGGCACCAACATCACCCCCGATCCCGAACACGGCATCGGCCGTTACACCGCCGAGGATTTCCACCACGCGCTCAGCCGCGGCGAAGCCCGCGACGGCCACCAGCTGTACCCGGCCATGCCCTACGTGTCGTACCGCACGATCGCGCGCGAGGACTCGGACGCGATCTACGCCTATCTGATGAACCAGCCCGCGGTCGCGCAGCCCAATCGCAAGAACGGCGTGAGCTTCCCCTTCAATATCCGCAGCGGCATCGCGCTGTGGAATCTGGCCTTCGCCGGGGCAGGCGCGGACGCGACGCCGGCCTCGCAAGGCGCGTCGCCGGCCTGGCAGCGCGGCCGCTACCTGGTCGATACCCTCGGCCATTGCGGCGAATGCCACAGCCCGCGCGGCTGGGCCGGGCAGCTCAAGCGCGCCCAGCCCTTGGCCGGCAACAACGAACTCGGGCGTTTCGCCGCGCCCGACATCACCCCGCAAGGCCTGGCCGCGCGCGGTTGGGACGCGGCGCAGCTGCGCGGCTATCTGGCGACCGGACTCAACCCGCGCGCGGTGGCCTCGGACGAAATGCTGACCGTGGTGCGGCTGTCGACCAGCCGGCTCACGCCCGGCGATCTGGATGCGATGACCGTCTACCTGCTTGGCGACAAGCCCCTTGCCGCGCAAGCGATCGCTCAAGCCGGCACCGCGGCGCCCGAGGGCGGACGCCGCCATTACCTGGACCTGTGCGCGGGCTGCCACGGCCGCGACCGCGAAGGCGTACCGCATGTCGCGCCCGGATTGCGCGACAACAGCAGCGTGCGCGATCGCGATCCGCACAACCTGATCGTCGCCGTGCTCGACGGCCTGCCCGAGCACGACCTGGTCGGCATGGAACGCATGCAGCCGATGCCGGGCTTCGCCCAGGATTTGGACGACGCTCAGGTCGCCGAACTCGCGAACTGGCTGCGCGCGCAAAGCGGCGCGGCCCCCGTGAACGCCGACGCCGTCGCCGAGCTGCGCAAGGGCAAGCGCGCGCACTGAGCGCTGCTGCGCTCGGTGCAGGAGCGGCGCACGCCGCGACCGTGATCCATCGGACGACCGCGTCGACGCCCCTGCGCGTAGAGGCGCGATCGCGGCTCGCGCCGCCCCTCTTGAGCCGCGCCGATCGCCCTCCCGCAACCGCCGCGTGCCGTCGCAAGGCACACCGCGATTGTCTCTCGGTCATTTACACCTCGCTGCAACGCAACATACACGACCTCTAGTGACCGACGTTGTCATGTAATTCTGTGAACTGCACCGCAAACCCATACGCACGAGATTGACAACGTTGTCAGTAAAAAACAGCCTCGGCCCTCGACACAGGCGAGCGGGGCGCTGAAACGGCCCCGCGCGCCGCCACACGGGCTGCGGGGAGGGAACCACCAGGCACGCACGGGCCCTGCCCGACCGTTTCACGCCGTTCCACGGCGACCTACGAGGAGGTTCGAACCTCCCGCGCAGCACCGAGGCCACGCGCCTCCTTTCCAGACACAGAGGGACAGCACCGGCCGGCGACGGCACGGGATTTCGCATCGGACTTCGCAAGGGAGAGGACGCTCATGAAGCACGCAAGATCGACCACACTGGCGCTATGGACCTGCCTGCTCGCGGCGTCCTGGGGCTCAAACGCGCTGGCGCAAAGCGCGAGCTGCGCCAATATTCCGGCCTGGAACTCGGCGACCATCTACAACCCCGGCGACAAGCTGGTCTATCAGAACCGGCTTTACCAGGCCAACATCCAGATCTGGAACGCGCCGCCGACCCACTGCCCCAGCTGCGGCTGGTATCAGGATCTCGGCGCCTGCGGCGCGGGCGGCAATCAGCCTCCCAGCGTCAGCCTGACCTCGCCGGCCAACGGCGGCAGCTACAGCACCGGCGCCAACATCGCGGTGAGCGCCAACGCCTCCGACAGCGACGGCAGCGTCGCCCAGGTCGAATTCTTCCGCGGCACCGTCTCGCTGGGCGTGGACACCAGCTCGCCCTACAGCGCGATCTGGAGCAACGCCAGCGCCGGCAGCCATGCCTTCAAGGCGGTCGCCACCGATAACCAGGGCGCCAGCACCACCTCGTCGACCTCGACCATCACCGTGACCGCGCCGTCCACCGACACCACGCCGCCCAGCGTGCCGGGCGGCCTGAGCTCGCCCGCGCAGACCTCCAGCAGCATCTCGCTGACCTGGAACGCGTCCACCGACAACAGCGGCGGCAGCGGCGTGGCCGGCTACGACGTCTACCGCGACGGCAGCCTGGTCGGCTCGCCGACCGCGACCAGCTACACCGCCAGCGGCCTCACCGCCAACACCGCCTACGCCTTCCGCGTGCGCGCCCGCGACAACGCCGGCAACGCCTCCGCGCAGAGCGCGCAGATCAGCGCCAGCACCACCCAGGGCGGCGGCGGCGGCAACAAGCGGGTGATCGGCTACTTCACCCAGTGGGGCATCTACGGCCGCAACTATCGGGTCAAGAACATCGACACCAGCGGTTCGGCCGCCAAGCTGACCCACATCAACTACGCCTTCGGCAACGTGCGCAACAACCGCTGCGAAGTCGGCGTGATCCAGCCCTCCGATCCCAACACCGGCGTCGGCGGCGACGCCTTCGCCGACTACAGCAAGTCCTTCGGTGCCGGCGAAAGCGTGAGCGGCGCGGCCGACACCTGGGACCAGCCGCTGCGCGGCAACTGGAACCAGCTCAAGCAGCTCAAGGCCAAGTACCCGGGCCTGAAGGTGCTGATCTCGCTGGGCGGCTGGACCTGGTCGCGCGGTTTCGCCAGCGCGGCGCGTCCGGAAAACCGCCAGGCTTTCGTCGCCTCGTGCATCGACGCCTACATCCGCGGCAACCTGCCGGTGACCGATGGCGCCGGCGGCGTGGGCGCGGCGGCCGGGGTGTTCGACGGCATCGATCTGGACTGGGAATACCCGGCCGCGTGCGGCCTGACCTGCGGCACGGCGGAGGAAAGCGCCAACTTCACCGCCCTGCTGGCCGAGTTCCGCAGCCAGCTCAACGCGGTGCGTCCGGGCCTGCTGCTGACCATCGCCGCCGGCGCGGGCGTGGACAAGGTGCGCGTGACCAACCCGGCCGCGTATCACCAGTATCTGGACTACATCAACGTGATGACCTACGACTTCCACGGCACCTGGGATGCGAAGACCAACCATCACTCGGCGCTGTTCGATTCGCCCAACGATCCCTCTACCGGCGATCAGAAGTTCTACAACACCAACGACGCGCTCGAGGCCTTCCTGTCGCGCGGCGTGCCGGCGGCCAAGCTCAACCTGGGCATCGGCTTCTACGGTCGCGGCTGGACCGGCGTGGCCAACGTCAACAACGGTCTGTACCAGAACGGCACCGCGGCGCCTGGCACCTACGAGGCAGGCAACGAGGACTACAAGGTGCTCAAGAACCGGCCCGGCACGATCTACACCGACGCCAACGCGCGTGCGACCTGGAAGTACGACGGCAGCACGTTCTGGAGCTACGACACGCCGGCCATGATCATCGAGAAGATGGGCTACGTGAAGACGCAGAACCTCGGCGGCGCGTTCTTCTGGGAGTTCAGCGGCGACGACCCGCAGGGCAGCCTGGCCACCGCGATCCGCGACGGCCTGCAGTGAGCTTGCGCAGCGCCGGACCGTTCGCGGTCCGGCGCTTGCCTCGGGGCGCCGGCCTCCCCTCGGGCCGGCGCCCCGGATTTATCCCAACGTACCGAATCAGTTGAACGCGAACGGCCGCATGCGCGCATGCGGCCGTTTTGCGTGCGACACATTCGCCGAAGCACTGGCTCTGTGTGGGAGCGGCGTGAGCCGCGATCGCGGCAGCACGCACGGCCGCGGATCCAGATACGCCGATGACATCGCGACGGCGGAGGGGCTTGCTTTCGCCATCGGGGCGTTCGATGGAATCTGCGGTAGCGCGATCGCGGCTTACGCCGCTCCCACAGAGAGCGAACGGCGACATCTCCGCGGCCCGGTCCCGCCGGGGTAGTAGCGGCGCAAGCCGCGAGCACGTCGTGGCCGAAGCTTCTTGGTCGCGGCTTGCGCCGATCCCACACCTAGGCCGTGGCAGATAGACGGCGACCTCCGCGCTCAGCTCACCAAGCGCAGCACATCGTCCAGCAAACCGGCGGCGGTGACTTCGGCGCCCGCGCCCGGGCCCTGGATCACCAGCGGCTGCTCGCGATAGCGGTCGGACCAGATCGCGACCTTGTTGTCGGTGCCGGCGCCGCCGGCCAGCGGATGATCGGCGGGCAACGACTCCAGCCCCACCCGTGCCGCGCCGTCCTGCAGGCGCGCGATGAAACGCAGGCGCTCGCCGCTCTTGTAGGCGGCCGCGTAGCGTTCGCGCAGCGGCGCGTCCAACGCCGGCAGCGCGGCATCGACGCCATCGCGCGACAGGATCGCCAACTCCGGCGGCACCAGCGAGGCGACCTCGACTTCGCCGGCCTCCAACGCCACGCCCGAGGCGCGCGCCAGGATCAACAGCTTGCGGCGCACGTCCTCGCCGGATAGATCGTCGCGCGGGTCGGGCTCGGTGTAGCCGGCGTCGCGCGCCTGCCGCACCAGCGACGAGAACGGGCGCATGCCGTCGTAATGATTGAACAGCCAGGCCAGCGAGCCGGACAGCACGCCGGCGATCGCGCGGATGCGGTCGCCGCCGGCCTGCAGTTCGCGCAAGGATCGCAGCAAGGGCAGGCCCGCACCGACCGTGGCGCTGTCGCCGTAGCCGCTGCCGCCGACCGCGCAAGCGCCGCGGATCGCGCGCCAGCGCGCCAGCGAGGTGCCCTGCCCGATCTTGCAGGCGGTGACCACATGGATGCCCTGCGCCAACCACTGCGCATGGCGTTCTGCGACCGCGCTGCTGGCGGTGGCGTCGATCACCACGCGCGCGCCGCCGTCGCCCAACGCGAGGGCGACGCTGTCCAGCGAACTGGCCTGGCTGGCCTCGGCCAGCGCGGCGGCCGCGCGTTCGGGGGCAAGGCCGGCGCCATCGGCCAGCGCGCGCCGCGAATTGGCCACGTGCACCAGCGCCAGGCGCTCGCCCAGCGGCGAGCCCTGCCACGCTTGCAAGCGCGCGAGCACCGCGCCGCCGACGGTGCCGGTGCCGAGCAGGGCCACGCGCGCCGGCGCCGCGCTGCGATAGGGATGCGGCGCGAGCGCCTGCTGCGCCTGCGTCTGCAGGACGTCGGCCGCGGCGCTCATCGTTTCGCGCGCGCCGCCGTGGCCACCGCGTCGGCCGCGCGCTCCAGCGCGGCCTCGAGGTCGGCGATCAGGTCGTCCACATGCTCGATGCCCACCGACAGGCGCAGCAGGCCGTCGCCGATGCCGGCCGCGGCGCGCGCTTCGGGCGACATCGCCGCGTGGGTCATGGTGGCCGGATGCGCGATCAGGCTTTCCACGCCGCCCAACGACTCGGCCAGGGTGAAGCACTCCAGGCCCTCGACGAAAGCGCGCACCGCCGCTTCGCCGCCTTCGATCTCGACGCTGAGCATGGCGCCGAAGCCGAGCTGCTGGCGCGCCGCCAGCGCATGGCCCGGGTGCGATTCCAGGCCCGGGTAATGCACCACGCGCACCGCCGGGTGCGCGTCCAGCAGCGCGGCGATGGCCTGGGTGTTCTCCTGATGCACGCGCAGGCGCGCGTCCAGGGTGCGCAGGCCGCGCAGGGTCAGGAAGGCGTCGAAGGGCGAGCCGGTCAGGCCCAGCGCGTTCGCCCACCAGGTCAGCTGCTGGTGGTGCTCGGCGTTCTTGGCCACCACCGCGCCGCCGACCACGTCGCTGTGGCCGTTGATGTACTTGGTGGTCGAGTGCACGACCAGGTCGGCGCCGAACGCGATCGGGCGCTGCAGGGCCGGCGACAGGAAGGTGTTGTCGACCACGGTCAGCGCGCCCTGGGCGTGCGCGGCCTCGATCACGAAGCGCAGGTCGGTGATGCGCAGCAGCGGGTTGGACGGCGTTTCGATCCAGACCACGGCCGGCTTGCTCTGCAGGGCCTCGGTCAGCGAACGCGGATCGGTGAGGTCGGCGGTGATCAGCTCGAACGCGCCCTTGGCGGCCAGCGCGTTGAACAGGCGCCAGCTGCCGCCGTAGCCGTCGTGCGGCACCACGATGCGATCGCCGGGCTTGAGGAAGGCGTGCAGGACCAGGGTGATCGCGGCCATGCCGGTGCTGGTGATGACGCCGCCGACGCCGCCTTCGAGCTCGGCGATCGCCTCGCCCAGCAGATCGCGGGTGGGATTGCCGCTGCGGGTGTAGTCGTACTGGCGCTTGTCGTTGTAGCCGGCGAAGCTGAAGTTGGACGACAGCACGATCGGCGGCGTGACCGCGCCATAGGCCGCGTCGCGGTCGATGCCGGCACGGACGGCGGCGGTGCAGGCGTTGCGGGTGCGGTTCTGGGTCACGGCGGTCGTTCCTTCGTTATGGGTGCTCATGCCGCCGCCTGGGTACAGTCGGCCAGCGCTTCGCGCAGGATGGTGTCGATGTCGCCGGCCTCCTTGAGGCAGGCGTCGTGTCCGTAGATCGAGCGCAGCACGCGCAGGCGGGTTTCGCCGCGCAGGCGCTCGACCAGGTCGTAGGATTCGGACAGCGGAATCAGGCGGTCTTCGCTGACCGCGACCACGGTGACGGGCACGCGGATCAGGCTGGGATCGACCTGCTGCAGGTCGATCGATTCCGACAGCCGCAGGAAGGCCGCGGTCGGGGTGCGCGCCACGTACTTGGCGCCGCAATGGTCGAGGTAGTCCTCGGCGTCCACGCGCACCCGGCCGTCGCGCACCTGGGCGGCGCCGAAGCGCTCGGCGAACTCCTCCGGCGTGCGGTAGCTCAGCACCGCCAGTTCGCGCGCCAGCGCCAGGCCCTGGCTCTCGTCGCATTGCAGCGCGCCCAGCGCGACCGCGCGGCGCTGCAGCGCACGCCAGGCGGCGGCATAGGGGTGGGCGCGGTGGGTACCGCTGATCGCGACCAGCGCGCCGACGCGTTGCGGGTGGCGCGCGGCGAACTGCAGGCCGACCATGGCGCCGTAGGAATAGCCGACGAAGGCCTCCAGGCGCTGGATCCGCAGCGCATCCAGCAGCGCGGCGATCGCGTCGGCCTGATCGGCCGGGTCCAGGGCCACGTCGAGCGCGCCGTCGGCGCCCAGCCAATCGAACGCGAGCAGGCGATGGCGGCTGGGATCGAGGGCGCGGCCGCGGCCGACCTGGGTCTCCCACCAGCCGCCTTCGGGATAGGCACGGCTGGGCGCGAGATGGCGGTGCGCGGAGATCCCACCGGCCACGAACAGCACCGGCAGCGAGGCCTCGCCCTGGATTTCGTAGCGCAGCACCACGCTGCGGCGGCCGGCATGGCGCAGGTCGAGCTCGATGCGCAGCTCGCCGCGCGCGGCGTCGCGCTCGCCGCTCAGGGCGACGTAGGCGTCGCTGCGTTCGAACGCGGCCGGGGCCTGCGATAGGGAGGAGTCTGCGTAGGCGGTAGCGGGGGCGAAGCTCATGGCGGGCATCCGAAGTGACGGGGCCATCGAGCTTGCAAGTCGCTCGTGCGCAGCAGCGCACGTCGCAACCATCTTCCGACCAACGCCTAGGCGGGCCGCAGGAATTGGCACCTTCACGCGACTTGCGTCGCGTTGGGTTGCCCCGGCTTCTAAGGGCCTGTCCCTCAGCCGGTCTCGATGGATGCGGCCAGTCTGCCCGCGCTCCGAGGGCGTGTCAATCGCTTCATCCGCATATAGCGATTAATTATAAGCTCGCGACCGGCATCACAAAAAGGTGCGCGCCCCGCATACACTTCGTGCCCATGACCCCACGCCTCCTTGTCGCGGCGACGCTCGCCGCCCTGCTCGCCGCCTGCGCGACCACGCAACCCGCTTCCGCGCCGGCCGCCGGCACCCCCGGCATCACCTCGATCGCCGAGCGCTACGTATCGGCGGACACGCCGAAGGAAGAGCTGGATTCGCTGGCCACCTGGCCGACCGAGGACGGCAAGACCTGGCTGATCGCGACCGCCAAGTCGACCCACCGCCTGGACGTTTACGACGCCGACACCGGCGCCGCGCTGCGCACGGTCGGCGGCGAGGGCAAGGCGATCGGCCAGTTCGACCGCCCCAACGGCATCGCGGTGTACGCCGACCACGTGTTCGTGGTCGAGCGCGACAACCACCGCGTGCAGGTGTTCGCCCTGCCCGACTTCACCCCGCTGGGCAGCTTCGGCGACAAGGAACTGCGCAGCCCCTACGGCATCTGGCTGACCGAGACCGAACCGGGCGAACTCGAGATCTACGTCACCGACAGCTTCATGTACGGCAAGAAGTTCGATCAGGTGCCGCCGTGGGCCGAGCTCGACCAGCGCGTGCGCCGCTACCGGGTCCAGTTCGACCAGGACGGCCGCCTGCGCGCCAACTACGGCGGCGCGTTCGGCGACACCAGCGAAGCCGCGGCGCTGCGCATGGTCGAGTCGATCGCCGGCGACCCGGCCAACGACCGCCTGCTGATCGCCGACGAGGACCGTCGCCACGAATCCACCCTGCGCGAGTACACCTTCGGCGGCAAATACACCGGCCGCAGCCTGCCCGACCGCAGCTTCGGCGCCGAGGCCGAGGGCGTGACGCTGTGGACCTGCCCGGACGGCGGCGGCTACTGGATCGCGGTCGACCAGCTCGCGCCGCTGACCGTGTTCCACCTGTTCGATCGCGTCAGCCTGGCTCCGGTCGGCAGCTTCGAAGGCAAGGTCACCTCGCATACCGACGGCGTCGCCCTGCATGCCGCCTCGACCGCGGCCTTTCCCAGCGGCGCGCTGTTCGCCGTGCACGACGACAAAGCCGTGACCGCGTTCGATCTCGCCGACGTGGCCCACGCGCTAAACTTGAAGCCGGGCTGCACCGAGTAGGAATCCGCATGGTTTGGGGGCCGCGCGCCTTGGCCGTATCGCTGTGCGTGGCGGCTGTGGCCGCCGCGCCGCAGGCGCATGCCGGCAAGATCTACCGTTGGACCGATCGCAGCGGCATCACCCATTACGGCGACCACGTGCCCGAGGCCGCGCCGCCGTCCGAGGTCAGGGTGATCCCGGTCCACAGCGAGCCCGGCGCGATCGCGCGCCTGCGCATCGAGTCGGACGGCAGCCGCTACCTGGCCTGGGCCGACAACAACCTGTCCGGACCGATCGAGGTCAAGGTCGACTACAGCCAGAGCTACGGCGGCGGCGGCGGCACCTCGACCCTGCCCGCGCGCGCCACCGTGGCCGCGCGCGCGAGCGCGCTGGTGGCGGTGCTGAGCCCGGAGGATTCCGGGCGCGGCATCGAGCTGCAGATGGAAAGCCTGCCCGGCGACCCCAGCGCGCAGCCGCGCAACGTCGACTACGTGCTGCCGCTGCGCCAGAACAACTTCCGCATCGACCAGGGCTACGGCGGCCAGTTCAGCCACAGCGACCCGGAGAACCGTTACGCGGTCGACTTCGCGGCGCAGATCGGCACGCCGGTGCTGGCCGCGCGCGAGGGCGTGGTGATGCAGGTCGAGTCCGACTTCGACAAGGCCGGGCTCAATCGCGAGAAATACGGCGGCCGCGCCAACTTCGTGCGCATCGTCCACGACGACGGCAGCATGGCCCTGTACGCCCACCTCAAGGCCGATGGCGCCCTGGTCCGGGTCGGTCAGCGCGTGCGCGCGGGCCAGCAAATCGGCCTGTCCGGCAACACCGGCTTCACCACCGGGCCGCATTTGCACTTCGCGATCCAGGTCAACCGCGGCATGCGCCTGGAGTCGATTCCGTTCCGGATGACCGGGCCGGCGGGGCCGTTGCGGATTTCGGGCGGGCTTTAAGGGTTGGAACGGTGCTTCCGGGCTGACGGCGTGGCCGGGATTCGCGCGCCCCCAACCGGCCCTGCGGGCCACCTTCCCCCGCTAGGCGGGGGAAGGAAGCAAGGAACAAGGGCTTTCTCTAGGGTGGCGGTTATAATCGCGCCCCTACTCCTTACCTTCCGGCGCGCCCGGTGCGCGCCGTCGCCATGTCCGACGTTTCCCTAGAAGCCCTCCGCCGCCGCACCTTCGCGATCATTTCGCATCCGGACGCCGGCAAGACCACCCTCACCGAGAAGCTGCTGCTGTTCGGCGGCGCGATCCAGATGGCCGGTTCGGTCAAGGGCCGCAAGGCCGCGCGCCACGCGACCTCGGACTGGATGGCACTGGAAAAGGAGCGCGGCATCTCGGTGACCTCCTCGGTGATGCAGTTCCCCTACGAGGGCCGCATCGTCAACCTGCTCGACACGCCCGGCCACGCCGACTTCGGCGAGGACACCTACCGCGTGCTGACCGCGGTCGACTCGGCGCTGATGGTGATCGACGTCGCCAAGGGCGTGGAGGAGCGCACGATCAAGCTGATGGAGGTGTGCCGCCTGCGCGACACGCCGATCATGACCTTCATCAACAAGCTCGATCGCGAGGGCAAGAACCCGATCGACCTGCTGGACGAAGTGGAATCGGTGCTGGGCATCCAGTGCGCGCCGATCACCTGGCCGATCGGCATGGGCCAGCGCCTCAAGGGCGTGGTCCACCTGCTCACCGGCGAGGTGCATTTGTTCGAACAGGGCCGCAACTTCACCCGTCAGGATTCGACGATCTTCGCCTCGATCGACGATCCGGCGCTGGAGGCGCGCATCGGTGCGGATGCCTTGCGCGAAGTGCGCGAGGAACTCGAGCTCGTGCAGGGCGCATCGCATCCGTTCGACAAGCAGGCCTATCTGGCCGGCAAGCAGACGCCGGTGTCGTTCGGCTCGGCGGTCAACAACTTCGGCGTGCAGCTGCTGCTGGACTTCTTCGTCGAGCACGCGCCGCCGCCCAAGCCGCGCGAGACCACCGGCCGCGAGGTCGCGGCGACCGAGAACAAGCTCACCGGCTTCGTGTTCAAGATCCAGGCCAACATGGACCCGCAGCACCGCGACCGGGTGGCGTTCATGCGCATCTGCTCGGGCAAGTTCAGCGCCGGCATGAAGGCCTTCCAGGTGCGCACCGGCAAGGAAGTGAAGCTGGCCAACGCGCTGACCTTCATGGCCTCCGACCGCGAGATCGCCGAAACCGCCTACTCCGGCGACGTCATCGGCATCCACAACCACGGCACGATCTCGATCGGCGACAGTTTCACCGAGGGCGAGGCGCTGTCGTTCACCGGCATCCCCAACTTCGCCCCGGAACTGTTCCGACGCGCGCGCCTGCGCGATCCGCTCAAGCTCAAGCAGTTGCAGAAGGGCCTGGCCCAGCTGTCCGAGGAAGGCGCGACCCAGTTCTTCCGTCCGCTGATGAGCAACGACCTGATCCTGGGCGCGGTCGGCGTGCTGCAGTTCGACGTGGTCGCCTACCGGCTCAAGGACGAATACGGCGTGGACGCCAGCTTCGAGCAGGTCGGCGTGGCCACCGCGCGCTGGATCCGCTGCGCCGATGCCAAGAAGCTGGAGGAGTTCCGCGACAAGAACGCCATGAACCTGGCCCTGGACGCGGCCGGCGAGCTGGTCTACCTGGCGCCCACCCGGGTCAACCTGCAGCTCGCTCAGGAGCGCGCCCCGGGCGTGCAATTCCTGGCCACGCGCGAACACGCGCACGCGGTGTCCGTCGACTGATGTCGCGCTTGCGGCAGTGGTGGCTGTACCTGTTGAGCAAGCGCAGCGAAATCGCCGCGCTCGACTACAAGGACGCCTACATGGCCAAGGTGATCATGGACATCCACCGCCTGCGCGGCGACAAGGCGCAGGCGATGGTGCCGCTGCACGCGCTGCAACCGATCCACCGCATCGATCGCGAGTCCGCGCGACAGGCCACGCAGGCACGCGCCCAGGCCCTGGCCGCGCGACGCGAGGAACTGCTGGCCCACGGCCGCCTCGACCTGGCCGCCTTGACCGACATCATTCCCTCGGTGTCGCAGATCAAGGTCGTGCGCGACGGCGAGCGTTGGCTCGCGTTCGAGGGCAACGGCCGTTTGTACGCGATGCGCGAGGCCTTCGGCGAAGACTGCGCGCTGCTGGTCGAGGTCGAGGAATACCGCTTCGCGCGCCCGCGCAAGATCCAGCGCCGGCTACGGCGGGTGCGGCGGCTCAACACCCTGGAATGAGGGTGCGCCCGGCGCCGAGCCAAACCACGCACCCCATCACACTTTCCCCCGGGATCGGCTAGCATCGATCCACCGCGGCGGGGACCGCGGCAACCTACTGCAAGGGGAATGCAATGTATCTACTGGGTTTGGCGCTGAGCGTGATCGGCGGCTTGTGGATCATCGTCAACGCGTTTCGCGAAAGCGTGCTTTGGGGGCTGGGATCGCTGCTGATCCCGTTGGTCGCGCTGGTCTTCGCGATCATGAACTTTTCCGAGAACAAGATCCCGCTGCTGATCTGCGTGGTCGGCACCGTGCTGACCATCATGGGCATGCCGTCCATGTCCGAGATCGCCGCCACCGCGCAACCGGCGGCCTGAAGGCGCTGGCCCGGCGCGCGCGTCGCGCCGGGCCTGTTTCAACGCCGAGGCAGCCAGTCGGGTTCGGGCTGGTCGCGGTCGTAATACTCGAAGATCAGATGGATGCGGTCGCTGTCGCCGGCGTTCTCCACCGCGTGCACCGCCATGTTGCTGACCTCCACCGCCTCGCCTTCGACGAAGTGGTAACCGACGCCGTCGACGAAGAAGGTCACGCGCTCGTTGGTGATCAGCGGCACGTGCACCTTGTGCGGCCATTTCGCGGCCGGGTTGGCGTCGCGATGCGGCTTGATCACGCCGCCCGGCGCCATCCGCGCCAGCATCACCCGCGGGAACGCGGCGTTGGCGTAGCCGTAGGGCCGCACCGCCTGCGCCAGCACCGGCTCCAGCAGTTCGCGCCACTGCGCCCACAACGGGCGATCGTAGGAATCGCGCCAGTCCTGGAAGTTGCTGACGAAGCGGAAGACCACGTGGCGGGTCTTGTCCAAGGCCTCGAAGCGGTTGGGCTTGTCGGCGTTCTCGGCGTCCCACACCGCTTCGGGAATCTCCAGCACCGCCGTGCGCAACGCCGCGATGTCGACCGGCCCGAGCCGGCGTATCGAGGTGGTCTTGCGCGGGTTGGGTTGGATCGGGGTCGCATTCATGGGAGTCGCGTTCATGGCATCGGACCGGGTCAGAACGAATAACCGAACAGTTCCAGATCGCGCTGGTAAAGCTCGCCCACCGCGTCGATCAAGGGCTGGTCATAGTAGTCCCGATACCCGCCGCGGCGGGAACTGTTGACCTGGCCCAGCTGGGCGCTGGGGATGCCGATGCGGGCGCAGATGCTGTCGTAGGAGGCCTGCATCTCCTCGACCCGGCCCACGTAGTCGGCCAGCAGTTCGCCGTCGGCGCCGGTGACCAGGCTGTGCTGCGGCTGGAACAGCACGTGCTGCATCGGCCGCGCCTCGAACAGGATATGCCGCATGACCGCCTGCGGACGCTGCAGGAAGGCGCCGTCGGCGCGGGTCATGAACGCGCAATAGGAAATGAAGCGATCGTAGGGGTTGCGCACGAACGCGAACTTGAAATAGCTCGCGAAGGCCTCCTCGCCCAGGAACGGACGCACCTGCTGCAAGCTGAGGTGGCCGTGCTTGATCGCGGCCAGTTCCTCGAACGGGAAGCGCTTGTTCACGAACAAACCGACCTGCTCGATGTCGTCGGCGCTCATGTGCTCGCGCAGGGCCTGGCGGACCGAATGGGTGCCGGTTTTGGGGATCGCGGCAAAAACGAAACGGTGCTGGTGGGAGATGATCATGCGTCTGGCCCTGGAATCGGCCTATCCTAAGCCAGCGGCGGGCGCGCAGGGCATCGCCCAGGCCCGTCGCGCCGGCTTCGCCGCTCCGATTCCGAGCATTTGCTCCACCTCCCCCGAGGATGCTGCATCGATGGACAGCGCACGCCCTGGCAGCGAAAGGCCCGACCGCGCGAACGCGCTCAACCCGCACGTGGCGTCGGTGCGCGAGGAGATCGCCAACGCGCTCACCCACGGCCTGGGCGCGACCGCCGCGTTGGCCGGCGGGGCGGTTCTGATCACCCTCGCCGCGCTGTACGGCGACGGCTGGCAACTGGTGGGCGCGACCGTATTCGGGATCAGCCTGCTGCTGCTCTACGTGGCCTCCACCCTCTACCACGCGATCCAGCACCCGATCGCCAAGGCGCGCCTCAAGGTCTTCGACCATTGCGCGATCTACCTGCTGATCGCCGGCACCTACACCCCGTTCACCCTGATCGGTTTGCGCGGCCCGTGGGGTTGGGGCCTGTTCGCGGCGATCTGGGCGCTGGCCTTCGCCGGCATCGTGTTCAAGCTGTTCTACACCGGCCGCTTCAAGCTGCTGTCGACCGGCATCTACATCGCGATGGGCTGGCTGGTGATCGTGGCGATCAAGCCGCTGCTGGGCGCGCTGGACACCTGGACCCTGGGCTGGCTGCTCGCCGGCGGGCTTTGCTACACCTTGGGCACGGTGTTCTACCACCGGCCCAAGCTGCCGTATTCGCATGCGATCTGGCACATGTTCGTGATCGCCGGCAGCGTCTGCCATTACATCTCGGTGATGGCGCAGGTGATCCCCGCGCGCTGAACGCGCGCTGGCGTTCGCTGAACGCCGCACAACGCGTTCACCTGCGCTTGACCGCCGGGTGGGGATGGTGAGGCCACTCCTAACGAAGGACAGCGGCACTGGCGCGCATCGATGCGCGCCGTCCGGGTGTGGCCCGATCGGGCGGCCCGGAGTCGGCCGATCAACATGCGCGAGAGCGAGCCCCACTCCAGCCCCGAGCCGACCCCAGCCAACGACGGCGCCGCAACACCCGCGTCCGGTATGGCGCGCGCTGCGCGGGCCATGCGTCTTCATCCCTGGCGCAGCGCTGCCGCGCTGCTGGCGATCGCGCTGCTGGCGCTGATCGCGCTGTGGGATTGGAACTGGCTGCGCGGCCCGATCGAGCGCCAGGTGCAGGCGCGCACCGGTCGCGACTTCGACATCGGCGGCGATCTGGATATCGCGCTGGGCCGCACCGTGCGCGTGCGCGCCGATGCCGTGCGCTTCGGCGACGCCGACTGGTCGCGGCGCCGCGACATGGCGGTCGCCGATCGTCTGCAATTCGACATCGAACTGTGGCCGCTGCTGCGCGGCGATGTGCGCATCCCCGATCTGCGCCTGCAACGCCCGAGGCTGCATCTGGAAAACGACCGCAAGCGCGGCGGCAACTGGGTGTTCGGCGAAACCGGCGGCGCCGGGCCAAGCTTCGGCCGCGTCTGGATCGAACAGGGCGAGCTGAGCTTCCTCGACCCGGTCAGCCGCAGCGACATGCGTTTCGAGATCGCCAGCCTGGCGCCGGGCGCCAACGACGCCGCCGCGCCGATCGCCGCGCGCGGCGGCGGACGCTGGAAGGGCAATCGCTTCAGCTTGCAGGGCCGCGCCGAATCGCCGCTGGAACTGCGCGATCGCGAACGTCCGTACCGTCTGGATCTGCGCGCGACTGCCGGCGCCACCCGCGCGCATGCGCGCGGCAGCCTGGTCGATCCGCTGCGGCTGCGCGACTTCGACCTGCGCCTGGCGCTGTCGGGCCAGGATCTGGCCGACCTGTACCCGCTGATCGGCGTGGCCACGCCGCCGACGCCGCCGTACGCGCTGGACGGTCGCCTTACCCGAGACATCGCCGGCGCGCGCACCACCTGGCACTACGACGATTTCACCGGCAAGGTCGGCGACAGCGACCTGGGCGGACGCGCGAGCGTGGAGACCGGCGGCGCGCGCCCCTATCTGCGCGCCGATCTGCGTTCGCGCCGGCTCGACTTCGACGACCTCGGCGGCTTCGTCGGCGCCGCGCCGCAAACCGGACGCGGCGAGTCCAGCAATCCCGAACTCGCGGCCCTGGCCGCGCGCGAACGCGCGAGCGCACGCGTGCTGCCGGATACGCCCTACCGCCTGGACAAGCTGCGCGCGATGGACGCCGACGTGCGTTGGAAGGCGCAGCGCATCGACGCGCCGGGCTGGCCGATCGACAACATGGACGCGCATCTGCTGCTGGAAGCCGGCGTACTGCGCCTGCAACCGCTGGATTTCGGCGTCGCCGACGGCCGCATCCGCTCGACCGTACGCATGGACGCGCGCCAGCCCACCATCGCCACGCACGCGCAGATCGATGCGCGCGGCCTGACTCTGGCCAAGCTGCTGCCGACGGTGGACCTGGCGCGCGACGCGGTCGGCAAGGTCGGCGGACAGATCGCCCTGGACGGACGCGGCAATTCCATCGCCGACATGCTCGGCAGCAGCGACGGCGACATCGCGCTGGGCATGGGCTCGGGCAAGATCAGCAATCTGCTGATGGAGTTCACCGGCATCGACATCGCCGAGATCATCAAGTTCAAGCTCGGCCACGACCGCCAGATCCCGATCCGCTGCGCGTTCGGCGATTTCGAAGTGCGCGAGGGCGTGATGCGCACCCGCGCGCTGGCCTTCGACACCAGCGATACCTTGCTGGTCGGCGACGGCAAGATCGACCTGGGAGACGAGACCCTGGACCTGATCCTGCGCGCGCGCCCCAAGGACCGCAGCCTGTTCACGCTGCGCTCGCCCCTGAAGGTGTCCGGCACGTTCAAGCACCCCAAGGCCAAACCCGACTACGCGCGCCTGGGCCTGCGCGGCGCCGCGGCGCTGGCCCTGGGCACGATCGCGCCGCCGGCGGCGTTGCTGGCGACGATAGAACTGGGACCGGGCAAGGACGCCGCGTGTGGCGGCAAGTACGCGCGTTGAGCGGCACGGGCCTTCGGGCGCGGTGACGACCGCAGCAGCGTGCGAATCCGGGCGGGACGATGATGCGGTTCGCTGGCGCTCACCGCATCCTACGGCGGCGTGGCCGCTCAGCTGGCGATATAGCGCTGCAACTGGTCCAGCTCGAGTTGCTGGTCCTCGATCACCGCCTTGACCAGGTCGCCGATCGAGACCACGCCCTGCACCTGGCCGCCGTGCACCACCGGCAGATGGCGGATGCGGCGGTCGGTGACGATTTGCATGCAGCGCTCGGCGCTGTCTTCCAGGCCGACGCTGACCACCTCGGCGGTCATGATGTCGCGCACCGGCGTGTCGGCCGAGGAGCGACCCTGCAACACGACTTTGCGCGCGTAATCGCGCTCGGACAGGATCCCGGTCAGACGCGGGCCTTCCATCACCAGTACCGCGCCTATGCGCTTTTCGGCCATCAGCCGGATCGCGTCGATCACCGGCGCGTCCGGGCCGATCGCGAACACTTCAGATGCTTTCGCTTCTAGCAGTTGCCGCACGGTGCGCATGGCCTTCTCCTTCGGCGATCTGGGAGGGGGGCAGCGAGCCCTGTCCCGAGGATACTCCTGCCGCCGGCTGCCAGGTGTCGACGAGGTACAGCGGCCGCTGCTTGGATTCCTCGTACAGCCGGCCCAGGTATTCGCCGATCAGGCCCAGCGCGATCAGCTGCACGCCGCCCAGGAACAGGATCACCGCCATCATGGTCGGCCAACCCGCGACCGGGTCGCCCCAGAGCAGGGCCTTGGCCACCACCCACACGCCGAAGCCGAACGCGAACAGCGCGGTCGCCAGGCCCATATAGGTCGCCAGCCGCAGCGGCGCGGTCGAGAAACTGGTGATGCCTTCCAGGGCCAGGTTCCACAGCCGCCAGAAATTGAACTTGCTGGCGCCGGCCACGCGCGCCTCGCGATGGTAGGGCAAGGCGACGCGGTTGTAGCCAACCCAGCCGAACAGGCCCTTCATGAAGCGGTGGCGCTCGCGCAGCTGGCGCAGCCCGGTCAGGGCGCGCTCGGACAGCAGGCGGAAGTCGCCGGTGTCGGCCGGAATCGGGGTCTTCGACAAACGCCCGATCACCCGATAGAAGGCATGCGCGGTGCTGCGCTTGAGCCAGCTTTCGCCCTCGCGTTCGATGCGGGTGCCGTAGACGTCGTCGTAGCCTTCGCGCCACTTGGCGACGAAGGCGGCGATCAACTCCGGCGGGTCCTGGCCGTCGGCGTCCAGGATCAGGGCCGCGCCGCGCTCGACCCGGTCCAGGCCGGCGGTCAGCGCCAGTTCCTTGCCGAAATTGCGCGACAGGCGCAGCAGGG
Organism: Lysobacter sp. Root916; assembly: GCF_001429785.1. Classification (GTDB taxonomy): domain Bacteria; phylum Pseudomonadota; class Gammaproteobacteria; order Xanthomonadales; family Xanthomonadaceae; genus Lysobacter. Next base: position 458,337 of record NZ_LMJF01000012.1, on the reverse strand, counting down.
CGATGCGCGGATCGGCCGCGGCCAGGCTTTCCAGCACGCGCCAGGTCGCGTCGCGGCTGCCGTCGTCCACGTACAGCACGCGCCCCTCGACGCCGTCGGCGGCGATCGCATCCAGGGCCGCGGCGATGCGCGGCTGCAGCAGCGGCAGGCTCTCGGCCTCGTTGTAGGCGGCGACGACGACGGTCAGCAGATCGCGATTCATGCCTTCAATCATAGCCGGCGGCGCGGGCGGGGGTTTTCGATCTCATCGCAACGTCGCTGAAAACTGGCCGCGCGACCCTAGCCGGTGCCGCCCGCCACCGTTCCGGAGCCGCTCATGCCCACCGATGCCCGTTATCACGTCCTGTTCCTGTGCACCGGCAATTCCGCGCGCAGCGCGATGGCCGAAGCCCTACTCAACACCTTGGGCGGGGACCGCTTCCGCGCCTGGAGCGCGGGCAGCCGCCCGGCCGGCTTCATCCAGCCCATGGCCGCCGAGCTTTCGGCCAAGCTCGGCTACGACCCGGCGCGCCTGCGCAGCAAAAGCTGGGACGAGTTCGCCGGCGCCGACGCGCCGCGCATGGACATGGTGATCACCGTCTGCGACGACGCCGCCGGCGAGTCCTGCCCGGTGCGCTTGGGCGAGGCCGCGACCGCGCATTGGGGCGTGGCCGATCCTGCCGCGGCGGTCGGCGACGAGGACGCGCGCCGCCAGGCCTATGTGGCGGCGTTCGCGCTGCTGCGCCGGCGCGTCGAACTGCTGCTGTCGCTGCCGCTGGGCAAGCTGGACCGCCTGGTCGCGCAGGATCGCCTGCGCGACATCGGCCGCGGCGCCTGAGCGCGCCTCAGTCGATCTGCTTGAGGTAGCCGCTGCCGCCGATGTAGCGCATCTGGCGCTGGATCGCGTTGGCGCGGCGCTGCACGTAAGGGCCCGGGCGCGCGATGCTGTAGCGCTTGGGATTGGGCAGCACCGCGGCCATGCGCGCGGCCTCGGCCGGGCCCAGGCGCGCGGCGTCCTTGCGGTAGTAGGTGCGCGCAGCGGCCTGCGCGCCGTACACGCCGTCGCCGAACTCGGCGATGTTGGCGTAGACCTCGATGATGCGGTGCTTGGGCCACATCAGTTCGATCAGCAGGGTGTACCAGGCCTCGATGCCCTTGCGCACCCAGCTGCGCCCGCTCCAAAGAAACAGGTTCTTGGCGGTCTGCTGGCTGATGGTGCTGCCGCCGCGGACCTTGCGGCCGCGCGCGTTGTTCTTGCGCGCCTTCTCGATGGCCTTGAGATCGAAGCCGAAGTGCTCGGCGAAGTTCTGGTCCTCGGAGGCCACCAGGGCCACCGGCACGTTGGAGGAGATCTCGTCCAGGTCGCGCCAGTCGTAGGCGACGCGGAAGCCGAAATCGCCGCTGCCCCAGGCCTGGAACTGGCGCGCGGCCATGAAGGCGCTGAACGGCGGATCGATGAAGCGCAGCACCGCGACCTGCAGGATCGAAGCGGCGAGGAACAGGAACGGCAGCGCGATCAGCCAGCGCAGCCAGCGACGGCGCCGGCGCGGGGCCGGGGGCGCGGGGACGGTCTCGTTCACGACTTGCACTGTCTGCACTCCATCCCCATCTTGCCCGGTCTCCCCTTTCACGCGGTCGCGCGCATTATCCGCGATAGAGCGCGCGCCGCCGCACGAGTCCAGCGATGAACGATTCCAGCCCCACCGACGCCGTCGGCCCCGACCACGACCACGACCGCCTGACCCGATTCCTGATCGAGGGCGCCGGTGTGCGCGGCGTGCACGTGCACCTGGACCAGACCTGGCGCCAGATCCGCGAGCGCTCCGAGTATCCGCCTGCGGCGGCCGAACTGCTGGGCGAGGCCGCCGCCGCGGCCGCCCTGTTCACAGGACACGCCAAGGTCGAGGGCCGCTTGTCCGTGCAGCTGCGCGGCGACGGCGCCTTGCGCACCTTGTTCGCCGAGTGCACCGCCGCCGGCACCCTGCGCGGCATCGCCCAGCTGGCCGAGGACGGCGGCGAGGTCTCGCGCGACCTGCGCCAGCTCGGCCCGGATGCGGTGCTGGCGATCACCATCGAGAACCCGCCGATCGGCGGGCGCGCCGGCGACGACCGCGATCCGGCCCGCTACCAGGGCCTGGTGGCGCTGGATTCGGACTCCCTCAGCGGCGCCTTCGAGGACTACTTCCGCCAGTCCGAACAACTGCCGACCCGCCTGCTGCTGGCCGCCGACGGCGAGCGAGCGGCCGGCCTGATGCTGCAGAAGCTGCCCGGCGACGGCGGCGACGAGGACGGCTGGACCCGGGCCGGGGCCCTGTTCGACACCCTCCAACCCGGCGAGCTGCTGGGCTGGGACACCGTCACCGTGCTGACCCGTCTGTTCCATGAGGACGGGGTCCAGTTGCTGGGCGGCAAGCCGCTGAGCTTCGCCTGCTCTTGCTCGCGCGAGCGGGTCGAGGCCATGCTGGTCTCGCTGGGTCAGGAGGAGGCCGAAGCGGCCGCCGCCGCGGCCGACGGCGAGGCCCAGGTGCGGTGCGAGTTCTGTAGCCAGACCTATCGTTTCAACAGTAACCAAATCAGTCACTTGTTCGCGGTTGCGGCCACCGAGGTCGCGGCACCGGACCGTTTGCAATAGGCCCTTCACACGGCCGTCTCGGTTTGTTAAATAAACATAAACCGTCTATAGTCCCATTCCAGGTTCTAGGGGAACTTGACCGGCCCAGCCCGGTCGTATCGTCACCATGCACGCACGCTCGCTACGTCTGTCGTTCGCCTTGATGCTCGCCTTCGGCGCGGCATCGGCTGCGCATGCGCAAACCGCGAAGCGCAGCGATACGACGTATCTGCCGGTCTGGAACCAGTCCAACGGCAAGGTCGAATACCTGTTGCAGCTCGAGCCCACCAATGCACCGGTGGCCGGCGCGCGTTGGCGCGTGGGCAGCAATTCGCTGGACGCCGCATTCGGTCTGGATGCGGGCGATACCCTGGGCCTGGTCTGCGATCGCAAGACCGGCCTGGCCGGCGCGATCGGCAACCTCGCCAATCACTGCATGCTCGCCGCGCTCGACGAAGACGATCGCGGCGGCTCGCGTCAGGTGTCCGCGGGCGCCGCGCTGAGCCGCCCCGGCGGCAAGATCGGGCTCTCGATCGGCAACGGCAAGGACACCCTTCCGGCCTGGCTGAGTCCGAACGGCCGCAACAGCAAGCTCGACCAGAACACCCTGACCGTCTACGGCCAAAAGAACATCGGCCGCGAGGCCACCGTGTCGATCGGCGGCACCTGGGCGCGCGCGCGCCTGATCCCGGCCGGCGAAATGCCGACCATCGCCGATCGCTGGAACAGCAAGAGCCTCACCATCGGCGCCGGCTACGGCAACTTCGGCGCCAATATCGTCGGCCGCGTGGTCGACACCCCCGGCCAGCCGGGTCAGTGGGAAGGCCTGGGCGTCGGCCTGACCTGGCGCACGCCCTGGAGCGGCCAGCTCACGGTGGGCGCCGAGAACGTGATTACGCGCGGCAAGAACCCGTTCGCGCCGGGCAACACCGACAAGGACGAAGGCACCGTGCCCTACGTCCGTTACGAGCAAGACCTCTAAGGCAACGCCTTCGCCGCGTCGGGCTTTCGACGCGCGCTATCGAATCGCCCAGACCGAACCGGCAGCCAAAGCCGGTGGCTTCAGCCCGCCTTTGCGCCGGCTCGCAAGCCCCTCTGACTAGCGCGCCTCGGACGAGAAGCATGGCCTTAGGCGCTTGGCCCTCGATGCGCCGCTCCCGAACCGCCCCGAATCGGCGCCCAAGGCGATGCCGATGGCCTCGTTGCGCCCCTGCAACGGCGCGCAACGCCCCCGCGTGAGCGCGCGTCGCTGAGCAGTGCCTCGTTTGCGCCAAACCGGTGATCCACCGCACCAATCGTGTCGTGAATTAGCACCGTCCGTCGCGTCAATCATGCACAAAAACACTGTACGCATGCGTATTTAGGCCTGAAATTGAACGTAAACCCGCTCAATTGGAACGCCAGCTGAATAGTGTGAAGAATTTGTCAAAAGACGACGTTTAACGACACTTTAATTACTCACTTCTGACGGCTAGTATCGGCGCCACCTTGCAGGAATTGGCGTCTTATTTGACTCCGCCAGCTTGGTCCCATGGGTACCACCAATTCCGATTTTCTGGAGAGAGAGATGACCTTCAAGACCACCCAGCTCCGCGACGCGATTACTTTCGCGCTCGCCGTGGGCGCCACTGCCGCTGCCGGCACGGGTGTGGCCTTTGCTCAGGAAGAGAGCAAGGACCCGACCACCCTCGACCGCATCGAAGTGACCGGTTCGCGCATTAAGCGTGCCGATATCGAAACCTCGCAGCCGATCTTCTCGCTCAGCCGCGAAGACATCAGCGCGCAGGGCCTGACCTCGGTCGGCGACGTGATCCAGAACATCACGTCCAACGGTTCGACGCTGAACAGCACCTTCAACAACGGCGGTAACGGCGAAACCCGCGTCAACCTGCGTAACGTCGGCTCGAACCGCACCCTGGTGCTGGTCAACGGCCGTCGTTGGGTCGGCGGCACCGGTCTCGGTGGCGCGGTCGACCTCAACACCATCCCGACCGCCGCGGTCGAGCGNCTGGTCAACGGCCGTCGTTGGGTCGGCGGCACCGGTCTCGGTGGCGCGGTCGACCTCAACACCATCCCGACCGCCGCGGTCGAGCGCATCGAAGTCCTAAAGGACGGCGCCTCGACGATCTACGGTTCGGACGCCATCGCTGGCGTGGTCAACGTGATCCTGCGTCGCAACTTCGAAGGCGCTGAAGCCAACGCTTACATCGGCGCGTTCGACAAGGGCGACGGCGAGCGTCAGGCCTACGACTTCACCATCGGCACGTCCGGCGACCGCTACAGCGCGATGCTGGGCTTCGGCTACGTGAAGGAAGAGCCGGTCAAGGCTGGCGATCGCAAGATCTCGGCCGTGCCGAATTTCGGCTCGACCGCTGGCTTCGGCAGCTCGGGCACCACTCCGCAGGGTCAGTTCTCGCTGGCCGGCGGCCGCCGCCCGGACGGCACTGTCGGCACCTTCATCCCGACCCCGACCGGCGCCGGTTCGACGGCGTTCCGTCCCTTCACCGCGCCGGATGCCTACAACTTCGCTCCGGACAACTACCTGCTGACCCCGCAGGAGCGTCGTTCGGTGTTCGCGTCGGGTTCGTTCGACATCACCGACAACGTCCGCTTCAAGACGACGATCACCTATAACGAGCGCATCTCCGAGCAGCTGCTGGCGGCTAGCCCGATCACCCTGGGCACCGCGGCTCCGGGCACCAACGGCGCCAACATCTCGATCTCGGCGCAGAACATCTACAACCCCTACGGCCAGGCCGTCACCGGCATCCAGTACCGTCCGACCGAGCTCGGCGGCCGTAGCTTCAACCAGGAAGTGAACACCTTCGCGTTCGACGGCAGCCTCGAAGGCAGCTTCGAAGTCGGCGAGCGTGCGTTCGACTGGGAAGCCGGTTACTTCTTCGGCGAGAACAAGCGCTACGACACCACCTTCGGCCTGTACAACATCAGCGCGCTGCGCAATGCGCTGGGCCCGTCGTTCCGCGACGGCCAGGGCGTGGCCCGTTGCGGCACCCCGACCGCGATCATCGCCGGTTGCGTGCCGCTGAACCTGCTCAGCGGCGGTGGCGGCTTCACCCCGGAAATGGCTGCGTACTCCGGCTTCGTCGCCCACGACACCCGTGGCTACAAGCAGAAGACCTACTACGCCAACGTCGGCGGCGACCTGTTCGACCTGCCGGGCGGCCCGCTGGCCTTCTCGTTCGGCATGGAACACCGCACCGAGTCCGGCTTCGACCAGCCCGACGCGATCGTCAACACCGGCGACACCACCGGCAACGCCCGTAAGGCGACCGCCGGCGGTTACTCGCTGGACGAGGCTTACCTCGAACTGTCGGTGCCGGTCCTGGCCGACGTGCCGTTCGCCAAGCTGCTCGACTTCTCGGTGGCGACCCGCTACTCGGACTACAGCAACTTCGGCGACACGCTCAACAGCAAGTTCGGTTTCCGCTGGAAGCCGATCGACGACCTGATGGTCCGCGGCAACTGGTCGGAAGGCTTCCGCGCTCCGTCGATCGCCGAGCTGTTCACCGGCGTCTCGGACACGTTCCAGACCATCACCGATCCCTGCAACGGCTCGCTGCAGGGCGCTCCGAACACCAACCGCCCGGCGGCGTGCGGCTCGGTGCCGGCGTACAACCAGATCAACACCCAGATCCGTACCACCACCGGCGGCAACCCGAACCTGGGCGCGGAGAACTCCACCTCCAAGACCCTGGGCTTCGTGTACAGCCCGAGCTGGGCCGAAGGTCTCGACATCTCGCTGGACTGGTGGGAGATCAAGATCGAAAACGCGATCTTCACCCAGACCGCGCAGGCCATCCTGGACAACTGCTACCGCAACGGCACCGCCAGTGCCTGCGCCCTGGTGCAGCGCGCGCCTGACGGCCAGATCTCCGGCCTGCAGTCGACCCCGTCCAACGTCGGTACGATCTTCAACGAAGGCTACGACCTGACCGTCGGCTACAAGCTGCCGGAAACCTCGTACGGCAAGTTCCGCGTGGTGTGGGACACGACCTACCTGGCCAAGTCGACCACCGACGTCAACGGCGACGGCATCGTCTCCGAAGATCCGGTGACCGGCGAAGGCGGCAACACGGCAGGCGAGTATCAGGGCGGTTCGGCACGCACCAACAACTGGCGCATCCGCTCCAACCTGGCCCTGAACTGGGAGAAGGGCGACTTCGGCGCGACCTGGTTCGTGCGTTACTTCTCGCACCAGGAAGAGTCCTGCGCCACCATCGCCGCCGCACAGCGCGTCAATCTGTGCTCGGATCCGACCCGCATCACCAACCTCGACGGCAACGACCCGGGCACCGCTCCGGACGGCCCGCAGCTGCGTCCGCAGAACCGCATCGGCGGCGCCACGTACCACGACGCCAGCGTCTTCTTCAACGCGCCGTGGAACGCTCGCATCACCGTTGGCGTGAACAACCTGTTCGACAAGGATCCGCCGCGTTCCGCGTCGACCTTCGCCAACAGCTTCGACCCGCAGTACGAAGTCCCGGGCCGCTTCATCTACTTCCGCTACGCGCAGAAGTTCTGATCGACCCCGTAACATCCGCAGTAACCGCTACGGCCCCTCACGGGGCCGTAGTTTTTTGTACGGCACCCGTCTCGCCCGACATCGATCGGCCGACGACGCCAGCGCGGGACGATGCAGCGACTCGCTCGCCGCCAACTTCGTCGCGACATCATGTATCGCGACGCGCGCATGTCACATGCATGAATCGGCAGCGACGCTGCCGAGTGACGAGGTAGCGATTGGCCCGCCTCCGACTTCGTCGCAACATCATGTGTCGCGGTGTGCTCGCGTCGCACGCGATTAATCGGTCAACGACGCCACCGCGAGACGACGCGGCGAATCTCGCCCACCTCTAACTTCGTCGCGACATAACGCGCCGCAGCGCGCGCATCGCGTCATCGCCCGCTGACATTGCGCCCCGGTGCGGGCCGTGTTTTTTGGCAGGCATCTCGCCAGTCAAAACAAAATCCTTATCCTTCGATGCCAACGCGGCAGAACGACGGCATAGCTGCGCATGTTTCCAACAAGCGCAGCAACGCGTCATCGAGACGTGCGCGACGCAGCAAGGCAGACCTAGCGGATCGTCTGCATGCCGAGCGCCATGCGAGCAATAACAGCGCGAAAAACATGCCTTTCGAGTGTCTAAATTGATACTCATCACACCATAAGCGCACAGATATTTTTTGCGTTAGGCACCAATAAGAACTCACTAAGAAACGCATTACGCGCACGCACTCATCACATTGAGTGCCAATACATGTAGCGCCAAAAAAACACTGTTAAAACCGTGTTGGATTCGCTGGAACTAGCGGCTACGATCCGCCGCACCTTGCTGATATTGGCGTCTTTCTTGACTCCCCCGGCCGGGTCCCATGGGTTCCACCTATTTTGATTTTCTGGAGAGAGAGATGACCTTCAAAACCACCCAGCTTCGCGACGCGATCACCTTCGCGCTCGCGGTGGGCGCCACCGCCGCGGCCGGCACCGGTGTTGCCTTCGCTCAGGAAGAGAGCAAGGAAGCCACCACCCTCGACCGCATCGAGGTCACCGGTTCGCGCATCAAGCGCGCCGACATCGAGACCTCGCAGCCGATCTTCTCGCTCAGCCGCGAAGACATCACCTCGCAAGGCCTGACTTCGGTTGGCGACGTGATCCAGAACATCACCGCCAACGGTTCGACCCTCAACAGCTCTTTCAATAACGGCGGCAACGGCGAGACCCGCGTCAGCCTGCGTAACCTGGGCGCGGCCCGCACCCTGGTGCTGGTGAACGGCAAGCGCTGGGTCGGCGGCACCGGCCTCGGTGGCGCGGTCGACCTCAACACCATCCCGACCGCCGCGGTCGAGCGCATCGAAATCCTGAAGGACGGCGCTTCGACGATTTACGGCTCCGACGCCATCGCCGGCGTGGTCAACGTGATCCTGCGTCAGAACTTCGAAGGCGCCGAAGCCAACGCCTACATCGGCACCTACGACAAGGGCGACGGCGGGCGCCAGTCCTACGACTTCACCATCGGCACGACCTCGGACCGCTTCAGCGCCATGCTGGGCTTCGGCTACGTCAAAGAAGAGCCGATCATGGCCGGCGACCGATACATCTCCAAGGAACCGACGGTCGGCACGGGCAACGCCCGCGGTAGCACCAATACGATCTTCGGCAACTTCTCGCTCAACGGCCGCCGTCCCGACGGCACCACCGGCACCTTCACTTACAACCCGGGCCAGAGCGGCACCAACTGGCGTCCGTTCGTCGCGCCGGCCGACCTGTACAACTTCGCGCCCGAGAACTACCTGCTGACCCCGCAGGAGCGCCGTTCGGTGTTCGCCAACGGCACGTTGGACATCACCGACAACCTGCGCTTCAAGACCACCATCACCTACAACCAGCGCGAGTCCGAGCAGCTGCTCGCTTCGATGCCGATCAGCCTGGGCACGGCGCCGAACACCACGCCGGCGCAGCGCGCGATCAACATCAGCGCGCAAAACATCTACAACCCGTTCGGCCAGACCGTGACCGCGGTCGAGCGCCGCGCCAGGGAAACCGGCGGCCGCTCGTTCAACCAGGACGTGCGCACCTTCGCGATGGACGCGATGCTGGAAGGCACGCTGACCTTCGGCGATAACTTCTACGACTGGCAGGCCGGCTACTTCCGCGGCGAGAACAAGGCCAACAACACCACCACCGGCCTGTTCAACCTGATCGCCCTGCAGCAGGCGCTGGGCCCGTCGTTCCGTGACGGCCGTGGCATCGCCCGCTGCGGTACCCCGACCGCCACCATCACCGGCTGCGTGCCGCTGAACCTGCTCGGCGCGCCGGGCTCGATCACGCCCGATATGCTGAACTACGTGACGTTCACCGCGCACGACGAGTTCAAGTACGAACAGAACACCTACTACGCCAACATCGGCGGCGACCTGTTCGATCTGCCGGGCGGCCCGGTGGGCTTCTCGTTCGGCCTCGAGCACCGCACCGAGTCCGGCTACGACTCGCCGGACGCGCTGATCAACTCCGGTAACACCACCGGCAACGCCCGCACCGCGACCGCCGGCAGCTACAAGGTCGACGAAGCCTACGTCGAGTTCGCGATCCCGGTGCTGGCCGATGTGGCGTTCGCCAAGCTGCTCGACTTCTCGGTGGCGACCCGCTACTCCGACTACAGCAACTTCGGCGACACGCTGAACAGCAAGTTCGGTTTCCGCTGGAAGCCGATCGACGACCTGATGATCCGCGGCAATCGTTCCCGACCGTCACCGACGCCTGCAACACCGCGCAGTTCGGTCAGCAGAGTTCGGTCGCCCAGGCACGCTGCGTCACCGAAGGCGTGCCGGTCGGCGGCTACGTCCAGCCGAACACCCAGATCCGCATCACCGTCGGCGGCAACCCCCAGCTGAAGCCGGAAACCTCCGAATCCAAGACCCTGGGCCTGGTCTATAGCCCGAGCTGGATCGAAGGCCTGGACATCTCCCTGGACTGGTGGAACATCAAGCTCGAGGATGCCATCACCACGCTTGGCGGCAGCACGATCATTCAGCAGTGCGTCGACTCCGGCGGTACCGATTCGACCTGCGGCCTGTACACGCGCAGCCCCGGCGGCGCCATCAACACCCTGCTCAACTCCACCATCAATATCGGTGGCCGGGAAGTCGAGGGTTACGACCTGACGGTCAACTACCGTCTGCCGGAAACCGCGTGGGGCAAGTTCGGCTTCATCTGGGACACCACCTACCTGGCCAAGAGCCTCCAGGACCTCGACGGCGACGGCAAGTATGGCGAGGACCGCCAGCGCGAGCCCAAGATCGGCGAGCGCCTGAACTTCAATGAAGGCGGCGACCTCGTCGGCGAATTCGCCCAGAACAACAACCGCTGGCGGATCCGCTCCAACCTGGCCGTGCGCTGGGAGAAGGGCGACTTCGGTGCGTCCTGGAACATGCGCTACTTCTCGTCGCAGACGGAAGCTTGCTCGGCGCAGTTCGAGGCTTTGGGCAAGTGCTCGGATACGACCCGCTTCATCGGTGTCCCGTCCGACACCAACCGCAACGGTGTTTGGGACGGCACGGCCGGCGGCGATCGCATCAACGTGCTGAAGGAATCGCAGCACCGCATCGGCGGCACCACGTACCACGACGCCAGCGTCTTCTTCAATGCACCGTGGAACGCTCGCGTCACCATTGGCGTCAACAACATCTTCGACAAGAACCCGCCGGTGGTTCTGAACTCGTTCGCCAACTCGTTCGACCCGCAGTACGAAGTCCCGGGCCGCTTCGTGTACTTCCGCTACGCGCAGAAGTTCTGATCGACTCCGCGACATCCGCAGTAACCGCTACGGCCCCTCACGGGGCCGTAGTTTTTTGGGCGGCGCGCGGTACCGTCCCGCTATCGGCGACACCGCTCGACCCGGCGCAGCGATCGGGCATGCACCGTCATCGCCTGCATTCGCACCGCGCAGCGCGCGCACGTCCGCGCACTGAATACTCTCGCTACAGCCTGTGATTAGTAGCGCCAAACGCGCACGCGCTATTCGTAAAAGAGTGCTCTTCGCGTGCCTATGACAATCAACTTCACATCAGACATGTGCCTGGATTCTGAGCATTAGTCACCGATACGAAGTTACGAAGAAACGCATTGTGTGCGCGCACTCAGCGCATTGCGTGCCAATGCATGTAGTGCGCGAAAAATATCGTTAAAACCGTGTTGGAATTCGCATAACGAGCGGCTACGATCCGGCGCACCTTGCTGAAATTGGCGTCTTGCTTGACTCCTCCGGCTGGGTCCCATGGGCAACACCAATTCCGATTTCTGGAGAGAGAGATGACCTTCAAGACCACCCAGCTCCGCGAGGCGATTACGTTCGCGCTCGCCGTGAGCGCTACTGCCGCCGCCGGCACGGGCGTGGCCTTCGCTCAGGAAGAGAGCAAGGACCCGACCACCCTCGATCGCATCGAAGTCACCGGTTCGCGCATCAAGCGTGCCGATATCGAGACCTCGCAGCCGATCTTCTCGCTCAGCCGCGACGACATCACCGCGCAGGGCCTGACCTCGGTCGGCGACGTGATCCAGAACATCACGGCCAACGGCTCGACTCTCAACAGTTCCTTCAACAACGGCGGCAACGGCGAAACCCGCGTCAGCCTGCGCAACCTCGGCTCCAACCGCACCCTGGTGCTGGTCAACGGCCGTCGTTGGGTCGGCGGCACCGGTCTCGGTGGCGCGGTCGACCTCAACACCATCCCGACCGCCGCGGTCGAGCGCATCGAAGTCCTACATCGCCGGCGTGGTCAACGTGATCCTGCGCCAGAACTTCGAAGGCGCCGAAGCCAACGCCTACCTGGGCGCCTTCGACAAGGGCGACGGTTTCCGTCAGGCCTACGACTTCACCATCGGCGCGACCTCCGACCGCTTCAGCGCGATGCTCGGCTTCGGTTACGTCAAGGAAGAGCCGGTCATGGCCGGCGACCGTTACATTTCCAAGGAGCCGAAGATCGGCACCGGCACCGGCTTCGGCTCGGGCACCAGCCCGGGCGGCCGCTTCGCCCTGTGCCCCGGTGGCTACAGCAATGGCGCGTGCACCGGTGGCCAGACCAACTTCAACGGCGGCCCCGGCACCTTCACCTACAATGCGGGCGGCAACAGCGCCCCGCGTCCGTTCGTGGCGCCCGGCGACATCTACAACTTCGCGCCCGAGAACTACCTGCTGACTCCGCAGGAGCGCCGTTCGGTGTTCGCGTCCGGCACCCTGGACATCACCGATAGCCTGCGCTTCAAGACCACCATCACCTACAACCAGCGCGAGTCCGAGCAGTTGCTCGCCTCGATGCCGATCGTGCTGGGCACCGCCCCGGGCGCCACGGTGCCGGGCCAGCAGATCTTCATCAGCCGCAACAGCATCTACAACCCGTTCGGCCAGGACATCTCGCGCATCAACCGCCGTATCACCGAGTCGGGCGGTCGTTCGTTCAACCAAGACGTGCGCACGTTCGCGATGAACGCCGGCCTGGAAGGCACGCTGACCGTCGGCGAGAAGTACTTCGACTGGGAAGCCGGTTACTTCCGCGGCGAGAACAAGGCCAATAACACCACCTACGGCCTGTTCAACATGATCGCCCTGCAGCAGGCACTGGGCCCGTCGTTCCGCGACGCACGCGGCGCGGCGCGCTGCGGCACCCCCACCGCCACCATCAACGGCTGCGTGCCGCTGAACCTGCTCGGCGGCGTCGGCAGCATCACCCCGGACATGTTGAACTTCGTCTCGTTCACCGCGCACGACGAGTACAACTATCTCCAGAACAGCTACTACGCCAACATCGGCGGCGACCTGTTCAACCTGCCGGGCGGCACGCTGGGCTTCTCGTTCGGCATCGAGCACCGTTCCGAGTCCGGCTACGACTCGCCGGACGCGCTGATCAACTCGGGCAACACCACCGGCAACAGCCGCGCCTCCACCAGCGGCTCCTACTCGTTGGACGAGGCCTACCTCGAACTCGCGATCCCGGTGCTGTCGGATGTGCCGTTCGCCAAGCTGCTCGATTTCTCGGTCGCTACCCGCTACTCCGACTACAGCAACTTCGGCGACACGCTGAACAGCAAGTTCGGTTTCCGCTGGAAGCCGATCGACGACCTCATGGTCCGCGGCAACTGGTCGCAGGGCTTCCGCGCGCCGTCGATCTCCGAGCTGTTCTCCGGCATCGCCGACTCGTTCCCGCTCCTCAGCGACCCCTGCAACAATGCCAACTTCGGCAATCAGACCCCGTCCGCTCGGGCGCGCTGCGTCGCCGAGGGCGTGCCGAACGGCGGTTACCAGCAGGACAACCGGCAGATCCGCATCTCGGTCGGTGGCGATCCGAACCTGAAGGCCGAGCGCGCCGAGACCACCACCCTGGGTCTGGTCTACAGCCCCAGCTGGATCGAAGGCCTGGACATCAATCTGGACTGGTGGAACATCAAGATCGAGGACGCCCTCACCACCCGCGGCGGCGCCAACATCATCCAGCAGTGCTTGGACAGCGCCGGCACCGGCCTGACCTGCGGCCTGTATACCCGCCGTTCCGACGGCAACATCCAGACCCTGCTCAACGCCACCACCAACATCGGCGGCACCGAGGTCGAGGGTTACGACCTGACCGTCAACTACCGTCTGCCGGAAACCGCCTGGGGCAAGTTCAGCTTCGTCTGGGATACCACCTACCTGGCCAGCCAGAAGGACGATCTCAACGGCAACGGCATCTACGGCGAAAACGAGCAGGACGTGCCGGTGATCGGCCAGAAGCTGCGCTTCAACGAAGGCGGCAACCAGGTCGGCGAGTACGACGGCCCGGGCCAGTCCAACGCCTGGCGCATCCGCTCCAACCTGGCCACGCGCTGGGAGAAGGGCGACATCGGCGCGACCTGGAACATCCGCTACTACTCGTCGCAGACCGAAAACTGCCAGGCCCTGGAAGACTACGGCTACGCCTTCCTGTGCAGCGACCCGGACCGCATCGTCGCCATCCCCACCGACGCCAACGCCAACGGCGTCTGGGACGGCGTGGCCGGCGGCGACAGCTTCACCCAGCGCAACGCGGCCGAGCGCCATATCGGTGCCACCACGTACCACGACGCGAGCTTCTTCTGGAACGCTCCGTGGAACGCGAAGGTCACCATCGGCGTGAACAACATCTTCGACAAGAACCCGCCGGTGTCGGCCACCACCTTCGCCAACTCGTTCGATCCGCAGTACGAAGTCCCAGGCCGTTTCGTCTACTTCCGCTACGCGCAGAAGTTCTGATCGGCTCCAAATCCGGTAGTACCCCGATACGGCCCCATACGGGGCCGTATCTTTTTGTGTGCCATCTCATCAACTCTCGAGACTGCCCCTAGTCAGTTAACGACACTTTAATTACTCACGGGGGGCGGCTAGTATCGGCCCAGCCTTGCCGACTTAGGCCACTCGTTTTGCGCCACCCGGCAGGCTCCCATGGGACACCAAGACTGACTTGGAGAGAGAGATGACCTTGAAGACCACCCAGCTCCGCGAGGCGATTACCTTCGCCCTCGCAGTGGGCGCCACCGCTGCCACAGGCACCGGCGTCGCCTTTGCACAGGAAACCGAGAAAGAAGCCACCACCCTTGACCGCATCGAGGTCACCGGTTCGCGCATCAAGCGTGCCGATATCGAGACCTCGCAGCCGATCTTCTCGCTCAGCCGCGAAGACATCACCGCGCAGGGCCTGACCTCGGTCGGCGACGTGATCCAGAACATCACGGCCAACGGCTCGACCCTCAACAGCTCGTTCAACAACGGCGGCAACGGCGAAACCCGCGTCAGCCTGCGCAACCTCGGCTCCAACCGCACCCTGGTGCTGGTCAACGGCCGTCGTTGGGTCGGCGGCACCGGTCTCGGTGGCGCGGTCGACCTCAACACCATCCCGACCGCCGCGGTCGAGCGCATCGAAGTCCTGAAGGACGGCGCCTCGACCATCTACGGTTCGGACGCCATCGCCGGCGTGGTCAACGTGATCCTGCGCCAGAACTTCGAAGGCGCCGAAGCCAACGCCTACCTGGGCGCCTTCGACAAGGGCGACGGTTTCCGTCAAGCCTACGACTTCATGCCGATCCAGGGGCCGCCACCGCCGAACGCCANATCGCCGGCGTGGTCAACGTGATCCTGCGCCAGAACTTCGAAGGCGCCGAAGCCAACGCCTACCTGGGCGCCTTCGACAAGGGCGACGGTTTCCGTCAAGCCTACGACTTCACCATCGGCACGACCTCGGACCGCTTCAGCGCCATGCTGGGCTTCGGTTACGTCAAGGAAGAGCCGGTCATGGCCGGCGATCGCAAGATCTCCAAGGAGCCGATCGTCGGCACCGGCAACGCGTTCGGTTCGGGCACCAGCCCGGGCGGCCGCTTCGCTCTGTGCCCGGGCGGCTACGTCAACGGCGCCTGCACCGGCGGTCAGACCAACTTCAACGGCGGCCCCGGCACCTTCACCTACAATGCGGGCGGCAACAGCGCCCCGCGTCCGTACGTGGCTCCGGGCGACGTCTACAACTTCGCGCCCGAGAACTACCTGCTGACCCCGCAGGAACGCCGCTCGGTCTTCGCCGCCGGCACCGTCGACATCACCGACAACCTGCGCTTCAAGACCACCATCACCTACAACCAGCGCGAGTCCGAGCAGCTGCTCGCCTCGATGCCGGTGGTGCTGGGCACCGCCCCGGGCGCTACGCCGCAGGGCCAGCAGATCTTCATCAGCCGCAACAGCATCTACAACCCGTTCGGCCAGGACATCTCGCGCATCAACCGCCGCATCACCGAGTCCGGCGGCCGTTCGTTCAACCAGGACGTGCGCACGTTCGCGATGAACGCCGGCCTGGAAGGCACGCTGACCGTCGGCGAGAAGTACTACGACTGGGAAGCCGGTTACTTCCGCGGCGAGAACAAGGCCAATAACACCACCTACGGCCTGTTCAACATGATCGCCCTGCAGCAGGCGCTGGGTCCGTCGTTCCGCGACGTCCAGGGCGTGGCCCGCTGCGGCACCGCCACCGCCATCATCAACGGCTGCGTGCCGCTGAACCTGCTCGGCGGCGTCGGCAGCATCACGCCGGAAATGATGAACTTCGTCTCGTTCACCGCGCACGACGAGTACAACTACGTCCAGAACAGCTACTACGCTAACATCGGCGGCGACCTGTTCAGCCTGCCGGGCGGCCCGCTGGGCTTCTCGTTCGGCCTCGAGCACCGCACCGAGTCCGGCTACGACTCGCCGGACGCGCTGATCAACTCGGGCAACACCACCGGCAACAGCCGTACCGCCACCAACGGTTCCTACTCGCTGGACGAGGCCTACCTCGAACTCGCGATCCCGGTGCTGTCGGATGTGCCGTTCGCCAAGCTGCTCGACTTCTCGGTCGCGACCCGCTACTCCGACTACAGCAACTTCGGCGACACGCTGAACAGCAAGTTCGGTTTCCGCTGGAAGCCGATCGACGACCTGATGATCCGCGGCAACTGGTCCGAGGGCTTCCGTGCACCGTCGATCTCCGAATTGTTCGCCGGTCGGGCCGACTCGTTCCCGACCGTCACCGACGCCTGCAACACCGCGCAGTTCGGTCAGCAGAGTTCGGTCGCCCAGGCACGCTGCGTCACCGAAGGCGTGCCGGTCGNCCCGCTACTCCGACTACAGCAACTTCGGCGACACGCTGAACAGCAAGTTCGGTTTCCGCTGGAAGCCGATCGACGACCTGATGATCCGCGGCAACTGGTCCGAGGGCTTCCGCGCTCCGTCGATCTCCGAGCTGTTCGCCGGTCAGGCCGACTCGTTCCCGACCCTCAGCGATCCCTGCAACAACGCCAACTTCGGTAACCAGAACCCGTCCGCTCAGGCGCGCTGCGTCGCCGAAGGCGTGCCGAACGGCGGCTACCAGCAGGACAACCAGCAGATCCGCATCACGGTCGGCGGTAATCCGAACCTGAAGCCGGAACGCGCCGAGACCAAGACCCTGGGTCTGGTCTACAGCCCGAGCTGGATCGAAGGCCTGGATATCAATCTGGACTGGTGGAACATCAAGATCGAGGACGCGATCACCACCATCGGCGGCGCCGGCATCATCCAGCAGTGCCTCGACTCCTCCGGCACTGGTCCGACCTGCGCCCTGTACACCCGTCGTGCCGACGGCAACATCCAGACCCTGCTCAACACCACCACCAACATCGGTGGTACGGAAGTCGAAGGTTACGACCTGACGGTGAACTACCGTCTGCCGGAAACCTCGTGGGGCCGCTTCAGCTTCGTTTGGGATACGACCTACCTGGCCAGCCAGGAAGACGACCTGAACGGTAACGGCATCTACGGCGAAGACGAGCAGGACGTGCCGGCCATCGGCCAGAAACTGCGCTTCAACGAAGGCGGCAACCAGGTCGGCGAATACGACGGCCCGAACCAGTCCAACGCTTGGCGTATCCGCTCCAACCTGGCCACGCGCTGGGAGAAGGGCGACATCGGCGCGACCTGGAACATCCGTTACTACTCGTCGCAGACCGAAAACTGCCAGGCCCTGGAAGACTACGGCTACGCGTTCCTCTGCACCGACGCCGACCGCATCGTCGCGATCCCGACCGACTCCAACAACAATGGCGTCTGGGACGGCGTGGGCGGCGGCGACAGCTTCACGCAGCGTAACGCAGCAGAACGCCACATCGGTGCGACCACGTACCACGACGCGAGCTTCTTCTGGAACGCGCCGTGGAACGCCAAGATCACCGTCGGCGTGAACAACATCTTCGACAAGAACCCGCCGGTGTCGGTCACCACCTTCGCCAACTCGTTCGATCCGCAGTACGAAGTCCCGGGCCGTTTCGTGTACTTCCGCTACGCGCAGAAGTTCTGATCGACCCGTTACCAGCGTCACCCGCTACGGCCCCGAAAGGGGCCGTAGTTTTTTGCGGGCCCGGCCCTCGCCCGCCCCGCGCCGCCCCCTCTCGTGTCGCGCTACACTCCCGACGCGGCCGCGCGCGCGGCCTCCGATCCCGGAACCGCACCATGCCCTTTGAGCTCTACCCCGCCTTCTCGGTCCCGTTCGCGCAGGACGTCCTGCCCAACCACCAGGCGATCAACGCCGAGCTCAAGGCCTTGCTGCTGGCGCGCGAGGCGCAGGGCTCGCGCTACGCCAATCCCAACCCGTCGCTGGCGCTGCAACAGGGCGTGTTCGAGAGCGAGTTCGTGCTGTTTTCCTGGCCGGAGACCAGCGTGCAGTTGCTGCGCCAGTTCTGCTGGAACACCCTGGGCCGCGCGATTCAGGAGCTCAACGGCTACAACGCCGCGGAGATGGCGCGCCTGCAGATCTTCTCCCACACCTGGTACCACATCACCCGCCACGGCGGCTTCACCATCACCCACACCCATCCGATGGCATCCTGGTCGGGGGTGTACTGCGTGGACCCGGGCGAGACGCCCGAGGACCGCCCGGAATCGGGGGTGCTGCGCTTCCACAACCCGCACTTCTACAGCAACCAGTTCGTCGATCCCGGCAACCAGCGCCTGCAGACGCCGTTCCATCACGGCACCTGGAACGTCCGCTTCTCGCCCGGGCAGCTGATCCTGTTCCCGTCCTGGCTGCCGCACGAGGTGCTGCCGTTCTACGGCCGCGACGAGCGCATCACCATCGCCTTCAATTGCTGGTTCTCGATGAAAGACGCCGCCTGAGCGGCGGCGTCGTTCGCTAAGCGCGGGCGCGCCGGATCAGTCGAGCTGCAGGGTCGCGTCGCCGGAGAAGGTCTCCATGTGGATCTCGCCGCTGCCGCTGCCGTAGCGGTGCTCGAAGTTCGAGCCTGGGCCGTGTTTTGGCTTGACGATCTGTGCGTCCGGCGCCGACAGGTCGCCGCTGAAGCTCTGGCCGTGCACGGTCGCCGACAGATTGCGCGGCAGCACCAGGTGGACGTCGCCGCTGACCGTCTCGACCGCGATTTCGCCGCTGGCGGCCAGCGCGGTGCTCAGGCGGAAGTCGCCGGACACCGAGTTGCCGTTGAAGCGGCGCAGCGCCGATTCGCGCACGCTCACGTCGACCCGGCCGGACACCGTTTCCACCTCGACCTCGCCGTCCAGGCGGCCGCGCAGCTGCAGGTCGCCGCTGACCGTCTCGGCGCTGACCTTGCTGCTGTTGAGGGTCAGGGTGAGATCGCCGCTGACGCTGTCGATGCTGGCCTCGCGCGGCGCCGCGGCCACCGTCACGTCGCCGCTGACGCTGTCGATCGACAGCATCGAGGAGGCCACGCCGGTCACGTCGATGTCGGCCGAGACGCCGTCGATCTCGACGTCGGCGCGCAGCGGCAGGGTCACCTTGAGGTCGGTGGGCTCGCTCTTGTCGCCGCCGACCAAAAAGCCCATGCCGCTGCCGCGGTTGGGGTATTTGACCTTGATCGACAGACGCTCGCCGTTGCCTTCGATCTCCAGCTTCTCGACGCCGTTGCCGAGGCTGCCTTCGATCTTCACTTCCGGGCGGTCCCAGGCGCGCACGTCGATGCGGCCTTTGACGTTCTCGATCTCG
Organism: Lysobacter sp. Root916; assembly: GCF_001429785.1. Classification (GTDB taxonomy): domain Bacteria; phylum Pseudomonadota; class Gammaproteobacteria; order Xanthomonadales; family Xanthomonadaceae; genus Lysobacter. The sequence goes on along the minus strand of NZ_LMJF01000012.1, from coordinate 438,704 downwards.
ACCCGTCCGCGCGGATCCAGCGGGCGGGTCTGGTTGATGGGGGTGGCCGCAAACGCCGGGGCGGCGGCCAAATAGGCCAGTCCGAGGGCGAGTCCGAGCTGGCTTGCTTTGTGGGATGCGCGGGTCATGGTCGTCCTCCGGGTTTCAGGTATAGGCCACGCGCTGGGCGAGCGCGAGGCGTCGTGCGTAGGTGCGGCGCAGCTGCTCCAGCAGCAGGCGCGAGTCGGGGTCGTGGGCCAGCGCGTCCAGGATCAGCGCGGCGTTGCGGTCCAGCTCCTCGAACGCGGGTTGCAGGGCGGTCGCGTTCGGGGCCGGCGCGGCGCGCTGCATTTCCTGCATCGCGGCCTGGTACTGCAGGGTCATGCCGGCGGCCTCGCGCTGCAGCAGCGATTCGCTGCGCGCCTGCGGGGCGTCGTTGGCGGCCTGGTCGCCGCGCCAGACGCCGGTGAAACCGATAGCCAGCACCAGGGTCGCGGCTACCGCGAACGGCGCCAGCCAGCGCGGCCGCGGCGTGCGCACCGGCGCAGCCACCTGCGGCTGCAGGCGCGCGGCGATCCCGGGCCACAAGTCGTTGGCCGGTGGCTGGTCGCGGCGCAGCGCGCGCAGCTGCCAACGCAGGGCGTCGGGCAGTTCGCCGTCCGACGCGGGCTCTCGATGTTCGGTGTTCATGCCTGTCCTCCTAGCCGTTCGCGCAGCAATCCGCGCGCGCGGTGCAATTGCGCCTTGCTGCTGCCGACCGCCATGCCGAGTTCGGCGGCGATCTCCTCATGCTTCCAGCCTTCCACGTCGTACAGCACCAGCACCGCGCGGGCGCGTGGCGGCAGGCTGGCGACCGCGCGCTCCAGGTCCATCGACAGCGCGGTCACGTGCCCGGCCGAGTCGGCGCTGCCGACCAGTTCGAACGCGTCCTCGTCGCCGTCCTCCTGCGGCTTGCTGCGCCGGCTGCGCAGTTCCATCAGCGCGGTATTGACCGCCAGCCGGTGCAACCAGGTGCTGAAAGCGGACTCGAACCGGAACGCCGGCAGCGCCTGCCAGGCGCGCACGAAGGCCTCCTGGGTGAGGTCCTCGGCGCGTGCGCCGTGGTGGCCGACCAGGCGCGCGATCACGCCGTGGACGCGGCCGGCGTGGCGGCGGTACAGGGTTTCGAAGGCCGCGGTCTCGCCGCGCGCCGCCGCCCCGACCAGGTCGCGGTCGTCGGCCGGTGTCGCTTCGTCTGGCAGGGATTCGGTCACGGCGGTCAGCATAGTCATTCCGATGCCCCGCCATCCGGGAAGGTTTAAGCCGCCGCCGCGTCGGGGCGCGGCCGGCTCAGCCCAGCGCGCCCAGTCCGTGGATCAGCGGCTGCAGCTGGGCCTCGTACGGCGCCCAGGCCGAGCTGCGGTTCTTGATGATGCCGCCGCGCATCTGCGGGCTGCTGGCGGTGGCCACCGCGCCCGCGCGATCCAGGGTGGTGGCGGCGGCATCCCAGGGCAGGCCCAGGAAGTCCAGGACCTGGCGCATCACGCCTTCGGGGTCGGCGACCAGGGCGTCGTAGCGCACGTCCATGATCCGGTCCGGCATGACCTCGTGCCAGTGCGCCATCAGGCGCTGGTACTGGCCGAACCACTCCACCAGCTCGTGCTGGTCGTAGGAGAAGGTGTTCACGTCCGAGAACATGGTGCGCAGGTTGGAGAAGCAGGTGTCGACCGGGTCGCGCACCATGTGCAGGATGCGCGCCTGCGGCAGCGAACGGCCGATGAAGCCCACGTTGAGGAAGTTCGAGGGCAGCTTCTCGGTCAGGTAGGGCCGGTCCTTGGCGCGCCAGGCGCTGCGCTCGAGGAAGCGCTGGCCGACCTGGGCGTAGTCGACCTTGGCCGCGCGCCGCACCAGTTCGGCGTCGAGCACGGCCTTGTTGCGGAAATCGGCGCCGTAGCGCATCTGGGTGGTGAATGCGTAGGTCTCGCCGCCGTCGGACACCATCGGATGCCCGCCCAGCAATTGTTCCAGCAGGGTGCTGCCGGAGCGGTGCATGCCCAGGATGAAGACCGGCACGTAGGGGCCGGGTTCCTGGGTGACCGGGCGCACGAACTCGGCGTCGCACAGCCGGGTCAGGCCCTCGAACATGCGCCGCGCGTCGAGGCGGTCGTGCGGGGTGAGCTGACGCTTGATCCGGCAACCGCGGTCCAGGGCCTGCCAGGACTCTTCGTAGCGGCCCAGGTCGTGCAGCTCGTTGTGCAGGGCGAAGGCCAGGTAGGCCTCGCTCTCGCTGGCCGGCTTGGCGGCGCGGATCTGGGTGAGCATGCGATCGACGTGGTTGGCGTCGGCGGTCTGCTTGCGCAGGCGCGACAGCACCCAATGCGCCTGCGCCATGTTCGGCTGGCGCGCGATCGCCAGCTCCAGTTCGCGCTCGGCTTCTTCCATCTCGCCGAAGAACATCTGCACCACGCCGCGGAAATAGCGCATCGGCGCGTGGCGCGGATCGCGCAGCGCCGCTACGTCGAGGATCTGCAGGGCCAGGGCGTTATCGCCGATGGTGCTGACCAGCATCGCCAGCTCGGTCAGCCATTCCACCGAGCGGCGTTCGCGCCAACGCGAATGCTCCACGCATTCCAGCAGCGCGCCGGGCTCGTTGAACATGCGCAGCGCGCGCGCCAGGGTCAGCACCGCCTCGTCCGAGCTAGGACGCCGCGCCAGCGCGCGCATCGCATAGTCGTGGCCGAGCCGGTAGCGCCCCACCATCAGCGCCAGCCGCGAAGCGCGCAGCAAGGCCTGGACGTGGTTGGGGTCGGCCGCGAGCAGGTTTTCGAAGGCTTCCAGCGCGGCGTTGACCTGGCCCTGTCGCGCGTGGTCCTCGCCCTGTCGCCAGAGCTTCTGCACTTGGTCCTGGCTCATGCCGTCGGACCCACTGCCACGCGTTCGAACTTGATCGCGAAGGTGTAGCGCGGCGCGTAGCAGATCCGGTTCGGCGGGCGTCCGGCGTGCTTGATCGCGCCGTCGAAGATCACCAGCCGGCCCGGTCGCGGCGTGAGCGCGCAGGCCACTTCGTCGGCGGCGTCGTAGAACATGGTCTCGCCGCCCCACTCCAGGTCCCAGTGCTCGCACAGGTACCACAGCGCGGTCAGATCGCGCTGGTCGGGCAGGCAGTCGGTGTGGGTGAACAGCATGTCGCCGAAGCTGGCGACGTTGGTGTAGGCGCGATACGGCTTGTAGCCGTAGCCCGTGCCGGTGAAGCCCAGCACCGCGCGCCGGGTCAGGTCGAAGATCGGCTGCTGCACCAGGGCCTCGAGCTTCACCTCGGTGGCCCAGTGCTTGTAGTCGTTGGTCTCCGGCCGCGCGACCTCGGTGCGCGTGAACGGCGCACGCGCCAGGCTGCGCACGTAGTCGCCGACGTTGGACAGCAGGCCGTCGTACACCCGCAGCGGGCGGCCGTCGATCAGGAGTTCACGACTGGCCGCGATCGCGGCGGGGTTTGCGACGGACATGCAGGTCTCAGCGGGCCAGTGCGGCGGCGATGCGTTGCTGTTCGTTCTTCAGCGCCTGCGGCATACGCGGACCGTACTCGTCCAGGTAACCGCCGATGCTGTCGAACTCGGCGCTCCAGCCGGCATGGTCGAAGCCGAACAGCTTGGCCCGCGCTTCGTCGGACAGGCTGACGCCGTCGAGATTGAGATCGCCCGGCGCCGGCAGATGGCCGATCGGCGTTTCCACCGCGCCGGCCTCGCCCTTGACGCGTCCGATCATCCACTCCAGCACGCGCAGGTTGTCGCCGAAGCCCGGCCACAGGAACTTGCCGTCGTCGCCCTTGCGGAACCAGTTGACGTGGAAAACCTTGGGCAGCTGGGCCTGGGCGCCGTCGAACGACAGCCAATGGCTGAAGTAATCGGCGAAGTTGTAGCCGCAGAACGGCTTCATCGCCATCGGATCGCGGCGCATCACGCCGACCGCACCGGTCGCGGCGGCGGTGGTTTCCGAGCCCATCGCGGCGCCGACCAGCACGCCGTGGGTCCAGTCGCGCGCTTCGAACACCAGCGGCACCAGCGAGGCGCGGCGGCCGCCGAACACGATCGCCGAGATCGGCACGCCCTGGGCGTCCTCGGCCTTGTCCGAATAGCTCGGGCACTGCTTGGCCGACACCGTGAAGCGCGAGTTCGGATGCGCGGCCGGGCCCTTGGCCGGATCGTAGGGATTGCCGCGCCAGTCGGTGACCGGGGTCTGGCCGTTGTCCAGGCCTTCCCACCAGGGCTGGCCGTCGGCGGTGACGCCGACGTTGGTGAAGATGGTGTCGTGCTGGATCGTCGCCAGCGCGTTCGGGTTCGACTTGCTCGAGGTGCCCGGGGCGACGCCGAAGAAACCGGCTTCCGGATTGATCGCGTACAGGCGGCCGTCGGCGCCGGGGCGCATCCAGCAGATGTCGTCGCCGACCGTCCACACCTTCCAGCCGGCGTCGCGATAGCCCTGCGGCGGAATCAGCATCGCCAGATTGGTCTTGCCGCAGGCCGAGGGGAACGCGGCGGCGACATAGTGGGTCTCGCCCTGCGGGTTCTCGATGCCCAGGATCAGCATGTGCTCGGCCAGCCAGCCTTCGCTGCGCGCCTGATGCGAGGCGATGCGCAGGGCGTGGCACTTCTTGCCGAGCAGGGCGTTGCCGCCGTAGCCGGAACCGAACGATTTGATCGTCAGCTCCTCGGGGAAATGCATGATGAAACGACGCTCGGGATCGAGCTCGCCGATCGAATGCAGACCGCGCACGAACGCCCCCTCGCGCTCGATCCGCGCCAGCGCCGGCGCGCCCATGCGGGTCATGATGCGCATGTTGGCGACCACGTAGGGGCTGTCGGTGATCTCCACGCCGCAACGCGACAGCGGCGAATCGATCGGGCCCATGCAGTACGGGATCACGTACAGGGTGCGGCCGCGCATGCAGCCCGCGTACAGCGCGTCCATCTTGGCGTGCGCCTCGGCCGGCGCCATCCAATGATTGTTCGGGCCGGCGTCCTCGGGCGAGCGCGTGCACACGAAGGTCAGGTGCTCCACGCGCGCCACGTCGTCCGGATGCGAGCGGTGCAAATAGCTGCCGGGATGGGTCTGCTCGTTGAGCTGCTCCAGGGTGCCGTCGGCGAGCATGCGCTCGATCAGCGCGGCGTTTTCCGCATCGCTGCCGTCGCACCACTGGATGCGGTCGGGACGGGTCAGGGCCGCGACCTGCGCGACCCACTCGTTCAATGCGGCTAACCGGCTGCCTGCGCTCCCCAGCGCGGGCGCAGTCGGTACGTCTTTGGAAATGGCATTCACGGCAAGGGCCTCCAGCCGGGGGACTGTTTAAGAGTTAGGGATGAGCGTGGCCATCATGTGCTCGACATAGGCCTCGAATTCGTCGTGCTGCATCCGCGTCTGGTGCAACTGCAGATTGAGCTGCAGGAAACCGACGTAGGCGGCGTACAGCAGTCGCGCGCGATGCTGCGCGTCGGTGCGGCTGAGTCCGGCCTGGCGGAAGGATGCGGTCAGATAGTCCAATCGGCGCTCGGAGACGCGGCCGATCACCGGCTGCACGGCCGGATGGTCCAGCGCCTTGAGCAGCTCGGAATAGATGATGTGCGACTTGACCTCGTGGGCGACGAGGTGGAACAGCGAGCGCAAACGCTGGCGCGGATCCGGGATCGGTTCGAGCTGACCGAACACGGTCTCCTGCTCGACTTTCTCCCAACGCTCCAGCGCCGCGACCAGCAAGGCGTCGCGCGACGGGAAATGCCAGTAGAAGCTGCCTTTGGTGACGCCGAGCCTGCGCGCAAGGGGTTCGACCGCGACCGCGGCCACGCCCTGTTCGGCGATCAGGTCTAGGGCGGCCTGCGCCCAATCGTCGGCGCTCAGGCGGCCGTTGCGTTCTTGCTTGGTCTGGACGGGCTGGCTCATGGATGACAAGTGTAACCATACGCCACCGACGGGAACAGTATGCACCGCAGCATCGGCGAGTTGACAGCGGCCGGGGAACCTTACCATACTCGTGCGTATGTTGAGCGTTTGATGCTGGCGTTTGAACGCGGCGCGGCCCGCAAGCCCACGCGCTAAGGCACTCGCATCACGCCCGCCCGACTAGCCTGAGCCTAGCCAACACGTCGTAATACCGCTGGAGCGTCGCCATGAGCATCGCCATTCCCTTCCTCGCTTTCCTCCTTATTGGTGCGATCGCCGCCTACCACCGGCTGCGTCTGCCGGTCTGGGCCGCCCTCACCGCGACCGTGCTGGTCGCGTGCTGGCTGTTCGGCGCCAATCCGATCGCGACCATCGTTGCGGCCGCGATCGTGGCCCTGATCGCGGTGCCGCTGCTGATCCCGCAGATCCGCCTGCCGCTGATCACCAAGCCGCTGCTGGGCTTCTACACCAAGATTCTGCCGCCGCTGTCGGAAACCGAGCGCACCGCGCTGGAAGCCGGCACGGTCGGTTTCGAGGGCGAACTGTTCTCCGGCAAGCCGGACTGGGACGCGCTGCTGTCGCAGCCCAAGCCCGAGCTGAGCGCCGAAGAACAGGCCTTCCTCGACGGTCCGGTCGAAGAGCTGTGCAAGATGACCAACGACTGGGAAATCACCCACGTCTACGCCGATCTGCAGCCGGAACTGTGGGACTACATCAAGAAGAACAAGTTCTTCGGTCTCAACATTCCCAAGGACTTCGGCGGCCTGGGCTTCAGCGCGCTGGCCAACCACAAGGTGATCCAGAAGCTGGCCTCGGTGTCGAGCGTGGTCAGTTCCACCGTCGGCGTGCCCAACTCGCTGGGCCCGGCCGAACTGCTGATGCACTACGGCACCCAGGAGCAGAAGGAACACTACCTGCCGCGCCTGGCCGACGGCCGCGAAGTGCCCTGCTTCGGCCTGACCGGTCCCTGGGCCGGCTCCGACGCCACCTCGATTCCGGACTACGGCATCGTGACCATGGGCGACTGGAACGGCGCGCGCGTGGTCGGCGTCAAGCTCACCTTCGACAAGCGCTACATCACCCTGGCGCCGGTCGCGACCCTGATCGGCCTGGCCTTCCGCATGTACGACCCGGACGGCCTGATCGGCGACAAGCGCGACATCGGCATCACCCTGGCGCTGCTGCCGCGCGACACCGCCGGCGTCGAAGTCGGCCGCCGTCACTTCCCGCTCAACAGCACCTTCCAGAACGGCCCCATCCACGGCAAGGAAGTGTTCATCCCGCTCAGCCAGCTGATCGGCGGCGAAGCCTATGCCGGCAAAGGCTGGCAGATGCTGGTCGAGTGCCTGTCGATCGGCCGCTCGATCACCCTGCCCTCCACCGGCAGCGGCGGCGCCAAGATGGGCGCGATCGTGACCGGCGCCTACGCGCGCATCCGCAAGCAGTTCGGCCTCTCGGTCGGCCGCTTCGAAGGCGTCGAGGAAGCGCTGGCGCGCATCGCAGGCCACGCCTACGCGGTCAGCGCGCTGTCGCAGGCCACCGCCGCGGCGGTGGCGCGCGGCGAAAACCCGGCCGTGCCCTCCACCATCGCCAAGTACCACTGCACCGAGATGGCGCGCGAAGTCGCCAAGGACGTGATGGACATCCACGGCGGCAAGGGCATCATCCTGGGCCCGAAGAACTACGCCGGCCGCAACTGGCAGGCGCTGCCGATCATGATCACGGTCGAGGGCGCCAACATCATGACGCGCTCGCTGATGATCTTCGGCCAGGGCGCGATCCTGTGCCATCCGTGGGTGCTCAAGGAAATGAAGGCGGCGATGCTGCCCGACAAGAAAGAGGCCCTGCGCGAGTTCGACAAGAACCTGTTCGGCCACATCGGCTTCGCGATTTCCAACGCGGTGCGCAGCTGGTGGTACGGCTTCACCGGCTCGCGCATCGGCGCCGCGCCGGGCGACAGCTACACCCGCCGCTACTACCGCAAGCTCAACCGCTATTCGGCGACGCTGGCGGTGATGGCCGACACCTCGATGCTGCTGCTGGGCGGCAAGCTCAAGTTCAAGGAGTCGCTGTCCGGGCGCCTGGGCGACGTGCTCAGCCAGCTCTACATCGCCAGCAGCATGCTCAAGCGCTACGAGGACCAGGGCCGTCCGGTCGGCGACCAGCCGCTGCTGGCCTGGGCCTTCCACGACGCCGTGCACAAGATCGAGCTGGCGCTGTCGGGCGCGCTGCGCAACTTCCCGATTCGTCCGGTCGGCTGGCTGCTGTGGGCGCTGATCTTCCCCTGGGGCCGCCGCGCACAGGCGCCCAGCGATCGCCTGGGCCACCGCGCCGCGGCGCTGCTGATGTCGCCCAACGATGCCCGCGACCGTCTCGCCGAGGGTGTGTTCACCACGCCTTGCGCGAACAACCCGGCCGGCCGCATCAACAGCTATCTGCAGAAAGTGATCCTGGCCGAGCCGGTGGAGCGCAAGTTCCTCAAGGCGCTCAAGAACAGCGACATCGAAGCGCTGGACTTCCCCAGCCAGCTCGACGAGGGCGTGCGCGAGGGCTGGATCACCGCCGAAGAGCGCAAGCAGCTGGAAGAACTGCGGGAGATGACGATCGATGCGATCAGCGTCGACGACTTCGACGCCGAAGAGTTGCGCTCGGCCGGCTACCGCGGCCTGCACGACCACGGCCACGACGCGCGCGCTGCGGCCTGACGCGGGCACCGGCGTGCAACGCCACCACGCATGATCGCGACGGCGGGCCCTCGGGCCCGCCGTTTTCGCATGCGGCGGCGAGATGCGCCTGGCCGCCCACCCCATCGATGCAGCGCGCGTCGCCGTTCGACACGACGAACGCGCCCCAGCGGAAATCCCGACATGAGCAGCAACGTCCTCGCCCTCTACCGCAAGTTCGAACGCATGCCCGCCGGGCGCTGGCTGTTCTCGCGCGCGGTCTGTCTGAAGGCGCCCTACTTCGCCAGCATCTCGCCGCGCTTCGTAGCGCTGGAGCCGGGCCGCTGCGAAGCGACCCTGCGCCACCGCCGCCGCGTCACCAACCACCTCGGCACCGTGCACGCGATCGCGCTGTGCAACCTGGCCGAACTCACCGCCGGGGTCATGACCGACGCCACGATCCCGCCGAGCATGCGCTGGATCCCCAAGGGCATGACGGTCGAGTACCTGAAGAAGGCCACCGGCACCATGCACGGCATCGCCACGCCGGATATCCCGGTGGTCGAAGCCGCGTCCGGCTACGACCTGCCGGTCAGCGTGGTGGTCAACAACGAGGCCGGCGAAGCGGTGTTCCGCGCCCGCATCGCGATGTGGGTGTCGCCGCGCAAGTGAGCGCGATTCCCGGTCGTCCGATGCGGGACATTCGGTCGATGGCGGCACAATCCGCGCCGCGGGCATCGGCTAGAGTGCGGCCATGAGCGCGCATACCTGGATCTGGCTGGGCGGCCTGCACAGCCTGGCTTTCGCCGGCTTCCACCTGGCGTTCTGGAAACTGTTCCGCTGGCGAGACACGCTGAAGACCGCGACCGTGGCCGATCGCGCGATCCTGCAGATCCTCAACCTGCGCCTGATCTACGTATTTCTGGCCGTGGCGGTGCTGTGCTTCTTCTACACCGACGAATTGCAGACCAGCGCGCTAGGGCATGCCGTGCTGGCCGGCATGTCCTTGTTCTGGGTCGGACGCACGATCGAGCAGTTCGTGTTCCTGCGTATCAACCGGCCGCTGGTGCATGCGCTGACCGCGCTGTTCGTGCTGGGCGCGGTGGTGTTCGCGATGCCGTTGCTGGGTTGACGCGTTCGCAGGCCGAACCATCGCCCTTTTGCACGTCATTCCCGCCAAGGCGGGCTCCGCTCTGCTTCGGCTGAACCGAACATCCAGCGCCTTGGGCGAGTGCGCAACGTGTCGAACCACGCCCGCTGAGGTCACTGGATTCCCGCTTTCGCGGGAATGACGAAGCGGAGCATTCGCAGGGCGGTGGAATAAGGCATCGCGGGCCGACCTGGCGCGCGAAGCGGCGCACCTGCCGCCTATCGCCTGCCGCATCGCTCGACGGGCCCGATCAACCCGCCAGATACAGCGCCGCGATCGCGGCCAGCGCCGGCACCGCCTGCACGAAGAAGATGCGGCGGTTGACCGTGGCCGCGCCGTAGACGCCGGCCACCACCACGCAGCCCAGGAAGAACAGCGCCACGTCGCGGCGGCCGCCGGCCGCGGCCCAGATCAGGCCGGCGGCGAGGAAGCCGTTGTACAAGCCCTGATTGGCCGCGAGCACCTTGGATTGCTCGGCCTTCTCGCGCGACTGGCGGAACACCTTCAAGCCGGCGGGCTGGGTCCACAGGAACATCTCCAGGACCAGGAAGCCGGCGTGCAGCACGGCGACCAGCAGGATCAGCGAGACGGCGAGCAAGGACATGGCGACTCCGGCGAGGTTCGATCCGGCCTAGTCTAGGGCCGGAACCGGCCGCGCGCTCAAGGCCGCAGCTGCACGCCCTGGCGCAGGCCGAACTCGGTCTGCGCGTCGTAGCGACGGGTCAGGCCGGTGTAGCGCCGCAGCTGCGCGCGCGCGGCATCGTCCAGCGCGCGTCGCAGCAGTTTGCAGTCGGGCGCCGATCGCCGCGCCAGCATCGCGTCGCGCACCGCGATCACCGCTTCGCGGCCGTGCTGGACGTGGCCGGCCTCGTGCGCTTGCAGGCTTTTGTAGAAGCGCCGCCATTCGCGCGCCAGATCGCTGTCGACGCGCGCGCCGCTCCATTCCGGCAGGGTGGTCACGATCTCGGCGCCCACCGTCACCGAGATCAGTTCGCAGCGATCGCGGCGCGGCAGCGACTGGTAGGTCCAGGTCACGTTCCAATCGGTGCTGCCGGCCAGGCGGCGCCCGCCGTAGGCGTGCTGCGGGCCGTACTGGCGCATCTGCCCGGCCAGCTCCAGCGCGCTGCGCCCGAAGATGCGGTAGGTCGCGATGCGCTCCTCGATCGAGACCTCGGCGGTCGGCGCGTCCTGCGCGGCGCAAGGCAGCGCCAGCGCCAGCGCCCACAACGCCATCGTCCATCGCCACGCGCGTCCGCCTGCGGCCATGCCTCAGCGCTCCTCGTCGTTCTAACGACAGGCCCGGTCGCGATCGCGGCCCTGCCCGCACAAATGCAGCCTGGAAATCTCCGGCGGCACGCCGAAGCGGATCGGCAGGATGCTGGTGCCGATGCCCTGTGTCACGAACAACTGCCGCCCGCCCTCTACGAAATGCCCGACCGGATACGCGCCGTCGGCCTCCTTCCACAAGCCCGGCCGCCCCAGCAGCGGAAACGCGATCTGGCCGCCGTGGGTATGCCCGGCCACCACCAGCGACGCGCGCGCGGGCATGCGCCGGAACACCAGTGGATTGTGCGTGATCGCCAGGGCCGGGGCTTGGTCATGGATTGCGGAAAACGCGCGCGCGACGTCGTGCGGCGCCTCCAGCAGATCGCCCACGCCGACCATCCACAGGCGGCAGCGGCCCAGCCTTACTTCCCGCGCCTGGTCCTCCAGCACCACCACCCCGGCCGACTCCAGCGCGCGCCGCACGCGCTCGCCGTCCTTCCACCAATCGTGGTTGCCCAGCACGGCATACACCGGCTTGCGCGCGGTCAGCGGCTTGAGGTGCTCGGCGACGGTCTCGGCGGGGATGTAGGTGCCCAGGAACACGCTCAGGATCACGTAGTCGCCGGCCATCAGCACCGCCTGCGCATCGCTGGCCGCGAGCCGCGCGACCAGGCGGTCGAACTGCTCCACGCCGTTGCGCGGCGAGCCCACGTGCAGGTCGGACACCAGATCCACGCGCAGGCCGTCGCATTCGCGCGGCCAGTTCGGCAGCGCGAACGCGTAGTCGCGTTGGGTCAGCGACCCGGGCTCGATCACGCAACCCCAGACCGCGAAGCTCAGCACCAGCAGGGCGAGGATGCGCGCGCTCCAGCGCGGCCGCCACATCCACCGCCGGCGCGGCGCGCTCATCCCGCCTTGGACTTGGCCTGTGCGTGCCAGGCCGCCAGCACTTCGGCCTCGCGCGCGGCGGACAGGCCAGCCTTGGGCTTGGCGCGGCGTTCGGCGGGCAGGCCGCGCCAGTACGCGAGAGTGTCGCGCACGGTGTCGGGCAGCGGCCGGTAACGCAGGCCCGCGGCCTGGGCCTTGGCGCTGCTGATGCGGCCGAAACCGGCGTACTCGCCCTGCGCCGGAATCCACACCGGCATGTCCTGCCAGGGCCCGACCTTCTGCGCTTCCAGGAATGCCGCCGGCACCCAGGTCACGCTGGATTTCGGCGCCTGCATCCGGCCCGCGACCTGCTGGCAGGTGCTCAGCAGCTCGCCCATGCTCAACTTGCCGGCCGGTGCGTCGGCGTTGTAGATGCCGACATTGCGCTGCTCCAGCGTGCGCAGCAGAAAGGCCGCCAGATCGCGCACGTCGATGAACTGGGTCGGATCCTGCGCGCTGCCCGGCGCCAGGATCTCGCCGCCGCGGTCGGCGCGCGCCGGCCAATAGGTGAAACGGTCGGTGGTGTCGCCGGGGCCGACGATCAGGCCCGGCCGCACCACGGTCACGCGGCCCGGCATTTGCGCTTCGGCGGCGCGCTCGCACAGCGCCTTGAGGCCGCCGTAAGTCTCGCCGGTCACCTCGGTCACCTTGGGATCGGCCAGCTGCGCCAGCGGCGCGCTCTCGTCCTGATTGGGGGTATCGGTCTTGGCGTAGACCGAGATGGTCGACACCAGCAGGTACTGGCCCACGCGCGATCCCAGCAGTTGGGTCGAGCGGGTCACGTCGGCCGGCAGATAGGCCGAGGTGTCGAGCACCGCGTCCCAGCGGCGTTCGCCTTCCAGCGCCTTCATGTCGGTCTTGCGGTCGCCGTGCAGCTGTTCGATGTCGCGAAAATCTTCGCCCGAGAAACGCTCCGGGTTGGTCTTGCCGCGGTTGAACAGGGTCAGCGTATGCCCGGCCTTGCGCGCGGCCTCGACGAAGTGCGGGCCGAGAAAACCGGTACCGCCCATGACCAGGATCTTCAGCGCCTTCGGGCGCAGCTTGGTACGCGCGAATGCGGGCAAGGCCAGCAGGCTGGCGCCGGCGAGGCCGGCAACGAGAAAGTCGCGGCGGTCGGTCATCGGTCGGTCCCCGGCGTGGTGGCGTCGACCGGCAGCGTGCGCTGGGCGCGGATCACCCGCCATGCGCCGAAGGTCATGCCCAGGGCCACGCCGATGCCGGCCATGAACACCATGCGCGTGCCGAACACGGCCAGCGCCTTGTGCAGCCAGACGAAGGTCAGGTCGCCGGCGCGGTAGACCACGGTGTCGATCACCGCCTTGGCCTTGTAGCGCGACTCGCGGTCGACCCGCGTGTAGATCGTCTCGCGGCCCGGCTTGGCCAGCGAGAACTCGCCCGCGCGCGTGGCCACCTGCACGATCGCCACCAGCAACGGCAGCGGCGACAACGCCAGCAGCGCGTAGCCGAACAGGATCGCGAACGCCGGCACCAGCAGGGTCGGCGCCACGCCCCAGCGCCGCAGCAGGAAGCGCGTGAGCAGCAGCTGCACCAGGATGGTGGTGCCGTTCACGAAGCCGTCGATGATCGAGTAGTAGCGCGCCGCCGCCTGCGCGTTCGGGTAGAACTGCTTCACGATCGCGGCCTGTTCGTTGTACAGCAGCGTGCCCACGCCGACGCCGAAGAACATCACCAGCGCCAGCGCGCGCAGCACCGGCCGCTGCCAGACCAGCTTCAGGCCAGCCAGCACCGAGCCGCCCATCGCGACTTCGCCGCTGGCCGCGCCGGTGACCTGCTCGCGCCGGATCGCCCACACCCGCAGGCGCAGGATGCACAGCAGGCACAGGCCCAGGAACGCCGCCGACACCAGCAGCAGGTTGGCCACGCCCAGGCGTCCGACCAGCAGCCCGGTGATCAGCGGCCCGACCAGCGCGCCGATCGTGCCGCCCGCGCCGATGTAGCCGTACACGCGCTTTGCGTGCTCGTTGTCGAACACGTCGGCCATGAAGCTCCAGAACACCGTGACCGCGAACAGGTTGAACACCGCGACCCAGACGAAGAACAACGCGCCGCGCCCGGGCAGTTCGCGGTGGAAGGCCCAGTAGAAGCCGATCAGGCAGGCCACGAAGATCAGATACACCACCGGCAGGAACACCCGCCGCGGGAAGCGCGACACCAGCGCGCCGTAGATCGGCTGCAGCGCCAGCATCGCCAGGAAGGTGCAGGTGAACAACACCTGCAGGGTGAATTCCTTCAACGACACGCCATGGCTCAGGGCCCAGGCGATCAGGCCGGGCGGGAACACGGTCTCGATGTCGCCCGAAGCGCCCATCGCGTCGCGCACCGGGCGCAACACGTAGTAGCCGCAGAGCAGGCTGAAGAAGTACAGCAGCGACCACAGCAGCGGCGGCGACTCGGCCACGGCGGCGCGGAAACGGCCCCAGCGGCCCGCCATCGCGGCCGCGCCGCTGGCGGGGTCGGCGGCGGCGCGGACCGGATCAGTCACGCCCGCAGCCTTGCGGTCGGCGGCGGCCGGGGATCGGCTGGCGGGGGTCGCGCGTCATGTCCTCGCTCCCGTGCGCGCTGGCCGGCACGTGCTGGCGGAACGTTAGCCCAAGCCGCCTTACCCCGCCAGCGCGGCGAACCGGAGCGATTGGGAGCATTTGCTCTAATCGCCGGGCTTACGGTCGCCCGGTCACAGACAGGGCGTGGGCGTGTACGACTACATCATCATCGGTGCCGGCTCGGCCGGCTGCGTGCTCGCCAATCGTCTCAGCGAAGACCCCGACACCAAGGTGTTGCTGCTCGAGGCCGGGCCGCGCGATCGCCACCCCTTCATCCACATGCCCGCGGGCCTGGCCAAGCTGGTCGGCAAGAAGGGCGTGAACTGGGATTACGACACCGCGCCCGAGCGCGAGCTCAACGACCGCACCCTGTGGTGGCCGCGCGGCAAGGTCCTGGGCGGGTCGAGCTCGATCAACGCCATGTGCTACATCCGCGGCGTGTCCGGCGACTACGACGACTGGTCTGCCCAGGGCGCCAGCGGCTGGGACTGGAAGACGGTACTGCCCTACTTCCGCCGCTCCGAGCGCAACAGCCGCGGCGACGACGCCCTGCACGGCGCCAACGGCCCGCTGTACGTGTCCGACCTGCGCTACACCAACCCGCTGTCGCAGGTGTTCATCGAGGCCGGGCGCGAGGCCGGCTACGCCGCCAACCGCGACTTCAACGGCCCCGCGCAACAGGGCTTCGGTTTCTACCAGGTCACCCAGAAGAACGGCGCGCGCTGCTCCAGCGCGGTCGCCTACCTGGACCCGGCGCGCGAACGCCACAACCTGACCATCGTCACCGGCGCCCAGGTCAACCGCATCACCTTCGACAAGAGCCGCGCCAGCGGCGTGATCTACACCGCCGGCGGCCAGGCCTTCCACCAGGAGGTCTCGCGCGAGGTCCTGCTCAGCGGCGGCGCGATCAATTCGCCGCAGCTGCTGATGCTGTCCGGCGTCGGCCCGGCCGCGCAGCTGCGCAAGCTCGGCATCGACGTGGTCGCCGACCTCGGCCAGGTCGGCGAGAACCTGCAGGACCATCTCGACATCTGCACCCTGCAGCACTCGACCCAGCGCGTCACCTACGACCGCGTCAGCGATGTGCGCATCGCCTTCGACTACTACCTGCGCGGCCATAGCGGCCCCGGCAGCAGCAACATCGCCGAGGCCGGCGCCTTCGTGCGCTCGGCGCTGGCGCCGGACGAGCGCGCCGACATCCAATTGCACTTCGTACCGGCCATGCTCGACGACCACGGCCGCCGCCGCCTCGTCGGCGATGGCTACACCCTGCACGCCTGCTTCCTGCGTCCGCGCAGCCGCGGCCGCATCTCGCTGGTCAGTGCGCGCGCGTCCGACAAGGCGCGCATCGAGGCGCGCTACCTGACCGACCCGGAAGGTTTCGACCTGAAGATGATGCTGGAGTGCGCCAAGCTCTCGCGCGAGGTGTTCGCGCAAAAAGCCTTCGATGCCTACCGCGGCGCGCCGATTTTCCCGCCGCGCAACGACTACAGCGATGCCGAGCTGATCGAGTTCATCCGCGAGAAGGCCGAGACCGTCTACCACCCGGTCGGCACCTGCCGCATGGGCAGCGATGAGGCGTCGGTGGTCGACCCGCAGCTGCGCGTGCGCGGCGTCGAAGGCCTGCGCGTGGTCGACGCCTCGGTGATGCCCACCCTGATCGGCGGCAACACCAACGCGCCGACCATGATGATCGCCGAGCGCGCCGCGGATTTGATCCGCGGGCGTACGCAGTAACAGCGCGATGGCGGGCCGGAGCCCGCCATCGCGCCAAACCGAAGACCGTAAAGCGGCCACCGCGGGCCCAAGCCCGCAACAAGCCCTTACATCTCGACGATCGGCCCGTTCGGATCCGGCTCGGGCGGACAGCCGTTGCTCGCCGTGCAGATGCCTACCAGACGCCAGGCACCGCCGCGGCACTGGTAGTAGTAGCCCGGATCGACCGGATGATCGTAAGGCACCAGGAACATATGCCCTTCCGTTTCCGCGGTGCACGCATAAGTCGGTTCCGCCGCGACCGGAGCGGCCAACAGCATCGCACCGACGAACAGCGCCAACCCCACGCGTTTTGCAGCCCTTCCTTTCATTGCGGTTTCCTCCATTGAAAGCCGCTGAACATCGTCCCTACCGGGCAACGAAAGCGCTCGCTCCTACTGACAGACAGCCCCAGCGAACCGCTCAGGGAGGCAGCGGCGGCCTCCGCACGCTAGTCGGAGCCACACGCTAGCAGATTCCGCTGGCCGGTCAGAAGCACGGTGCAGCGACCCCGCTGCCGCTGCCGCTGCCGTTGCCGTTGCCGTTGCCGTTGCCGTTGCATTGGAATCCAAAAGCCCCGCACTTACACGACCAACCGTAGACCCGAAGGGCGGCGCGCAGGACGCGCGCCGTTTTTCGAATGGACAGGGACGTCCATTCGAAAAATCCCGGCGAAAGCCCCGAACTCGCAGGGGAGGGTTGGTCACGCTAGCCCTTCTCTTTGGTTACGTTCTCTTGGGCTAGCAAGAGAAAGTAACCCGCATGCGCAGCAGGCGGAAGCCTTTGACCTTCGGTCTGAAAAGACGAAAGCAAAGCAACAGCAAATCCTCCCCAACCCTCCTTTGATAAAGGAGGGAGCTAGGAGCAAGAGAAAGTGACCCGCATGCGCAGCAGGCGGAAGCCGTTGACCTTCGGCCAGAAAAGACGAAAGCAAAGCAACAGCAAATCCTCCCCAACCCTCCTTTTTCAAAGGAGGGAGCTAGGAGCAAGAGAAAGTGACCCGCATGCGCAGTAGGCGGAAGCCTTTGACCTTCGGCCAGAAAAGACGAAAGCAAAGCAAAAGCAAATCCTCCCCAACCCGCCCGGCCAGCAGGCATAGCCTGCCGGCGTTCACCCGTGCACGAACCTGCGGTTCGTAAGCCGCACGGCTTCACCCTTTTCCAAAGGACCCGCCCGGCCAGCAGGCATAGCCTGCCGGCGTTCACCCGTGCACGAACCTGCGGTTCGTAAGCCGCACGGCTTCACCCTTTTCCAAAGGAGGGAGCTAAAGGCAAAGGAGGGAGTCAAGGCACAGGCGGACTTGCGTGCAGGAGGACGCTAAAGGCACTGGATCCCCGCCTTCGCGGGGATGACGAGCAAAAAAACAACTGGCGAACGCTTTCAGGCCTTGGCCAACATCGGCGGCAACGGACAATGCAACACCGCGCAGATCGTGCGCAGCAACTCCGCCTCCGCCACCGCCACCCGGTTGTCGTGACTGATCGCCGCCGTCACCGCCTCCACCAGCAATTGCTTGGCCAACGGATCCAGCGCATCCAACGCCTCCCACACCCGATCCAGGGCCAGCACCCCATCCGCGGGAGGCGCATAGGGGCGGTGCTCCTGCGGCAGAATGCGTTGCAGACCGGCCAGATACGCCCGCTGCGCCAACGTCGCATCGACGTGCCCGCTCTGCGCGACCACCGCCAACAGCGTCGCCAGCTCCGCCGCCACCGCCTGCGGCTTGCGCCGCCCGAAGCGCGCATGCCGCGACGGATCCAACGACTCGGTCACCTGCACCGTCAGCAAACGCGCCAGGCAGTATTCGAACAGCGAGACCCGGCCGTCGGCGTTGACCGCCGCCTGCACCGCGTCCATGAACGCATCCAGCTGCGGCCGCGGGCGCAAGCGCAGCACCGGGAAAGCCAGCGAGGCCAACGGCAGGCGCAGCATCGGATGCAGGCCGACCAGCGACCGCGCGCGCAGATCGCGCGCCGCATCGGCCAGCTCCGGGCCCAGGCGCGCGGCGATCTCGTAATGCTGGCGCGCGGCGATCCGCGCGTCCTCGTCCAGCAGCAGGGCCAGCAGCAGCGGCACCACCGCGTCGCGCTGGGTCGCCAGCGCGCGCAGCGCATCGGGCAGGCTGGCGACGATGCTATCGGCGCGGCGATAGTCGTCGGCGCCGGGATGCGCGACCTGGGCCGCGACCATCGGCGGCGTCAGCGCATGCTGGCTGTCGCTCCGCGGCAGCGGCGGTGGCTGGGCCGGACCGGCCAGGCCCATCGCACGGTCCTCGTCCAGCCCCTGCGGCGGTTCGATCGCCCAACGACGCGTCAGCCCTTCGAGCTGGTCGGCGCGGAACGACGGTTCGAGCGCGCGGATGCGTTCCAGCAAGGGCGGATGGGTCGCGAACCAGCCGCTGAAGCCCACGCCGTCGCCGAACAGCATGTGGCTGACCTCCTCGGCGTCGGCGCGGTCGTTGAGCTTGGCGCCCTCGTGCAGGCCGCCGATCTTCTTCAGCGCGCCGGCCAGGCCCGAGGTCTGGCGGGTGAACTGCACCGCCGAGGCGTCGGCCAGACGCTCGCGGCTGCGGCCCACGCTGGCCTTGATCATGCGGCCGAAGAACAGGCCCACGTAGCCCACCAGCATCGCCACCAGCGCCGCGACCAGGACCGCGCCAACGCCCTTGCTGCTGCGCCCGCCGCCGCGCCCGCCTTCGAGGATCTTGCGGCCGATGATGGCCAGCATCAGGATCCCGAACAGCACGCCTATCAGGCGGATGTTGAGGCGCATGTCGCCGTTGAGGATGTGGCTGAACTCGTGCGCGATCACGCCTTGCAGCTCGTCGCGATTGAGCCGGTCCAGCGCGCCGCGCGTCACCGCCACCACCGCGTCGGACGGCGAGTAGCCGGCCGCGAAGGCGTTGATCGCGGCTTCGTGTTCGAGCACGTACAGCTTGGGCACCGGCACGCCGGAGGCGATCGCGATTTCCTCGACCACGTTGCGCAGGCGGCGCAAATTCAGATCCTGGGTGTCCTCGGGTACCGCCGTGCCGCCCATCTGCAGGGCGACCGATTCGCCACCGCCGCGCAGGCTGGAGATGCGGTACAGCGAGCCCAGCGCGATCACGCCGATCGTGCCCAATGTGGCCAGGCTCAGCAGGCCGGGATGCGCGCCGGCGAATATCAGCACCGCCAGATCCACCGCCAGCACGATGCCGAGCACGGCCACGCCGAACAGCAACACCAGCCGGGTCGACGTACGCCGGGCTTGCGCCTGGTGTTCGAAGAAATTCATTGCGGACGGGAATAGGGAATCGGGAATGGGGAATCGGAAAGAGCGACGGCGACATCGCCGCGGGACGACCGCCCCATTGGCTCTGGCGATTCCCTATTCACTTTCCCGATTCCCGGCTTGTCAGAACTGCACCTTCGGCGCTGCGCGCATTTCGGCGCGGTCGGCCGGGATCTCCAGCAGCGCGGCGGCGGCGAAATTGAACATGCCGGCGACCACGCTGGAGGGGAAGATCTCGCGCCGATTGTTGTAGGCCATGACCGAGTCGTTATAGGCCTGCCGCGCGAACGCGACCTTGTTCTCGGTGCTGGTCAGCTCCTCGGTGAGCTGCATCATGTTCTGGTTGGCCTTGAGGTCCGGATAGGCCTCCGAGACCGCGAGCAAACGACCCAGCGCCCCATTCAGCTGGCCCTGGCTCGCCGCCAGCTGCTCCATCGCCGCCGGATCGCCTGGGTTGGCCTTGGCCGCGGCCAGGCCGGAAACGGCCGCGCCGCGGGCCGCGATCACCGCTTCCAGGGTCTCGCGTTCATGGCTCAGATAGCCCTTCACCGTCTCCACCAGATTCGGGATCAGGTCGAAGCGCCGCTGCAGCTGCACGTCGATCTGGGCGAAGGCGTTTTTATAGGCGTTCCGGGACGTCACCAGGGCGTTGTAAATGCCTACGACCCAAACTGCGACGATCACCACTAAAGCCAACAAAATCAGAATGCTGAACATGGTTGTTCCCCAATCCCCTTAGATCGGCGCTATGATCGAACGCAACCCCAGCATACGCAGGCGCTGCGACCGATGAAAGACGAGCCGAACCCGCGGTCGCGACGCATCTTCTGGCGCGTGGCTAGCCTCGCCGGACTGCTCACGCTCACTCTGGGTTCGGCCGCGCAAACCTCGTTGCGCTGGAACCCGCCGACGAATGCGCAGGCCACCAACGCGCACGCCGCGCAGGGCCTGCCGCAGCCGGTATCGACCCAGGTCATGCGACGCGGCAACATCATGCCGCTGGCCTCGGGCTTCGACGTGCAACAGTTCGAAGGCATGGCCCAGCAGCTGGTCGCCAACCAGCGCGTGCCCGGCCTGGCCATGGCGATCGTGCACAACGGCCGCATCCTCAGCGCGCGCGGCTACGGCATCACCGACGTGCGCGCGGCCGAGCCGGTCGACGCCCACACCGTGTTCCGCCTGGCCTCGCTGTCCAAGGGCGTGGCCGCGACCATGGCCGGCGTGCTGGTCAACGACGGCACCCTGCGCTGGGACAGCAAGCTGGTCGACTACATGCCCGGCTTCCAACTGGTCGATCCCTATGCCGCGCAGCAGATCACCGTCGCCGACCTGCTCAGCCATCGCGTCGGCCTGACCCACAACACCTACGACCGCGACCTCGAGAACTACACCGACTACCGCACGCTGACGCAGAAGCTGGCCTACGCGCCGATGTCCTGCCAGCCCGGTACCTGCTACGGCTACCAGAACATCGCCTTCAGCCTGATCGGCGACGTGGTGTTCGCGGCTACCGGCGATTTCTACAGTCAGGAAGTGCAGCGCCGCTTGTTCAAGCCCCTGGGCATGAACGATGCCAGCCTCGGCCTGGAAGGCATCACCGCCAGCGCGCGCTGGGCGCGTCCGCACGTGCGTGCGCGCGGCGGCTGGACCTCGGTGACGCCGAAGCCGACCTACTACCAGCTGCCGCCGGCCGCGGGCGTCAACGCCAGCGCAAGCGACATGGCGCAGTGGCTGCTCGCGCAGACCGGGCATCGTCCCGACGTGCTGCCGGCGCCGCTGCTGGCGACCTTGCACCAGCCGCTGGTCGAAACGCCCGGCGAAACTCGCGGCTCGGCCTGGCGCCGTTCGCGCGTGAGCTCGGCCGGTTACGCCCTGGGCTGGCGCGTGTACGACTACGCCGGCCACCAGCTCGTGTTCCATGGCGGCGCGGTGCAGGGCTATCGCGGCCTGGTCGCGCTGCTGCCCGAACGCGACCTGGGCATCGCCGTGCTCTGGAACAGCGAGAGCGCCCTGCCCTCCGGCCTGCTGCCGACCATCCTCGACCGCGCGATCGGCTTGTCGCCCGAGCGCTGGCTCGACGTCGACTTCGACGACCCGACCCTGTACGTCGACGCCGGCACCAGCGGCCGTCCGCCAGCCAACCCGCCGGGCAGCGAAGCCTCCACGGCCACCGCCGCGCCGCGCTAAGCGGCGCGCCGCGTTCTTCCCTATCAGTCGCTGCGCGCAAGCGCGGCGGCGTTTGCGCGCGCGCCAGCGACGGCGCGAGGCCAAGGGCGATGCGTCGGCCGCACGACCCTGCGCCGTTCGTAGGATGCGGTGACAACCGCATCGGCGCGGGGTACCGGGCTGGCGCGATGGTGCGGTTCGCCTGCGGCTCACCACACCCTACGGCGAACGTAGCCGCGCGCGAGCGGATCGGACGGGGCTCGTAGGATGCGGTGGCAACCGCATCGGCGCGGAGCGTCGGGGTGGCGCGACGGTGCGGTTCGCCTTCGGCTCACCACACCCTACGGCGAACGTAGCCGCGCGCGAGCGGATCGGACGGGGCTCGTAGGATGCGGCAGCAACCGCATCGGCGCGGTGCGTCGGGGTGGCGCGATGGTGCGGTTCGCCTTCGGCTCACCACACCCTACGGCGTGCGGAGGCTAGCGTGGCCGCGCGAGCGGATTGGACGGGGCTCCTAGGATGCGGTGGCAACCGCATCGGCACGGGGCGTTGGGGTGGCGCGACGGTGCGGTTCGCCTTCGGCTCACCACACCCTACGGCGAACGTAGCCGCGCGCGAGCGGATCGGACGGGGCTCGTAGGATGCGGTGGCAACCGCATCGGCGCGGGGCGTTGGGGTGGCGCGATGGTGCGGTTCGCCTTCGGCTCACCACACCCTACGGCGCATGGGCGTCGATGATTCTGGCGCGCGCGAAGGCAATGGCGAGGCGCGGTCGGCGGGAACGGCGAGGCCGCGATCCACGGTCGGCAGGCCGGCGGCAGCGGTGCGCGCGCCTACGGCAGCCATCGAACGCCAGAGCCAGGGTCTCTCATCGGCGCTGCCTCGGGCGTTGTCCTGCTCCGCCGGTCGACACGGGCCCGCAGAACTTTCGGGGCCCAAATAAAAAACTCTCCCCCCGCCTGGGCTGCGGGGAGAGAGCGGGATTACGGCTATCGGGGCTTTATTAGATCAGCGGAGCCGGGGTTGCCGGCAGGGCCGTCGCGGCCGGCTTGCGAGCCGACTTCTTCGAGGCCTTCTTCGCTTTCTTGGCAGGCTTCTTGGCAGCCTTCTTAGCAGCCTTCTTGGCAGCCTTCTTAGCAGGCTTCTTGGCTACCTTCTTAGCGGCCTTCTTGGTCGCCTTCTTGGCGGCCTTCTTAGCCGGCTTCTTGGCTACCTTCTTAGCAGCCTTCTTGGCGGCCTTCTTAGCAGGCTTCTTGGCTACCTTCTTCGCGGCCTTCTTGGCCGGCTTCTTGGCGACCTTCTTAGCGGCCTTCTTCGCCGGCTTCTTGGCTACCTTCTTCGCAGCCTTCTTGGCGGCCGGCTTCTTGGCGACCTTCTTCGCAGCCTTCTTGGCGGCGGGTTTCTTCTTCGCAGCTTTCTTCGTGGCCATGTGATGGCTCCTCGTCAGTGGTTGATCAGCGATTGATCAGGGGTATTGCCGGTTTTAAAGCCCAGTTGAACCAGAGCCGCGGGAGTCGGACCCGCGAGCAGCCGCCGACGCGCGGAGCGTGCCGGTACGGATTCTTCGACGCGGTCCCCGGGGGCGGGAACGCGTCCGGCCGCGTACGGCGGCCAAACAAAAACCCGATCCGCGCAGGGCGAACCGGGTCGTATGGGGTGCGACGCCGACGGGGCCGAGAAGAACGATTGCGTTTTCGCGAGGGAAACGAATCCTGCGTCCACCGTTTTGACTGTCCGGGCGGAGGTTCGTTTTTTGCTGCGCGTTGTCGCGTTCGTTGTACTCACTCTCTTCCGCAGGAAACGTCTGCTGGGCGAAACCTAATCACGCTTTTTCGCACTGTCAACAACTCCGGCAAAATTTTTTCCGGGCCGGCCTCCGCCGCCCCCGCCGGAAATCGTCGTCGGCGACCACGTCAATGCGCGACGATCGCGCGCACGACAACGCATCGTTTTTTTTCGAACACGCTGAAAGCTATATTTGGCGCGGCTTCCAGCGCATCGAAATTTTTTTATCGCGCGCGCGCGTCGCATCGCGCGCGTCGCGACGCAGCGCGTTCGAGCGCGTTCCGAGCGCCCATTCGCGCCCGTCGGCGGCGCCGCCGAAAGGCGCCGCGTTTCGCGCCGCACAAGCCGATTTGCGCGAAAGTGCGCGAACTTTTTCCGTCGCCGCGGACGCCGACCGCGACCGCCGCGGCGGCGCGAGCGGCGGCGTCGACGCGTTCGCGCGAACTCGCCGACGGCGGACGCGCGCGGCGCCGATCGCCGGCACGCGTGCCGGCGCGCACCTCGCCCGCGGCCGTTCGAGAAGCTCGCGACGCACGCACGCGAACGCTGAAAACAAGGGGTTTTCGACGGAACGCCGGATCGTCGCGCAGGCGCGACGCCAGCCGCGTCCGCCGACTCGGCGGGCGCGCGAGCGGATCGCGACGACGCCGACGCGCCCCAACCGCCCCGCGCGCGACCGACTCGGACGCTCGACGGCGCCGCATCGGCGCGTCGGACCGGCTTCGATGGCTGCGCGCGGACACGCGGCCGCCAAGCCGACGCGAGCGCGTTGAGTGCGTGAGGAGCGGGTGAAGCGGCTCGCCGCGACGATCGCGCCGGTCGCCGCGCGCGTCGGCGACCGCCCGCGAATGCGCCGCGCAACCGGTGTCGCGTCTCGCGACGGCGCCGGCGAAGGCGCTCTTGCGCCGGCGCGAACGTCGGAGCGCGGAGCGCGCGATGGCCGCCACGATCGCGTCGTCCCCGCCCGCCGACGCCCACGCCGCCGACGCTCCGATCGCGCGCGCAAGCCTCGATCGGCGCGGCGAAGGCGTCCCCGCCGTTCGTCCGCGGTCGGCCCGTAGCAGGCTTCGGAGCGCGCGCAGGTCCTGTGGCCGGTCGCGTGGCGGACGCGTCCTCGAAGGGCGCGAGGGGTGTCTGGCGCACGGCGCGCGGCTGCGGAAACGCGAACGGCCGCACTAGGCGGCCGTTGCGTGGGCCGGATCCGCGTGGCGGTCCGGCCATACCCGGGGCGCGGACCGCGAAGGTCCGGCGACGCGGGCTTACTCAGTGATCGTCGTCTTCGAGCAGCTCGGCGTAGTCGTCCGGCGCCAGCAACTCGTTGAGCTGATCGGGCTCCTCGACCTCGACGGTGAAGATCCAGCCTTCGCCGTAGGCGTCTTCGTTGATCGTCTCCGGCTTGTCGGCCAGGGCGGCGTTGACGGCGGTGACGGTGCCGCTGATCGGCGCGTAGACGTCGGAGGCGGCCTTCACCGACTCGACGACGGCGCAGGCGGTGCCGGCCTCGACGCGGTCGCCGATGTTCGGCAGCTCGACGTAGACCAGGTCGCCGAGCAGGCCTTGGGCATGGTCGGAGATACCGACCGTGACCTTGCCGTCGCCTTCGACGCGGGCCCACTCGTGGGATTTCATGAACTTCAGATCGCCGGGGATTTCACTCATGGCTGGCCTCGAACTCTGCGGGGGCGGCTGGGGAATTGCGCCTAGTTTAGCGGCGCTGACGCAACATGCGAGAGGGTGCGGACACGGAGGTCACGCTACCCGGAATGGCGCGCGGCCGCTGAGCAGGGCCCGACGCAGATCGTCGACGCGATCCTGGCCCCAGAACGGCTCGCCGTCGAGGACGTAGCCGGGCAGACCGGGCAGGTCGGCGGCGATCGCGTCGTCGGTGTTGCGCTGGTAGGCGGCGACGCTATCGGCGCCGTCGGCGGCGGCGAGCACCGACGAGGCGTCGAAACCGTGACGGGCTAGCAATTCCGCCAGCACCGCCGGGGCAGCGATGTCGGCCTCGTGCGCCCACAGCGCGCGGAACGCGGCGTCCATGTACGCGGCCGGGTCGGCGCCGGCGGCGACCAGAGCGATCGCGCAGCGGTCGGCCAGGCCGGGATCCAGCGGGAAGTGCTTGGGCGCCAGGTTCAGCGGCAGGCCGCGGCGTTCGCGCCAACGCTGAAGCTCGACCAGACGGTAACGCTGACGCGCGGGCGCGCGCTGGCCCAGGGGCAGCCCGCCGTTGGCCTTGAACAGCTCGAAGATCCGCGCCGGCCGATAGACCACCTCGGCGCCGGCCTCGCGCGCCGCGTCCAGGAACGCGGCGTGGCCCAGGTAGGCGTAGGGCGAGATCAGACTGAAGTAGTAGTCGACGCGCGCGGCCATGCCCGTGCTCAGCCCAGCACGCCGTCCTGGGGCTGGCCGTCGCGCACGAACGGGAACTTGACCACGCGCACCGGCACTTCCTTGCCGCGGATGTCCACGCGCACCTGGCCCGGCTCGCCGGCCGGCACGCGCGCGAACGCGATCGACTTGTTCAGCGTGGGCGAGAAAGTGCCCGACAGGATTTCGCCGTCGCCGTTGGCGGTCAGCACCTTCTGGCCGTGGCGCAGCACGCCCTTCTCGTCCATCACTAGGCCGATCATCTGGCGCGGGGCGCCGGCGGCCTTCTGCTGCTCCAGCGCGGCGCGGCCGATGAAGTCGCGCGGCTTTCCATCAGCGCTCCCGTCCAGCGCCACCGTCCAAGCCAGCGCGGCCTCGTAGGGAGACACGCCGTCGTCCATGTCCTGGCCGTAGAGATTCATGCCCGCTTCCAGGCGCAGGGTGTCGCGCGCGCCCAGGCCGGCGGCCTTCACGCCCGCGGCCAGCAGCGCGTCCCACAGCGCGACCGCGGCGGTTTCCGGCACCACCACCTCGAAGCCGTCTTCGCCGGTGTAGCCGGTGCGCGCGACGAACAGCGCGGTGCCGTCCAAGGTCTGGGCCTCGCCGGCGACGAACTTGCCGAGCTTGCCGATGCGCGCGCGGTCCTCCTCGCGCAGCAGGCCGATCACCTTGTCGCGCGCGTTCGGGCCCTGCACCGCGATCATCGCGTAGTCCGGGCGCTCGGTGACCTGCACGTCGAAAGCGCGCGCCTGCTCGCCGATCCAGGCCAGGTCCTTCTCGCGGGTGGCGGCGTTGACCACCAGACGGAAGAAGTCCTCGGCCAGGAAGTACACGATCAGATCGTCGATCACGCCGCCCTGCGGATTGAGCATGCAGGTGTAGAGCGCCTTGCCGGACTTTTGCAGCTTGTCGACCGAGTTGGCGACCAGGTGGCGCAGGAAATCGCGGGTACGCGCGCCGCGCAGATCGACCACGGTCATGTGGCTGACGTCGAACATGCCGGCGTCGCGGCGGACCTGATGGTGCTCTTCGATCTGCGAGCCGTAGCTGATCGGCATGTCCCAGCCGCCGAAGTCGACCATCTTGGCGCCGAGTGCGCGGTGGGCGTCGTTGAGGATGGTCTTCTGGGTCATGAGCGGCGGGGCCTGGACGGTGGGGAGCCCGGGATTATCCCATGGAGAACCGCTGCGATGCGCCCTGGGCGACGGTACGCCGGCGCATGGATGGGTGTGCCGCTTGGCGACGATGCCATCGCGGTTCGCGATGCGCGTTGCGGCGGTCGTCGCTGCCGGGACTCGATCGCGGCTTACGCCGCTCCCACAGAAAGCCGGGTAATCGCCGCGCCCTACTCGGCGCCGAAGCCTTCGTTGTAGCAGCGCACGCTGGCTGGCGGCACTTCGACGAACTTGCCGGTGTCGCGATCCAGGCGCAGCGCCCAGCGCCGCGCTTCGAACATTTCCTGCGCGGCGGCGTCGGGCACCGCGGTATCGACGATCGCGATCAGGCCCGGATCGTCGACGCCGTCGCGCTGGCAGGTCGCAACCGAGACGTACTCGCCGCGCTTGAGCTTGGGATAAGGCACCACGTCGGTGATCTTCCAGCGCGGCTCGTTGCCTTCGCGGCCGGCGAACTCGCCGGCGTAAAACTTCAGCGAACGGTCCTCGGCGTCGTCCAGGGTGCCGATCGAACGCGCGCAGATCTGCTCGGGCGCGCTGCCCGAGCCGACGCAGCTGCCGGTGTTGGATTTCAGCCCGTCCGGGTACGGCGGCACCACCCGGCCGATCCAGCTCGGCGCCGGCGCCGCAGCGGGCGCCTGCGTAGTCGCCGCCACCGGCGGACCGGCCCAGGCCGGGCAAGCCAGGGCCCAGGCCGCGAGCGCGACCAGGCCACTGCCGATCCATTGGGCTTCACGCCGCTTCATCGCATCCCCTTCCGCGCACGCTCGCGGAGCCGCACTATTCGACCGCCTCGACCCGCAGGCTCATGCCCTCGCTGGCGACCACGCGCACGTTGGCGCCGGTCGGGAGTTCGGGACCGATCACTTCCCAGTACGCGTCGGCGATCTGGACCCGGCCGCGGCCCTGCACGATGGCGCGGTCCAGCGCGACCACGCGCCCGACCAGTTGCTCGCCGCGACGGTTCAGCGCCGGCTGGTCGCTGCTGCGCTCGCGGCCGCGGAACCAGACGCGGTAGATCTGGATCGACAGGAAGCTCAACACCACGAAGGCCGCGACTTGCGCCAACACCGGCATGCCGGGAAACACCAGCACGCCCACGAACACCGCAGCCGCCGCGAAGCCCAGCCAGAGCATGAACGCTCCCGGCGCCAGCGCTTCGGCCGCGAACAACAGCAGGGCCACCGCGGCCCAGGTCACGATCTGCCAGTCCAGACGCATCGCTCAGCCTCCCGTGCGCGTCGGCACCGGCGGCACGGCCGCGCGTCCGCCCTGACGCTCCAGCGCTTCCTTGGCCAGCTCGGCGATGCCGCCCAGCGAGCCGATCACGCCGGCCGACTCCATCGGCATCATCACGAACTTCGCGTTCGGCGCCTCGGCCAGCGACTTGAAGGCCTCGATGTATTTCTGCGCCACGAAGTAGTTGATCGCCTGCACGTTGCCCTGGGCGATCGCGTTGGACACCATCTCGGTCGCCTTGGCCTCGGCCTCGGCCAGACGTTCGCGCGCCTCGGCCTCGCGATAGGCGGCCTCGCGCTTGCCCTCGGCCTCCAGGATCGCGGCCTGCTTGTCGCCTTCGGCGCGCAGGATCTCGGACTGGCGATGGCCTTCGGCCTCCAGGATGTTGGCGCGCTTCTCGCGCTCGGCCTTCATCTGGCGCGCCATCGAATCGACCAGGTCGCGCGGCGGCTGGATGTCCTTGAGCTCGATGCGGTTGACCTTCAGGCCCCAGGGATGGGTGGCCTGATCCACCGCCACCAGCACCTTGGCGTTGATCTCGTCGCGGCGCGACAGCGATTCGTCCAGGTCCATCGAACCGATCGAGGTACGGATGTTGGTCATGACCAGGTTCAGAGTTGCGACCTCGAGCTGGGCGACCTCATACGCGGCCTTGGCCGCGTCCAGCACCTGGAAGTAGACGACGCCGTCGACCTTGACCACGGCGTTGTCCTTGGTGATGACGTCCTGCGACGGCACATCCAGGACCTGCTCCATCATGTTGATCTTGCGGCCGACGCCGTAGACCACGGGGATCAGGAAGTGCAGCCCCGGGGTCATGGTGTGGGTGTACTTGCCGAAGCGCTCGACGGTCCATTCGTAGCCCTGCGGCACCATGCGCACGGTCTTGAACAGGATGATCACGCCGGCTACCAGCAGCACGACGATCAGAATCGGTCCCATGGTGTCCCCTCCTTATAGATAGGCGGAGTATAGGCGTCCGCCAGCGGCTGCGACGGTTTGCCGCCCGGCCGCATCCAGTCCGGTAATGACAGCCCGACCCATGCCCGCCACGTCCAGCTTCGCGATCGATGTGCCCGATGCCCTGCTCGCCCGTGCGCGCGCCGGCGAGCGGGCCGCGTTCGAGCAGATCTACCGCTGGTTCGAGCGCCCGGTCTACACCCTGGCGCTGCGGATCCTGGGCGGCAGTGGCGGCGATCGCGAGGAGGCTTCGGAAGTGCTGCAGGACACCATGCTCAAGGTGCTGGGCCGGATCCAGGACTTCCGTGGCCAGGGCGGCGGCGGCGACAGCCCGTTCTGGGGCTGGTTGCGCCAGATCGCGATCAACGAAGCGTTGATGCGCCTGCGCAGCCAACGCCGGCACGAACATGCGCTGGTGCTGGAGGACGACCGCCTCGCCGACGAGCATGCGCCACCGCCGCCGGCCGCCGCCGACGCCGCGGCGTTGGGACGCGCTCTGGCGCAGCTGCCGGCCGCCACCCGCAGCGTGCTCTGGCTGTACCACGCCGAGGGCTATACCCACGACGAGATCGCGGCGCTGATGCAGCGCACGCCCAGCTTCTCCAAATCCCAGCTCGCGCGCGGCGGACGCCGCCTGCGCGAATTGCTGGAACCCACCAAGGAGGCCTCCCATGCCTGACGCCAGTTCCCGTCACGGCCCGCCCCCGCCGCAGGACTGGGCCGGCGCGTTCGCCGCGCTGCCCGCCGAGACGCCGCCCGCGGACGGCTGGTCGCGCCTGTCCGCGGCCCTCGACGCGCGCGGCACCGCAAGCGCACCGCGCGACCCGCGCCTCGCGCGCCGCCGGCGCTGGCCGCAATGGGCCGTGGCGGCCGCGTTGTTCGGTCTGGTCGTCGCGCTGCCGATCGCGCGCATGGGCGATGGCGAGCGGCCGGCGCAGGACGCCGCGCGCACCGCCGCCACGACCGCGCCCGCCGCATCCGCGGCTGGCGCGCCGCGCACCGATGCGCCCGCATTGACCGCACCCGAACGGCGCGACCCGCCCGCCGCCACGACCGCACCGGCCACCGCCGTCGCGAGTGCCGACGCGATCCACAGCGAGGCCACGCCGCCACGCAAGCTCGCCTCCGCCCACCGGCCGCGGGGCAAGGCCGTGCGCCGCGACGGCGCGCCTGCGCCCGCGCTCGCCGCGACCGACACCCCGGCCGACGCCGACGCCGCGATCGCTGTGGACAGCGCCGACATCACCGCGATCGCGCGCTGGCAGTCCGAGTCGGCGCAACTGGAAGCGCTGGTGGCGCTGGCGCGCGACGAACGCGTCGGCAACGCGGGCGCGACCTTGATGAGCGCCGATCTCGACAGCCAGATCGGCGTGATCGATGCCGCCCTGCGCCAGGACGCGCTACCGCTCGCGCAACGCGCCTCGCTGTGGGAGCAACGCGTGCAGACGCTGCGCGACCTGGCCGGTGTCGAGAGCACCCAACGCTGGCTCGCCGTGCACGGCGAGCGCTACGACGGCGCGCTGGTGCGCGTCGACTGATCCCTACGTCTCGTCCACTTCATCCAGAGGTCCGTATGACATCCCGCCGCCTCCGCATCACCGCGCTCGCGTTCGCGATCGCCGCGACCGTCGCCTCGGTGGCGATCGCCCAGGACGCCCAGGTGCGCACGCGCACCATGGTCGCCAGCAAGAGCGACGCCAAGACCGACGCCGAACTCAAGGCCGCCATGGACGAGTTGCGCCAGGCTCAGCGCCGGGTCGCCGAACTGGCGCGCGCGCGCGGCGAAAGCGCGCGCGGCCAGGCCGAACTCGCGCGCGAAAGCGCCGGCCTGGCGCGTCTGTCCGCGCTCGACGCGCAACGCCAGGTGGTGATCCGCCAGACCGAACGCCGGCCGCTGCTGGGCGTGGTCCTGAACGCCGATCCCAGCGCCGGCGCGCGCATCGTCGCGGTCACCCCCGACAGCGCGGCGGCCAAGGCCGGCCTGCGCAGCGGCGACCGCATCGTCAGCGTCAACGGCACCGCCTTGCGCGGCAGCGACGGCGAAACCCGCCTGGCCGCGACCCGCTCGGCCCTGGATGCGCTGGACGTGAAGGTGCCGGTCGCGATCGACTACGAGCGCGATGGCCGCAAGAGCACGGTCCAGGTCACCCCGCGGCTGGGCGAGCATGTGCTGGTGTTCGACAGCGACGACGGCGGCATGCTCACGCCCGACGGCGACGTGGTCATGCGCCGCTTCGCCTTCGACCCCGAAAACGCCAAGAACTTCGCCTACGACATGCAGCAGGTGCCGGCGATCAAGCAACGCGTGCGCGAGGAGATCGCGCGCCTGGGCCCGATCGCGACCTGCAAGAAGGGCGAGGACTGCCCGACCCCGGCGCTGATCGAAGCCTTCCGCTGGAACGGCCTCAACCTGGCCTCGGTCGATCGCGGCCTGGGCCGCTACTTCGGCGCCGATCGCGGCGTGCTGGTGCTCAGCGCCGGCGCCGATCTGGCCGGCCTGGAGCCCGGCGACGTGATCCGCAGCATCGAAGGGGTGGCCGTGAGTACGCCGCGCGATGCGATGGAGGCCTTGCGCGCGCGTCCGGACGGCAGCGAGGTCTCGGTCGCCTATCTGCGCGACCGCAAGGAAGCCAGCACGCGGATCAAGGTGCCGCGTACGGTGCGCCTGTTGCTGCCGGCGCCGCCGGCACCGCCCGCACCGCCCGCGCCGCCGGTGAAACCGCCTGCACCTCCCGCGCCGCCCGCTCCGCCGATAGCGGCGCCCTCGGTCGCCGCACCGGCACCACCGCCGCCTCCTCCGCCGCCCCCGGTTCCGCCGCCGCCCCCGACGCCGCCGGTTCTGGTCTGAGTCGATCTCGCTTACGCGAACGGCGTCCCTCGGGACGCCGTTCGTTCATGGCATCCAGCGCGGACCTCGCATCGCCAGCCGGATCCCGGCAAACCGATTCAAACCCGCGCACCGCTCGCCCGCACAGCGACCTCAGCGCTATTCCCGCGGCGCCGCCTCCACCCATTTGGCGAACACCGCATCGATCTCCTCGTCGGCGACCGCTTTGCCCTGCTCCAGGCTGCCGGCCTGTTCGAACAGCGGAATGATCATCGCCATGCCGTCGATCTTGGTCTTCAGATGCACGCCCGGCGCCTGGCCCAGAAAGCCGTCCCAACGCTGGCGCACCTTGGCCCAATAGCCACGGGTCGCGTCCCAGTAACGGTAGGCCGGTTTGAAGTCCACGTCCCGGGTCTTCTGGTAATCGTTGAAACCGAACTCGCGCGCCAACTCGACCTGGCTGCCGTCGGGTTTGCGCAGCACCTTGGTGTTGAACTGCTCGTGGGTCCAGCCGCCCGGCGTGAGGGTGTGGCGGTTGATCGCCGACACCGCGTTGTAGTCGCTGCGCTTGGTGTACTCGCGGCGCGGCAAAGGCCGCCAGCTCAGGTCGCTGGTCCAGGTGGCGATGCCATTGCGGTACTCCCAGCGGCCGGTACCGCAGTAGCGCGGCGCATCGCTGACCTCGAACACGCATTGGGTCCAGGCGCCGCGATTGAGCTCGGCCGGAATCGCGCGCACCTGCCAGGTCTGGTCGGCGCTGAACTCGAAGCGCGTGGGCGCTTCGTAGGTCCAGTCCTGACGCCAGTGCTTGGTGACGTGGCCGCTCTTGCCGTCGACCAGGATGTGCTGCAGGACGATCCGGGTCGGGCTGTCCTCGACCACGATCACGGTCTCGTTGCCGCCGCTGCGCATGGCCGGCGCGCGCTCGTAGCCGGGCCGCAGCAGCACGGTTTCGTCGAAGGCGAAATCGACGATGTACTCGCCCTGCATGGCCAGGATCGAGGCGCGGTCGCGCGCGGTATCGGCCGCGGCGGACGCCGCGGCGAAGGCTGGCGTTGCCGCGCAGGAAAGCGCCAGGCAGGCGGCTAGCGGTCGGAGCTTCATGGATGGGTTCTCGCTTGAGGGCAGGGATGGAAAGAAAGAGAAAAAGCGCCGTCGCTCACCGCGACGCGGGCGCAGGCGCGTTCGAGACGTCGGAGGCGGCACGACGCGCCATGCAGCAGCAGGTGTCCGGCCCGGTCCGCAGCGTCGCGCCTTCCGCGGCGGCGATGCGGCGCGCGTGTTCCAGACCCAGCGCCGAAGGTTCGCTGGCGTCGGCGACCAGGATGCGGCGGCCGGTGGGGTCGCTGGCCAATTGCAGGCGCAGGGTCCGCGCGTTCCAGCCGCCGCCGCGCCAGCCTCGCAAGGCGCGCGCGAGACGGCCCCGACTGCGCTGGGCCTCGGCCGCGGGCAAACCGACGACCGCCAGATCCCAGGCCAGGAAATCGCTGTCGGGCAGCAGGTGCAGGCGCCAGCACGCGCGTCCGCGCGCATCGCGGAACACGATGGCTTCGCCTGCCGCCCCAACACCTTCGCCGATGCAGCGCTGCGCACTCACGCTGGCCAGCCAGCCGGCCAGCACGTCGCGCTGACGGCGCGGGTACAGGCACAGCACCGTCGCGACCGCAGCCAGCCGCTCGGGCGCGGGCAATGCGCCCGCGTCCGTGCTCCCCGCCGTTGGCGATCGCGCGGCGCGCATGCGCTTACCAGTTCACCGCCAGGCTCACGCCCAGGTTGCGGCCGGAGGCGCTGTAACGGTCGATGGTGGCGCTGGTCGAGGCCAAGGTGCTGGGCAGATCGCCGCCGTCCCAGTACTTCTTGTCGCCCAGATTGAACACGCCGACGTTGACCTGGGCGCCCGGCGCGAAGCTGAAGTGCGCGAGCAGGTCGAGTACGCCGTAGCCGGGTGCGGCAAACAGGCCGGCCTGCGGCAGGTCGCTCTTGCGGCGCGCGAAACGCCCGGCGAGTTCGACGCCCCAATCGTCGCGGTCGTAGGCCAGGCCCAGCGAGCCGCGCAGCGGATCGATCGACGACAGCGCCGCGCCGGTGCCGCGGTCCTCGCCCTTGGACCAGGCCGCGGCGCCGCGCAGCGACCAGCCGGCCAGCGCGGGCGAGAATGCGCCGAACTCGACGCCGCCGCGCAGCTCGACGCCGCGGATCTCGGCTTCGGCCACGTTCTGCGACTGGAACACCATCAGGCCCTGGGCGTTGTTGCCGATGTAGCGCTGCGATTCGATGAAGTCGTCGTAGCGGTTGTAGTAGGCCGAGGCCTCGACATAGACCGCCTCGCCCGAATAGCGCAGACCCAGTTCGACGCCGTTGCTGGTCTCGGGCTTGAGATCGGGATTGGGGATGGCGGTGTATCCGAACTGCAGATTGGTGAAGCCCAGGTTGACGTCGTTGTAGGGCGGCGCGCGGAAGCCGTGCTGGTAGCCGCCGAACAGCGACCAGTCTTCGGCGAAATGCCAGACCGCGCCCAGCTTCGGCGACACCGCGGTTTCCTTGAGCTGGCTCACCGCCACGCCCGGGTTGTCGCCGACGAAGATCGGATCCAGTTCGGGCTTGAGTTCGTAACGGTCCACGCGCAGCGCCGGCACCAGGCGGAACGCGCCGTCGGCGAAACGGATCTCGTCCTGCACGAACAAGGCCGCGACCGTGGTTTCGCTGACCGGGAAATCGCGCACCGGAAACACGTCCGGCGAGATCGTCTTGGTGACCACGCCGGTGGTCAGGTTCGTGGCCTGGCCGTCGCGCTTCTGGCGGGTGTCGGTGCGGCTGTACTCGAACCCGTAGGTCAGCGTGTGCGCGACCGCACCGGTGGCGAAGTCCTTGTGCAAGGTGGCCTCGGCGCCGACGGTGCGCTGGTCGAAGTTGAACTCGCGCTCGCGTCGGGTCGGGCTGGTCGGGCGGCCGCCGATCAGGGTCACGCGCTCCTCGGTGGTGCGCTGGGTGGTCTCGCTGTCCTGGCGGTAGATCTGCCACTGCAGCGAATCGGCGAAGGCGGCGTCGAGCGTATCGATCTCGTGCGCGAACGACACCCGCGCGCGGGTCTGACGATCGTCGCCCAGCAGCGACAAGGTGCGCACCGTCGGCGCGCCCGGCGCGCTCAGGGCGTTGCCGCGCGCGCTCAGCACGTCGGTGTCGGTCTGGTCCTCGTTGCCTTCCACGGTCAGCTTGAAGCGCTGGTGGGCGCTGGGCGCGAACACCAGCTTGGCCAGCAGGCTGCGGCCGTCGCTGTCCTGCGGATTGGCGGCGGTGCGGGTGGCGTCGTCGCTGCGGCGTGTGCCCATGCTTTCGGTTTCCTTGCCCTGGCGGTGGCCGACCGCGACCAGACCGGACCAGCGCTCGCCGCCGAAGGCCGCGGTGGCGCCGCCGAACAGGCCGCTGTTCTCGCCCTGATAGCCGAGCTTGAAGCCGAAGTAGCTGCGCTTGCCGTCGAGCAGATAGTCGGACGGGTCCTTGGTGACGAAGGACACCACCCCGCCCAGCGCGTCGGAGCCGTACAGCGCGCTGCTCGGGCCGCGCACGATCTCGACCCGCTTGAGGGTATCGAGGTCGACGAAGTTGCGATTGGCGTTGGAGAAGCTGCCGATGTTGAAGCTGTCGGACACCGAGATGCCGTCGGTCTCCACGCGCACGCGGTTGCCGCCGAGGCCGCGGATGCGGATATCGCCGATGCCGAAGCGGCCGACCACGTTGCTCACGCCGATGCCGGGCTCGTAGCGGAACAGGTCCTTGAGATCGCGCACGATCTCCTCGTCCATGCGCTCGCGGTCGATCGCGGTGACCACCGCCGGCACGTCCTGCGCCTCGCGCTCGGTGCGGGTGGCGGTGACCACGATGCGTTCGAGCTCGCGCGCGCCGGCACCGGAACCGTCGGGCGATTCGGCGTCCGCCTCGGCGGGCGCAGCCGGCGCGGTGGCCGGCAGGGCCAGCATCAGGGCCAACGCGAGGGCGCTGGGGACGTAGGGAGTGCGGATGGAACGGCGCGGGCCGGCGATGCGGTGGAGGCGATGCATGGAGTCAGACTCGAAAGGTGGTTTCGGAGGCTGGCTGGCATGCCGTGCGGGCGTTGCTGGCGACCTGGAGAGAGCATTGGCTGCGCCGTCCTTGGCGCGGAATCCGATGAGCGCGGCGCATGGCCGAGGCGCAACCGGCATGGCATGGCCGCACCGCCTCCCGTCCTTGGGAACGCGGCGCGGCCATGCCGCACGGCTACCGCGGGCGGCTCTTACTTGGTGAGGATCAGCTTGTCGTTGCGGGTATGACGCAGGCGATAGACCTCGCCGCCGTGGCGGATCAGGACTTCGCGCGCGCCGCGCAGGAGCGCGCCGCTTTCGACCAGCATCGCGTTGGCCGCCGACACCGCGGGGGCGGCTACGGCGGCGGCGACGACCGGGGGAAGGGAGCGATCAGTACGAGGTTTGAGCTGCAACACCGGCTGGCGCAGGGACATGGCAGGTGACTCGATCGGGATTCGAGTTTGATGATAATGATTCTCATTTGCCAGTCAACACCCGTTTGCACCGCTGGTCGGGCGCAAGCGGGCGGCACCCCGTCGCCAGGGTGCCGGATCGGCCTCGACGGAGGCTCAGGCGGTGGCTTTCTCGACCCGGTCCCAATCCGGCTCGGAATAGCGGTCGACCAGTTCCAGGGCTTGCAGGTTCTGCAGCAGTTGCTCGGGACGGGTCGCGCCCAGGATCACGCTGGACACGTGCGGATTGCGCAGGCACCAGGCGATCGCCAGCGGCGCCGGCTCGGCGCCCAGCTCGCGCGCGACCGCGGTGTAGGCGCGCGCGCGCTCGATCCGGCGCTGTTCGGGACTGAGCACGCTGCGCTGCAGCCAGCGGTAGTCCTCGTGGTTGAGGCGCGAATCCTCGGGCACGCCGTCGTTGTACTTGCCGGTCAGCAGGCCCGAGGCCAGCGGCGACCAGATCGTGGTGCCCAGGCCGAGCTCGGCGTACAGCGAGGCGTATTCCAGCTCGACGCGCTCGCGATGGAACAGGTTGTACTGCGGCTGCTCCATGGTCGGCGCATGCAGATGCTGCTGGCGCGCGATCTTGTGGGCCTCGCGGATCTGCGCGGCCGACCATTCCGAGGTGCCCCAATACAGCACCTTGCCCTGGCGGATCAGCGCGTCCATCGCCCACACGGTTTCCTCGATCGGCACGTCCGGATCGGGGCGATGGCAGTAGTACAGGTCCAGATGATCGACGCGCAGGCGCCGCAGCGCGCCGTGGCAGGCCTCGGTGACGTGCTTGCGCGACAGGCCCTTCTGGGTCGGCAGCGGATCCGCGGCGGAGCCGAACATGACCTTGCTGGATACGCAATAGCCGTCGCGCGGCAGGCGCAGGTCGGCGATCACGTCGCCCATCACCCGCTCGGCCTCGCCGTTGGCGTAGCCCTCGGCGTTGTCGAAGAAATTGACGCCGTGGTCCCAGGCGGTGGCGATCAACTCGCGCGCCGGGCCGCGCCCGATCTGGGTGCCGAAGGTGACCCAGGCGCCGAAGGACAGCGCCGACAGTTGCAGACCGGAGGAACCCAGGCGGCGGTAGTGCATGACGTGCTCCGATGACGTTCGTTCAGGTACGCATGCTAACCGGGCGGGCGTTAGGGCAGTAACTAGAAGAGCAGTAACCAGTAACGAGTAAAAGCGACTCCTACTGGCTACTAGTTACTGCTCTTCTAGTTACTGCTTTCCGCTCGTTCCTGCCTTCCATCGTTAAGCCACGGCCCTCACAACCAGCTACAATGCCCGCACTTCCTCCTCCGGGGAGTAGCCCACCCGCCGCCGATCCGGCATGCGGGGACCTGCGTCAACACACTTGGCCCACCGGCCATGGCGCAGGAGCGGCAGCCAGCGTGAGACTTCGCGTCCACGCCAGCGACCACGGGCAAGACCGAAGGCAGGCGTTGCGCGATTACTCAGGCGAGAGCCGGGTCGGGCCGTGCGACGTTTGCCTTCGCCTCCGCGCGAAGCCCGGCCCCGGAGTTCCCATGGATACCTTCCCGCTGGCCACCGCCGCCCTGTCGACCGGCACGGTCGCGCTCGCCGAAATCGGCGACAAGACCCAATTGCTGGCCCTGCTGCTGGCCGCTCGCTTCCGCCGCCCCTGGCCCATCGTCGCCGGCATCCTGGTCGCGACCCTGCTCAACCATGCCCTGGCGGCCTGGCTGGGCGCCCTGGTCGCACAGTGGCTGCAACCCTCGACGCTGCGCTGGATCGTCGCCGGCAGCTTTCTGGCGGTGGCGTTGTGGACGCTGAAGCCGGACAAGCTGGACGGCGAAGGCGAGCGCCTGCCCGCGCGCGGCGCCTTCATCGCCACCACCATCGCCTTCTTCGTCGCCGAGATCGGCGACAAGACCCAGGTTGCGACCGTGCTGCTGGCCGCGCGCTATTCGCCGCTGTGGGAAGTCGTGGCCGGCACCACGGTGGGCATGCTGCTGGCCAACGTGCCGGTGGTGCTGCTGGGCAGCCGCTTCGCCGACCGCCTGCCGCTGAAGGCCGCGCGCACGGTCGCGGCGGTGGTGTTCGCGGCGCTGGCGCTGTGGGTGGCGGTGCGCGGGATCTGATTCGGGCCCGCGCGGCCCGGATCCGGCAGGGCCGCGACGCGGCGGCGGGCGCCCTGCCCTCGCCGCCGCACGCGCGCTATGCTCGGCGGGCTCAACGGGGAGACACCATGCACGCCACGGGCGAACGCCTGCGCGACATCGCGGTATCGCTGTTGTCGCGACCCGACGAGATCATGCTCGAGATCGGCGCCGGCGGCGAACTGCTGGTCGCGCGCCTGCGCGCCGTACTCGCGGCGATGCTGCTGATACTGCCGCCGCTCAACGCGATCGGCGGCGGCACCATCCAGGAAACCCTGATCGGCCTGGGCGGGGCGATCTTCGTCAATGTGTTCGCGCAGCTGTGGCTGGCGCTGGCGCGGCGGCCGCGACGCTACCGCTGGCTGCCGTTCGCGACCGCCGCCTTCGACGTCACCGCCACCACCCTGGTGCTGATCGCACTGGCCCTGCAGCACCTGCCGGCCGGCCTCAACAGTCTGATCGTGTGGTGCGGCTACCTGCTGTCGATCGTGCTCACCGCGCTGCGCAGCGACGGTCGCGTGACCCTGTTCGCGGGCGGCCTGGCGATCGTGCAATACACCGCGCTGGTGCTGGCGGTATTCGGCCTGGCGTCCTCGCCGGAGCAGCTGATTTCCAGCGATTACGGCGCGGTCACCCCCGGCGGCCAGGGCCAGCGCGTGGTGCTGCTGATGATGGCGGCCCTGATCACGGCCATGGTCGTGTACCGCATGCAGCGCCTGATCGAGATGTCCGGCACCGACGGCCTGACCCGGCTGCCCAACCGGACCTGGCTGGTGCACCGCATCCAGCGCCTGTTCGACGCCGTGCGCCACGACGGCGGCAGCCTGACCCTGGCCCTGATCGACCTGGACCACTTCAAGCGCATCAACGACGACAACGGCCACCATGCCGGCGACCGCGCCCTGCGCCACGTGGTTTCGGTGCTGCGCGAGCAGTCCGGCTCGACCGAATGGCTGGTCCGGCTGGGCGGCGAGGAATTCGTGCTGCTGCTGCGCAAGCCCCTGGGCACGGCCTGGGAGCAGGTCGACGCGATCCGCCAGGTCCTGGCCGAGCGCCCGTTCGAGCCCAGCCGCGGCGCCGAGCCGCTGTACCTGACCTTCAGTGCCGGCCTGGCCGGCTACCCGCAGGAGGGCTCGGACCTGTCGCGCCTGCTGCGCCGCGCCGACCGCCGCCTGCAGCAGGCCAAGCAGCAGGGCCGCAACCGCGTGGTCGCGCGCGACACCTGAACCGGGCTCGCGGCTTGCCGCGACGCGGACCCGTGGACTAGGCTGCGCCTCCGGCCGCGAAAAAGGCCGGCGGCCGCGCTCGGCGTGGTCCAATAACGATAATTTCGCCGCCGGGGTCCCGGACGGCTCGGGGAGAACTGAGTGGATTCGATCGTCCGGGTGTTATTCGGCCTGTTTGGTTTGGCGGTGCTGGTCGGCATCGCGTGGCTGTTCTCCAACAACAAGCGCCGGGTCGACTGGAAGCTGGTAGCGACCGGCGTGTCGCTGCAGATCGCGTTCGCGTCGCTGGTGCTGCTGGTGCCGGGCGGCAAGGATGTGTTCGATGGGATCGGCCATGGCTTCGTGACGGTGCTGAGTTTCGTCGGCGAGGGCTCGAAGTTCATCTTCGGCGGCCTGATGGACATCAACACCTACGGCTTCATCTTCGCCTTCCAGGTGCTGCCGACCATCATCTTCTTCGCCGCCCTGATGGGCGTGCTGTACCACTTGAACGTGATGCAGGCGATCGTGCGCGGCATGGCCTGGGCGATCACCAAGGTCATGCGCGTGTCCGGCGCCGAGACCACCAGCGTCTGCGCCAGCGTGTTCATCGGCCAGACCGAGGCGCCGCTGACCGTGCGCCCCTACATTCCGAAGATGACCGAGTCCGAGCTGATCACGATGATGATCGGCGGCATGGCCCACATCGCCGGCGGCGTGCTCGCGGCCTACGTCGGCATGCTCGGCGGCGGCGACCCGGAGCAGCAGGCCTTCTACGCCAAGCACCTGCTCGCGGCCTCGATCATGGCCGCGCCGGCAACCCTGGTGGTCGCCAAGATCCTGATCCCCGAGGTCGGCGAACCGCTGACGCGCGGCACGGTCAAGATGGAAGTGGAGAAAACCTCCAGCAACATCATCGACGCCGCCGCGGCCGGCGCCGGCGACGGTTTGCGCCTGGCGCTGAACATCGGCGCGATGCTGCTGGCCTTCATCGCCCTGATCGCGCTGGTCAACGGCCTGATCGGCGGCGTCTGGGCCTCGCATCTGATGATCCCCAGTGGGTACGACACCGCCCATAGCCAGTTCACCTACTGGCTCGCGCCCAGCCTGCAGGACGGTTGGTTCTCGCTGTTCGGCACGCGCCCGGAACTGTCGCTGCAATCGCTGCTGGGCAACCTGCTGGCGCCGCTGGCCTGGGTGATCGGCGTGCCCTGGCAGGACGCGACCACGGTCGGCTCGCTGATCGGCCAGAAGGTCGTCATCAACGAGTTCGTCGCCTATCTGCAGCTGGCCGACATCGTCAACGGCAAGACCGCCGGCGTGTCGCTTACCGATGAAGGCCGCCTGATCGCGACCTACGCCCTGTGCGGTTTCGCCAACTTCAGCTCGATCGCGATCCAGATCGGCGGCATCGGCGGCCTGGCCCCCGAGCGTCGCGCCGACCTGGCCCGCTTCGGCCTGCGCGCGGTGCTCGGCGGTTCGATCGCGACCTTCATGACCGCGACCATCGCCGGCGTGCTCACCCACTTCTCGTCCTGAACCATGAGCAAGGTCGTCGTCGTCGGTTCCTTCAACGTCGATCACGTCTGGTCGGTCGCGGCGCTGCCGCGACCCGGCGAGACCCTGGCCGGGCAGTACCACACCGGCCCAGGCGGCAAGGGTTTCAACCAGGCCACCGCCTCGGCGCGCGCCGGCGCCAGCACCAGCTTCGTGTGCGCGCTGGGCGAGGACGCGGGCGGCCAGCTCGCACGCGCGCTGGCTACCGCCGACGGCATCGACCTGCGCGACCTGCGCAGCGACGCGCCGACCGGCACCGCCGGCATCTACGTCGATCGCGACGGCCGCAATTCCATCGTGATCGGTCCCGGCGCCAACGCCGAACTGTCGACCGTGTTCGTGGATCTGCAACGCGAAGCCATCGCCCAGGCACGCGTGGTGCTGGGGCAGCTGGAATCGCCGCCGGCCTCGGTCGCGGCCGCGTTCGCGCATGCGCGCGGCGTCGGCGCGCTGGCCCTGCTCAATCCGGCCCCGGCCGACGCGGTGGCCACGCCGGAGCTGTGGGCGCTGGCCGACGTGATCACGCCCAACGAAACCGAGTTCTGCGCCCAGCTCAAGCGCCACACCGGCGCCGTGGTCGATCCCGAGCGCCTGGCCGCCCTGGCCGACGACGAACTGCACGCCGACTGCCGGCGCCTGCTGCCGCACGGCAGCGTGGTGGTGACCCTGGGCTCGGCCGGCTGCTTCGTCTCGCATGCCGACGGCCGCCTGCACGGCGACGCGCAGGCCTACTACCGGGTCGCGGCCGCGCCGGTGCGCGCGGTCGACACCACCGGCGCCGGCGACGCCTTCAACGGCGCCCTGGCCGCCGCGCTGGCGCGTAACACCGACGCCGCCTTCGCCGACCACGTGGCCTACGCCACCCGCTACGCCGGCCTGTCCACCGAGCGCGCGGGCGCGGCCTCGGCCATGCCCCGCGACAGCGAGCTGCGCGCACGCTTCGGCGCGTAAACGACGGGCCTGGGCCCGTCCTGGGCTTCGCAACCACCCTCCGCCTTCTCAGGGGCGATCGAGGCCGCCATCGCGGCCCTCGACAGCGTCATCGCGTGGCGCGAAGCCTGCCTTCGCCAACTCCGGGCTGCCAGCCGATCCCACCTCCGGCTGTCAAATGCGAATAACTCGCATTATCATGGCGGTCCCCTGCAGTTCCCGGATCCAGTAATGCCCCCTCGTCACCTGCTCGCCAGCGCCCTGTTGGCCGCCCTCGCCGCGCCCGTCGCCCACGCCGCCGACGCGGCCACCGACCTCGACCGCGTCACCGTCTCGGCCAGCACCAGCCGCATGCCGAATTCCGAGGCCGCGCTGCCGAACACGATCACCGTGATCGACCAGGAGCAGTTGCGTCAGCAACTCGCGGTCACCCAGGACATCTCGCAGGTGCTGGCCAACCTGATCCCCTCGTTCTCGCCCTCGCGCCAGAAGCTCACCAACGGCGGCGAGACCCTGCGCGGGCGCAAGCCGCTGTACCTGGTGGACGGCGTGCCGCAGTCCACGCCGCTGCGCGAAGGCGGACGCGACGGCCACACCGTCGATCCGGCCATGATCGAACGCATCGAGGTCATCCATGGCGCCAACGCGCTGCAGGGCCTGGGCGCCTCGGGCGGCATCATCAACATCATCACCAAGCGCGCCCCGCGTCAGGACGGCGAGACCTTCCAGGACGTGAGCATCGGCGCCAGCACCGCGCTGCCGAACCGCAGCGACAGCACCGGCTATCGCGCCTCCTATCTGTTCGGCACCCGCAGCGGCGCCTTCGATTTCGTCGGCGGCCTGTCCTACGCCAGCGAGGGCCTGTACTACGACGGCAACGGCGACGCGATCGCGGTCAACGACATCCAGGGCGACCTGATGGACGCGCGCAGCCACAACCTGTTCGCCAAGCTGGGCTGGGAACTCGACGACGAGCGCCGCCTGCAGCTCACCGCCAGCCGTTACGAGCTGCAGGGCAACAACGACTACATCACCGTCAACGGCAACCTCGCCACCGGCCAGCTCGCGACCTCGGCGCGCGGCAGCCGCGAGGGCGAAGGCGCGCGCAACCGCTCGACCTCGGTGGCGCTGGACTACAGCGACAAGTCGCTGGCCGGCGGCTATTTCCAGGCGCAGGTGTACTGGGTGGACTTCAACGGCCTGTACGGCGCGTCCGACTGGGGCGACTTCTGGCGCGACGGCCGCGACCTCAACTGGTGGGACCAGTCGCAGAACGTGTCCGAGAAGCTCGGCGGCAAGTTCAGCTGGTCGCGCGACAACCTGTTCGACCAGCGCCTGCGCGTGACCCTGGGCCTGGACTGGGGACGCGACACCACCTATCAGGAGCTGGTGGTGGCGCGCATGAACTGGGTGCCGGAAACCCAGTACGAATCCTGGTCGCCGTTCGTGCAGGCCGAGTGGTGGCTCACCGACAAGATCATGCTGACCGGCGGCCTGCGCTACGAGCGCGGCAAGCTCAAGGTCGACGACTTCACCACCATTCCCGCCAACGCCGGCGGCAGCCGCTTCGTCGCGGGCGGCACGCCCAAGACCAGCGAAACCCTGCCGAACTTCGGCGTGGTGTTCGAGGCCACCGATTCGCTGAAGTTCTACGCCTCCTACGCCGAGGGCTACACCGTCGCCGACATCGGCCGCGTGCTGCGCGGCATCACCGCGCCGAACCAGCGCGTCGACAAGCTGGTGGATCTGTCGCCGGTGGTGTCGGACAACCGCGAGATCGGCGTCGATTTCGACAACGGCCGCTGGCTGGCGCATTTGGCCGCGTACTGGTCGGATTCCGATCTGGGCTCGCGCCTGGCCTTCGACACCGCCACCCAGAGCTACAACGTGGTGCGCGAGCGCACCGAAATCCGCGGCATCGAAGGCAACGTCGCGTTTCAGTTCTCCGAGGCC
Source organism: Lysobacter sp. Root916 (assembly GCF_001429785.1). Taxonomy (GTDB): domain Bacteria; phylum Pseudomonadota; class Gammaproteobacteria; order Xanthomonadales; family Xanthomonadaceae; genus Lysobacter. Next base: position 394,426 of record NZ_LMJF01000012.1, on the reverse strand, counting down.
GGCCGCGTCGGCCTGGGCTACGCCGGCGCCAAGGGCCGCTACGACAGCAACGGCGACGACCGCGTCGACAGCGACCTGCCCGGCATCAACATCAGCCCCGACCGCGTGACCGCGTTCTGGGACCAGCGCTGGACGCCGACGATGTCCACCCGCCTGCAGGGCAGCCGCTCGCTGGACCGCGACTTCGACCTGCGCGGTACGCAAGTCGCCAGCGCCGACGGCACCACCACCGTCGATCTGCAGGCGCGTTTCGCCCTGCCGCTGGGCAGCCTGAGCCTGGGCATCGAGAATCTGTTCGACGATCAGTACATCACCTACTACTCGCAGAGCACGCCGCGCGCCGACACCTATGTCGCCGGTCGCGGGCGCGTGTTCAGCGCGAGCTGGTCGCACCGTTTCTAAGCGCAAGCCCACACCATTCGAGCCCAGCATGACGTCGCGCCAGGCATCCCATCCGATCAAGCGCCGCCTGCGGGCGACGCTGAAGTGGCTGCATCTGTGGCTGGGCCTCGGCGCAGGCCTGGTGTTCGCGCTGGTCGCGCTGTCGGGCACCGTGCTGGCGTTCCAGCGCGAGCTGCTGGCGTGGTCGCATCCGCAACTGATCGAACACGCGCCGCCGTCGCCCGCGCAGCGCGAAGCCGCGCTCGCGCGCATCGTCGCCGACTGGCGGGCGCAGGGCCTGAGCTCGCTGGACCTGCCGAGCGCGCAGTTGCCGGTATGGCAGGGCTATTTCCCCGACGGCGAGCGCCGCTACTTCGACGGCGCCAACGGCGAGCTGCTGTTGGTGCGCAACAAGGGCAACGACTGGGTGCTGTGGCTGCGCGACTGGCATACCCATCTGCTGAGCGGCAAAGCCGGCGAACAAGTGCTGGGCGTGGTCGGCCTGATCGCGCTGTTTCTGCTGTTGAGCGGTCTGTACCTGTGGTGGCCGCGCTGGTCCGCGCTCGGCGCGAGCTTGCGCTGGTACCGCGGCCCGCCGACCCGACGCTGGTTCAGCTGGCACCGCGGCGCCGGCGTGCTGTGGCTGCCGCTGACCTTGTTGGCGGTGCTGACCGGGGTCGGCATGGTCTACGACGGCGCCACCCGCAGCGGCCTGCGCTTCGCGTTCGGCGACGACGAAGACGCGCGCAAGCCGCCCAAGCTGGCCGCCAGCGCACGCGCGATCGATTGGCCGGCGGTGCTGCGTGCGGCCGACGGCCGCCTGGCCGGCGCCGAACTGCGCCGCATCGGCCTGCCCAAAGCCGACAGCGGCCTGGTCTCGATCCGCATGCGCGCGGCCGGCGAATGGCACCCCGTCGGCCGCAGCGTGGTCTGGCTGGACCCCTACCGCGTGGCCGTGCTCGGCGTGCACGACGCCACCGCCCAGGACCGCGGCGCGCGCGTCAGCGAAGCCCTGTATCCCTTGCACGGCGGCTTCGTCGGCGGCCGGGTCTGGCAGGCGCTGGTCGCCTTCACCGGCCTGGTGCCGAGCTTCCTGCTGGTCACCGGCTTCCTGTTCTGGCGCCGTCGCACCGCCCGGCGCTGAGTGGCCCTGGCGGCCGGCTCCCGATGGACCGGTAACAAAGCCTGGTCTAGTGTGCTTGACTAGGGTCCTAACCCTTCCAAGGAGGAAACACGATGGCCGGCAAGTTCGAGATCAGCAAACGCTCCAACGGCGAGTTCCAGTTCGTGCTCAAGGCCGGCAACGGCCAGGTGATCCTGACCAGCGAAGGCTATGCGGCCAAGGCGTCCTGCACCGCCGGCATCGAGTCGGTGCGCAAGAACAGCCAGGATCCCAAGCGCTACGACCGCAAGACCGCCAGCAACGCCAAGCTCTATTTCAACCTGACCGCCACCAACGGCCAGGTGATCGGCACCAGCCAGATGTACGCCGACGAAAGCGGCCGCGAGAACGGCATCGCCTCTGTGACGCTGAACGCGCCGGGTGCCACGGTCGACGATCAGACCGACTGAGTTCCCTGCCCGGTCGGCTCAGGCCGGCCGGGCCCCTGAGCGCACGCGAAGCGGGCCGCCCGGCGCCCGCTACAATGGGCGCATGCGCATCGGTCCCCACGACATCGATCCCCGCGTGGTGCTGGCACCGATGGCCGGCGTCACCGACAAGCCGTTCCGGGTGCTGTGCAAGCGTCTGGGGGCCGGTCTGTGCGTGTCGGAGATGACCACCAGCGACGCGCGCTTCTGGAACACGGCCAAGTCGCGTCACCGCATGGACCACAGCGGCGAACCGGCGCCGATCAGCGTGCAGATCGCCGGCACCGTGCCCGAGATCATGGCCGAGGCGGCGCGCCACAACGTCGACCACGGCGCCCAGATCGTCGACATCAACATGGGCTGCCCGGCCAAGAAGGTCTGCAACGCCTGGGCCGGTTCGGCGCTGATGCGCGACGAGGCCTTGGTCGGCCGAATCCTGGATGCGGTGGTGCGGGCGGTGGATGTGCCGGTCACGCTCAAGATCCGCACCGGCTGGGATCACGATCAGCGCAACGCCTTGAACATCGCGCGCATCGCGCAGGCCGCGGGCATCCAGGCCCTGGCGGTGCACGGCCGTACCCGCGATCAGCAGTACACCGGCAGCGCCGAGTACGACACCATCGCCGCGGTCAAGGCGGAACTGCGCATCCCGGTGCTGGCCAACGGCGATATCGATACGCCGCACAAGGCCGCGATGGTGCTGGCACGCACCGGTTGCGACGCGGTGATGGTCGGCCGCGCGGCGCAGGGGCGGCCGTGGATCTTCCGCGAGATCGCGCATTACCTGGCCCACGGCGAACTGCTGGCGGAGCCGTCGCTGCGCGAGATCCGCGACTGGCTGCTCGGCCACCTCGAACACTTGCACGCGTTCTACGGCGAAGTCTCGGGCGTGCGCATCGCGCGCAAGCACCTGGGCTGGTACGCCAAGGACCGGCCCGAGAACGCCGCGTTCCGCGCCGTGGTCAATCGCGCCGAGAGCGCGGACGCGCAGCTGCGCCTGACCCGCGACTACTTCGACGCGCTGATCGCCGGCGTGGCGCCGCAACTGTCCGCGGCGGCCTGATCGCGGGCTTCGCGGCGGCTCGGCGCATGTCGCTCGAGCCGCCATGAACCCTGTCGCCAGGGCGTCAGCGCTTCTTCTTCTTCGCCTTGCTCTTGCTCTTGCTCTGGGCGTATTCCTCCGGGGTCTGACCGCCCTCCGGCACCGCTGGAAAACTCGGCGCGGCGCAACCGGGCGTTTCCTCGACCAGCGTCACCGCGAGCGGGTTCGGACGCAGGTCCTTGGTGGCGCCGCTGGCGGCGTCCACGCCCACGCCGATCAGCCCTCCGACAAGCACGTTACCGGCCATGCCGGCCGCGCCCGAACCCGCGATCTGGCTGTGCACTTGAGTCAGCACCGGACGGAATCCGCTTTTGCACAGTTCCACGGCGAGCGGATACTTGCGCTTCAAGGTCAAGGTACACGGCGTTTCGCAGCGCTCGCCATTGGATAGCGAGACCGTCGCGCCGATCGGCGTGCTGTCGATGGTGAGCGCTTGCGTCGTGCCGCGCGTGATCGTGGCGCAACCGACGCTGGCCAGCGTCATGAAGACGCCAGTCGCCAAGCCGAGTCGGCGTAGGAAAATCGGCATATTGTTCCCCTGTGCATGAAGGACGCATGCGTCCTGCGACCCCCAGTCGCGGTCGCATATCAGCACAGCGAATCGGCGCTAGCAACTGCGACGTACGCGCACGAAAACGCCCGCACGCAAAGCGCATTCGCTCTCAACATCAATGGCACACAACGTGTGCCTTCATTGCGCGGAGGGCGCGCCTGCGTCGGCTGTGCCGACGGCCGCCGCCGGCTCGTTCCAGATGCGCGTCCACATCGCCGGCAAGCGATCGGCGGCCTGCCACGGCCATTGCAGCTGCTGCGCAGGTACCTCGCTCCAACCGTCGGCGCCGCGCCGGGCGACCACGAAGCGGAAGTTGTAGTCCGGCTCCAGCCCCATGCGCAGATCGCTGAGCACCAACTGGCCGTCGCGTTGCTCGGCCTTCATGAAGCCGTGGTTGAACCAGGCCAGACGCGCGACGGCCGGGTATGCCGCGACCTGACGATAGGCGTCCACGTCGGAGCGGTAGGCCTGAAAACGCATGGGACCGCGATCCGCGTAGAGCGAACGTTCGCCCTCGACATAGCCTTGCGGCGTCATCGCCACCACCCGCCATAGCAGGATGTTGAACGGCATCGGCACCGAGAAGCGTGGCGCATCGGCCAGGCCCATCGCCAGCAACGCCGGTTGCGCGGCGCGCTCGGCGCGCTGCTTGGCCCATAGCGAACCGCCCAGGTACAGCGTGCTCAAGGCCAGGCCCAACAGCAACGCCCGCTGCGCGCTGGCCTTCGCGCGCGCGAACCAGGCCCAGATGCAGGCGGCCAGCAGCCACACGGTGTAGAGCGGATCGATGATGAAGATGCTGGACCACATGACCGGTCGCACCGTCAGCGGCCACAGCAACTGCGTGCCGTAAACGGTGAACGCGTCCAGGATGGGATGCGTGAGCAAGGCCGCCTGCATCGCCCAGAACCAACGCCGCGGCGATTGCGCCACGCGGCCGCCGCGGCGGCGGAACCAGGCCCACACCGCCCAGGCCACGAACGGCAGCACCAACAGCGAATGGCTGAGGCTGCGGTGCCAGGTCATGCGCGCGACCGGATCGTCGGTGAGCAGGTTCACCGGTATCACGTCCAGGTCCGGCAAGGTACCGAGGGCGGCGCCGGCCAACAGGGCGGCGCGACGATGGCCGGCCGGGGCGATGGCGGCGCTGAGCGCGGCGCCGAGCACGATCTGAGTCAGGGAATCCATGCCCGCATGCTAGCGCGCACGGCGTTGCCGCCACGCGGGCGGCAGCGCCGCGTCGTACGCGTCGGTTCAGCGGCGGGCCGGCGCGCGCTGCGGCCGACCCGCATCGCGCTAGCGCTGGAACGGCCGGATCAAACCGACCGGATTGCCCTCGGGGTCCTGGATCATCGCGAAGCTGTAGCCGTCGGCGTCGGCGGGTGCCATGTACTGACGCCCGCCGGCCGCGATCGCCGCGTCGATGGTGGCCTGCAGATCGTCGACCAACAGATAGAAGTTGTGCCCCGGTTCGAAGCCGGGCGTGTTCGGGTCGGCCTGGCCGATACCGCCCAGCAGCGGTTGCATGCGCACCGGGAAATGCACGTAAGCGAAGCCAGCATCGCCGTTCTCATAGCGCCAGCCGAACACTTGGCTGTAGAAGCGCTGCATCGCCGCCTGGTCCCGGGCGATGATCTCGAACATCGCCACCGGATGCCGGTTCACGGACGCGTCGCTGTCGCTCATCCCATACCCCCCTGGGTTTCGATGTACTCGTAGCTGGGGCCTACGGTGCGGCCCGTGCCGTCGCCGATATCGGTCTGCATCATCGCCACCGCCAGCACGCGCAGGTCGTACATCAGGCCGATCGCGCGATCCAAGGCCTGCGGCGTGCCGTTGAAGGCCTGATGCAGGGCGTTGAGCAAGGCGCTGTAGTTATAGGCGAATTGCTCGATGCGGCTGCGCGCCTGGGTGCCGGGCGCGAAGTCGGCGATCTTGCAGTTCGGCTTCAGCGGCCAGATCGCCGACGGGTCGAACTCGATCGGCACGCCGGCGTAGGCGTAGCCCTCGGGCGTGGTGATCAGTTCGCGTCCGGCCACGATCGATCCGAACATATAGAAATGCGCGGGATCGCCCGGCGACTGGAACGGCGTGACCGAGCTGCCCTCGCCTTCCAGCTTGATGATCTCGATGGCGTGGCAGGCCGACTCCGGGCCTTCGATCGGAAACAGCTTGTCGGGCGGGAACCAGGCGCTGTTCACCACCTGCGGGGGCGCGCTGGTGTGCACGAAGATGTCCTGGCCCAGCTCGCGGATGCGCTGCTGGATGGCGTCGTAGAACTCGCCGATGGTCGCGTATTCGGGTTCGGTGCCGGCCTGCAGCATGCGCTGGCGGATCGGGATCTCCTCCTCGGGCTGCTCGATGGCCATGAACACGTGCTTGACCAGGCCCATCGAGAACGCCTCGATGCCGACCCGCAATCCGTCGCCGATGTCCATCGGCAGCGGGCCCGGGTACTTGGGCACGAAGTCGCGGGTGTTGATCCGCGGGCTGCCGCCGATCGCGATCAGGATGTTGGCGGCGATGCTCATGTGCAGCATCTCCTGCACGATGATGCTGCGGATCATCGCGGCGATGCGGCGGTTGCTGCCTGGCCGCAGCGACAGCATCGCGGTCAGGTAGGGCGGGATGGTGCTGTGTTCCAGCTCGACCGCGTTCTGCAGGTATTTATGCAGATCGACCGCGGTCTCGGCGGCGCGGATGCCGCTGAGGATTTCCGGACGCAGGCGGATCATGGCGTGTCTCCCGGTTCTTGGCCCTGCCCCGCCTTGCGGCGCGCCAGGTACTGCAGGACGAACGCGGACTTGCCCGCGCTTTGCAGCGGCGCCAGATCGACCGGCGCGGGTTCCTGCGCGACGGCGGCGGCGGCGACGGGCGTCTCGGCGACGGTGGGCGCCAGCGGCGGTTTGCCGAGCAAGGGCAAGCCGTCGGGCGCGGGCGTGTCCAGCCAGCGCAGGATGGTGGCGCGATCGCCGGCGCTGAGGTCGCGCGTGACCGGCATGTGGTTGGGATCGCGGCGCGGGAGCGAGAATGCCAGACGCAGCGCCTTCAAGCGCGTGATCACCGAGTCGTAGCTGCGCAGATCGACCACGTAGCGGCTCATGATCGGATAGAGGTTGCCGTACTGGGTAAACAAGGGCTGGATGTCGTCGTACCAGGTTGGCGCCGCCGGCGGCTCGGTCTTGCTGTAGACCAGCACGCTTATATAGTTGAGCGGATTGGCGACATAGCCCGAGGGCTGGGCGGCGAGCAGGTAGCCGATGCCGTAGAGCTGGCCGGCGATGTAGCCGCGCGGCCGGCCCGGCCCGGCGTCGGACACGCGCAATTCGACCTGGGCGCGACCGGCCGCATCGGTGGTCGCGGTCGCGGCGTAGGCGATGGCGTCTGTGGGCGTGCCGATGTCGGGAATCGCCGCATGCGGCCGCGTCGGCGGCGTCATCGTGTCGCCGCCGCCGGAACCGCCCATGAAACCCTCGGTGGCGCTGAGCGCGATCCCGGCCCCGGCCAGCGGCTGGCCGTAGCGGGTGGCGTAGAACTCCAGACGGTCGCGCTCGCCCGGATCGAGGCGGAACACGAAGTCGTCGGCACGCAGGTACTGGCCGTCGAGCGACTCCTGCATTAGCACCTTGTAGAAGCCCGAGGGCTGCGGCGACAGCAACAGCAAGGGGCAGGCCGGCAGGAAGCTCTGCGCGCGCGGGTTCGCGCTGAGGTCGAAATCGATCACGCCCGCGGTCTGCGCGTACCAGTCCGGCGTTTGGTACGGCACTTCGCCGATCAGCGCGACCGAGTTGGCCGGAATGTCCGCGACCAGCTCAGCCGGCGGATTGAAGCTCAATACGCCGATCACCAGCGGGCCGAGATCTTCGAAGCCGCTGTCGGCGCTCTTGATCGGCAGGGTGTTGCCCAGGTCCAGGGTCAACGCGCTCGAGTCGGCCGCGACCTGGCCCTGGGCATCGTAGACGCCGTTCTTGGGCGCCAGCGGCGACTGCCCCGACGGCATCGCGATCATCTGGCGGCCGCGCACGAAATGCTTGGGCTCGCCGCGCAGATAGGGGCCGATGCTGCCGACCACGTGGCCCATGGTGTAGCGCGGGATGGTGGCGTCGCGACCGTAGCCGTAGACGTTGAACGCGATCGACAGCAGACCGTCCTCGGTGGCCTCGCGCAATGCGCGCAGCAGCGGCGAATCCAGGGCCGCGTCCCAGGCGATGTCCTCCAGCACCGACTGGTAGTTCGCCGCCAGCTTCTGATCCATGGGCACGCCGCTCTTCTGGCGTTGCCACAGGTTGCAGAACCCGACCGGCTTGAACTCGCCCTGCAGCACCGCCTTGCGCGCCGCGTCCAGCAGGCGCAGCTGCATGCCCCAGATCTGCGACACCATCTGCTGCTGCGGGTCCAGATCGACCAGCTTGCTGGGCGCGCGCTGGTCGGCGTTCTCCAGCAGCATGCCGATCGCGGGATCGTCGCCGGCGCCGCGCAGGGCCTTGCCGGCGAGCGCGCCGCCGGTCACCGCGCAATCCAGGAAGCGGAAGATGCCGGTGCCTTCGGGGTTCCAACTGCCGTTCTGGTTGTACTGCTGATACTCGGGGACGAAGGAGTCGTTCTGGAACGTGCGGACGTCGTTGTTGATGGTCGAGACGTCGGCCTGGAACCAGCCGCTGAAGTGCAAGCGCGGCGCGTCTAGGTAACTCATCGGGTGTGCTCCTGGCTATCGCGGCACCGAGCGTCCGGGCCGCGTCCTTGCTGGGATTCGGGTTCGCGAGAACCCGGCCGGTCCTACGGCTGCTATTTCTTCTGCTTGCCCGCCTGCTCCTTGTCCGGGCAGTCGCCGTCGAACAGACAGCACCACTCCGGCTCGACCGGACACATCTGCGCGACCTGGTCCCAGGTCGCGGCCGGATCGGGGCGCTCGGCGCGGAAGCTGCTGTAGTTCTGGCTCACGATCGGCGCGTTGGGCGGATCGGCGGGATAGCCCGAGAAAAAGAACGACTGCGGATGACGATAGGACGGCGCGTTCGCGTCCATCGGATGGTCGGAGGTGGGCTCGCGCCAGAACGCGTAACCGAACAGGATCTTCTGCGGGCCGACTTCGCGCGCATAGGCCTGCACGCTGCCGCCCAGATGGGTGCTGCGCTGGGCGTCGTAAGGCAGGTGCTTGATGAAGTCCAGGCGCGGCGGATGGTTCTTGGGCGAGAACTTGCAGCACTGCGGCGTGCCCGGCGGACGGTCGGCGTAGCGCAGGAAATAGGCCTTGTTGCCCAGCGAGACGAAGGCGCAGGTGAAGTTGTTGGCCGAGGGGAAGATCGGCAGGCACTGCTTTTCGTAGTACTCCATCATCGCGCCCTCGCCGTCCTTGTCGGCGGGCACGTAGGTCGAGTCGTAGTAGGTCGCGCCGTAGGACACCTGGTAGTCGGCCGGCGTCAGGCCCGCCGGCGGCGAGGTGTAGGGCGGCGGGTATTGCTCGTAGTTGGCGAACACCCGGTACATGGTCCAACCGCTGGTCCACCACTTCGGATACAGCGGGTCGCTGGGCTCGCCGGGCTTGCGCGCATGGATGCAGCGCGAGGCGGGCACGCAGCCTTTGTCGTTGTGGACGCCGCCGGTGTAGTAGATGTGGCGCTCGGCCGGCGTCTGCTTCGGCTTCGCGGCCTCGATCCTGGGGCCGGACGCCGCCGCCGTGCCGGCCGCCAGCATCAGCGCCAGCGCGCACCGGACCGCGATGCCTCGTGCCGACGCCCCTGTTCTGTTCCTCGACGCTGCGCTTGCGGAGATCCTGCTCATGGCGTTACTCCTCGATCGTGTTCACGGGATACAGCGGAGCCCGCGCCGGCCAGCAGCCGGCGCAGGAGGATGCGATGGATCAGCCACACCAGGGCCGGGAGGGCGAGTAGGGTCGGCAGCATCGCGGCCGGATGCGGTTCGCTCAGGCCCAGCCAGGCGCTGGCGCCGTACAGCGCACCGACCGCGCAGGACGACAGCGCCGCATGCGCGAACGCGGCCAGCGGCGGCACCCGCCACACCCCGGCCAGCAAGGCGCTGAGTTCGGCCAGCACCGGCAGCGGCCGCGCGGCGACGATCCACCACAGCGCCTGGCGCCGCGCCGACGCGCGCGCGCGATCCCACAAGGCCGCGCCGATCCAGCGCCGCAGGCGCGCCTCGGGCAGGACCCGGCCCAGCGCGTAGCCGAGCGCGAAGGCGAGCAGGCCACCGGTCGCGACCGCAAGCCCGCCGCACAACGGCCCCAGTCCCCAGCACAGCAGCATGCCGATCACGCTGCTCGGCACCGGCAGCACCACATCGGCCACCAACAGCGCGATGCCCAACGCGGCCAGCCACAGACGCGCGTCCTGCGCGGACAGCCAGGCCGGCGCGGCGCGGTCGAGGGCATCGCCCCACAGCGCGAACGGCACCAGCACGCAGGCCAGCAACACGACCGCGAACACCCCCAGGCGCCACCACGCCGCACGGCCTGCCGATACGGCGGGCGCGTTACCGTTCATTGCAGCGGCCAACGAAGGGCCAGGCGCAGTCTGCGTCCGGGCGAGTCGGTGCCGATGGTTTCCTCGCTACGCGCGTCGGCGAGGTTGTCGATCGCCAGCAGCAGCTGCGCCGGCCCCCATTGCTGGCGCAGGCTCAGGTCCAGCGTGGTGGTCGCGTCCAGCCGGCGCTCGCCGGTGGGAATCGAAGAATCGTAGCGTCGGCCCAGGTGTCGCAACGCCAGGGACAGTTCGCGACGCTCGCCCAGCGGCATGCCCACGGATGCGCTCCACTGCGCGCGCGGCCGATAGCGCAGCCGCGTTTCGTCGCCGTCGCCGTCGTAGGCCTTTACGCGCATCCAGCTGCCTTCGAATTGCAGGCGCCAGTCGTTGGCGTAGCGCCGTCCCGCGCGCCACTCCAGGCCGCGCGTTTCGATGCGCGCCCGGTTCACCAGTTGCGGCGGCGGGCCGGCGTCGAAATCGATCAGGTCGCGATAGCGCGCGTCGAACAGCGTCAGACGCAGGCTCCAGGGTGCGTCGGCCGCGGTCGCGTAGTAGAGCTCGCGATGCAGCGCGCGCTCGGGCTTGAGCGCGGGGTTTCCGACCAGCGGATGCGCGAGCGCATAGAAGCTGGGCCGCTTGGACGAGCGCGCGACCGACAGGCCCCATTCGCCGTGCTCGCCGCCCAGCGCGCGCTGCAACGACAGCATGGGATGGGTGGCGTCGTCGCCGCGATCGGGATGCTCGTAACGCAGGCCGCCCTGCGCGGTCCAAGGCCCCGCTTGCCAACGCGCCTCGGCGAAGGCGCTGGCGGTACTGCGGCGCAACGAGAAGCCGGCTGGCAGCTCGAAGCCGCCGAAATCGATCAGGCTGTCGAGGTCGCCGCGCTCGCGCTGGTACTGCGTGCCCAGGGTGAACATCAGCCCGTCGCCGGCCCGCAACAGCCAGTGCAATTGGGCTTCGTCGCGGCGATAGTCGCCGAGGCTGCGCATCGCCGGCAGGCCGAAGGGATCGCGCAGGCCCGGTGCGACGCCCGGCGTATCCTCGTCGCCATCGCGCGCGAGCGTCGCCAGTTGCGCTTCGATCGCGCCGCCGTGGCGCAGCCGGTATTCGCCACGCAAGGACAGCTGGCGGCTGCGGCTGCGGCGGCTGTCCAGGCTGCGGATCGCGGCATACGCGTCGCCGCCGCTGTCGTCGGGGAAGGCCAGATTGCGGCTGTCGCTGTAGCGCGCGGCCGCGTGCAGGCGGGTGCGCTCGCCCACGGCCCGGTCCCAGCCGAGGTTGGCGGCGCGCACGCGGTTGCGCGCGCCGCCTTCGCCGTTTTCCTCGCGCTGGGTCGCGCTAGCGCGCAAGGCCGTGCCTGCCCACGACGCCTGCGCCGCGCGCAAGCCGTCGCCGCCGACACTGGCGCCCAGGGTGGCGCCGGGCGCGGCGCGGCGGGTGAAGATATGGATCAATCCCGCGATCGCTTCGGCGTTGACCACGCTGGCGTTGCCGCGGACGATCTCGATGCGTTCGATGTCGTCGCTGGACAAGGTATTGAGATCGACCGCGCTGCCGCGCGAAGACAAGGGATCGTTCTGGCGCACGTGATCGATCAGGACCACCACGTGGCTGGGATCGGCGCCGCGCAGATACAGCGCGCCGAAGCCGCCGCTGCCCGAGCCGCGATCGATCACGATGCCGGCCTGGCGCGACAGGATGTCGGCCGCGCTCAGTCCCTGCAGCGCATCCAGATCGGCGCGCTCCAGCACCGTCACGTGCTGGCTCGCGGCCGCGACGGTGATCGGCAGGGCGCTGGCGCTGACCCGCTCGCGGTCCAGAGTGTGGATGTCGTCGGCGGCCTGCGCCGCGCGCAGCGGCGGCGCGACCAGCAATAGCGCGATAGCCAGAAGAGGGGGCGCGCAACGCGCCACGGGCATCAAGACATCCGGATCCTTCCGAACCATCGCGCACCGTCCCTGGTCGCTAAGCCGTTTTGTGGCCGGCGGCGCGATCGTGCCGCGTTACGCGTCGCTGCCGGCATCCCCTGTCCGCGGTCCGCGGCCATCGCTCCCCGATGCCCGTGTCCCGCCGTTCGCCTGGGGGACCCTCCCGCGGGGCTGAGGTTGGCACAGAATCCCGCGCCACGCCAATGCCCTCGCGCGGTGCAAGCAGGCGATGGCGCAGGCGTCGCATCGCGACATGGCGGGCGCCGCGGTCCTGGCTCGCGCGCGCCTGCAGCGGCGGCGCCGGGCCGCGATTTTCGGTATTCGCAAATCGCGCGCAACCGCGCATGGATGCCGGCACAGCGCGCGCGCGGCGACGAGACATCGCGATGCGATGCTGCCAAGCGCGCGCGCGTTGCTGCCGTTCGTCGGTTTCGTCGCTTACATGACGTCAGTCACGGGCCGTTCCGGCACTCGTTCGCTTGCGCGCGAACGCGAATCATACGAGTGCCGGAGTCACCCCACACCGGCCTGCGGCGACGTCGCAGCCACAGGGCCAGGAGGCCCGACCGGAGAACGTCATGAACGCAAGAACCGCACTGTTCGTCGTCGCGATGGCCGCTACCGCACCGGTCTATGCGAATGAAGTCGTCGGCACGCTGTCGCAGGAAACCGGCCTCAGCGAACGCAAGGTCCAGATGATCGTCGGCAACCGCACCGCGTTCGCCGAGTACACCCGCAGCTACGATCGTTCGCTCGCGCAGTTCAAGCGCGCGCTCGGCAACGAACGCTACCAGCGCCTGATGGCCGGCCAGACCATCCAGGTCGGCGAGCACCGGGTCGCGCTGGGCGGCATGCAGGACCGCGACGTAGCCGCCAAGTAGTCGCGACGCATCCGCCGCCGCTTGCCGCCCTCCCCTACGCTTGGGCGGGCGGTTGGCGGATGCGGGGGTGGGTTTTTGCGGCTGAGCTCGTTGGCTACAGCTTCGCGCGCTGCGCGGGGTTTGGTCTAGTGTGGCCGCTGCGTTCTGAGGCGAGCTCACGAAGTTCGGCGTTCGACGGCACGCCTCGACATGACGCTGAAGTCACTGGATCCCCGCCTTCGCGGGGATGACGAATCGAGATGACGCCGACTGGTTGGCGTCTACCTGAATCGCACGCCAGGAATCGAACGTTTCGACTAACTTTCAAGCCGCGTGCGGGAGCTGCGCGTCCGGCAGGCGCGGCGCGCGCGCCGGCAGCATCGCCAGGGTGTCGCCGTTGTGCGAGAGCAGCCGCAGGCTGCCGTCCGGATCTTCGGCCAACGCGGTCAGGCTCTCGACCCAGTCGCCGTCGTTGGCGTAGACGCAGCCGTCGCGTTCGAACAGACCCGGGCGGTGGATATGCCCGCAGATCACCCCGTCCAGTCCGCGCCGACGCGCGTCGTCCAGGCCGGCCTGCACGAAGCGCGCGATGTAGCGCTCGGCGGCGCCGCTTCGGCGCTTGAGGAATTCCGACAGCGACCAGTAGCGCAGGCCGAAGCGGCGGCGCACGCGGTTGAGCATCTGGTTGCCGGTGAGGATGCGGTAGTACAGCCAGTCGCCGAACTGCTCCTGCAGCCCGCCGAAGTGGGTCACGCCGTCGTAGTCGTCGCCGTGGGTGACCAGCAGGCGGCGGCCGTCGGCGGTGACGTGGATGCTGCGGCGCCGAATCGACATGCGCGGCAACGCCAGGCCGCAGAAGCGCCGGATCGGCCGGTCGTGATTGCCGGGCACGTAGATCAGTTCGGTGCCCGCGCGCCGCAGCGCGTGCAGGGCCTCGATCACGCGGTACTGGGCCGCGCCCCAGGTCATGCGCCGCTGCGCCATCCACCACAGATCGACGATATCGCCGACGAGATACAGACGGTCGCAGCGCAGGTTGCCCAGGAATTCCGCCAGTTCGGCGGCGTGGCAATGCTTGGCGCCCAGATGCACGTCCGACAGGAATACGGCGCGACGACGGGGCGGCAATTGGGCGATCGACGGGCTCATACGCGGCTCTCGCTGGCGACGGAAGCATCGTCGTGGCGCGCCGCGGCCGCTTCGGCCGCCGGGTCGACCACGCTCAGATAGCGTTCGCGCTTCTTCGGCCGCACGCGCTCCAGATCGACCTCGATCAGGCCGTCGACCGCGTCGCTGAAGGCCGGGTCCACGCCGAAGGCGAGGAACCGCGCCCCGCCCGGCTCGCACAATTCGGTGTACTGCTTGTAGAGCATGGGCAAGGTCGCGCCCAGCGCGTCCAGATTGCCGCGCAGCACCCGGAACGCGGTGCCGGCGTCGAGTTCGTCGAACTGCGGCGGCGCCGCGCGGTAGACGAAGGGCTGCTTCGACACCGCCTCGCCCTCCTCGGCGCCGTAGTAGTGCGCGTAGTAGGCGACGATCTGTTCGCGCGCGGCCGGCGGCAGCGCGGCGCTGATCGAGACCGGGCCGTACAGGTAGCGCACCTTGCGATGCCGGGCCAGGTAGGCGCCGATGCCCTGCCACAGATAATCGATGCTGCGGCTGCCCCAGTAGTCGGGCGCGACGAAGCTGCGCCCCAACTCCATGCCCTGGGCCAGGCGCGGCACGGTGTCGTCGGCGTAGCGGAACAACGAGGCGGTGTAGAGCCCGGCCAGGCCGCGCTCGGCCAGCACCTGGGCGCCGCGCGCGATGCGATAGGCGCCGGCGATCTTGGCCGCGGCCGCGTCCCACAGCACGATGTGTTCGTACCAGCTGTCGTAGAGGTCCACGTCCAGGCGCCGCCCGGTGCCCTCGCCGACCGCGCGGAAAGTGAGCTCGCGCAGGCGGCCGATCTCGCGCAGCAGCTTGGAACCGGCCTGGAGCCGGCCGACCCGGATCTGCTTGCCGTCGAAGGTCTGGCCCAGCGAGCTCAGGGCCGCGATCTCGATCTGCAGGGCGATCGGGTCGACCGCGTCGATCAGCGGCTCGGGGCCTTCCGGCGCCGGGCGCTCGCGCACGGTGCCGATCGCGTGCAGCTCGCGCCGCACCTCGCGCAGCAGGCGGTCGGGGTCGGCGTCGGCGGGCAGGCTCAGCGGGCGGCCGATGCGCAGGGCGATCCGGCGCGAGCCGCGCGCGAACATCTCGCGCGCCAGCAGCGCGGTGCCGGCCGGCTTGAACAGGGCCGAGGCGCCGTAGAACAGCGCCGAATTGCGCGCCTCGATGCGCACCGGCAGCACCGGCGCGCCGGTCTTGCGCGCGAAACGCAGGAAACCGCGCCGCCAGCGCCCGTCGGTGACCCCGCGCAGACCCAGCCGCGCGACTTCGCCGGCCGGGAACACGATCACGCACTGCTCGGCCTCCAGCGCCGCCTCGATCGCCTGCAGGCTCTCGGCGCTGGGCCGGCCGCCGAGGATCTTGACCGGCAGGATCAGCCCTTCCAGCCCGTCCAGGGCCTGCAGCAGGTCGTTGGCGACGATGCGCACGTCGCGGCGCACGCTGCCGACCAAGTCCAGCAGGGCCAGGGCGTCGATCGCGCCGGAGGGGTGGTTGGCGACCACCAGCAGGCGTCCGCTGGCCGGAATGCGCTGCTTTTCGGTCGGATCGGCGCTGTAACGCGCCTGCAGGAACTCCAGGGCCGCGCCGACGAAGGCGAAACCGCGCAGATGGCCGTTCTCGGCCAGGAAACCGTCGACCGCGTCGAACTTCGACCAGCGCCCGATGGTGCGCAGCAGCGGCCGGGCCAGCCGCTCGCGGCGGCCCCGAAACCACTGCGGGAAGCGTTCTTGCAGGCGGCGTTCGAGTTGCAGCATGTGCTGGCGTCGCGGTGGCGGCGGTATGCCGCGCAGCCTGGGCCGCGCCGGAGACAGTCCGATGGCGCTGGGGCTTCAGGCGTGTGACAGCCGCTTAACGACCCGGCAACGCCGGAAATGGGCACAATGCGCCGAACCGGCACAGCCTGTATCATAGGCGGCCATCTTTTTATCCGAATCGAAGGATATTCGCCCGATGTCCAGCTACCTGTTCACCTCCGAGTCCGTGTCCGAAGGCCATCCGGACAAGATCGCCGACCAGATTTCCGATGCGGTGCTGGACGCGATCCTGGCCCAGGACAAGCGCGCGCGCGTGGCCTGCGAAACCATGGTCAAGACCGGCGCTGCGATCGTCGCCGGCGAAGTCACCACTTCGGCCTGGGTCGATATCGAGTCGCTGGCGCGCAAGGTCATCAACGACATCGGCTACAACAATTCCAATGTCGGCTTCGACGGCCACACCTGCGCGATCATCAACATGCTCGGCAAGCAGTCGCCGGACATCGCCGCGGGCGTGGACCGCAAGAAGCCGGAAGAACAGGGCGCGGGCGACCAGGGCCTGATGTTCGGCTACGCTTGCAACGAAGCCCCGGAGTTCATGCCGGCGCCGATCTACTACTCGCACCGTCTGGTCGAGCAGCAGGCCAAGGTCCGCAAGCAGAAGAACTCCAAGCTGCCGTGGCTGCGTCCGGACGCCAAGTCGCAGGTCACCCTGCGCTACGACGACAAGCACCAGGTCGCCGGCCTCGACGCGGTCGTGCTGTCGACCCAGCACGATCCGGGCATCAAGCAGAAGGACCTGGTCGAGGGCGTGTACGAGCACATCCTCAAGCCGGTGCTGCCGAAGGCGTGGCTGGAAAAGCTGCCCAAGAGCAAGGTCCACATCAACCCGACCGGCATCTTCGTGATCGGCGGCCCGGTGGGCGACTGCGGCCTGACCGGCCGCAAGATCATCGTCGACAGCTACGGCGGCATGGCCCGTCACGGCGGCGGCGCGTTCTCGGGTAAGGATCCGTCCAAGGTCGATCGTTCGGCCGCGTACGCCGCGCGCTACGTCGCCAAGAACATCGTCGCCGCCGGCTTGGCCGACAAGTGCGAAGTGCAGGTCTCCTACGCGATCGGCGTGGCCGAGCCGACCTCGATCTCGGTCACCACCTTCGGCACCGGCAAGATCAGCGACGACAAGATCGAGAAGCTGATCCGCAAGCACTTCGACCTGCGCCCGTACGGCATCGTCAAGATGCTGGACCTGATCCACCCGGTCTACCAGCTGACCGCCGCTTACGGCCACTTCGGCCGCAAGCCGCGCGACGTCACCTACACCGACGCCGCCGGCAAGAAGCACACCGCGACCGCGTTCTCGTGGGAAAAGACCGACAAGGCCGACGATCTGCGCAAGGACGCCGGCATCAAGAAGTAATCCGCGCCACGCCTACGGGCGTCGCGTCGCGAAACGGAGCGCTTCGGCGCTCCGTTTTCGTTTGCGGGGGGCGGAAAAGCAAATCCCCCTCAATCCCCCTCAACAAAGGGGGAGGCAAAGCACCGCTTTTGGGGTCGCCCGTCTCGCCGGTGCGCGCCACCTTCGCTTCACAGACGCCTCATCCTGCGCGCACCCGCACGGCCCAGCCTGACGTCATCGCCACTCAGGAGCCCGCCGTCGTGTCCAGCCCGTCTCTCACCTCGCAAATCGCCGTCTCGCTGCTGATTCTGGGCAGCCTGTGCCTGATCTCATTCCGCCTGATCGGTTCCAGCATCGACGGCGACGGTGTCCTGCACGAGCCGTTCGCGCTGATACCGATCGGCTACGCGCTGATCGCCAGCGGCGCGGTGGTCGGCACGGTCGACCTGGTCCGCGCCGCCTTGGGCGCCCTCGCCCGTCGCCGCCGCTGATAGCAGCCAGGAACGGCCGGCTTGACCCCAACGATTTCCGCAGCCTGCTGCAAGTTCGACCCAGCAGGCGTGACTCGAATCGTCCTGTGCTGAGCAAGCAGCACAGAGACAGATGGGCCTTGTGCGAAGCAACGGAGCATCGCAGATCACATGAAGCGCGCCTTTCCACCTTTACTCCAGCTCGGCGCAATCGCCGCGACAATTGCGATCAGTGTCGTTGCCTGGCACCAGTACTGGCGCCTGCATCCCAACGAGGCGTTCGCGTTCATGACAGGCCGCCCTTTGCCGACCGGCGTCCACATTACGGCGTACACGTGGGAGATCAACGACAACCTGTTCCATATCAGTCATTACTGGATGCTGGCTGGCTCACCGGCGCAGCTGCGGCAGTTTCCTGCGGCCATGGCGCCTAGCGATGAGGCGGGAACTGTGCTCTATCCGTTGCATGAATCCACTGAAGATGCCCGAGATGCGCTGCCGGATATCGCCCACTTGTTCGGCCGGCCAAGGACAGTGGATCAGTTCGTCATCGGCTATGAGAGCGACGCTCCGCGCAACAACTGGTACTGGATATTCGCCGGTGAATCCGAGGCGCTCTACGAGCACAACTGAGCCGCTGCGATGGATGACCTCAATCATCGCCGCTGGGTCACACACACTACGTGGAAGGAGCTTCGGCCACGACATCTTTGCCCAGCCCGCGCCAGCGATCAGCCCATTTCAATCGGATAACGGCGGATTCCAATCCTCACGCCCTCGTCCAAAAAAAAGGGGCGCCTAGGCGCCCCTTCTCGCGCGGCTGCCGGCGCTTACTTGCCGGCCTTGCTCTTGCCGCCCTTGCCCTCGGCCTGCGCCGACTTGGCCTCGGCCTTGCCGTTCTTGACGTAGCGTTCCAGCCAGTCGTTCGACTCGGCCAGCATGTGCAGGATCGACTCGCGCGCGCGGTAGCCGTGCGCCTCGTTGGGCAGCATCACCAGGCGGGCGTTGCCGCCCAGGCCCTTGATCGCGGCGTACATGCGTTCGCTCTGGATCGGGAAGGTGCCGGAGTTGTTGTCCTGCTCGCCGTGGATCAGCAGGATCGGATCCTTGATCTTGTCGGCGAAGTTGAACGGCGACATGGTTTCGTAGGTGCTCTGCGCCTGCCAGTAATTGCGCTCCTCGGCCTGGAAACCGAACGGCGTCAGGGTGCGGTTGTAGGCGCCGCTACGGGCGATGCCGGCCTTGAACAGGCGCGTGTGCGCGAGCAGGTTGGCGGTCATGAAGGCGCCGTAGGAATGGCCGCCGATGGCGATGCGTTCGCGATCGGCGACGCCGCGCCGCACCACCTCGTCCACCGCCGCCTGGGCGCTGGAAGTGAGCTGTTCCAGATAGGTGTCGTTGGGCTCCTTGTCGCCCTCGCCCACGATCGGCATCGAAGGGTCGTCGAGCACCGCGTAGCCCATCGCCAGGAAAGCCTGCGGGCCCCAGTAGCTGATCGCGTTGAAGCGGTAAGGCGAGTCGGTGACCTGGCTGGCGGCGCTGGCGGATTTGAACTCCTGCGGATAGGCCCACATCAGCAGCGGCAGCGGGCCGTCGCGCTTGGGCTCGTACTTCGGTGGCAGGTAGAGCGTGCCGGTGAGCTCGACGCCGTCGGCGCGCTTGTAGCGGATCTGCTCCTTCTTGACGTCCTTGAGCTGCGGCGTGGGATGCGCGAAGCGGGTCAGCGCGGTCGGCGCGGCCTCGGCCTGGCTCAGGTCGCGAATGTAGTAGTTGGTCGGCTCGCTCGGCGATTCGCGCGTGCTGATGACGCGCGTGCCGGCGTTGTCGAGCAGCGCGCGCGGGTACTCGTAGTAAGGCGCCTGCGAGTGGAACAGACGGGTCTTCTTGCCGTCGGCGAGACTCAACTTGTCCACGAACGGGCGGTCGCCTTCGGCCGAGGCGCCGTCGCCGATCAGGAACACGTTGTCGCCCTCCAGGATCAGGCGCGGATTGCCGGCTGCGTCGCTCTGCGTGGCCGGCGTGCCGGGGTCGTTGTAGCGGTCCTCGTAGGAGCCTTCGAACACCAGCTGCGGCTCGCGACCGACGTCGTCCGGCGCCACGCGCCACTGCTTGGTCTGGCGGGTCTTCCACCACGACTCGCTGATCAGGGCCAGGTCGCCACGGCCCCATTCGATGTCGGACACGCGCGTGCCCAACCGCGCCAGGGTCACCGGCGGCTGCTCGAACGGCGCGGCCTGCATCAGCACCGCATCGCGGATCGCGACCTGCTTGGCCGGATCGCCGCCGTCCAGGGCCTCGGCCCAGACCAGGGTCGCCGGCGCATCGGCGCGCCAGCCGATATCGCGCACGCCGGTGGGCACCGCGTCGTTGCCGTTGGGCAGTCCCTCGAACAGCGGCAGCTTGGCGATTTCGTTGACCAGCTTGCCGTCCAGCGCCAGCACTTCGATCCGGCGCGGGAAGTAGAACGAGGGCACCACGTAGGAGAACGGCCGCTCGATCCGCTGCGCGAGCAGCAACTTGCCGTCCGGCGACGGCGTCAGCGACTGGTAGAGATCGGGCAGGCCGACCTTGGCGAGCTTGCCGCTCAGATCGATCAGGGCCGGCTGCGAGCGCAGGTAGTGCGCGAACAAGCGCGCGTCGGCCTCGTTCTTGAGCAGGTCCTGGTAGGTGCGCAGCTGCCGCACCGAGCCGCCGGCCTGGGTCTGCTGGGTGGCGGGACCGGTCGGGATGCCGTCGGACGCGGGCGGCGCGCCCTGGTTTTCGGGCTGCAGTTGCACCAGCAGGCGGCGGCTGTCGGGCATCCAGGTGTAGCCGCGTCCGCTGACGGTGTTCAGCGGCTGCGCGGTCAGACGACGCGCGCTGCGCGTGGCCACATCGACCACCCACAGCTCGTTGGCGCCGGTCTTGGCGTCGACGTGGTTGAAGGCGATCTGGCTCTGATCCGGCGACCAGCTGACGCTGGCCAGGGCCAGCGGCTGCGGCAGGCCCTGCAGGCGCAGGTCCTTGCGGGTCGCGATATCCAGCAGCCACAAATCGGTGCCGAAGCTGAATCGGCTCTGGGCGTAAGTGCGCGGATTGATGCGCACGCCGGCGAGCTTGAGCTCGGGCTGCGCGACCACGTCGATGCCGGGCAGATTGGGCACCTGCGTCATCGCCGCCAGATCGCGGCGCGGGCTCAGCATCAGCTGCGGCGGACGCGGGGCGTCGACCAGGGCCTGCAGCGCGGCCGGCGGCAGGCGGTAGCCGTTGTCGGTGGCGGCGGGCTTGGCCGGCGCGGCCGCGAACACGGCAACCGGCGCCAGCAACAGGGTGGCGATCAGGGCCAGGGAGACACAACCAGGCCGTAAGGGCTTCTTCATGGGCGATCCGCTTGCGTAGTGATGGCGGAACGGCCGCACCGCGGTGGTGGATCCCCTGCCGGCGGGCGGTCCGTCGATGAACGGGGCCGGGCGCCAGAGCCCTCCCCTGAGTCGAGAATAGCGGCTTCCGGCGGCGACTACCGGTACAATTCTGCCGGTTCGCCGAGGGGCGCTGCGACCGCGACGCAAGAGCGCGGCCAGGCTTGGCGGATTCCAAACGTAACGGCGCCCGATGTCCGCGGTCCCCGCGCATTCCGGCCCCATGCCGGTCTCGACGCGGCAGACCCCAAAAATCGGAGCTAAAAATGAACGCAGTAGCCAAGACCTTCTCCACCGACGGCGATTACAAGGTCGCCGACATCTCGCTGGCCGATTGGGGCCGCAAGGAACTCGATATCGCCGAGCACGAGATGCCGGGCCTGATGTCGATCCGCAAGAAGTACGCCGCCGCGCAGTCGCTCAAGGGCGTGCGCGTGACCGGTTCGCTGCACATGACCATCCAGACCGCGGTCCTGATCGAGACCCTGAAGGACCTCGGCGCCGACGTGCGCTGGGCGTCGTGCAACATCTTCTCGACCCAGGACCACGCCGCCGCCGCGATCGCGGCCACCGGCACCCCGGTGTTCGCCTGGAAGGGCGAAACCCTCGAGGAATACTGGGATTGCACCCTCGACGCGCTGACCTTCCCGGGCGGCAAGGGCCCGGAGCTGGTCGTCGACGACGGCGGCGACGTGACCCTGCTGATCCACAAGGGCTATGAGCTCGAGAACGGCTCCAAGTGGGTCGACGAGCCGGCCTCCTCGCACGAAGAGCAGATCATCAAGAACCTGCTCAAGCGCGTCGCCAAGGAGCGTCCGGGCTTCTGGCACACCGTGGTCAAGGACTGGAAGGGCGTCTCCGAAGAGACCACCACCGGCGTGCACCGCCTGTACCAGCTGGCCGAAGCCGGCACCCTGCTGGTCCCGGCGATCAACGTCAACGACTCGGTCACCAAGTCCAAGTTCGACAACCTGTACGGCTGCCGCGAGTCGCTGGCCGATGGCCTCAAGCGCGCGATGGACGTGATGCTGGCCGGTAAGGTCGCGGTGGTGTGCGGCTACGGCGACGTCGGCAAGGGCTCGGCCCACTCGCTGCGCGCCTACGGCGCCCGCGTCGTGGTCACCGAGATCGACCCGATCAACGCCCTGCAGGCCGCGATGGAAGGTTTCGAAGTCAACACCGTCGAGAGCACCCTGGGCCGTGGCGACATCTACGTCACCACCACCGGCAACAAGGACGTGCTGACGCTCGAGCACATGTCGCAGATGAAGGATCAGGCCATCGTCTGCAACATCGGCCACTTCGACAACGAGATCCAGGTCGATGCGCTGAACGCTTCGGGCGCGACCAAGCTCAACATCAAGCCGCAGGTCGACAAGTACACCTTCAAGAACGGCAACTCGATCTTCCTGCTGGCCGAAGGCCGCCTGGTCAACCTGGGCTGCGCCACCGGCCACCCGAGCTTCGTGATGTCGAACTCGTTCTCCAACCAGACCCTGGCGCAGATCGACCTGTGGGCGAACAAGGACAGCTACGAGGCCAAGGTCTACATCCTGCCGAAGAAGCTGGACGAGGAAGTCGCGCGTCTGCACCTGGAAAAGATCGGCGTGAAGCTGACCCGTCTGACCGACGACCAGGCCGCCTACCTGGGCGTGTCGGCCGACGGTCCGTACAAGCCGGATCACTACCGCTACTGATCGACGCCGGCCGCGAGGCTGTTGCGAAGCAAGACGAAAACGGGCGCCTCGGCGCCCGTTTTTTTTGCCACCTTGTCGCGCGATCGCGAGGACGCGCGCGTGTCATGGCATCGCGAGGCCGTGCGGTTGCCACCGCACGCTACGCGCTCGCCCTTGTAGGAACGGCAATGGCGAGCATCCACTTTCGATGCGCCAACCTACCCCGTCGCAAGCTACGCGCTGGCCCCTGTAGGAGCGGCGCAAGCCGCGATCGCGCAGACGGCCGAAGCGACGCGGTCGCGGCTTACGCCGCTCCTACCCCAAAGCCGCGGCTTCGAGAATGACGCAACGCTCCGATCGCCTGCGGACGCCTGGCTCTCTGTGGGAGTGGCGTAAGCCGCGATCGCGCCAGCAAACCGAAGCTACGCCTGCACCCGCCGCAACGACCAGAACGGAATCTCGCGCCGCAGCCGATAACCGTTCTGCTCGTACAGCCCGATCGCGCGCGGATTCTCCTGGCTCACGTGCAGGAACGGGATCAGCCCGCGCGCGTGGTTATCGTTGGACAGAAACACCAGCAACCGGCGCGCATAGCCGCGGCCGTTGAAATCCGGATGCGTGCAGACCGCGCTGATCTCGGTGTACGCCTGCGTGCCCATGCGCTCGCCGATCATCGCCGCCAGCCGGCCGTCCTGATAGATGCCGAAGTAGCGCCCCAGTTCGGGCGTGCGTGGCCGGAAATAATGCGGATACACCAACGCGGTCAGCGCCAGCACGTCCTCGCGCCGGCTCTCGTCCAGGGGCACGATCTGCGGACCCTCGACCGCGGCGACCGGTCGCTCGCAGATCATCTGCGCCAGCTCGGCCAGATGCGTGAGCTGCCAGCGCGCGGACACCGCTGGCGCGCGCCCCAGCACCAGCGCGGTGTCGCCGGCCGGCACCAGGGTTTCCAGCGCGGCCTCGACCGCGGCGCCCGCCTCGGGCACGCCCAGGAACGGCGCCACCTGGGCCGGATAGCGTGCGGCCGCGCCGGCGCTCAGCGCCAGCGCGCGATGCCGGCTGGCCAGGGATTCCCAGATCGGGTTGTCGAGCACCTGTTCGGACATGCGTGTTCACCGTATGCGCGCAGCGGGGTCTAAGGTCAGGTTTGGGCCGGCAGGACCTGCGATCAAGGGCTGGTCCAACTTGATTTTATTTCATCGCGATGAAGAGATACCATGGACGCCACTCCCGTCGCCTGCCCCGCGCCCATGCTGCCGATCAGTTTCGAGTTCTATCCGCCCAAGACCGACGAGCAGCGCGCGCAGCTGGACAAGACCGCGGCCAAGCTCAAGGCGCGCAAGCCGCATTACGTGTCCTGCACCTTCGGCGCCGGCGGTTCGACCCTGAGCTACACCCCGGACACCGTGCGCCATCTGCGCGATGCGCACAGCCTGGACGCCGCGCCGCATCTGTCCTGCGTGGGCGGCACCCGCGCCGAGATCCGCCAACTGCTGGACCAGTACCGCGAGATCGGCTGCCGTCGCCTGGTCACCCTGCGCGGCGACCTGCCCTCGGGCATGGCCAGCGCCGGCGACCTGCGCTACGCCAACGAGCTGGTCGAGTTCATCCGCGCCGAAACCGGCGACCACTTCCATATCGAAGTCGCCGCTTATCCGGAAATGCATCCGCAGGCGCGCGACGCGCACAGCGATCTGGAGAACTTCAAGCGCAAGGTCCGCGCCGGCGCCAACGGCGCGATCACCCAGTACTTCTACAACGCCGACGCCTATTTCCGTTTCGTCGACGACGTGCGCGCGGCCGGCATCGAGGTGCCGATCGTGCCGGGCATCATGCCGATCGCCAACTTCAGCCAGCTGCGCCGCTTCTCCGACCTGTGCGGCGCCGAGATCCCGCGCTGGATCCAGCAGCGCATGATGGCCTACGGCGACGACGTCGACAGCCTGCGCGAGTTCGGCGCCGACGTGGTCGCGCAGCTATGCCAGCGCCTGATCGACGGCGGCGCGCCCGGCCTGCACTTCTACACGCTCAATCTCTCCAAGCCGACCCTGAGCGTGCTCTCGCGCCTGAGCTGAGCCGGTCAGCGCGCTCCGGCTTGCGCCGGGGCCGCGTAGGCTGCCGCAGCGTGAACGGACTGCGACCGCCGCACTGTCGCCGGCTACGCGCCGGCGCTACGCTGCGGCGATGCCTTGGTACGTCCGTGTCTGCGCCCTAGCCCTGCTGTCGCTCGCGGCCCTGTTGTGGCCGCGCGAAAGCCAGGCCCAGATCCGGCGCTGTGTCGGCCCGGACGGCGCGGCGGTGTTCACCGACCGCCGTTGCGAGGACATCGGCAGCAGCGACAGCCTCCCGCGCGCGCCCGCCGGCGCGGCCGCATCCAAGGGCGGCTATCGCGGCGGCTGCGCGCGCAACGTGCAGGACCTGGTGTACCAGATGACCAGCGCGATCGACGCCCACGACGGTAATCGGCTGGCCGGGGTCTATCACTGGACCGGTATGTCCGGCAGCACCGCTTATTCGGTGCTGGAACGCCTGGAAATCATCGCCCGGCGGCCCTTGGTCGATATCGTGCCGATCATGCCGGCCGCGGCCGCACCGCCGGTAGTAGCGCCGCCGGCGCAGAACCAGGGCTGGGTCGAGGTTGATCCCACGGCCGACATCGAACCCGGCTCCGAGCTCGCACCCGCCGCGCCCGAACCCGAGTACGTGCCGCAGGCCCGCCGCCTGCCGGTGGCGCTGCGGGTCGAACAGACCCTGGCCAACGGCAGCACGCCCTCGCACACCGTGTTCGGACTGATCCGGCACTTCGGCTGCTGGTGGATCAAGGGCTGAGCGCGGACACGCCCTGAGCGTGCCGGCGCGTGCGGATGGGCCCGGCCGCGCCGACAGGGCACAATAGCGGTTTCTCCCCCCACGGAAGCCGGCGATGCAATACCCCGAATGGATCTGGCACAACGGCGCGATCAAGCGCTGGGCCGAAGCCACCACCCACGTGATGTCGCACGCGCTGCATTACGGCTCGTCGGTGTTCGAAGGCATCCGCAGCTACGAAACGCCGGACGGGCCGAAGATCTTCCGCCTGACCGAGCACAACACGCGCTTGTTCGCCTCGGCCAAGATCTACGACATGCCGATGCCGTACACGGTCGAACAGGTCAATCAGGCCTGCCGCGACGTGCTCAAGGCCAACGACTACACCACCGATTACCTGCGTCCGGTCGCCTACCGCGGCCTGGGCGGCTTCGGCCTGTCCGCCGACACCCCGACCGACATGGCGGTGGCGACCTGGAAGATGGGCCAGTACCTGGGCGCCAGCGTGCTCGAACAGGGCATCGACGCCTGCGTGTCCAGCTGGCAGCGTTTCGCGCCGAACACCATTCCGGCCGGCGCCAAGGCCGGCGGCAACTATCTGTCGGGCCAGTTGGTCGCGCGCGAAGCGCGGCGCCTGGGCTTCGGCGAGGGCATCGCCCTGGCCTCGACCGGTCTGTTGTCCGAAGGCGCGGGCGAGAACCTGTTCCTGGTCTTCGACGGCGCGCTGCACACCACCCCGGTCAGCGCCGCGCTGCTCAACGGCATCACCCGCAACACCATCATCACTCTCGCCCGCGACGCGGGCTACACGGTGGTGGAACGCGATCTGCCGCGCGAATATTTGTACCTGTGCGACGAGCTGTTCATGTGCGGCACCGCCGCCGAGATCACCCCGATCCGTTCGGTCGACGGCCGTCAGGTCGGCGCCGGCAAGCCCGGCCCGGTGACCCAGCGCATGCAGGAACTGTTCTTCGGTCTGTTCAGCGGCAAGACGCCGGACAAGTACGGCTGGCTCGAACGCGTCGACTGAGCCGCATCCTCGGCTCACGGCGGCGATGAGTTACCGCGAGCGCTACCGCAACGGCGAGCATCGTCAGGTGACCGCGGAGCTGATGCGGCTGGACCCGCGCGAGGGCGACGCGCGCATGCAGATGCGCGCGGTCGCCGAACTGGCGATGGAGCGGGTGGCGCACAACTGCCGGCTGCTCGTCCAGCGCCTGACGGCGCACGGCTATGCCTACTCGGTGTATTGCGACCCGGACGACGGCGGCGGCGTCTCGGCACCCTTGCTCGATGCCGATGCCGTAGCGCCGACCATGTTGAAAACTCGGATCGGCGCGTTGCCGGTCACGCTGGAATGCTTCTGGCAGGCGATGGGCGGGGTCGCGCTCACCGGCACGCACCCCGATTTCCCCGACATGCTCGACCCTCTGGTGGTCTACCCGGCCGAGGCGCTGCTGGAAGAATCGGAGCAGGCCGAACGCGAGGACGACGGCCTGTTCCACCTGGCGCTGTCGCCGGACGATTACCACAAGGATAACGTCAGCGGCGGCGCGCCCTACTCGGTGGCCCTGCCGCAGGACGGCTTCGACTTCGTGCTGCTGTACGAATCGCGCGAGGCCTATTTCCTCGACTACCTGCGCGACGTCATCCTGCATCGCGGCGGTTTCGGCGCGCTGGACGCCCACGCCGCCGGCGGCGTGCCGCTGAGCGCGCTCACCGAAGGGCTGCTGCCGTTCTGAGCGACGACGACGCTCGGCGTTTCAGCCTACCAGGGCGGTCGAACCGCCGAAGCTAAGCGTCGCGACCACGCCCTTCTCCTCGCCCGGCTTGACCCGCACGTCCCAGCCGTAGAGCTCGCACAAGCGACGCACGATCGACAGGCCGATGCCGCCGCCCTGCGAATGGCCGGCGTGGGTGCCGCGGTAGCCGCGCTCGAACAGCTTGGCCGCGTCCTCGGCGCTGAGACCGGGCCCGGAATCGATCACCTCCACCCAGCGCGGATGCAGGCGCACGATCACCTCGCCCTGGGTGGTGTACTTGACCGCGTTGCCGATCAGATTGCCCAGCGCCACCGCGACCGCCGCTTCCGGCGCGTCCACGACCAGGCCACGCTCGCCTTCCACGCGCAGGTCCAGCGGCTTGCCGGCGAGCTGGGCGCGGTGCGCGTCCAGCAACTGCTCGGACAGGCGCGCGATGTCGGTAGCGCCGTGGCCGCGCTCGTTGCGCGACAGCAACAGCAGCGCGCTGATCAAATCGGTGCATTGCTGCTCGGCGCGCTGGATGCGGGCCAGGCGGATGCGGGTCTTCTCGTCCAGGTCCGAGCGCGTAAGCAGCAGCTCGACCGCGCCCTTGATCACCGCCAGCGGCGTGCGCAGTTCGTGGCTGACGTCGGCGTTGAACTCGCGATCGCGCTGGACCACGTCGGTGAGGCGCTCGGCGTAATCGTCCAGGGCCTTGGCGAGCTCGCCGACCTCGTCGTCGGGGAAGTGCGTGGCCAGGCCTTCGGGTTGCGAGGCGCGGCCGGACAGGCGCAGGCGGCGCGCCAGTTCCGACACCGGGCTCATCACGCGCGAGGCCGCCCACCAGCCGACCAGCAACGACAGCAGGGTGAACACCAGCACCGAGCCGTAGATGGCGCGGTTGAATTGCTGCTCGCCGCGCGTGGTCGAGCTCATGTCGTAAGCGAGGAAGAACCAGGCGTTGGGCGTCTTGCGTACCGCGAGTTTGTAGGCGAATGACTCGCCGTTCTCGTCCTGGCCGCGCAGGCCGTGGATGCCGTCCTTGAGTTCGAACCACTCCGGCCGGTTCACCCGCACCGAATCGAATTTGTCCGGGGTGTAGACGAAGGCGCGGATCTGGTCGACCGCGAACTCCGGGTTCTTCGGGTCCTTCTCGAACTGCAACGCGAACTGGGTGATGTTGCGGTTCATCACGTCTTCGACCAGCGCGTTCTCGACCCGGGTGCGGGTCCAGTTGGTCGCGAACGCGAACATGGTCGTCAGCCCGAAGCCGAGCAGGACGAAGGACAGAATGATGCGGCTGCGCAAGCGCCGCCGATAGCGCACCCGTTTCTTGCGCCGCTCGGGCGCGGGCGATTCCCCTGTCGCCACGCGATCAACCGTTCTCGGGCGCCGCGATGCGGTAGCCGATGCCGTGGCGGGTCTGGATCAGGGGCGTGTCGAAGGGCTTGTCGACCACCGCGCGCAGGCCGTGGATGTGCACGCGCAGGCTGTCGGAGTCCGGCAGTTCCTCGCCCCACACGCGGGTTTCCAGTTCCTGGCGCGTGACCACCGCCGGCGAGGCTTCCATCAGCGCCTGCAGGATCTTCAGCGCGGTCGGATTGAGCTGCAGCAGCTTGCCCTGGCGACGCACTTCCAGCGTGTCCAGGTTGTATTCCAGATCGGCGGCGTTGAGCACCCGCGTCTGCACGCCGCGGCCGCGGCGCGAGAGCGCGTTCAAACGCACCTCGACTTCCTGCAGGGCGAAGGGCTTGATCAGATAGTCGTCGGCGCCGGAGTCGAAACCGGCCAGCTTGTTGTCCAGGCTGTCGCGCGCGGTCAGCATCAGCACCGGAGTCTGCTTGCGCGCTTCGTTGCGCAGCTTGCGGCAGACTTCCAGACCGTCCAGCCCGGGCAGATTCAGATCGAGCACGATCGCGTCGAAGTCGTGCACCACCGCCAGGTGCAGTCCGGTGATGCCGTCGGCGGCGAAATCCACGGTATGGCCGCGGTCTTCGAGAAAATCGCCCAGATTGGCGGCGATGTCCTGGTTGTCTTCGATTACGAGTATGCGCATTGGACCTTCCTGTTTGAGCCTTCGACCCGAGGGCCGCGGCAAGGTTCCTGAACTCAGCGGCGGCGACGCGCGCCAGCCGATCATGAAGTCGAGGCGGCGAGGCTCACGATTCTGCCAGAGCCCGCGCTGTGCGCTTCTCACTCGCTCATGACGGGCCGCACCGGCAAACAAAGGCCCAAGCGCGGGGCCACCGCGCCTGGGCCAAAAGGGTATTGCCCCGATTACCGTAACCTGCTTCGACCAGATCGCTGACTTGGAAGAGCGGCATGCTGCGGTCCGGACACGCTACGCGGAAATCGATTAAACGGCTGTTAAAACGAATATTAATTATTTGTTAAACACAACCTGAAATCGCGCTTCGTTCAGGTCCGTGCTGGCGCCGCTGGCAAAGCCCGGGACGTCCGGCAGGGCGCGATGGCCGACGAATCAGACGGTTACCCGGCGTTCGCGGCAGATCGCGGCAAAACGCTAAAATGAGCGGTCCGTCACGATTTCTTGGCTGCCGCCCGTCGGGCCGAATGCCGCTTGGTGCGGCCGGCGACGTAGGCGATGACTTCGCCGGCCACGTCCACCCCGCTGGCCTCCTCGATGCCCTCCAGGCCGGGCGAGGCGTTGACCTCCAGCACCAGCGGGCCGCGATCGGAGCGGATCAGATCGACGCCGGCCACGCCCAGACCGAGCACGCGCGCGGCGCGGATCGCCACGTCCTGCTCGGCCGCGCTGGCCTTGACGCCCTTGGCGGTGCCGCCGCGATGCAGGTTGGAGCGGAAGTCGCCCTTGGGCGCCTGCCGCTTCATCGCCGCGACCACCTTGCCGCCGACCACGAAGCAACGCAGGTCCGCGCCCTTGGCCTCGGCGATGAATTCCTGCACCAGGAAATTGGCGTACAGGCCGCGCAGCGCCTCGATCACGCCGCGCGAGGCCGACAGCTTCTCGGTCAGCATCACGCCGGCGCCCTGGGTGCCCTCGTTGAGTTTGATCACGTGCGGCGGCGGGCCGAGCATCGACAGCAGGTCGGCGGTGTCGTCGGGGTTGTCGCCGAACACCGTCGCCGGCAGGCCGATGTGCTCGGCGGCCAGCAGCTGATGGCTGCGCAACTTGTCGCGCGCGCGCAGGATCGCGTCGGAGGAGTTCGGGGTGTAGGTGCCCATCAGCTCGAACTGGCGCAGCACCGCCGAGCCGTAGCGCGTGATCGAGGCGCCCACGCGCGGAATCACCGCGTGGTAGCCGGCGATCTCGCGGCCCTTGTAGTGCATCTCGAAGCCGTCCGAGTCGATGCGCATGTAGCAGCGCAGCGGGTCCAGCACGCGCACGCTGTGGCCGTGCTGGCGCGCGGCTTCGACCAGGCGCCGGGTCGAGTAGAGCTTGGTGTTGCGCGACAGGATCGCGAGCTTCATGACTGGGGGTTGTCCGAATGGGGTGCGGCAGGATTGGGCGCCGCCTTGCCGTGCAGGAACGAGCGAGCCGGATCTACCGTGAACACCCGCGCCATCGCGGTGCGGCCGAGCAGCATGGGGAAGCGCATGCCGCGACGATCCGCGAGGTTTATTTCAATTTCGCGTTCGACCCCGGCCAGACGCAGACCGGTGCGCACGAACACGCGCTCGCCGCGGTGGCCGCCGGAGTCGGTGACGACGCGTTCGTCGTGGACCGGCGCCAGGCATTCCACCACCTCAGCCCCGACCGCGCCGGGGCTGAGGCGGAAGCCGACCCAGGGTGCGCCGCCTTCGCTGAAGCGCCACTGCGCGTCGACGTGCAGCGCCGAGCTGCGCGCGCCGCTGTCGATCTTCGCGCGCAGGGCGGCCACGCCCAAGCCGGGCATCGCCACCCATTCCCGCCAACCGAGCACGATACGGGCTGCCATCGCGTCTCCGCTGCGTCGAGGTCGCCCTCAAGAAAAAACAGCGGCCGTCCGGATCAAGGGACGCGCCGCCGTCGCTGTCGGATCGAGCGCGCCATCGCGGCGCGCATCGAACCGTGGAAGTGTGGAGCGGAGGGTCGGGCCGTGGATAGCAACCGGACCTTGCCCAGCCCCGCCGCGGACGATCGAAAACTTAACGATCGACCGCTCGGGAAACCGCACCTGAAACCACGTCCATAGCCTACCTCAACAGCGCGGGGGACCTCCAGCGATGGGCGCGGGCGGCCGGTTCGCGGACACGAACCGAAGCATCGCCCCCGCGCGAAACGATGCCGCGGCCTATCCCCGTGCGGTTCGCTTACTCGGGCATGCCGTCGAATTGCGGCAAGGCCGGATCCACGCGATCCCAGACGTGGCCGCGCGCGCGATAAGTGACCATCTGCGGCCGGTAACGGCCAGGGTCGTCGAGGCTGGCCGCATGCACGGTAAATACGTCGGGCATGGCCGAGAAGGTCAGGTACACCGGCGAGCCGCAGGTGGGACAGAACGCGCGCGTCTTGACGTTGCCGCTGTCGCCCAGCAGATCCCAATGCGTCGCCGCGCCGCTGAGCTTCACCTGCGCTCGATTCGGGAACGACAGATACGATCCGTGCCCGGTACCGCTCTTGCGCTGGCAATCGCGGCACTGGCAATCGTTCATCGCCAAAGGTTCGCCGGAGATTTCGTAACGGATCGCACCGCAGGCGCAACCGCCGGTGTAAGGCTCGCTCATGTTCGTATCCAGGTTGTGCTTCAGTGCAGGGAAGTCGGCGGCGCTTGTTCGGCCGCGACGCTGTCGAGCTGCTTGAACACCTTCGGCCAACCTTCGCTGAGGTTGCGGTAGGTGGCGTCGTTGCTGGGCGCGACGAAACCGGCGTGGACCAGGCGCAGGCGCGTGCCGCCTTCGGCCGGCGACAGGTCGAAACTCACCACGGTGTCCAACAAGGCGCCGTAGCCGACGTTGCTGGCGTGGCCGCTGCGCCAGGCGAACGCGAGGCGCCGGTTCGGGCTTACCTCCAACACCTCGCAGTGGATCATGCCGTCCCAGGCGCCGCCGGGCGTGGTCTGGAAGCTGAAGCGCTGGCCGACCACCGCTTCGAATCCGCTCGGCGGCATCAGCCAGCGCGCCATCAGCGCGCCGCTGGTCAGCGTGGCCCAGAGGATCTCCGGCGCGTGCGGAAATACCTCGTCCAGCACGATCGCCTGCGTGGCGCTCTGCGATGCCGCGTCGTTCATGGGTCGATTTCCTTCAAGAGAGTGCGCAGGCTGGCGAAACGTTCGCGCCAGAACACGCCGTAGTGGCTCATCCAATCGACCAGCGGCGCGAGGCCCTCGGGCTGAGCGCGGTAGTAGACCTTGCGACCCTCGGGCCGCTCGATCACCAGGCCGGCCTGCTTCAAGGATTTGAGGTGCTGGGAAATCGCGCCTTGCGTCACCCCGCTGCCGCGTGTGAGCTCGGCCACGGAGATCTCGTCGCTACCGACGATGCGCTCGAACACCGCGCGACGGGTGGGGTCGGCGAGCGAGCGCATGACGGCGTCGATGGGGGCGGCTTGGGTCATGGAAAAACATTAGCCAATGCTTATTAATTAGTCAATACTAATTGTTATAACGAACTCATGCCATTGATAAATAATGGATTATCGTTTTCGAAAGACAGGTGCCCCCTGCTCCACCCGGCATCGGCGCAGTGCCTCCAAGCCGCACGAATCCCCATCGGCACGCTGGCGACGTCGCGCAATCGACCGCAGCCGCGGACGATCGGCGTAAGCGAACGGCTACAGCGGCCCGATGCGGATCGGCCGCGGAGACTTGAAAGAAATAGAGGCTCGCGCGGAACGCGCTTCGAATACCCGTCGAACAACGTCGGGTGAAAGATCGAGCGGGTGATGGGAATCGAACCCACGCTAGCAGCTTGGGAAGCTGCAGTTCTACCATTGAACTACACCCGCATGCGGCGAAGTCTATGCGCGCCTACGCGGGTTGGCAAACCGCGCGGACCCGTGCGGGCCCGCGCGGTTGCGATGCGGCTTAGAAGCCCGCGCCGATGGTGGCGAAGACGGTGGCGTGGTTGCCGCCGGCCTGGCCCACGGTGACGCTGCTGCCGAGGTTGGCGTCGAGCCCGAACAGCTGGGTGCGCGCGCCGATCAGCAGGGTGCCGTAGCTCTGATCGAAGTCGTGGCCGGGCACGGCGTAGGGCGCGGTGCCGGGCATCGACTGCAGACGCGCGAACACTTCCTTGTCGGCGTCTTCGAACTCGCGGTCGTAGGTCAGACGCGCGTAGGGCTTGAGGTGGTCGTTGATCGCGTAGCTCACCTGCCAGCCGGCGCTGCCGATCAGCGAGTCGAAGCTCTGATCGTTATAGGCCAGCGAAGTGGCCAGGGCCGGGTCGCTTTCCTTGAAGCCGTCGACATCGATGCGCTGGGCGACAAAGCCGATCACCGGGCCGTGACGCAGCGCGCCGTCGCCGAATTCCCAACCGGCGCTGATAGCGGCGGTCAGGTTCTTGCCGTCGGTGGAGCCGCGGTGGACGCGGCTGGTCGGGCCCAGCACGACGCGGCGGTCGATGTCGTAATCGACCTTGGTCCAGCTCAGCTGGCCGTTGACCCAGGCGTTGGCGCCGTACCAGGCCGCGAAGCCGCCGAGGGTGGCGTCGCTCTGGTCGAACTCGCCGGCGTTGCGGCCGAAGTCCAGGCTCTGCTTGCCGAAGCCGGCGAAGCCGCCGAATACCCAGTCGCCGCGGGTCCAGTCGACGCCGCCGGCGATGCTGGGGCCGCTGCCGTCGTAGACGTCGCCCTTGCCGTAACGCTGGAAGTCGCCGCGCGCGTCGGCCCACCAGCGCATGCCGTCGCCTTCCGGCTTGCCGGCCAGATGATTGGCGACGCGATCGGCGCGCGAGCGGCCGACCATGGCTTCGGAGTTCGGCAGCAGCGCGATCTGACGCGGCGCTTCCAGGATCGACACGGCGTAGTCGCCGAGGATCTTGTGCGCGCGCGAGGACGGGTGCACGCCGTCGGCGAAGGCGTAGGTGTCCGGCGCGGTCGGGTTGACGTAGTTGAGCGGGCTGCAGGTGACCGACGAGGCGGTGATCTGCGGATTGCAGGCGGTGCCGGTGACGTTGGTGATGCCGTACGGCGCCGGGTTGGCGACGATCTCGCGCAGCAGGTTGAAGGTGTCGAGCGGGATCACGCGGTAGCCGGCCGTGGCCAGTCCGCCGAACAGGGCGTTGTTGTAGGTGGTCGACAGCTGCGTGCCCGCGGCCTGCTGGGCGGCGCCGCCAGCGCGGAACTGCGGGGTCAGGCCGAGGTCGGGGATGGTCGGCACCAGGATGTACTTGGCGCCGGCGTTGGTCAGCGTGCCGACCAGGCCGATCTGCGAGGTGACCGCGGCGCCGATCAGGGTCGGCGAACCGCCGCCGGCGACCGCGAACAGGTCGTTGGCGCCGCCCCAGACGGTGTACAGCGCGCGCGAATCGGCGCGGCCGCCGTTGGCGGCGAGGTAGCCGGTGACCTGGGTGGTCAGCGACGGGATCGGGCCCAGCGCGCCGGCGGTGTTGGTGCCGGTGCGGGCGCCGCCGACGGCGTAGTTGGTGCCGCCCTGGTTGTCGCTGACGGCGTTGGTGCCGTAGTAGTCGGCCAGGTACTCCGCCCAGACCAGGCCCGGATTGGTGGTGAAGCGACCGATCTGGGCGCCGTTCGGGCCCACCGCCTGGATCAGCGCGGGGCGGAAGTGGCCGGAGTCGGTCAGGCTGTCGCCGAAGAAGACCGTCTGCGAATAGGTCTGGGCGAAGGCCGGCGCGGTCGCCAGCGCCAGGGCGGCGGCGAGCACGGTGCGAACGGGTTTGATCATGGGGTTCCCTGCGAGATCGTGAGGTGGTGTTGGTGTCGGAACTGGGCGTTTGCCGCGCTGCGACAGTACGCACGCGGATGGCTCGGCATCGAAGCATGCGGCGCTGCGACATACAAGGCGCAGTGCGTCAAAAACGCTCAGCGGGCAGCCAGCCTGGGCACAGCGACCGGCCGCCCCTGGCCGCGCGCCGGGCGGCGCGGGACAATAGCCGGCATGGACATCACTCTCAATGGCGAGCCGCGCGCTATCGCGGCCGCGACCACGGTCGCGCAACTGCTGCTGGACGAGGGCCTGGGCGAACGCCGGGTCGCGGTCGAGGTCAACGGCGAAATCGTCCCGCGCGGCGCGCACGCCGCGCATGCGCTGGGCGCGGGGGACAAAGTGGAAATCGTGCATGCGTTGGGGGGTGGGTGAGCCCAAACGAGCTTTGCACGGCACTGCCGCGCAGTTTGGGCGAACGCCCGGCCAAGGATGGCCGGGCCGGACGATCCGAAGCCGAATAGTCGCGCCATGGATGGCAACGCGCATCACCCCGAAGCGACGCCGGCAACGACGCAACACCACCTCCTATCAGTCTCACGTCGCACCCGCAGCCCATCGCGGCTTACGCCGCTCCCACAGAAGGCCGCGGCAGCTCCAACGACGCCCTAACCTGATCCATACCGCAGCCGTAGTTGCCGGTCGCGGCTTGCGCCGCTCCTACCCCTGGGCTCGAATCTCGCCTTGCCTCGGAGCCCTTCGCGGCTTACGCCGCTCCCACAGAAGGCCGCCGCGCCTCTGCTGACGTCTGAATCGCGTTCGCACCGCTGCTGTAGTTGGCGGCCGCGGCTTGCGCCGCTCCTACCCCGAGACGCGAGTTTCGCCTCGTCCTTGCAGTCCATCGCGGCTTACGCCGCTCCTTCAGAAGGCCGCGGCGCCTTCAGTGAAGTCTGAATCGCGTTCGCACCGCAGCCGTAGTTGATGGTCGCGGCTTGCGCCGCTCCTACCTCTAGGCTCGAGCCTCGCCTTGCCTTGGAGGCCGTCTCAGCTTGCGCCGCTCCTGCCCCAAAGCCCCGGCGCCACGCGCGACCCCGCTCGAACCCCACTCAGGGCTGAAAAAGCCCAGACAAAGCCGCTTCGCGATCACCCTGCGCCCCGGTCGATCGTTCATAATTCCGCCTATGACGACCCCCACCGCTGCAGACACGCTGGTCATCGCCGGCAAGTCCTACCGTTCGCGCCTGCTCACCGGCACCGGCAAGTTCCTGGATCTGGACCAGACTCGCCTGGCCACCGAGGCCGCCGCTGCCGAGATCGTCACCGTCGCGATCCGCCGCACCAACATCGGCCAGAACCCGGGCGAGCCCAACCTGCTCGACGTGCTGCCGCCGGACCGCTACACCCTGCTGCCCAACACCGCCGGCTGCTACAACGTCGACGACGCGGTGCGCACCTGCCGGCTGGCGCGCGAGCTGTTGGACGGCCACAAACTGGTCAAGCTGGAGGTGCTGGGCGACCAGCGCACCCTGTTCCCCGACGTCGTCCAGACCCTGGCCGCGGCCGAGATCCTGGTCAGGGACGGCTTCGATGTGATGGTCTACACCTCCGACGATCCGATCCTGGCCAAGCGCCTGGAAGAGATCGGCTGCGTCGCGGTGATGCCGCTGGCCGCGCCGATCGGCTCCGGCCTGGGCGTGCAGAACAAGTACAACCTGCTCGAGATCGTCGAGAACGCCAAGGTGCCGATCATCGTCGATGCCGGCGTGGGCACCGCCTCCGACGCGGCGATCGCGATGGAGCTGGGCTGCGACGGCGTGTTGATGAACACCGCCATCGCCGGCGCACGCGATCCGATCCTGATGGCGCATGCGATGAAGCTGGCGGTCGAGGCCGGCCGCGCCGCGTTCAAGGCCGGCCGCATCCCGCGCAAGCGCTACGCCAGCGCGTCCTCGCCGGTAGACGGGCTGATCGGCTGAGATGACCGACCCGTTCTCCAGCGACGGCGCCAAGACCCCGCCCAAGCCGTTCACGGTCGAGCAAGGCCGGCGCCAGGTGCGCAGCTTCGTGCTACGCCAGGGCCGCTTCACCCCGGCCCAGCAGCGCGCCTTCGACGAGCTGTGGCCGCGCTTCGGCATCGACTACCAAGGCGCGCCGCGCGACTACGACGCGATCTTCGGGCGCTCCGCCAAACGCGTGCTCGAGATCGGCTTCGGCAACGGCGAGGCGCTGCGCTACGCCGCCCAGCACGATCGCGAACGCGATCTGATCGGGATCGAAGTGCACGCTCCCGGCGTCGGCCGCCTGCTCAATGCCTTGGCCGCCGACGGTAGCGATCACGTGCGCCTGTATCACCACGACGCGGTCGAAGTGCTGAACAACGAGATCGCCGACGGCTCGCTGGACGAGGTCCGGATCTACTTCCCGGACCCCTGGCACAAGAAGCGCCACAACAAGCGCCGCCTGGTCCAGCCCGAGTTCGCGCAGTTGCTGGTGCGCAAGCTGGCCAGCGACGGTCGCTTGCACCTCGCCACCGATTGGCAGGACTATGCCGAACAGATGTGGGACGTGCTGGATGCGACCCGGGGCCTGAGCAACCGCGCCGGCGCGCGCGGCGCCGTGCCCCGGCCGGATTGGCGCCCGCAAACGCATTTCGAGACCCGCGGCCAGAAGCTCGGCCACGGGGTCTGGGATCTGCTCTACGACAAGAGCCGGGATTAGAGATTCGGGATTAGGGATTCGGAGTGGACGTCATCGCGCATCCGCAACGCTTCGCTGAAGGCATGCTCCCGGAGCATCGCCGCATCCGCTATCGCCAATCCCCAATCCCGAATCCCGAATCCCGGCCCTGATGGACACCGCGCTGACGCTCACCACCGACATGAAGCTCGTTCTCGGGCTGGTGGGCTTCACGATGGCGATGTTCCTGTTCGAGCGCATCCGCGCCGACGTGGTCGCCCTGGTGGTGCTGGTGCTGCTGGGACTGTCCGGCCTGGTCGAACCCGACGAACTGTTCAACGGTTTCTCCGGCAACGCGGTGATCAGCATCATCGCGACCATGATCCTGGGCGCCGGCCTGGACCGCACCGGCGCCCTGAACCGGCTGGCCGGCTGGCTGCTGCGGCGCGCGCACGGCGTCGAGCAGCGCCTGCTGTTGCTGACCACCGCGGTCGCCGGCCTCAACTCCTCGTTCATGCAGAACCCGTCGGTGATGGCGCTGTACATGCCGGTCGCCGCGC
The DNA here is from genome assembly GCF_001429785.1 of Lysobacter sp. Root916. Taxonomy (GTDB): domain Bacteria; phylum Pseudomonadota; class Gammaproteobacteria; order Xanthomonadales; family Xanthomonadaceae; genus Lysobacter. Next base: position 356,114 of record NZ_LMJF01000012.1, on the reverse strand, counting down.
GCCTGTCCTCGCGCACCGGCCTGTCGCTGCCGCGCCTGCTGCTGCCGATCGCCGCCGCGATCGTGATGGGCGGCGCCCTGACCATGGTCGGCAACTCGCCGCTGATCCTGCTCAACGACTTGCTGCTCAACGCCAACAGCAACCTGCCCTCGGGCGCGGCCACGATCGAACCGCTGAAGATGTTCGCGCCGCTGCCGATCGGCCTGGCCCTGCTGGCCGCGTCGCTGGCCTACTTCCACTTCTTCGGCGACAAACTGCTCAAGGACGACAGCGACAAGGGCGCGACCCCGGCGCGCACCCAGAGTTACTTCGCCAAGGCCTACGGCATCGAAGGCGACGTCTACGAGCTCACCGTCACCGCCGACAGCCCGCTGGTGGGCATGTCGCTGGGCGAAGCCGAAGCGCTGCGCGGCGCGCCGCTGCTGCTGGCGCTCAAGAGCGACAACGAGTCGCGGCTGTCGCCGCCGGCCGACGCCCGCATCTGGGTCGGCAGCGTGCTCGGCGCGATGGGCTCCAAGCAGCACGTCAGCGACTTCGCCCAGAACCATTTCCTGCGCCTGTCCTCGCGCCTGCGCACCTTCGGCGACCTGTTCAATCCCAGCCGCGCCGGCATCTCCGAGGCGGTGATCCCGGCCACCTCGGCTTACATCGGCAAGACCGCCGGCGACCTGCACCTGCGCAAGCAGGCCGGCCTGAGCTTGCTGGCGGTCAATCGCGACAAGCAGGTGCTGCGCGAGAACGTGCGCAACGTCCCGCTGCGCGCCGGCGACATGCTGGTGCTGCACAGCATCTGGACCGACCTGGCCGACGTCGCCGCCAGCAAGGACCTGGTGGTGGTCACCGACTACCCCAAGGGCGAGCAGCGACCGCACAAGCTCAAGCTGGCGCTGACGATCTTCGCCGTGGCCATGCTGCTGGCGCTGTCCTCGCGCCTGCCGGTGTCGATCGCGCTGATGACCGGCGTGGCCGGCATGCTGATCGCGGGCGTGATCAACATCGACGAGGCCTACGCGGCGATCAACTGGAAGACCGTGTTCCTGATGGCCTGCCTGATACCGCTGGGCTGGGCCATGGACTCCAGCGGCGCGGCGGCCTGGATCGCCGGCCACACCATCGAGCGCCTGCCCACGGGCACGCCGGTGTGGCTGCTGGAGTTGTTGATCGGTCTGCTTACTACTTTGTTCTCATTGGTGATCAGCCACGTCGGCGCGACCATCGTGGTCGTGCCGCTGGCGGTCAACCTGGCCCTGGCCGCGGGCGGCAACCCGACCGCGTTCGCCCTAATCGTGGCGCTGTCGGCCTCGAACAATTTCATGACCGCGTCCAATCCGGTGATCTCGATGATCACCGGCCCGGCCGGCTACACCGGCAAGGAGCTGTGGAAGATCGGCGCGCCGCTGTCGCTGATCTATACGCTGATCGCGGTGCTGATGGTGAATCTGCTGTTCTGGGGTAAGTGAGCGGCTGCGCTGCTTGGGTGCAAGCAGGAGCAAAGCAAAAGCAAATCCCCCCTAGCCCCCCTTTTGCAAAGGGGGGAACTCGCGGCGTCGCAGGCGACGAGTTTGAGCCGCACCCTGAGCTCCATTTGCGAAGGGAGCGGCATCGGAGCAACCAGACGAGTGCTCAGTCCGCGCTAGCACCTACGTCGCTGCGCACGTCCTCAGAACTCGCTGAAGCCCCCTCTGCATCGGAACGCGCCGAGGTATTCCCCCCTTTGCAAAAGGGGGGTTAGGGGGGATTTGCTTTTGTTTCTAGCGCCAGCGCTTCAGCCCAACCAAACCGCCCCATCGCGCACTACCACCGCGATCGCGCGCAGCGCTTCGCCGCGGCAGGGGCCGGCCACGCAGGTACCGCCGCCCAGTTCGAAGCTGGCGCCGTGCGCGGCGCATACCAGCAGGCCCTCTTTGCTCTTGAGGAACTGACCCGGTGCCCAGTCCAGGCGGCGGCCGGCGTGCGGGCAGATGTTGAGCCAGGCGCGCACCCCGGTTTCGTCGCGGTACAGCAGCAGCGATTCGGCGTCGCCGGCGATGCTGGCCTCGGCCTCGGCGAAGCCGCCAACGGCGATGCGCTCCAATGAAATCAAGGGCTGCGCCGCCGAACCGCCGGCTTCGGCATGGTTTAACGAAGTTCTCACACCCTCGTCCATCGCTGGTCCGATACTCATCCGTCCGGCCTTGTTGCCGCATTGTGTCACGACACAAGAAATGTTCGCCCACAGCTTCCGCTTCGACCATCACCAATTCCAGCAGCGCATGCGCAACGCCTTCGAGCCGCGCAAGCCGCGCCACCGGCTGCTGCGCTTCGCCGTGGGCGTGATCGGCCTGGGATTGCTGGCATTGCTGGTGATGTTCAGCGTCGTCATCGGCACGGCCATGATCGTCGCCGGCATCGTCTACAAACTGTGGAAGCGCCGCGGCCAGCCGATGGCGGCGCGCGATCCGCGCATCGTCGAAGGCGAATACCGCGTCGTCGATGCCGCGCGCATCGAACGCGGCGATACCACCCGACCCCTGTAAGGCCCGCAATGACCGATGTGATCGCGGCACCGCCGCAGCCCCGTATTCCGGTCCGCGGCGGCGGACAGTTCCCGGTCCGTCGCATCTACTGCGTCGGTCGCAATTTCGCCGAGCATGCGCGCGAAATGGGCGCTGCCGTGCCCACCTCGGCCGCCGACCGCGGCCGTCCGGTGTTCTTCCTCAAGCCCGCCGACGCGATCGCGCTCGACGAGGCGGTGCCCTACCCGCGTGGCACCCAGGACCTGCACCACGAGGTCGAACTGGTGGTGGCGCTGGGCCGCGACGCGCCTGCGGGCGAGCTCGACCCGGCCGACGCCGACGCGTTGGTGTTCGGCTACGCGGTCGGCCTGGACCTGACCCGTCGCGACCTGCAGACCGCGGCCAAGGCCAAGGGCCTGCCCTGGGACACCGGCAAGGCCTTCGATCGTTCCGCCCCGATCAGCCCGATCGTGCCGGTGGCCGAGGTCGGCGAGCTCGGCGCGCGCACGCTCAGCCTGGAGGTCAACGGCCAGTTGCGCCAGCGCGGTTCGCTGGACGATCTGGTCTGGAACGTGCCCGAGATCCTGCACGAGCTGTCGCGCCTGTACGCGCTGCGCGCGGGCGACCTGGTGTTCATGGGCACACCGGCCGGCGTGGCCGCGCTGCAACCCGGCGACCGCTACCACGCCGTGCTCGAAGGCGTGGCCGAACTGCACGGCCATATCGTCCCCGCGACGGTATAGTCGGGCCTTAGGCACCCCCGTGCCGTTCAATCCAGGGAGACCGCCATGGGCATGATCAGCGAGTTCAAGGAATTCATTTCGCGCGGCAACGTCGTCGACCTCGCGGTCGGCGTGGTGATCGGCGCCGCGTTCGGCAAGATCGTCACCGCGCTGGTCGACGGCATCGTGATGCCGGTGATCGGCTTCCTCAGCGGCGGCGTCAGCGTCAGCGACTGGAAGTACGTGCTCAAGCCTTCGCAGCTGGACGCGGCGGGCAAGGAAGTCGCGGCCGAGGTCGCGATCAAATACGGCCTGTTCCTGCAGACCGCGATCGATTTCCTGCTGATCGCGTTCGTGATCTTCCTGGTACTGAAGGCCTACAACAAGGTCCGCAAGCCGGCCGAAGCCGCCGCTCCGGCCACGCCGGAGGACGTGCTGCTGCTGCGCGAGATCCGCGATTCGCTGAAGAAGTAAGCGCGCTCCATCGCGAACCACCCGCAACGGCCGCCTAGTGCGGCCGTTGCGCTGTCTGGGCTCGCTCTGCTGTGGGGTAGGAGCGGCGTGAGCCGCGACCACCCATCCCATTGACGACGCAAGGTGGACAAAGCAGGCCTGTCGCAATCGAAAGCCGAGACGAGCCGCGGCTTTCGTCTACGCCGATTGCCGCGATCGCGGCTTACGCCGCTCCTACCCCGAAGCTGGCTTATGGGGTTGTGGCGCCATAGGACGGCAAGGAGCACTCCAGCCCCGAAACGACAACTTCGGCAAACGCAGGAGCCAGCCTCAAGCGCCGCGATAGTCAGCGACAAAAAACGCTCAAGTCCGGCGTGACTTGAGGCATGCAAGCTGCGCGCCGCGGGTTGCTAAGCTCGACGCTTCGTCTTTGCAGCCGGGGAGTTGGGGAATGCGTGCACCGTTGTGGGCGGCCATGGCCGTCGTCTTGTCCGTCGCCTCGCTGGGCGGCACCGCGTTCGCGGCCGAACGCGAAACCCGCATCCCCGAGTCCGCCCTGGCCAACGTCGCCCAGCTGCGCGAACGCGCGCTGGCCAGCGACCTGGGCTATCGCATCACCGAATCGCTGACCACCGAGGTCGGCCCGCGCCTGGCCGGCAGCGAAGCCGACGCGCGCGCGGTCGCCTGGGCCGAAGCCAAGTTCCGCGAGCTGGGCTTCGACAAGGTCTGGCTGGAACCGGTGACCTTCCCCAAGTGGCAGCGCCGCAGCGAACGCGCCGAAGTGCTGGGCGCGCACCGTCAGCCGCTGACCCTGACCGCGCTGGGCGGCAGCCCGGGCGGCACGGTCGAGGCCGAGGTCGTGCGCTTCGCCGACCTGGCCGCGCTGGAAGCCGCGCCGGCCGGCTCGCTGGCCGGCAAGATCGCCTTCGTCGACTACCGCATGCAGCGCGCGCGCGACGGCGCCGGCTACGGCCCGGGCTCGCGCGTGCGCAGCCGGGCGCCGTCGGCGGCGATCCGCGCCGGCGCGGCGGCCATGCTGATGCGCTCGGCCGGCACCGACTCGCACCGCGCCCCGCACACCGGCATCACCCGCTTCGACGAAGGCCTGACCCCGATCCCCTCCGCCGCGCTGGCCGCCCCCGATGCCGACCAGCTCGCGCGCCTGGTCGCCAAGGGCCCGGTCAAGGTCCGCGTGGCCCTGGATTGCGGCTGGGACGGCACCGCCACCTCGCACAACGTGATCGGCGAGATCCGCGGCAGCAAGAAGCCCGATGAGGTCGTGATCATCGGCGGCCACCTGGATTCCTGGGACCTGGGCACCGGCGCGATCGACGACGGCGCCGGCGTCGGCCTGACCATGGCCGCCGCCAAGCTGATCGGCGAGATGAAGCAGCGCCCGGCGCGCAGCGTGCGCGTGATCGCCTACGCCAACGAAGAGCAGGGTCTGTACGGCGGCAAGGCCTACGCGGCCGCGCACGCCAACGCCGTCGCCAAGCACCAGATCGGCGCCGAGAGCGACTTCGGCGCGGGCCGCATCTACGCCTACTCCAGTTCGGCGCCCGCGCACGCGCAGGCCGCCGACAAGCAGATCGCCGAAGCGCTGGCGCCGCTGGGCATCGAGTACACGCCGGGCAAGGGCGGCCCCGGCCCGGACATCGGGCCGATCGCCGAGCGCGGCATGGCCTGGGCGCGCCTGGCCCAGGACGGCAGCGATTACTTCGACCTGCACCACACCCCCGACGACACCTTCGACAAGATCGATCCCAAGGCGCTGGCGCAGAACGTCGCCGCCTATGCGGTGTTCGCCTATCTGGCCGCCTCCGCCGACGGCGACTTCGGCAGCCAGCCCAAGGCGGCGCCGGTCCCGGAAGAGTAGGCAGGCAGCGCAGCCCCCACGCGTGGGCTGCCTCGCGTGGGCGCCGGCACCGTCGGCGCCCTCCGCCGATGCCGATCGTCGCAAGGCTTCACAACCGGCCCCGCGCGTCGTTGCGCGGCCTTAGACTGGCCGCGCAAGGAATGCCCATCCACCGACCAGGAACGCCGCCATGTCCTTCCCGACCGCCGTCAACGATCAGATCACCGATGCCGTCACCCAGAGCAACGTCAAAGTCATCGGCGAAGCGCCGGCCTTGGCGATGGGCTCGATCTACCAGAGCATGGCCCATTCGACCGGGCTGTTGTTTCAAAACGCGGTAAGCGCGCAGCAGCAGCAGAACGTCCTGATGCAGGCCGCGGTCACCCAGGGCGTGATGCAAATCTACTCGGTGGACACGATGGCGGCGGCGGGAGCCGAGCAGTTGCAGTCGGCGACCCAGGAAAGCGCGGCCAAGCTCAAGAACGCAGTCGCCAGCACCGGCGTGAGTTCGCAGATCGTCGACGCGGTGAAGCTGAGCCTGCACAGCGTGCTCGACAGCGCCGGCGATTTTTCCTACGCGGTGCGCAGCACGGCCGAGGCGATGCAGGCGGCGCTGGACGACATCGGCGAAACCGCGCATCACGAAGGCATGCGCACGCTGCAGCTGGCCGCGACCGCGTCCTGCCTGCGCGCGATGATCGCCGCCCCGGACAAGGCCGACGCCTACGCGGGCGTGCTGGATACGATCCGGCGTCTGTGCTGAGCGGCGGCGGCTGTTTTAGCGCGGCAGCAGTAACAGCAGAACAACAGCAAATCCCCCAACGCCCGCTGCGCGAGCGTTCGCCCCCTCCTCAAAGGGGGCTAGTGGGCGATCGGTGGGATCGAATTCGCCGGCAGAGGCTCACGGCTTCGAGAATGCCCGCAAGCCCCTTGGAAGCCCTCGTGCCCTCGTGTCCGCGTGCCCACGTCGGCCAACTCGCCGGCAAGCATTCCCCCCTTTGAAAAAGGGGGGCTAGGGGGGATTTGCTTCTAACGCGCAGCGGCGCCCGCTCAAGCGCGCTGTCGCGACGCCCAGGCCGCCAGAAACACCGCCGTCGCCGAAGCCACGTTGAGGCTTTCGACCGCGCCGCTGCCAGGAATGGACAGGCGCAGATCGCAGCTGGCCGCGAGCTCGCGGTCCATGCCCTCGCCTTCGGCGCCGATCACATAGACCACGCGCTCGGGCAAGGCAGTGGCGAACAGGTCGGAACCGCCACGCACCAGGGTCGCGGCCAACGCGAAGCCGGCGCCGTGCAACTGCGCGATGGCGTTGTCGCCGCGGCCCAGGCGCACCATCGGCACCGCTTCGGCGCCGCCTTCGGCCACGCGCGCGGCCGCGCCGGACAAGGCCAGGGTCGAATGCTTGGGCAGCAGCACCGCGGATACGCCGAAGTGGGCGGCCGCGCGCAGGATCGCGCCCAGGTTGTGCGGATTGCCCACGCCGTCCAGCCACAGCGCGGCCTGCGGGCCGGCCGGCAGATCGCGCAGCCAGGTCGACAGCGACGCGCTTTCCTCGCGCAGCACGTCGGCGACCACGCCTTCGTGGTGGCTGCTGGCCGCCAGCTTGTCCAGATCGGCGTCCTCGACCACGCGATAGCCGACGCGATGGGCCACGCACCAGGCCAGCAAGGGCTGCAGGGCCGGAATGCGCGCCTCGCTCAGATACAGCTTGCGGATCGCCTGCGGCCGGCGCGCGAAGGCCGCGCGCACCGCGTTGAGGCCATACAGACGCAGCTCGAGATCGCGCGCGCGGCGTGGCGCGGCCTCGCCCTGCAGTTGCGCTTCGTCCAGACGCTCGCCGACCTGGAAACCCTGCGCGGGTTCGCGCGGCGGGCGCGCGCGCTCGCCATAGGCCGGCGCGGGACGCTCGCCAGCGCGCGCAGGCTGCGGCGCGCGTTCGCGCCAGGGCGTGTCGCGGCCGCGCGGCGCATCGCCGCTGCGTTCGCGCTCGCCACCACGCGGCTTGTCCTCGCCACGACCGGCCCAAGGGCCGCCCGGACGTGGCGGACGCTCGGTACTCGCACGCTCGGGGCCGCCGGCGCTTCCGCGTCCGGCGCCGGAACGCTCTTGTCCCGACCGTTCGCGGCCGGGCGCGCGCTCGTCGCGGCCGCCCTCGCGGCGCCAGGGATCGCCGCCGCCAGGCGGGCGCGGACCACGGGGAGGATCACGGCGCATCTTGCAGACTCCTTCTTACCTTGGCGAACACGCGCAGATCGTGCAGTTCGCCGTACTTGACCACGGCGCCGCGTTGCGCGCCCTCTTCGATGAAACCGTTCTTCAACAGCACCTGCGCCGAGGCCGGATTGCTGTCGAGCACGGTCGCGTACAAACGGTGCAATTCCAGTTCGCGCATGACCCAGGGCGCGAACGCGCCGACCACGCGCGTCATCAGGCCGCGGTTCCAGTGCGCGCGGCCCAGCCAGTAACCGAACTCGGCGCCGTGGCGGCGCTCGCCCTGGCCCGGACGCGCGCCGATGCCGCCGCAGGCCTGGCCGTCGACTTCGATCGCGTAGACCGGATCGGCGAAGTTCACCACCTCGCCGGCCAGGAAACGCTCGCCGTCGGCGCGCGTATACGGATGCGGGAAACGGTCGCTGACGCCGCGCGCGACCAGGGCGTCGTCGGCATGCGCGATCAGGCTGGCGAGGTCGTCGCCGCGCCACGGGCGCAGGACGTAGCCCTCGCCCGCCGGTGGCAGGCTGGCAACGGTGGCGGGTGGGTTCATGCAAGTAGCCTAAATGTGCGACCGTCGCGCTGCAAACGGCGCGCGCGGGCGCGGAAGAAAAGGCGGCGATGAAGACCTATCCGATCGAGGAAGTCCATTCCGGCGAAGACGGCTGCCTGTGGGTCAGCCTGGGCTTCGTCTCCGAGAGCGATCCCTTGGACGTGCTCCATATCGTCTGCGCCTACGAGGTGGAGCCGCAGGACCGCGAACACGGCATGGACGCGATCTACCTGGAGCGCGACGACCAGAGCCGCGGCGGCTACGGCGGCGCCCAGCGCATCCTCGTCGACGAACGCGCGGTCGAGGTCCGACTGAACGAGGCCGGGCGCGCGTTGCTCGAATTCGAGGACAGTCTGTGTCTGCTCTGGCCCGCCGAATTGGCGGGCAAGGCCGAAGCGCTGCGGATCCTGGGGCGCATGCGCGAGTGCGAAAGCGGTCGCGCGATCGAACTGGCCTGAGCGCGGGAGCGGCGCCTACCGCTCCCCGCGCGCCGGCTCAGGCGTGGCCGCCGGCCTGCGGCGTCTCGCGCTCCAGCTTCTCCAGCTCGTGCGCCACCGCTTCCGGCGACTTGGTGTACTTGGCGAGCAGCACGTAGAACGCCGGCACGATGAACAGCGACAGCAGGGTCGAGAACGACACGCCGAAGATCACCACTATGCCGATGGTCGCGCGGCTGGCCGAGCCCGGGCCGCCGGCCAGCACCAGCGGAATCGCGCCGACCACGGTGGCGATCGAGGTCATCAGGATCGGGCGCAGGCGCACCGCCGAGGACTCGACGATGGCCTCGTGGATGGCGCGGCCTTCGTCGCGCAGCTGATTGGCGAACTCGACGATCAGGATGCCGTTCTTGGCCGCCAGGCCGACCAGCATGACGATGCCGATCTGACTGAACAGGTTGAGCGTGCCGCCGGTCAGGGCCAGGCCGATCAGCGCGCCGAGCACGCCCAGCGGCACCGTCAGCATGATCACGAACGGGTGGATGAAGCTTTCGAACTGCGCCGCCAGCACCAGGTACACCACCAGCAAGGCGAGCGCGAAGGTCAGCAGCACGGCGCCGCCGGCGGCCTGGTACTCGCGCGACTCGCCCTTCCAGTCGATCTGCGCCTGATCCGGCAGTTCCTCTTGCACGGCCTGATTGAGCCAGGTAATCGCGTCGCCCATGCGGTAACCCGGCGACAGGCCGGCGCTGATGGTGATCGAGCGCAGGCGGTTGAAGCGGTTGAGGCTGCCGGGCTCGGCCAACTCCTGCAGGGTCACCAGGTTGGACAGCGGCACCAGCGCGCCGTCGCGCGCGCGCACCTGGATCGCGGCCAGATCGGCCGGCGAGGCGCGCAGGGCCTTGTCCGACTGCACCACCACGTCGTATTCCTCGCCGTTCTGGACGAAGGTGGTGACGCGGCGCGAGCCCATCATGGTTTCCAGGGCGTGGCCGATGTCGGTCACGCTCACGCCCAGGTCGGCGGCGCGCTGGCGGTCGATCTCGACCCGCATCTGCGGCCGGGTTTCCTTGTAGTCGGAGTCGGCGGAGAAGAAACCGGGGTTCTTCTCGATGCGCGCGAGCAGCTTGTCGCGCCACTGCGCGAGCTCGGCGTACTCGGGGCCGCCCAGCACGATCTGGATCGGCTGGCCGCGCGTGCGCACCAGGCCGCCGCTGACCTGCGGCAGCGCGCGCACGCCGGTGAGCTGGCCGAGTTCGGCGCGCAGGCCGTCGGCGACGTCGGCGGTGCTGACGTCGCGCTTGTCCCAGTCCTGCAGGAACACCGCGATGCGGCCGGTGTGCATTTCCTCGCTGGCGCCGAAACCGCCGGGCACGCGCGGGTTGTAGCGCTGGATGGTCTTGTCCGGGCCGACGTGCGCGGCGACGATCTTCTCGACCTGCTGGACCTGCTTGACGGTGTAGTCGAAGCCAGCGCCTTCCGGGCCGATGATGGAGATCTGGAACGATCCGCGGTCTTCCGGCGGCGCGAGCTCGGAGGGCACGTAGCGGAACAGGCCGTAGCTGAGCCCGATCGCGACCAGCATCAGGATGCCGAACAGCCAGGGCCGCTCGACGCTGCGGTCGAGCCAGCGCCGGTAGCGGCGGCTCACCCCGTCCAGGCGCGCGTTGACCCAGCGATTGATCGGGTTGGATTTTTCCTCGCTGTGCGGACGCACCAGCTTGGACGACATCATCGGCGTCAGGGTTAGCGCCACGAACGCCGAGATCGCGACCGCGCCGGCCAGGGCCACCGACAACTCGCGGAACAGGCGACCGGTATTGCCCTCCATGAAGCCCACCGGCAGGAACACCGCCACCAGCACCGCGGTGGTCGCGATCACCGCGAACGCGACCTGCTTGGTGCCGCGCGCGGCGGCGACCAGTTTGGGTTCGCCCAGGTCGGCGCGGCGCTGGATGTTCTCCAGCACCACGATGGCGTCGTCGACCACCAGGCCGATACACAAGACCAGGGCGAGCAGGGTCAACAGGTTGATCGAGAAGCCGAACAGGTACAGCGGAATGAAGGCGGCGATCAGGCACACCGGCACCGTCACCGCCGGAATCAGGGCGGCGCGGAAACTGCCCAGGAACAGCCAGATCACGATCAGCACCAGCACGATCGCCTCGGCCAGGGTGTGGTACACGCGCTCCACCGCCGATTCGATGAACACCGTGGTGTCGAAGGCGACGAAGATGTCGGTGCCCTGCGGCAGCGAGGGCCGGATGGTGTCGGCGGCCTTGCGCACCGCCAGGGCCACGTCGAGGCTGTTGGCGGTGGAGGTCTTGACGATGCCCAGGCCGATGTTGGGCTCGCCGTTGCTGCGGTAGTAGGCGCGGCGCTCGGCCGAATCCAGCTGGATCTTGGCGACGTCGCCCAGACGTACCACATAGCCGTCGGCGCCCTTGCGCAGCGGAATCTGGGCGAAGTCCTCGGGCTTCTGGTAGCTGCGCGCCACGCGCAGGGTGAAGTCGCGGGTTTGCGATTCGATGCGTCCGGCCGGCAGCTCGACGTTCTCGGCGCGCAGCGCGGCCTCGACCTCGTTGACGGTGATGTCGCGCGCGGCCAGGGCGTCGCGGTCCAGCCAGATCCGCATCGCGTAGCGCTGCTGGCCGCCGATGCGGACCTGGGCCACGCCGTCCACCGACGACAGGCGATCGACCACGTAGCGCTCCGCGTAGTCGGACAGCTGCAGCGTGTCCATCTGCTTGGAGCTCATGTTGAGCCAGATGATGGGGTCGGCGTCGCTTTCGACCTTCTCGATCTGCGGCGGGTCGGCCTCCTCGGGCAGGCGGTTGGTGACCCGGCTGACCGCATCGCGCACGTCGTTGGCGGCGGCTTCGATCTCGCGCTGCAGAGTGAACTCGATGCTGATCGAGGCGCGTCCGTTGACGCTGCGCGACTCGATGGTTTCGATGCCTTCGATGCCGGCCAGCGCATCCTCCAGCACCTGGGTGATGCGGGTTTCGACCACCGCCGCCGAGGCGCCCGGATAGGTCACGTCGACCGAGACGATGGGCGGATCGATCGCCGGCAGTTCGCGCAGGGTCAGGCGCGAGAACGCCATCACGCCCAGGGTGATCAGCAGCAGGCTCATCACGGTGGCGAACACCGGACGGCGGATCGAGAGATCGGAGATGTTCATCGTCGCTCAGCCCCGCGACGCGCTGAAGCGGCAAGCCATGCGCGGGCGCTCAACCATTGCCGGCGCCCTTCGCGGCCGCGGCCGGCTTGGCGCCGCCCTCGACCACCTTGCTGCCCACGCGCAGCTTGCCGGTGCCGTCCACCACCACGCGCTCGCCGGCCTTGAGGCCTTCGACGATCTCGGCCAGACCTTCGCGGCGCGTGCCGATCTTGACGTCGGCGCGCTCGACCGCGCCGTCGGGCTTGACCCGATACACGAAGGAATCGTTGCCGACCTGGACCACCGCGATTTCCGGAATCAGCAGGGCCTGGCGCTGCGGACGCTCCAGGGTGATCTGGACCAGCATGCCCGGACGCAGCACGCGGTCGTCGTTGGCGAAGTCGCCGCGCACGGTGATCGCGCGCGTGGTCGGATCGACGCGCGCGTCGACGGTGCTGACCTGGCCTTCGAAGGCGCGGCCCGGATAGGCCGCGCTGGTGCCGCTGACGTGCTGGCCCGGCGCGATGTCGGCCAACAGGGTTTCCGGCACCGGGAAATCGACGTAGACGCGCGCGGTGTCGTCCAGGGTCGCGATCGGCGTGCCCGGCGTGACCAGCGAACCAGGACTGACCTGGCGGATGCCGAGCACCCCGCCGAACGGCGCGCGGATCACCCGGTTGTCGAGATCGGCGGCCATCTGCGCCACGCGCGCGCGCGCCGCGTCGCGGGTGGCGCGCTGGGTATCCAGGGCCGAGCGCGCGATCAACTGCTGCCCCGCCAGTTCGGTCTGACGCTGGTACAGGCTGTCGGCTTCCTTGGCGGTGGCCTGGGCCTGTTCCAACGCGGCCTGCTGCGCCTGGCCGGTCAGGGTGATCAGCGGCGCGCCCGCGGCGACCACGTCGCCGCTATCGAAATGCACGCGCTGCACGGTCTCGCTGACCTTGGCGGTCACGGTCACCGATTCGCGCGCCTTGACGTTGCCCAGCGCTTGCACGGTGTCGTTCCAGGGCCGCATCGCGGCGGCCTGGATGGTCACCGGCACCGGCCGGTCGCCGCCGCCACCGGGTTGGCGTTCCTCGCCCTTGCTGCAGGCCGCCAAGGCCAGTACGACAACGAGCGTGCAGCCGACGCGGGAGCAAGCTGCACGGAATCCGGGGGCAAGGCGCATGCGGTTCTCTGAACGGGGAACACGGGAGGGAGGCTGGACGCAGGGCCGCAACAGGCGCGTGTAGGCCCAGCCGGGCGATTCTAGCGGCCCTGCGTTAACGTTCGCGTGGGCCATTGGTTGACGCCTGGCGGGCCCCGACATGCCCGTGTGGCCGGATGAAGCCGCTCGGCGCGTGTAAGGTTTGCCGAATGTGGCGGATCGCCCGCAACCGCGCCTCGGGCCGGCGCTAGCCCGCCCCGCCCGCCTGCACTCCTACTCCCGCCCCCGCTCAGGAGCCGTACGCCATGATCCACGACAGCATTCTCGACACGATAGGCCGCACGCCGATCGTGCGCCTGCACCGCATCGCGCCCTCGCACGTGACCTTGTACGCCAAGGTCGAATCCTTCAATCCCGGCGGCTCGGTCAAGGACCGCCTGGCGATCGCGATCATCCTCGACGCCGAAGCGCGCGGCCTGCTCAAGCCCGGCGACACCGTGGTCGAAGCGACCTCGGGCAACACCGGCGTGGCCTTGGCGATGGTGTGCGCGGCGCGCGGCTACAAGTTCGTGGCGACGATGGCGGAAACCTTCTCGATCGAGCGTCGCAAGCTGATGCGCGCGTACGGGGCCAAGGTGATCCTGACCCCGGCCGCCGAGCGCGGCAGCGGCATGGTCCGGCGCGCCGAAGAACTGGCCAAGCAGCACGGCTGGTTCTTCGCCCGCCAATTCCAGAACCCGGCCAATCCGGCCTATCACCGCCAGACCACCGCGGCCGAAATCCTGCAGGACTTCGCAGGCCGCCGGCTCGATCACTTCGTCACCGGCTGGGGCACCGGCGGCACCCTGACCGGCGTCGGCGAGATGCTGAAACTGGCGCGGCCGGAAGTGCGCGTGACGGTGTCCGAACCGGCCGGCGCGTCGCTGCTCAGCGGCAAGGAATGGCAACCGCACAAGATCCAGGGCTGGACCCCGGACTTCATCCCCGAGGTGCTCAACCCGCAGGCCGCCGACGCGATCCTGCCGGTCGACGACCTGCTCGCGCGCGACACCGCGCGCCGGCTCGCGGCCGAGGAGGGCGTGTTCGTCGGCATTTCCGCCGGCGCCACCGTGGCCGCCGCGCTCGAGCTCGCGCAAGGCGCGGCGCCGGGCTCGGTGATCCTGGCCATGCTGCCCGACACCGGCGAGCGCTACCTCAGCACCCTCCTGTTCGAAGGAGTCAACGAAGGCTCCGACGACGAATGGCTGGCCAGCCTGTCCTGAGTCTTGCGCGCTGAGCCGCGCACGCATGCAGCCTTCGGCGCGCAACCTGCTGCTGTCCAACGCCGCGACCCTGGTCGCGGCCTGGGTGCTGCACTGGAACGTGGGTTGGCTGTTGTGGGCCTACTGGATACAGAGCGTGATCGTGGGCTACTACGCCCGCGAGCGCATGCTGAACCTGCGCGAGTTCAGCACCGAGGGCTTCACCTCCGGCGGCCAGCGGGTGCCGGAGAACGAGGCCGGCAAGCGCTCGACCGCGCGCTTCTTCGTCTTCCACTACGGCTTCTTCCACCTGGGCTATCTGGTGTTCCTGTTCGCCCAGCACCGCGTATCCGGCATGTTCGACTGGCTGGTGCTGGTGGCCTGCGGCGTCTCGTTCGCGCTGTCGCAGCGCAAGACCTACGAGGTCCAGCACGCGGCCGATCTGCGCGGACGGCCGAACCTGGGCGCGCTGATGTTCACGCCCTATCTGCGCGTGCTGCCGATGCACCTGACCATCCTGTTCGGCGCCGGCGGCCACGGCACGTTCGCGATGCTGGTGTTCTGCGCGCTCAAGACCGCCTCGGATCTGGGCCTGGACGCGATCGACCGGCGCATGGCCGAACGCGCCGCGCTCCGGCGGCCGGCGACGCGCGGCGACACCGCACGCGAGGAGTAGGCGTTCGACTCGTAGGGTGCGGTGAGCGCAGCGAACCGCATCGAGCGCTCGATTGGAGCGTCGCACGGTGCGGTTCGCTGCGCTCACCACACCCTACGGGGCGGTCGAAGTCGAGGCGCTGCGGCATCCAGCGCGACGCCAGCGCCGGCGCTCGTGTAGGAGCGGCGTGAGTCGCGATCCCCAGTCGCGGGGTTGCGCGGATCCAGTGGAGTCCAATCGCGGCTCACGCCGCTCCTACAGGAAGCAAAGCCGCGACACCGGCCGTAGGATGCGGTGAGCGCAGCGAACCGCATCACCGCGATGCCGCGACAGCGACGCGGTTCGCTGCGCCCCTTACGGTCGAGTCCGAGCTTCGCGGGCGTCTACAGCCAGCCCGCTTCCCACAGATAGCCGACCGTCGCGATCGCGACGGCCAGCAGGGCGTACACCACCAGCTTGCGGTCGCTCTCGTCGTGCTGCACGGTCGGCGTGCGCACGGAGATCACGCTGGGGCGCGCGCTGGCGGCATTGTGCGCCACCGTTGCGGTCTTGGTGTGCGCGTGCAGATGCGCGTCGACGCGCTCTTTGGCCGTGCGCAGATCCAGGCCGGATTGGTGCAGGACCTTGATCGCTTCGATGGTCTTGCCCTGCGACAGGGCCAGCAAGGCGGCCGCGGGCAGGCCGCCCTGCGCCGTCGGCGCGGCCTTGGGCTTGGACGTGGCGTGGGACGAGGTGCCGCCGCTGGGCAAGGGCCGGCTGTCGCGCCAGGCCTCGACCGCTTCCTTGGCCAGGCGCAGTTCGATCCGGCCATTGGCGTCGCGCACCAGCTTGATCGCGGCGATCAGATCGCCACGCGCGACCGCCGCGGCGGCTTCCGGGGAAATCGCGACCTTCTTGGAATCCGCCATGCCGCGCTGCCTCCCGCATCGACTGGCCTCAGTCTACTCGGCTTTGGCGGGAGACCCGATTAGCCCGATAGCGCTAGGCGGGGCGGGGATGCGCGCGCCGCCGGCGCATGACGGTCGAGGTTCGCCGGCCCCTGCCCTGCCGGCTCTGGCGAGCTGGGCGGGGACGCGCAAGCGCGTTGCGCGCGCGCTTCATCGGTCGCCGCGCGCGCCCTCCTCCCGCTTGCGGGAGTAGGGAAACGGAACGGAAAACGAAAACGCCGGCACGAGGCCGGCGTTTTCGCTGCAGCGGGCGGCGGGATTACGCGGCCGACTGCCACTGGCCCAGCGCGGCCAGGCCGTTGTCGCGCGCACGCGCGAACACGGTCTGCTGCGCCGAGGCGACGTTGTTGACCAGGTCCTGCGACCACAGCTTGAGCGCGGCCGACTGCATGGCGCGGCCGTAGGAGAACGACAGCGGCCACGGATTCGGGCCCATGCGGTTCATCGCGTCCAGGTGCGCGGTGGCGGCTTCGTCGGACTGGCCGCCGGACAGGAACACGATGCCCGGCAGGGTCGCCGGCACGGTCGACTTCAGGCACTGCAGGGTAGCGGCGGCGACTTCTTCGACGCTGGCCTGCTCGTCGCAGGTCGAACCCGGCAGCACCATCGAGGCCTTCAGGATGGTGCCTTCCAGCATCACGCTCTGCTCGTACAGCGCGCCGAACAGCGAGCGCAGCACGACCTCGGTGACTTCGAAGCAGGTGTCGATGTCGTGGCTGCCGTCCATGATCACTTCCGGCTCGACCATCGGCACCAGGCCCTGCTCCTGGCAGAGCGCGGCGTAGCGCGCCAGGGCGTGGCTGTTGGCTTCGATGCAGGTGCCGGACGGGATGTCGTCGCCGATGTTGATGACCGCGCGCCACTTGGCGAAACGCGCGCCGAGCTTGTAGTACTCCTCCAGGCGCGCGCGCAGGCCGTCCAGGCCCTCGGTGACCACTTCGCCCGGGAAACCGGCCAGCGGCTGCGGGCCCTTGTCGACCTTGATGCCCGGGATGATGCCGTTGTCGGCCATCAGCTTGGTGAACGGCACGCCGGCCTTGGTCGACTGGCGGATGGTTTCGTCGTACAGGATCGCGCCGGAGATGTAGTCGCCCAGCTTGGGCGTGCTCAGCAGCAGCTCGCGGTAGGCGCGGCGCTGCTCTTCGCTGTTCTCGATGCCGACGCCGGCGAAGCGCTTGGCGATGGTGGCGTTGGACTCATCGATGGCGATGATGCCCTTGCCCGCGGCGACCATGGCCTGGGCGGTTTCGGCAAGCTGTTCGATGCTCATGGACGTCCTGGGGAGCGGTGGGAAGCCCGCAATTATAGCGGCTGGCGACGGCAGCCGCCCCCGCGCGCCGTTCAGACCCGCCAGTCCGTTGCGGGGCCTGGCGGTAACCGTTTTCAAGTCGAGCCACGCGGCACCGCAAAGGTGTGCCGCGGGCCGGCACGCCCGGCCAGGCTCAGAGCTCGCCCAGACCCTCGGCGCAGCCGCCGGCGCCGACCTGGAGCAGGCGCAGGGTGTTGGTGGCGCCGTGCTGTTCCATGGTGTCGCCGCTGGTGAAGATCACGCGCTCGTCGATCGCCAGCTTGCCGCTGTCGAACAGCTGCTTGACCGCGCTGCGCGCGGCATCGCGCGAGGCCAGGCCGCGGCTGTCGAAATCGATCGGGTAGACGTCGCGCATCAGGGCCATGCGCCGGCGCGCGCCGTCGTGGCGCGAGAAGGCGTAGATCGGCGAGTTGGAGCGGAAGCGCGACAGGAAGCGCGCGGTGCCGCCGGACTCGGTCATGGCCACGATCGCGCGCACGCCGATGTGCTCGGACAGGAACATCGCCGCCATCGCGATGGCCTGGTCGGCGCGCTCGAGGTTGCGCGGCGCGGCTTCGAAATCGGTGTCGTGGTCGAACTGGCGCTCGGCGCCCAGGCAGATGCGCGCCATCGCCTCCACCGCCTTGATCGGATAGCGGCCGGCCGCGGATTCCTGCGACAGCATCACCGCGTCAGTGCCGTCGATCACCGCGTTGGCCACGTCCAGCACTTCGGCGCGGGTCGGGATCGGGCTGTCGACCATGGACTGCAGCATCTGGGTGGCGGTGATGACCACGCGGTTGCGCGCCAACGACTCGCGAATGATCTTCTTCTGCAGGCCGGGCAGCTCGGCGTCGCCGATCTCCACGCCCAGGTCGCCGCGCGCGACCATGACCACGTCGCTGGCTTCGACTATTTCGGCCAGGTTCTCGATCGCCTCGGCGCGCTCGATCTTGGACACCAGCGCGGCGTCGCTGCCGGCGGCGCGCGCGATCCTGCGGGCCTCGTTCATGTCCTCGGCGTTGCGGCAGAACGAGACCGCGATGAAGTCGGCGCCGAGCTCGGCCGCGACCGCGATCAGCTCCTTGTCGCGCTCGGTCAGCGCGCCCAGCGACAGGCCGCCGCCCTGCTTGTTCAGGCCCTTGCGGTCCGACAGCGCGCCGTCGTTGAGCACGGTGGTGACGATGCGCTGGCCTTCGACCGCGCCCACGCGCAACTGCAGCAGGCCGTCGTCGAGCAGCAGCACGTCGCCGGGTTTGACGTCGTTGGGCAGGCCCAGGTAGCTCACCCCGACCTCGCGCAGGCTGCCGGGCGGCGCGTCGGTGCTGGCGACCAGGTCGAAGCGGTCGCCGGCCTTGAGCAAGACCTTGCCGTCGGCGAAACGCTCGATGCGGATCTTCGGGCCCGGCAGATCGGCCAGGATGCCGACCTCCACCCCGACCCGCTGCGCGGCTTCGCGCACCGCGGTCGCGCGCGCGATCTGCGAGGACGGATCGCCGTGCGAGAAATTGAGTCGGACCACGTCGACGCCCGCGGTCAGCAGGGCGTCGAGCACGCCCGGCGGATCGGTGGCCGGGCCCAGGGTGGCGAGGATCTTGGTGCGACGAGGATTGGCGAGCATGGCAGACTGCGGTTCCGTGACTGCGGGCCACGCTAGCACAGCTGCCGCGTCCTTCCATCGGTTCCGCCCGCATGTCCGCTCCGATCCGAGACGAATCCGCCGAACGCGACGACCTGCCCCTGCTGCGCGGCGAGCGCCTGCGCCTGCGCGGCTTCCGCAGCGACGACCTGGGCGATTTCTACGCCCTGCACGCCGATCCGGCGGTGATGCGCTATTGGAGCTTCCCGGCCTGGACCCAGCGCAGCCAGGCCGAGGACTATCTGGCGCGCGCGATCGCCGCGCGCTCGAACGACAGCATGCTGTGCTGGGCGATCGCGCTGCGCGACAGCGACCGCCTGATCGGCGCGGCGACCCTGTTCGACATCCATCGCGAACAGGGCCGGGCCGAGATCGGTTATGCGCTGCGGTCGGCGCATTGGGGCCGGGGTTACGCGCAGGAGGCCCTGCAGCTGGTGATGGAGCATGCCTACGACCGCCTGGGGCTGCGCCGCCTCGAGGCCGACATCGACCCGCGCAACCAAGCCTCGTGCCGGCTGGTGGAGCGCCTGGGGTTCCGCCGCGAGGGCGTGCTGCTGGAGCGCTGGCAGGTCGCCGGCGAATGCCAGGATTCGGCGATCTACGGCCTGCTCGCGCGCGAGTGGCAGGCCCGCGGCGATTGAGCGGGCACCGTAGGGTGCGGTGAGCCGTCAGGCGAACCGCATCGTCGCGAAGCTACGGTGCGCAGCGCCTGGGCCGGGGAGATGCGTAACGATGCGGTTCGCTGCGCTCACCGCATCCTACGAGGCGCTGGCACGAGGCGCCGGTATGGCGTGCGGGTGCGAGCAGCGATGGCGCGCCGCGAAACCGCAGGATGCGGTGAGTCCTGCCACGAAGCGCGGCGTCGTCGTAGGCCGGCACCCAGCGCGCGCGCCGACCGTGCTCGATGACCGGGGTTCGCTGGACTCACCGCATCCTACGTGGGAGAGGAAGCGACGCGGCATGCGGCCTTCGCGCTCACGGTGGCGCGAACGTCGCGCGATGCCGCGCGCGGCTGCGGGACCAACGCCGACGCTGGCGTCAGTCGCAGATCCAGGTATTGCGGGTGTAGTGGGCGGTGCGCAGGCCCCAGGACACGTACTGGCCGCCGCAGTTGGCGGTGGCGCCGCCGACCTCGTTGCCGGCGTCGTCGAAATAGATCACCGAATAGCCTTCGCCGGCGCGCCCGGCGACGGCGACGCCGGCCATCAGCAAGCCGAGCAAGGCAACGGCGATCGAGGTATTCCGGAACACACTGCCCTTGCGACGCATGGTGCGGACTCCGTGTCTGCGCGATCGGACGACCGCAACTAGACGCTACCCCCGGCGCGCGCCGCAAACCTTGACCCGCTTCACAGCAGGGCACGTGAATGGCACAAATTGCGTGCATCGGCACATCCGCAGCCGCGCGCGCCGACGCGCGGTGCGGTCGGCGGGTCCGGAATGCTGCGCCACGGAATGCGCTGGCGCAGCTCGCGGTCGCTTAGGCCTGGGCTCAGGCCGCGAGCAGCGCCGGCAACTGCTGCGGCGTCGCCGCCAGCAGGTGCGCGCCGGCCTGGCGCAGTTCGTGCTCGCCGCCGAAGCCCCAGAGCACGCCGATGTTGCGCATGCCGTGGTGGCGCGCGCCCTCGATGTCCATGCGCCGATCGCCGATCATCCAGCAATCCTGCGGCGTCAGCGCGAAGCGCCGCAGCGCCTCGGCGATCAGCTCGGGCTTGTCGCTGAGGCTGCCGTCCATGGTCGAACCGATCACGTCGTCGAAGCGGTGCCCGAACGGCAGGTGCTCGATGATCTTGCGCGCGTGCGGCTCGTTCTTGGCGGTCACGATCGCCAGGCGATGGCCGGCCGCATGCAGCGATTCCACGGTCTGTTCGATGCCGGCGTAGACCTCATGCTCGGCCCAGCCGTGGCTCTCGAAGCGCTCGCGGTAGTGCTCGACCGCGCGTTCGACCTGGGCCGGCTCGGCGAACAACGGCCCGAAGCTGGTGCGCAGCGAGGGGCCGATCCAGCGCCGCAGTTCCGACTCGGGCGGCACCGGCTGGTCCATCCGGGTCAACGCATGGGCGACGCAGCGGGTGATGCCGACCGCCGAGTCGATCAGGGTGCCGTCGAGGTCGAAGAACAGCGTCGGCGTGGCCGCGGCCACGCTCAGCCGCCCGCCTGCTTGAGCGCGGCGACCGCCGGCAGTTCCTTGCCTTCGAGGAACTCGAGGAAGGCGCCGCCGCCGGTGGAGATGTAGCTGACGTCGTCGGCGATGCCGTACTTGTCGACCGCTGCCAGGGTGTCGCCGCCGCCGGCGATCGAGAACGCCTTGGACGCGGCGATCGCGCGCGCCAGGGCCTGCGTGCCGTGACCGAAGGCGTCGAACTCGAACACGCCGACCGGGCCGTTCCAGACCACGGTGCCGGCGTTCTTGATCAGCTCGGCGTAACGCGCGGCGGTGTCCGGGCCGATGTCGAGGATCATGTCGTCATCGCCCACCGCGTCCACCGCCTTGACCGTGGCCGGCGCGTCGGCGGCGAAGGCCGGCGCCACCACCACGTCGGTGGGCACCGGGATATCGGCGCCGCGCGCCTTGGCGTCGGCCATGATCTGGGTAGCGGTGCCGATCAGGTCGGTTTCGACCAGCGACTTGCCGACCTTGTGGCCGAGCGCGGCGATGAAGGTGTTGGCGATGCCGCCGCCGACGATCAGCTGATCGACCTTGCCGACCAGCGAGGACAGCAGCTCCAGCTTGGTCGAGACCTTGGAGCCGGCGACGATCGCCAGCAGCGGACGCGCCGGGTTGTCCAAGGCCTTGGCCAGCGCATCGAGCTCGGCCATCAGCAGCGGGCCGCCGGCGGCGAGCTTGGCCTGGCGGATCACGCCGTGGGTCGAGGCCTGGGCGCGGTGGGCGGTGCCGAAGGCGTCCATCACGAACACATCGCACAGCGCGGCGTACTGCTTGGACAGGGCTTCGTCGTCCTTGCCCTCGCCCACGTTCATGCGGCAGTTCTCCAGCAGCACCAACTGGCCGGGGTGCACGTCCACGCCGTCGACCCAGTTCTTGATCAGCGGCACCTCGATGCCCAGCAGCTGCGACAGGCGCGCGGCCACCGGCGCCAGCGAATCGGCCTCGCTCCAAACGCCTTCCTTGGGCCGGCCCAGGTGCGAGGTCACCATCACCGCCGCGCCTTTTTCCAGCGCCAGCCTCAGGGTCGGCAGCGCCGCCAGGATGCGTTGTTCGGAGGTGATGCGGCCGGCGTCGATCGGCACGTTGAGATCTTCTCGGATCAGCACGCGCTTGCCGGCGAGATCGAGATCGGTCATGCGGACGATAGACACGTAAGGCCTCCTGGGCACGGACATAAGGGGGAAGGCGGCGCGCGCGGGGTCGGCCGCCGTAGCCGGATAGTGTAAAGGCCGGGATTTGGGATTCGGGATTTGTGATTCGAAAAAGCGAAAAGCCCGCAACCGCGGGCTTTTGCTCTTGCCGTAACGAATCCCGATTCCCGAATCCCAAATCCCGGCTTCTAAATCACGCCGCAGGCGGCGCGCTCCCGCGCAGCAGACTGAAAGCGAAGCCCGCGACCACCAGCGCGCCCAGCACCAGCACCGCCCACAGCAGCCAGGTGCGCCAGTTGCGCTCGGGCTCCGGCGCCTGCAGCGCGGCCGCGCCGGCCAGGGCCTTCATCGCACCCAGGCTGGCCTCGGCCGGGCGCCAATCGGCGCCGCGGCCCTGTTGCAGCGCCATCATCGCCTGCGGCAGCGGCAGGTCGTCGCGCGCGGTGCGCGCGCTGCCGGCGACCAGGGCGTAAGGCGGCGCGCCCTGGGCGATGAAGACCACCATCTCCGGCTGATAACCCAGGCGCAGGGTCGGCTCGGCCGGCACCGCCGCATCGGCGCGCAGGCGCCAATAGCGGTCGTCGGTGCGCGCCGACAAGGCACGCGAGGACGAGCGGCCGTCGGCGCCGACCCGGAAGGCGGTCCAGGTGTCCAGGCGGCGTTGCCACGGCGCGTCGGCCTGATCGCGGCTTTCCAGGGTCCAGCGCACCGCGTAGTTGCCGGGCAGCGCGACGTCGATGCGCTGGATCGGGAAGCGGCCGTCAAGTTCGAATTCGAAACGCGCGCCCTTGTCCTTGGCCCCTTCGGCGGCCAGGCGCTGGCCCTTGAGCTGGCGCCAGCGCAGCGGCGCGGGATCGGCACTAGCGCTGAGCTCGGCGCTGACCGCGCGGATCGGCGCCACCGCATCGGGATTAAGCGGGCTCAGGCGCAGATAGCGCGCACGCAGGCCATTGGTCTCGAACGCGATTCGGCGCTGCAGCAAACGCCGACCGCCCTGCTCCAGATCGACCAGGCGCCCGTTCGCGGCAACCTCGCGCCAGCGCTCGAGATCGTCGCTGGCCTCGACCCGATAAGCCGCGTCCAGCGCGGTGCCCGGCGCCCAATCCAGCTCCAGCGCGCGGATCGGCGTGCGCACGGTGCTGGCGTCGATCAGCAAGGCGGTCTGCGGGCCGGTCGCGGTAGCGCGGCCGATGCCGCGCGCCTCGACCCGGCGCAGGCGTCCGTCGGCCTCGACCTCGCTGACCAACTGCCAGTCCTGCCCGCCGCCGGCCGCGCGCGCGGGCAAGGCGAACCAGGGCAGGCTGACCTTGCTGGTCGCGCGCACATCGTTGGCGCCAGGCCGGTAAATCGCCGCGGGCACCGGATTGCCGGTGCCGTCGATCACGTCGACGTCGCGCAGGCCGGACTGACGCGCCTGCAGATAGACCGCATCGTCCAGCACGACGCGGTAAGCGCCCGCGTCCGCGCTGCTCAGTTGCAAGGGCCATTGCTGGGCATAGTCGTCGCGCGGCCCGGCCAGGCCCAGCGCGGGCGACAAGGCGAACGCGATGCTCGCTACAGCGCGGACCAGGCTCATGCCGACATCTCCGAAGGGGGCTCTGCGGGTGCATCGCTCGTCGCCGGCGGCGCCGGCGCGAGGTAACCGACCAGGGTGCACAACAGGCCGTAAGCGATGAAGGACGCGATCCCGAGCAGGTTGCCCAGGTGGGTGCGGTCGACGAACACCAGCTTGGCCAGCACCACCGCCATCAGCACCGCGCCGGCCAGCCACAGCCCACGCTGGCCGCGACGCGAGCCGATCACCCAGCCGAGCACGCCGAGCAGGCTCCAGACCACGGTCAGGCTGGTCTGGACCAGACCGGTGCGGTACATCGACCCATCCCAAGGCACACCGCCCCAGTGGTGGGTGGCGCGCAGGGTGATCGCGGTGATCAGGGCGAAGCCCGCGGCCGCGAGCAGCGGCACCCGGCGCGCGCGCAGATCGTCCGGCGCCGACGGCGAGGCCAGCCAGAACGCGAACAGCGCCAGCACCGCGAGCTGGACCAGGTCCAGCGGATTGAGCAGCGGCACCCAGGGCAGCGGCGCGCTGCCGCCGGGCTGGCCCAGCACGACGATGGCGCCCAGCGCCAGAGCGAACACGAAGCTACCCTGGACCACGCCGCGCCATTGCCGGAAGCGCTCGCTCAGCGGCGGCGCGACGGCTTCGGGCCGCCACTGCAGGGCCGCGGCCATCAGCAGGAACGGCAGCGCAAGCGCGGCCCAGGTCCAGCCGTCGCCGACGGTGGCGCGGCCGACGAACTCGTGCAGCGACAGACTGGCCGCCAGCGGCCAGGCCCACAGCCAGGCCGCGTGCGCGAACGCGAGCTCAGCGCCTGCGCGATCGCGCAGGCAGCGCAGCGCGCGCAAGCCCGCGAGCGCGTACACCAGCCAGGCGGCGAGGCCATAACCGGCGAACGGATGCAGATGCGCGGTTTCCTGCGCGATCGCCAACGGCAAGGCCGCGGCCAGGCCCAGCGCGACCGTCCACGACAGCGCGCGCGTGGGCAGGCGGCGGTAGGCTTCCGCGGCCAGCCAGGCGGTGAGCGCGACGAAGGCCAGGCTGGCGTCGGCGCGCAGATCGGAGAGCAGGAAGCGGTCGAACTCGCCCCAGGCGTTGCCGCACCACCAGGCCAGGCCCCACAGGTAATACGCCAAGGCCGGATTGCGCTGCTCGGCGCGGCGATAGCTCCAGGCGCTGGCGAAACCGGCCAGCGCGATCAGCAAGGCGCCCATGAAGCGCGCGTTGAGCACCGCGGTCAGCGGTTCGGGGCCGTCGCTGATGCCGATCAGGAAACCGCCGGCGGCGAACAGCTGCAAGGCCAGGCCGGCCAGCTGCGGCAAGATGCGCTGCTGACGCAGGCCCAGCCACACCAGCGCCGCGCCTTCGACCGCGAACACGCAGGCGGTGGTTTGCGCCGACAGCGCCAAGGGCACGGCCAGGGTCGCGAAACCGACCGCGAGCAAGGCATACGGCGTGGCCAGCGCAACGAAGTGCTCGCGGCGCTTGAGCCACCACGCCAGCGCCGCATACAGCACGGCCAGGCCCAGCGCGCAGAACGCCAGCGGCATGCGCTCGCCTTCGAGCAGGCCGGCCTGCAGCGAGAACGCGACCAGCGGCGTGCCGAACACCAGGCAGCCGTCGATGAAATCGCGCCGTCCCGCGGCCTGGCGCCAGGCGTAGAGGATGGGGATCAGCAGATAGAAGACGAAGAACAGCAGCAGGAAGGGTTCGGTGCTGGCGAAGTCCGCGCTGCGATAACGCAGCACGCCCCAGGCGGTGCCGATGCCGAAGGTGAACACGAAGCCAAGCAGGTTGAGCGCGCGCCACGGCCGCCACCAGGCGATCACGAAGATCGCCGCATTGAGCACGGCGTAGTAACTGAACAAGGCGACATGGTTGCCCTGCCCGGTCGACAGCCAGATCGGCGCCATGAAGCCGGCGAAGATGCCCAGCAGCGCCAGCGCGATCGCGTTCTGGCGCACCGCCAGCACGCCGGCGCCGGCGACCAGCACGATGCTGAGCGCGAACGCGGGCCCGGCCTCGATCAGGCCGTATAGCTTGAACGCCGCGAACACCACCAGCAGCAGCACGCCGATCGCGCCGCCCTGCAGGCTCAGCGCGAAGCTGCGCTTGCGTTCGCGCTGGCGCCAGCCGAACACCAGCCCGGCCAGCGCGGCCAGGGCGATGCCGGCCAGGCGGAACTCGATCGGGAAGCGCATCCAGCCCTGATCGGTGGCGTACTTGAGCAGCGCGGCCACGCCGGCGAACAGCACCAGCATGCCGACCTTGACCGGCACGTTGCCTTCGGTGAACCAGCGCTTGACCGCGCCGACCATGCGCTCGATAGGGTCCGGCTGCGCGGGCGCGCGTACCTGGGCGCGCGCGGCGCGGGCGGGCTCGGCGCGCGGCGACTCCTCGAAGATCGGACGCGGCGCCGAGGCGGGCAACGGCGGCGGCAGCGCCGAGGCCGGTTCGGCCGCCGGCGTCAGAGCGGCTGGCTCGCCGGGAATCGCGCGCGGCGGCGGGCCCGGGGGCGTGCTCGAGACCGGGCTGGGCGGCGATACGGGTGCGGGCGGCAGCGGCGCGTCGCGCATGAGCTCGCCCAGGGTCGGTTCGCGCTCGCCGGGCTGCTCGTCGGCCACGGCGACGGCCGCCGTCGGCCGCGCGGCGGCGCGCTGCGCGAGTTCGGCGATGCGCGCCTCCAACAGCCCGACCCGGGCCTTGAGCCCGGAGATCGATACCAAGGCGATGATCAACAGCACCGGCACGGCCAGCAGCACCAGCACCAACAACGCCAACAGACCCTCCATCGCGCCCCATCCCTGTCCTTGTCGCCACGCACGTTAACACCAAGCGCGGCGCCGCAACGGCGCCGAAGTTTTTGTTGCGAATCTGCGGTCGCTCACCACATATCGTGTTGACGGATCGGGGCACCCCTAATATGTTGTGTCCGTCGGTGCCGATCGCGAGATCGGCTTAAAAGGGAAGCCGGTGCGGACCCGCCCCGAAAGGGCGGCGACAAAGCCGGCGCTGCCCCGCAGCGGTATGGGAAACGAACGCGGTCATTGCACTGGGCGCCCAGCGCCTGGGAAGCGGCCGCCAGTAGGCGTAGCAGGAACGAGTCGAGAGTAACGAGCACCCATTCGTTACTCGTTGCTCTCGACTCGTTCCTGGCTACAAGTCCCGAGCCCGAAGACCTGCCGACAACCGCGCGTCGCACACCGCGCGGTACCGGCTCAGGAGTCTTCGGGGGAAGACGGCCGGTGTCGCCCCGCCACGGTTCGCCGTCGCGGTCCGCGGTCCGTCTCGGCCCGCGCGACACCCTGTCGTCATCCTCGAACACTTCGCGCCCGCGGGGGCGCAAGCCGCAACGCCGACCCTCGGCGTTGCGTCTGCGTCCGCGCACGTCGGCCCTCGTGGGAAGGCCGACGACCCGTGCGCCCACGCATCGGAGCCCCTATGACCACCACCACCGAAGCGCCCGCCGTTGCGAGCACCTCCCCCTCCCCCACCGCCGCCGAAGCACCGGCGCGCAAGCCCGACGTTGCGCCCGGCTTCGCCCTGACCCCGCCGGCGGCCAACCTCACCATGAGCGTGACCAAGCGCAGCGGTCGCCGCGAACCGGTCGACCTCAACAAGATCGTGCGCGCGGTCACCCGCTGCGGCGAGGGCCTGTACGCGGTCGATCCGATGCGCGTGGCCACCCGCACCATCTCCGGCCTCTACGACGGCGCGACCACGCGCGAGCTGGACGAACTGTCGATCCGCACCGCCGCCCTGCTCACCGCCGAGGAGCCCGAGTACGGCCGCCTCGCCGCGCGCCTGCTCAGCAACGTGATCGAGAAGGAAGTCGCCGGCATCGAGATCCACGCGTTCTCGCAGTCGGTCGTGCGCGGCCACGAGTTGGGCCTGATCAACGACCGCCTGCTGACTTTCGTGCAGGCCAACGCGCGCAAGCTCAACGACGCCATCGACCGCAGCCTGGACGCGCGCTTCGACTACTTCGGCCTGCGTACCCTGTACGACCGCTACCTGCTGCGCCATCCGACCGCGCGCACCGTGATCGAGACCCCGCAGCAATTCTTCCTGCGCATCGCCTGCGCCCTCAGCGAGGACGTCGGCGACGCGCTCGCGTTGTACCGCCGCATGGCCCAGCTCGACTACATCCCGTCCTCGCCTACCCTGTTCAACGCCGGCACCACCCACGAGCAGCTGTCGAGCTGCTTCCTGCTCGATTCGCCCGACGATTCGCTGGAAGCGATCTACAAGCGCTACATGGACGTGGCCAAGCTGAGCAAGTTCAGCGGCGGCATCGGCCTGAGCTACACCCGCATCCGCTCGCGCGGTTCGCTGATCCGCTCCACCAACGGCCTGAGCAACGGCATCGTGCCCTGGCTGAAGACGCTCGACGCCTCGGTGGCCGCGGTCAACCAGGGCGGCAAGCGCAAGGGCGCCGCCTGCGTGTACCTGGAGCCCTGGCACGCCGACGTCGAGGAGTTCCTGGAACTGCGCGACAACACCGGCGACGAAGCGCGCCGCACCCACAACCTCAACCTGGCCAACTGGATTCCCGACGAATTCATGCGCCGCGTCGAGGCCGATGCCGAGTGGTCGCTGTTCGACCCGGCCAAGGTGCCGCAGCTGACCGACCTGTGGGGCGAGTCCTTCGACCGCGCCTACCACGCCGCCGAAGCGGCCGGCCTGGCGGTCAAGAAGGTCAAGGCGCGCGACATCTACGGCCGGATGATGCGCACCCTGGCGCAGACCGGCAACGGCTGGATGAACTTCAAGGACAAGTCCAACCGCGCGTCCAACCAGACCCTGCGCGACGGCAACGTCATCCACCTGTCCAACCTGTGCACCGAGATCCTCGAGGTCACCTCGCAGGACGAGACCGCGGTGTGCAACCTGGGCTCGATCAACCTGTCGCACCACGTCGAGATGTACGAAGACGGCAAGGGCGCCTTCGATTTCGACAAGCTCGCCGAAACCGTGCGCCTGGCCGTGCGCCAGCTCGACCGCGTGATCGATCTGAACTTCTACCCGATCGAGACCGCGCGCCGCGCCAATCTGAAGTGGCGCCCGGTCGGCCTGGGCAGCATGGGCCTGCAGGACGTGTTCTTCAAACTGCGCCTGGCCTTCGATTCCGAGCCGGCGCGCAAACTGGCCCAGGAGATCGCCGAGGCGATCTACTTCCACGCCCTGTCGGCCTCCAACGAGCTGGCGATGGAGCACGGCAAGCACCCGTCCTTCGACGACACCCGCGCCAGCGTCGGCGAGCTGCAGTTCGAAGCCTGGGGTGTGACCCCGTCGCAGCCGGAGCGCTGGGAAACCCTGCGCACGCGCATCGCCGAACACGGCCTGCGCAACTCGCTGCTGATCGCGATCGCGCCCACCGCGACCATCGCTTCGATCGCCGGCTGCTACGAGTGCATCGAGCCGCAGGTGTCCAACCTGTTCAAGCGCGAGACCCTGTCGGGCGACTTCCTGGTGGTCAACAAGTACCTGGTCGAGGAGCTCAAGAAGCTCGGTCTGTGGACCGCCGAGATGCGCGACCGCATCAAGATGGCCGAAGGCTCGATCCAGTCCGTGCACGAAGTGCCCGAGTCGCTGCGCCAGGTCTACCGCACCGCCTGGGAACTGCCGATGCGCTCGCTGATCGACATGGCCGCCGAGCGCGGCGCCTACATCGACCAGAGCCAGTCGCTGAACCTGTTCATCGAAAGCCCGAACATCGGCCAGCTCAGCTCGATGTACATGTACGCCTGGAAGAAGGGCCTGAAGACGACGTATTACCTGCGTTCGCGTCCGGCCACCAAGATCGCCAAGAGCACGGTCAGCGCGCCGGTAGCCGCGCCCAAGCCGGAGTACACCCAGGACGAGGCGATCGCCTGCTCGCTGGAAAACCCCGAGTCCTGCGAAGCCTGCCAGTAAACCCGCTTTAGCCCCTCTCCCGCCGCGCGGGAGAGGGGTTGGGGTGAGGGCCGCCCTGCGACTCGCGCCGTAGCCGATTGTCGAGCGCCCTCATCCGCCCTCCGGGCACCTTCTCCCGCTCGCGGGAGAAGGAAAGCAATTCAAGGAAATCCCATGTCCCTCGCCCCGCCCCGCCTGCTCGACCCCGGTTTCGATCTCACCCTGCGGCCGATGCGCTATCCGCATTTCTACGAGATGTACCGCGACGCTATCCGCAACACCTGGACCGTCGAAGAAGTCGATTTCTCGCAGGACGTCAACGATCTCAAGCACAAGTTCGGCCCGGCCGAGCGGCATCTGGTCGAACGCCTGGTCGCGTTCTTCGCCACAGGCGACAGCATCGTGGCCAACAACCTGGTGCTGAACCTGTACCAGCACATCAACGCGCCCGAGGCGCGCATGTACCTGTCGCGGCAGCTGTACGAGGAAGCGCTGCACGTGCAGTTCTACCTGACCCTGCTCGACACCTACCTACCCGACCCGAACGAGCGCGCCAAGGCCTTCGACGCGGTCGAGAACATCCCCTCGATCCGCGCCAAGGCCGAGTTTTGCTTCCGCTGGATCGACTCGGTGCAGGACCTCAAGCGCATCGAGACGCGCGAGCAGCGCCGCCAGTTCCTGCTCAACCTGATCTGCTTCGCCGGCTGCATCGAAGGCCTGTTCTTCTTCGCCGCCTTCGCCTACGTCTATTACCTGCGCTCGCGCGGCCTGCTCAACGGCCTGGCCTCGGGCACCAACTGGGTGTTCCGCGACGAAAGCTGCCACATGGCGTTCGCGTTCGAGGTGATCCGCACCGCGCGCGAGGAAGAGCCCGACCTGTTCGATGCCGACCTGCGCGCGCAGGTGGTGAAGATGTTCGAGGACGCGGTGAACTGCGAACTCCAGTTCGCCCAGGACGTGCTGTCCGGCGGCGTGGTCGGCCTGTCGCTGAAGGACATGCGCCAGTACCTGGAGTACTGCGCCGACCAGCGCATGGCCCAGCTGGGCATGCCCAAGCATTTCGGCGCCACCAACCCCTTCGGCTTCATGGACCTGCAG
Organism: Lysobacter sp. Root916; assembly: GCF_001429785.1. Taxonomy (GTDB): domain Bacteria; phylum Pseudomonadota; class Gammaproteobacteria; order Xanthomonadales; family Xanthomonadaceae; genus Lysobacter. Next base: position 325,436 of record NZ_LMJF01000012.1, on the reverse strand, counting down.
GACGTGCAGGAAGTGACCAACTTCTTCGAGCGCCGGGTCTCGGCGTATCAGGTCGGCGTACAGGGCGAAGTGGCGTTCGACGAGGCGTTTTGATTTAGGCGGGTGAGATACCCGCGCGCCGAAACCTCTCCGACCTGCTTAAGGCCCCTCTCCCGCTCCCGGGAGAGGGGTTGGGGTGAGGGCGTGAGCGCCAACGGCGCGAATGCCTCTGCTTTGATTCCTAGCCGCTAAAGCAAAAGCGCCCCTCACCCTATCCCTCTCCCGCAAGCGGGAGAGGGAACTGTTCGCTACGACGTCGCTCTCCTCGCTCCGCCGGGAAACAAAGCCATGACCGAAGCCCGCATCATCGAGATCGTCTTCCCCGATCACACCAATCACCTGGGCACCCTGTTCGGCGGCCAGGCCCTGGCCTGGATGGACAAGGCCGCCTTCGTCGCCGCCTCGCGCTACGCCCGCCGCACGGTGGTGACCGCGCGCTCGGAACAGATCGACTTCCACACCGCGGTGCCCAAGGGCGCGCTGGTGGAGCTGATCGCACGCGTGGTCTCGGTGGGCCGCACCTCGATGCAGGTCGAGGTCGAGATGCATTGCGAGGACCTGCTCAGCGGCGAATCGCAACTGGCCACGCGCGGGCGCTTCACCATGATCGCGCTCGATCGCGACGGCGTGCCGACGCCGGTGCCCGCACTGGATTCCGCCGCGGACTGAACCCGCAGTCGTCGATTGACGCGCCCCGCCCCGAGGCGTACTTTGGCAGCCGTCATGGTGACCATCGCTTCATAAAGATGAAGCGATGCGACAAGACGCCGTCGGTTCGCGCCGGCGACGGCTAGAGGGAATCCGGTACGGACTCGCGTCCAATTCCGGAGCTGCCCCGCAGCGGTATAGGGAACGACCTCCGTCAGGCACTGGGTGCGAGCCCGGGAAGCGACGGACAGTAGGCGGCGTCGAACCACGCCATGCCCCAAGCCCGAAGACCTGCCATGACCGGAGGGTCCGCCCTCCGTCCGACTCCGGCCCCGCGGGTCGGCGCGTGCGTGCGGCCATGGCCGTTCGCCCTCGCCCTCCACGGGACCGGTTCGCCCGCGGGGGCGAAGGTCGAAGGCAGGTCGTGCTCCGGCGTCGCCGCATCCGCGGCGGGCGGTCGCGCGTGCGTACCCGCCTTCCTTCGTTGCCCTGCTCATGCCCACACGCATCGCAGGAGACTTCAATGATCAGCGTTACCCACCTCGGCTTCCCGCGCATCGGCGCGCGACGCGAGCTCAAGCAGGCCCTGGAATCGTTCTGGAAAGGCGAGACCGCGGCCGGCGATCTGCACGACACCGCACGCACGCTGCGCGCCCGGCATTGGACGCTGGCGCGCGACGCCGGCGCCGACGTCGTGCCTTGCAACGACTTCTCGCTCTACGACCATGTGCTGGACACCGCCGTCCTGTTCGACGCGGTGACCGCACCCTATCGCGATACCTTGGATGCCGACCCCCTGGCCGGTTACTTCGCGCTCGCGCGTGGCCTGCAGGACGCGCGCCACGACCTGCGCGCCCTGGAAATGACCAAGTGGTTCGATACCAACTACCACTACCTGGTGCCGCAGTTCGAGTGCGATCAGCGCTTCGCGCTGCGCGGCGACAAGCCGCTGGCCGAGCTCGCCGAAGCGCAGGCGCTTGGCCTGCAGGCACGGCCGGTGCTGCTGGGGCCGGTGTCGCTGCTCAAGCTCGGCAAGCGCCGCGACGGCGGCGATCCACGCGAGTTGCTGGACGCGCTGCTGCCGGCCTACGCCGAACTGCTGACGCGACTGAAGGCGGCCGGCGCGCAATGGGTGCAAGTGGACGAGCCCTGCCTCGCGCTGGATCTCGATGACGACGATCGCCGGGCCTATCGCCGCGCCTACGACGCGCTCGCCGGCGTCGACGCGCCCGCGCGCCTGCTCGCCAGCTACTTCGGCGGGCTGGGCGACAACGCCGAACTGGCCGCCGCCCTGCCCGTGCAGGCCCTGCACCTGGATCTGGTGCGCGCGCCCGGCCAGCTCGAAGCGCTGCTGCCCAAGCTGCCCGAAGACCGCGCGCTCAGTCTGGGCGTGGTCGACGGCCGCAACATCTGGCGCGCCGATCTCGACGCGGCGCTCAGTCTGGCGCGCCGCGCCGGTACGCGCGCGCAGTGGCTGGCGCCGTCGTGCTCGCTGCTGCACGTGCCGATCGACCTGGGCCTGGAACGCAAGCTGCCGCCGCCGTTGCAGCAGTGGATGGCCTACGCCAAGCAGAAGCTCGAGGAACTGCGCCTGCTCGCCGACACCCTGGCCGACGACGACCGTGCGGCGGGCGCCTTGGGCGCGGCCGCGAGCGCGCGCGCCGCGCGCCTGGCCTCGCCGCTGCTGCGCGACGCCCAGGTGCGCGCCAAGCTGGCCGCGGTGGTGCCGGCGATGACCCAACGCGATTCGGCCTATGCGCAGCGCGCGCAGGTGCAGGCGCAGCGTCTGAAGCTGCCCGACTTCCCGACCACCACGATCGGCTCGTTCCCGCAGACCTCGCAGGTGCGCCAAGCGCGCGCCGAGCACAAGGCCGGGCGCCTGGACGACGCCGGCTATCGCGCCTTCCTCGAGCGCGAGACCGAGCTGTGCCTGCGCGAACAGGAAGCGTTGGGCCTGGACGTGCTGGTGCACGGCGAGTTCGAACGCAACGACATGGTCGAGTACTTCGGCGAGCAACTGTCCGGCTTCGCCTTCACCGCCCACGGCTGGGTGCAGAGCTACGGCTCGCGCTGCGTGAAACCGCCGGTGCTGTACGGCGAGGTCGCCCGCCCGCGCGCGATGACGGTGGACTGGGCGCGCTACGCGCAGTCGCTGACGCCGCGCCCGGTCAAGGGCATGCTGACCGGGCCGGTCACGATCCTGCAGTGGTCGTTCGTGCGCGACGACCAGCCGCGCGCCGACACCTGCCGCCAGATCGCCCTGGCCTTGCGCGAGGAAGTGCTGGACCTGGAGGCGGCCGGCATCGCGGTGATCCAGATCGACGAGCCCGCGTTGCGCGAAGGCCTGCCGCTGCGCCGCGTCGACTGGCCGGCCTACCTCGCCTGGGCCGGCGAAGCCTTCCGCCTGGCCGCCAGCGGCGTCGACGACGCCACCCAGATCCACACCCACATGTGCTACGCCGAGTTCAACGACATCATCGAGGCGGTGGCCGCATTGGACGCCGACGTGATTTCGATCGAGACCTCGCGCTCGCGCATGGAGCTGCTGGACGCGTTCGTGCGCTACCGCTACCCCAACGGCATCGGCCCCGGCGTCTACGACATCCACTCGCCACGCGTGCCCAGCGTGGACGAGATGCGCGAACTGCTGGACAAAGCCCTGGACGTGCTCACGCCCGCGCAGTTGTGGGTCAATCCGGACTGCGGCCTCAAGACCCGCGGTTGGCCGGAGGTGCGCACCGCGCTGAAGGCGATGGTGCAGGCGGCGCAGGCTTTGCGCGAGTCGGCGACCGCGGCGGTTTGACGCCGAGCCCGAAAGCGGCCCCTTCGAACGAGTTCCCCCCTTTGAAAAAGGGGGGCTAGGGGGGATTTGCTTTTTGCCCTGTGCCAACAGCAACAGCAAATCCCCCGGCGCCGCTAGCCACGAATCGACATCGACTCACACAAGGCGCCCGCCCCCTTTTTCAAAGGGGCGATGGAGATGGTGCAGGCGGGCGCAGGCTTTGCGCGAGTCGGCGACCACGGCGGTTTGACGCCGAGCCCGAAAGCGGCCCCTTCGCACGAGCTCCCCCCTTTGAAAAAGGGGGGCCAGGGGGGATTTGCTTTTGCCCTGTGCCAACAGCAACAGCAAATCCCCCGGCGCCGCTAGCAAAGAATCGATATCGACTCACACAAGGCGCCCGCCCCCTTTTTCAAAGGGGGCGATGGAGATGGTGCAGGCGGCGCAGGGTTTGCGCGAGTCGGCGACCGCGGCGGTTTGACGTCGAGCCCGAAAGCGGCCCCTTCGCACGAGTTCCCCCCTTTAAAAAGGAGGGCTAGGGGGGATTTGCTTTTGGCCGGTGCCAACAGCAACAGCAAATCCCCCGGCGCCGCTAGCCACAAATCGACATCGACTCACACAAGGCGCCCGCCCCCTTTTTCAAAGGGGGCGATGGGGATGGTGCAGGCGGCGCAGGTTTTGCGCGAGTCGGCGACCGCGGCGGTTTGACGTCGAGCCCGAAAGCAGCCCCTTCGAACGAGTCCCCCCTTTGAAAAAGGGGGGCTAGGGGGGATTTGCTTTTGCCCGGTGCCAACAGCAACAGCAAATCCCCGGGCGCCGCTAGCCACGAATCGACATCGACTCACACAAGGCACCCGCCCCCTTTTTCAAAGGGGGCGATGGAGATGGTGCAGGCGCCGCAGGGTTTGCGCGAGTCGGCGACCGCGGCGGTTTGACGTCGAGCTCGAAAGCGGCCCCTTCGCACGAGTTCCCCCCTTTGAAAAAGGGGGGCTAGGGGGGATTTGCTTTTGGCCGGCGCCAACAGCAACAGCAAATCCCCCGGCGCCGCTAGCAAAGAATCGATATCGATTCACAAAGGGCGCCCGCCCCCTTTTTCAAAGGGGGCGACGGGGAGCCGGCTAGAGATATCGCGCCCGCCCAAAAGAAAAGCCCCGCATGCGCGGGGCTCTTCGTATCGCAACAATCGCCGCGGCTTACTTGCCCGCGACCACCTTGACCATTTCCAGGCACTTGTTCGAGTAGCCCCACTCGTTGTCGTACCAGCTCACCAGCTTGACGAAGGTGCCGTCCAGGGCGATGCCGGCGTCGGCGTCGAAGATCGAGGTACGGGTGTCGCCGCGGAAATCGGTGGCGACCACCTTGTCCTCGGTGTAGCCCAGGATGCCCTTGAGCGCGCCTTCGCTCTGCGCCTTCATTTCGGCGCAGATCTCGGCGTAGGTGGCGTCCTGGTTGAGCTCGACGGTCAGGTCGACCACCGACACGTCCGAGGTCGGGACGCGGAAGGACATGCCGGTGAGCTTCTTGTTGAGTTCCGGAATGACCACGCCGACCGCCTTGGCCGCGCCGGTGCTGGACGGGATGATGTTCTCGAGGATGCCGCGGCCGCCGCGCCAGTCCTTGTTGGACGGGCCGTCGACGGTCTTCTGGGTGGCGGTGGCGGCGTGCACGGTGGTCATCAGGCCGCGCTTGATGCCCCACTTGTCGTTCAGCACCTTGGCCAGCGGAGCCAGGCAGTTGGTGGTGCACGAGGCGTTGGAGATGATGGCCTCGCCCTTGTAGGTCTTGTCGTTGACGCCGTAGACGAACATCGGCGTGTCGTCCTTGGACGGCGCCGACAGCACGACCTTCTTGGCGCCCGCGTCCAGGTGCTTCTGGGCGGTGGCCTTGTCGAGGAACAGGCCGGTGGACTCGATCACGACCTCGGCGCCGACCTCGTCCCACTTGAGGTTGGCCGGGTCGCGTTCCTGGGTCAGACGGATCTTCTGGCCGTTCACGATCAGGGTGTTGCCCTCGACCGCGATGTCGCCCTTGAAGCGGCCGTGGACCGAGTCGTACTGGAGCATGTAGGCCAGGTAGTCCGGCTCCAACAGGTCGTTGATCGCGACGATCTCGATCTCGCCGCCGAAATTCTGCACCGCCGAGCGCAGCACGTTGCGGCCGATGCGGCCGAAGCCGTTGATGCCTACCTTGATCGCCATTTCTTCAAGCTCCTGCGCCCGCACAGCGGTGGGATGGGAAACCCCTATTCTAGCAAGCCCAGGCCTGGGCCCGGTCCGGGAGCCCCGGGCGGGCGATATTGCAACGAAAGTCATGGTTCCCAAGCTGAACGTGCCACTAAAGTGCCATCTGATCCAAGCCGGATCACTCAGGGGACTCACGGAATGAACAAGCGTTCGCAGCGGGCCGCGCTCGCGGCCCTGGCCTTGGCCTGCCTGGCCCAACCCGCCCTGGCCCAGCAGGCCGGAACCTGGACCCTCGGGGTCGGCGCCCATCAGGTCTCGCCCAAATCCGACAACGGCACCGTCCTGGGCGGCACCGCGCAGTTGGAGATCGGCGACGACGCGCGCCCGACCATCACCTTCGAGTACTTCGTGCACGGCAACGTCGGCATCGAGGTCTTGGCCGCCATCCCGTTCGAGCACGACATCGACGTGGTCGGCGTCGGCCGGGTCGGCAGCACCAAGCACCTGCCGCCGACGGTGTCGGTGCAGTACCACTTCAACAGCCACGGCGTGGTCTCGCCCTTCGTCGGCGTCGGCCTCAACTACACCGCGTTCTTCAGCGAGGACACCCGCGGCGCACTGGCCGGCACCAAGCTCAAGCTCAAGGACTCCTGGGGCCCGGCCGCGCACGCCGGCCTGGACTTCCCGCTCGGCGATCGCGGCGCGATCCGCGTCGACGTGCGCTGGATGGACATCGACAGCGAGGTCCAGCTCAACGGCGTCAAGATCGGCACCGCCGAGATCGACCCGCTGACCTACGGCATCGCCTACGTCTGGACGTTCTGAGGCGCTCGCCCCGGCGCCGCGGTCGCGACGCCGGGGCGCGAAACGACAAGAGCGGCATCGTCCGCGCGCCGCGGCGCGGCGCGGGAACGCGGTTGCCTCTAGTAAAGTGACGGGATGATCCGCGCCCTCTTCATCGCCCTGCTGTTCCTGCTGCCGTTCGACGCCCTGGCCTGGGGCACGCTCGGCCATCGCCTGGTCGCGCTGCTGGCCCTGGGCGAGCTCGATCCGGCCGTGCGCCGCGACATCGACGCCCTGCTCGTCGGCGAACCCGATCCGACCTTGGCCGGGATCGCCAACTGGGCCGACGAGCTGCGCGCTCACGATCCCAACCTGGGCAAGCAAAGCGCGAAGTGGCACTACGTCAATCTGGGTGAAGAAAACTGCGCCTACGAGCCCGCGCGCGACTGCCCCATGGGCGGTTGCGTGATCGAGGCGATCCGCAAGCAGACCGAGATCCTGTCCGACCGCAAGCGCACGCGCGAGGAACGCTTGCAGGCGCTGAAGTTCGTGGTCCATTTCGTCGGCGACGTGCACCAGCCGCTGCACGCCGGCTATGCCCGCGACAAGGGCGGCAGCGACGTGCAGATCCAGTTCAACGGCCGCGGCAGCAATCTGCACCAGCTATGGGACAGCGGCATGCTCAACGCCGCCGGCCTGGACGAGAACGCCTGGCTGCTGCGCCTGCGCGCGCTGCCGTTGGCGGTGACGGTATCGGAGCCCGCGCTGCCGCCGGACTCGCCCGCCTGGGCGCAGGCCTCGTGCCGGATCGCCCTGCAGCCGGGCCTGTATCCGGCCAAGGCGACGGTCGACGAAAATTACGTGCAGACTTGGCGTCCCGAGGCCGAGGCGCAGTTACGCCGCGGCGGCAGCCATCTGGCCGCCGTGCTCAACGCCGCGCTGAAGCGCTGAGCGCAATACACCGCCGCGCGCCGAGCCCGGCGCGGGCGCACGAATCGCACGGACGCCCCAGCAAGAGGAATCCGATGTCCCCGCAGGTGCAGTCTTTCCATCATGCCGACACCGGGACCTGGAGCTACCTGGTGGTCGATCCCGCGACCGCGCAGGCCGCGATCGTCGATCCGGTGCTCGATTACGACGCCCGCTCCGGCCGCACCGGCGGCGCCTCCGCGCAAGCGATCCTGGACGCCGCCGAGGCCTGCGGCGCGCAGGTGCGCTGGCTGCTGGAAACGCATGCGCATGCCGACCACCTCAGCGCCGCGCATTGGCTGAAGCAGCGCCTGCCGCAGGCGCGCATCGCGATCGGCCGGCGCATCCGCGAGGTCCAGCGCACCTTCGTGCCGGTGCTGGGCCTGGACGCCAAGGTCGTGGCCGACGGCAGCCAGTTCGATCACCTGTTCGAGGACGACGAGGACTTCGCGATCGGCGAACTGCACGCGCGTACCCTCGCCGTGCCCGGCCACACCCTGGACAGCCTGGCCTACCTGATCGGCGACGCCGTGTTCGTGGGCGACTCGCTGTTCATGCCCGACAGCGGCACCGCCCGCTGCGATTTTCCCGGCGGCGACGCGGCCATGCTGTACGCCTCGATCCGCCACCTGTACGAACTGCCCGACGCCACCCGCGTGTTCGTCTGCCACGACTACGGCCCCGAAGGCCGCGCACCGCGCTGCGAGACCAGCATCGGCGAGCAGAAGCGCGCCAACATCCACCTGCGCGCCGATACCGCCGAAGCCGACTTCGTGCGCATGCGCGAGGCGCGCGACGCGACTCTGGCGGTGCCGGCGCTGATCCTGCCGGCGCTGCAGGTCAACCTGCGCGCGGGCGCCCTGCCCGAGGCAGAGGACAACGGCGTACGCTACCTCAAGATCCCGCTCAACCAGCTCTGAGGCCGTCATGCATCCGACCCGTACGCCGCTCGCGATGGCCTGTCTGTCACTGAGCCTGGGCTGGTGCCTGATCGCGGCCGCAGCGGAGCCCGAGAAGAGCGCGCATGCGCACGCCTCCGACCCGCCGCAGCGCATGGCGCCGATCGACGTGGCGCTGGATGCGGCGAAGATCGCCGGCCTGCCGCGCACGACCGCCACCGGCACCGCGCACGGCAAGACCCTGAGCTGCGAAGGCGTGTCGCTGGCCGCGCTGCTGCGCGCGTCCGGCGCGATGCCGGAGGAGCCGCTGCGCGGCGCGCAGTTGGCGAGGATGGTGGTGGTGTCGGCGCGCGACGGCTACCGCGTCGCGTATTCGCTGGCGGAACTCGACGCCAGCCTGGGCGCGCGCGAGGTGGTCCTGAGCGACCGCTGCGACGGCACCGCGCTCGACGCCGATGACGGCCCCTGGCGCCTGATCGCGCCGGGCGAATCGCGACCGGCGCGCTGGATCCGCCAGATCGAATCGATCCGGGTGATCGACGCGCCTTAGAGCGAGAAGTGAGCGTGGAGGAGTGAGGAGTGAGTAAGTGCAATGCTTGCTTACGCTCACTCCTCCACGCTCACCCCTCGCTTTTCGCGTTACCCTGCCGCCGTCGCCCATCGGAGCCCCGCCATGCTGCTGTCGCGTCGCCGCTGGCTCATCGCGTTCTGCGCGCTGGCCCTGTCCTGGTCCGCCCTCGCCGCGCCACCCAAGCCCGAGCCGATCACGGTGTTCGCCGCGGCCAGCCTGAAGGAATCGCTGGACGAAGCCGCGGTCGCCTACGAGGCCCAGACCGGGCAACCGCTGCGGGTGTCCTACGCCGCCAGTTCGGCGCTGGCGCGCCAGATCGAGCAAGGCGCGCCCGCCGACGTGTTCCTGTCCGCCGACCTGGACTGGATGGACTACCTGCAGCAGCGCAAGCTCATCGACGAATCCAGCCGGCGCAATCTGCTGGGCAATACGCTGGTGCTGATCGCGCCGCAGACCAGTACCGCTCGGCCGCTGAGCTTGAAGCCCGGCGTCGATCTGCGCCCCTTGCTGGGCGAGGGCCGTCTGGCCCTGGCGCTGACCGCAAGCGTGCCGGCCGGCAAGTACGCGCGCGCCGCGTTCGAATCGCTGGGCGCATGGACACAGTTGCAGCCCAAGGTCGCCGAAGCCGAGAACGTGCGCGCGGCCCTGATGCTGGTCGCGCGCGGCGAGGCGCCTCTGGGTGTGGTCTACGCCAGCGATGCGCGCGCCGAACCCAAGGTGCGCGTGCTCGCGACCTTCCCGGCCTCGACCCATCCCGCCATCGTCTATCCGGTCGCGCGCCTGCGCGCGAGCAAACACCCTCAGGCGGCCGGGTTCGTGCGCTGGCTGAAAACGGCGCCCGCGGCGACCCTGTTCCGCCGCCACGGCTTCAGCGTGCTGAAGTAAACGCGGGCCGCGCATGTTCAATTTCAGCCCGGCCGAGCTGACCGCGATCGCGCTCAGCCTCAAGGTCGCCAGCGTGGCGGTGTTGTGCAGCCTGCCGCTGGGCGTGGCGATGGGCTGGTTGCTCGCGCGCAAGCGCTTCCCAGGCAAGCTGCTGTTCGACGCGATGCTGTACCTGCCGCTGGTGCTGCCACCGGTGGTCACCGGCTACGTGCTGCTGATCCTGTTCGGCAATCAGGGGCCGATCGGCCGCTTCCTGTCCGACAGCTTCGGCGTGAGCTTCGCGTTCCGCTGGACCGGCGCCGCGCTGGCCTGCGCGATCATGGGCTTTCCGCTGATGGTGCGCGCGATCCGGCTGTCGATCGAAGCCGTGGACCAGCGCCTGGAGCACGCCGCGGCCACCCTGGGCGCGAATCCGTGGCGGGTGTTCTTCGGCATGACCCTGCCGCTGGCCCTGCCCGGCGTGATCGCCGGCGCGGTGCTGGCCTTCGCCAAGGCGCTGGGCGAGTTCGGCGCCACCATCACCTTCGTGTCGAACATCCCCGGCGAGACCCAGACCCTGTCCTCGGCGATCTACGGCATGTTGCAGGTGCCCGGCGCCGAATCGGGGCTGTGGCGGCTGACCGTGGTCGCGGTGGCGATCTCGTTCGGCGCGGTGCTGTTGTCGGAATGGCTGGTGCAGCGCCAGCGCCGCGAGCGCGGCGCATGAGCGAGTCGCCGCTGCATGTGCTCGACTTCACCCTGCGGCGCGGCGCGTTCGAGCGCAGCGTGAGCATCCGCAGCCGGCAGCGCGTGATCGCCCTGGTCGGCGATTCCGGCGCCGGCAAGACCTCGCTGCTGCATGCCATCGCCGGCCTGCTGCGGCCGCAGCGCGGTCGCATCGAGATCGGCGGGCGCTGCCTGTTCGATGCCCAAGCCGGCATCGACCTGCCCGCGCATCGGCGCCGGATCGGCTACGTGTTCCAGGACGCGCGGCTGTTCCCGCATCTGGACGTGCGCCGCAACCTGCTCTACGGCCTGCGCGGCGAGGCGCGCGCAGCGCCGCGGTTCCAGTTGGAGGCGATCGTCGAACTGCTGGGCATAGGCGCGCTGCTGGCGCGCTCCACCGCAGGCTTGTCCGGCGGCGAGATGCAGCGCGTGGCCCTGGGCCGCGCGCTGCTGTCGCAACCGCAGATCCTGCTGCTGGACGAGCCGCTGTCGATGCTGGACATGAGCCGCCGCGACGAATTGCTGCCCTATCTGCAGCGCGTGCGCGACGAGGTGGCCTTGCCGATGATCTACGTCAGTCACTACCCCGACGAAGTGCGGCGCATCGCCGACGAGGTTCATATCGTCGGCGGCTAAGCCGCTTCGATGCGCGCCGCTACGCGGCCGCGATCATTCGTCCGTGACCTGGATCGGATCCAGGGCGACCGTCGCCGCGTCGAACGGCGCCGCAGCGGTCGGACCGGACGTGGCGGCGAAATCGACCGGCACCTGCACCCACGACGCCACCGGTTGGCCATTCTGGGTCGCAGGCTGGAAGCGCCACTTGCGCGCGGCCTCGACGGTGCTGGCATCGAGCTCGGCATCGCCCGAACTTTGCGCCAACCGCACCTGCTGTGCGCCGCCGTCGCTGCCGACCTGGATCTCCAACAGCACCCGCCCGTTGACCTTGCGGCCCTTCGGGTACGGCGGCGGCGACAGTGCGCCGTAGGCCGCGGCGGTCATATCCACCGTTTGTGCGTAAGGGTTGGGGACCGGCTTCGGCGCGGGCTTGGACACGGCCCGCGGTTCGGCCGCCGGTCGCGGCTGGACCACGGGCCGCGCATCCGCCGCGGCGCTCACCGTCACCGTCATGTCGATGCCTTGCAGCACTTCGGCGTTGCTAGATCCGCGCACGCTGCCAATGCTGATACGCGCCGGTTCCCCGTTGCGCATCGTCAAACGCGGTTGTCCGAGCGGCTTGCCGTCGCGTTGCAGCGAGGCCACCAGCAGCGACCGCCCTTCGCCCAGCGGCGATACCCGGCCATGCAGCGACCACGTCGAACCGCCGTCGTCGCCGCTCACGCCGAAGGATTCGCCGTAGCGTTCGAGCACACGGAAAGTGCTGGGGTCGCCGCCGTCCAGGCTGACCTCGAACTTCAGCAGGGCATAGCCATCGGGCAACGCGGCCGCGGCGGCCGGGGCGCGTTGCGGCTGCGCCGACCATGCGGCCGCGCCGGTGGCTGCGGCCAGCAGCGCCACCAGGGCGCCGCCCGCGATCCAGCGCTTCGACGATACGTTCGCATGCTTCAGCATTTCGATTCTCTCCTTGAGCGGATGGCTGTGGCCCCAGTGGCAGCCCAGCGGCACGGGGCGCGAGGCCAGTTGGGTTTTGAGCATGGCCTCGCCATAGGCGCGACGCGCCTGCGGATGTCGGCGGATCACGCGTTGATCGCAGGACAGTTCCTGGTCGTGGCGGTAGTGGCGCACGGCGTAGTGCAGCAGCGGGTTGAACCAGTAGACGCAGCGCAGCAGCGCGACCAGGGCGTTGAGCGCCAGGTCGCCGCGCGCGATGTGCTCGCGCTCGTGGGCACGCATCAGCGCCTGCTGTTCGACGCTGTAGCGCCGCTCGAAGTCCTCGGGCACGACGATGATCGGCCGCAGCACACCGATCGCGGCCGGCAGGCCGGCCACCGCGTCGGCCTGGCGCGATCCATCGGCGCGCGCGCGCAACACGCCCAGCGCGCGCACGAAGCGACGCTGTTGCCAGGCCAGGGCGAGCAAGGCCAGCAACGCGCCCGCCAGCCAGACCAGCACGACCGCGGCGGCCGGCGCGATGGCGGACGCCTGCGGCGCGGCCACCGTCAACGGGGCCTGGACCATGGCCTGCACCGGCAAGGCCAGCGGCAGGCGTGCGGGCGCGGCCGGCAACAGCACGGCCACTACCGCCACCGGCACCAACGCCCACAGCGCGTACGCGGCGGCCGCGCCGAAGCCGCGCCGCAGCGGGCGCCGCAACAGCAGCACCACGGCGATCGCGAAGCTGCTCGCCAGCGCGGTTTCCAACAGCACGGCGGCGATATCAACGCTGCTCATCGTCGAGCTCCTCCAGCAGTTTGCGCAGTTCGGCGATGTCCTTGCGGCTGAGCTTGCGCTGCTCGCTGAAGTGCGCGACCAATGGCGCGACCCGACCGTCGAACAAGCGCTGCAGCAGGCCCTGGCTCTCCTCCAGCACCCAGTCCTCGCGCTTGAGCACGGGCGCGTAGAGATAGCGCCGGCCCTGCTTCTCGGCGCGCACCGCCCCCTTGTTCAAGAGCCGGTTGAGCAGGGTCTTGATGGTTGCCTCCTGCCAATCCTGGCGCTGGGCCAGGGCCGCGACCACGTCCTCGGCGGCGAGCGGATGCTCGCGCCAGAGCACGTCCATCACCACCGATTCGGCTTCGCTGATCTGCATCGTTTACATCCGTAATTTTTCTTGAGATTACACCCGTAATCGAAGTTGTCAAGCCAGCCACCGCGGCGATGCGATACTCCTGGCCATGACCGCCCCCGCCCATTACGAACGCCTCGACGACGCCGTCGATTTCCTCTACACCCGCATCCAGGGCCCGCTGCACCTGGGCGCGCCCCTGGGCCTGGGCAAGCCGCACCGGCTGTTGAACGCGATCTACGCGCGCGCCGAAGCCGACCCTTCGCGGCCGCTGCATCTGTACACCGCGCTGTCGCTGGATCCGCCCGGCGCCGGCCAAGGCCTGGAGGGCCGCTTCATCGGGCCGTTCGCGAGCCGCCATTTCGGCGACGACTTCCCGCGCCTGCGCTATGTGAGCGCGCTCAAGCGCGACGCCCTGCCCGCGCACATCGAGATCGAAGAGTTCTATCTGCAGTCCGGCGCGCTGCTGCATTCGCCGCCGGCGCAGCAGCGCTACGCCAGCCTCAACTACACCCATGTCGCACGCGCGCTGGCCGACCGCGGCGTCAACGCGATCGTGCAGAAGGTCGCGCGCCGCGACGGCGATACGCGCCTGTCGCTGTCGTGCAACACCGACCTGACCCAGGACGCGGTGGATGCGATCGTCGCGCGCGGCCTGCCGCGGCCGCTGCTGATCGCCGAGGTCGATCCGGAACTGCCCTGGCTGGGCGGCAGCGCCACCGTCGCCGAGGACTATTTCGACGTGGTACTGACCCCGCCCGGCCCGCACCCCAAGCTGTTCGGCTTGCCGCGCCAGCCGGTCACCGACGCCGACTACGCGATCGGCTTCTACGCCAGCACCCTGGTGCGCGACGGCGGCACCCTGCAGATCGGCATCGGCGCGCTCGCCGACGCGCTCTGCCACGCGCTGGCGCTGCGCCACGCCGACAACGCCGGCTACCGGCGCGTGCTGGCCGCGCTGGATCCGGCGCTGGCCGCGCGCGCGGATCTGGCCCCGTTCGCCGAGGGCCTGTACGGCTGCAGCGAGATGATCAACGAGGGCTTCCGTCGCCTGGTCGAGGTCGGGGTGATCCGGCGCAAGGTGGTCGACGACGAAGCGCTGATGCGGCGCCTCGCCGACGGCAGCGCCGACGACGCCGACCGTGCCGCGCTGGAACGCGACGGCGAATATCTGCACGGCGGCTTCTATCTGGGCTCGCCGGAGTTCTACGACTGGCTGCGCCGACTGCCCGACGAGCAGCGCCGCGGCATCGGCATGCGCCGGATCAGCGAGGTCAACGAGCTCTACGGCGGCCACGAGGCGCTGGAGCGCCTGCAACGCCGCGACGCGCGCTTCTTCAATACCTGCATGATGGCGACCGCGCTGGGCGCGGCGGTGTCCGACGGGCTGGCCGACGGCCGGGTGGTGTCGGGCGTGGGTGGGCAGTACAACTTCGTCGCCATGGCGCACGCGCTGCCCGATGCGCGCTCGGTGCTGATGCTGCGCGCGAGCCGCGAGGCCGGCGGCCAGGCCAGCTCGAATATCGTCTGGAACTACGGCCACACCACCATCCCGCGCCACCTGCGCGATATCTACATCAGCGAGTACGGCATCGCCGACCTGCGCGGCCGCGCCGACGAGGACTGCGTGCTGGCCATGGCCGCGATCGCCGACGCGCGTTACCGCGGCGGCCTGCTCGACACCGCGCGCCGCGAGGGCAAGCTGCGCGCCGATTACGCCATCGCCGCGCCGGCGCGGCACAATACGCCCGAGCACCTGCGCGCGGCGCTGGCGCCGCTGCGCCGCGACGGCTTGCTGCCCGACTATCCGCTGGGCAGCGATTTCAGCGCGGTCGAACAGCGCCTGGTGCGTGCGTTGGGCTGGCTCAAAACCGCCACCGCCAGCCGCGGCGGCAAGCTGGCCACGATCGCGCGCGCCCTGACCGGCGCGCGCAGCGACGACGCCGAGGCGCTGGCGCGCATGGACCTGGCCGCACCCTCGGGCCTGGGCGAACGCCTGCTGGCGCGACTACTGGCGCTGGGATTGCACGAAACGCGCGCGCCCTGAGCGATCGCCGGGCGCGGCAGCGAAAGCATGCCGGCGCCGGTCGTGGCGGGCGCGGTCCGGGTCGGGTTCGCGATCGCGGCTGCCGCCGCTCGCACAGGAAGCGGGGGCGGACGCCGCATATACTTCGGTCACTGACCGGGTTTCAGGGAGCGCCTCGCGGATGTCGTCGGATAACGTCTACAAGCATTTCTACCGCACCATGCGCCTGGGCGCGGCCGAGCTCAGCGACGACGGCGGGCCGTTCGGCTTCGACATCACCACCGCGCTGGAGTTCGACTATCTGATCGAGCGCTATCAGTGCGACGCGATCATCGAGACCGGCTCCAACGTCGGCGACACCACCGAGTACCTCGCGCGCGCCTACCCGCACCTCAACATCGTCACCTGCGACGTGGTCGACCGTTATGTCGAGCTGGTCAAGCGCCGGGTCGGCTTCATGCCGCATACGCACGTGGAGAAGCTGGACTCGCCGGAGCTGATCGCCAAGTTCCGCGACCAGTTCCGCTGCCCGCTGTATTACCTGGATGCGCATTGGTACGACGCCTGGCCCTTGGAGCGCGAGCTGTCGCTGATCGACAACGGCGTGGTCTGCGTCGACGACTTCAACATCGGCCATCCGCGCTTCGGCTTCGACAGCTACGACGGCGTCGAGTGCGGGCCGCAGATGCTCAGCCGCTTCATCGACAAGATCCCGGCCTACTACACCAACAACCCCGATGCCCAGCACGAACTGCCCTGCCTGCAGCCCGGGCGGCGCGGCGGCAAGGCCTATTTCGGGATCGGCCAGCAGCACGACCATCTGCGCCACCACCGCTACTTCAAGCGCTACGACACGCCGCCTCCGTCGGCCTGAGGCGACAGCCCGGGCGGCGCCGTCCACGCCGCCCGGGATCACGCTCGCGTTCATCCGGCGCGCGCGATCATGATCGGGTCGGTCGCCGAAACTCGGCGCCGGCCGCACGGTCCAATCCCGTGCCGACCGGCGCGCGGGCGTCGGCCGCAACCGTAACCAGGACGAGCAAGGCATGTCGAAGAGGTGGTTGTTCGCGTCGGGTCTGCTGGCACTGAGCCTGTTGGCCGCGGCCTGCCAGCGGCCGGCGAGCGGCGACGATGCGACGGCCCGGGCCGAGGCGGTCACCATCGGCGACCAGTCCGGCGACCGCTCCGCGGCCCCCGCCGACGACCAGGCGCCGGTCAAGGCCGACGCGCTCAAAGGCACCTACTGGCCGCCGGCCAAGCTGGATTCCGGCGAGGCCTCGATCAGCTGCGAATACGACTACGCCCAGCACGGCGACGGCGAAGCGCTGACCTCGCTGGAGTTCTTCAGCCTGGTCGACGCGCTGCGCGCCTGCCAGCCGCAGGGCATGGTGCGGGTGCGCTACCGCGGCAAGATCGGCGCCGGCTTCACCGCCCTGGTCCAGCGCGTGGCGGCGATGGCCGACCGCATGGAAATCCCCACCCGCATCCTCGACCTGGATTCGACCGGCGGCCACGTCGAGGAAGCGATCCGCGCCGGCGACTCGATCGCCGAATCGCGCTGGGCGATCTGGATCCGCGAGGATTCGCAATGCCACAGCGCCTGCGTGCTGGTGCTGGCCGCGGGCGACACCCGTTCGATCTCGGGCAAGGTCGGCATCCACCGCCTGATCCGCGACCGCTCCACCGCCACCTCGCGCGCCGAACTCAGCGCCGAGCTCAAGGCCATCAACACCCAGGTACGCGATTATCTGGAGCGCAACGGCGTGGCCACCGCGGTCGCCGATCAGATGATGACGGTCGCCAACCGCGACCTGCGCATCCTCAGCGAGGCCGAGCTCAAGGAGTACGGCCTGGCCGGCACCAACGCGGCCCAGGACGATCTCGACCGGATCCGGGTCGGGCGCAAATGCGGCGAGGATTTCATGCGCCGCCGCGATGCGTTCCGGCGCGATTTCGACAAGCAGTGCATGCAGGTCGGCCAGGCCTTCCAGGCCATGGCCGAATGCGGGCTGGCGCTGCGCCAGCGCTACGGTTTCCCCGACGCGCGCTGCGCGCAGGACAGCCCCATGTCCGAGTACGACAGGTATCCGGGCCGCCTCGAGACCGACGAGCCGCCGACACGCGTCACCGTGCGCGGCGAACGACCCGCCGGCTGATCGCGGCCGCGGGGACGGCGCGCGATCCCCCGAGACGACTCCCCAAAACGATTACAGCTGCGAGCAGTCGGTCCAGCCGGCCACGCCGCCGACGGCGTTCATTTCCGCGATCAGAGCGCTGTGGCAGCTCTGGTACGAGTTGCCGAAGACCTCGTGCCCGGTGCGGAAGGTGGTGCCGATCTCGCCGATGTGTTCGATGCCGTCGCCCCACACGCTGTACTGGGTGTAGTAGCTGCCGCGCCAGGTGCCGGTGGCCGGGCCGACCGGATCGTCGCGGTCGTGGATGACCCGGCCCGGCACGCCGTTGGCGGCGCCGGCGGGAACGGAGGCGAGGCTGGCGCCGATCAGCACGGTGGTCATCAGGGCCAGGTTGAACAGCTTGAGCTTCATAGCGATCTCCAGGTGGGACCGCCGTGGCGACGGCGGTATTGGACGGTTGCGGGTCCCGGGGCCGGCCTTGCGATCGCGTGATCGACGGCCGACCGGGTCCGATCACGCTAGGAGCGGCGCCGCCCGGCGGCCAGTGCGCGCACGGGACCAAATCGGACCGCGGCGGGAACGAATCGCGCCGATGCTTCGAAGAATCAATCGCTTGGCGCGGATTCGTACCCCGTTTGTGCCCCCGAAACCGTTGGAGCCGCGACCGCGCCGGCGCCTACACTGAGCGGGCCATCCACCTACCGTGACCGAGCCATGACGCGCCATCGCCTGCTCTGCCTGCTCAGCCTCAGCCTGCTGTTCGCCACCGGCGCCCACGCCCACGACCCTCTGGCCAAGAACAAGAAGTGGTGCCTGGACCCGAACACCGCACCCCAGATCGTCAGCACCTTCAGCATCACGCCGGCGGCGTTGTCGCAGTACCGCACCGAGCACGCGCCGCTGCTGGGCACGGCCGGCGCGACCTACTGCGTGCCGGAAAAGACCTGCGGCATCGTCGACGAGTGGTATTGGGCCAACGAGGCGGCGCACGACCAGTGCTCGGCGCTGGGCGTCAAATCGACCGACCCCGCGGCGCAGGCGGTGCCGTTCGTGCAGGGGCCCGTCGATTTCAGCCCCGACAACGGCGACCACCACGACCTCTACCGTTTCAAGGACGGCAACCTGCAGGGCGTATGCGTGGTCTGCGTCGACAACCGGGTCGAGGCTGCACCGCTGTTGCCCGATCGCTGAGGCCGCGCCTCAGACCAGCGCGCGGCGCCGGGTATAGGCCAGCGCCGCGTCGACCCGGCGCTGCAGGTCCTCGCGCTCCTGGGCCGTCATCGTGCAGTGGCTGAGCACGTAGTAGGCCGAGCGCAGCACGTCGCGCCAACGCGGTCGCCGCGGCAGCCGCGCCAGGCTGAGATATCGCTCCATCGCCCGCACCCGCAGACGGCCGTCGTCGACGGTCACCCGCCAGATGCGGCTGCGTTCGGCCAGCTCCAATCGGCTGCTGCCGGTGCTGCGCTCCCAGCTCTCGACCACCGCCAGCATCAGTTCGACCAGGGCGCGCCGGAAGTCCTCGCGCAGGTGCGCGTCGTGGGCGGAGTCGTCGCTGTTGGCCGTCGCTTCGGACAAGCCCGTCATCGCGACCGCGCCGGCGACGTCCTCGCGGAGTCCCAGCACGATCAGACCGTCGCCGCGCAGCCAGGGCGTGAGCCGCGCCTGCAGGCGGATCGCGCCATCGCGACGCGCGCAGGCCAGGGTCTGTTCGCTGGCGTCCTCCATGCCCTCCAGCGCCGCGGCCCACGCTTCGCGATCGGCCTCGCCGAGGTAGTCGCCCAGGGCCTGGCCCACCGGCGAGGCGGCGTCGGCATCGAGCAGTTCGCAGGCGGCGCGATTGGCGGCCAGCACCTGGCCCTCGGCGTCGATCAGGCAGACCGCGTCCTGGCGGCTGTCCAGCAGGGCCTGCAGCAGGCTGCGGTCTTCGGCCAGAGCCTCGGTCTCGCGCCGGTAACGCGCCAGCGCCTCCTCTTCCCGCACCTCGCGCTCGGCGTCGAGCAGGCGCGCGCGCTGACGCCGGCGCATCCACAGCAGGCCCACCGCCAGCGCCGCGGCCAAGCTCGCCGCCAGGGTCAGCCATAGCAGCAAGGTGCGCTGGCGCAGCTCGCCGCGGCGCAAGCGGTTCTCGCTCTCCAGCCCGGCGATGGTGCGGTCGCGTTCGGCGGTTTCGAAACGCGTGCGCAGCCAGCCCAGTTGGCGATCCTGTTGCGCGCGGCTGAGCATGCGTTCCTGTTCGTGGGCGCCGCGCAGGGTCGCGATCGCGGCGGCGCGGTCGCCCGCGGCCTCCTGCGCCAGCGACAGTTCCTCGAGCAGCGCGATGCGTTCCACGCCGCCTTCCGGCAGCGCCGCGATCGCCGCGCGCAGGCGTTCGGCGGCCGCATCGGCGCGCCCTTCCAGGCGTTCGCTGCGCGCGATCTGCAATTGCAGGCTGGCCGGCAGACCGAGCTTGTGCTCGCTCGCGATCGCGAACGCGGCCTGGCGCCACTGCCGCGCCTGGGCGAGGTCGGCGCGCGACAAGGCGGTGCGCATCAGGCCGGCGTAGACGCGCAACTCGTAGGCGCGGTTGCCGGCTTCGCGGTAGGTCTGCAAGGCCTCCTGCAGCCAGCGCTGCGCCTGCGCCGCGTCGCCGCGGTCCAGGCTGAGCTCGCTCAGGCTTTCCAGCACGTGGCCGGCTTCGACGCGGTTGTTCTGGGCGCGGAACGCGACCAGCGCCTCGCGGTAATGCCGGGTCGCCTCGTCGGAATCGTCGAGCTCGCGGTAGACGTCGGCGATGTTGTTGAGCACCGCGCCGCCGACTTCGCCCTGGGCGCGTTGCATCCGCAGGCTGGCGGTGAGCGTGCGCAGGGCGCCGCGGAAATCGCCGAGCCGGCGCAGCGCGCTGCCGACGTTCTTGAGATCGCGCGCGATCGCGTCACGATCCTCGTGCGCGGTCGAGAGTTTGAGCGCGCATTCGAAACGGCTCAGGGCTTCGGGAATCAGTTCGCGCCGATACGCGAGGATGCCGCGCTGGCGCACCAGTTCGTAGTGCAAGGACCAGTCGGCATCGCGGCCCAGGGTCGCCTCCGCGCAATCCAGGGCCTGCCCGGCCTCATCGAAACGCCCGCCGCCGATGCGCTCGCGCGCCTGCGCGAGCAAGGCTTCGGCGGTGGATGCCGCGGTCGGCGCCGCCGCGGTGGCGGGCAGGCCGAGCCGGCGTGGGCAGGTGGCCGGATCCGGCAGCGGACGCGGCGTCGGCGCGGCATCGCACAGCACCCGCGGCGGCGCGGCGGACGCGCCGCCGATCACGATCAGGAACAGCGCGGCGCAAGCCGCGGCCAGCGCGAGAGGCCGACGCCGCGCGGGCGGCGAGCACCGTCTACGGGCCGGCGCGACGATCAACCGTCGCGCCCTTGCGCGGCGGCGGCTCGCGCGGCTCGCGCTGCGCGAGCCGCGTTCGACAGTTTCGGTGCCGGCGGCCTCATCGGCGCGGCCCCTGGGCTCAGACCAGCGCCTTCGCCGCCGCGACCACGCGCTCGACCGTGAAGCCGAAGTGCGGGAACAGCGCCTCGGCCGGCGCCGACGCGCCGAAGCTGTCGATGCCGATCACGGCGCCGTCCAGGCCGACGTACTTACGCCAGAAATCGCTCACGCCGGCTTCGATCGCCACGCGCTTGCGCACCGCGTTGGGCAGCACGGATTCGCGGTAGGCGGCGTCCTGGCGATCGAACACGTCGCTGGACGGCATCGACACCACGCGCACCTTGGTGCCTTCGGCGCTCAGCGCGTCGGCGGCCTGGGTGGCCAGGCCGACCTCGGAACCGGTGGCGATCAGGATCAGCTCGGGCGCGCCCTCGCTGTCGCGCAGCACGTAGCCGCCGCGCGCGATTTGCTTGAGCTGTTCGTCGCTGCGCGGCTGATGGGTGAGGTTCTGGCGCGAGAAGATCAGGCAGCTCGGGCCGTCCTTGCGCTCGATGGCGGCGCGCCAGGAGGTCGCCGATTCGACCGCGTCGCAGGGACGCCAGACGTCGTTGTGCGGGATGTAGCGCAGGCTGGCCAGATGCTCGATCGGCTGATGGGTGGGGCCGTCCTCGCCCAGGCCGATCGAATCGTGGGTGTAGACGTGGATCGCGTGCGCGCCCATCAGCGCGCTCATGCGCACGGCGTTGCGCGCGTAGTCGCTGAACACCAGGAAGGTGGCGTCGTAGGGAATGAAACCGCCGTGCAGGCTGAGGCCGTTGCTGATCGCGGTCATCGCGAACTCGCGCACGCCGAAGTAGATGTAGTTGGCGTTCGGATCGTCGCTGGCGACCGACTTGCTGCCCTTCCACAAGGTCAGGTTGGAGTGGGCGAGGTCGGCCGAGCCGCCGATCAGTTCCGGCAGCAGCGGCGCGAAGGTCTCGATCGCCATCTGCGAGGCCTTGCGCGAGGCGATGGTCTGGCCGTCGGCCTGCAGCTTGGCGATGTAGGCGTCGGCATCGGCGGCGAAGGTCTGCGGCAGTTCGGCGTGCGAGCGGCGTACCAGCTCGGCCGACTCGTTCGGGTACTGCGCGGCGTAGGCGTCGAACAGACGGTTCCACTGGTCCTCGCGTACCTGGCCGGTGCTGCGCGCGCGCCAGCCGTCGTAGATCGGCTCGGGAATCTCGAACGCCGGATGCGGCCAGTGCAGGGCCTCGCGGGTGGCGACCACTTCGTCCTTGCCCAGCGGCGCGCCATGCGAGGACTCCTTGCCCGCCTTGGCCGGCGAACCGAAACCGATGGTGGTGCGGCAGCAGATCAGGGTCGGCTTGTCGGTCTTGGCCATCGCGGTGTCGATGGCGGTCTTGATCTCGACCGGATCGTGGCCGTCGACGTTGCGGATCACGCGCCAGCCGTAGGCCTCGAAGCGGGCCGGGGTGTCGTCGGTGAACCAGCCGTCGGTGTTGCCGTCGATCGAGATCTTGTTGTCGTCCCAGAACGCGACCAGCTTGCCCAGGCCCCAGGTGCCGGCCAGCGACGCGGCCTCGTGCGAGATGCCTTCCATCAGGCAGCCGTCGCCCATGAACACCCAGGTGCGGTGATCGACCACGGCCAGCTCGGGACGGTTGAAGCGCTGTGCGAGCAGCTTCTCGGCCAACGCCATGCCGACGGCGTTGGCGAAGCCTTGGCCGAGCGGGCCGGTGGTGGTTTCCACGCCCGGGGTCATGAAGTTCTCGGGGTGGCCCGGGGTCTTGGACTCGAGCTGACGGAAGCGCTTGAGCTCTTCGATCGACAGGTCGTAGCCGGCCAGGTGCAGCAGCGCGTACTGCAGCATCGAACCGTGGCCGTTGGAGAGGATGAAGCGGTCGCGGTTGAACCACTTCGGATTGTTCGGGTTGTGGTTGAGGTAATCGTTCCAGAGCACTTCGGCGATGTCGGCCATGCCCATCGGCATGCCCGGATGACCGGAGTTGGCGGCCTGCACCGCGTCGATGGCGAGGAATCGGATGGCGTTGGCGAGGTCGCGGCGGCTGGGCGTCGTCATGGCGTCGGGCACGGGGTCTTCTGGAGGCGGGAGGCGCCCGCGCGAGCGGCTGGACCAGCCGGGCGGACCGGCCATTGTCCCATCCGCGCGCCGCCCTGTCGCGCCGGATCGGCGCGGGCCGGGCCCGAAAACGGCAAAGCCCGCCGTAGCGGGCTTTGCGCATCCTGGCTGGACGCCGCCGGACGGCGGCGCCGGGCTCAGGCGACGGTTTCGGGCGCTTCCGGCGCCTCGTCGGCGAGTTCGCCGCTGCGATTGGCCACCACCACCGCGGTCGCCAGATCGCCGGTGACGTTGAGGGCGGTGCGGCACATGTCGAGGAAGCGGTCGACGCCGAGGATGATGCCCACGCCCTCGGGCGGGATGCCGAGCACGCCGCAGATCATCGCGATCACCGGCAGCGAGCCGGCCGGGACGCCGGCGGTGCCGATGCCGCCGAGCAGGCACAGGCCCAGCACCATGATCTGGTGGACCAGGGTCAGCTCGATCTGGAAGGCCTGGGCCAGGAACAGCACCGTGATGCCCTCGAACAGCGCGGTGCCGTGGTGATTGGCCGAGGCGCCCACGGTCAGCACGAAGCGCGAGACCTTGCGCGGCAGGTGCAGGTTCTGCTCGGCCACGCGCAGGGTGATCGGCAGGGTGCCGGTCGAGGACGCGGTCGCGAACGCGGTCAGCAGAGCTTCCTCGCTGCCGCGGAAGAACGCGCGCGGGCTCATGCCACCGGCGAACTTCACCCACAGCGGCAGCACGATGAACATGTGCACCGCGATCGCCAGGATCACGGTCAGGGCGAACTTGCCCAGCACCAGCAGCAGCTCCCAGCCGAACTGCGCGCACAGGGCGAACATCAGGCAGGCCACCGCGTACGGCGCCAGCTTGATGATCATGCCGATCAAGCGCATGCAGATCTCGAACAGGCCCTGCAGCGCGGTCTTGAAGGCCTTGGTGGCCGGCGTCGGCGTCATCACCAGGCCGATGCCGATCATCAGGGCGAAGAACATCACGCCCAGCTTCTGCTTGTCGTCGACCGCGGCGGCGACCACGTTCTTGGGCACGATGCCCAGCAGCAGCTTCATGAAATCCATCTGCTGACCGGTGGCGGCGATCTCGCCGGCCTTTTGCGCGCCCTGGGCCATGGCCTGGTCGAGCATGGCGCGGTCCAGGCCGTGGCCGGGTCCGATCAGATTCACCATCAGCAAGCCGATCGCCACCGCGATCAGGGTCACCACCGCGGTGTAGAGCAAGGTGCGCCAGCCGAGCCGGCCGAGGCTGGCGACGTCGCCCAGTTCGGCCACGCCCAGCACCAGCGCCGAGAACATCAGCGGCAACACCAGCATGAACAGCAGCGCCAGGAAGATCTGGCCGATCGGCTGCGCAACGTAAGCGACCAGTCCCAACACCAACGGCGAGCCCGGCGCGACGAAGTGCGCGACCAGGCCGATCACGGCGCCCAGGACGAAACCGATCAACACCTTGATGTGCAGGGGGATGCCCTTGGACGGCGTGGCGTCAGGCAGGCTGGCGTGGCTCATGCGGTACTCCCGGGTGCGTCAGCCGGAAAGAGTACACCAGCCCGGTCACCGTCCCGGCGGGTACAGCGGCGGCAAGGGCGAGGCCAACAGCGCGGGGGCGGCACGCCAACGCGGGCCGGATGCGAACGCGGCGCGCAGCTGCGCGCGCGCGGCCAGGCCGTCGCCGCCGACCCAACGCGCGCGCTGCATGGCCTGCAAGGCCGCGCGCTGGGCAGGATCGTCCAGGCGCTGGATCAGTTCGTCGACATCGACCGCCGGCGGCTGCGCGAGCGCGCACAGCGCGGCCGCGACCTCGCCGAAATCGCCGCTGTCCAGGACCTGCTTGAGCGAGCCGCGTCGGCCCGAGCCAGGTATCGGCTGCGCGGCACCCTCCCCCGTGGCCGCGGACAAGGCCGCCGCGCCGGTGCGCGCCGGCGCCGGATGCGCGCGCAACTGCAGCGCCCAGACCAGGGTCGCCAGCCACAGCGCCGCGAA
The DNA here is from genome assembly GCF_001429785.1 of Lysobacter sp. Root916. Classification (GTDB taxonomy): domain Bacteria; phylum Pseudomonadota; class Gammaproteobacteria; order Xanthomonadales; family Xanthomonadaceae; genus Lysobacter. Next base: position 300,646 of record NZ_LMJF01000012.1, on the reverse strand, counting down.
CACCAGCGCCGCCAGCGCCCACCAGCGCGCGGCCGGATCCTGGGCGATCGCCGCGATCGGCGAAGCGGTCGAAGCGGATTTGGCATCGGCGCCGGCCGGCGCCGGCAACGGCGCCGGGGTCGAACCGTCGGCGGCCGCGATCTTCCAGCTCAGTGCCGGCAGCTGCGTCGTGCGCGCGCTGCCGCTGCCCACGTCCCACCAAGCCAGGCGCAGCCCGTCCAGACGCGCATCGCCGGTGCGCGTGGGCACCAATGAGAACTTGCGCGTGAGCTTGACCCGCGGCCGGCCGTTGACGAAGTTCTCGTCCGACTGCAGCGGCTCGGCGAACACCTGCACGCCGTCGATCGGCGGCAGCTGCAGCTCCGGCAGTTGCGCGGCGGTGGCGCCGTCGGCGCTGACCTCGACGGTCAGGGTGGCGGCGCTGCCCGCGCGCAGGTCCTGCGGCGCGGATTGGTAGCGCAGTTGCAGATCGCGCAAGGGCAGCCAGGGCTGCGGCGCGTTGGCCGGCATCGCCCGCACCTGCAGGCGCTTGGCGGCGGCGGCGGTGCGCAGGCTGTCGCCGTTGCTGCCGAACATGTCCTCGAAGAAGCTGGGCGCGCCGCGGCCCTCGAAGCGCGCGCCCGGCACCGTCACTTCGCCGCTGCGTTCGGGCACCAGCAGGTAGCGGCGCTCGACCACGTTGTAGCGGCGCCCGCCGAGCTCGCGCGAATACTGGGCATCGTCGCCGACGCGCTGGAACGAGGCCCCTTCCGGCGCCGGCTGATCGAGCTGGCCGGCCACGATCGGCACCGCCGAGTACAGCCGCACCACCCAGCCCACCGCCTGCTGCACATAGGGGTCGGCGTCGTCGGCCTCGCTCTCGATGAAGACATCGTCGCCCGCGCGCGCCGGCGCGCGCGCGGCCACCGGCGCGACCACCAGGGTCAGCGCCGAAGTGCGCTCGCCGCCCACGCTCAGCGCGGGCACGGTCAGGCGCCCGTCGCGGCGCGGGCGCAGCGCCACGCCGTACAGCGAGCGGGTCACGAATTGGCCGTTGCTGCGCTCGAAGGAACGCCGGCTGGTGTTGTTGCTGACTTCGAAGTCCTTGGCCAGCGGCGCGTAATCCGGGCCGGCGCCGCTGAGCGAGGTGGTCTCGATATTGAGCGTGACCGTCTCGCCGGCGTTCATGCTGTCGCGATCCAGCCAGGCGCGCGGCTGCGCGATCGCGCCGAAACTGACGGCGCACAGCAGCAGCCACAGCGCGAACGCGGCGGCGGTGCGGACGTGGGCGGATGGCATGCGCGGCATCGCGGTCAATCTCCTTGCTCGCCCAGGACCTGGCGGCGTTCGTGCTCGATACGGAACTTCTCGCGCAGCAGCCCGCCCGGATCGTCGGGCACGCGCTTGAGCCAGGCTTCGTTGGCGACGCGGATCTCGCGCTGCTGCGGCGTTTCCTTGCCGCGCGCGCGCGCCTGCGCCGGCTGCTCGCCGCGCGGCTGTTGCTGCAGCGCGCGCTGCATGCGCTCGCGCTGGGCACGGTCGGCCTGCTCCTGGGCCTTGGCCGCGGCGGCCGGGTCCTGCTCGGGTTTGGAGGCGGACTCGTCGCGCTCGGGTTTCTGCTGGCCCGGCGCCGGCTTCTGCTGTTTCTGCTGGCCCTGCTGCGGATCCTGCTGCGGCTGCTGGGGCTGGCCCTTGCCGCCCTGCGAGGACTGGTTCTGCTTGGACTTGTCCTGCGGCGGCGGCTTGCGCTTCATCGCCGCCTCGACCGCACGCTTGTTGGCCAGGGCGTCGGGCATGCCCGGCTGCAGGCGCAAGGCGCGATCGTAGGCCGCGATCGCCTGCGGGTACTGCCCGGCCTTGGCCAGCGCGTTGCCGAGGTTGTAGTGCGCGTCGGCCGTGTCGGAACCGCGGAACAACTGCGCCGCGCCCGGGTAGTCGCCGCCGCGGTAGGCGCGGCTGCCTTCCTGCATGCGCTTGTGCTCGATCTGATCGGGGCGCTGCCACAGCTCTGCCGCGCGCGCCGGTTGCAGCGGCCACCATGCGCACAGCAGCAGCACCGCCAGCGCGCCGCCACGGCGACGGAACGCGAACAGCGCGAGCAGCAGCAGCGGCGGCAACAGCCAATAGCCTTCGTCCTGCCAGATCCGACCTTTCTCGCCCTTGGCCGCGGTCGCGTCGGTGGGCTTGGGCTTGAGCACGCCCAGCGCCTGCAGATCCTCGTCGCCGCCGACCACGGCCGCATAGGCGCCGCCGCCGGCCGCGGCCAGATCGCGCAGCGAACCGGGATCGAGTTTGACCCCGACGATGCTGCCATCGCCGCGCCGGATCGCCGCGCCGGCGACGCTGCCCAGGCCGAGCGCGGATACGCGATAGCCCTCGCCCGCCGCCTCCGCCGCGGCCGCGCGCGTGCGCGCATCGCTGTGGTCGCTGAGCAGCAGGATGTCGCCGCGCTCGAAGCCGGCGCGACGCAGCAGGCGCGCCGACCAGGCGATCGCGCGATCGCCGCGCTGGCCGTCGACGGGCATCACATCGGGATTGAGCGCGTCCAGGAACAGCGCCACGTTGGCGACGTCGTCGGTCAGCGGAGCCACGGTGTAGGCGTCGCCGGCATAGACGACCAGGCCGACCTGACCGCCGTCGCGCTCGCGCAGCAGAGTCGCGATCTTGGCGCGCGCCTGGGCCAGGCGCGAAGGCGGCAGATCGGCGGCGAGCGCCGCGCTGGACAGGTCCAACGCGATCACCAGCGGTGCCCGGCTTTGCCATAGCGCCTGTTCGGTCTGGCGCCAACTCGGGCCGGCCAGCGCGAGCACGGCCAGCACGCCGGCGAGCATCGCCAGCCACACGCCGTAGCGCGTGCGGCGGTCCTGCCCGGACTCGAGCAGGTGCGGCAACAGATGCGGATCGACCGCATCGCGCCAGGCGTTGGCGCGGCGTCGGCGCGCGCGCCACCACAACGCCAGCAGCGGCAGCGCCAGCAAGGCCCACAGCCAGTGCGGGCGCAGCAGATGCAAGTGCGAGAACGCGCTCGCCAAGCCGCTCAACCAGTCGCTCATGCGCGTCGCCTCCCCTGCAGCGCGAACGCCAGCAGCGCCAGCGCGAACGCGCCCGCGAGCGGCCAGGCGTAACGCTCGATGCGCGGACGCACGGCCTGGCCGGGACGCTGGATCGGCTCCAGGCGATCGATCTCGGCGTAGATGCCGGCCAGCTCGGCGGTGTCGCGGGCGCGGAAGAAGCGGCCGCCGGTCTGCTTGGCGACCGCGCGCAAGGTGGTCTCGTCGATGTCGTCGCCCGCGCCCGGCATCGGCAGCTTGATGCCGAACAGGGACAGGGCGCCGTCGCCGCCGAAGGCGATGGTGTGCACGCGCACCTGATCGGCCGAGGCGAGTTCGGCGGCCTTCTTGGGTTCGATCGCGCCGGCGGTGTTGACGCCGTCGGTGAGCAGGATCAGCACGCGCTGCTCGGCCGGCTGCGTGCGCAGGCGCTTGACCGCCAGCGCGATCGCATCGCCGATCGCGGTCTCCTGGCCGGCCAGGCCGACCACGCTGTCGGCGAGTTGGTCGCGCACGGTCGCCCGGTCCAGGGTCAGCGGCGCCAAGGCATAGGCGCGCCGGCCGAACACCAGCAGACCGACGCGGTCGCCGACGCGTCGGTCGAGGAAATCCGACAGCACGGCCTTGGCCGCGGTCAGGCGGTCCACCGGTTGCCCGCCCAGTTCCATGTCCGGCTCGCGCATGCTGCCCGACAGGTCCAGCGCCAGCATCAGGTCGCGTCCCACTTGCGGCGGTTGCACGGCGTCGCCGAGTTGTTGCGGGCGCGCGGCGGCTATGCACAGCAGGACCCACGCCGCCCACATCAGCCAGCCTGGGCCGCGCCCGCGCAGGCCGTGGCCGCCGACCGCGGCGACCGCATCCAGGCGCTCGCCGAACGGCACCTTCAAGGCCGCCGAGCCATCGCGCGCCGCCGGCAGCCACCAGCGCGCCAGCAACGGCAGCGGCAAGGCGAGCAGCCACCACGGCCACGCGAACACATCGCGCGCATCGCTCAGGGCGCGCATCAGCGCGTCCATCAGCGCACGCCCATCAGTTCGAGGAAACGCGCGCGTACCGGCTCGCGCAGCGCTTCCACATGCAGGGGATCGACGTCGCGGCGGAAACCGCCGTCCAGCAGCAGCCGGCCCGCGGCCTCGACGAATTGCGGCGACTTCGCGCCGCGGTCGAGGAAAGCCAGCCAGTCCTCGCCCTGCAGACGATCGGCCGCGCCGTCGCGCCGGCGCGCGGCCCGGCGCAGCAGTTCCGACATCGCCGCGACCTGCGCCGCCGGCGAGGCCGCGGCCGCGATCGCGTCGTCGAACAAACGCTCGGCCGTGCGCCGCTTGCGCTGGCGGCGCGCGCGCAGGAACCACACCGCAGCGGCGATCAGCGCCACCGCGACGAACACCATCCACCAGCCCGGCGCCGGCGGCCACCACGAGGGCGTCGCGCTGTCGTGCACATCGCGCAGCAGCAGGGTCGGATCGGCCATCACGCCACCAGCGGCCGCGCCCGGCCCAGCAAAGGCAACCAGGACTCGCTGGGCGCGTCGGTGGACAAGGCCTGCGCGCGCACGCCGCGCAGCGGCAGGCTTTCCAGCGCCGCCGCGACCGGCGCAACGAACTCCTGGGCCCAGCGCTGGCGTTGCGCGGGCACGGCCAGATCCAGTTGGATCCGGCGCTCGCCGCTGCGGAAAGCCAAGGCCGACGACGGCGGCGCGTGTTCCAACGGATCGGTCAGCAGCAGCACGATCACTTCGTGGTGCTGGGCCAGCGCCGGCCAGCGCCGCTCCGGCACCAGCGCCAGGCTGCGCGGATCGGCCAGTACCACCAGGCGCGACCCCGGCCGCAGCAGGCGTTCGGCGTGATCCAGCGCGACCGCGAGCCCGGCGTCGTCCTCGGGCGGACGCGCGTACCAGCGCACCAGCGCGTCCAGCGCGCGCAAGGCGCCGCGCGGCCCTGAGGCTGGCGGCACCGGCGCCTCGCGCAGACTGCCGCGCAAAGCCGCGATACGGTCGCCGTCGCGCGCCGCGGCCCAGGCGGCGATCGCCCCCGCGCGCGCGGCCTGCACCGACTTGAAGCGCACGCGGGTGCCGAAGTACAGCGCCGGCGCGGTGTCGGCGACGATCAGGCTCAGGCGTTCGCGCTCGGCCTGGAACAGTTTGGTATGGGCGCGCCCGGTGCGCGCGGTCAGGCGCCAATCGATATGGCGGGCGTCGTCGCCGTTGGAATACTCGCGCGACTCGGCGTACTCCATGCCGCGCCCGCGCAGGGGCGACAGCGCATGCCCGCTCACGCCGTGGCGGCCCAGGCGCGCGTTGCGGCGGCCGCCGACGGCGGCGCGCAAGGCGACCAGCTCGGCCAGGCTGGGGACGATGCCGTCGCTCATGCGTCGCCCCGCAGGGCTCGATCGCGAATCACGAACGCGCGCTCCCGACCATCAGGGCAGCGGCACGCGCTGCAGCAGCTCGGCGACCAGACGATCGCCGTCCCAGCCTTCGGCGGTGGCCTCGTAGCTGGGCAGGATGCGATGGCGCAGGACCTCGGGCGCGATCGCGCGCACGTCGTCCGGGGTTACGTAGTCGCGGCCGGCCAGCCAGGCGTGCGCGCGTGCGCAGCGCTCCAGCGCGATCGAGCCGCGCGGGCTCGCGCCCCAGGCGATCCGGCGCGCGAGCGCGCCGTCGTAGCGCGCGGCGTCGCGCGAGGCCAGCACCAGTTCGATCAGATAACGCTCCACCGCCGGCGCCACGTGCAGCGACAGCACCGCCGCGCGCGCCGCGAACACGTCGGTCAGCGGCATCCGGTTTTCGATCGGCGCCGTCGCCCGCAGCGAATCGCGCGCGCGCTCGCGCGCCAGGCGCAGGATCTCGGCTTCCGCCGCGGCTTCCGGGTAGCCGATGCGCACGTGCATCAGGAAGCGGTCGAGCTGGGCTTCGGGCAGGGGAAAGGTGCCTTCCTGCTCGATCGGATTCTGGGTCGCCATCACCAGGAACAGCGAGGGCAGCGCGTAGGTCGCGCGCCCGACCGTGACCTGGCGCTCGCCCATCGCCTCCAGCAAGGCCGATTGGACCTTGGCCGGGGCGCGGTTGATCTCGTCGGCGAGCAGAATGGGATGGAAGATCGGCCCGGGCTGAAATTCGAAGCGGCCGTCCTGCGGGCGCCAGACCTCGGTGCCGGTGAGATCGGCCGGCAGCAGGTCGGGGGTGAACTGGACACGCGCGAAGTCGGCTTCCAGGCGCGCCGCCAGCGCGCGCACCGCGCTGGTCTTGGCCAGACCGGGCGCGCCCTCGACCAGCAGATGGCCGTCGGCGAGCAGGGCGATCAGCAGGCGTTCGATCAACGCCGCCTGGCCGACGATCTCGGCCGCGAGCGCCTCGCGCAGGCCGCGGAAGGCGTCGTGCAGACGCGCCAACTCGGCGTCGGGGAGGACGGGCGTACGGTCCGGCGCAGGGCCGGCGAGGCTTTCGGGGGTATCCATCGAGGGTCCGACGCGGGGCGAGGTCCGATTTTGACCGAACTTGGCGGCCCGGGTTCACCCAACCGATGGCACGTTCAGTTCCCGGCCGTCCGCCCGGCTCCATAAACGCGAAGAGGGCCCGTAGGCCCTCTCGCGTATTTCGGCTGCGGCGGCGGGCGCTTAGCGCTGCGCGACCTTGAGCACCTTCGGGGTGACGAAGATCAGCAGCTCGGCCTTTTCCTTGGAACGGCCCTTCTTCTTGAACAGGTTGCCCAGGAAGGGGATGTCGCCCAGGAACGGCACCTTGGTGATGTCGCTGCGGTCGCGGAACTCGTACACGCCGCCGATCACCACGGTCTGACCGTCTTCGACCAGCACGGCGGTGTTGACCGCACGCTTGGCGATGATCGGCACCTGACCAATCGAGGTGTTGAGCTGGCCGTCGACCTCGTCCTTCTTGACCGCCATGTTCAGGAACACGCGGCCGTCATTGGTGATGGTCGGGGTGACCTTGAGCTCCAGCAGCACGTCCTTGAACTGGACGTTCGGGATCGGCGTGTTGTTGCCGCCCTGCTGCGGAGAGATCGTCACGTAACCCACTTCCTGGCCCTGGCTGATCACCGCTTCGCGCTGGTTGCTGGTAACCACACGCGGGTTGGAGATGACTTCGCCGCGGCCTTCTTCCTGGATCGCCGACAGCTCGATGTCGAGCAGGTAGCCGGCGTTGAGGATCGACAGCGCCAGCGAACCGGCCGGGTTGTCGACGCCCAGGTTGGTCATCAGACCGCGGGTGATCGCGCCCAGGGTGCGCACCGGCGGGCTGCCGACCGAGCCGCCGTTGAGCCAGTCGCGGAAGGCGTTGGCGTAGGCGGTATCGGCGGCGACCTGCGAGTTGCGGGTCGCGGTGTTGGCGTCGAGGTTGCCGCTGAAGTAGGAGTTGTCCTTGTTGCCGCTGATGCCGAACTTGGCGCCGAGCTCGCGCGAGACCGATTCGGTCGCGATCACGATGCGGGCCTCGATCACGACCTGGTCGACCGGGCGATCGATCACCCGAACCAGTTCGCGCATCTGCTGAACCTTCTTCGGGATGTCGCTGATCATCAGCGTGTTGGTGCGCTCGTCGGCGACCAGGCGGCCGCGCTGCGAGAGGAAGCCGTTCTCGCTCTGGTTCTGACCGCCACTACCACCGCCACCGCCACCGCCGACGCCCTTGGCATCGGTCAGCGCTTTGAAGATCGCACCGGCGTTGTGATAGTTGACCTGAATGTATTCGGTGACCAGATCGACGCGGTTGTCGAGCGCGATGCGCGCGTCTTCCTTGTCCTGTTCGTACTTGGCGATCTCGGCCTGCGGCGCGATCCACACCACGTTGCCGCTGCGGCGCTTATCCAGGCCCTTGGCCTGCAGGACGATGTCCAGGGCCTGGTCCCAGGGCACGTTGACCAGGCGCAGGGTGACGTTGCCCTGGACCGTGTCGGCGGCGACCACGTTGAGATTGGACTCTTCGGCGATCAACTGCAGCACGGTGCGCACCGGCACGTCCTGGAAGTTGAAGGTCACCGGACGGCCGCTGTAGCCGCGCTTGCTGGCATCGGTGGTGCTGCTGATGGTGCTGGCGCCGACCGCACGGCTGGACGCCGCGGCCGCCGACTTGGGCACGATCTCGACGATGTACTCGCGACCGGTCTGGTAGGCCAGCGACTCGAAACCGCCGTTGGTGTTGAGCACCAACTGGGTGCCGTTGCCGCTGGCGCGCGCGTCGATGCGCTGCACCGGGGTGGCGAAGTCGGTGACGTTGAGCGGTCGCTGCAGCGCGGCCGGCAACTGCGCGTTGCCGACGTTGATGATCACGCTCGAGCCCTGGTTGCGCAGGTCGGGCGCGGCACCGTCGCCGCTGAACTTCAGGATCAGCTTGCCGGAGCCGCCTTCGCCGCGCTTGAAATCGATGTTCGCGACCGAGATCGCGCCCGGCAGCTGCTTGGCCGGGTCGAGGCTGTGCGCGGGAGCGACCACGGGCGCGGCGGGAGCCGCGACCGGTGCCGCGGCTTCGGACGCCGGCGTCGCGGCGTGCGCGGCGCTGAGTCCCGCGAGCAGGCCGACCACCAGGCCGGCGCTACGCGTGCTGAAAGCCAAGGGGCGCCGGGCCGGCCGCGAGCATTTGGCGTTGAATACGGTCATCGTGCTATCCCCCAATCAATTGTCTTCTAACGCCACGGTGGCTGGACGTTCCAGCCAACCACCCGCGCCATCCGGCACCAGTTCCACCAGCTCGATCCGGTCTTCGGACACGCTGGTCACCCGGCCGTCGTTCTGGCCCATGTACGCGCCCGGCCGTACCCGATAGGTCACCTTGTCGGGCGCCATCACCAGGGCGATCACCCCAGGACCGCGGCCGAGCGTGCCGACCATGTCGAGACTGTCGAGCGGGAACTGCTCCAAGGTCTGCTTGCGACGCGTCGAGTCCGGACGCGGGCCGCTGCCGCCGCCCTGGTCGGTGAACGCGTTGCTGAACGGATCGCGCAGCGTCTGCGCGGCGTATTCGAAGGTTTCGAACTGCTGCATCACCGGCAGCGGGTCCAGCGGCGGCGCCGGACGCGCCTTGACTTCGGCGATCCACTTTTCCAGGTTCGGCGCGTCGCCCGGCGTGCTGGTGATGCCGCGCGAGCAGGCCGTGGCCGCCAGCAGCATCGTCGCCGCGATCAGGAGACGGCCGCGAGCGCCCGCGTTGAATGTCGTACGCATCAGCCGCCCTCCTTCTTGTCGCCAGTGGGCGCGGCAGGCGCGGCCGCGGCATTGGGATCGCCGTTGGCCTTTTCCTGCGCCGACACTTCTTCTTCGTCCAGGTAACGGTAGGTCTTGACCGTGCCGGCCAGTTCCAGAGGGCTGTTGGGCGTGATCACCGCGGTCTTGTCGCCGGCCGCGGCGCCGCGCGGACGCAGCGAGATGTCGTGCATGGTCATGATGACCACGCGCGGCAGCGAGGCCACGCCGCTGACGAAGGCGCCGAACTGGTGGTAAGTGCCCACCATGCGCAATGCGATCGGCTTCTCGGCGTAGAAGTCCTTGGGTTGCTCCGGGCCGGGCTGGAACAGCTCGTTGGTGATGCCGGTGGCCAGCGCGGTCTGGGAAATGTCGACGATCAGGTCGGGCATTTCGGTCTTGCTCGGCAGCTGGCGCAGCATCTGCTGCAACTGCTGCTCCATCTGCACCAGTTGCTGCTTCAGCGGTTCCAGGTTGGCGGCGCGGCCCTGCTTGGTTTCGAACTCGGCGCGCAGGTCGTTCTCGGTGCGTTCCAGCCCTTCGAGCTGGGTGCGCTTGTCGCTGACGAACAGGTACCAAGCGAGGCCCACGATCACCAGGCCGATGATCACGCAAAAGCCGATTTTGGCCTGCTGCGGCCACGACCCCATGTTGTTGAAGTCGAGGTCCTTGAGCGACATCTTCTTCTGGCTCACGATTCGGCCCCCTTGTTGTTGCCTGCGGCCGGAGCCGCTGCGGGCTGTTCCTGGACCGGCGTCGGGACGCCGCCCGGAGCGTTGCTCGGAGCCGGTGCGGCGGCGGGCGCGGCGGCCGGGCTTGCCGGAGCCACCGGAGCGATCGCCGCCGGTGCGGCGGCGCCGGCCGGAGCATTCGCGGCAGGCGCCGCGGCGGCGGGCGTCGCGGCCGGAGCGGTCGCGCTGGCCGCAGCGGCGTCGGCCGTCGCGGCGTCGGCGCCAGCGACCGGAGCATCGGGCTGGCCGTCGCCGTTCTCGTCCTTGGGCGCGTTCGGGTTAGCCAGCTTGACCTGCAACTTGAACTCGTACGGCAGGCCCTTGTCGGTGCCCTTGGCCTCGATGATCGACAGGTCCGGATTGGTCATCCAGCCCGAGCCTTCGAGGTTGCGCATATAGGTACTGACGCGGGCGTTGGACTGCGCGCGGCCTTCCAGGGTCAGGGTGTCCGAATCCTGCTTGATCGCGGTCAGCACCGCGCCATCGGGGATCGTGCGCACCAGCGAATCGAACAAGTGGACCATCTGCGAACGGTTCGACTGCAACTGCTCGATCACTTCCTTGCGCGCCAGCAGCTTCGACTTCTTCTTGTCGAGCTCCTCGATCTCCTTGATCTGCTTGTCGACCTCGGTGATGCGGTCCTTGAGGTAGTTGTTGCGGTTGTTCTGACCGTCGATCTGGCCGTTGTAGAACATGACGATCAGCGCGGACAGAACCAGGGCGCCGAACACGGCCGCCACGATCATGGTGACGAACTCTTTCTGCCGCTGTTTACGGCGTTCGGCTCGCCACGGGAGAAGATTGATGCGTGCCATCAGTCGAAGCTCCTCAGGGCGAGGCCGCACGCGATCATCAACGCCGGCGCGTCCTGCGCTAGCGCGTGCGCCTGCACGCGCGGACCGAGCGTCATGTGCGCCAGCGGATTGGCGATGATGGTGGGCACGCCCAACTGCTCCTCGACCATCTCGGCGATGCCGGGAATCGAGGCGCAGCCGCCGGCGAGCACGATCTGGTCCACGCGGTTGAACTCGCTACCGGCGTAGAAGAACTGCAACAGGCGGCTGACCTGCTGCACCATCGCTTCCTTGAAGGGCTCCAGCACTTCGGCCGAATAGCTCTCGGGCAGGCCGCCCTGGCGCTTGGCCAGGCCCGCTTCCTCGTAGCTCAGACCGTAGCGGCGCATCACCTCGTCGGTGAGCTGCTTGCCGCCGAACACCTGCTCGCGGCTGTAGAGGCTGCGGCCGTTGCGCAGCACGTTGAGCGTGGTCATGGTCGCGCCTGAGTCGATCAGGGCGACGATGCCGTCGCGCGGCGTGCTGAGATGGTCGGCGATCAGCGCGAACGCGTTCTCGACCGCGAAGGCTTCGACGTCCATGACCCGAGGGGTCAGGCCGCCGATCTCCAGCGCCGAGGCGCGCACTTCGACGTTCTCCGAGCGCGAGGCGGCCAGCAGCACCTGGATCATGTCAGGGCTGTTGGGCATCGGGCCTAGGACCTCGAAGTCGTGATTCACTTCCTCGATCGGATACGGCACGTAGTTCACCGCCTCCAATTCGACCTGGGACTCGAGTTCCTCGCCGTCCAGGTCGCCCGGCATCGGGATCACCTTGGTGATCACCGAGGACCCGGCCACCGCCGCGGCGGCGTGCTTGGCCCGGGTCCCGGACCTCGCGACCGCGCGCTTGATCGCTTCGCCCACGGCCTCGACCTCGACGATGTTCTTCTCGACGACGGCGTTCGGCGGCAGCGGCTCGACGGCGTAATGCTCGACCCGGTAGCGGTTGCCGGCTCGGGAGAGCTGCAACAGCTTCACTGCGGTCGAACTGATATCCACGCCGACGAGGGCCGGCTGGCTTTTTGTGATGACGCCCACTGTTTTCTCCCCATGCCACAAGCGCTTACGCGCACTTCGTGTGGCCCCGCCTTAGATAACGGACTTTTCACAGGCTGGCAACCATTTCTTTCAGGAATGCCAACCTAGACCGCCTTTTTTGCGTAACGGCCTTAGCGGAAATCACCGGCCGCCTGCCCCCTGGGGCGGTCCGTGTCCCCGCTCCTCTATACTCCACGGCCACTACAACCCGCAATCGGAACCCGCTTCGATGCCCCGTCTTCGCCGCCTTCTGCGCTGGGCGCTGTATGCGTTCGCCGGCCTGACCCTGCTTGGGGTGATCGCCGCCGGCACCCTGTATTACCTGATCGCCCCCAAGCTGCCGGACGTGGAGACCCTGCGCACCATCGAGCTGCAGGAGCCGATGTACGTCTACGCCGCCGACGGCCGCCTGATGGCCATGTTCGGCGAGACCCGCCGCTACCCGGTGGCGATCGAGGACGTGCCGCTGCGGCTCAAGCAGGCCTTCATCTCGATCGAGGACGCCCGCTTCTATAAGCACCACGGCATCGACTACAAGGGCATCGGGCGCGCCGTCTGGCTGCTCGCGACCACCGACGACAAGCGCGTCCCGGGCGGCTCCACCATCACCCAGCAGGTCGCGCGCCAGTACTTCCTGAGCTCGGAATACAGCTACAAGCGCAAGCTCGGCGAAATGCTGCTGGCCATGCGCATGGAGCGCGAGCTGAGCAAGGACGAGATCTTCGAGCTGTACTTGAACAAGAGCTTCTTCGGCAACCGCGCCTACGGCGTCGGCGCCGCCGCCGAGTTCTACTACGGCAAGAAGATGAGCGAGCTTGCGCTCGACGAAATGGCCTCCCTGGCCGGCATTCCCAAGTTCCCGTCCAGCGGCAATCCGCTGAGCAACCCCGAGCGCGCCAAGGAACGCCGCGACTACATCCTCGACCGCATGGCCGAACTCAAGTACATCAGCGCCGCCGAGGCCGCCCAGGCCAAGGCGGTGCCGATGCACGCCACCCCGCACGAACGCCCGGTCGAGGTCTACGCGCCCTACGTGGCCGAAATGGTCCGCCAGCAGATGATCGAGCGCTACGGCGCCGAGGCCCTGACCAAGGGCTACCACGTCACCACCACCATCGACCCGACCCTGCAGGTCGCGGCCGACAAGGCGGTGCGCGACGGCCTCAAGGTCTACGACCGCCGCCACGGCTGGCACGGGGTCGAGCAGCACTTCGACCTGGCCGCCAACGAGGACGCGGCCACCGCCAAGCAGCGCCTGCGCTCGATTCCGGCCCAGGCCGGCCTGCTGCCCGCGATCGTGCTCGGCAACGAGGGCGGCGGCGCGCGCCTGGCCCTGGCCGACGGCAGCGAAGTGACGCTGGCGCCCAACCAGGGCTGGGGCGGCCGCAGCCCGGGCAGCCTGGTCAAGCGCGGCGACCTGGTCCGGATCGAGCGGATCGAACCGCCGGCGCCCAAACCCGACCCCAAGAACCCCGACGCCGTGGTCGCGGCGGCCCCGCCCGTGGTCGGCGCGCCGCTGGGCTACCGCCTGGAGCAGCTGCCGCAGGCGCAGGCCGCGCTGGTCTCGCTGGAACCGTCCAACGGTGCCCTGCGCGCCCTGTCCGGCGGTTTCAGCTTCGCCGGCGCCAAGTTCAACCGCGCCACCCAGGCCCGCCGCCAGCCCGGCTCCAGCTTCAAGCCCTTCGTCTACGCGGCCTCGTTCGAACGCGGCTACAACCCGGCTTCGATCGTGCTCGACGCCCCGGTGGTGTTCCGCGACCGTCGCGGCCATATCTGGCGCCCGCAGAACGACGGCGGCAACTTCGCCGGCCCGATGCGCGTGCGCGAAGCCATGGTGCAGTCGCGCAACCTGGTCTCGGTGCGCCTGCTCGACGCCATGGGCGTCGACTTCGCGCGCAAGTACATCGCCAACTTCGGCTTCGACATCGAACAGCTGCCGCCCAACCTGTCGATGTCGCTGGGCACCGCCTCGCTGACCCCGTTGTCGGTCGCCCGCGGCTACGCCACCTTCGCCAACGGCGGCTTTCGCATCACGCCCTGGTTCATCGACGAGATCAAGGACCGCGCCGGCGCGGTGGTGTTCAAGGAAAAGCCGCCGACCGCCTGCCCGGAATGCGGCGGCCGCGGCCCCGGCACCAGCGTGCGCTCCAGCACCGTGGTCGACGGCTTCAACTTCGGCCCCGAAGGCGAGGCCAAGCCCGATCCCAAGGCCAGCGCCAAGGCCTCCGAGCCGGCCAAGCCCGCGGCCAAGCCGCCGGCGGACCTGGTGATGGCGCCGCGCGCGATCGACGACCGCATCGCCTACCAGATCGTGTCGATGCTGCGCGACGTGGTCCTGCGCGGCACCGGTACCGCGGCCAAGGTGCTCGGCCGCGAGGACATCGGCGGCAAGACCGGCTCCACCAACGACCACCGCGACGCCTGGTTCTCCGGCTTCGGCGGCCCGCTGGTGACCACGGTTTGGGTCGGCCGCGACAACTACAAGTCGCTGGGTTACCGCGAATACGGCGGCAAGGCCGCGCTGCCGATCTGGATCGACTACATGCGCGCCGCGCTCAAGGACAAGCCGATCGCCCCCAACGAACCGCCGCAGGGCATGGTCAAGGTCTCGGTCGGCGCCAACGGCGCGCTGATGCCGGACGGCGGCGGCGGCATCACCGAATGGGTCAAGGCCGAGGACCTGGACAAGATGCAGTCCTACGTCGACTACGGCCCGGCCGAAGCCGCGCCGTCGGAAGAGTCCTTCGACATCTTCTGAGCCCGATCCGCAACGGACGCCCGCCCCGACGCGGGCGTCCACCGTTCCGGCGCCGATGTGATGAGAAAAACCACATCGGCGTGATAGCGTTGAACCGCCGGCACGCGTCGCCGGCCGCGGCGAGTCCCCTCGCCGACGCCGTGCCCGCCGCGGAGGTCGTCATGCCACATCACGCCCGTCAGCACGCACAGCAGCACGCCGAAACCCGCACCCGCGAACGCCGCCACCGCCTCGCCCACGAGGCCGCGCGGCTGATGGCCGAGGGCGGCATCCGCGACTACCACCAGGCCAAGCTCAAGGCCGCCGAGCGCCTGGGCATCTTCGACGACGCCTCGCTGCCGCGTAATCGCGAGATCGAGGACGCGCTGCGCGAGTACCAGCGTCTGTTCCAGCGCGACAACGCGACCGGCCTGCGCCAGCGCCGCGAAGCCGCGCTGCGCGCGATGGAGTTTTTCGCCGCGTTCGAACCGCGCCTGGTCGGCCCGGTCCTGGACGGCACCGCCGACGCGCGCAGCCCGGTCGCGCTGCAGCTGTACAGCGACGACGCCGACGCCGCCCCGCGCTTCCTCGACCAGCACGGCATCCCGGCCGAAGCGCGCAGCCGTCGCCTGCGCCTGGATCGCGAACGCAGCGACGACTTCCCGGTCTGGATCTTCAGCGCCGAAGATCTGAGTTTCGACCTGACCGTGCTGCCGCTGGACGTGCTGCGCCAGGCCCCGCTGTCGGGCGTGGACGAGAAGCCGATGAAGCGCGCCTCGGCCGCCCAGCTGCGACAGTTGCTGGCGGACGAGGAGATCGCGGGGTACGAGGGGTTGAGGCAGGAGTGAGCGTGGAGGAGTGAGCAGCGAGCGGGCGCGATGGTGCGGTTCGCCCGCGCGCCCCTCGCACCCGCTCGTCTTCCCCCTTTGAAAAAGGGGGATTGAGGGGGATTTGCTTTGCCGTGAGATGCGGAGACGCAACATCGACGCCTGCCGCCGAGCACGCGCGACTACGTCGGCGCTCCAACTGCGCGCTGAAGTCACTGGATCCCCGCCTTCGCGGGGATGACGGCAAAAAAAGGCCGGGCTATGGCGTTAACGCCGTTGCCGTTGCCGCGGCATTGAAGTCCAAAAGCACCGCACTCACACAGACACCCGTAGACCCGAAGGGCGGCGCGCAGGACGCGCGCCGTTTTTCGATAGGACAGGGATGTCCTATCGAGAAATCCCGGCGCCAGCCCCGAACCCGCAGGGGAGGTCACGCTAGCCCTTCTCTTTGGTTACTTTTGACCGAAGGGAATCCAGACGGACTCCTGGGCTAGCAAGAGAAAGTGACCCATGCGCGCAGCGCGCGGAAGCCTTTGACTTCCGTGAAGAACAGACGCAAAGCAAAGCAACAGCAAATCCTCCCCAGCCCTCCTTTTCCAAAGGAGGGAGCCTAAGGCGAGGCAAAAGCGAATCCTCGCCCATCCTGCTATCGCCATACCCCATAACGAAAACGCCCCGCACTAAGCGGGGCGTTTCGTATGCGCTGCGATGCGGCTTCAGCGCTTGTCGCTGGCCACGTAATCGCGCACGCCATGACCGGTATAGATCTGACGCGGACGCCCGATCTTGTTCTCCGGATCGTTCTGCTGCTCCAGCCAATGCGACACCCAGCCGGCGGTGCGCGCGATCGCGAACATCACCGTGAACATCTCGACCGGAATACCCAGCGCCTTGTAGATGATGCCGGAATAGAAGTCGACGTTCGGATAGAGCTTGCGCTGCACGAAGTACTCGTCCTGCAACGCCGCCTCTTCCAGCTTCATCGCCACTTCCAGCAGCGGATCGTTGACGCCCAGCGCGCCCAGCACGTCGTGGGTCATCTTGCGCACCAGCGCCGCGCGCGGGTCGTAGTTCTTGTAGACGCGGTGGCCGAAGCCCATCAGGCGGAAGCCCGATTCCTTGTCCTTGGCCTTGTCGACCGCGGCCTTGACGTTCTCCGGGCGGCCGATCTCGTTGAGCATCTTGAGCACGGCCTCGTTGGCGCCGCCGTGCGCCGGCCCCCACAGCGCCGCGACGCCGGAGGCAACGCTGACGTAGGGGTTGGCGCCGGTCGAACCGACCAGGCGCACAGTCGAGGTCGACGCGTTCTGCTCGTGGTCGGCGTGCAGGATGAACAGCAGGTCCATGGCCTTGGCTGCGACCGGATTGAGCTCCAGCGGCTCGCTCGGCACTTCGAACAGCATGTGCAGAAAGCGCGTGGTGTAGTCCAGGCTGTTCTTCGGATAGCGGATCGGCCAGCCGATCGAATAGCGATGGCAGGCGGCGGCGATCGTCGGCACCTTGGCGATCAGACGGATCGCGGCCAGGCGGCGCTGTTCCGGATCTTCCAGGTCGAGTTCGTTGTGGTAGAAGCTCGCCATCGAGCCGAGCATGCCGACCAGCATCGCCATCGGGTGGGCGTCGTGGCGGAAGCCGTACAGGAAGGTGCGGAAGGCCTCGTGCATCATCGTGTGATGCGTGACCTCGTGCTCGAACTTGCTGAATTCGTTGGCCGTCGGCAGTTCGCCGTTCATCAGCAGATAGGCGACTTCGAGGAAGTTCGACTTCTCGGCGAGCTGCTCGATCGGGTAGCCGCGGTACAGCAGCACGCCTTCGTCGCCGTCGATGTAGGTGATCGCCGACTTGCAGCTGGCGGTCGCGGTGAAGCCCGGGTCGTAGGTGAACAGACCGGTTTCCTTCGGCACCTTGGCGATGTCGATGCAGGAGGCACCGAGCACCGGGTGCTGGACCGGAAGGGTCACGCTCTTGTCGCCAGCGGCCAGGGTGACCTGGTCGAAGCCGGGTTTATTCGGGACAGCTTTCTCAGCAGCGGTTTTTTCAGGGGCGGACTTATCAGTACCGGACACGAACAGCTCCTCATGTCTGCGCCGCGCAGGGATGGCCGCGGGCGAGGTGGGGACAGGGAATCGCGGACTCGCCGCGTGCCTGAATTATCGCACACCGGCATGGAGCACCGGCTCTGACTTTGGTCGCGAGGACGGGCCGGGCTGTTCCGCCGGCGGGGTCGATCGCGGCGCGGGCCGGCGCGCGGAATTCGTCAGCAGGCGCCCGTCTGGCGCCGCCGGCGACGGCCGCGAACGCGGGCGATGCGGCGGCCATGAGACGGGGCCGGCGACCGACGCGACCCAAACGCAAACGGCCGCCCAGAGGGCAGCCGTTGTGCGCGAAACCTGGCGACGCGATTACTTCTGCGCGTAGCGCTTGCGGAACTTGTCGACGCGACCGCTGGTGTCCATGATCTTGTGCTTGCCCGTGTAGAACGGGTGCGAGGCCGAGGAGATATCGACCTTGATCAGCGGGTACTCGGTGCCGTCGACCTTGACCGTTTCCTTGCTCGACAGGGTCGAACGGGTCACGATCTGGAAATCGGTGGTGACGTCCTGGAAAACGACGTCGCGGTACTCGGGATGGATACCTGCCTTCATGGCACTCACAAATTGATGCGGGAAAGAGCGGCATTATAGCCGCCCCTCCGCGGCCGAGGCAAGCCCCGGTCTAAACAGCCGCCAACGCCCCCCGGATCAGGCCCTGGAAGCGTTCCTGGTCGTAGCGCATCAGGATCGCGACCCGGGCCGGGGCCGCGCCCTCCCCGCGCCAGTCCACGATGGTGGCGCCGCGGCCGTGCTGGCCCTCCAGCTCGATCGCCAGGGCCCGGTCCAACACCTCCAGCGCGCCCTCCGGCTCCAGCGCGAACGCCATCGCCAGGGCGTCGGCGGCATGCCAGTGGGCGCCGCGGCGGTCGGCCGACCACAGCCGGGTCTTCTCCGAGATGCGCTCGTAGAAGCGCGCGCGCTCGCTGTCGGCCTGCAGCCACTGGACCACGTCGTCGTGCAGGAAAC
This sequence comes from Lysobacter sp. Root916, assembly GCF_001429785.1. Classification (GTDB taxonomy): domain Bacteria; phylum Pseudomonadota; class Gammaproteobacteria; order Xanthomonadales; family Xanthomonadaceae; genus Lysobacter. Next base: position 282,195 of record NZ_LMJF01000012.1, on the reverse strand, counting down.
CGTGCGCGATCACCGCCTCCCAATCGGCCAGCTCGATGCGCTCGAAGGCCTCGAACACGATGTGCGCGGCCTCCGGATCGAAGTAGATGTTGAACTCGGCGGCCGGGGTGATGTTGCCGCGGCAAGTGACCGCGCCGCCCATGACCACGAAGCGCGCGACGCGCTCGGGCAGGGTCGGGTCCAGCTTGAGCGCCAGCGCGATGTTGGTCAGCGGCCCCAGCGCGACCAGCAGCAGCTTGCCGGCGTGCTCGTGCGACAGGCGCAGGATCGCCAGCGCGGCGTGCTCGGCCTCGACCTGGCGGCGCGCGGGTTCGTAGCCGACATCGCCGAAGCCGTCCTGGCCGTGCACGTAGCCCGCGTCCGGCGAGGGATGCAGCAGCGGCGCGGCGGCGCCGGCGAACACCGGCACCTCGACGCCGGCGACCTCGCACAGCTTCAGCGCGTTGGCGACGGTGTGCTTGAGGCCGACGTTGCCGGCGGCGATGGTCAGGCCGACCAGTTCATGGCGCGGATCGTTGAACGCCATCAGCAGCGCCAGCGCGTCGTCCACGCCCGGGTCGGTATCGATTAGCAAGGGAATGCGGTCGGTCATGTAGCCACTCTTTCGACATTGACGGCCGGATCGGCCGGGATGGCGTGCAGCGCGCCTTCGTAGCGCAGCAGTTCGCCGAGGGGAAACAGGGAGAAGGCGACCGCGAAGCGATAGCGGTCGCCGTCCTCGATGCGTTTGTAGGCGTCGGTGCGCGGGAACAGGAAGCGCGGCAGCGGCAGGCCGCGCAGGGCGACCGAACGCAGGCGCCAGCGCCAGCCGCCGTCGGCCAGGTCCACGCCCAGGCGCAGCCGGGCCGGGCCGGTGTGTTCCAGCCAGTGTCCGTCGGGGTAATGACCGACCGGACGGAATGTCGACACCAGTTCGCTGCCGTCGTCGAAACGGCGGCGCCAGTGCATGGCCTGGCCGTCGTGGACGATGCGCACCTGGAAGCCGCGACGCGGGCGATCCAGGGGGATGCCCAAGCGTCGCGCCAGGCGCCGTCCCAGGCGCCCGGCCAGGCCGCTGCCGGTGGAGATCGCGACTTCGCCGCTCAGGCTGCCGCCGCTGCGATGCAGCGCTTGCAGCAGCGGGTGCAGCCGCTCGAAAGCCGGGCCGAACCATTGCGTGGCCGCGTTGTGAGGGGCTCCCGGCATCCGGGGGGTGCGCTCCTGGCGGCGGGACACTATAGCCAGAGTTTTGCGGGTTTGTGTGTTGAGGGTGTGGGAGGGGACCTGGATGCTCGAGACGAGGTCACGGATCTCGGGATGCTCGCTTGCGCCGGGCCCTCACCCCAACCCCTCTCCCGCTGGCGGGAGAGGGCCCAGAACCGAGCGGGATGCAGACTCTGCAGTCCCTACTCCCGCTTGCGGCGACCGCAGGAGGTGTGGTGCCCGCAGGGCGGATATGGGGCGAGCGGCTGCGAGGCTCCGGCCCCACACCGCCTCGTCGCTACGCTAGGGCGAGCCCTGCGGAAACCGCGACAGCCAGTACCGCGTACGCCGCAGATAGTGATCCGGCGCCAGCGGCGCATAGTCGAAATAGCGCCCATCGCGGTCGGCCGCGCGCGCCGGTTCCAACTGCGTGCCTTCGTGCCATTCGTTGAAGGACGTGATCGACACCCAGCGGGCGCCGCTGTCCACGGCCGCGCCGAACATCGCGTCGTAATAGGCGCCGCCGTCGCGGCCACGCTCATTGGCGCGGTTCCAGGGCCGCACGCGCCGGTCGCTGTAGCCCGGCCCCACCGAGGGGATGAAACGCAGCCCGTGCGCATCCGCCCAGCGCTGCAGTTGCGGCCAGTGTTCCGGCGTGGCGCCCCAGGTGAAGCCGCGGCTGGCGAAATAGGTGTAGACGCCGTCGAAGCCGCCATCGAGGAAGAACCGGCCCTCGTCGGCCCGCACCCACAGGCCGATCACATCGGCGTCGTAAGCGCCGCCGCGCAGCGTATCGGCGCCGTCCGCGCGCAGCAGCCGCGCCCAGTCGGAGGCCGGCAGTTGGTAGGAGTCGTAGACGAAGAACAACGGACGCCCGCTGCCGGGATCGCGATAGAACGCCGGATGCCGGCCGTAGTCGTCGATCGCGGCGACGAACTGCGCGCGCGCCGCGCCGATATCGGGGCGCGAGCCGGGCTCGATCTGGAAACAGATGCGCAGGCCATGCCGCTCGGCGGCGTCGAACAGCGCGGGCAGGCTGCGGTAGCTCGGGTCCGCGCGCCCCAGCCAGGTCACCGCGACCACGCCGATGCCGGCCTGCGCGATCATCGCCATGTGACGCTCGGCCAGCGCCGGGTCGGCGCTGCTGTACTCGCCCAGCGCGGGGTAGAAGTCGGCGGCGATGTCGCCGCCGCCCGGAATGTCCGGCGCGCCCGCGTCCTCGGCGCGCAGCTTCAGCACCGGATGCGACCAATGCAGGCGCGCGCCGTCGCGCTCGGGGTTGCCGTACCAGTTGTAGTAGAAGACGATCGCGCGCGGATGGAGCGCGACGGCCGGCGGCGTGCGTGGCGGCGTGACGGCACAGGCCACCAGCCACAGCGCGCACAGCGCCAGCGCCGCGCGCAGCCTCACTGCGACTTGGCCACCGGCAGGCGCAGCGGATGCGCCTCGGTATTGAAGGTCACCTGCTCGAAGTCCAGTGTCTGCGCCGGCGCGAACAGCAGGTAGTAGTACTTGAAGGTCTCGGCGAACAGGAAGCTCTCCATCGAGTCGTCCTGCTGCTTGCTGGTCACGTCCTTGAGCGCGGCGTAGCCGGCCTCGGTGCGACAGTGGCGCACGAAATCGTCGAAGAACTCGCGCCCCATCGCGCGGTACTTGGGATCGCCGGTCAGCACATGCAGGTAGTAGGCCGATTCGACGATCTCCGGCCGCAGCGCGTAGCCGGGCGATGCGACCTGCATCTTGGCGTAGTCCAGCGACTCGGGCTCGATGCCGTGCAGGCGCCACATCTTCAAGCCCGAATCCTGCAGGCGCTGGGCGCGATCCAGATCGCCGCCCAAGGCCAGCAGCGCCGGCATGAACGCGTCCAGCGCGCCGTAGCGCGTGGCCGTGCGCTTGCCGGTGACCATGTCGGCGTGGCCGTACCACAGCTCGCGCTCGCGCACTTCGTCGGCCAGGTGCGCATTGACCGCGACGATGCTCTGATCCCACATCGCCTTGCATTCCTGGTCGCCGAACAAACGCCAGCACTTGTACAGGTACTCGTAATAGGAATCGATGCCGCCGCCGATGTGCGAGCCGGTATCGGTCCAACGGCCGCTCTCCACGTCGATCCAGGACCCGACCAGGCCGGTCTTGGGGTCGCGCCGTTTATAGGTCTCCACCAACGCGCGCTTGGCCCGCTCGTAGTACACCGGCTTGCCGGTGAGCTTGGACAGCATGCCGAACTCGATCAGCAGGGTGCCGGTCTCGGCCGGGTTGCTGACCTTGCCGCGGGTCTTGCCGGTGCGCAGATTGACGTGCGTGTAAGGCAGGCCGGTGGGCGAGTCGAACGCCGGCAGCAGGCGCGTGCCCAGGTCGTCGGCGAGTTTGAGCAGGCGCTCGTCGCCCGTGGCTTGATAGCCCGACAACAGGCCGCCGAGCAGGCGGATGGTGACCTCGAAGTTCTGCACGACCATGTCGCGGTCGAAGTTCAGCTGGGTCGCGATCAGCTCGCGTGCCTCGTCGGCCTCGCTCTTCAGGCCCATCAGCAGCAGAGTGTCCAGCGCGTCCACCGGCGTCATCAGCAGCGAGTGCGGATACCAGTCGTGGCCGCTCTTGCTCAGCGGCTTGAGCGCGTCGCGGCCCCAGGCGTAGCGCTTGTAACCCTGCCAGGCATGACGGGTCTCGGCCTTCACTCGTTCGGCCATGCGCGCGGCCTCAGCCACGTCGGCGCTTTGCGCGGGTGCCGCGGCAGGTGGCTGGGCGGCGGGCGCCGTAGCGACATCGCTAGCGGGGCGGGCGCAGCCGACGATCAGGACGGCGGCGATAAGGCAGGCGAGCGTGCGTGGAGTCATCAGGGTCACCAAGGTCGGTTGGGGCCGCGCCCATACCGGCGCGCGGCGCGGGAAAACGGAAGCCGGACTTAGGGGGCGCGCAGCCAGCGCAGCCGCAGCGCCTGGCGCAGACGCGCGAGATCGGCATCGGCGCGCACGCGCAGCTGCACGGTTTCGCCGGGCAGCAGGGTCAAGGCGTTGTCGGACAATTCGGCGTCGAGGCCGTCGAACTCGATCCACAGCCCGCGCGCTAGGCGCTCGGTCTGCAGCGTCAATACCGCGGCCTTGCCGTCACGACGCCACTGCGTGCGCAACTGCGGATCGCTCAGCGCCAGCGCCTTGGCTTCGTCGAAATAGATCACACGGCGCGATACCGGCTCGCCTTGAGCCTGCAGCTCGAACACCGCCGCGGTACGGCGCGGGTCGGCGCCGCGCAGCAGTTCGGCATCGCTCCAGGCGCCCGCGGCGGTGACGGCCAGCGGCGTCAGCGCGACCTCGCCCTGCGCACGCCAATGTTCGCGGCCGTCGAAATCGATCACGCGCAACGTCCATCGCGCCGGCAGGGCCTGGGTGCGGTCCGACAGCAGGCTCAGCGTGGTGCGCCCGTCCTTGCGCAGCGCCGCCGCCGCGACCGGGGCGAAGAAGCGGCGTGCGTGGAAGTGCAAAGCCTTCCAACGGCCGTAATAGTCCAGGCTGGACCAGGACGCGCCCGGCCACACGTCGTTGAGCTGCCAGTACAGCGAGCCCATGGTGTGCGGCCGGCTGGCGCGGTGGTGCAACGCGGCCAGCTCGATGCCCTCGGCCTGCATGACCTGGCTGAGGTAGACGAACTGGGCGAAATCGCGCGGCTCGCCGTAGCCGGCGCGAATGTAGTGCAGCAGGCGCTCGTTGCCGGCGCCGGCCAGGAACTTCTGGTGGGCGCGGATCACCGGTGTATCGATACCCTGCTCCGCCGCGCTGGCGAAGGCGTCGACGGTGCGCAGCGACGGCCAGGCCTGCAGGCCGAACTCGGACATGAAGCGCGGGGCTTCGTCCAAGTAGGCGGCGATCGGTTTGGAGCCGGCCCACACGTCCCAGTAATGCTTGTCGCCCTTGGCCGAATCGTTGGCCTTCTCGTCCAGATCGTTGCCGGGCGAACTGGACCAGTACGGCAGGTCGCCAGCCTCCTGCGCGACCACCTCGCGCAGGTCGCGTCCGAACAGCTGCACGTAGCCGTCCCAGACCGTCTGCGCGAAAGCAGGATCGGATTCCATCAGCTTGCGGCGATGGCCCCAATCCTTCCAGGCCGTTTCCTCTTCGTTGTTGCCGCACCACAGCACGATGCTGGGATGGCGGCGCAGGCGTCGGACCTGGTCGCGCGCCTCGGCCACGGCATTGGCGCGGAAAGCCGGATCGAAGCCCGGCTGCATGCCGCCGCCGTACATGAAGTCCTGCCACACCATCAGGCCGAGCTCGTCGGCCAGGTCGAAGAACGCATCGCTTTCGTAATAGCCGCCGCCCCAGTTGCGCAGCATGTTCATGTTGGCCGCGCGCGCGTCCTCCAGGGTCTTGCGCAAACGTTCGCGCGGCACCCGCGCGGGAAACATGTCGAACGGGATCGCGTTGGCGCCCTTGGCGAAGATCTCGATGCCGTTGACCGCGAACGCGAAGCCCTGCCCCGCCGCGTCGCGCCGCCGGCGCAGCTCGACCCGGCGCAGGCCGGTGCGCTGCTGCGCCTGGGCGCGCTGGCCGTCCGCGTCGAGCAGACGCGCGCGGAAGGTGTACAGCGCCTGCTCGCCGTAGCCGAACGGGTACCAGCGCCGCGGCCGCTCGATCCGCACCGGCACATTCAGCGTCTGCGCGCCGGCTCGCAGTTGCACGGTCTGGCGCAGCGCGCGCGCACGGCGGCCGTCGGGGTCCAGCCAGTCCAGCTCCAGGGTCGCGCTGCCGGCGGCGTCGGCGCGCACTTGCACCTGCGCGCGCAGCTCGGCGACATCGGCATCGACGCGCAGCTGACGCAGGTGCAGTTCGTCGATACGCGGCCCGTCCCAGCTCTCCAGCTTCACGTCGCGCCATACGCCGGCGGTGACGTAGCGCGGGCCCCAGTCCCAGCCGTAGTGGTAGCCGGGCTTGCGCGCGAAGTTGCCGGTCATCGCCTCCTTGGGCTCGTCGCCGTAGGGCGAGGGGTAGTTGCCGGCGATCTTGTGCGGCATCGCCTCCACGCGCGGCAGCAGACGCCGGATCGGCGAATGCAGCACCACCCGCAGCTCGTTGCCGCGCGCGCGCAGCTTGCCGGCCACCGGCAGCCGCCAGGTCCGGAAAGCGTTGTCGGCCGACAGCAGCGCCTCGCCGTTGAGGTAGACGTCGGCGTAGGTATCCAGGCCCTCGAATACCAGCTCGGCATGAGACTTGCGCAGTGTCGCCTCGCTCAGATCGAAGCGGCTGCGGTATTCCCAGGTGCCCAGGCCTATCCATTGCAGCTGCGCTTCCGGCGCGCCGACATAGGGATCGGGTATCAGCCCCTGGGCGAGCAGGTCGGTATGCACGTGACCGGGCACGCGCGCGGCGCGCCACTGCGTCGCGGGCGCATGCTCGCGCGCCTGCGGGTCGTCCGGCAGCAAGCGGAACTCCCAGCCCTGATGCAGGTAGCGCACCTGGGGCTGCGCCGCCGGCGCGGCCGTGGCGAACAGCACCGCCACGGCGATCGATACGACCGCCGCGCAGCCTCGCCATCCCCGCCAGAGCTTGGCCGGCCGCATCTTCGCCCTCAGCTCCCGCGCACCAGGTTCAGCACTTCGTAACACGCGCCCATGGTGTGGTAATCGGTCTTGCCGGCCGGACTCTTCTCGTCGCTGTACTTGCGATTGTCGGCATCGAGGATGCGGAACCAGGCGCCGTAGCGATGATCGACCAGATGCGTCCAGGAGTAGGCCCACAGGCGCTGATACCAATCCCAATAGCGATCTTCGCCGGTGCGCGCGGCCAGCAGCGCGGCGGCGGCCAGCGATTCGGCTTGAACCCAGAAATACTTGTCGTCGTCGCACACATACGCGGGTCCCTCCGCAAGCGCCGGGCCATCCATGGCTGGACGTTCCAAAGCGCTTGCTTCGCTCAACGCCTGCCGTAGGCCCTCGAACGCAAAACCGTAATACATGCCGCCGCGCCGTCCATCCCAGGAATGCGCGAGCGCGGTGTCGAACAGATGGCGCGCGGTCGGCAGCAGCCAGTCGGCCTCGATGTGCCGGTCCAGGATCAGCAGCAGCTTGGCCCACTCGGTCTGGTGGCCGGGCTGGAAGCCCCAGGGGCGGAACAGGTGTTTGGGATCGTCGAGGTGGTAGGTCCAGTCGATGTTCCAGTCGGCGTCGTAGTGCTCCCACACCAGCCCGCCGGCCTGGGCGGCGTGGTGGCGGGTCATGCGCTCGGCCAGGCCCAGCGCGCGATCCAGGTAGCGGCGCTCGCCGCTGGCTTCGAACGCCGCCAGCATCGCCTCGCACATGTGCATGTTGGCGTTCTGGCCACGGTAGCCGCTGAAGTTCCAGTGCGCGTCCGCTTCGTCGCGGTACAGGCCGTGCCGCGGTTCCCAGTAGCGCCGCTCCAGCAGCTGCCAGGTTTCGTCCATCCAGGCGCGCGCTTCGTCCATGCCGGCCTTGAGCGCGGTGGAGTACGCCAGCAGCACGAAGGCCACGCCGTAGCAATGGTAGGTCTCGTCCTCGACCCGGCCGTCGCGCAGGGTCCAGGCGTAACCGCCGGTGTCCGGATTGCGGTGGCGCTCGCGCAGGTAGCGCAGGCCGTGGCGCGCCGCCTGCAGGTACTGCGCGCGCAAAGCCGCGTCCTCGCCGAACTCGCGCGCGGCCATGGCGTAGTTGAAAACGAAGCGGGTGCTGCTGACCAGATGCCGGTGCGAGGCCTCGAAAACCCCGCCGTCGTCCTTGAAATAGTGGAAGAAGCCACCGGACGGATCGATGCAGCGCGGGTGATAGAAGGCCATGGTGCGCGCGATATGCGCACGCAGGAAGTCGGCGGAACGGAAGTCCGGGGCGACGGGGTCAGGCAGCGTGTTCATACTGATCCTTGAGCAATTGCTGGACCTGCGCGCGCGAGGGCATCGCGGCGAAGGCGCCGTGCCGGGTCACCGCCAGCGCGCCGACCGCGGCGGCGAAACGCAGGGCGTCCTCCAGCGCGGCGCGGTCGGCCAGGAACGCGGGCAGGCCCGCCGCATCCACGCCGCGTTCGCACAGATACGACAGCAGGCCGCCGACGAAGGCGTCGCCGGCGGCGGTGGTATCGACCGCCTTGACCCGGAAGCCGCGCACCTCGCCCTCGCCGTCAGCGCCGTACCAGCGCATCGGCGCGCCGCCGTCGGTGACCACCAGCCAGCGCGCCGCGCCCGCGAACAGGCGTTCGCGCACCGCGCGTTCGCCGGCTTCGCCGCCGCCGTAGGGCTCGGCCAGATAGTCCAGTTCGTTGCGCGCCAGCTTGACCAGGTCGGCCGCGGCCAGCGCCTGCCACAAGCTCGGTCGCGGCTCCACGCCCTGCGGCCACAGCATCGGGCGCAGGTTGAGATCCAGGCTGACCAGGGCGCCAGCCGCACGCGCCAGGCGCATGCCCTGCAGGGTCGCCTCGGCGATCTCGTCTTCAGTCAGGCTGTTGGAGCAGACGTGGAAGGCGCCGGCCCGGGCGAAGCAGTCGGCGGCGTAGTGCTCGCTGCGGAACAGCAGATCCGCCGCCGGCGGACGGTAGAAGCTGAAACTGCGTTCGCCGTGTTCGTCCAGGGCGACGAAGGCCAGCGCGGTCTTGGCCGCGTCGGTGCGCAGCACGTAGTCGGTGGCCACGCCGCAACCGCGCAGGCTGTCGAGCAGGAAGTCGCCGAACATGTCGTGGCCCAGCATGCCCACGAACTGGGTCGGCGCGCCCAGCCGCGCCGCGGCGGCGGCGACGTTGGCCGGCGCGCCGCCGGCGTATTTCAGGAACGCGCGCGGCGCGTCGTCGGCGGGCGCGGGCTGGGCGAGGAAATCGATCAAGGCCTCGCCGAAGCAAACGATGTTGCGCATGCGGTTCAATCCTGCCCCTGTACGGTGTTGGCTGGCGGCGATAGGCGCGAACCGCGCAGGCCGTACCAGACGATGTAGGCGTAGCACAGCGCGGATACGACGAAGGCGTACTGCAGGGCGCGGGTCTCGTCGCCCAGCGCGCCCTTGAGCAGATCCACCAAGGCGCCCTGCAGCGGCGGAATCACCGCGCCGCCGACGATGGCCATCACCAGCAGGCTGGAAGCCTTCTCCGTCATCGGGCCCAGGCGCTCGATCGCCAGGGTGAAGATGGTCGGGAACATGATCGAGTTGAACAGGCCCACCAGCACCACCGACCACAAGGCCACGCCGCCCAGGGTGTTCATGGTGACCAGCAGCAGCACGATGTTGATCGCTGCGTACAACGGCAGCAACCGGCGCGGATTGGCGCTCATCAGCAGCGCCGCGCCGAGGAAGCGGCCGATCATCGCGGCGCCGTGGTAGTAGGACAGGTACAGCGAAGCCTGGCCTTCGCTCATCGCGCCGATCTCCGGGCGCGAGACGTACTTGACCATGAAGTGGGCGACCGTGACCTCCACGCCCACGTAGAAGAAGATCGCCAGCACGCCCCAACGCAGATGCGAATGACGCAGCACGTCGACGAAGCCGTGCTTGCGCGCGTCGGCCTGTTCGGTGGCCTCGGTGAGCGCCGGCATGCGGAAGAAGTACACCGCCGCCGCCAGCGCGATCAGCGCCACGGCCACGCCGATGTACAGCGGCTGCACGGTCTGCACGCGCTCGGCCGCCGGCAGCTTGGCCAGCTGTTCGGCGCTGAGCAGGGTCGCGCTGAAGATCAGCAGGCCGGCCACGTAGGGGCCGATGGTGTGGCCCAGCGAATTCACCGCCTGGGCGAAGTTGAGCCGGCTGGCGGCGCGCTCGGGCGCGCCCAGCAGGCTCACGTAGGGATTGGCCGAGACCTGCAACAGGACGATGCCGGTGGCCAGAATGAACAAGGCCGGCAGGAACAATTCGAACGAGGCCGCCTGCGCCGCCGGCAGCACCAGCAGCGCGCCGCCGCCGGCGATCAGCAGGCCGATCACGATGCCCAGCTTGTAGCCGACTCTGGCCACCACCCGCCCGGCCGGCACCGCCATCACGAAGTAGGCCCCGAAGAAGGCCGAGTCCAGCAGCATCGAGCGCGCGTGGGTGAGCTGGAACACCGACTGCAGGTGCGGAATCAGCACCCCGTTGAGCTCGGTGATGAAGCCCCACATGAAGAAGATCGCGGTCATCGCGATCAGGGCCGCGCGGTTGCGCGCGGCGGACGCCGGCGCGTTGGGATCTTGAGTGCTCATGGCGTCGACGGCTCGGTGGAGGCGTCGTGCGGTCGGCGCCGGAGGAGGGAACTCACATGGCCGCGGCTCCGCTGCTGCCGCGCACCACCAGCTTCACCGGCGCGATCACGCGCCGCGACAACGCGCCCGGATCGCGCACGCGCTGCAACAGCAGTTCGGCGGCCTGGCGCCCGCACGCGCGCGGCTGCGCCGCCAGCGTGGTCAGCGACGGCGTCGACAGCGCCGCCTCGGTGATGTCGTCGAATCCGGTCAGGGCGAAGTCCAGCCCCGGCCGGATCCCGCGCGCGCTCAGGCCCAGCATCAGGCCCAAGGCGACGGTGTCGTTGTAGCAAACCGCCGCGGTCGCATCCGGCGCGTGCTCGAACAGTTCGGCGGTGCGCGAGGCGGCTTCGACGCGGGTCGGGCTGCATTCGACCAGCCAATCCGGCGAAGGCTCGATCGCCGCCGCGCGCATCGCGTCGCTGTAACCCTGCCGGCGCTGCCGACAGGAACTGGAATCGGCATGCCCGCCGAAGAACGCGATCCGCCGGTGCCCCAGCGACAGCAGGTGCTCGGTGGCCAGACGCGCGCCGTGCTCGTTGTCCAGCGCCAGGAAGTCCCAGTCCACGCCCGGCAAGGCGCGGTTGAACACCAGCGCCGGCGTGTGCGCGCCCAGCAAGCGTTGCAGCGCCGCGCCGTCGCTGTGCTCGGCCGGCGACAGGATGATGCCGGCCGGCCCGTGCTCGACCAGCGAGCCCAGCACCGCCAACTGGCGCTGCGGCGATTCGGCGGTGCTGCCCAACAGGGTGACGTAGCCCTCCTCGCCCAAGGCCTCGTCCACGCCCGCGGCGAACTCGGCGAAGAAGGGGTTGGACAGGTCGTTGATCACCAACGCGACCGAACTGGAAGTCTGCCGGCGCAGGTTCGCCGCCGCGCGGTTGTAGACGTAGCGCTGCCGCTTCAATTCCGCTTCCACCCGCGCGCGGGTATCGGCATGCACCAGCGGACTGCCGCGCAGCACCAGCGACACCGTCGCCCGCGACACGCCGCAGGCTTGGGCGATGTCGGTCACGGTGACCTGCTTGCGGTTGGACCGGCCGGTGCCGGGCTTGTGGGTCGTCATCGGAGATCCCGGGTCCTTGGACTCGTGCTGTCGCCCGATTATTCACCAAGTGGATCGATCCAAGTTGGCTGCTTGCGGCGGTAAGGCCCAGGCCGGCCGACCCGCGGCCGCTGCGGACCGCCGGGCGGCGCGGCGGCGCCGCGACCGCATTCAAGGCGCGCTCCCGGTTTGCGCGCCGCAGGCCGCGGCCGGACGCGCCGAAGCGGCGGTGGCCCAGGCCGACGGCGCGGGACCGAGTTCGAAACGCAGGGTGCCGCCATCGCGTACGCGCGACCAATCCAGCCAGACCTGATCGACCGCCGCGCTGCCGAAACGTACCGACTGCGGATATTGCAGCTTGCGGCCGTCGGCGCCCGGCGCCTCGATGCGCAGGGTCTTGCCCTCGCCCAGGTCCAGCTCGACGCGCTCGAACCGCGGCGCGTGCAGCACCAGCTCACCGCTGCCCGGCATCAGCGGGTACAGGCCGATCGCGCTGAACAGATACCAGGCCGACATGGTGCCCAGGTCGTCGTTGCCGGTGACGCCGTTGGGCGCGTTGGTGAACAGCGTCTGCGCCGAACGCAGCACCGTCGAGGTCTTCCACGGCTGTCCCAGCAGCGCGTACAGCCAGGGCGCGTGCAGGTCGGGTTCGTTGTTGGGGTTATAGCGGTACTGGCTGTAGTAGCTGTACGGCCCCACCACCCACTGCTTGCGCGCGGCGTGGGCCGGGTCCGCCACCAGCGCGTCGTAAGCGAAGAACGCGTCCAGCCGGCGCAGCGCCTCGGCTTCGCCGCCCATCGCCGCGGCCAGTCCGGGCACGTCCTGCTGCACCAGCCACTGGTATTGCCAGGCGGTGCCTTCGTGGAAGCCGTGGTGCGAACGCGGGTTGTAGCGTCCGTCCGGCCCGCTGTACCAGCCGCCGTCGTCCAGGCGCGGACGCGGGAAGCCGGTGTAGCCCAGCTCGGCGTCCTGGGCTTGCGCGTCCCACACCTTGCGCCAGTTGCCGCCGCGCGTGCGCAGGGTCTGCGCGTCCGCGTCCTCGCCCAGGGCCTGGGCGAAGCTCGCGAGCGAGCAATCCGCGAGCGCGTATTCCAGCGTGGCCGAACCGCCGTGATGCGGATCGATGTCCATGCTCTTGACCGGGAACGCGCGGTCGTACTGGACGAAACCCCGCTGCAGATAACTGGGATTGCCGGCGCGACCGCTGCTGCGCGAGCCGAACGGCGGCACCCCGAAGGCGTTCTCGCGCAGCGCGGTCCAGGCCTCGCGCTCGCGGCCCTGCAATGCGCCGAACTTCCACAGATCGACCAGGAAGGGCGTGACCGGGTCGCCGGTCATCACATTGGTCTCGAAGCTGGCGTAGCCCCAGCGCGGTAGCCAGCCGCCCTGCTCGCGAATTTTCAGCACCGACTGAGCGATGTCGCGCGCGCGCTGCGGACGCAGCATCGCCAGCAGCTGGTTCTGCGAGCGGTAGGTGTCCCACAGCGAGAAGTACTCGTAATAGGTCCAGCCTTCGGCCTGGTGGATGCGATCGTCGTAGCCGCGATAACGGCCGTCGGCGTCGCTACCGGTCAGCGGCTGCAACAAGGTGTGGTAGAGCGCGGTGTAGAACACGGTGCGATCGTCGCCGCTGCCGCCCTGCACGCGCACGCTCTGCAGCTCCTTGCGCCAAGCGTCCTGCGCACGCGTGCGCATGGCGTCGAATCCCAGCGTTTGCTCGCCGGCCATGGCATCGGCGCGCAGATTGTTCCAGGCGCCTTGCTGATCGACGTGCGAGATCGCGCTGATCGCGGTGACCGCGCGGCCCTGCTTGAGATCGAAGCTGAACCACGCGCCGGCCGGACGGCCGTCGCCCTGCATGGCGGCGCGGCCGCCGGGGTGGCCGCCCTCCTCGTCCCAGGTGCCCTGGCTTTGGAACGGGCGGTCGAAGCGCAGCACGAACCAGGTGGTGTAGTTCTGGCCGCCGCAGAAGCTCTTGGTGGTGATGCGGCCTTCGACGCTGCGCTCGTCGACCACGCGCAGCGCGCTGCCGACCACCCAGTGGCGGTTGTTGGCCTGGCCGGTGTTGACCAGCACGTGGCCGGTGCCGGCATCGACGCTGAAGGTGTAGCGCTCGGCGGCGGCGCGGGTGCGCGCGGTGGCTTCGACGTCGATGCCGCCGTAATCGGTCAGCCGCACTTTGTAGTAACCGGCCTGCCCGACCTCGCCTTCGTGGGTATAGGCGGCGGCGTACTTGCGCTGATCGAAGCTGTCGGACTTGGCCGTGTCGAAGGCGCCGCCCGGCGCGATGCTGCCGGTCACCGGCAGCACCGACAACTGCCCGCCCTGCTCCCAGCAGCCGGCGCCGGACAGGAAGGAATGGCCGAAGCCGCGGATCTTGGGCTCGTCGTAGCGCCAGCCGGCGTAGTGATCGCCGATCGGCGAGACCTGGATCAGGCCGAACGGCGCGGACGCGCCAGGATAGGTGTTGCCGTCGTCCTTGCTGCCGATATAGGTGTTGACCGTGGCGGCCAGGTCCTCGCGCGCGGGCGCGGCCTGCGCGGCGGCAACGGTCAAGGCCAGGGCCAAACCCAACCAGCGCAGGCCCGTGCGCAAGCGGAGAGCGGAACGGGCGGTCTGCGGCGGCGTGTGCGAGCGACTCATTCGATCACCAGTTCGTCGACGAAATAGAAGGACGGGCTGCCGGCACCGGGATGGCCCGCGGGCAGAGCGCCATAGCCTTGAATCTGCAGGCGCAGGTAGCGTGCGCGCATCGGCTGCGGCAAGGCCAGGTGCGGCGTGTGATAACGCTGGCGCAACTCGGCGGCATCCACGTCCAGCGCGAGCTCCGCGCCCGGCGTCCAGCGCCGGCCGTCGTCGGACGTGAACAGCTGCAGGCTACGCGGCGGCAGGATCCAGCTCTGGGTCTGCTGCAGGAAGCGCGCCGACAGCGCGCGCAGCACGGTCGGCGCGCCCAGGTCCACGATGAGTTCGACGTCGCCGCCGGCCCAGGCCGTCCAGCGGCCGTCGGCATGCTCGTCGCCGGCCAGGACGCCATCGCTCAGGGTCGCGGTATCGGCATTGCCGCGGTAGCGCGGGTGCGCCGGCAGCGAGTAGCGCACTTCGCGATCCAGACCGCGGTGCGCCACCAGGGTGTAAGCGCGGCTGCGCGCATAGGCGCGGCCGTGGCGATACGGAGTCAACTTCAGCGTGCCCGGCCGGGCGATCTCCAGGCTGTCCTCGAACCAGGGCGAGGTCGCGTCCGGTTCGCGGCCGTCGGTGCTGTAGTGGATGCGCAGGTCGGAGAAACCGCGTTGCGCGTGCACCCGCCATACGCGTTGCGCCGGATCGCGCTCCAGCCGATAGCCCACCACGTCCGTCGCTTCCGGGCCGTAGCTCACCCGCCAGGCGTCGAGCCTGGGGTAGTGCTGGCTCAGGCGGCGTTGGAAATCCGGGTAGTCGCCGACGCCGCTCCAGGTGTTCTCGGCGAACGCGAGCAGGCGCGGATACAGCATCGCCTCGGCATTGCGCGGCGTCACCCGCTCGGTCCACAGCGGCGCCTCGGCGCCCAGCACCTGCGCGGCATGCTCGGCGAACGCCGGTGCGGCGGCGAAATCGGTGCGATAGAGCTTTTCCAGGCTCAGATCGCTCTGCGCCCGGTCCAGATAGAACGGGCTGGCCACGACGATGCGGTTGCCGTTGCGCAGCGCGCGCGCGGCCGGTTCGTCTCCGCGCCAGACTTCGACGATGGCGTCCTTGCCCAGACCGCCGTCGAGGATCTCGTCCCAGCCGATCAGGGTCTTGCCCTTACCGGCGAGGTAGCGCTGGATGCGGCGCACGAACCAGGCCTGCAGTTCGTCCTCGTCCTTCAGCCCGAGTTCGCGCATACGCTGCTGCGAGGACGCGCTTTCCTTCCAGCGCGCCTTGGGCGCTTCGTCGCCGCCGATGTGCACATAGGGCGCGGGGAACAAGGCGACCACTTCGTCCAGCACCTGCTGCAGGAACTCGAAAGTGGACTCGTCGCCGGCGCAGTAGATGTCCTCGAACACTCCCCAGCTGGCGGGCACGGCAATCGGCTGCTTGCGGCAGGACAGCTCCGGATAGGCCGCCAGCGCCGCCGACGCATGCCCGGGCATCTCGATCTCGGGGATCACCATGATGTTGCGCTGACGCGCGTATTCCACCACTTCGCGTATCTGCGCCTGGGTGTAGTAGCCGCCGTAGCGGCTGCCGTCTTCCTCGTCGCGCCACGCGCCGACCTGGGTCAGCTTGGGATAGCGCTTGATCTCGATCCGCCAGCCCTGGTCTTCGCTGAGATGCCAGCGGAAGGTGTTGATCTTGTAGTAGGACAGCAGGTCGATCTGTTTCTTGACGAAGTCGACCGGCATGAAATGGCGGCCGACATCGAGCATATGCCCGCGATAGCCGTAACGCGGCGCATCCTCGATGCGCAGCGCCGGCACTTCGATGCGCGTGGCGCGGCCCGGCGGCAGCAGCTGACGCAGGCTCTGCACCGCCCAGAACAGTCCGCGCGGTCGCGCGGCGCTCAGCACGATGCGCTGTGGCGCGACCTCGATGCGGTAGGCCTCTTCGCCGGCCACCGCGGCGTCCAGGCGCAGCTCGATCGTGCGCGCGTCGCGCACCCCGCGGGCGGTCAGCCACAGGCCGTGATCGTCGGCCAGCGAGCGGCGCAGGAAATCGGCGATCTCGCGGCTGCGCGTATCGGCCGGCACCACCAGGGCCACGCCGCTGTCGAGCACGAACCTACCCTCGCCGAGCTGCCAATGCCGCGGCTGCGGAATCAGCGCCGGCGACGTCGGCGCATGCGTGGCCGCCGCCTGCGACAACGGCGCTTGCGCGCAGACGCAGGCCGGCGCGAACAGCAGCAACAGCAGCGTCGTGGCGAGGCGGATACCCAAGTCGAACGCGTTCCGGATGCGTGCCTACGGCCCGTAGGCGAGGATCGGGCGGTCGCCCGAAAACGGCCGCCGCCCCAGGGAAAAAAGAGCCCGGCCAGTCGGCCGGGCCCAGGGCCCGAGGGGGAGGGCGGGAGAGATCAATCGAAGTTGAACACGTACTCCAGGGACACTTCGCGGCCGACCGGGCTGAACAGACGGCTGTTGTAGAACTCGTAGTCGAGCTTGTACGGGTCCTTGTGGTTCCAGCCGGTGCTGTTGAACACGTTGTTGACGTAGAAGTTGATCTTGGCGCGGTCGGTCACCTTGTAGCCGACGTTGAAGTTCCAGGTGATCGCCGGACCGACGCGGCCGTAGTAGCGCGAGGTGCTCTTGCCGGCGTTGGGGTTGCTGCTGCCGGGCGGCACCGCGCAATTGGCGTCCAGGCTGTCGCTGGGCACGTAGCCGTCCGGGAACGGGCGGCAGCCGCCGGGGTTGTCGAGACGGTCGGTGCCCCAGTGGTAGCGCACGCCCGGTACCGAGCCTATGCGGTCGCCGTACACGGTCCAGTTCCACTTCTCGCCCTGCCAGCTCACGCTGCCGCGGATCTTGCTGCGCACGTCGCGATCGCGACGTTCCGGGTTGGGATCGGTGGCGTACACCTGCTCCTTCATCGACACCAGGTTGGTGTAGTTCAGGCCGAACTGGAAGTTGCCCCAGCGCGCGGTATCGAGGCGGTAGCGCAGCGAGGCGTCGACGCCGGCGACGCTGCGCTGGGCGATGTTGATCGGACCGGTTTCCACCGACAGCAGGCGGCCGTTGGCGTCGCGGTTCACGCGCGCCAGGATGGTCGCGCAGTACTCCGCGCCGCTGGGGTTGGACCACGGCACCGAGGGATCGACGGTCTTGCCGGTACGGCAGCCGGCCTCGTCATTGAGGATCACGTCCAGCGGCAGGTCGCGGATTTCGTCGTCCAGGTCGATCGACCAGTAGTCGGCGGTGAGCGACAGGTTGTCCAGCGGATCCCAGACCAGACCGACCGTCCACGACTCGCCCAGTTCCGACTTCAGGTCCGGCGTACCGCGGCGGTTGGCGCCGAAGGCGTAGAACACGTCGGGGTTGCCGCTGCCGCAGTCGTTGGTCAGATAGGCGCCGCTCTGGATGCAGCGCAGCGGGTCGCTCATGCCGACGTCGGAGGTGCTGGGCTGGGCCAGCAGGAAATGCATGTCCGGCGCGTGGAAGCTGGTGGCGTAGCTGCCGCGCAACAACAGGTTGGACAGCGGGCGCCATTCGATGCCGGCGTTCCAGGTGGTTTCGGCCTGTGAGCCGATCGCCAGGCGCGCGGCCGAATCGAAGGCGTGGTAGCTGCCGTAGTGGTCGCGGCGCGCCGCCGCGGTCAGGGTCACCGATTCCAGCAGCGGCACCTTGAACTCGACGCCGGCCGAATAGCGGGTGCGCTCGCCGCCGCCGCGATCGATGTTCTGCACCCAGTAATCCTGGTTGCCGCGTGGATCGGGGTCGAGCTGGTAGCCCTGCTTGGCCGCTTCCAGCACCGCGGCGAAGCCGATCGGGCCGGCCCAGCCTTCGAACAGGTCGCCGCTGATCGAGGCCTGGGCCTGATTGACCCAGGACGCGGCGTTGTTGATCGAGTTGACGCCGAACTGGCGGTACTGCTCCGGCGTCACCGGCGCCCACCAGCGCGCTTCGCTGAAGTTGTACACCGGCAGACCGCCCTGGGTGCCGATCTGCGGGCCGAGGAAGAAGTTCTCGGCCGCGTCCCAATCGACCGTGGCGATGCGCTCGTGCACGGTGTAGCGCGAGCGGCCGACCGAGGCGTCCCAGTTGAAGCGGCCGTCGAACACAGTGCCGCTGAGGCCCGCGCTCAGGTCCCAGGACTGTTCCTTGTTGAGGTTGCGCATGTTGTCCATGCCGCCGACCTCGAACGGGGTGAAGCTGCGCACACCGATCAGCTGGCGGCCGGTGTTGGCGTCGATGAAGGCGCCGCCGTCCAGGCCGTCGGTGAGCTGCAACGACGGCGGCGAGGTGCCCCACTGGGCTTTGGAATCGTAGAGGGCCACGTTGACCCAGGCCTGCATGCCGTTGTCGAAATCCCAGGTGGCATGCGCGTAGGCCGACCAGTCCTCGCTGCCGCTGCGCAGCAGCCAATCGCCGAAGTCGGCGCTCTTGCCGCATAGCTGGCCGGTGTTGCTGACGGTGTTGGTGTTGTAGTTGTAGACCAGGCGGTCGGCGCGGTAGTACTCGCCGCGGAACTGTTCGCAAGCGCCGGGGGGCGGGGCCAGGCGGCGGTTGCCGTTGCCGGCGTCAAGCAGGGCCAGGCCGGTGAACGGACGGAAGCCGACCTTGCGCTGCTCGGTGTTCCAGGAGCTGGGCGCGGCGTCGTCGGAGTCGTCCATCTCGGGGCGGTCGCGGCCGAACAGCGGGTCGCGCTTGGTCCACTGCAAGGCGTAGCTCACGCTCCACTGCTCGCCGGTCTTGCCGCCGGCCCAGGACAGGTCCCAGGTGTCGCGACCGCCTTCGGTGGAGGTGCCGCCGCGCACGCGCACTTCGTCGCCGCTGTAGTTCTTCTTCAGGATCACGTTGATGACGCCGGCGATGGCGTCGGAGCCGTAGATCGCCGAGGCGCCGCCGGTCAGCACTTCGATGCGCTCGACCGCCGCGGCGGGAATATTGGAGTAGTTGGCGAAGTTGCTCTGGCCGCCGTATGGCAGCGGGTAATCGGCGACGCGGCGGCCGTTGACCAGCAGCAGGCTGCGGTTGGGCCCCATGTTGCGCAGATTGAGCGGGCTGGCGTTGGGCGTGTGCGAGCCCCACTGCACGTCGGCCTCGACGGTGCCGATGGCCTCGTTGAGCGTGCTCAGGGCGTCGTGCACGGTGACGAAGCCTTCGGCCTTGATCTGCTCGGCGGTCATCACCGTGACCGGCGCCGGGCCTTCGATTTGGGTGCGCTTGATGCGCGAACCGGTGACGGTGATTTTTTCGACTTCGGTTACCTGGTCCTGGGCGGCCGTCCCCTGCGGCGCGTCCTGGGCCTGCGCGGCCAGCGGTGCGAACAAAGCGAGCGCGAGCGCGCTGGTCAACGCATTGCGGTGAAGCGTGGAGTGAGTCATCACGGCGATCTCGAAAGGTGGGCTGCAACGGGACACGTGGACAGCGATCTCCAGCTTTTGTCACGATCTAAAAATCCGACCGTTTAAAAGGGACGCCGGCCCGGCCATCCCTTTCCCCCTACAAAACTGGATCGATCTAAATTCATCACAGGCTTTGCCGGATTGCATTCTGCGCTGCAACAAATCTTTAACCTTCGACGGCTAAGCGATTGAGCCGGATGGGTTTAGTGCTCGAGAATCCGGCCAGACCGGGCCCCGTGCCGTTTGTGATCGAGGTGGCGAGGCAGCGCTGCGCCCCAGGCCGCGGTGGCCGCCGCATCGGTGCGATGCTGCGGTTCGCCGCTCCCTACTGCGGCGCGGCTTCCACGGCGACGAGCGAGCGCGGCGACGATGCAAGGTCTCGGCGCTTCCAAGGCGGCGTGGCCGCTTCGGTGATTGGCACGAGGTGGCGACCGCCCCGGCACGACGATTCGGGCTCGCGCGACGGTGCGGCTCGCCCCAGGCTCACCACACCCTACGGGCTGGATCAGGCAGCGCTGGCATCCAGGGCCTGGCGCAGCGCAGCTACTTGCTCGCGCTGGCTGGCGATCCAATCCGGATCCAGCCCCACCAGCGCTGCGTTACGCCAGCGCATGCGCGAACGCTGCATGCCCTTGGCCGAGGCATGCACCTGGTTCACCCCGGTCGCGGCCAGCAAGGCGGCCACGTTGCCGGCCCCGATCCCCGCCCCCGCCATCAGCGCGATGCGTCCCTGCGCCTGCCGCACCAGCGCGGCGATGCCGGCGGCGCCGGCAGGGGCGCCGGCCGCGCCGCCGGAACTCAGCACGCGCTCGCAGCCGAGCGCGATCGCGTCCTCCAGCGCGCGCGCGCGATCGCGCGCGGCGTCGATGGCGCGATGGAAGGTGACGCCCAGCGCGCCGGCCGCGGCGATCAGTTCGGCGCAGGCGGCGCGGTCGACGTCGCCGTCGGCATCCAGCGCGCCGATCACCACGCCGTCGCAGCCCAGGCGAACGCACAGTTCGATGTCCCGGCGCATACGCTCGCGCTCCAACGCGTCGTAGAGGAAATCGCCGGCGCGCGGACGGATCAGCACGTACAGGGGAATGCGCAGGCGCTCGCGCGCCATCGCGATGCTGGCGTAGGACGGCGTGCAACCGCCCTCGCCCAGGTTCTCGCACAGTTCGACCCGGTCGGCGCCGCCGTCCTGCGCCGCCAGCGCCGAGGCCAGCGAGTTGGCGGCGATCTCCAGGGCGATGCGGCTCACTTGCGTGCCGTGGCGTAGACCGAGGCCGATTCGTGCAGACGCTCGTGCGGGCCGGCGCCGTCGTCGTGCACGGCGTAGACGAAGCCCTGGTGCAGCGCGTAGGCCCCGACTTCGCCGTGCTTGTTCAAGGCCAGGAAGCACACCTGCAATTGCTTGCTGGCTTCCGGCCGTTTGCGCACCACGCGTTCGATCGCCTCCCGGCAGGCCTCGGCCGGCGAGCGTCCCTGGCGCATCAGTTCGACCACGAGAAAGCTTGCCGCGTTGCGCACCATCTCCTCGCCCACGCCCGAGGCGGTGGCGGCGCCGGCCTCGTTGTCCACGTACAAACCGGCGCCGACGATGGGGCTGTCGCCGACCCGGCCGTGCAGCTTCCAGGCCATGCCGCTGGTGGTGCAGGCGCCGGCAAGCTTGCCGTCCGCGCCGATCGCCAGGATGCCCAGGGTGTCGTGGTTGCTGGCGTCGCCCGGGCGCTGTCTGCGCTCGGCATTGATCTGCGGGCGGTACTCGCTGGTTTTCAGCCATTCGCGCCAGGCCTTGCGCGCCTCGTCGGTCAGCAGCGGCTGCTTGGGAAAGCCCTGCGCCAGCGCGAACTGCTGGGCGCCCTCGCCCACCAGCATCACGTGCGGAGTCTTATCCATCACAGCGCGCGCCACCGACACCGGATGCAGGATGTCCTCGAGCGCGGCGACCGCGCCGCAGCGGCCGTCGCCGGCCATGATGCTGGCGTCCAGGGTCAGCACACCGTCGCGGTCGGGATTGCCACAGCGGCCCACGGTGGGATTGCACAGGTCGGCCTCGGCCCAGCGCGCGCCGGCCTCCACCGCGTCCAGCGCGTCGCCGCCGCGCGCGAGCACAGGCCAGGCCGCCGCATTCGCGCCGACGCCGAAATCCCAGGTCGACACCACCTTGGCGCCGCTGGCGGGCGCGGACCGCGCCAGACGCGGCGCGGCCAGGGCGCCCGCGGCCAATAACGAGGACTGGAGGAAGTGGCGGCGCGTGCTCATGGCGTGGTCTCGATGGGAAGTCGGTCGGCGGTCGCCGTCGCGCCGCGCGATTTCAGTCGCCGGCGTGGCGCTCCAGGTAATAGGCGGCGGCGCCGAGCAGGCCGCGTTGGCCGTGCTCGACCAGCCGCACCGGCGTGCGCGCCATCAGCTCGGCGAACACGCCCTTGTTGCGGAAGCGCGCGGCGAAATCGCTGGCCAGCAGGAACGGCGCGATCTGGGCCGGGATGCCGCCGGCCAGGTACACCGACTGCGCGCCGAAGGTCACGGCGAGGTCGCCGGCCAGGCTGCCGAGCATGGCGCAGAAGATCGACAGCGCCTCCACCGCCTGCGCATCGTCGCCGCGCTGCGCGGCCGCGGCGATGGCTTCGGGCGTGTCCAGTCGCGGCGGCGCCGCGTCCAGCGCGCATAGCGCTTCGTAGGTGTGGACCAGACCGGGGCCGGACAGCACGCGTTCGTTGTCCACGTGCGGCCAGCGTTGCAGCAGTTGCCGCAGCAGATCCAGTTCGCGCGGCGTGCCCGCGGCCAGCGCGGCGTGGCCGGCTTCGCTGGCCAGCACGCGCGCGGGCGAGCCCGGCACGTACAGCGCGGCGCCGAAGCCGGTGCCCGGGCCCAGCACCAGCGCCGGGCCGGCGTTGGCGGCGGCGTCGCCGCAGATGTGCAGCATGCGCGCCGGGTCCAGGCGCGGCACCGCGTAGGCCACGGCTTCGAAATCGTTGAGCAGGGCCAACTGTCCGCAGCCGGCCTCCAGCCGGGTGCGCTCCAGCGACACCGGCCAGGGCAGATTGCTGTTGAGCAGGCGGTCGCCGTCCAGGCGCCCGGCGATCGCGACCACCGCGTGTTCCGGCGCCACCTGCGCCTCTTCGGCGAAGTCGCGCAGGATCGCGGCCAGGCTGGGGGCCTGCGCGCAGGCGTATTGGCGAAAGCGCAGTACCGACAGCGTGCCGTCGTCGCCGACGCGCACATGTCCGACCCGGGCATGGGTGCCGCCGACATCGGCGGCGATCAGATCGCGCAGCTGCGCGCACTTGGGATGGACCGTCATAGCCGGCGAGCATGCCGGTTCCGACACGTGCACCGCTAGCGCGGTCTCGCCGCGACGAGGGACCGGAGTGCCGGCGGCGGCCGGCGCGGGCAGGACGGCGGCGTTGGAGCGGACGGCGGGCATGGCCTGCTTCCCAGGGGGTTGGCCCGATTATCGACCAAGCCGTCGCGCATTTGTATCGATCAAAACCAGCCGATTTCGTCAATTCAGCGGCGCCGCCCGGATACCGCGGCGCATGGGGGCGCCCGCCCGCCTACGCCGAAGCGTAGCGCGCGGCGCCGCCGACCCAGCGTTCGACGATGCGCTGGGCGATCTCGGGCGCGTCGGCGAGCAGGCGCTCGCCCAGCGCCTGCACCTGCGGCAGCAGGTCGGCGTCGCGGGCCAGGTCGGCGACGCGGAAGCCGGCCAGACCGGTCTGGCGCGTGCCCAGCAGTTCGCCCGGGCCGCGCAATTCCAGATCCTTCTCGGCGATCACGAAGCCGTCGTGGGTCTGGCGCATGGTCTCCAGGCGTTGCCGCGCCAGCCCCGACAGCGGCGCGCGGTACAGCAGCACGCAGCTGGACGCGGCGCGGCCGCGCCCGACCCGGCCGCGCAGCTGGTGCAGCTGCGCCAGGCCCAGGCGCTCGGCGTTCTCGACGATCATCAGCGAGGCATTGGGTACGTCCACGCCGACCTCGATCACCGTGGTCGCGACCAGCAGGTCGATGTCGCCGTCCTTGAACGCGCGCATGGTCGCCTGCTTCTCGCTGGCCTTCATGCGGCCGTGGACCAGGCCCACGCGCAGCTCGGCTAGCTGCCGCGACAGCTCCTCGAAGGTGGTCTGCGCGGCCTGCGCCACCACCTCGTCGGAATCGTCGATCAGGGTGCAGACCCAATAGGCCTGGCGGCCCTCGGCGCAGGCGCCGCGGATGCGCTCGACCAGCTCCGGACGGCGTTCCTCGCTGAGCGCCACCGTCTGCACCGGCGTGCGCCCGGGCGGCAGTTCGTCGATCGCCGACACGTCCAGATCGGCATAGGCGGCCATCGCCAGGGTGCGCGGGATCGGGGTGGCGGTCATCACCAACTGGTGCGGGACGATCGCGTTCGCGCCGACCTCCCCGCCCGCGCCCTTGTCGCGTAGCGCCAGGCGCTGGTGCACGCCGAAGCGGTGCTGCTCATCGACGATCGCCAACGCCAGATCGCGGAAGGCCACGCCCTCCTGCATCAGCGCGTGGGTGCCGACCACCACCTGGGCCTCGCCCGAGGCCACCTGTTCCAGCACCTTGGCGCGCGCGCGGCCGGTGACCTTGCCGGCCAGCCAGGCCACCCGCACGTCCAGCGGTTCCAGCCAGCCGCGCAGGTTGTTGAGGTGCTGCTCGGCCAGCAGTTCGGTCGGCGCCATCAGCGCGGCCTGGCGGCCGGCATGCACCGCGATCATCGCCGCCATCGCCGCCACCACGGTCTTGCCGCTGCCGACGTCGCCCTGAACCAGGCGCAGCATCGGCGAGGGCTTGGCGAGGTCGGCGCGGATCTGCGCGAACACGCGCTGCTGGGCGCCGGTGAGCGCGAACGGCAGGGCCTTGCGCAGGCGCTCGGCCAGGGCCAGGCCCTTCAAAGCGGGCGCCTTGTGCGCCTGCTGGGCGATGCGCTGACGACGCAGGCTGAGGTGATGGGCCAGCAGTTCCTCCAGCGCCAGCCGGCGCTGGGCCGGATGGGTGCCGGCGATCAGCGCGGCCACGTCGGCATCCTGCGGCGGCCGGTGCACGGTCAGCAGGGCCTCGCGCAGGGTCGGCAGTTGCAGGCGCTCGCGCAGCTCGCGCGGCAACAGCTCCAGCGCGTCCTCGTCGGGCAGGCGGTCCAGGGCCAGGCCGATCAGGCGCCGCAGCGAAGCCGGGCCGATGCCCTCGACCGCGGGATAGACCGGATCCAGGCGCTCGCCCAGCGCGCTGTCGTCGTGATCGTCGAGCACGCGATAGCTGGGATGCACGATCTCCAGGCCGATCTGGCCGGGCTTGGGCGTGCCGTAGCAGCGCACGCGCGCGCCGACCCGGAACTGCGCGACCTGGGCGGCGCGGAAATGGAAGAAGC
Source organism: Lysobacter sp. Root916 (assembly GCF_001429785.1). Lineage (GTDB taxonomy): Bacteria > Pseudomonadota > Gammaproteobacteria > Xanthomonadales > Xanthomonadaceae > Lysobacter. The sequence continues at coordinate 257,397 of NZ_LMJF01000012.1, read as the reverse complement.
GCAGCACCAGGGTGCCGCGGCTGTCGTCGCCGATCGCCACCCGCAGCAGCGGGCGATAGCGGAAGCCGCGCTCGACCGCTTCGACGCGGCCTTCGACCTGCGCCGGCACGCCCGGCTGCAGCAAGCGGATCGGGGTGATCGAGGTGCGGTCCTCGTACTGCCGCGGCAATTGCAGCCACAGGTCCTGCAGGCTGTTCAGACCGCGCGCGGCGAGTTTCTCGGCCACGCTCGGGCCGACCCCGGGCAGGCTGGAGAGCGGCTGCAATTGGAGATCGACGGACGCCCCGCCCTTGCGCTTCGGCATGCGCTAAGCATAAAGGCCGAGAGTCGGGATTAGGGATTCGGGATTCGCAAAAGCGAAGAGCCCGCCATGGGCGGGCCCTCGCTGGTCGCTCTGTCGAATCCCGAATTCCGAATCTCGAATCCCGGCCTTCAAAACTTCGCGTTGAACTCCACACCAAAGGTGCGCGGCTCGGTCACGCGCGCGCCGACGGTGCCGAGCACGGTCTTGCCGTAGGTACCCAGGGAATTGATGTACTGGTTGTCGAACACGTTGTTGCCGAACAGGGCCAGGCCCCAATGGCCGTTGGGTGCGGTCCAGGCCAGGCGCACGTCGGTGCGGTTGCGCGACTCGTCCAGGTCCAGCGCCGGGCTGGGCCCGCAGTCGCCCTGCGCCACCGATTCGGTGTTGCAGCGCTTCTTGCTGCGGTAGGCGTGACGCAGCGAGAGACGCAGGTCGCCGTGCTCCTGCAGGTACCACTGGTAGTTCATGCCGCCGGCCAGGAACCAGTGCGGCACGCCGGTGGGCTTGCCCGACAGGTCCAGGCCGCTGATCGACGCGTAGTTCTTGTAAGTGGCGTCGATGAAGGCGGCGTTGAAGTCCAGGCCCAGGCCGTCGGTGACCTGCCAGCGCGCATCGAAGTCCACGCCGTAGGCTTCCATGTCCGAGGTGTCGACGACGAAGCGCGGGATGGTGGTGCTCATGTCCAGCACCACCGCCTGGCGGTTGTCGTAAACGTAGTAGTAGGCCGACAGGTTGTACTGCAGGCGATGATCGGGGAAGGACTGCTTCAGACCGAACTCCAGATTCCACACGTCCTCGTTGTCAAAGCGGCTGCCGATCTGCAGCGAGTTGAACCCGCCGGCCTTGTAGCCCTTGGCCAGCGAGGCGTAACCCATGGTGTTGTCGTTGAAATGGTAGTCGGCGACGAAGCGCGGGCTGACATCGCTCCAGGAGCGTTTGGCGCGGTTGGTCACGCCCTTGTTGAGCATGGCCGGCGGGTCGATGAAGGCCACGTCGAAGACGAAGGTCTCGCGTGGGATGCCTGCCAGGGCGAAGAAGCCCATCGCTTCCAACTGGTCCAGCGCCGCATCCAGCTCGGGCGCCGAACGCGGGTTGTTGAGCCAGCTGAATTCTTTCTCGTCGCGGGTGTAGCGCAGGCCGAAGGTCAGGTTGAGCTTGTCGGTGGCATGCCAGATCACGTCGCCGAACACCGCGTAGGACTGGGTCTCCAGGGTATTGATGAACTTCTCGTTCCAGCGGTGGCCGCGCAGTCGGATCGGAATGCCAAACGCGGCCAGTTGCTGGTCGACGTAGCCGAACAGATAGCCGGTGGGCGTGGGCGCCAGGCCCAGGTTGTGGACGATGGTATCCACCGAGTCGGTCAGGGCGTTGACCTCGCTGGTCTGGTCGGCCTCCTCCTTGAAGTAGCTGGCGCCGGCGACCCAGTCGATGCGGTCGGTGCTGCCGGCGAACTTGAACTCCTGGTACAGGCTTTCGTTGCTCTCGGTATTGGTGGAGTCGACGTAGAGGTAGTTGCGGTCGGTGCCGTCCTCTTCGACGCGGTTGACCGAGTCGTAGTCGCGCCAGGAGCTGGTCATGGTCAGCGTGCCCCAGTCGAAGCCGTGGTCGACGATCAGGGTGACGCCGTCGAAGCGGCGCGACTCCTCGTTGCCTTCGGCGTCGGAGGCGGTGGGCACCTTGCGCGGATCCAGGTAGCCCAACTCGTCCACCGGCAGGGTCGGCAGGCCCGGCCGCGGCGGCAGCGGCACGATGCCGGTGGTGGCCTGGCCGAGCTGGTCCAGGTTCTCGTGGTCCCAGCTCAAGGTGGCGGTGGTGCGCTCGCCCAGGCCCAGCCGGAACGCGGCGCGCGTGGCCCAGTTGTTCTCGGGGTTGAGATCGCGGCCGGTGTTGGCGTCCTGGATCCAGCCGTCGCTGTGGTTGAACAACGCGTTCACGCGCAGGGCCGCGTCCTCGCCGGTGGGCAAGTTGACCATCGCGTCGGCGTAGACGCGTCCTTCGTTGCCCAGGCGCAGGCGCGCGGCGGCTTCGGTTTCGCTGCCGGGCTTGCGGGTGATGATGGACACCGCGCCGGCGGCGGTGTTGCGGCCGAACAGGGTGCCCTGCGGGCCCTTGAGGATTTCGATGCGCTCCACGTCGGTGAACGGCAGCAGCACGCCGCCGCCGCGGCCGGCGTAGACGCCGTCGACGTAGATGCCGACCGCCGGGTCGGTGCCGATGCCGAAGTCGTCGGTGCTGATGCCGCGCAGCTGGAAGCTGGGCTGGGTCGGCTGTTGGCTGTTCACCACCAGGCCCGGCACGAAGCTGTCGAGATCGCCCAGGTCCTTGGCGGCGACGTCGTCGATGAGCTGGTCGCTCACCACCTGCAGGGCGATCGGCACGTCCTGCAGTTCCTGCTCGCGGCTCTGCGCGGTGACGGTGATGGCGTCGAGGTCCTTGGCCTCGGCGCGCGGCTGCGGCTCGGTCGCGGCGGACTGCGCCAGCGCCGTGGACGGCGCGCCGAAGGTGAGGACGGCACCGCCGCAAAGCGCGGCGATCGCGGTGACCAACTTATGTTTACGCAAGAGCATCGTGATCTTCCTTCACGCTCGTTTTCGACATGGACGACGCGTTCCCCCGAACACGCCCGTCGTCCTCCCCAGGCAGCGCACGCCTCGCCGGGCGCTAGCCGCAATCTCCCTGCTGCGCCGCGATCCATTCTCGGATCAGCGTCACGCCTTCGCGATGCACCACGGAGCGACCGACCTCCGGCATCATCGCCGAGGGGTCGTCGCTGTCCATGCGGTAGGTCAGGATCGACGCGTCCGGATCGCCCGGCACGATGTCGTGGCGGCGGTCGCCGGTGCCCTTGCCCGCAGCGATCGGCAGCTTGCAGCGGCCCAGCCGCAGCGGCTCTTCGGTGGCCGCATCCAGCCACAGGCCCGAGGTGTTGCCCGGTCCTTTGGGGCTGTGGCAATGACCGCAGTTGATATCGAGGTAGGCGCGCGCGCGCGCGTCCAGGCTGGCGCGCGCGGTGTCGCGCCAGTCGGCCGCATGCGGCGCGGCGCCGGGCGCCGGCGCATCGCGCAGGTAACCCAACTGCTGCCAATGCGCGAGCTGGTTGGCGCGACCGCCGGCGTAGTCGAACTCGCGATTGAGATGGCGCGCCTTCAGGCCGATCGGCTGCAGCGCCTTGCTCTTGATGTCGGTGCCGTGGCAGCCGCCGCATTGGTTCTGATCGGGAACCTGATAAGTCGCGTCCTCGCGGCTGCCGTCGGCGGCCTGCAGGCTCAGCGCCACCAGTTCGCCGCCGCGCATCAGCTTGGCTTCGGTCTGCTCGGCATTCCACACGTAGGGCAGCGCGATCCAGCCTTCCTGGCGCCGCACCAGCAGGCGGGTTTCGATCAATCGCACCTTGGCCAGGTCCAGGCCGCCGTCGCGGAACTCGCCGTCGGCGCTGTTACTGCGCACGACCACGTCGCTGTCCGCGGCCTGGCCGGGTACGCGCGGGTAGTAAAAGGTCTTGCTGACCACGGTACCGACCGGAAACTCGAACGCGCCCTCGGCGCTGTAGCGCGCCGATGCGCCCTTGGGCATCCACACCGTGCGCAGCTTGTGCGCGTAGTCGCTGAACAGCGGCGTGTTGAGTTCGTAGGGCACCACACCTTCGTTGAGGCGCAAGTGGCGATCGGCCACGCGCAACACGCCCCATTCGCTGAGCAGGGCCGGCTGGCCCTCGGCATGGAAGCGCACCGGCGCCGGTGCGCGCTCGCAGGCGGCCAGCACCGACAACAGCAGCAATAACAGCAAGCAGGTGCGCGATCGCAATCCCGTCATCGCTTAGCCGCGCTTGAGGTCGATGGCCGGCAGTTTGGGCAGGGTGCAGTTGTAGGCCGCCATGTCCTTGCTCGGGTTCTTGTAGCCGCCGGGGCCGTCGGCGTTGAGCACGCCCGACACGTCGCGCAGACACAGGTGCGGATCGCCGGGCTTGGCCGGCTTGGGATTGCGGTAGCCGTCCCAGAGCACATCGGGCAGGCGGCCGGTGAGACCGTAGCTGGCCACCTTGAGCGCCTTCAGGTCGAAGCCGTCGGGCGCGTCGCCGCCGCCGGACAAGCGGTTGCCGTAGACCGAGATGCGCTCGGGATAGGGATCGAAGTCCTTGGCCGCCTGATCGTCCTTGTAGCCGGTCGAGTAGACGCTGGAAATGATGATGTTGGTGGTGGCGTTGTCGCTGATGTCGTTGTCGAAGATCTCGACGTCGTCGTTGGAATTGACCACCACGCCGCTGCCCGCCGGCACGCTGGCCACCGGCGTGCCCTTGGCGCCGAAGTTGGCGGTGTTGTTCTTGTACACCTTGTTCTTGTACACCCGGATGGCCCCACCCTGCTGCGACAGCGCCGGCATGTTGAACACCAGGATGCCGCCGGTGTTGTTGGTGGCCACGTTGTCGTAGACGTCGGCGTTGACGGTGTTCTCGATCTCGATGCCGGCGACGTTGAACTCGGCACGGCTGTTGCGCACGATCACGTCGCGCGACTGGCCGACGTAGATGCCGGCGTCGGAGGCGCCGATCGCCACCGAGTTCTCGATCAGCACGTTGCGGGTCTTGACCGGATACAGGCCGTAGGCGCCGTTCTTGGTGCTGGGCCCGCCGGTCCACTCCACGCGCACGTTGCGGATGGTGATGTGCTCGCCTTCGTTGACCTTGAGGCCGTCGCCCTTGCTGTCCTCGATGGCGATGTTCTCGAGGGTGAAGTGGCTGGCGTTGACCAGCAGGCCTTCGGCGCCCGCTTTCTGGCCCTTGAAGCTGAGCACCGACTTGTCGGGGCCGGCGCCGCGGATGGTCACGCCGTCCACGCGCAGGCTGAGGCTGCGGTCGAAGCTGTAGCGGCCGGCCGGCACCTCGATCACGTCGCCGGGTTTGGCGTCGAGCAGGCGCGTGCGCAGGGTTTCGGCGTAGGCCGGATCGCCCGCTGCGACCTGCGCGCTGGGCACGTGCGCCGGTCCGGCGTCGCGGCCGCAGGCGGTCAGGGCGATCAGGATCGCGAGTGCCAGGGTCAGTCTGCTCATCGAGTCTTGCGCTCCCCGTGTGGTCGTGGCTGGSGCGCTCGCGCGCCGCTGCGTCGGGCCGCGCGGCATCCCCCCTACCGACGCCGCCGTTCCATTCACGAGTCTCGGCCGCGGTCGCGCGCGCGCGTGAGGGCAGTTGCGGCACACTAAGGGGGGATTAACGGCCAAGTTGCGAGAACGATGCCGCACCGGATCCAGGAAGCGCCGCGCACCGACATCGCCCTGATGTCGCCGAATCTGCTGTGGGGCCTGTTCCGTAGCGCGGAGGAACACGGCGTGTCCAGCGCCGACTGGCTGCTGGGCACCCAGCTCACCCGCGCCCAGATCGACGACCCCGGCGTGCGCCTGCCCGACCGCCAGACCGCGATCGTGGTCGAACGCGCGCTGCGGGTACTACCGCCGTCGATCGGGCTGGACCTGGGCGCACAGCAGAACGTCGGCAACTTCGGCCTGCTCGGCCTGGCCATGACCACCGCCGCCACCTTCGGCGAGGCGATCGCGCTGGGCCTGCGCTTCACGCCGGTGGTCGGCAGCCTGATGCGCTTCGTCGAAAGCGCGGCCGCGCCGGGCGAGATCGCCCTGGCCGGCGAGATGATCGTGGCCAACGCGGCCATCCACCGCTTCGTGTGCGAGGAGTTCTTCGCCAGCTGCCTGGCGCTGGCGCGCGGGCTGGTCGGCGCGGCGCTCAAGCCCCTGCGCCTGGAGTTCAGCTACCCGGCACCGGACTACGCCGAACGCTATCGCGAGGTGTTCGAATGCCCGATCGCCTTCGACCAGCCGCAGGACCGGCTGGTCCTGGACGAACGCTGGCTGGCGCATCCGCTGAGCACCCACAACCCGATCGCGGCGCAGCAGGTGCTGGCGCTCTTGCGCGCGCAGATGCCCGCGACCCAGGCCCCGGGCGAGACCACGGCGGCGGTGGAGCGGCTGTTGCGCGCGCAACTGGCGAGCGACCCCAAGCTGGCCGACATCGCCGCGCAGTTGCACGTGAGCGAGCGCACTCTGCGCCGCCAGCTCAGCGCCGAAGGCACGCGCTACAACGCGCTGCACGACCGGCTGCGCATCGACCAGGCCTATGCCCTGCTGCGCGACCGCGAACGCCCGATCGCCAGCATCGCGGCGGCGATCGGCTACAAGGACCCGCGCGAGTTCCGACGCGCGTTCAAGCGCCTGACCCAGACCACCCCGCGCGAGGCGCGCGAGCGGCTGCTGGAAGAGGCGGCGGTGCGCAGGACCGCGCCGGACTGAGCCGCCGATTCGCAACCGCGCGACGCGAGGTCCGCAGCGACCTGCGACAGCGCTCGCGGTTCGACGGGCTCGCCACGAACGGCTTTTGGAACATCTGTAGGTTTTGCGGCACCCAGGGCGCGGGCCGTGCGAGCCCTGCCCGCCCCCCCCGGAACGATGCGCCGGCCGCGCACCGCCGCGATCGCGACTGGGATCAGTCCAGCACCATGATCGCGTCGGCCTCGAAGGCCACGCCACGCGGCAGCGCCGCGACCTGCACGGTCGAGCGTGCGGGATACGGCGCGTTGAAGTACTCGCCCATCACCGCATTGACCTTGCCGAAGTGGCCCAGGTCGGTCAGGAATAGGCCGAGACGGACGATCTTTTCCAGCGAACCGCCGGCGGCCTCGCAGACTTCCTTGAGGTTGAGGAAGACGCGGTGGGCCTGGGCCTCGATGTCGCCCTCGATGACCAGACCGCTGGCCGGATCGAGCGGAATCTGGCCGGACAGATAGACGGTGTCGCCGACGCGCACGGCCTGCGAGTAGGGGCCGATCGCGGCGGGCGCCTTGGCCGTGTTGATGATCTGCTTGGACATGGACGGGCTCCTGATGGGGGACGGGGAATGCTAAGACGTTTGCGCCGTCGCGTGCGGCGCGGCGGCGTCAGCCGCGGTAGCCGTTGCTGATCGGGTAGCGGCGTTCGCGCCCGAACGCGCGGTGCGAGACCTTGGGCCCCGGCGCGGCCTGGTGGCGCTTCCACTCGCTGATGCGCACCAGGCGCAGCACCCGGTCGACGGTGTCGGCGGCGAAACCGGCGGCGACGATCTCGTCGCGCGACTGCTCCTGGTCGACGTGGCGCAGCAGGATCGCGTCGAGCACGTCGTAAGGCGGCAGCGAGTCCTGGTCCTTCTGGTTGTCGCGCAGCTCGGCCGAGGGCGGGCGGTCGATCACGCCCGGCGGAATCAGCGGCGCGCCCGCGACCGCGTTGCGCCAGCGCGCCAGATCGTAGACCTCGGTCTTGTAGAGGTCCTTGATCGGCGCGTAGCCGCCGCACATGTCGCCGTAGATGGTGGCGTAGCCGACCGCGTACTCGCTCTTGTTGCCGGTGGTCAGCAGCAGGCCGCCGAACTTGTTGCTCAATGCCATCAGCAGCGCGCCGCGCGTGCGCGACTGCAGGTTCTCCTCGGTCACGTCCACGGCCTTGCCGGCGAAGGTCTCGGCGAGGGTGTCCAGATAGCCCTGGAACGGCTTTTCGATCGGTAGCGCGATCAGGCGCACGCCCTGGGCCTGGCATTGCTCGGCGGCCAGGTCGTTGGACAGGCCGGCGGTGTAGCGCGAAGGCATGCGTACCGCGGTGACGTTGTCGGCGCCCAACGCGTCGACCGCGATCGCCAGCACCAGCGAGGAATCGATGCCGCCGGACAGGCCCAGCCAGACCGAATCGAAGCCGTTCTTGCGGCAGTAGTCGCGGGTGCCGCGCACGATGGCGCGCCAGGCCAGCGAATCGCGGCCGTCGTCGGTTTCCTCGGGCCAGGCCACCGGCGCGAACGCGCGCGTGGCGGCGTCGTAGTCGGCGACCAGCCAATGATCCTCGAACGCGCGCGCGGCGTTGTGCACGCGGCCGTCGCCGTCGGCCAGCATCGAGGCGCCGTCGAACACCAGCGCGTCCTGGCCGCCGACCACGTTGAGATAGGCCAGCGCGCAACCGCTTTCGCGCACGCGCTGGGCGATCAGGGCGTCGCGCTGGGCGTGCTTGTCGCGCTCGAACGGCGAGGCGTTGGGCACCAGCACCAGCTCGGCGCCGGCCGCGGCGGTCGCCGCCAGCGGTTCGGGGAACCACAGGTCCTCGCAGATCACCAGGCCCAGCGGCACGCCCTTGACCTCGAACACGCAGCGCTCGCCGTCGGGATCGACGTCGAAGTAGCGACGCTCGTCGAACACCGCGTAGTTGGGCAGCTCGCGCTTGCGATACGTCGCCTCCGCGCGACCGTCGCGCAGCACGCTGGCGGCGTTGTAGACCACCGCCCCGGCCGCCTGCGGCCAGCCGACCACGGCGGTGATGCCCTGGGTGGTGGCGGCCACGCGCAGCAGCGCGGCCTCGCAGTCGGCCAGGAAGCTCGGGCGCAGCAGCAGGTCCTCGGGCGGGTAGCCGCTGATGGCGAGTTCGGGGAACAGCACCACGTCGGCGCGATGCCGGTCGCGCGCCTCCACGATCATTTCGGCGATGCGTTCGGCATTGCGCTCGACGGCGCCGACCGGGAAATCGAACTGAGCCAGGGCGATGCGGAGGGTCTGGGACATGGGCGCTCGATTGGCAGAAGGTCAGCTCAGGCTGACGGCGTCGCAGGCCACAGCGGCATGGATCTGCTCCAGCACCGCTTCGGTCCGCGCCAGGACGTCATTGTTCCAGAATCTGAGGACGCGGTAGCCGCGGGATGCGAGGAAACGGGTCCGGGCGCGGTCAGCACCCGAATCCGCGTGCTGACCGCCATCGGCTTCGACGATCAGGCCGCGCTCGATACAGGCGAAATCGGCGACGTACGGCCCGATCGGGTGCTGACGATGGAATTTGCAGCCCATCAGGGCGCGATTGCGCAGATGAAACCATAGGCGGCACTCGGCGTCGGTCATGCTTCGGCGCAAGCGGCGTGCGTCATTGCGTTTCTGGCCTGGGCGCATCCTTGCGCGGTTCTTGGTAGGGGATCTCAGCTTGCGATGGGCGGGGCTTCACGCGTGTAGGAAAAGCGGCCCTCACCCCAACCCCTCTCACGCAAGCGGGAGAGGGGCTAAGCCGCGGCCATGGGTAGGAATATGGGAAGTCGCTCTGATAGAGATCCGGGGCATCTGGAAATCCGGGCCATTACGCGGCTCCGCCCCATCGTGCCGGCCGCCCCAAAGCGACGCACCGAGCCCCTCTCACGCAAGCGGGAGCGGGGCCAAGCCGCGGCCATGGGTAGGAATATGGGAAGTCGCTCTGATAGACATCCGGAGCATCACGTGGCTCCGCCCCATCGGGCCGGCCGCCCAAAGCGACGCACCGAGCCCCTCTCCCGCTCGCGGGAGAGGGGTTGGGGTGAGGGCCGCCCAATCGCCAAGGCCCACAAACGCGAAAAGGCCGCCCGAAGGCGGCCTTTTCGACAACCACATCCAGCGCCGGCTTACTTCGCCAGACGCTTCGCGATCGCCGCGCCCAGGTCGCCGGGCGACTTGACCGTGGTGATGCCGGCCTTTTCCATCGCCGCGAACTTGCCGGCGGCGGTGCCCTGGCCGCCCGACGCGATCGCGCCGGCGTGGCCCATGCGCTTGCCGGCCGGAGCCGAGGCGCCGGCGATGAAGCCGACCACCGGCTTGGTCACGTGCTGGGCGATGTACTCGGACGCTTCTTCCTCGGCCGAGCCGCCGATTTCGCCGACCATGATGATGCCCTCGGTCTGCGGATCGTTCTGGAACAGCTTCAGCGCGTCGATGAAGTTGGTGCCGTTGATCGGGTCGCCGCCGATGCCGATGCAGGTCGACTGGCCGAGGCCGGCGTCGGTGGTCTGCTTGACGGCTTCATAGGTCAGCGTGCCCGAGCGCGACACGATGCCGATCTTGCCCGGCAGGTGGATGTGGCCCGGCATGATGCCGATCTTGCACTCGCCGGGCGTGATCACGCCGGGGCAGTTCGGACCGATCAGGACCGTGTCCGGGTAGCCGGCCAGGGTGTTCTTCACCCGCAGCATGTCCAGCACCGGAATGCCTTCGGTGATGCAGACGATGACCTTGATGCCGGCGTCGGCCGCTTCCAGGATCGCGTCGGCCGCGAACGGCGGCGGCACGTAGATCACCGACGCGTCGGCGCCGGTCTGGGCGACCGCGTCGCGCACGGTGTTGAAGACCGGCAGGCCCAGGTGCTGGGTGCCGCCCTTGCCCGGGGTCACGCCGCCGACGACCTGGGTGCCGTAGTCGAGCATCTGCTCGGCGTGGAAGCTGCCCTGCGTGCCGGTGAAGCCCTGGACGATGACCTTGGTGTTCTTGTTGATCAAAACGGACATGTCAGTGGCCCCTTACTTGCCGGCGACGGCGGCAACCGCCTTCTTAGCGCCATCGTTGATATCGTCCGCCGGGGTAATGGCCAGACCCGAGTTCTTCAGCAGTTCCTTGCCGGCTTCGACGTTGGTGCCCTCGAGGCGCACGATCACCGGCACCTTGACGTCGACTTCCTTGACCGCGGCGATGATGCCGTCGGCGATCATGTCGCAGCGGACGATGCCGCCGAAGATGTTGACGAAGATCGCCTTGACCTTGTCCGAGCTCAGGATGAGCTTGAAGGCCTCGGTCACGCGTTCCTTGGTGGCGCCGCCGCCGACGTCGAGGAAGTTGGCCGGCGAACCGCCGTTGAGCGCGATCACGTCCATAGTCGCCATCGCCAGGCCGGCGCCGTTGACCATGCAGCCGATGTTGCCGTCCATGGTGACGTAGTTGAGGTCGTGCTGGCTGGCCAGCACCTCGGTCTCGTCTTCCTGGCGGATGTCGCGCATCGCGGCCAGGTCCTTGTGACGGAACGTGGCGTTGTCGTCGCTGTTGACCTTGCCGTCGAGCACGGCGAGGTCGCCGTTGGTGAGGATGGCCAGCGGGTTCAGTTCGACCAGCGCCAGGTCCTTCTCGTTGAACAGGCGGTACAGGCCCTGCATGATCTTGGTCAGCTGGCCGACCTGCTTGGCGTTCAGGCCCAGGTCGAAGCCGAGATCGCGGCACTGGTAGGCCTGCAGGCCCTGGATGTAGTTCACGTGCAGGGTCTTGATCAGGTCCGGCGTCTCGGCCGCGACCTTCTCGATCTCGACGCCGCCTTCGGCGGAGGCGATGAAGGTGATCGACTTGGTGGAGCGGTCGACCAACACCGACAGGTACAGCTCCTTGGCGATGTCGGTGCCTTCGGAGATCAGCACCGTGTCGATCGGCAGGGCGACGCCGGCGGACTGGTAGGTCTCCATGCGGGTGCCGAGCATGGCGGTGGCGTACTGCTTCACTTCGTCGTAGCTCTTGGCCAGCTTGACGCCGCCGGCCTTGCCGCGGCCACCGGCGTGGATCTGGGCCTTGACCACCCAGAGGTCGCCAGGAATGGCCTTGGCGGCCGCAACGGCCTCATCCGGCGTGCGCGCGACGCGCCCGGCGGGCACCGCGATGCCATAGTCGGCAAACAGCTGCTTTGCCTGATATTCGTGAAAATTCATGCGTCACCGAGGGGAGTGAAAGACGTCCCGCGCGAATAGCGGACCGCTGGGCGGGCCAGCGCGAGGGGGCCGCATTGTCGCCGATCGCGGCGGAGCGAGCAAAACCGGGCCCGGACCCGGCCGGCCCCGCCAGACCCGGCAAAGCCCGCCGGGGCGGCCCGCGACCGCCCCGGGAGGGCTGGCGCGCGGGGCCCGGCGCATGGGCGATCCGGGCGCTTTCGCGCATACTCGGCGCCATTCCGTCCGGACAGGGTCAGCCGCTTGCCGTCAGGTCTCGCCCCCGTCGCCGCCTCCGACGCCGACCATGCGCTGCGCCGCGAGCTGTACTTCTTCACCCTGTATCGGCTGCTGGAGGCCGCCCTGCTGGCGCTGCTGGTGTTCGGGCCGGCCCAGGTCCTGATCCGCGCCCCCAGCCTGCCCCTGCTCGCGCGCGCCGTGGTCCTGGGCTACATGCTGGCGGCGATGCTGCTGTTCGTGTCCGGGCGCCGCGGCAACCTGCACACCCAGGCCCTGATCGGCATCACCGTCGACCTGCTGGCCGGCATCCTGGCCCTGCACGCCCTGCCCGCCGCCGGCACCGGCATCGCCCTGATGCTGGTGTTCAACGTCGGCGCCGCGGCCCTGCTGCTGCGCATGCGCTACGGCCTGAGCATGGCGGTGATCGCGGTGGCGCTGCTGCTGGGCGAGTACGCATTCAGCGAGCTGATCGGCAACGGCAGCGAGCGCGTGGTCGGCGAGCCGGTCATGTTCGCCCTGGGCTTCATGGCCATCGCCACCCTGACCAGCCTGCTCGGGCGCGAGATGCGCGCCAGCTCGGCCCTGGCCGAGCGCCGCGGCGCCGAGGCCGCCAATTACGCCGAGGTCAACGAACTCATCATCCGGCGCATGCGTACCGGCGTGCTGCTGGTCGACGGCGAGGGACGCCTGCGCCTAGCCAACGAGGCCGCGATGCTGCTGCTGGGCGAACCCGGCGAGCATTCCGACCACAGCCACCGCAACCTGGCGATCGCCTCGCCCGAGCTTGCGCGCCGGCTGGGGCGCTGGCGCGCCGACGCGGTCCCGGACGAGACCCCGCTGCAGATGGCGCCGGACCAGCCCGAGGTGGTGCCGCGCTTCACCCGGCTGCTCGCCGGCAGCGACCAGACCCTGATCTTCCTGGACGACACCTCGCTGGTCTCGCGCCGCGCCGAATCGATCACCCTGGCCGCGCTGGGCCGGTTCTCGGCCAGCCTGGCCCACGAGATCCGCAACCCACTGGCCGCGATCAGTTACGCCGTGCAGTTGCTGGAGGAGTCGCGCGACATCGCCGTGGCCGACCGCCGCCTGCTCGAGATCGTGCGCCAGCAGGGCACGCGCATGAACGGCATCGTCGAGAACGTGCTGGGCATGGCGCGGCGCGAACCGGCCAAGCCCGAGCATGTCGACCTGGTCGCGTTCAATCGCCAGTTCGTCGACGAGTACAACACCAGCCACCCGATCGAACTGGACAGCCTGCGCGCGACCTCGGCGCAGCCGCGCATCCCGGCGCTGGTCGATCCGCGCCAGCTGCATCAGGCCCTGACCGTGCTGGTGCACAACGCCCTGACCTACGGCCGCATGCCGGGCGAACCGGCGCGCGTCACCGTGCACGCCTACCTGGACGCGAGCGCGGCGCCGGTGATCGACGTGCTGGATCGCGGCCCGGGCATTCCCGAATCGGTGGCCTCGCGGCTGTTCCGGCCGTTCTTCACCACCTCCAGCCACGGCACCGGACTGGGCCTGTACATCGCCCGCGAGCTGGTGCGGGCGAACCAGGCCTCGCTCGACTATGTACCCATGCCGGGCGGCGGCGGCTGCTTCCGTATCCATCTCTCCGGCACCAACGCGATGTTGCCGGCGTGACCTGGAGCACGCTCCCGGCTTGGCCGTGACGCACCCTTAAGCTATCGTGTCGGGCGGAGGATGCAATGGCTGAAACTCGTAGTGCACTGGTGATCGACGACGAGCGCGATATTCGCGAGCTGTTGGTCATGACTTTGGGCCGCATGGGCCTGCGTTGCGACACCGCCTCCAGCGTTTCGGAGGCGCGCAGCCAGCTGGCCCGCAATCGCTACGATCTTTGCCTGACCGACATGCGCCTGCCCGACGGCTCCGGTCTGGAACTGATCGCCGAGATCAGCCAGAAGCATCCGGACACCCCGGTGGCGATGATCACCGCCTTCGGCAACGTCGAAGCGGCGGTGGAAGCGCTCAAGGCCGGGGCTTTCGACTTCGTCGCCAAGCCGGTCGAACTGACCGTGCTGCGCGATCTGGTCCGGCACGCGCTGGAACTGAACGAGAGCCGCCGCAGCACCGCCGACACCGTCGCCTCGCGCCTATACGGCGAATCGCCGGCCATGGCCAAGCTGCGCCAGACCATCGGCAAGGTCGCGCGCAGCCAGGCCCCGGTCTACATCGCCGGCGAGTCCGGCGTGGGCAAGGAGCTGGTCGCGCGCACCATCCACGCCGAAGGCGGCCGCGCCGGCGGTCCGTTCGTACCGGTCAACTGCGGCGCGATCCCGGCCGAGCTGATGGAAAGCGAATTCTTCGGCCACAAGAAGGGCAGCTTCACCGGCGCCCACGCCGACAAGCCCGGCCTGTTCCAGGCCGCCGACGGCGGTACCCTGTTCCTCGACGAAGTCGCCGAACTGCCGCTGCCGATGCAGGTCAAGCTGCTGCGCGCGATCCAGGAAAAGTCGATCCGTCCGGTCGGCGCCCAGGCCGAGGTCGTGGTCGACGTGCGCATCCTCTCGGCCACCCACAAGGACCTGGCCGCGCTGGTCGCCGACGGTCGCTTCCGCCAGGACTTGTACTACCGCATCAACGTGATCGAACTGCGCGTGCCGCCGCTGCGCGAACGCCTGGACGATCTGCCCGGCCTGGCCAGCAAGGTGCTCGAACGCCTCGCCAGCGCCCAAGGCCGCCCGATTCCGCGCCTGGGCGACGACGCCCTGGAAGCGCTGCGCGCCTATGCCTTCCCCGGCAACGTGCGCGAACTGGAGAACATCCTCGAGCGCGCCCTGGCCCTGGCCGAAGGCGAGCTGCTCAACGCCGCCGACCTGCGCCTGCCGCGCCTGTCGACCCAGGCGCCGGCGCCCGTGGCGGGCGCTCCCGCGGCAACCTCCGCGCCCGCTCCCGCGGCCGGCGTCGACCCGCGCACGCTGAACCCCCGCGACACCTCGACCAGCGCCCTGCCCTCGTACATCGAGGAAATCGAACGCGCCGCGATCCAGCAGGCGCTGCAGGAAAACCGCTACAACAAGACCCGCACCGCCGCCGCGCTGGGCATCACCTTCCGCGCGCTGCGTTACAAGCTCAAGAAGCTCGGGATCGACTGAGGAGTTCGGCCGCCCGCCACGCTGACGGCCGGACCAGCCAGACCCATCAGATCCGCGCCACGCCGACCCAACCGGCGCTGAGCACCGGCGTGACCCACTCCAGCGCATTGATCGTGGCCTGGAAGCCCTTGACCGCAACCCGGGTCGCGCCGCCGCTACGCTCGATCATCTCGTCGAAGCGCGCACCATAGGGCTGCAGCGACAACAACTCGACGCCGGCGCGGTCGAACAGGGTCCGCAGCGTCTTGTAGGAATAGATTTGCAGATGGTCCTGATGGGTCGACTCGCGCCCCATCAGCCCGATCGCGATGTTGTGCCAGCTGCAGGCATTCGGCGTGGAAAATACGAAGTCGACGCCGGCCAGCTCCGGACTGGCCTTAAGGCTGCGCAGGAACGCCAGCGTGTCGGGCAGATGCTCGATCAGTTCGCCGGCGACGATCACGTCGGGCCGGCCATAGAGTGCGACCGACGACGACAGCGCGAAAATGTCCGCATTGACGATGCGTCCGTTCGGGCGCGTCTGCAGCCCTTCGGGAGGCACCAACGCAGAGTTGTCTATGCCCACCACCTCGTGCGCGACGGAGCACAGGCGAGCGTGCAGCCAGCGGCCGTTGTCCTGTTTGGCGGCGTAGGCCGTCTCGTCCAGGGCGCCCAGATCGAAAACCCGTTTGCCGCGCGCATGCGCCTCGATCTGGGCGACGCGATCGCGCGGCCGCGGCACCTTCACGGCCTCCAGGGCGGTATAGCTCAACGGCTGCATGGCGTGTCGCCTTGGGGTACGCACACGCGCACCAGATAGTTGGGGCGGTCTATCGTCAACAGACCCAGCTCGGCCGGCGCGCTGTCGGGCAACAGACGCCGCGCCATCTCCGCCACCTGCGCCGATCCGATCAGCATCACGCCGCGATCGCCGCTGATGTATTTGTCGGCCAGGAAACCCAGCGTCGCCCGGTAATGGCCAGGCTCGACGTCCTTGATAAGCAACGGCGCGCCCGGCCGCAGCGCATCGCTGACGGCGCGTAGGAAATCCTCGCGCTGCTCCGGGGCGACATGGTGCATGACGTCGACCACGATCGCCGCATCGTACTTGCCCGGCAGGGACAGCAAATGATCCTGGATGGTGGTCGAGGGCACCAAGGCAACGCGCGCCTGGAACTGCGGGCGCAGGAACCGGCCCACGCTGCCGGCCACATCGACCATGGTCACGCGCAGGTCCGGACGCAGCGCGAACAATCGGTTCAGCAGCTCGCCATCGCCACCGCCGATGTCCAGCACGCTGGCGTCGGCCGGCAGCGCCTCGGCCAACTTCGCGGCCACCCGGTCCAAGTCCACGAATATCGCGCGATAGGCATTGGCTGCCGCACGTTCCAGCGACGCGGGCATGCATGCCCGCAGCAGCGGACCGATCCTCATGACGCCCCCGCGATCGATGTGGGCTTATTCATCGCGCAACAGCGGATGCACGGCACGCCGCGGCACTGCGGAAATGTCGTAGGCCAGGAACCCAAGCAATAATTGAATTCCGACGATGATCTGCAAGGCCGCCAGCATCACACTACCGGCACTGGTGGGCACCCCACTGCGGAACGACTCGATCCAGAACCCCAGACCCATCGCGCCACCGACCGCCATGAACAGCAGGCCGAACGCCAGCTCGATCGACGCCAGCGACAGGTCGCGCAGGAAGTAGTTGTAGAACACCCGCTTGCAGGTGTTGCGCACATGCTTGAACAGGAAGTCGAACAGGATCTTGGAGATGCGCAGATTGCTGGTCTCGGCGCCGTAGCGCGCGTCCATCGGCACGTCCACCACCACCGCGCGGATGATGTTGAGCCGGAACAGCATGTCGGTCTCGAAGAAATAGCGCCGGCTGATCTTCTTCAGCGGCAGCTTGGCCACCACCTTGGCGTGGATCGCGGTGTAGCCGTTGGTCGGGTCGAACACGTCCCAGTAGCCGGACGAAATCTTGGTCATGAACGACAGCATGGCGTTGCCGAAGATGCGCAGCTTGGGCATGCGGCCGATCTGGGCCAGGTCGTAGAAGCGGTTGCCCTTGGTGTAGTCGGCGTCGCCGCGCAGGATCGGCCCGACCAACTGCGGCAGCGCCGCACCGGCCATCTGACCGTCGCCGTCCATCTTGACCACCACATCGGCGCCGTCGGCCACCGCGCTGCGGTAGCCGGCCATCACCGCGCCGCCCACGCCCAGGTTGACCTCGTTGAACAGCACGCGCACGCGCGGATCGCGGCATTCGCTTTCGACGTAGCGGCCGGATTGCTCCGGGCAGGCGTCGTCGACCACGTAGATGCGCCACACCGCCGCTGGCACGTCCTCGATCACGCCCAGAATATGCTCGCGCACGCGATGGCAGGGCACGACCACGGCGATACGCGGCGCGTCGGTCGCGGGATCCAGCCCGGGCAAAGCAGCGATCGGTTCGGCGAGCTGACTCATCAGGCGGCGCTTTCGTAGGACAGGCGATAGGCGCGCGCGAGCAGGCGTGCGATCGGTCGCGGCCACAGGGAATCGAACATCATCTGGTCCTCCGCCGCACGCACCCCATCGCGCACGCCCGCGCTGGTTTCGCTGCCGGGGTGGATGCGATGCAGCATCAATTGCTCGCGAATGTACACGAACGCGCCCGGCTCCCGCGCGCGCCGAACCCAGGCGTCCCAATCCAGATTGACGCGCAGGTCCTCGCGGAAGCGCGGCGGTACCGGCCCGCGCGCCAGGGTCACCGACGGGCACGGGATCGGGCAGCCGAAGCGCAGCGCGCGCAGCTTGGCGCCCGGTCGCGCGATCGCGCCGCGCCCCAGAAACGCCAGCTCCAGCAGCAGGCGCTTGATCCGCAGCATCGCGGTGGCGCCGCGCACGGCCTCGCTATCGCCCAGCAGTTCGGCGTAACCGGTGAACAGCAAGGCCGCGTCCGGATGCGCGGCGGCGGCATCCAAGGTGCGGCGGGTGAACTCGGGCAGGTAGAGATCGTCCTGGTGCGCGATCGTGACCCAGGGCGTGTCGGCCTGGGCCAGGGCCTGGTTCCAGTCGCGGCCGATGCCGGCGTTCGGGGCGTGCACCGCGAGCGTGGCGCCGTACTCGCGCGCCAGTTCGGCCAGCCCCTCGTAGGGCGTCGAAGTCGCCACATGCAGACGCGAAGGCAGGCTCTGCGCGCGCAGCGAGTCCAGGCACGCGCGCAGATGCGGCGAGCGCCCATAGGCGGGAACGACGAAGGAATGCAGCGATTCGGGCACGCGCGCGACGCTCAGGAGCCCTGCCCCACCGATGCCAGCAGCAAAACCCCGGACGACACCAGCGCGACGCCGACCCATTGCGCCGGCGTGAGCCGCTCGCCATAGACCAGCCAGCTCGCGGTCGCCATCAGTATGTACATGGTCGCGCCGGAGATCGCGAACGCCATGCCGAGCTTGACCCGGCTCACGACGATCACCCAGATGGTGAAGCCCAGCCCCTGGATCGCGATCGCGGCCAGTACGCCCGGCGACAGCATGGCCGACATCAACCAGTCGAACCCCTTCAGGTCGGGGCTGCGCACGGCCAGTTGCAGCAACGCGCGCTTGATCAGCAACTGGCTGCCGATGGTCGAGCAGCTCACGAACAGGATCATGAAAATTTCGCGGATCACTCAGCCCCCAAGGCGTACAGGCAACGATTCAGCACCTGCGCGCGCGCAGGTTCCACGGCAAAGGCGGCGACGGACGCCGGGGCTATGCAGCCTATCTAGTATGCAAGCTCGCCTCAGGCCTGCCACACGGCGACCGTCGAGCTGCGACCTGGATCACCGCACGGGCAGGCCGTCGCCGTTCGCCGACAGCGCGTCGCACGGAATCCGGCCCGGGGCCAGTCACGGATGTGACGCTCATGGTCACCATCGCCTCCCCGACTGACAAAAAAGGGCAGCTCGCCCGCCCCTTTCGGAGACTCTAAATGTGACGATATTTTCTTTTTAGAGATTTTAATGTCCCAAACAGGCTGGCACGAGTTGTGCGTGATACCTAGGGCACGCGCTACTCGTGCGGCCGGCGACGGATCGCCAGGCCGAGCGAGCCGGCACGTGACTCACACCACCCCTAGGAAAAAAGTCATGAAAAACAACCAGCAAGGCTTCACCCTGATCGAACTGATGATCGTGATCGCGATCCTCGGCATCCTGATCGCCATCGCTCTGCCGGCCTACCAGGACTACTCGATCCGCACCAAGAACGCCGAGTGCCTGAACGTCTCTGCGGCTGCCAAGCTGGCCGTGTCCGAAACCGCCCAGGACCGCGGCTCGCTGTCCCTGGTCAGCTCCACCAACACCGGTTACACCTTCGAGTCCAGCGACTACTGCGCCTCGGTGACGGTCGCCAATGGCGGCACGATCACCGCGACCACCAAGAGCACAGGCGCCAACGTGCAGGCCATCTTCTCGCTGATCCCGACTGGCGCACTGGGCCGCATCGACTGGGAATGCAAGAACACCGCTGCCAACGTTCCGCCGTCGCAGCTGCCGGCCGAGTGCCGCCCGAAGTAACCCCCGCACTACCCGATGATCCCAAGCCCCGGTTCGCCGGGGCTTTTTTTTGCTTCAGAAAACCTGAACCCTGATTAGGACAAGAAATGTCCATAAATCACATATTCGCCCCCAACAGAGCAATCATCCTCAATGTGACTTCTTCATGCCTGCCGTCGTTCACCAATTAACTGCGACTGCGCTCTCATTCGACGTACCGGCACCAACAAGGCAGTCTTTTCGAGACTTAAGTTGGCCTTGTTGGCATGGGTTGTGCGTAAGCTTTCCGTGCACGTGCAGTTACGCACGGCAAGCCGACGGACCGCCAAGCCGGGCCAGCAGGCACGTGAAGTTCACCACTCCTAGGGGAAACACAATGAAGAACAACCAGCAAGGCTTCACCCTGATCGAACTGATGATCGTGATCGCGATCCTCGGCATCCTGATCGCCATCGCGCTCCCGGCCTACCAGGACTACTCGATCCGCACCAAGAACGCTGAGTGCCTGAACGTCGCCGCGGCCGCCAAGCTGGCCGTGTCCGAAACCGCTCAGGACCGCGGCTCGCTGGCCCTGGTCAGCAGCACCAACACCGGCTACACCTTCTCGCAGAGCGATTACTGCGCCACGGTCGTCGTCGCCAACGGCGGCACGATCACCGCGACCACCCGCAGCACCGGTGCTGACGTCCAGGCCGTGTTCTCGCTGGCTCCGACCGCTGCCGCTGGCCGTATCGACTGGCGCTGCACGAACACCGCTGCCAACGTTCCGCCGTCGCAGCTGCCGGCCGAGTGCCGTCCGTAAGCACGACTTAGGCAACGCGTAAGACCCGAGCCCCGGCCACAAGCCGGGGCTTTTTTTTGTGCCATCGTCGCAAGCGCCTATCGCATGGGCAGGCTTGGCCGCTCATACTCTTTCGTTTGGCATCCAGGTCCCGACATGCAGGCACGACTGCTGTTAGCCGCATCCATGCTGATCGCGCTGGTCGTCTATTGGCCCGGATTGAATGGACCGTTCGTACACGACGATATTTCCTCCTTCGCCGCCCTGCAAAGTTGGCTGCACGGAAAAGCCAATTGGCAGGAAGTGCTGCCTGGAAATGCGTCGTGGTTGTACGCCCGGCCAGTGTCCATGGCCAGCTTCATGCTCACCGCGGCGCTGGGCGGCGGCACGCCTTTCTCCTACAAATTCGGCAACCTCGTCGCTCATCTGCTGTGCGGCTTGCTCGCCTGGCAGGTCCTGCGGCGGCTGCTGGCGCGCGATCCTCGCCTGACCGCGCGCGCGGACCTGATCGCCGCAATCCTGACCACCCTATGGCTGCTGCATCCGCTGCATGCCAGCACCGTGCTGTACGCGGTTCAGCGCATGGCGCAGCTCGCCGCGTTGTTTGCACTGGCTTCGCTGTGGTGCTATCTCGCCGCCCGTCAACGCCTGGATGAAGGCCGCACCCGGGCCGCCCTGCCATTGTTGTTTCTGCTCGCGCCGCTGCTGTTCGCGGCCGCAGTGCTGAGTAAACAGAATGGCGTCGTGGCCCCGGCGCTGTGCCTCGCGCTGGAACTGGCTTATTTCCGTGGCCCGCGCCCCAAGCCCTTGCTCGCGTTCTTCGGTGTGTTCCTGGCCCTGCCCGCAGTCGGCGTCGCCACCTTGCTGGCTTTTACTCCGCAGCGCCTGCTAGGCGGCTACGGCGAATGGGACTTCAGCCTCGGAGAGCGGCTGCTGACCCAGGCCCGCGCGCTGGTCGACTACCTGGGCACGCTGCTGTTGCCCTATGCGCCACGCATGGGTTTGTACACCGACGATTTCGCCACCTCCACCGGCCTGCTTTCGCCGCCCAGCACTCTGCTGTGCCTGCTGTTGCTAGCCGGCATAACGTTGGCTGCGATCCTATTGCGACGACGCGCGCCCAGCCTGTTCGCAGGCTGGATGTTCTTCCTGATCGCCCACGCCGTCGAATCCAGCTTTCTGCCGCTGGAGATGTACTACGAGCACCGCAACTACCTGCCGTCCATCGGCCTGCTGCTGGCCGTAGCCGGCCTGGCCGCGCTCGTCCCCGCAGCCACGACGGAAGGTGAGCGGCCGAACCGACTGGTCCTGGCGGCGACGCTGGGCCTGGCCGCGGTGCTGGCGTTCGCCACGCTCGGCCGCGCCCTGGTCTGGCGCCATTTCGATACCATCGTCGAGCAGGCGTTGCGCTTCCATCCCAATTCGATGCGCGCGCATCTCGACCTGTCGACCTTGGCCTTGTTCGGTCGCCGCTACGATGAAAGCGAACGCATACTCAATGACTTGGCCGCCAGCACCACACCCCGCGACCGACTGCTGGCCAATATCAACCTGATCACCACGCAATGCCTGCGCAATGACAGCGCCGACCCCGACCTGCTGAAGCGCATCGAGAAGGACGCGCAGCCGGAGCTGACCATCTTCGAATCGCAGTCGTTACTGCAAATGACCAACATCGCCGGTAAGGGCTGCGGCGAGATCTCTCTGCTGGACATGGCCGGGACCACCGAGACGCTTATCGCCGCCGCCCATGCGCAATCCGACTCGGTCCGATCGAAATGGGTGACTCGCGCGATCGCCGCCCAACTCTATGCGCGCGCCGACCGCTGGTCGCAGGCGCAAACGCAGGCCGAATTGGCATGGCAGCCGGGCGCGGATTTGGCCATCGGCGAGATGCTGGCGCGAATCTATATCCATAACGGGCGCCTGAGTGATGCCGAGCGCACCTATGCTCAATTGAAGCAGCGCACGAAGGCCTACGATGGCCCGGGGCAGCACAACCTGCGCGAGCTCCGGAAATCCCTGGATCAGGGCGGCCCCCGTCCCCCCTCCTCCCAGGCCCCCTGACGCGCTTGCCTGGAGGGTAAGAGCGTAATGGCCGAACTGCGTCATATCACGACGTAGAAGGCTGATCGGCGAGATCGCGATCGACCTCAGGGCCTGGCGTTCATGACGGCCGTCACATCCCAGGCTTGGCACGTTCTTTGCAGCATTCTCCTATAGGGGGGATCAGCGCCCGACCGGGAGCATCGTGCTCAGGCCGGCCGATCCGAACGCTACTATCGGAGAGGGCCATGAATAAGCGTCATACCGGGGGTTTTACCCTGATCGAACTGATGATCGTGATCGCGATCCTCGGCATCCTGATCGCCATCGCATTGCCCGCCTATCAGGACTACTCGATCCGCACCAAGAATGCCGAGTGCTTGCAGGTTGCCGCCAGCGCCAAGTTGGCCGTGGGCGAAACCGCTCATTCCGCCATCGGACTGACCAATGTGACCTCCAGCAACGTGGGTTACACCTTCGCCGGTAGCGACTACTGCGCCTCGGTGACGATCGCCAACGGCGGCACGGTCACCGCGACGACCCGCAGCACCGGCGCCGACGTTCCGGCCGTGTTCTCGCTGGTTCCGAATGCCGCACAAGGCCGCATCGACTGGACCTGCAGCAACACTGCAGCGAATGTTCCGCCGTCGCAGCTGCCTGCCGAGTGCCGCAACCCCTGATTTCGGGGACGTGACGGGATCGACGAAAGCGGCCACTTACCATGTGGCCGTTTTCTTGTAGGCCTGTCTCGTGCTGGACACGATCCGCGCCGATGACGCAGGATTCCGGCACTCCGGGGCGCGTCACGCTCCGCCCCTCGCCGCCGTGCACCCGACCGGGAATCGGCCCCAGCGGTAGCGCCATCCCATGCAATCCCCGACCTCTCCTCGCTCCTGGCGAGCAGCCTTACTCGCTGACGGCGCGCACCTGCGCCTGGCAAGCATCGGACTCGCACTGCTGGCGCTAGCCACTCTGGCGATCTACTGGCCGGGCCTGAACGGGCCTTTCCTGCTCGACGACGGTGTCACTTTCCCCCCGATCCAACGCTGGCTGGCAGGGCAAGCCAGCCTCGCCGAAGCCGTGCTCGGCCGGGGCTCGCAACTCACGGCGCGACCGGTCGCCATGGCGAGTTTCGCGCTTAGCGCAATGCTGGGCGGCGATACGCCGTTCTCTTTCAAGCTCGGCAATCTGATCCTGCATGTGCTGTGCGGCCTCTTGGTCTGGCAGTTGGTCCGTCGCCTGCTGGAACTCGACCCGCGACTGGCGGCACGCGCGCCGTTCCTGGCGACGATCGCGAGCGGCCTATGGCTCCTGCATCCCATCCAGGTCAGCACCGTCCTGTACTCGGTACAACGCATGGCGCAGCTCAGCACCGCACTGGTCCTCGCCGCGGTGCTGCTCTATCTGCTGGCGCGACGCGAACTCGCCGAAGGCCGCGTGCGATCGGCGCTATTCAAACTGTTCGTGACCTTCCCGCTGCTGGTGGTGCTCGGCCTGCTGAGCAAGCAGAACGCAGCGGTGGCGCCTCTGATCTGCCTGGCCATCGAGTTGAGTTACTTCGGCCTCGCAGGAAAGGGACCGGTGCGCGCATTCTTCGCCGCCTTCGTGCTCCTGCCCGGGACGGCGGTGTTGGCCTCGCTGTTGCTCGCACCGGACTGGCTGCTGGGCGGCTATGCGGAATGGGACTTCAGCCCGATGCAGCGCCTGCTCAGCGAAGCGCGCGCCCTGACCTCGTATCTGGGCTTGATCCTGTGGCCGCGCGGCCCCGGCATGGGGGTCTACACCGACGATTTCGCGCTCTCGACCGGGCTGTTTTCGCCGCCCGCCACCGCGCTATCGGTCCTGGCACTGCTGGCGGCCAGCGCGGGCGCCGCGTACTGGCGGAAAGCCGCCCCCAGCCTGTGCGCGGGATGGTTCGCGTTCCTGGCCGCGCATGCGGTCGAGTCGAGCCTGCTGCCGGTTGAGCTTTACTACGAGCACCGCAACTACCTGCCGCTGACCGGATTGGTCCTGGCGGCGGTGGGCGCGACCGCATTGCTGCCCGCCGGAGCGACCACGCGCAAGACCTACCCGATGCGACTCGCGGGCGCGGCGCTGGTGGTTATCGTCGCACTGGCGACGGTCACCGCCGGCCGGGTTTCGGTCTGGCGCAGCCTGGACAGCATTTCCGCCGAAGGTCTGCGCGAACATCCGCATTCGTTGCGCGCCATCTACGATCGCGGCAACGTGCTTTTGGCGCGCGGGGACATACAGGGCAATCTCGCGCTGATGGTGTCCTTGGCTGCCAGCGAAGACCCTCGGCATCGACTGCTGGGCCGCTTGCACGTGATACGCGCGCGCTGCGATGCGGGCCTTCCGGTCGTGCGCGCGGACTATGCCGGGATCGCCCCTCTACTGCTGCCGAAACTGACCATCTTCGAGCTACAGGCGATGCGCTCGCTGGCAGTCACGCAGCAACGTCGCGGCTGCGCCATCGCCGCGCACGAACTCGGAGATCTGATCGCGCAAGCGGCCGAGACCGCCGGCGCCCAGCCGGAATCGGCGCGGCCGAAGTGGTTGGTCCGCCTACTCGCCGCGGAGACCTACGCGCGCGCCGGCAACCTTGCCGCCGCCGAAACCCAGGCACGCATCGGCTGGAGCGCCAGCGGCGATCTGCCCACCGGCGTACTGCTGGCGAAGATTCTGGCTGCGCGCGGCGCGCGCGAGGATGCGGCGCGGATTTGGCTGGAACTGGACTCCCGCATCAAGCCCTACGACAGCCTAGGTCGGTCCGAACTCGCCCAGATTCGCGCCATGTTGACCGCGCCAGCGCCGTAACGCCGCTTCTCGCCAGCGCCCGTGCCGAGTCGATCGGTGGGCAATCGACATGGGATCACGATCCGCTTACGCATGGCCGCCTCCACGCTAAAGTCGCCCTGCGCGGGCCCTCATGATCGTCGCAACGTCCGTAATCCCAGGCTTCTTCTGCACCTCCAACTCATAGGCTCCGAATGTCGTCTTGGCTTGAACTACTGAAGCGCGACGCGCGCGGTATCGGCGCACGCTGGGACGCGGCGCGATGGTGGCTGTGCTGTATGGCGGCGGTGACGCTGGCGGTGTACTGGGCCGGCTTGGACGGCCCCTTCCTGTTCGACGATCCCGCCAATCTGTCAGTGTTCCGCGATTGGTACCACGGCCGGGTCGACTGGCGTTTCGCGGTGTTCGGGCGCAACGATCTGCTGTCCGCCAGACCGGTATCGATGGCCAGTTTTCTGCTCACGGTCGGTATCGGCGGCCCTGGCCCCATGCCTTACAAGCTGGGCAATGTGTTGATTCACCTGGCCTGCGGCCTGTTGGCTTTCCGAGTCCTGCAGCGCGCGCTGTCCGAGGATGCTGCATTGGCGGCGCGCGCCCGGCTGCTGGCGGCGATCGCGGTCGCTTTGTGGTGGCTGCACCCGATCCAGGTCAGCACGGTGCTGTATTCGGTCCAACGCATGGCGCAACTGGCCGCGCTGTTCGCGCTAGGGTCCGTTCTGGTCTATTGGGTCGGACGGGCGCGACTGGCCAACGGCCGAGCACGCTCGGCGACCCTGCTGCTATTCGTTGCATTTCCGGTGTCGCTCGTCTGCGGCGTGCTGAGCAAACAAAGCGCGGCGATCGCGCCGCTGCTGTGCCTGGTTCTGGAACTGGCCTACTTCCGTGGCCCTCGACCGCGCGCCGTGAAGTGCTTCTTCGCCCTGTTCCTGGCCCTTCCGATGGCCGCCGCCTCGCTGGCCCTGCTCTGGTCGCCCGAACTCCTGACCCGCGGTTACGCGGATTGGGACTTCAGCCTCGGGCAGCGCCTGCTCACCCAGGCGCGCGCGCTAACAAGCTATCTGGGGAGTTTGCTATGGCCGAGGGCCGAACAGATGAGCTTGTTCGGCGATGACTTCGCCCTATCGACCGGCCTGCTCTCGGCGCCTTCGCCACTGCCCGCGCTGCTTGCCCTCGCGACCATCAGCGGCGTGGTATTCGCGCTCCGTCGACGCGCCCCCAGCCTGTTCGCAGGCTGGTTCTGGTTCCTGGCCGCGCACACCGTGGAGTCCAGCGTGCTGCCGCTGGAGATGTACTACGAGCATCGCAACTACCTGCCGTCGCTGGGCTTGGGCCTGGCCCTGATTGGCGTGCTGGCGTTGCTGCCGAAACGCGCGTCGATGGGCTTGCGACCGCTGCCTTTGACCCTGGCTGCGGCCGGACTGTGCGCCTTGCTGGCCACCTCCACCTGGGGCCGTGTTCAAACTTGGCGTAGCAAACAGGGGATCGTGTCGAATGCCTTGCTGCACCACCCGGACTCGCTACGCGCGCGCCAGACCCAGGCCTTTATCGACGTCAGTGCCGATCGGATCGATGCGGCGCTCGCGCAGATGGCGCAGATGGCCGACGGCCCGATACCACGTCGGCGCCTGTTGGCTCGAATCGATTCGGTGTCCATCGCCTGCCTGGGCGAACGCGACCCCGACCCGGCTTTGCTCAAACGCGCCTTGGCCGACGCCCAACCGCAAATCACCCTGGATGAAGTCCTGGTAGCCGATCTGCTGGCTCAAGCCACCAGTGTCGGCCGTTGCCCGCGGATCACCTCCGAGCGGACCATCGACACGATCCTGAGCCTGCTGGCCGCCGCCTCGAAGCAGCCGGACACCGCCGAACCCAAGCGCCAGATGCGCCTGATCGCGTCCCTGCTGCTTGCGCGCGCGCAGCGCTGGCCGGAGGCGCAACAGCAGGCCGAGCGCGCCTGGGCCGCGCAAGCGCCCCTGGAGACCGCCGACATCCTGGTCCGCGCTTATCTGGCCAACGGCGATCGCGACGCGGCCGAGCGGACCTGGCGCGAGTTGCAGGCCAGGGTCCGGCCCTATGATCGTGCCGGTCAGCACCTGCTGGGCGAGCTCCGAGGCCTGATCGAGCAGCATTGAACCGTCGCCCGCAATGGCTGTCCTACCATTCCAGACGCCTACGTTAATGGCCAAAATCGAGCCCTGACTAGCAAAAAGGCGACATCTGTCCGCTCGCGTGACCCATGGATTGGGGTAAAGTCGGACCGGGGAAAAACCGAGGACTGCGATGTCTAGCGTCGCTACCGCCAACTTGGTGGGGATCACCGGCATTGCCCGGCGTCTGGTGCTGGACGGCGCCCTGGAAGAGACCGCGGCCCGCGAGGCCATGGCCACGGCCAGCAGCGAACGCAAGCCGATCGCGACCTACCTGTCGGAAAAGCGCCTGGTCTCGGCCGGGCAGCTGGCCGCCGCCAACTCGATCGAGTTCGGCGTGCCGCTGTTCGACGCCTCCACCCTCGACGCCTCGCAATCGGCGATCAAGCTGGTCAGCGAAGAACTGGTCCGCAAGCACAGCGTGCTGCCGCTGTTCAAACGCGGCAACAAGCTGTTCGTGGGCCTGGCCGATCCGACCAACACCCGCGCCCTGGACGAGATCAAGTTCCAGACCAACCTGGTGATCGAGGCCATCCTGGTCGACGAAGACACGATCCGGCGTAGCCTGGATCAGTGGCTGGAGTCGGCCGACGCGCTAGGCGACGGCGTCAACGAAGAAGGCCTGGAGACCCTCGACGTCGGCGGCGGCGACGACGATCTGACCGCGGCCGGCGACAGCGGCGTCGATGCCAAGGGCGATGACACCCCGGTGGTGAAGTTCGTCAACAAGGTGCTGGTGGACGCGATCCGCCGCGGCGCCTCGGACATCCACTTCGAGCCCTACGAAACCGATTATCGGGTGCGCCTGCGCATCGACGGCCTGCTCAAGCAGGTCGCCAAGGTGCCGGTCAAGCTCAGCCCGCGTATCGCCGCGCGCCTGAAGGTCATGGCGCAGTTGGACATCGCCGAGAAGCGCGTGCCGCAGGACGGCCGCATCAAGCTCAACCTGTCCAAGACCAAGCAGATCGACTTCCGCGTCAGCACCCTGCCGACCCTGTTCGGCGAGAAGATCGTGCTGCGTATCCTCGACGGCAGCGCCGCGCGCCTGGGCGTGGACAAGCTCGGCTACGAGGAAGACCAGAAGGAGCTGTTCGTCGGCGCCGTGGTCAAGCCCTACGGCATGGTCCTGGTCACCGGTCCGACCGGCTCCGGCAAGACGGTGTCGCTGTACACCGCGCTGAATATCCTCAACGACGACATGCGCAACATCTCCACGGTCGAGGACCCGGTCGAAATCCGCGTGCCGGGCATCAACCAGGTGCAGATGAACGTGAAGCGCGGCATGACCTTCGCCGCCGCGCTGCGCAGCTTTCTGCGCCAGGATCCGGACGTGATCATGGTCGGCGAAATCCGCGACCTCGAAACCGCCGAAATCGCGATCAAGGCCGCCCAGACCGGCCACATGGTGCTGTCCACCCTGCACACCAACGACGCGCCGCAGACCATCGCGCGTCTGATGAACATGGGCGTGGCGCCGTACAACATCACTTCCTCGGTGACCCTGGTCATCGCCCAGCGTCTGGCCCGGCGCCTGCACGACTGCAAGCGCGAGGTTCATCTGCCCGAACACGCGCTGCTGGCCGAGGGCTTCACCCACGACGAGATCGTCGGCGGACTGAAGATCTACGAAGCCGCCGGTTGCCCGGACTGCACCGAGGGGTACAAGGGACGTACCGGCATCTACCAGGTCATGCCCATGACCGAACAGATCCAGGCCATCGTGCTGGAAGGCGGCAACGCGATGCAGATCGCGGCCGCCGCACTGAAGTCCGGCGTCCGCGACCTGCGCCAATCGGCGTTAATGAAGGTCAGGAACGGCGTCACCAGCCTCTCCGAAATCAACCGCGTTACCAAGGACTAAACCATGTCCGCGACCCGCACCGCGACCAAGCAGCCGACCCCCGTCCGGCGCCCTAATCCGCTCGAGATCTTTGTCTGGGAAGGCAAGGACAAGCGCGGCGTCGTCATGAAGGGCGAGCAGTCGGCGAAGAACGCCAACATGCTGCGCGCCGAACTGCGCCGTCAGGGCATCACGCCCGGCACGGTCAAGCCCAAGGGCAAGCCGTTCCTGGGAGGCGCGGGCAAGCGCATCACGCCGCGCGATATCGCCATCTTCAGCCGCCAGATCGCGACCATGATGAAATCGGGCGTGCCGATCGTGACCTCGCTGGAGATCATGGCCGGCGGCCAGAAGAATCAGAAAATGAAGACGCTGATCAACTCGATCCGCGCCGACCTGGAAGGCGGTTCCTCGATGCACGAGGCGCTGAGCAAGCATCCGGTCCAGTTCGACGAGCTCTACCGCAACCTGGTCAAGGCCGGCGAATCGGCGGGTGTGCTGGAAACGGTGCTCGACACCGTCGCCAGCTACAAGGAGAACATCGAAAGCCTGAAGGGCAAGATCAAGAAGGCGCTGTTCTACCCGGCCACGGTAGTCGCAGTGGCGATCCTGGTCAGCGCGATCCTGCTGATCTTCGTGGTCCCGCAGTTCCAGAAGACCTTCGAGAGCTTCGGTGCCGAGCTGCCGGCGTTCACCCTGATGATCATCGGCGCCAGCGACTTCATGATCAAATACTGGTGGGCGGTGCTGTTTATCGTGGTCGGCACCATCGTCGGCTTCATCATGGCCAAGAACCGGTCGCCGGCGTTCGCTCACTTCCTCGACCGCATGATGCTGAAGATTCCGGTGGTCGGGCAGATCCTGCACAACTCGGCGATCGCACGTTTCGCGCGCACCCTGGCGGTGACCTTCAAGGCCGGCGTGCCGCTGGTGGAGGCCCTGGACACCGTCGCCGGCGCCACCGGCAACGTAGTCTACGAATCGGCCGTGCGCCGCATCCGCGACGATGTCTCGGTGGGTTATCAGCTCAACATGTCGATGAAGCAGGTCAACCTGTTTCCGCACATGGTCATCCAGATGACCGCGATCGGCGAAGAGGCCGGCGCCCTCGACACCATGCTGTTCAAGGTCGCGGAGTTCTACGAGGAAGAGGTCAACAACGCGGTCGACGCTCTGTCCAGCCTGCTCGAACCGCTGATCATGGTGGTATTGGGCGTCGTGGTCGGCAGCATGGTCATCGGCATGTACCTGCCGATCTTCAAGCTCGCCGCGACGATCTGACCGCTACGTGCCGATGACCATCTAGGGTTATTCTTCACGCATGGCATTCCTGGATCAGAACCCCGGCCTCGGGTTTCCGCTCGCGGCCGGCTTCGGGCTGTTGGTCGGCAGTTTTCTCAACGTGGTCATCCTGCGCCTGCCCAAGCGGCTGGAATGGGAGTGGAAGCGCGACGCCCGCGAGATCCTCGAGCTGCCGGAGATCTACGACCCGCCGCCGCCCGGCATCGTGGTCGAGCGCTCGCATTGCCCGCACTGCAAGCATCAGCTGAGCTGGTACGAGAACATCCCGGTCTTCAGCTACCTGTTCCTGCGCGGACGCTGCCGCAGCTGCAAGACCCCGATCTCGCCGCAGTACCCGCTGGTCGAACTGGTGACCATGCTGGCCGTGCTGGCCTGCGTGTGGCGCTTCGGCTTCGGCTGGCAAGGCTTCGGCGCGATCGTGTTCAGCACCTACCTGATCGCCCTGTCCGGCATCGACTTCCGCACCAAGTTGCTGCCCGATCAGCTCACCCTGCCGCTGATGTGGCTGGGCTTGATCGCCAGTTCCGACAATCTGTACTTCACCACCAAGCCGGCCCTGCTCGGCGCGATCGCCGGTTATCTGAGCCTGTGGTCGGTGTGGTGGGTGTTCAAACAGCTGACCGGCAAGGAAGGCATGGGCCACGGCGACTTCAAGCTGCTGGCCGCGATCGGCGCCTGGGTCGGGCTCAAGGGCATCCTGCCGACCATCCTGCTGTCCTCGCTGGTCGGCGCCATCATCGGCTCGATCTGGCTGACCGCGCGCGGGCGCGACAAGGCCACCCCGATACCGTTCGGGCCCTATCTCGCGATCGCCGGCTGGATCGTGTTCTTCTGGGGCGAGCAACTGGTCGGCGCGTACATGCGCTACGCCGGGCTGCGCTGACCGCCATGGCCGCGTTCTGCGTCGGCGTGACCGGCGGCGTGGCTTCGGGCAAGAGTGAAGTGACGCGGCGTTTCGAAGCGCTGGGCGTGACCGTGGCCGACGCCGATCTGGCCGCGCGCGCGGCGGTCGAGGCCGGCTCCGCAGGGCTGGCCGAGGTCGTGGCCGCGTTCGGTGCGGAGGTGTTGGACGCGCAGGGCGGCCTGGATCGCGCGGCGATGCGCCGACGCGTGTTCGCCGATCCCGACGCGCGCCGGCGCCTGGAAGCCATCGTCCATCCACGCGTGCGCGCCCTGCTGCGCGCGCAATGCGAACAGGCGCCCGGCGCCTATGCAATCGCCGCTATCCCGCTGCTGGCCGAGGGCGGCGGCCGCGAAGCCTATCCCTGGCTGCAGCGCATCCTGCTGGTCGACGTACCGGTCGCGGTCCAGCGCGCGCGCGTGATGGCGCGCGACCGGGTCGAGGCCGAACTGGCCGAACGCATGATCGCGGCCCAGTCCACGCGCGCGGCGCGACTGGCGATCGCCGACGACGTGATCGTCAACGACGGGCCACTGGAGGCGCTGGACCGCCACGTGGCGGCCCTGGACCGGCGCTACCGGGCCTTGGCCGCGGGCTGAGCCCGTACACCGGGCACTGCTTTGTGTGGGAGCGACGTAAGCCGCGACCGCTTTGTTGCGCCCAACATGTCAGCGCGCGAATCGCGGCTTACGCCACTCCCACAGGCGCCGGAATCCTGCCGAGGCCGGCCCCGGCCTAGGCCACGAATCGCGGCTCGTGAATCAAGCCGCGCCCGTGCCCACTCTCAGACGGCAGGCTAGTGCCGCCGATGTTCCTCAAGCCGCCGCCTCGGCGATCGCATCGGGCCACAGGCCGCGGATCGCGGCCACGCCCTGGGCGCCGTGCGCGCGTGCGGTGGCGATGTCGTCCGGCGCCAGCCCGCCGATCGCATAGATCGGCAGGGACACCGCCTCGCGCAGAGCCGCGAAACCGTCCCAGCCGATTCCGGCCGCGCCGGGATGGGTGGGCGTGGCGCGGATCGCGCCGACCACGGCGAAATCGCAGCCTAGCGCCTGGGCGCGGCGCAGCTCCTCGGCATCGTGGCAGGACGCGGCCAGCGGCAGCTCCGCCGGTAGCGGGCGCCGTGCGTACTCGCGCAGTTGCGCGGCGCGCAGGTGCAGGCCCGCCGACAAGGCCAGGGCCAGCTCGGCATCGCCGTTGATCAGGACCTCGGCGCCCGCCGTACGGCAGCGCGTCACCGCGGCCGCGGCCAGCGCGCGCCAGCGCGCGGGTCCGGTGCCGGGCGCGCGCAGTTGCACTCGGGTCGCACCGGCCGCGAGCGCGCGCTCCAGCGCGGCCAGCCAACGCGCATCGTCGTCGGCGCCGGGCGCGGGCGTAACCAGATAGCGATCGGGTTGCAGCAGAGCCGCGACCACCGGACGGTCGGCCGGCGGCATCTCGTAGCGGGCCAGCTTGGCCGGCGGCACCCAGACCAGGGCCTGGCCCTCGCGACCGCGCACGCTGCCGCGCCAGTGCTTGAGCTCGCGCACATCCAGGCGCAGGCGCTTGTCGGGATAGGCCTGCGGCACGTCGATCAGGGCCGCGCCGACCTCGCAGTCGATGCCCAGCTCTTCGTGCAGTTCGCGCTGCAGCGCGGCCTCGGGCGATTCGCCAGGCTCGCGCTTGCCGCCCGGGAATTCCCATAGGCCTGCCAGGTCGCGGCCTTCGGTGCGGCGGGTGAGCAGGATGCGGCCGCGCGCGTCGCGGATCACGCCGGCCACCACTTCCACGACCCGAGATTCGGGATTTGGGATCGGGGATTCGGCAGGCCCGCCTTCTACGCCGCATGCAGCGGCTGGACCTGGGGACGGATCGGCCTTGGCCTTTCCAATCCCGACTGCCGAATCCCTAATCCCGGCCTTGTTAGGCCAACTGCCCATGGCAGTGCTTGTACTTCTTGCCGCTACCGCAGGGGCAGGGATCGTTGCGACCGACGTTGGCGAACGCCTCCTCGGACACTTCCGCGGCCTCCTCGTCGGCGCCGAAACCGCCGGCGCTGGCATGCTGGAACTGCATCTGCCGGGCCTGGGCCTCGGCCTGCGCGCGTTCCTGCGCTTCCATCGCCGCGATCTCTTCCTCGTTACGGATGCGCACGCGCGACAGCAGCGTGACCACCTCGCGCTTGACCTTTTCCAGCATGTCCGAGAACAGCTCGAAGGCTTCCTTCTTGTACTCCTGCTTCGGCTGCTTCTGGGCGTAACCGCGCAGATGGATGCCCTGGCGCAGGTAGTCCATGCGCGCCAGATGCTCCTTCCAGTTCTGATCGAGCACGTTGAGCATGATGTGCTTCTCCAGCATGCGCATGGTCTCGGCGCCAAGCTGGATTTCGCGATCGACGAAGTGCTGGTTGACCGCCTCGACCACGCGCGCGGCGACGCCGTCGGCGTCGAGCTCGTCGTGGCCGCGGGCGAAATCGACCATGTCCACCTGCACGCCGAACTCCTCGGCGATGCCGGCTTCCAGGCCCGGCAGGTCCCACTGCTCGTCGACCGAATTCGGCGGCACGTAGCGCGCGACCAGGTCGGCGACCACATCCTCGCGGATGCCGTCGACGTTGTCCTGCACGCTCTCGGCTTCCAGCAGTTCGTCGCGCTGGCCGTAGATCACCTTGCGCTGATCGTTGTTGACGTCGTCGAAGTCGAGCAGGTTCTTGCGGATGTCGAAGTTGTGGGCCTCGACCTTGCGCTGCGCGTTGGCGATCTGCTTGGTCACCAGCGGGCTTTCGATGATGTCGTCTTCCTTCAGGCCCATGCGCGCCATCACGCGCTGCACCCAGTCGGCGGCGAAGATGCGCATCAGGTTGTCTTCGAGCGACAGGTAGAAGCGCGAGGAGCCCGGATCGCCCTGGCGACCGGCGCGGCCGCGCAGCTGGTTGTCGATACGACGCGACTCGTGGCGCTCGGTGCCGACGATGTGCAGTCCGCCGGACGCCTTGACCGCGTCGTGGCGACGCTGCCACTCGCCCTTCAGGCGCGCGTGGGTGACTTCGTCGACCGCCTGACCTTCGTTCTGCGCCGCCAGTTCCGCCAGTTCGCTCTCCAGCGAACCGCCGAGCACGATGTCGGTACCGCGGCCGGCCATGTTGGTGGCGATGGTGATCGCGCCGGGGCGGCCAGCCTGGGCGACGATGTTGGCTTCGCGCTCGTGCTGCTTGGCGTTGAGCACTTCGTGCGGCACGCCGGCTTCGCGCAGCTGCTGGCTGAGCATTTCCGAGACTTCGATCGAGGTCGTACCGACCAGGACCGGCTGGCCGCGGCCGTGCGCGTCCTTGATCTCGTTGAGCACGGCGCGGTATTTGCCGGCGCGATTGAGGAACACCTGATCGGGATGGTCCTTGCGCACCATCGTCCGATGGGTCGGGATCACGATCACTTCCAGGCCGTAGATGCTCTGGAACTCGTAAGCCTCGGTGTCCGCCGTACCGGTCATGCCGGCCAGCTTCTTGTACATGCGGAACAGGTTCTGGAAGGTGATCGACGCCAGCGTCTGGTTCTCGCGCTGGACCGGCACGCCCTCCTTCGCCTCGACCGCCTGGTGCAGGCCGTCCGACCAGCGACGGCCGGCCAGCGTGCGGCCGGTGAATTCGTCGACGATCACCACTTCGCCATCGCGCACGATGTAATCGACGTCGCGCTGGTAGATCGCATGCGCGCGCAGCGCCGCGTTGAGATGGTGCACGACGCTGAGGTTGTTGGCGCCGTACAGGCTGTCTTCGTCGCCCTGCAGGATGCCGGCGCGGCGCAGCAGGTCCTCGGCGTGTTCCTGGCCGGACTCGGACAGATGCACCTGCTTGCCCTTCTCGTCGACCCAGTAATCGCCCTCGCCGTCTTCCTTCTCCTGGCGGATCAGCGACGGCACGATGCGGTTGACCTTGATGTACAGCTCCGGCGACTCGTCGGCCGGGCCGGAGATGATCAGCGGCGTGCGCGCCTCGTCGATCAGGATCGAGTCGACCTCGTCGACGATCGCGTAATGCAGGCCGCGCTGGAAGCGGTCTTCCTTCGACAGCGCCATGTTGTCGCGCAGGTAGTCGAAGCCGAATTCGTTGTTGGTGCCGTATGTGATGTCGGCGGCGTAGGCGGCGTGCTTGTCGCCGTGCGCCATGCCCGGGTAGACCACGTCGACGCTCAGGCCCAGCCAGTTGTACAGACGGCCCATCCAGGCCGAGTCGCGGCGCGCCAGGTAGTCGTTGACGGTGACCACATGCACGCCTTTGCCCTCGAGCGCGTTGAGGTAGACCGGCAGCGTGCCGACCAGGGTCTTGCCCTCGCCGGTGCGCATCTCGGCGATCTTGCCCAGGTGCAGGACCATGCCGCCGATCAGCTGCACGTCGTAATGACGCATGCCGAGCACGCGCCTGGACGCCTCGCGGCAGACCGCGAACGCCTCCGGCAGCAGCTTGTCCAGGGTCTCGCCGGCGGCGATGCGCTGCTGGAATTCGGGAGTCTTGGCCTGCAGCTCGCTGTCGGAGAGCTTTTCCATCTCCGGTTCGAGCGCGTTGATCTTGACGACGGAGCGTTGCAGTTGGCGCAGCAGGCGATCGTTGCGGCTGCCGAAAACGCGGGTAAGCAGGCTGTTGAGCATGAACGGGTCCGTGAAGCGGAACAGGAATCCGGGGGCGGAACGCGTTAAGAACGCTTAACCGCCGGCGAGTTCCCGATTGAGGAAGGTCCAGAGACGGAATCGGAGCGCGTGGCGCCCCGATCGCATCGAGCCTGGTCTTAAGCCAACGCTCATTCTAGCTTGGGCCGCGCCCCGGCGCTTGCAAGGGGCCACGGCGGCCGACGACGGGCCCCGCATTCATGCGGGCCGGGGCCCGAAAACGCGAACGGCGCCCGAGGGCGCCGTAGCGGTGTGGCCAGGCGCCGAGGGGGCGCGCTGGCGTCTTTAAGGCCTCAGCCGCGCAACGGCGACTGCTGGTTCAAGAACTTGACCGGGTTCACGACCCGGCCGTTCTCCCAGACCTCGAAGTGCACGTGGGCGCCGGTGGAGCGGCCGGTGGAGCCGGCCTTGGCCACTTCCTGGCCCGCGCGCACCAGCTCGCCGACCTTGAGCAGCAGGCGCGAGTTGTGCGCGTAGCGGGTCACGTAGCCGTTGCCGTGATCGACCTCGACCACGTTGCCGTAGCCCGAACGCACGCCGGAATAGCTGACCACGCCGTCGGCCACGGCCAGCACCGGATCGCCGACGTCGGCTTCGAAGTCGATGCCCTTGTGGAAGGCGCTACCGCCGTTGAAGGGATCGGCGCGACCGCCGAAGCCCGACGTGATATAGCTGTTGGCGATCGGCGCGCGCGACGGTACGGCGTTCATGTCGAGCTGGCGATTGAACAGCAGCGACTCCAGCACCGACAGCTGCTCGCCGGAGGCCTTGAACTGGCCGTCCAGCTTGGCCATACCCACCGATAACTCGGCCTTGGGCATGTCCCGGACCGGGCCGGCGCCACCTTGGCCGACCGGCTTGTTGAAGTCGAACTCGCCGTCCTGCAGCTGACCGATACGGGTCAGGCGCTCGCCGAGCGCGTTGAGGCGGTTGGCCTCGGCCTGCAGCTCGCCCATGCGGGCGGCCAGGGCGTTGATCTCGCGCTGGGCGTCGCGGCGGGTGGCGTCGATCTGGGCCTGCTGGTCGCGCACCTGGGCGCGCAGCATGGCGTTGTCGGCGATGCCGGCGCCGGCACCCAGCGCCACGCCGGTGCCCAGCAGCAGGGCTACCGCGACCGCGGGGCGACGTCCGCCGAAGTGGCCTACGTGCTGGAAGAACGATCCCAGCTGCGCCCGCGATTTGTTTACGATGGTTTGATAGGTCATTTGTTCTATGTCTGATTCCAAGTCCAAACCACCAACGCGCCCCCCCTCGACCCCTCGCGACGCGCTGGAAGCGCTGCTCGCGGAGCCGGCGGGGAACCCGATCCGTCGAGCGCTCTGGCTGGACGGTCTGGACCGACGGTTACGCCCCCTCTTGCCGCCTTCGCTGGCCGCGCACGCGCGACTGGCTAACTTCGAGAACGGCAAGCTCGTATTTGTCGTCGATGCTCCGGTGTGGCGGGCCAAGCTGCGGCTCGCGGCTCCGGAACTACTCGACGCGGCCCGTTCCGTCGGGCTGGATGCAGCTGAACTGATCGTCAAAACGACAGCACCGGCGGCTGCGCCTGTGCAACCGGCCAGGAAAGCCTTACCCATGTCGGCGTACGCGCAAAAAGCGTTGGCGGACGCCCTGGCATCGCTCAAAGAACCCGATCCATCGGGTTCGGATGACGCCGCCTGACCACCGTTCGACGGCTGGCACGGTCTGTGCCGCCGCCGGCTATGAGGCCGGGTCGGGGCATGCTAACGGCCTAAACCCTTGAATTTGTTAAGAGCGCACTAAAGAAACGGAAAAAATCCGTTAAAATTTAGTTAAAGCGTCACCGGACGTTCACGTCTGTGATCCGTCGCACGTTGGGGTCATGCTTTGTGCGCCCTCTGTTCCCGGGCTGTGCCGGGTCGGGCGCGAGGCTCAGGCCGTGACCGGCTCGCCGTAGGCCACCGGCGGCGCGTCGACGTCGGTGTAGGTGACTTCTTCCCAGGCCGAACGCTCGGCCAGCAGGGCGCGCACCAGCTGATTGTTGAGCGCGTGGCCGGACTTGTAGCCCTCGTAGGCGCCGATGATCGGGTGCCCGGCCAGGTACAGGTCGCCGACCGCGTCGAGGATCTTGTGGCGCACGAATTCGTCGGCGTAGCGCAGGCCGTCGTCGTTGAGCACGCGGAACTCGTCCAGCACGATCGCGTTGTCCATCGAGCCGCCCAGGCCGAGGTTGCGCTCGCGCATGTACTCCAGATCGCGCATGAAGCCGAAGGTGCGGGCGCGGCTGACCTCGCGGATGTAGTTCTCGGTGGAGAACTCCACTTCCGCGCGCGACTGCGAGGCCGGGATCGCCGGATGGTCGAACACCACCGTGAAGCCCAGGCGGAAGCCGTCGTAGGGTTCGAAGCGCGCGACCTTGTCGCCGTGGCGGACCTCGACCAGGCGCTTGATGCGGATGAAGCGCTTGGGCGCCTCCTGCTCGGCGATGCCCGCCGACTGCAGCAAGAACACGAAGGGGCCGGCCGAGCCGTCCATGATCGGCACTTCGGCCGCGGACAGTTCGATGAAGATGTTGTCGATGCCCAGGCCGGCCAGGGCCGACAACAGGTGTTCGACGGTCATGACCTTGCCGGCGCCCTGGGTCAGGCCGGTGCACAGCACGGTCTCGGTGACCAGTTGGGCGGCCGCGGGGATCTCCACCACCGGATCCAGATCGACGCGCCGGAACACGATGCCGCTATCCACCGGGGCCGGGCGCAGGGTGAGAAAGACCTTCTCGCCGCTGTGCAGGCCCACGCCGGTGGCGCGGATCACGTTCTTGAGAGTGCGCTGACGCAACATGGTTCGGAGAGGATCTGCCTGGGCTGCTGGGGAACGGCGGCCGGTCGTGGATTCTGGTCTTGCGGCCGACTCCATCACTATCGGGACGGGGTCGAAACCGCGCAAGGGTAGCACGCAGGACCCTGAACCTGAACGGAAAGGACGCAATGTCCCACCCGAGTTCCTATACCGGAGCCTCGCACGGAGAAACCGACCGGTCGACCCGCCTAGGGACGGGTCGACCGGTCCAAACGCCGTGCGCCGAAGCGTGCGGCGGAGTGTTGCCCCCCGGGCCAGGGGACGAGTCCGGCCCGGGGATGTACAGCAGGAGCGAGCCCGGAGAAGTGAGAAGTGAGCGAAAACCGCTCTTACTCGCTCCTCACTCCTCTACGCTCACTCCTCGCCTTTCAGTCCGCCTGCCGGCGCAGGAACGCCGGGATGTCCAGGTAGCTGCTGTCGTTGCCGAAGTCGGCCACGGCCGGGGCCGAGGTCTCGACCGGACGCGAGCCGCCGCGCAGGCTGCCGCCGAAGCTGGGCATCGGCGAGGACGGCATTTCGTCCATGGCCGAGAACTCCGGCTGGCCGGTGGTCGCATTGCGCACCAGCTGGATCGGGGCACGCTGCGATTCGCGCTCGTAGCCCTGGCCGCGCACCGACTGCTTGGCGGCGACGCGGTTGAGGCCGGTGGCGACCACGGTGACCTTGACCTCGTCCTGCATGTCCGGATCGAGCACGGTGCCGATGACCACGGTCGCATCCTCGGAGGCGAAGCCCTCGATGGTGCGGCCGACCTCGTCGAACTCGGCCATGGTGAAGTCCGGACCGGCGGTGATGTTGACCAGGATGCCGTTGGCGCCGGACAGGTTGACGTCGTCCAGCAGCGGGTTCTGGATCGCCGATTCGGCCGCGGCCTGGGCGCGATCGTCGCCGCGCGCCGAGCCGGTGCCCATCATCGCCAGGCCCATCTCGCTCATCACCGTGCGCACGTCGGCGAAGTCGACGTTGATCAGGCCCGGACGCACGATCAGGTCGGCGATGCCCTGCACGGCGCCCAGCAGGACGTCGTTGGCGGCGCGGAAGGCCTGGATCATGGTGGCGTTGCGGCCGAGCACGGTGATCAGCTTCTCGTTCGGGATCGTGATCAGCGAGTCGCAGTGGTGCGACAGCTCCTCGATGCCCTTGAGCGCGACCTGCATGCGGCGGCGGCCTTCGAACGGGAACGGCTTGGTGACCACGGCGACGGTCAGGATGCCCATCTCCTTGGCCAGCTGCGCCACCACCGGCGCGGCGCCGGTGCCGGTGCCGCCGCCCATGCCGGCGGTGATGAAGACCATGTCGGCGCCGGTCAGCGCGTCCATGATGCGTTCGCGATCCTCCAGCGCGGCCTGACGGCCGACCTCCGGATTCGCGCCCGCGCCCAGGCCCTTGGTGACGTTGCTGCCCAGCTGCAGCTGCAGCTTGGCGCCGCAGTTCTTGATCGCCTGGGCGTCGGTGTTGGCGGTGATGAATTCCACGCCGTCGACGTTGCCGCTGACCATGTGCGCCACGGCGTTGCCGCCGCCGCCGCCCACGCCGACGACCTTGATGACCGCGTTCGGGGCCATTTTTTCAACCAATTCGAAATGTGCCATGTCCTCGTCCTCTTATAAGTGCCGGGATTGGGGATTGGGGATTGGGGATTCGCAGAAGCGGGCCCCTCGCCTTTCGTCCTCACCACCGACGTTTTTGGTGCACTGCCGTTTTTGGAACGTGTTGCAAATCCTTCGCTCGCCGTCTTCTCGCCCGCCGCTCTAACCAATTCCGAATCTCGAATCCCGGCCGTCAAAACTCGCCGCGGTACCAGTTCTTGATCTTGTTGAAGAAGCTGCCGGCGCGACCGGTCGGAATCACCGAGCTGCGCCGCGGGTGTTCGATCTGGCTGCCCATCAGCAACAGGCCGACGCCGGTGGCGTGGACCGGGTTGCCGACCACCTCGCCCAAGCCGGTCACGTGCTGCGGGATGCCCACGCGCACCGGCATTTGCAGCATTTCCTCGGCCAGTTCGACCACGCCTTCCATCTTCGCGGCGCCGCCGGTCAGTACCATGCCCGCGCGCACGTGCTGTTCGAAACCCGAACGGCGCAGCTCGGCCTGGATCATTTCGAAGATCTCCTCGTAGCGCGCCTGCACCGC
Source organism: Lysobacter sp. Root916 (assembly GCF_001429785.1). Classification (GTDB taxonomy): domain Bacteria; phylum Pseudomonadota; class Gammaproteobacteria; order Xanthomonadales; family Xanthomonadaceae; genus Lysobacter. The sequence goes on along the minus strand of NZ_LMJF01000012.1, from coordinate 216,335 downwards.
CTGCGCCAGCGAGTGGCGCGGCATGCGCCGCGGCGGCCGGTCGCCGACGCTGGGCACCTGGATCGACTCCTCGGCGGTCGCCATCTGCGCCAGCGCGCAGGCGTAGCGGACCTTGATCTGCTCGGCCTCGGGCGTGGGCGTGCGCAGCATGTGGGCGATGTCCTCGGTGACCTTGTCGCCGGCGATCGCCAGGCTGGCGCTGTGCGCGATCGCGCCCTGCACGAACACCGCGATGTCGGTGGTGCCGGCGCCGATGTCGACCAGGACCACGCCCAGTTCGCGCTCGTCGCTGGTCAGCACCGCGGTGCTGGACGCGAGCACGCTCAGCACCAGGTCGTCGACCTGCAGACCGCAGCGCTGCACGCACTTGCTGATGTTGGCCGCGGCCGACTGCGCGCACACCACCAGGTGGGCGTGCACTTCCAGGCGCACGCCGCTCATGCCGACCGGGTTGCGTATGCCTTCCTGCGAATCGTCCAGTACGTAATCGCGCGGGATCGCATGCAGGATCTTCTGGTCGGCCGGGATCGCGACCGCCTTGGCCGCCTCCAGCACGCGGTCGAGATCGCCGTAGGTGACCTCGCCGTCGCGGATCGGGGCGATGCCCTGCGAATTGCGGCACTGCACGTGATTGCCGGAGATCGAGGCGTAGACCGAGCGGATTTCGCAGCCGGCCATCAACTCGGCTTCCTCGATCGCGCGCTGGATCGACTGCACCGTCGACTCGATATCGACCACCACGCCGCGCTTGAGGCCGCGCGATTCGTGCGATCCGATGCCGATGACCTCGATCGGGTTGCCGGGCGAATACTCGCCCACCAGCGCGACCACCTTCGAGGTGCCGATGTCGAGGCCGACGATCAGCGATTTGTCGCCTTTGCGATTCATGACTTTTCCTGCTGCTGTTGCGTTGCGGCCGAAGGCGCCGTGACCGGCGCCCACGACAGCGCGAAACCATTGGTGTAGCGAAGGTCGGCGCGGGCCAGGATCTGCACCCGTTGCGCCAGCAAGCGCGGCATCAGCCGCACGAAGCGCGATAGCCGCGCGCGCGCCTGATCGCGTCCGACCACGACTTCGGTACCGCCCGGAGCGGCGCCGTTGACCAGGCCGAGGGTGCAACTGCCGCGCTGGTCGATCTCGACCCGCTGCACCTCCATTCCGATCGGCGCGAACATCGCGCGCGACTCGTTGTACAAAGCCACCACCTCGGCCACCCGCGCTTCCGGCCCGGCGAACTGCGGCAGGCCCTTGGGCACCTGGATGCCCTTGGACGGGAACAGCCGGCCCTGCTCGGACAGCAGGCGGTCGTCGCCCCAGCGCGCGAACGGCCGGTGCTCGGCCACGCTCACTTCCAGCACGTCCGGCCAGCGCTTGCGCACCTCGGCATGCTCGACCCACGGCAGCTTGGCCACCGCGGCCTGCGCCGAGGCCAGATCGACCGCGAAGAAGCCGCGCTGCGCGTAAGGCAACAGCGTGCGTCGCAACAGCGCCTCGTCGACGCGATCGAACTGCCCGGTCACGCGCAGCTTGCGCAAGGGCCACTGGCCCGCGCCGATCCAGCCGTTGAGCACGGCGACCACCGGCAGCGCGACCAGCGCCAGCGCGAGCAGCCAACCGATGAGGCGCAGCATGGCGTTCACGCCGTGGCACCTCCTTGCACCGTCGCCTCGAGCACGCGCCAGCACAGCTCGTCGTACTCGATCCCGAGCTGACGCGCCGCCTTGGGCACCAGCGAATGGCTGGTCATGCCCGGCGCGGTGTTGACCTCGATCAGATACAGCTGGCCGCTGACGCGGTCGCGCATCACGTCGACCCGGCCCCAGCCCTTGCAGCCGGCGGCGACGAAGGCGCGCATCGCGATGCGGCGGATCTCGTCCTCGACCTCGCCTTCCAGGCCCGGACACAGGTATTGGGTGTCGTCGGCGATGTACTTGGCGTGGTAGTCGTACCAGGGGCCCTTGGGCACGATCCGGATCGACGGCAGCGCGGTGTAGCCGTCGCCATCGATCAGCACCGCGACGGTGAGCTCGTCGCCGATCACCATCTGCTCCATCAGCATCTCGCCGGGGTAGCGCGCGGCCAGGGCCACGGCCTCGTCGATGTCGGCATCGGCCAGCACCCGCGAGACGCCGACGCTGGAGCCTTCGCTGGACGGTTTGATGATCACCGGCAGGCCGATCTCGCGCGCCGCCGCATGCACGTCCTCGCCCTTGGCGATGCGCTTGTAGCGCGGGGTCGGCAGGCCTTCGGCCATCCACACCTGCTTGGTGCGGATCTTGTCCATCGCCAGCGCCGAGCCGAGCACGTCCGAGCCGGTGTAAGGCACGCCCAGCGCTTCCAGCACGCCCTGCAGCACGCCGTCTTCGCCGCCGCCCTTGTTGCCGTGCAGGATGTTGAAGACCCTATCGACACGCTTGGTGGGGTCGACGCGGCCGGCCTGGATCGCCTCGATCAGCGCGGGGATGCCGTCGATCGCGAACGCGTCGACGCCGCGCGAGCGCAGCGCCTCGAGCACGCCGCGGCCGGAATCCAGCGACACCTCGCGCTCGGCGCTGGTGCCGCCCATGAGCACGGCGACCCGTCCGAACACGGCCGGATCGGTGACGCGGAGCGGTGCGAACTGCGAACTCACTTGGATTCTCCCTGAAAACCTTGGCTGGCGATCTGCTGGGCGGCATGGCCGATGTCGCCGGCCCCCATCATCAGCAGCAGGTCGCCGTCGTTGAGGACGTCGGGCAGCACCGCGGCCAGCTCGGCCGCGCCGCCGACCACGACCGGATCGATGCGGCCGCGCGCGCGGATCGCGCGCGCCAGCGACTTGGCGTCGGCGCCGGCGATCGGCGCTTCGCCGGCCGGATAGATCTCGGTCAGCACCAGCGCGTCGACGCTGGACAGCACCGCGGCGAATTCGTCGAACAGATCGCGGGTGCGGCTGTAGCGGTGCGGCTGGAACGCCACCACCAGGCGCTTGTCCGGCCAGCCGCCGCGCGCGGCGGCGAACACGGCCTCCAATTCCTTGGGGTGATGGCCGTAGTCGTCGACCAGCTGCACGTTCGCGCCCTTGGCGGTGCGCAGTTGCGCGAGCAGGTTGAAGCGACGGCCGATGCCGGCGAAGTTCTGCAGCGCGCGCGCGATCGCATCGGGCTGCACGCCCAACTGCCAGCCCACCGCGGCCGCGGCCAACGCGTTCTGCACGTTGTGACGGCCCGGCAGCGCCAGGGTCACCGCGGTGCGGGTGGCGTCCGGCAGGCACAGGGTGAAGCGCATGTTCGGGCCGTGCTGCTCGACGTCCTCGGCGCGCACGTCGGCGGCCTCGTCGAAGCCGTAGGTCATGACGTGGCGCGGGGTTTCCGCGGCCAGCGCGGCGACTTTGGGGTCGTCGATGCACAACACCGCCAGGCCGTAGAACGGCAGGCGGTGCAGGAATTCCTCGAACGCGGCCAGGACCTTGGCGAAATCGCCGCCGTAGTTCTCCAGGTGGTCGGCGTCGATATTGGTGACGATCGCGATCTGCGGGTTCAGGCGCAGGAAACTGCCGTCGCTCTCGTCGGCCTCGGCCACCAGCCACTGGCCGCCGCCCAGGCGCGCGTTGGCGCCGGCGGCGAGCAGCTGACCGCCGATCACGAACGTGGGATCGATGCCGCCCTCGCCCAGCACGCTGGCGGCCAGCGAGGTGGTGGTGGTCTTGCCGTGGGTGCCGGCGACCGCGATGCCGCGGCGGAAGCGCATCAGTTCGGCCAGCATCTCCGCGCGCGGCACGATCGGAATGCGCTGCGCGCGCGCTTCCATCAGCTCCGGGTTGTCGCGCTTGATCGCGCTGGACACCACCACGCAGTCGCTGCCCAGCACGTTGGCGGCGGCGTGGCCGCGATGCACGGCGATGCCCAACGAAGCCAGGCGACGGGTCACCGCGTTGTCGGCCATGTCCGAGCCGGACACCTGATAGCCCAGCGTGCACATGACCTCGGCGATGCCGCTCATGCCGGTGCCGCCGATGCCGACGAAATGCACGCGCGGGAAGGCCTTGGCGAGATCGCCCGTGTGCTGCAGCCGGCGGCGCAGGGCCGTACTCATGCCGGCTTCCTCATGTTCGATTGCTCCAGGACGATGTCCGCGACGCGTTCGGCCGCGTCGGGTTTGGCCAGCGCGCGCGCGGCCAGCGCCATCTGCAACAAGCCCTCGCGCTCGCCGAGAATTTCGATCGTGGCCGAGATGCGTTCGGCCAGGTCGGTGCTTTGCGGCAGCAGTTGGGCTGCGCCGCGGTCGACCAGAAACTGCGCGTTCTTGGTCTGGTGGTCGTCGACCGCCTGCGGGAACGGCACCAGCACGCTGCCCACGCCGGCCGCGCACAGCTCGGCCAGGGTCAGCGCGCCGGAGCGGCAGATCACCAGGTCTGCCCAGGCGTAGGCCGCGGCCATGTCGGCGATGAAGGGCTCGACCGATGCGGCCACGCCGGCCTCGGCATAGGCGCGCACCGCATCCTCGCGCAGCTTCTCGCCGCACTGGTGGCGCACTTCATAGCTCAGGCGCCCGCGCAGGCCGGCGATCGCCTTGGGCACCGCGGCATTGAGCGCGCGCGCGCCCTGGCTGCCGCCCAGCACCAGCAAACGCAGCGGACCGCTGCGGCCGGCATAGCGTTCGGCCGGCGGCGCCAGCGCGGCGATCTCGGCGCGCACCGGGTTGCCGACGACCTCTTCCTTGCCGTTGGCGAAGGTGTCCGGGAAGCCGGTCAGCACCTGCCGCGCGAACTTGGCGAGCACGCGATTGGTCAGGCCCGGCGCGCGGTTCTGCTCGTGCACGATCAGCGGAATGCCGGCCAGGCGCGCGGCGATGCCGCCCGGCCCGGCCGCGTAACCGCCGAAGCTGATCACCGCGCGCGGTTGGCGCTGGCGCAGCACCTGCGCGGCCGCGCGCACCGCGCCCACGACCTTGAACGGCGCCGCCAGCAGCGCGGCCACGCCCTTGCCGCGGATGCCGCGCACCGCGATGGTGTCGATCGCGATGCCGTGCTGCGGCACCAGACGCGTTTCCATGCCGCCGTCGGCACCCAGCCACAGCACCGGAGTGCCGCGCGCGATCAACGCGCGCGCGACCGCCAGGCCCGGGAAGATATGCCCACCAGTGCCGCCGGCGAGGATCATCACCGGATGCAGGTCGGAATCAGTGGCGGCCTTGCTCAGGCTCATGCCGTCCTCCCCAGGCTGGGCTCGATGCGCTGGCGCAGGCGGCTGGTGCCGCGCACCGGATCGGCGGCGACGCCGGCCGGCAACGGATTCGCGGTCGCCGGCACGCCGGCCGAGGGCTGGGTGGCCTCGGTGCGCAGGCGCGCGACCTGGCGCTGGGCGCGGTCGAGTTCGTAGGACACGCGCAACAGCACGCCCAATGCGGCGCAGGTCATGATCACGCTGGAACCGCCGGAGGAGATCATCGGCAGGGTCAGGCCCTTGGTCGGCAGCAGGCCCAGGTTCACGCCGATCGAGACGAAACTCTGCAGACCGATCCACAAGGCGATGCCGAAGGCGACGTAGCCGGAGAAATGGCGGCGCATCTCCACGCACTTCAGGCCGATCCACAACGCGCGCCCGGTCAGCAGCGCGTACATGCCGACGACGGTGCACACGCCGGCGAAACCGAACTCCTCGGCGATCACCGCCAGGATGAAGTCGGTGTGCGCCTCGGGCAGGTAGGACAGCTTCTGCACCGACGCACCCAGGCCCACGCCCAGCCATTCGCCGCGGCCGACCGCCATCAAGGCGTTGGTGAGCTGGTAGCCGGTCTTGAACGGGTCCGACCAGGGATCGAGGAACGAGGTCAGTCGGCTCACGCGGTAGGGTTCGGCGATCGCGACGATCGCCAGCACCGGCAGGCCGATCAGGACCGGGCCGAACATGCGCGGCATGTTCACGCCGCCCAGCACCAGCATGCCGGCGGTGATCGCCAGGATCAGCGAGGAGGAGCCGAAGTCGGGCTGCAGCAGCAGCAGCGCCACCAGCACCACCGCCACGCCGATCGGCTTCAGCATCGCCATCCAGGTCGCCGAGATGTCTTCGCTGAAGCGCTTGAGGTAGCTGGCCAGCCACAGGATGTAGAGCAGCTTGACCGCTTCCACCGCCTGGAAATTCGACACGCCCAGGTTCAACCAGCGACGCGCGCCGTTGACGCTCTTGCCGATGCCGGGCACGAACACCGCCAGCAGTAGCACCAGACACACCAGCAGCAGCACCTGGTTGTACTGCTCCAGGGTCTTGAGCTCGGTGCGCATCAGCCACACCGCCGCCACCAGGCCCACGGCCAGGAAGATCGCGTGCTTGACCAGGAAATAGAACGGTCCGACGTCGAGCCCGTCGGCGATGCCGATCGAGGCCGAGCCGACCATGACCAGACCGGCGCAGGCCAGCGCGCACGACACCGCCAACAGCCACGGGTCGTAACGTCCGTGGATGGCGTCCAGTCGTGTTGCCTGGCGTGCGGCGGTGTCGTTCATCAGCGCACCTTCAAGGTCGCCAGGCCGACGAGGACCAGCACCACCGAAATGATCCAGAAGCGCACGATCACGCGCGGCTCGGGCCAGCCCTTGAGCTCGAAATGGTGGTGGATGGGCGCCATCCGGAACACGCGCTTGCCGGTGAGCTTGAACGAGGCGACCTGGATCATCACCGACAGGGTTTCGATCACGAACACGCCGCCCATGACCACCAGCACCAGTTCCTGGCGCACGATCACCGCGACCGTGCCCAGCACCGCGCCCAGCGCCAGCGCGCCGATGTCGCCCATGAACACCATCGCCGGATAGGTGTTGAACCACAAAAAGCCCAATCCCGCGCCGGCGATGGCCGCGCAGATGATCACCAGCTCGCCCGCCCCCGGCACCTGCGGAATCTGCAGATAGTTGGAGAACACCGCATTGCCCGAGGCGTAGGCGAACACGCCCAGCGCGCAGGCCACCAGCACGGTCGGCATGATCGCCAGGCCGTCCAGGCCGTCGGTCAGGTTGACCGCGTTGGAGAAACCGACGATCCAGAAATAGGCGATCGCGATGAAGGTCACGCCCACCAGCGGCAGCGCGATCGACTTCAGCATCGGGATATAGAAGGTGGTCGCGGCCGGGGCGTCGGCGGTGTAGTACAGGAAGATGCCCGCGGCCAGGCCGAAGATCGACTGCAGCAGATACTTCCAGCGCGACTTCAACCCGTTCGGATCGCGGTGCACGATCTTGATCCAGTCGTCGTACCAGCCGATCGCGCCGAACGCCAGCATCACCGCCAGCACCAGCCAGACGTAGCGGTTGCGCAGGTCGCCCCACAGCAGCACCGAGGCCAGCACGGTCATGATGATCAACGCGCCGCCCATGGTCGGCGTACCGGCCTTGGAGAAATGCGTTTGCGGGCCGTCCTTGCGGATCGGCTGGCCGCCCTTGTACTGGGCGAGCTTGCGGATCACCGCAGGCCCCCACCACAGCGACAGTCCGAGCGCGGTCAGCGCGCTGAGGATGCCGCGGAAGGTCAGATAGCCGAACAGGCCGAACAGGCTCTGCAGTTGTTCCAGCCAGCGCGTCAGTTCAAGCAGCATGCGTCGGTTCCTCCCCGTTCGGCGACGCGTCGCTGGCCAGCAGCGCTGTCACGATTCGATCCATCGCGCTACCGCGCGAACCTTTCACCAGCGCGCGCACACCCTCGCGCAGCTCCGCCGCGAGCGCCTGTGCCAGCGCCTCGTGGCTGTCGTAATGCGTGGCGCCCTTGCCGAACGCGCGCGCCGCTTCGGCGCTGAGCGCGCCCAGCGCGAACAGGCGCTTGAGCCCGGCGCCCTTGGCGCGACGGCCGGCCTCGGCGTGCATCGCCGCGCCGTCCGCCCCGAGTTCGCGCATGTCGCCCAGCACCAGCCAGCCCTCGCCCGCGCGGCCGTGCGCGGTGGCGTCGGCGAGCGTGTCGATGGCCGCCGCGACCGAGCCCGGATTGGCGTTGTAGCTGTCGTCGATCAGCACCGCGCCATTGCGCAGGCGGTGGGTGACCAGACGCCCGGACACCGGACGCGCGGCGTTGAGGCCGGCCGCGATGATGTCCAGCGCCACCCCGGCGCCCAGCGCCAGCGAGGCCGCGGCGAGCGCATTGCGCACGTTGTGGCGGCCCGGAATGGCCAGCGCGATCGCGGCCTCGCCCTGCGGCGCGGTCAGCACGAACTGCGAGCCCTCCTCGCCCAGGCGAATGTCGCGCGCGCTCACGTCGGCACTGGCATCCAGGCCGAAGCGGATCAGGCGGCGGCCGTGCGCGCGCTCGGCGAAATACGGCGCGAACGCGTCGTCGGCGTTGATCACCGCCACGCCGTCCGGCGGCAGCGAGTCGTAGACGGCGGCCTTGGTATCGGCGATCGCGAGCAGGCTGCCCATGCGCTCCAGATGCGCGGGCGCGATGTTGTTGACCAGGGCCACGCGCGCGGGCGCGATCGCGGTCAGGTAGGCGATATCGCCTGGCGCGCCGGTGCCCATCTCATAGACCGCGTACTGCGCGTCTTCGGGCGCGGCCAACACCGCCAGCGGCATGCCGATCTCGTTGTTGCGGTTGCCGGGCGTGGCGTAGGCGCGGCCCGCGCGTTCCAGGATCGCGATGGTCAGGTTCTTGACGCTGGTCTTGCCGCTGCTGCCGGTGATCGCCAGAGTGATCGTGGCGTTGCGCTCGCGCTGCACGGCGGTGGCGAAGGCGGCCAGCGCGCGCTCGGTGTCGGCGACGACCACCTGCGGCAGCGCGCTGTCGATCTGGCGCGACACCAGCGCGCCGGCCACACCGGCGGCGGCCGCGGCGGCGACGTGGTCGTGGCCGTCGAAACGCTCGCCCTTGAGCGCGACGAACAGCGCATCGCGCGCCTCGGCCAGGGCGCGGGTGTCGGTGACCACGGACGCGACCGAGGCATCCTCGCCGTGCAGGCGACCGCCGGTCATGCGTGCGATCTCGGACAGGCGCAGCGACTTCATGCTCGCGCCTCCAGCGCCGCGCGCGCGACGTCGGTGTCGTCGAAGGCGTGCTTCACACCGTCGATTTCCTGATAGGGCTCGTGGCCCTTGCCGGCCACCAGCACGATGTCGTCGGCGCCGGCATCGGCGATCGCGCGGGCGATCGCGGCGGCGCGGTCGCGCAGCACGATCGCGCGTTCGGGATGGGCGAAGCCGGCGACGATGTCGGCGACGATGGCGTCGCCGTTCTCGCCGCGCGGGTTGTCGTCGGTGACCACGACCGTGTCCGCGCGCGCCTCGGCGATCGCGGCCATCTGCGGGCGCTTGCCGCGGTCGCGTTCGCCGCCGCAGCCGAATACGCAGATCAGGCGCGCGCGCGCGTGACCGCGCAGCGAGCTCAGGGCCTGATCCAGCGCGTCGGGCGTGTGCGCGTAGTCGATCACCACCAGCGGGCGGCCGTCGCCGCCGAGGCGGTTCATGCGGCCGTGGATCGGCTGCAGCTGCGACAGCGTCGCGGCGATCTGCGCGGGCGCATCGCCCAGCGCGTACAGTGCGCCCGCGACCGCCAGCAGGTTGTCGACATTGAAACGGCCCAGCAGTGGCGAGGCCACCGCGTGCACCTGGCCGTCGACCACCAGGTCGAAGCCGATGCCGCGGTTGTCCAGGCTCAGGCGCTCGGCGCGCAGGTCGGCGCCGTCGGCGCCGCGCGAGCTCAGGCCGATCGCACGCACGCTCGCGGACAGTCCCGCGTGCAGCGTGCGCCCGAACTCGTCGTCCAGGTTGATCGCGCCCGCCTTCAGACCCGGCCACGCGAACAGCCGCGCCTTGGCCGCGCCGTAGCTGGCCATATCGCCGTGGTAGTCGAGGTGGTCGCGGGTGAGATTGGTGAACACGCCGACATCGAAATGCACGCCGTCGACGCGACCCTGATCGAGCGCGTGCGAGCTGACTTCCATCGCCACCGCCTGGGCGCCGGCATCGTGCATGTCGGCCAGCAGCTCGTGCAGCTGCAGCACCAGCGGAGTGGTGAAGCCGGTCGGCACGATCTGGCCGTAAAGCCCGGCGCCGAGCGTGCCGATGGTGCCGCAACGCAGGCCGCGCAGATTCCAGGCCTGCGCCAGCAACTGCACGGTCGAAGTTTTGCCGTTGGTGCCGGTCACCCCGACCATGCTCATCGCGGCGCTGGCGCGGCCATGGAATTGGTCGCCCATCTCGCCCAGGCGCGCGCGCAAGCCCGGCACGGCGATGGCGTCGTCGGGCGCCGGCAGGTCTTGCGGCGCGGGCGGCTCGAACAGGATCGCGCTGGCGCCGGCGGCACGCGCCTGGGCGACGAACTTAAGCCCGTGCGCGCCGAAGCCGGCGATCGCGACGAAGGCATCGCCCGCGCGCACCGCGCGGCTGTCCAGGGTGAGCCCGGTGATGCTCAGGCCGGCCGGCACCGCCGCCACGTCGGGCAGCAGTTCGGTCAGCGGCATGGCGCGGCGCGCGGCGTTCATCGCCCGGCTCCGAGCGGCGCGACCGCGCCCGCCGCCACCGGCGGCAGATCGGCGGGCAATTCTTCGATGTTCTCGCTCACGCTTTCGGCGTCGATCGGCAGCACCGGGCCGCTGGGCTTGCCGCCGTTGGCCTTGAGCCGCTTGGCTTCGGCTGCCGACTGCGCAGCCAGCCAGGTGTCGATGTCGTCGGGCGCCACGTCCATCAGGCGCAGGGCGCCGTCCATGACGTTGCGGAACACCGGGCCGGACACCGAGCCGCCGTAATAGCCGCGCATCGACGGATCCGGCTCGCTGATGACCACGGTCATGGCGAAACGCGGACGCTTGACCGGCACCACGCCGGCGAACAGCGAGATGTACTTGTTGGAATAACCGCCGGTGCCGCTGAATTTGCGCGCGGTGCCGGTCTTGCCGGCGACGTGGTAGCCCAGGATCGCCGCGGCCTTGGCGGTGCCGCCGGGCTCGGTCACGGTCTGCATCATGCGCATGACCTCAGCCGAGACCTTCGGATCCATCGCCTGCTGCGGCTCGTTGCGCTGGCCGCGCACGAAGGTCGGCGCGATCAGCTTGCCGCCGTTGGCCATCGCTGCGTAGGCCATCGCGATCTGCAGAGGCGTCGCCGACAGGCCGTAGCCGTAGGACATGGTCGCCTTGGTGGTGCCGCTCCAGCGGTCCGGCGGCATCAGCACGCCAGAGGATTCGCCCGGGAAGCCGCTTTCGGGCTTGCGGCCGTAACCGAAGCCCTTCACGAACTGATAGTAGTAGTCGTTCGGCAACGGCAGCGCGAGCTTGGCGGCGCCGACGTTGGAGCTCTTGGTGATCACGCCGGTAACCGTCAGCACGCCGTAGTTGTGCGTGTCGTTGATGCGGTAACGGCCGTTGGGCATCGAGCCCGGGCGGGTATCGACGATGGTGTTGGGGGTGACCCGGCCCGACTGCAGGGCCGCCGCGATGGTGATCGGCTTCATGGTCGAACCCGGTTCGACCACGTCGGTGACCGCGCGGTTGCGATGGGTGTCGGGGTTGCCGGAACCGAGCAGGTTCGGGTTGTAGGTCGGCAGGTTGGCCATCGCCAAGACCTCGCCGGTGTCGACGTCCAGCACCACCGCCGAACCGCTGCTGGCGCCGGTCTCGAGCAGGGCGCGGCGCAGTTCGCGGTAGGTCAGGTACTGGATGCGACGGTCGATGGTCAGGGTCAGGTCGTGGCCGGGCTCGGCCGACTTGACCAGATCGACGTTCTCGATGATGCGGCCGGCGCCGTCGCGGATCACGCGCTTGGCGCCCGGCTTGCCGCGCAACCAGTCGTCGAAGGCCAGCTCCAGCCCTTCCTGGCCGCGGTCGTCGATATTGGTGAAGCCCAGCACGTGCGCCATCGCTTCGCCCTGCGGGTAGAAGCGACGGAACTCGCGCTGCGAGAACACGCCCGGGATCTTGCGCGCGAGGATGCGGTGGGCCTCGTCCGGATTGATCCGGCGCTTGAGGTACAAGAACTCCTTGCCCGAACGCTGGCTGAGCTTGCGGGTCAGGTAATCGGTGGGCACGCCCAGCGCCGCCGCCAGCTCCGGCAGGCGCGCCGGGTTCTTCAACAGTTCCTTGGGATTGCCCCAGATCGACTCGACCGGCGTCGACACCGCCAGCGGCTCGCCGTTGCGGTCGGTGATCATGCCGCGCGAGGTCGGGATCGGAATCTCGCGTAGCGCGCGCGCGTCGCCCTGCTGGCGGTAGAAATCGTTGCCGATCACCTGCAGATAGAACGCGCGCCCGACCAGCGCCAGCGCGCACAGGCCCAGAGTGCCGCCGACGATCAGCAGGCGATTGCGCAGGTCGAAGCGCGCGCGCCCGCGCGGCTTGCCCGCGCCGCGATCCGAAGGGCCGCGCGAATACGGGCCCTGGCGCTTGCCGCGCTCGCCCAGCAGGCGGTCCAGCGGGCCGCTGCGGTGGTCGTCGCGCCGGCCGCTCATGGCTTGATCACCACGGTTTCGACGCCTTCCGGGAACTTCATGCCCAGGCGATCGCGCGCGACCTGATCGATGCGATTGCTCTCGGCCCAGGTCGCCTGCTCCAGCTGCAGGCGGCCGAATTCGATGTTGAGCTCGTCGCGCTCGCGGTCGAGCTTGTTGATCTGGACGAAGTACTGGCGGTGCTGATGGCGCGCATAGACCACGGCCAGGGCCGAGGCCACGTTGGCCACCACCAGCACGGTCACGAGCAGGCGCATCACTGGGCGCCTCCCGCCGGTGGCGCCGGGAGTCGGGAATCGGGAATCGGGAATCGGACAAGCAAGGCCCCGGGCACATCGTCAGCGGCTTGGGCTTTCGCCGTGCCGATTCCCGATTCCCGATTCCCGATTTCCCGCTCTCCCAGCTTCTCGGCCACGCGCAGCACCGCGCTGCGCGCGCGCGGGTTGTCGGCGGTTTCTTCGTCCAGCGCCTTCTGGGCGCCGCCAACCGCCAGCAGGGTCGGCGTGAACGCGATCTCGATCGGCATGCGCCGGTTGGCCGGCGGGGCCTTGCTGTGGCGCAGGATGAACTGCTTGACGATGCGGTCCTCCAGCGAATGGAAGCTGATCACCGCCAGGCGGCCGCCGGGCTTGAGCCGCGCCAACGCGCCGTCCAACCCGGTCTCCAGATCGGCCAGCTCGCGATTGATGTGGATGCGGATGGCCTGGAAGCTACGCGTGGCCGGATGGATCTTGTCGCCGCCGCGCGGCACCACCGAGGCGATCAGGTCGGCCAGCTGGGCGGTGCGGGTCAGCGGCTGCTCGCCGCGACGGGCGACGATCGCGCGCGCGATGCGCCGGCTCTGGCGCTCTTCGCCGTAGGTCCACAGCACATCGGCGATCTCGCGATCGTCCGCGCGCGCCAGCCACTGGGCCGCGCTCTCACCGCTGTCGGGGTCCATGCGCATGTCCAGCGGACCGTCCTTGCCGAAGCTGAAACCGCGCTCGGCCACGTCCAACTGCGGCGAGGACACGCCCAGGTCCAGCAGCACGCCGTCCAGACCGGACTCGGCCGCATCCCAATGCGCGAGCTGGGCGAAGCTGCCGCGGAAGATCGCCACGCGCGGATCGGCGCCGAACTCGCGTTCGGCGACGGCGATCGCTTCGGGATCCTTGTCCATCAGCAGCAGCCGGCCTCCGGCGCCGAGTTGATCGAGTACGCCGCGCGCATGACCGCCACGGCCGAACGTGCCATCCAGGTACGTCCCACTCCCGTCGATGCGCAAGCCGTCCAGGACCTGCCGATACATCACGGGGAGGTGGCCGGACCGCGCACCCGGGCGCTCCATGCCACCGCCCGTCACAGCTGCAGGTCGAGCAGCTCGTCGCTCAGATCGTCGTCGGTAATGGTCTGACGGATCTGGGCGTGATGCGCCTGCTCGCTCCACAACTCGAATTTGTCGCCCATGCCCAGCAGCACGGCCTTCTTCTCTATGCCCACGGCGGCGCGATGGCTGGCCGGCACGGTGATGCGGCCGTTGCCGTCGAGCTCGACAAAGGAGGCCGCGCCGACCAGCTTGAGCTGGATGTTGCGGTTGACCTTCTTGGCCTTGGGCAGGGCGTTGACCTGGTCGCGCACGCGCTCCCAGATCGCCAGCGGATAGAGATAGAGGCTGCCGGCCTCGAACGGGTTGTAGGTGATGACCAGACGGTTGCCGCAATCGCGCGCGACAAGGTCCCGGTAAGCGGTGGGCACCGCTAGCCGGCCCTTGTCGTCGATCGTGATGGCGGTTTCGCCCTGGAACATTGCCCACCTTGTGCGGCGCCCCTCTCTACCGGATGGGTCGCCTGGTTAGGTCCGCCTCGCGACGGATCACCTGCGTACTGGCCGCCAACCGGCGGCCAAGGCCTCCGAAAAAACCACAAAAAACCCGGTTTTCCCTCGGATGCCCACCTTAGCACTGCGCACAAGGTTGTCAACAACTTTTGAGACGGAATTTCGCTAGGCGCATCAATGGCTTGCGGCAATCTTCAGAGTTTTATTCAAGACTTATCCACTAACCTTTGTTTCGTCTCATATTTTGAGATTCTGGCGATTAGTTTGACCGCCGTCGCAATCTGCGGCCGCCCGGCAGCCAGCCTGCTGCGCCGCAACACTCAAATTGGGACGATGAGCCGGGCGATCCGGGGCCGACCTGCCAACGCCAGCGCGCCGCGCCAGAATCCTGATTAGGGGCACGCGGCCACGCCCGCGACAATCTCGGGGCGCGCTACTAAGCTCACGGCGCTGTCGGCGCAGGTGCTGGGGATCGCTACATGAAATGGATGCTGCTTCTGATCGTCTTATGCGCGAGCCTCGGCGTCGGTCACGCCCGCCCACCGAAGCCCGCGCCGGCCGAGGCCGCGAAGCGCTACTTCACCCTGGAGCAGGACGTCGTCGCCCAGGACTACTTCACCGACAAAGGGCAGCCGTCCAACATCACGCTGGGCGCATGCACCTACCGCGTCGCGCACCGGGATTCGTCCGGCGATTATTTCATCGGCCCCGAGGGTTGCTTCCGGCTGGTCAACTTCCTCGGCGACGGACAAGTCATCCAGACGCAGGGCGGCGTGTGGGTGCCCAACAATCCGAACAAGAAGCCGCGACTGTTCCGGTACGTGGGTGCGCCGGGCAACGCCGACAGGCGCGCCGTTGGCCCGATCATCTACGCAATGATGTCGCTGGAGGCCGGGAGGATTAAGAAGGAACCCGGAACCCTCAAGGACTCGGCCATCGCGCAGTTGCACGTCCGCGAGGACGAATAAGGCAAGCGCAGCTCATTGCCGCCTACGGCGTCGCGGCTCGATAGCAAGGGGCTGTTCTGGGACAACCAGGCCTTCATGAAGCAGATCGGTTTGGCGAAGTAATCCGCATGCCGATTTTTCGCTGCGCATGCGCGAAACAAAGAGCGCGCGAAACGAGAATTTCGGCGCGAACCCGATGCCCCGCGTGCCCTCACCCCAACCCTCTCCCGTAAACGGGAGAGGGAGCAAAATCGCAAGCCATAAAACGTACAAATGCCCCCGCCATCGCCACAACGTGGAGAGCCCCCTTAGTATGGGGGCGCGGCGACAGCCGCGGGGATTGGAGGCACATAGCGGGGCCCGAACTTGCGCAGCAAGTTTGGGATTTCGTGCGCAGCACGAAATGCTCCCCCCATAGTAAGGGGGCGCCGCGAAGCGGCAGGGATCGGAAGCACATAGCGGGGCCCGAGCTTGCGCAGCAAGTTTGGGATTTCGTGCGCAGCACGAAATACATCGCGGCTCACGCCGCTCCCACAGGAAGCGACCACAGCGACGCCGCTCGATATGGAGAGCCCCCTTAGTAAGGGGGCGCGGCGACAGCCGCGGGGATTGGAGGCACATAGCGGGGCCCGAACTTGCGCAGCAAGTTAGGGATTTCGTGCGCAGCACGAAATGCCCCCCTTAGTAAGGGGGCGCCGCGAAGCGGCGGGGATTGGAAGAAGAGGCCTGGGGCCCAAAGTTTTCTACGAAAACTTTGGGGCTTTTTTAGACGCCACTGGCGTCTAAAAAAGCGGCGGAGCCGGCCATAAGCCGGGTTCTGTCGTGAGCAGTCATTCCTCTAGGCGCAACGTCGCCGTTACGCTCAAGCAGCCTACCCGGAGACACCGCGGGCCGCGGCATAGTCTCCCTATTTGGCCTTGCTCCCGGTGGGGTTTGCCGTGCCGGTCCGTTACCGGACTCGCGGTGCGCTCTTACCGCACCGTTTCACCCTTACCACGCGCGTCTTGCGACGCCGTTCGGCGGTTTGCTCTCTGTTGCACTTTCCGTCGGCTCGCGCCGCCCAGGCGTTACCTGGCACCGTGCCCTGTGGAGCCCGGACTTTCCTCGGCACCCGATCTTGCGATCCGATGACGCGACTGCCTGGCCGACTCCGCCGCGCGTATTGTCGCACGTGGGACGCCGCGCCGACGCGGCGGGGCTAAATTGGCGAAAACGCACAAAGCGCGCGCTCAGGTAAGGATCGGCTGGAACCCATGCATAGCGACGACCCGGAAGACCATTACCCGCTGTATCCGTTGGGCATGTTGCGCCGTCACGGCCTGATCGGCGCCCAGGACCTGGCCCAGCGCCTGCCCGACTGGACCGAACAGCGTTTGCGTGACGCCTTCTGGCCGGCGTATCGCTCGATCCGCGAAACCGAAACCGACCTGGAGCAGATGTACGGTATCGACGGCGGCGAGCGGGTGATCCTGCTCAACGGCCTGCCGATCTTCGTGTCCGAAGACATCTGGAGCTTCCAGGTACTAGCCGGCCCGCAACTGATGGGTCGATTGGTCGCCGCGCTGCTGCACCCGCGCCCGACGCAAGCGGATTAGCCGCCCGCGAAAGCGAACAAGCCTTCGCTGCGGCCAGCATCGGCGCAACTCGTCGGCAGCTCGAATGCAAGGTCGCGCCGCATACAGGGCGCGGTACTGCGAGACCGCCCGCCGATCGCTCAATCGCCGCCGTATAGCATCTTGCGCGATGCTCCGCTGAGCTCTGCCGCCACTTTGGCGGCCTGCGACGGCTTCAAGTATTCGGTCAGCTTCGCATACAGCCGCCGCCCTTCGACGATCTGCGCATCGGCGTCTTCGCCAGCGCCTTCGATCATCACCACGAACTCGCCCTTGCGCTGGTTCGGATCGGCGGCGACGCGTTCGCGCAATTGCGCCAGGCTGCCGTCGAGCACGGTCTCGAACAGTTTGGTCAGCTCGCGCGCGAGCACCGCCGGGCGCTCGTCGCCGAACGCGGCGGCCATGTCGGCCAAGGCTTCTTCGATGCGATGCGCGGATTCGTAGAACAGCAAGGTGCGCGGTTCGGCCGCCAGCCGGCTCAGGCGCTCGCGGCGCGCGGACGCCTTGGCCGGCAGGAAGCCTTCGAACGCGAACCGGTCCGAGGCCAACCCGGCCACGCTGAGCGCGGCGATCGCGGCGCAGGCGCCGGGCACCGGCGAGACCCGGATGCCGGCCGCGCGCGCGGCGCGCACCAGGCGGAAACCGGGATCGCTGACCAGGGGCGTGCCGGCGTCGGACACCAGCGCCAGCGAGTCGCCGGCCTGCAGGCGCGCGATCAGTTGCGCGGCCTGGGCGTCCTCGTTGTGCTGGTGCAGGGCCAGCAGCGGCCGCTCCAGGCCGAAGTGGGACAGCAGCTGACGGGTGTGGCGGGTGTCCTCGGCGCAGATCGCGGCCACTCCGCGCAGGGTCTCCAGCGCGCGCGGCGACAGGTCGCCTAGGTTGCCGATCGGGGTCGCAACGATGTGAAGGGTGCCGGGGCTGTGCATCGTGCTTCCGTGTCGGGGCCGGGTAGAATCCTAACCGGTCCCCCAAGGAACGCCGCGTCGCGGCGGGAAGCAAGCCGATGCGCCTTCAGCTCGAGATCGCAGGATCCCCCCTCACGCCTACCGCTGCCGGCCGGGTCGGCTGGCGCGGCGCGCGGTTCGCCTTGGCCGCTCTGGCGCTGGGCCTCGCGCTGGCGGGCTGCGGCACGGTAGCCACCCAAACGGGCCCGGCGCCGGCGCGGACCGCCGGCCATCCGTTGGTGATGCAGGCCGCCGAGCTGGCGCGCAACGGCGCCGCCCTCAGCGGCGCGGCGCGCAGCGAGAACGACAGCCAGATCGAGCGCCTGCTCAATCAGCTCGACAACGACAGCCTGGCCCGCGAAGCCGCGGCGCTGCCGGCCGGCGACCCGCTCTACAACTACGCAGGCCGTGCCCTGCTGCGCCGCGGCCTGCCGCTGCCGCGCCCGTTCGACCGCAATTTGCGCCTCGATCCCAGCCGCCCGCCGGCCGACAGCGATGGCTACCGCCCGCCGAACAAGATCGCGGTGCTGCTGCCGCTGTCCGGCGGCCTGGCCACCGCCGCCTCGCCGGTGCGCGACGGCTTCCTCGCCGGCTACTACGGCGAGAACCGCCGACGTCCGGACGTGGTGTTCTACGACACCCTCGGCACCGCCGGCGGCACCTTGGCCGCCTACGACAAGGCCGCCGCCGAGGGCAACGATTTCGTGGTCGGCCCGCTCGGCCGCGACGAGGTCAGCGCGCTGTTCGGTAAGGGCGCGCTGCCTTTGCCGGTGCTCGCGCTCAACCGCGGTAGCGTCGCGCCGCCGTCCGGCAATGCCAGCTTCTCGCTGTCGCCGGAAGACGAAGGCATCGCGGCGGCCGACTACCTGCTCGGCCGCGGTGCGCGCCGCGTGCTGGTGGTCGGCGGCGGCGACGACGGTCAGAACCGCGCGGTGGCCGCGCTGCGCGCACGCCTGAACGAGCGCGGCGCCGCGATCAGCGACGTGGTCGGCGAAGGCACCGCCGACTTCGCACCGTTCGCCAATAAAGAAGGCGGCGTCGATGCGATCTTCCTTGCGGTCAAGGGCGCCTCGGCGCGCACGCTGATGCCCAAGCTGGCCCTGGCCGGCCTGGGCGGCAAGCCGCGCGTGGCGACCTCCTATGTGCTGTCGGGCACCGGCAAGCCGGAACAGGACCGCGTGCTCGACGGCATCGTGTTCCCCTCCGAAGCCTGGACCACCCGCGGCGTGCGCGGCCTGCCGGCGGCGGCGTCCGCCGGCCAGACCCTGCCGACCGCGCGCGGGCCGGCCGCGCGCCTGTTCGCGTTCGGCTACGACGCCTGGCTGTTGTCGGCCTATCTGGAACGCATGGCGACCGCCACCGACGGTCAGATCACCGGCGCCACCGGCACCCTGCGCATCGACGGCTTCGGCAACGTGATGCGCACGCCGGCGTGGTCGACCTTCAGCAGCGGCGTCGCGGTTTCGCTGAGCGACGTGGCGCGCCAGTAAGCCAGCCCGCATGGCCGCGCCGACGGACCGACGCAGCCGCGGCGCGGCGGTCGAGGCCGCCGCGCGCGCGTACTTGCTGGAACAGGGCCTGCGCGATATCGCCGCCAACGCCAGCTTCCGGTTCGGCGAGCTGGACCTGGTGATGCTGGACCCTGCCGCGCGCGAGGACTGCGTGGTGTTCGTCGAGGTGCGTTACCGCCGCAGCGCGGCCTTCGGCGGCGGCGCGGCCTCGGTCGATATCGGCAAACGCCGGCGCCTGGTCCAGGCCGCGCAGGCCTTCCTCGTCGCGCACCGCGCCTACCGCAACGCGCCCTGCCGCTTCGACGTGATCGAAGCCGACGGCGATCCCACCGCCCCGCGCCTGCACTGGCTGCGCGACGCCTTCCGCGCCGACGAGATCTGACACCGCATGCCCACCGTCATCAGCCATGCCGTGGTACCGCTAGCGCTGGGCTGGGCCCTGGGCCCGCGCCGGGTCGACCGGCGTTTGCTGGTGGCCGGTGCGATCGCGGCGATGCTGCCCGACGCCGACGTGGTCGCGTTCAAGCTGGGCATCGCCTACGCCGACGATTTCGGCCATCGCGGCGCCAGCCACTCCTTCGCGTTCGCCGCCGCCGTCGGCGCGCTGGGCGCGCTCGTTAGCCGCTGGCTGCGCAGTCCGCCGCTGTGGGCGGCGCTGTGGCTGGCGCTGTGCGTGGCTTCGCATCCCTTGCTGGACGCGTTCACCGACGGCGGGCTCGGCGTCGCCCTATGGTGGCCGTGGTCGGATGCGCGCCTCTTCGCGCCGTGGCGGCCGATCGAGGTCTCGCCGATCGGCGCCGGTTTCTTCAGTCTGCGCGGTGTGCATGTGCTGTGGTCGGAGATCCAATGGGTGTGGCTGCCGACCCTGCTGCTGGCGGCGCCGCTGGCCTGGCTGGCGCGCCGGAACGCGGGTACGCGCCCATGAGCGCGCTGCCGGTCGAGCTGGCGCGCACGCTGGCCGAGCTGCTCGGCGACGGCTGGCTCACCGACCCCGGCGAGCGACTGGCCTACGCCTACGACAATTCGCGCCGCGAGGCGCTGCCCGACGCGGTCGCGCTGCCGCGCACGCGCGAGCAGGTGCAGGCGCTGGTACGCGCTTGTCGCGCGCACCGCGTGCCGGTGGTCGCGCGCGGGCGCGGCACCAATACCACCGGCGCCTCGGTGCCGGTCGCGGCGGGCGTGGTGGTCTCGTTCGAGCGCATGAACCGCATCCTCGCGATCCGCCCCGGCGACCGCTGCGCGGTGGTCGAACCCGGCGTGCTCAACGGCGAGCTGCAAACCGCGCTCAAGCCGCACGGCCTGTTCTGGCCGCCGGATCCGACCAGCGCCGCCTTCAGCACCGTCGGCGGCAATCTGGCCTGCAACGCGGGCGGCCCGCGCGCGGTCAAATACGGCGCCAGTCGCGACAACGTGCTCGCGATCACCGCGGTCACCGGCGCGGGCGACCTCATCGTCTGCGGCACCGCGACCACCAAGGGTTCGACCGGCTACGACCTGCATCGCTTGTTGGTCGGCAGCGAGGGCACACTGGCGCTGATCGTCGAGGCCAGCCTGCGGCTCACGCCGTCGGCGCCGCAGCGGCGCGCGCTGCGCGCGATCTACCGCGACGTTTCGTCGGCGGCGCTGGCGGTGGCGCGCCTGATGGCGCAGCCGGTGACGCCCTCGATGCTGGAGTTCATGGACGGCGACGCCTTGCGCCTCGCGCGCGACGTCGGTGGCGCGGATCTGCCGCACGAGGCCGGCGCGCTGCTGATGGTCGAGGCCGACGGCGATGCGGACACCTTGCCGCAGGCGATCGAAGCGCTGAAACGCGCGGCCGCCGGCGAAGGCCTGCTGGCGCTGGACGACGCGGCCGACGAGGCCGCGCGCGAAAAGCTCTGGGCCGCGCGCAAGGCGCTGTCGCCGGCGCTGCGCACGCTGGCGCCGGGCAAGATCAACGAAGACGTGGTGGTGCCGGTCTCGCGCATACCGGAACTGGTCGATGGCGTGCAGGCCTTGGCGCGCGAGTTCGCTCTGCCCATCGTCTGCTTCGGCCATGCCGGCAACGGCAATCTGCACGTGAACCTGCTCTACGACCCCGCCGATGCCGACCAAAGCGCGCGCGCTAACGCGGCGATGGCGCGGGTGTTCGGCCTGGCGCTGGCCTTGGGCGGCACGCTCTCGGGCGAGCACGGCATCGGCCTGGCCAAGCGCGACTTCATGACGCAGGCGATCGACGCACCGACCTTGGCGCTGATGCGCCAGATCAAGGCGGTGTTCGATCCGCAGGGGATACTCAATCCGGGGAAGTTGTTGCCGGATTAAGGGGGCGTTGGAGCGCCGCTCGTAGCGAGCGTATCGGACCGTGCGCGACTGATCTTCATCGCGCAAAAGCAAATCCCCCTCAATCCCCCTTTTTCAAAGGGGGAGGAAGAGCGACGGCCTCGCGGTTGCCAGAGCCGTAGGATGCGGTGAGCCGCAGGCGAACCGCATCGTCGCGCAAGCGCGCGCAGGTGCGTTGCGACGATGCGCGATGGGAACCTCGACCGCCTACGCGGCGAAGTGCTCGTACCCCGTGCGCGCGTCCTACCAAGGCGAACCATCGGCATCGATTGAGGGTTCGGTGGAGCCGCTCGTAGCGAGCGTATCGGACCGTGCGCGACTGATTTTCATCGCGCGAAAGCAAATCCCCCTCAATCCCCCTTTTTCAAAGGGGGAGGAAGAGCGACGGCATCGCGGTTGCCAGAGCCGTAGGATGCGGTGAGCCGCAGGCGAACCGCATCGTCGCGCAAGCGCGCGCAGGCGCGTTGCGACGATGCGCGATGCGAACCTCGACCGCCTACGCGGCAAAGTGGTCGTACCCCGTGCGCGCGTTCTGCCAAGGCGAACCCTCGGCATCGAACGCCGACACGCCCGTGCCCGCCACCACGCGGCCGATCGCGGTAACCGCCACGCCGGCGTCGGTCGCGTCGCGCAGGATCGCCTCGCGCGCGCCCTGCGGCGCGGTGAAGCACAGCTCGTAATCGTCGCCGCCTGTGGCCTGCAGCCGATACCGCGTCGCGTCGTCGAAGCACGCGCGCAAGGCTTCCGTAGCGGGCAGCGCAGGCAGATCGACTTGCGCCCCCACACCGCTGGCCGCGCACACATGCCCCAGATCGGCCAACAAACCGTCCGACACGTCGATGCCCGCGTGCGCATGCCGCAACGCGGGCAGTAAGGCCAAGCGCGGCGTCGGCCGGTTCAGGCGCTCGCGCAGGAAGGCGTCCATCGCCGCGCCCGCGCGCCACTGCGCCAGAGCGCCCGCGGCATCGCCCAGGCTGCCGCTGACCCATACCGTGTCGCCCACGCGCGCGCCATCGCGGCGCAGCGCGCGGCCCGGTTCGACCAGCCCGTGCACGGTCACGCACACCGACAACGGGCCGCGGGTGGTGTCGCCGCCTACCAGGGCCACACGGTGCTGCGCGGCCAGGCCGAGAAAACCGTCGAGGAACCCGTCCAACCAGCCCGCGTCGGCCTGCGGCAGGGACAGCGACAAGGTGCACCAGGCCGGCTCGGCCGCCATCGCGGCCAGGTCCGACAGATTCACGGCCAAGGCTTTCCAGCCGATATCGGCCGGCGCGGTCTCGTCGGGGAAATGCACGCCGCTGTTGAGCGTGTCCATCGCCACCACCACCTCGCGCCCGGCCGGCACGCGCAGCACCGCCGCATCGTCGCCGATGCCGAGCACGACGTCGTCGCGCGCGGCCACGCGCTGGCGGATGCGCGCGATCAGGTCGAATTCGGCCATCGCGGCAGGTCGCGCTTATTTGGTGCGCGGCGCCTGCGTTTCCACCGGGCGCCAATCGGCGGCGGCATGATCGAGCACGCCGTTGACGTAGGTGTGCCCGTGCTCGGCACCGAAACGCTTCACGGTTTCGATGGCCTCGTTGAGGACCACGCGATACGGCACGTCCGGGCGGCGGCGCAGCTCGTAGGCGGCGATGCGCAGCACCGCGCGCTCGATCGGATCGACCTGCTCGATGTCGCGGTCCAGGAACGGCGCCAGCGCGACGTCCAGTTCTTCCTGGTACTTGTCGACGCCGCGCACCAGATCCTCGAAATACATCAGGTCGGCGACTTCGTGGGCCTGTTCGTGCGCGAACTGGGCGATCACGTCCTCGACGCGCGCGCCCGACAACTGCCAGGCGTAGACCGCCTGCAGCGCGCGGCGGCGTGCGCGCGAACGCGCGACCGGATCGATGCCATCGTGGCGGCGGCGGTTCATCGGCTGTGCTCCTGTGATGCTTGCTCGAACGGCGCCTGCGCGAGCAGGTGGGCCATCTCCAATGCGGCCAATGCGCACTCCTCGCCCTTGTTGCCGTGGCTGCCGCCAGCGCGGGCCTCGGCGTCTTCGTGACGCTCCACCGCCAGCACGCCGTTGGCGATCGGCAGGCCGTAGTCCAGCGATACCCGCATCAGGCCTTCGGAACAACCGTCGGCGACCTGTTCGTAGTGGCGGGTATCGCCGCGCACCACGCAGCCCAGCGCGACCACCGCGGCGTGCGAACCGGCGCGGGCCAGTCGCGCGGCCACCACCGGCAGTTCCCAGGCGCCCGGCACGCGGATCACGTCGATCGCGTCCTCGGCGACGCCGTGTTCGGCGAAGGTACGGCGCGCGCCGGCGACCAGCGTATCGGTGATGCGCGGGTTCCAGCGGCTGGCGATGACGGCGTAGCGCGCGCCTTCGGGGCTGCGCAGATCGCCTTCGTAATGGGACATGGGGGAACCGTCTGGACGAAAGGGGTAGTTTAGCGGCTGGGGCGGCCAGTGCCGACGAATCGGCGGCCGCGACCGCCGCGGTGCGCGCACGCGACCGCGAACGGACGCATGCGCGGGCGCCGCGGCTCAGCCCAGCGCGGCCGGATCGACGTATTCGACGACCTCCAGCCCGAAGCCGGCCAGGCCGACCTGGCGCCGGGGCGTGCCGAGCACGCGCAGACGGGCCAGGCCGAGATCGGCCAGGATCTGGCCGCCGGCGCCGTTGCGGCGCCATTCGGCCAGGGTATGGCCCTGGCTGGGCGCGACGACCGGTTCGGCCTCGTGCGCGGCCGGCTGCTCGCGCACCCGCGCCAGCAGCGCATCGGCGCCGGAGGCGTCGCCCAGCAGCACCAGCGCGCCGCGCTCCTCGCGCGCGATCGCGGCCAGCACGTCGCCGACCGCGGGGCCGAAGTCGGCGCGGCGCCAGTGCAGCGCATCGGCCAGCGGGTTCTGCACGTGCACGCGCACCAGGGTCGGCAGGGTCGGATCGGGCTGGCCGCGCAGCATCGCGAAATGCAGCGCATGGCTGAGGCGGTCGCGGTAGCTGATCAAACGGAACGGACCGTATTCGGTCTCGATCTCGCGCTCGTCGACGCGCTCGACGGTGTGCTCGGTGGCCAGGCGGTAGCGGATCAGCTCCTCGATCGAACCGATCTTGAGCCCGTGCTCGGCCGCGAACGCCTCCAACTGCGGCCGCCGCGCCATGCTGCCGTCGGGGTTGAGGATCTCCACCAGCACGCCGGCCGGCTCCAGACCCGCGAGCATGGCCAGGTCGCTGGCGGCTTCGGTATGGCCGGCGCGATTGAGCACGCCGCCGGGCTGCGACATCAGCGGGAAGATGTGGCCGGGCTGGGCGAGGTCGGCGGGCTTGGCGTCCGGACGCACCGCGGTGCGCACGGTGTGGGCGCGGTCGTAGGCGGAAATGCCGGTGGTGACGCCCTCGGCGGCCTCGATGCTGACGGTGAAGTTGGTGTGGTGCGAGGAGGTGTTGTCGCGCACCATCGGGCCCAGGCCCAGTTGCAGGCAGCGCTCGCGCATCAGCGACAGGCAGACCAGGCCGCGCGCGTGGGTGACCATGAAGTTGATGTCGGACGGACGCACCAGTTCGGCGGCCATGATCAGGTCGCCTTCGTTCTCGCGGTCCTCGTCGTCGACGATCACCACCATGCGGCCGTTACGGATCTCTTCCAACAGTTCGGGAATGCTGGCGAAACTCATGCGCCGGTCTCCTGTGCGTGGCCCAGCAGGCGCTCGACGTAACGGGCGACCAGGTCGATTTCCAGATTCACCGCATCGCCGACCGCGGTCTGCGCGAACGCGGTGTGGGCGACGGTGTGCGGGATCAACGCGACCTCGAAGCCCTGCGCATCGGTTTCGTTGACGGTGAGGCTGACGCCGTCGACGCAGATCGAGCCCTTCTTGGCGATGTAGCGCGTGAGCGCGGCGGGCGCGGCGAAACGCCAGCGCTGCGCGCGCGCGTCCTCGCGCACGTCGAGCACGCGGCCGACGCCGTCGACGTGACCGCTGACCAAGTGTCCGCCGAGGCGATCGCTGGGCCGCATCGCACGTTCCAGATTGAGGATGGCGTTGTCGCGCAGGCCGCCCAGGGTGGTCAGGGCCAGGGTTTCGGTGGAGGCGTCGGCGTCGAACCAGTCGCTGCCGAACGCAATCACGGTCAGGCACACGCCGTTGACCGCGATGCTTTCGCCCAGCTTGGGTTCGGCGAAGTCGAGGCTGCCGGTGGCGACGCGCAGGCGCACGTCTCCGCCCAGGCTTTGGCGATCGGCGAGCACACCGACACCTTCGATGATGCCGGTGAACATCAGCGCGTCTCCTGGACAGCGAGCGCGCGGCGGCTAAGGTGGAGCTTGGACATGAAACGTTTCCCGCATGATGGTGAGCGAAAAACGCCTCAAGGCACGAGGCAAGCGCACGGCGACGCGCGCCATGCGAAAGCCGTCTTCTTTCATCCGGACTGTGACCGTCGGCTCCGGCATCCGACCGGATCTGCTGACCCTCCGGCGTGGCCGGAGGCGCTCGCGGGCTCGCGCGGGGAGCTTAGGCCCCGCGCCTACCGCCGGTGGGGAATCGCACCCCGCCCTGAAGACGTTACGTAAGTAGTAGTGCCGGAAACCGGCGCGGGCATTCTAGCACCGGGGGTGGGGATGGCCGGCCGGATGCAGTGTTCTGGGGGTGGTGGGGGTTCGCGGCCTAAAGCAAATCCCCCTCAATCCCCCTTTTTCAAAGGGGGAAGACAAGCGCTGTTCCCCCCTTTGAAAAAGGGGGGCTAGGGGGGATTTGCTGTCAAGCCTTGCGCCGCAAATGCAAAAACAGCGGCCACTGCAGCGTGCGCAGGTCGCCCGCATCGCCCCAGGCCGCCGCCAGCGCCGGCGCATGCCGCGCGACCGGGTCGTCGCCGCCGTCGGCGCGGCAGCGCGCGGTCGCCGACATGCTGCCCAGATAACCTAGGAAACGTGCCAGCGACCATTCGGCCTCCAGCCACAGGCTGGGCGCGGGCAGCGCGGGGAACGGCCAGTCGTAACCGGCATAGGCGGCGTCGACCTGGGCGCGCTCCGGCGGCCAGTAGGCCTCGATCTGGGCGCGGAACGCCGCGACCGGCTCCAGCATGCCTTCCGGGGCCAGGAAGTCGCCGTAGCCCCAGGCCGCAAGCACGCCGCCGGGCGCGAGCACGCGCTCGCATTCGCGGAAGAAGGCCGCGCGGTCGAACCAATGCAGGGCCTGGGCGACCGCGACCAACTGCACGCTCGCGTCGGCCAGCACGGTGCGTTCGCCGGGCTCGACCGCTAGCTCGACGCGCGCGTCGCCGGTCTGGGCCCAGTGCTGGGCGATCTGCTGCGCGCTGGGATCGCTGGCGTGGACCCAGGCGAAACGCGCCGCCAGGCCGCGCGTGGCCTGGCCGCTGCCGCAGCCCGGCTCCCACACCCGCGCGGTCGCCGGCGCCACGCCGCTCAGCACGTCGAACAAGGCATCGGGGTACTCGGGTCGCGCCGCCGCGTAGGCGCCGGCGATCGCCGAGAAATGGTCTTTGAAGTCGGTGCCGCTCATGACCGCGCCCTCAGCCCGTAGTCTCCGGCCGCAGCAACAGGCGCACGTCCTCGCCGATGCGGCGCGATTCGACGATGTGCAAACGCAGCTTCTGGGTCATGGCCTCGATGTCCAGGCCGTCGAACAAGGGCCGCGCGTTCTGGCCCAGCAACACCGGCGCCACGTACAACAGCACTTCGTCGACCAGGCCGGCGGCGAGGAAGGCGCCGGCCAGGGTCGCGCCGGCTTCGAGCTGGATTTCGTTGACGCCGCGCTCGGCCAGCAGGCGCAGCACCGCGTCCAGATCGAAACGGCCTTCGCGCACCGCGACCGCGGCGTGCTGGGCGCTGAGCTCGCGCGGCGGCTTGGCGTCGGGCGCGTGCAGGTACAAGGTGGGCGCATCGCCCTCGCGCACGCGCCCGCGCGCGACCGTGGCCAGGCCCGGATCCAGCACCACCCGCAGCGGCGCCACGAACGCGGTGTCGTCGCCCAGGCGCACGGTCAGCGAGGGATCGTCGGCCAGCACGGTGCCGGCGCCGGTGACGATCGCGCCCGCGCGCGCGCGCCAGCGCTGCACGTCCAGGCGCGAGGCGTCGCCGCTGATCCATTTCGATTCGCCGTTGGCCAGCGCGCTGCGGCCGTCGATGCTGGTCGCCAGCTTGACCCGCAACCACGGCCGGCCGCGCTCGATACGCGACAGGAAACCGCGATTGAGCGCGCGCGCCTGCGTCTCCATCAGCCCGCTGGCCACCTCGATGCCGGCCGCCTGCAGTTGGGCGAAGCCGGCGCCGTCGACCTGCGGGAAGGGATCGCGCATCGCCGCGACCACGCGCGCGACGCCGGCCGCGATCAGGGCTTGGCTGCAAGGGCCGGTGCGACCGGTGTGCGCGCAGGGTTCGAGGGTGACGTAGGCGGTGGCGCCGCGCGCGCGTTCGCCGGCCGCGTTCAAGGCGTGCACTTCGGCGTGCGCCTCGCCCGCGCGCTGGTGCCAGCCCTCGCCCACCACCTCGTCGCCGTGCGCGATCACGCAACCGACCATGGGATTGGGCTTGGTGGTGTAGGCGCCGCGCTCGGCCAGGCGCAGCGCGCGGGCCATGTGGAGGTGATCGGAGGCGGTGAAGGAGGTCGTCATGGGGCGCGCTTGAAATGGGTGGCGTCGGGAAAGTCGGAGATCAGGCTGCGGTCCGCCTGCACGGTCAGGGTCATCGCGCCGCCCTCGCTGGCGCCGATGGCGTTGGCGTCGAACTCGATCAGGTACAACAGCTTGGTCGCATCGTCCACGTTCAGCCAGCGTGGACGGTCGGGCTGTTCGGGGAAGCGTACGCCGACGGCTTTCACCGCGGCATCGGCCGGCAAGGCCGCGAACTCGAACTCCCCGTCGCCGCCCTCCTTCGAGGTCTGCTCGATCACCCGACCGTCGGCCAGACGCAGCATCGCCTTGGCCTGGCCCACCGCCAGACCGATACGCGGCTCGTACACCTTGACCCAAACGGCCTCGCCAGCGCGACGCGGCCGGTGCGCCCACCAGGTGCCGATCGGCAACAGTCCCGCGTCCACCGCCTGCTGCAGGGTTTCGATGCCGTCGCCGCGCACTTTGTTCAGATCGGCCTCGGTCAGGGGCGGCGGTAGCGCGCGCTTGATTCCGTCCTCGCTGTCGAGCATGCGCTCCACCAGCACCAGCGTGCCGTCGCTGCGCTGCCAGCAGCCGGTCACGTCCATGCCCGGCATCGGCAACTCGCGCAGGCGGAAGCTGCCGTCCGCGTTCAACTGCAGACTCGGCGCCGCTTTCGTCGCGCTCGCCGCATAACGCCCCGCGAGCGCCGCGTCGCCCGCCGCGCAGGCCGCGGCCGCAGGTAGCGCGAGCATCCAGGCGCACACCAGCACGATCGCGCCGGCGGCGCGCGGGTAGGATCGATGGCGCGTCATGCGGTGGAGATTCCCTCGGCGTAGCTCGCGCTCATGGCATGCGTTTGAAATGGATGCGGTCGGGCGTATCCGCGCGCAGGCTGCCGTCGGCTTGGACGGTCAGCGTCAAGGGGCCGCCCGGAAGAGCGCCAACGGCCAGCGCATCGAAATCGATCAGGTACAAGCGCTTGGTCGAATCGGTCGTCGTCAGCCAGCGCATGCGCTCGGGCGGGTACGAAAAACGTACGCCGATGGCGGTCACCACGGCGTCGGCGGGCAAGGACGCGAGCTCGTACTCGCCGTCGCCCGTCCCCGCGCTGGCGTCGAGTTCCTGGCCGCCGGCCAGACGCAGCACGACCTTGGCCTCGCCCGCGGCGATGCCCACCTTGGAGTCGAACAGCTTCACCCGCACCGGCTCGCCGGGCTTACGCACCTGGTGCGCCCACACGCGTCCGGCCGGCAGCAAACCGGCGTCCACCGCCTGCGCGATCGTCTCGATGCCGTCGCCGCGCACCGGGTCCAGATCGGCCTGGGTCAGCGGATCGGGCAGGACGCGCCGGATGCCCTCGCCGCCGGTATCCGCGCCCGGCGCGAAGATCACGCGGTCGCCGTCGCGCGACCAGCAGCCGGTCACCTCGGGTGTCGGCGCCGCCGCCGGCAGGTCGTAGATTCGGAAGCGGCCGTCCTGGTGCAAGCTCAGGCTCACCGGCGCTTCGGCCACCGAGGCGTAGCGCGCCGCCAGCGCGGGGTCGGCGGGCTTGCAGGCCGCCACCGCGGAGGCGGCCGGGATCAGGCAGGCGACCAGGGTGCACAGGCGCGCGCAACGGGGCAAGCGCGCAAAACGCGCGCAAGGTTCGGCGCGGTGTCGCGCGGGGATCTCGGGATTCACGTCGTGCTCCTGTACTAGTCACTGCCGTACATAGCGACCGCGGATCTGCGGCGATATCAGATCGCCATCGTCCTGGGTCAGGATCATTTGCTCGAAAGACGGCGGCCGCGCCGCCGCGGTGTCGAGGCGGATCGCGAACACCCGGCCCTGGCCCTCATCCAGCGCCAGGGTTTCGCTTGGCCGATCGGGCGCCTGCAGGACCACGCGTTGCAGACGCGCACCCGGTCGTTGCAAGGCCAGGGCCCAACCGCCAGGACTGGTCTGGGCGCTCGCACTGCGACCATCGGAATACACGAACTCGACGCCGATGCCCTCGGCCCGGTAGCCACGCTGCGGATCGCCGACGACAACCGCATAGCCGCTGGGCTTGGCGGCCGCGGACGGCGGCAGACAGCCCGTCGTATCGAATTGGGGTTGGCGCAGCTGCGGCGGGGCGCGGCCGGCCAGCGCGTGCAATTCGCCGACGCGCTGGTATTGCCGCAGGTAGGCGCGCACCGCGCGGTCGGCGGCTTCCATCTCGTCGACGGGAGCCGCGTGGCCGGGCGACTGCATGGCCTTGGCCTCGTTCGCCGCGGCGGCCGCGGCCGCCGCGGCCGCGTCCGTCGCCGACGGCATCGGCGGCGGCAAGGGGTCGTAGGCAGCAGCGGATCCCGCCTTGCGCTTGATCGCCGTGGCGGCCGCCGCCTCCACCGCCAGGCGCGACCGCTCCAGGGCAGCCAACTCCGGCGTCAGGGCCGCCTCGGCGGCGGCGCGATGCGCCGGGTCGGCCGGATCGTTCGCAGGCTGGGCCACCAGGGCCTCGGTTTCGGCCTGAGCCAGGCCGAGCCGGTAGGTCTGCGCGAAGCCGCATGCGCGTTCGGCCATCGCGTCGCGCTGTTCCTGCGCAAACTCTTCCAGGCGCCGCTGCGCGTCCTGATTCCACGGCAGCACCTGATCGAGCGAGAACAGCGGCTTGCCTTCGGCCGGCGCTTGCATGGTCAGCACCACCCTATCCGCGCCCACATTCCAGATGCCGCTGGCGGACTCGACCATCAGGCCGTAGCTCAGGCTCCACTCGAAGCGGCCGTCGGGCCTGAGCTCCAGTTCGGAGCCGGCATCGGCCACGCCTTCCAGGACGTAGTGCCCGGCCAACGCCGCGCGTTGGCGGTCTTGGATCGGATCGGCGGCCTGGGCGCCGGCCGCGAGCAAGCTCAGGGCGAGCAGCGAAAATTTCAATGCGTTCGACATGCGCGAACTCCTTTCGGCGCGTGACAGGGGCTCGCGCTCGGTTCAGCGCTTCTTCTTATCCGGACGCGGTTCGTCCTCGCCCAGCAACGGCAACTGCGCGTCGCCCGGGATATCGCGTTCCAGGCGATCGAGCTCCTCGCGGAAATCGGCCACGTCCTCGAACGAGCGGTAGACCGAGGCGAAGCGCACGTAGCCGACGTGGTCGAGCTTACGCAGCTCGGCCATCACGAACTCGCCGACCCGCCGCGAAGCCAGTTCGCGCTCGGCGGTCATGCGCAGCTGGTGCACGACCGCGCGCACCGCCGCTTCGATCTGCTCCTCCGACACCGGCCGCTTCTGCAGCGCACGGTCGAAGCCCACGCGCAGCTTGCGCGCGTCGAAGGCTTCGCGGCGGCCGTCGCCCTTGATGATCATCGGCAGTTTCAGCTCGATCGTCTCGAGCGTGCTGAAGCGCTCTCCGCAGGCCTCGCAGACGCGGCGACGGCGGATGGTGGCGCCGTCGTCGGACACGCGCGAATCGATCACGCGGGTGTCCTGGTGCTGGCAGAAGGGGCAATGCAAAGGATTAGCCTTGGCTGGACAGCAGCGGGGAATCGGCCTTCGCGTCGTTCATGCGCTCAGAACCGCGGGTACCGGTATTCGACGGATTCCACGCTGGCGACGGCAACGCCGCGAGACGTGGCGGGGACGAACGTCGCCGATCTTACTGCGGCCAGGGCCGCATCGTTGAACAAGGCTCGTGCGGACGACACGCCCATTGGGCTCATGGCTTCGTTTCGGCCGGTAGCGGAGGCGATCATTTATGCCGCCGAAACCCGTACTGCGGCCCATCCGGATAAAAACGCATGCTCACGTTGCCGTAGTCCGCCACCGGCCGACCATCGCTCAAGGCCGGCGTGTAGCTCACTTTCCGCGCGAATGCCAACGCGGGCGCGTGGAAAACCGGGTCGTTGCTGCAGATCACCATCGCATCGCGGGTGCGGCCCTTGGCGTCGATAATGACCTTGACCACCACCTCGCCGACCTTGTCGCCGGCGGCGGCGGGATACACCGCCTCGGGGCGGTTGTTCGGCTCCGGCGCGCGGCTGCCTTCCTGCGTGTAGGCGGCTTGCGCCTTGCCGCGATTGGCTTCCGACAACCACGGCACGCGGTTGCGCGCGTGGAAGTCCGAGATCTCGCGCCAGTTCGTTCGGTACGGCCCCGCTCCGGCGGACAGCTCGCACATCGGGATGTAGTAGGTCTCCGTCATCCCGATGCTTTCGCGCATGTCAGGCAGCGGCGGCGGCGTGGGCGCGTTGATCTCGACGATCGTCGCTTCGGCGGCTTCGGCCGGCGTCAGCGTCCTGTACTCGATCGCCGGCGGCGGCTCTGTCCCGGCCGGCGGCGCCTCGGCGGCTTGCACGCTCAGGCATGCAAGCCAGCCGACCATCGCCAGCCGGAAACCGGCCTTAGCCATACACCGGGAACTGCGCGCACTGCTTGGTCACGTTCTCGCGCACGCCGGCGATGACCTTCTCGTCGGTGGGGTGGTCGAGCACGTCGCACATCCACTCGGCCAGCGCCACGCAGTCGGCTTCCTTGTAGCCGCGGGTGGTGACGGCCGGGGTGCCGATGCGCAGGCCCGAGGTCACGAACGGCTTCTGCGGGTCGTTCGGCACGGCGTTCTTGTTGACCGTGATGTGGGCCTTGCCCAGCGCTTCCTCGGCGGCCTTGCCGGTGATGCCCTTGCCGATCATGTCGACCAGCATCAGGTGGTTCTGGGTGCCGCCGGAAACGATCTTGTAACCGCGCGCGATGATGGTCTTGGCCATCGCCTGCGCGTTCTTGACCACCTGGGCCTGGTAGTCCTTGAACTCCGGCTCCAGCGCTTCCTTGAACGCGACCGCCTTGGCCGCGATCACGTGCATCAGCGGACCGCCCTGGATGCCCGGGAACACGATGCTCTGCAGCTTCTTGACCAGGTCCTCGGAGGCGTCCTTGGCGACGATGATGCCGCCGCGCGGGCCGCGCAGGGTCTTGTGGGTGGTCGAGGTGACCACGTGCGCATGCGGGACCGGGCTGGGGTAGACGCCGGCGGCGATCAGGCCGGCGACGTGGGCCATGTCCACGAACAGGTAGGCGCCGATCTTGTCGGCGATGGCGCGGAAGCGCGCCCAGTCGACCACCTGCGAGTACGCGGAGAAACCGGCCACGACCATCTTGGGCTTGTGCTCCAGGGCTAGACGCTCGACTTCGTCGTAATCGATCAGGCCCTGGTCGTTGACGCCGTACTGGACGGCGTTGAACAGTTTGCCGCTGGCGTTGACCTTGGCGCCGTGGGTGAGGTGGCCGCCGTGGGCCAAGCTCATGCCCAGGATGGTGTCGCCGGGGTTGAGCAGGGCGAAGTAGACGGCCTGGTTGGCCTGCGAGCCCGAATGCGGCTGGACGTTGGCGTAGTCGGCGCCGAACAGTTCCTTGACCCGGTCGATCGCCAGTTGCTCGGCGATGTCGACGTACTCGCAGCCGCCGTAATAGCGCTTGCCCGGGTAGCCCTCGGCGTACTTGTTGGTGAGCACGCTGCCCTGCGCTTCGAGCACGCGCGGGCTGGCGTAGTTTTCCGAGGCGATCAGTTCGACGTGGTCTTCCTGGCGACGCGCCTCGGCGGCGATGGCCTGGGCGAGTTCGTCGTCGAATCCGGCAATACGGGTCTGGCTGGGGAACATTCGCGGCCTCGGAGGGTAAAACGGACGGGGGGAGAGGGGTGCGCCGCGTCAGGCCCAGGCCGGCGTTAACCTACGAGCAGGCTTGACGTAAGACTTGAAATGTTAGCCTAGGGGCGTATGGCGGCCAACCGCCATGATGGGCCCGCAGGCCCCGGAGCGCCCGAAACCGCTCCCGCACCCCCACCCCACCGCTTTGTTGGATGTCCCGACCGTGAAATGGGTCTTCGTCTTCCTGTTCCTGGCCAGCGCCGTGTACGTGCACCTGCGCGGCAAGGTACGCCACCGTCTGGGGCGGCAGCTGCTGGACCATTCGACCTTCATGGCCCCGATCAACGTGCTGATGTACGCCTGCTCGCGGGTGCCGACCAGCCCCTACATCGAGCCGGACCGGCATTTCCCCGAACTCGAGCCGCTGCGCGCGCGCTGGCGCGAAATCCGCGAGGAAGCCCTGCACCTGCGCGAGCTGCAGCACATCAAGGCCGCCGACGGCTACAACGACGTCGGCTTCAACTCGTTCTTCCGCCGCGGCTGGAAGCGCTTCTATCTGAAGTGGTACGACGAGGCCCACCCCTCGGCCGCCGAGCTGTGCCCGCGCACCACCGAGCTGCTGCGCCAGATCCCGGCGGTCAAGGCCGCGATGTTCGCCGAGCTGCCCCCGGGCGGCGAGCTGCGCCCGCACCGCGACCCCTTCGCGGGCTCGCTGCGCCTGCACCTGGGCCTGGACACGCCCAACGACGACGCCTGCTTCATCGACGTCGACGGCCAGCGCTACAGCTGGCGCGACGGCGAGTGGACCATGTTCGACGAGACCTACATCCATTGGGCCCAGAACGGCTCGCAGGCCAACCGCATCATCCTGTTCTGCGATATCGAGCGGCCGATGCGCTTCGCCTGGGCGCGCGGCCTGAACCGCTTCGTGGCCAAGAATTTCATCGCCGCGGGCGCCTCGCCGAACATGGAAGGCGACAAGACCGGCGGCATCAACCGCCTGTTCAAGTACTTCTACGCCCTGCGCCTGAAGGCCAAGGGCCTGCGCGAGCGCAACAAGCCCCTGTATTACGCTCTCAAATACGCCCTGGTGCTGGCGGCGATCGGCTTCGTGATCTGGCTCTAACCCCCGCCTTGGGATAGGAGCGGCGTAAGCCGCGACCACGCAAACAGGCCTCCCGGCGCAAGCCAGGCCCCTCGGCGCCCGCTCCGCCTGCCTCCGACGGGGCCTGCCGCCCCATCGGATCCCCCACCGCCCCGCCCCGCGCTGGAACCCCGCCCGCGCCTGCGGGATAATTACCGCTTCCCGCCTCGCCCCTCCGGCCATCCCCGGCCCGGCTCGGCGCGCCCATGCTTCGGAGTCCGCATGCAATACATCTACACCATGAACGGCGTCAGCAAGACCGTGCCGCCGAAGCGCCAGATCATCAAGGACATCTCGCTGTCGTTCTTCCCGGGCGCCAAGATCGGCCTGCTCGGTCTGAACGGCGCCGGCAAGTCGACGGTGCTGAAGATCATGGCCGGCGTCGACCAGGACTTCACCGGCGAAGCGCGTCCGGCCAACGGCATCAAGGTCGGCTATCTGGCCCAGGAGCCGCAGCTGGATCCGGCCCACACCGTGCGCCAGGCGGTGGAAGTCGGCCTGGGCGAGATCATCAACGCCCAGGCCGCGCTGGACGCGGTCTACGCCGCCTACGCCGAGGAAGGCGCCGACTTCGACAAGCTGGCCGCCGAACAACAGCGCCTGGAGTCGATCCTGGCCGCCGGCGATGCGCACACCCTGGAGAACCAGTTGGAAGTCGCCGCCGACGCGCTGCGCCTGCCGCCGTGGGAAGCCATCGTCGGCAACCTGTCGGGCGGCGAGAAGCGCCGCGTCGCGCTGTGCCAGCTGCTGCTGCAGAAGCCCGACATGCTGCTGCTGGACGAACCCACCAACCACCTCGACGCCGAATCGGTCGAATGGCTGGAGCAGTTCCTGGCCCGCTACACCGGCACCGTGGTGGCCGTCACCCACGATCGCTACTTCCTCGACAACGCCGCCGAGTGGATCCTCGAGCTCGACCGCGGCCGCGGCATTCCGTGGAAGGGCAACTACACCGACTGGCTGGTGCAGAAGGACGAGCGCCTGAAGCAGGAAGAGAACCAGGAAAAGTCGCGCCAGAAGGCGATCCAGAAGGAGCTCGAGTGGGCGCGCAGCAACGCCAAGGGCGGCCGCAGCAAGGGCAAGGCCCGTCTTGCGCGCATCGATGAGCTGCAGTCGGTCGATTACCAGAAGCGCCAGGAAACCAACGAGATCTTCATTCCGCCGGGCGAGCGCCTGGGCAACAAGGTCATCGAGTTCAAGAACGTCAACAAGAAGTTCGGCGACCGCCTGCTGATCGAGGACCTGAGCTTCAGCGTGCCGCCGGGCGCGATCGTCGGCATCATCGGCCCCAACGGCGCCGGCAAGTCGACGCTGTTCAAGATGATCATCGGCAAGGAACTGCCGGACTCGGGCACCATCGAGACCGGCCCGACCGTCAAGCTGGCCTATGTCGACCAGAGCCGCGAGGCCCTGACCGGCAACCACAACGTGTTCCAGGAAGTCTCCGGCGGCCTCGACATCCTCAACATCAACGGCATCGAGATCCAGTCGCGCGCCTACATCGGCCGCTTCAACTTCAAGGGCCAGGACCAGCAGAAGATGGTCGGCTCGCTGTCGGGCGGCGAACGCGGCCGTCTGCACATGGCCAAGACCCTGCTGCAGGGCGGCAACGTGCTGCTGCTGGACGAACCGTCCAACGACCTCGACATCGAAACCCTGCGCGCGCTCGAAGATGCCCTGCTCGAATTCCCGGGCAACACCTTCGTGATCTCGCACGATCGCTGGTTCCTGGATCGCATCGCGACCCACATCCTGGCCTTCGAAGGCGACTCGCACGTCGAGTTCTTCCAGGGCAACTACCGCGAGTACGAGGAAGACAAGAAGCGTCGCATGGGCGAGGAAGGCGCCAAGCCGCATCGCCTGCGCTTCAAGGCGCTTAAGTGACGCGAGGCCTGGCCGGCCTCCTGCTCGCAGCCTGCCTGGTCTCGGCAGGCTGCGACGGCAGTTTGAAGTTGTCCGGCCAGGTCGTCGGCCCCACCGGTACGCCGATGGCGCGAGTTCCGGTGTATCTGTTCGTGTCGGATCGTGCCGATACGTACGACCCGGTGTTGTGGACCGATGCGCAAGGTCGCTTCGGACTGCAGCGAACGGACTGCACCTGCGACTTCCCCATCGAACTGATCGCCACACACCCCGATTTCGGCATAGGCCGGCACGCGACCACGCACAAGGCGCTGGGAAACGGCGATAGCGCGCCCATCGTCATCCGCCTGATGCCGCGACCGAAGCCGCCGAGTTACGGAGAGGCCGATCAGGCCTCTCCTCCTAACGGATAAGCAGGACTCGCCATGAGCCGATTCATCGCCGACTTGAAGCAACGCTGGACCCAGGCCGACTCGCTGGTCTGCGTCGGCCTCGATCCCGAACCGGCCAAGTTTCCGGCGCGCTTGGCCGCCGATCCGGACGCGGTGTTCGGGTTCTGCCGCGACATCGTCGATGCCACGGCGCAGTACGCCTGCGCGTTCAAGCCGCAGATCGCGCATTTCGCCGCGCTCGGCGCCGAGGATGCGCTGACGCGCCTGATCGCCCACATCCACACCGCGCATCCCGGCATCCCGGTGATCCTGGACAGCAAGCGCGGCGATATCGGTAGCACCGCCCAGCACTACGCGAGCGAAGCCTTCGATCGCTATGCGGCCGATGCGGTCACCGCCAATCCCTACCTCGGCCGCGATTCGGTGCAGCCGTTCCTGGATCGCGCCGATCGCGGCGTGGTCGTGCTCTGCCGCACCTCCAATCCGGGCGCGGGCGACCTGCAGGACCTCATGGTCGACGGCCGTCCGCTGTACCAGCACGTCGCCCATAAGGTCGCGCACGAATGGAACGCGCACGGCAATTGCGCGCTGGTGGTCGGCGCGACCTGGCCGGCGCAGTTGCGCGAGGTGCGCGCGATCGTCGGCGACGTCCCCTTCCTGGTGCCTGGCGTGGGCGCCCAGGGCGGCGACGTCGAGGCGGTGGTGAGCAACGCCAAGACCGCCGATGGCAGCGGCCTGATGGTGAGCTCCTCGCGCGCGATCCTGTACGCGTCCTCGGGTGAGGACTATGCCGAGGCCGCCGCGACCGCGGCGCGCGCCCTGCGCGACCAGATCAATGCCTTCAGGTGAGCAGTAACGAGTAGCTAGTAACGAGGAACCAGTAGAGGCACCATGGCTCTACTAGTCACTAATTACTCTTCATTTAGTTACTGCTCCCCATGGATCGCCACCGCCGTCGCCTGCTCGCCGCCGCTCCATTCGGGCTCGCTGCCGGCGCCTGTCCGGCCCTGCCCGCGCTCGCCAGCGCGATCGCGCGCAAGCGCACGCGCCTGATCCTGCTCGGCACCGCCGGCGGCCCCACGCCCAAGGCCTTGCGCGCGGCGCCGGCCAGCGCGGTGGTGATCGACGACGCGGTCTACGTGGTCGACTGCGGCAACGGCGTTGCGCGGCAGCTGGCCCTGGCCGGCCTGTCGCTGGGCGCGATCGCCGACGTCTTCGTCACCCATCACCACTCCGATCACAACGCCGACTACGGCAATCTGCTGTGGCTGGCCTGGGCCGCGGACCTGCGCCATCCGGTCGACACCTGGGGGCCGCCGCCGCTCAAGCGCATGACCCGGCAGTTCCTGGCCATGAACCAGGCCGACATCCGTACCCGCATCGAAGACGAAGGCCGCGCGCCGCTGGCGCCGATGATCCGCGCCCACGAGCTCACCCGCGGCGGCGTGGTGATGCGCGACCAGCGGGTGAAGGTGACCGCGGCGCTGGTCGAGCATCCGCCGGTCGCGCCCGCGTTCGCCTATCGCTTCGACGGCCCCGACCGTTCCATCGTGTTCTCGGGCGACACCCGGCCCTCGCCGGCGCTGGTCGAACTGGCGCGCGGCGCCGACGTGCTGGTGCACGAGGTGATGTACCTGCCGGCGCTGGAGCGCCTGATCGCCAGCGAAGCGCAGGCCGCGCGCCTGCGTCAGCATCTGCTCGACAGCCACACCACCACCGAACAGGTCGGGCGCCTGGCCAGCGAGGCCGGCGTCAAAACCCTGGTGCTGAATCACTTCGTGCCGGGCGGCGACGCCTCGCTGACCGATGCGGTGTGGCGCGAAGCGGTGGCGCCGCATTTCAGCGGCGAGCTGATCGTGGGGCGGGATTTGATGGAGATTTGATGGAGGTTTGAGTGCAGGAGCAAATCCCCTCTAGCCCCCCTTTTTCAAAGGGGGGAACAGCAACAGCTCTTCAAAGAACGGGCCGGCAACAACTTGGCCCCGCTTTTGATCCCCCCCTTTGAAAAAGGGGGGCTAGGGGGGATTTGCTTTGGCTTTGGCCGTATCAGCGCAGCCAAGCACGCACGGCCGCGATGGGGAATCGCAGCCAGATCGCCGCGAACACGCCCACCCGGGTCGCGAAACCGCGACGCGCGTATTCGAACTTGCGGAAGTAACGCCACAGCCCGCGGTGCTTGTGCCACTCCACGAACAGCGGCCGTGAGCGGCTGGACACGCCGCGCACGTGGAGCACGCGCACGCCGTTGGCCACCGCGACGGTGGCGCCGGCCTCGCGCGCGCGCCGGCACAGGTCCAGGTCTTCGGCGTGCAGGCGATAGCCCGGATCGAAACCGCCGATGCGCTCGAACAATGCGCGCGGCATCAGCATCAGGGCGCCGGACACCGCCTGCACGCGTTGCAAGGCCTGGCTGTCGTCGGGCGCGAGGTTGAGCGCAGCGCTGGGCGCGCGCCGCAGCGCGCCGGCCAGCATGCCGGCGAAGTCGGGATCGTTGCGCCGCGCCGCGCCGTCGCGCACGCCGTCGTCGTCGACCAGATCGGCGCCCAGCAGCGCCTCGCCCAACGGCGCGGCCAGCGCGCGCAGGCGCGCGAGCGCGTCGGCTTCGAGCAGGCAATCCGGATTCACGAACGCCAGCCAGCCCGTCGGCGCGCCGCCGAGATCGGCCACGCCCTGGTTGCAGCCGACGCCGAAGCCGGGATTGTCGGGATTGTCGATGAAACGCACGCGCGCGTCGCCGGCCGCGTGGCGCTGGACGATGTCCAAGGTGCCGTCGCTGGAGTGGTTGTCGACCACGCGGATCGCGCTCACGCCTTGCGCGGCGCGCAGGCGGCTGAGGCAGTCGTCGATGGTCGCCGCGCTCTGGTAGCTGACCACGATCGCGGCGATGCCGTCGTCGGGCGCCGCCGCGACGCGCGCAGGGGAATCAGGTGAAGAAGTCACGTTGCGGATCCGGTGGGCCGACGCCGTCGAGCAGCGCGGCCAGTCGTTCGCGCGAACCGCGTAGCGGGTCGCTCATCAAGAATCCCGCCAGACGCGCGTGCCAGTCCGGCCAGCGCACCGCCAGGTGGTCCATGTCGCCGTCGCAGGGCCCGCCCTCGCCGCGGCGAGCGACGAAGGCGGTCTCGCACAGCGCGTTGCGCCAGCCCAGGCCGGACAGGCGCAGCGACAGATCGGTGAGCGCGGCATACCAGGAGCCGTAGCTGGCGCCGTCGATGCCGCCGGCGCGCTTGCGCGCGCTGCCGCGCAGCAGCACGGCGTGGCCGATCGCGGCCGGCAGTTCCGGGTACAGGGCCGGCATGCCGGCGGCCGCGCGCGACAGCCGTTCCAGGTCGGCGGGCACCGCCTCGATCTCGCCGATGCGCGGCCAGGACGCGGCCTCGCCGGCGTTGCTCCAGGGGGTGGCGGTGGCGATCGCGCCGTCGGTGCTCAGGCAGGCGGCGAGCCGGCTGAGCCAGCCCGGCGCGGGGATCGCGTCCGGCGCCAGCACCGCCACGTCGGCAT
The DNA here is from genome assembly GCF_001429785.1 of Lysobacter sp. Root916. Classification (GTDB taxonomy): domain Bacteria; phylum Pseudomonadota; class Gammaproteobacteria; order Xanthomonadales; family Xanthomonadaceae; genus Lysobacter. The sequence continues at coordinate 175,672 of NZ_LMJF01000012.1, read as the reverse complement.
CGCCGCAGACCGCGAGCGCCTCGCCCAGGTGGGCGGCCTCGCCGATCGGGCGCTGGCGGCGGGTGTAGTCGGCCTTGAGCGGGGTGCGCGCCATCCAGCGTTCGACGATGGCATAGCCGCGCGGACCGGCCTGGGCGTCGTCGGCCAGCCAGACCCGGGTGCCCGGCGGCGTGCACGCGTCCAGCGCGGCCAGGCAGGCGTCCAGCGCGTCGTCGTCGACGCCGACCGGGACCACGACGATGGGCAGGCTGTTACTAGAAAGCGTTTCGGCCAAACGTCGCGGTCCGTAGCAGCCGGTATTGCCGCGATCTTAACCAAGAACCGTGGCGCCGGCTCGGCGGGCCTACGCGCCCGTTCGCGGGTATCGGCCTGCATCGCATCCGACGCATGCGATGCAGCACCGTTTCGCCTCAACGGACGCGCCCGGCTCTTACTTTTTCTTCTTAGGCGGGTTGAGCGGCTCCATGGCGCGGAACCGGCGGCTGTATTCGTCGGTCAGGTTGCGCGCTTCCTGTGGATTACGCACCAGGGTCGGCGTGATCAATATGATGGTTTCCCGCCGTTCGGTCTTGGAGCCTTGCGTTCCGAACAAGCCACCGATCACCGGTATGCGGCTCAACCCTGGGAAACCGGTGGAGCCACGCGTGACGCTGTCGGAGATCAAACCTGCAAGCAGGACCGTTTCGCCGCTCTGCACCGCCGCCTCGGTCTTGAGCTTGCGCGTGTTGATAGTGACGTTCTGACTGTTCGCGCGTAGCGGCGCACCAGCCGAACTGACTTCCTGGACGATATCCAGGAACACCATGCCGTCGCGGCTTACTCGTGGACGAACCTTCAGAATCACGCCCGTATCCAGGTACTGGACCTGGCTGTAGGTACTGTCGTTGTTGGAGCCTGGGTTGACCGTGACCGACTCGATCGGAATGCGGCTGCCAACGTTCAACGTGGCCTCGGCGTTATTACGCACAAACACGGAGGGTGTCTGCAACAGACGTACGTCCGTGACCTCGTCCAGCGCTGTGATCAACGCTGCCGCGTTGTTGCGGATCAGCGACCACGACAGGCCGTCGCCATTGACGCCGCCGATGCTGGCCGCGAGCGTGCTCCACTTCGGCGGCACCAGCGGGTTGGTTCGCCGATTGAGGTCGCCGAAACCATTATCGCTGGTGGCGCGATCGAGGAACCATTGCACGCCGTAGGACAGGTCGCCGGTCAACTCAACCTCTGCGACCTGAGCCTCTATGTGCACCTGCATCGGCATCACGTCGAGCTTGTCGATCACGTCGCGGATCGAACGCCAGGCGCCGGGGCTGCTGCGCACCAGCAGCGAATTGGTTTCCTCGACCGCGGCCACGCCCACACGCGCGCCGTCGATTTCCAAGGTGACCGCGCCGTTGCCGCTCTGGCGCGAGCCCAGCGACATCTCGCCGCCGCTGCCACCGCCGCCACCAGTGCCACCGTCCTTTCCGCCGATGTTGGCCACGGACCCGTTGGCGCCGTCCTGTAGCTCGACCGGATCCAGGCCTGGCATCAGAGAGGGCGAACCACCGCCCCCATCGCCGCCGCCGCTGCGGCCGCCGCCGAACACCTCCGACAAGCGCTGGGCGAGTTCCTTGGCCTTGATGTACTTGAGTTCGTAGGTGAACAACTGCATCTCACCGCCGGCGCCGTCGATGCGCTCCAGCCACTGCTGGATATCGTCGAGATAGTCGGCCTGGGTGCTGATCACCAGCACCGCGTTGGCGCCTTCCAGCGGCATGAAGCGGAACATGCCCGCGACCGGCGACTTGCTCTGCTCGCCGAACACCTTCTCCAGATCGGCCACCACCTTGGTCGCCTTGCCCGATTGCAGCGGGAACACGCCCACCGACATGCCCGACAGCCAATCGACGTCGAAGATCTCGATGGTGTGCAGGTAGTTCTCGAGCTCGGCGCGGCTGCCGCCGACGCTGATCACGTTGCGCGCGCCGTCGACGTTGATGATCGCGTTCGGACGCGCGTAAGGCTTGAGGATCTTCTCCATCTCGGTGGCCGAGATGTAACGCAACGGCACGGTGCGCACTTCGAAGCCGCGCGCGGTCGAGGCCGGATTAGTGCTGGGCGCGACGTTGCCGGCCAGGGCCTGATCGGCGGGCACCACGTTGTAGCGGCCGCCGCTGTAGACCAGGCGCGCGTTGTTCCAGCCCAGCACCATTTCCAGCAGGTTCATCGCCGCCGCCGGGCTGACCGGCTTGGGCGTGGACAGGGTCACCGTGCCCTGCACGCCCGGCGCGATCACGTAGTTCTGGCCCAGCATGTCGCCGAGGATGGCCTTGACCACGGCATGCAGCGACTCGCCTTCGAAATTGAAGGTGGCCGAACCGCTGGTGGCGCCAATGCCCGGAGGCGCTTCCGCCGCCGCGCTGCGGTTGATGACCTGGCCGGTGCCGCGCCGGATCTGCGCACGCGGGCCGCTGTCTTGCTCTGGCAGCGGTTGCGACGAAACGCCTTCGCTGGAAGAGGTGCCCGCAGCGGTAGCCTTGTCGGACAAGGCCGCCGGATTGGCATCGCGCCTGATGTTCGGGACCGGCACCGTAGAGCAGCCCGCCAGCAGACTGGCAATGGTGAGGCCAACGAGGGCGCGGGACGCGGTTGGGTTGTGACGTAGCTTCATGCGTTCACTCTCACGGCGTCTTGGCCGGGGGTTGCTGGGCTTGCTGTTGCCGCAATTGGGCGCGACGCGCCTCTATCCTTTTGCGGATGGCTTCCATCTGCGCCTGCTCGGTCATCGGTTCGCTACCGGCAGGGCTGACGACGGTGTTGCTGTTGGTCACGGGTGCGACCTGTCCAGGCGGGTTGGTCGAAGGCATCGGCCCGGCGGTGCTGCGCGCGACCGGCTGCGGCTGCGGTTGCGGCGGGGGCGGCGGCGCGCGCGTACCAGGCCCGGCCTGGTTAGGCGGCGGCACCGGCACAGCGACCGCGGTCGGCGGTTGACCGCCTTGCCCGTCGTACACGCGCAGATCCATCTCGCGCCGGCCTTCGGGGCCTTCGAACACGGCCTTGCGCGGATCCAGCGCGCTCAGGCGCCAGGCCGGGTGCGATTCCGGCACTTCGCCCAACTTGACCCGCACCGACTCGCTGCCGTCGGCCGGCTGCAGGATCGCCATCTTCAGATCCGGCGTGATCAGCACGCTGGTCAGCACGTAGTCGAAGGTGTTGGCCTGCGCGGTCTCGTCGCCCTTGCCCTGGACGAAGAACGCGCGCGGCCGGCGATCGTCCATCAACAGCGGACGCGCGGCGATTTCGCCGTACTGGGTGAGCGGACCGATACGCGGCTTGGCCGGCGCGCGCGACTGCGGCAGCGCCTGAACCAGGCTGGCATCGTCGTCCAACAGCCGGGTCTGGCGCCCCATGCCGGCCAGGGCCAGCAGCCAGGCCAGCACGGCCCAGCCGGCCACCGTGGCCAGCAACCAAGTACGGGGGCTGGCGGCGTCAAGACGCATCGGCGGCCCCCGGAATGTTGGCCTTGGGCGCGGGCGTCGCGGCCGCGGGGCCGGGGCGCAGGTAGCCGTAGAGGTCGAAGCTCACGTCGATGCCGCCGTCGGACGAGGGCCGGCCGGTGCCGGGCACGAAATAGCCGCGCGCCGACAGCAGATTGAGATTGCCCACGAACAAACGCGGCGAACCGGTCTCCAGCGAATGCAGCACGGCCGCGGTCTCGCCGGTGCCGCAACGCAGGCGCACCTGCACGACCACGCGCGCGTATTTGTCGCGGCGACTGTTGTCGGCCAGCGGCGAGCGGTTGTCGATGCGGCAGCTGCGGTTGCCCGGGCTGGCCTGGGCGACTACGTTCTCCAGGCGCTGCACCAAGGACGCGCTGGCCAGTTCGGCCGAGGCCTCGGGCAGGAAGCCCGGCAGCCCGGCCTGTTGCTGGCGCACTTGCTGCAAACGCTGCTGCACCTGCGGCGCCTGCTGCAACTGCATGCGCTGGCGCAGCTCGCGCTCCTTCAGGTCTTCCAGGCGTTCGTTGGCTTCCAGCATCGGCACTGTCCACCACGGGTGCACCAGCACCGCGTAGGCCAGCGCGAGCGCGGCCAACAGCAGGCCCAGCGCCGCCCAGCGGTCGCGTTCGATACCGCCGATCTTCAGCTCATTGGCCACGGGCGGCCTCCGCTCGCGGCGGACCGATCTCGGCGGTCAGGGTGAAACGGTCGCGGCCGCTGGTGGGGTCGGGCTGGACCGCGCCGGTCAGGGCCGGCGAGCGCCACAGCTGGGTGCCCTGCAGGCGCGCGATCAAGGAAGAGGCTTCGCGGCTGAGGCCGATCAGCAACAGGCTGTTGTCCTCGATCGCGAGTTTTTCCAGGTAGGTGCTGTCGGGCAGGCGCTTGCTGAGTTCGTCGATCAGTTCGATCGTGCTCGGACGCTCGGCGCGGGTGCGATCGAGGAAGGCCTGGCCTTCGATCAGTCCGATCAGTTCCTGGCGCTGCGCGGCGGCGTTGCGCGCGGCGACGGCGTGGCTGGCGATGGTCTGCTCCAGGGCGTCGGCGGCGCTGCGGCGGTTGGCCAGCAACTGCCACATGGTCGCGGCGATCGCGACCAACGCGACCGCGGCCAGGGCCAGGTTCCACAGCCGGAACGGATCGCTGTGGCTGCGGCGCTGCGCGGGCGGCAGCAGGTTCACGGCCAGCGGCATGCCGTCGGCGCCGGCGACATCGACACCGGCCAGGCTGTCGGCGAGCGGACCGATCGCCGCCAGTTGCGGGGTCAGGGCCTGGCGCGGCACCGCCACCAGTTCGGCGTCGAGCTGGCCGTCGGCATCGCGGCGCGCGAGCACGCGCGCGTCGAACGCGACCGCGTCGGCGGTGAAGGGGGTTTGGCGGTCGATCTCGAAACCGACCACGTCGCGCAGGCGCTCGGCCGCGGCGGCCGGCAAGGCCAGGCGACGGCGCAGGCTGCTCGCGGCCGGCAGCAGCAGCCAGCGCGGCAGATCCGCCAGACCGGACGGCAGCAGCGGCGCCAGCGGATCGCTGGTGTGGGCGACCACCGCGTTCGGTCCGGCAAGCGCGGCCAGTTCGGCGGCGGCGGGGTCGGCGTAGCCCGCCAGCCCGGGCAGCACGCCCAGTTCGCGCAGTTCGGCGCCGCGCTGCAGCCGCAGCGACACGGCATCGCCCTGCACCTGCAGCAGCAAGCGGCCGCGGTCCATGCCCAGGGCCTGGCGCGCGCGCAGCGGCAGCCAGGCCGCGAGATTGCGCCCCCACCACGACAGGAAGCCGCCCGCGCCCGGCATCACGCGGCTGCCCAGACGTCGTAACGGATTGTCCGTCTGCCAGCTTCCCGGCCGGCTTTCCACTTGCGAATTCATCGTGGCGAAGCTCCCTCCTCCCAACGCAACGGTGTATAGGCCATGCCTGGCACGGCACCGCCTCCCGCGCGCACGACTACTCGCAACACCGACTCGCGGCCATCGGAGAGCCGCGCGCGGCTGTCGATACTATAGGTGCCACTGCCTTCGCCGACGAGACCGGGCAATTGCCCGGGCGCCCCCCCACCTGGCATCGGTGTGCCATCGGGGTTGCGACGGCCACGCTGGGCCACCACATCGGCACCGTTCAGTCCCATCGCATCCAGCACCGGTGCCGCAGCGAACGCGGGATCGGGCTGGGCGCGGCCACTGTAGACGGTCAGGTAAGGCTCGAGCTTGGCATACAGCGCGGGCGTAAAGCCCAGGATCTGCTCGACCTCGGCCACACTTTCGAACTCCGCGTCCTTGGCGCCGTAGGGCAGGCCCGCGGAGGCGTAGTCCGGATCCTCGGCGCCGCCGGCGATCTGGGTCAGCGGATCGGGATCGCGCCAATCGGCGATCGCCGAGGCCAGACGCGCCGCGTCGGCCTGTTGTTCGATGCCGCCGACGCCCTGGATCAGCGCGGTCAGCAGGGCCGGATCGGCCTGGTTGAGATCGACCTTGCCGTTCTCGTCGATCAGTTTCACTTCCACTTCGGCGCCGCCATACGACCAGCGATAGGCCGTGCCGTCCGGCCGCCATTGCAGACGCGCATCGGTCTGGCCGACCCGGGTCAGCGCAAATTCCATGCCTGCACGCGCTGCGTTTTGCGCGACCAAACCGCGCATCAGGACGCGGCCCTGCAGATTCTCGACCCGCGCCGACAGCGCGAACGCGCCGATCAAGGCGGTCAGCATCGCGATCAGCCACAGCACCAGCAGCAGCGCGGCGCCGCGAGCGTGACGGTGGGCGCGGATGCCGGGCGCGCTCATATCGTCCCCGGCACTACGCCGCGCGCGACGCTGGCGGCCAGCGGCAGCGATACCACCAGCGGCGGCCAGTCGCGGCCGTCGATATCGGTCAGGGTGACTTCGACCATCAGCGGCAATTGCTCCACCGCCTGCCAACGCTCCTGCCAGTCGCCGAGCTTGCCGGTCTCGTCCAGGGCGCGGTAGCGGAAGCGCGCCGACTTCAGGCCTTCGACCAAAAGTTCCGGCGGACGCTCCTGTTCCTCCTCGATGGTCTGGCCGGCCAGCACCATCGACAGCGACAGCATGATGCGCGCCTGGTCGCCGTCGGATTCGATCGCGAAATCGTGCAGGTAGGGACCGCCGCGGCCGAGGTAGTCCGGCAGGTCGGCGACGAAGCGCAGACGGTCGGGCTCGCCGATGAAGCGCTGCGGCAGGGCGCTGGCCTGGTCGAAGCCGAACGCGACCGGGCGGGTCGCGATCAGGCGCTTGCGCAGGAAGCCTTCGACCGCGCGCTGGCGCTCGTTGCGCTGGGCCATGGCCTCGCCGCGCGTCGCGGTCTGGGTGGCGGCCGACAGCGTCGCGAAAGCCAGGGCCACGCCCGCGGCCAACAGCACGGTCGCGAGCAGGATCTCGATCAGGGTGAAGCCGGCGGCGGCGCGACGCGCGCGCCTCATGGCAGCACCGCCTCGGTGCCCGGCAAGGCGCTGCGCAGACTACGCAACTGGAAGCGCTGCGCGGGCCCACCATCGCCCCACTCCACCGCCAGGGTGATTTCGAACAACTGCGGACCGTTCACATCGAGCGGTTGCGCGACCGCGGCCACGGCGCGGTCGCGCCACGGCGCCACGCCCAGGGTCCAGCGGTAGCGGCCTTCCTCGAAATCGCCGCTTTGCTGGCCCGGCGTGAGCGGCTCGGCCACACCGACCTGGTCCAGCAGCGACTGCGCGTACAAGCTCGCGCGCCCGGCGTCGCCGGCCCAGCGCACCTGCCGCGCCGAGCCCGACAGCGTGCCCAGCAGCAGGGTCATCGCCAGCGCCAGCAGCGCGAACGCGATGATGACTTCGATCAGGGTGTAGCCGCGCGCCGCACGCGCGGCGCGCCAGCCGGACCGACGCGGCGACGCGCTCATCGGCGCGCCTCCACGCGTTTGAGCCGCACTTCGCCGGTGAGCCAGGCGACATCGATGTTCCAGCCCGCGCGCTTGGCGCTGAGCTGGATGCGCCCGCCGGTGGAGGCGCCGTCGTTGAAGAACACGATCGCGCCCTGGCCTTCGGCGGGCTGCAGCTGACGCGCGCCGACGAAGGACAGTTTCAAGGACTTCGGAATCTCGCCCGCGCGCCCGTTCGCGCCGCTCCAGGTATGCGCGCCCGGATCGATGGTGAAAGTCTGTTTCTGGCCGGTGGCGATCGCCTGGGTGCGGGTGTAACGCAGTTGCGCGGCGAGTTCCTTGGCGTTGCTGCGCAGCTGCATGCCGGCGATGCCGCCGGTGAACGCGAACGCGGCCAGCAAACCGATCGCCGCGATCAGCGCGATCACCAACAGCATTTCCAATAACGTGAAACCGCGTACGAGGCGAGGCGAGGCGACAGCCGCCCGCGCCGCGGCATAGCCCCGGTGGCCCCTTACGGGAGCGCAAGGGCGTTGCCGCGACTGCCTCATGCGCGGCTTACTCGTACTTGACGTCGCCGTCGACGCTGGTGCCGCCAGGCTTGCCGTCCTTGCCCAGGATCACCACGTCGAAATCGCGGCCTTCGCCGGGCGAGCGGTACTCGATCGGGTGGCCCCACGGATCCTTGAGGTCGGTGTCCTTGACGTAAGGGCCGAGCCAGCCGCTGGCGTCCGAGGGCGCCTTGACCAGTTCGTCCAGCGAGCCCGGCAGGCGGCCGGTGTCCATCTGGAAGGACTCGATCTTGCCGGCCAGGGTCTGCACCTGGGTCTTGGCGAGCTTGAACTTGGCGTTGTCGTTGGCGCCGAATACCTTGGTCCCGACCACCGTCATCACCGCGCCGATCAGCACGATCACGATGATGATTTCGATCAGGCTCATGCCGCGCTGCAGGGCGGCGGACGGGCGGCGCAGGGAACGGGGATTTCGCATTTCGTTCATCCGTAAGTGGTTGGGTACACAGAAGAGGCGATCCTGCCAGGGACGATCCCGCTGCCCCCGCGACTCGGTTCGACCGCCGCGTGCCGGAACGGTTCCGGAGCGGCGTGGTCCAGCTCGATTCTGTGCCGCGATCCCGACGCCGGTGCAAGCGCGCGGGAAGCGGTACAGCTTGCGTTCAAAACGGCGGAAGCGCGCCGATCCGGACCGCCGGGCGCCAGCCTGAACAGGGAACCGTGTCGCAGTTTTGCCGCCCCGCGCTCAGCCGATCGCATTGGTCAGATCGTACAGCGGCGTCAAAACGGCCAGCACCACCGTGCCGACCACGCCGGCCAGGACCACGGTGATCACCGGCACCATCGCCGCCAGCATGCGGTCCAGGGCCAGGCTGGTTTCGTGCTCGAAGGTCTCGGCGGTCTTGACCAGCATGGTGTCCAGCGCGCCCGACTCCTCGCCGACCTGGATCATCTGCAGGGCCAGGCGCGGGAAGCGCTTGCCCTTGCCCAGCGCGGTCGACAGGGCGACGCCGTTCTTGACCTCTTCGGCCGCGGCCTCGACATCGGCGGCCAACACCCGGTTGTCCATCACGTTGCGGCCGATGCCCAGCGCGGTCATCAGCGGCACGCCGTTGCGCACCAGCGTGCCCAAAGTGCGCGCCAAACGTGCAGTTTCGATCTTGGCGACCAGCGCCCCGGCGAACTTGCGCTTAAGCAGCCAGCCGTCCAGCGCCTCGCGGAACACCGGGTCGCGACGCTTGCGGTCGAACCACCAGAACGCCACCGCCGGCGTGGCCACCAGCAGGAACCACCAGTCGCGCACGAACAGACCGATGCTGAGCACGATCTTGGTGAAGAACGGCAACGGCGCGTCCAGGCTCTCGTACATGACCGCGAACTGCGGCACCACGTAACCCAGCAGGAACAGCAGGCTGGCGCCGACCATCACCACCAGGATCGCCGGGTAGATCAGGGCGTTGATCACGCGCCCCTGCAGCGCGCGGCTGCGCTCCAGATAGTCGGCCAGGCGCGCCAGGGTCTCGTGCATGCTGCCGCCGGCTTCGCCGGCGCGCACCATGTTGATGTACAGGCGCGAGAAGGTGCCGTGCTGGCGCTCCAGCGCCGTCGACAGCGAGGCGCCGCCGCGCACCGCGTCGCGCACGTCGGTGACGGTGCGCTTGGCCGCCTCGTCCTCGGGCAGTTCCAGCAGGATGGTCAGCGCGCGATCCAGCGGCTGGCCGGCGCCCAGCAGGGTCGCCAGCTGCTGGGTGAACTGGACCAGGCGCGCGCCCGCAAACGGCTTGGGCTTGAACAGGCCCTTCCATACCGAAGCGCCGCTGGCCTCGCTGGCCAGCTTGGCCTCGACCGGCAGATGACCCTGCTCCTGCAGGCGCTGCACGACCTCGGCGTTGCTGACCGCCTCCATCTGGCCGTCCAGCATTTCGCCGCGGGCGTTGAGGGCTTTGTAGTGGTACAGGGCCATCGGCGGCTCAGTCGCAGGCCATGCGGTCGGCCGGCACCACGCGCGGGTTGCCCAGCGCGAAGGCGCGGATCGGGCGCGACCACATCTCAAAACTGGAAATGCCCGGCGTCACCGCGCAGGAACTGGTGTACTCGAAGCGCTCGCCGTCGGAGGAGATGTAGAGATCGAATTTGATCGCGACCGCGAGGTCGTGACGGATCGTCAGCATGGTCTCGCCGCCGTCGGCGCCGCCGCTGGCGGTGACGTTGGCCTGGGCCGCGTCGCTGACCACCGTGCTGCTGGCTTTGCCGTCGGCCACGTCCACCTTCAGGGTCAACGGCGGCTGGCCCTTGCCGACTGCGAAGCCGGCCGGCAGCGCGTCCTTGCTCAGCGACTTGGCGGGCGCCTTGCCCGCCGCATGCACGACGCCGGCCATGGCCAGCGCGGCCGCCAGCGCACACAGGCCCGATATCCTTACCGTTGCGTTACTCATACGCCCTGCCCCTATGGTGGTGGCGCGCGGCCCCGACGCGATCACGCGTCCTCGGTCACGCGCAGTACTTCTTCGATCGTGGTGTGCCCGGCCAGGGCCTTGACGATGCCGTCCTCGTACATGGTGCGCATGCCGGCGTCGCGCGCGATCTGCTCGATCTCGCCCATGCCCGCATGGCGCATCACCGCACGCCGCAGCTCGTCGTTCATGACCAGGAATTCCATGATCGTGGTGCGGCCGTGGTAACCGGTCGGCGCCAGCGCCGACCCGCGCGGGCGATACAGGAAGATCTCGCCCTGCGGCTGGTAACGGCGCAGATGGAACTTCTCGATCTCCTCCGGCGAGGCGGGATACTTCTCGGCGTGGGTCGGCTCCAGGCGGCGCACCAGGCGCTGGGCCAGGATGCCGTTGATGGTCGAGGTCAGCAGGTAGTCCTCTACGCCCATGTCGAGCAAGCGGGTGACGCCGCCGGCCGCGTTGTTGGTGTGCAGCGTGCTCAGCACCAGGTGGCCGGTCAGCGCGGACTGGATCGCGATGCGCGCGGTCTCCAGATCGCGCATTTCGCCGATCATGATGATGTCCGGGTCCTGGCGCACGATCGAGCGCAGCGCATGCGAGAAATCCAGGCCGATCTGCGGCTTGGCCTGGATCTGGTTGATGCCCTCGATCTGGTACTCGACCGGGTCCTCGACGGTGATGATCTTGACGTCGCTGGTGTTGAGCTTGCTCAGCGCGGTGTACAGCGTGGTGGTCTTGCCCGAGCCGGTCGGGCCGGTCACCAGCAAGATGCCGTGCGGCTGGTCCAACACCTTTTGGAACTGCGGCAGGAACTCGTCGGTGAAGCCGAGCTTGTAGAAGTCGAACACCACCGTCTCGCGGTCCAGCAGTCGCATCACCACCGACTCGCCGTGCGCGGTCGGCACCGTGCTCACGCGCAGGTCCAGCTCCTTGCCCTGCACGCGCAGCATGATGCGGCCGTCCTGCGGCAGGCGGCGCTCGGCGATGTTGAGCTTGGCCATGATCTTGATGCGGCTGATCACCGCCGCGGTCAGATTGGCCGGCGGGCTCTCGCCCTCGGCCAGCACGCCGTCGACGCGGTAGCGCACTTTCAGGCGGTTCTCGAACGGCTCGATATGGATGTCCGACGCGCGCAGCTCGACCGCGCGCTGGATCACCAGGTTCACCAGCCGGATCACCGGCGCCTCGGAAGCGAGGTCGCGCAGGTGCTCGACGTCGTCCAGATCGCCCGAGCCCTCGCCCTCGGCGGTCTCCACGATCGCGCCCATCGCGCTGCGGCCCTGGCCGTGCCAGCGCTCGATCACGTCGCCGATCTCCGAGCGCAGCGCCACGTAAGGCCGGATGTCGCGCTGGGTCACCAGGCGCAGCGCGTCCAGCGTGTAGACATCCTGCGGGTCGGCCATCAGCACCTCAACGGCCTGCTCGGTCTCGCGGACCGGGCAAACCGCGAACTGCTTCATGAATTTGAGTGTCAGGGCGACGCCTTCCGGAGGTAATTCCGGTGCGTCCTTGATGCTGACCAGGGGCAGGTCCAGCACCGCGGCCACGGTTTCGGCGTGGTCGCGCTCGGACACCAGGCCCAGCCGGGCCAGCAGCGCCAGCAAGCTGCCGCCGGTTTCCTCCTGCAGCCGGCGCGCGCGCGCCAGGTCCGGCTCCTTGAGCCGGCCCTTGGCCAGCAGGGCCTCGACGATGGCCGCGTCCACGGCGGCCTGTGGGCCTCCGGCCCCGGCCTCGGCGGCGGACAGCCCGGGTTCCGGAGCCCCGGGCGATCCCATATTGGTGGCTACTGCGTTCACGTCACCCTCCTGCGCGTGAACCCGGACTTTAGCAGTTTCCTTCAGCACACCCACATCGCAATTCCGCCAAGCCGCAACAGCCCGCCCGGATCTCGTGATGCGGCCTATTTCCCGTCGAGATACTGCAACCCACCAACTATCCGCGCACGCCACCCATGCACTCCTGACGGAGCTATTACCTCGCCCTGAGCGAGAAGATCCCCATCGGAGAACATCAGCAACATGCCTTCCTTCGGCTCGACTCCCGAAACCTCCAGGTCCGACATAGTTCCATCCGTAAACCGTAGACAGCCGTCGGCATCTATGTTGTTGAAATCAGCAAAGATCACGTTCACACGTTAGTCCTTGTCGTAATTCCGGCGTTGATCCTTGGGAATCGGATTAGGTCGAGTCGGAGTCAACAAGCTATTCGCCTTTTGAGGGGAAAGCCCCGTCACCGTAGCATGCGTGGGTGAGACTCCAGGGGTGGAGACAACGTCGCCCCCAGCCGCCCGGATCTGGCCGGCCGTCGTAACGCCAACCTGATTGTGAGCCACATTTGAACAAAGCTCGCACAGCGTAGCGCCGTTAGCGCTCTCTGATGAGAATCCCACTACATCGACTTCGCGATGCAGACCGGTCCCACCAGCGATCCCCTCCACGGAATTCGCTCCTTGCTCAGAGCCCCCACGAACGACCAGGGCATCGTCCGCGATCCGAGCAATCTCAGCTACCTCATCGGCCGTTCTGGATGCTTTGATAATCGCACCAGCCCCCCCGGGAATACCAGGAGATGCAATAGCAAGCCCATCGGCAATCACTCCGATTGCATCGACTGTCGCTGCACCGAAATTTCCTTCACTCACGTTGTCCGAGAAGCTTTTCATGCCTAGAAGCATGCTCGGAACACCGATCAATGCATCCTCAATCCATCTGCCATCAGGGTCCGTGAAACGATACGGGTTGTTGTTGGCGTACCAGTACCGGTTGAAGTTACTGCCGATAACTTTGTCGGCAGCAACAGGATCGACACTAAGGAACCGACCGATGTTTTGGTCGTAGTACCGCTGTTGCATATAGGTCAATCCAGTCGCGCCATCCATCACATGGCCGGTGTAGCCCACACCGTTGTAGTTCGGCTTTCCGATTGCCGCGCCGTAGGGTTCCCAGTCGGTGCGATCGATGACCGCGCCTGCAGCATTGGTGACCGCGATCGGACTGCCCAACGCGTCGGTATGGTGGTACTTGACCTGACCGTTGCCCGCCGCGCGGTTCCATTCGATGGTCGCCAGCAGACTGCCGTTCAAATAGACGTGAGGAACGGTGAGTTCGGGATGGCTGTCGTTCTGCGCCTCGGCCGTGTGATGGTCTTCGCTCATCACCATCTGGCCATCGAGGTTGTAGAACGATCGCGAGTACGTGGTGTCGGGGCGCCCGGTCGTAGCTACGCGCCGGCCCTGCGCGTCGTATAGGTAGGCCTCCTTGCCGACCACCGTGCGCAGACGGTTGCCGTAGTCGAACTGGTAGGCCTGGCCGTTCTTGTTCTCCAGATTGCCCTGCGCGTCGTAGCCCAGACCAACCACCGCTGCGCCTGCTGTATTGCGGATATTGGTCAGGCGATTGCGATCGTCGTAGTAGTAGGTAGCGTGATCCTTGACGCCGCCCAGGGTCCAGCTCTTGAGGTTGTCGAGCGGGTCGTAGGTGAAACGATGCCAACAATCGCCGAGGAAACTGCACGAACCCGCGGCGGTCAGACGGTCGCGATAGTCGTAGGTCATCCAACGGCTGTAGGTATCGCCGCGCACCCGATCCAGGATGCCGTTGACGTTGCCATTGGGGTCGTAGGTGTAGTCCAACCGAGCCACGCCCGCGTCGGCGCTGGAGCTAGGCAGCTGACGGGCATTCTGGGTCAGGGTGTGGACGACGCCATTACCGTAAGTGAACTGCTTGATCGCACCGTTGGGGTAGTAGCTGATACCAGTGGCGTGATTGCCCCAGTTCGAGCTCACGCTGACCGGCTGGCCCAGCGCGTTGTTGGCGTAGCTGATCGGTTGGCCGTCCGGCGTGGTGTATTGGCTGCGATTGCCGTAGGCGTCGTAAGCGTAGGCGATGAGGCCGGTGTAGTCGCCTGGCAGGGCCTGCGTTTCGGCAGTCAGCAGGCGGCGCTTGTTGTAGGCGTAGGTATTGACCACGACACCCAAACCCGGGCCGTCGTTGCTGGTGCTGATCTCCTTGGCCAAACCGTCGGGCGTATAGACCCAGGTTTGATTGCCGCGACCGTCAGGGAACACCAAGGTGTGCAAACGGTTGCGCTGATCGTAGCCGCGATCGACACGACGACCGGACGCATAGCCTTCGTTGGTATTGCAGTTGTTCTGGTCCGGAAGATCGAGACCGGCAGCCGACCAGGCCAGGTTGCCGGCTGCGTCGTAGCCCATGACTGTCGCGCCCGTTTCGGGCTCAATGACCTTGCACAACTGCTGATGCAGGTCGTAGACGTAGCGCCTAGCGACACCCGTCGGACCCGATGGCGGCTGCGAAACCGTGACGTTGGCGGTGGCCGATTGCACCGAGGCGCCAAGGTTGTCGTGCACGATCGCGTGCACGCTGTGCGAGCCCACGCCTACACCGGACCAGGTGTACTCGTAGGGCGCCACGGTATCGGTATTGACCAGCTGACCATCGGCATAGAACTCGACCCGGTTCACGCCATCCCAATCCGACGCATCCGCCCTCAGGACGAAGCTTGCGGGCAGATTCGCCTGGGCGCCGTTGGCGGGACTGGTCAGCGTGATGACGGGGCGGCCGTTGCCGACGATCCACATTCCTGCGGACGACGTCGACAAGCCGCGCGTATCGAACGCACGCGCGACCAACGTGTGACCGCCCTCGGTGCCGACCCAATTCAATTCGTAGGGCGCGCTGATGTCTTCGCCCACCTTGACGCCGTCTATCAGGAACTCGACCCGCTGCACGCCGTCGTCGGTGTCGCTGGCGTTAGCCGCGAGCCGCACCGCGGCCCCGAGCTGGTAGACATAGCTGTGCCCGGGCGCGGTCAGACCAACCGTGGGCGCGCTGTTATTGGTTGGTACCGCAGCTACATCGACGGTCGCCAGCGTTAGATCGCCGCTCTTCAGGTAGAAGCGCCGACCGTTGGTGTCGATCCCGGCCAGCGCCGAGCCGTTCTGGCCCTGCGTCCACAGCGTCATGCCGCTGCCATTGGGCAACGAGTACCAGATCTGCGCACTAGGAGCGTTCGAGCTCCAGTTGATCGTCGACGTGCAGCTGCTGCCGCCCCAAGGGATGGTGCAAGTGCCGGGCGAAGCGGTGATGCTGCCGCCTAGCACATTGAATGCACGCCCCGCACTAACCGGGTCGATCCACTGCCGATTGCACATCTCGAACGAAGCATCGATGAAGTATCGACCCGGCGGCAGATTGTTGAGGGTATCGCCGTTGTTGATCGAGGTATCCAACCCCGGCCCGCTGACGAAAATATTGATGGGGCCGCAGCCCGAAGTCGCGTTCAGCAGTACCTTGACGTTGGCCGGTGCGGCGTAGTCGCGCTCAGGCGTTGCCGGATAGCTGAAGCTCAGCGTCGGCCCCGCCGCAGCGACAGCCAAGCCCGGCAGCAAGACCGCCACCAGCAGCCACAGCCACAACGCCATTCGCCGCGGCGCGCTCGTCGCCCACAGGGAACCCACCACATCACGTGTCTTGCGCATAAACCGACCTATGGGCCGAATCCGGCCTGCTGTCCCATGCCCCACCGCAACCCGCGCACACGCGCGGATCGCAATCCCCTATGCGAACGCCGGTTAACCCCCGGGACCGCGCACGATTTCCTTGGTATTGCCCAGCACGTCGCGAACGATGGTGGTGCGGGCCTTGTCGACGGTGTTCTCAGCGGCATCGATCTGCCTCGGCGCGTCGTAACCCGGCGTCCCGTAGACTTCGAACGTCTCGCTGGTGGCGATTCCGCGTGGGTCGGTGGTGCGACGCTTGAAACCGGCCAGGTAGTCGATCACCGTCGTCAGCGGCCCCTCTTCGCCGTCCTGTATCGTCCGCGTCGGCCGTCCGAGCGCATCGAACTGCGACACCGTGCCTTTCAATGCGGGATTTGAGAACGTCGACTCACCATCGACCCGTGGATTGCGCATGTAGGAGGCGAACACTGTCCGCCCTTCGTCGTCGTAGCGCTTGGCGCTCCAGCGCAGCGTGCCGGCAGGGTTGGCCATATCCTCTTCCTGCTCCACAACGGCACGCCACAAAGCGTCGAAATAGACGATTTTCTTTCGATTCCCAGTGGTCACCACCTGGCGCCAATGCCCGCCCTCCAGGCCGTACTCGACCGTGGCTACGGGTTCGAAACGCAGCACCGTATCCAGCCACGCGACATTGTCGCCAGCCGGCTGCGTGACGCGCGTGATACGCCCCATGGAATCATAGGAATAGCCCGTGGCATAACCATTTTCATCGGTAACCGATCCGACCCAGCCGTTTCCGTCCACGCCCACGAGCTTCCGCGTGCCGTCATGAAAACGTATCGTCTGCGGAATACCGCGCTTCCAATTGCTTACCGTCGTAGCCAAACCACGCCCATCGACAACGCTGGCCAGCGTGCCGTCGGCGTTGTAGGTCAGTCCCTGCTGCGGTTTTTCGTAGGCGAAGGTCTGCTTAGGCAATGCAGTGGCGGGGTCGTATTCGGTACGCGAAGGAATGGCACCGGTGTTGAAGTTGGTCTGGCGCTGGACCTGGCCAATCACCCACTTCGTCTTGTCGTTGAGGTATTCGGTGATGTCGGTTCGGGTGTAGCCCAAAGTGCTCGACTGCCCAACGCGCTTCGCCTGGGCGAATTCGTCGAAGGTCTCGTATGCCGTATCGAAGCGCACGCCGTCCTGCTGCACCGAGCTGAACACCGCCGGCCGCTGGCGCTCTGACGAGAACGAGTCGAGACGAATCTGCGGGCTTACGCCCATTCGGTCGGCGAATTCCTGATTCGGCGCGGCTGCGTTACTGAGATAGGTGGTGGTCGAACTGCGAAGCAAGCTGCTGCCGGCGTAGACGTCGACCTTCAAGAGCTTGCCGTCGTTGTCGTTGTAGACCACGCCGTAAGTATTCACCGTGCGATCGCCGTCGGGATCGGTAACCGTGGTGGTCTTGGTGGTCGCGCAGCTTGGACACTCGCCTTCCCAGCTACCGATCGGAGTGGTGTAGCTGTAGCTCCAGACGTGACCCGGCAGGCCCGGCCCGGTGACGCGCTTGGTCTGCAGGGCCAGCACGTCGAAGCGTGCCGGAATCATGGCGTTAAGCGTGTCATCGCCCGGCTCGAAATCGGGATCGGGACGCGGCCCCATGTTCGGCGGGAAGACGCAATCGAACGGCACGCCGTTTCGGCCATGGCGCACCGTCTGGAACACGAACTCGCCACTGGCGCCGGACGGATGCCGGATGGTCGCGATACGTGTCAGCGGCCTGAGTTTGCGCATCCAGGAGCAATACAGCGCCTTGTCCTGCAGAGGCACGCGACGGCCGTCGGTCATGGTTTCTTCGTCGATCTCGTAGTACGGGCTTCCCCAAAGCGCGGCGAAATTGATCGCCCACTGGCTGCTGTCGGGCAGCGTCACCGCGGTGAGCTGCGAGTACGGCGAATAGCCATAGTTCCATTCGCGCCCGGTATTAGTCGCCACCTTAGTGACCCGGTCGTAGCCGTTGACGTTCTCCCAGCTCAAGCTGAGCTGACGGCCGTCGCTGGAGGTGATCGACAGCAGTTTGGCGCCGCTCCAGGCGTAGGCGACCCAGTTGCCGAATCGATCCTCGATCCGCGTCGGGTACAGGCGTATCTCGTCGCGCGGCACCGGGCGCTGAACCACGACGCCCTGGCTGACCACCGGCTTCAACAGATCGTCGGAAGGACGCGCCACCATCCAGTCGAAACGGTAACGGGTACCGTCCGGCGAACGCGCCATGAAGCCCTCGCCCGCCTGTCCGCTCTGCAGGCTCGACACGCAGGACAGGTGCCAGTGCTTGTTGGTGACCCAGGGGTACACGCCGCCGTCGGTGGGGCGCGGTCGCGTCTCCGCGGTCGCGATCAGCAGTTCCTGGCTTCCGCCAGGAACCGACATGTTGTAGCCGCTCCAGTATTCCCAGGGCTGCACCGCCGGCGCACTCGTAGGCGTCGAACTCTGCACTTTGACCAAGGGCGGCCGCGCCGTTTCCGGGCTGGTTGGGAACGAACAGCGATTGGCGCTGGCAGTGGCGGCCGAGGTTCCCAGCACCCAGCCTTCGGCACGGCTGAAGTTGCCGCTGATATACGGAACGTCCCAATCCCAATCTCCGAACGGGCGGCTGCGCGCGTCGGTCGCGGAAGAGAAACGCCGCCCAAGCGCGACCGGAATCGGAAAGTTGCCGGGGATCGACACGTCCACGGTCGCGAACGAAGTCGCGCCCGTGTACAGGTTCACCGAATCGCCGAACAAGGTCGGGCCCTCGGACTTGATGGTCTGCGCCGACTTGATGAGCTTGTCGTATTCCTCCCACGGCGCCTTCTGCGCGCAAACCGCGCAGGACGTAAGCGTGAGCAATGCACCGATCAGATATCGCACGGTCTTCCCCTCGACCCAGGACCAGAGGCCCGATGTGAGACCGGTCATTAACTCCCGGTCGTGTCGATGCATTGTCGGACCGAAGAACGCGCGAATGCGTTCGCTTCGGCGCAGTGGGCGCACGCCTGATCGCAGGATCGCAGCCGAGTGGAAAAGGCTGTCAATCGGATGTTCGCGGTGAAACTCCGTGCATGCGCATGCGCGATCACGCCTTAGCGCAATGCGAGCACGGCTCGGCGCAGATCCGAACGCTATGCCGTCGAATCGAGCGCAATTCAGCGGTTCTATCGCCGTCGCAAGCGGCGTGCGCGCACCAAGCCGGCCATGCGAAATTCGCCGCTTTTTATGCGTGCCAACTGGCACAAAAAAAGGGCGCCCTTGCGGACGCCCTTCTTCAATGCCTCGCTCGCTGCGGCGCCAAGACTTACCCCACCCACACCCGCGCATTGCGGAACATGCGCATCCACGGCGAGTCGCCGCTCCAGTCGCGCGGCGCCCAGCTCAGATTCGCGCTGCGCAGGGTGCGCTCGGGGTGCGGCATCAGGATGGTGGCGCGGCCGTCGCGCGAGGTCAGGCCGGCGATGCCGTCGGGCGAGCCGTTCGGGTTGAGCGGGTAGCGCTCGGCGACGCGGCCTTCGCCGTCGATGTAACGCAACGAGATGTCCGCCGCGCTCTGGTCGAGGTTGTTATCGAAGCTGGCGCGGCCTTCGCCGTGCGCCACCGACACCGGGATGCGCGAGCCGGCCATGCCGCGGAAGAACAGCGACGGCGACTCGCCGACTTCCAGCAGGCCCAGGCGCGCTTCGAATTGTTCGCTGCGGTTGCGCAGGAAGCGCGGCCAATGCTCGGCGCCCGGGATGATGGGCTTGAGCTGGGCCAGCATCTGGCAACCGTTGCACACGCCCAGCGAGAAGCTGTCCTCGCGCGCGAAGAAGGCCGCGAACGCGTCGCGCAGGGCGCTGCGCTCGAGCACGCTGGTGGCCCAGCCGCGGCCCGCGCCGAGCACGTCGCCATAGCTGAAACCACCGCAGGCCGCGAAGCCCTTGTAGTCCTGCAGCGAGACGCGGCCGGCGATCAGGTCGCTCATGTGCACATCGAAGGCTTCGAAGCCGGCACGGTCGAACGCGGCCGCCATTTCGATCTGGCCGTTGACGCCCTGCTCGCGCAGGATCGCGACTTTGGGACGCGCGCCCAGGTTCACGAACGGCGCAGCGACATCGTCGGCGGGGTCGAAGGTGAGCTTGGGCTTCAGGCCCGGCGCGGCGAAGTCGCGCGCGATCGCGCGCTCCTCATCGGCGCAATCGGGGTTGTCGCGCAGCTTTTGCATGGCGTGGCTGACCGACCACCAGGCATCGAATAGCTCGTCCCAACGCCATTCGGCCAGGGTTGCGCCATCCTCGCGCACGCGCACCGCGGGTGCGGCCGCCGCGCCTTCTACGCGGCTCAGCACCGGCTTGGCGATGCGCTGGGCGCAGTCGATCAGGCCATGGCGCGCGACCAGGTCGGCGAATTCGGCGCGGTCCTCGTCGGCGATCTGCACGATCGCGCCGAGTTCCTCGTTGAACAGGGTGCGGAACGGATCCTCGCCCCAGCCGTCCAGACTGATATCCAGGCCCAGGCGCGAGCAGAACGCCATTTCGCACAGCGCGGTGAACGCGCCGCCGTCGCTGCGATCGTGGTAGGCCAGCAGCAGGCCGGCTTCGCGCGCGTCGCGGATGAGTTCGAAGAAATCGCGCAGGCGCTGCGGGTGGTCGAGATCGGGCACGCCCAGGTCGTCGCGGTCGCCGTCGGCGGACAGCGCGGCGAACGCGGGCAGACCGCCGGCCTCGGCCGGTCCGGTCGCCTGCGGATGGCATTGCGCGAGCACCGAGCCGCCCAGGCGCTGCTTGCCCGCGCCCAGGCCGATCAGCCACAACTCGCTGTCGGGTTCGCGTGCGAGCAACGGGGTGAGCTGCTGACGCACATCCACCACGGGCGCGAACGCGCTCACGATCAGCGACACCGGCGACACCGACTTGTGGGCGACGCCGTCGGCCTGCCATTGCGCCTGCATCGACAGCGAGTCCTTGCCGACCGGAATGCTCAGCTCGAGCTCCGGGCACAGCTCCAGGCCGACCGCCTTGACCGCGTCGAACAGCAGCGCGTCCTCGCCCGGGTGACCGGCCGCCGCCATCCAGTTGGCCGACAGCTTGATCCGGTTCAGGGATTCCACCGGCGCGGCGCACAGGTTGGTGATCGCTTCGCCCACCGCCATGCGCGCGGCCGCGGCCGCATCCAGCAGGGCCAGCGGGGTGCGCTCGCCGATCGCCATGGCTTCGCCGACGTAGCCTTCGAAGCCCGACAGCGTGATCGCACAATCGGCCAGCGGCAGCTGCCAGGGGCCGATCATCTGATCGCGCGCGGTCAGGCCGCCGACGCTGCGGTCG
Organism: Lysobacter sp. Root916; assembly: GCF_001429785.1. Taxonomy (GTDB): domain Bacteria; phylum Pseudomonadota; class Gammaproteobacteria; order Xanthomonadales; family Xanthomonadaceae; genus Lysobacter. The sequence goes on along the minus strand of NZ_LMJF01000012.1, from coordinate 154,562 downwards.
CCGATGGTGACCAGGAATTGCTTGGAGGCGACGGTGGGATGCGCGAGCACGCGCAGCGCGGCCTGATGCAGGTCCAGGCCGTTCCAGTTCAGCGCCGGCCACGGCGCGGTCGGCGGACGGCGGGTGTCGCGGTGCATCTTCGGCGGCTTGCCGAACAGCAGGTCCATGGGCAGGTCGATCGGCCACTGCTGAGAGTCGCCGCCAACGCCTTGCCGCGTGCCCTCATCCGCCCTGCGGGCACCTTCTCCCGCAGGCGGGAGAAGGGAATCCGCAACGCCGTAGACGGATTCGACGGTCGCGCCATACCCCACCACCAGGCGCTCTTCCGCGGTCGCGTAACCGACCACCGCGAACGGGCAGCGCTCGCGTTCGCAGATCGCGGCGAAGTCGGCGACGCGGTCGGCCGGCAGGCCGAGCACGTAGCGCTCCTGGGATTCGTTGCACCACAGCTGCATCGGCGACAGCGAAGGATCGTCGCTGGGCACGCGCGCCAGGTCGATCACGCCGCCGAGGTTGGAGTCGTGCAGCAATTCGGGGATCGCGTTGGACAAACCGCCGGCGCCGACGTCGTGGGCGCTGTCGATAGGATTGTCCGCGCCGAGCGCGACACAGCGGTCGATCACTTCCTGGCAGCGCCGCTCCATTTCCGGGTTGTCGCGCTGGACGCTGGCGAAATCCAGGTCCTCGGCGCTGTCGCCGGATGCGACCGAACTGGCGGCGCCGCCGCCCAGGCCGATCAGCATGGCCGGGCCGCCGAGCACGATCACGGCGTGACCGGGCTTGAGGCCGAGCTTGGCGACCTGGATGCGGTCCATCGCGCCGAGACCGCCGGCGAGCATGATCGGCTTGTCGTAGGCGCGCGCATGCGCGCCCTCGGCGAGTTCGAAGCTGCGGAAGTAGCCGACCAGATTCGGACGGCCGAACTCGTTATTGAACGCGGCTGCGCCGATCGGGCCGTCGAGCATGATCTCCAGCGCCGGCGCCATGCGCGGGTTCAAGGCGCGCTCGCCCTCCCAAGGCTGCGGCAAGGTCGGAATGCGCAGGTGCGAGACGCTGAAACCGCACAGGCCGGCCTTGGGGCGGCCGCCGCGGCCGGTCGCGCCTTCGTCGCGGATCTCGCCGCCGTTGCCGGTGCTGGCGCCCGGGAACGGCGCGATCGCGGTCGGATGATTGTGGGTTTCGACCTTGATGCAGAACGCCGACGGCGTTTCGGCCTCGGCCGCATACGCCTGGCTACCCGGCTGCGGGCGGAAGCGCCGGCTCGGATAGCCTTCGACCACAGCCGCGTTATCGCTGTACGCCGACAGGGTGTTTTCCGGCGTCTGCGCGTGGGTGTGCTTGATCATCTTGAACAGCGAGCTGGTCTGCTCGCGGCCGTCGATGGTCCAGGAGGCGTTGAAGATCTTGTGCCGGCAGTGCTCGGAATTGGCCTGCGCGAACATCATCAGTTCGACGTCGGACGGGGCGCGGCCGAGCGCGGCATAGCGTTCGCGCAGGTAGGCGATCTCGTCCTCGGCCAGGGCCAGGCCGAGGCGGACATTGGCGCTCTCCAGGCCGTCCAGCGGGATGCGTTCGAGTTCGCCGCGTTCCGGCACCGCGAACAGCGCCGCCGCGTCGTCGCGCGCGTCCAGCAGCGACTGCGTCATCGGATCGTGCAGGGCCTTGGCCAGCTCGCCCTGCGTGGCGGCATCGGCCGGCCAGCCGGCGAGGTCGTAGCGGGTGCCGCGCTCCACGCGCGCGACCGGCTGCCCGGCGCCGCGCAGCAGTTCGGTGGCCTTGCTGGCCCAGGGCGACAGCGTGCCCAGGCGCGGGGTCACGTAGCGCGAGACCGCGCCGGCTTCGCGCGCGGCGGCGTCCGGCTCGGCCTGCAGGATGCGGCGCAGGGTGTCGCCATCCGGCTGCGCGCCCACGTCGGGCCGGACCCAATACACGGGCCAGGCGTCGATCAGGCGGACTTCGGGGTGAATGGCTTGCAGGCGGGCTTGGAGCCGTTCGCGGCGGAACGGAGACAGGGCCGAAAGGCCCTCGAGGACGATCATGTCCGGGGAACCGTGCAACGTCGGGCCCGGTATTGTATCCAAGCGCCCGCACCCGCGCCGTTTTCCGTGCACACGGCCCGCCGCGGCAAGCCCGGCGGGCCTGGGCGAGGCCCGGAAACGACGATGCCGCCTCGCGGCGGCATCGTCAGTGGCGCCCGGCCGGGTCGGCCGGGACGACGGGACTCAGGCCCCGCCGGCCGTGGCCGCCGCCGGTACGGCGTCGACCGGGCCGGTCGCGGCCGGCTTGGCGCTGCCGTCGGCGGCCAGCTTGTCCAGGGTTTCGCGCAGCGCCGCCGGCGGCACGTAGCCGCCGAGCTGGGTGCCGTCGGCCGCCAGGATCATCGGGGTGCCGGTCAGGCCCACGCGCTGGCCCACGTCGTACTGCTGGTTGATGCTGTTCTTGCAGTTCTTGGTCGGCACCGCGTGGTCGGCCTTGGCGTCGGTCAGGGCCTTGCGACGATCCGGCGCGCACCACACCGACACCATCTTGTTGTAGTCCTGGCTGCCGATGCCGGCGCGCGGGAACGCGAGGTACTCGATCGCGATGCCCTGGCGGTTGTACTCGGCGATTTCGCCGTGCAGCTTGCGGCAGTAGCCGCATTCGACGTCGGTGAACACCGACACCGTGTATTTGGGATTGGCCGGCGCGAACACGATGCGCTCGCTGGCCGGGATCGCCTTCAGCGCCTCTTTGCGCATGCCGGCCAAGGCCACTTCGCTGAGGTTCTTCTTGGCGGTGGTGTCGAACAGGGCGCCGCCGGAGCCCGGCAGGAACAGGTAGCGGCCGTCGTCGCTGACGTAGACCACCTGGCCGGCGACGATCGCCTCGCGGAAGCCGGGGATCGGCGCGGCGCCGACGCGTTCGACGGTGACGCGCGAGTTGAGCACGCGGATCGCCTCGATCGCGCGCGCGTCCGGCGTGCCGGCGGCGGCCTTGGCCTCGGCAGGCTTGGCGCTGGCGGCGGCCGGGGTTTTAGCGGCATCGGCGGCGGGCTTGGGGGCCTCGGCGCAGGCCGACAGGCTGAGCGCTCCGAGCACGGCGAATAGGGCGTACTTCATCGATCGGGTCCTTGGCTGGTTCACCGAGCGTTTGGACCGCGCGGGGAAGGTGTGGTTCAACGATTGTCGCACGGGGCGCGGGACGGGGTCGGCCGGGGGGGGCCGGACCGGTGGCGCTAGCGCGACGGGGTTGGCGTTTTCGGGAACTGGGGAGTACGGGAATCGGGGCTGGAAACGGCCGGACCAGGTTGAATGGCGGTTCACCCTCGAGGGTGATGCTTGGCGTGCAACTGCTTGAGCTGCTCGCGCGCGACCAGAGTGTAGATCTGGGTGGTCGACAGCGAGCTGTGGCCCAACAGCATCTGCAATGCGCGCAGGTCGGCGCCGTGATTGAGCAGGTGGGTGGCGAAGCTGTGGCGCAGGCCGTGCGGGCTGATCCGGGCCGGGTCGATGCCGGCGACCGCGGCGTAGCGTTTGACCAGGCCCCAGAACTGCTGGCGGGTCAGCGCACTTTCCTCGCCGGCACCGCCGACGAACAGGGGCTTCAGCGCCTGCTTGCCGGCCAGCAGCGGACGCGACTGGGCCAGATAGCGCTCCAGCCAGTGCTGGGCCTCTTCGCCCAGCGGCACCAGGCGTTCCTTGCCGCCCTTGCCGGTCACGCGCAGCACGCCCTGGCGCAGGTTGACCGCGGTCGCGGCCAGGTTGACCAGCTCGCTCACGCGCAAGCCGGCGGCGTACATCAGTTCCAGCATGGCGCGGTCGCGCAGGCCCAGCGGCGTGTCGACCTCGGGCGCGGCCAGCAGCGCCTCGATCTGGCTTTCCGCCAGCGCCTTGGGCAGCGAACGCGGCAGGCGCGGCGGCTCCAGCAGGGCGGTGGGATCGTCGGCGCGCTCGCCACGACGCAGGCGCAGCGCGTAGAAGGCCCGCAGCGCCGACAACAGGCGCGCGTTGCTGCGCGGCGAATAGCCTTCCTTGGTGCGCCAGGCCAAGTAATCGAACAAGCCCGCGCGATCGGCGCCGGCCAGGCCGCCGTCGCGGCCGCCGCGCCAGCGCGCCAGGCCTTCGAGGTCGCGCCGGTAGCTGTCCAGGGTCTGCTGAGCCAGGCCGCTCTCGGCCCAGATCGCATCCAGGAACACGCGGATCGCGGCCTCGTCGGCGTCCGGCAGCGACGGCAGCGACATCGCCAGGCTGCGGCGTTCGGCGGGCGTGGTCTTGCGGGATTTCGGCGACGTCATCGCGGCAGCGTCCCTCAGCCGGGCGCGGCGGCGCAAGCCCGGCGCGCGCCCGTGATCGCGCACGTGCGCATCGGAGGCGCTACGACCGCGCGCGCGGCGGCTATCCTGTTGCGATGAGCACCGAACACGCCGCCCCGGACACACCAACCCGCCCCGCCCCCGTCTTGCTGTGGCGCTGGTTCGCGCTGTTCTACGATTTCTGGCCGGCGCTGGCGCTGTGGATGCTGGCCTCGGCCCTGTTCTCGGTCGGCTACACCGTGTCCGGGCACGACGTGCACGAGAACATCGCGCCGTTCAGCGCGCTGCAGTGGCTGCTGTGGCTGGTGTGCTGGCTGCTCACCGGCGCCTACGCGACGATCAGCTGGCGCCGCGGCGGCCAGACCCTGGGCATGCGGCCGTGGCGGCTGCGCCTGATCGGCGCCGACGGCGGCCGGCCGGGCTGGAAGGCCTTGTTGATTCGCTACGGCGTCGGCAGCGTATCGCTGCTGGCCGCCGGCCTGGGCTTCTGGTGGGCCTGGCTGGATCGCGACCGCCTGACCTGGCACGACCGCGCCAGCGGGACGCGGTTGATTCGGTTGCCGAAGAAGTAGCTCGATCCGCGCGCGTCGCCGCCGCCACGCGACGATGCGGTTCGCCTGCGGCTCACCGCATCCTACGAATGCCGCCTTTCACGGAGCTGCCCGCACTCACCCGACCAACCGTAGACCCGAAGGGCGGCGCGCAGGACGCGCGCCGTTTTTCGAATGGACAGGGATGTCCATTCGAAAAATCCCGGCGCAAGCCCCGAACCCGCAGGGGAGGTTTGGTCCCGCTAGCCCTTCTCTTTGGTTACTTTCTCTTGGGCTAGCAAGAGAAAGTAACCCGCATGCGCAGCAGGCGGAAGCCTTTGACCTTCGGTCAGAAGAAGCGACAGCAAGGCAAAAGCAAATCCTCCCCAACCCTCCTTTTCCAAAGGAGGGAGCTAGAAGCAACGGCAAGTGGCGCGCATGCGCAGCAGGCGGAAGCCCGGCCTGAAGCCTAGCTTGCACAGCAACCAGAGTTCGAGATCGCGGCTTACGCCGCTCCCACAAAAAGCCGTCTCGAATCGAAATTTACGACGTAGCCGGAGCTCGAGATCGCGGCTTACGCCGCTCCCACAGAAAGCCGTCTCGAATCGAAATTTACGACGTAGCCGGAGCTCGCGGTCGCGGCTTGCGCCGCTCCTACAGAAAGCCGACTCGAATTGAAAATTACGACGTTGCCGGAGCTCGCGATCGCGGCTTACGCCGCTCCCACAGAAAGCCGCCTCGAATCGAAAATTACGATGTGGCCGGCGTTCGCAGTCGCGACTTGCGCCGCTCCCACAGCGGCGCTGCGGTCAGCGCCCAAGCTTTAGCCCGAGCGCTTCTTGAACAGGAATGCCGACACCCCGACCATGATCACCGTGGGCATCAGATAAGCCAGGCGGAAATCGAACTTGTACACGCTGGCCAGCTTCACGAACTGCGTCTGCAACAGCCAGAAACCCAGCGCGAACACGATGCCGATGAACAAGCGCTTGCCCATGCCACCGCTGCGCAGCGCGCCGAACGCGAACGGAATCGCGGCCAGGCACAGCGCCAGCACGTTGATCGGATAGAACCAGCGGCCCCAGTAGTGCTCCTCGAACTCGCCCGCGTCCAGACCGTTGCGCTCGCGGTAGTCGATCGCCGCGGCCAACGCCGTCGAACTCAGGTAGCGCGGCCGGTCGGAGCCGGCCATCAGCGCGGCGCCGTCCAGCTTGGACTCCCAACGCTCCTGCGCCACATGGGTCTGGGTCACCGACTTGGCGCCGAATGTGGTGCGGGTGACGTCGCGCAGCACCCAGCCGCCCGGACGGTGTTCGGCGATATGCGCGATCGCGGCCGACTTCAGGCGGCCGTCCTCGGCGAACTCGTAGAAGAACACGTCGCGCAGTTCCAGCCAGGTGTCCTTGCCGTTGCTGCGGTCCTGACCGCCGCCGGCGTTGAGGATGAAATCGCCCTCGCGCGCCCACAGGCCCGAATACTGGGCCACGATCATGTTCTTGGACTTGGCCGAGGCCTTGAGCGCCTCGGCGCTGCGCTGCGCCCACGGCGACAGGGTCTCGCCGTTGACCACCATCAACAGGGTCAGCGTCGTCAGGGCACCGGCCACGGCCAGGCTCAGGCGCCGGCGCGACAGGCCGACCGCGCGCAGCGCGGTGAGCTCGGAGGTCGCCGCGAGCTGGCCCAGCGCCATCAGCGCGCCGATCACCGCCGAGGTCGGAAACAGCGTGTAGGCGCGGCGCGGGATGGTGTAGACCATGTAGGTCAGGGCCTGGGTCAGGCCGTAGTTGCCTTTGCCGATGTCGCTGAGCTCGCTGCTGACGAAGCCCAGCATCACATCCAGGCCCATCAAGACCGTCCAGGTCAGCAGCACCGTGCCCAGCACGACGCGGCCGACGTAGACGTCGTGGATCTTCGGGAAGGGCTTCATGCCAGCGCCCTCGCCCGGCGCAGGCGGCCGTCGCCGAAGTACAGCCACAGCGCCAGCGCCAGCATCGGCAGCACCAGCCACCACAGGCCCAGGCTCAGCGAAATCTTGCCGCTCTCCAGCCAACCGGTGCCCGCGATCATCAGATTGATGCCGATCAGATAGGCCAGGAAGCCCATCAGGATGCGTCCGTAACGTGCCTGGCGCGGCATGCTGCGCGCCAGCGGGATCGCCATCAGGGCGAAGGCGAAGGTCAGCAGCGGCGGCGCCAGCCGGTAATGCAGCTGCGCGCCGGCCTCGCGGCGCGCATCGCCGAGCAGGGCCGGGGTCGACATCAGCTCGGGGTTCTTGGGGTCGAACTTGGTCTCGCCGGCGGGCAGCAGCAGCTCGTTGCTGGCGTAATGCATCATGCGGAAATCCAGGCCGTTGTCGCGCGGCCCCTCGACCTGGAAGCCCTTGTTGAGGGTCAGGTAGCGGTTGCCCTGCTCGTCGACATTGAGCACGCCGTCGTTGGAGGTGGTGATTTCGCGGCGGTCGTCGCTCTGGCGGTACACGAACACGCGCTGGAAGCGGCTGCCGTCGTTGGACATGGCGCCGACATAGATCACCCCGCCCTTGCCACCCGGCAATTCGGTGAAGCTGCCCGGCTCCAGGCCGGCCACGATCAGGTTGCGGTTGGCCTGACTGATCATCTGCTTGGACACGCGCTCGGCCCAGGGCCCCAGCCACAGCGAGCAGGCGCCCACCACCAGCACGATCGGCACCACCAGCAGCATGACCGGCTTGAGCAGGCGGCGCGGGCCGACGCCGATCGAGGCGATCACCGGCATTTCCGAGTCGCGGTAGAGCCGCCCGGTGCCCATCATCAGGCCCAGCATCAGCGCCAGCGGCAGGATCAGCGGCAGCCATTTCAGCAGCACCAGGCCCAGCTGGGCCAGCATCATCCCGGCCGGCACCCGGCCGCGGGCGATGTCCTGCAGCACGTCGGTGAAGGCCCCGCCCACGGCGACGATCAGCAGCACCACCAGGGTGGCGAAGGTGGCCTGGGCGAATTCGCTCAGCAGGTAGCGGTCAAGCTTGGGCATCGGGCATTGGGCTTCGGCATGGGGGCGGGCTTGCGTTAAACTCGGGGGTTCGTTCGACGGCATGGGACGGCTGAAGCCGGCGCGATGCGCGCAAGTCCAGCCCACCGGAAGCCGCCCGATTGTACGGAACTCACTTCCTTTAGCTGCACTTCTACCTGGGAATCTGTTGGATGACCCTCGAATTCGACCTGAACCGCGATGCGCCCGCCGCCGTCAAGACCGATTGCATCGTGGTCGGCGCCTATGCCGACAAGACCCTGACCGCCGCCGGCCAGGCGCTGGACGCCGCCAGCGGCGGCCGCCTGACCGCCCTGCTGGAGCGCGGCGACGTCAGCGGCAAGACCGGCAAGACCACCCTGCTGCACGATCTGGCCGGCGTGACCGCGCCGCGCGTGCTGGTGGTGGGCCTGGGCGAAGCCGGCAAGTTCGGCGTGCCGCAGTACCTCAAGGCCGCCGCCGACGCCGCCCGCGCGCTCAAGGCCGGGCCGGTCGAACACGCCGTGTTCACCCTGTCCGAAGCCCCGGTGACCGGCCGCGACAACGCCTGGGCGATCCGCCAGGCCGCGATCGCCGCCGATCACGCCTGTTACCGCTACACCGCCACCCTCGGCAAGAAGAAGGACGAGGCCGGCCTGCGCAAGCTCGCGATCAACGGCGACGATGCCGCCGCGCTGGCCCAGGGCCAGGCGATCGCCGCTGGCGTCGCGTTCGCGCGCGAGCTGGGCAACCTGCCGCCGAACGTGTGCAACCCGGCCTACCTGGCCGAGCAGGCGCAGACCTTCGCCGCGCGCTTCCCGACCACCAGCTGCGAAGTGCTGGACCGCGCCCAGATGCAGGAACTGGGCATGGGCTCGCTGCTCGCGGTGGCGCGCGGCTCGGCCAATCCGCCCAAGCTGATCGTGCTCAAGTACAACAACGGCGGCGACGCCAAGCCCTATGTGCTGGTCGGCAAGGGCATCACCTTCGATACCGGCGGCATCAACCTGAAGGTTCAGGGCGGCATCGAGGAAATGAAGTTCGACATGTGCGGCGCGGCCACGGTGATGGGCAGCTTCGTGTCCGCGGTCGGCATGCAGCTGCCGATCAACCTCGTGGTGGTGGTGCCGGCGGTGGAGAACATGCCCGACGCCGACGCCTACCGCCCCTCCGACGTGCTCACCAGCATGTCCGGCAAGACCATCGAAGTCGGCAACACCGACGCCGAGGGCCGCCTGATCCTGTGCGACGCGCTGACCTACGCGCAGCGCTTCGAGCCGCAGGCCCTGCTCGACGTGGCCACCCTGACCGGCGCCTGCGTGGTCGCGCTGGGCAAGTACGCCAGCGGCCTGATGAGCAAGGACGACGACCTCGCCGCCGAGCTGCTCGGCGCCGGCGAGCAGGTGTTCGACCGCGCCTGGCGCCTGCCGCTGTGGGACGAGTACCAGACCCAGCTGGAATCGACCTTCGCCGACGTCTACAACATCGGCGGCCGCTGGGCCGGCGCGATCACCGCCGGCTGCTTCCTGGCCCGCTTCACCGAAGGTCAGCGCTGGGCGCATCTGGACATCGCCGGCGTGGCCAACGACGAAGGCAAGCGCGGCCTGGCGACCGGCCGTCCGGTCGGCCTGCTGAGCCAGTGGCTGCTCGAGCGCGCGGCCTGAGCTGAGCTGTCGACTCCATACGATGCCGACCCTGATCCTGACCCCACGCCAGACTGAAGATTCCCGCTCTCTGTGGAAAGCGGCGAATGCGCTCGGCTGGTCTACGGAAAGGCTGGGCGGATGGCGCCTTCCTGACCATGTCGTCGCGCTACCGGACCCCGTGCTGTACGCAGAGGCTCTGTTTGCCCCCGACTACGCAGAAACGCTTGGACTGACGCTGCTGTCGCCGTCGGAGGATTGGCTCGTCCGCCTGCCAATGAAGTACAAGCATCGGCATATCCGCCTGACGACCTTGCAAGAGGCGCGCAAGCTGGAAGTGCCGATGTTCGTGAAGCCGCCGAACGACAAATCGTTTCCTGCGGGCGTCTATGGCGGCGCGGACCTCCCGATCGAGTACGACGGAGACACTCCGGTCCTGGTATCGGACGTCGTGCAATGGAATATGGAGTTCCGTTGCTTCGTGCTGAATCGCGTGCTGCATACCTACTCGATCTATTCGCGTAACGGCGATCTGCAGCGGGATACAGGGTTCTCCACCAGCGACGACGAGTGTTCAGCGCTCGAAGCTTTCATGGCGGAGATACTCGCCGACCCTTCCGTCGAAATCCCCAATGCCGTGGTCATTGATGTCGGAACGCTCGACGATGGCCGTTGGGCCTGCGTAGAACAGAATGCGGCCTGGGGATCCGGCATTTACGGTTGCGATCCCGTGCGCGTACTGGAAGTCGTCCGCGCCGCGTCGTTCAAAAAAAGTGAATAGTTAGGACACCATGCCGCGCGCCGACTTCTATCTGATCACCACCGCGCGTTTCCGCGAGGAGCCGCTGCGGCTGGTGGGCGAACTGGCGCGCAAGGCGTTCGACGCCGGCCTGCCGACCCTGATCCTGGCCCGCGACGCGGCCCAGGCCGAGGCCCTGGACGATCTGCTGTGGGACATGGGCGACGACGTCTTCATCCCGCACCAGATCGCCGGCGCCGACGTCGACGAGGAGGAGGCCGACGTGCTGATCATCGCGCCGGATGCCGACGCGGCGATGCGCCCGCTGGTCATCAACCTGCGCGACGACGCCGTACAGGGCAGCTTCGACCGCGTGCTGGAAGTGGTACCCGCCGACGCCGAAGCGCGCGGCCCGCTGCGCGAACGTTGGAAGCAGTACCAGTCCCGCGGCTTCGACCTGAAAAAGCACGACATGTGATGAAGGCCGGGATTCTGGATGGGTGATTCGAGATTCGAACAACCTAACCACTTCCCGCCCCCGCCCTTCCCAATCCCGAATCCCCAATCTCGAATCCCGGCTCTTATGTCCCTCGCCCCCAGCTACGACCCCAAACAGTTCGAAGCCCGCCTGTACGCGCAATGGGAGAGCAGCGGCGTATTCCAGCCGCACGGCGAGGGCCCGGCGTACACGATCCTGCTGCCGCCGCCCAACGTGACCGGCACCCTGCACATGGGCCACGCCTTCCAGCACACCCTGCAGGACGCGCTGATCCGCTATCACCGCATGCGCGGCTATCGCACCCTGTGGCAGATGGGCACCGACCATGCCGGCATCGCGACGGAAATGGTGGTCGGCCGTAACCTCGCCATCGAAGGCAAGGGCGAGACCCGCGATTCGCTGGGCCGCGACAAGTTCATCGAAAAGGTGTGGGCCTGGAAGCAGCAATCCGGCGGCACCATCGAACGCCAGATGCGTCGCCTCGGCGCCAGCGGCGACTGGTCGCGCAGCGTGTTCACCATGGATCCGATGGCCTCGGACGCGATCACCGAAGCCTTCGTGCGCCTGCACGAGAAGGGATTGATCTACCGCGGCCAGCGCCTGGTCAACTGGGACCCGGTGCTGAAGACCGCGATCTCCGACCTGGAGGTGGCCAACGAGGAAGAGAACGGCCACATGTGGTCGATCCGCTACCCGTTGGCCGACGGCGCGAGCTACGAATACGTCGAACGCGACGCCGACGGCAACGAAATCCTGCGCGAGATTCGCGACTACGTCGTGGTCGCCACCACCCGCCCGGAAACCATGCTGGGCGATACCGCGGTGATGGTGCACCCCGAGGACGAACGCTACACCGCGATCCACGGCAAGTTCGTCGATCTGCCGCTGACCGGCCGCCGTATCCCCGTCGTCACCGACAGCTACGTCGACCGCGCCTTCGGCACCGGCGTGGTCAAGGTCACCCCCGCCCACGACGCCAACGACTACGCGGTGGGCCAGCGCCATTCGCTGCTGTCGATCAACATCTTCGCGCCCGACGCGTCGGTCTGGACGCTTTCCGGCCCGACCGCGCTCAAGCACGTGCTGTCGTCCGCCGATCCGAATTTCACCAAGATCGCCCCTGATAGCTGCACGCCGCAGCAGACTCAGTACATGGACGATTTCTCCTTGTTCACCGAACAAGGCATGACGGCGATCGTCGAGAAGTACATCCCGGCCGCGTATCGGGGCCTGGACCGCTTCGAAGCGCGCAAGATCATCGTCGCGGATCTGGATGTCGCGGAACTGCTGATCGAGGTCAAACCGCATCGCCTGCAGGTGCCGCGCGGCGACCGCAGCGGCCAGGTGATCGAGCCCTACCTGACCGACCAGTGGTTCGTGAAGATGGACAGCCTGGCCCAGCGCGGACTCGAACTCGTCGAGTCGGGCGAAGTGAAGTTCGTCCCAGCGAACTGGATCAACACCTACCGCCATTGGCTGGAGAACATCCAGGACTGGACGATCTCGCGCCAGCTCTGGTGGGGCCATCGCATCCCCGCCTGGACCGTGCGCTCGGAAGATTCGGATTTCACGCCGCTCGTCGGGGAGATCGTCGCCCGCACGGAAGCCGAGGCCGAAGTTGCCGCTCACGCCAAGCTGCTTGGCGCGCTCGGTCGGGACAACTACGAGAAGGTCAAGGACCGGATCGAGCTGATTCAAGACCCGGACGTGCTAGAAACCTGGTTCTCCTCGGCCATGTTCCCGTTCAGCACGCAGGGTTGGCCGAACGAAGACAAGATGGGCGAACTGGGCTTCGACATCGCGCTGCCGACCAGCGTGCTGGTGACCGGCTTCGACATCATCTTCTTCTGGGTCGCGCGCATGATCATGATGACCGACGAGTTGGTCGGCCGCGTGCCGTTCCGCGACGTCTACATCACCGGCCTGGTCCGCGACAAGGACGGCCAGAAGATGTCGAAGTCGAAGGGCAACATCCTCGACCCGCTGGACATCATCGACGGCATCACCGCCGAGGCCCTGGTCGCCAAGCGCACCACCGGCCTGATGAAGCCGCAGGACGCGCCCAAGATCGAAAAGGCCACGCGCAAGGAGTTCCCCGACGGCATCCCGGCCTTCGGCGCCGACGCGCTGCGCTTCACCATGACCGCGCTGGCCGGCCCCGGCCGTGACATCAAGTTCGACCTGGGCCGCGCCGAGGGCTACAAGAACTTCTGCAACAAGCTGTGGAACGCGACCCGTTTCGTGCTGATGAACACCGAGGGCGCGAGCTTCAGCGGCGCCCCGGAGCCCAAGACCGACGCCGAGCGCTGGATCCTGTCGCGCCTGGCGCGGGTCGCGGCCGAAGCCGAAACCCACTTCGCCGCCTACCGCTTCGACCTGCTCGCGCAGGCGTTGTACGAATTCGCCTGGAACGAGTTCTGCGACTGGTTCGTGGAGCTGGCCAAGCCGGCCCTGCTGGGCGAGGACCAGGCCGCCGCGCAGAGCACCCGCCACACCCTGCTGTACGTGCTCGAACGCCTGCTGTCGCTGCTGCACCCGCTGACGCCGTTCGTGACCGAGGAACTGTGGCAGCAGGTCGCGCCCAAGCTGGGCATCGCCGAGACCACGATCATGCTGCGGCCGTATCCGCGGGCCGCGGACCTGGACACCGATTACGCAGGCGCGGAAGCCGACGTGGAGTGGTTGAAGGCGATGGTCACCGCGCTGCGCAGGATCCGCAGCGAGCTCAACGTGGCCCCGTCCAAGACCGTCGTGCTGCTGCTGTCGGGCGGCAACGATGGCGACCGCGCGCGCGCCGCGCGCTTCGATTCGCAGCTGCGCTTCCTCAATCGCCTGGAGCGCGTCGAAGCGCTCGCCGCCGGCGCCGCATCGCCGGCCGCCGCGACCGGCGTGGTCGGCGACCTGACCCTGCTGGTGCCGCTGGAAGGCCTGGTCGATCTGGACGCCGAGCGCACCCGCCTGGACAAGGAAATCAAGCGCGTCGACGGCGAGATCGGCAAGTGCGAGAACAAGCTGTCCAGCGAGACCTTCGTCCAGAACGCGCCGCCGGCCGTGGTCGAGCAGGAGCGCAAGCGTCTGGGCGACTGGCGCGCACAGCGCGAAGCCTTGCAGGTGCAGCGCGCGAAGCTGGGCTGAGTCCGTGCTGCGGCGCTTGCTAGGTTGGTTCGATCGCGAGGGCGCCGATGCGGCGTTCCGCGCCGCGCTGCCGCCGCTGGAGGTGTCGCCCGAACTCGTCGCCCAAGCCATAGAAGCTTTCGGGCACGGCGACCGCGCGGAAGCGCAGATCGAAGCCGAAGTGTTGCGGCTGGCTGGACATCCGCTGACCGCACGACGCTTGGTGGATGTGACCGCGGAGGCCTTCGGCCTGACCTTGATCGCGCACATCCCCGAATGCGCGGGCGTCGTACTGCCGGCCACCTTTTCGGCACGCGGCCGCAACGGCCGCTGGCATACGATCGAATGCGCGCGCGAACCGATCTTCGCCTTGGCGGCGGCAACGGCGATGCGCATGCTCCACGACGAGGGCCCCAGCGAGGCTTTCAATACCATCGCGCTGCGCAGCGCATCGCTGACCACGGTCAATCGCGCCTTGCACAAGGGCGATTCGCTCGACGGTGGCGAACTGTCGGGCCCGGCCTTCATCGGCCTTCCGGCCGAGCTCTATGTCGCGCCGTAACTTGTAGGGTGCGGTAAGCCGTAGGCGCACCGCACCGGCGTGGTAGGCCGGGATCACGAGGATACGTTTGTCATCGCACCCTACGGCCGCAGTGTGCGCGGGGAAAGCATCGCGGCTTACGCCGCTCCCACAGGAAGCGCGCGGCTGCGTCGCGGATCGGCTCTGCTTTTGGGTAGGAGCGGCGCAAGCCGCGACCGCGAAGCTTCGGCCACGACGCAGTCGCGGCTTGCGCCGCTCCTACAGGAAGCGTGCGGCTGCGTCGCGAGGATGCGCTTTGCTCTGGGGTAGGAGCGCGCGGTACACACCGCACGGGGGCCACCTGCACCGATGGGGCGATAGCGCCGCCTAGAACGCGGTACCGGTTTCCTTGACCACGTCCTCCGCTTCGCGCGCCAACACCTCGCGCGCGAACGTCCGCGGATCGAGTAGGGCCAGTTCGCAGGCCGTATCGGGATTCGCGAACGCGATCACCGCGCCTTGCAGGGACACGTAGCTGGGCCGGCGCGAGGGACGCGCGCCCTTGGTGACATAGGCCGCTTCGTGGCCGCGCAACACCACCGCGTCGCCGCCCTTGGCCTGCGCGGCCCGCGCCAGCTTGGCGAAGGCCAGGCGATAGTCGACCGAGGACGCAGGCATGCCTGTGCGCAGGTTGGGCGCCTTCTCGCCCAGCGTCACCGACACCTGGCCCAGGCGCTTGTGCGCGCAGGTCGGCGCCGAGGTCAACAGGCGCACGCTCGGCGCCGGCTCGGACGCCAACGCGGGCGCCAGCACCAAACCGGTCAGCAGCCACGCAAGGGGCCATCGTGCCGGTCGCATTCGCTCAGCCTTCGTCCGCGAACAATTCCATCGCCATCACCAGCGCGTCCTCGCGGCCGTCGCGGGCCGGGTAATAGCGCGGGCGACGGCCGATCTCGTTGAAGCCTTCGGCGTGGTAGAGCGCGATCGCGCCCGGATTGGACGGGCGCACCTCCAGGAACACGCGCTGCGCCCCGCGCCCGCGCGCGACCTGCAGCAGCGCGTGCAGCAGGCGGCGGCCGTAGCCGTGGCCCTGCTGCTCGGGGGCGACGCAGACGTTGAGGATGTGCGCCTCGCCGGCGGCCAGACTCATCAGGAAATAGCCCAGGATGCGGTCCTTGCGGTACAGCACCCAGGACGGGTAATCGGCGCGCAGGCAGTCGCGGAAGATGCCCAGCGTCCAAGGGAATTCGTAGGCGCGGATCTCGATCGCGTGCACCGCGTCCAGGTCCTCCTCGCGCATCGGCCGGAGCGCGGCGGCCGGAGAATCGCGGTCGACGTCGGCGGCCAATGCGCTCATGGGCGGGAGCCCCGCCGCAGGCTGCGCAACAGCGGCCACAGGGCGCGCTTGGCGGCCGGATAGCCGCGCAGGGTGGCGGCGTCGTACAGGCTCAGCACCGCCTCGTCGGGCGCCGCATCGGCGCGGCGGCCGGCCGCGCGCAGCACCGCGCGCAGCAGGGCGTCGTCGCCGCCGCGTGCGGGTGTCGCGGGCCTGGCGCGCTCGATGGGACGCTCCGGCGCGCGTTCGGCGGCGGGTGCGCGCAGTTCGGCGCGCGCGCGCTCGTGCGCGGCCGGCGTGTCCGGGCGCGACGGCGGCGCCGCTTCCGGCGCGGCCGACGCCAGCGCGAGCGCGAGCGCGGGATGGCCCAGCGCCTGCAGCCATTCGCGTTGCTGCGCGCTCCACAAACTCACGTGGCGGCCCCCGTGTCGGCCGGCGGCAGCCGGCGCGCGCGCCGGTACAGCGCGTAGACCGGGCCGGACAAGGCGTAGGGCGCGAAGATCAGCAGCAGCACGCTGGGCGGATCGATCGCGATCGCGATCACCACCACCACCACCACCAGGATCGCCAGGAACGGCACCCGGTCGTGCTTGGGGCCGCCGCCCTTGAAACTGAAATAGCGCAGCCGGCTGACCATCAGCAGGCCGGCGATCACGGTCACCGTCAGGGCGACGTAGCGCAGCTCGTCGCCGGTCCAGCCCAGTTCGTCGCAGGTCCATACGAAACTGGCGACCAGCCCGGCCGCGGCCGGGCTGGCCAGGCCGATGAACCAGCGCTTGTCGACCTGGCCGACCTGGGAATTGAAGCGCGCCAGCCGCAGCGCGGCGCAGGCAGCGTACAGGAAGGCGGCGATCCAGCCGATCTTGCCCGGCATCGGACCGTCGTGCTTCATCGCCTCCAGCGCCCAGTGGTACATCACCAGCGAGGGCGCCAGGCCGAAGCTGATCAGGTCGGCCAGCGAGTCGTACTGGACCCCGAATTCGCTCTGGGTATTGGTCAGGCGCGCGACCCGGCCGTCGACGCCGTCCAGGATCGCGGCGATGAAGATCGCGACGCAGGCGTCGCCGTAGCGGCCCTGGGTGGCCGAGATGATGGCGTAGAAGCCGGCGAACAGGCCGCCGGTGGTGAACAGATTGGGCAGCAAATAAATGCCGCGTCCGCGCGGTCGAGGCGTAGGTGTAGGTTCCATAACGGAAGTGTAGCGCTTGCCTGCGCGCCGGCACGGTGCTGCAATCGACGTTCCCCCCGTAGTCCCCCTACCCGCCACCGTCCAGCACCGTCCTGCCCGGAGCCGACCATGCCCTGCCCGACCCGCATTCCCACCCCCCGTCCGTCGCGCCACGCGTGGCTGGCCGCCGCCCTGCTGGCGCTGGCCCTGCCGGCCGCCGCGGGCGAGGTCTACCAGTGGAAGGACGCCAACGGCGTCACCCACTATTCCGATTCGCCGCCGGCCAACCAGAGCAACGTCAAGGGCCGCCAGATCCAGCACAAGACCGGCGCGCCCTCGGTGACCCAGGCCAAGCCCAGCGAAAGCGCGGAATGCACCACCGCGCGCAGCAATCTCAAGCAGCTGCAGAGCAACGCCCCGATCGGTCTGGACACCGACAAGGACGGCAAGGCCGATTCCGCCTTCACCCCAGAGCAGCGCGCCGCCCAGGTCAAGCTGGCCGAGGCCTCGATCGCCGCCTACTGCAAGCCGGCCGTCGCGGCCGCCGCCCCGCAGCTGTAACCCGGGATGAAACTGGGCTGGGCCATCGTCGCGGGCATCGCGCTCGGCGCTGGCTTGGCCTGGTGGGCCGCTCAGGACGAGCCGGCCCCGGGCCGCCGGGCCCAGGCCGATGCGCGGGCCCGCGCCGAATCCGCCGACCCGCCGCTGTACCGCTGGCGCGACGCCTCCGGCCAGCTCCACGTCGGCGAACGGCCGCCCAAGGGGCGCCCGTACGAGCGCGTGGCGCGCCAGCCGCAGGCCGGCATCGAAGTCCACGGCGACCGCGACTGAGGCCCGCCATTCGCGCGACGCCCGCGCGCACGGCAGAATGGGGGTTCCCCTCCGGTTTCGAATTCCCGCCGATGCGTCTGTCGCAGTTCCATCTTCATACCAGCAAGGAAACCCCCGCCGAGGCCGAAATCATCAGCCATAAGCTGATGCTCAAGGCCGGCATGATCCGCAAGCTCGCCGCCGGCCTGTACACCTGGTCGCCGCTGGGCCTGCGCGTACTGCGCAAGGTCGAGCGCGCGGTGCGCGAGGAAATGGACGCCGCCGGCGCGATCGAGGTGCTGATGCCGACCGTGCAGCCGCGCGAGCTGTGGGAGGAAACCGGGCGCTGGGAGAAGTTCGGCGGCCAGCTGCTCAAGCTCAAGGACCGCAAGGAGGCCGAGTACTGCTACGCGCCCACCGCCGAGGAGGTCATCACCGACTTCGCGCGCAACGAGCTGTCCAGCTACAAGCAGCTGCCGGTCAACTTCTATCAGGTCCAGACCAAGTTCCGCGACGAGATCCGCCCGCGTTTCGGCGTGATGCGCGCGCGCGAGTTCCTGATGAAGGACGCCTACTCCTTCCATCTCAGCGATGAGGACCTGGGCCGCGAGTACCGCAACATGTACGACGCCTACGGCCGCGTCTTCACCCGCCTGGGCCTGCAGTTCCGCGCGGTGTTCGCCGATACCGGCGCGATCGGCGGCAGCGCCTCGCACGAGTTCCATGTGGTCGCCGATTCGGGCGAGGACGCGATCGCGTTCTCGGACGGCTCCGACTACGCCGCCAACGTCGAGCTGGCCGAGGCGCTGGCGCCCGGCGCGCGCGCCGCGGCGACCGAGACGCTGCGCAAGGTCGATACGCCGACCCAGAAGACCTGCGAGGACGTGGCCGCGCTGATGGGTATCGGGCTGGAGCGCACGGTCAAGTCGGTTGCGATCATCGGCGCGGATGCCGACGGCCAGGCCCAGTTCGCGCTGGTGCTGGTGCGCGGCGACCACGTGGTCAACGAAATCAAACTGCGCAAGCTCGCCGGCCTGGGCGAATACCGCCTGGCCAGCGAGGCCGAGATACTCGAGCACCTGGGCGCGAATCCCGGCTTCCTCGGCCCGGTCGCGCCGCCGAAGAAAATCCGCGTGGTCGCCGACCGCAGCGTCGCCGCCATGGCCGACTTCGTGGTCGGCGCCAACGAAAACGGCTACCACCTGGCCGGCGTCAACTGGGGCCGCGATCTGGCCGAGCCCGACGAAGTCGCCGACGTGCGCAACGCGGTCGAAGGCGACCCTTCGCCCGACGGCAAGGGCACGCTGCGGATCGGCCGCGGCATCGAGGTCGGGCACGTGTTCCAGCTCGGCCGCAAGTACGCCGAGGCGATGAAGCTCAGCGTGCTCGACGAGACCGGCAAGGCCGCGATCCCGGCGATGGGTTGCTACGGCATCGGCGTGTCGCGCATCGTCGCCGCCGCGATCGAGCAGAACCACGACGCGGCCGGCATCTGCTGGCCCGAGGCGATGGCGCCGTGGGCGGCGGTGGTGTGCGTGATCAATCCCAAGAACGATGCCGGCGTGACCGAGGCGGCGACGGCGCTGTACCGCGACCTCAACGCGGCCGGCATCGAAACCGCGCTGGACGACCGCGGCCTGCGCCCGGGTGCGATGTTCGCGGACATGGAGCTGATCGGCATTCCGCACCGCATCGTGGTGTCCGAGCGCGGCCTGGCCGCCGGCACCTACGAGTATCGCCAGCGCCGCGCCGCCGAGGCCGAAAACCTAGACCGCGAGCGCCTGTTCGCGCGTCTGCTTGCCGGCCCGACCGCGGCCGCCTGAGCCCGCCGACCGCGCGGGATTATCCGACCTAGAATCTCCCGGAAAACTCCGGGAGATTTACTTCCGTCGCGCCGGACCATTAATATGGGCCGGCACGCCATGGACCGGCCGATAATCCCCACCGATATTCCCACCGGAGTCCCCCATGTCGATCGATCTGAACTCGTTGTCCGCGAAAGAACTCGAATCGCTGATCTCGCAGGCCAAAAAGCGCAAGACCACGCTGAGCAAGCGCAAGCCGATCGCGGCCGTGCGCAAGAAGCTGAGCCAGCTCGCCAAGGCCGAGGGCTACGATATCGCCGAGTTGTTCGGCAACGGCGCCAGCGCCCCCAGCGCGCGCGCCAAGGCCGCCAAGCCGGCGGCCGCGGCCGCGCGCAAGACCCGCAAGCCGTTGGGCAAGGTCGCGCCGAAGTACCGCAACCCGGCCAACACCGGCGAAACCTGGACCGGTCGCGGCAAGCAGCCGCGCTGGCTGGCCGCCTACACCGGCAACGGCCGCAAGCTCGACGAGTTCCTGATCAAGTAACTCATCAAAAAGCCGGCTTAACGCCGGCTTTTTTTGCTGCGGGATTCGGGATTGGTTATTCGGGATTAGTAGCCGCTTCAGGCTCTTTCGAATCTCGAATCCCCACTCCCGGCTCCTCACAGATTCCGCCGCGCCGGCAACAGCAGGTTGCCGAACAGCAGGCCGGCGATCAGGGCCAGCAGGATATTGATCACCGCCAGCACCGCATCCTGGCCGACTTCCATGTCCTGCTGCTGGATCAGGGTCAGCAGGCCGCGCAGGCTCACGCTGCCCGGCACCAGCATGATGATGCCGGGCACGCGCACGATTGCGCCGGGCCGGTTGCCCCAGCGCGCGTAGGCGTTGCCGGCCGCGGTCAGCGCCAGCGCGGCCAGGAAGATACCGGCCGGGCTGCCCCAGGCTTCGCCGGCGAAACGCGAGATCAGATAACCGCAGGCGGCGGCCGCCATCACTTTCGGATAATCGGAGCGATGGGCGCGGAACAGCACCGCGAACGCGTACGAAGCCACCGCCAGGCCGCACCACTCCACCCAGGCCGGCTGCGGACGCGAGGCCTGGATCGCCGGGGTCAGGCCGACCAGGTCGCCCAGGTACAGCGCGATGATGGTGCCGACCGCCAGCTTGACCACCGTGGTCAGCGCGCCGGCGAAGCGCGCCGTGCCCGACACCAGATGCTGGCTGGTGAGTTCGTTGACCGCATTGGTCAGCGCCATGCCGGGCAGCAGCACGATCAGCGAAGCGATGATGACCGTGTTCTGATTCAAGGGCACCAGGAAACTGGCCACCAGCACCGCGACCATGGCCGCGACCATGCCGGCGACCGCCTCCACCGCCTCCTTGAAGCGCGGCCGCGCGCTCGACCAGTCGATCAGCACGCCGATCAGCAGGCCGTTCACGCCGGCCACGGCGATGTCCGGCCAGGGCAGCCGCAGCAGGCCGCCAACCGCCGCCGCGGCCAGGCCGAAGGCCAGCACCTGCATCGCGCGCCAGCGCGCGGTGCGCGGACGGTCCAGGGCCTGCAGCGCGGCATGGCCGGCGGCCAGGTCCAGGCGCCCCGCCATCACGTCCTCGGCGATGCGGTCGGTCTCGCTGAGCTTGTAGAGGTCGTTTTCGCCCGGCGGCATCCGGATCACGCGGGTGGTGTCGCTTTCGCCGGGCGGGCGGTGGGGGTCGCTGAAGGTCAGGATCAGGCCGGTCGGATTCGACCAGGGCTCGCACTCCAGGCGCAGCCGCTGGGCCACCGCCGACACCGCGCCTTCCAGGCGCTGCGCGGTGGTGCCATAGGCGTGCAGGCGCTCGGCCAGTTCGACCACGAAGCCGATACGCGCGGCATAGCTGGTCGCGCTCAGCGGGGCGGGCGGCGCGCTCGAGGAATCGGGTGTCGACATGCGCGAAAGCATCGCATGCGGACGTGCCGCATGGGCAGCGCGACCGCACGTCGAGTCAGCCCGCGGACGGTCCGCGCATGCGCACGCCGCCCTCACCTCGTCGTTCCTAGCCTGTATCCTCCGCCGGAGAGCCTATGACCGCACCGTCCACGCACACGCCGCAGATCGCCGCCGACGCCCAGACGCCGTCGCGGTTGCGGCTATCCGGCCGCTGGACGCTGGAAAACGCCAACGCGATCTCGGCCGCGCTGCACGGCGCGCCGCAGGACGCGACCACGATCGACGCCAGCGCGGTCGAGCGCCTGGACTCGGTGGGCGTGCTGCAGCTGATGCGCTTCGCGCGCCGGCGCGAGCTGGATTTCGACGGCTTCGCCTTCCACGACAACCACCGCGCCCTGGTCAGCGCGATCGAGGACGTCGCCGACGAGCGCCCCAAGAAGAAGCGCGAGTACGGCGTCTACGCCGCGCTCGCGCGCCTGGGCTACGCGGTCACCGACAACTGGAAGGAAGTGCTGGCGCTGATCGCCTTCTTCGGCGAAACGCTGATGAAGATCCTGCGCCTGTTCAAGGACCCGGGCCGCTTCCGCCCGACCGCGACCGTGCACCACATGGAACAGGTCGGTCTGGACGCGGTGCCGCTGATCGCGCTGCTGTGTTTCCTGGTCGGCGCGGTGGTGGCGTTCCTGGGCGCGACCATCCTGCGCGACTTCGGCGCCACCATCTTCGTGGTCGAGCTGGTCAGCATCTCGTTCCTGCGCGAATTCGGCGTGCTGCTGACCGCGATCGTGCTGGCCGGCCGCACCGCCAGCGCCTTCACCGCCCAGATCGGCGCCATGGTCAGCCGCGAGGAAGTCGACGCGATCCGCACCCTCGGCATGGACCCGATCGACCTGCTGGTGATCCCGCGCGTGCTGGCGCTGCTGGTGATGCTGCCGCTGCTGACCTTCGTGGCGATGATCTTCGGCCTGCTCGGCGGCCTCACCGTGGGCGCCTACAACCTCGACATCCCGCCCCAGCAGTATCTGGCGCGCATGCACGAGACCATGGAGCTGCGCCATTTCCTGGTCGGCCTGTCCAAGGCCCCGATCTTCGCCCTGCTGATCAGCCTGATCGGCTGCCTGGAAGGCCTGCAGGTCGAGGGCACCGCGCAATCGGTGGGCGAACGCACCACCTCCAGCGTGGTTCAGGCGATCTCGCTGGTGATCATCATCGACGCCTTCGCCGCGATCTGGTTCATGGAGGTCGGATTTTGAGCGAGCCCCTCGACGATCCGCGCGACCATATCGACGCCGACACGCCGATCATCCGTGTGCGCGGCCTGGTCAATCGCTTCGGCGAACAGACCGTGCACGACGGCCTGGACCTGGACGTGAAAGCGGGCGAGATCCTGGGCGTGGTCGGCGGCTCGGGCACCGGCAAATCGGTGCTGATGCGCTCCATCCTGGCCCTGCGCCGCCCCGACGAGGGCAGCATCGAGGTGCTGGGCATCGACGCGCGCAGCGAGGACCCGGCGCGCCGGCGCGAGATCGAGCGCAACACCGGCGTGCTGTTCCAGGACGGCGCGCTGTTCTCGTCGCTGACCGTGGGCGAGAACGTGCAGGTGCCGCTGAAGGAGTACCACAGCGACCTGCCCGACTCGCTGCGCTACGAACTGGCGCTGCTCAAGGTCAAGCTGGCCGGCCTGCCCGCCGACGCGATCAACAAGCTGCCCTCGCAGCTGTCCGGCGGCATGCGCAAGCGCGCCGGCCTGGCGCGCGCGCTGGCGCTGGACCCGCCGCTGCTGTTCCTGGACGAACCCACCGCCGGTCTGGACCCGATCGGCGCGGCCGCGTTCGACCGCCTGATCCGCACCCTGCAGCAGGCGCTGGGGCTGACCGTGTTCCTGATCACCCACGACCTGGACACCCTGTACGCGATCTGCGACCGCATCGCCGTGCTCGCCGACCGCAAGGTGATCGCCTGCGCGCCGATGGCCGAGATCGAGAAGCTCGACCACCCCTGGGCGCACGAGTACTTCCACGGCCCGCGCGCGCGCGCCGCCCAGGTCGCGCGCGACAACTACGCGGCGACCGAACGCTGACGCCGCACGCAAGGACGCCCCGGTTTGCTTTCCGCCCTCTCGCCCGCGCTCGCCGCCGTCGACCACCTGCCCTGGGCCGCGCTCGCGCTGGCCTCGCTGCTGCTGTGGTGGCCGCGCGCGCGCGTCGCCAGCCTGGCCCTGTTGGCGATCGCCGGCGTGGCCGGCTTCGCGCTGGGCCAGCTCGATATCCGCGCGCTGATCGCGCTAGCCATGCTGGCCTTGGCCGGCTGGATGGTGGGCGCGGCGCGCGCGAAAGCGACGCGCATCGGCGGGCATGTACTTTTTGTGGTGGTCGCGCTGGCATTGGGCTTCCATGTGGCGCCTGGATTCCACAATCCGCTCGCGATCGCGCCGACCCGGATCACCGCCGACGCGATCGAATTCAGCATGTACCTCAATCTCGACAAGCCCCTGGTCGGTTTCTGGCTGGTGCTGGTCTGGGCCGGGGTGCAGCGCGAGCGGCCGCTCGCCGACTGGCTCAAGGCCGCGCTACCGGCATGCCTTGCTGTGACGCTTGTGTGCCTGGGCCTGGCCTACGCGCTGGGCCAGATCGCCTGGGCGCCGAAGTGGCCGAGCTGGGGGCTGCTGTGGGCGCTCAACAATCTGCTGCTGGTGACGCTGGCCGAGGAGGCGCTGTTCCGCGGCTATCTGCAGGAAGGCCTGAGCCGGCACTGGCGCGAGCGGCGCTGGGGCGACGCGGCCGCGATCGCGGTCGCCGCGCTCGCCTTCGGCCTGATCCATCTGGCCGGCGGCTGGGCCTGGGCGCTGCTGGCCGGCGTGGCCGGCGCCGGCTACGGCCTGGCCTACCGCCGCGGCGGATTGCAGGCCGCGATGCTGACCCATTTCGGACTCAACCTGGTCCACTTCACCACGTTCACTTACCCCGTGCTGGCATGATGTCCGTCACGGACCGCCCGCCGGGCCTCATCGTCTCAGGTGCCTGATGGAAACCAAGGCCAATTACGTCCTCATCGGTGCGTTCACGATCATCGCGACGCTGTTCCTGCTGTTGTTCGCGCTGTGGGCCGCCAAGTACTCGTCCGAGAAGAGCTGGCGCGAGTACGCGGTGATCTTCAACGAACCGGTGACCGGCCTGTCGGAGGGCAGCACCGTGCAATACAACGGCATCTCGGTGGGCACGGTGAAGCTGCTGCGGCTGGCGCCGGACGACCCGCGCCGGGTGATCGCGCAGCTGCGCCTGCAGGCCGACGCGCCGATCAAGGCCGACACCCGCGCCAAGCTGTCGCTGACCGGCATCACCGGCAGCCCGATCATCCAGCTCACCGGCGGCAGCCCCGGCAGCCCGGCCCTGGCCGACGTCGACCGCCGCGAAATCCCGGTGATCCAGACCGAGGCCTCGGCGCTGCAGAACATCGCCGACACCGCCAACCGCCTGGTCGCGCGCCTGGACCAGGTGCTCAGCGACGAGAACGTCAAGCGGGTGTCGAACACGCTGTCCAACATCGAGGCCATGACCGGCTCGATCGCCGACCAGCGCGACGACCTGCGCCTGCTCATCGTCAACGCGCGCAAGTCCAGCGAACAGCTGTCGGCCACCCTGGACACCACCAATCAGGCGGTCAAGAACGTCGACCGCGAACTGGTCGCCAAGCTGCCCGGGCTGATCTCCAAGCTCGACAGCACCCTGACCCGCCTGGACTCGGCCGCCAACGGCGCCAACGGCATCCTCAACGACAACCGCGCCGCGATCAGCAGCTTCGCCAACGACGGCCTCG
Source organism: Lysobacter sp. Root916 (assembly GCF_001429785.1). Lineage (GTDB taxonomy): Bacteria > Pseudomonadota > Gammaproteobacteria > Xanthomonadales > Xanthomonadaceae > Lysobacter. The sequence goes on along the minus strand of NZ_LMJF01000012.1, from coordinate 129,374 downwards.
CGCAGCTCGGCCCGACCCTGGCCGAGTTGCGCGTGCTGGTGCGCGACCTGCGTCGCATCAGCGACCGCATCGACAGCAACCCGACCCGTTACCTGCTCGGCCGCGATGCCCAGAAGGAGTTCGAGCCGCAATGACCTCTCGCCCCCTGCCCCGCCCTTACGCGCTGCTGCGCCGCGCCGCCGGCCTGAGCCTGCTGTTGAGCCTGAGCGCGTGCTCGATCCTGGGCGAAAAGCCCAAGGAGCGCTCCACCCTGTACGCGCCCGATCCGCGCGTGCAGGCCGACGCTGCCTGGCCCAACGCCGACTGGCAGCTGTCGCTGACGCCGCCGACCTCGGCGCGCATGATCGACAGCCTGCGCATCGCGGTGCGCCCCAGCCCGAACGAGATGCAGGTCTACAAGGGCGCCGGTTGGGCCAAGCCGCCCGGCGAGATGCTGCAAGACGCGCTGCTGCGCGCGCTGGAGGACTCCGGCCGGATCGACGCGGTCGCGCGCCAGGGCAGCGGCGTGGCCGCCGACTACAAGCTGGTGCTGGACCTGCGCCGCTTCGAATCCGACTACAACGGCCAGGCCCTGCCCTCGGCGACCATCGAAGTCAGCGCCAAGCTGCTGCACAACAGCGACCAGAAGATCGCCGCCGCGCGCACCTTCGTGCAGAGCCAGCGCGCGTCCACCACCGCGGTGCCGGACGTGGTCGCCGCCTTCGACGGCGCCCTGGCCGCGATCACCCGCGACCTCGGCGGCTGGATCCTGAGCAGCGGCAACGCCCACGAACAGGCCGAGCACCCGCGCAGCGCGCGGCGCTGACCGCGCTTAGAACGGGTCGGCCGGCCGCAGCACGCGGCCGGCGCCGCGATAGGGCAAGGCCGGCACGGTTTCGATCGCGATCGCCTGCGCGGCGACACGGCGACTGCGCAGGGCGATCGCGCCGACATGCGCGGCGTCCAGCCGGAAACTCCAGAACCGCCACGCCGGCGCTTCGGCGCGATCGCGCTGCAATCGCGGCGCGCCGTCGCCCGCGCGCGCGAACGCGATGCGATCGAACGGCAGGCGCAGGCCGCGGCCGCCGGCCTTGGCATAGGCCTCCTTCAGCGTCCAACTGCGCAGGAACGCAGCGTCGCGCCGCTCGGGCGCCTGCGCCAGCAACTCGTCCAGTTCCTGCGGCGCCAGCGTGCGCGCGTTCCACAGTTCCTCGGTGGCGCGCGCGCAGGGCTCCAGGTCCAGCCCCACGCGGCCACCGGGCGCGACCAGGCAGCCGACCAGGCCGGCGCAATGCGACAGGCTGAAACTCAGTTCCGGCGCATCCGCCACGCGCGGGCGCCCATAGACGCCGCGCAGGTAGCGCCAGTCCTGCGGCCGCCGCGGTTGGCAGGCCGACAGCGCGTGGCGCAACAACAAGCGCGCGGCCAGGGCCTCGCGCCGCACCGGCACCAGGCGCAGACGCGCCAGGCGCGCGCGCTCGTCCTCGTCCAGCAGGCCCAGTTGGGCCTCGTAGACGGCGTCGTGGGCGGCATCGACCTCGGCCAGGAACAGGCGCGGCCCGGCGGGCACGCGCGCGTCCTTCGCGGGTGGAGAGGCGGGGCCGGTCATACGCGCAGGGCCAAAGGGAGGCGGCGTCGAGCATACCGTCGCCGCCGCGTTCGCGGGCCGACTTTGAGCTCGGGGCCCAAACCCGCGACAATTCCAGCCTCAGCAAGCGGAGAGCCAGCATGAGCGAACACAGCCCCAACCCCGCCGAGGTCGAGCGCGACGTCATGGAGTACGACGTCGTCACCGTCGGCGCCGGTCCGGCCGGCCTGTCGTTCGCGATCCGGCTCAAGCAGATCAACCCGGAGCTCTCGGTCTGCGTGATCGAGAAGTCCAGCACCATCGGCGCCCACATCCTGTCCGGCGCGGTGATCGAGACCGGCCCGCTGGACGCGCTGCTGCCGAACTGGCGCGACAACCCGCCGCCGATCTGCGTGCCGGTCACCCAGGACGAGTTCTGGCTGCTGAGCAAGGACGGCGGCCGCCGCCTGCCGGTGCCGCCGGGCATGAACAACCACCACGGCAACGTGATCGTCAGCCTGGGCGCGACCTGCGCCTGGCTGGCGCCGCAAGCCGAAGCGCTGGGCGTGGAAATCTACGCCGGCTTCGCCGCCTCCGAGACCCTGCACGACGCCGACGGCCGCGTGGCCGGTGTGCGCATCGGCGACATGGGCGTGGCCAAGGACGGGTCGCACAAGCCCGGTTACACCGCCGGCATCGACATCCGCGCCAAGGTCACCGTGTTCGCCGAGGGCGCGCGCGGCCACCTGACCAAGCGCCTGATCAAGCGCTTCGGCCTGGACGCGGACAGCGACCCGCAGGGCTATTCGATCGGCATCAAGGAACTGTGGCAGGTGCCCGAAGACCGGGTCACCCCCGGCAAGGTCGTGCACAGCTTCGGCTGGCCGGCCGATAACCACACCTACGGCGGCAGCTTCCTGTATCACCTGGACAAGGGCCGCATCGCCCTGGGCTACGTCAGCGGCCTCGACTACCGCGACCCCGACTACAAGCCCTGGGAAGCCTTCCAGCAGTGGAAGAACCACCCCACGGTGAAGCCCCTGCTGGAAGGCGGCAACCTGGTCTCGGCCGGCGCGCGCGCGATCGTCACCGGCGGCTGGCAGTCGCTGCCCAAGGTCGAGATGCCGGGCGCGCTGCTGATCGGCGACACCGCCGGCCTGCTCAACGTGCCCAAGATCAAAGGCACCCACCAGGCCATCCGCAGCGGCATGCTCGCCGCCGAACACCTGGCCGCGTCCGAACTGGCGCCGGAAGGTTACGACGCCAAGCTGCGCGCCTCGCCGGCGATGGACGAGCTCAAGAAAGTCCGCAACATCAAGCCCGGGTTCAAGCGCGGCCTGTGGTTCGGCATGCTCAACGCGGCCTGGGAAACCGTCACCGGCGGGCTGTCGCCGTGGACGCTGAAGAACAAGCCCGACTGGTCCTCGCTGCAGAAACTCGACGAGGCCGAAAAGCCCAAGCGCGACTACGTCGACCGCAGCCTGGCGCCGCGCGACCGCCTGGCCGGCGTCTACTTCGCCGCCACCGAACACGACGAAGACCAGCCGGTGCACCTCAAGGTCGCCGACACCTCGATCTGCGTGACCCGCTGCGCCGAGGAATACGGCAACCCCTGTACCCGCTTCTGCCCGGCCGGCGTCTACGAGATCGTCGAAGACGCCGAGGGCAAGCGCCTGCAGATCAACGCCGCCAACTGCGTGCACTGCAAGACCTGCGACATCAAGGACCCCTACGAGATCATCACCTGGGTCACGCCGGAAGGCGGCTCGGGGCCGAATTACCAGAACCTCTGACGGTGGCCGTGCGCGCATCGCGCATCGCGCTGTGGACGATCGCGTTGGCGATCGTCGCGGCGGCCGGCTGGGTGGTCACGCGCCCTCAGCCCCCCGTCCGCGTAACCGCCCCCGCCTCGTGGATTCCGATACCCGAAGGCGGCATGGATGCGTCCGAGTACCCGGTCCGGGATTTGTTGCTGGGCAACTTCCGCGATGGCTTCCAACGTCATTTCGCGTCCAATGCGGAGCGCCCCTTGGTGCAACGCTGCGGGGACGGAAGGCCTGGCGAGCCGGCGGAAACCTACGCCGCGCTGATCGGCGACCATTGGTTCGTACCGGACCAAAAGGTCTGGAGCATCGAGATGACCTCGTCCGGCGAATGGCTGGACGTGACCATCGTCGACGGATTTCCGGTGATGGCGCCGGAACCGGCACCGGGCGAAATCCTGCGCACCCGCGAGCTGCGCCCGACCCTACGGCGCAGCGTGCGCAAGGCCGATCTGGCCGATGTGCGCGAGGCCTGGAGCGCGCCGGACTTATGGTTCGCGCCGCAGACCGATGCTCATTGCCTCGACGGCAACATCGTTTACCTCGAAGCCTGCGTGCTCGGCCGCTACCACGCCCGCTCGCGCACCTGCGGCGCCACCGGCGCCGCGGACGCGATGACATTGTGGCGTCGCCTGCGCGCGCACTTCCCCGATCCGCCGCCCGCCACGATCACGCGAGTCGATTCGCCATAGCGCGACCGCTGCCCTGCTCGCCGGGATACGAGACGCATCGCTCGAGCAGCCCGCCGCGGAAGCTCGCTCAAGCGAACAATAAATCACGCATGCGCTTGTCCACCTGCGCGGTGACGTTGAACCGCATCCAGGTGCTCGGCGCCTGCTGCGCGGTGAACAGACTGCCCGGCGCGATCAGGATGCCCTGCTCGCGGCAGCGCATCGCCAGTTGATTGGTGTCGGCGCGCATGTCCGCCCACAGGAACATGCCGTCGGCCGGGTCGCCGAGGATCTCGACGCCTGCGGCCGCGAACAGGCGCTTGGCCAGCTCGCGCTGACCCGCGAGGCGTTCGCGCAGGCCTTCGACGTGCTTGTCGTAACGGCGCTCGGCCAACAGTTTGTGCACCAGCCGCTCGTTGAGCTCGGGCGTGGTGAAGCCGGTCAGGATCTTGGCGTTGGTCAGCTTGCGCGCGAGTTCGGCGTTGGCGGCCAGGTAGCCGACGCGCACGTTCGCCGCCAAGGTCTTGGAGAAACTGCCGGCATAGACCACGCGATCAAGCCGATCCAGCGCCGCCGCGCGCGTCACCCGCGAGCCGCACAGATCGGCGTAGACGTCGTCCTCGAACACGGTCACATCGTGGCGCGCGGCCAGCGCGAGGATGCGCACCACGATGCTCTCCGGCAGCGATAGCCCGGTCGGATTGCGCGCGGCGGTGCTCAGCACCATCAGGCGCGGCCGCTCCTGCGCCATCCGCCGCTCCAGTTCGGCCAGATCCGGGCCGTCGGCGCCGCAGGCGATGCCCACCACGCGCGCGCCGTGCGCGGCCACGATGCCGAGCGCGCCGAACCAGCACGGGTCCAAGGTCAGCACCGCATCGCCGGGTTTGACCAGGGCCGCGAGCACCAGATTCAGCGCATGCGCGACGCCGGTGGTCAGCACGATCTGATCGGGCTGGGCCAGGATGTCCAGCTCGGCCAGGCGCTGCTGCAACAGGGAGCGCAAGGGCCCGTAGCCGTGCGGCTTGCCGCTGTCCAGCCAGCGCCCCTCGCGCCCCAGCGCGCGGATCGCCGCGCCCAGTTGCGCGCCGTCCAGCCACGACGCCGGCAGCACGCCCAGTCCCGGCCCCTGCGCGGCGCCGCTTTCGAGCATGTTCTGCATCAGCCAATCCAGATCGATCACCGATCCCGCCGGCGGTTCCGACGCGGGCACCGCGACCGCGCGCTCGCGCACGTAGAATCCCGAACCGCGGCGGGCTTCCAGATAACCATCGGCGACCAGGCGTTCGTAGGCCTCGACCACGGTGAACGGCGACACCCCGCGTTGGCGCGCCAACGCGCGCACCGAAGGCAGGCGCATGCCCGGCCGCAGCACCTCGCCCTCGATGCGCCGGCGCGCCCAGCGCACGCAGTCTTCGACCCGGCTCAGGCCGGGCGGGCGAGGTTTGGAAGGCACGGACACCGTATCGGCCCCAGGCGCGGAAAGTGTATCGGTACTGTACTGGTCGCCAGGGGTAAAAAGTACCTGCGGCGTGATGCCGCGGCTCCCTCTCCCTGCCTTCGGCCCAACCTAGACCATGGATAACGCCCCCTCCCTCCTCCGCCGCGGCCTCGCCCTGTGCGCGCTGCTGGCCGCGAGCGCCCTGCTGCCCGCGTCCGCCGCCGAGCCGACCGACAAGAGCTGCATCGGCAGCTACCGCCTGAGCGACGGCCGCGACGTCGATATCGCGGTGTCCGACGAATCGCACTACCGCTGGCGCATGAAGGACGGCACCAGCGGCAAGCTGAGCTGGGCCGCGCCGGGCGACTGGTCGAGCACGCGAGGCTGGACCGAACGCGCCGATGGCCACCAGATCGCCTTGCGCGACTGCGCCGCCGGCCGCATCGCCTTCGACCGCGTCGAAGGCCAGCGGCTCGCGTTCGACGTGACCGAGACGCGCTTCCAGTCCGGCGGCGCAACCCTGTCCGGTCGTCTGGTGCTGCCGCCGGGCAAAAGCAGGGTGCCGATCGTGGTGCTGGTGCACGGCTCCGAACGCGATTCGGCGCGCGACTACTACGCGCTGCAGCGCCAGTTCCCGTCCGAAGGCATCGGCGCCTTCGTCTACGACAAGCGCGGCACCGGCGCATCCGGCGGGCGCTACACCCAGAACTTCCTCACCTTGGCCAACGACGCGATCGCCGCCTTGCGCGAAGCGCGTCGGCTGGCCGGCGCGCGCGCCGGCAAGATGGGTTATCAGGCCGGCAGCCAGGGCGGTTGGGTGGCGCCGCTGGCGGCGCAGATCGAACCGGCGGATTTCGTGATCGTCAGTTTCGGCCTGGCGGTGTCGCCGCTGGACGAGGACCGCGCCGCGATCGAATTGGACATGACGCGTCGCGGCTACGGCCCCGACGTGGTCGCCAAGGCCATGCAGGTGGCCGACGCCACCGCCGCGGTGCTGGAGAGCGATTTCCGCGAAGGCTACGAGCAGGTGGCCCGGATCAAGCAGCGCTATGGCGCCGAACCCTGGTTCAAGTTCGTGCGCGGCAACGTCAGCTACTTCATTCTGGAAAAACCCGAGGCTGAACTGCGCAGCGTGGGCCCAACGCTGTTTCCGGGCGCGTCCCTGGACTACGACGCCCTACCGGTGCTGCGCAATCTGCGCACGCCGCAGCTGTGGCTGTTGGGCGCGCAAGACATCGACGCGCCCAGCGCGGAGACCGTGCGCCGCCTCACCGCATTGGCCAAGGCCGGCGCGCCGATCCGCCTCACTGTGTTCCCGCATGCCGAGCACGGCATGTACGAATTCGAAGTGGCCGCCGACGGCAGCCGCCTGTCCACGCGCCAACCCGCGAACTACTTCCCGCAGATGCGCGACTTCATCGAATCCCGTTGATGCGAACCGGGCGCAGCGCCCGGTTTCGCCTTCGTCCGTGACCGGCGGCGATGCCTCAGGGGCGTCGCCGCAGGCGGCGGACGCGCGCCTCAGGCGGCGCGCTTGAACGCCACGCCGGTCTTTTCGCGCAGCTCGTCCTCGCTCACGCCCGGCGCGCTTTCCACCAGCACCAGGCCGTCCTCGGTCACGTCCATCACCGCCAGTTCGGTGATGATGCGGTTGACCACGCCCAGCCCGGTCAGCGGCAGGGTGCACTCGGGCAGGATCTTGTGCTCGCCGTTCTTGGCGCTGTGCTCCATCAGCACCACCACGCGCTTCACGCCGGCCACCAGATCCATCGCCCCGCCCATGCCCTTGACCATCTTGCCGGGCACCATCCAGTTGGCCAGATCGCCCTTGTCGGTGACCTGCATCGCGCCCAGGATCGCCAGGTCGATGTGGCCGCCGCGGATCATCGCGAAGCTGTCGTGGCTGCCGAAGTAGCTGGCGCCGGCGCGCGCGGTCACGGTCTGCTTGCCGGCGTTGATGAGGTCGGCGTCGACCTCGGCCTCGCTCGGGAACGGGCCGATGCCGAGCAGGCCGTTCTCGGACTGCAGCCACACGTCCATGCCCTCGGGGATGAAGTTGGCCACCAGCGTCGGCAAGCCGATGCCGAGGTTGACGTAGGCGCCGTCGGTGAGTTCCTGCGCGGCGCGTTGCGCCATTTGATCGCGGGTCCAAGCCATGTCGAATTCCTTGAAAGAGTCGTAAGCGTCGAGTCGTCGGTACTGGGTGCGCGTCAGGCGCGCACGGTGCGCTGCTCGATGCGCTTCTCGGGCGCGGCGTTGAGCACGATGCGATCGACGTAGATGCCGGGCAGGTGCACGTGATCGGGATCGATCGCGCCGATCTCGACGATTTCCTCGACTTCGGCCACGCAGACCTTGCCCGCCATCGCGCAGGCCGGATTGAAGTTGCGCGCGGTCTTGCGGAACACCAGGTTGCCGGCCTTGTCGGCCTTCCAGGCCTTGACCAGCGAGACGTCGGCCTTGAGCGCGGTTTCCATCACGTAGTGGTGGCCGTCGAACTCGCGCGTCTCCTTGCCGTCGGCGACCACGGTGCCGTAGCCGGTGCGGGTGTAGAACGCCGGGATGCCGGCGCCGCCGGCGCGCAGGCGCTCGGCCAGGGTGCCCTGCGGGTTGAACTCGAGCTCGAGTTCGCCGGACAGGAACTGGCGTTCGAATTCCTTGTTCTCGCCGACGTAGGACGAAATCATCTTGCGGATCTGGCGCGTTTCCAGCAGCAGACCCAGGCCGAAACCGTCGACGCCGGCGTTGTTGGAAATCGCCGTCAGGCCCTTGACGCCGCTGTCGCGCAGTGCCGCGATCAGGGCCTCGGGAATGCCGCACAGGCCGAAGCCGCCGACCGCCAGGGTCTGGCCGTCCGCGACCAGTCCGCGCAGCGCTTCGTCGGCATTGGGGAACACTTTGTTCTTCGCGGCGCCGGCGCTGGGCGTCGCGGCAATGGCCTCGGCCATGGGGGAACTCCTGTACGGGATGGGCGCAGTTTAGCGCGCCAGCCCGCCCGGCCCCACCGGACCTTAGGGCAATGGTCACTCGTGCCGGGATGGGTGGCGACGTTAGACTCGAAGCATGAGCAAAATCGCCCTGGTCACCGCCATCGCCGCTACCGGAACCGACACCGATATGGTGCCGCTGATCGAGGCCTGCGCCCGCGCCGGCCTGGCCGCCGAGGTGCGCGCCTGGGACGACCCCAGCGTGGCCTGGACACGCTACGACGCTGCGCTGCTGCGCTCGCCCTGGGACTACACCGAGCGCCTGCCGGAATTCCTGGCCTGGTGCGAGCGCGTGGCCGCGCAGTCGCGCCTGCTCAATCCCTTGCCGGTGGTGCGCTGGAACACCGACAAGCACTACCTGGCCGACCTGGCCGCGCGCGGCGTGGCGGTGGTGCCCAGTGCCTTCGTCGAACCCGAGGCCGAGCCCCTGCCCGCGCTGCAGGCCTTCCTGGCCGAGCACGCCGGGGCCGCCGAGTTCGTGGTCAAGCCCACGGTCAGCGCCGGTTCGCGCGATACGCAACGGTATGCGCGCTCGCAGGAGTTCGCCGCCGCCAACCACATCGCGCGCCTGCTCGACGCCGGCCGCAGCGTGCTGCTGCAGCCCTACCTGGCCTCGGTCGATCGCGACGGCGAAACCGCCCTGCTGTATTTCGACGGCGACTACAGCCATGCGATCCGCAAGGGCGCGCTGTTGCGTCCCGACGACAGCGGCAACGGCACCGCGCTCGTGCCCGAACAGATCGTCGCGCGCGAGCCCGGCCAGGACGAGCACGCGCTGGCGCAGGCGGTGCTGGCGGCCGCGCGCGATGCGCTGAAGCTGGAGGCGCCGCTGGCTTATGCGCGCGTGGATCTGATCCGCGACGCCGACGGCACGCCGCGCCTGCTGGAACTGGAACTGTGCGAGCCGTCGCTGTTCTTCCCTTACGCCGACGGCAGCGCCGACCGTTTCGTCGCGCGCCTGCGCGAACGCCTGGGCGCGACGAACTAAGCGCGTACGCGAATCACGGGCGCCTCAGGAACGCTACGCCTACCAGACGTATACGGACGCTCAAGAGCGCCCGTATACGTCCTCAAGCCGGACGATGTCGTCCTCGCCCAGGTAGCCGCCGGACTGCACTTCGATCAACTCGACCGGTTCGCTGCCGCGGTTGCGCAGGCGGTGCACGCTGCCGCGCGGGATGTAGGTGCTCTCGTTCTCGCGCAGCTCGAACACCTTGTCGTCGCAGGTGACCTCGGCCACGCCGGAGACCACGATCCAATGCTCGGCGCGGTGCTGATGCTTCTGCAGACTGAGCGCGGCGCCGGGCTTGACCACGATCTTCTTGACCTGGAAGCGTTCGCCCACGCCGATCGAATCGTAGCTGCCCCAGGGCCGGTAGACCTTGCGGTGGAACAGGTGTTCCTGGCGGCCGGCGGCCTTGAGCCGGTCGACGATGATCTTGACGTCCTGGACCCGATCCTTGCGCGCGACCAGGGTGGCGTCGGCGGTATCGACGATGACCAGATCCTCGACGCCCAGGGTCGCGATCATGCGGCGGTCGGACGCGCGCACCAGGCTGTCGCGGGTGTCGACCGAGATCACGTCGCCTTCGTGGCGGTTGCCGTCGGCGTCGCGCTCGGCCACCGACCACAGCGAGGACCAGGAGCCGATGTCGCTCCAGCCGCAGCTCACCGGCACCACCGCGGCGCGGTCGGTTTTCTCCATCACCGCGTAGTCGATCGAATCGCTGGGACTGGCCGCGAACGCGTCATGGCCCAGGCGCAGGAAATCCAGGTCGGTGCCGGCGCTGGCGAACGCGGCCTGGGCGGCGGCGTGGATCGCCGGCGCCAGCCGCGCCAGTTCGTCCAGATAGCTGCGCGCGCGGAACAGGAACATGCCCGAGTTCCAGGCGTAGGTACCCTCGGCGAGATAGCGTTCGGCGGTGGCCTGGTCGGGCTTCTCGACGAAGCGCTCGATGCGATAGCCGTCCGCGCCCAGCCCGTCGCCACGCAGGATGTAGCCGTAGCCGGTTTCGGCGTAGTCGGGGCGGATGCCGAAGGCCACCAGCCAGTCCTCGCGGCCCAGCCGCAGCGCCGCGCTCACGGCGTCGCGGAAGGCGGCTTCGTCCTCGATCAGATGATCGGCCGGCAGCACCAGCAGCAGCGCGTCGGGGTCGCCGACCAGCGCGTGCAGGGCCGCGGCCGCGATCGCCGGCGCGGTGCTGCGCGCGACCGGCTCCAGCAGGATGCCGCCGCTGCGCACGCCGATCGCCTGCAACTGCTCGCCGACCATGAAACGGTGGTCGTCGGCGCAGACCGTGATCGGGGCCTGCGCATCGGGCAGCTTGCTCGCGCGCAGCACGGTTTCCTGGAACAGCGAATGGTCCCCGATCAGCGACAGGAACTGCTTGGGTTGGTTCTGTCGCGAAAGCGGCCACAATCGGGTTCCGCTGCCGCCGCTGAGGATGACCGGGTGAAGCATTTCGACTCCGCACTGGGGTTACGTCGTGAAGGGTACCGGATCGGAGCCGCGCGCCGCCCGCTTGGCGGCGCGTCGGTACGGGCCGTCGCTCAGGTAGCAGTCACCCAGCCTCGCCGTCCGGCCCCGGAGGCGGCGTGAACGGCGCCCCGTCGGTGCGCCTGCAGGGGCCGGACGGCGCCAGCGCGCAGGTGGCCCTGCACGGCGGACAGCTGCTGTCCTGGACCTGCCGCGGCCGCGAGCGCCTGTACCTGAGCCCGCGCGCGCGCTTCGCGCCGGGCCAGGCCATCCGCGGCGGCGTGCCGGTGATCTTTCCGCAGTTCTCCGACCGCGGGCCCGGCCCGCGTCACGGCTTCGCGCGCGTGCGCGAGTGGTCGCAGGCGGGCGCGGGCCGCTTCGTGCTGCGCGACGACGCCGACACGCGCGCGTCGTGGCCTTATGCATTCCAGGCCGAGTTGACGGTGGAACTGGGCGCCGATGCCTTGGCGATCGCGCTGCAGGTGCGCAACACCGGCGCAGAGATCTTCGCCTTCACCGCTGCCTTGCACACGTATCTAGGCGTGGACGACCTGGCCGGCGCGCGCGTTCAAGGATTGGAAGGACGCGCCTACGCCGACGCCACCCGCGCCGGCGCCTCCGCCGTCCAGCGCGAACACGACCTGCGCTTCGACGGCGAGCTCGACCGCCTCTACCCCGACATCGCCGGCGGTCTGCATCTGCTCGACGGCGAACGCGGCTTGCGCATCGACGCCGAAGGTTATGCCGACACCGTGGTCTGGAACCCGGGCGCCGCGCTCGCCGCCGGCCTGGACGATCTGGGCGCGGGCGAGCACGCGCGCTTCGTCTGCATCGAAGCCGCCGCAGTCGCCATGCCGCTGTCGCTGGCGCCGGGCGCGGACTGGCGCGGGCGCCAGATCCTGACCGTGGCGGACCGCACGCCGGCCGCGTAATTCGTACGGATCGGCGCACGTTGCCTGCACGCTGGGCGCATTTCGGCCGCCCGGCGCCTGCCACCGGCCGTTCCGCCCCCTGCGCCCGCGAACGGTCTCCGCTAGAATTGGCGGTTCTCGGCCCCCGGGCCGCGCACCCCCCAACGGGCACCCCCAAGGAACCCCCGCACGATGAAGATCCTCGTCGGCTACAAGCGCGTGGTGGACTACAACGTCCGCATTCAGGTCAAGCCGGATGGTTCCGGCGTGGTCACCGACGGCGTCAAGCTGTCGGCCAATCCCTTCGATGAGATCGCGCTGGAAGAAGCGCTGCGGCTGCGCGACAAGGGCATCGCGACCGAGGTCGTGGTCGCCACGATTGGTCCCGCCGACGCCCAGGCGCATCTGCGCAACGGCCTGGCGATGGGCGCGAACCGCGCCATCCACGTCGTCAGCGACCAGCCGATCCAGCCGCTCACCGCCGCGCGCACCCTGCTCAAGCTGATCGAGAAGGAACAGCCGGACCTGGTGATCCTGGGCAAGCAGGCGATCGACGACGACGCCAACCAGACCGGCCAGATGCTGGCGACCTTGTGGGGCCGCCCGCAGGCCACCTTCGCCTCCAAGCTCGAGGTCGCCGACGGCAAGGCCACGGTCACGCGCGAAGTCGACGCCGGCCTGGAAACGCTGGAAGTCGATCTGCCGGCCGTTGTCACCACCGACCTGCGCCTCAACGAGCCGCGCTTCATCAAGCTGCCCGACATCATGAAGGCCAAGAGCAAGCCGATGGAGTCCATCGCCTTCGCCGACCTCGGCGTGGACACCGGCGACACCCTCAAGACCACCCATTACGCGCCGCCGCCGAAGCGCAGCCGTGGCGTGATGGTCAAGGACGCGGCCGAACTGGTCGCCGCACTGAAGCAGAAGGGGTTGCTGTGATGAGCAAGGTTCTGATCGTTGCCGAACACCTGGGCGGCAAGCTCAACGCCTCGACCGCCAAGTGCGTGTCCGCGGCGCTGGCGCTGAAGCCCGACGCCATCGACGTGGTGGTGCTGGCCGCCGACCCGGCCGGCATCGCAAGCGAAGCCGCGCAGATCGCCGGCGTCGCGCGCGTGCTGACCGTGAGCAACCCCGCCAACGCCAACGCGATCGCGCAAGTGCTGGCGCCGCAGGTAGCCGCGCTGGCGCCCGGCTACAGCCACGTGTTCGGCCCCTCGACCACCTTCGGCAAGGACCTGATGCCCTGCGTCGCGGCCCTGCTCGGCGTGGCCCAGGTCTCCGACGTGATGGCGGTCGACGCCAGCCACACCTTCAAGCGTCCGATCTACGCCGGCAACGCGATCATCACCGTCGAAGCCCCGGCCGATCACACCGTGGTCGCCACCGTGCGCACCGCCTCGTGGCCGGAAGCCGGCAAGGGCGGCAGCGCCGCGGTCGAAGCGGCCACGGTCGAAGCGACCCTGCCCGGCCACACCCGCTTCGTCGGCCTGGCCGCTGGCAAGTCGGATCGTCCCGACCTGCAAAGCGCCAAGCGCGTCGTCTCCGGCGGCCGCGGCGTCGGTTCGGCCGACAACTTCAAGATCATCTACGACTTCGCCGACAAGCTCGGCGCCGCGGTCGGCGCCTCGCGCGCCGCGGTCGATGCCGGCTACGTGCCCAACGAACTGCAGGTCGGCCAGACCGGCAAGATCATCGCCCCGGAGCTGTACGTCGCGGTCGGCATCAGCGGCGCGATCCAGCACCTGACCGGCATCAAGGACGCGGGCACCATCGTCGCGATCAACAAGGACGGCGACGCGCCGATCTTCGAGATCGCCGATATCGGCCTGGTGGGCGATCTGTTCACGCTGTTGCCGGAGCTGGAAAAGGCACTCTGAACCGACCTCGCCGCGACACGCGAAAGGCCGCCTTCGGGCGGCCTTTTTCGTTGCCGGTCGCCGTTTTCCCAGGGAACAGGCGCCGGCCCGTTTCCGGGCGATCGGCGACAACGCAGGTAGCTGGCACACGAACGCCCCCATTCATGTGCTTTCGGAACTGGAATAGGCGTAGCAAATAGCCGCGATCCGCCCCGAGCCCGGTCATGCGACGGCCCGAGCTAAGGCGCTATGCTTGCCACCGGGCGCCACCAACGATGCAGCCAGCTGAGGCAACGATGCGTTATTCCATATTAGCTTTGACCCTTACTTTGTTCTTTGCCGGCTGTGCGTCCGAATCGGACGACGGCCGCAAGGCCACAGCCTCGGCGAAGACGGGTGCTGGCGCCGTCGCCCAGGCCACGAGCCCCGCATTCGGCCACGCGCCGGGCCAGGGCTTCGCAGCGCTGCCCGACCGCGGCGCCCTGATCCAGTACGACCGCAAGCAGCCCAGCGAACAGCGCGGCGCCTTCACGTATCTGCCGGTCGAGCTGAGCGAGGCGCATGGCCTCGCCGCCACCTTGCCGGGTCGCGCGATCTCGCTGACTACGCCGGACGGTCGTCCGATGCGCATCGCCTACCAGCGCCACGAGGAAAGCCTCGACGGCAACTGGACCTGGATCGGCCAGACCGAGGACGGCCTGCGCGCCGTCATCACCTTCGGCGAGAAGGCGGTGTTCGGCAAGATCGAACAGAAGGCCACCGAAGCCCTGCGCATCACCACGCTCAACGGCCGTACCTGGGTCATGCAGGCCGATCCATCCAAGCTGCTCGACGGCAACCTGCGCAGCGAGGCCGAATCCGACACCCTGATTCCGCCCAAGGCCGCGGCGAACGCCGCGTCGGCCCAGGTCGGCACGCTGGCCAACGCGGCCAACACCGTCGACGTGGCGCTGGGCTACACCGCCGGCATGGTCGCCCGCTACGGCGGCGCCACCCAGGTCAACACGCGCCTGGTCAACCTGATGGCGATCACCAACCAGGCCTACCAGGACAGCCAGATCAACCCGCGCGTGCGCCTCGTGCACACCATGCAGGTCGACTACACCGACGCCAACAGCAACGACACCGCGCTGGAAGCCCTGACCGGCTACACCTGCACCAGCTCCGGCTGCACCCAGCAGCCGGTGCCGGCGGGCCTGCAGGGCCTGCGCGCCGCGCGCGACGCGGTCGGCGCCGATCTGGTGTCGCTGGTGCGTCCGTTCACCACGCCCGAACAGGACGGTTGCGGCATCGCCTGGCTGCTCGGCGGCGGCGGCAGCACCATCGACAACAGCGATGCCGGCTTCGGCTACTCGGTGGTCAGCGACGGCCAGGACCGCGACGAAGGCGACGGCAAGACCTACTTCTGCCGTGAGGAAACGCTGGCGCACGAGCTCGGCCACAACATGGGCCAGGCGCACAATCCCGAAGACAGCAGCGGTCAGGGTGCGCACAGCTATTCCTACGGCTACCGCGAAGCGGCGACCAACGGTTTCTACACCGTCATGGCCTACCGCCTGGCCAGTAGCACTCAGTTCTCGATCCCGTACTTCGGCAACCCCAACGTCGTCCATCCGGGCACCGGACGTCCCACCGGCTCGGCCACCGCCGACAACGCGCGCAGCCTGAACATCACGATGCCGCTGATCGCGCAGTTCCGCGCTTCCCTGGTGCCCAACCCGAGCCGCAAGCACAACGACATCAACGGCGACGGCTACTCCGACCTGGTCTGGTACAACGCGAACCAGCCGGGCATGGCGTACTGGTTCATGAACAACACCACGAACATCGGCAGCGGCTACTACCCGCTGGCGGCCAGCACGCGCATCGCCGGCACCGGCGATTTCGATGGCGACGGCCGCATGGACGTCCTCTGGGTCAACTTCAACCAGCTGCAGCTGTGGCGTAGCCGCGGCGACGGCCAGTTCGACTTCTCGGTGATCGGCGGTTTCGCCAGCGAATGGAAGGTCGTGAAGACGGTCGACCTCAACGGCGACGGCAAGGACGACATCGTCTGGGAGAACACCAGCGCGAGCCTGATGGCGTACTGGCTGATGAGCACCAACACCGTCACCGGCAGCCGCGTGTTCCCGATCGGCGCCGCGCGCGTGGTCGCCGCCGGCGACTTCGATGGCGACACCCGCGGCGACCTGGTGCTGGCCAATCCGAGCCTGGGTCAGCTGACCCTGTGGCGCGGCCGCGCAGACGGCGATTTCGATAAGCCGTCCCTGGGCGGTTACGACAGCGCCTGGACCATCGTCGGCACCCCCGATCTGAACGCCGATGGCCGTTCGGATCTGGTCTGGGAACACTCCGGTCACGCCATGATCGCGTACTGGATGATGAACGGTGCGAGCGTGCAGTCCAGCGGCGTGAAGGGCGTGGCGCCCGAGTTCCGCATCGCCACCACCGGCGATCTGGACGGCGACGGCCGCGGCGATCTCATCTGGACCAATGCCACCACCGGTCAGATGTACTTGTGGCGCAGCCGCGGCGACGGCAACTTCGATGCCTCGTTCGTCGCCGGCTACTCCACCGCCTGGTCGTTGTTGCCCTGACCGACGCTCGCGTCTCGGCCCCAAAAGCCCCGCGAAATTCGCGGGGCTTTTTTTTGCGCGATCGCGGTCTCAACCAGTATTCGCGTGCCGCTACTGCAATGCGCCGATGCCGCAACCGCAAGATGCGACACACGAAATGCACACTCCATCAATATCAATGGCACTTTAAGAACGTAGGCCCATTTTTCGCGAGCGTTTGCGTGATTTCTTCCTCACGCAAGCGTCGTATCCTGCGTGCGGCCAGTGGGATGATCCAGCCGCAGGGAGCGCAGCATGCGCCATTACGTTTCGATCGCAGTCTTTGCTGCGCATCCGCGCAGCTACGCCATCGAACCCGATAAAAACGCCGTCGCTATCGACATGCGCGCGGCCGACATGCGAACGCGCACTGCGCTGGCTCGCGCACCGCAAGCACGCGCGATCTTGCCCTCGCATCCCGTCGATCCGATGCGCGCCCATGCCATCGCATCGGCGAGGCGCCGTGCGGGCATCGCGTTGCCAGGTCCGGCGCAAGTCGACGCATGCGGCGCTGACGACATCGCGACGCTCGCGGCATGCGCCGATGTCAATCGCGCAGCGCTTCGCGATGCGAATGCGGATAGCCGCCCGGATCTCGTTCGCCAGAACCGGTACACGCGGGCACGGCTCGCCGGCGCGTAACCGGCAACCGAACCTCGGATATCAGCAAGGAGCTCCTCATGCGTCATCTGTTTCTAGCAGGAATCGCCGCCGTCTCCTTGTCGGGCTGCCCGCTCGATTCGAACAAGGTCGCTGCGCCCGCGCAGGCCGCCACGGCGCCTGTGCCGGCGCAAGCCCTGGGCGCGAACGCCTCCAGTTTCGTCGCGCCGAGCGGATCCGCATCCGGGCCGCTGGCCCGCGCCTCGGCGCCCATCGAACGCGGCAGCCCATCCGCGCAACCCCTGGCGAGCGCGCGCGGCGCCTACAACGATGCCAACGCGGATGGCCGTTCGGACCTGGTCTGGGCCGGCGACCTCTCCGGGCTGCATGTCGCCCATTGGCTGATGAATGGCAACCAGGTTATGCGCACGCTCAACCCGACGCCGATGGCCGCCGACAGCCATGTCATCAGCACCGGCGATTTCGACGGCGACAAGCGGGTCGACCAACTCTGGTTGCGGCTCGAACGTCGCGGCGGCAGCTTGACCCTGGGCCGACTGAACGAAACCGGCTCCTACGAACACAGGCACGTCGCCGGGATCGGCGACGGCTGGTTGCTCGATCGCTCCGCGGACCTCAACGGCGACGGCCGCAGCGACGCGATCTGGACCAACCGCACCTTGGGCCGGATGGCGTACTGGCTCATGAACGGCACCACCATACTGAGTAGCGGCGTGTACCCGCTCGACGTCAACAACTATGCGCTCGTCGCCGTCGGCGACTTCGATGGCGACGGCCGCGAAGACCTGCTGTGGCGCGGCCGCCAAAACAGCGCCTATTACATGTGGCGCAGCCGCAGCGATGGCCATTTCGATCAGTCCTACGTCGGCACGGTGCCGGCGGGCTGGGTGCTCGATGCCGTGGTCGACCTCAACGCAGACACGCGCTCCGACCTGGTCTGGACCAACCGGGACGCGAACCAGATGGCGTACTGGTGGATGAATGGAGCCGCCCCGCAACGGACGGGCGTGATCGGTGCGGACACCGAGCGCTACACGATCGCCGCATGGGGCGACTTCGACGGCGACGGCAAAGGCGATCTCGTCTGGGCGACGCGACGCGATGCCACCGCCGCTTCGCTCTACCTCTGGCGTAGCCGCGGCGACGGCTCGTTCGATCCGAGCTTTATCTCGACTTACGACGACAGCGTCTGGCAGCCGATGCCGCCGTATGCGGACGCATGAACACCGTCCGTTGCGAACCGATGGCCTCGACCGGCGCTCAGCGCATCGCATCCAAACCCAGGGATAGAACCATGCGAAATCTCTTTTCGGCCGCCGTCGCCGCCGCGCTATTGACCGGCTGCCCGCTCGAGCAGGCGAAAATCGCGACGTCCCCGGAAGGCGACGCAGCCATGGCCAAACAGGTCGCGAGCGCAGCGCAGGCGCGGATGCCCGCCGCCCCTTCGGCCCGCGCGCCCGGCGCAGCGCAGGGCGGCGTGGTCCAGGCTCTGGGTGTCGGCCCGACCGGCGCGGCGGCGGCCTCGCCTCTCGCAACCGCGGTGCGCCCGCCCAACAGCGACGCCAACGCCGATGGCCGTTCCGACATGTTCTGGCTAGGCGGCAGCAGCGGAACCTTTCATGTCGCGCATTGGCGAATGAACGGCGCCACGATCCTGCAAATGGTCGGGGCGACCGTGCTGCCGGAGGGGAACTACTCCATCTTCAACGGCGATTTCGACGGCGACCGGCGCGTCGACCAGATATGGTTCAACCCAGACGCCGGCAACCGTCGACTGTTGCTGGCCCGCCAAGACGCAAACGGCATCCTAGCGCCCACCTTCGTGGCCGGTGTCGGCGGCGCGTGGCTTCCGTCCGCGGTCGAGGATCTGAACGGCGACGGCAAGAGCGATATCGTCTGGGTGGATAAGACGCGCGGGCAAATGGCGTATTGGCTCATGAACGGTACCGCGATCACGGGCAGCGCCGTGTTCGGCGTGGACACCGCCAACTACGACTTCCTCGGCCGCGGCGACTTCAATGGCGACGGCCGCGGCGACCTGCTATGGCTGGGCCATCGAACCAACGGCCCCTTGTACATGTGGCGCGGCCGGGCCGACGGTCAGTTCGATCAAGTGCTGGTGGGCAACCTCAGCATCGCCTTTCAGTTCTATGGCACGACCGATCTGAACGGCGATGGCCGATCCGATATCGTCTTCACCAGTTACACCGGCAGGTCGTTCGCCTACTGGTTCATGAGCGGCGACGGCGTACTGCAGGGCGGCACCATCCCGATCGACCGCGACCGCTTCGAGATCGCGGGCGTGGGCGATTACGACGGCGACGGCAAGGGCGACGTCATGTGGACGACCAAGGCTCAGCGAGAGGATGCGTTGCTGTATCTGTGGCGCGGGCGCGGCGATGGCAGCTTCGATTCGACGCTCGTAGCCCAGTACAACCACAGCATCTGGGTGCCATTCCAACGCCAATGATTCGACGCGATCGCGGCGCTGTCGCTACGCTCCGGCGCGCGCCGCAGAGTCGAGCGTTACAGCCAATCGATCGCCTGCCGCAGGCGATCGATGACGGCGGTCGGCACGACCTCGCCCTGGCCGGGCTCCTCCGCCGCTGCCGCTCCCGGGGGGCGGTACAGCAGGGTCGTGGCCAGGCCGGCACGCTGGCCGGCGAGGATGTCGGAGGGCTTGTCGCCCACCAGCAGGCTGTCCGCCAGCGACACGCCGAACTCCTGCGCGGCCGCGAGCAGCATGCCCGGGTTCGGCTTGCGCATCGGCGACTCGCGGCGATAGTCGCCGATGCCATGCTCGGGATGGGTGGGGTCGAAGTAAACCCGATCGATAGGCGCGCCTTCGGCGGCGAAGGCCTCGCACATGCGCTCGGTCAGCGCGAGGAAGTCCTGCTCGGTATAGCGACCGCGGCCTATGCCGGCCTGGTTGGTGACCACGAACAAGCGGTAGCCCTGGGCGCGCGCGGCGCGGCACAGGTCGAAGATGCCGTCGATGAAGACGAAATCCTCCCAGCGATGGGTATAGCCCTCGTCGCGATTGACCACGCCATCGCGATCCAGGAACAGCGCCCGCGCGAGCTCGGCCACGGTCAGCGGATCGCCGACAGCAGGGTCTGGGCGCGCGCGTAGTCCTCGGGCGTGCCGATGTCGATGAAATCCGTATTGGTCGGCAATGCCAGAAACTCGCGGCGGCTCACCGCATCGCGCAGGTACTCGGTCTCGAACGAGAAACGCTCGCGGTCCGGAAACTCGCGCACGATGTCCGTCGGCAGCACATAGCAGCCGGCGTTGATCAGCCCGGGACCGCCGCTGGCGTCCTTCTCGAGGAAGCCGGTGATGCGCCCCTGGTTATCCACCTCCAACTTGCCGTAGCGCGCGGTGTCTTCGACCTCGCGGGCGACGATCACGGGCAGGCCGCGGCGCGCCCACAGCGCGTCGGTTTCGGCGGTTTCCACGGCCAGATAGGTGTCGCCGTTGAGTACGTAGACGTGGCCGTCGTCGCAGTGGGCCATCGCCTCGCGTATCGCGCCGCCGGTGCCCAGCGGCTCGTTCTCGATCGCGTAGGCCAGCGGCACGCCGCGGAACGCATCGCCGAAATGGGCGACGATGGTGCCCGACAGATAGCCTACCGACAGCACGATGCGCTGGAAGCCGTTGCCGACCAGGTGGCTCAGCAACAGCTCCAGGAACGGCCGCCCGGCGATGCGCGCCATCGGCTTGGGAACGTCGCTGACCACGCTGCGCAGACGCGTGCCGAAACCGCCCGCCAGGACGATCGCTTGCTTCACGCGGGCTTACCGAAAATCGCGCTCTCGACCAGGCCGGTGATGATGTGGCCCAGCACCGCGTGACCCTGCTGGATTTCGGCGGTGTCGGTGGCAGGCGTGCGCAGCAGGATGTCGCACAGCTCGGGCATGTCGCCGCCACCGCTGCCGGTCAGGCCGATGCAGAACAGGCCGCGTTCGCGCGCTTCGCGCAGACCGGCCAGCACGTTCGGCGAACGGCCCGAGGTGGAGTATGCGATGAAGACGTCGCCGCTGCGGCCCAGCGCCTGGATCTGGCGCGAGAACAGCTTCTCGTAGCCGTAGTCGTTGCCGATCGCGGTGAGGATCGAGGTGTCGGTGGTCAGCGCGATCGCCGGCAGACCGGGGCGGTCGAAGGCGAAACGGCTGACGAACTCGGCTGCGATGTGCTGGGCGTCGGCGGCGCTGCCGCCGTTGCCGGCCAGCAGGAGCTTGCCGCCCGAGTTCAGCGTCTCGATGCACTTGGCCGCGCAGGCTTCCAGCTGCCGCTGCGTGGTCTGGTCGTCGGCGAGGGCGCGCATGACCTGCACGGCGCGCTCGAGCTTCTCGATGATCTGTTGTTTCACTCGATTCTCCAGGCTTGCGTGCCATTCTTGGTGAAGTGGCAGTTGCTGACTTGGCCGTCGAAGGCCTTCAGCGCTCGGATCACTTCCATGCGTCGATCCGGCTTGACGAAAAACATCATGAAGCCGCCGCCGCCGGCGCCGGACACCTTGCCCGCCAGCGCGCCCGCGCCGACAGCCGCCTCGTAGATCGCCTCGATCTTCGGCGTCGACACCGAACTGGCGGTGCTCTTCTTGCTTTCCCAGCCCAGACGCATCGAACTGACCATCTCGCCGAAGCTGCCCTTGAGCAGGGCGACCTTCATGCTCTGCGCCTCTTCCTTCAGCCGATGCATGGCCTCGATCGTGCCGGAATCCTTGTCGCGCACGTTGTCG
This sequence comes from Lysobacter sp. Root916, assembly GCF_001429785.1. Lineage (GTDB taxonomy): Bacteria > Pseudomonadota > Gammaproteobacteria > Xanthomonadales > Xanthomonadaceae > Lysobacter. The sequence goes on along the minus strand of NZ_LMJF01000012.1, from coordinate 107,686 downwards.
CTCTGATCGGCGATGATCTTCGCCGACTCGCGCGACACCCCCGAGTAGTACAGCAGCAGCGAGGCTTCCAACTCGCACAGCACCCAGTTCTTGATCCGCAATGGGTTCACGATCACGCGATCGTTCTCGTAGAACTCCATGAAGTTGAAGCCGCCGAAGGTGGCCGAATACTGATCCTGCTTGCCGCCCTTGAGGCCGCAATCGACGCGCTCGATCTTGTAGGCCATGTGAGCGATCGCGTAGTCGTCCAGCGGCAGGCCCAGCAGCTCGGCAAACGCACGGATCATCACCACGACCAGCGTCGACGAAGAGCCCAGGCCGGAACCGATCGGCGAATCGCAGAACGTGGTCAGCTCGACGGCCAGCGGCTCGCCGTTGTTGTAGCGGGCGACGATCTCGTTGTAGACCGCCTTGTGCAGTTGCAGGCCGTCGCGCAGCTCGTATGACGGCTGCAGCGGCAGATCGGCCGATTGCTGCTGATCGCTGGCCACGAAGCGGACGTTCGGGCCTTCCATCGGCTTGATCACCGCATACGCATAACGGTCGATCGTCGCATTGAGCACATAACCGCCGTACGTATCGCAGTACGGAGAAACGTCCGTGCCGCCACCGGCCAAGCCGAGGCGCAGGGGCGCGCGGGCTCGGATGATAGCGTTGCGGTTCACAACGGCTCGTCGTTCTGGAAGGGCGCGGCGCCCTGGTTCGAGTTCTTCATCGACTGCATGTCCTGTCGATACTGATTGAAATGGATGCGCAGTTCGCGATCGTCCAGGGTGGCCGGGCGCTGCCAACGGCCGCGCGCCTCCACTTCCGCCGCAGGGCGCTTGCGCAGCACCAACTCGATACCGCATTCGCCGACCGGAGTGAGGGTTTGGTCGAAGCGCGGAAGATCGAAGCGATAGGTCGAGGACAGCTGCTCGATGCGGACGATCTCGGCCTCCGCGCCCAGGTCGCGGGCGAGGTCGACCAGGTTGATCGAGCGATCGGACCAGGACTGCGGCTTGTACGCGGTGAAGGTCCACTTATGGTCGCGATTGAACGTACTCGGGAAGACGCCCTGCTCGTACAGGTCCTCGTCGGGCACGGTAAGCACCAGGTAGCCGCCCGGCTTCAGCACGCGGAACCAGTTCTTGAGCCCTTCGCGCGGATCGGTCAGGTGCTCCAGACAATGGCTGCTGTGCACGAAATCGTAGCTGCCGTCGCCCGCGCTCTGCAGATGCTGGGCGTCGCCGTCCTCCCAATCCCAGGTCTTCACGCCGGTCATGCGCGAGAACATGCCGACGTAGAGCGCCAGCGGATCGGGCTTGCCGCCGATATCGATGCCTTCGCCGACGAAATACCGATTGCTGAAGTTCGGATCCGACAGTCGGCGGGCGATCGATTTGCTGCATTCTTTCATGGTGCGATCCTAGTCACGCGATACGTTGCCGGGCCAGGCCCGAACCTTCACTTCGGCGAGCGCGCCGCGTCGGCCTTGGCCACCAGCCCCGTCGGCACCGGCGCCCATTCGCCGCCGATGGACGGTAGCTCACGATCCGTGATCGCTCCGTTCGCGGCAAGCAGCCATGCGCCGACCTGGCCGGTCTTCGGGTTGTGCCACAGCAGGTCGGCGTAGCCGTTGCCGTCGACGTCCAGCGCGGCGACGAAACGCCAGTCGCCGGTGGCCTGACGGGTGAACGCGATCTGCTTACCCGGATCGGCCGAGCTCCAGCCTTGCAGACGACCGTCCGAGGCGCGCCACAACAGATCGTCGCCGGCCTGCCCGTCGAACTTGCCGGCGGCCACCAGGCTCCAGTCGCCGCCCGTGTAGGTGATGGCCCGGGCGCTCTTGAGCTTGGCGCCATCCAGCAGCCACAGGCTCGCGGACGAACCGTCGTCCTTGATCCAGAACAGGTCGCCGCGACCGTCGCCGTCGAAATCGCCGACTTGCGCGGCCGACCAGCCGGTGCCGACGTTGCCGATCAGCGCCTGTTCCTGGACCTTGCCGTCGCGCAGCGTCCAGACCGCGACGCCGCCGTCGCGACCCAGCCACACCACATCGTCGAAGCCGTCTTGATTCACGTCGGTGAACGCCACCACCTGCCAGCTCGCGTCCGCGGCGGGAAGGATCTCCGCGGCCGGCTCGGGGCTAGCGGCGGAAAGCTTCCACAGCCGGACCTCGCCCGTCGCCTTCATGCGCCATGCGGCCAGATCGTTGCCGCCCCAGGCGCGCGACATGTAGCCCAGCGCGCTCCACTCCGGCGCGACCGCCCAGGTTTCCAGGGGCGCCATGGCGGTCTTGCCGTCGAAACGCCAGCGCCGGTTCTCGCCCGTCGCGCCGTTGCGCCACAGCAAGGTCACCGGACCGACGCTGGCTTGCGCCGCATCGGTCGTCGTCGGCGTCGCCGTGGACGCCGGCGCGCCAGCCGCGGGTTCGACGCTGGCCGCCGGGGGCGCCGCGTCCTTGCCGGACTTCGGTTCGGTAAGCCACCAAATCCCCGCAAGCGCGGCGATCGTCAGCAACACCACCAGGATCCCTTTCTTCATTGGAACATTCCTTCTTCGAGTGCGCGGGGCGCCGAGCGCCGCCTAGCCTTATAGACCATCAAGCTTGAAGCCCGTGCGAATGGGCCCGGTCGGATCAGCGCGCCGCCTTGGTGGCGATGCAAAGAATCTGTTCCTGTCCGAGGTATGCGAACTTGGGCGACCAGTAGAACAACAACCGCGCGTCGGCGAACCCCGCCGCTCGCATCTGCTCAAGCACCTGCAGACCGAAGTACTGGAAGCACAAAGCCCCACCGTCGGGATCGACGGGATTGCAGTGATACTCGGGCTCCATCAGGTGCACGAGCTCGCCGTCGCCATCGATACGCGCCCGGATCACGTTCCGGTCCAGCATCTTGTGATTGCCGTCCAGCGCGAAAGGCGCGGCCCACAGCATCGAGCCGCCCGGGCGCAGAATGCGGGCGCACTCGGCGAAGGCCTTGGCGGGATCGGGCACGTGCTCCATCACGTCGAACGAAAGCACGAAATCGAAACTCGCGTCCGGCCAGGTCAAGGCCATGATGTCTTCGTTGCGCAGCCCGCCCAGCTCCTCGCCCGGCGGCACCTTGTCGGCGAAGTATTCGCTGCCCTTGGCGTTCGGGAACTGCTCGCGCAGCCAGCGGTACAGCGGCGTGGTCTGCTCGGTGATATAGACCCGCGCTTCCGGCTCGGGCTTCAGCTCCGAGCGGAACGCGTGGATCGCCGCGCGGATCCGGTTCGTGAAGCCGCACTTCGCGCAAACCAGATGCTCGCGCCAATTCGGCATCGGCCCGCCGTCGGACCGCGTGCCGCAGGAGTACAGAAAGCTGACGTCGAACGCGGAAGGACGATCGCAGACAGCGCAATGACCGTTGACCAGGAACGAATCGACGCGCTCGGGAATCAGAGCTTCTTCCGCGGCAACGCGCTTGGGATATTCCCCGATCGCCTCGGCGTGATAACGGGCGTACTCGGCGGGCGTGGACACGGCCACGGCCGGGAACGCCGGCGGATCGCCCGCGACCATGCTCATGAACTCATCGATGCGCTTCAGGCCCGCGTCGAGCGAATAGGTATCGGCCACGAAATCCAGCCCAGCCTGACTCAGTCGGTTCCACAGCGCCTCGTCGTTGTACAGACGCACCACTTGGTCGGCGAACGCCTCCGGCTCGTCGGCGACCAGCACATGCTGCTCGTCGACCACGCGCATGCCCTCCACCGCCACCGACGTGGCGACCGAAGGCACGCCGAAGCTCAGACTGGTGCCGAGCTTGCCCTTGATGCCGGCGCCGTAGCGTAGCGGCGCGATGCTCATGCGGATGCCGTTGAACCACGGCTTGAGATCTTCGACGTAGCCGACCACGTTGACGCCCGGAATCTCGCCCAGGGCGAACACTTCTTCCGAGGGCGAGTTGCCCAGCAGATGCACCTTCGCATCCGGAAGTCGGGCGCGGACCATCGGCCACACCTGCTCGCAGAAGTAGGTGACGGCGTCGACGTTGGGAAGGTGCGGGAAGCCGCCAATGAACAGAATGTCCTTGCGCGAGGCGTAGTCGCCGGTGCGCCCCGGGATATCGACGAACATCAGCGGCACGTGATGAATGTTCGAGTTCGGCAGCTCCTTCGACAGGATCGCCAGTTCGTGATCGCTCATCACGATGCTGTGATCGCAGCGCCGAATGACCTCCAATTCGCGCTCCTTCCAACGCAGCGCGGCCTGCATCTTCTCCTCCGAGCCCTCGATCTCGGCCTGGCGGATATCGCGCAGGTAATGCAGATCGGAGGTGTTGAGGATGATCTTGGCCCGGCTGGCGTGCTGCCGGATGATGTCGAGATAGGGCTCCACGACGGGCGCGCGGCAAAGCAGCGCGTAGTCGTACAGGTGGCCGTCCGCGATCAGGTGCGCCTCGATGGACGGCACGTCGTCGCGGCCCAGACAGGTCACGCCGACGTTCTGCAGCTGCTGCGTGTAGTGACCCAGCTTGACCAGATCGCTGGGAATGAAGGTCACGTCGTAGCCGATGTCGACCAGGATCTTCATCAGGTAGAACGCGGTGATCGAGCCGGCGTCGCAATCCGGCCTCGGCGTGTACATGTCGATGAAGAGCAGCTTGCCGCGACTGTTGTTGGCGGCCTCGACGATCGCCTCGGTTTCCGGCGCGAGATAGGGCAGCACTTCGACCGGACGGCTCAGACCACGACCGTGCAACAGGGGATAGATGAGGTTGAGCTGGCGGACGGTGTCGCGAACCAGGCGCAAGCCGCCGCGACGATACACCGCGACGGCCTTGCTCATCACCGCCGACCAGCCGCCGGAGTGATCGCGCACCCGGCGCAGGGTCGTGATCGCGTTGGACAGCTTGCTCAGCGCGCCGCCGCCGGCGGCGGCCTGCGCAACCACGACATGCTCGCCCGACGGCTGCATCGTGGCCTCGGATTCCGGCGCGCGCGCCGGCTCCGGGGTGTGCTCGTTCACGCCAGAGGCGCCATTCCAGCTGAACGCGTACGGGAGCTTGGAGTAACTCGCGTGGCCGTTGGCGAACACGCGTGCGCGATATTCCTTGAGCAACTCGTTGGCTTCGCCGACGTTCGCCGCGGTCAAGCGCGGGCTATGCCGCGAAAACACGTTCTCGTCGTTGAGATTGTTGCCGCTGAAATGCACGAAACGCAGGGGCAAGCCGTTGGACAGCCAGCCGTCGCCCGATCTTTCGATCTTGCGCTGCCACAGATTCCAGTAAGCCACGTTGTAGCCGGGGTGATGCAGGATATGCGTCTTGGCGATGAAGGAGGGCAGCAGATCCGCCCACTTCTGATCCACGAACAGTCCGTTCGGAATATCGATGACGCACTGGCTCTCGAGCCGCCGCGCCCACCAGCGCACGATATCCAGCACGCGCGGGGTGCGGTTGAAGGCGACGAAGCCCAGATTGTAGATGCCCAGCTGCAGCATCTTGATGTCGTCGATATCGACGTTCTCGGCGGGATTCAGCACGTGCGGCGTCAGCACGGCGTCCGCGCCCGCATCCATGGCGTCCTGCAACTCCTTCAGCGGGCCGACCACGATAATGTCGGGGTCGAGATACGCCACGCGCTGCTCGTCGCGCTTGCTGAACAGATAATCGAACACATACGGCTTGATCGACGTATTGAGCTCGGTGATGTTGTAGCGGGCGATCATTCCGGCCAGATCCGGAATATCCAATTGATCCAGCTCGATGATCTCGAACGGCTCGTTCGCGCGATCGATCATTCCGTCGACGCGATCGCACAGGGCGACATAGAAGGTCGCGTCCGGGTGGTGTTCGCGCACGGAGTCGAACAACGTACGCGCGTAGGCGAGGAAGTTCTTCGAGCAGATCGTGAAAAAGGTAAGTTGGGCAGTATCTTTCATATCGACAACATCGGATCCAGAGCGGGATAGTCCATAAATTCGGCGCCGCAGGCGTTGAGCTCCTTGCGCACCGACCCCATCGCTAATCGTTAGACCGCGCCGTAGCGGCCGCAGCGCCGAGAAACCACCCGGCACACGAAAGCCACCTTTTGCGTGGGTGCCGATACCCGAGCGCCCGGCGTCCAATCGCAGGCGTTGTTCGAATGCTGCTTCATGCCCTGTATTCCTTGAAGTCCACTACAGATTTTATAGCTATTAACAAGTCTTTAATACGTCTCAAGTGGGTCTTTAGTACGCATCGGCTCGCGCCCTCCCCGCAGCGCGGGAATCGGTTCAGGAAGGTCGAGTTCCAAGCTCGGCTCAACCGCCCTGACGCCAGGTGCGCGCCAAGCCTTCCTCCAGATCGATCCGCGGGCGCCAACCGAAACGTGCGCCGGCCGCGGCGATATCCAGCACGATGCCGCGCACATCGAAACCTTGCGCGGGCAAGTACTCCACGTTCATGGTCTTGCCCGCGACCCGCTCCGCCGCCGAGCGCACATCGTTGAGGCTATGGCCGATTCCGCTGCCGACGTTGTACACGCCGCACTCCGCCCCGTTCACCGCCTGCGAGACCAGGGACACCAGATCGTCGATATAGAGGTAATCGCGGACCGCGCTTCCGTCGCCCCAGATCTGCAGCGGGGCGTCGTCGTGCAGGCAGGACAGGACCTTGGCGATGAACCCCTGGCGTCCCGATGCGGCCTGACGCGGCCCATAGGGGTTGGACGGCCGCAGGATCAACGGGTCCAGCTCGCCCAGGCGGTGGTACATCAGCAAGTACTGCTCGATCGCCGTCTTCACCACGCCGTAGGAGGAGACCGGCCGCAGCGGATGCGTCTCTTCCACGGGCAGGCTATCGGGATTGCCGTAGACGGTACCGCCGGAGGAGAAGAACACGATGCGGCGCAGACCGCGGCTGCGCATCGCGCCCAGCAGGCGCAAGGTATCGACCAGATTGGTCGATACGTCGTAGACCGGATTGGCGTTGGAAGTGAACGGCACCGTGGTGCTGGCCAGGTGCAGGACCACGTCGCAATCCGCCAGCATCTCGCCCAACACGGTTTCGTCGGCATGGGAGGCGCAGCGATAGTTCACGCCGCTCCAATCCACGTCGTCGCGCGCAGGCCGGGGATCGAGCACCGAAACCGCGTGGCCCGCGGCGCGTAAGCCCTCGACCAGGTGCGAGCCGATGAAGCCGTTGCCGCCAATCAATAAAGTCCGCATGTCGCTCCTCTCACGCCAAACCGAAGTGCTCGCGCAGATGCGCGGCGTAGTTCGATGCGGCGACTGACGTTTCTTCCTTCAGCGGATACAACCGCGCGGCCAACGCCTGCGCCGCGACCACTTCGTCGTAATGCCGCTGCAGGTCTAACGCCGCGGTTACGCTGGAGGTGTGGCGGCGATGGCGATTCAGGGCGCGCGGCTCGAAATGGATACGCCCCAACGCTAGCAGGCGCAGATAGACGATCCAGTCGCCGGCAACGCGATAGGACACGATCTCGTCCTCGTGCTCGCTCAGCACCCGCAGCAACGCCTCGCGCCGGAACACGGCGGCGCTGACGTTCGGCACGGTGTTCTTGATCGCCAGCCCGGCGATCGCCTCCTCGGCGCCGGTGGCGGTGTAGGCCGAGCGCCAACGATCCCGGGACAGGTCGTCGGTGTAGCCGGTGTAGTCGGCCGCGATCACGACGCCGTCGGCATCGATCGCCTCTGACTGGCAATAGGCCATGACCAGGCTGGTATCGGCACGCAGCGCGCCCACCAAAGACTCGACCATTTCCGGCCGGGCCTCGTCGTCGGCCTCCGCGATCCAGACGAACTCGCCGGTCGCGCGCCGCGCACCCGCCAGCCACTGGCGGAACACCGAACCCGAGTTGCGCTCGTTGCGCACGATCATCGGCTCCGGGTGATAGGAACCCCTGTGCGCCTGCACCACCGCGACGCTGTCGTCGGAAGACGCGTCGTCCAGCACCAGGATCTCGGTCAGCGGCAGCGTCTGCGCGGACAGCGTGGCCAGCCTGTGCGGAAGATAATGGGCGTAGTTGTAGTTGGGCACGATGGCCGACACCCGCGGCGCCGGCACCTCGCAGAGCTCCAACAGGTCCTGGGCGTAACGGCGGAAGGAGTACTCCGTGTCCACCATATCCCGGCCCGCGCGTGCGTAGCGCGCGCGCAGCTCGCCGTCCCTGCAGATGCGCAGCAACGCTTGCGCGTAGGCGTCGACATCGAACGCCCTTACCGTCAGGCCGGCGCGGTCGGCCACCAGATCGGCTCCGCCGCCGGTGCCCTCGAACGCGACCACCGGCGTACCTACCGACAGGCTTTCCAGCACCACCGACGGGAACGGGTCTTCGCGCGAGGGAAGCGCATACACGTCGGCACCGGCGTAATAGTCGTCGGTGTCGAAGTCGAGCCCGACGAAGTGGAAGCGAGAAGCGATGCCCGCTTCCTCCAGCATCCGATCGACATCCTGCTTCACTTCGTCCTCGTGGTTTCCCACCCAGACGACGTGCAGGTTCGGCTCGCTGCGGTAGGCAATGGCGGCCGCGCGCGCGAGCAGGTCCAGGCCCTTGCGCAGATCGCCGAAGCCCACCGCCAGCACCACCACCGCCTGCTCGGAGACGCCGAGCTTGCGGCGCAGATTCGCGCGCGGCTCCGACAGGTCGTCCAAACCGCGATAGCGACTGCGCGTGAACAAGCCCTGCGGCCGCAGGATCAACTTGCCGGCCAGCGCTTCGGGCGGCACCAGTCCGTCGACGCCCTTGCGTACCGCTTCGGACGAGATCACGACGCGATCGCTGGCGTCCACCAGGTCCAACAACGCCTGACCCAAGCCGTACTTGGCGATGATGCCCGGCAGCTCGTGTATCAACGAGACCACGCGCAGCCCGGCTTCGCGGAACGGCGCGATGACGAGACCCGGTACGGTGGTATTGGCGATCACCGCCTGCACGCCCTGCTCGCGCAGGCGCACGGCGAAGGCGCGGAGCTCGGCCTGATCCATTTGATACAGGCGATGCAGCGGCGCGATCGCCTCGAACTCGGGCTCGAGGAGGCCGCCGTTCTGCATCAGGACTTCCACGTCCTGATGCATGCGCTGCAGTTCGCGAACCAGATTCAGCGCCAAGTACTGCGCGCCATGCGGATTGGCGTCGTGCGAAATCAAGGCCAGTTTGGCGCGCAGCGGCGCAGCCGGCGCCGCCACGGAAAGCGGTGCCGGATCGTCGGTGGCCGCGATGGCCGCGAGCTCCGCGACCGAGCCATCGGAAACCTGCTGATCCCACCGCCGGTAGGCGTGCGTGCCCGACAGCACGGGCGCGAAGCCGCGAAAGATCAGCTGTTTCAACTTCAGCCGCATGGCCCAGGACAAGGGCAAGGCGTGATACACCTTGCGCAGAGACCTGCCGACCAGGGCCTTGAGCGAGGCCATGCTATTTTCCCTTGAGCTTCGTCGAGAGCCAGCGCATGGGCGCGGCCAGTCTCCAACTGAACGAAGCCATGATCGCGCGCACTTGCTCGTCGCGCGCGCGCAAGCGCGTCTCGCGATCCTGCAACGCGGTTTCGAGATTCGTGCGAACCGTCTCGTTGGTGGCGTTGGCCGAGCGCAGGGCCGTCACCTCGGTGGACAACTGGGCCGCCTGCAGACGCGTGACGGCCAGATCCTTGGACAGCTGGGACATCTGCTCGCGAACCACGGTCAGACCTTCGGGCAGTTGCACCGCCCGGTCGCGGACGAGGGCGGCGCCTTCCTGCAGCCCCTCGGTCGCGGCGCCGGATTGGGCCAAGCGCTGACGGGTCTCGAGCAGGACTTCGTCGACGCGCTGTTCGGCGGCCTCGATGCGTTGATCGGCGCAGATGCGGCTGCCGAGCGCATCGAACAGTCGCAGCACGGTCACCTCGCTGTCCGTGCCGCGCAGCGCGGCCAGATCCAGCAGGGACTGCGGCTGCTGCGGCCCCACCAGCAGAACGCCCAGACCGTGCGAATGCACGAACTCGAAGCTCGGATAGCGTTGGCTCAACTCGGACCACAACCGCCAGACGCCGAAGTTACGCTCGCGCACCATGGTGTCGTGGAACAGCACGATGCCGCGCGTCGACATCTTCGGCAACCAGTTCTCGAAATCCTCGCGCACCGCTTCGTAAGTGTGCAGACCATCGATATGCAGCACATCGACGCTGCCGTCGGCGAAGTAGCCGCGGGCCTCGTCGAAGGTCATGCGCATCAAGGCCGAGAAGCCGCCGTACTGCTCCTGGTTGTACTGCCAGAGCGTGTTGAACACTTCGTCGCCATAGAAGCCCGAGTGCTCGTCGCCGGTCCAGATGTCGACGGCGAAACAGCGCGTGTCCAGGCCGCAGTGACGAACGGCCTGACAGAACCCCAGGTAGGAGGTGCCATGGTGGCTGCCCAGCTCGACCAGCATGCGGGGCTTGGCTTCCTCGACCAGCCAGAAGGCGAACGGAAGATGCCCCGTCCACGCGCTGGGCGGAACATGCAGCGCCGGCAAGGACATGGCGGCGTTGAGCTTCAAACGCGGTGTACCCGTACTCATGCTTGTACCTTCGATTCGCATAGGGGCGACGTATCGAGAGCGGTCTCAGCCCCGGTTTCGCCGACTCGCGGTCTGCTTTGGTAAAGACGGAGACTCAAGTTCAACACTCCGGGGCTTCAGGTGTAGGGGAGAAAATCGATTCGCATCGGCCGACGGATATCGCGGCGAGCGGCTCGATCGATCGCGGTGGCGAGGGATGCGATCGGATCAGATCGGCGTCCCGGAGGCATGCGCCGAATCGGCGGCCTCGGCCACGTCCGATACCGAAAGCTCGATCGCGCGGAAGGGAATCCCGACCAGCCCGGTCGAACGCGTGTCCGTGGTGGAATCGAGCACGAGCGCATCATAAACCCAAACGGTTTGCACATGATTTAGGTAAGTTCCGTCTGCCAACGCTGCGTCTATCGTGTAGCGGCCAGGCTGCAAGAAAGGCACGCGGAACTCGAAAATCGCGCGCACTTGCCGGCCCGCCTCGACCGCCTTCGCGGGTTCGCCGTCCCTATAGGTGTTGGTGCCGAACAGATGCTGGCCGAGGCGATCCTTCAGCATGAAGCCGATGACCGGGCTGGGGATGCGGCGATTGGCCGTCGCCTCGATGATCAGGCGCACGACCTGGCCGCCCTCAAGCAGGCTCAGGCCGCGACCTTCGACGTTTTCCAACCGTATCGAGGTCATCGTCGCGCCGCCGTCGCCGAAGCTTTGCGCATCCGGATCGAAGCGGAAAACGCGCATGCTGCTTCGATCCAGACTCGGATCGAACGCATCGGGATCGGCGGCATCGATGACGGCGACGTCCTGGGCGGCGTCCGTTTGGCTCGCCTCGTCGCCATCCGACGCCGCGGCGACCGCGATCGCGGCCGGCTTGGACGGATCGGGACGATGGCCGTAGACGCTGGCGTTGTAGGCCTCGCAGACCTCCTTCGCCGGGCCGTCCATCACCACCTGGCCGCCATCCAGCCATAGCGCGCGATCGCACAGCATCGTCACCGCGCCGGCATCGTGGCTGACGAACAGCACGGTGCCGCGTTTCTGGAAATCGCGCAGGAAGCGCATGCACTTCTGGCCGAAGAACACGTCGCCCACCGACAATGCTTCGTCGATGATGAGGATGTCCGCATCGGCGTGAGCGATCACCGCGAACGCGAGACGCACGTACATGCCGCTGGAGTAGGTCTTGACCGGTTGCTCGATGAATTCGCCGATATCGGCGAAAGCGACGATGTCGTCGTACTTGGAGGCGATCTCCTGTTCGCTCATGCCCAGGATCGCGCCGTTCATGTAGACGTTCTCGCGCCCGGTGAACTCGGGATTGAAACCGCTTCCGAGCTCCAGCAACGCGCCGACGCGCCCGGAAATCGCCACATCGCCGCTGGTGGGCGACAAGGTGCCGCATACGATCTGCAACAAGGTCGACTTGCCCGAACCGTTGCGGCCGACGATGCCGACGGTCTCGCCGCGGGCGACGGTCATGGAAAGGCCGCGCAGCGCCCAGAACTCGCGGAAATACGCGCGCGGCTTCAGGCCGGCCATGCGGTCCAGGCGCGGCAGCAGCGCCTGCTTCAGGCGATCCTGCGGCCGTTCGTAGATTTGATAGCACTTGCCGACGTCGGACACGACGATGGCGCGCTCCGGCGCGGCGTCGGCGATGTCCGTCAGCTGCGTGTCAGAGGACATCGGCGAACCCTCGGCGCGACTTCTGGAACCACCAGTAGCCGAACGCCATGAACACCAACGCGAACGAGTAGTAGCGGATCAGCATCGCGGCGTCCGGCGCGGTGCCCGCGAACAAGGCCGCGCGGCTCTGCTCGATGGCCACCGTGATCGGATTCATATAGACCCAGCGATGGTATTTTTCCGGCAGCGACGCGATCGGATAGAACACGGGCGCCAGGAACATCAGTACCGTCGAGATCACGCCGGTCATCTGGCCGATGTCGCGGATGAACACGCCCAGGGCGGCCAGCAGCCAGGAGATGCCCAGCGCGAACAGCACCAAGGGCAGCAAGATCACCGGCAACCACAAGGTCGCCAACGTGATGGAACCCTCGAACACGAGCTTGGCCGCGAGCAGGATCGCCAGGCTCGCCAGCGCATGAAACACGGCCGAGCCGACCAGGCTCCAGCCCAACGTTTCCAGCGGGAACACCACCTTCTTGACGTAGTTGGCGTTCTGCACGATCAGAGCCGGCGCCCGGGTCAGGGCCTCGGCGATGATGCCGTGCGCGATCACGCCGACGAAAAGCAACAGCGCGAACTGGGTCTTGCTCTGCCCCGCCATCGCGCCGGGCCACTTCGCCGAAAACACCACCGAGAACACGAAGGTGTAGACCGCCAGCATCAGCACGGGATACAGGAACGACCAGGCCACACCCATTACCGAGCCGCGATAGCGGCCCAGCACTTCGCGACGGATCAACTGCCCGATCAGCCTGCGCTCGCGCCAGAAGCCAGCGAACATGCTGACCGGCCCGGCCTTCGGCGGAAGATGCGCGTTCACCAGATGGCCGTAACTCATGTCGGCCGCACGCCTGCCGGCAGCGCGCGCGGCTGCGCCGAGCGGGCGATGCTCGCGCGGGTTCGGTAATCGGAATCTGACATGGGCACGGTCATGCGCTCTTGTGGAGGCGGTACGCGAATCGCATCGCGGCCTGGAACGCGCGGGTCCTGAGGCCGGCGCGTTGCTTGCGGAATACGCCGACGGTGTCGCCCCAGTCCTGGCTGTGCGGATCGGGATGGTTGCGCTCCCAGTCCGTGCTCACTTCCAGCAGGTCGCAGGCGCCGTACTTGGCCAGGGCGCGGTAACCGTCCGGGTAGAACCGCCAGCAATCTTGCGGGTAGCGGTGCTCGGGGCCGCGTGAAGGCGCGATCAGGAAGATCCGGCCGCCCGGCTTGAGCACCCGCACCATTTCCAGCCAGCTCATCCAGAAGTACTCGACGTGCTCGAAAGCCTGGCCGGAGATCACCAGGTCGACCGAGCCGGAGGCGAACGGCAGGCGGTAAGGCGAGGTCAGCACGACGTCGACGCCGGGGCCGGCCTCCAGGTCGATGCCGGTGTAGGACCACTTGGGCTGACCGAACAGGGTGCGGTAAGAGCCGTTGACGTCGTAGGAGCCGATGTCCACGACCGAAAGCGACTGCTGCGGGTCCAGGTGGCGGGTCACCAGATCCTGCATGTGTTCGTACGAACTGTGGTGCACTTAGACGCTCCAGGTGGCCGCTCGCGCGCGGCGAACGGGCATGGCGGGGGAAATTCGGTTGGGCTGGGTGGGAGCCGCGCGCACGCGGCCTTCCTGCCTGTCCGCGGCCACGAATCGCGGCGCGGAAAATGGAGCGGACCCGTCGGATCGCGATACGGAGCGAACGCGCGCAGCGGCGCTGGCGTTGCGCTCCGTCGCGATCGGCGTCAAGCCAGCGCGCCTTCTAGCTCGGCGCGCAGATCCGCCAGATCCTCCACGCCCACGCTCAGGCGCACCAGGTTGTCGGCGATGCCCAGCGCGGCGCGGCGGTCGGGCGGAATCGAGGCGTGGGTCATCACGGCCGGGTGGTTGATCAGGCTTTCCACGCCGCCCAGGGATTCGGCGATCGCGAACAGTTCGCAGCGCTCCATCATCCGGCGCGCGCCGTCCATGCCGCCCTTGACCAGGATGCTGACCATGCCGCCGAAGCCGTGCATCTGGCGCTTGGCCAGCTCGTGCTGCGGGTGCGAGCTCAGGCCCGGGTAGATCACCTTCTCCACCGACGGATGCGACTGCAGCCACTCGGCCAGCGCCTGCGCGTTCTCGCAATGCGCCTTCATGCGCAGGTGCAGGGTCTTCAGGCCGCGCAGGGCGAGGAAGCTGTCGAACGGGCCCTGCACGCCGCCGATGGCGTTCTGCAGGAAGGTCATCTGCTCGGCGATGCCGGCGTCGTCGCCGACCACCACCATGCCGCCGACGATGTCGGAGTGGCCGTTGAGATACTTGGTCGCCGAGTGCATGACCAGGTGCGCGCCCAATTCGAGCGGGCGCTGCAGGATCGGCGAGCTGAAGGTGTTGTCGACCACCACGATCAGACCGCGCTTGCGCGCGATCTCGGCGATGCGGGCCACGTCCACCAGCTTCAGCAGCGGGTTGGTCGGGGTTTCGATCCAGACCAGCTTGGTCTCGGGACGGATCGCGGCCTCGAAGGCGGCGATGTCGCTGAGGTCGACCCAGCTGAAGTCCAGGCCCGCAGAGCGTCGGCGCACGCGCTCGAACAAGCGGTAGGTGCCGCCGTAGACGTCGTCCATCGCGATCACGTGGCTGCCGGAGTCCAGCAGTTCCAGGATCGTCGAGGTCGCGGCCAGGCCGGAGGCGAAGGCGTAACCGTGGCTGCCGCCTTCCAGGCCGGCGACGCAACGCTCGTAGGCGAAGCGGGTCGGGTTGTGGCTGCGCGAGTACTCGAAACCCTGGTGCACGCCCGGGCTGCTCTGGGCATAGGTCGAGGTCGCGTAAATCGGGGTCATCACCGCGCCCGTGGTCGGGTCGGGGGACTGGCCTGCGTGGATCGCGAGGGTGCCCAGTCCGGGCTTGTGCGCCCCGCCATCCGGCTTTCGTTCAGTCATTGCGTTCTTCCGCTTCGGCTAGCATGCGCAAACGCGAATTCTACCATCGCCCATGAGTCCGACCCGGCGCCTGCCACCCGACTTCAGTCACAGTGCAGCCTATCCATTGTTCGCCTTCGACGCGGCAGCGGGGCGCGGCTGGGTGCTGCATTTCGAGCCCGCCGACTACCGCCGCGCAAGCTTCCTGGACCAGCGCGCCCTGCACCATCGCGACATCCGCGGCTGGGAGCTGCCGCTGGCCGAAATCGAGGCCGCGCTGGCGCCGCCGCCCGCAACGGCGCCCTTGCACTGGATTTTCCATATAGGACATTGCGGCTCCAGCTTGGTCAGTCGTTTGCTGGATACGCTAGATCCGGTATTGGGGCTGCGCGAGCCCCTGCCCCTGCTGAGCCTGGCCCAGGCCCCCGACGACCCCGCCACGCTAGCTTGGCAGGGCCCGGTGCTGCGCCTGCTGAACCGGCGATTCGCCGACGATCAGGTCGTGCTGATCAAGCCGACCAGCACCGTGACCACCCTCGCCGCGCGGCTGCTGGCGCGGGTACCGGGGCGCGCCTGCCTGCTGTGGATCGACCTGCGCAGCTGGCTGGCGACGATGTTGCGCGACGACGGCTTGCGCGACGGCAGCCTGGCCGGCGAGACCCTGCGCCTGGCCGAGTTCGGCCGCGACGGCCTACCCGCCGCGGCCGGCGACGGCGCCCGCCTGGCCCGGCTATGGCTGGCCGAACAACTGCGCTGGCGCCGCTTGAACGCGGACCCGGCCCTGGCCGGCCGCCTGATCGATCTGGATTTCGCGGCCGTGCTGGCCGATCCGGCCGCGCGCACCGCCGAACTGGCCGCGCACTACGGCCTGGCCGTGCCTGCGGACTGGGCCGCGCGGATCGCGGCCTCGGGCCTGCTGGATCGCTACGCCAAGGACCACAACCAGGCCTATGACGCCGCCGCGCGCGAACGCGAGCTGGCGGCGGCGGCGCGCGCGCACGGGGCGCAGATCGAGGCCGGCCTGGCCTGGGCGGAAAGCGCGCTGGCCGGCTCGGGCGCGGAGAGTCTGCGACCGCGACTGGGCCTCTGAGCGCGGACGCTCAGGCCAGAAACGTCGTCATCGCGTAGCGGGTGCCGCTGCGTACCGGCAGCACCTCGTGCAGCAGCGAACACGAGAACACCAGCGCCGAGCCGGTCGCCGGCGAGAACAAATGCGGGCCGAATTCGGGATAGCGGAATTCGCCGCCGGCGTAGGCGCCGGCATTGAGGTTCACCGACAAGGCGAAGCGGCGGTAAGCCACGTCGGGCGTTTCGTTGTCGCGATGGGCGCGAAAATAGCCCGCGTCCTGCGGATAGGCCAGCAGCTTGAACGGATCGCGCCGGCTTACGTTGAACTGATAGACGCGCGCGATCTCGGGCAGCGCGCGGCGCAGCAGGCGTTCGTGCATGCGCGCGTCCAGGGCCGGATCGCGCGGAAAACTTTCGCGGCGCTGCTTGACCGTGGGATCGAGCTGGAAACGTTGCGCGCCGTCCTCCAGCACCATCACGCCGGAGGCGTCGCCGCCGCCGCAGTCGACGTCGAGATGGCGGATCAGCTCGGCGCACAGCTCGGCTTCGAACACGTCGGGAATCTGCAGCACCGGCGCGATGCGCCAGGTCTGCGCCGGCGTCAGCGCGCTTTCGATCGCGGCCGGCGCAGGCGGCGCGGCGGCAGGCAGCGCGCTCGCGGCCTGCAAACGCAGGTTGGCGTCGGCCAGCCACAAGGTGTCCGCGCCCAGCCCGGCCAGCCAACGCGGATCGGTCGCGAACGCGCGCCAGCCGGCGGGCGGATTCGGGTAGGCGTCCGCGCCCAGGCACAGCGCCAGCACCCCCGCCGGCGGCGCCGGCAGGGCCGCGGCGAGCGCGGCCTGGGAGGGTGCGGCCAGCCACAGCGGCGCGCCGGCGAACTCGGCGTGCAGGGTCTGGGCCTGGCCGGCGCCGTCGCGCAGCAACACGTCGGGCAGGCGGTCGCCCGGCAGCCAGCGTTCGGCCGCCGCCGCGGTCACTGCACGCGCCGCCGCAGGAAGTTGAGCAGGTCGATGCGGGTGATCAGGCCGAGGAAGCGCTCGCCGTCCATGACGATGGCGACGTGGCCGCGGTCGAACACCGGCAACAGCGATTCGATCGGATCGGACACCGGGATCTTGTCGAGCTTGCTGACCATCGCGGTCGAAACCGGATCGCGGAAGCGCGACTCGTCGCCGTACACGTGCAGCAGCACGTCGCTCTCGTCGACGATGCCGACGATGTGCTCGCCGTCCATCACCGGCAGCTGCGAGACGTCGTACAGCTTCATGCGCTGGTAGGCGGTGACCAGCAGATCGTTGGGGCCCACCACCACGGTGTCGCGCTGCGAGTACGGGCGCAGGATCAGGTCGCGCAGATCGCCATGGCTTTCGCGCTGGATGAAGCCGTTGTCCAGCATCCAGTAGTCGTTGTACATCTTCGACAGATACTTGTTGCCGGTGTCGCAGACGAACACCAGCACGCGCTTGGGCTGGGTCTGTTCGCGGCAGTACTTCAGCGCCGCGGCCAGCAGGGTGCCGGTGGAGGAGCCGCCGAGGATGCCTTCCTTCTCCAGCAGCTCGCGCGCGGTCAGGAAGCTTTCCTTGTCGCTGATCGCGTAGGCCTGCTTGACCCGGGTGAAGTCGGAGATCGGCGGCAGGAAATCCTCGCCGATGCCCTCGACCATCCAGCTCGCCGACTTGTCCGAGAGCGTGCCGCGGTTGATGTATTCCTCGAGGATGGAACCGACCGGATCGGCCAGCACCAGTTCGGTGTTCGGCGACAGCTTGGCGAAGGCGCGCGACAGGCCGGTCATGGTGCCCGAGCTGCCGCAGCCGAACACGATCGCGTCGAGCTGGCCGCCCATCTGTTCGAGGATTTCCGGCGCCGTGCCGAACTCGTGCGCGGCCGGGTTGTCGGGATTGCCGAACTGGTTGATGAAGTAGGCGCCCGGGGTTTCGCGCGCGATGCGCTCGGCCAGGTCCTGGTAGTAGTCGGGATGGCCCTTGGCCACGTCCGAACGGGTCAGCACCACCTGCGCGCCCATCGCCTTGAGGTTGAAGATCTTCTCGCGGCTCATCTTGTCGGGCACCACCAGCAGCAGCTTGTAACCCTTCTGCTGCGCGACCAGGGCCAGGCCGATGCCGGTATTGCCGGCGGTGCCTTCGACCAGGGTGTCGCCGGGCTTGATCTTGCCGGCCTTCTCCGCCGCTTCGATCATCGACAGGCCGATGCGGTCCTTGATCGAGCCGCCGGGGTTCTGCGATTCCAGCTTGAGGTAGAGCTCGCATACGCCGGTGTCCAGGCGCTGGGCTTTGACGATCGGAGTCTGACCGATCAGTTCGAGTACGGATTGATGGATGGCCATGCGGTTACGCGGCTTCTGCGAGGCCGCGTTCGGCGCGGCGGGACCCGGCCATTCTAGCGGGGCGCCGCGCTTCGCGGCCGCGCTGGGCGCGCGATCGGGCCGCCCGCGGGCGCGGAGGCGATGAGGGAACGTATCGGGAATACGGGCCGGCGATGGTCACGGTCCGTCCGGTAGCCGCGGGCGGTGGCGGCCGACGAGGATGGCCGCCACCGCCCGCGCTGAAGAAGATTCAGTGAGGTTGCGTGTCGTACAACTGGGTCAATCGGTCTTTCGCCGCCAGCTTCTCGCGCTTCATCTGCGCCAGGGTGACATCGTCGATCGGCAGTACGCCGAGCTCGGCGTCCATCACCTTCTTGTCGAGCTCCTTATGGCGCTGGTAGAGCTGTTTGAACTCGGGGCTGCTCTTGATCAGGGCGTCGATTTCGGGCTGCGGTCGTTCTTCGAACATGAAAGCCTCCTTCAGCAGAAAAGCAAACGCCCCGGCCTAATGACCAGGGCGTCGCGGGGGGTCCGTGAGGGGCGCCAGGCGGGGCGCGGCGCCGGCCTCATACAGGCCGGCCACCGACAAGCTTGCGGTGGCGGGTTCCTGCAGATGGTGGGCTTGCGTCATCGGCCTGGCTCTTCGCCAAGCGGAAATCCGGCCGCTTGGGTATTCGACCCTACTCCTCCTTTTCGGGGTCGGCAAGGCCGACGGTCGCATTCGACAGGATCGGCATCGGGCCCGCGCCAAGGCGGTGCCTTTGGCGCGGGCTCAAGCAACAAATAACTGATTTTTAAGATTATTTATCCGATACCACGACATCGACGCGGTCGCCCTTGCCGCTGCGGCCGCTGCTTTGGATCTTGCTCTTGGCCACGCCGCCGGCAACCAGGGCATCGCGTACCGCGTCGGCGCGGCGCTGGGCCAGCTTGGCGTCGCCGGCCTGGGCCTCGACCTTGACCGAACCGGAGGGACCGGCCTGGACGTAGGCGGCCAGGGTCCGCACCTGCCCGGCCGCGGCGCCGCCCAGGGCGGCCTTGCCGGCGCCGAAGGCATCGCGGTTCAAGGCGAACACTTCGCCGCGTGCGTCGCGCTTGGACGCGGGCAGCTTGCCGCCGGCCATCAGCTCGGCTTCCTGGCGCGCCAGCGCCGCTTCGCGCTCGCGCGCGGCGTTGAGCTTGGCAGTCTGGGCGTCGCCGACCGTGGCCAGGGCCGCGTCGGCGTCCTGGATCGCCAGCGCATCGGCGGCGGCCTGGGCACGCAGGCGCTCGGCCTCCTCGGCCTGCATCTGCGCCTGCAGGCGCAGGCGTTCGGCCTCGGCGCGCGCGCGTTCGGCGTCGCGGCGGCTGGCCTCGACCAGCAGGTCGCTGCGCTCGCGGTCGAGACGGTCGACCTCGCGCTGCGCGGCCTGGCTGCGCGCCGCGATCTCGGCGATCTGGACCCGGCGCTCGGCCACGTAGAAGGCGCCGTCGCGGTCGCGGCGGCTGGCCTCGGCCAGGGCTTGCACGGCCTGACGCGCCTGCAGGCGTTCGTAGGCGCCGAAGCCGTTGAGGCCGGGATCGGCGTCGACCGCGGTCAGACGGCGCGACAGCCGCGCCACGTCCGGGTCCTCGGCCGCGTGCGCGGCCGGCATTGCGGCGGCCAGCGCGGTCGCCAGCAGGGTGCAGCTGAGCAGATGGCGCAGGCTCATCGGTCGTCTCCGGTCTGCAGGCGGCGGCGCAACTCGGCGATCTCGGCGCGGCGCTGGGCCAGCTCGGCGTTGATCACCGCGTCGCGGCTTTTGGCGGTGGCGAGGTCGCCGTCGACCGCGGCGGCCGCGGCCAGGCGACGGGCGTCGTCCTCGCGGCCGCGCGACATCGCGCCCTGGGCCTGGCCCAGCGCGTTGCGCGCGGCGGCCAGGTCCTGCGGCGCGTACTGGTCGGCATCGGCGCCGTCGGCGCGCGTCACCGCCTGCTGGGCGGCGGCCAGCTCCGCGGTCGGCGGCGGCAGCGTGGCGCATGCGCTCAACGCGGAAGCGAGAACTAGTGCCGCCAGCGCGGAGCGCATCTGTGAGAAGCTGATTCGTGCGAAGCTTGCGGTCATAGGGGATGCCGTTGCGTAAGGAGTGCGCTCGGCCATTGTCGGAAGCCGGCGGCGTGCTTGCAACGGTACGTCGTCGTTAACAAGGGGTGTGTGCATGGACATCGGCTATTTCCTGAAGCTGATGACGGAAAAAAACGCGTCGGACATGTTCCTGACCACCGGGGCGCCGGTTTATATCAAGGTCGAGGGCAGACTGTACCCGCTTGGCAACACCGGGTTGCCCCCGGGCATGGTCAAGAAGATCGCCTATTCGCTGATGGACGAGGGCCAAGTACCGCAGTTCGAGCGCGACCTGGAGCTGAACATGGCTCTGGCGCTGCCCGACGCGGGCCGGTTCCGCATCAACGTGTTCAAGCAGCGCGGCGAAGTCGGCATGGTGATCCGCGCCATCCGCAGCATCATTCCCAGCATCGAAGAACTGCAGCTGCCGCAGGTGCTCAAGGAGATCATCATGGCCCCGCGCGGCCTGGTGCTCATCGTGGGCAGTACCGGCTCCGGCAAGTCGACGACGCTGGCGTCGATGATCGACCACCGCAACAGCAATACCTCGGGCCATATCCTCACCATCGAGGATCCGATCGAGTATCTGCACAAGCACAAGAAGTCGATCGTCAACCAGCGCGAAGTCGGCCTGGACACCCACGCTTTCCACAACGCGCTCAAGAACGCGATGCGAGAAGCGCCGGACGTGATCCTGATCGGCGAAATCCTGGATGCGACCACGATGGAGGCGGCGATCGCCTTCGCCGAAACCGGTCACCTGTGCCTGGCGACGCTGCACTCCAACAACGCCGACCAGACCCTGGAACGCATCCTCAACTTCTTCAACGAGTCGGCGCATAAGAACGTGCTGATGAACCTGGCCTTGAACCTCAAGGCGGTGGTGTCGCAGCGCCTGGTGGTCGGTACCGACGGCCGCCGCCTGCCCGCCGCCGAGATCCTGATCAACACCCCGCACGTGCGCGACCTGATGCGCCGTGGCCAGGTGCACGAGATCAAGCAAGCGATGGAAGAGTCGCTGGAAGAAGGCATGGAGTCGTTCGACCAGTGCCTGTTCCGCCTCTACAAGGAAGGCCGGATCGAGATGGAGGAGGCGCTCAAGGCGGCCGACTCGCGCGACGGCCTGGCGCTCAAGTTCCGCCTCTCCGAGGGCGGCGCCGAGCACGATCCTTACGCGGACATGTACGACGCCAACGCCGCGCACTGAGCGCGGCGTCACCCGACGCACAAGGCCGGCCATCGCGAGATGACCGGCCTTTTTTTAGGCGTAGCGGACGCCAGACCAGTCGACGCGCTCCAACTTACAGGGCGCACGCCACCGTCAGCATGTACTCGTGCTCCGATCCACGCTGTACGGGTTTGAACGAAGTGTCCGGATTCAACAGCCTTTTCATCGCGCGCCCGCGTCCGCCCGACTCGGGGTAGAGCACGATGTCGACCACCAAGACCTCTTTCTTGCCGCATTTGAACCGCGTGAGCGCCGTGGACGATTTCGCGCCTGACGTATCGCTGGGCTCGTGATCCGACAATGAATCGATCTGAATGAACGCTGCCCCTTTTACCAGGCTGTCCTTGATGAAATAGACCGGTATGCCGTGGCGGTTGTCGTACAACTTGATCAAGCGGCCCGACTTCTGCGTGGGCGCCGCAGCCGAATCCGCCCCCCATCCGATCGACGCCACCAACGCGACCAGCGCCAACGCCGCGAACCGCTGTTTCATACTCACCCCGTTATTGAACGACTGACACTGTCGACTGGTGGATCAGCCGGCTTGCTCGGGCATGTCCGGCTGATTCTCCGGCCGCGCCGCATCGAACGCGGGCAGCTCCAAACAAGCCTGCTCGATCCGCACGATGGTCGGGAACTCGTCCAGCGGCACGCCGAAACGGCGCGCGTTGTAGACCTGCGGCACCAGGCAGCAGTCGGCCAGGGTCGGGGTGTCGCCTTCGCAGTAGCGCCCGGTGGCCGGATGGTCGGTCAGGGTGGCCTCGATCGCGCTGAAGCCTTCGCGCACCCAGTGCTTGATCCAGTCCTCGCGCTCCGGATGCGGCACGCTCCAGGTGCGGTCGAAGTACTGCAGCACGCGCAGATTGTTGAGCGGATGGATGTCGCAGGCGATGGTCTGGGCCAGCGCGCGCACGCGTTGGCGGTCGCGCGCGGTGGCGGGCAGCAGGGACGGCTGCGGCCAGGTCTCGTCCAGGTATTCCAGGATCGCGATCGACTGCCGCATCTTGCGGCTGCCGTGCTCCAGCACCGGCACCAGGCCCAGCGGATTGATCTCGCGATAGGCCTCGCTGTGCTGCTCGCCGCCGTTGCGGACCAGATGCACGGGCACGGTCTCGTACGCCAGGCCCTTGAGATTGAGGCCTATGCGCACCCGATAGGACGCGCTCGACCGCCAGTACGAATACAGCCTGAGTTGCTCGCCCACTGCCTGTCCCTGGATCTGCCGTCGTGCCTGGTCGATCGCCACCTTAGCCGGTGGCCGGCGCGCCGGGGATACCTCTCGTCCGGCGCGCCGCTGCCGTCAGGCGGAAGCCTGCCGCTCGATGCGCTGCTCGATCGCGCCAAAGATGCTGCGCCCGTCGGCGTCCAGCATCTCGATGCGCACGGTGTCGCCGAACTTCATGAACGGGGTCAGGGGCTTGCCGTGCTCCAGGGTCTCGACCGTGCGGCGCTCGGCGAAGCAGGACGCGCCCAGCGAGGTGTCCTCGTTGGCGACGGTGCCGGAGCCGACGATGGTGCCCGCCGACAGCGGCCGGGTCTTGGCCGCGTGCGCGACCAGTTGGGCGAAGTTGAACTGCATGTCGACGCCGGCCTCGGGCGCTCCGAACCACTCGCCATTGATGTGGGTGAGCAGCGGGCGATGGACCTTGCTGTCCTGCCAGGCCTCGCCCAGCTCGTCCGGGGTCACGAACACCGGGCTCAGCGCCGAGCGCGGCTTGGACTGCAGGAAGCCGAAGCCCTTGGCCAGCTCGTTCGGGATCAGGTTGCGCAGCGAGACGTCGTTGACCAGGCCGATCAGCTGGATATGGGCGGCGGCCTGCTCCGGCGTGGCCGCCATCGGCACGTCGTCGGTCACGATCACCACCTCGGCTTCCAGGTCGATGCCGTAGTCCTCGCTGACCACGCGCACCGGATCGCGCGGGCCGTAGAAGCCGGCGCTGACCGCCTGGTACATCAGCGGATCGACGTAGAAGCTCTCCGGCACCTCGGCGCCGCGCGCGCGGCGCACGCGCTCGACGTGCGGCAGGTAGGCGCTGCCGTCGACGAATTCGTAGGCGCGCGGCAGCGGCGAGGCCAGGGCGGCGTAGTCCAGATCGAACGCGCCCTCGGCGCTGCCGGCGTTGAGCGCGTCGGACAGGGCGTTCAAGCGCGGCGCGGCGTTGGACCAGTCCTCCAGCGCGCGCTGCAGGGTGTCGGCGATGCCGCTGGCGCGCACGGCGCGGGTCAGATCGCGGGAGACGACGATCAGCGTGCCGTCGCGGCCGCCTTCCTTCAGGGAACCGAGCTTCATCCAGACCTCAAATTGCAGGGCGCCGCAGCGCGATAGTTTCAATTGTAACCGAATCGTCGCGGGCAACAGACCCGCGCGGATCGGTCCTCACCCTACCGGGCCTGCGCGTCGGCGGCGAGTCGGGGCGAGGCGCGTTACATGGACGGGTTCCCGAAGCTCGCGTCGCGGCCGTTTGGCGCGACGATGCGGTTCGCCTTCGGCTCACCCCATCCTACGGAGCGTGGCGGCTGAGCCGCAAAAACAAAAAACCCGCCGGAGGGCGGGTTTCTTGTTGCCGATCCGCGCCGTCGCCGGCATGGATCGATCTTGTTGTGGCAGCCCCGGATGGATTCGAACCACCGAATGCCTGAGTCAGAGTCAGGTGCCTTACCGCTTGGCGACGGGGCTATAGAACAAATCTTAGCAAAAAACGCAGGATTGCTACTGCGATTAACGCTTCGAGAACTGGGTAGCGCGACGTGCCTTGTGCAGGCCGACCTTCTTACGCTCGACTTCGCGGGCGTCGCGGGTCATGAAGCCGGCCTTGCGCAGCTCGGACTTCAGGGTTTCGTCGTACTCGACCAGCGCACGCGCGATGCCGAGGCGGATCGCACCGGCCTGGCCGGTGATGCCGCCGCCGGCGACCGTGACGCTGACGTCGAACTTGTCGCTGGACTGGGTCAGCTCGAGCGGCTGGCGCACGATCATGCGCGCGGTCTCGCGACCGAAGAACTCTTCGATCGAACGCTGGTTGATGGTGATCTTGCCCTCGCCCTTGCGCAGGTACACGCGAGCGGTGGAGGACTTGCGGCGGCCGGTGCCGTAGTTCTGCTGGATAGCCATGTGCGTGTCTTTACCTTAGATGTCCAACGGCTGCGGCTGCTGGGCAGCGTGCGGATGCTCGGAGCCCTTGTAGACCTTGAGCTTGCGATACATGGCGCGGCCGAGCGGATTCTTCGGCAGCATGCCCTTGACGGCGATCTCGATGACGCGCTCCGGGTGGCGCTCCAGCGCCTGGCCCAGGGTTTCGCTCTTCAGGTTGCCGACGTAGCCGGTGAAGCGGTGATAGATCTTGTCCTGGAGCTTATTGCCCGTGACAGCGATCTTCTCGGCGTTGATCACCACGAGGTAATCGCCGGTATCCACGTGAGGGGTGTAGACGGGCTTGTGCTTGCCGCGCAGACGGCGCGCGAGTTCGGAGCTCAAGCGGCCGAGCGTTTTGCCCGACGCGTCGACGATGTACCAGTCGCGCTGGACGGTCTCGTTCTTAGCGGTAAAAGTCTTCATGGAAGTCTGCTATGGGTACCTGGTCGGGCTGATTTCGCGCATCTCCCCGACCTGCGATCAGGGCGGGCGCGGCGCGGAATTTCGCCTCGCGTTGTGAATGTGGAACGAAAGAGGCGGAATGATAGCGGGGTCGGGCCAGGCCTGCAAGTCGAGCTGAACCGGTGCTAGCATCGGGGGTCATGTCCGCCGCCCGCCCGCCTTCCGCCGACCCGCTGGTGGCGCTGGCCGACCGTTGCGTCCAGTGCGGGCTGTGTCTGCCGGCCTGCCCGACCTACGGCCACGACCGCCTGGAAGCCGAATCCCCGCGCGGCCGCATCGCCGTGGCGCGGGCCTGGGCGCTGGGCACGATCGAGCCCAGCACGATCGCCGACACCCACCTGGACCACTGCCTGGGCTGCCGCAGCTGCGAAGCCGTATGCCCGGCCGGCGTGCAGTATGGCGAGTTGCTGGGGCTGGCGCGCAGCCGTCAGCGTCAGCGCCGCCCCGCCGGCCGCCGCCAACGCTGGATCGAGGCCCTGGCCGCGCGTCCGCGTGCGCTGCGCGCCCTGCTGGGGCTGTATCGGCTGGCCTACCCGGCCCTGCCGGGGGCCTGGCGGCCGCTGCCAAGGCCGCCGGCGCCAAGCCTCGCGGCCGCGCTCCCCGCCTCAACGGGCTCGCGCGGCGAACTCGCGCTGTTCGTCGGCTGCGTCGCCGGCCCGTATGAGACGGCGCTGCGCGACGCGGTCGCCCGCCTCTGCGGCCATCTGGGCTATCGGATACGCCCGATCGCCGCGCAAACCTGCTGCGGCAGCCTGCATGCGCATGCGGGCGACGCCGAGCGCGCGCAGGCCCTGGCCGCGCGCAACCGCGCCGCGTTCGCGGGCGTGGGTACCGTGCTCAGCCTGGCCAGTGGCTGCCACGAAGCGCTGGCGCAGGCCTTGGACCCGGGCGCGCGCGTGGTCGACGCGGTCGCCTTTCTCGAACCGCAGGCCGACGCGCTGCGCCTGCGCGCGCTGCGCGAACGCGTGGCCCTGCACCTGCCCTGCACCCAGCGCAACGTGGTCGGCTCGGTGCCGGCGCTGCGCCGCCTGCTGGCGCGCGTGCCTGGGCTGGAAGTGGTCGAGCTCGATGCCGGCTACGGCTGCTGCGGCGCGGCCGGCACCCAGATGCTGACCGAGCCCGAGCGCGCCGACGACTACCGCGCGCCGCTGCTGCGCCAGTTCGCCGACAGCGGCGCGAGCCGCCTGCTCAGCGCCAATATCGGCTGCCGGCTGCACCTGGGCGCGACGCTGGCGACGCCGCCGCTGCATCCACTGGAATTCCTGGCCGCGCTGATCGAGGACGCCGCGCCCGATTCACTGCCGGCGAACGCCGCCGCGCCGTAAACTGCGCGCATGAACACGATCCGCGAGCTGTCTCCCCTGGACCGCCTGCTCAGCGATGCGCAGCGCGCCCTCGACACCGTCTTCGGCGCGCCCTACGCCGCGCGCCCCAACCCGGCCGCCGATACCGCCCAGATCGAGCTCGACGACAGCGAGCGCCGCCACGCCGCCGGCCTGATGCGCATCAACCACGTCGGCGAGGTCTGCGCGCAGGCGCTGTACTGCGGCCAGGCCGCGGTCGCGCGCGACGCGGCCACGCGCGAGCACCTGCTCGAGGCCGCGCAGGAGGAAACCGATCACCTGGCCTGGTGCGCGCAGCGCCTGGACGAACTCGACAGCCGCCCCAGCCTGCTCAACCCGCTGTGGTACGCCGGCAGCTACGCGATCGGCGCCCTCGCCGGCCTGCGCGGCGACGGCTGGAATCTGGGCTTCGTGGTCGAGACCGAACACCAGGTCGAGGCCCATATCGACGAGCACCTGGAATCGCTGCCGGAAGCCGACGCGCGCAGCCGCGCGATCCTGCGCACCATGAAGGAAGACGAGGCCCGCCACGCCGCCAACGCCGAAGCCGCCGGCGCGCGCCTGCTGCCGCCGCCGGTACCCAGCCTGATGGCGGCGGCGTCGAAGCTGATGAAGGCGGTGGCTTATAGGCTGTGATTCGGGATTCGGGATTCGGGATTCGATAGAGCAAGAACGCAAAAGGCCCGCCAATGGCGGGCCTTTTGCTTTTTCGAATCCCGAATCCCGAATCCCGAATCCCGGCCGTCAATCGACCAGATTGCGGCCATGGAACAGCTCTTCGATCTCGCGCTTGAGCCGCGCCTCGATCTTCATGCGTTCCTTGAACGAGAGGTTCTTGGCCTTCTCCTCGAACAGGTAGTTGTCGAGGTCGAATTCCTTCAGGTGCATCTTGGTGTGGAAGATGTTTTCCTGATAGACGTTGACGTCGAGCATCTCGTAGCGCGACTTCACGTTCTTGGCCAGGTAATCCTGGATCGAGTTGATCTTGTGGTCGATGTAGTGCTTCCTGCCCTTCACGTCGCGGGTGAAGCCGCGCACGCGGTAGTCCATGACCACGATGTCGGACTCGAGGCTCTCGATCAGGTAGTTCAACGCCTTCAGCGGCGAGATCACGCCGCAGGTCGCCACGTCGATATCGGCGCGGAAGGTCGCGATGCCGTTGTCCGGGTGGGTCTCCGGATAGGTGTGCACGGTGATGTGCGACTTGTCCATGTGCGCGACCACGGCGTCGGAGATCACGCCCTTGGCCGCCGACTTGTCGATCACCGGCTCTTCCGAGATCAGGATCGTCACCGAAGCGCCCTGCGGATCGTAGTCCTGGCGCGCGATGTTGAGGATGTTGGCGCCGATGATGTCCGCCACATCCGTGAGGATCTGGGTCAGTCGATCGGCGTTGTAGGCCTCGTCGATGTACTCGATGTACCGCTGGCGCTGCTCTTCCGAGACCGCGTAGCAGACGTCGTAGATGTTGAACGAGAGGGCCTTGGTGAGGTTGTTGAAACCTTGCAACCTCAGGCGCGGCAACGGCTTGACCACGGTAGGGGGATCCCGGTCGGACGGCGAGGGCGTGGATTATGCGGCAAACGGCAGCGGGGGGAAACGCGCCGCTGTCACCCCGCGGTCACAAGTCGGAGACCTGGGCGGCCAGGGGACTGCCCATATCGGCCCGGGGTGACGTAGAGTGCCGCAGGGTGACGCTATTTGCCCAATCCCCCGGTTCGTCCTAAGCTCACTCGATAACCTAAGCCCAATCCCATGTCCGCCAATCCGGTAGCCCCCTTGACTGCCCTGCGCCGAACCAATAGCCCGTTGCTGCCCGACGGCGCGACGATCGAACGCTTCCTGGCGCACTGCCACCGCCGACGCTACCCGTCGCGGACCGACGTGTTCCGCCCGGGGGACCCCGCCAGCACGCTGTATTACGTGGTTTCCGGCTCGGTGAGCATCATCACCGAGGAGGAAGACGGCCGTGAACTGGTGCTGGGCTACTTCGGCCCCGGCGAGTTCGTCGGCGAGCTGGGCCTGTTCATCGAGAGCGACCATCGCGAGGTGATCCTGCGCACGCGCAGCACCTGCGAGCTCGCCGAGATCGGCCACGAGCGCCTATACGACCTGCTGCTGACCCGTCTGTCGCTGGACGCGCCCAAGCTGCTGTACGCGATCGGCGCCCAGATTTCGCGCCGCCTGCTCGACACCAGCAGGAAGGCCGGCCGCCTGGCCTTCCTGGACGTGACCGACCGCATCGTGCGCGCCCTGCACGACCTGGCCAAGGAACCCGAGGCCATGAGCCATCCGCAGGGCACCCAGCTGCGGGTGTCGCGCCAGGAGCTGTCGCGCCTGGTCGGCTGCTCGCGCGAAATGGCCGGCCGCGTACTCAAGAAACTTCAGGCCGACGGCAAGCTGCACGCCCGCGGCAAGACCGTCGTCCTGTACGGGACGCGCTGAGCCGCCCGTCCACGATGGGTCGCGCCGCCCCTTCCGCCGAGACCGCACCCCGGGTGCGCCCGGCGGAATTGGGCGATGCCCACGATGTCGCCCGCCTGCTCGGCGACCTGGGCTATCCCTGCAGCCGCGACGAAGCGGCCGAACGCATCGCGGTGGTCCGCCACGACCCGCGCCAGCACCTGCTGCTGGCCGAGATCGACGGCGACGCCTGCGGCCTGATCTCGCTCTACACCCTGTATTCGGTGGTCCACGGCACCGAGCTGGCGCGCATCACCGCCCTGGTGGTGTCGCCGGCCTGCCAGCGCCAGGGCGTCGGCCGGCGCCTGCTACGCGAGGTCGAGCAGATTTCGCGCCGCGTCGGCGTGGCGCGGATCGAGGTCACTAGCAACCTGCGCCGCGAGGAGGCGCATGCCTTTTATCGCGATTGCGGCTATAGCGACGGCTCGCTGCGCTTCGTGAAGGCGCTGGGCGACTAGCCCCGCCGACAGCCGCTTGGGAGCGCTCGTAGGGTGTGGCGAGCGTAGAGAACCGCACCGACGCCGCCTCCCGAGCCCCGCAACGATGCGGTTCGCTGCGCTCACCGCATCCTACGGGACCGCCGCGGATCGGGCGGCTCGCCGCTGTGCGTGCTTGCGCGGATCGCGGCCCCCCACAACGGGGCGCCCTGGCTCTCTGTGGGAGCGGCGTAAGCCGCGATTACGAAACCTGGCGGCCTGTGCGAGGCCGCGGCCCTAGCCTGCCGCCGACGCCGCCGACGCCACCGCGTCGCCGCCGCGGCCGGGGCAGCCCCAGTTGAGGATGGGCGTGCCCGGCGGCAGCACACGCCGGAACATCTCGATGCGGCGCGGCTTGGGGTTGACCACCACCGGCCGGCGCGCGGCCTTGAGCAGCGGCAGGTCGGCGCTGCTGTCGGAATAGGCGACTTCGACCGGCGCGGTGTAGCCGGCCTCGCGCAGCATGGTCATCTTCATTTCGGAATGGCAGTGGCGCAGCGCGCCGACCGCGCCCAGGCGCGCGCCGACCAGGGTGCCGACCACCGGCACGTCCTCGTGGGCGACGAAGGCCAGGATCGCGCGCGCCAGTTCCGGCGGCGCGCCGGTGGCGATCACCACCCGGTCGCCGCGCTCGCGGTGGTGGTGCAGCACGTCCAGCGCCACCGGCAGCAGGCGGCGGCGGATTTCGTCGGTGTGCGCGGCCACGTAGCGGTCGATGGTGGCGTCGAACTCTCGCCGCCCGCCCATGCCGACCGAACCGACCCAGACGAAGCCGGAAATGCCGACCCGGCGGGTCGGCAGGTAGGCGATCATCGGCCCGAACAGCGGCGCGATCAGCAGCGCCAGCAGCTGCCGCCACCACGAGCGCCGGATCAGCCAGGCGAACAGATGGCTGCCCGAATCGCCGTCGTAGAGGGTGTGGTCGAAGTCGAACACCACCAGCGGCGCGTCCTCGCGCGCGGGCGGGAAGCGCCCCGCCGCGCTCATGCCGCGAACAGCCGCTGCAGGGCCGCGCCCGGGTCGCGCTCGCGCATGAAGCTTTCGCCGATCAGGAAGGTCTCGATGCCGGCGCCGCGCATCTTGGCCACGTCGGCGCCGGTGGCGATGCCGCTCTCGGTGACCAGGGTGCGATCGCGCGGCACCGCGTCGCGCAGGGCGATGCTGGTGTCCAGCGAGACCTCGAAGGTGCGCAGGTTGCGGTTGTTGACGCCGATCAGCTCGCAATCGGTCTGCAGCGCGCGTTCGAGCTCGTCGATGTCGTGGACCTCGACCAGCACGTCCATGCCCAGTTCCATCGCCAGGCCGGCCATTTCGATCATCGGGCCGTCCTCGAGCGCGGCCACGATCAGCAGGATCGCGTCGGCGCCGATCACCCGCGCCTCGTAGACCTGGTAGGGATCGATGGTGAAATCCTTGCGCAGCACCGGCAGCGCGCAGGCCGAGCGCGCCTCGCCCAGGTAGAGGTTGCTGCCCTGGAAGAAATCCACGTCGGTCAGCACCGACAAACAGGCGGCGCCGCCGGCCTCGTAGCTGCGCGCGATCTGCGCGGGCTGGAAGTCGGCGCGGATCAGGCCCTTGGACGGGCTGGCCTTCTTGACCTCGGCGATCACCGCGGCCTCGCCGGCGGCGTGCTTGCGCTTGATCGCGTCGACGAAGCCGCGCGTGGGCGCCTGCTGCGCCGCGCGCGCGCGCAGGTCGTCCAGCGAGCGCACCCGGCTGCGCTGTTCGATCTCCTCGACCTTGCGGGCCAGGATCGTGCGCAGGACATCGGTCATTCCATTATCTCCACATCGCCCCCCAGGGGCTGGCCGGGGCGCCATTGTCCCAGTTGCAGCCGATCGAGCAAGACGACGACCGCATCGCGGGCCTCGCTGTTGTGGATGGGCAGCACCAGCACGTCGCCCGGCCGGGCCCAGCGCAGCAGGCGGGTGGCGGCCTCGACCTCCTGCAGGCAGACCTCCAGCGCGTCCTCCGCCAGGCCGTGGCGCAGCAGCTCGTCGCGCAGGATCCCGGCGACCTCGCCCTCGGCGCGCCCGCGCAGGTAGCCCTCCATGTCCTTGAGCACCACCCGGTCGGGGCGGAAGCCGGCCGCGACCGCCGCCAGCTCGCGGATGTCGCGGTCCTCGCGGTTGCCAGCCTGGCCCAGCAGCAGGCCGAGCCGGCGTGCGGGCCGGGCCGCGACCTCCAGCAACTTGCCCAGGCCGTCCGGGTTGTGGGCGTAGTCCAGATAGACCTCGCTGTCGCCATAGGCCCAGCGCTGCAGGCGCCCGGGGTTGTCGCCGGGCGCGGCGCCGAAGTGCGCCAGCACCTGGGCGATGCGCTCAGGTGCGACGCCCAGCGCGGCGGCCGCGAGCGCGGCGCCGGTGAGGTTGGCGAGGTTGTAGGCGACGCGGCCGCCCAGGGTCAGCGGCATCGCGGCGACCTCGCCCAGGTCGTGATCGTGACCGCGGTAGTGCAGCCTAAGGCGGCCGTCGCGCACGCCGCAGGTCGCGCCGCTGTTATTGCGCTGGGAGCGCAGCAAGGGGTGTTGATCGTCAAGCGCGAACCAGCCGAACTCGAACCAGCCGGTTCGTTCGAACAACTTAGCGCTGTGACGGACTAAGAGTTCGTCGTCGGCGTTGAGCACCAGCAAGCCGTCGTCAGCCAGACTGCGCTGAACGGTGAGCTTCACTTGCGTCAGGTCGTCGAGGTTGTGAATGCCGTACTCGCCGAAATGATCGGGGCTGATGTTGGTGACCAGGGCCACTCGTGCGCGCTGCGGGGTGAGGCCGCGGCGCAGCAGGCCGCCGCGCGCGGTCTCCAGGATCGCCGCTTCGACGTCGGGGCGGCGCAACAGGGTGCGCGCGCCGACCGGGCCGGAGTAGTCGCCGCCGTCGATGCACTCGCCGCCAACGTAAAGGCCGTCGGTGCTGCTGTGCGCGGTGTTCCAACCCTGCGCGCGCGCCATCGCCGCTAGCAGGCGCACGCTGGTGGTCTTGCCGTTGGAGCCTGTCACGACCGCTTTCGGAATCGAATGCAGCCGATGCCATGACACGTCCACCGGCCGGGGCAACGCATCCAATGGCCAGATCTCGCTTCCTGCCCCCTCACCGATCGATAGCGCTTCGTCGTCGCTGTACGCGGTCAACTGGCGCGCCTGCGCTTGTTCGATCAATCCGATCAGATCGGGACGAACCTCAGCCCAAGTGAGCGCACGCAAGGTATACAACGCGCCCTCTCTATCCCAATGCGCGGCATAGCCGGGAGCATGCGGCGGCAGTACATCCTGATCGATTGGCCCGGCCGCTTCGGACCAAGCCCATTCGTTGATTTCCGTTGCGGCGTAGAGGCAATCGATCGGCGCCACGAACGCCAATGAAGCGCCGCTGGCATGCTCGCGCACGACGACCTCATCCTCCTGCGACCGCATCAACAGGTCGCGCGCATTGGCGATGTTGTACCGCCAACGCGCGATCGTTTTCGCGTCCGGTGGACCGCCACGGGTTTCCAGCACGACGCCAGGCCGATCGAAATACAGATTCGCGCCGGTCAGCCGGCGCGAATCCTCGAACGGGAACTCGTACTCCGGTAGCGCTGCCGCTTTGGATTCGGCCGTCACTCAGTCGCTCTCTTCGCGCTCGAAGCGCAGGCCGCGTTCGTCGCGGACCACGCCTTCCATGGCCGCGACCACGGCCTCGTCCAGGGTCTGCTCCAGCGGCGGCAGCTCGATCCGAGCGGCCGCGGCGGTCATGCCGCCCTCGGGCTGGAAGTGGATGATCTGCTTCCACGAACGCGCCAGCGCGTCGGCGAACACCAGCAGCAGGTCGCCGGACTGGGCCATGCGCAAGGCGGCGTCGATCGCGGCCTGCTCGTCGGGAATGAGGGTGATCGCGTCGTCGCTCACGCCGCGCGCCTGCAGGGCCTTGGCGATGATGCGCGGCACTTCGTCGCCGTCGCGTCCGCGCAGGCCGTCGTCGCGGCGGCAGATGTAGTGATCGAACTTGCCGGCCACCGCCTCGGCGATCGCGTGCAGGTCCTCGTCGCGGCGGTCGCCGGGGCCGGCGACCACGACCAGGCGGCGCCCGGCCACGTCCAGGCGCTGGGCCAGATCGGCCATCACCCCGACCGCGTGCGCGTTATGGCCGTAGTCCATGAGCACCTTGAACGGATGCTCGTTGTAGACGTTCATGCGCCCCGGCGCCTGGAAGAAGGTGGTGTCGAAGGTGCGCAGGCCGTGGCGGATCGCGTCCAGCTTCATGCCCAGCGAGAACGCCATCGCCGCGGCCACCATCGCGTTCTGCACGTTGTGCAGGGCGCGGCCTTCCATCGTGGCCGGGATCAAATGCGTCCACAGCAGCGGGATGTGGCTGCCCTTGTCGTAGAGGGTGATCATGTGGCCGTTGACGCCGGCTTCGAGCGCGCAGGCGCGGCCGCCGGCGCGGATGTGCTCGCGCACCAGCGCGTGGGCCGGGTTCATGGTGACGTAGCAGATCACCTTGGCGTCGGTGTAGGCCGACATCTTCAGCACGTTGGGATCGTCGGCATTGAGCACCGCGCAATCCTTGGCCACCTCCACCACCACGCGCTTGACCTCGGCCAGCTGCTCCAGGGTGTCGATGCCCTTCAGGCCCAGGTGGTCGGATTGGATGTTGATGACCGCGCCGACGTTGACCTCGGACACGCCCATGCCGGCGCGCAGCAGGCCGCCGCGCGCGGTTTCCAGCACCGCCAGGTCGATCTGCGGATCGGACAGCACCATGCGCGCCGACACCGGCCCGGTCATGTCGCCCTCGACCGTGCGCTGGCCGTCGATGTAGACGCCGTCGGTGGTGGTGAGGCCCGGGGTGTAACCAGCCATCTTGGCGATGTGCGCGAGCATGCGCGCGGTGGTGGTCTTGCCGTTGGTGCCGGTGACCGCGGCGATCGGCACCCGCGACGGTGCGCCGGGTGCGAACAGCATGTCGATCACCGGGCCGGCGGCGTCGCGCGGCGTACCCTCGCTGGGCGCGACGTGCATGCGGAAACCGGGCGCTGCGTTGATCTCGCAGATGCCGCCGCCGGCGTTCTTGTAGCTCTCGGCGATGTTGGGCGAGATGAAATCCACGCCGCCCACGTCCAGGCCGATCGCGCGCACCGCGCGCACCGCCATGTCGCGGTTGTCGGGATGGATGATGTCGGTGACGTCGGTGGCGGTGCCGCCGGTGGACAGGTTGGCGGTGGAGCGCAGGTAGACGACCTCGTCGTCGGCCGGCACCGATTCGGCGGTGTAGCCGACGCGTTCCATCATCAGCACGGCCTGCGCGTCCAGCTCCAGCCGGGTCAGCACCTTCTCGTGGCCGACGCCGCGGCGCGGATCCTGATTCACCGCCTCGACCAGCTCGGCGATCGTGCGCTGGCCGTCGCCGACCACGTGCCCGGGCGTGCGCCGGGTCGCGGCGATCAGCTCGCCGTTGACCACCAGCAGGCGATGGTCGTCGCCGCCGACATAGGTCTCTACGATCACCGACCGCGAATGCTCGCGCGCGGCCTCGAAGCCGGCGCGGATTTCGTCGTCGCCGGAGATGTTGATGGTGATGCCGCGGCCGTGGTTGCCGTTATAGGGCTTGGTCACCACCGCGCCGCCGAGCTTGCGCGCCGCGCGCACCGCGCCGGAGGCGTCGGTGACCAGTTCCTGGCGCGGCACCGGCAGGCCCAGCGAGGCCAGGATCTTGTTGGTCTCTTCCTTGTCGCTGGCCAGCTCGACCGCGATATGCGGGGTGCGGCCGGTGATCGTGGCCTGGATGCGCTGCTGGTACTTGCCGTGGCCGAACTGGATCAGCGACTGGGTGTTCAGGCGCAGCCACGGAATCCCGCGCTCCTCGGCCGCGCGCACCAGCGAGGCGGTCGACGGCCCCAGCGCGCGGCGCTGGGCGTAGCGGATGAAGTCGTCGCGCGCCGATTCCCAATCCCAGTCCTCGGGCACGCTGCCGGCCGGACGCAGTTCGGTCGGCAGCAGCGAGCTGAGCAACTTCAGGCCGAGCTCGCCGGCGGCGATGCCCTCCTCGCGCTGGGCGTACTCGTAGACCACCGAGTACACGCCGGGGCGGTCGTCGCCGACGCTGCGGGTCTTGCCGAAGGTGACGTTCTCGCCGGCGACGTTCTGCAGCTCGATCGCGACGTGTTCGAGCACGTGGCCCAGCCAGGTGCCCTCGTCCTCGCGCAGACGGCGCACGAAGCCGCCGGGGGCGCGGTAGGAGCAACCGTGTTCGGCCAGCCCGGGCAGCGCCGCCAGCAGGCCGTCCACGAAGGCCGGCCCCAGGCGCGCGGTGGGCCAGGCTTCCAGCGCCTGCAGGTCCAGTTCCAGCCGTATGACCGGAAAATGCGCATAGAGCGAAGGGCCGACGTAGACGGTGCGTTCGAGTATGCGCATGTGAACCTCACTTCATGTCTTGGGTGGTGCCAGAGAACCGGCGGATGCTTTGCGGGTGTTGAGATTGAACGTGGCGCCCTTGGTGAGGATATGCACGCCCAGGCCGAGCAGGCACACCGGCTCGTTCTCGCCCACCAGATGCATGGACGAGAACTGCAGGCCGTCGGCGTCGACCACGGTGACCGAACCGCTGCCCTCGACCTCGATCGTGTTGTCGGGCGCGATGAAGGCCGCCGTGTCCTCGTCCAGACCGATCCCGACCGCGAACGGGTTGTAGGCCAGCGATGCCACCAGACGACCGAGACGGTCGCGCTGACGGAAGTGCTGGTCGATCACCACGCGATTGGTCAGACCCAGGCCCGGCGCGAGCCGGACGCTGTTGGCGCGCGGCGACGCCCCTTCGACACCGTAAGCGATCATGTGCTCGCTGAGAATACTGGCGCCGGCGCTGGTGCCGCCGACGGTCACGCCCTGCGCGTTGCGGGCGCGGATCGCTTGCGCCACCGGCGTGCCGCCCAGCATGGTCGAAATCCGGATCTGATTGCCACCGGTGAAGAAGATGCCGCTGGCGCGCTCGATCCGGCGCACCCGGCCCGGTTCGTGGCAGTCGCGGCGGGTGTCGAAGTCCATCACCTCGACCTGCGCGGCGCCCAGCTCGCTGAACAGCTTCTCGTAACGGTCGCCGGTATCGGCCAGACGACTCGCCGTGGGAATCACCACGATATCGGCCGAGCGGCCGCCACTGACCTGGAGGAAACGCCGCAGGATGGCGGTGTCGTTCTCTTTGTCTTCCGCTCCGCCGATCGGAACGATCCAACCCCGTTGTTCGCCATCGGGGATTTTGCTGGGTGCCATCCTACTTACTCGCTTCTACTTAAACTTGATCGGAATGCCGCGACGGGGTTTCGAACTGGCCATGGCGCAACAGCGCGCCATCGCGCACGTGCGCCGTCCCGCCTATGAACACATCATGCGCCGCGCCGGCCGCGTCCAGGGCGACCAGGTCGGCGTCGGCGCCAACCTCGATCCGGCCCTTGCGGTCCAGGCGCAGCAGGCGCGCGGGGTTGAGGGTGTAGGCCGGCAAGGCGCACTCCAGCGCGACGCCGCGCGCGAGCACCGCGTTCAGGCTGTCCAGCAAGGCGCCGGACTCGCCCACGTCCATGCCGCACACGCGCCCATGCGCGTCGAAGCACGGCAGGCAGCCGCCGGCGTCGGAGCTCACCGTCACCCGCTCCGGCGGCGCGCCGCTGTCGAGATAGCGTTGCAGCGCCTCATCGGCGCTCCAGGCGTCCTCGCCCTCCTCGACCGGGAACGCGGTGATGTCGATCCAGCAACCGCGGCGCGCGAGTTCCAGCGCTTCCTCGAACAGCGCCTTGCGCCGGTTGACGTGAGTGGGGTTGAACACGCGCGCCGGCAGTTCGCTGCGCTCCAGGGCCTGGCGCACCAGCTCCAGCCCGCGCGCGCCGTCGCCCAGGTGCAGATGCACGATGCCGGCCTTGCCGGTCATCAAGCCGGCGACGTGCGCTTCCGAGGCCAACCGCAGCAGTTCGTCCAGGGTCGGCTGGCTGGAGCGGTGGTCGCTGATCGCGACCTCGCCCACGCCGAGCAGGGGTTCGATGAAGGCCACGTCGCCGCGCACGCTGCCGGTCAGGGTGGTCGGCGGCAGGTGGTAGCCGCCGCAATAGCCCCACGCGTTCAAGCCTTCTTCGCGCAGCGCGTAAATCGCCGCGACCAGTTCGCGCGTGCTGCGCGCCAGATCGTCGGTGCCGAGCAGGCCGACCACGCTGGTCACGCCGGCGCGGGTGTAGCGCGACAGCATCGGCGCGGGCACGCGGGTGCGGAAACCGGCTTCGCCGCCGCCGCCGGTGACATGCACGTGGCCGTCGATCAGGCCGGGAATCAGGCGCCGGCCTTGCAGGTCGATGCTCTCGACCTGCAGCTGTGCGGGCAGCGCGGGCGCGTCGGCGCCCATCCACAGGATCCGGCCGCCGCCCAGCAGCAGCTGCTGCCGGCCCAGCGGCTGCGGCGCATAGACCTCGGCGTTGCGCAGTAGGCGCATTCCGGCCTGCGGCGCGGCGTCATTCATCCTGCGGTCCCTTGGTCCAGCCGTAAGCGCGCTCGACCTTGGCCACGCGCAATTCGTAGCGACCATACCAGTGTTTACGGCCGCGCTCGCGGGTGGCGGCGTGCTCGAGATTGCGCTTCCAGGCCACGATCGAGGCCTCGTCCGCCCAGTAGCTGACGGTGATGCCGAAGCCGTCCGCGCCGCGCGTGGATTCGACGCCGAGATAGCCGGGCTGCTGCGCGGCCAGCTCGACCATGCGATCGGCGGCCTCGCCGTAGCCGGCGTCGTCCTGCTGCGTGCGTTGCGAGCTGAAGATCACCGCGTAATACGGCGGCGTGGGCAGTGTGGCGAAGGGTTCGCTCATGGTCGGGCTCGCTGGCGAAGGCTGGCGAAGAGGTCAGGAAGACAGTCGCCGGGTCGCGGCGACGAACTCGTCCAGTTTGGCGCGCGCGGCGCCGGAGGCGAGCGCGGCGCGTGCGCTCGCGATGCCTTCGGCGATGCTGTCTACGGTGCCGGCCGCGTACAACGCGGCGCCGGCGTTGAGGGCGACGATCTCGCGCGGCAGGCCGTCGCGGTTCTCCAGCGCCTGCAGCAGCATGGTCTTGGATTCGGCCGCGTCGGCCACGCGCAGGTTGCGGCTGGCGGCCATGGCGATGCCGAAGTCCTCCGGATGCACTTCGTACTCGCGCACCACCCCGTCGCGCAACTCGCCGACCAGCGAGCCGGCGCCCAGCGACAGCTCGTCCATGCCGTCGCGGCCCCAGACCACCAGCGCGCGCCGCGCACCCAGTTCCTGCAGCACGCGCACCTGGATGCCGACCAGGTCAGGATGGAACACGCCCATCAGGATGCTGGGGGCGTTGGCCGGATTGGTCAGCGGACCGAGGATGTTGAACAAGGTACGCACGCCCATTTCGCGTCGCACCGGCGCGACCACCTTCATGGCCGGATGGTGCACGGGTGCGTACATGAAACCGATGCCGGTGTCGGCGATGCACTGCGCGACCTGTTCGGGCTGCAGCTCGATCGCCGCGCCCAGGGCCTCGAGCACGTCGGCGCTGCCGGACTTGGACGACACACTGCGGTTGCCGTGCTTGGCGACCTTGGCGCCCGCGGCGGCGACCACGAACATGCTGGCGGTGGAGATGTTGAAGGTGTGGGCGCCGTCGCCGCCGGTGCCGACGATGTCGACCAGGCCGCTGCGGTCGGCGACCTCGACCGGACGCGCGAATTCGCGCAGCACGGTGGCCGCGCCGGCGATCTCGCCGACGGTTTCCTTCTTCACCCGCAGGCCGGTGAGGATGGCCGCGGTCATGGTCGGCGAGACTTCGCCGCGCATGATCATGCGCATCAGCTCGACCATCTCGTCGTGGAAGATCTCGCGGTGCTCGATCGTGCGCTGCAGGGCTTCTTGCGGAGTCAGAGGCATGACGTGGTCCGGATTCAAAGCTCTCAGATCAGAGCGAGGCGTGTTCGAGGATTTCCTGGCCCATCAGGACGCAGTCGTTGCCGAGGCGGTAGTACTCCAGACGCATCCGGTACTGGCCCTTGTAGACATAACCCCAGACTTCCAGCACGTCGAAACGCTGCTTGGCATTGGCCGGATTGACGATGGACGGCAAGGGCTTGGCCGGCCCGGACACTTCGGCGCGATCGTCGTCGTCGGTGTGGAAGGCCAGAAGTTTCTTGGCCTGAATCACCGCGTCGGCGGCGCAGGCGTTGCTGGACGGCTTGGTCGCCGCGTGCGCGCCCAGGGCCGGCACGGCCAGCAGCGCGAGAGCGAGGGTCAACGGCATGCGGGTCATCTCAACGCTCCAGGAAGTTCTTGAGCAGGGCGTGGCCGTGCTCGGTCAGGATCGACTCGGGGTGGAACTGCACGCCTTCCACCGGATGCTCGCGGTGGCGCAGGCCCATGATCTCCTCGAAGCTGCCGTCCTCGTGCTCGGTCCAGGCGGTGATTTCCAGGCAGTCCGGCAGGGTCTCGCGCGACACCACCAGCGAGTGGTAGCGCGTGGCCTCGTAGCGGTCCGGCAGCCCGGCGAATACGCCCTGCCCCTGGTGGCGGATGCGCGAGGTCTTGCCGTGCATGATGGTCTTGGCCCGGATCACGTCGCCGCCGTAGGCCTGGCCCAGGCTCTGGTGGCCCAGGCAGACGCCCAGGATCGGCACCTTCGCGCCGAGTTCGCGGATCAGCTCCAGCGACACGCCGGCCTCGTTCGGCGTGCACGGACCGGGCGAGATCACGATCCGCTCCGGCTGCAACGCCGCGATCTGCGCCACGCTCAAATCGTCGTTGCGGATCACCTTCACCTCCTCCCCCAACGCCTGCAGGTACTGCACGAGGTTGTAGGTGAAGCTGTCGTAGTTATCGATCATCAGTACGGACATGACGCGTCTCGAAAGCGTTGGGGGCCGGGGCTGGGGAGGCGGACATCGGGCTGCGGACCGCCACGCGCGGACACCTCCGGCGACGGTCGCGGGCCAGCGAACGCCAGCCCACGATTATCCGGCCGCGGGCGGCCCACGGGAAATAACGATCGCAAGGGGGTGCGGCGCGGGGACGCGCGGCCGTCAGGCGAGGCTGGACAGCGGACGGCGCGGGCTTGCAGCGAAGGCGATGGAGTCACGCGGGGTTTCCCGGAAGGTCGACGGAACGCAGACAGCGGCAGCACGCCACCATCGCCAGCCCGGGACGGCCTTGGACGGGAATTGCGGGTTCGCGCGAACGATCATGGCCCTACTGTAGCCGCTTCCCGGCTTGGACGCGACGGGGCCGGACCCGCGCCGGCGCTAACCGCGGCCGGTCTCGGCCGCCGCCAGCGCGATGCGCACTTCCAGTCCGGGCGCGTTGTCGCCCAGGCTGACATGGCCGCCATGGCGGTGGGCGATCGCGCGCACCAGGCTCATGCCCAGGCCGGTGCCGGGCGAGCCGCGGTGCGCTTCCAGGCGCTGGAAACGGTCGAACACGCGTTCGCGGTCGGCCGGCGGAATGCCCGGGCCGCGGTCGCCGATGGCCAGCGTCACCGTGCCGCGCTCGCGGCGCAGGCGCACCTCGACCTCGCTATCGGCCGGCGCGTACTTGACGGCGTTGTCGAGCAGGTTGACCAGCATCTGGAACAGCTGGTCGGCATCGCCGCGCACCGTCGCCGGCGCCTCCTCGGCGCGCGGTAGCTGGGTGCGCAAGACGATGCCGCGCTCGCCCGCGCTGGGCGTGTACAGCTCGACCGC
Source organism: Lysobacter sp. Root916 (assembly GCF_001429785.1). GTDB lineage: Bacteria > Pseudomonadota > Gammaproteobacteria > Xanthomonadales > Xanthomonadaceae > Lysobacter. The sequence goes on along the minus strand of NZ_LMJF01000012.1, from coordinate 66,380 downwards.
GTCGCGCGCGAGTTCGGCCAGGTCCAGCACCGGCTCGTCGTGCACCGGCGGCTGGGCCTCGATCCGCGCCAACCGCAGCAAGGCGCCGAAGGAATGCAGCAGCTGGTCGGTTTCGGCGATCGCCGCGTCCAGCTCGGCTTCGCGGCCGGCATCGTCGGGGCGGTCGCGCAGTTCTTCCAGGCGGTTGCGCAAACGCGTCAGCGGCGTGCGCAGGTCGTGGGCGATGTGGTCGGTGGCGTGGCGCACGCCGCCCAGCAGCTCGCCGATGCGGTCGAGCATGCCGTTGAAGCGGCGCGCGAGGCGGTCGAAGGCGTCGTCGCTGCCGTCCAGGGCCACGCGCAAGGCGAGCTCGCCGCCGCCCACGCGCTCGGCGGTGTCGTCCAGGCTGCGCAGGCGCCGCGACACCCAGCGCGAGGTCAGCCAGCCGATCAGCGCGCCCAGGGTGGCGGCGACCAGCAGCGCGGCCAGCGCGGTGCGCAGCATCAAGGCCAGGAAGCGCCCCTGCGAGCGCAGGCGCACGCCGGTCAGCAGGGTGTCGCCGCCGGACAAGCGCTGCAGTTGCGCGACCACGCGCAGGCGTTCGTCGCCGTCGCGCTCGACGAATTCGGTCCAGCGCGTGCTGGGCGCGCGCGCGATCGCATGGCCTTCGTAGCGACCCGCGAGCACGCGCCCGTCGGCGGCGATCAGCGCGTAAACCGCATCGGGATCGTCCTGCGCGTCCAGGCGCTCGCGCAGCTCGGTCCGCAGCGCTTGCCGGCCGTGTTCGCGGTACAGCTCGACCAGGCCGGCGGCGTCGGCGCGCACGACCTCGCGTGCGTCCTCGACCAGCAGCGCCGACACCGCGTAGTGCACGCCCGCGCCCAGCAGCACGAACGCGAGCAGGAAGGAGGCGGTGACCGCCAGCGCCAGCCGGCCGCTGGTGGAACGCAGGGTCATGCGCCCAGCCGGTAGCCGGCGCCGCGCACCGTGTGCAGCAGCGGTTTGGGATAGCCCAGGTCGATCTTCTGGCGCAGGCGGCTGATGTGCACGTCGATGACGTTGGTCTGCGGGTCGAAGTGATAGTCCCAGACCGCTTCCAGCAGCATGGTGCGGGTGACCACGCGCTCGGCCTGGCGCATCAGGTATTCGAGCAGACGGAACTCGCGCGGCTGCAGCTCGATGCGCTTGCCGCCGCGGCGGGCCTCGCGGCTGAGCAGGTCGAGTTCGAGATCGGCCACGCGCAAGCGCGTCGGCTCGCTGCCGCCGGCGCTGCCGCGGCGCAGGATGCTGTCCAGGCGCGCGCTGAGCTCGGCGTAGGCGAAGGGCTTGACCAGATAGTCGTCGGCGCCGGCGCGCAGGCCCTCGACGCGGTGATCGACCTCGCCCAGCGCGGTCAGCAGCAATACCGGGGTGCGGTTGCCGGCGCCGCGCAGGGTCTGCAGCAGGACCAGGCCGTCCAGCCCGGGCAGCATGCGGTCCAGCACGAGCGCGTCGTAGGTTTCGGTGGTGGCCAGGAACAGGCCGTCCTTGCCGTTGTCGGCATGGTCGACGGTGTGCCCGTCCTCGCGCAGGCCCTTGGCGATGAAGCCCGCGGTATGGGGATCGTCTTCGATCAGCAGAACGCGCATGCCGACTCCCGGTGTCGCAAAAAGAATACCCCGCCGGGAGGAAGCCGGCGGGGCAGCCACCTGGGGTCGAGGTGGGCTTCGGGGACGGGTGGAACGGTCGAACGCAGGAGAACGCTGCGGTACGGCGATTACGAAGCGATCAGCTCTTCTTGGCTTCGGTTGCGGCGGTCTTGGCCTCGGCCTTCTTGGCCTTGTGGGCCTTGTGCTTGACGGCGGCGGTCTTGGCCGGAGCGGCGGCGCCCGGCGCGGGGGCCGGAGCGGCGGCGAACGCGGAACCGGCGACGGCGGTCAGGGCGAGCGCGATCAGGGCATTGCGGACGTTCATGGTGAGGCTCCTGGACGATGGATGGGAAACACGGGATATCGGGTTCTTGCCGTTGGGGTCTGCCCCAGCGCAGGGTCAGATTGCGCGCCGGGCGTTGCCGGCGAGCTTTCGGGCGCATGAACTATCCGTAATGTTCGGCGCGGGCCGTTGCGGCCCGCGCAGGGTCCGAAACCGAGACGGCCTCAGTCTTCGAGCAGGAAGACGGTGTAGATCTTGTCCTGGAAATCGACGTAGCCGGCCTGGAACGAAGGCGCCTGGTTGGCGCCGATACGGCTGCCGGTGACCTGGATGCGCTCCAGTCTGCCGAAGCCATCCGAATAACCCTGCGTGTCCCAGGCGTACTGCGCCGGCCAGGAGCCCTCGCGCACGCCGTACTGAAACTGCGGTGCGACATCGGACACGCTGTAGACGCCGCCGAGGCGGGCGCCGTAGGCCTTCGCGATGACCTCGGCTTTCTCACGCGAGGACTCGATGCTTTTCTGGCGCAGCTGACGCTGCAGCTCGGCCTCGCTCGACAGTTCGGTGGCGACACTGGAAATCGACAGTTCGTTCGAGGTCTTGAGCGTGCCCAGAAACTGCTCCAAAGTTTCCTTGCGATCGAAGCGCGCGCTGAGCGTACGGCGCACACCGGTACCGACGAAGACCTGCTCGTTCAACCTGTCGTCGTGGCGCCGACGGGTATCGACCTGCATCGAAGTCGCGACGATTTCGTTGTCGGCCACGCCCGTACTCTTGAGCTGGGCCAGCACCTGCTGCAGTCGGGTTTCGACGCGGCGGCGCGCCGCGGCTGGGTCGACGTCGATCGCCTCGAACTGCAGGGCGATCTTGAACCGGTCCGGCACCGCGCGTGCCTGGGCATCGCCGTAAACCAGGATATGCCGCGTCGGCGGCAAGGCGTTGACCTGCGCCTGCGCGGCGGTGGAAATGAAAGCCAGGCCGAGCAAGGCCAGGGTACGCAACTTCATGTCGCCTCCTTGATGACGATCGTGGTGTCGATGCTGAACGCGCTGCCGTCCGGGATCGGACGGGGCACCTGTATCGCAACGGGCGAAGTCGGAGTCCGGGGTTAGCGGATAGGGCGCGCACGCGCTATCGACCCGCGCGAACCGCTTTGGGGTAGGAGCGGCGTAAGCCGCGACAGGTCATGCGCTTGCGTCGTGAGATGCGCGCTGGCGTCGCCGTGTGGATGTCGCGGTCGCGGCTTACGCCGCTCCTACCCCAAAGCAAACGCGCGTGGATGGAGGCGCGCCGCGAAGCAGCGGCGCGCGGGCGACGCGCTTACAGCCCTCGCGCCGCCTGGGCCACCGCGCGAAACAGCGCGCGGCCCTTGTTCATCGTCTCTTCCCATTCCTTCTGCGGGTCGGAGTCGTAGACGATGCCGGCGCCGGCCTGGATGGTCAGGCGGCCGTCCTGGATCACCGCGGTGCGGATCGCGATCGCGGTGTCGGCGTCGCCGTGCCAGCCGATGTAGCCGACCGCGCCGGAATAGACGTTGCGTTTGATCGGCTCGAGTTCGCGGATCACTTCCAGCGCGCGGATCTTCGGCGCGCCGCTGACCGTGCCGGCCGGGAAGGTCGCGCGCAGCACTTCGGCGTAGCTCAGGCCTTCCTTGAGGCGGCCGGTGACTTCGCTGACGATATGCATCACGTGGCTGTAGCGTTCGATCACGAACTGTTCGCCCACCTGCACCGTGCCGGCCTCGGCGACCCGGCCGACGTCGTTGCGCCCCAGGTCGATCAGCATCAGGTGCTCGGCGCGTTCCTTGGGATCGGCCAGCAGTTCGGCTTCGAGCGCATTGTCCTCTTCCACGGTCTTGCCGCGCGGACGGGTGCCGGCGATCGGGCGCACGGTGATTTCGCCGTCCTGCAGGCGCACCAGGATTTCCGGCGACGAACCTACCACCTGGGTTTCGCCGACATCGAGGAAATACATGTAGGGCGAGGGGTTGAGCGCGCGCAGGGCGCGGTACACGTCGACCGGGCGCGCCTTGAACGGCACGCTCAGGCGCTGCGACAGCACCACTTGGAAAATATCGCCGGCGCGGATCAGTTCCTTGGATTTCTCGACCGCGGCGATGAAGCCCTCGCGGGTGAAACCGGACACGAAATCCTCTTCCTCCAGCCCGACCGAGTCCAGGGTTTCCGGATAGCCGGCGCCGGCGTGGCGCAGGCGATGGGTGAGCTGGTCGAGGCGGCGGTTGGCGCGCGCGTAGGCCTGCGGCTCGCTGGGATCGGCGTGCACGATCAGATACAGCCGGCCCTTGAGGTTGTCGAACACCGCGACTTCCTCGCTCTGCATCAGCAGGATGTCGGGCGTGCCCAGCTCGTCGGGCTTGTGGCTGCCGTCGGCCTGCGGCGCGGCCAGACGCGGCTCGATGTACTGGATGCATTCGAAACCGAACCAGCCGACCAGGCCGCCGGTGTAGCCCGGCAGGCCCTCGATGCGCGGCACCGAATGCGCGGCGCGCAGGCGCTCGACTTCGGCGAACGGGTCCTCGACGGTGCGGGTCTCGAGCAGTTCGCCCAGTTCGGTCACGAACAAGGTGTGGCCGGCGAAGGCGTACACGCGCCTGGCCGGCAGGCCGATGATGGAATAGCGACCGAAGCGTTCGCCGCCCTCGACCGATTCGAACAGATAGGTGTGCGGGCCGTCGGCGAGCTTGAGGTAGACCGACAGGGGCGTGTCGAGGTCGGACAGGACCTCGCGCACGACGGGAATGCGGGTGTAGCCGTTAGCGGCCTGTTGCTGGAAGAGTTCGGGCGAAATCACGCGGCGGTTCCTTCATGGACGAGTGGGCAGGAGCGACGATGGCCGACGGCCACCATCGCCAACCCACGTCGGCGCAAAAGGAATGCGGGTTCGCCCAGGCTTTCATGGCCGACACTGTAACGGCTTCGCCGGGCCGGCGCGACGGGGGACCGGGGCTAAGCCGCCGGCACCGAGGCCGCCAGCAGCGGGCAGCCCTCGGGTAGGTGCATACGCACGCGCGCGGGCACGCAGTCGATGCGGAAATGGTGCGAACGTACCGGCTCGCCGTCCAGGTTGAGGGTCAGTTCGCGCTCGCTGTCGATCTCCACGCTGCGCAGGCGCGCGCGCACCGCCACCCGCTCCAGCGCGGCGTGCTGGCCCTGGGTCAGCAGGGTCGCGGCGGTGGCGCCGACTTCGCCGCTCAGATCGGGCACCACGGTCAGATCGAGCAGGCCGTCGTCGATCAACGCGTCCGGGCACAGCGCCTGGCCGCCGCCGGCCTGGCGGCCGTTGCCGATGCCCAGGGCGATGAAATCGCCTTGCCAGTCGAAACCCTCGCCGCGCAGATGCGCGCGGATCGGCTCGATGCGGCCAAGCTTGGAGATGCCGGTGATCAAATACGCCAGGCCGCCGAGCATCTTCTTCAGGCCCGCGTCGGTTTCCACCGTGACCTGGGTACCGAAACCGCCGCTGGCGAGATTGGCGGCCCAGTGGCTGCCGTCGGCCGCCTCCAGGCGCAGCAGGTCGATCGGCTGCGGGCGGCTGGCGCGGATCAGCCGCAAGGCCTCCAGCGCATCGACCGGCAAGCCGGCGGCGCTGGCGAAATCGTTGGCCGTGCCCATCGGCACCAGGCCCAGCGCGGGCAGCGCGTCGGCGGGCTCGTCGCGATGCGCCAGCGTGGTCGCGACCTCGCTGAGGGTGCCGTCGCCGCCGGCCGCGACGATGCAGTCGGCGCCGTCGGCGATCGCCTCGGAGACGTAACGCTCGGCGTCGCCGCCCTCCCAGGTCACACGCACGTCCAGGTCGACGCCGTCGGCGCGGATCGCGGCCACCGCCTCGCGCAGGGCGTCGTCGCCGGCGGACTTGCCGTTGAGGATCAGGCGCCAGTGCGGCTGCGGCATCGGGTGGGTCTCGCGCGTAAGGATCGGCGAGGCTAGCAGCGGTGCGCTAAAACCCGGTGAACGGGTCGCGCGCTTTGGGTGGCGCGCCTGTCATCGTCGCGTCATCGCCGGCCTGGAGTATCGAAGGCCATATCAGGGACGACGGGCGGAGGCTGGATTGCCTCCAATATTCCGGAAGGGCGCCGCGGCGCCCTTTCAAGACGCCGGGCAGGACGCCCAGCGTTTCAGCGGAGGACGGCGTCGGACACGACGACGCCGTCCTCGTCGGCGCACAGCCAGTCGCCGGGCCGCACGGTCGCACCGCCGATCTCCACCGCCACGTCGCGCTCGCCGCGATCGTGTTTGTCGGTCTTGCGCGGGCAAGTGCCCAAGGCTTTGACGCCCAACTCGAGCGCGCCGATCGCGGCGCTGTCGCGGATCGCACCGATCACGACCACGCCGGCCCAACCGTTCTCCACCGCCTTGGCCGCGAGCAGGTCGCCCAGCATCGCGCGCCGCATAGAGCCGCCGCCATCGATCACCAGCACCCGGCCGTGGCCGGATTCGGCCACCGCCTCGCGCACCCGCGAATTGTCCTCGTGCGCCCGCACCGTGCTGACCACGCCGTCGAACGCGATGCGCCCGCCGTAGTCGCGCAGCGGCAGCTCGATCACGCGCACGCGATCGCCGTGCAGGTCGCACAGATCGCAGGTGTTCACCCGCGCGCGCCCTGCACCGCCGCCTTCATGCGGCCGATCACGTCCGCATAGTCGGGCGCGTTGAAGATCGCCGAACCGGCGACGAAGCTGTCGGCGCCGGCGGCCGCGATTTCGGCGATGTTGTCGGCCTTGACCCCACCGTCGATCTCCAGGCGGATCGGCTTGCCGGTGGCGTCGATGCGCTCGCGCACGCGGCGCAGCTTGTCCAGCGCCGAGGGAATGAAGCTCTGGCCGCCGAAGCCCGGATTGACCGACATCAGCAGCACCAGGTCCAGATCTTCCAGCACCCAGTCCAGCACCTCGATCGGCGTGGCCGGGTTCAACACCAACCCGGCCTGGCAGCCGTGCGACTTGATCAGCTGGATGGTGCGGTGCACATGAGCGCTGGCTTCGGGGTGGAAGCTGATGATGCTGGCGCCGGCCTTGGCGAAGTCGGGGACGATGCGGTCCACCGGCTCGACCATCAGGTGCACGTCGATCGGCGCGGTCACGCCGTGCTTGCGCAGCGCCTCGCAGACCAACGGGCCGATGGTCAGGTTGGGCACGTAATGGTTGTCCATCACGTCGAAATGCACCCAGTCGGCGCCGGCCGCGAGCACATTGTCGACCTCCTCGCCGAGCTTGGCGAAATTCGCCGAGAGGATGGACGGAGCGATCACGGTGGGCTGCATGGGCGGGGCTCGGACGGACAGGCCGCCATTGTCGCCTCCCGACGAGGGGCCGGCCAAGCGCGGCGCCTGCATCCGTCCCGGCCACGCCGTCGTATGTCCTAAAGCGGGCCCAGACCCGTTGCGCGGCGCTGCCCGGCCGCCGGACCGCCCCCTAAGGAGAGAACGCATGACCCGCAAGCATCCGCATCTACGCTACAGCCCCCTGTTGCTCGCCCTGCTCGGCGCCAGCCTGGCCCCGGCCGCGCTGGCCCAATCCTCCGGCGACTGGACCGGCGGCTACGTCGGCGGCTACCTCGGCCAGGTCCTGGACCCGGACGACGGCAACGACCGCTTCGTCTTCGACACCAACCTGGACGGCCGCTACGGCGATACCGTGACCACCGCGGCCGGCGCCGACGCGTTCTCGCCCGGCTCCTGCAATGGCGTGGCGCGCGGCCCGACGCCGGCCGCCGGCTGCGACGGCAACAACGGCGGCGCCGAATGGGGCCTGCGCGCGGGCTACGACTGGCAGGTCGGCGACTGGGTGTTCGGCGTGGTCGGCGACTACGGCATGAACGACGCGCGCGATGCGGTGTCGTCCTTCAGCACCACGCCTGCCCGCTACACCATGCTGCGCAAGGTCGACAGCGTGGCCGCGATCCGCGCTCGCGTCGGCATGGCATTCGGCGACGACGGCCGGAATCTGGCCTATTTCACCGCCGGCTACGCCACGGCGAAGGTCGAGAACACCTTCCTGACCAGCAATGGCGTCAACACCTTCACCACCAACGGCGACAGCGACGCCAACGGCGCCCAGTTCGGCATCGGTTACGAACGTCGGGTCAACGAGCACCTCGCGCTCGGCATCGAGTACCTGCGCACCCAGCTCAAGGACGACGAGTACCGGGTGCGCGCGCAGGGCCCGGCGCCGGCGACCAACCCCTTCATCCGCCAGAACGCCGCCGGCACCGATTTCCGCCGCAGCGACGACGATTTCGATCTGGACAGCATCCGCCTGACCGCCACTTACCGCTTCTGAACCCGAACGCGGGCGCCGGGGTGCGGGCCGACCGGCCCCGCCCCGGCTGCGCGGTCCCGGACGGCTCAGCGCCGCTGGCGCAGGGTCTTGATGCGGTCGTAGGCGCCGTTGATCGCGCGCGCCTTGGTCTCGGCCTGTTGGCGCAGCTCGGGCGCGGCGCCGTTGAGGCGGTCCGGGTGGTACTGCGAGATCAGCCGGCGATAGGCCTGGTCGACCTCGGCGTCGCTGGCCTCGGCGGTCAGGCCCAGCACCGCGTACGGGTTGTCGCGGCCAAGCCGGAACCAGTCGCTGTCGAAGGCATGGCCGACCAGCAGACCGATCAGCGCGCCCAGGAAGGGGTTGGAGCGCAACAGCGCCGCACCGGCGAAAAACCCCAGCAACTTGCCGTACCAGCGTTTCGTCGCCATCGCCGCCGCAACCGCCTGCCCAGAACCGGCCGTCAGTCTACCTGCACGCGAGGCCCGGCCGGCGTACACTGCCCGGCCCCTGTCGCGCCCGCGCACGCGGCCGACGTCGGGGATTCCGCCCGCCGCCATGGGGACTACACGTTGTCGACCACCTTGCGATCCGCCCTTTCCGAGTCCCATCTGCCCGGCCTGCCGCTGCGCCATCGCGGTAAGGTCCGCGACGTCTTCGACCTGCCGGCCGAACGCCTGCCGCCGGGCACGCCCGCCGGCGACTACCTGTTGATCGTCGCCACCGACCGCCTCAGCGCCTTCGACGTGGTCCTGCCCGACCCGATTCCGGGCAAGGGCGAGATGCTGTGCCAGATCAGCAACTTCTGGTTCGGCAAGACCGCGCACATCGTCGCCAACCACCTCACCGGCATCGACGTCGCCGCGGTCCTGCCCGCGGGCACCGACCCGGCGCTCTACGCCCAGCGCGCGGTGGTGACCAAGCGCCTGAAGCCGGTGCCGATCGAATGCATCGCGCGCGGTTACGTGATCGGCAGCGGCTGGAAGGATTACCAGCGCACCGGCCGCATCAGCGGCATCGCCCTGCCCGACGGCCTGCGTCAGGCCGAGAAGCTGGCCGAGCCGATTTTCACGCCCTCGACCAAGGCCGCCGTCGGCGACCACGACGAGAACATCGACTTCGACACCGCGGTGCGCACCGTCGGCGCCGAGCTGGCCGAAGCCGTGCGCGACGCCACCCTGCGCCTGTATCGCTATGCCGCCGATTACGCGGCCGAACGCGGCATCCTGCTGGCCGACACCAAGTTCGAGTTCGGCACCGACGCCGACGGCCGTTTGTACGTGATGGACGAGATGCTCACGCCCGACTCCTCGCGCTACTGGCCGGCCGACGAATACCAGGTCGGCACCAGCCCGCCCAGCTACGACAAGCAATACGTGCGCGACTATCTGGAGGCGCTGGGCTGGGACAAGACGCCGCCGGGCCCGCCGCTGCCGGCCGAGGTGATCGAGCGCACGCGCGCCAAGTATGCCGAAGCGCTGCAGAAGCTGGCGGGGATTTCGGTCGACTGAGGTCGGCCGGATCCGCGTATGTCCGTGGGCTGGATGCTGGGACTGTTTGCGCTGGTAGCGATCAGCCTACTGGCGGCGGAACTTTGCGCCTACACCGCGAAGCTGCGCATTTCGGAAGTCGCTCCCGATTATGCGCAGCAGCTGTTCCGGACCTGGGGTCAACGCATCCTCCCAAAATCCGGCCCGTGTCGATTCAAAGTTCTGTACTTCCAACCGCCGCCGCCGGGGTTGGCAAAGACCGTCAAGAAATTACGCATGGTTCTGCTGACCAGCGATATTTTGTTGTATGCGTATCTCGGTGTGGCAACGATCTGGATCGTCCATGGCTGGCTCGGCTGATCGACCGTAGGATGCGGTGAGCGCAGCGAACCGCATCGTCGCGCACCGCCCTCGGAGCCACCCTCATGCCCAAAGGCCTGCTCTTCCTCGCCATCGCGATCCTGGCCGAAGTGGTGGCCACCAGCGCCCTCAAGGCCTCCGAGGGCTTCACCCGCCTCGGGCCTTCGCTGATCGTCGCAGCCGGCTATGCGACTGCGTTTTATTTCCTCTCGCTGGTGCTCAAGACCGTACCGGTGGGCGTGGCCTATGCGATCTGGTCCGGCGTGGGCGTGGTCCTGATCGCCCTGATCGGCTGGCTGGTGCTGAAACAGCCGCTGGATCTGGCCGGCATGATCGGGATCGGGCTGATCGTGGCCGGGGTGGCGGTAATCCAGCTATTCTCCCGTACTGGGGCGCACTGAACCGCCCGTCCGCCGCCGCGCACGCCTGACCCGCCGGGAGCCCGTCATGAGCACTGCCGCCGAACCTGCATCGCAAGACGCCTCGTACCAGCAGCGTCCGATCGATCGCTACTTCGCCAACTATTCGCGCGATCACCGCAACCACGCCAACCAACTCATCCACGTGATCTGCGTGCCCGCGATCGCCTGGAGCGTGATCGCGCTGCTGTGGTGCATCCCCTCGCCGGGCACCTGGTTCCGCGCCGGCTTCTGGGCCGGGCTGGCGATGTTCGCGGCCTGGATGTTCTATTACCGCGCCTCGCGCCGGCTCGGCCTGGGCATGCTGGTCCTGTTCGTGCTGTCGGGCTGGCTCACCCAGTGGCTGCACCAGCGCCTGGGCACGACGCAGCTGCTGTACCTGGGCATCGGCGTGTTCGTGGTCGCCTGGATCGGCCAGTTCATCGGCCACAGCAAGATGTTCGAAGGCAAGCGCCCGAGCTTCTTCACCGACCTGCGCTATCTGTTGATCGGGCCGGCCTGGGTACTGGCCAAGCTGTACCGCAAGCTCGGCTGGTCGTACTGAACGCGTAAGCGCAACGCTGCGTGCGACGGCGTACGCGCCGCGCGCGTACGCCAGCGGCGACAATAGGGCCCGCGCGGCTACGCCTCGGCCGCGCCGCTTCCGGTTTCCGACCTCATGCCCGCCCGCGACATCGTCCTGCTGCTGCTCATCGTCCTGGCCTGGGCCGGCAACTTCCTGACCTCGGCGTTCGCGATGCGCGAGATCCCGCCGTTCCTGTTCACCGGCCTGCGCTTCGCCCTGCTCGCGCTGCCGCTGATGTTCTTCGTCAAGCGCCCGGCGCCCGGGCAATGGCCGCGGCTGATCGCGGTCTGCCTGTGCATCGGCGTGCTGCATTTCGGCCTGAGTTTCACCGCGCTCAAACTGGCCGGCGATCTGTCCTCGCCGGCGATCGTGATGCAGAGCTATGTGCCGATGACCGCGCTGCTGGCGTGGATGGTGTTGGGCGAGCGCTTCGCCTGGCGCACCGGCGTGGCGATCGCGGTGAGCTTCGCCGGTGTGCTGGTGCTGGGCTTCGATCCGCTGGTGCTGGACAAGCCGATGTCGCTGGTGCTGATGCTGATCTCGGCCGCGTTCCTGGCCGTGGGCACGGTGCTGATGAAGGGCCTGCGCGGACTGGACGTTTACAGCCAGCAGGGCTGGACCGCCTTGCTCAGCGTGCTGCCGCTGCTGGCGATCAGCGCGCTGCTCGAGCCCGGCGGCATCGCCAGCCTGGGATCGGTGAGCTGGGTCGGCTGGTTCGGCGCGCTCTACGCCGCGTTCGTGTCCTCGCTGCTGGGCCATGGCCTGTACTACGTGCTGGTGCAGCGCCACCCGGTCGCGCAGGTCACGCCGTGGCTGTTGCTGGTGCCGGTGCTCGCGATCGGCCTGGGCGTCGCGTTCTGGGGCGACCGCCCCGGCCCGCGTCTGCTGCTGGGCGGCGCCATGGTGCTGGGCGGCGTGCTCATCATCGCGCTGCGCGCGCTGGCCAAATCGCGCCCGATCCCGGCCTCCGACACGCCCTGAACGCGCGCGACCGCGCGCGGCCGTGTCCGCTCGCGCGCCGCCACGCCGTTGATCGTCCTTGTCAGCCGCCAAACCATGCCCCCTCGACAAGGACGCCGCCATGACCACACGGACCTCCCGCACGGCCCTCGCCCTGCTGCTCGCCTGCTCGGTCTTATTCGCCGGGTGCCGGCTGGAGCGCAGCGTCTTGAACGGCATGGGCCAGGTGACGCCCGCGCAGTACTGCCCGGGCGATACGGTCACCGCCTCCTACGACCTGCTGCGCGAGGAGACCTGTCCCGCCGACGTCGATTGCGCGGCGCATTTCCCGAACATGACCATTACCAGCGCGCCCGAGGCCTTCCCGCCGCGCATGGTGCGCGCGTTCGCCGACAGCTTCACCTTCGCGCCCACCGCCGACCGCGTCGACGTGATCTTCGACATCGATCGCGATTCGGTAACGATTCCGACCTCGCGCTTCGACGGCAGCAGCCGCATCTTCGTCCAGCGCACCAACCTGCGCGACCACACCCACGCCATCACCCGCATCACCGGCACCATCGACAGCGAGTTGCTGCACGAGGGCGTGTGCTCGGGCAATACGCCGGTCAATCTGCCGGCCGAGGTTCCCGGCCCGCCGCGGCTGTCGCCGAACATGCGCCTGGCCGAGCTGTGCAATACCAACGGCGTGCCGATCATGGTCGAGGTCAGCACGACCTCGGGCAGCATGGCCTTCAACCTGCTGCCGGGCCGCTGCTTGCAGCCCGGCGTCGACGGGGTGCCGGCCGACCTGGCGAACGCGCGCACCATCGGCGCCAGCGCGCCCGATCTGTCGGCGCGTTGCTCGGCGACCATGCAGCAGCCACCGCGGCTGCTGCGCACGATCGCGCGCATGGCCTGCCGCTGAGCCGCGCGTCCGTCCCCCTTCCAGCTACGGGAACACCGCCATGAAACTTCCCCTGCGCTTCGCCGCCGTCGGTCTGTTTTGCCTTGCGCCGCTGGCCCTGCACGCCGCCAGTTCGGCCACCACCTTGCTCCAGAGCATGGACAAGACCCACTACAGCGCGCACGTGGTCGCCCGCATCAGCCAGTACGCGCCGCCGCTCAAGGGCAAGACCGAGCACGCGCTGGTCAGCGTCGACAGCGTCGAGCTGCTGCTGGAACGTCCGGACCGCTTCCGCTTCGTGCTGCGCCCCGGCCAGAAGGACGAGTTGACCTTCGTCGCCCAAGCCGGCATCGCGCGTTGGCGCGACAAGGCCAGCGGCACGACCGGCAAGGCCACCACCGACCAAGTCGTCGATCCGCTGGCCTTGATCGCGCTGGGCACGGCCGGCGAACTCAAGCGCTATTCGTCCTTGGGCGAACTCAATCCCGGCAAGTCCTCGCCCTTGCGCGGCGCGCGCCTGGATCCGCGCGTGTTCGGCAGCGACGTCGAACGCGCCACCGCCTGGTTCGGCAACGACCAGCCGGTCGGCTACGGTTTCGAGATGAGCGACGGCAGCCGCATCTACCTCGCCATCGCCAGCTACAAGCCCAACGTGCAGACCAAGCCCGGCGATTTCGAACTCTGAGCGCGTCGCCTCAGCGCGGATCGAACATCGAGCGTTCGGGCAGGAAGCGGCGCGGCGCGTACGCGAAATCGCGTTGCGCCGGCGCCAGGTCGAACACCAGGTCGCTGCGCATGCGCCGTACCGCGGCCTCGCCCAAGCCGGTGGCATGGCCGCTGGCCTGCGCGGCCAGCAAGGCCAGGTTGAACACCGGAGACGGCAGCTCGATCAGTTTCGGCGGTGGCTCCAGCACGCCCAGCACGCGCGCGACCATGTCGCGATAGCTCAGGGTCTCGCCGCCGGGCAGCGCGTAACCCTGGCCGTAGCTGGCCGGCGCCGACACGCAGGCGAACGCGGCCGCGGCGAGATCGTCCACGTGCACCGGCTGGCGCAGGCCGGTGGCGTTGCGCGGCAGCGGAAAACGCCCCCAGCGCTGGGCGATCGCGGCGATCCGGGTCAGGGTGGCGTCGCGGCCGGCGCCGTAGACCAGCGTGGGCCGCAGCGCGGTCGCGGCCGCGGCGCGCTCGCTGGCTTCGGCGAACAAAGTCGCCTCGCCCGCGCGCAAGCGCGCGGCGACGTCGCGTTCGTCCGGATCAGCCGAACCGCGCTTGGTCTCGACGCTGGTCGAGCCGAACGCGACCACGCGCGGCGATTCGACCCGCGAGGTCGCGTACCAACGCGCAAAGCCGTCCAGCGGCCCGCAACTGAAGATCGCATCGACCCGGCGCGGCAGTTCTTCGAGTTGGGCGAAGTCGCCGCGCAGCCAGTGCAGCCCCGGCTCGTCGTGCTGGTCCTGGCGCGACACCGCGCTGACCCGCCAGCCGGCGCGTCGCAACGCGCCCAGCAGCGGCAGACCGATCTGCCCGCTGGCGCCGAACACCAAAGCGTGCCGCATCCCTTAGCTCCGTTGCGCGCGCGACGGCAGCACCGCGCGCAACCACAGATAGCCCACCAGCGCCGAGATCACCGAGGCGGCCAGCACGCCCAGCACCGCCTCTTCGTAATGCAGGGGGTTCTGGTACGCCAGCGAGGCGATGAACAAACTCATGGTGAAGCCGATGCCGCACATCAGGCCCAGGCCCAGCATCGCGCGCAGGTCCATGCCGGCGGGCAGCTTGACCCAGCCCAGCGCGCGCAGCAGCAGGGCGATGCCGACGATGCCGATCGGCTTGCCGATCACCAGGCCCAGCACGATGCCCAGCGGCAGCGCGGCGGTAGCGTCGTCCAGGCTCAACCCGCCCAGCACCAGGCCGGCATTGGCGAACGCGAACAGCGGCAGGATCGCGTAGGCCACCCAGGGATGCAGCGCGTGCTCCAGGGTTTCCAGCGGCGAATGCTCGTGCGCGTCGTCGATGGCGTTGCGCTTGTCGACGTGCGGAATCATCAGGCCGGTGGCGACGCCGGCCAGGGTGGCGTGCACGCCCGACTTCAGCACGCACACCCACAGCACCACGCCCAGCAGCAGGTACGGCGCCAGCGCGGTCACGCCGCGACGGTTCAACAGCCACATGCCGGCCAGCGCGGCGCCGGCCCAGATCAACGCGGTCATCGACAGGCCGTGCGAATAGAACAGCGCGATGATCAGGATCGCGATCAGGTCGTCGATCACCGCGATCGTCGACAGCAACAGCTTCATCGCCGCCGGCACGCGCGACCCCAGCAGGGCCAGCACGCCCAGGGCGAAGGCGATATCGGTCGCCGTCGGCACCGCCCAACCGCGCATGGCCTCGGCGTCGCCGCGGTTCATCGCGTAGAACAGCAGCGCCGGCACCACCACGCCGGCGCTCGCGCAGGCCAACGGCAGGATCAGCTGGGCGCGCCCGGCGAGCTGGCCGCTGAGCATTTCGCGCTTGATCTCCAGCGCCACCAGCAGGAAGAAGATCGCCATCAGGCCGTCGTTGATCCACAGCAGCGCGGGCTTGGCGATATCCAGCGCGCCGATGCGCACCTGCACCGGCATCTGCCGGAACGATTCGTAGGCGTCGTGCAGCGGCGAGTTGGCCGCGATCAGGGCCAGCGCGGCGGCGGCGATCAGGACCAGGCCACCGGCGGCTTCCAGGCGGAAGAACTCGCTCAGCGCGCGCAGCGCGCGGGTCGGAATCGGACGCGCCGACGGCGGCGGCGAAGAGACTGGCGTGTTCATGGCCTCAGTATATCGACCCGACGCCGGCGCCCGCTCCGCATCAGCGATACAGCATCGCCAGTTCGAAGCCGATCCAGGCCAGCAAGGCGATCAACAGAACCGCGCCCTCGCCTTTGCTCACGCGCAGATCGCCGCGCAGCATCGGATACAGCATCAGCGCGAACGCGATCGCCGCGGGCAGTTCGAAGCGCACGAACGAAGCCGGCAGCGCCACCGCGTTCCAGGCCGCCATGCCGCCGACCACGATCAGCAGATTGAACAGGCTGGAGCCGATCACGTGCCCGACCACGATATCGCCCTGGCCGCGACGCGCGGCGGCGATGGCGGCGGCGGCTTCCGGCAGCGCGGTGCCGATCGCGACCGGCAACAGACCGGTGAGCAGCGGCGTGAGGCCCAGCGAAGCGCCCAAGCGCGGCGCCGCGCCGACCACGAATTTGGAACCGAAGTACAGCAGCACCGCCGCGATCGCGAAACGCAGCAGGTTCAAGCCCAGATCGGTGCGGGTGCGCGCGAACGCGGCGATGGCGTCCTGCAGTTCCGGCGCCTCGCGGCGCGTGCGCGCCATCGCGTAGGCGACCACGGCGAAGAACACGACCACCATGCCCGCGCCCTCGGCGCGGCTGAGCACGCCGTCCAGGCCGAGCGCGATCACCGCGGCGGTGCCCAGGATCAGCACCAGCAGCAGCGGCGCCAGCGAGCGCCAGCGCACCAGCAGCGGCGCGGCGAACGCGGCGATGCCCAGGGTCAGGCCGAAATTGACGATGTTGCTGCCGACCGCGTTGCCCAGCGCCAGGCTCTGCTCGCCGCGCACCACCGCCTGCAGGTTGACCGCCAGCTCGGGCAGCGAGGTGCCGAAGGCGACCAGCGCCAGCCCGGCCACGAACGGCGAGGCACCGAAACGCTGGGCCAACCCGGACGCGCCCTTGACGATGGAATCGCCGCCCAGCGCCAGCAGCACCAACCCCAGCACGAACAAGCCGATGGCTTCGAGCATGGTCTCTTCCCCTCGCGGACACTGCCCCGATTCTATGCCGAGTGCGGGGCTAGGCGTCCATCGGCGGTGCGGATAGGCGCCATGACTGCTTTGCGGGCCAAGGCGAGCGAGCGGATAGGGCGATGCCGCGGTTCGCTGCGCTCACCGCAGCCTACGGCCCTGTCGGCGGGCTGGGGTCAGGAGCAGCCTTCGACATAATCGACCTGCGGCGCCAGGCCCACCCGCCACAGGCTGGCCTTGCCGTCGACGATCTCGAACAGCAGCACGCCAGGGCCGGCCGCATCCTTGATGCGCCAGTACTCGCCGCCGTCGACGTACTTGTGCGGCTGGGTTTCGATTCGTCCCGCGTACAGCGCGCGCAGCTCGTCCGCGCCCATACCGACCTTGCCGCCGCCGGGCGCGACGATTTCCTCGCCCTCGCCGACGTCGTAGCGGACCAGTTTCTCGCCTTCGATCATCAGGCCCGGCAGCTCAGGGCGGCTGCTCGAGCTCAGGTAGTAGCAGCCGCCGGGTTCTTCCGCCTTGCCCGCGACGTCGCCGCCCAAGGCCTTGCGGGCTTCGGCCGCGTCGCTGCCCAGGCGCAGATCGCCATAGCCGTCCATGCGTGCCAGGCCGCCGTTCTTGGCCGGCGCCAGCGGCGTCGGCGCCGTGGCCGG
Organism: Lysobacter sp. Root916; assembly: GCF_001429785.1. Taxonomy (GTDB): domain Bacteria; phylum Pseudomonadota; class Gammaproteobacteria; order Xanthomonadales; family Xanthomonadaceae; genus Lysobacter. The sequence goes on along the minus strand of NZ_LMJF01000012.1, from coordinate 49,082 downwards.
CGGTACGTCTTCGCTGGGCTGATCGCTGACCGGCGGCGTTGCGGTGGGCGCAGGCGCCGGGGCGGAGGCGCGATCGCCGCAGGCGGTCAGCGCCAGACTCAGCAGCAGCGCGCTCGCGCCCAACTGGATGGAACCCTGCTTCATTACGACCCCGGCTGCGGCGCAGCGTATGCAAGACGCGCGCAGCCTAGCGGCCAGGCGTGAACGGCGCGCGAAGCGCCGCGCGGTCTCAGGCCGAGCGCGGCGGCTCGAAGTGCCGGCGCAAACCGGCCCAGCAAGCCTGGTACTCGCGCTGGCGGTGCGGCGCCTCGAAGGCCTGCGCGGTCGGGCGGATCACCGCGCGGGTCTCGAACATGAAGGCCATGGTGCCGCCGATCACGTCGGGCTTGCTCAAATCGGCGTGGCTGGCCTTCTCGAACGTGGCCGCGTCCGGGCCGTGCCCGCTCATGCAGTTGTGCAGCGAAGCGCCGCCGGGCACGAAGCCTTCGGCCTTGGCGTCGTAGGCGCCGTGGATCAGGCCCATGAACTCGCTGGCGACGTTGCGGTGGAACCACGGCGGACGGAAGGTGTGCTGCGCGACCAGCCAGCGCGGCGGGAAGATCACGAAATCCAGGTTGGCCGTGCCCGGGGTGTCGCTGGGCGAGGTCAGCACGGTGAAGATCGACGGGTCCGGATGATCGAAGCTGATCGAACCGATGGTGTTGAAGCGACGCAGGTCGTATTTGTACGGCGCGTAGTTGCCGTGCCAGCCAACCACGTCCAGCGGCGAATGGCCGAGCTCGGCGCGCCACAGCTGGCCCTGGAACTTGGCGATCAGTTCGAACTGCCCGTCGACGTCCTCGTAGGCCGCGTTCGGGGTCAGGAAATCGCGCGGATTGGCCAGGCCGTTGGCGCCGATCGGGCCCAGGTCCGGCAGGCGCATCAGCGCGCCGAAGTTCTCGCAGACGTAACCGCGCGCGACACCGTCGGGCAGTTCGACACGGAAGCGCACGCCGCGCGGGATCACCGCGATCTCCTGCGGCTCGACCTCGAGCACGCCCAGTTCGGTCGCCAGGATCAGGCGGCCGTGCTGCGGCACGATCAGCAGTTCGCCGTCGGCGTCGTAGAAGAAACGCCCGTCCATCGAACGGTTGGCCGCGTACATATGCACGCCCACGCCGTGTTGCGAAGCCGGCGAGCCGTTGCCGGCCATGGTGTAGAGGCCGTCGACGAAATCGACCGGCGCGTCCGGCATCGGCAGCGGATCCCAGCGCAACTGGTCGGGCGAGACCGGGCCGTGCTCGAAATCGTTGTGCAGGCGCGGCTGCGGATACGGCGCGAAGGTGCCGTGCATCGCCGCGGGGCGGATGCGGTACAGCCAGCTGCGGCGGTTCTCGCCGCGCGGCGCGGTGAAAGCGGTGCCCGACAGCTGCTCGGCGTAGAGGCCGTAGGCGACCTGCTGCGGCGAGTTCTGGCCCTGCGGCAGCACCCCGGTGTAGACCTCGGTCGCGAACTCGTTGCCGAAGCCGCTGAGATACCCGCGCGCGGCCACCCGCTGCGCATCGCGCTCGGGCATCGGGATCACGTTGTCGCTGTCGTTGGCGGCGGTGTTCATGGCGATTGCGCTCTGGAGCTTAGAGCCCCACTCCCTGCGGGAGAGGGGTTGGGGCGAGGGTCCGGCCGCCGAGGGCCCAGAGGGTCGCCTCGACCACCGCTTCGGTGTTCATCCATCCTGACAGTGGGGAGAGGCGGATTTGAGCGTACGGCCATGTCCCGCCCCTCTCCAACCCCTCTTCCGACGGAGAGGGGCTTGAAGCGCCGAGCTTAGAGCACGCCGCGGCGCATCTGGTCGCGTTCGATGCTCTCGAACAGGGCCTGGAAGTTGCCCTCGCCGAAGCCCTCGTTGCCCTTGCGCTGGATGATCTCGAAGAAGATCGGACCGATCGCGTTCTGGGTGAAGATCTGCAGCAGTTTGCGCTGGTGGGTCTCCGGGTCGGCGTCGATCAGGATCTTGTTCTTGGCCAGGCGCGGCACGTCCTCGCCGTGGTTGGGCACGCGCTGATCGATCACGTCGAAGTAGGTGTCCGGAGTGTCCAGGAACTCCACGCCCTGCGCGCGCATCGCTTCCACCGTGTCGTAGATGTTGTCGGTGAAACAGGCGATGTGCTGGATGCCCTCGCCCTTGTAGGCGTCGAGGTATTCGTTGATCTGCGACTTGGGATCGCTGGACTCGTTGAGCGGGATGCGCACCACGCCGTCCGGCGCGGTCATCGCCTTGGACACCAGGCCGGTCTTGGCGCCCTTGATGTCGAAGTAGCGGATCTCGCGGAAGTTGAACAAGCGCTCGTAATAGTCCGACCACTTCTGCATGTTGCCGAAGTAGAGGTTGTGGGTGAGGTGGTCGATGAAGGTCAGACCGAAACCGGCCGGATTCTGCGGCGCGCCCTGCACCGGCAGGTAGTCCTCGTACACGTTGCCCTTGTCGCCGTAGCGGTCGACCAGGTACAGCATGCAGTCGCCGATGCCCTTGACCACCGGCGCGTCGACCGCGCGGCTATCGGCCTGGTCGACGATCGCCTCGCCGCCGTTGCCGAGCACGGCATCGAGGACGGTGGTGCCGGGCTGCTGGAAGCGGATCGCGAAGCCGCAGGCGCTGGGGCCGTGCGCGCGCGCGAAGTCGGCGGCGAAGCTGTCCGGGTCTTCGTTGACCAGGAAGTTGACCCCGCCCTGGCGGTAGACCGTGATCGGACGGGTCTTGTGGTGCAGCACGGCGGTGAAGCCGAGCTTGCGGAAGTAGTCGTGCAGCATTTCGCCCTGACCGGCCGGGGCGGCGAACTCGACGAACTCGAAGCCGTCGATACCCAGCGGATTTTCGAAGGTGGTGACCTGCATGCCGAGGTTGGGCTGCGCATTCATGGCATTGTTCTCAGGTAGCGGCCGGACCCGCGCGGGACGGCCTGGTGCGAAGAGCCGTTATAGTTTCATATGAAACCATATGCAAGCAAGGTACAGCGCAGCATGAACAAGCCCCGACCCCGCCATGCCGAGCTCGACCTCGAGCATTTCCTGCCCTACCGCCTGTCGGTGCTGTCCAACCGGGTCAGCAGCGCGATCGCGCGGGTCTACTCCGAGCGCTTCGCCCTGAGCGTGACCGAATGGCGGGTGATGGCCGTGCTGGGCCGCTATCCGGGCCTGTCGGCCAACGAGGTCGCCCAGCGCACGGCCATGGACAAGGTCGCGGTCAGCCGCGCGGTGGCGCGCCTGATCGAGGCCGGCCGCCTGGCCCGCGAGACCCACGACGACGACCGCCGCCGCTCGGTGCTGCAGCTGTCGCCGGACGGCTACAAGATCTACGACGAGGTCGCGCCGCTGGCGCTGGCCTTCGAGCGCCGCCTGCTGGACGGCATGGACGGCGCCGAGCGCGAACTGCTGTTCCGCTTGCTGGATCGGCTGGATGAGCTGGAGATTCGCGCCGAGGCGGAGTTGCCGGTGGCGGGGTGAGAGCTAGCGCTGCATTCAAGCCCCTCTCCCGCTCGCGGGCCGCTCGGTTCTGGGCCCTCTCCCGCYCGCGGGAGAGGGGTTGGGGTGAGGGCCGACGCAGGCGCGCAACGCCAACCGCGTGCGCCGCCCTCATCCGCCCTTCGGGCACCTTCTCCCGCCAGCGGGAGAAGGGACTCCCATCGCGCCTACGGGTTCGCCCCTCTCCCGCCCGCGGGAGAGGGGTTGGGGTGAGGGCCGACGCAGGCGCGCAACGCCAACCGCGTGCGCCGCCCTCATCCGCCCTTCGGGCACCTTCTCCCGCCAGCGGGAGAAGGGACTGCAAACCTCCCATCGCGCTTACGCCTTCCAGCGCGCTTACGCCTCTCATCGCGCCTACGCGTTAGCCCCTCTCCCGCTCGCGGGAGAGGGGTTGGGGTGAGGGCCGGCGCAGGCGCGCAACGCCAACCCCATGCGCCACTCTCATCCGCCCTACGGGCACCTTCTCCCGCCAGCGGGAGAAGGGACTGCAAACCTCCCATCGCGCTTGCGCCTTCCAGCACGCTTACGCCTTCCATCGCGCCTACGCGTTAGCCCCTCTCCCGCAACACGGAGAGCTGTGAGCTTCGTAGGATGCGGTGAGCCGAAGGCGAACCGCATCGCCACAGCGCCTTAGGTCGAAGGCGGTGCGGTGCCCGGGCAGACCCTATTCTCCGCAACGCCGGTACTCGAACGCGATCCGCAGTTCCTTCCCCTCCCGCCCCGGCCCCGCGATCTCCGCGTGCAGCCGCTCGCCCTCGCGCCGGTACTCGATGCGCTGCGGAAAATCGTGCGCAAGGTTCTCGAACCGAACCCGATTCGGCCCGCCCTCGCTGCGCCGGAATGCGGTCGCCTTGCCGCCGCCTGGCTGGGCCAGATACGTCGACACGCCGTCCACGGGCTCGATGCGCAGGAACTCGAAACTGCCGACGCGCTCGCCGCGCGCGGTGCGCGACACCCCGTACAGGCGTCCGCCCACCGCCGGCAGCCAGGTCTCGTCGATGCGCTCCCCGTCGGCTTCGCTGCACCAGTGCCCGGCCATCCAGCCCAGATCGGCGGCGGCTTCACTGGCGGCCGTCGGCGACACGGCCAGCAGTAACCCCAGGCCCAACAGACTCGCGGCGAAATTCATCGGCATCCCCTTTTCGTGATCGATTGACCGCCACGCTAGCGTCGGCGCACCGCGATCGGCTTGTAAAAACGCGCAGGCTCGGGCTTTGATGGTGGCATGGACTACAGCGAGCAGCCCGTACCGCCGTCGCTGAGCCGCCACGTGCAATGCCTGTGGCGGCTGCGCGACGACGCGCCCGCGCCCGAAGTGCAGGCGATCTATGCCGACGGCCGCTGCGAACTGATCGCGCACCTGGGCGCGCCGATGCGCCTGTACGGCGCCAACGGCGACTCCCAGTTGCAGGCGCCGCTGTTGTTCGCCGCTCAGCAACGCGGCCCGATCCGCCTGCAGCCGACCGGACCGGTGCATTGCCTGGGCGTGCGCCTGACCCCGGCCGGCTCGACCTTGGTCGCCGGCGCGCGCCTGGCCGCGTTGCGCGATCGCATCCCCGACCTGCGCGAGCTCGACCCGGGCTTCGCCGCGGCCTTCGCCGAGGCCGCCCACGCCTGCGTCGCCGGACACGGCGTCGACGCAATGTGGGCGCTGCTCGCGCAGCGCGCGGCCGCCCAACCGCCGGACGCCGCGATCGAACAGGCGCTCGCGCAGTTGGACCAACACGACGGCGACCTGCGCATCGCCGAACTCGCGCGCACCGCCGGCCTGGGCCTGCGCAACCTGCAGGCGCGTTTCCTGGCCGCGGTCGGCATGACCGCGAAGGAGTACGCGCGGGTGCGGCGCCTGCAAGCCCTGTTGCGCAGCCTGGACGAAGAACGCGCCGAGATCGCCGATGCCGCCGCGCGCCACGGTTACAGCGATCAGGCCCACGCCACCCACGACCTGAGCCGCTGGACCGGCATCACGCCCGCGCGGCTGGTGCGCGCGCTGCGCGGCGATCGCGACGGCGAAGCCACCCTGCGCCTGGCCGCGGCCTTCGTGCGCGGACATTCGGGTGTGCGCGCGGTGGCGCTGGGCGACTAGCGCAGGCGGCTCAGTCGCTTTGCGGCTCGGGCCAGTACGCGCGCATCCGATTCCAGCAACGCTCGATCTCGGCGACCGTGGCGCGCGGTCCGGAGCGCACGGCCGTCCCCGAGGCGATGCGCAGATGCGCCAGCAACCACTCGTCCGGCCAGCCGTCCCAGACGCCCAGGTGATTGCGCAAGTTCGCGTGCAGCGCCGGGAACACCTCGTTCCACAGCACCGCCTCGGCCTCGCTCCGGCTCAGCCCGGACTCGGCCACCGTCCGGGCGATGTAGGCGTAAGTAGGCTCGTCGATTTCGGTATCGAGGAAGAACTCCGCATAAGCGCGCCACAGCGGCAGTCGGTCCTCGGGGCTGGCTTCGATCATGTTCACATTGAACATCCAATGCCTGCTCGGGCCAAGCCGATCGGCGACCAGGGCGTATCCATCGCTGCCGTCGGCTGCTCCTGCGGCCAGCGCCTGAACTCCCCTTCAGGCAGCGGGTTGCGGCTCCCGTATCTCCGCCAAGTCCATGCGCATCGACGATGGCCGACGATCCAGCCTCAAGGAGCGTCCGCGTACTGCCCGGACCGCCTACGATCCGGCAGCACGTGGATGAACCAATAGAACAGCTTCGACCAGCCAGAGGTCTCGAACACCAGGAACGCGCCCCATACGTTGCTCGCGCCGCCGATGTAACGATCCTTCCAATGCAGGACGGGAATGAACATGAGCCAGAAGAACAAGGGCGCGGCTAACAGGATGCCGACGAACGTAAGCGCCACCACATCGGTCGGAATGCCGACGATCATGAGGACTAGCCCCAAGCCCGCCGCCAGTGCGAAACGCTTCAGCCACAGCCATTTGGGTTCGAACCATTCAGCGCGCGTCATATGGCCTCCAAGACCGGATCCGATCGAACAGATGCGAAACGACCTCCGATGGCCTACTTCACCCCATGCATCAACTTGTTGATGAACGGCGCGAACAGCAGGAAGGCCACGCCCATGCCGAAGCCCGCGTACGCGATGTGGGTATAGGTGGCCGAGTACTGCGCCAAGCCGCCCAGATCGCCGCCCGACGCCACCGCCGCGACCAGACCGGCGACGTAGTTGCCGATCGCCGAGCACAGGAACCAGGCGCCCATCGCCATGCCCGTGTCCTTGGGCGCGGCCAGCTTGGACACCATCGACAGGCCGATCGGCGACAGGCACAGCTCGCCCATGGTGTTGAACAGGTAGGCCAGCACCAGCATTTCCCAGGGAATGCGCCCGCTGCCGTCGGCCATGTAGGCGATGCCGGCGATCAGGACCGAGAAGCCCACCGCGACCAGCAGTAGCGCCAGCGCGAACTTGCGCGGCACCGACGGGTTCCAACCACGCTCGTCCAGGCGCGGCCAGGCCCAGGCGAACAGCGGCGCCAGCGCGATGATGAACACCGAGTTGGCCGACTGGAACAAAGCGAAGTTGAACGGCGCGTCGACGTGGTCCTTGGCGAAGAAATTCAGCGACGAGCCGGCCTGCTCGAACATGCCCCAGAACAGGATCTTGGCCAGAAACAGCAGCAGCATCGCGGTGTAGCGGTGCATCTGTACCTTGTCGCCGCTGCGCAGGCTGCCGCCGATGAAGTACACGCTCAGACCGATCATCATCGCCAGCAGGATGTAGCCGACGATCTGGGTGCGGCTGAGCATCAGGTAGACCACGGGCACCGCGGCGATGCAGCCCAGCAGCACCTTGATCAAACGCGCGCGGTTGAGCGCGGGCACCGGCGATTCGCCGATGCGGCCGAGCTGGCCGCGCAGCCAATGGAACATCATCAGGCCCAAGATCATGCCCACACCGGCGGCGAAGAAACCCCAGCGATAACCGAAGCGCTCGCCGATGATGACGCCGCACACCAGCGGCGCGAGCGCGCCGCCGATATTGATGCCCATGTAGAAAATGGTGAAGCCCGAGTCGCGGCGCGGATCGGCCGGCGCATACAGGCGTCCGACTATGGTCGAGATATTGGGCTTGAACAAACCATTGCCGACCACGATCACCGCCAGGCCCAGCAGGAACCAGGTCAGCTGCGGAATCATCAGCAGGAACAGCCCCACGGCCATGATCGCGCCGCCGAGCACGATCGACGGCCGGTAGCCCAGGTAGCGGTCGGCGATGAAACCGCCGAACAGGCCGGTCGCGTAGATCAGTGCGGTGTAGGCGCCGTAGGTCAGGCTGGCCTGGGCGCGCGCCTCGCCTTCCGGCAGCAGGCTGAAAAAGGTGCTGGCCACGTACACGGCCAGCAGCGCGCGCATGCCGTAGTAGGCGAAGCGCTCCCACATCTCGGCGCCGAACAGCATCCATAGCGCGCGCGGGTGGCCGACCAGCTCACCCGGCGGCGGTGCGATGAATTCGGGTTCGACGTGTTTGCTGACGGTCATCGGAAGGCGCTCATGCGATAGCGGGTTGCGAATGCGGCGACGCCACGGCCGGAGCTCTCCGGCCGTGGCGCCTAGGGGTACGGCTGCGGGCGACGGCGCTTACTTGACGCCGTGCATCAACCGGTTGATCAGCGGGGCGATCAGGAACAGCAGCAGGCCCGCGCCGGCCAGGATGTAGAAGCCCATGGTGTAGGCGGTCAGCGCCGAAGCCGTGGTCATGCCGGTCTCGCCGCTGGCTTGGCCGGCGAAGATGCCGGCGAGGTTGTTGCCGATCGCGATCGACAGGAACCAGGCGCCCATGGCGAAGCCGGTCAGGCGCGCCGGCGCCAGCTTGGTCACCATCGACAGACCGATCGGCGACAGGCACAGCTCGCCCACCGACTGGATCCAGTACACCGCGAACAGGGTCCAGAACGGGATCTTGCCGGTGTCCGGCGCGATCAGGTTGACCAGCGCGAACATCAGCAGCAGGAAGGCCAGGCCGTTGAAGATCAGGCCCAGGCCGAACTTGCGCGGGATCGAGGGATTGGCGCGGCCCATGCGCACCCAGATCCAGGCGATCACCGGCGCCAGGGTGATGATGGCCACCGAGTTCACGCTCTGGAACCACGACACCGGGAACTGCGTGCCGCCGGCCAGCGCCTGGAACAGGCTCTCAAAGCCGATGTTGCGGTCGACGATCTTCTCGGCCAGGAAGTTGAACGAGCTGCCGGCCTGTTCGAAGAAGCACCAGAAGAACACGTTGAAGGTCAGGATGATCAGCATCGCGATCACCTTGTCGCGCGAGACCTTGCCCTCGCGGATGCCTTCCACCACCAGCATGATGGCCGGCACGATCAGCAGCGCGATCAGGATGTACTGCAGCACCATCGCGTTGATGGTCAGCAGGAAGAAGAAGATCGGAATCGCGATCAGCGCCGCGCCGGCCAGGACCATGAAGGAACGGGTCAGGCTGGTCTTGTCCGCGGGCGGCAGGCCGATGCCCTTGAGCTGGGCGCGACCGAACCAGAACCAGATCAGGCTCAGCACCATGCCGACGCCGGCGGCGATGAACACCACCTTGTAGGCCGGCGTGTCGTTGACGCCGAACACCTTCTGGGCCAGGTACTGGGTGATCAACGGCGCCAGGAACGCGCCCAGGTTGATGCCCATGTAGAAGATGGTGAAGCCCGAATCGCGGCGGCCATCGCCCTGCAGGTAGAGCTTGCCGACCATGGTCGAGATGATCGGCTTGAACAGGCCGTTGCCGACGATGATCGTGGCCAGGCCGAGCTTGAACATGGTCTCGGTGGGCGAGGCCAGCAGGAACAGGCCGGTCGCCATGATCAAGGCGCCGAGCAGAATCGAGCGTTGGTAGCCGATCAGCTTGTCGGCGATCCAGCCGCCGAAGATCGCCGAGGCGTAGACCAGCGCCAGGTAGGCGCCGTAGAGCTCGCTGGCGGGCTTCTCGTAGCCGGCGTCGCCGCCGTGGAACTGCGCCACGATGTACAGGACCATCGCCCAGCGGATGCCGTAGAACGCGAAGCGTTCCCAGAATTCGGACATGAACAGCATCCATAGAGGCTTGGGATGCCCCAGGACCTGCTTGAATTCCGGAATGGGCGTTTCGCCCGTCGTCGTTGCGGCTCCGCTCATGCGGTGTCCCCCGTGTGTCGAAACTGAATGAGATGACCCTTGCCGGCGGCACGGGATCGGGGAGATTTACCGGGTGCTGTCGGTCCCGTCAAACCTTTGTGAAGACGCTCGCGTATTGCTGCGGCGCAGCAATCGGCGCCGCGCGTCGCGCGAAAATGCCTGAACGGGAAGCGATTTTGCCGAATCCCGCCGCTGGGCTTGCGCCTGGCTGGGACATGCAGCGCTGCCGTCGCGCCGACGCGGACGCTGCGGACCGGATGAACGAATGCCTAGCGCGGCATGCGGCGCCCGCCGCGTGCGCGCCGTCGGCGCGCGATTGCGCGGTCGACGATCTCAGCCCAGTGCCCGCGCCCGCCCGCTTCAAGCCCCCTCGGCCGCCAGCGCCTCGCCCAGCAGGCGCGCGAACGCCGGATGCGCCGCAGCGAGGTGGCGCGCCGCCTCCTGCGCCGTGCACCAGCGCAATTCCTCGTGCTCGTCCGGCTGCCGGTTGCAGGGCTCGCCGCGCCACTGCGTGACCGCATACAGATGCAGGCGCCAGGGCGTGGGCTGCGCGCCCTCGAGGGTGTCCAGGCGTCGCCAGCGCGTGGGCACCACGCCGGCCTCCTCGTCCAATTCGCGCATCAAGGTGTCGAGTTCGCTCTCGCCGTCCTCGCTATGGCCGCCCAGCACGTCCCAGGCACCGGCGAGAAATTCGCGGTCGGCCGTGCGCCGGCCCAACAACACGCGTCCGTCGCGCACCAGCAAGGCGCCGACGCACTCGTGCGCGCGCGCGCTCACGGCACGATCGCGCCGCCCGGGCCGATGCTGGTGCGCACTTCGAACAGCTCCGGGAAGAAGGTCAGTTCCAGCGCCTGCTTGAGGAAGCCCACGCCGCTGGAACCGCCGGTGCCGCGCTTGAAGCCGATGATGCGCAGCACCGTGCGCATATGGCGGAAACGCCATAGCTGGAACTGGGTTTCGACGTCGACCAGGTCCTCGCACAGCGCGTACTCGCGCCAGTACACATCGGTGTTTTCATAGATGCGTTCGAACACCGGCTGCAGGGCGGGATCGGCCACATGCGGCTGGCGCCAGTCGCGCTGCAGGTGCGCGGCCGGGATCGCGTGACCGAAACGCGCCAGGTACATCAGGAATTCGTCGTAGAGACTGGGCGCGGCCAGCGCGCTTTCGAGTTCGGCCTGGGCCTGGGGATCGTGCCCGAACACCCGCAGCATGCCCTCGTTCTTGTTGCCCAGCATGAATTCGATGCGCCGGTACTGCAGCGACTGAAAGCCCGAGGACGGCCCCAGGGTGTCGCGGAAGCCCATGTATTCCGACGGCGTCAGGGTCTCCAGCACCGACCACTGCTCGGTCAGCTGACGCAGCACCTGCTTGCAGCGCGCCAGGACCTTCTGGCACTGCCAGACCTGGTCGTTGCGCAGGTGTTCGATGGCCGCGCTGAGCTCGTGGATGATCAGCTTCATCCACAGCTCCGACACCTGGTGCTGAATGATGAACAGCAATTCGTCGTGGTGCGGCGGGTCGGAGCGGCCGTGCTGGGCCGACAGCAGGCGATCCAACTGCAGATAGCCCGCATAGGTGATCCGCCCCTGCAGATCGGTGTGGATTCCGGTCTCCAGTTCGCGCTGGTTCTTCTCGACGGTCATCGCGGTTCTCGCTTAGGGGCGCAAAGGGTACCGCAGCGCACACCTTCCGGACGGTCCACCCCCATCACCGTATGGTATGCCGTCATGCCTCTGAAATGCCGATTTGTGACGATTGATGCACAATCTTGCCAGCCCGCGTCAGGGGAGCATTCCTGGGGAATCTTTGGGCGGGCGGCATCCAACGGGGAAAAACATGGACAAGTTCTTAGGCCGCCTGGCGGCCGTGGCTTTGACGTTCCTGATGGCCGGCGGCGCGCATGCGCAAGTCGTGGTCAGTCAGGTCTACGGCGGGGGCGGCAATTCCGGTGCCACGCTGAAAAGCGACTTCATCGAATTGCGCAATAACGGCGCCACGGCGGTCGATCTGAGCGGATGGAGCGTGCAATACGCGTCTTCCGCCGGCGCCACCTGGGCGCGCACACCGCTGACCGGCAGCATTCCGGCGGGCGGCTACTACCTCATCAAGCAGGCCGACGGCGCCGGCGGCACCGTCGACCTGCCCACGCCCGACGCGACCGGCACCCTGGCCATGGCCGGCACCGCCGGCAAGGTCGCGCTGGTCAACAACAACGTGTCGCTGAGCGGCGCCTGCCCGGTCGGCGGCGCCACCGTGGTCGACTTCGTCGGTTACGGCACCGCCGCCAACTGCTCGGAGACGGCGCCCACCGCGACGCTGACCAACTCCACGGCCGCGCTGCGCAAGAACGACGGCGCCACCGACACCGGCAACAACAGCGCCGACTTCAGCACCGGCGCGCCGACCCCGCGCAACACCGGCACCGCGCCGCCGAACCCACCGGATCCGCCGGTCGCGCTGACCATCGCCCAGATCCAGGGCGCCGGCCTGCTCTCTGCCTACGACGACAAGCTCGTGGTCACCGAGGGCATCGTCACCGCGCGCAAGTTCAACAACGGCTTCTTCCTGCAAAGCGCCAACGACGACGGCAACCCGGCCACCTCCGAAGCGGTGTTCGTGTTCACCGGCGCCGCACCGCCGGCCAGCGCCGCGGTCGGTAACCGCGTGCGCGTGACCGCCAAGGTCGACGAGTTCACCCCGCCCTCGAATCCGAACCAGCTCAGCATCACCGAACTGGTCTCGCCGACGGTGGAGCTGCTGGAAACCGGCGTCGCCCTGCCCGCCGCGGTCGAACTGAGCTCGACCGAGCTCGGCGCCAACGCCACCCCCGGCACGCTGGAACGCCTGGAAGCGATGCGCGTGAGCGTGGCCCAGTCGGTCGCGATCTCCGGCACCGACGGCAGCATCGACGAAGACGACGCCAACTCCTCCAGCGACGGCGTGTTCTACGTGCGCCTGCCCGAAGTAGCGGTGCCGTTCCGCGAGCCCGGCATCGGCATCATGGACACGATCCCGATCCCGGCCGGCAAGAACCCGCCGCGCTTCGACACCAACCAAGAACGCCTGATGGTGCGCAGCCGCGGCCAGATCGGCGCGCTGCCGCTGTCGGTCGACGGCCAGGCCCAGATCTCCGGCCTGCTCGGTGTGCTCGACTACTTCGCCGGCACCTGGGCGCTGTTGCCCGACACCGCCACGCCGCCGACCTTCGCCGGCGGCAAGCAGCCCGAGGCGGTGGCCGACGCGGCCTACGAAGACATCACCATCGGCGGCTTCAACCTGCTGCGCTTCTTCGACGAAGTAGCCGAGAGCAACGGCGCGCCGACGCTGAAGCCCGAAGCGGTGGAGAAGCGCCTGGGCAAGACCTCGGCGGCGATCTGCCAGTACCTGAAGACGCCCGACATCCTGGGCGTGGTCGAAGTCGAGAACATCGGCATCCTCGGCCGCCTGGCCGAGCGCATCAACGCCAACTGCCCCAGCGCGCCGGCCTACGTACCCTACCTGGTGTCGGGCAACGACCCGGGCGGCATCAACGTCGGCTTCCTGGTCGCCACCCGCGACAACGGCGCCGGCCAGCCGCGCGTGGAAGTGCTGGAAGTGGTGCAGTACGGCAAGGACGCGACCTTCGCCAATCCGAACGGCAGCACCGCCCTGCTCAACGACCGTCCGCCGCTGCTGCTGCGCGCGATCGTGCACCAGGACAACGGCGCTTCGTATCCGATCACGGTGATCGCCAACCACCTGCGTTCGCTCAACGGCATCGACGATGTCGCTTCCGGCGGCAACGGCTGGTCCACCGAGGGCGCGCGCGTGCGCGCCAAGCGCGGCGCGCAGGCGGCCTACCTGGCCGGCCTGATCGAGCAGATGCAGCAGGCCAACCCGAACGAGAAGATCGTGCTGATCGGCGACTTCAACGCATTCGAGTTCAACGACGGCTACACCGACGTGCTGGGCATCATCAAGGGCGAGGAAGCCGCCGAAGACCAGGTCCTGACCTACGTCGACAGCCCGCTGACCAGCATCTTCGTCGACGGCTCGCAGCTGATCGCCGATCCGGCCCAGCGTTACTCGTACGTGTTCGAAGGCAATGCGCAGACTCTGGACCACGTGCTGGTCAACGAGGCGCTGGTGATGGACAACGTCGGCCTGTCGGTCGACCACGCCCGCATCAACGCCGACTTCGGCGTGTTCCGCTTCGGCGATGCCAGCCAGCCGCTGCGCGTGTCCGACCACGACCCGGTGCGCCTGGTCCTGAGCGTGCCCGGCTTCCGCAGCGCCGACCTGGCGGTGAGCGCCTCGGCCAGCCCGGCCAGCGCCCGCGCCGGCCAGACGGCGACCTACACCGCCGGCGTGTTCAACGCCGGTCCGAATGCGGCCGACGCCGCCGCCGTGGCCTTCGTGTTCGACGCCCTGGTGGCGCCGGTCGCGACCGCTCCGGCCGGCTGGACCTGCGCCGCACCAGTGCAGGACGCGACCACCACCACCGTCACCTGCACCACGCCCAGCCTGGCCTCGCAGGCCTCGGCCACGTTCTCCTTGAACGTGGTGCTGCCGGCCCTGGCCAGCGGCACCCCGCTGCGCATGGCGGTGGCCGCGCAGTCGCAGACCCGCGACCCGGCCAACGGCGACAACCAGGCCTCGGCGCAGGTCGTGGTGACCACCCAGGCCGACCTGTCGGTGCAGATCGCCGGCGGCGCGCTGCCGGTGCGCAAGGGCGCGATCGCGACCTTCCTGGTGCCCGTGACCAACGCCGGCCCGGACGCCGCCGCCCAGCCCAAGCTGGTGCTGACCGGCAACGTCGCGGTCTCGGCCGCGGCGGTCGCCGCCCCGGCCGGCTGGACCTGCGCCCGCACCGCGGTGCCGACCGGCTTCCGCGCCGAGTGCAACCGCAACGGCAGCATGAACCGCGGTACCCAGTGGTTCGCTCTGGCGGTCGTGGTGCCGGAACGTCCGGCCGTGGGCAGCAGCCTGGTGTTCGACGCCAACATCAGCGCCGCCACCCCGGACCCGGTCGCCGGCAACAACAGCGACACCATCAGCGTGCAGATCCGCCGCTGATCCGTAGCAAGCTTTGAACGAAAGGGCGCGGCGCGAGCCGCGCCCTTTTCGTTTGTGCGGCCCGCCGCCCTCGACCGCGGTTGCCCTTGCTCTCTGTGGGAGCGACGTGAGCCGCGATCGCGCAAGCCCGCACGTCCGCGCCGAATCGGATTCCGGTGTAGCGCCGCCGCTTTGATTTCGCGGTCGCGGCTCACGCCGCTGCTACCCCGAAGCGGTGCGCAGCGCCCCCAAAACGGGGCCCACCGTACGCCCGCGTGCAGTCGCGCCTAGTCGTTTCCGCGATTTTTTGCATGCCGCAGCGCGCAACGGCGCTTAACACGCGTTTGGGTATCATCCGCAGCACCACGCAACAGCCGCCACCGCGGCCGCTGCGACAGCGCCAGGTCCGCAGCAAGCCCTCACCGGCCGCCGCGGACCCAGCCAGTCTGAACGGTCCGCGCGCCGGCACTGGATCCGGGCGGGAAGGTTCGGGCCTCCCCCATCCCCAATTCAGGACTGCCCCGCGATGACCGTCGCCGCGACGTTCGAAATCGAATACCTGCAATACCTCGGCATCGACGGCCAGCCCGTCGCCGAACTGCCGCCCGCGTTCCGCGACGCCAGCAAGCTGCTGCCGCTGTTCAAGCAGATGCTGTTCGTGCGCGTGTTCGACACCAAGGCGATCGCGCTGCAACGCACCGGCAAGCTCGGCACCTACGCCGCCTGCCTGGGCCACGAGGCCACCCACGTCGGCATCGGCGCCTCGATGCTGCCCGACGACGTGTTCGCGCCCAGCTACCGCGAGTACGGCGCGCAGTTCATGCGCGGCGTGCTGCCGCGCGAAGTGCTGCTGTACTGGGGCGGCGACGAGCGCGGCAACGACTTCTCCGGCCCCAGGAAGGACTTCTCCTGGTGCGTGCCGATCTCGACCCAGTGCCTGCACGCCGCCGGCGCCGCGCTGGCGTTCAAGCTGCGCAAGGAAAACAACCTGGCCGTGGCCTGCTGCGGCGACGGCGGCTCGTCCAAGACCGACTTCTACGCCGCCCTGAACTCGGCCGGCGCCTACCAACTGCCGCTGATCCTGTGCGTGATCAACAACGGCTGGGCGATCTCGGTGCCGCGCTCGGCCCAGACCGGCGCCAAGACCCTGGCCCAGAAGGGCATCGCCGGCGGCCTGCACTGCCTGCAGGTGGACGGCAACGACCTGATCGCGGTGCTGGAAGGCATGCGCCGCGCCGCCGAGCGCGCGCGCAAGGGCGAAGGCGGCAGCGTGATCGAGTTCATGACCTACCGCCTGCACGACCACACCACCGCCGACGACGCCCGCCGTTATCGCGGCGAAGCCGAAGTCAAAGAGGCCTGGACCCGCGACCCGGTGCCGCGCCTGCGCGCCTATCTGACCGCGCAGGGCCTGTGGAGCGAGGACGAAGAGAAGGCCTGGGCCGAGGAATGCGGCAAGAAGGTCGACGTCGAGATCAACGCCTACCTGGAAACCCCGGTGCAGCCGGTCGAGGCGATGTTCGATTACCTGTACGCCGATCCGCCGCCGGATCTGCTCGCGCAACGTGCGGCCGCGCTGGCCCTGGAGGGTCGTCGATGAACGTCGATACCAAAGTGAAGGTCGAGACCGCCAACGCCGTGGCCGCGCCGGTCGCGATCACCCTGATCGAAGCCATCACCCAGGCCCTGGCCTACGAGATGCGCGCCGACGAGACCGTGCTGGTGCTGGGCGAGGACGTGGGCGTGAACGGCGGCGTGTTCCGCGCCACCGCCGGCCTGCAGCAGCAGTTCGGTTCCGAGCGCGTGCTAGACACGCCGCTGGACGAAACCACCATCGCCGGCCTCACCGTCGGCCTGGCCGCGCAGGGCATGAAGCCGGTCGCCGAATCGCAGTTCGACGGCTTCGTGTATCCGATGGTCGATCACATCATCTGCCACGCCGCGCGCTTCCGTTACCGCACGCGCGGCCGTCTGCACTGCCCGATGGTGCTGCGCGTGCCGTGGGGCGGCGGCATCCGCGCGCCCGAGCACCACAGCGAAGCCAACGAATCCATCTTCACCAACGTGCCCGGCCTGCGCGTGGTCATGCCGTCCTCGCCGGCGCGCGCCTACGGCCTGCTGCTGGCTGCGATCCGCGACCCGGATCCGGTGATCTTCATGGAGCCCAAGCGCATCTACCGCCAGTACAAGGAAGTGGTGGCCGACGACGGCGAGGCGCTGCCGCTGGACGTGTGCTACGTGTTGCGCGACGGCAGCGACGTGACCCTGGTCAGCTGGGGCGCGCAGGTCAAGGAAGCGCTGGAAGCGGCCGACAAGCTGGCCGGCGAAGGCATCAGCGCCGAGGTGATCGACGTGGCCACCCTGCGCCCGCTGGACTTCGCCACCATCGCCGAATCGGTGAGCAAGACCGGCCGCTGCGTGATCGTGCACGAAGCGCCCAAGACCGCCGGCTTCGGCGCCGAAATCGCCGCGCGTCTGGCCGAGGAGTCGATGTACGACCTGCTCGCGCCGGTCGAGCGCGTCACCGGCTACGACACCCACATCCCGCTGTTCCGCCTGGAAATGAAGTACCTGCCCAGCGTGGAACGCATCGTCGCCGCGGCCAAGCGCGCGCTGGCGGCGGGCTGAGCGCAGGGCGATGCGTCGCGCACGCGTCGTCGTCGGCCACCGCGTGCCGGATCGGCCGCCGATCCAGGTCGCGCGCGGCCAGCGCGTGACCCTGGGCGAGCGCGACCGCGACTGGCCGCAGTTCGTCTGGACCGTGCTCAACGAAGGCCACGGCGGCTGGGTGCCGGCGGCGCTGTTCGACGGCGAGCGCGGCCCCGCCACCGCGCTCAGCGACTACGACACCCGCGAACTGGCCGCGCGGACCGACGAAATCCTGGCCCTGCACTACGAGCTCGCGCAGTGGTGGTGGGCCGAGAACGATCGCGGCGAACAGGGCTGGATCCCGGCGCGCGCGCTGGAACTCTTCGACGAAGGATCGCCATGACCGAGTCCGCCGCGCCACGCGAGGCGATCAACCTAGCCGACAAGCTCGCGCGTTTCAGCGAGCACTGGTCGCCGCGCGTGATCGCCGAGATGAACGACTACCAGTTCAAGCTGGTCAAGCTGCAGGGCGAGTTCGTCTGGCATGCGCACGAGCACACCGACGAAGTGTTCATGGTGGTGCGCGGCCGCATGCAGATCGGCTTCCGCGACCACGACGTGGAGCTGGGCGAAGGCGAGATGTACGTCGTCCCGCGCGGCGTCGAGCACATCACCCGCGCCGAACACGAATGCCATGCCCTCATCATCGAGCCGCGCGGCGTGGTCAACACCGGCGAAGCCGGCGGCGACCTGACCGCGCGCAACGACGTGTGGGTCTGAACCTTATCCGCCGCCGGCCCGGGCCGACGGCGATCGCATAACCAACGAGACGATCGAACCATGACCGACACCAAAACCTTCCTGCTCCCCGACCTCGGCGAAGGCCTGCCCGACGCGACCATCGTCGAATGGGCGGTGAAGGTCGGCGACACGATCCGCCTCGACGACACCCTGGTGTCGATGGAGACCGCCAAGGCCGTGGTGGAGGTGCCCTCGCCGGTCTCGGGCAAGGTGCTCAAGCTGGCCGGCGCCGCCGGCGACATCGTCGTGACCGGCACCATGCTGGCCGAGTTCGAACTCGATCCCAGCCAGCCGCAGCGCGCCGACGGCCAGGACACCGGCCATCACCACGGCGGCGGCCATGCCGCGCCGGCCGCGCCCGCGCCGCAGGCCGAGGCCGCACCGGCCAAGGCCGCCGACGCCGAACGCGCCGACAGCGGCACCGTGGTCGGGGCGATGCAGTCCTCCGACGCGGTGCGCAGCGAACAGGCGGTCGCGGTGGGCGGGGTCAAGGCGATGCCGGCGGTACGCGCGCTGGCGCGCAAACTCGGCGTCGACCTGGCGCGCGTGCGCGCGACCGGCAGCGACGGCGTGGTCACCAGCGACGACGTCAAGCGCGCCGCCGCCGACGGCAGCGCCGTCGCGGGGGCCGAACCGGCGCCGCGCGCGGTCGATCGCGCGCCGGTGGCTGCCGCGACCCCGGCCGCCGCACCCGCGCGCAGCGCGCTGTCGGCCAGCGGCCGGCCGATGCGCACCCAACCGCCGGGCGTGAGCGTCAGCGGCCAGCCCGAGCAGCTCAAGGGCGTGCGCCGCAACATGGCGCGGGTGATGGCCGACGCCCACGCCAAGGTCGTGCCGACCACGCTCAGCGACGACGCCGACATCCATGCCTGGGCGCCGGGCAACGACATCACCGGCCGCCTGGTGCGCGCGATCGTGGCCGGCTGCAAGGCCGTGCCCGCGCTCAACGCCTGGTTCGACGGCGACAAGCTGACCCGCACCCTGCATCCGCACGTCGACATCGGCATCGCGGTCGACACCGACGACGGCCTGTTCGTGCCGGCGCTGCGCAACGCCGACGTGCTCGACGCGCGCGGCGTGCGCGAGGCGGTCAACCGCCTGCGCGCCCAAGTCGAGGACCGCAGCATTCCGGCCTCCGAGCTCAGCGGCTACACCATCTCGCTGTCCAACTTCGGCATGTTCGCCGGCCGCTACGCCACCCCAGTGATCGTGCCGCCGACCGTGGCCATCGTCGCCGCCGGCAAGGGCCGCCACCAGATGACCCCGGTGATGGGCGGCTTCGAATCGCACAAGGTCATTCCGCTGTCGCTGACCTTCGACCACCGCGCCTGCACCGGCGGCGAGGCCGCGCGCTTCCTCAAGGCGATGCTGGACGATCTGGCGCGGCCGATGTGATCGCGGCGCCGGCGCGAACGGGCAGCGGCATCGACGGCGACGCGCCATGAACCTGCGCGCGCTCACGCCGATGCTGCGCACGCCCGATACGGCGGCGACGATCGCGTTCTATACCCAGGTCCTGGAGTTCCGCCTCAGCGCCGGCGATGCCGCCGGCGGCTGGGCCGCGCTCGAGCGCGACGGCGTCGAACTCATGCTCAGCGGCCTCAACGCGCATGAGGGCGACCTCGCACCGGCCTTCACCGGCTCGCTGTACCTGCGCACCGACGATGTCGACGGCTGGTGGCGTCGCCTGCGCGAACGCGCGCGCGTGTGCTATCCGATCGAGGACTTCGGCTACGGCATGCGCGAGTTCGCGATCTACGACAACAACGGCTATCTGCTCCAGTTCGGGCAGCCGATCGCCGCCTTCGACGAGGCATAGGAGCCCCGTATGACCCACCGCAGCCGCCTGGCCGGTTTCATCATCGATTGCGAGACCGGCGACGTCGACCGCGCCGCCGGCTTCTGGAGCAACGCGCTCGGCCTGCCGCTGGGCGACGGCTACGACGAGGACGGCGCCAGCTACGTCGAGCTGCGCAATGCGCCCGGCGAACTGCACGTGGAAGTGCAGCGGGTGGACCATCCTTCGCGCGTGCACCTGGACATCGAGTCCGACGACATCGACGCCGAGGCCGCGCGCCTGGAACGCCTGGGCGCGAAGAAGATCAAGTTCATCAAACGTTGGTGGGTGATGGAAGCGCCCACCGGCCATCGCTTCTGCGTGGTGCGCATGAAGCACCCCGAACGCGGCGCGCCGCCCAAGGTCTGGGACTGATCGCAACGGCCGCAATCGCCCGTCCGGCGCGCGCCGGCGGTTCGATCGGACCGCGCGGCGTCAAGCCGCGGCGCTCTCCGCCGTGGTCGGACCGATCACGTGTTTCACCTGCGCCACGCTCGTGACCGGAAAACCGCCGAGTTCGCCGTGGCGACGGATGCTGTCCTCGTCGGGCGCGATGTAGACGCAGTAGATCTTGTCGTCGGTCACGAACGACTCCTGCCATTGCACTTTCGGCCCCAGGCCATCCAGCACCTCGCAGGATTTGCGCGCGATCGACTGCAGCTCGGCGCCGGTGAGCGCGCCGGCGCCGACCAGTTCGCGTTCGATGATGTATCTGGGCATGACACGCCCTCGGAAGCGCGTGCTGACGTCCGGTGTCCGGCTACGCGGACTGCGATCGCGGCAAGCTCCACTTGTCGCCGCCTGCGCCTGAGCGCAAGGCCAGTCTGCGCCCGCGTTCGCGGCCCGGCAAGCGTCAGTCGCGTCGCGGCGTATCGTCGGCGACCACGCGGTCGCGGCCCAGGTTCTTGGCCCGGTACAGGGCCTGGTCGGCGCGGTCGAACACGCGCTCGGGCGTGTCCCGGCCCGGCTCGCCCGCGGCCACGCCCACCGACACCGACAAGGCGAACGGCAGCGAGGAACGCGCGACCCGCTGGCGGATGCGTTCGGCGATTTCGTAGGACTGCGCCAGGCGCGCGTCCGGCAGCACAATCAGGAATTCCTCGCCGCCGTAGCGCACCGCGATGTCGCCCTGCCGCACCGAGGACGCGACCGCATCCGCGACCGCGCGCAGCGCGCGATCCCCGAGCAGATGGCCGTAGCGATCGTTGACCTGCTTGAAGTGATCCACATCCAGCAGCAGCAAGGCGTAGGGCGCGCTTTCCAGGCGCCGCATCGCCTGCGGGCTTTCGCGCAGCTGCGCCAGCGCGGCGCGGTTGAGCAGGCCGGTCAGGGCATCGTGGCTGGCGCTGTACTGCAGTTCGTCGTGGCGGCGCTGCAGATCGGCCTGGGCGTCCTCGAGCCGGCGCGCGAAGGCTTCGCGTTCGTTGAGCAGGCGCCGTTGCTCCATCGCGTAACGGCGCAGCTCCAACAGGTGCTGGGTCTGGCGCGCCAGCACTTCCAAGCCGTCGCGCTGGGCCGGACGCAGGTCGCGTGGCTGGCTGTCGAGCACGCAGATCGTGCCCAGCGCATGGCCGTCGGGGCTCAGCAGCGGCACCCCGGCGTAGAAGCGCAGCGGGCGGCCGTCGATGCTGACCACGCGCGTGCTGAAACGCGGATCGTCGGCGACGTCGCGCACGACCAAGGTTTCGCCCGGGGTGCGGATGGCGTGATCGCAGATCGCCAATGCGCGCGGCGTCTGCGACTGGTCCAGCCCGACGCGCGCCTTGAACCATTGGCGGTCGCGATCGATCAAGGAAATCGCCGCCGCCGGCGCGTCGCACAGCGTCGCGGCCAGGCGCACCAGGTCGTCGTAGGCTTGTTCGGAAACGCTGTCTACCACCGCGTAGGCATCCAGCGCGTCCTGGCGCTGAGCCTCGTCGGAGGGCGCCGAAACGGCGCGTAGGCGGGCAAGGGACATCGGGGGGTACCGGAGAGACCCTTGCAGGCTACCGCCCCTGGGACCGCCGTCCTGTGACCGCCCTCACAGCTGCCGGGGCGGTCGCGCGCCGGTTAAGGCTGCGGCCATTCAGACAGCTGAATACGCACCCGATCCGGTCAATGTCGGCCCAGCCAGACCTCCAAGCCCTGGGCGTTGAGTTCGATATCCACCGCCAACAGGGCCAGCACCTGCGCGGCATCCATCGCGCAGCCATGCGCGGCCGCGCGCGCGACGTAGAGCTCGCCCAGCGAGGCGACCAGACGCGCATGCCGGTCCGGGTGGCCGTCGGCCGCGCGCGCCAGCGCGACCATGGCGTCGATCTGCGCGATCAGATCGTCAGCGAGGCGGGCGACGTCGCCGACCGGGCCGTAATGGGTGAGCCGCATGGTCTGCGGCTCGTACGCGAGCAGCTTGCGGATCGAGGCCTGCAAGGCTTCGGGTTCGAACTGCACCGGCGTGCTGGTCGGGATCGCGAACGCGCCGCGCGCGCTGTCGAACTCGCGATAGGACAGGCCGAAGGTGTCGCCGGTGAACCAGCTACGGCTGCGCTCGTCCCACAAGCACAGGTGATGGCGCGCATGCCCCGGCGTGTCCAGGCACAGCAACGAACGCCCGGCCAGGTCGATGCGATGGCCGTCGCCGGCCGCCACCACGCGCTCGGCCGCGACCGGCAGGATCTCGCCGTAGCTGCGCGCGATTTCCTCGGCGCCGTAGACCGCAGTGGCACCGGCGACCAGCCGCGAAGGATCGATCATGTGCGGCGCCCCGCGCGGATGCACCGCCAGACGCGCGTTCGGCAAACGCCGCATCAGCGCGCCCGCGCCGCCGGCGTGATCGAGATGGACGTGGGTGAGGATCAACCAGTCGACGTGCTCGGGCCCCAGGCCCTGCGCCTGCAACGCCGCCAGCAGCGCCGGCACCGAATGCTGGGTGCCGCAGTCGACGTAGGCGGCGCGGCCTTGCTCGACGATCAGATAAGCCGCATCGAAGGCCGGCCGATGGAAGCCGGTATCGATGGTGACGATGCCATGGGAGTCGGTCATGGAAGCGACGCGTGGGGCGAGGCCGCTAGTCTAGGTCGCCCTCAGGCGATAAGCGAAGACGTCCCGTCCCGTCGGCGTTCCAGCCCCTCTCCCGCGTGAGTGTAGAGGGATCGGGGTGCGGGCCGCTCTTGCCTCAGCCTTCCTCAACCGCGAACTGCGCCAGCGCCTCGGCCACCTCGGCCAGCTCCACGCCTTCGTGCAGGTGCCCGATCAGCTCCTCGCCCGCATGCACCGCCGCGTTCTCCGCGCGATGCAGCGCCGCGCCGCCTTCCTGCTTGAGGCGCCCGATCAACTGGCCGGCGGTGCGCGCCGACTCGTGACCGGCGCTCTGCAGCAGCACGCGCTCGCCGTCGACCAGTTTGAAGTAGAACTTGCCGTCGCTCTCGCGGTACTGCTTGAAGCTGGGCGCGGCCGTCTTGGCGGCCTTCTTGCGCTCGCCCACCACCACCTGCGACAGGTCGCGCAGGCCCACCGCCGCGCGCAGCGACTGCATGAAGGGCACGCCATGGGTCGCGCGCACGCGCTGCGCGCCGTCGCGCAGGATCGCCTCGATCTCGGCCGGCTTGGCCATCAGGGTCTCGTACTTATCGCGCTGCGGCGCGACTTCGGCGTCGATGCGCTCGAACAGCGCCTGCTTGACCTCGCCCCAGGCGATGCCGTCGGCGAAAGCCGCGCGCATCCGCTCGGTCTCGGCGCCGCTGGCGAAGGCCTGGTAGAGCTGGAAGACGTTGGAAGTCTCGGCGTCCTTGGGCTCGCCGGGCGCGCGCGAGTCGGTGACGATGGAATAGATCAACTTCTTCAGCGTCTCGCGCGGCGCGAACAAGGGGATGGTGTTGTCGTAGCTCTTGCTCATCTTGCGGCCGTCCAGGCCCGGCAGCGTCGCCACGTTCTCCTCGATCGCCGCTTCCGGCAGGGCGAAGTGCTCGCCGTACAGATGATTGAAGCGCTGGGCGAAATCGCGCGCCATCTCGATGTGCTGGATCTGGTCGCGGCCCACCGGCACCTTGTTGGCGTTGAAGACCAGGATGTCGGCGGCCATCAGCACCGGATACATGAACAGTCCGGCGGTGATCGCGGCATCGTCGTCCTCGCCGTCGGCGCGGTTGCGATCGACCGCGGCCTTGTAGGCGTGCGCGCGGTTGAGGATGCCCTTGCCGGCCACGCAGGTCAGGAACCAGGTCAGCTCCGGGATCTCGACGATCTCGCTCTGACGGTAGAACCAGACCTTGTCCGGCTCCAGGCCGCAGGCCAGCCAGGTGGCGGCGATCTCCAGGGTCGAACGCTGCACGCGCTCGGGTTCCTGCACCTTGATCAGCGCGTGCAGGTCGGCCAGGAAGTAGAAGCTCTCCACGCCCGGGGTGCGGCTGGCGGCCACCGCCGGACGGATCGCGCCGACGTAGTTGCCGAGGTGGGGAGTGCCGGACGTGGTGATGCCGGTCAGGACGCGGGTCGAGGTCATTGCGGGCCTGGATGGAGCAGGGCCCGCCAGTTTACCCGCTGGCCCCGGCCCTCGTGGCCGGCCCGGCCGGCGCGCCGAAGCTGAGCGCCCGCCAACGGCCGCGGCGCCGACGCCGGCGCTTAACCCCGCCGCCGATGCCGGTGCGTTCGCAGCAGTGCCCACCCCGGAGAACCCGCCATGTTCCGCTCCCTAGTCCTGCTGGCCGGCGCCCTGATCGCCGCCACCGCCTGCGCACCCCTGTCCGCCCGCCCGCTGGTCGACGTCGCCGTGATCGACCGCGACGCCGGCGACTGGCTGCCGACCTACCCCCACCGCGGCCAGCAGTGGATCGCCGGCGCGCCCGGCCACCGCTACGCCGTGCGCCTGACCAACACCAGCGACCAGCGCGTGCTGGTGGTGCTGTCGGTGGACGGCGTCAACGCCGTGACCGGCCAGAACGCCCACCCCTCGCAGGCCGGCTACGTGCTCGAGCCCTGGCAGAGCACCGAGATCAACGGCTGGCGCAAGTCGATGGAGGACGTGGCCCAGTTCGTGTTCACCGACCTGCCCGACAGCTACGCCGCGCGCACCGGCCGCCCCGACAACGTCGGCGTGATCGGCGTGGCGGTGTTCGAGGAAGCCCGTCCGGTCTACCGCTACGACTACCCCGCGCCGATCGCGCGCGGCGAACGCGAGGCCAGCGGCCGCTACCGCGCCGGCAACGACGCCGCCAAGGCCGCGGCGCCCGCCGCCGAATCGCGCAGCGCCGACGCGATGGCCACGCAGTCGATCGGCACCGGTCACGGCCAGCGCGAATGGTCGCCGGTGTCGCAGACCGGATTCAATCGCGCCACGCGCTCGCCCGCACAGGTCACCCAGCTGCGCTACGACGACTACAACAGCCTGGTCGCGCGCGGCGTGCTGCCGCGTTACCCGCGCTATCCGGACTACCGCAACAGCGAGCCGCGCGCGTTCCCCAGCGGCTTCGTCGCCGATCCGCCGCGCTATTGATCGCCACAAAAGCGAAGGGCCGGGTGCGCACCCGGCCCTTCGCGTTCCTGCTTGGCTATCCGCGCGCTAGCCGGCGTCTGAGGCGGCCCGCGCGCGTATCGACGAGATCGTCAGTTCAGGGTCTTCTCGAAATCGCTCACTTCCTTCTCGGCGCGTTCGCGTTCCCAGCCGTAGCGCTCCTGCAGCTTGCCGGCGAGATACTTGGAATCGCCCGCCGCCACATCGAACACGTCGTCGGTGAGGTCGCCCCACTTGGCCTGGGCCTTGCCCTTGAGCTGCGTCCACTTGCCCGCGATGATGTCTTTGTTCATCAGTCAGTCCTCGATCTCGTTTGGGGGAGAACGGTGCGTCCAGCGCTGCACCGTTGGCGCAAGCTTCGCAAGCGCGGCATTCGCGCAAGGTCGCGATTGCGTTAGGCGCGTGTTGACGAGGATGAACGCGATGAACGCTTCAGCTAGGCGAATGCGCGATTCGCACGATCGCGCGCCTGCGCGCGCGCAAAAAGAAAGGCCGGATCGCTCCGGCCTTTCTCCATTGCGAGAAACGCGAGGCGATTACTTGCCGTCGCGCACTTCCTCGGCCTTCTCTTCGACCTTCTCGCCAGCCTTCTGCACGTCCTTGCCGGCGCCGGCAACGGTGTTGCAGGCGGTCAGGGTGCCCATCGAAAACAGGGCGAGCAGCAACAGGGCAGTCAGACGCTTCATTGAATTCTCCTTGGTCGGTAGTACCGGTCGGTAAGCCGTTCGGACGCGTCGTCCGGCGGCGTGACCTTGGAGAAATGAGACGTGAGGCGATGTGAAGCCCGTGTGGAATCGGCCCTAATGCGCCTGCCGCCGTTCATGCTGCGGCGCACACGTCGCGTTCAGTCGCGCATCAAAGTCGACTTGCCGAACAGGCTTTCGACCAGGTCCACCGACAGCTTGGCGGTGCGATTGCGCTTGTCCAGCACCGGATTGAGCTCGACGATATCCAGCGAGGCCAGACGCCCGCTGTCGGCGATCATCTCCATCACCAGCTGCGCCTCGCGGTAGTTGGGGCCGCCCGGCACCGTGGTGCCCACGCCCGGCGCGATGCTGGGATCGAGGAAGTCGACGTCGAAGCTCACGTGCAGATGAGTGTTGTCGTCGATGCCTTCCAGCGCCTCCTCCATCACCCGCTTCATGCCGATCTCGTCGATATAGCGCATGTCGTAGACGTCCAGGCCATGCTCCTTGATCAGCTGCTTCTCGCCCGGATCGACCGAACGGATGCCGATCTGGCGGATATCCTCGGCGCGCATCGCCGGCGCTTCGCCGCCCAGCGTGGTCAGCGCTTCCGGGCCGATGCCGCACAGGCAGGCCACCGGCATGCCGTGCACGTTGCCCGAGGGCGTGACCCGGCTGGTGTTGAAATCGGCGTGCGCATCCAGCCACAGCACGCGCAGCTGCTTGCCGGTTTCGCGGCAATGGCGCGCGACCGCGGTGATCGAGCCCAGGCCCAGGCAGTGGTCGCCGCCGAGCAGGATCGGCATGCGGCCCTCGCGCAATTCGGCCGCCACCGCGTCCATCACCAAACGGTTCCAGGCCACCACCTCGGGCAAATGGCGATAGCCATCGACCGGCTTCTGCCAGGGATTGCGCGGGCCGTCGAGATTGCCGCGATCGATCACGTCGACGCCGCGCTTGAGCAGGGCCTCTTCGAGACCGGCGATGCGCAGCGCTTCCGGCCCCAGCCGTGCGCCGCGATGTCCCGCGCCTACGTCGGTCGGCGCGCCGATCAGCGAAACCGGGGGATAGTTGCGACTCATACGTGATCCTCCTGACCCTGCCGGCTGGCGGCAACGAATGCGATGGCAGGACGGCCGCGGCCGCCCCGGCCGGATGCGCCGCGAAGCGCGCGGCCGGCTAAGCGTCCATTGTCGCACTCAAACGACCGCCGGGGTCGCCCGCGCAAACCCGCGGGTGCACGCTCGCTGCGCAAGCGGCGCCGCCGCCTTGGGTTAGCCTAGAGCGCGCCTGAACGAGGGCCGGAGTGAGCGACGTGGCGGAATACCAGTGGACTCGCTGATCACGGCGGCGGCGCGCGCGCTCGCGGCGGGCGATGCGCTGCTCGCATTGAAGTACGTCGCGCTGCGCGAGGACGCGTCCGCGCTGGCCTTGCGAGGCATCGCGATGGCCCAACTCGGCGACCTGGATCGCGCCCGCCAGCTGGTGCGCCGCGCAGCGCGCGCGTTCGGCCCCAGGGAAGCGCTGGCGCGCGCCCGTTGCGTGCTGGCCGAGGCCGAGATCGCGTTCGCCGCGCGCGATCTGGGCTGGCCCGAACCCACGCTGGACGCGGCGCGCGCGACGCTGGAGCGCCATGGCGATCGCGCGAACGCCGCCTATGCGCGCCAGCTCGCGATCCGGCGCCTGCTCCTGATCGGCCGCCTCGACGAGGCCGAACGCGCCTTGGCCGAGCTCGATCCCGCACCGCTGCCGCCCGCCGCGCGCGCCGTGCACGAACTGGTGCTGGCCGGCATCGCCATGCGTCGCCTGCGTACCCAGCCCGCGCGCGCGGCGCTGATCCGCGCCGAACGGGCCGCGCGCCACGCCAACATCTCCGCGCTGATCGCCGAAGTCGCGAGCGCGCAGGCCGTGATGGACGCGCCGGCCGCGCATCTGATCGAGCGCGACGGCGCGCGCCCCCTGCGACTGCAGCAGGTCGAAGCCTTGTTGGCCTCGGATGCCTTCGTGATCGACGCCTGCCGATACGCGTTGAGCGACGGCCGCACGCGCGTGTCGCTGGCTTCGCGCCCTATCCTGTTCGCGCTCGCGCGTGCGCTGGGCGAGGCCTGGCCCGACGATGTCGCGCGCGACGCCCTGATCGCGCACGCCTTCGGCTTCAAACGCGTCGACGAAACCCACCGCGCGCGCCTGCGCGTCGAAATCGGACGCCTGCGCGCGTTGCTGCGCCCGATGGCGGAAATCGACGCGACCGCGCGCGGCTACGCGCTGCATCCACGCCATGCGCGCGAGCTGGTGGTGCTGGCCAGACCGGTCGAAGAGAAGCATGCGGCGGTGCTGGCCTTGCTCGCCGACGGCGAATCCTGGTCGAGTTCGGCCTTGGCGCTGGCACTGGGCGCGAGCCAGCGCAATGTGCAGCGCGCGCTCGACACCCTGGCCGCCGCGGGCAAGGCGCAGTCCTACGGGCGCGGGCGCGCGCGCCGCTGGACCACGCCGCCGATGCCCGGTTTCGCGACGAGCTTGTTACTCCCCGCCCTGCCCTAGAGCCGCTACGGTGTAGCCATGAAAACCTCAAACGCAGACATCGTACGAGAGTACGGCCCGTTCCCCGGCACGGACACCGTGCACGGGGTCACCTTCGACGGCGAGAACGTTTGGTTCGCCACCGGCGATTCGCTGCAGTCCCTCGATCCCGAGAGCGGCAAGACCTCGCGATCGATCGCCACCGCGGCGCATGCCGGCACGGCCTTCGACGGCCGCCATCTGTACCAGATCGTGCAGGACCGCATCCACAAGATCGATCCGGCCAGCGGCGTCGTGCTGGCGACGATTCCCTCGCCCGGCCAGGGCGGCGACTCGGGCATGAGCTGGGCCGAGGGCTCGCTGTGGGTCGGCCAGTATCGCGACCGCAAGATCCATCAGGTCGATCCGGACACCGGCAAGGTGTTGCGCAGCATCGAATCCAACCGCTACGTCACCGGCGTCACCTGGGTCGACGGCGAACTCTGGCACGGCACCTGGGAAAGCGACGAGAGCGAATTGCGCCGCGTCGATCCGAACAGCGGGGAAGTGCTGGAACGCGTGGAGATGCCGGCGGGCAAGATGGTGTCCGGCCTGGAATCCGACGGCGCCGACCGCTTCTATTGCGGCGGCGGCAGCAGCGGCAAGGTGCGCGCGGTGCGCCGCCCGCGCTGAGCGCCGGCGCGAACGCCGGGCCGGACACGGCCCGGCGACCGTCCCGTCTGGCCCGCAACCCGACAAACTCAAGGCGCTGGGCACGGTGCGCGGCAGCCTGGACGCGCTGGAGCTGAGCGACGAATCGACGGCGCCCGAGCAGGCGCTGTGACCACGCGCGCCGACTGAGCGCAGGCGGCTCAGTCCAGCCACGCCCCCGGCGCCATCGGATGGATGTCGATGGGCGTGTCGCGCGCGGCCTTGCGCAGGCGTCCGATCGGATCGTCGACTTCCACGTACTCCGCGAGCCCGGACACGCCGTAGTGGATCGGCACCAGACGGCGCGCACCCAGGATGGTCGCGGCGGCCACCGCCTGCTCCGGCGTCAGCACGCCCGGCAGGCCGCTGACCGGCTTGCGCCAACCGAAGCGCGCGCCGTTGACCGGCAGGAACACCGTATCGAACGGACCGAATTGGCGGCCGATCCGCCACCAATGCCCATGCCAGAGCGTGTCGCCCGCATGAAAGATGCGCCGACCGCCGGCCGACACCACCCAGGACACCTGCGGATCGCCGTAACCGTCCGAAGCCGGCACGGGCGTGGCGGTGAAATCGCCCAGCAGTTGCGGCTCCCAGGGCGCGCTGGGCCGCGCGCGCGCGTTCTCGGGCAGCGGCAGTGGATTGGTGCCGGCCGGATGCACCAGCGCGCCGCCCTGGCTCAGCGCCTGCGCCACCGCCATCGCGTCGAAATGATCGGGATGCGCGTGAGTGATGAGCACATAGGTATCGCCGACGGCGTCGCCGACCGGAATCAGTTTGTCCTTCAGCGCCGGGCCCCAGGCTTCGGGATTGATCAGCGGATCGATGAACAAGGTCGCGCCCGGCAGTTGCAGGCGTATGCCCGCCCAGGCCAGGCGTTGGATGCGCAAGCCCTCGGCCGGCGCGGCCGCGAGGATGCGCCCGGCGGGCAGCAGCGCCGCGGCGCT
The DNA here is from genome assembly GCF_001429785.1 of Lysobacter sp. Root916. Lineage (GTDB taxonomy): Bacteria > Pseudomonadota > Gammaproteobacteria > Xanthomonadales > Xanthomonadaceae > Lysobacter. The sequence continues at coordinate 18,863 of NZ_LMJF01000012.1, read as the reverse complement.
CAGGCCGACGCAGCCGGCCACGAATCGCCTGCGCGCGATGCCGCGATCGAGCGGCTGCGGACGCCGGCTCATGCGCGCCCCGCCTGCGCGGCCAGCGCCGCATCGAAGGAGAACACGGACTGGGCGACGATGACCTCCAGATTGCGCTGGTGCCATTCGCGTTCGAACGCCACCGCCTCCACGCCCGCCGCCAAGCAGTCCTCGATGGCGATCGCGGCGATGCGCGCATCGGCCTGCTGCGGTGCGAGCTCGGCGCGGATACGCACGACCGCGTCCTGCAGCCGATCCAGGTAATGAAGCGCGTGGTCGAGCACGGCCGCGGGAAAGCGCCCCATATGCCCGCCCACGACCGTGGCGCGACCGAACTGGCGGAGCCGGCCGATCGCGGCGCGGATCAGCTGCGGATCGGCCTTGGACAGATACACGATGCGACCGACGATGTTGTCGCCCGCGCAGACCAGATCGGCGCTGGGCACGTCCACGCTGAGGTGGTCCATGGTCTTGCCGGGGTTGTGCAGCAAGCGCAGCTCGTGCGGCCCCCACTGGATGCTCATCGCGTGGTCGAACACCACCTTGGGTTCGCGATAGAACGCGTCGATGCGGCGGTTCTGCGACAGGAAGCTGTGGCGATGGTGGCGGTGCGCGATCGTCAGCGCCTCGGGAAACTGCGCCAGGCCTGCGAGGTGATCGCTCATGTAATGGGTCGCCACGATCATGCGCACCGCCTTGCCCATCTCCACGCACAGCGTGCGATGCAGCCAGCGCGCGTCTTCCTCGCTGCCCAGGGCGTCCACCAACAAGACCTCGTCTCCGGCCAGGAAGGCGGTGGCGACCGACTCGTAGCCGTCGCCGACGAACATCAGCACCTGGGGACCCAACGCTTCGAATCGCATGACCAACGCCCTTGGTATCGAGGGACGCATCATTGCCAGCGCGTGCGGGCGCGACAAACGAGATGTTTTCGCGATCACATTAGTAAAAATAACTTGATAGCATGGAGCCAGGCATCCGCCAGTCCGAGGCGCCCGTGAAGCCCCGCCACTCCGCTCCGCTCAACGCCCTGCGGGCCTTCGAAGCGGCCGCGCGCTGCCTCAGTTTTCAGGCTGCGGCCGCGCAGTTGTTCGTGACCCCGGCCGCGGTCAGCCATCAGGTCAAACACCTCGAGGCCTACCTCGGCCTGAAGCTGTTCCATCGCGGCCATCGCTCGGTCGAACTGACCGCCGAGGGCGCGACCCTGGCCGCCTCCCTGGGCGAGGTGTTCGGGCAACTCGATCTGGCCCTGGACCGCGCGATGGCGCCGACGGTCGCGGACCTGCGCGTGAGCACGGTCGAGTCCTTCGCCGCGAAGTGGCTGGCGCCCAGGCTGCATCGCTTCCATCGCGACCATCCGGAACTGCGCCTGCGCATCGAGACCGGCAACGAGCGCAGCGACTTCGTGCGCGACGGCACCGACGTCGCGATCCGCTACGGACCCGGCGGCTACAGCGGCGTCGATGCCGAACGTTTCCTGGAAGCGCCGGTGTTTCCGGTTTGCGCGCCTACGCTGCGCGCCGACGCGGCGCATCCATTGGCCAAGCCCGACGACCTGCGCCACCACACCCTGCTGCACGACGAAAGCGCGCTCGGCCGCGTCGGCGTACCCGATTGGCCGGCCTGGCTGCAGGCCAGCGCCGCGAAGCGCGTGGACGCGAACCGCGGGCCGGTGTTCTCCAGCATCTACCTGGCCCAGGAAGCCGCGGTCGCCGGCCATGGCGTCGCGCTCGGCGTCGCGCCGCTAGTCGAGGACGACCTGCAACGCGGGCGCCTGATCCGTCCCTACGCGCTCGCGCTGCCCAACGCCTACGCGTTCTGGATCGTGCGTCGCGCGGGCGCCGAACGCCATCCATCCGTCGATGCGTTCTGCTCGTGGTTGCGCAAGGAAGCCTCGGAACCGATGACAGCCACGCACGCACGTCGCGAATGAAGAGGCGCAAGCCGAGGGACGCGCGAGCCTGGCCAGGCTGGCCGACCTGAAGCGGTCCCAGCTGAAGCTCGCGGACGCCCGAATCTATCCGGCCACGCTCGCATCCGCGCCCGTCATCGTCCATTCCAGGCTGCTCATCGCCCCCGCATAGGCGTATCGACACTTGGTGGACCCTGCTTTTGCGCGCTCCGAAGCCTGCTCATCGAATTTCGCCAGCACTGAGCGCAGACGCTCCCGATCGGGGTGCGTCGCGACGACCGCGTGGAGAACGGCGTTGGTGGCCAGCAGGTCGCCGCGCGCGACGTCCAGGTCCTCGCGCAACTGCAGGACATGTTGATTCATCTCGAAACGCAAGCGATCCAGTTCGAACTTGAAGTCCAAGGAAGTCTCCGGTGGTGAGTTGGGTGATTGGCCCCTCAAGCCTACTACCGGATCCGGTCCGATTCGCCCGCTAGCAAAGGGTTCCCGTGGCTAGCAGGCAATCGACAGCGCGTACCGGCGGCGAGTCCCCGAGGGCGTGGCGCTGCATGCACTACCTACTCACCGATTGGCCGCGCCGCTGTTCTTCGGATGGTTCGACCGGGCTCCTCGGCCTGCGACTGTGCTCTACCATCGGGCCTCCAACCAAGGAGGACCGAGCCATGTGGACTGAAGTTGCCGGCTATCTGATCGACCCGCGCCAGATCGCCGCACTGGGACCTGTGCATCCCTCTGGCACTGGCGGGAGCGGCGGCGCGGTTGCCTCGACGTTCGAGATCGTCACGCTGGGCGGGCACGTCGTGCTACCCAAATTCGCCGACGCCAACCAGGCGAATGCGGCGCGCAACGCGCTCAAGGGCAGGCTTCCCGCCTGAGCCCGGAAACGCGAGCGGCCCGCCGATGAGGGAAGTCGCTGACACCGTCCCTGCGAGTGTCTCCGGCCTTCGCCATTACATCGCTAGTTCTGCTATCGCCTCAGCGGAGCTTTAGATCAGGCGGAGGTCACGACCGATGCGATGTCCGCTTCCGACCCGAAGCGGACGTCCACACACACCTGGTTGGGGACGGCCTCTGCGAGAACAGATGCAGGCGCGAGCCTCGGCATTCAGCTATCTTGGGAGACCTTTCCACAGCCCTTCAAGCACCGACGCATGCAAGCGATTTCGAGGATTGTTCGAAACGGGCGGTGGTTCAACTACTTCGTATTGTCCGTCGTGCTCTTGGCTGCGGGCTGCAAGGGCGAGGATGTGCCGGCAAAGGACCTGGGAGCGGACATCGATGAGGTTGCCGCAGCACTGATACAGCAGCCGTTGCTCCACTCGACCTCGATCGCAGTCGTCTATCGGGGTAGAGAATTCATCCGTCATCGCGGCGACATGGAAGCCGGCAAGCCTGGACCTCCGACCGATGCAACCCTCTACGAAATCGGTTCGTTGAGCAAGACCATGGCGGGGACCCTGATGGCTAATGCCGTCCTGGAGGGCAGGCTGGAGCTGGACGACGACGTTCGGAAGTATCTGCACGGCGATTATCCGAACCTGCAGTACAAGGGCAATCCCATTCGCATCCGTCACCTGTTGTCGCATACGAGCGGCTTGCCGAATATGTTGCCAGAACGCGCGAACAGGGTGCTCGAGGACTTCACCGATCAGCGCACGCCTCGCGAACTCAATGCCATTTACACCGGCTATGGCAAAGCGCATTTCTTCAAGGACCTGCATTCCGTCGAGATTCGCCAGGTGCCCGGAAAGGATTACGCTTACTCCAGTGCTGGAACCCAACTGGCGGCGCATATCCTGGAGATGGTTTACAAGAGCGACTACGAGTCGGTGTTACGCGGGTTCTTTCGCGATTCCGCGGCGATGGCGGACCTTAGAATCAGGCTGAGCGATGCTGAGGCGCCCCGGCTTGCGGTCGGCTACCACAGTGACAACGCGGTACCGACCACGCCCATGCCGGAGCTGCCTTGGGGAGCATCAGGGAACGTAAAGGCGACCGCCCCGGAAATGGTGAAGTACCTCAAGTTCCAGCTGGCCGGCGGGCCCGTCGTGACGGAATCGCACCGTACCCTCGTCGAATTCGATTCCGAGTTCAGCATCGGCTATTTCTGGAACATCATTGGCGGCGATCGCTTGAAGGGCGCCTACTATGCCCATCATGGTGGCGTGCCCCGCTCGCAGTGCTACATCTACATCGTGCCGAAGTACGACCTTGGCATTTTCGTCATCACCAACCAGAGCGGCGACAAGACTGCCCGTGCGATGGAGGCGGCGATCAACACGCTGGTCGAGAGAATAGCTGCGCGAGAAAATGTCTCCAGCTAAGGCCTGTCACGATCGCGCTTTGCGGCGCGGCTGGACTGAGGAGCTGCAGATGACCGCTACTGGCTGATAAGGGACATTCGGCAGGGCGGACCCGCCTGGGCGACGTTAATGTCCGCTTCCGGCTCAAAGCGGACATTGCGCGCGGCGCAACAGCGATGCCGGGAGACTATGTCGACCACCTAGGCGCATGAGGGCCGGCATGGCCTTCCTTGCTGATGAATAGGGGAGTCGAAGAAGTCCCTGAAGATCGATCCGTGCCAAACCGCTCGCTCATTGAGACCTGCTGCTCACCTTGAATGTGGATGGTGACTGCGGATCAGCTTGCGATAGTCGATCAAACGCTGCGAATTCTCGCGGAACCCGATGAATTCAGGCTACAGCTCTCACTAATTGCCACATCTTCACAATCCATCCACGTACTTCAACCTCAGCTGAAGACGGGTCATGACACCGATAAAAAGGCCGCTATATTCCAGGTTCCCCCGACGAAGGAGATTGGAATGTTTTTGACCAAGCAACATCTGGTGGTGGCACGTACGCTCGGCGTGGCGATCATAGCTCTGAGCCTCGGCGCCTGTGCCACCTATAAAGAAGAGTTCGCAGGGATCAACTCGCGCCTCGACCAACTCGACACGAAGGTGCAGGGCGCGGCCCAGAGCGCCGAATCCGCCAATCAGTCCGCCCAGCAGGCCAACCAGCGCCTGGATCAAATGGAAAGCCGCGTCCAGCAGCTCGAAGCGGCGCCGCGCCGTAAGCCGCGCGGCTAATCGCTCTTGCACGACTCGCGACGAACGACCTGAATCGGGACCCGGTGGCCTTTGCCGGCCACCGGCGTCCTTGGTCTTTGCCCAGTCTTCGTTCTAAGGAACCGTCCCATCCGTACGAGCACACGCCCTGCGATCCGGGCCATTCATGGTGCGCTGGCATTGGTGCTGGCGTTCGCGAGCTTCGACGCGGCCAGCGCCGAGGAGGCCCCTACGCGACCAGTAGCCGCCGCCGACCAGCTTCCGCCAGATCAAGACGTATCCGCCACGGTCATCGAGCTCGCGGGCTGGGTGGTCGCAGCCAAGGACAGCCACGGCTACCCCTTCGCGGTCATCGACAAGGCCTCCGCGCAGATCTTGGTGTTCGGCGGCGACGGCCGGCTACGCGGCGCGGCACCCGGGCTGTTTGGCTCGGCGGTCGGCGATCACACGGCCCCCGGCGTCGCCGGTTTAGCGCTGCGCGAGATTCCAGGCCGGGATCGCACCACGCCTGCCGGTCGCTTCGTGGGCGGTTTCGGCCCGTCGATCGACGCAGGCCGCGTGCTGTGGGTGGACTACGATTCCGCGGTCTCCATCCACCCTATCGCCACTGGCGTCCCCGAAGAGAGACGCCCCGAACGCCTTGCATCGCCTTCGCCGGACGACAACCGCGTCACTCATGGCTGCATCAACGTCTCGCCCGAGTTTTACGAGCAGATCATCCGTCCGACGTTCGAGCGCGGCGGAGTGTTCTACATCTTGCCGGATGCGGAGCCGATAGCGGAGGCCTTCCCGGACTTCGCTAAAAGTCGCGAGACCACGAAACGCAAGGGTGGAAAACGCGCACGCGCCTCCCGCGAGTGAAGGGCGCGCCGGCGGCTTGCCTTTGCTGTGCGAGGCAGCGTAGCGAATGACGCTGGTGGTGGTGGCCTGGCCTCACCCCTAAGCCGCTGCAGCAGGCGACCCAGGACGACCAGACACAAAAAAACCCGCCACTGCGAGGTTTGCTGTCATCGCCAGGTTGTCTTGGGAACGACCAAGCCTGGGCCTTGGTGCCGGCAGTCAGAATCGAACTGACGACCTACCGCTTACAAGGCGGTTGCTCTACCAACTGAGCTATGCCGGCGAAGGGCGACATTCTAGCCCGTGCGCACGTCGGGTGGCGGATTCCGGTGCGGATGCGCCCCGGAAATGCCCCAGGCGTGCCGCGACTCAGCGCAGCTTCGCGCAGTCGATGCCGCGGCGCTGCACCGCGATCGCCGCTTGGGCGGCGTCGGGATCGAAGCCCTCGCCCGCGACCACGTCCAGCCAGGTGCTGGCGCGGGCGTCGCCCAGCGGTTCGGCCTGGGCCGCGAAGCCGCCCGCATTAAGGGCTTGCGCGCGTTTGCGCGCGGCGTCTTCGGTGCGGTAACGGCCGAGCGCGATCGCATTGGCTTCGGCGCCGTCGGCGACCACGAAGTAATCGTTGAAACCGGCGGCGGCGATGCGCTGCGCAACCGCCTGCGCCTGCTCGCGCGAGGGCTGCGGCGGCAGCAGCACGCGCCAGCCGCGCGCGGGCGCGGCGCGTTGCTCACGCACCGCGATGCGTTGCGCCAGCGGTTGCAGGTATTGACGCGCGGACCCGGCCAGGTCGGCGCTCTCGAACGGACCGAAGCTGTAGCAGCGCGCGTTCTTGGCTAGCGCGGCCACGGGTTCGGGCGCGGGCGCGGTAGCCTCGGGCGTGGACGTGGGCGCGGCATCCGCCGGTGGCGATGCCGGGGCGGGTGCTGGCGGCGGCACGGTCGCGGTGGCATCGCGCAGCGCGGCGCTGGGCGCGCCGATCGCGGGGCGCGCGTTCGCGCGCGCGGCCGGCGCATCGCGCTCGCTGAGCAATTGCAGACGGGCGATGCCCAGCGGCTGCGCATCGGGCGCAGGCGGCGACACCGGCGCGCGCAGGCCCCACCACGCGGTCACGCCGAGGTTGAGCATCAACAACAGTACGAGCAGCGCGCGGACCAGCATGGCGCGATTCTATGCCCTGGGCCGCACGCGCTCCCAGTTCGCACGGGCCTCGAACGCGCGCGTTGCGACGCGCGTCATATTCGCTGCGTGCGCGTGCGCAATGCGATCGCGAGCGTCACATGGCCGCCGATGCGGCGTTGGCGCCGACTGGCGCATCGTGTGCTGCGGCGCGTGCGTATCGAGCCGATGGCAACGACGCCGAAGCGGACGACGTCGCGCTGTGCGCTAGCGATGCGCCATGCTCAGTTCGCGGCGGCGGCCACGGCCGGATCGGGCGCGCTGGCGACGGCCGCCGGCACCACCTGCGCGCGCGCGGGTTTGACGGCCGTGCGCGGGCGCGGCGCGGTCTCGCTCAACAGACGCAGCGGTGCGACACCGGTGGGGGCCGCGGCGGGCACGGGGGCGGGCGCGGAATCGCGCCACCACCACCACGCGGCGACGCCCAGGTTCAGCACCAGCAACAGGACGATCAGGGCGCGCAGCAGCATGGGCTGGGTTCCAGGCGGATCACGCGTCGATTCTAGGCAGCAAGTGTGCGCATCAGCACGCTGCGCCCGCCGGACGGGCGCGCGCGGGGATCAGGCGGCAACGCCGTCCACGCCTGCGCCCTCGCGCTCGACCGCGGCCCAGATCGCCAGCCCGTCCAGCACCAGCCCCGCCGCCGGCACGGCCTCGGGCAGATGCGGCTGCAGGGCCTCGGCGCCGCCGCCGTGCAGCAGCAGGCGCGGGCGTTGGCCCAGGCGCTGCTGGGCGGCGTCCAGGCTGCGCTCGATCAGGGCCAGCGCGGCGCCGTCGCAACCCGAGGCCAGCGCGTCTTCGGTGTCGGCGGCGAAATCGACGTAGTCGCCGCCCTGCTCGGGCAGCTGCGCCGCTCGCGCGTGCAAGGCCTCGCGCATCAGGGTCGGCGACGGCGCGATGCGGCCGCCCATGTGCAGGCCGTCGGCGTCAATCAGGTCCACGGTCAGGGCGGTGCCGACGCCGCAGACCAGGCTGGCGCCGTCGCCGCGCGCGTGGGTGCCCAGCAGGGCCAGGAAACGATCCACGCCGAGCTTGCGCGGATCGACGTAGGCGATGCGCACCGCGCCCAGGCGCGCCTGGGTGCGCGCGACCGCGATGCGCGCGCAGCGCGTGGTGAGCGCGTCGAGTACCGCCAAGCGCAGGCCGGGCGCGGCCACGCTGGCCAGATAGGCGACCTCGATGCGCGCGGGCAAGGCCTGCGCCAGCGCGGCGGCCACGTCTTCCTCGCGATGCGGCAAGGCCAGCGCGGCGCCGACGCGGCCGTCGGCCTGCAGCGGCGCGCACTTGAGCCGGGTGTTGCCGAGATCGAACAGCCAGGCGCTCATGCGCTCGCTCCAGGCGCGCGCCGCACGCTGACTTCGCCGGCGTGGAAATTCTGCAGGGAACCATCGTCCAGGCGCACGCGCAGGGCGCCATCCTCGGCCAGGCCGATCGCGACGCCGTCCTGGCGTTGGCCGTTGCCGCCGTGCACCGCGATCGCTGCGCCCGCCAGCGCGTCCAGGGCCGCGTAGCGCGGTAGGAACGGCGCCAGGCCGTCGGCGTCGAACTCGTCCAGCGCCGGCAGCAGGCGCGCCAGCAGCGCCGCCGCGACCGCGTCGCGCGCGGTCGCCGTGCCGTCGCCGAGCGTGGCCAGATCGCACCAGGGCTGGTCGATCGCCGCCGCCGCGGCCGCCGGCATGCGCACATTGAGCCCCAGGCCGATCACCGCGCGCGCCGGACCGGCGTGCTCGCCGCCGCCTTCGATCAACAGGCCGCCGAGTTTGCGCAGGCCGCGCGCGTCCAGCACGACCAGATCGTTCGGCCATTTCAGGCGCACGCCGTCGTAACCCAGGCCGTGCAGGGCCTCGACCGCGGCGATGCCGGCGACCAGGCTCAATCCGCCCAGGCGCGCGAGTCCGCCGCCGAAGCCGCGCGACAGCGACAGATAGAGATGCGCGGCCAGCGGCGACGCCCACTCGCGCCCGCGCCGGCCGCGGCCGCCGGTCTGGCGCTCGGCCAGCAGCACCGTCGCGCCCTGCGCGGGCGTGGCGCGGCGCAGCAGTTCGCTGTTGGTGGAGTCGATGCTCCAGGCCACTTCGAGCTCGGCCAGTCGCGCGCGTTCGCGCGCAGGCAGCGCCGCCACGATCGCAGCGGCGTCCAGCAAGTCCAGCGGTTGGCTGAGCGCGTAACCGCGACCGGGCTTGGCCTCGATCGCGACCCCGGCTTCGCGCAGCGCCTCGATGCGTTTCCACACCGCGGCGCGGGTCTGTCCGGACACGCGCGCGAGCGCGTCGCCCGAAGCCGGACCGGCGATCAATCGTTGCAACAGCGCGCGCTCGTCCATCAGCCGCGGCGCAGGCGGTGCAGCAGGCGCGCGCGCGCGAAGCGCGACTCGGTGCCCGCGCGCAGGCGCGCGAGATTGCCGCGATGGGTGTAGACGATCAGCAGCGCCGCCGCGCAGGCGAACCACAGGCGCGGCTCGCCGGCGTCGCTCCACCAGGCCAGCAGCGGCAGGCACAGCGCCGCCAGCACGGTGGCCAGGCCGACGTAGCCGCTGAGCACCAGGGTCGCGACCCATACGATCAGCAGCGCCGGGATGGCGAACGGCCACAACACCAACAGGCCGCCGACCACGGTCGCCGCGCCCTTGCCGCCGCGGAAGCCGTGCCACAGCGGCCAGACGTGGCCGAGCACGGCCGCGAACGCGGCCGCATAACCGTGCGCGGTCACGCTCAGGGTGCTGGCCACCGGCGCATAGCGCAGCGCCAGCCAGGCCGCGAGCATGCCCTTGCCGATATCGATGACCACCACGCCCAAGGCGAAGCGCAGGCCCTGGGTGCGGAAGGCGTTGGTGCCGCCGGCGTTGCCGCTGCCCAGCTGGCGGATGTCCACGCCGCGCAGGCGCCCCAGCAGCAGGCTGCCGGACAGCGATCCGATCAAATAGGCGGCGAGGATCAGCGCGTAGGTCGCCGGAGCGATCGAGGTCAGGGACGGGGACGGCATACGCGGATTATGCGCGAGCGCCGCGTCCGCATGCGTACCGCGGCCCTGGGGTAGGAGCGGCGCAAGCCGCGACCGCGAACCTCGCTAGGGGCGCGAGCCTGGCCGCATGGGTGCATTTTTAACGCCTGCGGTTTGGACGCCTGCGGTGGCGATAGCGTGCCGACATCGGGACTTACACCGGGGCCGCATGGGCGCGGGCGCGGCTTGCGCCGCTGCGACATCACAACGCGGATGGGTCAGGGCGCCGGCTGCACCGATACCAGCAGCGCGCCGCGTCCGGCGTGCGCGCCGATCGCCGGACCGGTTTCGACCAGGTGCGCTTCGGCCAGATCGATGCGGCGGCGCAGGCATTCGAGCAGGCGCGCGCCATCGTCGTACGCGTCGCAATGGCCGACGATCGCGCGCCAAGACGCGTCGCGCGGCAGCCGGCGCGCGACGTAGCGCGCGAACTTCTCCGGCGCGCTGCGCCGCGTCAGCAGCCCGCCGCTGACGCCGAGACGGCCGTCGGCCTTCATCCGCGCCACCGGGGTCAGGCCGCTGTAGCGCACCGCGGGACCGGCCCAGGCCGGAATACGGCCGCCACGCACCGCGTGCGAGATGTCGCGCGCCATCGCCCAGGTCAGGGTCAGCGGGCGCAACCGTTCCAGCTCGGCCAGGATCGCGGGCAGGTCGGCGCCGGCCTCGGCCAGCTCGGCCGCGCGCCAGGCCAGCAGGCCCTGGCCGCCGGCGGCGTTGACGCTGTCGAACACGCGCACCCGCAGCGGGTCGGCGCGCGTGGCCGCCTGCTCGCCGGACTGCAGCGTGCCGGAAACCGCGCGCGACAAACCCACGTACACCACTTCCGGATGATGGGCGAGCAGGAAATCGAAGGGCCGCCGGAAATCGCCGGGCGGCGGCTGGCTGGTCTTGGGCAGGTCGGCGGCGGAGGCCATGCGCCGGTAGAACTCGGCCGTGGCCAGACCGACCTTGTCCAGATAATCGCGGCCGTCGACGCTGACGCGCACCGGCACCACGTGCAGCGCATGGCGCTCCAGCACGGCCTCGGGCAAGTCGGCGGCGCTGTCGGTCACCACCGCCACGCGTTGCGAGGATTCCGCGCTGCGCTGCTGCAACAGCATGTCGTCGGCCTTCATGCCCTCGACCGTGCCGAACGCGGCGCAGGCATCGAACAGATGCTGCGGCGCGCCGACGTGCGCATGCACGCGCATGCGCGTGCCGCCGCCGGCCAGCACCAGCGAATCGGCGCCGATCGCTTCCAACGCGGCGCGCAGGCGATCGCGTTCGATACCTTCGCCCAGCAGCAGGCATTCGCTGCACCAGCGCCGCTCGGGATCGACGCCCTCGTGCGGCGCATGGCCTTCGTTCGCGCTGGGCGCTTCGTTGGCGGCCGCCACCGCGCCATGCACGCGCAGCGCGCGTGGGCCGCCGTCGACGAACTCGGCGATGCCTTCGAGCAGGTCGACGAAACCCTGCGCGCCGGCATCGACCACGCCGGCGCGTTGCAGCAGCGCCATCTGCTGCGGCGTGCGCGCCAGGGCGATGCGGGCGCGGGCCAGCGCGCTGGCGAAGCCGGGGCGCGGGTCGCCCTCGCCGCTCGCCTCGCGCGCGGCTTCGTCCAGGGCGTCGGCGAAGGCGCCGATCACGCTCAGGATGGTGCCCTCGACCGGATGCGCCAGGGCCGCGCGCGCGCTGTCGGCGCCGTGCCGCACCGAGGCCGCCAGCGCGGCCGCGTCCAGCACCGGCTGGCCGCGCGCATGCTCGGCCACCCCGTGCAGGAACTGGGCCAGGATCGCGCCGGAATTGCCGCGCGCGCCGTCGATGGCGTCGTCGCCGATGCGCAGCAGCAGCTCGCCGATATGCCGACTGCGCCGGCTCAAAGCCCCATTCAGCAAACTGCCCAGGGTGTGCGCCAGGTTGTTGCCGGTATCGCCATCGGCGACCGGGAACACGTTGATCTTGTTCAAAGTGTCGCGCCCGGCGATCACCCGGCGGGCGCCGGCGATCAGGGCCCGGCGCAGGGCGGGAGCGGTCAGGGGCGGGCGCGGCGGGCTCATGTCCGGAGTCTGCCCGAACCGTTCGTCCGAACCTGCTGCGACGCAGCATGGGTTGCCGCAACGGGGCGCACAGTTTCGCGCTATAGTCCGGATCTGTCCGGTGGCGATACCCATCCGGGCTAACGAGGATTCCGCCATGCTACGGATCTGCTTCTGCCTGCTGATCGCCCTCGCCAGTGCGAGCGTCGCCGCGCGCGAGGTCAAGCTGAGCGCGAACGAAAGCTGCCCGGAAAGCGCCTCGCAGAAGAAGGACACGGTGCGCGCGAACAATCGCGCCGTGGTCGCGCCCACGCGCACCGATCCCAAGGCCAAGCCCACGGTGCACAGCGACGCCAACAACGGCCGTCTGCAGTCGCCGCGCTGGCATAGCTTCCTGCCGGGCATGTTCCGCTAAGCCCGACCCACTGGAGCGCGCCGCGCTCTGGCTGTTGCCCTAGTCCACCCATTCGCTCTCTTGGCGCGTCCGTTTGTGCGTCGGCGAACGCTTGCGGTTAGCCTGTCGCTCCCTCCGCCGCGCCCTCGCCCGCCGTGTTCGAACTTCTGCGCCGTCTGCGGCGCCCGCCGCCCATCGCCGACGATCTCTGGCGCGACGCACGCGCGGCGGTGCCGTGGGCGCAAGCGCTGGACGCGCCGCGCGACGCGCGCCTGCGCGAGCTGGTCGCGCGCTTCGTGCACGAGAAGACCATCAGCCCGATCGGCGAGCTCAGCCTCGACGATCGCCAACGCTGCATGCTGGCGATGCTGTGCTGCCTGCCCTTGCTGGAGTTCGGCGAGGAAGGCCTGCGCGGCTGGTCGCAGCTGATCGTTTATCCGGATGCGTTCCGGGTCAATCGCAGCCACATCGACGCCGCCGGTGTGCTCCACGAATGGCAGGACGAGCTGATCGGCGAAGCCTGGGACGCCGGGCCGGTGATCCTGTCCTGGGCCGACGTGCTGGCCGACTGCGAGGACCCGCGCGCGGGCTTCTGCGTGGCCGCGCACGAGATCGCGCACAAGCTCGACGCGCTCGACGGTCTGCTCGACGGCACCCCGCCGCTGCCGCGCCCCTGGCAGCGCGAGTGGGCGCGCGATTTCCAGCGCGTGTACGACGGCTTCGTCGACGAGGTCGATTCCGGTCGCGAGACCCTGATCGATCCCTACGCAGCCGAAGCGCCGGAGGAGTTTTTCGCGGTCGCGACCGAGTACCACTTCAGCGACCCCGCCCTGCTGCGCGCGGCGATGCCGGAGATCGCGGCGCAGCTGCGGCGCTTCTATGGGGCGTCGCCGTTTGGTTGAGGGGTGGGGAATCGGGGCGAGAGCAACGGCAACAACAACAGCAAATCCCCCCTACCCCCCCTTTTTCAAAGGGGGGGACTCAGGCGGTTCGATTTGGAATCGCGACTCGCCCGACGGCCGCTGGTCTTCCCCCTTTGCAAAAGGGGGATCGAGGGGGATTTGCTCTTAACCCGTACCGCCCCTCAAAGCCCCGGCGGCAGCTTGACCTCGAACCTCGCGCCGCCCAGCTCTTCCGACGGCACCACGTCCAGGGTGCCGCGGTAGCCGCGCACCAGGTCCTGCACGATCGCCAGGCCGATGCCGTGGCCGTGCACGCGCTCGTCGCCGCGCACGCCGCGCTGCAGGATCAGGGCGACCTTCTCCGCCGGTATGCCGGGGCCGTCGTCGTCCACCGCCAGCAACAGGCCGGGGCGGCGGTTGGGCGCGGTTTCGCCCGGGGTCACCGTCAGCAGCACGCGCGAATGCGCCCACTTGAACGCGTTCTCGAGCAGGTTGCCCAGCAGCTCCTGCAGGTCGCCCGGCTCGCCGTGGAACTGCACGTCGGGCGCGACGTCGAACTCGCACAGCACGCCCTTGCCGGCATAGACCTTTTCCAAGCCGCGCACGATCTGCTCGGCATGCGGCTCGATCGCCACCGGCGCGGCGAACAGGGCGTGGCCGCCCGAGGCCGCGCGCGCGAGCTGGTAGGACACCAGGTCGTTCATGCGCCGCAGTTGCAGGTCCACGTCCTCGCGCAGCTCGCCGTCGGGCGCGTTGTCGTCCAGGCGCGCGCGCAGCACCGCCAGCGGCGTCTTCAGGCTGTGGGCGAGATCGGCCAGAGTGTTGCGCTGGCGGTCCAGGTTCTCGCGCTCGCTCTCGATGAAGGCGTTGATGCTCTCGGTCAGCGGCTCCAGCTCGCGCGGGTGGCGCTCGCTCATGCGCGAGGCCAGGCCGCGCTGCACGCGCTTGAGCTCGTCGATCACGCGCTGCAGCGGGCGCAGGCTCCACTGCATGATCAGCGCCTGCAGCAGCAGCAGAATGAAGCCGGCGCCGCCCAGGTAGCGCCACAGGGCGCCGCGGAATACCGCGACCTGGCCGCTGAGCGAGGTCGTGTTCTCGAGGATGTAGATCGTGTACGGGAACTCGGCGCGCGGATCGCCGCCCGCGGCCCAGGTCAGGCCGATGCCGTAGCGGTAGGCCTCGCCGACGTCGCCGTTGATCTCGGTGATCGGCAGCGGGCCCTCGAAGCGGCGCTCGCTGGGCTTGAGCATGGACGCGGCCGGCAGCAGCGGGCCCTGCGCCGAGGGCGAGTCCCAATGCCCGTTGGGCAGCACCAACTCGGCGTACAGACCGCTGCCGGGCTGATCGAAGCGCGGGTCGATCGGCTCATAAGGTTCGACGAACTCGCCGCTGCGGTCGAAGTCGCCCTTGGCCGCATAGGCCAGGGCGTAGCCGTGCAGGCGCTCGCGCAGGTTGTTCTCGGCGGTGTCGAGGAAGGCGCGGTCCAGGGCGTAGCCGGCCAGGGCCAGGAAGGCCAGCAGGCCCAGGCTGGCCGCCAGCAGCTGGCGGGCGCGCAGCGAGCGCGCTTGGCCCCAGCTCATGGCCGTGGCCTCTGGCGCAGCAACGAAAACCGGGCGCGAATCGTGTTCGCGCCCGGTCGCTTAGGTTCGCTGGAAATGGCGTCCGCCCGCATGCCCGGCCCGACGTCCTCGCCCGGCCGCGGCCGGACGAAGCCCGTCCTTACTCCCCGCTGCGCGGAATGGCGAAGCGGTAGCCGCGGCCGCGCACGGTCTCGATCGGCTTCATCGCGCCGTCCGGGTCCAGCTTCTTGCGCAGGCGGCCGATGAAGACTTCGAGCACGTTGGAGTCGCGGTCGAAATCCTGCTGGTAGATGTGCTCGGTGAGGTCGGCCTTCGAGACCAGCTCGCCGGCGTGCATCATCAAGTACTCCAGCACCTTGTATTCGTAGCTGGTCAGGTCGACGTTGGTGCCGGCGACGCTGACCGTCTGCGCGGCCAGGTCCAGCATGACCGGCCCGCATTCCAGGGTCGGCTTGCTCCAGCCCGCGGCGCGGCGCACCAGCGCGTTGAGGCGCGCCAGCAGCTCTTCGACGTGGAAGGGCTTGACCAGGTAGTCGTCGGCGCCCTGCTTGAGGCCCTCGACCTTGTCCTGCCAGCTCGAACGAGCGGTCAGGATCAGGACCGGGAACTTCTTGCCTTCGTCGCGCAGGGCCTTGATCAGCTCCATGCCCGACATCTTGGGCAGGCCGAGGTCGATGATGCCCAGGTCGAACGGGACTTCGCGGCCCATGTACAGGCCTTCCTCGCCGTCCTGGGCGGCATCCACAGCGAAGCCTTCCCGCTTCAGGCGCGCGGCCAGAGTCTCGCGCAGCGGTGCTTCGTCTTCGACCAACAGAATTCGCATGGGCACTCCCTTATCAGTCGACCGCGCCGGAGGGCGCGACCTCTACGCCAGAGGTTAGTCGTTGTCGTTGTCGTCGCCGCGTGTACGGCCGCCGTCGTCGCGCCGTTCGCGGCCCTGCTGCGGGTCGTCCATGTAGATCCGGACCCGACCGCTGGGATCGACGACCTTGACCCGATTGACGTCGCGGCCGTCGAACGGCACGCGCTCGGCGCTCAGGACCTGGCCGCCGCCGCTTTCGCGTTCGACGCGGCGCACAGCATCGGACAACGCGCGATGGCCTTCGTGCCGGTCATGGCCGTCGTCGCGGTCGCGCCGCTCCTGGCCCTGACCCTGGCCGCGACCGCCCCGGTCCTGCGCCCAGGCGTCGCCCGCCCCGACCGCGGTAGCGGCGAGCAGCAGCGTAGCCATGACTCGGGCGGACAGGATCTTCATGGGGACTCGGCAGGACAACGTGACGGAACAATAGCGCACGGGCGCTGGATGAGGTGGCATTCTCGAAACGGAGCGGTGAATCCGGTCTGAACTTTTTCTTTACCTCCCAGCCACCATTCAGGCCCGTACTTGCGAGCAATGGCGCGGAGCGTCGGCGAAACCGTCCGGTACTGGAATTCGAGGGCCGCGACCGCCGCACTTGCCCCGCGGCGATGACATCGTGGTCAACGGCCTCAGTAGATCTCGCCCACGCAGCAGCGCAGCGAGCCGCCGCCGGCTTCGATCGCGTCCAGCGCGACCGCGGCCACGGCGAAGCCGGCGCGCTCCAGCCCGGCCCGGCTGGCCGCGCTCAGGGCCTCGGCCGCGCGCGTGCTCATCCAGACCCGGTCCGGCGACAGCGCGATCGCGTTGCCGGCGAAGGCGGCGTGCTCGGCCGGGCTCAGTTCGATCGCATGCGGCGCATACACCTCGGCGATCGCGGCGGCCGCGGCCGGGTCGGCGAAGCCGCCCGGGCAGATCAGGGCGGCGCGGCCGGCCAGCACCGCCAACACCACGTTGGTGTGGTATTCGCCGGGCGCCAGGTCGAACAGCAGGGTCGCGCGCAGGCCCAGGGCCTCGTGCATCAGACGCGCGCCCTCGGCGTCGCAGCGCTCGGACAGACCGCAGTAGCCCAGCCCGCGCGCGCGGTCGATCACCAGCGCGCCGGTGAGCTCGCAGGGGTGCGGCTGGGTCGAGAGGTCGATCTCGGTGTAGCCCAGCACCTCGCGGAAAAAAGCCCGGATGTCGGCGCGCGCGGCCTCGCGCTGGCGCACCGGGTGGCGCATGCGCCCGATCAGGGTGCGGCCGGGCGCGGTCGCGTAGACGTTGTTGGGGAACAGCGCGTCGGGCGTGTCCGGGTCGCCGGCGAAACACACGGTCGGCAGCAGCGCCGACAGCGCGCGCTGCAGCTCGCGGTGCTGGGCGCTGGCCAGGCCCGGATCGAAGCCCTCGGCCGCAGCCATGTAGCGGTTGTCGCCGGCCGACTGCTCGGCGCGCGCGAAGCCGTCGGGCGCGACCAGGAAGGCGGCGCGCGCGGTGGCCGGCCCGAAGTCCGGCACGCAGTCGCGCGCGATCGCCAGGAAGGCCTCGCGATCGCGACCGATCATGCCGCGTCGGCCCGCGCTTCGGTCAGCGCCAGCGCGCGTTCCACCAACGACCAGTCCGCGCCGGGCCGGTGCGCGCCCTCGCTGAGCACTTGCCGGAACGCGCGCCCGCCGCGCTCGCCGTGGAACAGGCCGAGCACATGGCGGGTGATGTGCTTGAGCGCGACCCCGCGCGCGAGCTGGCCTTCGACATAGGGCCGCAGCCCGCGCAGCAGCTCGGCGCGGCTGCGCAGCTCCCCGCCGAACCAGGCCACGTCCAGCCGATGCAGCAAATAGGGATCGTGATAGGCGGCGCGGCCGAGCATGGCGCCGTCGCTGTGGGCCAGGTGCGCGGTCGCGTCGGCCTGGCTGGCGATGCCGCCGTTGACGATCACCTGCAGCTCAGGATGGTCCTGCTTCAGTCGGTAGGCCCAGTCGTAGCGCAGCGGCGGCACTTCGCGGTTTTCCTTCGGCGACAGCCCCTTGAGCCAGGCATTGCGCGCATGCACCACGAACATGCCGCAGCCGGCCGCGGCGACGCGCTCGATGAAGGCCAGGAACACCTCGTAATGCTGGTCGTCGTCGACCCCGAGCCGGCACTTCACCGTCACCGGCACGTCGCAAGCCGCGACCATGGCCGCGACCGAATCGGCCACCAGCGCCGGCTCCCGCATCAGGCAGGCGCCGAACCGCCCGGCCTGGACGCGGTCGGAGGGACAGCCGCAGTTGAGATTGATCTCGTCGAACCCGCGCTCGGCGCCGATCCGCGCCGCCTGCGCCAGCAGCGCCGGCTCGCTGCCGCCCAACTGCAGCGCCACCGGATGCTCGACCGGATCCATCGCCAGCAAACGGTCGCGATCGCCGTGGATCACCGCATTGGCGTGGACCATCTCGGTATACAGCCGCGCATGCGGCGCCAGCGCGCGGTGGAAGACCCGGCACTGGGTGTCGGTCCAGTCCATCATCGGGGCGACGGACAGACGCAGTTGCGCGGCGGGAATGGCGGTGGCGGCGGTCATGGCGCGCATTGTACGGGGCGGCGGCCGAGCCCCGGCTCTGGGGCCCGACCGGTGCCGGCTGGGCGTATGCCGGCCATTGCGCCGACACCGAGCGGCAGGCCCTGTCGCGCATTGTTGGCGGACCGCGCTGCCGCTAACTTAGGGCGGTCGGCGATAGGGAGCGATCATGGCCTACGCAGTGCTGGTGCTGGCCGCATGGGGCATGGTGTTCCTGCGCCTGCCGGTGTGGCTGGCGTTGCTGCTCGGCCTGGGCAGCTTCGGCTTCGGCGCGGTACTGGTGGTGTTCGGCGCGGGCGGCGCCTATTGGAACAGTCATATGGCGCCCGGCAACCACGGCGCTTACTGGACCCTGGGAACGGGCGTGCTGCTGTTGCTGGCGGGCATCGCGATGCTGGTCAAGCCGATGTTGCGTGCGCCGCCGGAGCCCTGATCTCATCGCTGACAGCAAGTAGCGTCTCTCGCCCCTTAGCCTTCTTTTGATATCGGTAGAAGCCACAGCACCAGGGTGCCACCATCGCGCAGCCAGACCGGGCGCGGCTGCTCGGCGTC